>NZ_VWSH01000002.1:31409-939496 GCF_008629695.1 Taibaiella lutea
CCTGAAAAATATATTTACCTTGAAATATTGCCTGCAAAAAGAGAAGCCCTGATCCGGGAAAAGGCGCTTAAGAAATATAGTCATGCGCAAATAGAACAACTCATTCTTTCCCAAAAGAACTCACTTAATATTAATTGTGACCATTGATTATAATGCCGCCCTGTCACGGTCCCCAAGTGACTTGGGGACGGATTCGAGTCCCGTCCAATCCGCAGAAATTCGCTACTAGAGCGGATTTTTTTGTTTATGGAATACTTTGTTTATATTATTCAAAGCCTGGTTGATAATTCCTATTACAAAGGCTTTACGCAAGATCCCGAATTCAGAATTGCACAGCACAATTCCGGGCTTTCTTCCTATACCAGCAACAAAATGCCCTGGAAATATATTTACCTTGAAATATTGCCTACAAAAAGAGAAGCCCTGATCCGGGAAAAGGCGCTTAAGAAATATAGTCATGCGCAAATAGAACAACTCATTCTTTCCCAAAAGAACTCACTTAATATTAATTGTGACCATTGATTAGAATGCCGCCCTGTCACGGTCCCCAAGTGACTTGGGGACGGGTTCGAGTCCCATCCAGTCCGCAAGAAGTCGCTCATTCGAGCGGCTTTTTTTGTTTATGGAATACTTTGTTTATATTATTCAAAGCCTGGTTGATAATTCCTATTACAAAGGCTTTACGCAAGATCCCGAATCTAGGATTGCACAGCACAATTCCGGGCTTTCTTCCTATACCAGCAACAAAATGCCCTGGAAATATATTTACCTTGAAATATTGCCTGCAAAAAGAGAAGCCCTGATCCGGGAAAAGGCGCTTAAGAAATATAGTCATGCGCAAATAGAACAACTCATTCTTTCCCAAAAGAACTCACTTAATATTAATTGTGACCATTGATTAGAAACGTTGCGCTCAGTTTAGGTTTTACTATTAATGCCTCAAATATAAATTCCGGTTTCATTCATTTGCAATTTATAAGCCTGTAATACATTTTTTTAAGTTTCGGTATATAGAACTTGCATCAAATAAAGCTTTTATCTTTACAACTATATAATAAGTGAGAACTATTTAAGCGATTTGTATATGAACCCGAAACTCGCAGCAATAGTTTGTTATTAATAATTCAGCATGAGCATATTCACTTACCATTTAGTAAAAACATCTTATATCTCTGCCTTAAAAGCGATCTTATTATCTCTCAAACCTATAAACACTCCCGGTTTGATCCATGCAGAATGTACGACAGTAATGACATTAGGCTCTGCTGTTTTTTCCCCGTCACGTATGTTGGTCAGGCAGGTTGCTGTATTTGCTCAGTGGGAAAACGAAGCAGCTATTGATCACTTTTTGAATAAAAATAGTTTAGGTAAAATAGTGGCAAAAGGATGGCATGTACGATTAACCTTTTTGAGGCAGTGGGGAGCAATCAGTGAATTCGAGATCCCGGATGAGCTACTTGAATCGGATGCGCCCGATGCTCCCGTTGTGGCAGTAACGCTTGCCCGTATGAAGTTACCCGAAATTCCAAGATTCATTCGTTGGGGCAGGCCTGTCGAAAAATTAGTTCGTGATCACCCCGGAACAATATTATCGCTAGCTTCTATTAGGCTTCCCCGTACGATTTCCACCTTCTCTATTTGGAAATCTCAAAAAGAGATGACGGATATGGTTCGTGGGCACAGTGCCGTTCCTCAACCTGAAAGGCATGCGGATGCAATGAAAGAAAGAGAAAGGAAAGATTTTCATTTCGAGTTCACAACATTACGATTCAAACCCATTTCAGAATTTGGAGAATGGAACGGACGAACAAACTTTATTCCTGACTCTAAATAACTATTGAAATGAACTTGGCCTATCCAACGCAAAAAATTCAGGATTGGATAACACAACAATGGGTGATTTTCCGAGGAAGAAAAATTGATCCCAACGAAGTTTCCTGGTTAATGGGCCCATTTGGAAACTTAGATGTCATTGGTGAAGATTTTATTCATCAATTAGCTGAAAAAGAGGGCTTAATTATCGATAAGGAAACAAAAGCACGTGGGCTGATTTCCTCAATAAATAAGCTCAACCTTCAAGAGGTAGAACTTTCAAATTTATCAAGGGATATCATTGATTTTTATGAAAATACTGCCGATTATGCTTTGGATTTTTCCGTAAAATGGGATCCTTTTTTCAAAATTTTCGGCGTGCTGCTTAATAAATTGTTTAGTAATAGAATCAACCAGTTGAACATCCCAACGAAGAATATCAAAGACGACGAATTGCTGAAAAGCGAAATAATCACGTTAATAGACCCTAAATCATATCAGGTGAAATACACATTCTGGTTCAGATCTATTCAATCAAGTGGCCAGGTCATTTATTCAGGTGCTTATGGCATAAGTACTTTGCCTTCAGGGAAAACATGTATTAAAGCCGTTTTCCCTTTACCCAATGGCAATGCAACTGTTCTCATGAAACCTGGTGTCGGAACAAATGGCGAACTGATTTTGGATTCATCAGGAAAAGAATTTGGAGACGCCGGATTTTACTTTTTGTTAAAAGATTCGAAAGGTATTTATTGGTCCCAATTCATCCGTTCTTTCCGCGACAAATTGATTGTAAGACAGGAACATGATTGCATTTCAGCAGAACAGGTATTAACGCTCTGGCATCAGAACGTTCTTAGGTTCAACTATAAAATAAAACGGAAGAACAATTAAATACTGTGCAGCCAGATTCATTAAACTGCAACAAACCTAAAGAAACTTTTGATTTCAAGCAAATCGGCTAATAAATGTCCGGACTTTGACACATTCTCCGCAAAATATAATTTCAAAGTTTGAAGTTGCTGAAAATATCTTCCTGCCACAATTTCAACGAAACTTAGACAGGTTAAGTCCCACCCGGGTCCGTACAGCCTCAGATTTTCTGAGGCTGTGTTGTGTTTGTATTCCTTGAGAGTGCTGAACGGAACTTAGAGACCGGCGCATTTAACGATGCGTTCATGCCCCGGTGCTGTAATAGTCATATATGATTAACATGGACATTATATGCAGGTGCGAATTTTGTTTCATCTAAATCATTCAAATTGAGCATTATGAATAAGAAATTTTACTTTCAAAACCTGACAAAGCGTATCGTCCTGACAGTAATAGTAACCGTAGCAGCAATTACTATGGGGTTCGGTCAAATAAGTATTTCGAACAGCAATCCTCAAGTAACAAATTTTAATGGCTGGAATGGCACGATGCCAAGTGGTTGGGTCTTGGGAGGTCCATCAGCTGCTACAACGTATCGTGGTACATCTGCAACAAGCACCGGAGGTTCGTATGCAATACCAAACAGTGGATTCGGATATCTGCCAAGTAGCGCCGCTTCTCCCCTTACGGTGACAGCCACATACCAAAACAACACCGGCGCTGTTATTACAAGCCTTAGGTTATCCTATGTGGCGTATAGTATTACGTCGAGTACAAGAACACCGGCATGGGCAGTTGCTTCATCATTAGGAAGTGTGAGTGGTTTAAATTGGGCTTATAATTCAACAGTAACTGCCGGTAGTCCGGACAGTTTAGGTATAGTACTGACAGGATTGAATATAGCTAATGGAGCCAGCTTTACTTTGGCATTTGCTTCAGACAGAGGAGGTGGCGGTGGTTCTTCACCAATGATTGGAATGAATAGAGTTACTATTACTAATCTTAGTACACCATTATTTATTCGATTAAATGAATTTAGTGTTGTCAACCACGGCAATACAAACAATTTATCATGGAAGACAGCCACTGAAGAATCCGGTGACAGATTCGAAATAGAACGCAGTATTAACGGGAAAAACTTTGATAAAATCAGTACCATGGATGCAAAGGGTTCAGCGCCTTCAGTTTATGGATTTATTGATCAAAGTCCTGTTTCCGGCACTAATTATTACCGCTTGAAGTTTATGAATAGCGATGGAAGCGTTTTTTACAGCAATATAGTTTCGGCTAATGTCAGTGAAAATAGAGAGTTGTCTATTTCAGCTTACCCTAATCCTGTAACTGATAAATTAAATATCGCTGTTAGCGGAGATGTATCAGCTGCTACTGAAATATTATTATTGGATGGTTCAGGCAGAACATGCTACAAAGAAACTGTTACAAAACCGGGAATAATTACCATAAATACTTTGCAATTTGCTTCCGGTGTTTATTTCATCAGATATTCCAATGGAAAAGAACAAAAAGTAATTAAAGTAAAGAAATAAAGTATTGGCGTCTAATCTGCAACAAAAAACCTTCGCAATAATTGCGAAGGTTTTTTGTTTTTTACTACCGGATAGAATAGATTTAAAAATAAAAAGACCCACAATGTGAGTCTTTTACTAAGTGACCGCGTTAGGATTCAAACCTAAAACCTTCTCATCCGTAGTGAGATGCTCTATTCAGTTGAGCTACGCAGCCATTCCTCTAAGGAAGGTATGCAATTTTATATTGCTTTATTGGTGACCGCGTTAGGATTCAAACCTAAAACCTTCTCATCCGTAGTGAGATGCTCTATTCAGTTGAGCTACGCAGCCATTTTGTTTGGGTGGCAAAGGTAAGAAAATATTTATCTTCGTGCCAAATTTATTTCCCGAAAATTTGCAGCAATATGAATATTGAAATATGGTCGCTTGGAAAACAAAATGATGATTTTATTGAAAAAGGGCTCCAATATTACTTTCAAAAAACAAAGCCCTGGAATCCGGTTTCATTGGTCGTGCTGCAGTTGCCAAAGAAAAACCTGACAACAGACATCGCCCGCAGCAAGCAAATGGAAGAAGAATTGATATTGAAAAAACTGCAACCCGGTCATTATCTGGTTCTTTTAGATGAAAGAGGCAAAGCGCTCAATTCCATACAATGGTCGCAGCAATTTCAAAGTTGTATGAACCAGGGCGTAAAGACATTGGTTATATTAATAGGAGGGGCTTTTGGTGTTACGGAGGCAGTCAAACAGGCTGCAAAACAAACATGGTCTTTATCTAATCTTGTGTTTCCGCATCAATTGGTACGCCTTATTGTTGCAGAGCAGGTTTACAGGGCTTTCAGTATTTTAAATAACTCTCCTTATCATCATGAATGAAAAACAGAAACTAAATCCCCAAATTGGAATGCCTCCATCACTAAACCATTTGTCTCGCTTTTAATTCCAGATACTTATTTACCACATCCACCGTCAGCATCTTTGGCGTAGTAAGAATAGAGATAATACCATTGTTCCTTAACTCCTTTACGATCTGTTTTTTCTCGAAATTAAACCTGTCTGCAATCGTCTTGATATAAATACCTTCCATCGTGTCGGGATGAGCTTCATGAATGTCTTTCAACAAAGTATTTTGAAAGAACACTACGCAAAGCAGATGACGCGATGCCATCCTTTTTAAATAGGGTAGTTGTCTTTCCAGTGAAGCCATTGTTTCGAAATTTGTAAACAGTAGCAGAAAGCTTCTTTGTGAAAGTTTGCGGAATAAATTGATGGTCAGATCTTCGTAGCTGCTGTCGAGGAAATCGGTGGTTTGTCTGTAGAGCGCTTCGTTTAATTTACTGATTTGTGTATGGTTTCTTTCTGCCGGAATAATATCGTTTATTTTTGCCGCAAAAGTTACAAGTCCTGCTCTGTCCTGTTTTTGGAGGGCAATGTTCAAAAATATCAGTGAAGCATTGATGGCATAATCCAATAAAGTCATACCATCGAACGGCATTTTCATATTACGGCCTTTGTCAATCAGGCAGTAAATTTGCTGGCTCCTTGCGTCTACATAATGATTGACCATCAGATTACCTTTACGTGCAGTAGCCTTCCAGTTAATGGTTCTGATATCGTCGCCGGTAACGTATTCTTTTATTTGCTCGAATTCCAGGCTTTGCCCTAATTTACGGACAACCCTTGAACCTGAAAACTGGCTGTTATCGCTCAAGGCTAATAATTGAAATTGTCTCAGGTATTTGGTAGATGGATATACTTTTACAATCTGGCTTACATCACTGATACACCTGCGTTGTATAAATTTCAACGGACTGCGGACATAACAAAGGATATTTCCGAATGTATATTCTCCTCTTGTATGCGGTATTAATTCATAATTGAAAACTTCTTTTTTGCCCGGAGCAATTTTAATAACCTTTCTGAAATTCCTTTCCTGAAACTGTACCGGCAATTCTTCTATCATCTGTATTTCAACTGGGAAAGAAAAGCCGTTTCTAAATTCGATGCGGACGTTATTTTCTGCTCCGAGATTTAGTCTTTCATTGATGAACCTGTTGGCAATTACTCGGCTCTGACCAATGAATAAAAGAAAAAGATCTATTAAGGTGAGCAAGGTCAGGACAAGCGTATAAACCAATGCAACGTACCATATAAACGAAATAAAGAAGGCTGTGATGAAAAGAAAAATACCGGTAATCATCATAATATACCATCGGTTATTGATGTACAAATCGGCAAAAAATCTTTTCTTCATATAGGTAAGGGCAAATAAAAAAATAGAGCCCTGATTTTAGGGCTCTACAAACTTAATGATTTTTTAGAAATATTATTTAGTCCAGGTAGAAACATTAGAAGCTCCGTCTTGACCGAACTGGTCAAGGTCGCCTTCTGAAGTTGATACACTGTAAGAAAGAATCATTTTACCATGAAGATCATAATAAGCTTCAGGAACAGCATATCCTTTACCTTCAATAGTGTAGGTAATTTCGTTTACTGTAAGTTGTTGAGAAGCAATATAAATAGTATCACCTTTAACCTTTGCAGTTAAGATGTGATCAAATTTGTTATAGAAATTATGGATTACAACTTCATCGATATTGTTACCATCTTCAATAGAAGTAGCATAATTGCCCGGACCACTTGTAGTACCGTCTTCGATTACGCGCCATGCGCCTTTAAATTTCTCACGGGTAATTGTTTCGCAACGTTCGCCTTCATAGCCTGTTTGGCAAGTGCAGGAACCATCTTCGTTACATACGCCACCATAGGCACATACAGTTGCTTTGCATTTATCTTCTTTGCAAGAGGTAAAAGTTACGGTCGAAAAAATGGCAATTGCGCCAATAGCTGTAAGTAAAAAAGTCTTCATTAGGTTACGTATGTTTTTGTTTTGACAAGAGGTTTAGAGCCTTTGTTGAAATAATAATCAATTTCGAGGCTTAAAAATAGATAAAGTATTTGAAAAAGCAAATTTTACTGCAAAATAATATGCTTCTGTTTTTATTGTGTTGATTCAGAAAGCATTTAAGCATATCAAGTCTGAATATTAAATCCATTTTCCTTTTTAACCCTGTGTAAGTTCCATAAACTGGTTTTCGAGGCTTTTCTTTTTGTAATTTAAATGAGACAATACAAGGCCCTTTTCAAAGCATATCTGGTTGATGTTTTTTGCGGAAATATCATTTGATAAAATGAGCAGTAATAAATCGCCTTGTTCACTAATATTTTTAATTCCGGGTATGGTATTCAGTAAATTTTTCAATTGCACAGCATCATCAGATTTGACTTCCAGCAATTTCTGGTTCCCGAACGCATCTTCAATATTACCGGTAATCAGCAGATTGCCTTTTTTCAAAATGGTTACATGCGTACAGACTTTTTCAATTTCATCCAGCAAATGACTGGCCATAATAATGGTAATGCCGCTCTGATTTAATGTTTTTATGAGACTGCGCACTTCTGCTATTCCTTCGGGATCGAGGCCGTTGGTAGGCTCGTCAAGTACCAATATTTTGGGACTGCCGAGTAATGCACTGGCAATTGCCAATCTTTGTTTCATACCTAAAGAATAGGTGCTGAACCTGGATGTCTTGCGTGAGCTTAATTTTACAATTTCCAGTACCCGGTCAATATCCGATTCACTTTTTCCCTTTATCAATGCATTGATACGCAGGTTTTTTTCAGCATTCAGGTAAGCATAAAAATTAGGTGTTTCCAACAATGCGCCTATTTGCTTACGCGCTTCTGCGTTATCTGTTCCGCCTAACCATTGGTATTGTCCCGAATCTGCTTTCAGCACATCAAGCAAAATACCGAGTAATGTAGTTTTACCACTGCCATTTGGTCCTAAAATTCCGAAAACGCTTCCCTGCGGCACGTCGAAACTTACGGCATTTAATGCCTGAATAGGGCCGTAAGATTTACTGATTGCATTGATGGATAGGATAGCTGCCATGAATTTGTTTTATTTTCAATGCTATCAAAGATATTGGTTTCAGGCAGTATTTGTGTGTTTTATTTTATGAGTAGTTAACGACAGAACGATGTTGAATGAATAATAGTTTAAAAGTTTATTTTTGCGCAATAAAAATATGCTACATTGGCTGCAATCAAACAATTAGCAGGACAAACACTTTGGTATGGCGGAAGTAATATCGGTGCAAGACTGCTTAATTACCTGTTAACCCCACTTATTACTTATTTATTACAGGATCCGAAAGGCGTTCAGGATTATGGCGATATGAGTTTGCTATATGCCTGGATGGCTGTTTTGAACATCATTTTTACCTACGGATTTGAAACGGGATATTTCAGGTTTTCCAATAAAGAAGGTATCGACAGGGAAAGATTGTTTAATACAACCTTTGGTTCTTTACTCGTCAGCACTATTTTATTAGTTATGCTGTTTTCTTTTTTCAGAATGCCTATCAATCATTTTCTGAATCTGAATGGGCATCCTGAATACATTGTCTGGTGCCTGATATTAATCGGACTCGATTCGTTGTCTGCAATACCTTTTGCCAGATTAAGGCAGGAGAACAGGCCTAAGAAATATGCCTTTGTAAAAATTGCGGGGATTTTAATCAATATATTTTTCACCATATTGTTTTTGGTGATTATTCCCAAGTATGTGTCCGGACATAAACATAGTGCTATTGCCGGTTGGTATCATGGTAATTCTGCAGTTGGCTTTTTAATTTTGGCCAATTTATTTCAGAACTTATTTGTGTTCCTGGTACTTTTCGGGGAATGGAGGCAATTCCGTTTTCAGCCGGATGCCAAACTTTGGAAACAGGTTTTTGCATTCAGTTCACCTATGATTATTATAGGGCTTGCAGGAATGATCAATGAAGTAATGGACAGGCAAATGCTGGAAAAGTTCTTACCATTGCCAAAGCCTAATGTAAAGCGGCTGGTGGGTATATATTCCGCTAATTACAAATTGGCCATTTTTATAACATTGTTTATTCAGGCCTTTAAAATGGCAGCAGAACCTTTCTTTTTTAATCAGGCAAAAGATAAGAATGCACCGCTTATATATGCCAAAGTAATGAAATGGTTTGTGGTGACGCTTTGCGTTGCTTTTCTGTTCACAGCATTGTATCTGGATATCTGGACTTATTTAATCGGGAAGGCTTATCGAAGTGGTATCGGTATTGTTCCTGTTTTATTATTTGCCAATATTTGTCTGGGTATGTATTACAATATTTCCGTTTGGTATAAACTTACCGATAGAATGAGAATAGGGCTTTATATCACTTTAATGGGAGCTGTAATTACATTTGTCGGCAATTATAGTTTTATTCCTCAGTGGGGCATGTATGCTGCGGCATGGACTACCTGTATTTGTTATGCCACAATGGTAGTGGTCAGTTATTTTGTGGGTCAGAAGTATTATCCGATACCATATCCTGTGAAAAAAATATTGACGTATCTGGTAGTAATGTTGGTACTATTCTTCCTGAAGGTGGGTGTCGATAAACTTACACATAGTTTATCGCATTGGCCTCAACTAAGTATCCGCTTCGTAAGCGCTTCCGTATTGATGGGCTTATTTCTATTGCTAATAATGAAAGTTGAAAAAGCAGAATTAAAAGGAATGCCGGTTATCGGGAAATATTTGAGATAAGCGATTAATGTTACACTTTATTGGCTTTCATTCTAAATTCCTGCCAGGATTATTGTATCTGTCGGGTAAATGCAATGGTGTTAGCTTTATATACCGCGAAAACAACACGCCCACTGTTTACAACATTCAATATTATTTATAAATTCAAAAGGAAAGCGGGCAGATAATTAACTGTTTGCTTGATTTAATTCGAGGCATGTCAGTTACTCTACTAAAGCATAGAGTAACTACTTTATAACTATTCCGCCCTGATAATTGACAATAAGCTGTCGATTATCGGGGCGCTTTCTGTTTATGGAACTCAGCTATTAACTTATAAGATTAAGGAAGCATTATCGTTGCGTTATGGATTTAAATTCTTCAATTACAAAATGTTGAATAACAGGTTTGAATAAATATTCATAGCTGATACATAACCATCGGCTTATATGTCTTGGTTGATGTGCCCTTTAATTTTGCGTTGCATTTTATAACCAAACTTTTCTTTCTCATTTTTAAATTAAGTTTTATGAAAAATTATCTATTCTCTATTCGCAAGCTTGCAGGCTATCTTGGATTATTTGCAATGCTGTTTTGTTTTAGCAGCAGCAGCAGGGCACAAACCGGAACACTACTGGCAGGTTGGCACTTTAACAATTATAACGGCGAAACAGTTGTTCCTTCAGATTACGGTACCGGCACCATATATCTGGATGGAACACAAGGTTCAAGTGCTTGGACAGCTCTTACGAATTTCGGCGGGGACAATGGAAATACTTCCGGTTTCCCTACCTCTCCTGGTGCGGGTGCGAGCTTGAGCTTGGTTGGGACCGCTAACAATGGGAAAAGTTTAGTATTTAAATTCAGTATGTCAGGATACACAGACTTAAATGTGACCTTTGTAACGCGTGGAACCGCCACAGGCTATTCTAGCGGTACATGGGCTTATAGTACCGATGGTACTGTGTGGACTGCTCTTCCAGATAATACAGCTACACAAGCTACCTCTTATAGTCTTAAGACTCTTGCAACAATAACAGGATTGAACAATGCGGCAAATGCATACCTAAGATATACTTTAAGTGGTGCAACAACGGCCAGCGGTAATAATCGTGTTGACAATGTTCAGTTAAGAGCTACGCCGTCAGCATTGATGATTACATTGGGTAATGTTTCTGCTACTAATAAAGGTAACAGCAACCAGGTTGAATGGAACTCTGTTACTGAAGATAAAGGAGATTTGTTTGAAATAGAAAGGAGCAACAATGGTACTACATTCGAAAAAATAGCTACGCTACCTGCATCCGGCACACCGGGTCATTACAATTATAACGACAAGCAGCCTTATGCAGGAATCAATTACTACCGCCTTATCCTGTTAAACAATGATGGTACACGTGTTGTTTCTAAAGTGGTTAGCGCTCTTGTAAAAGAAAATAACTTTGAAATCAATGTTTATCCTAACCCTGTAATTAATGAATTGTCAGTAAGGATAAAAGAAGTGACTATTACCAATGCAAGAATCTCTGTTATTGATGTTACCGGAAAAATACTGGAAACTAAAATACTAAGCACAGCTTCTGAAACTGTTACTTTTGATATGAGTAAATATCCTGCAGGTCTTTATCTTTTGAATTATAATGACGGCAACAATCAAAAAGTTATTAAAATCAATAAAAGCAAATAAGCAATAAGTGATTTTTCAATAAAAGGTAGATGTTGACTAACATCTACCTTTTTGTTATTTTATTTGATTGGCAAATAAGTATCGAGGAGATATATTCACCTCAAATAAAGGGCGCTGTCAAACATTTATTTCGACTTTTTGAAAATTAATCCGCATTACCGAAAGTTATATTAATTTTCTAATCAAATGATACTTTTTTGCATAATCAAAAACAAGGCATAGAAATTTAAGCTCGTTTAACATAGTTTTGTATATTGCTGCATAATTCCTCTATTACAAAACTATTTTATGATGCATCTTAGCAGATTTGCAACCCTATTCCTATCCTGTTTCCTAATTTCATTTACGGCAACTCACGCCCAGAAAGAACAACAAATTCCTTACGTTAACGGTGCCGAATTAATTGATAAAGGCATTAAGGCACACGATGACGGTAAATACAAGCTGGCGCTTTCCTATTACGAACAGATTCCTGAAGGCGATACTAATTATCTGACAGCTTTATATGAAAGCTCCCTCAGCAATATTTCCGACAGTAATTTTTCCAAAGCGATTGACATTGCACAAAAGGCAATCGCTTTGCATAGTAAAGATAAAAGGCAATTGCTGCTGAATATCGGTGCATCGTTGGATTACATGGGTAAAAGTGATGCGGCCATTAAAATGTATGATAGCATTGCTGTGCTTTACCCGCATGATAACAGGCCGTATTTTGAACGTGCAATAATAAAATACAGGGCTAAAGATTATAAAGCTGCTGAAAAGTTCCTGGAACAGTCGCTTCTTATCAATCCATTACACTTTCGTTCCAATTTCCTGTTAGGAAGCTTGTACCTGACAGAAGGACGGCTTACAGAATCTATGCTGGCTTTGAGTACTTCTTTATTGTGCACAACCGAGATAGAACAAGCAAGAAATCCTATTTCTTTTTTAAGTGAAATATCTACACAAACCGATGAGATAGCTGAATATTATAATAACAGAAGTATGGATAACCGCGATCCTGCTTTTGATGAAATTGATGAAATCATCCATGCTAAACTTGCTTTGGATAAAGGATACGAATTGCAATCTGACTTGGACGATAATATTTTCCGTCAGTTGCAAGTAATGATGGAAAAGTTGCAATATGACAGCAATGACAAAAATTTTGCCATGCAATTTTATGTGCCGCTTTATAGTCAGATATATAAAAATGGCCAGTTCGAACCATTTGCTTTGCACCTGTTTTCGGATTATGGTATAAAAGTAGTTGATAAAGTTGCTGCTTCCCGTAAAGGCAAATCAAGGATTGATGAAGTTAAGAATGTCGTTTACCCTTATTTAAATAACATAGCTTCTACAAGGATACTGGATTATGAAGCAAGAAAGAAAGCTCCGGAAAAATATCATTATTATTCCGAGGATAATACAATGGCAGCAGGTGTTTTCTCCAATAAGGAAGAACAGAAATTCGCCCCCGGCTTAGTGCAATTTTATCAGGACCAATCTCTTGTAGCAGAGGGAAATTATGGTGCAAACGGGAAAAAGGACGGTCCGTGGAAATATTATTACGTATCCGGGAATTTAAGATTATCGGAAGAATACAAAGATGGTAAAATCATAAACGAAGCCACTTCATGGAGTTCCAATGGTATCATCGCCAGAAAGGTGAAATTTGATAGCGAAGGAGAAGATACCGAAACCAGGGAATATTCGGATGGCGGCATATTGGAAAGCCTTGCAATAAGAAAAGGCAAAGATGAGTATGAATACACTTTCTATTATCCGTCCGGTACTGTACGCAAAAAATCAACTTATCTGAACGATAAACTGGAAGACGGAAAGATGGTAATCTATTTTGAAAATGGCGCCAAACAAAAAGAATTGAGTTATCGGAATGAAAAGCTTGATGGCCCTTATGTTTCCTATTTTGAAAATGGCAGGATTGATGAAAAGATGGCTTATGCCGATGATAAATTAACAGGCCCTTATCTTTCTTATTTCGATAACGGCCAATTGGCGATTGAAGCAAATTATATAGATGGATATGCGCAGGGCACACATACTGAATATCGTTATGACGGTAGCCTTTACTACAAAAAAAGCTACAATAAAGGTAAAGCCGATGGTGAAGCAACTTATTATAACAGAGCGGGTAAACCTTATGGAACCGTTGTTTACAAGAATGACAGGATCATAAGTACGAAATTTACTAAACCTGATGGTTCCGTAATTTCGGGCGGCAGCGATAATCTGTATGTGAATATATATAATGAATATGGCGTGCTTATCCGTAAAGTTCCGATTGACGAAAAGAATAAAGTAGAAGGAAAAGCTTCTTACTTTTTCCCTTTTGGAGGAATGATGGAGGTAACAAACTTTAAGAATGACATGAAAGATGGAACATCCACATTTTACTATCAGAATGGAAACACAAAAGTTTCGCGTCAATACAAAGGCGATACTCTGGATGGCTACTACAAATATTTTAGCGATTATGGAGGTTTAATGACCGAAGGCTGGATGAAAAACGATCAAAGCCAGGGAACGTGGCATAATTATTTCAGCAATGGTACTTTGTCCCGCGATTTTTATTTGCTGGAAGGAGCATTGAACGGGCCTGAGAAGAATTACGAAGTAACCGGTAAATTAGATTATATCGTTCAATATGATAATGGATTGATGACCGGCCTGACTCAATACGATACCACAGGTAAAATAGTTCAGCAGAGCAACTTTGATAAAGGAATCGGTAAATACAGGTTGCTTCATTTTAACGGTACGCCCGGCCTGGAATGTGATGTAAAATATGGAAAGTTAAATGGCGCCTATACCATTCACGGTGGCAATAAAGACTTACTGGAAAAAGGGGTTTATGTAAATGGTAAAAATGAAGGTGAATTTGAAACTTATGGTATTGCAGGCAAACTCAGGATGAAAGGCAGCTATACGGACGGCGAGAAAGATAAAACCTGGACTATTTATACTTATGATGGCAAACCTGAAAGCATTTACCATTATGAAAAAGGCAATCAGGAAGGTGTGGACAGTAACTTTAACGGAGGAAATCTGAGATCTACTATTGAATTTCATAATGACGACATGCAAGGCAAATACACTATTTATGGCGATGGCGGAAAAGTGGCGGCTGTGCTGTATTACGACTTGGGCGCGTTAATTGGCTATTCTTATGAAGGCAATGACGGAAAGCTTACACCGATGCAGGATGTTAAAAACGGCGCTGCGCATATCCAGACAACTTATGGAAATGGCGCCAAAGCGCTTGACTGGAATTTTGATAAAAATGTTTTTCAGGGAATGCAAAAGCTATATTACAGCAACGGAAAACTGGCAGAAGAAGTTGATTATGATAAAGGATATAAAATGGGTGTCTTCAATCAATTCAACCCTGACGGAAGCAAATATTATGAAGCAACTTTCAAAAACGACGAAAAAACAGGTGCAAATAAATACTACGATAATAAAGGTAAGTTGATTTTCGTTGTTAACTTTGAATATGGACAAATGCATGGTAAGGCCCAATGGACAGATGCTACCGGCAAAACGAAGAACTATTGGTACTACTATGGCTCTTTAGAACAATAAATTTTAATTACCTGCGTCATGAAAAAAATGAAGTATGTAGCAGTGGGAATTTGCAGTTTATTTTTTGCTGCAAATTCCAATGCACAAAGTGTAGCTGAACTGGAAAAGAAATATCCGGGAGAGATGGCGGTTTATACTAAATACGATGAACATCTTATAATAGAATTTGAAAGAGGAGAACTGGTTGCCCATTCCGATGTGGAACGTGAAATTCTTTTGCTGAAGGATAATGCAGCGAATTATTTTAATAAAGGTTCTGTATATCACAGCTATTTCAACCGTGTGCAGGATATAGAAGGTTGTACATTAGTGCCTAACGGCGATGGTTACAAAACTGTAAAGACCAAAATGTTCAAGACGATTCCGTCAGAATCGGAGTCTGTTTTTTATGATGACGGGAAAGAAACGGAAGTCAGCTTTACAAACCTTACCAAAGGCGCGAAAACAGTTTTGAAGTATAATATTACGCACAATGAAATCCATTTGCTGCCGAAATTTTATTTTCAGAATTACATGCCGATGATGGAAGCAACTTTCAGTATTACTTACCCTAAAGGAATGGATTTGGCAAGCATACTGGAAGGAACAGAAGTAAACTGGATTAAAAAAACAGTAGAAGAATCAAAGAAAACGGTTACCGTTACCTATAAGGCGACAGATGTGCCGCGTGCAAAGTTTTTCAGCGATGCGCCAAGCTATAGCTACTATTCGCCACATGTGCTTGTATATATCAAAAGTTATGAAGACCCACGCAGTGATGAAAATGTAATTGTGCTGAAAGATGCCGATGCGCTGAATAAATATGTTTATGGTTTTGTGAAAAATGTAAACAGATTTGAAGACAAGGGCATTAAAGATAAAGTATCAGATCTGACTAAAGATTCCAAAACAGATGCGGATAAAGCAGCTGTTATTTACAAATGGGTTCAGAACAACATCCGTTACATAGCCTTTGAAGACAGCCTTGGTGGCTTTATTCCGCGTGAAGCCGGTTTGGTTTACAAACGTAGGTTTGGTGATTGTAAGGATATGGCCAGTTTATTAAGAGGTATGTGTAAAGCCGCCGGTATGGATGCCCGTTACGTCTGGATAGGTACAAGATCCATTCCTTATTCTTTTAAAAACACACCTATTCCAGGCGTTTTTAATCACATGATTTGTGCCGTTAAGATAGATGACAAATGGGTATTTCTTGATGGAACCGACCCAATATTGCCTTATGGAGCCATTCCCGAAGCCATTCAGGGAAAAGATGCGTTGATTGCTGATAATGCAGACCATTACGAAGCGGTGCGCATCCCGGTTACCAATGGCGATAAAAGTATTGTTGTGGACAGCAGTCATGTACAAATTTCAGATAACAATATGACAGGTAATGTTTCCATTCAGATGAGCGGTTACAATGCCTGGGGCATAAAATCCATTCTGAAATACAAGAACGAAAACGAGAAAGAAGAAACCTTCAACCGCATTACACAAAGAGGTAATAATAAGTACCATCAGGCTTCTTTCGATTATAATATTTTTGATAACCCTAATAAAGAAGTGGTTATCAATGCCGGTTTTGAATTGCCGGGATATGTGCGGAAAGCAGGCAAAGATTATTATATCAACATGAATCTTTTACGTAATTCTGTTGGTGACAATACTGATCTTGAAGACAGGAATGCACCTATTGAAAGAGACTACAAAGAAGTGGCTAAAGAGATTGTCGTGCTTGATATCCCGAAAGGATATAAAGTAAGTCATTTGCCGGATCCCAAACAGGATAAACTTGATGGTGTAGGTAGTTACAGCATTCGTTATGAAACGGATGGAAAGACGGTCACACTTTCAAAAGAACTGACAATGGATGCACTTTATATAGAACCGAAACAATTCAAGGATTTTGATAAAATGGTTTCCGCACTTCAGAATAATTACAAAGAATCCATTGTGTTGACACAAGATTGATTACCCTAAAACCTATAAGAAAATTACAAAATTCATGAGTCTTACATTCAAGAGCTTATTATTTGCCTCCTCTCTGTTCCTTGGCCATAGCCTGTTTGCACAAAATTATCATTGGGATGATGTACCGAAAGTACAAGCCGTTTCCGATACATTCAAGAAAGAATCTGCCGTTTTTTTACTGGAAAAAAGAATAGTGAAATATGTTCCTGCTAAAAATGATGATGTAGATGTGTACAGAACCGTACACCGTATCATAAAATTAATGGATGATAAAGGTGTGGAATATTTTAATAAAATGACAGTATCGCCTGCTTATGGCGCAAGCATTGAAGCCATAAAAGGCAGAACTATCAAGGCTAACGGAAAGGTTATTGATTTAAAGAATGATCAGATTAAAACCAAAGCAAACGAAAATGGTGATGAACAGTATCATCTTGCTTTTGAAGGGATTGAAAAAGGTGATGTGGTAGAAATGTATTATACCGAAAAACGCTCTTTCAATAATTTCGGTGCGGAAATAATGCAATTCGGATTACCGGTGGAACATGCAAGCTTTACACTGGAAGTTCCTGCTTTCTGGATTTTTGATGCCAAAGGTTTCAATGGGTTTCCTGATGCAAAAGATACTGTCATCGGCAAAACAAGAATTTACACTGCGGATCAATATAAACTGGATGCGATTGAGGAAGAAACCTATAGCGACCTGACACCCAATTTGCAAAGAGAGGAATATAAATTCAGTTATACAGGCGATAGCAAGTCAAGGTTATATACCTGGAACGATATGGCGAAGCGCATGTATGAGAACAATAATTCTTTTACCGAAAAAGAAATAAAAGCTGTTACAAAGTTTCTGGCGCCACTGAAATTGGACGATAAATCCAAAGAAGAAGATAAGATAATAGCTATTGAAAATTTTATCAAGACAAATATTGTGTATGATGAAAAGTTAGGGGGCGAAGATTATCGCAACATGAATTTTATTCTTGAAAAGAAAACGAGCAGTGAATCGGGAATTATAAGATTATTTATTGCAGCATTTCAGATTGCAGGTGTTAAGCATGAGTTAGGCATTTCATCCAACCGGTTTGAATTTCCGGTTGATGAGAGGTTTGAAAACTGGCTGCGTCCCGATATTTATGTTTTTAGTTTTCCCAATACAAAGCAATACCTGGATCCTGTTGCAACTACTTTGCGCTACCCGATGATACCTTCTGCCATCAGGGAAAACAATGCTATATTTTGCAAGACTATAACTGTAGGAAGCCTGACATCTGCGCTTGCTTCTGTAAGGAAAATTCCGCAATTGGATTATACACAAAGCGTTAATGCGCTCGACGCAGACGTTACGTTTGATAATTCCATGGTGCCTACGGTGAATTTAACGGAAGGCTTTACGGGTTACAGGGCAATCGGTATCAGGGAAATTTCGGTTTATCTTACAAAAGATAAAGAGAAAGAATTTGTTCAAAACGTATCCGGCATAGCTCAAAAAGTAGAAGACGTTAAAAGTTACAGCTTTAAAAATACCGGCATGGAACACTATACAGATAACATTCCGGTAGAAGTTCATTGTGAAATTAAAGCGGAACAATTGATGGAAACCGCAGGAGACAAATGGTTATTCAATGTGGGCGACATACTTGGACCGCAGCAGGAAATGTATAATGAGAAGAAAAGAAAATTACCTATAAGCTTTGCTTTTCCTCACATTTATACCCGTGAAATTGTGATTCATATTCCTGACGGATATAAAATCTCAAACCCTGAAATCGTAAAAATGGATGCGGCACTGAGTGATAATAACATGGGTTTTCATTCCGATTATAAAATAGAAGGCAATAAAATGACGATTAGCATTAACGAATTTTATAAAGTTACTTCTTTGCCTGTTTCAGAAATTGAACCTTTTAAAAAGGTAGTAAATGCTGCTGCCGATTTTAATAAAGTGGTATTGATTCTGGTGAAAAAATAAATATTACCTCAACAGAAAAAGCCCTTATTGCATTTCAGCAATAAGGGCTTTCATATTTTACAATGCTCTTATCTAATCAGTTCGCAGGGCTTCATGCCTGTTATTTTTTTGAAAGAAGTGCTGAAATGCGAAGGGCTGCCATAACCCATCATAAAGGCAACTTCATTAATGGAATAAATACCTTCAGACAATAATGCTTTGGAACGTTTAATGCGTTCCAATTGCTGAAATTCATGAATCGTCTTTCCGAACATAGCTTTAAAGCCTTTTTTCAGATAGCATTCATTCATGCCTACTTCTCTTGATAAAGCTTTTATGGTAAGCGGATTTTCAAGATTCTGAAGAATGATTCTTTGTGTTTCAAGCACTTTGTCACGTTCCGTGCTATTATTTAGAAAATTGCAGGCAGGCAATTTATTTGCTTCATCAGGCACCAGAAATCCTTCTAATGCCAGGCTTAATAAACCAATAGCATACTCCTGTTTGCGGAGTGCATTAATGAAATGTGTTTTTACTTCGGCAGCTTTCAATATTTTTTCCAATAAGTCTTTCCCTATAGCATTCAGTGAAAATGCCTGTTCCGAAGTGCGGTCAAAGCGAAAAGGCTGGTTACCGGAAAGCAATTGCACAGGCCATTGCCGGAAAAAGGAAGGATTGAAAATCAGTTGGGTAATATTGTAACCTTCGGGAGATTGTGCATCAAATTCAGGAAGAAAAGACAATTGAAGATAATATTCATTGGCATCTACAGGATAAAAACTGAGATAAGCCATTTCTTCCGGTTCATTTTCAGAAGGGCTTAAAACTACCTGCGTACAATGTAAATCAATGCCTTTACTGATTTCAAAAGTTTCAAAAGACTCGGATATAATTGCTTTGCCCAACAGGTTGTGAATGAATCCTGATTTGGGGATTTGCAATTTAGTGTCAGTTATTGTATTCATCGATGCCTCAAAAGTAATCCAATTTGAGGCGCGATTTTTTCAAATGGCCAGAATGAGGAAAATAATGACAATTAGCAAACAAACTACTTTCTCACAAAGACTCTTGTGCCGGGAAAGACAAATTGATAAAGGTCATTAATATCTTCAGGTTTTAATGCGATACAGCCATCAGTCCAGCCTACGCCCCAATCTACCATTTTTACCCCACTCAGAAAAGTACCATGAATGCCAACCGCTCCGCCAATCTGCGCGCCCTGGGGTATAGTTCCTTCTTGTTTTCTTTCATTGAATTTGGTGTAAGAAGCCTGATTGGGATAATCCAGCAATAAAAACTTTTGCCAGTTACCATGCTCTTTTTTACTTACTATTTTGAACCAGCCTTCAGGTGTGCAACGGTCGCCTTCCATCATTTTGTCCTTTAATCTGTCAGGCCCAAAAACAGCGCGGTATTGTCTTATTCTTTTCCTTTTATACAGAATGGCGATCAGGTAATTTGTTTTATCTACAAATACCATTATGGAATCATGATTTAAAGTATCTGGATTTACCTTAATGCGTTCGCCCAATGCAGGAAAGGGCGGCAAAATAAGCGTTTCTGTAACGGTGGTTGCACCTTGTGAATATTGTACCTTCCGTACAATATTGCCATATTTGTCCTTCGTTTCACTAATGACCTTAAAGTTCTTTTTTTCTGGCTCAGGAGCTTTAGTTGGTACATTAGTCTGGCTGCTTGCTGTAAAAGGTATTATGAATATGAAAAGTAAAAGCAGATATTTAAAATAATTCGATAATGTCATTTCAGGTATTTACTGTTGGTACGGCTTCAGACGAAGATAATTTTTTTTCGATAAAAAAAAGTTGACAAGAGGTTAATTGTGATTTGGATTGTTTTTTCACTTTGATGTTTAATGCCATCAGAAATCAAAAAGGAAGTTTCCGTTATGGAAACTTCCTTTTTGAAAAAAGCTTTTTCTTTTAGTTTCTTCTGCCGCCGAATAAGCGTAACAAAAAGATAAACAGGTTTATGAAATCAAGATATAAAGCAAGGGCACCCATAATTGCACCTTTTTTCCTGGCTTCTTCGCTATCTAAATAAGCATAAGCTTTAATCTTTTGAGTATCATAAGCAATAAGGCCTACAAAGACCGCCACACCAACATAGGAAATAATCCAATACAGCGATTCACTGCCCATAAACATGTTAACGACAGATGCTATGATAATTCCGACAAGGCCCATCATCATAATTCTTCCAAATGAAGTCAGATCCTGTTTTGTGAAATATCCGACAGCAGTCATGATACCAAATGTTCCGGCGGTAATGCCAAATATGGCCATTAAAGTAACTGGTGGAAACATTAATAATAAAACTGCAAAAGTTAATCCGTTCAACGCTGCATAGCCCAGGAAAATAGCTGTAGCTGTCGCCGAGCTCATTTTATTGATTCTTACCGCCAGATATCCGACCATTAATAATTGTCCGATAAATAACAGCATTCTGAATTTAAGAATTGATATCAGGAATGCTTCATTACTCGCCACTAAAAATGCCACCACTGCAGTTAAAGCCAATCCCAAAAACATCCATCCATAAACTTTTGTAATGTATTTTGCTACAAAACCTTCATTCAAACTTACCGTACTTTGTTCAATAGGTCGCTCCCAATTATTATAAGAACCACCTGAAAACTGATTTTTATCCATTTTTATCTTTTATTTATTTTTGATACTCAAAGATACAACTATCTGTTCAAATGCAAAATACATGTAGGTATGCCTTAACAATATAACAGCATGCATTTTCGGGCAAAGCATTGCGTTTATCGGTAAATAAAAACTATTTTCGTCCGAATTTTAAATTTTATCTTTGCTGCCCGGAAAACAATACGCGCAAAAAGAAAACGCATTCCACAATGAAACATTTACCCAATATTTGTACACTTGCCAATCTGTTTTTTGGTTGTATTGCTATTACGTTTATTTTAGATGCACCTTCTTTTTTAACTACTATTAACTATCAGGATTTTAGTCCGGTATTAGGAAGCGAACAGATGTACCTGGGTAGTTTGTTTATTGCTCTGGCTGCTTTAATGGATGTTCTGGATGGTTTTGTTGCACGCGCTTTAAATGTCAGTTCCAACCTGGGTAAAGATTTGGATTCATTGGCTGATGTTGTTTCCTTTGGTGTGGCGCCATCCATGATTTTATATAAATTCTTGTGGAGAGCCTATATGTCTGAGCCCGGGGCTTTAGACACTTCCGTTTTAGTTTTATCACCCGCCTTCCTTATAGCTTGTTTCGGCGCCTACAGATTAGCCCGTTTCAATCAGACAAGCTCACAGCAAAAACAATATTTTTCAGGAATGCCTATTCCCGCTACAGGCCTTATTGTAGCTTCATTACCCCTTATTGAATGGTATTCGGGCAAATTCAACTTTACCAATATTCTTACCAACAGATGGTTCTTATATGCTTTGATAGCAACACTTTGCTTCCTGATGGTAAGTAAAGTTAAATTCCTGAAATGGAAAGCACCCGGCAGCGGTATTGCCGCATGGTGGCCCCAGATATTAATGTTGATTGTGCTTATAGCCGGCGCGCCTTTTCTTAATTTTGCCGTTGTTCCCGTAGTATTTGTAATCTATCTTATTTGCTCCCTGATATACAGATATCCCACTTTGGAAACCGGTGTTTAGTTTTTAAAATTCAGTAATAAAACCTTACACTTTTTTCAAAGCCTGTAAGGTTTATATATTTTATGGCAATCATTGAAATTGGTGAAACAATTTCCTGCGGTAATTTTACTATTCAGCCATTCAACCATATAATAGTTTAATAATGAAACTTTATCTCGTTCCCACTCCTATAGGCAATCTGGCCGATATTACTTTGCGTGCTTTAGAAACCCTGAAACAGGCCGATGCCATTTTATGTGAGGATACAAGAACGAGTGGCTTTTTACTGAAACATTACGATATACAAAAACCTTTGTACGCCTATCATCAGCACAACGAACACAAAGTGCTGGAGATGATGATAGGTCATTTGCAAAGTGGTAAAACCCTTGCTTTACTGACAGATGCGGGCACGCCCGGCATCTCTGATCCCGGATTTTTATTATTAAGGGAATGTATTAAAAACGATATTCCTGTTGAATGTTTGCCGGGGGCTACCGCTTTTGTGCCGGCCTTGGTACAAAGCGGCATTCCTTCCAACAGCTTTGTTTTTGAAGGTTTTCTTCCTTTGAAGAAAGGCCGGAAAACCAAACTGGAACAACTTTCTCTTGAAGAACGAACTATTATCCTCTACGAATCCCCGCATCGTTTGGCGAAGTCGCTGGTTGAAATGAAAGCTTATTTTGGCGGGACGAGACAAGCTGCGGTCAGCCGCGAGCTTACTAAAATGTTTGAAGAAACACGTCGTGATACATTAGAAAACCTTGCTTCCCATTATGAAAAGCATATTCCCAAAGGAGAAATCGTTATAGTAATAGAAGGTTATATTCCTGTAAAAAAGAAGAAGTATGCGGATGACGAAGATTAGTCAAAATCTTCTTTAATACTTTGAATTTCGATGAGAATATTTATTTCTCTCTTATGTAAGGTTTCCTGTTACAATGGTAACATTTGTATCTTTTGAGGGGCAGCCAAAAAGCGATAAGTTTGATGAGGGGCGAGCGGGGTACGCGGGTTTCAAGCATGCCTTTTTTGCACCTTGGGCAAATGCGCAATGCGGGTTGGGAATCCATTATTGTGTGTGTTGTTTAATTAGGTTCGCATCAAAGATAGCAGCATTTTGTTTGATTTATAGATACTTAATCATTACATAATGGTGGTTTGCCGGAATATCAGGGTTAACCCCTAATGACTTTGAGTTTTGGTAAATTATCTTTTGAAGCATCTTTTAGGATAACAACTTATACAGGTGGCTGATTTTGTTTAATTTAGTTTCTTCATTTTGTATCACATGAAAACCTTCACAGCCGTTATAGATATAATTGGCATCAATCCTTTCGTATTTGTTCCCGAAGATGTTCTGGCCTGTGTTTTTCTTCAGTCAGGTAAAAACAAAGGGCCTATTCCTGTAAAAGGCACCATTGACGGACATACTTTTATGCAGACATTGGTAAGGTACAGCAATGCATGGAGGTTGTATATCAATACGCCGATGTTACAAGGCTCAGGAAAAAAAACAGGAGATGAAGTATCAATAATGCTGGCTTATGATGATGCGGAAAGAACTGTTCCCGTCCATCCTAAACTTATGAAGGCATTGAAAGAAAACAAAGAAGCAAAATCGGTCTTTGATAAACTTAATCCATCCTTGCAAAAAGAAATAAAGCGTTACATACACAATCTGAAAACAGAGGCGGCCATTGATAAAAATGTCGCAAAAGCCATCAGATTTTTAATCGGAAAGGAACGGTTCATCGGAAGAGATGGATTAGGGTAGCCTCTTCCGATTGAAAGAACAAAATCTTATATCTCAAATCTATTATCTCATATCCATATTCTAATGAAAGACCTTTTTCTCTTAGACCCGACTGTTACCTATCTTAACCATGGCTCTTTTGGAGCTTGTCCAAAGCCTGTTTTTGAGGCTTTTCAGCAAATGCAACTGGAACTTGAAACACAGCCTGTTTCTTTTATACTACAGAAAACACCTGTTTATTTAGCAAAAGCAAAAGAAGCCTTAGCTGATTATATCGGATGTGACAAGAATGATTTCTTTTTTACACCCAATCCGACTGTCGCTATTAACACGGTAATGCGCAGTTTAAAGCTCCAGCCCGAAGAAGAAATTTTAGCGACAGACCATGAATATGGTGCCATGGATATGACCTGGCATTTTTACTGCAAAAAGACAGGTTCAAAATATGTCAGGCAAAATATTAGCCTGCCTGTACAATCTAAAGAGCAGATACTGAAGGAATTTTGGAAAGGTTATTCTGAAAAGACGAGGGTGGTTTTCATAAATCAGATGTCAAGTGCAACGGCATTAATATTTCCGGTAAAAGAGATTGTAGAAAAGGCAAGAGAGCTGGGTTTGATAACTATTGTTGATGGAGCGCATGTTCCGGGCCATTTTGATTTAAATATAATGGACCTGAATCCGGATTATTATACCGGTACTTTGCACAAATGGATGCTGGCTCCTAAAGGAAGCACTTTTTTGTATGTTAATAAAAAATATCAGGATGCGCTTGACCCTTTGGTTGTAAGCTGGGGCTATGAAACCAAGGCGCCTACCAAAAGTCAATTCCTTGAAAACCATGAACATCAGGGTACACGCGATGTCGCTGCCTTTTTATGTACACCGGCGGTAATAGATTTTTTGGAAAAGCATAATTGGAAAGAGCAATCTGATAAATGCAAGCAAATAGTTTTGGATAATTACCAACGTTTCTGTGACTTATTGGATACAAAACCGTTATGTCCGGTCAATAATGAATTTCTGGGGCAGATGGCAAGCATAGAAGTGAATACGGACGAGCCTTTGGCGCTTAAAGCAAAATTGATAAATGATTATAACATTGAAATTCCGGTTATGAACCTGAATGGGAAATACTATATCCGATATTCGATTAACGCTTATAATTCGCAAGCTGATCTGGATAAATTGTATGATGCTATAGTGGATATTAAAAAAAACACAAAACTTATTAAATAAAGATGTTATTGCATTTGCCGACAACATACGTTACAATATCTTTACAAAAAGAAAATTCAGGATGCAGCATACCTTGGCAATCATCAATCAGGTTTTTGAGATAAAGCAAAAATTGGAACAGGATAATCTGGCCGGAAAATTTGAGCGCAACTTTAATCGTTTATTCTCCGCTTTTGAAGAAGAAGGCTATACATGCAATAACCCTCTGGGCGAACGTTATACTGATAGCCGCAGCGATTGTACCGCTAATATTGTTGGTCGGGAAAGTAAAAATATGATGATTACACAAGTTATTAAACCTATTATTTATCAAAAGGAAAATGGTGCTCTGACACTGATTCAGAAAGGCATTGTGATTGTAGAAAGCAAATAGAAATTAAAAGATGAAGGCAGTAAATTTTGGTATAGATCTTGGTACGACAAACTCATTAATCGCCAAATATGAAAATGGCAATATAGTTGTCTTTAAAAATCCTATCGGACATAAAGAAACATTGGCATCGGTTGTTGCATTTCGCAACGATCGTATTCTTGTGGGCGACAAAGCCCGTGAATACATGCTTAAAGATGCTGTAAACGTTTTTGGCGGGTTTAAAAGAAGAATGGGAACGGACGAAAAATTTTATGTGGTTAACATGGATGAAAACGTAACGCCCGTACAGCTTTCCACTTATATTTTAAAGGAATTGCAACAGTTTGTTTATTCAGGCGAAAAGCCGGAATCTGCTGTCATAACAATTCCTGCTTCCTTTGATACCATGCAAAGTAATGCGACTAAAATTGCAGGAGAAGAAGCCGGTTTAGAGGAAGTTTTTTTATTGCAGGAGCCAATTGCTGCGAGTCTTGCTTATTTCAATCATCAGCCCGAAGAAAACCATGAAGGACATTGGTTGGTTTATGATTTGGGCGGTGGTACTTTCGATATAGCATTGGTGAAGATTACCGAAGGTGAAATGAAAGTAGTAGATCATGAAGGGAATAATTTCCTGGGCGGACTTGATTTTGATTTGATGATTGTAGAACAACTGATAGTGCCTGAGATTGTTTCCAGAACGGGAGTAGAAGATTTTGGCGCACAGCTTACAACGCAATATGGCCTTTATGAAAAACTATATTATCAATTACTTTATAAAGCGGAAGAGCTGAAAAAGGAACTAAGTAATTTGCCTCAGGCAGATATAGACTTTTCGACAGATATTGAAGGCAAGCACTATGATTTTTATATTACCATCACACAGGAACAATTCAATAATATTATTTCAAGAAGAGTAGATGAAACCGTTCATATGTTGAAGCAGGTTTTAGAACGTAATCATTTGCCTGTTGAGATGATTCGCCAGACAATAATGGTGGGTGGCAGCACTTTCATTCCTTATGTCAGGAACCGGTTAGAGCATGCTACAGGGATTAAAGTAAACATGAGTGTTGATCCTACAACAGCTGTAGTAGTGGGTGCGGCTTATTATGCCGCCAATAAATATTATACTCCAAAAGATAACAGTGACCTGCGGATAGGAGAAGATATAAATGACTTGCTGAAAGACTTTGATGATATGGATGATGCGTTTAGTATGCCTCTGCATGATTTTTCATTGTCTTTTTCCTACAGTAAAATGAGTAAGGAGACGGAAGAGGTCTTGCTGGTAAAAGCCAATGGCGTGTTTGATAATTACAGTTACCGGATTGTAAGAGCTGACGGTGGTTTTGATACCGGTTTTGTTTTACTGAAAACAAAATTTACAGAGTTTTTGCCGTTATTGCCTAATTTGAATAACAGTTTTTTTGTAACCATTTATGATGAACAAAAAAATGAGATTTCATCTTTAAGGGAAGAAATAATAATAACGCAAGGCCAATACCATATTGCAGGACAGCCGTTGCCAAAAGACATTTGCATTGAAGTTGACGATAAGGAAAACAATACAACCAAGCTGGAACTCGTATTTGAGAAGAATAGCCTGTTGCCCTTGAAGAAAACATTATACCGTGAAATATCGAAAACGGTAAAGAAGGGAAGCGATGATAAAATTATATTGAACATATTGGAAGGTGATAAATTCACCCGCCCCTTATCCAATCTTACTATCGGCTGCATTGAAATATCAGGTAAAGACTTAAAGTCGGATTTGCTGAAAGGTTCTGATATTGAAATGCAGATTGTAATATCGGATAATAGAGAATTGAGCACCGAAGTTTTCCTTGTAATGACACAGCAATCGTTTAAAAATGTATTCTCCATTACAGAAAAACAAATCAGCATAGCAAGACTGAAAGAACAATTCAACGATCTGGAAGAGGAGATAAGAAAAACTATTAAGGAATTTAATTTCGATGATAATGAAGTATGGGCTACCAGCGCCAATGAAATGCTTTCGGAATTATTGAGCCATAAAAAGGATTTGGCAAAGCTGAATGAAAAAGACCGTTCGGATAAAAAATATATCATTGCAGAGGCTGTAAATCGTATTTCACAAGCTTATGATAAGATTGGAGGAAACGATCGCCTGCAGAATCTTATTTCTGAATACTTCAATATTAAAGAGTATGTAGAACAATATCTGATGACTTGCGATTTTGAAAAAGACAGGCTGCAAGCCAAGTTCAAACAATTGACGCAAGGTGAAAATCAATTACTGAGAACACGTAATCCTTCTATACTTATTAAGGCTATCGAACAATTAAATAAACTTGGCTGGGATGTTTTAATGAATACAAGCAGTTATCTTATTGCGAGGTATCAGCAAATGAAATCCGCACCTGAATGGGATTATAAGAATTATTATGCCGCGCAAAGCATATTTAAAATGGCGGATAAAGCATTGGAGCAGGAAAAATTCTTTGAATTCAGGCAACATGTGTACAGCCTTACACATTTAGTCAAGTATGAAGAATCATTTGTGAAGTCCAATGATTTCAACGGAACCGGAATAGGATAATATGCAGTATCAATCTATTATCAGGTTCTTCGACTTTAGCGGTATTGAATATGATAACGTTGGCGGATTTAATCTTTCACGCGCAAAGAAGCTGGTTACAGCGGAGTTTGCGATGCAGGCCGACGGTATTATTGTTGTTGACGGCTGTAGCTATACAAAACAGGAAATTCTGGCTGAATTGGAACGTCGTGACTTTTCAGAACGCCTGCAATTCCATAAAATTATTTGGGAAAACAAAGGGTTACTGGCCTTTTTAGAAGAGGACAGGTTTGATTTTCATGATGGGGGCAACTGGTATTCGCTTAGCGATATGCCCGGTTTTGTTTCATTTGTCTCTCCATATTTTTCGGTAGTATATAATCGTATTATGCGGTCATTCCTAAACAATAATGACCTTGCTGCCGCTGCTGACTGGTTGGATTATCTCTTTTTTATTGAAGCAGAAGACGAAGAAGAAGCGTTGCGTAATACAAGAATGTATCTGAACGATGTGGTACGTTTTTTCAGAAATCTCAATGATGCGTCTTATAAATCAAGAGACAAAGAATTGCGTTTATGGTACACTACTTCGTGGAGTAATTTCATTAATAAGCTGCCCGATAGCCTTTTGTCCTATGTAGATGAAATTGTAAGCGCTATTATAAACTTTACTGTCAGGATACAGAAAAGCGGCAAAAAAATATGTTATAAAATCAGCAAAGAACTTTTAAATGTAACCAATGCAAATTACAGCTTGTTGCAGTTAATACGTTCCAATCATGAAGCTTATGCGCAAAACTATAAAGGGAAGACATTTACGGGTTGGTTAAAGAGCGGCGTCAATATAGTGTATGTAATTATGATTGTGATTTTCGCAGTCTCTAAATTATTCCTTTCCGATTCCGATGATTCGGGTTATAATTTCTTGGATAATAAGGTAGTTGATAAAAGTATATCGGAGGTACAGCGTTATAAAAATGCAAGAGATTATTACAGGACAAATTATGGAAGCCGGGAATTTGTATTTAACCCGGAACGCAATGCGGGCGGCCCTTTTGATGATAAAAATGTTTATTTATTAGTTGAAGGTGTAAAAGATTCGGCAAAAGCCCTGACCCCATTCTCCATTAAAAATAATACCCGTAATACAATTCAGTTGTATGTACTTCGTGCCGATAATGTTTATTACTTTGACCTTGCTCCGTTGGAGTTTTTAAGCTTTGCACCTTTGTACAATCAATCGGTGGATATAATCTTAAAGTTTGATAACGAAGGAGATACTTTTACTATTCCATCCGACTCGTTGAATGAAATGCAATTCCTGCATGTCGGTTCTTTAGGCCAGGAACATGATACAGCCTATGTTTTCAATGATACAACAAACATAGATATGCCTTATTTGGAAGAGGCTGAATTACTTCAGAAAGCACCACTTGTAATTGATATACGAAGGAAGGAAGGTGCATTTTACTTTCAATTGAAAGGAAGAGGTAATGTCATCTATGAAAAAGGAAAAGATGCGGGCGTCACTATGAAGTAATATAAATATCGCAGCGACATAAAGTCGCTGCGATATTTATACTTATTATTCCGAAATGCCTGCGCGCTCCAGAAGTGCATCCACACTTGGTTTACGGCCTCTGAAAGCTACGTACAAATCCATCGGGTCTTCTGTTCCGCCTTTACTTAATAATGTTTTGAACTTCGCTGCTATTTCAGGGTTAAAAATTCCTTCTTCTTTGAAATAAGCAAAAGCATCTGCATCCAGAACTTCAGACCATTTGTAACTGTAATATCCGGAAGAGTAGCCGCCCGGGAAAATATGGGAAAATGACGGGCTTTGAGCTACACCTTCTACAGTCGGGTATAGTTGCGTTTCATTGGTGATTTGTTTTTCAAATCCTTCAATGCTATTATCCTGTTTCAGTTTTCCGGTATGGTAAGCCATGTCCAACAAACCAAAACTAAGCTGACGCATGGTTTGATAACCTTCCATGTAATTTGCAGAAGCCACGATTTTATCAATCTGCTCCATCGGTAAAAGCTCCCCTGTCTTATAATGTTTTGCAAACGTTGCAAGGAAGTTCTTTTGGTAACAATAATTTTCCATGAACTGAGAAGGCAATTCTACAAAATCCCAATACACATTAGTACCGCTAAGGCTTTCATAAACAGTGTCAGCCATCATGCCATGCAATGCATGCCCGAACTCATGAAACAGTGTTGTAACTTCATTGAAAGTCAATAAGGAAGGCACTTCACCATTGGGCCTTGAAAAATTACATACAATAGAAATATGCGGACGATGGTCAATGCCATTGCTTCTGTACTGCCCTTTAAATGAAGTCATCCATGCCCCGGCACGTTTACCGTCTCTCGGATGCCAGTCTGTATATAACAATGCTTTATGCTTGCCATTTTCCAGTACTTCATAAACCGTAACTTCTTCATGATACTTTTGAATGTCTTTTCGTTCTTCAAAAGTCAATCCGTATAGCTTTCCGGCTGCATCAAAAGCAGCATGCAATACCTGATTTAATGGGAAATAAGGTTTCAGCTTTTCTTCGGAAAAGTCGAATTTCTCCTCACGTAATTTTTCGGCATAATAAGCATGATCATAAGGCATCAATGTTTCTATGCCATCTTTTGCTGCCAGAGGTTTTAATGCCTCAATATCCTTTCCTGCAAAGGGTTTCGCTTTATGTAACAAATCGTATAGAAAATCAAAAACGGTATCCGGTTTTGACGCCATTCTTTCTTCCAGTACAAAAGCGGCATGTGTATCAAAGCCTAATAATTTTGCACGTTGATCCCGTAATTGAACAATGGATTTTATAATTTGCTCGTTGTTGAATTCATTTGCTTTAAAAGCTTTTTTGCCATTTGCGAGATATAATTCCTTCCTGCGCTCCCTGTTTTTTGCATAAGTCAGAAACGGCACCAGACTTGGGTATTGTAATGTAAACACCCATCCCTCTAATTTTCGTTTCCTTGCTTCTTCTTTAGCTTGTGCTTTGATAGAATCGGGAATGCCTTCCAGTTCCTGTTCATCTGTCAGGTGCAAAATATAGGCATTGGTTTCCTGCAAAACATTCTGGCTGAATTTCACTTTAAGCGCTGCCAGTTCTTTATCAATACCGCGAAGCGTTTCCTTGTCCGTTGCATTAAGCAAAGCCCCGTTGCGTGTGAAGCTTTTATAAGTTTTATCTAATAACCTGTATGCTTCGGCAGATAAATCTTCTTTGTCTGTTTGTTCGTAAACAGCCTTGACTTTTTCGAACAAACCTTCATTCAAGGTAATGTCATTACCATATTCGGCCAGTACCGGTGATATTTCTTCCTGCACTTTTTCCAGATAGTCATTGGTTTCTGCAGAAGTAATATTGAAGAAAGCCTCTGTTACTCTGTTCAGCTGTTTGCCCACATGTTCCAATGCTTCCAGTGTGTTTTCAAACGTCGGGGCTTCGCTGTTGTCTACAATAGCATCAATTTCTTTCTTTGCATTTTCAATGCCCTCCAATATTGCAGGTTTGTAATCTTCATTCTTAATCTGCTCAAATGGCACACTCTCGTACTTTGTATCAAATGGCTTTAGCAATATATTATTCATCTATAATTGTTTGTGTTTTTTAATGTTTGAATTTGTCAGCATTATATTTTTCGCCTGCCTTAATAGCAAAAGGTATGTCATTTTCCCTCGGTGGAATGGGGCAGTTATAGCCTGAAGTAAAGGCACAGTAAGGATTATAGGCTTTGTTGAAATCAATAATCAATTGGTTATTTACGATGTCTTTTAATTTGAAATCCAGATAACGGCCACCGCCGTAAGAAGTTTTACCACAGGTAAGATCCGTAAAGGGTACAAATAAATCATCTGCTGTTTCAGCCTTATTTTTCAGCATCAGCAACTGATAAGCAAATATCCGGAAAGGCTTACCGTTCAATGAAAATTCCAATAAGGCATACTTCTGTGCGTCCTTTGTTTTGCCCGAAGAAGTTGTCATTTTAAACACAGGTTCATTCTTTAGTAAGGTGACTTTTGCTTTTACAACCATAGCAGGATTGAAATCGTAAAAAGCAATGTGTGCAGTGTCTTCTTTAATTATTTCATAAAGGTCGTTTTTATATTGTTGGCGATAAGTTTTAAAAGCTGAATTGGTGTGTTTTTGCGCATGGGTAATACCTGCTGCCAATACACAAATAAGAACAAAATAGAAGCGCATAGCTGTTTTTATGTTTTCAAAAATATGCATTTTGTGTCGAATGTCGAGTGAAGGTTGGTTATGAACATATAGTCTATTAATATGAAATGTTATTTGTTTTTAAAAATTGATGAAAAGTTAATACAGGATGTGTTAAGCAAAAAATATTTTTGCCTATATTTAAACAGTAACATTGAACCAAATGTTGCCGGAATAGTTATTCTAATTTGACTGCATGAAAAGAAAGAAAGATGCTCCCATTATCCGTGACCTTAGCTGGTTGTCATTCAATGACAGGGTAATGCAGGAAGCTAAAGATACTTCAGTACATATATATGACAGGCTTCGTTTTTTAGGTATTTTTTCAAATAATCAGGATGAGTTTTTCAGGGTAAGGGTTGCCGCTTTGAATAAGATGGTACGGATGGGAAAGATGGCTAAAATGCATCTGGAACAACATCCTGAAAAGATACTGGAAGCTATACAGGCAAAGGTTCTGGAACAAGGCGCCGAATTTGACAGGACTTATGCAAGCATTATCCGCGAACTGACAAAGCAAAATATTTTTATTAAGAATGAAAAACAACTAAGCAGCAAGCAGCTTACTTACGTTAAGGCTTATTTTGAAGACAGGGTGCGTACGCAGATTGTACCATTGATGGTTGAAAGTATCCCGCAGACCCCGCTTTTAAAAGATAACGCTATATATCTTGCATGTGTTTTAGGTAGTAACGAAAATCCAATGATGCAACGTTATGCATTGATTGAGGTGCCTGTTAAATCACTGTCGAGATTTATCCTGTTGCCATCCGAAAAGGATACAAGGGATATTATTTTACTGGAAGACATTATACGTTGTAATCTTCCGAATCTGTTTGCTGCATTTGGTTTTAATCGTTTTCTCAGTTATGTTATCAAAGTAACACGTGATGCCGAATTTGAACTGGATTATGATGTTAATAAAAATCTGATTCAGGAATTAGAAAAAGGAATCAAAAACAGGAAAAAAGGACAGGCGACAAGGTTTGTTTATGACAGAAATATTGATCCGGGATTGCTGGCCTATCTTACTAAACGATTGAATCTTTCCAAAAAGGACAACCTTATACCGGGAGGACGTATCCATAACTTTAAAGACTTTATGGATTTCCCGCCGACCGTATTCAGTGATTTTGTACCTCGTTCCAAGCCATTTGTACATCCTTCTTTGATACAACCATGCCGTATTATGGATGTGTTGAATCATCAGGATGTGATGTTGAATTTCCCTTATCACTCGTTTGATTCTATAATCGATTTATTGAGGGAAGCAGCGATCGATCCGTTTGTTCAGAGTATTAAAATTACCTGCTATCGTCTGGCAAAAGATTCAAAAATTGCCAATGCGCTGATTAATGCTGTACGTAATGGAAAAGATGTAATGGTAGTGCTGGAGCTGCGTGCCCGTTTTGATGAAGAAGCCAATATGAAATGGAAAGAGAAGCTGGAAGATGAAGGTGTAAGAGTGATTCTGGGATTGCCTAATCAAAAGGTACATGCTAAATTATGTCTGATCAGAAAAAGGGAGTTTGAACATACCAAAGAATATGGTTTTGTAAGCACGGGTAACTTTAATGAAAGCAGTGCAAGGTTTTACGGAGATCATTGTTTACTGACATCCAACCGGAAAATACTGAGCGATGCGGCAAGGATATTCAATTACCTTGAAAACCCTTCCGCGAGGGTGAACCAGATTAAAGCTTGTAAAACATTAGCGGTAGCTCCTTTAAATATGCGCAGCTCCTTTGTTGCCTTGATTGATCAGGAAATAAAAAATGCCCTGGCCAAGAAAGAAGCCTCTATGATACTAAAAATGAATAGTCTGGTTGACGGAACTTTAATTCATAAATTGTACGAAGCTGCGGAAGCAGGAGTTAAAGTAAGCCTGATTATAAGGGGTATTTGTTGTGTATTGACAAAGCAAAAAACTTTTGTTCACAGTATAAAAGCGCTGAGTATTATTGACGAATACCTGGAGCATGCAAGAGTATTTGTATTTCATAACAGAGGCAATGCCAAAGTATTTATTTCTTCTGCTGACTGGATGGTACGGAACCTCGACCATCGCATTGAAGCTGCCTGCCCAATCTTTGATAAAGCAATATCCAAAGAGCTGATCGATATTTTGAATATCCAGTTGTCGGAAAATGTGAAGGGTAGGGTATTGGATAATAATCAAAAAAATGATTATGTAAAAGCAGATGACGATGAACCGGAAATACGTTCTCAGGTGGAAACCTATGATTATCTTTTTAAGAAAACAATAGCGATTTAGGTTTGTTATTTTTGAAAAGCATTTTATAAAAGATTAAGTTTGTAGTTCGTTTTACAAACCAAAATAAATTTAGATCGCGTTGATTTTAGCTGCTATTGATATTGGTTCCAATGCTGTCCGTTTATTGATTACAGAAGTGTCGGAATATAAAGACGGTACGATTGACTATACGAAGCTTAATTTGCTGAGAGTTCCGTTACGCCTGGGTTTCGATGTGTTTTCAGAAGGGATTATATCTCCGGTGAAGGTAGAGAAACTGATTGATACGATGCGTTCCTATCAGTTGCTCATGAAGGTATATAATGTGGAGGCCGTAAAAGCCTGCGCCACATCGGCCATGCGCGATGCGCGTAATGCTCCTCTTATTGTTGAAAAGGTTAAAGAGTTAACAGGCATTGAAATCAGTGTTATTTCAGGCAGAGAAGAGGCTAATATCATTTATGAGACACATATTGCGGAAAAGCTGAGTGACGATCAAAGTTATTTATACATTGATGTTGGTGGTGGCAGTACGGAACTTACCTTGTTTTCCAGAAATCAGATTGTATTTAAGGAGTCATTCAATATCGGTACTATCCGTATGTTGAGTGATAAAGTCTCGGAATCACAATGGGAGCACATGAAGTGGTTTGTAAAAACACATACGAAAGATTATCCTACTGTTCACGCTATCGGTTCAGGTGGTAACATCAATAAGATATTTTCCATTTCCAAACGAAAAGAAGGAAAGCCGCTTCCTTTAGAACTTTTAAAGGATTATTATAAAGAATTGAACAGCAGTACGGTGGAAGAAAGAATGCATATTTACAATCTTCGTCAGGACCGCGCCGATGTATTGGTACCTGCTTTGCAAATCTATACTTCTGTGATGCGGTGGGCGGGGGCCGAAGAGATCTATGTGCCGAAAATAGGGTTGGCAGATGGTCTTATCAAGGTGATGTATCAGGAAAGAAAAGTCAAATAATTATAAAAGGGTTTCAGTTTTTAAAACTGAAACCCTTTTTATTTCACTTAATTAGCAATTGTTAATCTTACAGGTTAAATTTGAAATTAACACCGTAAACGTACCTGCCGCCTTTATCTTCTTTTTTGAAATTCCCCGCCAGATTAAAGCCGACTGATGCAAAGCGGTTGATGCCGAAATTGAAACCCAGATTAAACAAAGGTTTTTCATCTTTGATGTCCATTATACCAATCAGAAGGGAAGTTTTTTGCGGCATTAGCCCCATGCTTTTCTTGCATACACCTATTTCGGCATTATAGGACCTGTAAAACCCGACCGTAGTTTTTAGTGTTGAGGTGGAAGAACGCATTCCGAAGCCGCTAAAATTGACTCCGGCAAAGCCTTGCATTTTACCTCTGGTAGGAATAAGATAGGCAAATGTTGTTTCTACATAAGGCGAAATGGAATTATTATAAACTATGGCGCCAAAGCCCAGGAACAATCCGAAATGTCCGCCGTAAGCTGGCCTGTTTCCTCTCAATATTGCCAGAGAATCTCCATTATTGGCATCAACTGCAAATGTAAGATTGTGTGAAGTGGCATCCTGTCTGTTCCAGCTTTTTCGTTTCTCGTTAATAACAGAATCGGTTATGTTTCCTAATCTTTCCATCAAAGCAGGGTCACTTTTTAACTGCGCTATATCATTAATATCTTTCAGGATAAATGTATATTGTATCTGCACCAGACCGGAATCTATAATAGGCTTGGTTTTTATTGATACATTTTTTACGATACGGATGGTATCAAAACCTGTTTTCAGCTGATAATAAGAGCCGTCTTTATAAGCCAGTTGATTTTTGTTTTTTTCATCTTCTTTATAGTTTAAAGACAGCACTTTATTATTGATGGGGATATTTATTTCCAGTAATTTTTCTGAATAATCTGACCTGAACGAATCTTTTAATTGCTGTACTTGTGTTGCAGCGATGTCAGTTATCTGAGAAAGCATATTTTTATCTCCCCAATCGCTTAGTCTCAGGAAATCTATTTTCAATATTCCGTCATTTGGCAATTGATATTCGAAATGATGATTATACTGATCGGGACTTATGTTATACAGGTTTTTGTTTGGATCAGGCATATCCATAGACATTAAATCGGGGTCGCCAAATAATCCCTGAGCATGTGTAGCACTAAATAGGCATAAGAAAGCAATTAATAAAAGACTGACTTTTTGCATGGTATTGAATATTAATTTTTTGAATTGAAAAATTGATTACTTACTATCATTGAAATGGTTTCGGATTTATCGTCTGCATGACCCGGAATAATTATTTTATTGAATAAAGCATAATTCTCCGGCTGCTTTGTCTGAGGAATGGCATTTTCATTCTCCATATCTACAAGATGTAATACTCTAACTTTTGGCCTTGGCACTTCTGCTGTTGCTATTAATTGTTGACTGTTATTTGTCTGTGTCACATCTGTTTTGTTATTATTTTCCTGCTTAGGCTGCGATGCTGTACCGGCAACGGTTTCGGGAGATATTGTTTTTTTAACTTCAGGCAAAGTGTTGTTTTGATTTATTGTGTTTTGTGTCGTGTTTTGTACGACGAAAACAGTATCACTGATTGTCTGAATAGAAGGAATTGTCTTTGTTACTGTAACTGTTTTAATCACTTCTTTTTGAGAATGAAATAAGAAAGGCAGGCAAAGCAAAATGCCTATAATAACAGCTGCGGCATGGCTTATCCATTTTTTAAAAGGAATAATTTTTGTTTGTTGTTTTGATTCAATTCTGTCCCAGACGGCTTTTTTATCCAAATTAAAACCTGCATCGGCGGCACTCGCTCCATCCAGCAGATTCTTTATTTGTTTATCAAAATCATTTTTCATCTTTTACTATTTAAGGATGGTTAATTGTTTTTGGCGAGCATTTCTTTCAACATATTGCGGGCTTTGAAGAGTTGCGATTTGGATGTATTTTCTGATATGTTCAGCATTGATGCTATTTCTTTATGTCCTTTTTCTTCAAAAACAAACAGGTTGAAAACAGTCCGGTAACCGGGTGGCAGCGTTTGTATATTTTTTAGGATAGCGGCAACATGTAAATTTTGAAATACATTTTCCTCCTGAAAGACATTGTCCAATACCGGATATTCATCTATGGAAATAACAAGCTCTTTTTTCTTCCTCAGAAACATCAGGCATTCATTGACAGCTATTTTCCGAAGCCATGCGGTGAGGCTTCCGACCCCTGTAAAGCTGAATGAATCTATATTTTTAAAAGCTTTTACAAAACAATCTGAAAGCAACTCTTCTGCATCCGCTTTATTGGTTACATACCGTAAGCAAACCATAAAAAGCATATCTGCGCACTGCTCATACAACATCCGTTGTGCAAAAGAATCTTTTCGTTTGCAGGCTTCGATAAGTTGTATTTCAGTCATAAAAATGGCTGTTGTAATTTTTAAGGTTTGTTTTGTTTAACTACTGTAGTATATATATAAATGCAGGCTGAAGAATAAAGGTTGCCCGGGCGTAAAAAAATATTTTTAAGATGCGGCAATGTGCTTTGCTGCAATAAAACCTGTTGTCCATGCATTCTGAAAATTGAAGCCGCCGGTAATGCCATCGACATTCAGTATTTCTCCGGCAAAATATAAACCGGGAATAATGCGGCTCATCATAGTATTAGCGTCTATTTCACCAAGGAGGATACCGCCTGCTGTTACAAATTCTTCTTTGTAGGTTGTTTTACCTTTTACTTCCAATTCGTAAGCACAAAGGTTTTTGATAAGCTTGTTTTGCTCCCTGGCGGGAAGTTCTGCCCAGCGTATATTTTCATCAATGCCGGATTGTGTGCATAGAAATTCCCAAAGACGGGAAGGGAGGCCAAAAGGGTTTTTGTTGATAGTTTTTTGGGAAGCCAGTATTTTTCTTTGAGATAATATTTCTTCCCGTAATGTTTCTTCATTGAAGGTTGGCAGCCAATTAACCTGAATAGTAAAGTCCCAGTTTCTTTGTTGCAACTCTCTTGCGCCCCATGCGCTTAAACGCAGTATGGCAGGACCGCTGAGACCCCAATGTGTAATAAGGACAGGCCCCTGTTCTTTTAATTTTGTACCGTTAATTTTTACCTGTGCTTCTTTAACACTGATACCCATTAATTCCACAATAGGATGCTTTGGTATATTAAACGTAAAAAGAGAAGGAACGGGTTCTTCAATGGTATGGCCTAAATCTTTCAGCCAATCGAACATGCTGCTCTTTGGAAAGCCGCCACAGGCAATGGTTATAAAATCTGCTTGTAATGTTTTCTGATTTTTTAGTTGTAACTCAAATTCATATTCTTCCTTACGGATGCTTTGTACATCCGCATTCATTCTGATGTCGATATTATATTTACGCGCTTCGTTTAACAGACAGTCGATTATAGTTTGCGAGTCATCGGTAACCGGAAACATGCGTCCGTCCTGTTCTGCCTTTAAGACTACTCCTCTTGATTCAAACCATTCTATGGTGTCGCTGGTGAAAAACTGATGAAAGGTCTTCTTTACAAACTTTTCGCCACGCGGGTATTTTTTAGACATTTCGCTGATACTGAAACAGGCATGGGTAACATTACAACGTCCGCCGCCACTTATTTTTACCTTGCTTAAAAGCTTTGTGGATTTTTCCAGCAGTATAATATGAAGGGCAGGATTTTGAATGGCTGTATTGATGGCGCAAAAAAATCCTGCAGCACCGCCGCCGATAACTACTAATGTCTTTTTGTTATTTGCCATAGCCCAATGCCTGATAGATATAGGTTTGCGCTTTTGTACGAACACCTAAAGTATTGATGAGATTATTGTCTGCAGTCGGGTTTACTCTGTTGGACAGGAATATAAAGGTGATGCCTGTTTCAGGGTCTGCCCATGCACAGGTGCCTGTAAATCCCTGATGACCGAATGTGGTTTTGGAACAAAGATCGGATGCAGGGCCACCATCGCCTTTGCTTTTATTTGGTTTGTCAAACCCTAATGCACGACGGCTGATGTCGCTGTTGAATCCTGTGAAGGTCTGTAATGTAGATGTTTTCAGGTATCTGCGTCCTTTATAGGTGCCGCCGTTAATAAGCATCTGAAGGATAACTGCCATGTCTTTTGAATTGCTGAATATGCCTGCATGGCCTGCAATACCGCCCAGCATGGCCGTTCCCGGATCGTGCACGTAGCCTTGTATTAATTGAAAACGGAAGTACTGATCATTTTCAGTTGGCGCACATTGTTTTGTAAGGCCTTTTCTCCAGGGATTAAACATGGTGTATTTCAATCCTAAAGGTTGATAGAAGTTTTCATAAACGTATTGAGCCAATGGTTTACCGCTTACGGCTTCTGCTACTTTTTGCAAAAAATAAAAATCAAGGTCGCTGTAAACGTATCGTCCCTTATTCTCCAGTGGGCTTGCGAGGATTTCTTTCCAGATGGTATCTCTGTAAGTATTTAAAATAAAATCGTTGGCTGCAACGGGTGTCCTGAATAAAGTATCTGCGCTTATGTGGTATAAATCTTTGCGCGGGCCTCCGGTAGCGGTGTCGAGTGTTGTTTTATAAAATGGAATCCATGCTTTTAATCCTGCCTGATGCAGTAGCAATTCGCGTATGGTAAGGTTTTCTTTATCGGTACCGATGGTAAAGGGAAGGTAATTTTTGAGATAACTGCTGAGATTGATTTTCCCTTCTTCATACAGTTTCATGACGGCTAATGTGGTAGCGGCAACTTTTGTAACAGAGGCAATATCGTATAGGGTACTGTCTGTTACGGGCTGAGATTTATCATAGGTAAAGTAGCCGAAGTTCTTTTTATAAATAATCTCGCCGTCTTTGGCTGCAAGAATCTGGCAACCGGGGAATACACCCTGATTGACGCAATTATTAATGAAAATGTTGAGGGTATTGATGGCTTCAGGATTGACAATAGCTGCTGCATTTCCGGAACCGTTCCCATATAAGGTGTGTGCCTCTTCAAAATCGCCTACATCGGACAGTGTTGTTGCATCGGTTACAAGCTTGGTTTTCCCCTTGGTTTTCTTTCCTTTCGGTTTCTTCTTTGAGGAAACACGTTTGGCATGTGTTGTTTTATGCTTTGTCTTTTGTGCAAAGACGGGTGCGTTTGAAAACAGCAGGCAAAAGGATAAGAGATAAAAAAGGATTCTTTGCATCAGGGAAATATTTTTAATAATTACGGTTGTATTCCGGATTCGGGAATGTTATGCGATATTCACATAACGCGAAAGGCTTACCAATGTTACTTAGTAATTATAAGTTTTGAAATTTATTTGCAGGGTTTAACGGGCAGTTCACCTTTCGCTTTCAGTACGCCGGTCATTACTTCAAATGCAGCTTCCTGTGTGTAGGTATCATCTTCGTAGCCGACAATTATGCTGCCGGCGTTGCAGATGTTCTTTAACGCGTAGGCGTTGCCCATAACTGCGAATATGGCATTTTTATTTTTGGAAAGCTGTTGCAGGAAAGCAATCTGCACATTATCCAGACCATAATTGCCTTCTTTGCCGGGATACAATGCGAGGTTGTGTAATCCTATGATAATAACATCTGCTGCTTTTGTTTTCGATAATAACTGAGCTGCGTCGTTAGTGTTGCTATTAGACGGAAGGGTTTGCGTTAGAAGTTTCGGAAATTTCTTTTGCAATTGTGTTAAGAGCTGATTTTCAGCGTTGGTGCCGTTCACATTAATGTAAGCCACTTTTACATTCTTCAGTTTTAGTTTATCGAGGGTTTTGTCCCTGTCTTTTACTAAGGTAATTGCAGCTCTTGAAATTTTTTCTATAATGGCATTGCTTTTGGCATTAAGATCGGCGGTCACGTTGTTTTCGTCAACGGCTGTAAGGTTATTTAGTCCTGCGTCGTATTTAGCTGCCAGTATTTTTTTAACTCTTACTTCCAGATCAGCTTCGGTAGCGGTTCCAAACTTTATTGCATTCTGAATTTTACTTATAGCCAATGGTACATCCTGAGAAAAAAGCAATACATCGTTACCTGCAAGGAATGCTCTCAGGTCTGTTTCGCCATCGGGATAGTATTTGGTAAGGCCCTTCATGTTCAGAGCATCTGTAAACACCAAACCTCCAAAGCCCATTTCTGTCTTCAATAAACCTGTGATGATGTTTTTAGAGAGGGTGGAGGGTGTATTGGGTGTGGTATCTAATGCCGGAAGGCTTAAATGTGCTACCATTACGCTTTTTATACCGGCGGCAATGAGTTTCTGAAAGGGATATAATTCGAGTTCGTTTAACTGTGCTTTTGTTTTATTGACTACGGGCAAATCGAGATGAGAATCTACGGCAACATCTCCGTGTCCGGGAAAATGTTTGGCGCATGCCATAATACCATTGTCCTGCAGGCCTTTCATGTATGCAATGCCGAGTTTTACAACCCATTCTTTATCGTCGCCGAATGAACGGAAATTGATAACGGGATTGGCGGGATTGTTATTGACATCTACTACGGGTGCAAAATCAATGTGTACGCCTAAACGTTTGCATTGCGCAGCTATAGCGCTTCCCATTTCATACATCAATGCAGTGTCGTGTGTAGCGCCGAGCATCATCTGGCGGGGGAAATTCTTTACACCTGTAAGGCGCATACCGAGTCCCCATTCTGCGTCCATGCCTATAAGTAGTTTTACGGGGCTTAATGCCTGCCACTGGTTTGTAAGCCTGGCCTGGGCTTCAGGTGTGCCCTGCATAAATATTACGCCGCCTATCTGCCTTGCTTTCAGCAGCTTTTCAATATCGGCGGCATTGGCTTTTTCGCCACCGCTGTAGGCAGCCACCATAAATAGCTGTCCGATTCTTTCTTGTTCGGACATACTGTTATAGACGCTGTCTACCCATTTATTCCTGAATTCAAATTGTTGTGCTGATGCTTTGAGGTCAAGAAAGGTAACCAATGACAGCAGGAATATAAAGGCTTTACTCATATCCGGGAATTTGAATTGAAAATTAAGATTTTTAGTGCGAAAGGGGAGGACAAATTTACACCCATTTTTTTACAAGGCTTGGGTTGGAATAACTAAAGAAATAAGGAATGCTTGTTTTTTGGTTTTATAACACGGGGTTTCATAAATGGTTTGTCTTATGGCTGCTTATAATTATTTAAAAGAAAAGAGGGAATGACTAAGGGTAAAAATGTTAAATGGTTGTCATAGGAGACGAACAACCATTCTTTTCACGCAAATAATCATCTTATGAAACGTAAACTTTATTCACTGCTAACAGGACTGGGCTTTGTGCTTATGGCACAGTCTGTTATGGCGCAAGTAACTTTTGTGCTGACTCAACCGCCTTGTAATAATGATGGTATTCTTACTGCAAGTTTTAATAACCCAACCCCTCCTCTGACGGTATCGTGGCATCTGGCTAACGGAACGACGATTACGCATACGGGCGTGACGGGAACTTCTGATGTATTGACGGGTTATTCGGGCATTGCGGTAACTGTAATAGCAAGTACTTCTGCGGGTCAGGGCCAGGATGGTATCTTCCAGGGGGCAGCTCCTTTTTCTTATCAGGTGGCGACTGCGAATGCTATTTGCCCGGCGTTGGGATCTGCCACGGCTACCGTTACCGGCGGAACTGCACCTTATACTTATCAATGGCTCGATGCGTCTTCTACTATCGTAAGCACTTCAAATCCGGCTTCGTTGCCGAATGGTGTTTATCAGATTATTATTACTGATGCCAACGGATGTATATCAGGCTCTTTTAATAATCCTTATGATTCTATTTTTGTGCATTCGGAGGCAGCATTTAACTATACTGTTTCTGCTACGGCTGCCAATTGTACCAATGGTACTGCAACTGTGGGCAGTTTTACGGGTACAGGTATGTTGCCTTATACTTATTTATGGTCTAATGGTGCAACTTCTTCTTCAATTACAGGGCTTACACAGGGTAATTATTTTGTAACTGTTACAGATGCGCAGGGTTGCCAGCGCACAAAGGACAAGCATGTTACACAGGCCGTTACTATTAATGCAAATGCAACGCCTACAGCTGCAACGTGCATACAAAATAATGGCTCTATCATTACATTCGGTTCGGGTGGAGTAACGCCTTACAGTTATCTTTACAGTAACGGGGCCAATACACAAAGTGCAACGGGTCTTTCTTCCGGTCTTTATAATGTAACGGTAACGGATGCAAACGGATGTACGGGGTCTACGGGTGTATATGTAGGTAGTTCCACGCCTGTTAATGTAACTTACACTTCAACATCAAGCGCATGTGCAAGTCCTACGGGATCTGCCACATTGAATGTGACCGGTGGTGCTGCTCCTTACACTATTACTTGGAGTACATTCCCGGCTCAGACAGGGGTTACTGCAAATAATCTTTCTGCGGGTACTTATTATTTTCATGTTGTAGATGCAAACGGATGTGTACGGGATGGTGCAGTGGTTGTAAATCCGGTGACTGTCATCAATGCGACTTTAACTGCAACAAATGCTATGTGTACGCAATCTAACGGTAGTATTACGGTAACCCCTTCGGGTGGTGCAATGCCTTATACATATAGCTGGAGCAATCCTGCTGCTTCCGGGAACAATCCTACGAATTTGCCTGCTGGTTATTATAATGTAACGATTACGGATGCCAATGGTTGTTCTGTTACCAAATACCGTCAGATTGAAGCTTCTTCTCCTGTTCATATTGGTCTGGCATCAACACCTGTTTCCTGTTTATACAGCAATGACGGAAGCATTAATGCTACAGTATGGGGCGGAACGGCACCTTATACTTATAGCTGGGGCAGCGGGCAAAGTACTGCAAATATAACAGGGCTGCATACGGGCGCTTATTATTTGTATGTAACAGATGCCAATGGCTGTACTGCAGATCAATCTGCTTATATTACGAATAGCCAGACAAGCAATAGCTGTTATTGTACTATTTCAGGTAAGGTATATAATGATGCAAATGGCAATTGTATCCTGGATGCGGGTGAAACGGGGATTGCCAATATTCAGATGCACTGTTCGGGAATGGGTTATACGTACACTAATAGTAATGGCGAATATTCATTTAAGGTGCCTTCCGGAACTTATAGTGTTTCACAAACTATTCTTGCATCTTATCCTTTGGCAGCATGTCAGAGCAATAATATTTCTGTTACTACGGTAGCGGCTTCGGGTTGTGTACAAACAGTAAATTTTGCGGATGCTGTTACGCCTTTGCATGATATTCATATCAGCCTGTGGCATACCAATGGTGCAGTACCTGGTAATTCGCATGAACAGATATGTGTTGTGAGCAATCAGGGAACGGTGCCGGAATCTACTATTCTTGCAGGTCTTAAGACAGACGGACAGATTGGTGCGGCAACTTTCTCACCATCAGGCATATTTGCAAATCCTGCCTCCAATTATTATTCCACTTCGGGCAATACGTTCCCAACGCTGGCTCCGGGCGGTTATCAGCAATTTACATTAAGCTATAATGTACCAACTAATATTCCATTGGGAACAAGTGTTGTATTTGATGATTCTGCGGTTTACAGCGGCCCGATGAGTACATGGGTTAATGATTATTCACCGTGGAATAATATAAACCATGTTACAGAAACGATTGTAAGTTCTTATGATCCTAATTTCATGCAGGTAAATACACAGGGACAGGGTATTCCGGGTTATATTTCCCGCAATGATTCTACTTTGAATTATATGGTGCATTTCCAGAATGAGGGAACTTATTTCGCACAGAATGTTGTGGTGATTGATACTTTAAGTGATAAGCTTGACTGGAAGTCGTTAAGGCCTATCTCCAGTTCGCATAATGCAAGTATTTCCATTGATGAAAATGGAGTGTTGAAATATACGTTCAGTAATATACAGTTGCCTGCAAAGATGAATGATGAGGCGGGTAGTAATGGTATGTTTGTTTACAGCATCAAATTGAAACCAAATCTTCCTTACGGAACCGAGATCAAAAATAAAGCGGGTATCTATTTTGATTATAACGAACCGGTTATTACCAACGGTGTGTTGAATACGCTGAAAGAGCCTACAGGTATTACTAATCCCGGAAACGTGAACAAGTTGGGCTTTGTTATTTATCCGAATCCTACGAAAACAAGTTTCACTGCGATGGTAGATAATAAGACAGCAAATGCTTCAACTGTTATTACTATTACTGATATCAGCGGCAGAACTATCCTGTCAAAGGAAATGGTTTTGCAGGTTGGTAAACAATTGATTGAAATGAATACGAATAGCCTGATTGACGGCCTTTATTTTGTAAACCTGAATGTTGCAGGAACAAAGGGAACCCAGAAACTGGTTATTGTAAAATAGTGTGTGTTGTCTTTTTTGTAAAAATGAAAATTGCCGCATTATTGCGGCAATTTTACTATAAGCAAGTTGAGCTAATCTGTATTTTGTTTGTGTTGGCAGGGGTAATACTATTGAATTTGCTTCCGGAAAATACGTTATCAAGAAATATAGCCCGTTCTCAAAACAATGTTATGAAGAAATGGTCATTGCTCTATATTTGAAACCGAATACAGAAAGAAGCAATGGGGGATTGTTGTTTCTGTAATATAAAAATAGTGTGGTGCTTGTTTTGGTTTAAAAATGAAAATTGTCGTCTAATAGCGACAATTTTTTTTGTTAAGCAGGTGCAGGTACAATAAGGCTTTTGTATGACTTTAGTTCTCGCGGCGGCGCAAGGTGGTTGTGATAAAAAAAGGGCCGGAATAATCCGGCCCTTTTTATTGGGTGCCCAAGACTGGATTCGAACCAGCACATCCTTGCGAACGCTGCGACCTGAACACAGTGCGTCTACCAATTTCGCCACTTGGGCATAAGTGGCTGCGAAAATAGGGTTATTATCTAATTATAGCTTCATTTTGCCCTGTAATTTTTTTTAGACGGGGTATTTATGAAATTTAATAGAGGGTCTTTAGCATATCCTTTTATGTGTTGTCCTCAAGATAGGGTTTCACCCTATCCTTTTCTATGTCGTACTTTCAGGACTTGTGGTGTGTGGGTTGCCGAATTTAATTATCCCGTATTTCAGCTATTTTATATCTTAATTGAGGGTTCTTGCAAATGCATTGTCGAAATGCAGCCTGCAAATCCAGATTTTGGATTTGTTTGGGTTTGGTTCGACGGATGTCAAAATTCCGCCGCAGCGAACATCTTTTCCGATAAAGTCGGCAGGATTGACTGGCGCGGCAAATTTAAAATACTCAAAGCAAAGGATGTTTGTCTGTGTATTGTTTGAAGTGGTGGTCGTGCCCTGGATGGTGCCGTTTTTTGTGATGAACTGCAGGGAATTAAATCCGTTTGCCGAACTATCGATGCAGGGGTGGGCGGGCATTACAAGTTGCTGACCGAGGTATTTCTGCGCATTTTTCGAAAAGGCATCGTATGTCATCTGATCGGATGTAACCATTCCTGCGGATGAAAATATATTCATGTAAATAACAATTCCTCTTAATTCGGATGAATCGTTTTGGGTAGTTGAAAGGAGTTTGTTAGTTATATCGAATGTTTCTTTAAAGTCTTCTTTTTCAATGGAGGGTATAATTGCTTTAAAATCCTCATAACTGATGGTCTGTGCATGAATTGTTGTGTTAAATAAAAGGGCAAAGAAGAGGATGAGGATGTTTTTCATTATGATAAAGGGTTGTTGGAATTATAGATTGAAGATATGTTTTTTGGCTGTTTTTCTAAATGAGGATTCGGTTTTTGCTAAATAATGGCATGAATATCGCCTTAAAGGCATATAAAATACCTATTTATCCTGAAATGGTATTTAAATTATTGATATTCATGTTTACTAATTAAAAATTGCATGCTTCTGTGTTAGCTCAGACTTACTAATTCTTCACTGACTATACGTGAATGATAACAGGAGCTATCATCTATGACAGCCTGACTATACTACAGTGATAACAGGAGCTATCATCTATGATAGCCCGACTATACCTCCATGATAGCAGGAGCAATCATCTATGACAGCCTGACTATACCTCCATGATAGCAGGAGCTATCATCCATGATAGCCCGACCATACCTCCATGATAACAGGAGCTATCATCCATGATAGCCCGACTATACCTCCATGATAGCAGGAGCAATCATCCATGATAGCCCAACCATACCTTCATGATAGCTCAGACTTACCGGAAAGTAACTCGGGCAATCGTTACTTTGGCTTGTGCAACTGATGCAAGTGTATGTTAATCAGTTTTTTAAAAGTGTTGATTATAATCCTTCAAGTAATTTCTGATAGCCGAACATCTGATCGCGCAATCTGGCAGCTTCCATAAAATCAAGGTCTTTGGCAGCTTTTTCCATCGCTTTTTTGGTGGCGGCAATGGCTTTCTCAATTTCGGGTCTGGTAAGATAAGCTACTTCTGTTTCTGCTGCAATATTCAGATTGCCTGCATCTTCAGATGTTGCATAAGGACTGTTTTCATTAAAACCTTTGATATCCAATACAGAGGTTTGCTGCATGATTTGCTCAATGGATTTTATAACGGTATGTGGTGTGATGCCATGTTCCTCATTGTATGCAACTTGTTTTTCTCTTCTTCTGGAAGTTTCGTCGATGGTGCGCTGCATGCTTACGGTTACCCTGTCGGCATAGAAGATGACGAGGCCGTCTACGTTTCTTGCGGCACGTCCCGCCATTTGTGTAAGGGAACGTTCATCGCGCAGAAAGCCTTCTTTATCGGCATCGAGAATGGCTACAAGGGATACTTCGGGCAAATCGAGCCCTTCACGTAAAAGATTTACGCCGACCAATACGTCAATATTGCCCAAACGCAGGTTCCGCAATATTTCCACACGTTCGAGGGTATCTACTTCCGAGTGGATATATCTTGAGTTGATATTGATTTTCTGAAGGTATTTGTCCAGTTCTTCGGACATTCTTTTGGTTAGGGTAGTCACCAATACACGGTCGCCTTTCTTTATACGGTAATCAATTTCATCCAGTAAATCATCAATCTGATTGACAGAAGGCCTTATTTCGATAGGGGGATCTAAAAGGCCGGTAGGGCGCACTACCTGTTCTACTACTACGCCTTCGGAATGGTCCAGTTCGTAGGCGGCGGGTGTGGCGCTTACAAATACTGTCTGGTTCAGCATTGTTTCAAATTCGTAGAAATTCAAGGGTCTGTTGTCCAATGCGGATGGAAGCCTGAAGCCGAAGTCAACGAGGTTGAGTTTGCGGGAACGGTCACCGCCGTACATGCCGCTTATCTGCGGAATGGTAACGTGGCTTTCATCTACAAATAATAAAAAATCTTTTGGGAAATAATCTATCAGGCAGAAGGGTCTTGTGCCGGGCATGCGCCTGTCAAGGAATCTTGAATAGTTTTCAATGCCGCTGCAATAACCGAGTTCCTGAATCATTTCAATGTCATAATTCACTCTTTCTTTGATGCGCTGGGCTTCAATGTGTTTTCCGATGCTTTTGAAGTATTCGACCTGTGCCATCATTTCATCCTGTATTTCGTGAATGATTGCGGCCATCTGGTTTTTGGGCGCCATATACATGTTTGCCGGGAAGATGGCGGCGTTGTGCATTTTGCCGATGCGTTTGCCGCTTTCTATTTCGAAGCTTTCTATTTCTTCAATTTCATCGCCAAAGAATGTAACTCTGTATCCATAATCGACATAAGGAAGGTTAATATCGACGGTGTCGCCTTTTACCCTGAATGTGCCTCTTGTAAAGTCGCCCTGGCTGCGGTTATACAAAGAGTTGACCATGCTGTGGAGGAATGAATTACGGGGAATGTTATCGCCTACGTTGATGCGGATGATACCGTTTTCATATTCGGTAGGGTTACCCATACCGTAAATGCAGCTTACGGATGCTACTACTAAGATATCCCTGCGGCCGCTCAATAAGTTAGTTGTAGTCCTTAAACGGAGCTTCTCGAGTTCTTCATTAATGGCAAGGTCTTTTTCAATATAAGTATCGCTCACCGGCATATATGCTTCGGGCTGATAATAATCGTAGTAGGAAACAAAATACTCTACGGCGTTATTGGGGAAGAACTGCCGGAACTCGCCATAAAGCTGAGCTACAAGTGTTTTGTTATGGGTCAATACCAGAGTGGGTTTTTGCACCTCCTGAATGATATTGGCCATGGTAAAGGTTTTACCGGAACCGGTTACACCTAATAGTGTCTGAAATGCTTCACCTTCTTCAATGCCTTTGCTCAATTCTTTGATGGCATCCGGTTGGTCGCCCGCGGGCTGGTATGGTCTTTCTATCTTAAACATAGCTTTACGAAGTTAGGCAATCGAGGTGTATTATTCAGTAATAGTAAGGGGAACAGAGATTGTTAAAAAAGCAGTAGGGAGAATGAGTATTTACACCTGATTGTATAAATGGGTGTATGTGCTTTTAATAATGTGTTTCTTATTGGTGAGTTTTGTCTTACAAAAACTACAAGCTATGAACACACTCTCAAGTAACCGCGTGGTTGTATATCTGCAATCGCAGGAAAATCTGAATTTGCTGCCGCAATGTTATGCAAACCTTACTGCAATCAATCTTTCTTCTTTCCATTTCGGCTGGTCAAAAACGAAGCCTACGTTGCCTTATATCCACCTTAATGATAATATGCCGGGAGACCCGATGTTTGATTCGTTATGGGCGGACATGAAAGCGGCACAACAGAATGGTGTATTGCTGATTGCTATGCTTGGCGGTGCAGGCGGGGCTTATACGACTCTTTTCAGTCAGGGTAATTATGAGGTTTTTTATCCGATGTTTGTCAATATGCTGAAGAAATATAATTTTCAGGGTGTGGATCTTGATGTGGAGGAGCAGGTTTCGCAGGCAGATATTGAAAAGCTGATTGCTGATTTAAGAAAAGATTTTCCGACAGATTTTTACATTACTTCTGCGCCGGTTTGTTCGGCTCTTCAATCGGGTAACAATGATCCGTTTTCAGGAATAAACTGGTATTCGATAAAGGATAGTATCGATTGGTTTAATGTGCAGTTTTACAGTGGCTTCGGCAGCTTGTCAACTCCTGATGATTATAATTCTATAATTGATAATGGCTTTTCTGCCAGCCAGATTTTAGGAGGGGCGCTGACTAATCCGGCTGATGGCGGCGGTTATGTGGCTATTGCTACGGTAGCTCAGACTTTACAAACTTTAAACACGAAATATTCGGGTCAGATTGGAGGCGCAATGGGCTGGGAATATTTCAATGCGAATAATGCTTCTGAACAGGAAGATCCGGTTGGATGGGCAACTGCTATGAAAAACGCTGTAAGCTAAAAGAGCGTAACTTATAATATATATAAACCGAAAGCAGCATGAAAGTGCTGCTTTCTCTTTTTGGATGGTGTATGTAATAAAGCAGACAGGTAACTATATCCCATTTGGGCAAAAGAAATAATTTTCAAGTCGTTTTATATAGCCTTGAAAGGGTAAAAACATGGTAGCAATAGGTGTAAAATCATCGTTAACAGATAGGGTTTCACCCTATCCTGTTTTCTGCCGTCCTTGCAGGACTTGTAAATATATTGTTCAACGACTATGTAATTCCCAATCAAAGGATTAATGATATATCTGCACAAAAAAAGCTGCTTCGGAGGAAGCAGCTTTTAATATGAATATAATTATCATCGCAGTAATGTGACGTTCCCCGACCTTCGGTAACGTTCCTGTGTATTGGCACAGTTGGCATCCACTTCCCACATATAAACGCCCATTGGCGCGTCTTTACCATCAACGGTGCCATTCCATTTGCCGTGAGGATCTGTTGTAGAGAAAACTTCTTTACCCCAGCGGTCATAGATTTTGAAATAGTTGATTTTCACAAGTTCCTGATTCAATAAACCAAATTTGCCTGAACCGTCTATACCGTTTGGTTTGAATGCGTTTGGCAGATGAATGTCATCGCAAGGTGCCTGTACGAGTACGGAATCGATTGTTTTACAACCATCTGAGTTTGTAATGTTCAGGTAGTAGGTGATGTCGTAAGGAGGCCTCACTTTGGTTATCGGCATGAAACGGGATTCGGTAAAGCCGATATCCGGTAACCATTCGTAAGAATATTGTGTGCCAAGAGAGGTACCGGGACCGCCAAGAATAGTTGTAGAACCATCTCCTACGATTCTGTCAGGACCCGCATCGGCAGCTATTTTACTTACTGTTACATTAATCGGGGTTTTAACGATACAGTTATAGTTGTAATAAGTTGTTACTGTATATTGTACGGACAGGTTCGGATTTACGTGAACGAACTGACCCATTGTGGTATCGATATAATAATCAGGTGTCCATTTGAAGCTGTCGGCATCTAATGAAAGGGCCGATAGTTGAATGGTGTCTCTCTGACAGATTAAGGTATCATTGCTTATTGTCAAAGGCGTGTGTGCGTAAACATATACTTGTTCGCAATCGGTTTGCACAGTTGGTAAACCTTCGTTGATTGTAAGGAATACAGTGTATGTACCCGGCTCGTCAATTACAAATGAAGGAGGCAAACGCAAATCTGAAAAAGCAGGTGTTGCATTGGTGCAGGAAGGATAAATGATTTTGCTGATGGAATTATCTTCGTTGGTCGCCAGCATATACATAGCGCCGTTTTCCCTGCCGATATTACTCATATTGGCTATGGTTGTAAATCCTGCTACATTGCCTTTGTTATCGGCGGTAGGTGTATTTGCAATTGATTGGGCTTCCCAGTTTAATGTTACAAGGCTTGCTGTCCCGAAGTTCAATACGAAACCATAATAAGAATCGCAGTCTTTTGTGATAACAATTCCCACAGGTTCTTTAATACGGTTGCCTAAAGTACCCAAATCAACAACGAAAGGCACATTGGTAAGGTTGTTACCGAAAGAAATACGGTTTACGCTATTGGTTGCTCTGTTGGTGATAAATAAATGCCAGTTATCCAATTCCTGAATACCTGTAATGGATGTAACGTCATCGAAGTGCCCGTCAATGTTTCCGAGATTGGTAAGCGTGGGTGTTCCTGTAAGGTTTGTGCCGAAATCAAGGCGGAGTAATTCTTCATTTTTTGTAAATGTAAAACCGTACCAGAGGGAATCTTCTTTTACCATATACAATTCATGAGGGCCGTTTAAGGCACCGTCTATATTACCTAAACTTACTTCTGTAGGTAATGATTTCAATCCGTTGGGACCAAAATCGTAACGAATCAATTTTGAATTAGTGTTATCTGTTCCTGCTACTTCAAATAAATGCCATGCGCCATTATTAACAAGATAAATACCACCCGGATTAACAGCACCTTCGCCAATGCCGGTAATCATAGAAGGCAATCCGTTAAGGCCGTTGGCGTATTTCATACGTGCCAGACCGCCGCTCGCGTTGATGTGGAAAGAATAATAAAAGCTGTCGTCTTCCGCCATTACAATGCCGCGCGTATTTGAAACCGACTGAACGGGTCCGATATTATTACCGTTAGGTGTTGAAGCTAAATTCGGTGGGCAAAATGTCCAAAAATAATTTTGAGCAGTCTGGATAATGTTGAACGGTACTATCTCATGGCCGTTACAAACAGTGTCCGGTAATTTGAATAAATTAGGATCTGTTTGAGCATGCGTTTTCCCCGCAGGAATGAAAAAAGACAATAACGACGAAGCAAGTAATAGTAATCTTTTGCTCATACTTGAGTTTATGATATCAGAATAATGGAACAATATAATACGGTTTTTCAAGATTTCGATGGCATAGCTACCGAAATCTTAAAAAGATTGGCTAATGTAATAAGATTATTGGAAAATTCTGCAAACAATTACTATTTTTATTTCCAAAATAATAGAATACATGATGAAATATTTACATCCCAAGGCTGTTTTTGCATTGGCAATGAGTCTTATTTCTGCCGTTCCCATGCAAGCAAAAGAAGGTATGTGGCAGCCATCGCAATTCAAAAGACAGGAATCGGACATGCAGAAGTTGGGTTTGAAAATTCCGGTCGAGGCATTGTACAACACAGACGGCACAGGGCTTAACAGCGCTGTAGTATTGTTTGGAAAAGGCTGTACGGGCGAATTAATTTCAGGAAGCGGCTTGCTGCTTACAAACCATCACTGCGGTTACAGCGCTGTACAGGCTTTAAGCACTGATGCGGCCAATTACCTGATTAATGGTTTCTGGGCGAAGGATAAAAGTACGGAGTTGCCTTGCGCGGGATTGACTGTTTCGATTGTAACAAGGATAGATGATGTAACAGAATATGTGTTGAAGGGCATTAATGACACTATGCCTGAAGCACAACGAAATGAACAAATCAAACAACGTATTGCAGAGTTGCAAAGGGCTTATAAAAATATACAAGGGCTTGATGCTGATGTAAAACCTTATTATAACGGTTTGCAATACTGGGCTTCGGTAATGGAGACTTTTACGGATATCCGTCTGGTGGGAAATCCGCCTAATGGTATCGGTAAATTCGGTGCGGATACGGATAACTGGATGTGGCCGCGTATGACGGGCGATTTTTGTGTGTTCAGGGTTTATGCAAATAAGAACAACAAACCTTCCGATTATGATGTGAATAATGTTCCTTATAAGCCAAAGAAGTTTTTCAGTATCAATACTTCCGGCGTAAAGGAAGGTGATTTTACAATGGTGTATGGATTTCCTGCGCAAACACAGGAGTATTTAAGTTCTTATCAATTGAATCAGGTTCAGTACATTATTGATCCTATCAGAATTGAAGCGCGCCAAAAGAAGCTGGCTGTATGGGACGAAGCTATGCGTAATAATCCTGATGTATTTTTGAAATACGCTGCGAAGCAGGCTTCTGTCAGCAACGGATATAAAAAATGGCAGGGTGAGGTTTTAGGTCTTAATACATTTGATGTTGTTGGCAAGAAACAACAATTCGAAAAGAAATTCCAGCTTACGGCTATCGGACATGGCGATCAGCCCGGAGATGCGATGTTGTTGCCGCAAATGCAGGCTACCATCAGCGGAAGCGACAATGCGCTTATTGCTTCTGAATATACCAGGGAAACGGTTATGGGCGTAGAGGTGATTCAGCAAACTGCTTATTTGCAGAAGGTAATGAATCTTTACAGGTCTGATGTTTCCGGTATTGCTTTGTCTGACAGCCTTCAGAAAATGAAGACTGCGGTAAATGGTTTTTATAAAAATTATGATGCCGCCACGGATCATAAGGTGTTTGAAGTACTGATGCCTTTATATATGCAGCAAGGTTCTCAGGTGGTAGCGCCAAAAATGCAAGGTGTTTTCTATAATTCAGGTAATAATTTTACTTCATGGGGAAATAACGTGTTCAGCCATAGTATTGCATTGAGTAAGGATGCAATGAACCGTATTCTGGACAATGCGAATAAGAATGATTCTACTGAAATAAAGGATGATCCTGCATATCAGATTTATGCTGCGGTGGATGAGTTCAGCAAGAAAAGCATTGATCCTGTTTTGATGAGTACGAATAAACGATTGGCGCCTATGAACAGAATGTACCTGCGTCGCCAGATGGAATATGGTAATACGGGTAAAGATTTTTATCCGGATGCGAACCAGACTTTGCGCCTTACTTACGGGCCGGTGCAACGTGTTGAAATTCCGGGCAGTAATATTTATCAGACAACACTGGATGATTTGATGCCAAGGTTTAACCCTGCGGTAGAAGAGTTTAATGTGCCGCAAGGGTTGCGTGATTTGTATAATGCAAAAGATTATGGCCGTTGGGGTGCGAATGGTGTGATGCCTGTCAATTTTATCGCGTCTAATCATACAAGCGGCGGTAATTCCGGCAGCCCGGTATTGAATGCCAAAGGTGAATTAATCGGTATCAATTTCGATCGTATCTGGCAAGGCACGATGAGTGACCTTTATTATGAACCAAGTGTCAGCCGCAATATTTCTGTAGATATCCGTTACGTCATGTTTATTATTGACAAATATGGTAAGGCAGGTTGGTTATTGAAGGAAATGAAACTGGTGAATTAAATTTCTTAGCGAAATGTCATATTGGAAACGATGGGTTGTATATAAGTACAGCTCATCGTTTTTTAATGGATATATTCAAAGATGAATTGCTTAAATAAAGACCTTGTAAGGTGCAAATCTGCATGCGTACAAATACGGAAAATGGAAGGGAGTTTTACTGATTTTTAAAGGTCAGAAATTGTCAAAGCCTTAGTAATAAAGGCAAATCATATTAATTGTTCAAAAATACTTAACACAGGCATTAGGGAAATAAATAGGAACTTACTATGTTTATGATGAATTCAATTTATTAACTTAAAAACCAAAACAATGAACAAGAAAAAAATTATTTATGCTTTATGCTTCGGCATGGCTTTACTTTTTGCAGGTTCCTGCAGGGATAACACGGAGGAAAAACCACCGACAGGGTCTGTGGTTGAAAAGATGTCCGGAATTTCTGCAAATATTCAATATATAAATAAAACCAAGAAAGATGAAAAAGATGTACTTGATTCAACTGACTTTAATAAAGCAGATTTTAGTCTTGTAAAGGAGCGGATTATGAGGTTAAGTACTTGTGTAGGAAGCTATTGCTCTGACACTGCTAATTATTGCGGCAATGATACATGTTTGCAAAAAATAAAAGACTGTCATACCATTGATAGCATTACATTTGAAAGATTGACAGGCTATGGTGGAAACGGTCATGCTGTTTTCAGGTATAATGCAGGAATAGGCGATTTGTTAAGAACTGCCGATTGCAGAAAATATATCAAATTGACTTGCAGCGCGATTTCTTATAGCATCGATACTGTTTCAACAGTAAATGCAACACTACCCAACACTGCACATTATTCAGTCGCACTTTGGCAGCAAATTGCTAAGAATCCTATTGATTCAGTTGAAGTCTTTAAAGCCATTTATGACCCTACAACAAAGAAATACCTGATTCCATTTAAAGTTTATTTTTCAGGCGGGAAATGGGAAGTTTATGATGTAAGTAATGATTACCCATAATTGTTTCAGTAAGATAGCATGATAGCAGCTTATATTATTTTATATCTATCAAATCTGTCTCCTCTTTTTGCTTTGTGGACAGGAAGAATAAACAAGGGCATAATCTGGTATTATGCTCTTGCTTGTTTTGCATTTGATATTAATGCGTTTGTTTTGAAGATATTGCATATTGAGAGATTGTGGTCAAGTAATTTATTTTTTTTGGTTGAATTTTTATTGTTGTCTTCTTACTTCTATCAATATGTGTTTGAGAAAAAATACAGAAAGCAGATTTTGATTGTATTAAGTTTAGTAGCTGTTTACTTTGTTGTTGATACTTGTGTTCATTCAATTTTACAGCCTAACTACATTGGTGCGGCTATTTTTTATAGTCTCTACATTTTATTTGCAGTATTTGGATTGTATAAAGTTTTGAAGGGAATCGAATATTTAATGATTGAAAAATCGCCCTTGTTCATTTTTTGTATAGCCTTTTTGATTTATGCCTCCGGTAGTTTTATCATTTTATTGTTTGAGCATGAATTGCGTGAAACGAATAAAGAGTTTATTAAATTCATGTGGTGTTATGTAAGGAATCCGATGAATATTCTGAAGAATTTATTAATCGGGTATGGGCTTATTCTGATGAATAAAAATAAGCAAGTGGCGGGTTGATTTATTTATCCGGAAAAAAGAAAGGCTGCCATGAATGGCAGCCTTCTCAATTTAAGGGAGGGGGCTGTTTATTGCTTCGTTATTTTAATTGTCTGTGAATTATTGCTGTCAACATATTTAATCAGGTAAACTCCCTGTGCGAGTCCACTCATATTGATTGTTGTAGCATCGCCATTAAAGTGAGCATTACTTATCACTTTACCTGTCAGGTCACTGACGATAATACCCGGATTTTCACCCTGAACGCCGAACACTTTCAGAGAAACCTGGTTACTTGCCGGATTCGGATAAGCTTCCACATTGAAGTTCCTGCTTCCTTTTACTTCAGCAGTCACTACTTTGGTATAGCCATTGTTACCCGCAATATCTGTAAGTTTCAAACGATAGTAATTGACGCCATTTGCCGGAAGCGCATCCCAGTAAGTATATTCGGAAGCTGTTCCTTTGGCTGATACGGTTCCGATTTCTTTATAGTGTATGCCGTCCAGGCTTCTTTCAACTGTGAAATAATCACCTTTGGCTTCTGTAGCCGTATTCCAGTCTATCCTGTTTTTATTACCCACGTTTGTAGCTGAAATCTCGCTTACTTTGATATAAAGTGGTGTAATGCTGTTACTGATATAGAAATTAGAGAAGCCGGGTGTGGTCACCTGAATCCAGCTGAATCCATTAGGAGCAGTGCCGTTTGCTGTTTGTGAAAGCAAGCTGAAGGTACCTTCTCCTGCTACTACATCCTGATTGCATCCGCTTTCTCCGGTCTGACGTGTTACATTCAGATTAGACAGGGCTGCATTCGGATCAACTCCCTGTAAAGCTGAAAGTTCGGTATTCAGGAAGAAGAACTGAACATCAAATGTTGTAACATCAGCGTTGTTATAAGTAATACGGAAGTTACGGTCAAGATAATAAGTGCCGCCTGTCTGACGCTCTGCACCTGTATTAACCGTCAGATAAGGAGCAAATGTTCCGGTACCTGTAGTGCCTGCTGTATTACGTCTCACATTTGCAATTAATCTGCCGCTATTATCCGTAAGAGATGTCCAGCCTGTGTAGGTGGTGTTAGGCGCGGGTCTTTGTCCGGTAGGAGACTGCGTGCATGAGCCGGTCGGTGCAATCATGCTGTTTGTCACCTCGTCAATAGTCAGGCAGAAAGTACCTGTATTACCGGTGCTGCCATCTACCGCTACATAATAGGTGTTTCCGCTTATCAGGCCTGAAGCATATAAAGTTGCTGCATTACCTATTACCGTACCATTATTTTCATCGCAGGATATAATGGAGTATGCTGCCAAATCATTTGGATCGCCGGGATTGGAAGTAGTGAACAATGCCATTCTGGTATTGGTAAGACCATTACCGGCAACATCTGTTGAAGCACGTACAATTCCGCTTGCAGGAGCCTGGAATTTAAACCAGACAGTAGATGCTGTTGTCTGTGAACCATTACAGCTAATCATGGGTTCTCCGGTATTAAAGGAAGCGCCTACGTTACTGTAAGTTGCGCCTGTGCAACCGGCACCCACTACTAATGTTACGGCTCCGCCGGGAAGGTCATTACCCAATGGTGTCTGGAAACTTGTAGTAACCCACGAAGAGAAGTCGCCGCTACCGCAGTTTGTGCGTACATGCAGATAATAAGTTGAAGAACCGCTTAATGTGGAAACGCTGCCTCCCGGAATGCTTACAGGTGTTCCTGCACCTGCCGGATCGTTTGCAGATAAGTCTACAACATATTCATATCCCAACGGTACTCCGCTTGAAGGTGCATCCCATGTTAAATCTGCAGATGAGGTGGTAATATTGGTTGCTCCAAGGTTTGAAGGAGGGAAGCAAGTAGGTACAAAGACATTTATCTTATAATCTTCTATCTCGCCATAATTGAAATTTGCACATGGTTCAGCGGTCAAAGGACCATACGTGTCGCCATTGGTTGCATCTCCCATCATTATTCTTACGGAAGTAAGTCCTGCGAGAGCAGTTGAAGGTATTGCGCAAGACACGGTATGTGTCTCGGAACCGCTACCTGTACCCGAAAATGCCGTATAGCTGCCAATCATGTCTGCAGCGGTTAATATACCATCCTGGTTCTGATCCATATAAATATATAACTGGTCTTCTGCATAGTGGTTGGTAGCTGTAAAAGTAATGTCGAATGTAGCACCTGCAGTAGCCGTACCTAATGGGCTGAGGCCGGTATAGTTTGTGTAGTAATTTGCTGAAGTGGTGTTACTAAACGTTCCGGCAGAGATATTTGAAATGTATTCGTCTGCAGCACTTGCTGTAGTTACAGTACATAAACAAAATGGAGCCGGATTCAAGGCTACCGATAATACATTAGAGCTGTCTTTATTGCCACTATTTGTACAAGTAGTTACAAATCTGAATTGTGTTGGTGCTGCAATACCTGCCGAAGTATAAGTAGTTGTATTGCCGCCGGTAGATACCCAGCCGCTACCATCGTTAGACTGCCAGTCGTAAGTAATGCCGGTGCCTGCGGTCATTCCTGCTGCCGATAATGTAAAACCTGTGTTAGGGCAGATAGTTGAAATGCCGCTTATGGTAACAGGAGCAGGTTGGCCTGAACATGTAGTAAGCGTTGCTACATTCAGAGTATAATCTTCAGATTCACCATAAAAGTCATCAACGCAAGGATCCGGATCAGCTTCAAAAGCAATCACCTGCACCCTCATGCGTGTGTTGCCGGGTACAGCATCTAACGGTGGCGTTATAGTTGAGGTGACCGGACCATCTGTATTTACAGCTGTAGCCACAGTATATTGTTCGCCGGATTCACCTAAAATACCGTTTTGATTCCAGTCAATATATACATATACATTGTCGTCGTCAAAGTCTGTGCCGCCAATGGAAATGGATATTGTATTCGACAGGCCGGGAATTACATTACCTACCTGCGCTGTATAGTCAGCTACATCCCCACTTGCTGTTATGCCTGTTGTGTTATTAATACCGGCATAAGTTACGTTGGTAATATATTCAAACCCGTCTGATGCAAATTCAAATAAAGAACTGCAATAGCATTGATTCGGCGGGTTGATTGCAACTGCTGCCACATTGGAAGTATCTGCCTGATTTGTGTTGGTACAGCTGCTTACAAAGCGATAGCTTGTAGGAATGCTGATACCGCTGCTAACAGTAAGGCTTGCAGTTGAGGTGCCTAGACTTTGCCATCCGCTGCCATCGTTGCTTTGCCAGTCGTATGTAATGCCTGCAAATCCTAAAGGTGGTATGGTAGCGTTAAGTGTAAAGCTGACACCGGGGCAAACGCCGCCTGGTCCGGAAATAGTAACATGATCCGGCACGCCGTTGCAGGCAGGGAATGTGTAAGTTACTTTTACTCTTCCTTTTGCGCCTGCGCCTCCGGTACGGTTGCCACTTGTGCTTCTGTAGCCTCCCGAACCGCCGCTGCCGGGCGCTGTACCTGCTGTTCCGTTACCCTGGGCTGTTTTGCCGTTAGCTCCTGCTGCTCCGCCCACAGTACCTGCTGCACCACCGGTGTTGCCGCTTGCATCTCCGCCGTTCATAGTGGAGCCCGCACTGCCGCCGCCGCCGCCTGAGGCATTGGAAACGCCTGCAGCACCACTGCCGCCATTAAAAATGATAGTGCCGATTCCGCCGGTACCGCCTGCGCCACCTGCACCTAATGCACCACCTGTACCGCCTGTACCACCGGGTGCGGCTATTGTTGTTGCAGTACCAAACCATGTTGTGCCACCTGCGCCGCCTGCGCCACTAGTTGCAGCTCCTGAGGCTCCCGCGGCACCTATAGTAACTGTGTATGTTTGTCCGGGTGTAACACTTAATACGCTGCTTGCATAAGAACCGCCACCGCCACCGCCGGCAGCTGTATTATTGGAATTGGTGCCACCACCACCACCGCCACCGCCCCAGCACTCAACTGTGATGGACGTGATATTAGGAGGAACCGTAAAAGTATTGTTATTGTTAAAGGTTTGCGTTGTCTGAGCATTTGTAATGAATGCCCCGAAAAATACGCACACAAAGGCAAGACATAGCCTTGCCCGAAGGTTTGGTATTGTTGATATCATAGATGTTTGGTTTTGCCTACTCTGAATAGGTTTTCGGCTTCTCCCTGTTTTTCGATATTAAAATCACAGATTAACATTGGCCATTAATCTATGAAGTGCATGTCTTTTAAATTACAGCGTAATCCATCTCCTTTAACCTGTATGTAGAAAGGAGTACATTTTCGTGCAGTTTACCAACAGTGAAGATCATGGTTACTAATTACAGTACGGGCATCAAGGATTGCAAAAAAGACTAATGCATGGTAATCATAAAATCGAAAAAACTTAACATCATGGAAATATTAACATCAAAATTTTTTGTTAATAAAGCAGAATATGACAGTAACAAAACTGTTTAGTTTAATGAAAAAGTGCCGTTAACAATTCAATATGATTTAGTGCGCCTTTCTATTAATCTTTTATAATCCGTAGATAATGAGAATTGCTTTTGTAAAATTCTTTCCTCCTTATTCATCCCTTTCTTTTTAAAAGATCAGCAAACAGTATGGTTCTGTTACTAATCCTTTAACAGTGTTATAAGTTTTTGTGGATTAATTAGTTAAAACCTTCACAATGCCATTTCATGTAGTCGGCAGCAGAATTTCATTCTATCAAAACAATATTAATCCATTACAAATAATACAATTTAGTTTATTTTCTAAATAGAAAAATAGACGTTTTGAAATGCTATGAATACTTGAAATGCTTGTCTACTTTTATAATCTATTTGAATGTTTAAATATTGATATATAATTCAAGTTATTTCTTTCTTTTTGTTGTGGCATTATATTAAGCATTTCTCTTCATCAGGCACACGGATTACAGTATAGGTTTTGGTACAGCTTTTGGTATCAGGGTTTTAAGGCAGTTTTAATATGCTTGTGCAGACGGCATGATTTACCAACGTTTTCATTATTTCCTAACAATTATAAAACAACACCCTTATGAAACACACATTGATGCTACCGTTTAAACCACTAAACCGTATAGCCTTTGCTATACTTTCTTTCTGTTTCCTGCTGATTGGCGCAGCGACATCAAACGCCCAGTCCATTGTTGCGCCTACTTATACCGAAGCATTGTATGCCACAACGCCCACACAGATCTATACGCTTAATGTCGATATGCTGGAAGTACATCCCGCCAAACAACTGGAGGCTATGTGCTGGGACCTTTACGGACCTACATCCGGCGTTACCATTCAGGCAAGAGATTATACCGGAGCTGTTGCAACGGCTTTTCTCCCTACTGTTTCAGAATCGCAGCCCGATATCGTGCTGGCCAGCGATATGAGCAACCCGAGCCAATACCGTCTGGGTGTTGTTTACCTGAACAGCGCCTTCAGGGCAACCTTCGACACTTATCTTGTGCTTGGCACAGGAAGCGGTACACTTACGCTTAAGCATATAAGCTCGCAGGTCGTTTCTACGGATACGGCACGCTTTCCGCATATAGATATGTTCACCGATTTCGGTACCATGATAGGTGGTTATCCTTCTATGCACAAGTTTGTTATCTCTTACGCACAAAAAAACAGCCCCGCCCTGGATGTTTTTGAAAGAAACGGAGATATTATGGCCCCTACCTCTTTTTCTCCGCCTTATCCTATTACAAGCGGTGAATTCTGTCCTTATGGCGGTGATGTTTCGGCGGTGTTCGATCCTGCCAGCGGCAAACAATATGCTTATTTTGCTATAGCCAACGGCAGCAACCTGGAACAAAAGCAGATATTCCTGAATGTACTGCCTGCTGTCGCACCTCCTATAGGAGCAACACCTATTACCACGCTTTATGCAGGAGGGGTAAGTTCGGGACCGTTATTGCCAAGAATAGAATCGATGGGCTATAATGCTATAGGTTCGGGTATTGTGCAATGGGTTATCGGTTCTATCATTTCGAACCCCATTACTTTCAAGAATGAAATATGGGAATATAATCCGAATATGATGGGCGGGTTCAACTGTTCTTCACCTGCGTTTTCAACCGAGGAAAACCTGTGTGTATCTGTTTGTGCAGGTTCGGGCAAACCGAGCGGCAACATCTGCAATAAAAATTATAACATCGGATGGTACAACCAAAAGGTGGGTTTCATGACTCAGGCGATTGACGCTTCTACTGGCGCCATCAGCACAAGCTTCCCTGATTATTATAAAGCCAATGCAATACCCTGGGGATTTGTATGGAGCAAAGTTCCGATTGCAATAACCAGCTGCAGCAATTCGGGCAATGATCTTTTCACGGGCTGGTGGAATGAAGCCAATAAAATCTTCTTTAAACTGAAACCCGGCATCAGTGTTTACAGACCTGCGCCACCTACAGGCATTGCCAATATCATGAATGGCAAAGAGTTCTCTGTTTATCCTAATCCTGCAACCTACAGGCTGACAGTTAGAGGGATTACAAAAGCTGATTACAGGATTGTAAATATTCTGGGTCAGGTAGTAGGCAGCGGTATCATTAATAGAGATGAATATCCGGTAGATTTATCCGGTCTTTCATCGGGCACTTATTCGTTGACCTTGTTTAACGAAGGAGAAAGCCAAAGCGTTCAGTTTATTAAACAATAGAAGCCCCTCCCCCCCATTAATACAAAAAACAGTCCGGCAATTTACCGGGCTGTTTTTATTTTCTATAATGCACTGATAGCGCTATGCCCATCTTTTATTTCCCCATAACTTTTTAAGACGAAGCTTGTTTATACTTTTACAGTTATAACAGTATGGGACAGAAATGCAGAAAATACAGTAAGGCCAGAAAGAACAGGTTAATAAGCGCTCCGCAAAAGCAGGAGGGCAATGGTAAGAACAAACATGCCTTTAAGCGGAAATGCAGGAAGGGTTGATGTACATGCCAAAACAGCAAACCCGGTGTATGAAGGATTTGCTGTTTATTATGAAAGTAATGAACCTTATGTCGGCCTGTCTTTCGTGCTTCTGATAAGGCCTATGCCGGCAAAGAAGAATATAGCTCCCAATAATCCGTAGAGTACAATTTCTTTTACATTATAATTGCCACCGCCTCCGTGCAGGAACCTGACGCCGGCCATAATAAGGCCTATTACGCCCAGTAAGGATAATACGATGCCTAATACGCGCTTTTCCATATGAATATTTTAGAGGATAACAAAAAAGTGCGGATGTAGTTTAATGGATCTTAAATTTCCGTTACAGTTAATATCCGAAAGACAGACAGCGTTTGTGCGGTCGCGCAAAAGGAGCGGCTTTGTGTGCTGTGGAGAAAAGACAGGGTTAGCACTTTATCCTGTTTTTGTTGGAGAGCAGACAGGGTTAGCACCCTGTCCTGTTTTATGTCACCCTTTCAGGGCTTGGGTATTTACTGTATGGATTTTAAAAGACGGACAAAAGAAAGGCAGGGTTTGTGCCCTGCCTTGTTGTAAGAGAGACAGGGTTTGCACCCTGTCTCTTTGTATGTCGCCCTTGCAGGGCTTGCGGTATTTTATACCGGATGATGTTGTCTGTAGGCAAAAGCCTTTCGTTAGCTTAAGCCCACGGAATGCGCATCATGCATCGTTTCTATTTTGCAGTGCCGGATGTGCCATCATTTTTGGGCTTCCTGCTGCTGCTTGTGTTGATAACGATGCGGGCGTTCCTGAATGCGCTTACAAATTCGGGCGATCTCTTATTGAAGTTGCCTGCCAGGTTATCCATCTGTTTAAGCTGCGCCGTGCCTTCCTGTATCTTTTCAGAAAGGTTGACGGTGGCTTGCTTTACTTCGCCCTTTACCAATCTGGGCGCAGGATTCATGCTTTTGTAATTTATTATAGATGCCTGTAGTTCCTCCATTTCGTTATTGCCTACACCATAATCGCCCAATACCTCTAAAAGCGCAGTTGCTTTGTCGTATATAGCGTCTGCCACAACGGGTATCGCATTATCCCTCAGCTTATCAAAATAAGACGGCGTAAATTCAAATTGTTTTTCGAGGCCAAAATCTTTAATATTTATGGCATACGATTTGATGTTGAGCGCCATTTGCTTGCATAGCTCTGTAAGATTGCTCCGTTCTACAGTCTTGGCATAGGTAATGCCGGTATTGTCCTGGTGCTGCGTATTCGCTTCAGGGTTTACTTCTATCCTGATTCTCCGGAATTGTGCCGCCGCATCTGCAAATGCGGGAATACTTTGCCATAGACCTTCGTGCTTCAATAGCACTGCTTCTGTTGCGGACCACATTGTTAGCTGGTCCTCTTGTTTTTTAGTCATCTTCTGAAAGATTTTTTAAATTAACCAATACATTTTTCATCTTTTCCTAATGCAGTTCGTTTGGCTTAATCTTCATTTTATCATATTGTCGCGGCGATGATAATTTATTCTTCTAAAACGCATGTTTTAATATATTATTATGGCGTTTGAAAAAAATATAATAAAAATTTCCGCGCGCTCAGAGGTGTTCGCATTTGCGCATGAGGTGTTTGCAGCAGCGACAGTGGTTATAGATTTTGTGTCAGACCTTATTTCTTCTCAGTAAGCGGTGTCCGCACCCTTGCAGCGGCTATTTCTTCGCTGCAAGAGGTCTTCGCATTTGTGTCGCTGTTCATTTCTTCTACGTCAGCGGTCATTTCTTTTGTGTATGAGGTCATTTCCTGAGCGTCAGCGGCAATTTCTTCTGATTATATTAAAACCGATTATATGCATGAGGCCTTCGCACGCATGTAAGAGGCCTTCGCAAAGATGTAAGAGTGGCTCGCCGGAAATTTCAGGAGGGTTGCGCGTTTGTAAATGGCTGATTATTAGGCACTACAGTGCTTCGCTTTGAGAACGGAGTGGTTTGAACGTGGGAATGAGAAGTTTGCAGCTGTTTTTAGGAGGCTTGAAAATGGGTAAGAGGAGAGGGAATTGGTGTGTATTAGTATGGCTTTGTGTACTGCGTTGGTTGCATATTTTACCATTCTCTCCATGTTTCGGTAATTAGATGTTTTGTGGCTCAATCTTTAACTATCGCTTTCATCAATTGTGACAATGTAACAGAAAAAGGCATTCCAGACCCTCTTCCTGTTTGATAATTCTTAAGCTTTGTTATATCCCATATTTTATCTTTAAATTCTTCTTCAACTTCATTTTCTATTTTATAAACTAAGTAGAACTCTCCGCGAGGATTGGGATAGTTTTTAAGTACCATGTCTTGTTTTGAAAAAATTCGTGGCCCCTTATCATTTAGCTTTATTAAGCGAGCAGTTTTTGTTTCATTATTCCCGTGAAGCAAAAGATATCTGACACTGGTTACACCGCAGTCTAAATTTAATGATCCTCTATTTGATCCGGTTCTCAAATTATACAATCCATTTTCTTCAATCCATTTTAATTGTTCTTCACTTTTGTAAAATGCCACTAACACAAACGTTTCATCAGGCATCAATGATCGATTGTTGCCATAAGCTTCCGGAATGGGTTCATGAACTTCATCACTTAAACTATCTTTATGGATATCATAAGTCCGGTAAGCTGCTTTTTCTCTTTGCGATGCTCTATTCAAAAAATGCCTGACAACTTCATTTAAAAACTGCTTGACTTCCAGAGAGCCATCATTTGCTTTATCCGGACGAATCGCAAAAGCACCTAAACCAGGTAAAATTTCATGAAATCCTTTCTTCGAATAAGGTTCATTACTCTTTCCGGGATATAAAACGTAAACTCCACCTGTTCTTCTTATAGCATCCTTATAAGCGTGCATTTTCAATAAGTCTACCCTTTTGAAATTTCCTTTTGCTTCCTCTTCCTTTTCTTTGTTCAAAGAATTTTGAATATTTTCTTCATTCGCATCATTTTCCGGATCATCACCAAAGAGTTCTTTTAAATTTTCGACTTTATATTTTGCATCGAAGTGAATATGCACAATCAGTTCTTCTCTTTCAGCTTCTTCCTGAGAAATTGCTTCCGGCCATATGGATAATGTATAATCAGGTCGCATGTCTTTTGTCCAGCTACCGCCGGACGGATATTCCTTTTTACCTGAAAAGGACCTGTTAAAGCTAAATTCAATTTTTAGGTTCCTTATTTCATTTTTATATGTTCCTTCAATCGCTATGCGCTTTCCTCCTTTTAAATTCAGGCCCAAAGTTCCGCCAATTACGTTTTTATTGATCGGTGTTATTAGTTGATCCAATCCTTTAGGCTTTATATTAAATATTTCGTTGACGATATCTAACAGCTTAAAGAATAACCAATATTCATAGAGCTTTGCCACATCGCGCTTACCAGCAGAATATACATCATCTCCGCCATGCCAAACTAATTTAGCTGCCAGTTCAAACATAAGCCAAGCCCGAAATACTTCTCTATAGCCTTCCTTCCGTTGAAGCACAGGACTATTAAGAGGTAATGTATTCAGCCTTGATACTTCCTTGAATACTGAATGATTTAAAAATTGTTCTAACTGATCTTCTAATATCGCAGCTTCGCTGTGTAATCTTGTTTTGGTATCAACAATTATCTTTATTTTGCCTACTAAGTCCAAAAAACTCTCTAAGGCATACTTTACAAATTTATTTTCAGGTGTGTCTATAGATTCCTTTTTACTATAACTATTAATTTTTTGCGGAAGAGTTCTTAGAATTCCTTTTTGATTTAGGGTATGAAATTCAGGTATATTGATTCTATTTGAGGAGCCGGAGATTTGCCGCATAACATTGCTGTCAAATCTTTTCAGATTTCTAATATCTCTTTCCGCTTCTACTGTCATCCATTTCGTAACAGGATTAATCACAATTTTATGAATCGCATCTTTGAACTCTTCGGAATCCAAAACGGATTTAATAAAGGCAAAGCGCTGATATAATGTTGAAGGATCCTGTTCAAAATCTGTTTCAAGTAATTGTGTAACAGGCGAGGAGTGTTGCAGAATAAGGTCGGTGCATTTTTCTGTAATATCTTCCAACATCATCCTGTAATCACCTCTGTAATCGGTTTTCACCGATCTTACTTCAAGCTTTAATACACCACATTTTTGTCGTTCCTCATTCAAAATGTCGAAAGAGATGGTTCCTACATAAATGTTTGGAACTATTCTTCCTGAGTTTGAATTAGATCTTGAAGTTTTTATTAGTTCGTGACTATCGAATGAATAGCCGGATTCGAGTTGATATTCATAACTCAATCCTTCTTTAATCTGAATTTCAGCTTCCCCGTTTTCGAATGCTTCCGCCGCGTCTATTTTTAGAATTGAATTTTCATCGGACTGCTCTCCCCATAAAGTGATTTTTATGGAAGATTTATTATTCAGCAATATTTCAAATGTGGAAGATGTCATTTATGCTTCTGCGTAACTTGTAAATCCATTATCCAAAAGATTATGATACATTCTTGTAATCTTTTCTAAAGATGTAGGGTATTTGGCTATTTCCGCATGGTTCGGTGTTTCCTTTTTATCAAAAACGTCCTTTATAGCTTGACCCTCTTTTAAGCATAACGATCCTAGTTGTTCTAAAACAGGTGCCAATTTTTTACGTGAACCATGTACCTTGGGCAATAGTTTTTGCATAATGGCAGCATCTGTTATCATATCAATAGTCCACTCGGAATTCAATTTCTTAACTACGGCTGCAAACCTTAAAATTTCCGAAGCGCTTCTATATCCAAATTCAGATCCCGTTTTCTTAAGCTCTAAGAAGAATTCTAATAATGACTTATTCAAAGTCGTTATATCTTCTGCTTGTAGTGTTAGAGATTTTTCACTTGCCAGCGTTATAAAGTCTTGTCCCATTCCAGCTCCTTGATTCTTGATAGACTCCATATTTACTTCGGTTGCAGTATCAAGATAAGCCTTCATTTCGCCTTCTGATACTCTGAACTCAATAACACTTGCGCGATCTAAAACCTTTGGACTAAACATGTAGGTTGTTTCATCAATATTAACTGTTCCGATAATAAACAGGTTGGAAGGAAGATTAATTTTCGAAGGGATTTTGTTCTTTTCTTCTTTAATACTGTGAAGTTCAATATCGGATTTCGATTCCATGGCACTTAAGAAATCAGCAAAATATCTTTCTACATGGCTCAGATTCATTTCGTCCAGAATCAGAAAATAAGGTTTGTTCTTATTCTCTTCTTTTTTTGATTCAATAATCAATTTCAATGCGCCATTTTGAGGCATTATGTATTCATCAGGAATTAAAGCATTAGGAAAGCCAAGTAATGGTTCTCTGTTCGTCCAATCTGCTCCTACAGGAACAATGCAATATTGAGAATCATCTTCACATATCCAGCTTGAAAAAGCTTGTGCAAGCTTGGTTTTACCTGAGCCGGAAAGACCTGTAAGTATTACAAATGGTTTGGTAAGTAATGCGCCTGTAAAACGAAGAATCAAATCATTTGATAATTGGAGATTGGATTTAGTTATCGAAGCTGCAATTGTTTTCGAATCAATATCGCTGAAGGTTTCAGATCTAAATCTTCCATTCACACTCTTTAGGAAATATTCTTGTCCTACTTCTGCAATATAAAATTCAGGATAATCAAATTCAAGTAGTTTTTTAAATGATTGTAAATCTAAACGACTTCCTGTGCCATTTGTCCATTGATTGGATAAGTAAAGGAATTGATTTTGATTATTATAGAGTATTGGTTCCGTAAAAGATCTTGCAATACCACCTTGACTTAAATCAGATTGATTAAGAAGCACCGGAGATGTTCTAAAGATGGAAGTAAGTTTGATGTCATCAAGCTCTAAAGATAAGTTTCCTGGTGCTTGATTTGGACGTATATATTTAAAAATAAGGTTATTCTCGTCATATTGTAATAAAAAATAAATTACTGCTCTGATAAATTTTCCAATCTCTTTGTGCTTCGTAATATATGGTAACTGACCTAAAAATCGTCTTTCCAAATAATTATATAGACTTTTGTTCTGAGTTAGTTTAAAAATGAATTTTCCAACAATAGCAGAACTTGCGTCAGGTATATTTATAACCTTTAGAAGAATAGAAGTGAAAAAATCTGAAGTTCCTCGAATCTTATAAGAACCTTCACTGCCGTTAACAATGGATTTTGCATCTAAACTATAGTCTTTTGTATTAAATGGTTTTAGGGCAATTGATTCGCTGTACTTATCGGAAGTAATATCAGAAAGAACGAAATTTTCATTTAGCAAAAATCGGCCAATATCTTCTTGGCTTTTATTGATTTTGAATAAATCAAATACATCCATGTGGTCTTTGAGAGCGAGTGCTAATTCTTTAATACAAACTGCATATAGAACATATTGACTTGGTAAAATGCAATGATTGTTATCAATTTTCATTTGTAAAGAATGAGAATCAACACTTGAGACTTGATCAACCTCCATCAATCGTTGTTTATCTTCATCATTGAATATAAGCTCTGGCCAAATATCAATGGACCTGAATTTATTTTTCAGTTCACCAGCTAATTCTCTATAATCTCTTAACATATCAGAGTAGTTGTTTTTTAATTTGTTTTGCAATAGCTGTTACAACGGGAACAGATACACTATTGCCAAATTGTTTATAGGCTTGTACATCAGATACTACAATTGAATATCCTTTACCAATAGAATAACCTTGCAACAATCCTGCCTCTTTTGGCGATAATTTTCTTGGATTCTTACCTTTTTGCTCTATCAATATTTCACTTCCATCTTTGTAATATCTGGCCGAAATCGTACTTGTATATGGACTGTTTTTATTGAAAAGCGAAAAGCCAAAACCGTTTCCCTTTTCCTTATGTTCACTTAATCTTCTTAGATGTCCTGCATGTAACCTATCAGAAATTGTATATTTTTCGTCTACTTTCGATTCTAAGATATCTCCAACTTTAACAGGTTTCACTTTTTCCTCCAAATCCTCCTTATCCATGATTGGCATATTATTTATATCTAATCCAAATGGGAAAGAAAAACTTTCAGGTGAATTTTCTCCTTTAAGCCAGGCTACTATAAAAATTCGCTGACGATTTTGAGGCACTCCAAAGTTTTTGGAACTTAATACTTCATGATTGACTTTATACCCAAGCCCATCTAAAACTTCAAGAATTTTTTTAAACGTTTTACCTTTATCATGGCTTTTCAGACCTTTTACATTTTCCAGTAACAAAACTTTTGGAGGAAAACCTTTATCTATCTTATGCTTTACAATATCAGCAATATTGAAAAACAAAGTTCCTCTTGTGTCATCAAACCCTTTTTTTAATCCTGCGTTAGAAAAAGCCTGACAAGGAAATCCACCACACAATACATCAAAGTCCGGTATTTTATCTACATCTGCATCATTAATATCTGCATTAAAATTTCCCGAAGAAAACAGCTTAGGAGAAATATTCTTAAAATTATGCTCGTAAGTTATTCGTGCAAACTTGTCCCATTCACTTGCAAAAACACATTCTCCTCCTACGCTATGCATTGCTATATGAAATCCACCTATCCCTGCAAAAAGATCAATAAACTTAAATTTTCCTTTCATTATTTCCTTAACCTCCCTTTTGATTTAAAAGATTCATGGTTAAAAAAATCCTGAAATGTTATCTCAAGGCCATAGCAAATGATTTTTTCAAGCGTACGCATGGAAATGTTTCTTTTTCCGTTTTCAACATGATTCATAAATGATCTATCAACCTCTGCTTTATAAGCAACCGCTTCTTGTGTGAGATTTAAAGAGGTCCGTATCTCTTTAATACGTTCACCTATTTTACTCTGAATGTCCATTCTGCAAAAATGGCAAACGTGACTTATAGTACATTGGCCTATAAGTCACGTTTGCCATTTTGTGGGTAAGTATTTACTGTCCTTTTTGAATTTTTACTAAAAGTGCTTTTAAAGAATCTTCAATTGTACTCTTTTTCAATTCACACCCCCAAATTATAATTACTTTCCAACCTTTCTCTGTTAAGGCTGCAATAGCTTTTTCATCATTCAGTATGTTCTTTCCGATCTTATCCAGCCACCATTCGGTACGGGTTTTAGGCACTACGTAATATTTGCAGCCTTCGTGCCCGTGCCAGAAGCAGCCATGAATAAAAATGACGGTTTTATATTTGGCTAACACAATATCAGGCTTACCGGGCAACTTTTTATCGTGCAGGCGATAACGGAATCCTTTGGAGAAAAGGAATTTACGTACCAGCATTTCGGGTTTGGTATCTTTCCCTTTAATGCGGCTCATGTTATAACTACGGGTGGCTTTGTCGTGTACGTCGGTCATTGGTAAATCAGTATCTATACAATACAGATTGCAGATTGTTTTACAAAGGTATCGAATAGTAACCCTTTACGTTTCGCAGCATCCCTTTTGGGAGACGCTGCGGGGACAAAAATCTACTATTTTATACATAAAAACCCGGCAGCCATTTATTTGAAATGACTGCCGTGTTTATTTGAACAGGCCGCAGGCCTGCACCAGCATACGTAAATTTTATTCTTTTGATACGTCTGTAAAAATGGAACTGTCATATATGTTAGAACAGGCCACAGACCTGCACCAGCATAGACGGTCGGTGAGACACTAACCGCCGCGGGCTAGGACATTAAAATACAAAACCTTTCAACCTTACTCCACCTTCAACCTTCCGATAACAGCTTTACTTAAACCTGTTATCCTCATGATAGCTTCTATCTCGTAACCTTCTTTTTTCATCTGTTTGGCAACTTCTTTTTTGCCCTCATTATTTCCCTGTTTCTTACCAATTTCAATAGCCGCTTTTTCGTAGCGTCTTTTAATTTCGTAAGCGGGTACGTATTTAAGGCTCTGCTCCAGTTCTTTCAGCAGGCCGCTGTCCATAAAGCTGTAATAATCTTTCTCGCTGATGATGAGGTGATCCATCAGCGGCACATGCATTATCCGGCCCACTTGTATCAGCTGGTCGGTAACGTCTTTGTCGCGTTCGCTGGGGGTAAGTTCGCCGCTGGGGTGGTTATGTACCAAAATGACTTTAACCGCTCTTTTCTGCAAGGGAATGCTAAACACTTCCATCGGTTCGATGAGGGTCTTGTTGATGGTACCCAGGCTTACGAGTTCGATGTTCAGTATGCGGTAAGCGTTATCGAGACTTACGGTCCACAAGTGTTCGCGGTTGCGGTCTATCCTGCTTTCGCGCACCAGTACACGTTGCATAATGCCGTACAGATCGTCGGCACACAAAACTTTTACTTTCTCCTCTTTTTTTAAACGTATGTTCATGGCACATTCACTATATACGGCATAAATGTAAGGTTTTCCGTTCATTCTTGTTTTAGGTTTTGGTGCGCGGTCGGTAAAAACACTAACAGCGGCAGGTGTCGGTGGGACACTAATCATGGCGGTTATGCATAGGGAATGTTGTTGGTGAAAACACCAACAACGGCGTTGGCTACATACGCAGCGTCCCCTTCGGTAGACTATGCGGGGATAAAGTCACTTCGGGAGATGCTACGACGAAAAAAAGGTCTGAGCAATAAATGCTCAGACCAACGGTGGCGGGTTAATGCCATCCTTTTGTTTATCTCTTGCTGTATCGCAACTTATCTCTTTATAAACTTTTGTGTGTATTTACGGTTAGTTTGAGCGTCGGCAATGGTAATGAGGTAAATACCGGAAGACATATTTGTCAGGTCGATCGTATGCCTCTCTTCTTTTACATCGCTTTTATAGAATACCTGACCCAATGCATTTGTAACAATGCAGTTATATCCTTTCTTGTTTGCAGTTGCAAGATTGCTTCTTATAGTGATAAAGCCGTTAGTCGGATTGGGGTATAGCTGAAATACCTGCTGCGCCGACAGTTCGTCGATTCCTGTTGTACAATTCACTTTCAGTTGTTGGGTCTGGATGGTGGTATTTCCGTGCCCGTCGTCATAATGCCATTGAACAGTGTAATTGCCCGCAACGGTAAAATGTAAGGAATCGGTAGTGCCCATCAGGAGGCCTGCGCAATTATCTGTTGCCGTCGGCGCCGTCAGTGTATAAGGACAGTTTACGTTTAAGGCTTCCAGATTATTGTCGGCAACGGGCGCTATTGTATCATCAATAATTACAGTTTGTGTAGCGGTAGATGAAAGGTAACCGTTGGTAAAGGTCCATGTAATGGTATGGCTGCCCTGATTATGAAGGTTGAGGGAATCGTTTGTGGTGCCTGCTATCGGTAAACTTCCTGCCGTAGCAACAGGAGCGGTAATTGTGGTGTCGCACTGTGCAAAAACAGTTTGTAATGCTGCGGTATCAATGACAGGTGCAATGTAAGTATGCAGTTCCAGTTCGTTGCCAATCCTTCCGGCAACGCTGCCGGTATCTATCTGCGTAAAAGTGGTTCCATCAACAATTTCATACTTCGTGGGCTCGGCATAGTTGCCTGCGGTTGCAACTGCAAAATCTCCGGTATAGGGATCTACGTCAAATGATTTTCCGTAAGCGAATGAAAAGCTGTTGCCGGGTAATGTACTTGTATATATTAACGGAACGGGAACAACAGGACTGGCGATGTTGTAAGCATATACATTCTTGCCGGACAGGAAATACAGCTTATTGACAGCTAACCTGAGCTGTGCCGCATTGCTGATGCCGGTTAAGCTGACAGGGGCGTTCAGCAGATCGTTATTGGATGGCTCAAGCTTAACCAATGCCGAAATGCCTGATACTTTGCCCAGCAACCAGATGCAGTTATTGGCCGCGTCGTATTGCATGCCTGCTATAGAACCGATGCCCGGTAGGATGCTTGCTACCGCCTTGTTTGCGGCAGTATCTATCTTGACAATTTTACTGCCTATGGCAACATACATAAAGCCGTTTGCGGCTGCCATATAGCTTGCATAGGAACTTATCATATTAGCGGTATCGGTAACAGGGGTCATCGTATTATTGACAAGGTCGATTAGCTGAATGATGTTGCCGGTTGCCTGACTTACATAGCCTTTTGTATTGCTTGCTTTGCCAAGACATTGATAACCTGCGCCGCCTGTAAAGGTCTTGATGGTGTCGAAAGAAGGATAGGCTACTATGGATAACTTGTAAGGGGAGGAGGCACCGCCTTTTCCGCATAACACAGCCCTGTTGCCAAAGGTGCCGTAATCCTGCAATACGTCGATACCGAGCGAGCTGTTGGCCGTCTGAAAAAGCCCTGCGCTGAATACATGTGTTGAGCCGCCGGTGCGGGAAGCTTTGAATACATCACCGTTTGGTGATCCGAAATTACCTTCTGCAACCACATAAAGGTCGTAAGGTTTTTGCGCCATGGTAACATGCGCGGCAAGGAGGACTGAGAAGCCCAGTAAAAGTTTTTTCATTTCCTTTTGAGGAATTTAAAAATGATAAAAAAGGACGAAAAATTAAGTGCAGGTATGCAATGGAAAGGCTTAACTGCATTTATGTTTTTTCTCCGAAAACAAAATACTAATGCGTTAAGGCAGGTCTCCTGGCTTGGTCCGGTATATTTCGCCTTCCCATCAAAAGATGACAGTGGCGTGTTGAAATATACTTATAGAACCTTACAGTTGCGGGAACAGCTCCCGATTTAAACGGGATTCCCTTTTAATCCTCCCGAGGGAGGAACCATAAGCGGCGCAAAGATAAGGGGAAATACTTAAGCGCTTCGCAACGTCCCCTACGGGAGACGATGCGGGGGCAGAAACGATATTGTGGTTGGTGAGACACCAACCACGGCGAAATGAGGTAGGTTAGTTAAGCGTTTCGCAGGTCCCCTGCGGGAGACGATGCGGGGATAAATGTTGTTGGTGAAAACACCAACAACGGCGGATAGGTGCTATTACGGTTGCTGAGACCCTGACCACGGCGGGATGAGGCAGGTTAGTTAAGCGTTTCGCAAGGTCCCTGCGGGAGATGATGCAGGGACAGATGTTGTTGGTGAAAGTACTAACAACGGCGGAAAGGTGCTATTACGGTCGCGGAGATACTGACCACGTCGAATGGAAACTACAGCCGAAGCTCTGCACAGTCAAGGTTTTAACTATCTCCAAAAATAATACAGAATTGATCTCTTAATTTGCAGTTTTATTTTGATATGAAAGTTCTGATAATCGAAGATGAAAGGGAACTTGCAGATAGTATTATAACGTATCTGAGTTCCGAACAGTTTATCTGCGAGCCTGCAAAAGATTTTAATGCAGCAATGGAGAAGATTCACTTAAATGACTATTCCTGCATCGTTCTTGACCTGACGTTGCCCAATGGCAGCGGGCTTGATATTTTAAGAGAACTGAAAAAGCAACAAAAAGAAGACGGGGTATTGATTATAAGTGCGAGAAATTCCATTGATGATAAAATTGAAGGGCTCAACCTGGGGGCGGATGATTACCTGGCCAAGCCTTTTCATCTTGCAGAGCTGGGTGCAAGGGTGGCGGCCATTATCAGAAGAAAGTCTTTTGGCGGGCAAAATATAATCGCTATTGATCATCTTACGCTTGACCTGAGTGACAAGACATTAAAGCATGACGGCCAGCCTGTAAGCCTGACCCGAAAGGAGTATGAATTGCTGCTCTATTTTATCAGCAACAAAAACAGGGTGGTTACCAAGGAGTCTATTGTGGAGCATCTCTGGGGAGATGATATTGATATGGCAGACAGTTACGACTTCATATATTCGCATATAAAGAACCTGCGGAAAAAACTGATACAGGCGGGCTGTCCCGACTACATCAAGGCCGTTTACGGTATGGGTTACAAATTCAGTATTTAACCTTGCAATCATGAAGCTATTAAGTAAATACAACCGGATAAATATTATTTTGATGTCGCTGTTGTTTCTCTGCTCTGGAGCTGCTACGTTTATCATGGTCAGGGGCTTGCTCATTCATGAATTGGATGAGGTGCTGGTGGATTACAAAGACCGGATAGAGCGGTATATAGATTTGAAGGGGACACTTCCTGAAAGCGATGCAATAGATGAAACGATTATTCATTATGATATAACAGCGCATAAGGTAAAGGACAAGTTTTCGTTTACGGAGTTGCGCGAGCCGGATGAAGATAAGATGCACACTTTTCGCCAGCTTGTGTTTACGAAGCGAAACGGGGATGTAATTTATAAGTTTACAATTGCAAAGCCGCTGGAGGGCACGAGAATGCTCACGAGGATTATAGCCGCCACAACAGTCGTGCTTTTATTATTTGTTATTTTGAGTTCGGTATTGCTTAACAGGATAGTCCTGAGAAAAATCTGGGCGCCGTTTTATGAAACCATCCATAAACTAAAGGGCATTAAAATAAGCAAGGGAGACAGGCTGACTTTATCTGAGACCAATATTGATGAATTCCGTTTTTTAAACAACACGCTTGAACAGACTATAAATTTTGCAGAGCAGGAATACAGGATTCTTAAAGAGTTCACAGAGAATGCCTCTCATGAAATGCAGACGCCGCTTGCGATTGTAAGATCGAAATTAGATCTGGTTATACAACAGGAGGGGCTTTCTGATACACAGGCGGATGCGATTAAAAGTGCATACTCGGGAATTACGCGTCTGGATAAATTGAACCGTTCTCTTTTATTGCTTGCAAAGATTGAGAACAAGCAATTTCAGGAAACGTCCATGCTGAATCTGAAAACCAAGGTTGATGAAAAGCTGGAGCAGCTTAAGGAGATAATGCAGGAATCTTCTGTAAAAGTAAAGAGCGAGCTTACAGACGCGGTCATTTCCTGTAATGAAATGTTACTGGAAATTCTGCTGAACAACCTTGTCAGCAATGCGGTGCGACATAATGCAAGGGACGGGGAGATCAATATTTCCCTTAAGCCCGGTGTATTCCGGATTTCAAACACCGGAAGCCCGGTGAGCCTGGATAAAGAAAGAATATTCCGTCGTTTTTATAAAGATGAACAGCATTCCACGCAGCATGGGCTGGGGCTGGCTATTATCAAACAGATTGCGGAACAATCGGGTATTCAGGTTTCTTACGATTGGGAAAACCATCAGCATGTTTTTACATTGGAATGGGAAACGCCTTTACTAACGTAGCTACAGAAATTATCCAGAATTGAGCAATAGGTTTGTTGTTTAATACGACCGATGAAGTATCTTCTTTGTTTCCTCTTTTCCTTTACCGCCACTGTTTCTGATGCGCAATCTGCTTTGAACAATACAGATAGCCTTGGCAACGCTGATAAAAGTGCGCTTAAGGTAGATTCGTTATTTAAGCCGCTCATGACGCCGTTTTACCTGAAACAGGTATATGTGCCTGCTGCCCTGATGACAACGGGCATTGTTTCCACAACAATATTTACGGCATCAATAAAATTCAGGATAGCAGAAGAGCGTAACGAGCATTTTTCAAATTTCCATACGAGTATTGATAATTACTTACAGTACGCGCCCATTCCTATTGCTTACGGACTGGATGCTTTTGGCTTTAAATCCAAAAATGATATTCTTAACAGGAGCCTGATACTTTTAAAGGGCGAGGCGCTGATGTTTGTGACGGTAAACATTCTGAAGTACACAACCAATGAACTTAGGCCCGATGCGGCAAATATACATTCGTTCCCTTCAGGTCATACGGCACAGGCATTTGCCGCCGCTACTTTTCTAAGTGAAGAATACAAGGATAAATACCCCTGGATTTCATATATGGCTTACGGAATGGCCGGTACTACAGGACTGCTGAGAATAGCAAATAACAAGCATTTTGTCGGAGATGTATTAATGGGCGCAGGCATGGGTATACTCTCCATGAAATTGTCTTACTGGACGCATCAATACCGGTGGGGAAAAAGGCATCATAAGAGCGGAATTAAATCTTCGTAAATTTAACTGCTAATCTATTGGTCTATGTGGAAATACTATGCATTACTATCCGCTTTATTTGCAGCCCTGACTGCCATACTTGCGAAAATGGGTGTTAAGGGAATCAATGGGAATGTTGCCACGGCCATCCGTACTGTTGTAATACTGTTTGTGGCCTGGGGCCTGGTTATTTTCAGCGGTGAGTTTAAAGAAATCAAGACACTCAGCAGAAGCAATATTGTTTTCCTGGTCTTGTCGGGTATTGCAACGGGCCTGTCATGGATATTTTATTTCAAGGCACTGGAAACAGGCAGCGTATCCAAAGTTGCGCCCATCGATAAACTCAGCGTAGCAATTGCAATGGGTCTCGCTTTTCTTATATTGAAAGAGCCTTTAGAGCTTAAAACCATTATAGGCGGAGTATTAATTATAGCCGGCTCGATTGTCATAATTCTTTAACCAATCATTTAATTCCACACTTCATCTCTCCAAAAAATATTCAGAATGTGGCAATAGGTTTGCAGCTTAATTATGTCAAACCAGATGAAACCGCTGTCTATTGTAGCTCTGCTTCTTTTTGCCACCTTTATTTGCAATGCCCAGTTTCGTATTTCAGGGAAAGTGCTTGATTTAAACACAGGAAAGCCCGTTGATTACGCTACTATTTCTATTTCAGAACAAGTTACAAACAAAATTATAGACGGTACTACTACTGATTCTTCGGGATTGTTTACAATAACCGGTCTTCCGAAAGGCGTTTTCAAAATAGCTGCGTCTTTTCTGGGATACAATACCACTCAACTGGACAGTGTTTTTTTGCCGGACGGCAACAAGACTAATATTACGCTGCCTGTAATTTATTTAAAAAGCAATAGCCGCGAATTGACGGAAGTCACCATTACCGGAGCCGCACCTGTAGTGGAAAACAGGATTGATAAAATTGTTTACAATACTGCCAATGACGTAACTGCGCAGGGCGGTGTGGCGCTTGATGTGCTGAAGAAAGTGCCTCAGGTGTCGGTAGATGCAGATGGAAATGTTGAGCTGCAGGGAAGCTCGGGTATAAGGTTTCTCATAAACGGCAAACCTTCAAGCATTTTTGGTAACAGCCTCGCTGATGCCTTGTCGTCCATACCTGCAAGCCAGATTAAGAGCATTGAAGCCATTACAAGCCCGGGCGCAAAGTATGATGCGCAGGGTACGGGAGGTATAATCAATATCATACTCAAGGATAATAAAGCAAAAGGGGTAAATGGCAATGTCAACCTGTCTGCCGGAACGAGAACGGAAAATGCATCCGTAAACCTGAATATGCGTTCGGGCAATTTTGGTATGAATGCCTTTTTCAGTGGTAATGCCACACTGAAGTCCAAATCACCGGGATTGCAGGATCGTAAATCCTATAATCCTTCCGACGGGACAACCACAAGATTGATTCAGGATAATTACAATGACATAAAGAGAAATGGTTATCAATCCGGTTTTGGCTTCGACTGGAATGTATCAAAAGCCGACATCGTAACGGGATCATTTGAATACAGCAATTTCAGCAATAACCGCAGCGGTCTGACGCAGCAACAGGAAACTGTAACAGATAACCTGAGTAATACGGTGTCAGATGTGCAAAGCCTGCGCAATTCCGGCAGCAGCATGTCCAGCCATTCTCTGGACTGGAGCCTTGATTACAAACATAAGTTCAGGAGGGAAGGGGAAGAGATTGATTTTAATTACAATTCCAGTTTCGGGCGGCCTGTTCTCCAATATAGCCAGGACCAGACAATGGAAGGCGCTTTAAACCCGTTTACAGGTACTTCGAGTTATAATACCGGTACCGATAACCAGACGAATATATCAGCAGATTATGTTCGTCCGATTGGTAAAAAAGCAACATTTGAAGCAGGTGTAAAAAGCAATTTCCAGCATATCAACAGCCTTTCAAATGTCAGCGTGCTGTCACCCTCCAATGGTGAATATGTTGATGATTACCTTCAGTCGTACGGGCTGGATTATAAAATGAATGTTTATGCCGGGTATGTTGCCGCATCCTTTTCGATGTTTGACTTTATGGATATAAAAGCAGGTATGCGGATAGAACATACGGATGTCATGCTTGACTACAACAACACACATATACCTTCTTACAACACTTACTTCCCGTCTGTTTTATTGTCGCATAATATTAATGATAAGCAATCTGTAAAGTTCGCATACGCACACCGCATAGAGCGTCCTGAATATGATGAATTAAATCCCTTCCTTAACCTGAGTGACCCTTACAACATTACAACGGGTAATCCGTTGCTTAAGCCCGAGATTGGCGATAATATGGAACTGGGTTACAGCCGTTCCTTTGATAATGGCGCTAACTTTTATCTTGCTTTGTCGGAAAGGATAAACAGCAATGACATAAAGCCTTACACTGCATTTTATCCTGACTTTGAAGTGGGCGACTCCGTATATCAGAATGTTTCTATTACAAACAAAAGAAACATTGGCACAGAATATAATTCAGGACTCATTCTGAGCGGCAGCACGCCTGTTGTGAAGGGCCTGAACTTACGCGGAAACCTGATGCTTTTTCACCGGCATATAGTCAATACGCTTGATGAAAGCATCACCAATTCACTAAGCCTGCGTCTGAACATGAATGTAAGCTATGAGATAACGGATGGCTTTATAGCTGAAGCATTCGGAAATTATCGTTCTCCTTTCAACAGCGTTCAGGGCAAAAGTCCTCAGATGCTCACTTACACATTCGCTGTACGGAAACAGTTATGGCATAAAAACGCCAGTTTAGGCATTACGGCTACAAACATATTCAGTAACTATATCAACCAAGTCACAACTGTTACAACTGATACTTATGACTCTTACAGCCTCAGGCAGATTCCCATGCGTTCTGTCGGCCTGACATTCACTTATAAGTTCGGCAAGCTGGAATTTAATAAGGATAAACATAAAGACGGATACCCCGATATGCCTTCTGACAACTAAAAATATTTTACATTTTAAATAGATCGGTTCTTAAGAAAGATGGATAACGAGCAAGTAAGGGTGTTGTTAGCGGATGTAGAACAGACGGTTTCTATAATGTTTGAACAATATGCACCTGACTATCTGATATATCATAACATAGATCATACCCGTGGTGTGGTAGCGCATGCAAAAGAAATTGCAGCTAATTATGATCTGAGTTTGGAGGAATTTTTCACATTAGTAGCTGCTGCATGGTTTCATGATACGGGACAAATATTCTCGGCCCCGCAACGACATGAAGAAGAAAGCATAAAGATTGCCAATCTTTATTTTTCCGGACAAAAATCTATTCCTGTTAATCTGATAACGGCAATTGATCATTGCATCCTTGCAACCAGGATGCCTCAGCGCCCTCATACGCTTATAGAAGAAATACTTTGTGATGCAGACTTGTATCATCTCGGAACAGCATCATTCTTTGCTGTTGACAAAGCTGTAAAGGAAGAAGCTATGCTGCGTGGCTTAGACGTAAGTAACTGGGAACAGGGCACATTGAAGTTAATGCAGTCGCATCATTTCCACACTGCTTACTGCCAGGATAAGCTAAATGCGGGTAAGCAAAACAACCTTTTAATGTTACTGAAGCGGCAGTAATAATTATTGTTTTTATTAACAATAAACTGCTTTATAATCCAAAGAATATTCAGAATCAGGGAGCAGCTTTGCCTTATTATTTCACGCTACAAAAATAAAAGAAATGAAAAAGATTATCGGAATGCTTGGCATCACCCTAAGCCTGACATTGGTTATCCATGCCCAGGAAAAGAAACATGCTCAGGTAAAACCTACGCAAGAAGCAAAGGCCGGATTTGAAAGTAAATTTCCCGGCGCTACAAATGTAAAATGGGAGAAAGAGGACGACATGCTTGAAGTGAATTTTAAACAAGGTGGCAAGGAAATGTCTGCACTGTTTGAAACTAACGGTACCTTAACAGAAACGGAAACAGAGATTGCCGTTACAGCTTTACCGGCAAGTGCTTCAGCTTATATGAAGCAACATTATGCAGGCAAAAAAGTTAAAGAAGCAGCAAAGATTGTAAAAGCGGACGGCAGCGTGAACTACGAAGCTGAGGTTGAGAAGAAGGATGTTTTATTTGATGCAGATGGCAAATTCATTAAAGAAGCTAAGGATTAATATAACCATGCCAAAGGCTGTAATGTTGCAGCCTTTGGCTATTTCAGATTCAATCTTATAAAAATGAAATGGCTGCTGATCTCCTGTTGTGTGTTGACTGTTTTTACGGCTACGGCTCAGGATAATAATCTTCAATTTTACCTTGATTCCGGTTTAGAGGCAAGTCCGTTGCTTAAAGATTACCAGAATCAGATAAGCGCAAATGCAATTGACAGCGCCAAGATAAGAGCCGGATATAAACCGCAGGTTATTGCCAGCAGCACGAACTCATATGCACCGGTTATTAAAGGCTGGGGATACGATGAGGCTATTACCAACGGAAGAAATATCAATGCCGTAGTCGGGGTGAATAAAGTTTTTGCCGGACGTAAAAATTTAGAAAGCCAGTTTGAAAGCATCAGTCTTTTGAATCAGGGAATTGAGAATAACAAAAAGATGACGGAGCAGGAGCTGAAGCGTACAATAACGGCACAATATATTACCGTCTATGGGGACAAGCAACAGTGCGATTTCCTTAATGAGAGCTTCCTGTTATTGAAAGATGAAGACGAAGTACTGAAGAAGCTTACTCAAAACAATGTTTACCGGCAAACAGACTATCTCACGTTTCTGGTTACCTTACAGCAACAGGATATAGCCAGAAGCCAGTCTGCTATTCAATTGCAGAACGACCTGGCTACACTGAATTATCTTTGCGGTATTGTTGATACTGCGCAGGTTAATCTTATAGAACCTGATATTTCCTTAACGCAATATCCTGCACGGGAACAATCTGTTTTCTTCAGGCAATACCGGATTGACAGCCTTTCGCTGATTAATAAGAGATTGCTTATTGACTTTAATTACAAGCCGAAACTCAGTGCATTTGCAGATGCCGGATATAATTCTTCGCTTGCCATAACGCCATACAAGAATTTCGGCTACAATTTCGGATTTACCTTAAGTATACCTATCTATGACGGACATCAGCGGAAAATGGAATACAGGAAACTGGATCTGGCAGAACAGACAAGAAGCAATTATCTTGACTTTTTCAGCCGCCAATATAATCAGCAGATGATCCAATACAGGCAACAACTTCGTTCGACGGAAGAGTTAATATTTCAGATGAGTGATCAGATAAAATATTCCGAAGCATTAATAAAAGCGCACACAAAATTGCTGTCAACCGGAGACGTGAAAATTGCTGATCTGGTTATCGCTATTAATAATTACCTGACTATCAGAAATCAACTTACGCAATATAAAATAGCAAGGTGGCAGATTATCAATCAAATCAATTATTGGAACAGGTAACACGATTTTATGTTTAAAAGACAAACTCAATTACTGCTTACATTGATAATTTGCGCATGGCTCACTTCCTGTGCCGGCAAAGCTGAAGAAGACAATGCTGCTGTCGGCCAGGTGGAAACACCTGTCACTGTAGCGCACATCAGCCGTGATAGTATGAGCGAATATATTGAGATCAATGCAACATCTGTATTTCTATTAAAGAATTTTGTAAAAGCCAATGCAAACGGATACCTGCGTTCCTCCAATATTCGTTTGGGGCAACACGTGGGCAATGGTCAGGTGCTCTTTACGGTTACTACCAAAGAAGCACAGAGCCTCGGCAATACACTTAATAAGATTGATTCTTCGTTCAGGTTCAACGGCACAAATAGCATAAGAGCAGGCGGGAACGGCTACGTTACGCAACTGGATCATCAAACAGGCGATTATGTACAGGACGGAGAGCAGCTTGCTGTTATCAGTAATCAGAACAGTTTTGCTTTTGTGATGAATGCACCTTACGAATTGCATACATTGATTTCACGACAAAAAGAAGTAAGCGTTGTTTTGCCGGATGGTGAATCTATACAAGGGAAAATAACTTCTGCTATGCCGCAAATGGATTCCGCTTCGCAAACGGAGCGTCTTGTAATAAAAGTGTCTGCCGATCATTCCATTCCTGAAAATCTTATCGCCAAAGTGCGCCTACTTAAAAACGGCAAGCCAAATGCGGTTAGTGTTCCCAAGGCCGCAGTACTTACAGATGAAACACAAAGCGAATTCTGGATTATGAAGCTATCAGATGATCATACGGCTGTAAAAATTCCGGTTACAAAAGGCATGGAAACAGCCGATAAAGTTGAAATACTGACACCTGCACTTACGGAAAGGGAACGGGTACTTATCAGCGGCAATTACGGACTGGAAGATACGGCAAGAGTAAAAATCATTCATCAGAACTGAAAACGCGCGATATCGTGAAGAACTTTTTTGTGTCTTATAAAAGCCCATTGTCAGTGGTACTGGCGCTTATTATTGCGGGTGGCATGTTTGCTTACAGCAAATTGCAGACGGCTTTATTTCCGGAAATTACATTCCCTAAAATAAAAATCATCGCCGATGCCGGACTGCAGCCGGTCGATAAAATGATGGTGACGGTAACAAAGCCTCTGGAGAATGCGATAAAGCAGATTCCCGACCTGCAACTAATCAGAAGTACAACCAGCAAAGGTAGCTGCGAGATATCAGCCTATATAGATTGGAATGCAAATATTGATCTCAGCCTTCAGCGAATACAGGCAAAGATTGCGGATGTCAAAAACCAGTTGCCACCGGAAGCGCAGATTACGGTTGAGAAGATGAACCCTTCGATACTTCCGGTAATGGGCTATACGGTTGAAAGCCATAATAAATCGCCTATCGAGATGAAAATGCTTGCTGACTATACCATCAAGCCATTTCTGTCGCAGGTTGCAGGCGTATCGGAAGTAAGGGTGAGCGGAGGACGTACCAAAGAGTACTGGCTGGAATTGAATGTACAAAAGATGAGCACATTGGGCATTACGCCGGAAATGGTAAGCAATGCGCTTGCACAAGCCAATTTCATAAAATCCAACGGTTATCTCTCAGAATATAAATACATGTATCTTACCGTTACGGACGCAACTGTAAAGACACTTGATGACCTGAAGCAGGTTGTTATCAGGAACGATGGCAAACGCATTGTTACAGCACAGGATATAGCTGAAGTACGTGTAAATGAAAACCTTGAATTTACCAAGATCAATGCTAATGGTAAAGATGCTTTGCTGATTGCCATTATTAAACAACCCAATGCCAATCTCGTACAGCTTTCTTCCGACATGGAACTGAAAGTAGCAGCACTAAGACAAACTTTGCCTAAAGGCGTAACAATCCAACCCTATTATATTCAGGCCGATTTTGTCAATGATTCTGTCAGAAGCGTATCCGACAGCTTATGGATAGGACTGGCATTAGCCATTATTGTTGCGGTTATCTTCCTTCGCTCCTTAAAGGCAAGCGCCACTATCCTGATAACCATTCCGGTTACACTTACGCTTACGCTGATTGTATTATACATCCTCGGATATACTTTAAATATCATGACTCTGGGTGCACTCGCCGCAGCGATTGGTCTTATCATTGATGACGCCATTGTGGTAGTGGAACAGATTCACAGGACGCATGAGGAACATCCCGAAGAGCCCACCACAAGTCTTATTCAGAAGGCAATTAAATATCTGTTTCCGGCTATGGTAGGCTCGTCTGTCAGCACTATTGTTATATTTATTCCCTTTATACTGATGAGCGGGGTAGCCGGAGCCTACTTTAAAGTGATGACCAGTACGATGATCATTACGCTCTTATGTTCGTTCTTTGTTACCTGGATAGGATTGCCGGTAATTTATCTTTTGCTTACCGGCAAATCGGATAAGCGCTTCCATGCTAAGTCGCATGAAGTGAAAAAGCAAAAATGGGTTTCTTTTTTTCTGATGCGTCCGGTAATCAGCCTTGCTTTTGTATTGGTACTGATTTTTTCTGTTGTGTTTATCCTGCCCAGACTTCAGACGGGCTTCCTGCCTGAAATGGATGAAGGCAGCATTGTGCTGGATTATACATCGCCTCCCGGCACCTCACTTCAGGAAACAGACAGGATGCTGCGTGAAGTTGAAAAGATTATTCAAAAAATACCGGAAGTGGCTGCTTACTCCAGACGTACCGGCACGCAGATGGGCTTTTTTATAACGGAACCTAATAGGGGGGATTATCTTATCCAACTTAAGAAATCGCGCAACAGATCAACAGATGAGGTTACGAGTGATATACGGCAGAGGATCGAATCGACACAGCCGGCCTTGCGTGTTGACTTTGGTCAGGTGATAGGTGATATGCTGGGAGACCTTATGACATCGGTACAGCCTGTTGAGGTGAAGATATTCGGGGCAGACAGGCAAAAGTTGCAGGAATTATCCCGGCAGGTAGCACAGGTGATTTCGGATGTAAAGGGTACGGCAGATGTATTTGACGGTATCGTTATTGCAGGCCCGTCGATAAGTATAGCTCCGGATTACAGCAAACTGGCACAATTCGGTATTACTCCTGCAAATCTTCAAGCGCAAATCCAGACTTCATTAGAAGGGAATGTGGCAGGCAGCATTCTGGAAAAAGAACAATTATCTGTCGTGAGAATGGTTTATCCCAATAACCGAAAAACAAGCGTAAAAGATTTGTCGAACCTGCAGGTATTCTTACCTGATGGAAGACTATATCCTATGTCGGCTCTGGCGAAAATAACTATCAAAAGCGGGGATGCAGAAATAGAACGCGAAGACCTTCAATCTATGGGTGTTGTTACTGCGAGGTTGGATAATGCCGATCTTGGAACTGTAATCAAACAGATTCAACAACAGATCGATGAGAAGATAGCATTGCCGGTTGGCTACCATATAGCATACGGAGGTGCGTATGCCGAACAACAGCAATCTTTCCATGAATTACTGATTATCCTGCTTTCTTCCTGTCTGCTTGTATTCGGGGTAATCCTTTTTCTGTTCCGTGATGTGAAAGTCGCGCTCACCATTCTGCTGATATCGGTTCTGGGAATTGCAGGAAGCTATATAGCATTGTTTTTTACAAATACTGCGCTTAATGTAGGCAGTTATACCGGGCTTATCATGATTGTAGGGATAATAGGGGAGAACGCCATTTTTACTTTTCTGCAATTCAAAGAAGCGATGCTTACGCAATCGGTTGACGATGCAGTAGTATATGCTGTTTCCACACGGTTGAGGCCAAAACTTATGACTGCGTTTGGTGCGATTATTGCGCTTCTTCCTTTGGCAATGGGAATAGGGGCGGGGGCGCAATTGCATCAACCATTGGCAATAGCTGTAATCGGCGGTTTTATCATAGCCCTACCGCTATTGCTTATTGTGCTGCCTTCTGCCCTGAGATTAATCTACAGAAATTCAGGGCCCGGAAAACCGGTACCTGAACAATCATAATTTCAAATAAACCGGCCGTTTCATTAAATAATTCCGTCTCTGTATGTCTGATAACAATACATAAGAATTAAAGAATAAGTTTGCAGTTCTTTTTATTCAAAATGTATGACCAGATTCCGTAACCTTATTTTTTATTTATCCACTTTTATCATCTTCTCTTTACTGATATACTTTATAGTAATGAAGGGGCAGTCTCTGGAAGATGCAGGGCTTGTTAAAAATGTATCTCCTGTGATTGCCGCACCGGATTCATTGCTGAGCAACCTGAAGGTAAATGCGGTGCATCCTTTGGCTATATTGTTATTACAGATAATAGTAATTATAGGCCTTGCCAGATTTTTTGGTTTTCTCTTTAAAAAAATACATCAGCCTTCTGTTATAGGTGAAATCATTGCCGGTATTTTATTAGGGCCTTCTTTTCTCGGGCATTGGTTTCCTCAGGTAACTTCTTTTATATTTCCGTTACCGTCATTGGGGAACCTGCAATTCCTGAGTCAGATAGGGTTGATACTTTTTATGTTTGTAGTAGGCATGGAACTTCAACCCGGGGGCTTAAAGAACAAAATGAAAGATGCCATCGTAATAAGCCATGCCAGCATTATCTTTCCCTTTGCTTCAGGTATCCTGCTGGCATTGTTTATTTATAAAGAATTTGCACCTGCAGATACCAGGTTCTTCCCGTTTGCACTTTTTATCGGCATTGCTATGAGCATCACGGCATTTCCCGTACTGGCAAGAATTATACAGGAACGCGGACTGTCTCAGACAAAACTGGGCAACATTGCCATAACCTGCGCTGCTGCTGATGATATAACTGCCTGGTGCATTCTGGCTGCAGTTATTGCCATTGTAAAAGCAGGTTCAGTTGTGAATGCGGTTTATGTCCTCTTGCTGACTATAGCTTATATGTTGCTGATGCTGAAAGTTGTTCGGCCTTTTTTAAATAAATTGGTGAAAAGATACAGTGATAAATCAATACTGAACAGGCAGATAATAGCAGTATTTTTCATAACACTGATTGTATCTGCTTATTTAACGGAGGCAATTGGCATTCATGCCCTTTTCGGCGCGTTTATGGCCGGTGTAATTATGCCTGAAAAAGAAAACATCCGGAAAGTTCTTATTGATAAGGTAGAGGATGTAGCACTGGTGTTACTTTTGCCCCTTTTCTTTGTATTTACAGGATTGAGAACAGAAATAGGTCTATTGAATACACCCCATTTATGGGTGATTTGTGCGCTTGTAATTGCATTGGCGGTGGCAGGTAAGTTTGGAGGAAGTGCTGTTGCAGCACGATTTACAGGCCAGAGCTGGAAAGAGAGCCTATCTATTGGTGCATTGATGAACACAAGGGGACTAATGGAACTGGTTGTGCTTAATATCGGTTATGACTTGGGCATTTTACCTCCGCAGATATTTACCATTATGGTGATAATGGCGCTGGCAACGACATTGATGACCGGACCGGCTTTGAATATCATCAACCGGTTATTTACTAAATAAAAACAAGCACCTGCTCGTTGGTTATCTTTATCCGGCTATCATAGATGCTGCAGGTTTAGTTTTCAGATAGTATGAGTATTTGTCTTGCTACAGTGTAAAATTGATCCCGGTTCCAAATCAGGTATTTATACGGAGCAGCATACAGATGTTTCGCTTTATTTTTGATCTGAATCAAACCAATATCAAAATTCAATGGCCATTATCAATTTCTTCGCCAATCCCGGCAGTTATACGCCGGGATATTATCCTACTGTGTTAGACGCAGCAACTGCAATAGCTGCACCATTCCTTGTACAGCAGCAAAATCAGGTAATTCCCGGTGCGACTATATCAGGCAAACAAGTTTCTTATAACGGGAATGTTTTTACCGTAAGCACCAATTACATCAACCCCGGTAACGGATATTATATCCCTACACCGGAAGCCTTTTCCGATGTATGGCCTACAGAGCGTTTCCCTAATGCCGCTTATGACGGAGTAGCAGCCGTTTTTAATGCCACTATAGATTGCGTAGGCTTTGGATCCAGAGTGCTGATTGCTACTGGAGGTGATGATCCTTCACAAAACGCTTTTTGTCTTTTTCAGAGTCAGGTGAATGCCGATGCTGCGCATTTTTCTGCTCCCGGTTGGGTGCCTTCGGCATTTGAGTTTGCAGTAGCATTGCCGGTGCTTCGTCCGGGTCGCTGGAGCTATGTCTGTGGTAGCGTATATGCTCCGGGCATACAGCAACAGGAATCAGGTAAAAATTATACCGGCATTGCTAAAGGCGGTTTCTCCAATGCTCAGGCAGGTGACATTATATGCCTTGCTTATGAGGACGGGGAATCCAATGGTCACTTTATGGTGCTTACCGGGGCGCCGCAAAAAGTATCTATGACTGAGTTTAATAACTTACCGGGTTATGTCAGCAATGCTTATTGTATCTCCGTTTACGACAGCACTGCATCCGGCGGTTCTTTACATTTCAACGATTCCCGCGCTAATGATAATGATACCGATTCAGGTGTAGGCTATGGCCAGCTTTATATGTTTACCAATAGTAATGACGAACCGGTAGGATTTATTTTCGGTCCCTGGAACGGCGGCATGGAAGCACCGCATTTTCTGTATAATCCTGATGTAGCACAAACGTCTACACTGGAAGTGGTTGCGATATCGCTCGGACGCTTTCAATAACATTATTATTCCCGCTAAAGCAAAAATATTTTTGTCTCCGCGCCGCCTCTCATTGAGAACACCACAGAATCAAAAGAGGCCATATCATACGATATGGCCTCTTTTATTATCGGTCAGTAGTTATTATTTTATTGAAAGTATTTATCCAGAGCACCTTTCAAGCTTAGTTCCCAATCCTCAGAAAGAAACATGAATGTTTTTTTCACTGTAGTATCTTTATTTGTATCATAAAGATAGAACCATAAAGAGTTTAATGCGTTACTATTAAATTTCATTTTTAGTGTTTGTCCGTCATATGCAAAACCAAGAAAATTCTGCATAAATTTAATTAAATCAATTCCTTCAGGTTTGATTAAATTGCAAAGTTGACCATGTAAACTGCCGCTTTTATTTGGTGCCTGGAAATAAATCGGATCGGCTGACTTACCATTAATCATAGCCTGTCCCTGGTATCCGTCATTAGGATATTCTTTATTGTACATTTCTTCTGTATTTCTGTTGCCGGGAAAAATAAAAATAGTACCGGGTTGTAATGCAGGATCGGTTGCCGTTTCGCAAGCCTGCCAATTAACAATTCCGGTCAAGCCCCAGCCATTTTCGACTTTAGATGGGTAATGTTCCCAATTATAATCTGCATCAGGCGACGTGTGGAAGAAATCTTCTTGAAATGGATCAGGAAGCTGGCTCTTGGCTTTTATTACTATACCACTCTCTTCCAGTTTCCTTCTTATTTCATTTCGTAAAGTAGATTTGGCTGCAGGTAGTGTTATGGTAGCGTAATCAGAAATATAAGCCCATGTTGCCCAGGTACTGCCATCTTCTGAGGACGTAATACAAAGACGGGCTGTATTCATTTCCTGATATACAATTTCTAAAGTACCATTGTAAACAGCAATCGAAGCAGCACATCCCCCCATATTAGGTACAATAGGCGCTGTGCTGTGCTGCCAGTTGATACCATTGCCATAAGAGGCTACATATAATTGCCCTACAACTTTCTGATTCCACGGCTGATAAGCTACATATAACTTTCCTTCAAATGAAGTGATGGATGGATTACATGCCTGCATACCACTAAAAAGAGGAGATGGCGTTGTCCAGTTCAAACAATCTTCCGTAGTAGTAATAACGAGTTGCAGGCTGTCCGGGGTCTGGTAAACAAGATAGAGTACTCCGTCCATAACAGTAACGGAAGGATTGGTCTTGGTTATATAATTACTGATGTATGCCGGTGCAGACCATTCAATGCCATCGTTTGAATAGATGATACAAAGACGTCCGGTATTTATTTCCTGATAGATATTATATAATGCATCCCTGAATTCTGTCATAGTGCTGGCGAAACCACCGATATTAGTAGCAACCGGGTTACTGTTAGTTGTCCATGTGGTTCCATCTTCAGAGGCTGCAACGTAAAGCTGCCCTACAACTTTACCACTCCAGGGCTGATATGCAACATAGAAGATTCCTTCGTAAGTGGCTATTGCCGGGTTACATGCCTGCAGTCCACTAATAAGAGGAGCTTCGGCTGACCATTCTTCTTCGTCATTGTTATACGAAGAAACCATAAGCTGATTACTGCCATCTGTTGTTTGAAATACGACCAGAAGATCAGTCGAGTCAATAATTGAAGTGCTCATAATTATTTTTTTATTTATCTCTACTCATAAGGCTTTTCGAGTTGCTGCCGCCACGTTTAAATCCCTTTATGGCCAGGTTTTAATTGTTAAATCAATCATTCAAATAATAGAGTAAAGTGAATGTATTATCATGTGTTATCGTAGCGCAGAAAGACCCGTTTCGAAAAACGGGTCTTTCTGCTTAGTCTTTCTGCGCCTTCCTCAAAAAGTCATCAACGTGAAAATCGTTGCTATTATTAGTATTTCGTGTAAGCGGCAATTGAAATGTTTATACATTTTATTCACAAAGCATATCCAACCTTTTATATAAACGGTTGTTGTAAAATGCAATACTGCTCCGTACAATGAATTACACGGCCTTTGCGCTCCCGTGGATTTGTTACAAAGAACAGTTAACATTTATATTTTAAACACCCTTAAACATTTAAACAACAAAAACAATTATGGCACATTTAGAAGTAACACCCAAGAAAAGCAGTCCTGTATGGCTATGGATTTTGCTCGCTCTGGTTGCATTGGCAATCATCTATTTTTTGGTTATGAGATCAGATAATAAAACAGAGCCTGTTGCCACTACCGATACGACCACTGCAGCTCCGCCTGCAAATAAAGAGGTTTTGGCAGCAACAGAACCCGATTGGGATAGAGTAGATTTCAATTCTGCAAATTCAACTGATCCTGATATTACGGATAAGGATATCACAGTAAGCGGCAATGATGATTACACTATTTATTCCCTTGGCGAAAACATTCTTTTTGCAACTGATCAGAGTGCCGTTCAAGGTAATGCCGAAGCTAAACTTAAACAGATTTCAGCATCTTTGGATAAGAAATATAAAGGCGCTTACATAGGTGTGTATGGTAATACGGATGCCGTGGGAACAGCGGCCGATAATAAACAACTTGGGGCGGAACGCGCTGCTGCTGTAAAGGATTGGCTTGTAAATTCCGGTGGGGTAGAGAACAGTAAAGTTTCTGTACATTCCTTAGGTGAAAAAGAGCCGGTAGCTACCAATGCGACTGCAAGCGGAAGACAACAGAACCGCAATGTAAAAATCGTTGCTTTCAGAATTAAACAATAATTATTAGCATAACCTAAAAAAAATACATCATGTCAGTAGAAAATAGATACGACCACCTTGTTGAATTAGGTGGCAGTGATTACAAGATTGTGGACGGCGAACCCAATATAAAAGGATGGACCGTAAAAACGAATACAGGCAGGAAAATAGGCACTGTAGATGAATTACTTTTTGAACCGGCAACCCGTAAGGTGCGTTATCTGGTCGTAGATCTGGATGACAATAAAATGGGCGTTACCGAAGACAAAAAAGTACTGATACCGATTGGCCTGGTAAATTTATACGACGACGGAGAAAAGCAGGCTGACATTAATGATGCCAGAGATCCGAATGCGGATAGTGTGGTTATCGCTAATGATCCTGATATGAATGCTGCCGGATATAATCCTTACAACGACGGCGAAGTAGTGACGGTGCCTGCAACGGCAGAACAGCTTAACTGGTTACCTGCTTATGAAAAAAGCAATGTAACTCCGGCATCGGAAACTCATATAAGACGTGTATTTGAAGGAACGGGCGGAGAAGTGTTAAATATATCTGATCCTGCTTACAACAAGGATGATTTCTATATACATGTACACTTCAATGATGGCCGGTTCAATAACAGGAATAAGCCACTATAAATAAATAAACAGTATAAATAACATGCGACGGTCAGCAATGACTGTCGCATGTTTATATTTGTTATCTCCGACCTTTTAAAATACGTTCTTCTGTGTAAGATGCTTCATTGCGATCGCTGATTCCATCCTGTAAGTTCATCCGAACATTTGTCTGTTTCTATAAATTTTAATGGACCTTTTTAATACCTTTAAGAACTATTCCCATCGGAGCTATAGAAAATAAACCATCAACAAATTAATCGGAAGATGAATGCTGCATGTGTCGTTGCGGTGCTTGATACGGGTATCAATACGGATAATATAACAGGGGGGAACTATCTTCCGGAAATATCCTTTAATCCTGAAACAGATATACCTGTTACATTAAAAGCACATGGTACGGATGTTTGCAATACCATATTGAAAATAGCCCCGGAGGCAATTTTATTACCGGTTCAGATAACCAATGAATTCGGGCAACTGAATACTCCTTTGCTTGAAGCCGCTTTGGATTGGATATTACAGAAGCATCAGCAGATGAACATTAAAGTTGTCTGTGCTGCCTTTGCGGATTATACACATCATTTAACTGATAAAGATTTTGCAGATAGTAAGGTGCGGCACCAGATTATCTTATTAAAAGAGCAAGGTGTAATAGTGGTTGCTGCAGCGGGAAACCACCAGTTGTCTTTTAATGATAAGGCGATTCAGGGCATGGCATGGCCTGCTATTATAAGGGAAGTCGTCAGTGTGGGCGCACTTAACCGCGAAGGGCAAATAGCAACTTACAGCCAACGGCTGAATAAAGGCATGAAAACGGATTGCGCTACTACGGTTTTTACAATGCCTGATGCGCCGGGAGATACGAGCGGAGCAACAGCCGTAATGGCGGGTGTGATAGCTAAGTTATATACACAGCATCCGGGTTTAACAACAACACAACTTACAGCACAATTAAAATCGGACATGCAGATTGCAAAGGACGAGGAAGAAAACTTATGGCCCGTATTTTTTTACAGGCCATAAGTTGCAGTTGTCTAATCTTTTATCATGAATGCAGCCAATCCGGTGCCGATAGATAAATAGCTGAAACCAAAGTTACCAATAACCAACAAGGCTTTGGACTGCGGCTCCTCTACCGGGATAGCAGCACAGGCACATACTTTTCCTGCATCTTTCATCAGGCCGGTACTCAATTCAAATACCTGTTTCAATCCTTTCTTTTCTTTAAGGATAAATATGGGAATACGCAGGAATGCCCTGATGCCATAGGTTACGGCTTCAAAGGTCTTCAGCCCTTTTTTCTGCACGCCATCTCCTAACCAGAACAAGCCGGAGAAAATAACACCAAAACCCCCGAAAGCAGCAGCGCCTACTTCCAGCGCTACCAACACAGGTGAGCCCGTCATGGAAATTTCGCTGGCTTCTGCATACACCGAATAAGCGCCGGCCAGCAAGGCCAGGCCGGAGAAGAAGCCAAAGACTTTTGGTGCGGCTTGTTTGCCTTCCAGGTAAGCACCGCCAACAGACCATACATCCAGAAAGGATGTAACGGCAGGAATAAATATGGCTGCAAATTTGCCTACCTGTGTAACGGTATCAATCTCTTTGGCAAAATATTTTTTGAAGAGCGATATTTTTTCAGGTATTGCAATGTCAGATTGTATAACCGGCCTGCCTGCTTCTTTGTCTATTGCATCAACTTTAAGAATTTTCATGGCAATCGTTGCCGGCACTGCAACCAACATAGAAATGACATCGGCTACCGTGAAAGAAGTATCCAGTTCTTTGGATGTAATTAATTTGTAAAGATCTTCGATGAAAGGGAAGCGGATAGTACCGAACATCAGTTTGCGGAACAGCGAAAAAGCTTTTTCCATAAGTGTGAAAAGGCCATCCACAATCTTTCTTATAATATTTATAAGTGCGGTTACTACATCGAAACCTACAATTAATACAATTTGCTTTATCTTCTCAAAAGAAAGATCAGAGATGCTGAAATTATCTCCCAACACGCTTCCTACATTTCGTTTGATGTTATTGAAGGTTGTGGAAAGTTCCTGGAACAGACCACTCAATGTTCCGCTGATAAAACCCGTAAGGCTATCAAAAAATGCTTCCAGTTCTTTATCGATATCCATAGAGATAAGATAATTGAAAGCATCTTTTATTTTTTGCATGATCCATTGAAAGATACTGTTGCCGGTAATCTTATCGGAATCAGCTTTCGATTCGGCAGGTGTATTATCTGCTGCAACCTTGGCTATCCTGTCATCCTTTCCAAGATTAGGCACGTTTAACTGCTCGCGCAGGGTATCGAGATTGGCAAGCAATGTATCAATGCCACTCAGCGTTTTTTGCTTTAGCTTAGGAATATAGCCGCTCACTGTATTTACGCTGTTGGAAAGGTATTCTTTAATGGTATCTTTTACCAATAGAATATCCTGCCAGTTGAACAGGAATTTGACATAGTCCCACACCTTTTCTACGCCTACTTTTATCTTATCCCAAAGCCATGTAAAGAAACCGCCGATTTCTTCGAGCGTGCTAACGATAAACTTTTTAATGCTTTGGCCTACTTTACATACAAATTCATATACACTTTCTGCTGCCTCTGTTACTTTTCTTACAAGGAAGGTAAAACCTTCAGTTACTTTGTGTGCCAACCCTGTAAAGAAGTCTGCTATGGAATCACCCAGCCCTGCAATAAACTTTCCGGCGTCGTTGGCTATCCGGGCAAAGTCTATGCCTGTATCCTGTCTTAAGGCAATCGTTCCGTTTGCATTAACCTGCAAGCCTAACTGAAAATCAGAAGAGGTGCCAACAGCTGCCAAACGCGAGCTGAAAAAATCGCCGGCCGAAACTTTTTGAATGCCTGATACTGTGCCGGGGCCTGTGCTGATTTTAGATAACTGATTTAAGGTTTGTGTAACCGCCGTTAGTTCTTCATTATTACCATTGCGGTATTCATCAGGTAACAGATAAGAAGGGGTACCGGTATCCGATTGAACCGTTGCCTTTTGTAATTCAGATGCACTGATGTTTTTGAAAGTATCAAAGATGCCATTAGCGGGATTTACATCAATTGCTTCTTCAATACCATCTATTTTAAAGCGATAAGTTGCAGGCGTGAAAGATTTTGCCTTATCATAAATGGTTATAGATGCCATTTCATTAGTACTTATTTCATAGTCGGGTATGCCGGGCCCAAGGTAAACGGTTTCCTGATTGATGATAACGGCAGAAAGCACGGACGCTGATATTTTCACTTTATGTCCTGCCAACGGTGCATCCGCATCATCAAACAGACGGAAACAAGTGGAATAGCAAGTTACTTTCGTTACTTTATCACTGTCTTTTATGGTAAGCGCTGCTTCGCTCCAATTGCCGTAAGCCTCATCACGCATCAGGAAAAAGCATTGATGCCTGCGATTGATAACAAGCATAGATGCCGACACATTCTCATCACCATGCGCTAAAGCGATTTCTGCAATGTCCTTACGCAATAATAAGCTGCTCCAATGTTTCTCACCAGGATTGTAAGTAAACTGTTGCAGCTTACCTTCAAGATTTAAAGAACACAAAACTGTTTTATCGCCGTTTTCGGCTACCAATATTTCATTGATATTGGTAGCTTCGCTGGCGGGGGCAATTTCCTGTAGTACAGCATCTTCCATATCCATTAGTGTTTTAGCCGGAAGTACGTAAATGCCTGTCCCTCCGATGTAGAGACTGCTGCCATCTTCTGTTACCATGCCGGTTTCAATCACCATTGCATTTTCTGGGCAGGGTAGTTGAACACCGGGAGGGTTGGAGCCGGCTTTGCCTGCTGCCGTGATTTTTGGGAAAGCACGGAATACCAATCGCTGTGTGCCTTTACTTTTTCCCAGCACAAATAAACCTGCCCCGGTGTAAGATAAAACACCGGCCTTAAAACTGGTTACCTCATCAAAGTCTGTAACTGCATCGAAGACAATACATTTACTGAATAATTTTTCCTGCAGTTTATCACTGATCAGATAAAACTGCTCTTTCTGGTTTTCGTTACCTACCAAAACAGTGGTAACTGATTTCCCATGATGAACCATACGGATACCGGTAACATCCACGTTTCCACGTGTGCCGTAATCTGTCCATTTAATGTCATTCCAGTCTGCAGTTGCACTTTTGATATTATAAGCTATAAAAATACGGCTGCGCTGTGGCCCGCTTGTGTCAGCGCTGTCAGCAACGGCAACAGCAATGGAGATATTATCCTTCTCCGTATAATCAGCACCGACCGCCGTGATTCTCGCATCTTTTCCGAAAGCTACGCCGAGGTTATATTGTGTCCAGCCATTAGCGCTCCCGTCATGGATTACAAGAAACAATTCATGCTGTGTACCTATGCTGAGGAACATAGGTGTCACTACTGCATTTTTCTTATTGGGTATGGATATAAGCCTTTGCTGGTAAAGCGTACGTGGATTAGCACTGATGCTTTCTTTGCCAAATAGACGGGCGGCTTCCATATAATCCACCACATCAGTACCTATAGTAAGGTTTAATTTCTTCTCGGTGTCTTTTCCGATAGATATTCTTGAAACATTTGGTTGTTTTTCCATTATTATGATTTCAAAAGGTTAACAGGAAGGTGTTTTAAGCGGAATGATAAATAGCATCGATATATAAGTTCCCGGTGCTGGAGAAATGAGGGTTCTGATAAGAGAATACACCGCCTCCGGGTGGAATGAAGGCATGGTTATTCATTTCTATTTTCAGGTTGTTAAGCTTTGCTTCCAGAGTGTCTGAAATAAGTTTCACCATATCGGCTTGTCCCTTCCTTATCCGCTCTACGCTGGTTTCTCCGATAATATTCAAAGTTTTTAAAACAGATTCAAATGCCTGGGAAAACTCAATAAGCCCGCTGACATTATCTTCCTTCATTTCCACTCCTTTGAAATTGATATCAGCATCTAATTGAATATTGAATTTTTCGGGTTCCGGTTGCCGTTGTCCGTTCACTGGTGTATCCCCTTTTATTGTAATTGATCCGGAAAGGCTATTATGGCCTTTGAGGTGCAGGTGTCCAATATCCTGTGAGAGTGTCGTCAGGTCAAGGTACAATTTGGTATCAATAAAGCCTTCGATTTTAATTCTGTTTGTACCCGGCACTATTTCCATGTTGACTTCCCATTTGTTCTCATTGTCATAGCTTGCGAAATAAAGTCCCAGATCCTGCTTGCCTGTATTACGTTTCGAATCGCTGAATTTATAGCGAAGGTTTTCATAAGATATATTATCTGCACCCAATACCTTCAGGATATATGGGATGAGGTAAAAATCAAAGTAGCTTTTCTTACTGATGATCATAGCTCCATTCAGCAGTTGGGTTTCACCGTTCATCAGTTCCGGTTGTATCCAGGGGGACGTGATCAAAGAGCGGGCTGCGTTTATATCATTTGGCAATGGATTGTCAGATAACATTCCCAAATAGTCGAGTGTTGAAACAGCAGGATGCGTATGTACATGGAAGATAAAATCCGTCAGGGCGAATGTAGGTGTTGATTTACGGCTTGTGCGCCTTACCACCGTTCCTAATATGAACTGATCATTCATTTCGCCTTTCAGTAAATTGCCAATGGCACGTTTGGCAACAATCACGGCGTCCTCATTCGCGTTCTTAGGAATGGAAGAGCTCCTATTGTCAATAAGCATAGTATCCACATTAGTGAACTTCATAAACAGGTATTCAATAGAGAATACGGAATCACTCAGGTCTTTCTTACTTTCTTTCGCACTGTCGATTAGTTCATTAGCTTCCTGAAAAGCGCTGGGATCTATCTTCTTAAGCGCCTCCATATCAACAGGCTTCTTATCCAGATCGGCTATAAAGCTAAAGTTCCAGTCTTCTATAGTCTCTTCTTCAATACCATCATCGCCACGATAGAAAACAGTACCCTCATCTAAAGTGAGCGTTACCAATACCTGACCAAATTTTCCATTTGGTACATTCAGGCTGATTTTAAGCGGAGCAATGGTACTTTTAATACCTTCTCTTGAAGGTGTCTGCACACCTGTTTTTTTGTCCACTTTAGTAAGGAACAGCGAAATTTTGTTATCCCATTTTTTACGGGCTTTCCAGGAAGCCCAGGCTGTTTCCAATTGTGTGTTAATCGCATCTTCAGACAAACACATACAGAGATCGAATTGTACCAGCGAATTGTGTGAATCAGAGTTCATTTATAATATCAAGTTAAGGGGTGACGAAAAGAGTTTTCTTTTAGAAAAGATTGTGTTAGTCCTGAATATTCAGCACGAGATGTATAACATAGCTTTGTTTAGCCGCAATTTATAGAGTTGAAATGCCCGGACTGGCGAGTAGTTGCTGTATAGGCAGAAAGGTGATTATTCTTCCGCATCGTAAAAAGAATTTTTTCTTGGGTTCGGTTTAAATGGTTGGTGTACTGATATTTACAGAGTAAACTGGATACCAAAGTAAAAATAATCTTATAATAAACCTTATTAGTGTACTCATTATTTATTACAATCTTAAGAAGGAGATATTCAATGTTTATTTCCAATAATGAAAACATCTGAAGCTATTTACATCCTAAATAACCTATAACCTCCTTTTGGTATTACTTAATCGTTAATTGTTTTAACTTTTAGTCGCCATTTACATGTAGGTGCAATCTTGATTTTGACAACGCATTGATTCATGTGTTCTCTTTAAGTATTAGTACTAATGATAAATTGATATCGGGAGCGATTGCTGAAACGTTTGTTTAAACTAAAGACTGAATGATAAATTGTTAATTAATTAACTTGTAATTAATTTTAAGACAGAGTCATAATTGATTTTGTGATGCTAACGAAATAAAACCCTTCCATAAATAGATTCCTTTTTATAATAATTATTTCAGCATCTGATATTTTCTGAATCGGAAAAGCATTTATACTGATATTCCAATTACAACCGCATCAGTGTGCAGTTCTTTACATAAGCATAGATTTGAATTGCATATTTGTAATAGTGCGTTGACCAATCGTAATACAATAACCAAGTTTTTCAGTTTTATTTTTTTGAATCGGATTTAAGCTTCCGGGTTTGCCCGTTTTAAATTCTTTTACTGCCATTTAAAGATGTTCTCATCATCCGGCAGATTGATTATAATGTTTTAATATTCAACCGATAAACATTTGCTATAAACCCTATCGCGATGCTATTCTTGTTGAGTGTTCATCTTTTTAACCATTTTTTCGAATGAAGAATTATTACCAAAAGCAAAAAAACTATTGGCGAAAGCTGATTCCTTTGATTGCACTGCCCGTGGCAACAATCTTCTCTGCACTCTCTGCAAAGGCCCAGACTTATTGTAATCCGACTTATCCCAGCGGATGTGGTAGTTGGGGCGTGTATGGAACAAATTCAGTGATTATCGGATCTTTTATGGCCAGCCCAGCCTCGTGTAGCAATGGCAGCGTCAGTACAACAGTCAGTTTGAATGCCGGTGTAAGCACCTCTGTTTCCATAATAACACATGGATGGATGAGTATCGGGATTGCCGCAGATTTCAATAATGACGGCGACTTTCTGGATGCAGGTGAGCTGCTGGCTTTGCCGGATTATGCTGCAAGTGATCCGCATACCTATCCTTTTACTATAACTGTCCCGCCGGATATCATCACCGGTAATTACCGGTTAAGGATCTGGAGCCGTTCGGCAAATGGCGGCGGCGCAGGTAATGGTGAAGTTCCCTGCGGTGCTTTTGGTTATGGTAATTATCTGGATTATACTTTAGCCGTAACCAATACTGCTACTTGTCTTCCTCCTTCTTCTGCTATTACCATTGTACCCGCTTCAGTAACAGCTGCTTTAAGCTGGACTGCAGCAACAACCAGTCCGCAAAGTTATGACTGGAAAATTGTGGCCAATGGCGGTAACCCTATTACAGATCCGGGCGTAACATCCGGTAACGTAACAGGAACAACAGCCTCTGCTTCGGGGTTAACATCGTCAACTACTTATCAATTATATGTACGTTCCAAATGTACCAGTGCGACAGATACCAGCGCATGGACTTTAGGGACTACTTTCAATACTCTTTGTGCCGGAACTCCTACCGGAGGAACAGCAGCAACAACAGTAACGCCGGTATGCCCTACCACTTCTTTTACATTGAGCTTAACCGGTAATACTACAGGGCCCGGCATCAGTTATCAATGGCAAAGCTCACCTGCCGGAGCCGGAACTTTCACTAACATTTCCGGGGCTACGACTTCTTCTTATACGGGTACACAATCTTCCGCTAAAGATTACAGATGTTATCTGGTTTGTGCAGGATCAGGACTCAGCGATACATCCGCTCTGATTAATGTCGGACAAAGTCCTGCTACATCTTGTTATTGTGTTCCTACCGTTACCTCATCAACTTCATATTACATAACCAGTTTCTCAACTACAAATGGCGCTACCAATATAACCAATAACGGTACAGCCGCCAGCGGTGCTTATATCAATTATTCAGCAACTATGTCTGCCAGTGCCATACAAGGCAATGTGGTGAATTTTTCTCTTACCGGAAGTTCTGCTTCAGAAACAAGAGGTATATATATTGACTGGAACCAGGATGGAGATTTTGATGATGCCGGAGAAAATGTTTATTCAAGTGCATCAACCTCTTCCGCTACTGTAACAGGATCGTTTACAGTGCCTTTTTCTGCTGTAACCGGCAATACAAGGATGCGTGTCCGTACCAGCTATTATTCTTATGTGATGGCTCCTTGCGGCGCTATCTATTATGGAGAAACAGAAGATTATGCCTTTAACGTTATTGGTGTATCGGGTGTCTGTGTATTCCCAGTTAATTTTAGTGTAACAGGTTTAAGCAATACAACTGCTACTGCTCATTTCAGTCCTCCGCCCGCAGGTAATACACCAACAAATTATATTTATGAATTGCGCACAGATGGTACTGCTGCAGGCTCCGGATTAACCGGGTTATTTAGTGGTGGTACTTCTACAGACACAACATTGTATTTTACCAGTCTTTCTCAGGGTACAAGCTATACATTGTATGCACGTACTTTCTGTAGTGCCGGCGATACCAGTTCATGGGTTTCCTATTCTTTTGCAACTACATACGATACGCTTACTTCTGTGAGCTTTGCAGGGTTTAATGCCGATGTTATAGCTAATGGCATTGGCGCGGCTTCTACCTCTACAACCAATGATGTGGACGGTGCAAGCTGGGCATTGGTGGCAAATAGCTTTAAGGCTATATCTACAAATGCCGCCCCGGCCAACTCTGTTCCTAATAACAGGATTGTTAAAAATGGCCTTAGGAAATATATTCTCAATTTTTATGATAACAATAATTCCATAAGAATGCCTAACGGCAGTTCCGGCACAGCCCGGTTCCTTGCTTCCAAACGGGCAAACAAAGTTAACATCATGGGTGTCAGTGGTTCAGGTGCATCTACCACCACCACTACAATTTATTTCCATGATGGTACTACTCAGGTAGCAACGATTGGCTTCCCTGACTGGTATGGATCCGGCAATAATGTTGCATCTGCCGTTGGTCGTGTGAACAGGACCAATAACAGTCTGGAAACAGGGCCTTATCTTCATGATACAGCAATCAGTATTCAGACTGCCAAGCGTTTAATTCCTATTGACAGTATCAAATTCAGTAATGCAGGACAAACTATGAACGTATTGGCTATCGGTATTGTGCCGAATACCAATCAGCCTTGTCCTTTGCCTGCTGCTGTTGGCGATACTTCCAATGTTACAGCTTCCGCAGCCACTATATCATGGACAGGCAACGGAACAAATACCAACTATCAGGTTAGCTATGGCGCGCTTGGAACTTATGCAGATAATGGTACCATTGTAAGCATAAACGGAAATACCGGAGCAAATACCTACACTATTAACTCAGGCTTATCTGCTGCTACAAAATATCAGGCATTTATAAGGACAGATTGCGGTAGCGGCTCTTATTCTGATTGGGTTGGTCCTATCAACTTCTTAACATTAGCTAATAACTGCAGCGGAACTCCTGCAACAGCGGCCCTGACAGCCACTGCGACAAGTGTATGCCCTAACGTCGCTTATACTTTGAACGTTTCAGGCATAAGCTCCAATAATGGTATCTTGTTGAAATGGCAGTCATCACCCGCAGGACAAAATACATGGACTACATTAAGCACTGTTACGCCAACTATCGGTGTGAGCAATTATTCTTATGGTGTTGCTACACAAACAGCTGGCCAGGATTATCGTTGCATAGTTAATTGTACATTGACAGGTGACTCTTCTGTTTCCAATGTTTATACGGTTAGTCAGAATCCGCCTACACAATGCTATTGTACAAATACTTATACTAATACTACAAGCGGTTATATAACCAACTTTACGACAACCGGAGGTATAACTAACATTTCAAATTCAAGTACAAATGTACCCGGCGGATATAATGATTTTACAGCTATGCAGGTTTCTGCGGTAGCTAATACTTCATTCTCATTCTCGGCTACAGCTTTCAGTACGGATCACATGGGTATCTTTGTTGACTGGAATCAGGATGGAGATTTATCGGATCCGGGTGAATTTGTGTATACGCAAAATACAACTTATGCTTCATCGTTCAGCGGAACTATTGCTATCCCTTCAAACGCAGTTCCCGGGCCTACCCGTATGCGTGTGAGATTGGCGTGGTCCGGTAATGTTACAGATCCATGCGCCGTAATGACATATAGTGAAACGGAAGATTATACAGTTAATGTTATTGCCCAAACTGCATGTGCAGGCGCTCCGGCACCGGGTAATACAATTTCTTCCGCTTCCAGCTTATGCGTCAGCGGAACAACCAATCTTTCATTAACTAATAATTATATCACTTATTCAGGCATCACTTATCAATGGCAATCCTCGACAAATGGTACAACCTGGGATAATATGAACGCTGCTACCGGCATTACTACAACATCTCCGACAATTACGCAAACCACCAGTTTCCGTTGTCGTTTGATTTGCAGTGCAGGTCCTGATACCGCTTATTCTACACCGGCTCAGGTGGTGGTTAATGCGCTGCCAACCGTTGCCATTTCTCCGGCTCAGGGTGCGTTTTGTACCAGTGGTAGTGCTACTTTAACAGCCTCCGGTGCAAATACTTATGCCTGGACTCCGACAGCATCTTTAAGTGCCGCAACCGGTACTTCTGTTGTGGCAACACCTACTGCGATCACTACTTATACCGTAACCGGTACTGATGTAAATGGTTGTATTAATACAGGAACTGCAACTGTAGGGCCGATAGCTGCCTTTACTCCTACTGCTGTTGCAGCAAATACATGTGGCGCTAATATACCTGTTACAATTAATGTTACACCTATTGCAACAACTGACGGCACTATGGAATACTCGCTTACAGATACGGTCGGAACAATAATTGGTAACTGGCAGGCCGGCACATCCTTTACTGTTACACCTACTGTAGGCGGTGGTTATAAATACTACGTATTCGCAAGAAGTACAAACTGTACAAGCAGTGTTTCTGATACTGGAACCGTAACGTTCTATGCCGGATTTGTTGCGAATGTTACTACAACAAATGCTTCTTGTGCCAATGGTGACGGAAGTTTCGTAGTTGGAAATGTTCAGGGGCCCGGTTCAGGAAACTCCGCGGCTGTATGGTATAGCAATGACTTTAGTTCGTCTACTTTAAATACGACATATGCTGAATTAAAAGGAGGTGCCAGCATTACCGGTAACCGCCTTCTTTTAACACCGAATACCACAAGCCAAAACGGAGGTTTTGTAATCAAAAACCCAACAAGTATCAATGGTCATCTGGATAGTGTAAAGTTCATTTTGACTGTTCCTACAAGCGGAGCTGACGGACTTTCCTGGAGCTTTGGAGATAACCTTGTATATAGCACTACCGCCGGCCTTGAACAAGGTATCGGTGATAAATTGATTATCTCCTTTGATGCTTACGGTACCTCCGGTACAAGCATAGCAGGTATATATCTTACCTATGGGCAGAACAATGCTACACTTGGTGGTATCAGTACAACTACGAGTTCAACCATGTTAGGTTATTCCAACAATACAAGCTGGAGAGCTGCATCCAATAAACAAGTAGTTGTTTCTATTTCTGCGAGCAACAAGCTGACGCTTACCGTAGGCGGTACTGTTATCTTTAATGCCGTACAGTTACCTGCAGCTTATACAAATGCAGACAAGTCAAGCTGGACACAGATTATAGCTGCACGTACGGGTGGTGTTGCAGAAGAGCATACCATTGATAATCTGGGTATTTATTATAATGGACTGAGCTATACTTATGGTTCATCTCCTGCTAATTCAGGAACAGTGCCTTCTACATGGCAGCCTTCTCCTGTATTCTCAGGTTTAAGCGGCGGTGACAGCCTGGATATATGGGTTGCCAATCCTGCAAGCCCTGCAACCTGTAATAAATTCCTGGGAACTTATGGCATTACATCACCTGTTATGGCATCCATGCTTGACTCTGCCGACCCACTATGTGTCGGTTCTGAAGATGGCTATGTTTTATTGAAAGTGAATGCCGCAGGAACCTATAATGTTTCTTACAAGAAAAATGGCGGCGCCACCATCACTCAAAATGCATTGGTTTCCTCAAATGACGGCACAAATGAATATGTTGCAGTTATCCTCGGACAAGGTGCTTATACCAACTTCAAAGTGGTAAACACGGTAGGTTCATGCGTTTCAAACACTATTGCAGGCACTACGACATTGACGGCACCGGCCGCTACAGCAGTACCTGTATCAAGTACAACCTCGGGTGCAATGAACCAACCGGGAGCAGGTACCCAATATTATACTGATGCTTCCTGTGATTTGATTGCTGCTGTTACCAGTGCAAACAACCTTGGAACCGTTACTGCAAACGTAACAGTAGGTACACCTGCTGCAACTCCGGGTGGTGAGCCATTCGTAGGAAGGTATGTTGATGTAGTTCCAAGCCAGAATGCGAATCTGCCTGCAACATTGAAATTATATTTCACCACCGCAGATTTCACAGCTTATAACAACGCTGCATCCGTTGGTACGACTTCTTATCCTGCTATCCTGCCGGATAATTCAAACCTTCGTATCAGGGCATTCCACGGCCTTCCTTCATCAGGCACAACAGGGCCTAACGGCACTTATGATGCAACGAACTCAGACATATTGCTTCCGACAAGCGTTGTATGGAATACCAATGGATTCTGGGAAGTAACAGTTTATTCTCCAAACGGTTTCTCCGGTTTCTTTGCCAACACCACTATCGGTTCACCGTTGAATATCACAATCGGCAAAATAGCTGCACATAATGAAGGTGCGGTGAATATTGTAAACTGGGATACGAAAACCGAATCTGCAAATGACCGTTTCATTATTGAAAGGAGCAGCGATGCCAGGACATTTACAGCAATAGGTACAATGGAAGGCAAAGGCAATGCGCCAAGCGATTACAGTTTCACAGATACCAAACCATTCAACAGCATCAATTACTACAGGTTGATACTGATGAATGCCGACGGTTCCAGACAATACAGCAATGTTGTTTCTGCAGAAGTTAAGAACGGCAATACTTTCAGGTTGAATGTATTCCCTAACCCTGCTTCCACAGAGGTTTCCGTAAGTGTTTCGGATGTTATCGGCAAAGGTCAGGTAGAACTTACGGACATTACCGGAAGAGTGCTTGTATCGCAGTCAATAAGCAATAGTACTACAATTTCATTGTCCCTGAATGGCCTGGCAGACGGCATCTATCTTGTGAAATACCATGATGATGCAAATGTTCAAACCGTTAAGATCAACAAGAAATAAAATTTAGTATTCTTAGTCTTTGTAGTGGAGAAAGCCAAACTCAATACGAGTTTGGCTTTCTTATTTAGATGTCTTGCTAAATATCACATCAGTATTCCGACTATGCTTGCTGATAAATAGGATGCCAATGTACCGCAAAGCAAGGCTTTTAAACCTAAGCGGGCAAGGTCTGCACGTCTTTCGGGTGCTAATGCGCCGATGCCTCCTATTTGCATCCCGACACTGCTGAAATTGGCAAAGCCACAAATGGCAGTAGTTATTATAGCCAGGCCTTTCGGAGTTTTAATAAACCCGGGAATGGAAGTGAGATTCTTAAAAGCAAGGAATTCATTTACTGTCAGCTTCTGGCCAAGCAATGTAGCCGCATTATTAATATCGCCATCGGGAATGCCCATCGCCCATGCTAACGGATAAAACAGCTTTGCAAATATCCAATCCAGGCTTAAGTTGAAAGCCGGATTGAAAATATGTCCGACATGCAATAAACACCAATCTACTAATGCTATCAAAGCCATAAATCCAATAAGCATTGCAATTACATTCATTGCAATTTTAAAACCATCAATCGCGCCATGCGAAATGGCATCAATCAGATTCGTGTATTCATTTTTAAGTTCAAGTTTGATTTTGCCTCTGGTCTGTGATTCTTCTGTTTCGGGAAATACAATTTTTGAAATTACCAATGCGCCGGGAGCGGCCATGAGACTGGCCATTATTAAAGTGGGGGCAATATCCATTCCTGCTTCGGCTCCCATATTGGAATATACAACAAGGATACCGCCTGCAATACATGCGAGACTGCCGCTCATAGAAGAAAGGAGTTCACTTTTCGTCATTCCTTTAAGATAGGGACGTATCATAATCTGTGCTTCTATCTGACCAACGAATGCACTTGCTACATTGCTTAATGCCTCTGCACCACTTACCTGCATGATATAGTTCATACCCTTTGCAATAACGGCAACGATAGCCTGCATCAAACCGATATAATAAAGAACGGCGACCAGGATACATACCAGAATTATAATAGCTGTAATATTAAAAGCAAAAACAAATCCGTTACGTGAATAGTTATTATGCACAACATATTCGCCGTTTGCGTTGATGACAGGTGTGGCAATGCTTTCCGTCATTCCGCTTCCGCCTCTTTTTAAGAAATAATGTATTTCCCGTAAACCATCTTTATTAATAACAGTATCGATACGGATTTGGGATGCAGGATATGTGCCATTGTCTACTACAACACCTCCATATACAAAATCAGTTCCTCTTTTTGCAAATTGCTCTATCTTCTGCATGCCTTTACCCAAAGTGGAAAATGTATGCCTGACCGGCTGTACCTGAAGAATCAGCACTGCAATAAATAACTGTAAGGCAAGCCCGCTGAACACCAGGCGTAAGTTTATTCTTCTTTTGTTGTTGGAAAACAGGAAAGCAATTCCGAGTATGAGTACAATACCTATCAGGCCTGTAAAACGTTCCATTAATACCAATATAAATTTATGAGGCCGCCAAAATAGGCATATTGTGCGCGTGGTAATAATATCTTAATGTGAAGTTTTTGTAACCCTGACGGTTTAGCTGCAGAGAATAACACTCTTTAAAAACTTAACATTGAAACAGCTTAAGCTATATTATCTTTGTGTTAAGTTTAATAAAAACCAATATGCAAAAAAACGCCAAAAACGCTCCTGACAAAAAGGTTCTAAGTCTTGAAATCAAAAATCAACTGAACCAATCACTGGGTCATCTGAAAGAACTCTGGGGAGAAAAGAAGTTCAATAATAAAATTGATGAAGCAGTAAAGCTTTTTACTAAAGGGTTTAAAAAACCTGAACAACCCAAAAAAGAATCTGTTAAAAAAGAAAAGAAAGTGACTGTTAAGCCAATGATGGTCACAGAAAAGAAAACAGTTAAGAAAGATGAAGTAACGAAGGAAAAAGAGGCTGTTGCTGAAGCCATTCCGGCACCAAAGAAGCAATCTCCTCAGAAAACTGTTAAGAAGAGTGCCGTCAAAAGTGCAAAATAACAGCCTTTTATATTTCATATAACTTAACGGCACAGACTCAAAATATTGAATCTGTGCCGCATTACAGGTGTTCGTAATTTTTAGGATACTATATATCCGGTTCTGCCGTTACCTGACTAATGTAATTCCTCCTTTCAGGTTTACCGGTTCTCCATTGGTACATTTGCCGGAAATGAAGTAGTGATATGTTGATATCGCTGCAGGTTTGCCATTAATAGTTCCATCCCATCCCTTTTCTATATCAAAGGAAGTAAAGATATTCTGTCCCCATCTGTCAAAAATGTGCATCACATATTCTTTTGGATGTCCTTTGGTTTTCGGTATAAATTCATCATTCAGGCCATCTCCGTTCGGACTAAATGCATTAGGTAACCAGATGTCGCAGCAATGTTGCGCGTCAATCACAATTGAAGCCGTGTCCCTGCAACCTTTCGCGTCTATCCCTTCTATTGCAATGGTATTTTTAGGATCAATCAGCAATGCGTGCAATGCATTATTATCCTGCTCTCCAAAGCCCGTTACCAGGTTAAATGCAGACGCGCCTGATTCCAGCAATAATACAGAATCGCCGATACAATGATTGAGCACTTCTGCTTCGGTTAACTGCACATTTGGTAAAGGATTTACTTTAAGCATTATATTAATAAGTGAATCACACCCTGCTTTATTCTTAAATGTAAAAGCATAAGTACCGGTTGTAGTATAATGCTGCCCATCAAAATGGAATGTATCCCCTTCGCATATTTCTCTGTCAAGATTATAAGTTCCACTGGTTCCTATTATGATATTTATATTCCGGACAAGACTATCACAGCCCAATGTGTTTCTTAAAGTATCTGTGAATGATGTGCTTGTGGTATAAACTGTGCCTTCAAACACAAGACTATTGCAACCCATTGTATCAATAGTCTGAACCAGAGGCGTATTATTATTGATAACAATATTTACAATTCTGTAAAGGCTGTCGCAACCCAGTGAAGTGTGGAACGTATCTGTCAATGTAGTAGTTGAAGTATAAAGCGTGCCTTCAAAAAACAAGGAACCACAAGAAGCCGTATCTATTATAGTTGTCGGCGGTTGCGGACTTACATATAAGTTAAGATGAACCGTACTGTCACAACCATCTGCAGAGGTAAATATTTCAGTGTAATTTCCCGTTGTTGTCAAGGCCTGGCTTCCTAAAGTATAAGTTTGGCCATAACATATAGCATTACTTATGTTTGTAACAACCTGAGGACTTACTGTGAGATATAGTGTTAGTATGCTATCGCAGCCGGTAGCAGCAGTAAACGTTGCATTATAAGTTCCGGAGGCATTCAGTACTTGTGTTCCAAGTGTATAGGTAGTTCCATAACAAATCGTATCGTTTATCGTATTGCTTATCAGAGGGCTGACTGTAAGATTTAATGTAACAATACTATCACAGGAAGTTGATGCAGTAAAGGTTTGATTATAAGAACCGCTTGCCGTATAAACCTGTGCTCCCCAATTATAGGAAGCACCATAACATATTGTATCAGATATGGTATTTGTGATTACCGGAGTCACATTCAATATCAATGTCACATTGCTGTCGCAACCGTTCATGGCCTGAAAAGCGTGATTATATGTGCCGGCCACACTTATTACTTGCGTGCCAAACAGATAAGTACTGCCATTACAAATAGTTGCATTAACCGTATTGGAAATAAGCGGATACACGTACAGATGAAGCGTAACAACACTATCACAATTAGTATAAGAAATAAAAGTATGGTTGTATGTCCCTGTAGTCGTAAAAGATTGCCCGGCCCAGTTATAAGTTGCCAATGCGCAAATGGTGTCTGCAAAAGTTTTTGTAATTGCAGGACGCACAAAAAGATGTAACGTTACTGTACTGTCGCAACTGGTATAGGAAGTAAATGTGTGATTGTAAGTTCCTGTCGTCGTAAACGATTGTCCTGCCCAGCTATACGTTGCAGATGCGCAAATCGTATCTGCAAATGTTTTTGTAATTGCAGGTCTTACGAAGAGGTGTAACGTAACTGTACTGTCACAATTTGTATAAGAAGTAAAAGTGTGGTTATATATTCCTGTCGTTGTAAATGATTGACCTGCCCAGTTATAGGTTGCCAGTGCACAAATGGTATCGGCAAAAGTTTTTGTAATTGCAGGGCGAACAAAAAGATGTAACGTTACTGTACTGTCACAACTGGTGTATGAAGTAAAAGTATGATTGTAAGTACCTGTAGTTGTAAAAGATTGTCCTGCCCAAGTATAAGTTGCCAATGCGCAAATGGTATCAGCAAAAGTTTTTGTAATTGCAGGACGCACAAAAAGATGCAACGTTACCGTACTGTCGCAACTGGTATAGGAAGTAAAAGTATGATTGTAAGTACCTGTAGTTGTAAAAGATTGTCCTGCCCAGTTATACGTTGCCAATGCGCAAATGGTATCAGCAAAAGTTTTTGTAATTGCAGGACGTACAAAAAGATGTAACGTTACCGTACTGTCACAATTGGTATAAGAAGTAAATGTGTGATTGTAAGTACCTGTAGTTGTAAAAGATTGCCCAGCCCAGTTATAAGTTGCCAATGCGCAAATGGTATCTGCAAAAGTTTTTGTGATTGCAGGCCTTACAAAAAGATTTAAGGTCACCACGCTGTCACAACTGGTATAGGAAGTAAAGGTATGATTGTAAGTACCTGTAGTTGTAAATGATTGCCCGGCCCAAGTATAAGTTGCCAATGCGCAAATGGTGTCTGCAAAGGTTTTTGTAATTGCAGGACGCACAAAAAGATGTAATGTAACATTACTGTCGCAACCTGTATAAGAAGGGAATGTCTGTGAATAAACGCCTGTTGCAGTCAGGGCCAGGGACTGCCAGTTATAAGTTGCTCCGTAACAGGCGGTATCTGCAAATACATGTGTTATTTCAGGACGTACAAAAAGATGGAAAGTTACAATACTGTCGCAACCTGTATAAGAAGGAAATGTTTGAAAATAAGTACCCGTTGTATTCAATGTTTGGGATGCCCATGTATAGCTATCTCCGAAACAAGCTGTATCAGCAAATGCATGCGTAATTTCAGGCCGTACAAAAAGATTCATCGTTACAGTGCTGTCGCAACCTTGTGCAGAAGTAAATACCTGCGAATAAGTACCTGTTGCATTAAGCGTTTGTGTACCCCATGCAAGGCTTTCACCATAGCATATAGTATCTGCAACATTTGATGTGATAGCGGGGATGATAAGTACGCTGACAGCGTTACTGGAAACGGCCGCCGTTGACGCACAAGGTGCATTGCTGTTCATTTCGCAAGTAATAACATCAGAGCCTGTCAGTGTATTATCAGAATAGATATTGCTATTAGCTCCTACAGTTGATCCATTTTTTTTCCACGTATAAGTCGGTGCAGTGCCCGGATTTACAGGCGCAGCTGTGAAAGTTATATTTGTTCCTGCACACAGCGGTGGCACGGACGTGCTTGATGAAATAGTCAACGAAGGGACAGGTAATGGTGTTACAGTTCCATTCACAACCAGGTTTGCAGTCTGACAGGTTCCTGTCGAGGCTCCTGCAGCAAAGTAGTAAATCCGCACTTTCAACATTCCGGAGCAAACATACAGCGGTGTGCTTAATGTCCAGCTACCTGAACTGAAGCTACCACAGCTATTATTATTTGGAGCATAATCCGTTCCGTTATTAAACCATGTAGTACCACCGTCAATACTGTATGCCAACCTTGCTTTTGTCGGCCCTGTGCCACTTCTGCGCATACTTACAGACATTGAAGTAACTTTTATCATGTACCCGGTATTAGGTGTGATATTTACGTTCAAAGCCGGACTGCTGGCATTGGCAGGATTAAATGTAGCGAAAGAAGGATTGACAGTAATACCGCTGATGCCTCCTCCATTGCTACATGGAGTATTGGATCCCCAGGAACCAACCGTTGCCAGAGTTGATGCAGTAAGGTTCGCAGCAAGCGATGCGTAAGCACCATTTGTGGCATTGGAATAAGTATAAATAGATTGTGCTTTTGCGGGTATAATTACCGTAAGTAAAAGGCACAGCAGACAGACGAGCTGTAAAAATTTCTTTTTCATAATAAAAAATGAAAGACACTCCCGGTTTTGAAGCTTTTTAATATAAGAGGGTTTATCGAACAACAAGGACTTCTCCTTTCTTATTCATGACTGTTCCGTCTTTGCATGTATAGGATATGTTGTAATAATAATTGCCCATATCAACGTTCACTCCGTTGAATGTGCCGTCCCAGGGTTTGTTACTATTTTGGTGATATACAAGCTGGCCCCAACGGTTAAATATTTCAACATTCATGATCCTGCTTTCTGCCTTCAACGAAATTTCAAATAAATCATTTTTGCCATCGCTGTTAGGTGTAAATACAGAAGGAATGAATATGAAGTCATCGCAACAGCGTTCTACAATTATGGTCAGTTTAGTCCTCTCGCTTTCACAGGCACCATAAGACTGAGAGACATAATAATCTTCATTACTTTCTCTTGATGTATTAACATCCGGCTCTGCTATTGGCTGGCCTCCCACTGCATCCTTATACCATTTAAGGTCATTACCTGTAACATCAATAGGTTTCATTTTGCTGTTAAGACATATTCTTAGTGGAGAAGTTACTTGCGGAGGCAATGGAAACTGAACGATATTAATATAAACGGAATCTTTTACAGAACCGCAAATTCCGCCGTCTACGGTAAAAGTATAAGTACCCGATTGAGGTATGACAGGATCCGGAAGAGATAACTCTCTGTTTGTTGTACTAAATCCTTGCGGACCATTCCATAGATAAGTAAAATCAGTATTATCGGGAACTATAGCCGGATTAATCAGTATGGGGGAGTGTTCACAAACATTAATGTCGCTTCCTGCATCTGTAGACCATGGTGTAACCAGTACATTAATAGTAACATCACCTGTAAGTGTGTCACAACCACTATCAGGAATATATGCACGCATAATGTAAGTCGTATTTTCTTCAGGATCTGCGATAGGATTTTTAATGTTTTCATTATTTAACCCCTGAGAAGGCGTCCATTTATAAGTAAGGTTATCGTCGCCGTCAACCTGCATTTGAAATGTTGCACCCTGACAAATTGTTGTATCCTGAGAAAGCAGAATAGCATGTGGCGCATCAAAAATCTGCATTTCAACAGAATCAATTATTTCAGTCATGCCATTGCAGCTATAAGGAGCATTCAGGTAAAGCTTAAGCGTTTTCATTCCTGAAGGCGGCGTTATGAGTCCGCTTATCGAAAGTGCCGCCTGTGTTGCATTTGCAGGAATTGTTATAGTATTTGTAATAGCTGAAAAATCTATTCCGTTGACTGCCGTACCGGAGATCTGATAAGAAAGCACTTGTGGTGTCGGTTTTGCAACGGAGCGACTGAATGTAATGCTGCCTGATGAACAACCTTTGTAGATAGATGGTATGCCTGCAACATTTACAGCACCTGCAATATCAAGACCAAAACTGGCTGACTGCAAGCTTCCTGCTTTAATGAAAACCCCTGAATCGTACAAGCCGTTCAATGCATCTGCAATGGTAAGTTTCAAATGATAAGTATCACATGGGTTAACGGCATGAGAAGCCACCAGGACATTTGTCAGCCCGCGATAAGCTACCGTAGCGCCATTCTGATTGTTGTTGTAATAAGTTGTGAATGGCGCTCCCGGTCCCATGGAGGTACAATTGACAATATTGCCATATAGCCCGGGAGTGCCGCTGTTAATGGAATTGACCGCAACCGGAATGGTAGTGCCGGGCACTTGTGCCATATTTTGCAAGCCTGATATTCCGGGACCTGAAATGAAAAATGCAAATGCATCATTATAAGGCCCGCATATAGAGTTGATATACTCTTCAGAACCAAATACATAATCGAACTTAATTGTATCTCCTTTTGGTATCAGATCGAACTGTAGTATACATGCATCGCGAGTTGTAGCAGCTCCGGATAGCGCCTGTAACGCAGGATCGCCATTCGTATTGTTATTAGAACTGGTAAGCCCGGGTTCGCTTCCTGCAACAAATATGGCCTGACCGGTAGTAAGTAATATACCTGTGTCTATGCCAAGATTGCTGGCCACAGCGGTAAACTGTCCGTTTGCCTGAGCAGCACATGTAAGCGATGCATTGATAATTGTAATACCTGAGCCCGCAAGACTTTGTGCCAGCGTATTTGCGCTTTGTGCGGGTGTAATAGTAAGCTGCCCAAAGCTGTGGTTGCAAGCTAACAGCAAAGTCATGCATGTTGTTACAACCTTTAGTAAATATAGATGTGTTTTCATAAGAAATATTGGGAACTGGATGCTGAAAAACCCGGATTGTTATTTAAAATGCTTATTACTTTAATATTGTGTTTGAACAAAATGATGCTATAAATAGGATCTCAATAGATTAAGCCGGTCACTCTTCTTCAGAGCTTCCAAAGCCTTGTCTTTAATTTGTCTTACGCGTTCTCTTGAAAGATCAAAGCGACATGCTATGTCTTCAAGAGGCATAGGGTTTTCACCTCCTATGCCGAAGTATAATATCAATATATTACGTTGTCTTGCAGGCAATGCATTTAAGGAGCGGATAAGGTCTGTGTTTAATGATTCATCGTGTGTAAGTGCTCTGTCAGTATTGGCTGCATTGGAATTAATTAATATATCCATTAATGTGCCTTCTTCGTTTTCAATAATAGGCTCATCAATACTTTTGGGCTTAAAAGTTGTACTGAGCAAGTCTTCCACCACATCTTTCTTTAGTTGCAGATGTTGTGCCAGTTCAGCGACAGAAGGAGTGCGTTCATATTTTTGTTCGAGGACATTGTATTCTCTTGTAAGCTTATTTTTAAGAGAAACTTTATTGAGTGGCAGGCGTACCAGACGGCTGTTCTCGGCCAAAGCCTGTAAAATAGATTGTCGAATCCACCATACAGCATAAGAAATAAATTTGAATCCCTTTGTTTCATCATACCTTGAGGCGGCAGTTATTAATCCTACATTACCTTCATTGATAAGATCACTTAAACTAAGTCCCTGGTTCTGATATTGTTTTGCAACTGATACAACAAATCGAAGATTGGCCATGGTTAACTGTTGCAGCGCTTCCTGATCTCCATTCTTTATTCTCTTTGACACTATTTCTTCCGCCTCCGGAGTAAGCATCGGCACTTTTGAAATTTCCTGTAAATACTTTTCCAAAGAGTGGCTTTCTCTTATGGTAATAGATTTGGAAATTTTCAATTGACGCATGGACATAATAATTGTAACTTTTATAATGCTGTATCAGAAGACCGAGGTGTTATTATTTTCGTTTGAGAAAAAACGACTATTAATAATCACATAATATCAGCACTCAGATAATGCAATTTCTTTATTTATAAAAGCATGTTTTAACAATGCTCTTTGATGGACAAAATTACTTTGGCTTGTATCCCTGGCATATAATCCGTTAGTTATGTAAATATTTTACAAACATGTAGATACGCTGTTAATCAGTTAATTGAATCATTGATTTTTTATTTAGTAACACAACCATAATACTCAAAAATCTATATGCTTTGAGCTATGATTATTTTTAGATTATCATTTGATATCAATGCTGTTAAATGGGTCTTTTAGTGGTTAATTTCGCAGTTGCTACAACTATAAATCTGTTCTCTAAATCTTTTAAAAACATAAAAGAAGTGCCGTTCTCAATCAAGTATTTTTTAAATGGAAACTATCATTCCGGTATCAAAAACAAAGTCGAGAGGCTTCGTCTAAAATCCTTTTTTGAAGGAGAACAGGAAGAACGGGCAAGAGTAGGGCGTGAAATCCATGATGGTATCGGCGCTATGTTATTAACCATGACCCGCCAGTTGGAAGATTACAGGTCCAGGCATCTTACGAATGAAAAGGATAAAGAGATTGAACTTATTATTTCAACAATCCGGGCAACTACAAAAGAACTCCGCAACACTGTTCATAACCTTATACCCGAAGCGATAACCTTGCAGGGACTGGAAGCAACTATAGATAATTTTTGTAAGGAAGTAAGCAAAGGAAAAGGATTGGAGATTCAGTTGTATATCAATGGTGACTGGGCTACGGTGAATCAAACGATCTCTTTTAATATATTCCGTATTGTTCAGGAATCCGTTCACAATATTGTAAAACATTCTGCTGCAACAATTGCGGCTATTAATATTGTGTTATCAGAAGGAGATGTTAAAATAATAATAGAAGATAACGGTAAAGGCATAAGCAGACAATCAGACCGTAAAGGAAACGGACTCAGGAACATAAGCTGGCGTGTAGAATCATTGAAAGGCATCATGAGCATTGAATCATCAAAAGGTAAAGGAACTATTATTCATATTGCCATACCATATAAGCCAACATTTTAATGATAATACCTGTCTTTTTGATGGTTTCTTTTTATAGAAGAACATAGTAATCAACAAACCCCCGAAAACCAAATTGAATCAAATGAAGATTAATACAGCAATACTGGACGACCATCCGGTGGTAGTAAATGGTATAGTGAAGATGTTTGAAGAGGATGAGTTGATTGGCATTACACATACCTGGTCTAATGCTGCTGAATTTTTTGAAGATATCGAAAAAGGAATTCAACCGGAAGTCTTGCTGCTGGATGTTTTATTGCCGGATCAAAACGGAGACCTGATAGCACAGCAACTACAAAAAAATCATCCGGAAATAAAGATTCTTGCCATCAGTGTACTCGACAGTGCCATCAGTGCGAATACAATGTTACGGCTTGGGGCACAGGGCTATATTATGAAACATGCAACTGCAGCAGAATGGAAGAAAGCAATTATAGCAGTCAGCAACAATGAAATCTACATAGAACCCACATTACAGGAGAAGATGGCAAACCTTGGCGAGGGCCGTACCCGGGAAGCTTCTGTTAAAACAACTTTGAGCCCGAGGGAGAAAGAAGTACTTCAATTGATTGCATCCGGCAGAAGTAAAAAGGATATTGCCAAAGAGTTGGGTATCAGCACCAATACCGTAAAGCAATATCAATTTAATCTCTCTTTAAAATTGGAAGTAAATAGTACGGCGGCGCTTGTCGGACATGCTTTGAGAACCGGACTTGCCCAGTAAAATTATTTGTGTTGTGTTAAAGGACATAATAAAAAAGCATGGCAATTATGCCATGCTTTTTTATTATCAATATTCTATTTCAATAAAATAACATCAAGGCTTCTCCATTATTGATTGATTACTATTCGGTTGGCTTATTTCTTTTATCAGATATACATAGGTTGGAAAGTGATCACTGTAACCGTCAATCCAATTACCATTGGAAAAGGAACGATGCGGATATCCTGCATATTGGCCTGATTGGGTTTTCATGAAAGGGCGGTTAAATATCTCTGCTATGTAAAACTGCCATGTTTCTTTTTCAGGTTTTATGAAACCATTTGAAAGAATAATCTGATCAAAAAGATTCCAGCTATCGTTGTAGCCTAAAGTGCCAATCCCTTTTTTATAATAGGCAATCCATGGATTAAAAAAATGCCCTGATTTCATGGCCTTATCCTTTTCCTGTGCACCTATTACTTGTGCCACACTTGGGCTGATAGGATCATCATTCAGATCTCCCATGATAATAATTTTGGCTCCGGGTCTTTGTTTCAGAATAGAGTCTGCTTTGTTCTTGCAAACAGATGCTGCAAGTTTTCGTTTCCACATGCTGGCGCTTTCTCCGCCAAGCCTTGAAGGCCAGTGATTGACCATAACATGTACCGTATCGCCATTGAGCAATCCTTCGACATACAGCACGTCTCTGGTAAATTCATTGCTCCCGTTTCTGGATATATCAACCTTAATCGGCATAGCATTTAATACCTTGAAAAATTTAGGATTATACAGGAATCCAACGTCAATACCTCTTAGATCAGGCGATTCAAAATGTACGATGCGAAGCTTTCTGTCTTTCAATTCCGGCTCCTGGATAAGATCCTGCAACACTTTTTCATTTTCTATTTCTGAAACACCAAAGAAGGCAGGTCCATCAGGCACTTTATCGATTGCTATCTGAGAAAGTACCGTGGCAAGATTATGCAATTTCCTTCTGTAAATCTTTTCGGTATAATGATTGCTGCCGTCAGGTGTAAATTCTTCATCATCCTTGTTCGGATCATCAGCAGGATCAAACAGGTTTTCCAGGTTATAAAAGGCAACCGCATCTATCTGATAGTTTTTCTTTTGCCCGAAAGCCAGATGTGTTGCTAAGATGAATGCTATAAAGTATAGTATTGCTGATTTGGAAATCATAATAATAGTTGTAATACTTCGTGTAACGAAGCGGAAATTATTGATTTTTTATAAGATGGCAGCTTTGTATAGAAGCTCCGTCAATTAATATTTCACGAACTTTTTGTGATACTCTTTTTTGTCTGAAAGCACGCTTAACACATAGACACCGGCAGGTAAACCGCTTACATTCAAACTTACAGCTTCATCATTTCCCTTGACAACTGTAGTCAGTATTGTTCTGCCGTATATATCTCTTATCAGAATGGTTTCATTTAGTCCGTAATTATAGGCAGCTAATTTGAATTGCAGCAACGAACCTCTTACCGGGTTACCATAAATAACTAAAGACAAATCATCTTCAGCAGATATTTTTGGTATGGATGTAACAGCATTATCATTACGGTGATACCAGATAGGAGAGGATATTGTTCTTTTATTTCCAATGGAAATGTCGGTAAAATAATAAGCCGAAGAGCCGTCAGCAAGGTTTTCATCTGTGTAACTGAAAGAATTTGAATTACCTGTGGCAATAAGCGATGCTATGTTGCCATCATTCGTACCTTTATAAATCTTTATTACCGGTTGCTGGCTTGTTGATGGGTCACTGATGGTAACTACCATAGCCGGAGCATCTGCATGTTCCATTTCACTTCCCATATTCTTTCCAAACAACTGGAAATCCATTACAGCAGTACAACTATGTGTAGCATAGAAATTTCTGGAACGCATTGCCTTCATAAAATCATCCTTATTCAGGGAAGGGCTTAATACGACTAACCGTGAACGACTGGTATGGCCGAAAGTAAGATTATGATTATCATGATCTATAGTCGGGCCAATATGATAACCTCTTGCAAGCATGCCTTTATAGTACTGAAGATAGCTCATTGTTGAAGGATGATCATTATAATTGATTTCATCAGAAAACGCAGGGCCGTTTTCCACAGCAGAACCTACTATAGCACTGTCAGCCAATGGTTGATACTGTACAGTTAAGAGGTCTCCGTAATCTGTATCTTCAGGATGTGCAAAGCTGCCGAATGCATTCGTGTTTTTAAATCTGTTGATGGTGTTGAATAATCCGTTATTGCCTGAATAATCATATTTGCCGACATATATGTTATAATTCGGACTGCCGACTAATGTTTCCCAGCCCAATAAACTATCTATGCCATATACAACCACGTGGCCGCCATTGCTTATGACACCAAACTCCATGCCATATAAAGCAAGGAAATTAGCATTATTATTTGTAAATGTATTAGCCTGTTGCAGCCCCTTTGCATAATCGGCTACATGCATACCCGGATTATGTGGCGAAGAATAATGATTATGTTCTGCAATGCCCAGAAAATCCATACAAAGCGCTTCTTTTGCGAAAGCATAATCATCGGAAGGTATAAGACTTGTGTTATCCTGATTACCATCGGAATAACTGCTGTGGCTATGGAGATTGCCAAAATAATGGTTCAGCGACGAAGGGTCCGTAGGCTTCATTGAGCCTGAATAAACGGGGACTTCATTATATCTGATACCTTCAACACAATTAGTGTTGGCAGCATAAATATTAATACGGTAGGTTTTTGAAGATTTTAGATTTAAAGCAACAAATGCAGTAGCTTCATTGCTTGACACAACTGTTCCGGTGCCTAATGCAGTACCGGCTTTGTAATATACACCATCTTTGGGAAGAGTGGGGGACAGATGTTCTTCATCAAAAACGACGAGGTATAGATTTGCATTTTCAACACCTTTAAAGAATCCGTATATCTTATCGTTCTGTAAACTGAATTCTGCGTTTACCGCAGCAAGAGATGGCACTGCACATGCTGTTGTCGGAACTGTTTTTGCCGGTACGAAATTTGCCAGCTCTATGCTATCTGCTAACAACAATTTATACGATCTTATTGCATTAAGGGAATCATTAAAATCACAATCATCTTTTGAATGTTGGGTCTGTGCATTAAGTTGATTCTTGGCTGTAAAACTACATAAGCCTAAAAGGGAAAAAAATACTATTCTTATATTCATGTTTCGTCAATAATTTTTAAACTTCAATGCACAACATTCATTTAACGAAGCAATGTCACATTTCCCTGATAAGATTCAGTAGCTCCATTGATGAAAGTCGCTTTGATTAGATATATATACACGCCTCCGGGTTGGTCTGTTCCATTAAGCTTTCCGTCCCAGCCTCTGCCATTTATTTGTGTTGTTTCAAATATCTTCTGACCCCAGCGATTTACTAATTGCATGGAGAAATCAACAACTGAGGAAGACAATAATTCTCTTGGGAAGAAGTAATCATTCTCTCCATCGCCATTTGGTGTAAAAGCGTTTGGAATATCTATGTAGCAATCCTTTGCAATATGAATCACGTCTGAATTACTGCAATACGGCGTACTTACAGTTAAAGTTATATCACCATGATGTTTTGCTAATATTTCAGGTGTCGTTTCGCCGGTACTCCATTCATACGTTTCGCCGAGACCTTCTCCGTATGTGTTCTTCAACAGAATAGGCGCTCCATGCAGGCAAAGTGATGTATCAGGACCAAGATATACCTTAGGCAATGCATATACATTTACGGAATCATGACCGTTCTTTGTCTCACACCCCGGAGTTGATGCCGTAGTAGTAAAGAAAAAAGTTCCTGCCTGATCATAAGCATGTCTGAGCTCGGTTTGTACAATGTTTCCTCTTTCCTGCACATTATCCCTGTCATCCAGCGAAGCACCTACGCCATCTCCGAAATTCCAATTGAACAACCCGAAGCCTGCCATGTATTTTAAATTGAAAATAACATGCTCACCAGTACAAATGTCCCTTCTGTCCAATGATACCTTAAGGTCCGGCACCGGCGATACCCATATTGATTTTACAGCAGTATCTACGCAGCCATCACTATTGGTTATTGCAAGTGTCACATCATAAATTCCGGGTACTGTATATTGGTGTATATGATTCAGGTCAACATAACTAAAGCCGTCACCGAAATTCCAGTGATTGATGTAATTGCTTCCGAGAGAAAGATTATTGGTTGATAAAGAATCGATGATGCAAAGTGTATCGGCACTCAATGTAAAATCTGCATGAATGCTGCTTACATTGACTGCAATAAGCGCGCTGTCACTCTCGCATCCGTTCACTGTTTGCGTTATATACCATGTCTCAGTATGGCCGGTGCTTGTATTAATAACCGGCGCAACAGGAGAACCTGTTGAAGCCAATGGTTGATTATACCACAATAGATTTTGCCCCTGTGCTGTTAAAGTAATTGCCGGAGCATCCTGACAAATCAATTCCGAAGAAGATGAAACAACAGGTGGCAATGGCTTAGGCTTGATATCAACTTTAATTTCGGCTCTTGGACTTTCACATCCTAAAACTTGTTGTGAAACATAGTATGTATAATTACCTGCGGCAACCGTTGAAGGAGAAGGAGCAATGCTGCTGCCTGTTCCTCCTGTCGGAACATCATACCATAAAAGCGATGTTCCGGTTGCTGCAAGCACAGGTGCAATCGCCTCTTCGCAATAAGAAAGAGGCGAAACAACCGCCGGAGCAGCAGGTATAGGATTTACTATCAGGTTTAATGTCACGATAGAATCGCATCCTCCGCCTGAGGTGAATGTATCTGTATAATATCCCGTAACACTATAGCTGGTTCCATTGAACAGATAGCTTGAACCCTGACAAATCGCAGCATCTGTAGTATCATTATTAGAAGCTCCGCCGCCACCTGATGCATTTAACATGCCATTTATCCATGTTGCATTCGCAGGTGTATTCGGTGCGCCCGGCGTTTCGTTTGCCGGTACGTTTCCTGCTATCCATGAAGCGCTTATATTATATTGGGCATCATTAAGATAAAAAACTTTTTGAGAGCCTGAACCACTCATGTGTACAGGAGATGACACACCGCTACCATAACTTACAGCATGATAAGACGCTGTAAGATTTGCAGGATCAACCGTCTGTACCACATCATTGCTGTTGTTCAAAGCCATGTTTGTCCATGTTGTAGAAGCGCCAAAGCCACTTGAAGGATACGTCATTGACCCGCTGTTTGGCAATGAGTTTTGTAACTCAAGTAAAGCAGACGTGATGGGTACTATATAGACGTGATCATTATTGGCATCAGTAGGATCATCTGCAGGTAAGTTTGCATTGATGTCTCCGCTATTATAAACTACTATAATCGATCCGTAAGGTACACAGGCCCAGTTGGGATCATTCTTAAATCTGTAACAACCCGGAGAAATGGCAACACTGCCATACCAACCGTTATTATCATCAAATATCCATCCTCTCAGGTCTGCACAACTATTGGTGCATGTAGGCTGTCCTTTAACAACAAATTCGAGATATTCCTTATTGCCTGACGCTCCTTGTGAAAATTCATTGACAACAATCTGAGCCTGAGCCCCGCGACTGAAAGCAAGTAAACCAAATAAGACAAAGGCAATAATATATTTGCGATACATTACAAAAGAGATTTAGAATTTGTAGCTGATATTTAAGAAGTAATTAATACCGTAACCATAGAAATATTTATTGGGATAACGATTTGCGTCCTGAGTAGAATAGTCAAAACGTAATTGCTCGAAACCACCATTAATAGACTGGTTATTCAATATGTTATTTACACCTGCATTGATATAGATAAAGGAATTCTTTGAAGCAGCATGAATATATTTATTCACCTTTATAGATATTCCTGCAAAGACGTCCATGGTGAAAATACCCGGAAGTTTTTCCTGCGCCAGAATAGCAGATTTTTCTACGCCGTCGGCTAATAATCCTACAGCTTCGGCAGTACGTCTGCTTGGGTTAATGTCAATGTAATTCCTGTCCATATAATTGAAGTTCACATTGGCATACCAATACTTTGGTGATTTATAATTAAGCCCTAAAGTATAAGCAGATTGCGGCCCTGCAGCAACGTAATAATTCTTGATATAAACTTTGCTTGTGCCAACTTTGCTTGATGTGTCATCATCACGATAGATACTTACATCAGGTTCGTTGGTATAAAAAGCCTGCATCCAGGTAGCAACCGCAGTAGCGCTAAAACTCGGACTAATCTTTGCCTGTAAAGCTAACTCGCCACCTAAATTTCTCATATCCACATTACGCATCACATAGTTTACGAAAGTCTGATAGTCATCATGATAGAAACGTTTGATATCTGTCAGTCCGGTCATATCCGTAACAAAGCCGGATAATCTTCCCGTCAGATTTGGCGAATGAAGCAGATAACCCGCTTCCACTGTTTTTATCATCTCTGTTTTAGGTTCAGAGATAGCATCATTGCGGGTACGCGGCGAAATGAAAGTATTATCAAATGAAGGTGCATTTGTCATTACTCCACCATTTGCATACAGATAATTACGTCCGTCAATTTTATAAGTCAGGCCCCCTTTAACAGCGTATGTAAGGAAATTGAATGTTTCTGACGAACCAAAAGATTTGGTAGGGAAAAGGCCATTCTTGAATTGACCGTCTCTCATGAAACCCTCTGTCCCTACTTTTGCTGTAAGGAACATATCTACCTTATTAAATACAAAAGATGATTGTCCCCACCAGTAAGCTTTATAAAATTGTGATTTATAATCGTAGCTGTATTTATCGCCTACTTTAACTATACTGTTTGGATTATTAAGGTCATTTTGATTGAACTGCACATTACCTACATAAGTACGCTCCGCAAATTGGTTAAGATTCACAAAATAGTCACCACCCAATAAATCATCTACTTTACGGTAACTTTCTGTCATTTGCAACATACCGGCTACCCCAGTTCTGATAGTAATATGTTCGTTTATATTTTTCAATAAATTAGTTGTGAAAGAATAACGATTTACATCATCACGATCTTCGCCAAGTATTACAAGCGATCTTCTGCCGGTAACGCCATTCACCGTTCTTTGATTCATCATGTTATTCTGATAAATTCTGTTCCAGTCAATCTGCATCCTGTTCGGATCTGCTGTCAGATATTCTCTTGTAGCCTCGGCCTGTTCGTAATTAGGGCCATTAGGATCATTTAAGAAATAACTTGGTAAGTATCTGTAATAATCAGGGCGCGGATCAGGATTGTTGTACCAGTCTAAAGAAGTATTGCCATTGTAACCTGTCTGAAAAGCAAAAGCTGCATTCAGGGAAGTTTTCATATTCGGCTTGTATTGATAACTTAAAATCGTCGTTGGCTGAAAGGAATTATTTACTTTGGAATTCCTTACTTCACCATCCTGCATACCCCAGTTAGGATTATAGTAATTATCTCCTGCAAGCGCAATAGCTTCCTTGGTTACAGGTGCTGCTTTTCCTCTGCTTGTCGGCGCGCCGAACGTAGTAAGGTGTATAGAGCTTTTATCATTAAGCTGTTTGCTGACGCCCAGATAGTAAGAATACGCATTGTAATAAGTTCCGGGAACATAACCATCATCAGACCAGCGTTTGGATGCCGAAGCAGAAAATGCCCATCCGTTACGCATCATACCTGTGCTGTGTGTCACCATTACCCTGTTACTGTAAGTTCTGTTGGATGCAGAATAAGAAATGCGCGTTTGTTGCCTTTGAGAAGCTGCAGTAGCATCTATTTCAGAGGAGCCTATAAGGCCGCCAAAACCAGCTTCGCCCGGTTCAAGCCCAAAGGTTACAGACTGATTACGGAAGATATCATTCAAACCTCCCCATTGGTTCCAGGAAGCATAACCCGATTCTACATCATTCATCATAATGCCATTCAGATAAACTTCCATTTGGTCGCGTTTATAACCCCTCAGTTGATATCTTAACGGACCAAAAGTATAAGAACTTGCTGCAAGGAAAGGATCGCGTGAAGCTGTCAAAGCCCCTGAAATATTCTGGTCACTAACGCCGTCATCATCAGAGCTGATAGCGCTTTCTTCCAGGGCAATAGTAGGCAATTGCTGGCTTTCCATAGAGGTAGCCGCGTCGTCTATGGAAACTTCTATCGTTTCGACATCTACGATTGCTTCATTAACGGTAAGTGGAATTGTATCTGTATGGATAAAGCCTGTGGTGGCAATAAGATGGTAATTACCAAAAGGCACATTGCTGAAAACAAAGTCTCCAGAACCATCTGTTATAGCCTGAAGGTTAAGTTCCGGTATATTAACCGTTACTTCAGCTATCTCTCTTTTAGTGCCGGATGAAATAATTTTTCCTTTGATAAGTGCCTCCTGTTGTGCAAACAGACAGTAAGAGCAGAGTAAAAGCAATCCCGTAATAAAGGAATGTTTCATATTGTAAAAAGTGAATAATTTGATTGAAATAGTATGAATATGCCTGTCTTCATTTTCATCAGTTCAGCTTGTTGATGAATGTTTGTTATTACTGGATGTCTGTAAGGTTTCGTACCTGAATTTGTTTGGTAGTACCAAACTGACCTGTAATACCTGTTATGGTTTTTGTACCTGTCGGCAGGTTATCATTAGCAAAAGTTGCGGTGGCTATTGTGTATAATGTTATAGAACCGGAGCCATCACTTATTACTTTATTGCCCGAATAAGAACCTGACGGGAAAGTTACATTTGCAATTTTCACCAAAGTAGATTCCCATGCTTCGAAATTCGAATTGATTTGTGCAATTGTTGTAACACGCGGTACTATTGTACCGGTACCCGATTTAAAAGCTGCGCCTGTTTGTAATCCGCTTATCTGCAGAAGGCTGTTGTATTCTGCCAACGCACCACCGGTAACATTCACAGTTAAAGAATCACCTAAGTTAAAAGTATGCGTTCCTGTAAAACGTAAAACGATACCGCGATCACCTTGTTGCAATACCAGGTTCTGTGGTTGCTGATTTCCTGTCGATTTATCACTGATTACCACCCCTGTTATTTTATAGGTTTCCAGCGTAACAGTACCACCTGTAAACAATTTACGTACACTGTCAATTGTAATTAATGAAGTAGCACCATTACCGCAACGTGGGTTGTACATTCTCACATCAGTTGTATCTCTGATGATCAATTGCGCTGCATCATCATATCTTGTGTACAGACCTACTATTACACCTTGACCTGTAGGAGTCAATATCGGCTGGAAGTTGGCGTAGTTACTGGAGCGGACCACAATACCGCCTGAAGCGGAACATGTAGCAAGGCTTCTGTTGAAAGTGGCAGTTGGCGGTGCATAAGGCACACCTGCGTCCGCATCAGCAAATTGTACGTCTCTTATGGCAACAAGCGTATTAAGCCTGTTTACATTTTGTCCCGGTACCTTTAAGTCACTATAACTTAAAGTATCTACCTTAATCTTGTTCGGGAAAGTTGCTTTGACAATATAGTCACCTACAGTTGTACCATTAATCATTGTAAGCGAGCCTTGTGCATCAGGCGCATTACCTAACTGAGACAAGCCATGATAGCTTCCAAGAGAAAGCCCTTTACATTTAATGTATATCTTACGTCCTACAGGGTAGTCCGTATAGAGATTAGTTTGGTCTATCAATACTTCTATACCACCTGTTGAATCCTGTATTACTATTTTTTTGTAATAATTGCCGCTTCTGTCATCCATACATACAATGCCGGAGATAACAACATTGCTGTCAATCTGTGTCTGGGGAAGGCTCTTCAGTTGCGCAATAGTATGCGTAACCTTCAGATGCGGGTCAACGCTGCTTTCATCAGGCGGCGTATCAAAATCTTTTTTAAGGCATGATGAAAGATTTACTGCCATACTTGCCAGTAACAAAAAGCTTAGGATTGGAGAAAAAATCCGTTTCATTTTATAATGTAATTTTTTTGAATTAAGAGTATAATAAAGGCAAAAAACACCCCACAACCCTTTCAGATTGCAAATGCAGGAACTTTGATGATAGCAGCGTTTTGTAAGATTTAAGCTAATCTCTTGTTCCGGTAAAAAAAGTATTCTTATATTCTAAGAATGAGCACACATTAATGAATTGTGCGCTCATTCCGGTTTTGTTTTGAATCTGATAAATCTTATTGTACAGCAGCTTTAATCACACCTGAATGTGTTGTATCGTTTACACGAATAACATAAAGGCCTTTAGTCAGGTGTACATTTTGAATCCTGTATTGGTTAGCACCTTGTTGCATGTGTTGGCTTGCTTCGTAAACCTTACGGCCTGTAATGTCATAAACGGCAATATTCAAAGTTGTACTCTCTTTCAATGCGATGCCTAACACTATTTGTTCGCTTGTAGCAGCACCCAAAACAGCCAGCGTCATACCATCCGTTTTTCTTTCAGAAATGCCTGTTCCGCTACCTGAACCTGCAGAAATCTTAATATCATCTACTGACCACTCTTGTGCACCACCACTTGTAGCAGCAGAAGTATATTTGAAAGCCAAGTAGAAAGGAGTTGTTTGGTAAGTGCTTAATGATATGTTTGAGAACGCTGTCCAGTCAGTTGAAGTTTCATTGGTAACATCTTTAATAGTTGTCCATATAGCCAAAGCCGGATCTCCTGAACCTGCATAGTTTGTAGAAACAGCTACAATTTTTGTAGTCAAACCTGTATATCTTATTTTTTCCCAGAACTCCAGAACAGGGTTAGTTGTGCTTGAAAGATTTATCGGAGCATTCGTGATCAACCAGTCTTCGTTATCGTTAGCGCCACCTGAGAAACCGCCATTCATGTAAACAGAGTTAGCATCTGTATGTCCTTGTGTACCGCATCTCCAGGTTTGAGAACCTGTTTTGGAAACATATTTGAATGTACCCAACGCAGGATCAAGACAAGTAGAGAACGTTTCGTTCAAGGAAGTCATAGGAGGTGCAATCGCAGTATCTTCTGTTGAGAAGATCCACGCGCTGTTATTGTAAATACCGGTACTCTTAAGGTTTCCTGTAGTACTTACAAATGCAGTAGAATCATAAGTTACATAGTAATGCTTGTTAGAGCCAAGTGTAATGTTATTAATGGTAACATCTTGTCCGCTCACTACAACATCAGAAGAGGTAACAGCTTTATTTTGTACAGAACCATCAGTAACATTATGTAAAATGATATTACCCGTTCCTTTATTTATAGTCTGATTGAATCTGAAGCTCAATGTATCGGTAGCCAAAGGGACATTAGCACCAAGCGGTGTTCTTGCTACAGTTACAACGTTGGTTGCATAACCGTTAAAACCTGTGATAAGAATATCATCTATATCAATTCTTGATGCAGAAGTATCAGCCTTTCTGATGCTTATTCTTGCAGGACCTGAAACGTTGATTGGAATGGTTACAGCTGTTAATGTGCTGCCCGGAGTAATATTGCTGCCCGCTTGTGTCCATGTAGAACCCATATTGGTACTGTAATAAACGCCAAATGTGCTGCCTGTTTCAGAACCGTATCTTCCATGCGACAATGTTACGCTTCCGATACCTTGTTGTAAATCCTCGTTCAATGTCATTGAACCGTTTGCACCTGTCGTGTTATCCACACGGCGCATTCTTGCTGCATGCTGTCCGTTATACTTGTCACTTGTAGGCACCATATCTCCTAAAAACACACCGGGCATAACCCAGTTTCTTCCATTCAGCAATGTAGGCGTCGCTGTTGCATAAGCCTTGATGCTGTCTGTTTCAAAATCTACGAAGTAAGGATATACCTGTGCACTTGCCTTCATTCCCGTTAGTGCAATGCTTGCCACTAATACGCCGGTTTTTAAAAATTTATTCATTGTTTTATTGATTGTATAGTTTGACTATTGTTTTAGATCGGTTTTAATAATAGCTGTCTTAGTTTCTGTTTGAAGGCCAAAATTAGATGCGTTATACATGTTGACCTATAATGCGATTGTTATGTAAAAATTTGCGACATATCTATATTGTTACTTATCAGTAGATTGAACCTATAAGAAATAATTTGGTAACATTTTCATAATAAGAACTTTGAATTACCGAATTATTAAATTCATCAAATGATATTGATATGTTCATTTTATCAGGCGTACATTGTACGCCATTTATTTATATTGGCATCAACCAAAAACGCGGGGCTTTGGATGGCATCCAAAGCCCCGCGTTCTTTTTTTAAAACAAGCAATTGACCAGAGTGCTTATTATTTATTCATGGACAAACCTAATGACATAAACTTCATATCCTGAAGTAACACGTAATAAGTAAATACCTGCAGCAAGATTATCGGAGAGATGGATACGATGGTTTAGTTTGCCATCAGGAGTAGCAGCTTCGTTACGATAAATAATTCGTCCCGACCTGTCTATAATATCTATACCTGCCTTATTTTCAGATACTGTACCTATAACATTAAAAATGCCATTATTTGGATTAGGGTAAAGTGTAAGTTCTTTATTGTTCGCATTGATATCAGCAGTTCCTGTACTGCCGTTACCATCCTGAATAGTAATTGTAATAGTTATCCACGGAGAATAATCCCCATTTGTACAACGTGTCCTTATATGGAAATAATGCACACCCGGCAACATAGCAGATGCATGATAAACAGTATCTGTAGTGAACATGCCTGATGTCGGATTTGTCGGCTGTAAATCCAATACTACCTCATAGCCCGACGCTGCTGCTACATGCGCCCATTTGAATACAGCAGAAGAAAACTGTATATCTGTTGAAATAAGCGTAACAGGCACAAGACATGGCGGAGGAGGTGTTACTACCACCATCGTTACAGGATTGCTTGTTACATCATTCGGGAAAGCGCAGACTATACTACTTGTCAAAACGCAGGTTATGACATCCGCGGAATCTATATCGAAATCTGTATAAGTAGCGCTGTTAGTGCCAACATTGATACCATTCTTCTGCCATTGCAATACAGGCGCAGTGCCGCCATTTGTTATAGTCGCAGTAAAGGTTGCAGGCGTCCCGTTTGGAATTGTACTTCCCGGGAATACCGTAACAGTAATAGTCGGAAGAATAGTTGTAGTCACATTAAGGTTAAGCGTTACAACACTGTCGCAACCAACCACATTCTGTGTATCGTAAACAGCTGCCGCCGGGCCTCCGGAAGTAACAACGATGCCATTCCAGGTATAAGGTAATTCGCTGGCGCAGATAGTAATGTTCTCCGTAGATGCAGAAGTATCTTTTACTGTTAAGTTCAAAGTAACCACACTGTCGCAATTCGCTGTATTATCAGTGGTATAAACAGCTATTCCGGTTCCGCCCGAAGTAACAATAATACCATTCCATGTATAAGGCAATTGATTATTACAAATAGTGATTGCCTGTGTATAAGCAGAAGTGTTATGTACAGTAAGATTCAATGTAACAACACTATCACAGTTAACCGCGTTCGGTGTAGTATAAACAGCTGCAGCAGGCCCTCCTGTTGTAACAGTAGTACCATTCCATGTAATTGGCATCTGATTGCTGCAGACAGCTGAATCGACCGTATGCGCCGATGCGTGTTTAATAAATAAATGCAATGTTACAATACTGTCGCAGCTATGCACCGATTGCGTATTATAAACAGCAGTCGTCGTATTTCCGGAAGATGGAGCAGGTACGGAAATACCATTCCATGTAATCGGAAGCTGATTACTGCAAACAGTATCATTGACTGAAACCGCATATACCTCATTTACAGTAAGGTTTAGTTTTACGATACTGTCACAGCCACCCGCATTGACAGTATTAAAAGTAGCGTAGTTAGGATTTGAATTAGCTGTAGCCGGGATGGTAATACCATTCCATACAACAGGCAACACATTTCTGCAATAAGTTTTATGATCTGTTACAGCAGACGTATCTCTGATAAAAAGTTGTAAAGTAACAACACTGTCACAAAGGTTTGCAGCTGTATCCGTATATACCACAGTAGCTATATTGCCCGTTGGAGGAGCATTTACAGTAATGCCATTCCATATAACCGGAAGGTTGTTACGGCATGTAGTATCATGAACGATAAGCGGTGTAGGCGCGGTTTTTACAACCAGATTCAATAATAATATACTGTCGCAGCCGCCTGCATTTGTTATCGTATCGCTTGCCACTGCCGTTCCGCCTGCTGTAACACTGACGCCATGCCATATATAAGGCAGGTCATTACTGCACACCGTGTCTGTAACAGTCGTAATGGAACTGGCACCTGCAATTACAAGATTAGTACCGTTATTAGGTGCAATTATAACCGGGCTGCTGCTCACAACACGGATGCGGTAACCTGTGCCCGGTGGCGTGTTTAATGGAATAGTTGCATTAATACTACCTCCCGTTGTTCCCACAAATGTTCCGATGTTTACCGGAGCTGCAAAAGAACCCGAAGCATTTGATAATTGAGCGGTAAATACATTGCTTGCATTATAAATCCCGCTTATAGTATAAGGTACGCTGACTGCCGAGCCCGCACAAAAAGGGCCTGTAATTGTAGTACCTGTTATAAGATTTACATTACCGACCTTTACAAGGAAGCCGTCGTTGCTGCCGCCATAAACAGGTTGGTGTGTTCCCGGAATGGAAATACCGGCCGAAGAAGAGGCACCTCCCACCATGTAAATATTATTAAGCGAATCAACAGCGCAGCCATTTCCTGTTTCTGCGTCCGCACCTCCGAAATAACTGCTCCATACAAGACCACCGGCAGGATTGAATTTTGCAAGAATAGCATCATTATCGAAACTGCTGCCCAATGTGTTCTGAAAGCCGCCGTTTGCCAGACCGGAAGAACCGGAAAATCCTGTAGCAATCACATTTCCTGCATAATCTATAATGCCGTTTGAAAATCTTTCCTGACCGGTTCCGCCGAAATAAGTACCCCATAAAATAACAGTACCGAGCGTATTGAATTTTACAAGAAAAGCATCATAAATTCCACCTCCGAAAGTATTCTGTGCACCTCCACTTGCAATGTTCGCTGTGGAGGATGTCTGTCCCATCAGGTACACATTTCCTGCTGAATCAGGAAGGCACCTGTAACTATTTTCGGCCTGATTGCCGCCATAATAGCTGGCCCATACCCTGGTACCCGCAGAATTGAATTTCACAAGGAAAGCATCATAAACTCCACCTCCGTAGGTATTTTGTACGCCTCCGCTTGCAATATTTGATGTGGAGGCTGTCTGTCCCGACAGGTACACATTTCCGGAATCATCTGTAGCCACATTACGGCCAATGTCTTCGGCATTTCCACCATAATAAGTAGCCCATACTCTGTTTCCCGCTGCATTGAATTTAACCAGAAAAGCATCTCTAATACCTCCTGCAAATGTATTTTGATATCCACCGCTGGCCACATCCGGGGCATTTGTATAGCCCGTCAGATAAATATTGCCGTCTTTGTCTGCATCCACTCCCTTGAAGCCGCCCGATACCGTACTTGTATTACTGTTTGCCGCACTCGCTGTGCCATAATAAGTTGCCCATAGCCGCATGCCTGTTGCAGCGTTGAATTTTACCAGATAAATAGTGCCGGCTCCTCCGATTGCGTTTGCATAAGTCACATTTTGAAACCCGCCACTGGCGATGTTTGTAGAGTAAGCATCTCCCGACACTAAAATATTTCCATACCTGTCTGCAGCGCAACTGAAACCATAATCATCTTGCGCTCCCCCGTAATAAGTAGCCCAGATAAGAGTACCGGAAGCATTAAACTTCGCAAGGAATGCATCATTATTGCCGCCAATACTATTCTGAAAGCCGCCATTGGCTATAGCTGTGGTAGAAGCCCCATATCCCGTAACATATACATATCCTAACGAATCCACACTGCAGTCTTGTGCTATGTCATATTGATTACCGCCATAATAAGTAGACCACATAACAACAGGATCAATTGTAAGTGTAGTGCCCGGAACGGTTGTTACATCAAAACCTATAGTCCCGTCGCTGTTTTGTTTAAACCTGCTGGGAACCTGCTTTCCATCCGCAAAGCTCGAAGGCGCATCTTCGCGTATCTCTCCAAGCTTTGTTTGCATCAGCAATTCCCCCTTCTCCGTAATGCTTACCTTTTCGGCATCTTTTATATTCAACCTTATTTGCGAAGGGTCGCCACCCGGATGCACTACAAAGTCATACTTCAGGCCTTTACCCATACTGTATATAACCCAGTCTATATGCGGATATACATTTTCATACACAACCTTTTTATAAGCATCCGCTCCCGTAACCCCCTCAGGTGTATTCCCCGGGTAAAAATTATAAGTCGTTGCACTCTTGTCCTCTTTACGGATGACAACATCCTCATTGGCTCCTGCCAGTTCTAAGGAAAAACGATGCGTTTGTACCTCTCTTCTTTTTGCTAATGCTGTCTGTGTTTTCACATCATGATTCGCAATTGAAGCAGTATAGCCTTCCGGATAAATAATTTTGGTAAACTGATAATAAATACCGGTATGAGAAAGAAACAAACCCGTATTGCCGCTGTTTGCCGTAAACACAATATCCGGTCTCGGTTTGCCGGCCTTATCTGTAATCTGGCCCTTGTTTTCAGTAAACAATAATGGCATCTCATGCATCAGATTTTTTTTATCCGGCATTTTTGTCTGGGCGCTTGCAGCCAGTCCTATGATTAATAATATTGGAAAAAGAAGAAGTATTTTTTTCATCATTACAGTCGGGATAAGTATCGATTGATATGGTTAAAAAGCATAGCGCTTTGGAGTGCAAAAGTATTTTATGGCCTGTTTCCTGCCTATAAGCCGTTGGCTATGTATTTTCCATTCAGATATTTAAACGTTTTAAAAACAGATAGTTGTAATTCCCTTGCTTCCATTAATAACGTTATGATAATATTGTATCATAGATGTTTTTTTAAATACACATTATCTGCTAAAAAAAATGATGACGTGTTGTAATGAAGTATTCAATTCCCGTTAGCTCAGGTCAGTAGAAAATAAACAACCTGTTTTTCCGCTGCAGACAATCAATTTTTTTTAATCCCTTCGTTTGATCTGTATAGTTCTGTTATTAAATCATCATGCTGAACGGTAAAGAAAAATGCGCAAGCTCTTCACAACTACTTTAAGTGCCGGGAATATAGAGTCATTTTTGTAAATGAAATTAAAGACGCGACAATTTGATATCAAAACTTAGTACGACGCATATTGGCATATCCGGACTTTTACTTTGTATCAAATGCTGTAAATGATGTTATGGTTTCACGCCGGCAAACATAACAGACTGATTTATCAGTTTTATCAGAAACCCCATTCAGTTACTCTTTTAAATTGTGCGCACAAGAATTCATTTTTTTCATTTTAAACTTTAAGCTATGATTTTACAAACAATTGCAGATTTGCAAGCCTTATCAACCATTCCTTCAGACAACCATGCACATGTGCTCGGTTACAACACTCCGGCAGACGGCGGTGGTGGTGATTTTTACTGGGATGCAGCTTCTCAGGAACCTTTGAACTACGGAACAGTATTCGACGGGGCTGCCACAACTCTCGTTTCAGGGGTTCCTACTGGAAAATGGGTCAGGTACTACTCTGAATCCATCAATCTTAAATGGTTTGGGGCAGTGGGTGATGGCGCTACGAATGACAGCTCTGCTTTGCAAAAGATGATTGATTTCTGTGAACGGACCGGTGTTAAAGATGTTGTTATTCCATTTGGTTACTTTTATCTGGAAGAATCTGTTCATGTAAAGATTGGCGGCATAAAATTTACTGGACAAGGGAGTTTGCTTCGAGAAGAGAGCGCATGGGAAGTAATGAAAAATGGAGGAAATTCAGCACTGTATCCGGGAGCGGGCTTCCCATTTTATAGCACCTATAATTATAGTGATACCATTGCCTACAAAGGCTCCATGTTTATTGTAGAAAATAATATCTCCGGTATTATTTACGATGCCTCAGTATGTGATTCAGTATATTGGAGAGGCATTGGATTTCGTGCGAAGAGTGGAAGACAGGCAGGCAACACGTATGCTATTGATTTCAGGTCACAATTTAAAGGGCCTACATGGCCATTTAATGTGCATGAATGCTATTTCTCGGGTTTTAACAGGGTCTTTAATTTCAGCAGCGGCGCTGGTAATTTGTATGATATTGCTTCTATTAATATCACTCATTGTGCATTTAAACAAAATGATGAGGTGCTTTATCAGGGATTTTACATTAATCCCGGCAACGGCGTAGAGACAAATGATAGATATATTTGTTGGGGGCTTAATTTTCAAAACAATAAATGCCACGATAACAGCCGCATTATTTATGGATCTTTTGCAAAGGATTTGGTAACTATCAGTGATAACAATCTGGAAGGCAACATTCATTATTCAGATAGCGCAACTCACTATGCCCCTTATGTTATTGATCTCGAGATTAGTTTTTGTTCTGTTAAGTTTCATGGTAATCACTTTGAAGGACAGGCAAGTGATTGTGTTTCCATTTCCTCGCTGCAAAAAAAAGCAGATGATACTTACAAAGGAACAGAGACAAGTACGTACCATTACGTAGATATTTATGGCAACAATTTTGATGGAGTAGTCTGGTATACCGGCTTTAAACCATATACCTTAACCGGCTGTGTCGTTAAAATTAATGAACGTACGCCTATTTATGTTCATGCCTGTGAAATTTTGGAGAATGGTAATTCGCCGGTTTATATGACGCCTTATGCATTGACAAATGGAACCATTATTAAATTTTCCGATAAAAAATGGCTTTCATCCAACTTCGTTAAAGGGATTAATAGTTATGGAATTACCAACAATAGCAATGAACAATCTTTTTTGGAAAATGGTGAACAATTCATCAGAACAACAAGAGATACTTTTGGCTTGGGAAGTCCCCATTCTTTTATTGGTGATGTGAAATATTGCATTTCTGTTTACAAATCAAGAAGCAATCTGCCGCGTACTATAACGCATTCTGCATTATGTTCCTTTAAAAAAGACGGCGTTATTTTAAATCCCGGTTTTAACGGGGCATACGGTATCGGTGGCCCGCCACGTGGGGAAAGTCTCATTGTCTGCATTTTTCCATCCGATGGATTATTTACAAATACCTCAAGTAACAGTTTTGCTGTTGGACTATCTTCTCAGGTAGGTTCATCAGAGTTGGTAGAGTTTAGTTCTTCTACATTTATGTACACAACAAAAGAAAGCAATCCTCTGATTGTTCCTTTATTTGAACCTTCGGAAATTATAAATGAGATTGGAACTTTCGAAAAAGGGCAAACCTGGTTTAATGGCACAGAAACAAGAATAGCAACCGGCTCTGGTACTGTAGGAGCATTCTCCATCCCCGTTACTGTCGAGGAAATATCAGATAACAAAATTCGATTAAACTATGCCTATTTCATTGCAAAAGGACAATTTATTGAAATAAATCATAGTGAATATAGAATTATTGAATTAATAGAAGTGCCCGATACCATAAATGTGCCGGCGCAACCAAGTACCTTTTGGATTACACTTGATGCAATACCATCCGGTGTGAATGTTGGCGATGAGATAACATTTCATGCTCCAACGTTCAGTAACTTGGACTCTGCACCTGATATTTCCTTTCTAAGGATGCCTCCAAACGGAGATTATACGGCTTCAAGATCTGTCTTCTTTACACCTAGCACCACAAATTTTGACAATTTACTTACATCTGGTGTATTCTTTGATGCCAATAATACATCCGGAACTTCTCCTTTCGGTGACCGTTACGGAATATTTTACAATGCTTATGCTGCTGTTGATACCGGATATGGGTTCCAGTTTGGAGCAGATACACACTATGCTTCTATTGATGGAGATAAATTTGTTTATAGAAACAGAGTTGGGACAACCTGGCAACCCTGGAATCAGGTTGCCAGCAGAGAATGGAGTAATCAGGCTTTTATCCAAAATCAAAATACATCTGCTCAATCGGCAAATGCATGGATAAGCGGAAATTTTATAACAGATAGTAAAATTGGCATCGGGACAAGTTCACCCGCGGGAGTCTTAGACATTTCAGGTAGTGGTGGCAATACTGTATCCATAATCAGAAATACTACTGCAACAGGATATTCCGATCTTAGAATAATGAATGACCTGAATAGTACTGTACACATGTTAGCCGTAGGATATACCGGGAGCAGTTATCCCGGTTCATATTGGTCTGGTGGTATTTCCGGTGAAGTTGGCGCAGTAGGTACCATCGGTAATTATCCTTTTGAAATCGGTACAAATAATACATCGAGAATATCTGTTCTTACAAATGGTAATGTTGGTATTGCAACAACTTCTCCTGCACAGAAACTCGATGTAGATGGTACCATCAGACAAAGTGAGGTTACCTCTGCCATGCTGAAAGCCAACAGCAGCGGCGATATTGTTGCTGCTGTATCGGGTACTGATTATGCAAATCCTGCTGATATTGAAACCGGCACATATAACCCAACTATTACGGGCTCTGATACCTATACAGCATCTAAATTCTTATATACAAAAGTAAAAAACCATGTCCATGTTTCCGGGCACGTAGATGTTACACTTAGTGGTCCGACAGCAAACCATAGCTTCGTTATGGATTTGCCTATTAGCGCAAATATAACTGTTGAAGATGACCTTACAGGGACTGTATCTGGTACTTTTTCTTCTTATTATTTGTTGAATATCCTAAGTAATTTTATTGAAGGTAATGTAGCTTCAGATAAAGCAACAGTGCATTTTGTCTCAGGCGAAACAGCTAAAGTTTATGTACAATTTGATTACATCATTCAATAATTGTCTTTATACCAGGAAGGCATGAATTGATTAAAAAGAAAAAACAAAGAACAATAGCACCTGCTTTTAAGCTGGGTGCTATTGTTTTACAGGTTACCGCAACAATATTTGTCATTATCGTAAATATTGTTGCAATTTTCGCAATTATGTTTTGTTTTTACCGTAACACAATTGTGTAACACTTAATCAAAATTGTGTACCTCTTATGTGTAATTGTATAGTTCCTAAGTGTAATTGTATAGTTTGTAAGTGTAATTGTATAACGCTTAATCCAGATTGTGTACCTCCTATGTGTAATTGTATATCTCTTAAGTGTAATTGTGTACCACTTAAGTATAATTGTATAGTTTCTAAGTGTAATTGTGTACCTCTTAAGTATAATTTTGTACCTCTTAAGTGTAATTGTGTACCTCTTAAGCGTAATTGTGTACCTCTTAATCGCACTGATAATTGTAGCAGCTACATTATTAGTTTTAACATTTGCATTTGAAGTTTTAGGTATAGGCTTGCAATTTTTGGCATGATTTTTGATTGTATTACAATATACTATCAAACTAAAAAGAATATTGCAATGCTTATACTCAATCTTAAACCCATTTTTCGGGCAAGAGGAATAGAAGAACCCACAAGATTTCTGATTAAAAACGGTATTCCACGCGATGCGGCATTTTATTTTGTCAATGCACATAGGCCTTATATCAAAATTGCCTACATAGAACGTCTTTGCGAGATATTAATCTGCGAACCAAACGATCTTTTCCTTTGGCAACCCGATAAGGATGTCAGGGTAGTTGAAGACCATCCGCTTTTTGCCTTGTTACGTCCTGCTGAAACGACTGCTGATTTCAAAAGGCTATTGGCCAATGTGCCTTACAGAAAGCTGAACAATCTTTCTCAAATGCTTTCAAAAGAAATTGAAGAAAAAGATAGATAGGCCTTAATGTAATCAATAAAAAAGGCTGCCCTGGAAAGGGCAGCCATAAGAATAACATAAAGAGAAAATATAAACTGCTAAAGCTTATTTTTTAACAAACTTGTCAGTTTTCAACAACATGTTGTTAGTGTCAGACACTGTAACGATATACATACCGCTTACAAGAGTACTAACATCTACGCTCTTGGTATTTTTTACTTCCAACAATTTTTTACCGTCAATGCTGAAGATAGCAACATTAACTGCTTGTGTAGCATCGATATTCAATGTGTTCTCAACAGGGTTAGGATACACTTGTACGTCGCTTGAGTTAATTGCACGGTAAACACCTGTACCTTTATTCAATTCTGCACCGTTACCGATAACGCTGATTGAATTCACCTGGAATGTTGTTGCCGGAGGACCTGCAACGCCATTGTATGCAAATACAACAAAATCATAAGTACTAACATTGTCAACAGTAACAGCAGCAGGGAAAGAAATTTCGCTGTGACTGTAACCGCAATCATCATCCTGTACATTTACCGCAGCAGAAGTTGTCCATGGACCTGCATTTTTTCTGTAACCAAGGTAAGCTTTATAAGCGCCGGAAGGTTGTTTTCTTACAGTAGCACGGATTTGTGTAGTAGTGAAAGAACTTGTCGCTGCTGCTATAGACACACCAACAAGTCCGTTAGTAGCGTCATTCTTAGCTATATCAGTATTAACAAGACCTGAAATACCACCATTACCGCAAGTAGCGCCGCTGGTCCAGTTAGCAGTGATCAGACTTGCTGAAGTACCATTTGCTACGCCGGTTGCACGATATATATTTGTACTGTTACCATTTTCACCAACATAAAGCGCTTTTGTTCCATTATACAATGCAATTGCAGTATCTTTTGATGAAGCAGTGCAACCGAATGGTGCAACACGGTAAGTAAAGATAGCATCACCAGGGATATGAGGTGTAGCTACACCACTGGTTGGATCGATTGATATAACGCTTGTGTCGTTACTGCTCCATGTACCACCGGGAACAGAGCTTGTCAAGGTATAAGTAGAATCAATGAACATACGGCCTTTACCTGCAAGAGCACCTGTACCGTTTATTATACCTGAAATAGTACCGCCATTAGCAGGAGCAAGGCTATATACTACTATTGTTGGGACAGATTGAGCAAAGTTATCACCACTACATGCAACTTGATATCTATAATACATTGTATCGGCAATCGGGCCGGGAGCCAAAGTATCAGTTCCTAAAACAGCGCCTGTTGCACCTGTAATATTAGTATATGAACCAGGAGCATTAGTTGTAGATCTTTGCCATTGATAAGTTATGCCAGGGCCAACAGAAGCGCCAGTACCGATATTTGCATTAAGGAACGTCGACATAGTATCGCAGAAATAAACAACAGAAGGGCTTGAAGAATCAGCCGCATCAGCTTCGTCACAAGCTGCAGAACTTGTTACAACGCCATAAACTTCCAATTGATTCAACTGGAATGTACCACCTGAAGTACCAGGAGCAAATGGATATACTGCAACTTCAAGGCTGTCCATACCAAATACAGTAGGATTAGGATTAACAGGAATACCTGTATTAAAATCCCAGTCATTTTTAATAACATTACAATCACTGCTTACTAAATTAATAGTATTAGCAGCAACTACCCAACCTGATGGTGTGCCCATCTTCCAATATTGGTAAGCAATAACAGCTTTTTGAGCGCCGCTGCTTGAAGTACGTGCACGTGCATGGATACGATACATATTCAAGGCTTTACCTGAATTTGCATATACTTTGTAACCAATGTGTGGACCGTTAGATCTGTAAGCAGTATCTACAGCAGGGTTTAAAGTCAAACCGCTGTAACCACCAGCACCGCATTGTGAAGCAAGTGTACCAAAACCAACAGGAACCAAAACAGTTGTTGTATCACCAGGAACATTGATAACATTTGTATTAGATCCTGTTGAACCTGCATACAAAGCCAATGTATTAGGCCATACTGTATTTACAGTAATAGTTTTAGAAGCAGTACAACCTGTAACGATATCAGAAACCTGATAGCTGATATCAGAAGTACCACCGAATAAACCTGTCATAACACCAGTTGTTTCATCAATGCTTGCAGATGATTCGTTGCTGCTAACCCAGATACCATTAGAACTTGTATCAGCTAATGTTTGAGTAGTACCTACGATCAATGGATTAGTATAACCAGTGATAGGACCAACAGTAACTGTAAGTACATCAAGTTCAAAAGTATTAGAAAATGTAGAACTAGCGCCACAACTTGTTTTTACACGATAGAAAATTGTATCGTTAAGTGTAGTTGGTGTAGTATAAGTCAAACCTGTTTCAGCAGGAACAATATCAGCCCATAAAGTAGAGCCATTTGGAGAAGACTGCCATACATAAGTGATACCGGCACCACCTGAAGCACCTGTAAGTGAAAGCGTAGCAGAAGTTCCTGCACAAACAGGATTAATATCTGCAGAAACAGTACCACCGACAAGTGAAGGACATGTTGCTGAAGCTGTACCGCTAAACACGTCATCAGAAGTGATACGGTTTGTTGCAGTGTTAGCAGTAGCACCTGTCATTACAGCTCTTACGTACAAAACTGATTGGCCTTCAGCTCCTACAGGAAGATCAATGTGCTTCGCTGCGCAACTTGTGCTTACAGTATAGGTATTTAAAGAAAATGTAGTCCATGGGCCGTTAGGGCTAACAGTGCTATAAGAAACAGTACCGGTAGTAGGACCTGCTGCTGCAGATTTCATAGTGCTGAAATCCATATCAATACTTGTGTAACCAGTAGTATTGATTTTGTATATCCAGCATTTGTTGGAACCTACCCAGTTATTTGCATTAAAACCTACTCCTACGCAAGTACTGATAGGGGTTGGAGTTTGTGTACAGCCAAAAGAATCGGTTGGGATAATGGTTGCATTAGCATTGCCGGAAAATAATTGCAAAGCAAGCATAAGCATGCTTCCCAAAAACACGCCGGAAATGCGATTTGTTTTTTGAATTTGGTTCATAAATTTGGTTTTTGTGATTTTCACCATAATGCTGATTTTTTGTTTTTTTCAGCATCTTACTTGAACGCGTATTTTGGTCGGATACTTTATATCGGGGGTCGGATACGATGTAAAAATAGGCAGGATGTTTGCGTAAAGCCTAATTAAAGAATTATGATTGGAACGTTACCAAAAGTGTAAATATGTAATCTATATTTAAAGATATAATTTTATAATTGTTGATAATCACGATAGTGTTGGTAATCCTTCTTGCCTTTATATTTTTGATTTCAGGCACTGTCAACTATTGTGTTTTATGAAAAATTTAGCATCTGGATGAATGTATATTTCGGTCTTATTAAAAAAACATGAGTTACCCTTTTTACTTGTTTTAAAATTCAAAACATCTTTAAGGGTGAGTTCCAGCAGTTGGCTTAATAAGCAGACTAGCAAGGAAATAGGGATGATTTTAAACAAGATTTATAGGGCAACTCATGGCGTATCCGACCGAGATACATGGTAAAGATAGAATGGCTTTTTATCATCAATACAATACGTTAGTTATGTATTTTAAAATGCTATTTGTAATAACTTATATTTGCAATGATCTAAAATTCAGTGGTAACAATAAAACAACATTCGGAAAATAATACTTATTCAAAAAAATAATTACGCAACATTCAGTTGATGCAGGCATAATGCATTCATAAGATTAATTTAAAAAGGCAACTATAATTGATTATGTCTTCAGTAGTGTTTTATTTCATCCTTTTAAAGATGAATAACAAAAACGGCAAGCTATTTAAGCTTGCCGTTTGAATAGTTCAATGTTTTTTAATACTGATTTTTACAGCATATTAATTTGCCAGCGTAACGTCACCTTTTATTACCGACTCTTTTTTCAGTGGATCCTGTAAAGAAAGAATATAATAATAGGTTCCTACATCACATTTTTTGCCGTTAAAGGAGCCATCCCAACCATCACCAAGTTGTTGTTTGGTATAAATGCCATACACCTTTTGTCCCCATCTGTTGAAGATAGAAAAGTTGCGTATGTCATAATCCCTGATGAATTGCGGTCTGAAGTAATCATTCATGCCGTCACCATTCGGTGTGAATCCGGTTGGAATAAAAACAGAAGGCGACTGCAAAATTTTTATGGATAACGTAGCAGTGTCCCTGCAATTACTTTCCGTCTCTCCGGTTACTGTAATGTATGCTGTTCCCTTTTCATGAAAGGTGATACTCTGCTGTTTCAGGGTTTGATTGGGAAAAAGATTTGCAGGCTGCCAGCTTGTTACTTGAAAATCCTGATTTCCTGTAACAGTCAGTTCTACAGGAATACCAATCTCGGCTTCCGTTGTTGAAGCGTTTAATGATAATGTAAAATTCTCGACGTAAACGGTTACGCTTGCATTGCCTTCACAATTAAGTTCATTGACCACACGCGCTATATATTCAGTCGTTTCTTCCGGCATTACATTAATAGTTGCGCCCTGCGGGTAGCCGTCCCATGTTACGGGAAAAGCAGCATTTGCTGTCAGCGTTATACTTGCTCCTTTACAGATAGTTAGATTATCAGAGACGTCGACCTGTGGCGTAGGCAATACATTCAGGTAAACTTTTTTATACACGCTGTCGCAACCCGCCGCAGTCTTAATCGTATCTGTAATCTCCTGGCTCATTGTATAAGGCACGCCATTGTAAACAATAGACTGGCAACCGGACACAGTATCTCTTATTTCAGTTGTAGTTATTGTTTGAATTTGTATAATCATGTTCACAAAAGCGCTGTCACAGCCTAACGCAGACAATAATGTATCGTTTACAACTGTCGATGACGTATAAGTAACCCCAATAAAAACCACAGGTTGACAACTACTTATTATTCCATTTACAACAATAGGAGTTACAACATCCAAATGTAAATGAATGATGCTGTCACAACCCAATAAAGTATTAAAAGTATCGGTATAAATACCTGTTGTGGTTAGTACACTGCCATTAAAATTGTAGGAATTGCCCTGGCCGATGCAGGCATAAATATCATAATCAGCAGAACCGCTCACATTGGTCAACATGCTGTTAATCCATGTTGCATTTGCTGCATTGTTTGGTGCTCCGGGTGTTTCGTCCGTAGGAGCATTGCCTACATTGTAAGCAGCAGATGATGTATATTGATCATTAGTGAGATAATAATTTTTTGCACCGCCCGAAGTCGTTTTATTAATAACAGCGCTTGTAGCGGAAGTCAGGTTGCCATAGGCAATAGAATGTACCGCAGTGCCGGGAGCAGCAGGATCAACAACAATAACAGCATCACCTGTATTGGCAAGGCCTATGCAGTTCCATGCCGGAGAAGCTGTATAAGCAGTGGTTGATGGATAGGAATAGGTAAGCGAAGATGGTGAGACCGGTGTTGCTGTTGTGCCTTCTATTAACGGAGAGACAGAAGATAATACATATACATTGTCATTATTGGCATCAGTAGGATCATCTGCCAAAGTTATTACCGGATTTTTATCACTCATATTGTACAACAATATAATAGAGCCGTAAGGAACACAGGACCAATTGGGATCATTGGAAAAACGTATATGGCCCGGTGCAATTCCTTGTCCTCCCGAAGCGCCGTACCATCCGTTATTATCATCTACAATCCATCCTCTTATATCTATGCAGCTATCGCCTGCGCAGCTTCTTTGGCCTACAACAACCAACTCTATATATTCCTGTGCACCATTGGCCCCCTGTGAAAATTCATTGATAATAAGCTGTGCTCTTGCCGTACTGAAGAAAACAGATAATACAAGTAAAAAGAAACGGAATTTCATAATGATATTTATTGCGCAAGCCTTTAATCCTGATAATTTGATTAGGTTTTAACTTATTGGCTTATTGCAGTTGCATAAGAAAATTTACCTAACGTTGATTTTTTATTTGATACATTGATCTCGCTTAACTCCAGTGTATTCCCTACATTTTTATTGATGCTGAACAGTATCTTGGTCTTAACCAACGGAGCAGATGTCTTTTTTCGGTTCCTTGCTTTACGCAGGTTCTTTTTTGTACAATTCTGTACCTGATTGTACAGTTCCACTAATTCGCGTACTTCTTTAACCTTCTTTGTGTATTCGTTGTAAATCTGTTTTAATGTTTCCAGATTGGTTCTGAAAACAATTAAAACATCTTCCGCTTCTTTAGTTTGTTGATATGTTTCAATATTGTTCAGAATTAATTCACTAAGCCCCTTATGTGTAGCGGGAGTTATATTTGTCATTGCAATTGGTTTTTAAAATAGTTCAACACGAAATCATACACATCAAATGGCCGGGTTGAAATTGAAAACAATCATTTCATTTAACGCAGGACATCTGAGTTCTTTCGTGCAAAATTCACCAAAAGGCAAGCACATACCTATAATTCACTTGTTATGTTCTTAATAGTTGCAATTGTATTTTTTTGTAATTCAATGCATTACAAGAATTAATTCGTGCAACTTAACAGTAACTTAATGTTGATATTGTATTTATCATCCAAGGCTTACAGCTATACTATAAAGCAAAATTCTGCTTTATCAATTTTAATTTGACAGGCTAAAAGAAGACTATATAAGTAATTTAGTTTGGTATGGAAATGAAATTCAACGTTGATGAGAATGTTTATTGTAAAATCATTTGAATATTAAATAGAAACCGGAAAGGAAACCGTAACAAGAAGTTAATCTTTTCTGCCCGAAAAATTGAATCAATTTTGTATCCGTTCTCTTCGAATACTCAATTGAAAATATCTTAAATAAAGCATCATGTTACCTGATGAAAATAGCGCCGGTACAAGGTTGCAAACTGAAAGGCCATGCCCGAAATGTAAAACAGGGACTTTGGATCAACGCCTTCCAAGGTCAGGATTTGTCAGGTTTTTTTTCTTCTGGCTAAACCTTCAACGTTACCAATGTTATAAGTGCATGAAGAAATCTTATATTCTTGTCTGAATCTGTTTTTCAGAATAAGTTGTTACGGAGATAAGAGAAAAGCAGACACCCATAAATCCCTTGCCGGCAAGGGTTTTATGGGTGTCTGCTTTAATATTGATTACATATAAGGCTATTGGAAAAGCTGCTGATAATGGTTAACGAATGGCCTATACTCCCGATATTCAAATCCTGATAATGTTCCATTCTTCATCAATTACTCTTTTATAAACTTTCTGCGATAAGTATTTCCTTTATCATCCGCAAATTCAATAATGTAAATACCTGCAGATAAATTACCGGTATAGGTCGTACTTACGGTAGCTTTTTTATTGGTAAAGATGTTATCCATCTTTTGCCCGTTTATATTCCATACACTTATGGCTTCTACCGGAATGTTGTGTGCCGATGAAATGTTTATATGATCTGTAGCCGGATTAGGATAAAAATTCCAGTCACTTTCTGTAAGTTCATTTATACCCGTTGCAGGATTATTGAAACAAGCCTTAACAGCATGTGTTGCCAATCCAAAGCTGGTATCATTTACGATGGTTGCCCCATAAGGCATCAAAGTATTAAATTGCCCGTCTGTCGGAGCGCCTGGAGTATTGGCGGTCATGTTTCTTATACTGCATTCATCCCTGTTCCATGTCCAGGCAAGCCATCCCACATGATCATTCTGGCAATATTGTAACAGGTAATTATACCAAAAGAGTGTGTCACAATTTGCATCTGCATTGCCTGTTTCGCCCAATATGATTGGGAAGGCTGCCTGGCTTATCTGCCCGGCCATTATACTCATTGTTTGAAGCGTGTTATTCCAATATCCGTGTACACTGATGATAATGTTATGCAAAGGATCGTAGTCTTCCAACGTTGCTCCATTATTTAATGCCATATTTAAGTCAATGCCATAGTTTGTGGCATCAATCATTATAGGAACGGTAACACCTGCATTGCGCATACTGGTTATCGCATTTTTATAATTGCTTACCCATGCCGGTATTTCGGCATTGTAATTAGTATCTAAATTATAATCCGGTGGCGGATACATTGCAGGGCCAAACTCATTGGCAAGGTTTACAATAAGATGCGATTTATGCGAATGAATAAATTGCAACACCTCAGGCTGCAGCCACCATGATAATATCCGGTTGTTAAATTCAGTATAATCCTTAGAGCCCGTCAAATCGTGCAACTCAACAATAGATACAATATTTGCACGATCAAAACGGCTGACCACACTATCCAGATCGCTCAGCGAATAGGCAGGGCGTGAAGATTGCCCGTAATCAGCGTACCATTGAATACGTACGGTGTTAGGGTTTGCCTGTATAATTTGTGAACTCAGTTCACCATTGTTGAGGTTTGAAGGAAAGTTCCAGTCATCCAGCAGGGAATAATTGATACCTCTGGGGATAAAGATATTGCCACATGGATCAATAATGTTTTTCCCGCTTACGGTAAAAGTAACATTGGTTTGTGCAGTAACGATGCTACCTGAAAAGCAAAACATGGCGGCACAGATAAATAAAATTTTCATGGTATTTTATCTTTGAAAGATGGTATTGGTTTTTTTAGGGTGTAAAGATAGGATAGGGGTTTTTAGAAAAACTGTAATTAAAATGGAACCATCGTTAATAAGTAGTAAAAATAGCTACGTTCATAAAATCATTATTAAATCGTTTTTGTAACAGAAAAAATAATATCGCATACGTAAGAGCAAGGCTATAGGCACATTAAAAAACTGCCGGATTTTATACCATTTTCTCCCGCTGATTTAGTCTTTTCATCTTATTTTTATGGTTCAACGACCAGATAATGAGTGAAAGAATCCGTGAAAAATTATCCATTTTAGCAGACGCCGCAAAGTATGATGTTTCATGTGCTTCGAGTGGAAGCAACCGCAAAAATAATAATGGTGGGGTAGGCGATACCGGCAATGGTATCTGCCACAGCTATACCGAAGACGGGCGTTGTGTTTCTCTTTTAAAAATATTGCTGACTAATTTCTGTATCTACGATTGTAAGTTTTGCGTATCGCGCAAAAGCAACGATGTAAAAAGGGCCGCATTTACGGTTGAAGAAGTGGTATCCCTGACAATGAATTTTTACAGGAGAAACTATATCGAAGGACTGTTCCTAAGCTCCGGCATTTTTAAAAATGCAGATTATACAATGGAGCGTATGCTGGGCATTGTAAAGAAATTAAGATTAGAAGAAAAGTTTAACGGATACATACATTTAAAAACCATTCCCGGTGCGAGTGAAGCATTGGTTACGGAAGCCGGCCTTTATGCAGACCGTATGAGCATTAATCTTGAAATGCCTACGGAACAAGGACTGCAAATGGTTGCGCCTGAAAAATCGCATAGGGAAGTAGAGAAGGAATTAAATGTCGTAAGAAATAAATCCATTGAATATAACAGTGAGCGGAAGCTTATAAAATCGGTACCGAAGTTTGTGCCTGCAGGACAGAGCACGCAGATGGTAATCGGCGCTACGTCCGAAAATGATAAAGAAATATTATTAACGGCGGATAGGTTCTATAAAGACTTTTCGTTGAAGCGGGTGTATTACAGCGGTTATATTCCTATCAATAATGATGACAAAAGTTTGTTACCCCTTATCGGTACGCCTCCGCCCGTTATCCGCGAAAACCGTTTGTATCAGACGGACTGGCTGATGCGCTTTTATGGTTTCTCGGTACATGAACTTGTGAATGACGAGCATCCGGACCTCGATCTGGATGTGGATCCGAAACTGAGCTGGGCATTGCGTAATGCGCATTTGTTTCCGGTAGATATTAATTGTGCCGATTATAAACTGATATTGCGTGTACCGGGCATTGGTGTACGCTCGGCGCAGAAGATAGTGGCTGCACGGCAATTCGGTAAGCTTCATATCTATCAGATAAAGAAGATGGGTATTGCTTATAACCGGGCGCAACATTTTATCAGATGTGCAGATTCGCCTTTCAGCCTGAAGAATAAAAATGCCGCTGAAATCAAGCAGACTATTTTGCAGGAAGGGCAAAGCAAATGGGTACCGAAAGCGCCGGCACAGCTTTCACTGTTTTAATACGCTTCATATGATATCTTATATTTTTGACGGATCTTTTTACGGATTGCTTACATGCATTTTTGAATCTTATGAACGCAAACATAAGCAGGTGAAGCTTTGTATGGAAGAAACGTTTGCGGCTGAGATGTTTGGCGATGCTATAACTGTTTATACCAATAAAGAAAAGGCACTGAGGGTGTGGAAAGGATTAAATGAAAAGACAGATGCCACACACCGCCAGGATTTTTATACAGGGTGGTATGCCGATGATATCAGGGCCTGGCAGTTGATGTTTGATTATGCTTTATACATCTTCGATAATGTTGCAGGTATTGATAAGAATTACGGGAATGATTTGGTGCTGGGTTTAAGCCGGATTGCAAAAAAGGTATCGCGCGAGCGGCATAGAATGAAAGCGTTTATACGTTTTCAGAAAGGGGCAAACCGGTTGTATCATGCAGTTGTGAATCCTGACTATAATGTATTGCCATTGGTGGCGGAACATTTTCAGCGGCGCTATGCCGATCAGCCCTGGGTGCTGTATGATGAGCGGCGTCATTATGGTTTGTATTATGATTTAAAGCAGGTGCAGGAGGTTATTTTTGAGGATGCAGAAGCCAATGCCATAGCAGTACCGGAAGATGTGGTACTTGACGACTGCGAATCACTATATGCCACACTTTGGAAAGATTATTTCAATAACACCAATGTCAAAGAACGGAAAAATATGAAGCTTCATATACAACATGTTCCCAAACGGTATTGGAGATATCTTACAGAAAAGCAATGAAGCGCTGTTGCCCTTCATAATGTCACGGTTAAAATCCGGACGTTATTCTTATAGCAGGCGGTGTAAGATGTGTCCGACACCTCAAAAGTGCCGGACGCATTTTAGTTTTATACTGTTTACCTCATCTGCTATACACCCCCGACGACATATACAAATACCTTGGCACGAGATATATAGACCATTGACAACAGATACAAAGACTTTAGCACGAGGTACATAGACCATTGACAGCACATACAAAGACTTTGGCACGAGGTACATAGACCATTGACAAAAGATACAAAGACTTTAGCACGAGGTACATAGACCATTGACAACAGATACAAAGACTTTAGCACGAGGTACATAGACCATTGACAACACATACAAAGACTTTGACACGAGATACATAAACCATTGATAGCACATACAAAGACTTTGGCAAGAGATATATAGACTATTGACGACAGATACAAAGACTTTGGCAAGAGAGAGGTAAAGCATTGACAATATATACAAAAAACCTTCGCATGAGACACGTAGGTAATTTAATGTGTATTAAGGTTAAATATATATTCAATTGATTTTGTCAGCTTGTTTGTTGATGTTCATTCAGCACATTCAACAGATATTGGATTTCTGTTTTTACAGCCTGTTCCATATCCGTTATTTTTTTATCTTCAAACAGAGTCAGTTGCTCTAATTCATAAGCTAATTGCGATAAAATTTCCATACCCGACATCAGCGCGGAACCTTTCAGTTTGTGGGCCTGTTGTTTTAATTCCGGAAGGTTTTTATCCCTGACAGATACGGCAATAGCAGCCATAGACTTTGTCAGTTCCTTTTCACAGATCTTCATCAATTCATGTAAGGCCGGAATATCATCGGGGAAATAAGCTTTCATCACTTCTATATCAAAATGCTTTTTTCCGCTTTTTACGGAAGCTTTCCGGACAGGAGCAGCGGAGCGGGTTTTCCTATGAATTTTGCCGGGTATCTCATTGGTTTTTACCAACCATGATGCTATCAGTCCGACCAGTTTTTCTTCTTCGAAGGGCTTGGCAATAAAGTCGTTCATGCCTGCGGCAATGCACTTTTCCGATTCCTGTGCAAATGCATTGGCAGTAAGGGCGATTATCGGAATCGTATTATCGATATGCTTCCGGATATAGCGTGCGGTTTCCAGGCCGTCTTTGCCTGGCATGTGAATATCCATGAGTATCAGGTCAAATTGCTGTTTTTGGGCCTCTAGAATTTCAATAGCTTTATACCCGTCTTCCGCTTCGGTTACCTGTGCACCGTAATGACTTAAAATGGTTCCGGTCAGCAAGCGGTTCATTTCATTGTCTTCAACGTGCAGTATAGATTTGCCATCCAGCATATTCACATTAACAGGCCTTTGCACTGTAGCTTCTATGTCTTCTCTTTTTGCAACAGGGAAGCTTAAGCTAAAGGATATATTGGTGCCGACGCTTTTTTTGCTCCGGACATGAATGATGCCGCCCATTATTTCAACAAGCTGCTGCGTAATACTCATGCCCAGTCCTGTTCCACCGAATTTCCGTGTGATGCTTTCGTCTTCCTGGCTGAATTTATCGAAAAGATGATGGAGAAATCCGGGAGACATGCCGATGCCGGTATCTTTTACAGAAAATAAAATCTGCTGTTTATTATCGGTTGTTTCTTGTAACTGACAATCCATTTCAACCATACCTTCATCCGTAAACTTAATGGCGTTGCTAAGTAAGTTCATCAGGACTTGGTTTAAGCGGTAAGGATCGCCAAACAGGGCGTCCGCGATATTGTTATCGTAATGCAGCTGAATAGCGACGTTTTTTTCTTCTGCTTTATATTTTACTATTTGTGCAGCATTGCCGAGTAATGTTTTCAGATCGAAGGCTATGTACTCAAGCTTTACGTTACCGGATTCTATTTTCGAGAAGTCCAGCACATCGTTCAGTATGATGAGCAGATTATTAGCTGCATTTCTTATGGTATCGAGATACAGCTTTTGCTGCTTATCGAGCTGCGTCTTTAGCAGCAAACCGCTAATGCCCATAATGCCATTCATAGGCGTACGGATTTCGTGGCTCATATTTGCCAGGAATATCTCTTTGGCTTTTGCTGAGAATTCCGCATCGGCTTTTGCTTTGCGCAATTGCTCTTCCAGTTCTTTATGTGCCGTAATATCGAGGTGGATGCCGATGGAGCCTTTGAATTTTCCTTCTTCGTCGAACGAAGGCGCGCCGCTTATCAGCCACCATTTCAATTCGCCTTTCTTGTTTTTAACCCTGAGTTCGTTGGCATCTGCCTGACCTTCCTTTCTTCTTTTTATAATGTCGGCTACCAGTTGTGTAGTTGTTTCGCTCAATAATAATCGAGTTGCATTTTTGCCTATTAATTCTTCCTGACTGTATCCGCTCATTTTGCAGAAGCTATTATTGGCATAGATAATTTCTTCTTGCGGGTTAACTTCCACAAGCCCCAGATTCATATTTGCAATAATGTTGCGGTACTTTTCTTCACTTTTTTTCAGTGCGCGCTCAGCTTCAATACGAGCCGTTATATCTTGTGAGAAGCCAATTACATAAGGCGCTTCCTTATCGTTGTTGACAAGGTAATTCTGGTAAAGAAGATACAGTTTTTTGTTTTGTTTACTCAAAGTAACCATGATACCTTCGGCTTTGCCTTCCTTTTTTATAACGTCAAGATAGCTTTCTTTAAATGCATCTTTTTTATCTTCCGGTAACAGGTCGAATAAGTAGGTACCTACAAGTTCGTTGGTTTCGTATCCCAGGCTTTTAACAGCCGAACGGTTTACTTCCAATATCAATCCGTTCAGGTCATGCGTGCATATCAATGCCTGGCTATTGTCGAATATGCTGCGGTAGCGGCTTTCATTCAGCTTTACTTTTTCTTCTATTTTTTTTCTTTCGGTAATATTGAAACCATAAATGATCATGATTTCAAATTCGCCCAGGCTGTTGTACACAGGATGTAAAATGCGCAGATGGTATTCTTCCCTGCCGTCTTCGGTAATAAGCTTTTCTTCCCACTCCTGCTTCTTGCCCGACTTTATTACTTCATCGAAATGCTGCCTGCGCTTAATACTGTTTTCTACAGGCTTTCCACGGTACCTGTGAAAGTCTTCATCCGTCCTGCCGATTATCCATTCCCTCACTTCAGGGTTACTGATAGCGGTTGGGTTTACGAATAAATACCGGTGATACTGATTGATGATGGCAATATCAGCCGGTATCTGATTTAAGATCTGTTCATAAAAGGTTTTCTGATCTTTTAATAATTGTTCGGCCTCTATCCTGAGAGATACCTGTGTCTTAAGATAAGAGGCTATATTTAAAAGTTCATTATTGTTTTCAGATAATTGTGTATTGCTTATTTCTGCTACCGCGCCCTTTAATTGAACAATAGAGGCTTCTTTTATTTTGATTTCATTTTTCAGCTGCGCATTGATTTGCCCGTATTCTTCTTCCGTTGTGCGAAATGCTTTTTCTGAAAGCTCTATATCTTTTTCAAAAGCGTCAAAAGAATTACTTATTGCATCCAGGAAGGGTTGCAGCAATTCATTATTACGCAACGCTTCCGGCAATAATTCCTGAAGCTGTGTTTCCAGTAATTTATTCCTCTTCATAAAAAGTAGTTATAGTCATCGCCTTCATTTGTTCCCGACCTGACCAGCGATTGAAGCCTATAAAAGGTTTATTGGTGGTTCTATAAAGATAACAATACTTATATCAAAACAGACATGCAAGCAGCTATTTCATCATCCCGTATTTTTAAAAATTGATTTAGAGGAAACAACGATATGCATACCCAATTGAAGATCAACAAAACAACCCGGAATAAACAGATGTGTATAAGAATAAATGGATGCTTACAATTACTTCTGAATGCAATACAAAAAGAAAACCCTTGACGAGCAAGGGTTACAAGACTAAGTTGCAATGCTTATGTGTATAAATTACTTTCCAATACAGACTTAAGACTCCGCGCAGAAGCTGCCGTTGAATATTGTTAGTATGTGCGGGTTATGGAAAAATTAGGCTACAGAATATCAAGTTAATATTTTCCTTCAACAAATTATTGAATCGAATCATTTCTTAAATTCTTAGCGAAGCATCATAGTCATAATAAGACATGTTTCACTCCTTACTATTTATCTTAAAGTATACATTTACTACTTCCTCAAATTCTTGCAGAGTGGTGTCAATCCTTAATAAAATCATTTTACATTGCTCCTCTGTTAATACTTTAAAATTGTGAGCGAAATCATTTCTTATAAAACTGAAAATCGTCCTTAATTCTCCTCGATAACACTTAATCTCAGCTGAATTAAAATATTCATTGTTTTTAATTATTTCCTCTAAGTGAAATTCAACCAGTCTATGACCAAACAAAGAAACTTTATTATGAAATTGTTTAATAATCGTTTCTAATAATAATGAAGCCTCTCTGATGGCTGTATCAAACCTTCCTATTTTAATTAATGGTTCAGTTAAGTTATGCAGTTTTTCAGAAAGCTTATTTTCATTAGACAGCTTAATTAATTCTTCAAAGCCACATTTTGTCAAGCTTATAGTTCCGGTAATTATTGCACAGCCTTTATTATTCAAGCCATCTTCGTTTTCAGGTATTGGCTTCATATATTTTGTCTCTATCAATTGTCCATTACTACCTTTGGCATAGAGAATAATATTTCCATCTTTATCTTCGTGTAAGTTCTTTCCAACAATCTTCTTGAAATTTTGAAAGCGAATTAATTCAAAATCATAGTCACTTTTTTCGACTACGCCGTCAACAAAACCGCGCCTTTTTAACTCTATCAAGTCACTATGCCATATTGCCAAATGATAATATTTGATATCACATGGATTTGATAGATTTAATGGACTTTGATTAATCAATAATTTGCACCTGTCAATATCATCTATTTCATAGAAGGTTGTATTTGAGGGAAAATTACCTAACGCTTTTAAGGCGAACTGCCACCCAATGCCTGATGGATAATTTGGCCAATCGGCATGAATGGCAATTACTCCACCATAACCCAATAGCCCAGGAAATTTATTAAGCATAGATTATTTTATTGGGTCATTACTCTCAAATTTAGACAAAAAATAACATCTGTAATTCTTCTATCAAACTTTACGGTTTTATTTGAGAGTTTAAATACAGATTATTATGTGAATTCACAAGCAGTTGGTATAAAACAATATGAATATAATTCTCGCAAATCGCCTCTTAAAACAATACAAACCTAATGTAACATTAGATAATTACATTTGAAAACAGAAACTAATAACAATTAGCAATCGTATATTATTGAATTTATCACTTATGAGAAATGTAAAATGCAAGCAATTAGAAGAATATTATAAGTGAAATGCTATTCTTTTTCAGGACTTGTCAAATCAATACCATCAAACAAAGAGCCATATTGATTCCCCGTTTTAGGTGAACCTTTTCCTTCGTTCAAAGTTCCGGATCTATATTCTTCTTCAATTGATGCATTAATCCTAACTGGGTTTTTCGCAGTATGAATTGGATTGATACTAGATTCTCCATATTCATTTTTATCCACCAGCACCATCTGGTCTCTCCTGAGTTTCTTATTCATCAAAATCGTATTATGGGCAATAAATATAAGTTGAGATCCAACAACATTATTTTTTGGACTGTTAAAGGTTTCTATTAAAGTAACAATTAGTTTGGTATCTAAACTCGCGTCAAATTCGTCAACCCATATTAACTGCCCGTTTTTTAATGCAGATGCAAGAAAGCACGCTAAGATAAAATACTTTATTGTGCCGGACGATTCACTTTTTTGAAGATTGAAGTCAATATTTCCTAAGAATTTCTTTTGCTCATCGAAAAGTTTGTGTCCGGTATAAAGCTCAAAATTCTTTTGTTTATCTTCATAGATAACGTTTAATAAATCATTGTGGATATTAGTACTTGAATGAACTTCAGCAATCTTTTCGAAAATAGATTCAAATTCTAAATGAGCACCTTTGATAAATTTCAGAATAACATTTCTGTATTCTACATCGGTATAAATCTGGTATGCTCCGTTATTTACGGAATTGGCATAACTTCCAGTTAAAATAATATTCCCTTGAAACCATTTTGTAATCTCCGTAACCCTAGGAGGCATATTGTCTTGCGAAAGAAGGACAGACAAAAACAAATTTTGTGATGTTGTAAACATCTTCGCATTCTCGATCATATTTTGAGATTCTTTATTCCAAGACTTACTAATCTCGAAAATCTGTTGGCCGACGACCCTATTAAAAAGTAGATTTTCCCTTACGGCTCCATCAGCATAATAAAGCCATTCTTCAGATACACCGTGTCTCGTTATTTCGAAACCATATCTATACTTTGTCTGCTTCAAAATAAATACTGCTTCAAAATGGCTTGGCTTATTTACCATCGAAGTATTTAATCTAAAGGGTTCAACATCGAATTCCGTATTTTTTTTCCCAAAAGAAAATGAGTTAATAATCAGATTCTTATAAAAAGAATAAGCTTTGATCAAATTACTCTTGCCATAAGAGTTATGGCCATAGATTGCCATCGACTTTAACAAAGTCAACTTGGGGTTGTGATGATATGGTATATGCAAATTCCCTTTCTTCTCTTTTAATGCCTCCGCTGACATATCAAGAGTCGTCTTTTCTTTAAAAGAAAGATAATTGCCAACTGTGAACTTTAATACCATATGCCAAACATCAAAATTATGCATAAAATTCGATTTTCCACACCCTGTGCATAAGTATTCATTACAAAGTAAATGATTTGTAATTATTTTGCAAATAGAATACCCTGATAGCAATAAGAAGAACTTAAACACTATACATTTTGACTTAACTAATGTAATCAATGAAAATCACAATGAGATGCCTCCAATTTTATTCCTAATACTTGCTACAGGTCTAGCAATGAAAATATTCAATAAACATAAACTTCAAATCAATAATTCTATGGCAAATTGTCACAATTTATTTTACAGGTTCAACGAGGAAATTTCTATTACGACATCAAAGCGTAATAGACTTATTGACTCCAAGGAGAAATTGCGTGAACGTATTCGCAAATATTTCAAAGAGAATTATCCTGACTACGAACCGAAATTTTTTATTCAAGGTTCGTATAAAATGAAAACTATTATTCGCACAAAAGATGACATCTGTGATCTTGATGACGGTGTCTATTTCTTTCGGGAGCCTGATGTAACTGCTACAACCTTACAAAGTTGGGTTTATAATGCAGTCAATGGCTATACGTCGAATCCTTCACAACACCGAAAAAAGTGTATTAGAACAATTTTCTCTGCCGATTATGAAATTGATATGCCCGTCTATTACAAAGTAGACGGATCAATATATCAAATTGCTATAAAGAACGAGGGGTGGCGAAATGACGATCCAAAAGCCATGGTTGATTGGTTTAAAAGCAAAAAAGGAAAAGAGAAGTATTTATTAAGTGCAGTAAAATATCTCAAAGCGTGGTGTGACAATAAACGAAATGCAATGCCAAGTGGTTTATCTATGACTATTCTTGCCGCAAATGCAAAAGATAAACTTGTACTTGGTGAACGTGATGATATAAATTTAACTGATGTTTTAAAAGAGATTAAGAAAACACTTAATAAACAGTTTGAGTGTATTGTTCCCGTTGCCCCCAATGATAATCTTTTTGCAGATTATGACGAAAAGCGTAGAAGCAATTTTCTGACTGCATTAGACGATTTTATTATGGATGCAGATGCGGCTTTAAAAGAAGATAACCAACTTAAAGCAAGCAAACTATGGCGGAAACATCTTGGAGATCGCTTTCCTCTTGGTGAAGATAAATCAGAGGATAAGAATTCTAATACAAAGCTTATTTCTGGAATTGGACTTTCTTCACCTTATGGAACACTATAAACAATTTTTGAATGACATTAATGAGGTTCTTGAATACTTTCCTGAATTAAATCATATAGATAGAGATGGAGTACCAATTCTTTTAGGTTCTATTAATCTCATTGCAGAGGATGGAGAAAAATTGGACAGGTATGAAATTGAAATCCATCCACCTGCCAATTATCCGAATAGCTATCCATTAATATATGAAACTGGCGGGCGAATACCTCATAACATTGATTGGCATGTATACTCAGATGGCCACTTCTGTATAGCTGTGCCAATCCAAGAACGCCTGGACTGTTTAGATGGAATAAATTTAAAAGGTTTCATACAGAAACAAATAATGGGCTTCTTGTTCAATCAAACATTCAGAAGAAAAAATGGATATTTTTACAGGGAACGGGCTCATGGATTACTTGGCAGATTGGAGTTCTATAAAGAATATTTGAAATTAGAAGATATTAAAGCTGTATCTACTTCCTTACGAATAATTGCAACAGGGCTCGAATTAGGTTCTGATTCCAAATGTTTTTGTGGTGAAAACAGAAAATTTAAAAAATGTCACCGAAGAATACTGCGTGATTTAGAAAAAAAGGCTTCCAATTTGGTAAAAAACGACTTTAACGAGTTTAAGACTATGTTGCTCTATAAAGGGGACAGAAAATAATAAATAAAATCAAATTCTATGCGATCACAAATATTTATTGGTTCATCTGCAGAAGGACTTAGATACGTTGACCAAATATGTACCTATCTTGAACCTGTTGGTGACGTTGTCAAATGGACGACATCATTTACCCAAAACCGCAGTGCTTTGGATAGTCTTATTAAAAAAACAAAGCTATCAGAATTCGCGATTTTGGTTGCCACATGTGATGACCTTACGCTAAAAAGGGACGATATAAAGTCTACACCACGAGATAATATAGTATTTGAGTTCGGATTATTTGCAGGAGCAACAGGCATAGATAGAGCTTTCTTACTGGTAGAAGAAGCCGCAGAACTTCCTTCAGATTTGGAAGGGATTGTTGTTTCACGCTTTTCCGATGACAAGTCCAAGTACAATTCCCTTGAGAAGAAGTGTGCCGAATTAATTGAACATATTCGTAAAGAACAAGAAACATCTCAACTCGGATTGCTTCCCTCAACTGCATTAGCGCTTGGGTATTATCATTCTTTCATTAAAGGTGTTTGTGAGCAAATACGTGATGCAGGTATAATTAGTGTTGACAATCAAACGCTAAAAATAAAGAACTTTGAACTTTACATAATTATTCCTGCTGAGTTAGATAATAATGGTGTTGTAGACTTTAGGCATCAATACAATAAGGCTAAGGGGCTTGAACAAGCCCAAACACTTGCAGCCGCTAATACGCATAGGGGCTATCCCTTTCATTTTAAGATTGACCCCTCAGAGCAAGATCGAACAAAAGAAGTAGAGGTAAAACTATTTGACATTCCCACGACTCTTAATACCATTGTTGAAGCAGTAAAAATTTTCGTGCCAACTGAAAAAATTGGTCAAAATAGTGAACATGAATATTTGGAAAATAGAGAACTAAAGAACTTTGCAAAGGTTTTGAAGTATCTTGTTAAAAAGAATAGCCTCACACGCTCTTTAGTTATTGTCTCTGACAATGTAGTGTTGTAATAACTAATCTAATAGCTCCAAAAGAAAACTCAAATGAACCTATAATCAATTAGGTCATTTCGGTTTAATGTTTTATCGAAATACTGATTGCCATATTCAAATATCAATTGAACGTACAATCAGGGCAATATAACTTCATTAATTATAGAAATAATAGAGCAATCAACCGCCTCACGTATCAGTAGCAACTTGAGTATTGTTTTGTTAGATTACCTTATCCTTCACGACGATTACCCAACCAACATAAAAGAAATTCTAACGGACTTCAATATTATGTTCGATTTGCTCGATCTACTATCAAAGCTTGACACAACTAAATCAGAGAGCCCTCCTCATTAGCATTCCTGATCTTATTTCTCAGTTGTTTTTGATTGATAAAAGAGGGGAAAACCGTCTCACAAAAATGTCAGCAAAAAAAATACAACATAACCTCCTGCCATATTACTATTGGCTAAATAAAGATTCATGTCGTATCATAATGTTTTCAACATGTTTTGGTCCGTCTGAGTGGCCTATATTTTTCGTACCGGTCCATATCTACTTCAAGAAACTGTATCTAACGGATTATTGCGACAACTAGGCACAAAAAGAAAACCCTTGGCGAGCAAGGGTTACAAGACTAAGTTACAATGTTCACAAGTTACTTCCCAATACAAAACTTCCCGAAAATAGTTCCTAAAATATCTCTGTCCACATCTACCTGTCCCGTGATACTACCCAGATGATACAACGCCAGGCGAATATCCTGCGCCAGTAAATCACCGCTGAGATTCATGGCCATGCCTTGTTGTATCTCTTTGATATGTTTCAGTGTGCTTTTAAGGGAGGCCAGATGACGGGTATTATTTACAATGGCCTGATTTTCGTGGGGCAGATTTTCAACCTGCGCCGTCAACATCATTTTTAAGAGGTTAATATATTCCGCATCTTTGGTTGACATACGCATAGCGCCCATTAAATAAGGCATGATGGCGTCATCTGCCTGAATATTTTTTCTGGGTTTTGTATAATCGTGCAGGTCGACTTTGTTTTCAATCAATATGATAATCAATTCTTCCCGGTAAAAGCTTTTCAAATCTTTTAGCACCTCTTCTACAGTTGTATCATTTTCGTCGTACAGATACAACAATATCTTTGCCTGTGCGACTTTTGCTTTGGCCCGCTCCACGCCGATAGCTTCAATAGTATCGGTTGTTTCCCGTAATCCTGCTGTATCAATAAAACGGAATTTATATCCGTTGATGAAAAGGACATCTTCAATGCTGTCGCGCGTAGTGCCGGCTATTTCTGAAACAATGGCTTTTTCCTCGTTGAATAAAGCATTCAATAAAGATGATTTACCGGCATTGGGTTTGCCGGCAATGGCGACCGGTACGCCTTCTTTGATAACATTACCATATTGAAAAGAATCAATCAGTTGCTGTATAACGGTTTCAAGTCTTTCTAATGTATTGAAGAACTGTGTACGGTCTGCAAATTCAACATCTTCTTCCGCAAAATCCAGTTCAAGTTCAATCAATGCAGCAAAGGTTATAAGGTCTTCACGCAGCCTGGAAAGCTCTGATGAAAAACCACCCCGCATCTGATTCAATGCCAGTTCATGTGCAGCTTTGGAATCTGCTGCAATCAGATCAGCAACGGCTTCGGCCTGCGACAGATCCATTTTGCCGTTGAGGAAAGCGCGTTGCGTGAATTCCCCTGCCATGGCAGGTCTTGCGCCGGATTCGATACAGGCATTCAATATTTGCTGTAACACATAGGGCGAACCGTGCCCGCTGATTTCTACGGTTTCTTCTCCTGTATAACTTCTGTTTCCTTTGAATATGGATACAACTACTTCATCAATAATGCTGTCATCTTTCGGCGATACTATTTTACCAAAATGAATAGTATGCGAAGGCTGTGCGGCAAGGTTTTTGCCTTTGAAAATAGCATCCGTAATAGCAATAGCTTCAGGTCCGCTAAGTCTTATAACGCCAATTGCTCCTACACCCGCAGCAGTAGCAATGGCAGCAATGGTTTGTTCATTGGGAATCATGGCTGCAAAGGTAGGTTTTTAGTGGTTAGTTGATAGTGGCTGGTGATTTAGTTGATAGTGAATGAGGGTAATTCGCTATGTTAATATTTTGAAGGTATCTTTTAGCTGTGCCGAAGCAATATTGGAGCATATTATTAGTATAAGGAAGATCTAAAGAGGAAAAGCACCTGTTTTTCTATACATAGATGATTTTTACTAAAATTAAAGACAAAAATTAACGAATAAAATTATAGTTAAGGTTTGTACGAACGGGAAACATGCTTTACCTTTCCTTATTCAAAATTGCAATTGCATATATGTCATCAATATTGATTGCCGATAGTGGCTCATCCAAAACAGATTGGAGCCTTATCGGAAGTAACCATAAAACCAAACATTTTCAAACACCGGGACTTAATCCTTTTTTCAGGACAGAAGCAGATTGCCTGCAGCTGTTGAATGACGAATTGAAAATAAATCCGAAAAAGGAGTCCATTTCAAAAATCATTTTCTATGGTGCGGGTGTTAAGACAAAAAACGAAGCTGACTTTGTTGAAAAGATACTGAAGAAGCATTTTGGTGTAAAAAAAGTGGAAGCTCATTCAGATATGCTGGGTGCGGCAAGAGCTGCCATGGGAGACAAAAAAGGTATCTGTTGTATTCTTGGAACAGGAAGTAATTCCTGTTATTACAACGGTAAAAAAATAATGCAGCAAAATCCTTCTTTAGGGTTTATTATCGGAGATGAGGGCAGTGGGACCTATCTTGGAAAAAGGGTGTTGCAATATTTTTTTTATAACACTTTTGATGATGAGTTAAGAGAAGCTTTCAGGAATAAATATGGAGATGATCTTTCGGATATATTAAAGAAAGTTTATAAAGACCCGTTGGCAAACCGTTACCTGGCTTCATTTACACAATTTCTTATGGAGCATAGAGGACATTACATGGTAGAGAATATCATTGAAGATGCTTTTATCGATTTTCACCAGAGACATGTTTTAAAATACAGGGAAAGCTGGAAACATCCTATTCATTTTATTGGTACTGTTGCCTACGAATTCAAGGATATTATTTACAGTCTGCATGAGCAATATGGATTGGAAACAGGTAATATCATGAAAAGCCCGGCAGAGGGTTTAATAAAGTTTCATAAAGAAGAATTGGAGAAATCCTGAAAGTGTAGATGATATAGGTTTTAGTCCTATCTCTGATTCAATAAATATTACATAAAAGAGAAACCCGCAAATTAATTTGCGGGTTTCTCTTTTATGTAAACTCAATTATTTTATAACGGTCTTCATTGTTTTATCGTCCACTTTTACAGGATATTTTGCTTTGAGACTTGCATCCCATTGCTTTTCAAGATAATCCTGATAATCGGCAACTACAAAACCACGGGCTTCGTCCAGCGTTTTTTGTTCTGAACCAGGATGTAGTTTATTTACAAATACCATTGTGTAAGTTCCATCGTCGTTACGGAATACGCTGCTTGCTTTATCTGCCGCAAAATATTCTTTACCGACAGGGAAACGGGTAAACTCATAACGGCCCGATTGCTGACTAACCTGAATGCCTTCTGTTGTTTTACCTAAAGAGTCCAATGCCGCGGAAGCATCCAAACCTTTATCCAGAAGCGCTTTCAAACGAGACAAATCAACTTCGCCGTTTGCCTGGTAAACAGTTCCTTCAAAACCAGGCTGCCATTGATATTTGGCTTTATTGTTTTCATAAAAAGAAGCAAGGCCTACAGTATCTTTTGATGCTTTTGTCCAGACATTTTTATCCATTAAATCAAACAACAAGATACCATCTCTGTATTCCTGTACCAGATTACGGAAATCTGCATTGTTCTTTTCCAAATCAGATTGCTGTAAATCATTGATAGTCGAAGTCTGATACATTTTATACAAATCACGCAGCGTATTAGCGCGGTTGCCCATTAATGTACCTCTTGTAATACCGGAAGCATACACTACAAAATCATACTGCGTATATTTCTTTCCGGCCAATTCAAACAGGGTAGCAGTCTGTGTTTTAAAACTATCCGCATTGAAGGCATTGGTTTTGTTATCCTGAGCAGGCATTGTAGCAATCAGTTTATCAAGATTCTCCGGATAATCTTTGAAGTTATATTGCTTCTTCACTTTTTCCATGTAAGCTTCTTTGGCAGCTACGGCACGGCCGTCATTTTCTACCTTGCGTGTAAGGTTATCCAACATGCTGTCCAAAGGTTGTAATGGCATTTTCTTAACCAATTTAAGGATGTGAATACCATATTCGGTTTGTATAGGCTGGGATATGTCGCCGGCTTTTTTCAAACCAAATGCCGCGTCTTCAAATTCAGGAGAATATTTACCAACAGAAAACGGATCTAACAAACCACCTTTTTCATTTGAGAATTTATCGTCAGAATAAGTCTTGACAAGTTCTTCAAATTTATCACCTTTTTTCAATGCAGCGAGTACTTCATTCATTCTTGCTTTAGCATCGGTAATGCCTTGCTCACCTTTCGACTTTGGTGCCGCAATCATAATTTGTTCTACCTGTACTTGCCCTTTCGACGGACGACGGTCAATAACCTTTACAATATGAAAACCGAATTGTGTGCGGAATGGTTTTGAAACCTGACCAACAGCAGTTTTATAAGCAGCAGATTCAAAAGGATAAACAACCTGTAATGCAGTAATATAGCCTAAATCGCCACCTTTTACAGCAGAATATTTATCGTCGGAAAACGCCTTTGCCAACTGCCCGAAATCTGCTTTATTGTTTACGATAGCCTTATACAGGCTGTCAATTTTCTGATAAGCCCTTGCAGAATCATCATTGGGACGAAGCGCCACAAGGATGTGCTGTACATGCAGCTCTTCCTTCATACGGTTGTAAGCCTCGTTCACCAATTGTTTGGTCACTTCTTTATCGGATAAATAAGTGCGTGCCAACTGACCTTTATAATTATTCAACTCACTTTTCACGGCTGCATTCGTATCCAATTGCATTACCTCAGCTTCTTTAACCTTCATTTTGAACAAAGAATAAAGATCAACATATTGATTCACAGAGGTTGCACTGAAATCAGGTTTCTTTTGTGAATTATTTTTTTGATAAACTCTTAGAAACTCCTCTTTGCTTACCGGATTAGGGCCGTAAGTAAACAAAGTTTGTGCCTGTGAAGAGAGGGCGGTAAATACCGTACTCACGCCAATGGCCATTGAAAAGATTAAACGCATATTTCTATATTAATAGTTTTTAAATTGGGCGTAAAGATAAAGAAGTATTTATTTTGATTTTGCCATAGGTGTTAACAAGAATGTTAAGGAAAGTTGACATATTTGTTATCAGGTCTATATTATTAAAATGCCCTGCTTACGCCAATAAGCCATCTTGCTCCTAAGTATTGAGGCCTGTCAAACGTAGGCCTGTTAAGCAACAGCGGCATATCAAACCTTAAAGTCAATGGTTTTGCTTTGTCAAAAACACCCCATTTGTAAATCGTAAAAGCCGCTCCTATACCTGCATCCATCCTGAAATCAGAAATATTGCCGGTTGCTTTTATATTCTGGTCTATCGGGTTAATACGGCTCAACTGAATGATTCCGGCATCGGCAAACGCATAAACATTGGCTTTTAACCAATTGCAGCTGATGGCAGGTCTCCACCTGAAATAATTTGTGAAATCAAATTCGGCATTGACAGCTGCCCCGCTTTGGCCTTTATATGCAATATAATTTTCATTATTTCTCCTGTCGGTAACATAATAACCGTTATAACCTCTCAGGCCTAAGCCACCTCCGTATTGAAAATGGCCGGTTGAATATGGATCATAACTCCCCACCCAATCATTTGGAATAAAACCCATACTGCGTACATATTTGTTTTCCATCATTTCTTCAGGACTTGCACCTGCGAGGAATAATGCGCTTTCGGAAGGCATACTATTACCCAATCCGTAACGACCAATCAATCTGGTCCGGATAATCATTCGTCCCAAAATATGGGTGTTTTTCCACTCTAATTGTATGTAATTGTAATTAAAACTATCCGACAGGAAAGGTGCATGTGCAGTGAACAATAAAGAACCATAACCATTAAAATAATTATAAGAATGAGTGTAGTCCAGCTCCAACGCAGTATTGGGATGTGCTAAAGTACTGTTCCATTCTTTTGGATAAAGCAGGTAATCAGTATAGCCTTCATTCCGGTAAAAGGTATGCAACGAGAAATCAAGATTGTTTTTATTATTGATAGCCCAGGTTGTCCCTATTTTATGATACCACAATCCATCTAAAAAGCGGGAATTGAAATAAACACCAAAATCAGGATTGGAAAGGCTTAGCGGTGTACTGAAGTTAATGGTATAATTGACCCAGGGTTGAATGCCGCTTTTTGCAAGGTTGGTCTTAAACCTGTTCCATTCGCCCAATTGGGTATTTGCCCAGACCGTACCATCCAGTTTCAGGTAATTGTTTAAATAGCTACCTTCCCAATGTACGCCAAGCTTTATACCGTCAATAGCATTGTACCAGATATCAGGCCTGATATAGAGCTGATAATGTTTCCAGTCGACGCCTGTATAATATCCGGGATCCCATTTTGTTTTTAAGGACGTGATACGGGGAAATAATCCGGTGGTTCTGTAATTATCCAACATATACCTGTCGGCAAAGCGATGCGTTGTATCTATCTCAACCAGAGCAATACCTTCAGGCGCCTGAATATGTGCCGTGTAAGTTTCATCTAATTTTCCCCAGCCTATCCATCTCGGAAGCCTTACTGCGTCTGTTTCTTTATCAAACCAGGTATTGGGTATATAATAGCTGTATTTATTGCCTTTTCTGGTTGTGACGGTAAAATCAATAGGCATGTGCATTGCTCCTTTGCGCTTGAAAACGATTGCGCTGCTGTCTGTTCCTTTAATTGTATGAATCGATTGGATGCCGTAATTCAGATCTTTTGTAGTTTCCAGCCATTCATCAAAAAACCAATTAAGATCTGCATGTGTGAATTGAATAATGGAATTCCTGAAATCGTCAAAATACGGATGCGCAAATTTCCATTGGGAAACATAGTGCTGCATGGCTTTTGCAAATAAACTATCCCCTAAAGTATATTGCAGGTTATACAGCATTGTTGCTGTTTTAAAATATACCATAGCATAGCCTCCGCCGTGGCCCAATGCACTGTTGAAATCATCGGAATGTGTGTTCAGTTGATGATCGTTCCCGTTGGCAACTTCCTGAATGTATCTTGATAGCACATTGACATCCATCGTTAGCTTGGGCTCGTCAAAATGTTGTTTCCATTTGCTTTTAGGTTTTTCATAAACCATAGTGTCACCCAGAATGTTTCGCAAACCTTCGCTTGTAAGAAATTGTGTGAAACCTTCATCCAGCGATGCCCTGTAAGTTTCATTGCTGCCAATCATGCCATAAAACCAGTTATGTCCGATTTCATGCACCAATAATTTTCCATAATCAGGATTGCGGCCGCCATCCATAGTAATCATCGGATATTCCATGCCGTCTCTTGCATCTGCAGCCACCATTTTCGGATATTCATACATGCCATAATTTTCCGAAAAAGTCTGAACAGTTTTAGCAACCAGTTCTGCGCCATTCTGCCAACCCGAAGCATGTGGCTCCTGAGCAATAGCTACACATTCAATGCCTTTCCAGTAAGTTGTTCCAAGCCTATAACTCGGGTCGGCAGTAAAGGCAAAATCATGTACATTCTCAGCGTAGAAAATCCATTTTTTTCTTTCTCCTTTTTTATAAGGAATAATGGTCGATGGTTTTTCTTCCCAGGGCTTATTTGCAAAGTTCTTAAGATCCAATTGTTCTCTGAGTTCCTTTGGAAGTACTTCTTCACGATTCTGAATGGCTCCTGTTGCTTCTACGACATAATTGGAAGCAAAATCAAGGCTTACGTTAAAAGTTCCGAAGTCACCGTAAAATTCTTTTCCTAAATGCTGATCTGTTTCCCAACCGAACTTCGCATCATATACACATATTTTCGGAAACCATTGACAGCCATTGTAATGCATAAAACCCCAGGCATTGTACATCTGCATCCTGCGCCTGGTGCCACCCATATCAAAATAAGTGTTAAACTTCATTTTGAATGTTACGGACTGGTTTGGTAATAATGGTTTTGACAGGTACACTTTCAGGATAGTGTTATCCAGTTCGGTTTTAAGCGGGACATTTTCAACCGTCAAGTCTTCGATGTTAATACCTAATCCGGCTGCTTCATATTTTCCCAACCTGGACTTCACCTTATTTGCTTTTTCCAGTTGATGCGTATAAGAACCTTTTACAAATGCATTCTGGTATAAATGGAAATACACAAATTCAAGCGTATCAGGGGAATTATTGGTATAAGTTAATGCTTCAGATGCATTTATCTGATTGGTTGTTTCATCAATTCTGGCATCTATATTATAAGCCACATCCTGCTGCCAATAACCGCTGTACGGCTTTCTGTTTTTCCAGTAAAGTTTATTTTCAGGAGAACTGTATTGTTGTGCTGTGGCCTTGTCTTGAATAAAAAGGCCCGTAATAAAAAATAATAATAAAAATCGGTTCATGTATATTTTTAAAAATATTAGGGCTTGAAAATACAAAAAGATAAGTTCTTCAGGAACAGAATCTTGCTGATATAATAAATAGATACATGCTTTCCTTGCTATTTTTATAGTTAAGCACTGCGTTCCGTAATTAATTGTTCATTATCTTTGATCCGATTTTGTAAATCGGAGTTTTATTATTTATCAAACTGTAAAAATGAAAAAAACAATTTTGGCGTTAGCGATTTTGTCTTCTTTGGGGGGGATTTCTTCATACGCACAAGTCAATAAAGGTGGATTGCCTTTAAGCATGATTTTGAATGAAAGTACTCTTCGGGATCAGAAAGTTGAAACAATTTTATATCAGGCACCTGATCTTAAGACTGTTTTGAAAAATGATATTGCGGCTCAGACAATTAATCCGAGGCTGGACAGATGCGGTATTGCGGTATCAACCAATGTATCATTTCCTGAATCAGGTAAGTTTGTATTTGTGAACGGTGCAATGGTTTGGAGAGCGCAAATTGAAATTGCAAACGCACCGGCAATAGGCTTATATTATAATGCCTTCAAATTGCCGGAGGGTGTGAAATATTTCATAACAAACGAAAACAAAAAGCAAGTATTAGGAGCTTATACTAACGAAAATAATCCTTCTGATGGTCTTTTTGCAACGGAAATGATGGAAGGAAATGTTGCTAATCTTGAAATTGACATTCCTGCAGGAACTAATATCAATGATATTCAGTTGCATGTTGACAGAGTCGCTTATTTCTACAAGGGTATTAACTTCCTGAGTCAATATTCAGATAAATCTATTGACGATGGTACAGCACAAAAGCCAACGGACGATCCATGGATTAACGGGTCTGCTCCTTGTCATATTAATGCTATATGCCCGGCAGGTGCAAGTTTGCCTATGTCCAGAAAATCAGTGGCAAGGATAGTAGTTGATGCAGGTGGCGGTTTCTTTGGTTTTTGTTCAGCTACGCTTATAAACAATACAACTGAAGATTGTACGCCCTATATGTTGACTGCAACACACTGTGATGAAGATAACAGTACAGAAAACAGTCATTTCAGCACATGGACATTCTATTTTAATTTTGAATCTCCTCTTTGTGGAGGTGGTGGAAACATTAAAGAAACCAATACCATGTCCGGTGCTGACTTCGTTGCCCGTGCAGATTATGATTCTTCCAGTATTACTATTATCGGTGATTTTATGCTTTTGAAATTGAGGTCGAAAGTACCTGATACTTACGGCGCTTATCTTGCCGGTTGGAACAGAAGCTCAATTTTATCCACTGCAGATTCGTTTATTGGTTTCCATCATCCGAATGGTGACATTAAGAAATTATCTGTAGGTAAAAATATTTCCTCAACAGGTGAATTCAACCAAAATCCTGTAACAACTCCTAATACACACTGGTCATTGAATTTCTTTACAGGTGGTGTTGAAGGTGGATCATCAGGTAGCGCATTATTTGATAAAAACGGATTAATCGTAGGTGATTTAACCGGTTCTCCTCCAGTTAATGCATGCCCTGAAGATACGCGTCCTGATGGCAAATTCAGTAAAAATGGCATTTTGTATAGTAAACTAAGCCGCAATTGGGAATATCCTGAAGGAAATGGTATAACTACAAAACAACTTAAACCGTGGTTAGATCCGATAAATACAAATTCAACTACACTTCAACCAAAGTTGTTTACAGCAGCTTGCCCTACAGCTCCTACTACAGGTATTTCAAACACACCGAAATCAGAGTTGTCAAATGCTGTTTCAATCTATCCTAACCCTGTGACTTCCGGTGTTGTGCGTATGCAGGTTAATCTGGTAAAACAAGCTGATTTGGTAGTAACAATTTATGATATTACCGGAGCTGCAAAAGCAACGTATAATTTAAATAATGCTTCAAAAGGTGAATTTACTTTTGACCTGAGCGGATATGCTAATGGCACTTATTTGATGAAAGTTAATTCAGGAGATGCATCAACCTTGAAAAAGTTTGTGGTACTTCATTAATCTTTTATAATAAAGTCTTTAAAGCAGCAATCATTTGATTGCTGCTTTTTTTATAAATGAAAAACTATAATTGCAGATCATTGCATGACATCATTACATAAATCCGAATATTTTTCAGAAATTTTTACAGTTCATTTCTCCTTCATCTGTTACAAAGACACCTTATCTCATTAAAACATGACGGCTTTACCGTATGTATGTTTTTGGTTTGATTTTTGTGGTACTAATTGAGTTAATTAAAATCTAAACAAAAAGAGAATGAATATTGTTTTAAAACGGTCAATATCATTCTTTCACAATAAACAGAAAGAACAAAGATGAACTTAAATAATTTCACTATTAAAGCACAGGAATCCCTGCAACAAGCGCAACAATTAGCGTTTAATAATGGGAATCCTACAATAGAATCCGGGCATATTCTAAAAGCAATTCTTGAAGATAAGGATGGACCTATCGAATATTTATTAAAGAAGAGTAACGCCAACCTGAACATTATTCATTCAAGACTGGAAGATTCCTTATCGAAGCTTCCAAAACAAAGCAACGGCGATGCGGGACAAATGTTGGGACGTGATGCAAATAATGTTGTATTGCGTTCCGGTGCTGCACTTAAAGAGTTCAATGATGAGTTTGTAAGTGTAGAACATATGTTGCTGGCAATTCTTCGGGGAAATGACGAAACTTCTAAAATCCTTAAAGATGCCGGTCTTACAGAAAAAGGACTTATAGCCGCTATAAAAGATTTAAGAAAAGGCGGCACGGTAAATTCTCAAACCGCTGATACAAATTATAATGCATTGCAGCGATATGCAAAAAACCTGAATGAGCTGGCGCAAAACGGAAAGCTTGATCCGGTAATCGGCAGAGACGAAGAGATTCGCCGTACGCTTCACATTCTTTCACGCAGAACCAAAAACAATCCTATACTTGTAGGCGAGCCCGGTGTAGGTAAGACCGCTATTGTAGAAGGTCTGGCGCATCGTGTCATAAATGGCGACGTTCCTGAAAACCTGAAATCAAAAATCATTTTTTCATTAGATATGGGCTTGCTGATTGCAGGTGCCAAATATAAAGGTGAGTTTGAAGAGCGTTTGAAATCAGTCATTAAAGAAGTGACGGAAAGTGATGGTGCTATTATTCTCTTCATTGATGAGATACATACGCTTGTCGGAGCAGGCGGGGGTGGAGAAGGGGCAATGGATGCTGCCAATATCCTGAAACCTGCATTGGCAAGAGGTGAACTGAGAGCTATCGGAGCTACAACTTTAAATGAATATCAAAAATACTTTGAAAAGGATAAGGCTCTGGAACGCAGGTTCCAAAAAGTAATGGTAGATGAACCAAGCGTGGAAGATGCTATTTCCATTTTAAGAGGATTGAAGGAAAGATATGAAACCCATCATCACGTTCGTATCAAAGATGAAGCTATTATTGCAGCAGTAGAGCTTTCGAGCCGCTATATGTCAGACCGTTTCCTGCCGGACAAGGCTATTGATTTGATTGATGAAAGCGCTGCAAAACTAAAATTGGAAATGAATTCCATGCCTGAGGAATTGGATGAACTGGAACGCAGGATAAGGCAATTGGAAATTGAGCGAGAAGCTATTAAACGTGAAAATGATGAAGAGAAGGTAAAATCACTTTCAACCGAAATTGCAAACCTTTCTGTAGAGCGCGATACATTCAAAGCTAAATGGAATGAGGAAAAAGAAGAGGCAGAGAAGATACAATCGGCTAAGGCTAAAATTGAAGATCTGAAACTGGAAGCCGAAAAAGCAGAGCGTGACGGTGACTATGGAAAAGTAGCTGAAATACGCTATGGCAAAATGAAAGAACAGGAAGAACTGATTGCTGAGTTGACCAAGGAAATGGAATCTTTTTCAGAAAAAAGATTGTTGAAAGAGGAAGTGGATGCAGAGGATATTGCAGAAAACGTGGCACGTGCAACCGGTATTCCGGTTCAAAGAATGATGACCAGCGAAAGAGAAAAGCTGATGCATCTGGAAGACGAATTGCATAAAAGAGTTGTAGGTCAGGATGAAGCGATTGAAGCTGTTGCCGATGCTATCAGGCGCAGCAGGGCCGGTTTACAGGATGTTAAAAAACCAATAGGCTCTTTTATTTTCCTTGGAACAACCGGTGTAGGTAAAACTGAGCTAGCAAAAGCATTAGCCTCTTATTTGTTCGATGATGAAAGTATGATGACCAGAATTGATATGAGTGAATATCAGGAAAAACATAGCGTAAGCCGTTTGGTGGGTGCACCTCCGGGATATGTAGGGTATGACGAAGGAGGACAGCTAACAGAAGCCGTTCGCCGTAAACCTTACTCTGTAGTGCTTTTAGACGAAATTGAAAAAGCGCATCCTGATGTTTTCAATATTATGTTGCAGGTACTGGATGACGGCAGGTTGACGGATAATAAAGGTCGCGTAGTGAATTTCAAGAATACGATCATCATTATGACAAGTAATCTTGGTAGTCACCTGATTCAGGAAAATTTTGATGATATTAAAGAGGGTGATGATATTGATGAAATAGTGGAAAATACGAAGAATGCGGTAATGGGTTTATTACGGCAAACTTTAAGGCCTGAATTTCTGAATCGTGTAGATGAAATTATCATGTTCCATCCTTTGATGAGAAAAGAAATAAAAGGTATTATCCGTATTCAGTTAGACGAGCTTAAAAAGCGCTTATTGCAACAAGGTATTCAACTGGAGTTTTCTGATTATGCACTTGATTATTTCTCTGAACAGGGTTTTGATCCTCAATTTGGCGCAAGACCTTTAAAAAGGTTGATTCAAAAAGATATCATCAATTTACTGAGTAAGAAAATTATTTCGGGTGATTTGGATAAAACAAAACCTGTTTTGATAGATGTATTCGATGGGGTAGTGGTAGTGAGGAATGACGGTGAATAATTGAAAAGTCAAAAGTGAAAATTCAAAAAGGAAGGGTGATTTCAAAAATTGAAATCACCCTTCCTTTTTATAAATTATTTATCTACTCCTGATGCAAAGCCAGTACAGGCGCATTGCTCACATGTGTCAGCAATTTAGTGCGGCTTTTGTGAAACAGATTTTCAAAGAAGCCGTATTTTTTAGGGATTACCAACAGCCAGCCTATTTCATGTTCCTGTAAAAAAGAAGCCACGCCCGTTTCTATATTTTCATCTATAATAGTATGATAAGTAGGCTGAACAGAGCTTAGCATATTGGTTAATTGAGCCGGAGCTTCTAAAACCTGTTCCGGTTTATCAACATGAATAACATCCAGCGTAGCACCTAATTTCTTTGTCCAGTTAATAATTTCAGCAGATGGCGTATGTTCTGAAACCTGGCTATAATCTGCTGCAAAGCAAATTTTCCCTACGGGCTTCCATGTAACATCTGAAGGAACGGCCAATACGGGCGCTTTAAGGTTCCTTAATGATTTTACAGCCATGCTTCCCCACAGCATAGATTCTTCACTATTGCCGGAAGTGCCCATTACAATTAATAAAGGTGGATTTTCATCTATCAAATCTGAAAGGCAATCCACGATTTCGCCTGGTAACACCTTTGAGCTTATTTCAATATCCGGCGCTATGCCTTGTAATCTTGTAAGCTCTGCATTAATGCTATTTTCCGATATCTTTTGAATCTCTTCGAGATTAAGCAACGGAACCGGACTATCTGTATAGGCAAATGGGATAATATAAGCGTGTACCAATTCCAGTTTGACATTCAAAAGCTTTGCCAGATGTAAAGCATAGACAGCTGCATTTTGCGAAGCCGGCGAAAAATCCGTTGCCATTAATAGCGTGTTATTCATATCGGATATTTAGTTTTAGAGAGAATGATATTTATCTGTCCGGTAAAATTGATTGGAACAGAAAAATATTTATTCTTTTGTATTACGCTGAAAATTATGAAATTGTTGCATCACTTGTATGTTAAAAATAGAAGAACATTTCAAATAATTGTTTGTTATTCAAATAGAAAAAGGGTAAAAGCGTAATTTTGCCGGTCAGGCATTTAAAGAATTTTCATACAAGGATAACAGCGCAATAAATCAATGGCATTATTAGGCAATCTTATTTCCCGTTCACTCCGTATCCGAAAAAGTTTTCGAATCAAGGTCGCATCTCCAAGAACTTATCAACGCAATACTTTGCGCAATCTTCTGGAGCGCGGGCAATACACTTCATTTGGTAAACATTATGGTTTCGGAAAAATGCTTTCTGAGTCGGTTGACTGGGAAACGGCCTTCAGGGAAGAAGTTCCTTTCCATAATTACAATAGCATGTTTGCGCAATGGTGGCATAAATGCCTCGAAGGGGAAGAGAATGTAACATGGCCCGGAAAAGTAAAATATTTTGCATTGAGTTCGGGGACTTCAGAATCGGCAAGTAAGCATATTCCTGTAACGCAGGATATGATACGCTCGACCAAGAAGGTAGGTTTCAAGCAATTTTACAGCATGACCCATTTTAAAATTCCTTCTAAAACTTTTGAGAAAGGCGTATTGATGCTGGGTGGTTCTACCTCTTTGATGAAACAAGGCGATTATTATGAAGGTGATATGAGTGGCATCAGTGCAAAAAATATGCCCCGTTTCCTGTCTAACTTTTTTTATAAGCCGGGGCAGAAAATTTCACGTCAGCCAAGGTGGGAAAAACGTATAAAACTGATCATTGAAAATGCCCCGAAATGGGACGTGGGCATACTTTGCGGCGTTCCGGCATGGGCGCAGATAGTATTGGAAGAGATTGTAAAAAAGTACAACCTTAATACTATTCATGACATGTGGCCTAATCTTAGAATATACATTCATGGCGGTGTTGCATTTGAACCATATCGTGAGAATTTCAAGAAATTAATGGGCGTACCAGTAACCTATATTGAAACCTATATGGCCTCTGAGGGTTCTTTCGGATTTCAGGCCAGGCCGGGCGTTCCGGGCATTAAACTGGTTTTGAACGCGGGTATATTCTATGAATTTGTACCCTTTAATTCAACCAATTTTGATGATAACGGCGATATGATTGGTAAACCGCAATCTTATTTCATCGATGAGGTAAATACAGAAGAAAAGTATGCTGTTGTATTAAGTACATGCGCCGGAGCATGGCGTTACCTGATTGGAGATGTTGTCCAGTTTACGGATGTAGAAGAATATGAGATCACCATTGTTGGCCGTACCAAACAATTCCTTAGCCTTTGTGGCGAACATACTTCTATTGATAACCTGAATAAAGCAATTGATGAAGTAAACAAGCAACTGAAAGTTCAGATTAAAGAATTTACGGTTGGCGGTTTCCCTTACGGCACTTTGTTTGCCCATAAATGGTTTATCGGTTGCGATGACCCGATTGATGCAGCCAAAGCAAAAGAAATTATTGATGCCACATTATGCGATGTGAACGATGATTATGCAGTCGAAAGGACTTCCGCATTGAAAGAAGTCTTTGTGGAAATCCTTCCCACTCACACTTTTATTGATTACCTGAAGCATATGGGTAAGTTTGGTGCGATGAATAAATTTCCAAGAGTTATGAAAGGACAAACATTGAAAGAATGGGAAGATTTTCTGAAGGAATATAATAAGGACTGACCGGCAGAAATAACAAATTGCTGTTATTGATTTGAGAAAAGAGGTACAAATAGTACCTTAGCCCAAATTTTTTATTTTGAAACAGTATATACTTTATATATCCGCTATCAGTATTTTGCTTGCTTCCTGCGGAGGCGAAAAGTCGACATCGAAAGGCGGGGCTATTATTCTGGGAGATAGTTCTACCATCGTTACGGAAAAAGATTCTCAGTATCTGAAAGATGATATTTTAGATTTTGAACCTAATAATGTTGTTTCAACGCAATCATCAAAAGCTGATACAGTTGTAAAAGCTGCTGCACCTGTTGAAAAACCTCAGGAACCCGTTCAACAACCTTCAAAAGCTACAGCAGCAGGCTACAGTATTAATTTCGGAAATGTCAAAATTGTATTTGAAGGTATTGCTGCAAATGATGCTACCAGACAAAATGCCGAAAAGCAGGATGGCCTTTCTTATGTAATTAAATCCGGAAGCCTTGCAGGCGCGAAGATTCATGTGTACGGTGCTAAAAATGCAACAATAAGGCAACGTTATCAAAGCAGGTTAATGCTGAACTCAAAATCAGGTTCTGTTGATTTAAGGAATTTAGGTTTATACACTACAGGATGGAAAAATGTGAATGCTTCCAAAACAGGCGCTGAATACGTCTTTGCACTAACGGATCTGAATAACATCTCTTTCTCGAATGTAAACAATGCAAAAATTAAAAATGCTACAGATAAGGAATTACGTAACCGACGCACCAGTAAAAAAACGATTCAAAGCTGGATGAAGGAAATAAGTAAAACAAACAGCGCCAATGATAATCCTTGTGATATTATTTTGGATAACCTTCAATTGCAGATTTCAGGAACAGGTGCCGATGGAAAATCATTCCGGAAGAATATAAGAATGAGTGCATAAGAATATTTATTATGTTTAAAGGGAGATTCAGGTTTTAAAAGCCTGAATCTTTTTTGTTTCAGGAATTCACTATTTTTATAATGGAAACAATCTCAATTTTTCAAAACAAATTATTATCTCATGAACATTTTTGATAAGATGGCTAACGGCTGGGAAATCAGCAAGCTTAGTTTCAGAGTATTAAAGGCTAATAAAAGCCTCATTATTTTCCCTATACTTTCAGGCATTTCTTTGATGGTGATACTTGGTACGTTTTTCTTCGGTATTGTGTCAGCATACGGCTGGGATTTTGGTAATATAGATTTAGGTTCTTCAAATCCTTTGTATAAGTATGGCCTGATTTTCATTTGTTATCTTATAAACTACTCTGTTGTGGTGTTCTTCAACATGGCGTTAATGCATTGCGCCAAACTTTATTTTCAGGGTGAAGAAGTTACCGTTGCAAAAGGATTGGCATTCAGCAGTAGTAGAATTGGTGCAATCCTTTCCTGGTCTGTATTTGCAGCAACAGTAGGGCTTATTTTGAAAATCATTCAGGATAATGTCGGCTGGATTGGAAAAATAATAACCGGTTTGATTGGAATTGTCTGGAGCGTTGCGACTTTCTTTACGGTTCCAATTCTTGCTTATGAAAACGGAACGCCATGGGAGGCGCTCAAGAAATCTTCTCAGATGATGAAAGAAAAATGGGGCGAAAGCCTGGGTGCCACCTTCAGCTTCGGCTTAATGCAATTTGTAGCATTTATATTATTGCTTATTCCTGCTTTTTTAATAGGTTATATGAATGTATTTGCAGGTATTGCAGTTGGCATTATTGGAGTTGTTTTAATAGCAGCAACATTCAGCGCTTTGAACAGCATTTTCGTAAGTGCTGTTTATAACAAAGTAAGAAACGATATAGATGTGCATCTGAATGATTCCATGTTTGATACTTTATTTGAAGCAAAGTAGCATGTTTTAAATGAAGTCAACCAGCATATCATCAATAACACAGAAATAAATATAATCATTGCAAAATAAAAACGGGAAGTACCGGATAATAGCACTACTTTTGCACCCGCATCGCGAGGTAGAGCAGCGGTAGCTCGTCGGGCTCATAACCCGAAGGTCTCAGGTTCGATCCCTGACCTCGCTACTTCAGAAAAGGAATACATTAAACTGTATTCCTTTTTTTTATTGATTTGTGATATCATCGGTTGTGCTTATATCCGCCGTGGCGGACTCAGGTTCGATCCCTGACCTCGCTACTTCAAAAAGGAATACATAAACTGTATTCCTTTTTTTATTTACTGATTTGTGATATCATCGGTCGTGCTTATATCCGCCATGGCGGACCGAGGTTCTATTGCTGAATTTGCTACAGGATTATCTGCCTATTGTGTTTCACATGCGAATAATGTGATGGAGGATTCGAGGAAATTTGATTTTATAGAATAATTCACATATTATTCCTTACAAAGGTGTTTTTTTATCTCACTATAAAGACTATCTTGGCTAAGGCAAATAAACTTTACTATATAGGTGAGCTCCTCTTTTAAATTCTATTCGCAATTAGAATCGATGGACTGCGGTCCGGCTTGTGTGAAAATGGTTGCATCGCATTACGGTGCCTCTTATTCACTCGACTTTCTTAAAGAGCTTACCGACTTCAACAAAATCGGTACCAACTTCCTTTCCATCCGACGTTGCCTTCTTCATTTAGGTTTTAAGGTTACTGCCGTTCAGATTCCGTTTTATTCCACTGACGATCTTCCGGGCTTAAATGAAGCGCCATTGCCATGCATTGTCCACTGGAGGGGAAATCACTTTGTAGTGGTATATGAAATTACAGATAAATACATCCGTATAGCCGATCCGGCGCAGGGTAAAATCAAGTTGACCATACCGGAATTTATAGATAGCTGGTCTGAAAATAAAACGGAAGGACTTCATGGCAAGTCGGGGCATGCATTGATAATTATTCCGGGAGGGGAACTGCTCAAAGAAACGGGCCCTAAAAAAGACCATAGCGTAAAAGCTTTTCTCTGGCCTTACCTGAGATTGTATAAAAAAACAATCGGGTTACTGATATTGGGAATCCTTGCCATCTCGCTTTTGCAGTATGTTTTACCCTTCTTAAATCAATTCCTTGTTGATAGGGGAATTGTGGGGAAGGATATTTCATTTGTAAAGCTGATCCTTTTAGGTATGTTAGGGCTTTTTGCAGGCAGGATCACTATTGAGCTTTTTCAGAACTGGCTGATACTGAATCTCGGTACCGGGTTGAACAATACAATGATTTATGATTTCCTGAAAAAGATCTTGCGGCTGCCCATTATCTTTTTTGACCAGCGAACCAAAGGTGACTTCCTGCAAAGGCTTCAGGAATTTTCAAGGATAGAGCAGTTTATTACCAATCAATTGATCAACTCACTGATTTCTATTTTATTTCTGTTGATTTTTGGAGTTGTTCTCTGGATATACAATAAGTTCATTTTTGTCATTTTTGTGGTTTCAACCATATTATACATTGTCTGGGTTTTACTTTTTATCCGGAAAAGAACCATACTGGATTATAAGCTTTTCGGAAAGCTTTCGGGGCAGCAAAATAACGTGTATGAAATACTGGAAGGTATTCATGACATAAAGATCAACAACCTTGAAGAAAGCAAGTATAACCATTGGAAAAAGGAACAGGATGATCTGTTCCGCATTCAGAAGAAAAACTTCCGGCTTTCGCAGCTTCAGAAAAACGGAGCCACTATTTTATCACAGTTCAAGGATATTATTATTACTTTTTATTCTGCCAGAGCTGTTATAAACGGTGAGCTTACGCTTGGTATGATGTTGTCTATACAATATATCATCGGCCAGATGAATGTGCCGGTAATGCATGTGATTACCTTCATACAGGAATATCAGAATTCGGTGAACAGCATCAGACGCATTGAGGATGTGTTCAGTAAAAAAGAAGAAGCTGCTATTGTCAAAAAAAGTTCTGATGCTGATATATCAGGACTGATGCAGCAGGATATTGTCATCCGGGAATTATTCTTCGGATACAACGAAGAAGTAAACATCCTTAGCAGAATAAACCTTCGCATACCGGCAGGCAAAACAACTGCAATTGTAGGAAGCAGCGGCAGCGGCAAATCGACGCTGTTAAAAATATTGATGCGTTTTTATGACCCGGCAGGCGGGGAGATAATTTTGGGCGACCAATCTGCCTTCTCTATTCCGTTGGAGGACTGGCGGGCAAATTGCTCGGCAGTTTTACAGGATGGTTTTCTTTTCTCTGAAACCCTGCAATATAATATTACACTTTCAGACGGAGCTATTGATAAAGAACGGTTACAGGATTGTTTGCATTGGGCGCGTTGCGAAAGCATAGTGGAAAGATTACCGCAGGGAGTAGATACGAAAGTAGGAAATGACGGTGCGCAGCTGAGCTATGGCCAGATACAGCGGATTCTCATTGCCAGGGCACTATACAAGAATGCACCTTTGATTCTGCTGGATGAAGCCACCAATGCATTAGACACGATCAATGAATCGGCTATACTTATTAATATGAAAGAGCAGTTGAAAGATAAAACGCTTGTAATTGTAGCGCACCGTTTAAGCACTATTAAGAACGCTGATTTGATTGTGGTGCTTGACAGGGGCTTTATCGTAGAACAGGGAACACATACATCGCTTATGGAACTGAAAGGCACTTATGCCGATTTGGTAAATGCACAGGTAAATCTTAATCTCTAAACCTGATATTAATATGATTATTATTTTCTCAGAAGCGTTTGACATGTCAACAGATGAAGTCTGTGACTGGCTTGCATATTATGGAGAGCCCTTTGTAAGGATTAACGGAAATGACTTTTCTGATGAAAGTTTCTCTTATAGTCTTGTTTATGAAAACGGGAAACCGGAAGTCTATTTCAATATGAAGGGGAAGACAATTCATCATACCGACATTTCGTATGTATGGTTCCGCAGGGACGAAATGGTTTCGGAGCCGAAATCCTTCCGTAATATCACTGACCGGAAGCTAAGGAACAAGGTTTCCGAACATGCTTTGCGGGAGCTGACAAGAACTAAAGATTACTTCTACGCCACCATGTTACATTTACCGCATTTGGGCAACCACTTAAAGAAGGAAGTCAATAAGTTTACTGCACTGTTTTGTGCAGCAAAGAACGGCCTTAAGATTCCGGAAACAATATTGTCTAATGATCAGGCGCAGCAGCAGGCATTTTTAGATTCGCACGCCAGCATTATCAAATCCATAAAGGATACCGATTTCTTTACAACCGGTACCGACGTGACTTTCATTAGTTATACTGCTACTGTTGACAAAGATGAAGTCGGCAAAAATGTTTTCCCGAATCTGATACAGCAAAAGATTGATAAGGAAGTTGAAATCCGAATCTTCTTTGCAAAAGGAAAGTGTTATCCGATGGCTATTTTCTCTCAGCTGGATTCAAAGACCTCTGTAGATTTCAGAAGGTATAATTATAAAAAGCCTAACCGCTATGTACCTTATAAATTGCCGTTGCATATAGAAACTGCTTTGATTAAAACCATGCAGGAGCTTGACCTTGATACCGGATCTATAGATTTAATCAAAGCTACGGACGGGAGTTTCTATTTTCTTGAAGTCAATCCGGTCGGGCAATTCGGAATGACATCCAAGCCTTGCAATTATTATATTGAAAAGGATATTGCTCAATTATTAACGCTTAAATAAACCTGCTATGGAAAAGGATATATCAAAACACCTGAAAGATTTTTTAGAACAGAAGGAGCAGTTTGATGACCTGCCGCTTTTTTACCGGAAGCTGGAAGTATATACAGATGATATGGGTACGGCAATGGGCGTGGAAAAACTGAATATGGCGCCTTCGGGTTTTTATCAGACTTCTAAAATAAGTATTGGTTTCTTTTTTAAAAAGGCGGCACATATTGCCTGGGAGGAAGACAAGCTTAAGTTCAGACAACTTTAAATTTAACCAATGAAGACTTTCTTTAAATTATTTGCATGTTGCATACCTGTGAGGGGCTATAGCCGAAGCGTCATCTATGATGTACAGAGAAATGCATTTGAATATATACCCAATGTGTTTTTTGAATTGTTGCAGGAATGCAGGCAATTGAGCAAAGAAGAGATGCAACAGCATTATTCAGCAGAAGATTTTGAAGGCATCCTTAAGTTCCTGGATTATTTAGCGGAACATGAATATGGCTTCTGGACAAGATGTCCGGAAGAATTTCCCGACCTTGACTTACAATGGGATTATCCGGGTAATATCAGTAATGCAATATTGGAGTACCATACCGGCCAAAGCAATTATAACCTGGAACAGGTGCTGAATGACCTGGCGCAATTGGGTTGCAGGTATGTACAACTCCGGATATTCGGAGAAGGGAGCCTGCAGTTATTGGAATCCATAGCAACCATGACAGCCGGCTCCGCCATTAAGGTGATGGATATAATGATGCCTTACTGGCAAAGCCTGGATTGGGAAAGCATCTTTGCATTAATGCGGCAACACCATCGTATCATACCGTTCTCGGTGTACGACTATCCGCAGGATTGTTTGTATCCTGAGCAGATAAAGGATGATAATTTTCTTTCAAGCAGGGTTAATATTACCACTGAGTCTTTTGCTGCGGGCAATGTTAAAGAAGAAAGTAAAGAGGCCAATTTTACTGTCAATACAGATTTCTTTTGTGAGGCGGTAACATACAATACGGGGCTTAACAGAAAAGTCTGCATTGATATAACGGGCGCTATTAAAAATCATATCTCACATGAGGCAGTTTTTGGAAATGCAAGCGTAGACGGCCTTAGCGAGGTTGTAAGCCAATTATCTTTTCAGGCAAAATGGAAAATAAACAATGATAAAATTGAGCGATGCAAGGATTGCGAGTATCGTTTTATGTGTATGGATAACAGCGACATTGAATACCGGGAGGACGGCATTTATAAAAAACAGGATTGTGGCTATAACCCATATACGCAAACATGGGATGCACAGAAAACTGCTGCGATACTTTAACCGGGCAACGAAAAGAAATAAAGTAACTTTTCAAGATCTGCTGCGCTGAAAATGTGCGGAATAAAAATATCATTTATAAAAACAGCAGGTAACTCCGCATAAGGCAAATCCTGTTTTGGCAAACAAAAAGCAGGGAGTGCCTTTTCGCTTATAGCCCTTGCAGAAGCCTCGTTCTGGTGTCCCTTGTCGTTTTTATACCAATCAATCAATAATGCCATCACTGTTTCATCGGAAGGGGCCTGCTCCAGATCGTGGATAAACTTTACATCGGCAGGATCTTCATTGGCGGTATAAAGATATACTTTCAGTTTACTGATTTTTTCTTTGAGATTCTTTTGGACAATGGTTGTAATAAGTGCCGCACAGAAATGACAATGTGTACTAAGCACCAGGGTCAATTCCAAATCGTTCTCTTCAGAAAAATAAAGCGATAGAGGCTGATACAATGCATTTGTTCTTTGCAGGTTTTCATCTTCCGGTTTTGCCAATACATTTTCCAGCAATGCTGACTTTAGGCTCCCTATTTCATCGCCGTTTGCTTTCTCTTTTTGAAATACATTTATAAAGCGTATAGCCTGATGCAGCAATATGGAAGTGATTATAAGGCAGGTTACCCACAGCAAAACTGCGTTATAATTAATCCGAAATGCATTTTCCGATGGAGCGGATAAAAGTAAATACAGGCCGAGGAAAGAAAGAAGATTGATACTGTGTATCCATAAGCACAACCTGCAAAAAGTGCGGATGACAATCATTTTTATGATCAGCAGCAACGAAGCTATCACGGCTACCGCAGATAGGGTTATTGCCCAGTGAATATATGTTTCGGAAGAACCGGCTAAAAGGCTGTAAAGAAATATTGTAAAGTATATAGCCGTGCCGAATGTTGCCAGGCTCAGATTGCCAAACAGCATAGATGTTTTTGAATGCAGCAGCTTGTTGCATCCTGTATATTCCTCCGAATTACAGAACTGTTCGGTAAAGGCATTGAAAATATTATGTTCTTTAAAAAGAATGATACCGGAGATGGCAGCATTCAATAAACTGCTTATTTGTACCAGCAACATGGGTAAGGCAATGCTTTTAAAAATGTCGGCGTATAATATTACTGCAAGAATGGAAAGTGTAATCAGTGAATATTTCAGCTTCGGGCCTGAGGAGGCGACGGTTGAAGCATTACTGATAAAAGAGGCCGCGGCAAGGGCATCTTTATCATATACCATAAAGCGGGCTGTAGTGTTAAACTCGTAAGAGCCTTCTGCAGTATGATTCAGGGAAAATAACAATTGACGGTGGCCGTTTTCCCAATGATAGTAAAAGGTTTGTCCCTGATCGTCCGTTTGTGCCGCAATGCCTGCCATGCTGCTTCCGGATAACCGGTTTACTTCAATGTTTGTGATAACATTGCTTACATTATTTTGAAAGAGGAAAAAAGAGATTCTTGCCAGGGCATCTTTATTCCAGTAATCGTCTGTGGCGCGCGTATAATCCTGCCGGTTGATTGCTTTCCGGTAAAGACCTAAGAATTTATTTAGAATAGGGTAGTCAGGTTGCATAGCTAAATATAAAAAAAGGCCGGAAAATTCCGGCCTTTTTTAAGTTCAATATTTTAAGAACCAGGATTAGGCGGGTCAGCGTCTAATCCGCCTCCGGTAAAAGTGCAATCATCGGTGTCGCAATCTCCGTAAGAGCAGGAAGAATAAAAAATACATGTACCACCACTAACTTTTTGCATTTCTGCAACCTGAATGCGAGTGTTTTTTTCAAATTTCTCGAATTCGTTTAGAAAATTCTTTTTCATAAAACAGTTTTGTATTGGTTAAACAATAATATGAAATTATAAAAATATTATTAATGAAGCCTTTTTTTGTTGTTAATGTTTTGTTGATTGCCTTATACAAATAGATGTGGTATTCAGCGCAGACAAATAACATAGATAAATAAAAAAAGGCCGGAAGTTCCGGCCCTTAATTTGAAAATCTGAGATTTCAGGAAGTTGGATTTCCGCCACCTTTAATCGGATCAGCATCTAAGCCGCCTCCCGTAAAAGTGCAATCATCGGTGTCGCAATCTCCGTAAGAGCAGGAAGAATAGAAAATACATGTACCACCACTAACTTTTTGCATTTCTGCAACTTGAATACGAGTGTTTTTTTCAAATTTCTCGAATTCGTTTAGAAAATTCTTTTTCATAAAACAGTTTTGTATTGGTTAAACAATAATATGAAATTAAAAAAATATTATTAAAGAAGTCTTTCTTTATTGTTAATGTTTTGTTGATGTTTTATACGCAAAACATGTAGTACAAATGTAAATTGCCTGATGTTGAAAGTTTTATGAAATGGGTAAGGCTGCAATGAATGTCTGTTTATACCAGCTCAATGTCCATTGTTTTAATCAGGCCATTGTCGAAAGTATAAATGTGCTTTACAATGCCGTCAAACATTACGTTATCCTGCAGATCCTTTACTATTTGATGGACTTCCACTTCCAGGCTTCCATTCTGCCTTTCGGTAAATACGGTGGGTGCTACCTTTGGGTTTATCTCCTTCCATTGCCTTGTCCAATATTCCTTTATTGCTTCGTGTCCGCTTATATAGCCGCCTTCCCAGGCTTTTGACCATTGCACGTCGGGCTGCATTGTTGAAAGCGCCTTGTCAATATCTCTGTCGTTGAATGCAGCGTATGCTTTTTTAATTAAATCTTTGAATGGTGTTGTCATAATGTTTGTTGGTTTGTAAGCTGACGATGGGTTTGTACCCATCGCTATTGTGTTTCACCCTTTCAGGGTTTTCCTGAACGGGTTGAGCATCTATCAGATTTTCTTGTCCGAAAGGGATTGGTTATCTGATTTAATTCCAGATCTCGTTCATCTCCGTAAGGATAATAGGCTTTCCGTCGGTAACTACAATGGTATGTTCATGTTGCGCCATAAAGCCGCCTTTATTGCCAACCATGGTCCAGCCGTCATTCAATGTTTCGGCATAGGTTGATGTTGTTGCAATAAATGTTTCGATTGCAACGACTGTATTTTTCTTAAATCGTGTCAGATTATACTTATCTCTGTAATTGGCTATTTCATTTGGCTCTTCGTGCAGGCTTCTGCCAACGCCGTGCCCTGTCAGATTCTTAATCACTTTGTAACCGCGTTTCTTCGCTTCTGTTTCAATCAGGTGGCCTATGTCTGCAATACGGACGCCGCCTTTTATGTTATAGATTGCTTTGTGCAAAATCTGCTTTGAAGCATCCACAAGCTTTTGATGCCGGTTAATATCTTCTCCAAGCACAAAGGAATTACCATTGTCCGACCAAAACCCGTCAAGCTCTGCCGAGACATCAATATTGATCAGGTCGCCTTCTTTCAGTATGTTGTTGTCGGAGGGGATGCCATGACAGAATTCGTTGTTTACGCTGATGCAGGTCCAGCCGGGAAAGCCATAAGTAAGGTAGGGCGCTGATTTGGCCCCGAAATCCGAAAGTATTTTTGCGCCGTATTCGTCTAATTGCCTGGTGGTCATGCCCGGGCGGGCATAGTTCCTCATTTCCTTTAAGGTACAGGCTACGGCTTCACTTGCCTTCTTCATTCCCGTTAGTTCCGCTTCGTTTGTTATCGACATATAGGTTGTTATCTGTTCGTTGATTTGAATTTGTAAATATGGCCTGATGGCTAATCCGCAAATATACAGATAACCGCCAAGGGATGGAATGGTATTGCTTGCTGTCTGAGTGTTGAAGGCCGCTGTTCAGGTGTTTAATGCCATGGTCAGAGCGGTGAACGCCATGGTTCAGATGATAAACGCCATGGTAGAGGTGTTAAATGCTATGGTCTTGATGCTGAATGTCTTGGTTCAGCTGCTGAATACTGTGGTTGAAATGTTGAATGCTGTGGTTCAGGTGATAAACGCCACGGTCGAAATGTTGAACGCCATAGTTCAGGTGTTGAACGCCACGGTTCGGGTGTTGAACGCCATGGTCGAAGTAATGAATGCCACGGTTGAGTTGTTGAAAGGGACGGTTTAATGTTAGAAAATACCTTGCAGTTTATCAGAATGAGCGATGCTACTGTTGCTGAACCCATAAGGGTTAACCCTGATATTGATTTTATTTTCTGCTTCTAAGAGGCAAACAACAACGTTTTGATGTTTCAGGGAAAATTCTGGCATGGTTTTTGGTATTGTAATATTATCAATAATTTCTTAAAAATTAAAAAAACCTTATCATGCGTTTAAGAGACAGTAATTATCTGAATATGGCTTTGGCCGTACAAAAAATTCTAAGCGGACACGCAGAGGAAGTGGAAAACCGCAACGTGCTTCCAAAGAAAGTGGATGATATGACCAAATGCATCGAAGCGATACAATATCATCAGGCGGAGGCGGAAGAAGATTCCAAAGGCGCTACGCAATCGAAAAAGAATGTAGCGGAAGAGGCCGTGGAACTTGCCTTAATGCTTGCCGGCAGTGCAGTGGAATATGCCAAGGAAGCAAAGGATGCGGTGAAAGAGGCTCAATTTGATGTGTCATTGCGCGACTTTAATAGTGTACCGGGGGTAGTGGCGGTAGCAAGGCTTATGGAGCTTGTGAAAAATCTGAAGGCGGTGTCTACAGCATTGCAGGAATGGGATGTTACGGAAGCGGAAATCAGGGAACTGGATACGCTGACAGGCCAATTCAACAGCCAACTGGCCGATCCGCGTGAAATAATAGTTATACGCAAGAGCCATAATGATATGGTGCGTCAGGAGCTGAGCAGGTTGAAGAAAATAATAAAATCGATCGATAACCTTATGAGCAGATTCAAGGATACGAAGTTTTTGATGGAGTATGTCAATGCACGTATCGTAGTGGAAGTCGGCACCCGCAAAGGCGGTAAAGACAAGGATGATAAGCCGGAGGGCGATGAACCAAAGGAGCTATAAGTATGTTGCTTAACGAAAACGTGTCGGACACCTCAGAGGTGTCCGACACGTTTTTTACGTTTTTGTTGAGTTACAAATTCGGTAAAAATAGGTGTCCCACACCTCGAATGTGTGGGACACCTATTTTTAACCCATCTTCTCTATCAGCCTTTTCATCAGGGCTATCAGTAATTGCTGTTCTTCACTGTTATTAATTGCCTGATGGAAATGTTCCACCTTACCATAAGTATTAATTTCTTTATTATTACTATTGTTGTGCACTTCAAAATATATCTCACTATCAAAATGTAATATCTTTTGTACGCTTGTCTCCAGTATTTCTGCAACCCTGAAAAGATATTTGGTATTGATATCCTCGCTATGCTCCAGTTTGCCGTACTGTACTGTGCTCACGCCTAAGTTGTCGGCCATGTACTGTTGGGTATAGTTTCTGAGCTCGCGCAGCTTGCGGATATTGTCGCCTATATTGGGGTGTTCCTGTTTCATCTGCATGTTATAAAAGAATAGGATGCTAAGATAAAAATTATAATGGCTTGTAGCGGCATAAGCGTAATACTTTTTACAGTCTTAAAGATGTGTCCCACACCTTCGAGGTGTGGGACACATCGTCCATTATAATTTAGTAAGTTTTGTTTGTATTTTTTAACCTGAACGATTAGGAATTATTTATGAATATGGTTAGTTTTGTTTTAATATCAATAACGATTATTAAATGTAATGATTGATTGTTGTTGTTTATTAAAAGAAAAAACTGATTTTTATTATGGAAAAAGTAATTGCTCCAAGTACAACAACTGCAACGACTATTAGAAAAGCCTATTTTTTATGGCTTTTGCCCTTATTTTTATTTTTATGGATAACGGGTTGCAAGAAGAAACAGTTTAATGAAGAAGATAAAGCAATAGAGAGAATGAGTACCATGAGCGGACAGGCGGCTACCGGAATCCGCATGTCGGACATCATGAAAAAATTACCACAAACCATTTTGTATGCTCTTGGTGACAGCGTCAAATTCTATACCGGAAAATATGAATCGCGGATAACAGATTCGACACTAACGGTAAGGATACCCACAACTACAGACGGCAATCATTTTGTGTATGCCGTACGTTTTTTTAGCAATCCCGCAGATGTAAAAGTATATCTCATCAGCTTTGAGCCTGAACGGGGGTCTACTCCCGCTAATTTTACAGGCAAGCAGATATGGCTGGATATGCAGGACTATAATTATTATGGCATACAGTACGCTAATAATGTAGCACAGGGCTACATGACGCCTGTTAACCTCGCTGACCCGGGCTGGGAAGAGTGTATGATATCAAACGGTTATTTTTCACTGGGGGAAAACGGGGAATTAAACGTAAGCGATGAACCTGCGCAAACAATGAGCATACCAAAATATGGTTGTTGGGAAGAGGGTGGTATGAGCTTTTTCCAAAGATTGAAGAACGCAATTAAGAGGATTCTTGATGCTATTCCCGACGGAAACTCTAACGGTACAATTTTTGGAAGCGGCGGTGGAATCTATTATGGTGGTGGCGGAGTAGGTGGCAGTGCAGGAGGAGGTCCCAACGGCAATTTTGGAGAGGGCGGCAATATTGGCAACGGCCCTGCATTTATGGATGAAAGCGGAAACGGTGGCATGGGGGCACCAATAACGGCTGCACCATCTATTATAAACACCCTTAATCAATATGGTTTTCCTTTAACACAGGTAGAAGTTAACTGGCTTGTGTTCCATAATAATCCGGAGGCTATTGAAATAGCAGGGTATCTTTGGGGGCTTCCGCAAGGATTTTCTCTAAGTCAAAAAACTAAAGCAATAAAAATGCACATTGCGTTAATGACATTAAATTCAAATTATAACAATTTCATTAGTGGTTATAAACAGAATAATAATGGTAGTTGGAATTGGTGGAATAATGAAATTTTGCTTGAACCACGCGGAGGTCTTCCATTTGGACAATGGGCTATAAATTATCTAATACAGAATCCCACTGCTTCTATACAATACATTCTGGAAAATAAAAACGATTTTGATGATACACAAGGAGAAGTAATAGACGATTATGCTGATGGTGGCTACGACAATACTATTTTTCCCCAATCACCTCCAGAACAAAACTGGCCAACTATTGCTCCTGTAATACCAGTGAATCAGTTTGTTGGCTGGGGCTATGTTGGAGTAAGAATGAATTGTATGGATTATGCTAAAGCTCAAATTGCAAAAGTAGGTTATCAAATCTCAAGTTACTATTCTACAGGTCAAACCTATCAAATATATAAGGAACAGACAGGCGTGAATAATACTGCCCTTATACAAGGGTTAAGTTATATTAAGTACGCTTTATCTGCGGGCATTCCAGTTATAGTAGGAGTTGACGATCAACTTGGGAGTCCTAATCCTGGTACAGATAATAGCACCGATCATTTCATTGTAATTGTTGGGATGGGTACTGATGCAACAGGGAAATACTTGCAGTTTTATGATAATGCATCTAAATATGCTACTCAAGGCGCCCATTCCATGAATCGATTGTATTATAATTCTAATACAGGGCAAATAAAAGGTAAGTCTCAAACAGACTATGCTCAAAATCCGGCACTTCACGATTATATTCTTACGATGATTAGAAAAAGCAAACTTATCTAAATCAAAAAAATAATGAAGAAAAAATTTTTCCATATTATAGCATTTTCTCTGTTTTCAGCATATTCGTTTGCTCAAAAAGCAAAGCAAGACAGCGTTATAATATTAAAAGTTCATGACTTTGGAAAGTGTGGTTATCTGGACAAACACTTTTATTTAACTACCGGAATTTCTTCTCGGTATATAACTACTGCGTTCTATTTTCAATCAGAAGGTCAAAAGAAATTCAGGTTTATACCTGTTAATGATAAAGTCTTTAATTATGATTATTTCAATAAATTTATTTACCCATATCTAAACCAAGATGATTCCGTTAAATTAGTAGTAAAAAAATATCTAATAAATGGCGAAGAAATCTTGGTAGCCCAAAAAGTAGAAAAGATGGAATAGAGTTTAATCTATGAAAAAGATATTGACAATATTATTTTGCATTATAATATTTACTCCATATGAATACCTGGCAAGTGAGTTGATCAAGCACTTAATTTTGTCGGGTTACTATACCGCATTAGGCTTTATAAAAGTTTGGGATTTTTGTATCATTTTTAGTTCAATTACAATTCTTTTGATTTTACTATTTTCATACTTAATAAGAAATCAGGCAGCCAATAATTCGATTCAAAAAATAGGTTTGAAATTGGGACTATTGTGTTTTATAGTTTGGTTCTTGTTTTCAGGCTCTGTCAGTTTTGGCTCCTATAATTTTCCATTGGTATTTAGTTTCGCTTTAGCTCATTTTATTATAGGGTTTACATTTCCTATCATATACAAATGGCTTAACAAAAAGCCACTCTTTAATGAAGAGTTTTATTAGTAATCTTAGATTGCTTCGAAACGGAAATTGCGTTATTTCAATAAGCTTTTATCTATGAAAGCAATATTATTTTTCTTTATTAAAACTAATTGCACTAATTGCATTTGCTATTTATAACAGGTTTTGCAGAACCATTTTTACATCATGGGTTCAAATCGTTTTTTAAGAAATAATGTTTATCTGCTGTCTTTTTTACTATTGGCTCCCGGTTTTTGTATTGCTCAAAAGTTTACGATAGAAGATATTCCGCTTACGTGGAATAATTTTACCAGAAAATCAAAATATACGGCAGGAAGTCATACTGCTGCCATCTGTTACTCTATACTTAAAGATTATGAGAGAAAAATCGTTAACGATACATCTGTTTACTACATACGCCTGAACCTGATGCTTCGTCGCAGTTGTTCCTATGTGCGGGAAGAGTTTATGCAAACCGCTTTGCCCGGTGAAAAAGAATTACTGTTGAATCATGAAAAGGGACATTTGATTATTGTTTTAGTGCAGCTTAAACAGATGCAAAATGCGTTGTCGGTTTTTCCCTTTACTATCTTGTATAAAAAAGAAGCAGACAGCATTTGCATGCACTTTGCGGAGAAAATAAAATCGATGGGAACAGACTACGATAACAATACGCATCATGGTACAGCGGGAATGAGGCAACTGATTTGGGAAACAACTGCCATGCTCTATTTTAATGAATTGTATGCAGATGATACCGTCATTAAGTTTGAAACGATCATACCACTTTCCATATCATATTAACAGACCCCAATAATGCAACCTAAAAAAAGTCTTTTTTACTGTCTTGGTCTGTTGTGTTTCACAGCTGTTGCAAATGCACAAAAAGCGCCGGACATCAATCCGAAAGAATATAATCTGCAAAAGAACCTTGTATTTGAAGACAATTTTGATGATGATAAAAACGGATGGCTAAAAGAAGAGGCGGAGGATAGTACGGATACAGACACTTCATTTGTAAATTCAGCGGAAACAAAAATCGCCAAAGGCTATTTAAAATATGATAACAGAAGTAAAAGCGGTGTTTTTGCTGCCGGAATTGAAACAAATATTGATTTCAACCGCGATTTTGAAATTGAAATTAAAGCATTGGTATTTTACGCATCAGATGATTATGCCGGTGTCGGGGTACTCTTTTGGGGAAGAGACAGTGCAAAAAATGCAACCTATCTGTATTTCAATAATTACCAATATTTCGAAATGGTTGATTGTAATTGCAATGATTGGAAGAATTGTAAAGGGAAGGGAAAGAATACAAAAAATCAAAACTTAAATGATTTCAACAAGATAACCATCCGCCATATTGGTAAATACTATTACTTCTTTTTAAATGAGCGGTTTCAAAAGAAATTTTCTTTTCGTCCATTGATAGGACATAGGATTGGGCTTGGTTCTGCTAAAAATTGTACGATGATTTATGATTACATAAAAGTTTATTACTTAAACTGAGTTTGTAAATGTCTCCGCATCGTCTCTCGCAGGGAACGTTGTGGGGGCAAAAATAAAGTTTTATGAAAAAGTGGAATCAAATATTATTGTGTTTTTTTCTTTTCTCTTTGTACAGCTGTGGTAAGAAAACCAAAGAACAATATTCGACTTGGTCGATAGATAACCAACAATATTCAGATATTGCCATTGCTTCTGTAGGTAAAGCAGTAGCTATACTTGGTAATAATAACACGAATGAAGGCTTTAAATTGGTTTTCTTTTTAAACCATTTGCCATTGGGCGATTACCAAAAAGAATGGACTATTATTGGCGATAACCCTGATCAAGATCCAACAGTTGCAGGCCTTTTCTTTTATTTAAGCGGAAACGCTTATTATATCTCTGAACACAATACGACACCTCTAATAGCATCAAGCATTAAAGGTAAAGCTAAGTATGCTTTAAGTGGAGCGTGGTTTGTGAACTATAATAATGCAGGAGACAGTGTATTTATAAAGGCTACGCTTAATGAGCCTTAAGTCTTGGCCTTGTTTGAATAATCACGTTTGTGCCTTCGCAACATCCGCTTTGGGAGACGGTATGGGAACGAAAAGATGTGCCTCACACCTCAGAGGTGTGGGATACGTGAGACCTCGAAGGTGTGGGACACCTCTTTTATAATGCGTGATTTTTGAATTTTGTTTTCAACATGGTTGCAGCCATAGTATAGCCGCCATCGGCTCCGTCCACGAAATGTATGTGGCCGTCTTTCATATCGCGTACATAGCATGACATTATGGATTCGCTGCTCAGATGCAAACCGTATAATATCTTTCCTTCCTGCTCCAGAACATCCAGTGCAGCCTGTAGCTTTTTTCTTTGTGCTTCCGTACCGGATATGACGGTGTTTATTTTACCATCAATAACCAAAGTATCTGACATCTTCACCAGCAGGTCGAGATAGGTTTTCCCTTTTTTGCTTCTGAGATAGAAGTAGCCGATTATATTAATAATCCAGTTCTGAATCAGTTTAAGTGCTTTTATTTTTCCTATCCTGGCAAGCATTTCAAGGCTCAGTCTGTTAAAGGTTGTTTTAAGCTTTAGTTTTGAAACGGATATAGGCTGCCGTTTTTCCGGCGTTCCGTAAATTTCATCTATCAGGCTTATCACACTGCTGAAAACTTCTGATTGCGGTGTGCCGGCTGTTGCAACGACGAGCAAGGTTACTATTTCATTTGTATTATCTGGCGGCGCAATTTTATCCCAACGGCATTGCATTCCGCTCAGATCCGGTTCTTCTTCCGAAGGCGTATGATGCGATAATAAGTAATCTTCTCCCTTGATAATTTTTTCGGCATAGTCTAATCCGTTGCCCAATAAAACGGGAATTGAAAAGTATTCTGAAATGCTGAATTTACTGATGTCGAGGGTATGGCCATGTTGATAAATATCTGCTACGGTAACGGAGCCTACGCGCAATTCAAGATTAAAGTTTGTTTTGGTATTGGCTTTGAATAATAACAAAGCTTCCAGTGATTTGCCGGCAATGGACGGGGGAACAAGGAAAGTTGCGCCGTCGCCGCCAAAGAAAAAAGGTACGCCAATGTTATGCTTGAAAGCAAGGTTAAGCACAGTAACAATACTTCCTGTGGCAATGAGATTCACATTTTCATGCGAACCGTTGAATACTGCCTGAGTTGAATTCCTGATATCTGTAATAATAACGTGCCAGTCCTCAGGTACTTTATGAAACAATTTATTTTGCTTCAGAAGGCTGCTGAGAGAAAGATGGCTGGATTTTAATTTATTGTAGTATTGGCTTGTGTCTATAGGCATGTAATATTGGTTGTTGTATGATTGGCGGGAATATCAAAGTTAAATGGTTTATTGAATCTTTAATTTTTTCACCATTATCCGTTTGTCCTGATTTTTAATATTTTGGAGTGTTTTTAGCAAATCGGTTCCTTAATGAACATAATGCATTAATAATTGTTTAATATTGTTCTCCGCTATAAAAAGAATACATGAATGGTTATTAAATCGATCGGCTTTACCGATAAAGACAGCAAAATAGTAATGCTGTTTCAAAAAGGCGATAAGAGAGCCTTTGGGTTGCTTTATGACCAATTTGCACCGGTATTGTTCAGCGTCATTTCCCGCATTGTCAAAGACGGAAAAATTGCCGAACTTGCGCTTTCCAAAGCATTTATACAAATCTGGCAAAACAGAAAATCTTATTGTACGCAGAAAGGCAGCATAACTGTATGGCTGCTGCAGTTTGCCAGGAATGCGGCATTCTCTTTATCGGAGAAAGGTAATTCCGGCGACCCGGCGAATTTTCATACCGGGGATAAAGAAAATTGTTCGCCTGAATTATTAGATTTGATGCTTATTTATGGAAAAACACCTGTTGAAATCTGTCAGTTATTAAATATTTCACGGGACGCTTTCGGTGCAAGATTAAAATCAGCTATTCAAATAAGCCATACAAAGATTTAAGATGGACGAGGTACAAAAATTACTGGAATCAGGTTTACTGGAATTGTATATAATGGGGGCTGCATCAACTGAGGATGCAGCTTATGTGGCGTTAATGGCTGAAAAGCACAACGAAGTAAAAGCCGAACTGGAATCAATAGAAATTGCATTGGAAGCGTATTCCATGAAGCATGCCATTGCTCCGGATCCTGTTGTCAAGCCTTTTCTTATGGCTACTATCGATTACATGGATCGTCTGGAGAAAGGGGAAACACCGACTTTCCCGCCGTTATTAAATAAAAATTCAAAAGTTTCAGACTTTAAGCCCTGGCTTGACAGGCCTGATATGAATCCGCCGGAAGGCTGGGCTGATATAGCAGCTAAAATAATAGGCTATACTCCTGAGGTAACAACTGCTATAGCATGGATTGAAAATGCCGCGCCTCCGGAAATACATACGGACGAACTGGAAAGCTTCCTGATAATTGAAGGTAGCTGTAACATCCGGCTGGACGGGGAAGACAATTACTTTTCAGCGGGAGATTTCTTTACGATTCCGTTATATGTTTCGCATACCGTTTTAATTACGTCTGACATTCCCTGCAAGGTAATTATTCAAAGAGGGAAGGTAGCTGCATAATTTGCCGTGCTTTCGTTGACAGATGGGATTTGCATCCCATTGTGTTTTGTGTCGTCTTTACAGGGCTTGTAAAATAAATTGTCCCGACAGCATTCTCCGAAAGGTAATATTCCGGCAATCATTAATCGGTAATTTCGTTTTATGCGGCTTATCATTTTCTTTTTGTACTTATGCCTGTTTTCAACTGTTGCAAGGGCTTCTTTAGTTGTTGTAACTGTCGGCAGCGGCGGTAATTTCTTTTCTCCTGCTAATTTCACTATTAATCCGGGTGATACTGTAAGATGGGTTTGGATAGATGGCCATCATAATGTTTCAGGTTACTCGCTCCCGACAGGAGCGCCCACACTATATGGAGATATGACTTTTCTTGACACCGTTTTTGAATATGTGCCTGTCATGAGTGGCTTGTATCAATATACCTGTACGCATCACTCAGGTATGGATGGAACATTTTTTGTATCGGGCTGTTCCTATCCGTCAAAACCAATTGTAAATGCCAATAGCAATACGGGATGTACGGGCGATACGCTTACCTTAAGTGTACCATCTCAGGCGGGAGTCACCTATCAGTGGTTAAGCAACGGATTCAGTATTCCGTTTGCCAATAGTGATTCGCTGAAAGTTGGTGCTACAGGCTCTTATAAAGTTGTTGTAAATCGCTGCGGTATGGATTCGATTTCTGATGCATTTCCCGTTATAATACAGGATCCGCCTTCGGCTTCATTTACTCATACTTCTGACGGCCTTCATTTTATTTTTAATAGTACTGCTGTTGCCGACAGCTATCATTGGACGTTCAGTGACGGTTCGCCTGCTCAAAATACAGCCCAGGCAAGCATTACTTTTGCAGTGCCGGATGCCTATACCGTATCATTGAAGACCATGAATTTTGGTGCTGCGTGTTCAGATTCTTTTACTGCCACTGTTATTGCGCATGCTGCCGTAAGGGTGGAATCGCCTGAAGCGAGGGAAGTTTCCGTTTATCCCAATCCTGCGGATAAGGTAATCAGGGTATGCTGTGAGGGGCTAAGGACGGTAGTTGTTACAGATATGTATGGCCGCTCTTATAACCTGCCTTTCAAAAAAAGCCGTCTGCTGAATGATATAAAAACAGATAAGTTGCCCGATGGGTTTTATAGCATAAGGTTGTTTTCCGATAAGAATATCTATAAAGTTTGGGTCTGTATTAAACATTAATAGACGGTACTATCTGAAAAGCGTACGGGCAATCTGATAATTGCCCGTACGTTTTTAATTTGATTATTATTTCCGCTATTATTTCTTCACAAAACGTTGAACTATTTTCTGATCACCGATGCTGAGTTCTGTAATATAAACACCGGGAGCCAGGTTATTCAATGGGATGTTGATGTTGCCATTCTGATAAGTACCTATTTCTTTTGCATAAACTTTCTTGCCTGAGAGATCAACGATTCTGACATTTACTTTACCTGCTTTATCTGCTGTAAAATCAATATAAAGTTTATCATAAGCCGGGTTAGGATAAATGGTGGCGTGTATGTTGTTATAGTTGGTTACAGTAATTGAGGTAGCTCCTTGTGCCGCTCCTTTGGCACCTGTCGGTATGATAGTACCTTCTATAATGAAGCCATTCACACCTGAATCGGCAGATGTAAAGCCCCAGCCTCCTGTAGTTGTCTGACCGCTGGCATAGTAGCGCAGTGTAACTGTAGCTGTAGACGGTAAGTCTTGCAGGGCTGTGATACCAGACAAATTAATGGGCCCGATGGCTAAAGAAGTAGAGGTGACAGGGCTGCCTATAAGCGTAAAGTTAGTGCCATCAAGGCTGTATGCAAACTGTGATGTAACACCTGTACCGGCAAAGAAAGAAGCGGTACCGCCGAAAGCTGCATTAAGACCTGTAAGTGAAAGCTCATATCCTGACTGCGCTTTTATCTGCGTCTGAAAATAATCGGTATTGGCAGTAGAGATGCCATTATTTTTAAAGCCTGTAGTGCGGAATGAATGTGCACCGGTGCTGGCCGCTGCTGTGGCGCCACGTGTCAGGTTTTTCTGAGATGCAGTTGTATCCAGCTTATCGTCGTAAGTAGTGGCTGCGAAGGTAGCAACATTGTTAGCTGCGGTAAAATTCCAGGCAGCGATTGGTACAGGGCCATTGTCGGTGCTGGCTTCTATAACCGCCTGTATGGGTGCGGCAACATTAGAAAGGTAATCGTAACCTGTAATTGATTCTATGGAATCGACCGTAGTACGGTAGTAGTCCCAGGTGTGGGCATTGGCAGCCTGTGTATTTGGCATTATTACGGCTATGACACGCGTATTAGTATCAACACGGGAAAGATCGTTTGAACCTACGGGCAATACAACTACTATTTTATAGAAATGATCGGGTACGTTGATCTTTCCGGAAGCAATATTATTTGTAGTCCCGCCTGTATCGCCGGAACCACCGGTTCCGTAAGCGCCCGCTATGATGTACGTTTCATAACCTTCGAGTGTGAGCTGGCGGCAATAATCTTCAAGCGCGGCCCAGGTCTGTTCGTTCAATATAGGCGCCTGCGGACTAATGTTTGTCATCTTATAAGTAACGGCATTGTCTGTGTCATTGCCATTACGATCGGCAGAAGGACACAGATGGCCTCTGTCGAAACCTGTATTAGTGTAGTTGCCTGTTGAAGCTTTGTAATAGCCTGCAGGCAATGCTGCATCTTGTGTAAAACAGTTGCAACGCGTGCTTGTGCCTGTCCAGGCGCGGCTCAGGTGCCAGCTTACCCAGTTGGCCATGCCGTTGTGATTATTGTAAGACAGCGTGTACTGGTATTTTGTTATCAGATAATTGTTGCTGTCTGTAGTAGCTGTGGTGGCGCCACTTGGGTTACCCATAGCCAGATTGTTGTCGCGGGTAGGGATAGTGTCTGTTGGAGAAATGATAGTTACGGTAGCTGACTGTCCGCTAATGCTTTGCGTACAACCGAAAGACGAAGTGGCACTGGTAATAGAATAAGTGGTGCTGACTGTCGGTGATACGCTCACTACTGAACTCATACCTGAAATAACAGTAACTGCAGGTGTAGTGCCATCTGTATAGGTTATGGTATCGCCTGTGGTACCTGTAAAGGTAAGATTGGTACTGGCACCTGAGAATATAGATGCAGTACCGCTGATAGAAGGTGCAGGTAAAGGATGGACGGTAATGGTATCTATATTTGAATTACCTGAAAGGCCGGAATTTGAACAAGTAGTTGTGCAGCGATAATAAGCATTGGCGCTGAGTGCAGGTGTAGTGTAAGTAAGACTGTTGGCGCTGCTTATATTTGACCATGCGCCGGAAACAAATGACTGCCATTGGTAAGATATACCTGCGCCTGTTGAAGCGCCGAACAGTGTAAGGGTAGTGGTGTTCCCGCTGCAAAGACTTGTAATGCTTGCGGTAGCCGTACCGTTAGCAGGTGTGCCGCTGCAACCACTGGTGGTGGTGGTTCCGTTCAGGGTAAAATTGTCAAGACGACCTGTGCCGGTACTGCCATGCGTGCCGCCACTCCATACGAGATGTACATTTACAGATCCGGTCAACGCGCTTACTGCTGTTAAGGCCGGGCCTGAAATGCTAATGGTACCTGTACTGGCGCCGGAAGCAGAAACGCTACCGCTGCCGATGACGGTGCCATTTACATCTAATTGCCAGTTGGTATAGCCTGTGGCGCTTGCCCGGTTCCAGAAGCTGAAAGAGGTAAGAGCCAGGCTATGAGCTGCGGTTACGGTAAGGGGGAGCATCCAGGTATTGGTAGTGGCTGTTGCGCTACTCATAGACAAAGCTTCACCGGTAGCACCTGCCAGTGAAGAAAAAGAGCCGGATGCTATAGTCCATGAACCGGTTGAAAGATTGGCATCAAGAGTTGAGGGCGGATCGGCAGGTGATGCAGTGCTTGCGCCAAAGCCATTTACGTACACAGACTGTGCCTGGCTGAACATAGCGATGAGAGCTATGAGAAATGTAAACAATAGTTTTTTCATATTTTTGGTTTATAATGTGAATAATAAAATTCGATCTCTTGTATTAATTAATAGTTTATTTAATATCAATTAAACATTATTTATTATACACCAAGCGGATATTGAAAATTGCACGTAATCCAAAAATGTGCTTATGTAAAAAGGTTGCCGATCTTCCGACCGGCAACCTTTGATTTTATAAAATAAGAGGTATTAGAAGCTATAGCGTAAGCCAACCTGCATTCCCCATGTACTGTTTGTTGAGAATGAACTTCTGAATGGCGACGTAGGCAGAACCACTTTGCCGTTTGCATCCAATATATAGTTCATATTGAAAGTAGGAACACCGTCTGCAGAAGTGCTGACAACTTTTAATAAACCATAATTATACAAACTTCCGTTATTAAGCTCTTGTCTTATGCCCCAGTTTTTGTTAAGCAAATTACCTAAGTTCAGAATGTCTAAGCTAAACTGTAATGTATGGCGACGGCCTTTATTATTGTCAGTTACAAATATGTCCTGCAACAAACGGAAATCCCAACGGTTTAGCCATGGCAATAAGCCGTTATTACGCTCTGCATAACCACCTAAGTTATTGCTAAGGTTTCTGTCGTTGTTTACAAACATCTGATAAGCTTTGTACTGAGTTGCCGCATCGACTGTAACAGACGAACCATCAGAATTTTTAGCAGTGTAATCAACAAATTTTAAATCCAAAGGATTGGTCGGCAGGTATAATAAATCTAAAGTAACTCCATCGTTGTTGATATCATTTGAATAAGTGTAGGCAAAACGGCCCTGGCTTGATCCGGTATATACCAATGAAACGGTAGTAGCTAAATGGTTAAGATATTCTTTGCGATAAGATAATGAACCAACGATACGGTGAGGTACTGCGAACTGCGAATAGCCTAAGCGTTGCTCGTTAGGATCATTTACAGAATAATTATTGCTCCATGCTGAACCTGCTGCAGAGCCCGGATTGCCTGAAATATCTTTCGATAAAGAATAGGTATAAAATAAGGTACCTGAGAATCCTTTCCAATTGGTTAACGTAATACCCGCTGTAGCAGCCATTGAATAACCTTTGCTTGTATTGCTTAAAACCGGAATGACTGCGCCAACGGCATTGTTATATCTGGCAGCATTTGTATTTGTCCAAAGGTCGCGGTCATCACCAGAATAGTTCAACGTCTCTGTTGCTGCTTTCCTGTTGGCATTAAACTGATAAATGGCATTTATGTCTTTAGAAAAAATAACATCGCCTGTAGCTATCAATGGCAGGCCTGGCAACTTGTAATCGGCACCTATATTGGTACGCCATACCTGAGGCATTTTAAAATCAGGAGAAACATAGTTTACGCCGCTTGGTGGCTTGGAACTCGGACTGTTGGGGAAACTGTTTGTTAAATGATTCGGCCAATAAGCAGGGTCAGCTTCCAGATGGGTAATCTGGGCAAGCGTGCCTTTATCTACCGGCTCAAACTGCGCTTGTATTACACCTGCATTGGTAGGCATATTGGTAAACCATACGAAAGGAATGTTTCCGGTAAAGATACCGGTACCACCGCGAACTTTTAATTTGCCGTTACCTAATGCATCGTAGTTAAAGCCTACGCGCGGCGACAATAATGGTACTGATTTAGGCCAGTTGCCGGTGCTGTAATGTGTCGGTTTTCCTTTTTCATTCAATAAGGTAAGCGTATCTGCCGCAGGATTTGATGGAGGATTGTCTAAGAACAATTGCATATCTGCACGTAATCCTATTGTTACATTCAACTTAGGATTCACGGCAATCCTATCCTGTACATAAGCGCCCATCAGGCCAAAATTTACCCTTGCATAGCCATCATTTCCTGCATAAGGATAAGTTGTGGCATAAGAAATAGGAGCTGCGCCTGCAAGGAAATCCGATACATTGTAATAGCGATAGTAAGAAGCTCCTTCACGCATATAGCTATTGCCGTAATTCATCAACTGAAAGCTAAGGCCGGCTGTAAAGTTATGTTTGCCTGTTGTGTAGGAAAGGTTATCGGTAACGGAATAGTTGTTATTGATAACATCGTTATTGTAGGAAAACAATTCCGTACCGAAGCTCATATAGTTGGTGTAATTTCCCTTAACAGTGTCACCGTTTCCAATATCTACAAACGGGAATAAACTGCCCGGAGTTGCACGTGTATCCTGTATTCTGGAATAAGTAGCAATAAGTTGATTGGAAATCTTACTGGTAATAGTACTGTTTAACTCTGCTGTTAAAGAGAAAACTTTGTTCTTATTGGTGTAGTTACCGTTTTCGAAAGTTACGGATTTGTTGCTGACACGGTTTACGCCTGAACGCGGGTTGGGACCTGAATTTCCGTTGGCTTCTCCAAAGCTGGAACCCAGCATCTGGTTATAACGTATGGTGAATTTATTTTTTTCGTTGATGTTCCAATCTAAACGAACCAATGCTTTGGTATTTTTTGTAAAATAGTTATTGGCATAGTTCTCATAAGCACCCGGATCATAACCGTACTTTGTTTTTAAGTAATTGCTTACAGCCTCTAAATCTGAAGCCTGTACTGATGTAACATCAGAGCCTGTCAATCCCGGTCTTGCTGCTAACCAGTTATTACCATTGGATTGCCTGTTTTCATATTCGAAATTGGCAAAGAAAAATAGCTTGTTTTTGATAATAGGACCGCCGATTCTAAATCCTGCGTTAACGTTCTTGTTCCTGCTTCTGTCGCTTAGTTTATTATCTTCAACGTTTAAGCCGGTAAAGCTGCGCGGACGAAGGTAGCCATAAACAGAACCTGTGAATTCATTTGTACCCGAACGCGTAACGGCATTGATACCTGCACCTGTAAAGCCCGTCTGGCGTACATCATAAGGTGCAATGTTTACAGATACTTCTTCAATAGCATCTAATGAAACCGGTTGATTACCTCCTCCCGGTAATGCATCCGAGCTCAATCCGAACCCGTTATTGAAATTTGCACCATCTATCTGCATATTGTTATAACGGCCGTCCCTTCCTGCAAAGCCATTCCCGTTTGCCTGAGGCGTCAATCTTGTAAAGTCAGTAAGACTACGGTTGATTGTAGGTAACTGATTCAGCGTTTTGTTATTAAGCCTTGTAGATGCTCCGGTACGGTCTCCTGCCAATATCGGATTATTATTAGCTACAATTGTTACACCTTCCAGATCAGATTCTTCTTCAACCATTTTTTCGTTAAGGATAAAATTCTCACCTAAAGACAAGTAAACGTCTTTTGCTGTGTCCGGGGAAAATCCTATATTGGTAAGTACTACCATATATGGCCCTCCCGGACGCATGCCCTGAATAGAATAATTCCCGTTTGCCTGTGTAATGGTATTATACACGGTTCCGGAAGATTGATGAATGGCTTTTACGGTTGCTCCCGGAACAGGTTGATTACCGCTGTCACTGATAAAGCCTGTAATACCCGAAGTGGTAACCTGCGCCGACGAGCTAATGGCAAATGCCATAAAAACGCTTGTTCCTAATAGTAGCTTGTGTAGTTGTGTTTGCATGCTTTACTGTTTTAAATAAGCTGCAAAGGTTTGTACCTAATGTATTTAATGTGTTACCAAAAAGTACAATTTTTGTTAAGAATCAGCAGCCTGAATTACTATGTAACTTTTATATCGATGAATTTTAAACCTATAATCCCGGCCATAATCATCATCATAAATAGCACTTCAGGGACTGAGGTTTTTTGATGAAAGAACAATACTTCGCAAATTTTAATAAATAATAGACTTGCGCCTGTCCATACGGCAAATGCTGTTGCCAAAGGAATCTGGCGTGTTGCCAATGAAAAGAAAAATACATTGGCTATACCAAAAACGACATAGCCCGCAAAAGGTGCAAGAATTGTCAGGCCTATATCCGGAACAAAAAAGTTACTCAGGTTTAATTGTTTCAAATTTTTGAATTGCATTGATTTCAAACAATAAGTCCATACAGCTTCAAAGACAGCAGCAAGTATTAAATAAAACCAGGAAAGCCAATTGGCCATATATGTTGTTATTTTTTCAATGTTATGTTGAGTGATGACGATGAATTCAGAATGTTTCAACCTCTTCTGTATTTATCTTTTTATGTTCTGAAAGGCCTGATGCAGCATGTCTTTCGGGGCTATTTGTTTTTTTGAGTGTCTTCCATATTTTTGAAAATATCATCATCAATATATTAGGACGCAGATAATAATACCATCTGAACCAGGCGTATTTTAATAATTTCCTTTCTTCAAACCGCTTAATTGAAAATGCATGTTGCAGGAAATAGTCTTTGGGATAATCATAATACAGACCCCAGTTTTCATTTCTATTGCCGGGCCTGTTTTTTGGAAAATATACTGTTTTGAATAAATAATCCCACAGCGAAAGCTTTGTTGCAAAGTTTGCGTGAAACACTTCCTTATAATTTGCATGATGCCATAAATGCAGCTCAGGGGAATTGAAAATATATTTCAGTTTCCCCATCCGCACATTAATATTCCCATGGATAAACATTCCATACATAGAATCAATCAAAGCCTTTATCGGGATGACTTCAGGAGAAGCCCCCAATAGTATTATAGGTCCGAATTCGATAGTCTGGTTTATAATAATTTCCAGAACATGTGATCTTGAACCGGATAGAAAATCCACTTCTTTGCCGGAATGATGGGCTTCATGTATTCTCCAGAAATATTTATTGCTATGCTGAAATCTATGAAACCAATAGATATAGAAGTCATGCATAACAAAGAAAAATAAAACCTGTAGTGCAACAGGCCACTTGCTTATACCCTGCCATGAACTCCAGTCAAAATGTAGCTGGATGGGGGCAATAATGAAATCAAATATTACAATTTTCAGGACAAAGCTCTGAATGATGGTGTACCATATCAAATCTATCCAAAAGCCTTCCCTGAAAAGAGGAAGGCCTTTGCGATAGGGAGCTTTACGTTCCCATGTTATAATAATGATTGTCCAGATAGCAAGAATAACCGAAGTAATAATTAATAATCTGTCCTGGATCATGCCATTTCTAATGCCGGGTTAATTTCTGTTTGAATGGGATTGATGTTTACGCGCAATCTTTTCATCGGGCCCATTTCTGATTCATATACCTTTTTGATGCCGTCTCCTGCTGCCGTTTCAACATCTCTGATATCTCTTACCAAACGGTGAAAGCCTTGTGGTTCAACAGATGCAGCATGGTCTGAACCCCACATTGCTCTATCTAAAGTAAAGTGACGTTCAACAAAAGTTGCTCCCAATGTCACCGCAGCTACAGTAGTGGATAGTCCTGTTTCATGACCTGAATAACCCACAGGTATGCCCGGGAATTTCTTCATCAGTGTCGGAATCATCTTTAAATTTAATTCTTCCAGCTTGCAAGGATAAGCAGACGTTGAATGCGCAATAAAGAAAGGATAAGATTCATCATAGCTCTTAATCAAAGCTACTGCATCTTCAATTTCTTTTATTGTGCTCATACCGGTTGAAAGCATAAGCGGCTTTCCTGTCAGTAATATCTTTTTTATAAGGTCAAAATCTGTAAGGCAGGCAGATGCTAATTTATACATCACTGTATCAAATTTTTCCATGAAGTCAACAGAGTCAACATCCCATGGAGATACAAACCAGTCAATGCCCTTCTCCTTACAATATTGGTCTATTGCAGCATATTCCTCCACACCGAATTCTGTTTTTCTTTTATAATCTATATAGGTCATCCTTCCCCATGGTGTATCACGCATTACTTCCCATTGATCTTTAGGAACACAAATTTCAGGAGTACGTTTCTGGAATTTAACGGCGCAAGCCTTTGCAGCCACAGCTTCGTCAATTAATTGCTTGGCAATATCCAATGATCCATTATGGTTAATACCAATTTCTGCTATAATATAGCAAGGTTGGTCCTGGCCGATTATGCGCCCATTATTTAAAGTGACTTCGCCTTTGTAATTGACAACGGTTGAACGTGCCGTATTGGCATCAATAATCAATTCTGCAAATTCACGAAAGCAGCCATGACCGCCCATGTGTGAGCATATGTAATCTGCCTGTTCTTTAACTGCATGCAATGCATCTGCCGGGCAGGCAGTTAAGCCGACAAGTTTCATGATTTCAAGATCATTGTGATCATCGCCTATGTAGGCAACGTTCTCTCCTGAAATTTCAAAACGTTCCAGCATGGATTTCAATAATGCGGCTTTATCTTTAATGCCGCCATGTACTTCCACAATATTCAGCTTCTCTGCTCTTTTGAATAACGATGGAGAGTCTTCTCCGGAAATAATGCCTGTTTCAATGCCTGCAAATTGTCTCAGACGGTTAACGGCCATGCCATCGCGAAGATTGAACTTTTTCATGGCCTCGCCTTGCTCATTATAATATACACCGGCATCGGTAAGAACGCCATCGCAGTCAGTAAGCAACAATTGGATTTGTTTTGCTTTTACTTTAATCATTTCTTTGTTCATGTGTATAAATTTTAAAATTAAATTGCTGTCCAGCCACCGTCCACCACCAGATTCGCTCCTGTCATATATTGAGAGGCATCGCTTGCCAAAAAGACTAATGCTCCTTGATAATCGGATGAGGTTGCCATGCGACCCAACAACGTTTTGGCAGCATAGTTTTGAATAAAAAAATCGTCCTGGTTATTTGAAACTCCGCCTGGTGACAATGTGTTTACACGGATGCCTTTGTGTCCCCAGTAAGCGGCAAGAAATCTGGTGAAACTAATTACCGCGCCTTTTGTAACAGGGTATGCAGCCGATTTGTAAAAAATCTGTTCGCCAAATTCATCTTTATAAATATTTTGATCCGGGCCTACTATACCATAAGTTGAAGCAATATTGATAATGCTTCCTGATTCCTGTTCTACCATAATCTGGCCTAATATCTGAGAACAAAGGAAAACGCCTGTAATATTTACGTCTATTGATTTCTGGAAGGCGGACAAAGGGTAATTTTCAAATGCGGAATGTTCTCTTGCCAAAGCCGGATTTTCGAACATGTCGTTTATAGCGGCATTATTTACCAATACATCCAATCTGTCATATCGCTCTATTATGACGTTTTTTAAATCCTGTATGGAAGCTTCGTTTGTTACATCCAGATAAACTCCGGTATGCTCTCTTCCCAAGGATGCCGCAAATGCGATGGCCTTTTCTTCATCTATATCTGCGACTATGACACTTGATCCCGCATCAGCCAAAGCTTCACAATGTTTCTTGCCAATCAGACCCAATGCGCCCGTTACGACAGATACTTTATCTTTTAAAGAAAATAATTCCATCTTATTCTACTGTTGAAAGGGTTCTTGGTTTGATGTTGTAGTCACTTACTTTGCGGAACACGGCTTCAAGTATTTCGCCCTTTAAATAAGATTCAATTTTTCCGTTTTCTATGGCGGTTTTAATTAGAGGTATTACATCCTGGTACGCTTCAATAGTATAGTTGATATCTTCATCTGTATGGCTGAAACACATGTTGTGAAATCCGGCCCACAGAATACCGCGTTTGATCATTTCCTGCTGCATCAATGTTTTCAATGCCAATGCATTTCCGGCTTCAGGAGAAAAAGTAATCATGGTACGGCAATTGTAACCGATACAGGAGGTCATGTTTTCCATACCGTTTTCTCTTGCAATTCTATTGTACGCTTCTTTTATGATCTTTCCTTTTGCATCCAGGTATTCCGGTACCTGTTTGTCTTTTAACTCATTGATTGTTGCGATACAGGCAGCAAGCGATAACGCTTCGCCGCCAAAGGTTGTATAACTGAATACTTCGTTATTAAACAGTTCCATGACATCAGCACGACCAGTCAGGAGTGCAATCGGCATACCATTGGCACATGCTTTGGAATAAACAGCCAAATCAGGTTTTACATTGAAATACTCCTGAGCGCCGCCCAGTGCAATACGGAAGCCGGTCCACATTTCATCAAAAATTACCAGCGTTCCGTTTTCTTTGCAGATGGCAATTAATTCCTGCAGGTAACCTTCGTTGGGTGCTGCAAAAATGAAAGGCTCAAGGATAATAGCGGCAACATCTTCATCCAGCGCAGCTTTCAGCGATTCTATATCATTGTATTCAAAGGTATAGGTCAGCGACTGCGTTGCCTGGGGAACGCCTGAGTTACGGCTTGTGATACCGATATACCAATCATGCCAGCCATGATAACCGCAGCAATAAACCTTATCTCTTCCTGTAAATGCCCTTGCTACGCGAATGGCTGCAGAGCATACATCCGCACCTGTTTTAGAGATTTTAACGGCTTCTGCATTTGGTATTATCTGTTGAATCAATTCAGAAAGTTCTACCTCCTGCGGATGCATTAATGAAAAAGTAATGCCATCCTCCAATTGTTTCATAATAGCCTGATCAACGGCAGGGTAGGCATATCCAAGAGAAATGGGGCCTATAGCACTGTTAAAATCAATATATTCATTTCCGTCAACGTCCCATACATGCGAACCTTTGCCTTTTTGTAAGTATTTAGGAGCAATGCCTTTGGTAAATTGTCCGGGACCCTTTGCAAGTGTTTGTGTTACCGGTTTCTGAACTTTCAATGCTCTTTCGTAAAGTGCATCGGATTGCGTTATCTGCGGAAAATCTGAGTTGAACGAAACTGTATTTGGCATGTTGTTTTTTTACTTTTAAATGAGGTGTTTTATTCTGCAAATGCAGGAGCTTGCATTACTGTTTCTTCTGTATGGATTTTATAGCCTAAAATTTCTTCGGCTATTTGTTTTCCGGTAAAGCCTTCGTATTTCAATACATCGGGCAATAATGCAGGCTTAAACCATTTTTCTGCCAATGCAAAAGGTATTACATCAGCCGTGGTTTTATGTTTCAGTAATGTTTCTGCTACAATAGTGTAAAGCCCTCCGGTTAAGAAATGGTCTTCAACCGTAATCAATAATTTACTGTCTGCAACGGCTTGTAATAAAGCGGATTCATCAAAAGGTTTTAATGAGCGGAAATTAATAAGCCCGACAGATTTTCCTTCCTGTTTAAGGTGTTTCATGGCCTGTAAGCATTGCTCAAACATCAAGCCATAAGTAAGAAATGTAATGTCGGTTCCTGTTGCTACTATTTCGGCTTTACCGGGTTCGTAATCACTATGTATATAATCTGTTGTCCTGGTGTTGATTCTGACATAAGCAGGGCGTGGTGTTGACCATATATATGGCAACATTTTAACTAAATCATCTTCATCGGCAGGTGCATAGACTTCCATGTTCGGAATGCCACGCATCAATGAAATGTCTTCTAAAGCCTGATGTGTAGGCCCATTGCCATCTGACAGGAAACCCGGTATGAAACCGCTTAGTTTTACAGGTAAAGAAGGAATGCCAACGTCGGTTCTGATAAATTCAAAGGCACGCATTGTAAGGAAGCTTGTCAGTGCGTGTACAACGGGAACACGACCTCTTAATGCAAGCCCTGCTGCTGCGCCCACCATAGTCTGCTCGGTGATGCCCGTATCCACGAATCTGTTGCCTAAAACACTGGGAATATTTCTTACCAATGCTCTGTTTTCGGCGGTCATTACAATATATTTATCATCTGCTGTTGCAGTTTGCGTCAATAATTGTTCGTAAGTCATATTATCGTACTACTAAAGTGTTAGATGTAAGAAAGGCCTGCGGTTCTCCGTATAGTTCCTGGAGTAATTGTTCTATTTCGTCGGTGGTGAAGTTGCAAAACCATCTGTCGGCCCTGCGTTCAATACTTGGCAAGCCTTTTCCGCGAATGGTATCGGCGATGATTACCTGAAGTTTACCTTCTTCAAATGGCAAAGCAGAAAATGCTTCATCTATTTGGGCGAAATCATGTCCGTCTATTCTTCTTACCACTGCGCCAAACGATTCAAATTTGTCTTTTAAAGGTTCTAAGGGGATTAAATCTTCGGTTGCCATATTGGCCTGAAACTGATTTCTGTCTATAACAAAAATCAAATTATCCAGCTTGTATGCGTTGGCTACCAGAGCGGCTTCCCAGCAGGTACCTTCGTTTAATTCACCATCGCCAAGTACACAGACTACTTTGTTTTTACCGTTTCTCAACTTGATGTCAATGGCAATACCTATAGCTACGGAAGGTAAGTGTCCCAGTGAGCCTGAATGAAATTCCACACCTTTTATTTTGACATTCGGATGCCAGTAAATATGGTCGTCTAACAACAAATGGTTACCCAATCTGTCACCTTCCAATAAACCCAGCTCCACAAATGTTCCATATAAGGCCGGTACATCGTGTCCTTTGGACAATAATAAATAATCACGTTCCGGATCATTGAGGTTGGCACTGTGGATATTCAGATATTCTGTATAGAGATAAACCAATACATCTACAGCAGAAAGAGAAGCTCCGATAAAGCATCCTCCGTTTGTAGCCATTTTAACTACATGGCTGCGTACTTTCAATGCAATATCTTCAAGATGTTTAAAGGTAGTAGTAGTATGCAGATTCATATTCTTGCAATTTTTTTAAATCAGTTTTGTTTGTCCGGCAGAGACGGTTTTAAGGTCAGAGAGATGATTTCTGTACCAGTTTACACCTATATATTTTTCATTTAGCTGATAGATTTCAGGATGCTCTTCCAGTAGTTGTAATATGTCGTTACAACTAAAGTGTGGCTTAACGGGATAAAGCATTTCGAATACTTTCAGAATGAAGGCATAATCTTCTATATAGTCAATGGTAAAGCGATGTGTCATAGAACAATCAAAGCCTGTCTGCCATATATGATTGCCTATATTGAAATGTTCCGGATGTTCCCATATAACAGGAGTTGTATGCTCCAGCTCCCACGGATTCTTAGCCATTTCCTGCGCCCTTTTCAGGCAATCCATCGTCATTATTTCAACATCATTTCCGTCAGGGTATGTTGCAGGATGAAGGTTACTTACATAATCATATATCCTGCCGTGTTTATAATAAACATCTATGGTTTTGTCAATGACTTTTGCGTCTATCAAAGGGCAGTCTGATGGTATTTTAATAACTAAATCAGCATTATGTAGCTGAGCTGCCTCATAGTGACGTTCCAGAAGATTGTCAAGGCTTCCTCTATAACATGCAATATCATTTCGCTTTGCTTCATCTTCAATTACATCATCGCTCTTGTCTGTAGAGGTTGCTATCACAACAGTTATGGGATATGTTGTCCTTTTAACCCGCTCAATCATCCGCATCAAAAGGCTTTTACCAAGAACAGGCATCAGAACCTTTCCCGGTAATCTGCTTGACGTCATGCGCGCCTGAATGACAACTACGATTTTATCCTGCATACACACACTCATTTTTGATGGATGAATCAAATAATGCTTCCGCATGCTGAGACTTGTATATAGGCATGCTATGGATATTGCTTTGCTGCGTGATCATGCCGGAACACAATGCTGCTATATGTTTTGCAGAGCTTCCATTGTTTTGTACAGGCGCGAGTTTCTTTAACCTTTCAACATCAAACCAGGAATGAACTTTCTTGCCAAGGCTTATCCCTGTATAAACCACTGTCGAGTATTGAGTTATAAGCTCTTCGCAGTTGGCAATCATTTCCTGTGTATTGCCAACTGTAAATATCATGGCGTTGTCCGGTGCGTTCTGCCTTATTTCTTTTATGGCTCTTTCTGTATCCTCATTCGGATGGAGTTTAAACAATAACTGTCTGCCATTAGCAATAGCCACGCATTTCTTTATAAATGCAGGCCTGTTTTCAAATCTTGCAGTTTCGCGCATGTCGCTTGTAGCAACCATTACATAACCATAATGCGGGAAATCGTTGTCTGAATATTGTCTTGCATTGTCATAATTGGGAATGCCGGTTACTACCACTTTCGATGCATCCGTCCCCATTTTAGTAATATATTCTTTGTACCCTTCTGAGGCAGTGCAGTACAGATCGCATTTATTACTTGTGCCGTTCAATGATGTATTGAAAGATAATATAGAAGGTAGTTTGAATAATTTTATCAGGTAACTTATCCATGTTATTTTGTCAATCATACCCTCCTGTACCCAAACCGTTTTTTGTTGCAGCATCCTTTTAGGAACCAGCATATCACTGCAAAATATTACCAGATCATATTGATTCAGTTTTGCTTTGTAATCTATCTTGCAATTATTTTCCTTAAGGTATTTCTCTGTTATGGCTTTAAATGGTTTTGAGATAACTGTACCATCTAAAAGGCGGGTCTTATTGATGAGGAAATTAATGATCCTGTTATCCGTAAATAATTGACTGAACCAGCAATCATAATCTTTAAGCTGGTTGGCGATGCCAATCATCTGAGTTGTTTGATTCATGGATCCGGTAATCAGCAATATTTTCTTTCGATTCACCATGAGGTTGCATTTACTGAGCGCAAACTTATAGCCGGAAATCGTTAGAAATTTCGCAGAAATCAAACATAATGTTTAATTGACATTGCGCTAATGCGGTGTTTCCAATTCGGTAATCAAAACGTAATATTCTGTTTAAAATATATTCATTCAACAATTGTATTTCTTTAGTTGATTTTATTGAAATTCAATGCAGTAAAGGGTTTTACTGAAATATTATTAGTTTAACACAGGGCTCATATTTCGGTTACATTGTCTTGGTTTCTTTGATAAACCAAAAGATATGAAAACATTTCTATCCTTACTGTGTGTATTGGGTTTTGTTTCCTTAAATGCCCGAACAAACACCCAGGTCCCTCCTAACTTATTTATCATTACTATCGACGGAATCAGATGGCAGGAGTTATTTCAGGGCGCCAATGAGGCCATTTTAAATGATGGTTCTTATGTGGAGAATACTGACATTATACGTTCTTTGTTTTGGGATACTGATACATTAGCAAGAAGAAAAAAATTGATGCCTTTCTTTTGGAATGTTGTTGCCAGTAAGGGGCAGGTATATGGTAACCGGGTTTATGGCAATAACATGGATGTTACTAATAACTATAAATTTTCCTACCCCGGTTATAATGAAATATTCACCGGCTATCCTGACTCAAAATTTGTACCCAATACTCCGGTGTTGAATAAGAATACTAACGTGCTTGAATTTTTAAATAAGCAAAGCCATTATCACGACAGCGTTGTTGCATTTACGTCATGGAATATCTTTCCTTTTATTTTAAATGAAGGCAGAAGCAATATACCGATAAACAGCGGTTACGAACCCATTGCAGAAGAAGATAGCCAGGTTGTGAAAATCAATCAGGTTCAGCAATTATTCCCCCAGGAAGATAATACACGATTGGATGCTCTGACTTTTATAGGTGCCAAGAATTATATACAGGCACATCATCCTAAAGTAGCGTTGATTTCGTTCGGAGAGGCGGATGAATTTGCTCATCACGGCCATTACGATAAATATCTGCAATCAATGAATCAGGTAGACCGCATGATTGCCGAGTTATGGTATTATATTCAAACGGATGAATTTTACAAAGACAATACGACGATCATTATAACAACAGACCACGGTCGCGGTTTTAAAACCAATACATGGACAGACCATTTGTTTTTTATTAAAGGGAGCAAGGAAATATGGATGGCGGTATTAGGCCCTGATATTTTGCCATTGGGCGAAGTGAAAACGGAACAAACCATTTATCAAAAGCAACTGGCTGCTACCATTGCCGAATTGCTGGGATTTGAATTTACATCAGAACACAAAACGGGTAAATGCCTTAATCTGCCGCTGAAGGGGCATAACAGATTTGAACGTCAGGATTTGCTTGTACAAAGCCGGTAAGCTGTTTCAATTTTATTTAATTGGCAAGCCATTTGTGTCGGTTGATAACGCATCGCTCATATAATCAAAGAAAGGCCGCATATTCTTATAAGTTTGGTTTACTTCTTTCAAAAAGGAATTGCTTAACACTTCTTCATCGGTAAATCTTCTTATCAGTATGAATTGCTTGTAGCGTAACAAGTCTATTCCATCATTGTTTGTGTCAAAGCCTTTTGGGCTTGTCTTTAGTTGTTCGCCCTGCAAAGCCCCGAAAGTTGTAATAAAGGATTTGCTTTTTAATATCTTTCTTAAGGGTTGGGCATCGTAACCGATATCTTCACGTATGCGTTTCAGATCGTCTGCATTGGGGCCGTGGAAGCCTCCGGTAACATAACTGTTGCCCTGCTCTATATGAAAATAATAACCGCCCCGCCGTTGCTTTGTAGCTCTTCTGAAGCTGCCGCTCCAATTGGTTTTATAAGGTGTTTTATCATTGGAGAAACGCGTATCGCGATAAATGCGGTGAAGGCTTTTTTTGCCGGATGCAGTTTCAATCAGGTCATGTACATTCATTTCGGCCAATAGTGAGTCTGCAAATGCTTCGATAAACGATTGCTGTTTTATAAACATTTCTTTATGTTCATTGAACCATTCCCGATTATTATTTTGTTTTAATAATTGAAGGAATTCAAAGCTGGATGCGGGAATGTTTGCTGCTTGCTCTGGCATGATGACGGAATAATGATTTGTTGCAAAAATCAGGAATATTAAGCAAACTGTTATTGATTTTCCGAATTGAATTTAAATACTGTTATTAATATTATCAATGCTTCCATCTTCAATTGCAGGCATCTTAACTTCTAACTTAGCAGGCAAATCTGAATTAAATCTAAAACAAAACTACAATGCAAGATTCAACAATTGTACAAAACTATACGGAGCAGGTTATCCAACAAGCTATTAACGTCTGGGCTGCACAAAACAAAACTGTTACAAATTTTTTCAATAAATATGACGATGCGGCTTATATGAATGAAATTGCACCGGGTAAAAACAGGGCAATCTATTTGTTAGGCCATCTTATTGCAGTGAATGACGGCATGCAACAGTTGTTTATGCTGGGAGAAAGATTGTTTCCGCAATATGATGCAATATTTATTAAAGCTGCAGATAAAACAGTTACTGATTTGCCATCTATCCAAACATTAAAAGAGGACTGGGAAAAGCTCAATATTGCACTTGCCGATCATTTTGGTAAAATGACCACGGCAGAATGGATAGGAAGGCATGCTTCCGTTTCAGAAGAGGATTTTGCAAAAGAACCCTTAAGGAATAAATTAAATGTGCTTTTCAGCAGAACCAATCATCAAAGCTATCATATGGGACAATTAAATCTTATGCCCGTATAGACGTTTTTGTTTTATAATAAAGCCTTGCAAAATATCTTGCAAGGCTTTATTATAAGATAGGTTGGTGTGATTTAATAAAAACTATCGCAAAAATCAACTAACCTTTTATCAATATTTCATTGCTTATAATTGCGGTACACCCGGCGTATTGCCTGATGATAAAGCCGACGATTTAAGCATCTCTGCCTTATTTGCCTGCTTTAATACTTCCGGCATCCTTTTCATTGTACTGATACTAATATGCGGCCACACAATAGGTGTTACATTGCCTCCAAGTGGAAATACAAGATTGACGGTTTGTGAATATTGCAATAATTCGGTTTCACTACCACCTGAGATATTTTCAAGCCATAACGTGAAATCCATTGTGGTAGCGGTAACATTGGATTGTATAAATGGAATATTAAGTATACCGCCGGTTGCATCCGGATTTTTTGTTGTCAAATCGAATGTGGTCATACTTGTAACTGATCCTGAACCTACAATTTGTTCGAGTGTCGATTGCAGGAAAGTATTAGGGTCAACCTGATTAAACTCGGCAAACTGCGGATCAAGTGTAATATTTTCATTATAACCAAGGCCGCCCGGAGCCGAGCCATCAAGGTTAAATGCCAGGGCGCTGCTTTCAGGGAAAAAAGTTGTTCCCGGATCTGTACTATCTGTTGCATTACCCAATGCCAGTAATGCATTGCCGTGTGGTACCGTACCTAAGCGGGCAATATTAAGACCACTGCTATAATTCGTAATGTAGAGAAACAAACCGGTTTCGGCATGAATGACTGTTCCATTTTTAAATCCCCGCTCATTGCAAAAATCTGTATCGCAAACGCTGATAATCTGCTGCTCGTAAAACAGCCCTGTAATTTCCTGGTTGAACTGCGTGCCGTTGATGACCGGACCGCGGTTTCCGGCTTCTACTGCTACTGCTGAAAATTTAAGGTTTTCCTTGTAGGGGATAACCTCAAATATAAAGCCTTTTTCTGCCGGTACGGATATCACGTTCCATCCACTTGCGGTGGGAGTGGAAGAGCCGGCTTGCGGAGGTAAAACAACACTTTCCCATTGCCCTATTAATTGTCTTAAAGGACCGAGATCGATTTCATCTAACTGGTTTGGCGGAATAAAGCGTGCACCCATTCCGAACTGGTTTAATTGTTCTGTCATGATTGTAGATTTAATTGAATTGATGTGAATACTTGTTATGTTTTGGAGCGATAGCTAACCTTTTATGAAGCAATACTTCACTTGAGTTGTCGATACCTTATGCGTTGAAGCAAAATCGAAAGATTATCAGACTGAACCCAATAATGTGTTGAGTAGTGGAATTTACTGGCTTTCATGGTGGTGATAGTGGTTTAGGGGTTATGGTGTTTTACTAATCACGACACTAATATAATTATTTATTATTAATTTTAAAAATTTCATAAAGATTTTTTTTGATAAAAATATCCTGACATCAAAATAAAAAGCCTTCCAACAATTAAGTTGGAAGGCTTTTTATTTTGTGTCGTTGAGGGCATTGAAATCAATGGCACAAATGATTTTCAATCTTAGTTAAATAGTTTAGATTCATTTACGAAGATTATGGTTTGCTTTCCAATGCAACATAATCCAAAGGCGCATTTATCTTTTTTAATTTCGTTTTTCTCACAAATGAAATGGTTATGGCACAACAAACACAGAGTATTGCAATGACCAAAAAGATATATGAAGTGTTGTGTGTAACATCTATGACTCTTCCCAGCAAAGGTTCACCTAATGCGGCAAATACATAGGCTGTCATGTTCATAATTCCTACACCGGTTCCTACGAATTGTTCACCTAAAAGTTCCGGGCTCATGGGCCAGAAGTTGGCTTGAGGGCCGTACACAAAAAAACCTGCAGAAAGCAACAAAATAGCAATCACTCCAATATTGCCGGCCGGCAGGAAGAAAATAATCAGAGAAATCAGCGCACTCATTGAAATGCCGAAGCGTATAGAAGCAGGGCGGTTAGACTTAAAAATAGTATCGGAAATGTTGCCAAAAGTAAGCGCACCTATAGCCATGCCCAAAGGCACTAAAACGGTCACCCATAAGTAATGTGGGTTGTTGCTCCAGTCTTTGCCCAGATAATGAATAGGCACCCAGAATACCAATCCATACCGGGCCATGCTTTCAAACCCCATAGCAATACAGGCAATCATAAATTTCCGGTTACTGAAAACAACACGGTATCTTTCTTTCCAACTAATTCGGTTTGCTTTGGAGGTTTCTTCATATAAGTCGTCAAAACCAATGTCGGACGGTTTACTTCTTGCAAATAAGAAAAAGACAATGATGCCCAGTAAAAGAAACAGAACCGGCACCCGGAAAAGCCAGCGCCATTCCCAGCCCTGCTGCAATAAAACCACTGACAATAAAAAAGTTATAACTGAAGAGAAACCAGCTGCCATTGTATAAAAACCAAATGCCTTTCCCCGTTCTTCCTTGCCCCACCAGTTTGAAATCAATCTGCTTCCCGGTGCCCATGCCATTGACTGAAAATATCCGTTCAATGCCCAAAGAATCAATATCAACCAAAAAGAATGCGCAAAACTGATTGCAAAATTGCTTGCAATGGAAAGAATACCTCCCAATGGAATCATATAGCGCGGGCTAAACCGATCTGATAAATTACCATTTATAAGTTGCCCGATGGCATAACCAATAAGCATGGAAAAGCTTACCCAACCTATCATTTCAAAAGAAACATGTAATTCCAAAGCCATTGACTTTGCCGCCCATCCAAAATTGTGACGGCCTGTGTAAAAGAACATGTAACAAAACATAGTAAGCAATAGCATCTGCCATTGCCTTTTTCTAAATGCGCCCTTTTTCATATAGTTTTTGTGTTGCTCTTTATAATCGGATGCCGACTCTTAATGGCTTGTGTTTTAATGCGTATTCAAAAGCTTCAGTAGCCTGCTCCAAAGAAAAGTCTTTCGAAACGACATCCATAAAAGGATAATCTTTCCAATGTTTACCAATGAAGGTTACTGCATTTTTAAGATCTTCGAAATTGTAATTATGTAAGCCTTTTATACTAATCAGATTCCTGATTATTCTCTCGGCTTCCACTTGTATTTCCCTGGTATTAAAAACAGCACCCACCCAAACGGCTACACCGCCAATACCCAAATGCTGCAAGCCAAATTCCATTGCATCAGGCGAACCACTCATGTCAAAAGCTATGTCTATATCAGCTTGTATAGATAACGCATCATTTGTTTGAAGATTCAGTTTTTGATGAGCACCAAACTTAAGAGCAGTGTTCAGGCGTTCATGGCTAATGTCAGCTGCTATTACATACGCAGCACCGGCTTCCCGGCACATAGCTGCACAGGTAATACCAAGCAAACCCATTCCTGTTATCAATACTGTTTTATCTTTTACATTACCTGCCAGACGTAATGCTCCCGCAACGGTTGCAATGGCACAATTAATGGTAGATGCTATTTCCAAAGGAAGCTCATCAGGAATTTTAAATACAGCAGTTCCTTTTTTCAGAATACAATACTCAGCAAGTCCGCCATGAAAAATGTCCTCTCCGGAAATTTGCGCATGACCGTATTTAAAAAGATCGTCGCCTTTTTGAGGCATTCCTTCAAGGGAATGTTTTGAATCAGGATCGCTTGAAAAGACAGACCATGTTATTTTATCTCCGATATTTAAAGGAAGGCCGGCTCCGTCCTTACCCGAATGCCGGCTTCCTATCTCTTCAATACAACCTGTTATTTCATGTCCCAGTACAGTGGGGCATTTTTCCTTTCTGATGCCACAATAAGTATGAAGGTCACTGCCGCAAATAGTGGTGTAAAGATTTTTCACCAATATTTCATCGGGACTAATCTCCCTTACCTGTTTTTCCATTGTAATCAATGGTTTTTCCGGCCCTTCGAAGGCAACAATATTTCCAGTCTTCATTATCTTATTTTAATTGCAGAACAACCTCTTCCTCAGCCACGATATCAAGAATATCTTCCAGTTTGTTTATAAGATGTGTATGCCGCTCTCTTAAGAGTTCTGCTTCTGTGTAAGCACCGGTGGTAATGCCAATAACATATTTGCAACCGGCTGCATTGCCTTCCTGCAAATCAGAAACGGTATCACCCACTTTAGCCACTTCTTCAATCGAAGCTATCTGTAGTTTTTCCATAGCCTTATAAATCATATAAGGATAAGGCCGGCCTTCCATTACTTCATCGCTGGTAATGCTGATATCGAAATGTTCGCCTTGTATCCATCCCAGGCGATTGATAATTGCATCTGCAATTTCTCTGGAGAATCCGGTATCTAAAGCTACTCTGATATTCATCTCCCTTAATTTCCTGAATACATATCCTGCACCTTCCTTTTCACGGATGCTTTCATTCATTTCGTAAAAATGAATGATTTCTTTTACAAATACGTCATGGATGCGTGTTACTAAATCATTATCTGAAGCTATTTCGCTGCCTGCATACTGCTCCAGCAAACTCCTGATGGCTATCGGTTTCGGATAACCCATCACTATATTTATATCTTCGAATGTTACCTGGTAATGAAATACAGATAAAGCTTTTTTCAAAGCCTGAGCCACATTTTGATTGTCCTCCACTGTTGTACCCGCCATGTCAAATACAATTAACTTAATCGCCATACTAATGCTGTTTTTTACGTTTATAAATGAATATTTACTTTATGGCAACTATTCATCGAAAGTGAATAGTTGCCATAAAGCCTACTTATGTCTTACTACAATGGCCTTATGCATACGGCCATTTCTTGTATTAAATTCTATATGATAAATTCCGTCAGAAAGCTCTTGTGTCTTTAATTCCACTTTAACTTCTTTCGTTACGGATTTATCAAAAATTACCATGCCAAGATTGTTATACAACGTTAACTTGTAAACACCTGCAGCATTATTGTCCAGTAATTCAATATTTACCTTACCATCCGTCGGGTTTGGATAGATACGTAATTTGCTGTCGGCTCCTGATACCTGGGAAATAGAGGTGGGTGGGGGAGGAGGTGTATGTACACTATCTGTTGTAAATGTGTACGGCCCTTCCCAGCCACTATTAGGCGTAGAAGCGTTGCAATTTGTTTTCACATAAAAGTCATACGCTGTAACAGGCTGTAATCCTGTAAATGCATACCTCGGTTCTGTAGTGTTTTGAGTAATTGCAATCGTTGGATCAGTAAATGTTTGTGATATACCCCATGCAATTTGATATCCTGTGGTTACGGAACCATTATCAGTCCATTTCAAAACTAAAGAACTGGGAGTAATGCTGTCAGCATGAATATTTACGGGAGCAGGACAGGCGTCTACAGTAGTAAACGAGTAAGGTCCGACCCAGGCGCTGCCATTACCATTACTACATGAATCCTGTACATAGAAGTCATAGCTCGTAGCAGGTTGCAATCCGGAAAGTGTTTGAGTATTAACTGTAATAGTTGCTGCTGTGCTGTCTTGTAAATTAAACCCGGCAGGACCATACTTTGTAGCGTGTGTTGATGCTGTTGATGTCCAGGTAACAGTTGCAGATGTTGTATCAAAACCATTCAGGGAAATATTAGATGGAGGCAAACAACCTGCAGGACTGAAATCTGCAAGCAAATATTGTCTTACACCTAAAGCAGCATTTTTTTCAATAGTGTTATTCGTTATATTTTGTACAGCAGGTAACTGTGTCCAGATGTTGATTGCATTGTTTGGCCTGTTATATAAATGTAGGTTGGCATTGCTTGTTGTAGCATTCGTATAATTGCTGTAATCATATTTTACATGATAAGTAGCTGACGCATTATCTGATGTGAAAACACCAAAGTATTTGTTTGTACTACCTATATCGCTGATTCCATTTGCAAAATTCGGAGTACCATTAATTGCATAAATATGTATGCCGGGAACAGCAGCGTCAACAATACTGTCGACAGTAACCATTCCTCTGTCAGAACTATTTAATGATAAAGAAACACCATTCCAACCATTAACAGGATAAACGGTTACACTTGTGTCACCAACAGGGGCAGCACTTATAACATGTGCAATGTTGTCTATATCAGTACCGTTCATCAAACCGGCAGTAGCAATAGCATTATTGATAACAGTTGGTCCTGCCGGTTGGTCCATGCGATAATAAGCAACCAGGCCGGAATCATTTCCTTGTAATTTATGACACATGCTTTCGCGGATTTCAGTTTCGGAAAGCACTCTTTTGAAAATACGTACTTCATCCATGTCTCCGTTAAACGGTACACGGTAGTTGCCCGTACCATCTGTACCTAAATATAATGGCATTGTACCTGCCAGTGTTTTACTTGAATCAGCAGCTACAGAGCCAGCGCCTGAAGCATAAGTACTTGGTTTGTAAACACCGTTTATATAGCCTTTAATGAATCCTTTGCGATCTACTGTGATAGCAAGGTGATTCCATGTAAATTCATTTGCGGCAATCATATCATAATCGCGTCTGGTGCCGCCATTAGGCTTAAAGTTGAAACGGAATACATGTTTTGCAGCATCTCCCCATAAAACAGATGCAGTATAAGTCCAGCAGATACCTGTATTTGCTCCGCTTACATAATCCTTGTCAGCTATCAAAGGAGGGTTACCTGTGTTGGTAGCGCCTACTTTAACCCACATTTCAATTGTAAAATCGGTCTTTGCCAATGAATCGCGCAATACGCTTCCAAGGTTCACGGCTTGCACGGTACTGTTTTGAACGCCTGTACCATTAAAATGCAAGGCATATCCGCTGCCTGCGTTTGAATAATCAGGCAAAGTTGTAAACGTATAAGGTCCGGCCCATGTGCTGGCACCGATACCCGTACATGTGTCCTGAACATAGTATTGATATGTGGTGTTGCCTTGTAATCCCCCTAAAGCATAAGGATTGGTATTTACAGCAGCTACCATAGTGCCGGAACCTAATACGAAACCGGTTGTTCCATACTGAATATTCCACAAAGCAGACCCGCCGCTTGTCCAGGTCAATTGAGCTGTTGTAGCCTGGATATTTATAGCGCCAAGTGCCGAAGGAACATTACAAGTACTTATGAAATTAGCCAGGAAAAACTGTCTGCTACCTTTAATACTATCCAGGCGCATTTGGGTTGTTGTACCATTATTATACAAGTTAGTTTTAGAGCTCCATAAAGCATCTGCATTAAATTGTCTGGTAAAGAAGCCAATAGAATTACTATAAGTTACTGCGTTAGTAAAGTTCCCGTAATTGTATTTTGGATAGTAAGTAAATGTATCGCCGGAAGCAAAAGTTCCGAAATATACGTTATTGTTACTGTAAGGTGTAAGGCCTGAAGTTGAATCCGGAACAGCATTGATTTGGTACAGGTGTAAGTAAGAACCTGCATTTGAAATGCTATCTATTGTGAAGATTCCTTTATTAGCCGTTGCAAGCTGAAGGCTTTGACCGGCCCATGTAGATGTATATAGATTAACAGAAGTATCACCTACCGGAGCACCGCTGCCAATATGACTTGTGGCGTTTACAAAGGTACCGTTAAAAGAACCTGTTGTGGCTGTAGCATTGTTGCTGATTGTTGTGCCGGTTGCCTCATCCATTTTGTAATAAGCCAACAGGTTTGCTTCTGTACCTGTAAGTTTATGACACATATTATCGCGTAATTGTTGCGGTGTCCTTACACTCTTCCAGATGCGGACTTCATCCATTGTACCATTGAAAGGCGCTCTGTATCCGAAAGGTTTACCATCGGTGCCTAATCTTACAGGAAGTGTTCCGGCAAGTGTTTTGGCCGAATCTGCAGATATGTTTTCAGCACCAACGACATAAGCATGACCTGTTGCCACGCCATTAAGATAGCCGATAATGCTTCCTGTACGGTTGACAGTTACTGCAATATGATTCCAACGCTGCGCTATAGACGCGGGAAATACGATATCGTAATCCACACGCGTACCACTGGCAGGTTTGAAATTAAAGCGAAGCGTGTTTGCTGCTGCTGTTCCGCTGGATGCATCGGTAGAAGCATAATAGGATAATACAAAGCCTGTGTTAGAACCGCTGGCCCAATCTTTATCGCCAATAATAACCGGATTCACACTATTGGTTGAACCCATCTTTACCCATAGCTCAATTGTAAAGTTGGTTGTAGCCAAAGAATCTTTTAAGGCTGTACCAAGATCTACATAACTATTGGTAGTTGCGACAGGCGTGGGAGTAAGCACACCCGTTCCAGGGAAGTAAACAGCTCTGACTGAACCTTGAGCTTGTGCTTTTTGTCCGGCAAAGCAGAACAAAAGCGTTAATGCCAACAAAGATTGACAAATAGATCTGATTTTCATTTCAATTTTTTTATTTGGTTTTTTATAAGAAATGGTATTGCATTTTTAAGCATCACTTCCTGTCTTCAAAAGCAGAACAAGATGCCCGTCTATTTTTTAATCATTTTAATAGTAGTCTTAAAATTTGATTGTTGATCCTGCACGTTTATGAAAAATATACTATTTGAAATACCGGAGATGTCAATAGGATATTGAGATAAGCCGGATATTATCTTCACATTTTGACGATTTATTTTCTTCCCGCTCAGATCGTATATAGTTACATTCAACATCGTATTGATTGGCGACGTATAGTTAAGTGTCAGTTGGTTACTAACCGGATTGGGAAATAAAGAAATGTTATTTCCGCTTGTGTTAAATCGAACTGATTTAACAGGGAAATATTTAAACATACCATTGCCCTCAATAGCCTTGATTCTGTAAAAATTGATGCCGGAAAACGGAGCAGTGTCTGTAAATTGGAAAATGTCATTTCCCTTTTCGTTTTTATTATTTGCATCCGCATTTACATTTCCAATGTTTATAAAGACAACCGCATCATTACTTTTTTCAATTTCAAAAGATGCTTCATTTAGGGCATCCGTAACAATCCAACTTAAAAGAGCCTTTGATTGGTCTGCTGTTTTTTCAACATTGAAAGCGATCAAATCAAGGGGAAGCGGATTGGTAATGAAATTGCCGAGTATAAATTCCGATGCTCCTGTCTGTGCAGAATTGCTGAAAGTCTTTAGAAGAGTATCTTTCGCAAAACCTGCTGATGCCCAGGCTAAATCGGCAGTTCCGCGGCGATATAAATCAATGATGCTATTGCTATTTACTGCATCAGGATAATTAGCATAGTTATAAGCTACGCTGTAGGCTGCTGTGCTGCTAACAGGAAACACTGCATAATACTTATTGTCCGGATTTGTTATGCCCGTAGCATTTGCAGGAACATCATTGATTTCATATACCTGTATGCCTTGCATCGAGTTATCCATATTGCCAATGGAGAAACTGCCATGTGTCCCTGTATTAATGGTAATTAAGCTGTCGGATAAATTTGCAGTGTACATAGATACAGATGCATCGCCAACCGGCGCGCTACTGTTCACACGTGACATACTGTTGATCCATGTTCCACTGAATGAGCCTGATGTTGCTGTAGCGCTGTTTATAATTCCATTCCCCGAAGTTTCATCCATTTTATAATAAGCCAGTAAATTGCTCTCCGAGCCGTTGAGCTTATGACACATATTGTCGCGTAATTCCTGCGGTGTTCTTATCGCTTCCCAGATACGCACTTCATCCATTGTGCCATTAAATGGCGCTCTGTAACCGTTTGTTTTACCATCAGTGCCTAATCTTACGGGAAGTGTGCCGGCAAGTGATTTAGCAGCATCAGCCGATATGTTTTCTCCACCCGAAACATAAGCATGTCCTGTAGCCACACCATTCAGGTATCCAATTATGCTGCCACTCCTGTTTACTGTAATGGCAATATGGTTCCAGTGCTGCGCAATAGCTGACGGGAAAGGAATATCATAATCCACCCGTGTGCCACCGGCCGCCCTGAAGTTAAAACGGATATCATTGGCGGGAGCGGTGCCGCTACTGGCATCTGTAGAAGCATAATAAGAAAGAATAAAGCCTGTATTACTACCGCTTGCCCAATCTTTATCTCCGATAATAACCGGATTAACGCTATTGGTTGCACCCATTTTTACCCATAATTCGATAGTGAAATTGGAAAAGGCCAATGAATCTTTCAACGCCGTTCCAAGATCTACAAAACTGTTGGTTGTTGCTGTCGGGCTTGGCGTTAGCACGCCGTTGCCCGGAAAATACAAAGCACGTAAAGAACCTTGTGCATGGCTGCCATTAGCGCAATACAGTAGCAGCAACAAGGCGGATAAGGCCTTGACGTGATGTTGACGTTTCATGAATGTTTAAATTAATTACTGTTGAATATGGTTATTTTGAAAGAACAACTTGCTTAACTGCTATCTTGTCGCCCGCCTGTATTTTAATGATATAATTACCTGCTACCTGATTGCTGAGATCGATGTTAAGCTTTTCGCTCATGCTTACTTTGTCTGCTGCTTTGACTATTTGACCGATTGCATTGATCACTTGATAACTTACAGATTTTCCTTCAGGATTAAACCATAGTGTTATTAAATTAGTAGCGGGATTCGGGTAGATTTTCAATTCCAGATTATTGGACACATTCTTTATTGCTGTAGGTGGTGGCGGTGGGGGCGTTGTGTTTTCTATCATAATAGAATCTAACCACGATTTACCATCAAGATTCCATGCTAAACCCGGAGCAACGGTTTTATTATCCGGGCGCTTACCTGAATCGTAAATAAGATGGTGCAATGCAGTTACCGCAATGTCAGCCTGCACAGGGGCCTTTGCTAATTTGGCTGTATCAACAGGGTTTGAGTTCATGGTGTAGCTACCGGGATCTTGTGCAAAAAGCTGCGCATGTTTTACGTTTTTTCCGGAAGCTACCCACCATATATGGCGTTCCTCATTGGTATTGCCACCATGGGATGTACCAATTCCGCCATGATCTGTAATAACAAATACCAACCAATCTTCATCGTTATAAGTAGGACGGCTTTTCAATGCGGTCATAACCTGGCCTACCCAGACATCCACATTGTTTATAGCTGTCATATAAGATGGATTTGAAGGACTAAAGCCCGAAGAGTGACCTGCCGCATCTATGTTATCAACGTGAAGTACCAACGCATCCAAATCGGGGTTTTGCAACTGAACCTGAGTAGCGGCAAGCATTGCAGCTAAATCATTTGTTGTACGGACGATTTTTTGATTATAGCCTTCATTGTAAACAAGATCGCTCATAGGTGCCCAATCAATAATTTGTACCGCATTAATATTAGGATAAACCTGTTTGGCAAGATTTGGGAAATAAGGATATTGATCGTAATGGCTACCTGCATAACTGTTGTCCGTTACACCGTGTTTAGGATACCAGACACCTGTAAAGATAGTTGACCATGAAGGGCCGGAAACCGTAATACCGAGGCACCATGAATCGTAAGTGTAATATCCTCCTGCAATCAAAGAATCAATATTGGGCGTATTTGCCATTTGTAAAGCGTCGGAACGTACACCATCAAGCCCCAGAATAAGCACTTTACGCTTTTGAGAAGCCGAAACGTATCCGGATAAAAGAACAAGCATAATACTTGCTGCAATTGTGATTTTTTTCATTTTAATTTTTTTTAATTGAAGTTAAATTCTATTGGCAACGACTAATTACTGTTGCTATTTAAAAACAGATCCGGATTCTGAATCATGTATTTCTACAACTGATGACTGTGCAAAGGTGCTTAATATTTGATTAGTATAACTTAACTTTAGTTTACTAAATTGTTAAGTATGTTTAATTTTAATAAACATTGTTTACTGATTATTGGGTGAAGCCCTGAGCAATGAATACAGGAATGACTATTTCAAAAAGTCAAAAATGAAAACAGAACGATATTCAATTATCACCATACGCGTCTTAAAATTAAAACAGACATATAATTCAGATATCAACACATCTGACTCTTTAATAATTACGGTATAGATTTATTTCTTATTGAAAAAGGAACAATTAATACAATGTATTTTGAAAGCCGTATTTAGTAGTATATACAAACCCGTTTTTCATAAACATAAGGCAGCAGAAGCCTTTCAGCACCTTTTTCTAAAAGGAGCATGTATCTATAAACATCAGAGATATCGGTATTATTTAATTGTTATCAGGCAAATTTGATTACCATAAAAAGCAAGTTTAAGCTTAACAATTTGGTAAACGTAAGTTCAATTACACTAAACAATTGTTCACTAATTTTGCTTCATTCAAAATCATAAGATGAAACATTTATTAATAATAACTGCCGCATTTTTTGCTGCAGGAAGTGCTGTTGCGCAGAAGGGTAATATTAAAGGTGTCATTGCAGACAAATCCGATCCGCTTCCCGGTGTTTCGGTATCTGTCGAAGGTAAAGCAGGTACGCTTACTGACATGGATGGCTCTTTTCAATTGATAGCCGTAGATACAGGTACACAAACTATCAGGCTGACTTATTTGGGATATAGCACACTGGAAAAAAAAGTGCATGTACAAAATAATGAAACGGTTGATTTGGGAAGCATTGCTTTAATGCCATCCAATAGTGTGATCAATGAAATTTTAATTACAGGAAATTATCGCCAGGGTGGTCAGGCAAAAGCTATTAATATGACTAAGGTTTCTGACAAGTCTGTTACAGTTCTTTCTTCTGAAAGTATTGGTAAATCGCCTGTGAAAAGTACTGCTTTCGTAATACGGCAGGCTCCCGGTGTTTCTGTTAAAGATGATAAGGTTTCACTACGAGGTACCCCTGTGGACTGGACAGCTTCTTTATTAAACGGGGACAGGCTTCCTACAGCCGACGAAAAAGATGCTTCACGTGTTTTTAATTTTGAGGTATTTCCATCCAGCCTGATTGATTACATTATAGTGAATCGTACTGTAACACCCGACATGGAAGGAGATAATATAGGGGGTGTCATTGACTTTATGACAAAAATACCAGCCAGTGAAAAAACATTCAATTTTGACATATCAACAGGATATGATATCATGACACGTAAACCATTATTGAACGGTAGCCTGGCATTAGGTAATATATCTGAAAACAAGAAGCTTTCTTATACATTAAACGGAAGTTACAGTGCTGATAATTATGGAAAAGATGCTCCCAGCGTGGCTTACGGTACAAATTATAATCATAGCCTTGCGCGTTTGCAACTGGATAGAGACAGAGGGTTAAGACAGACGGGAGGCGTGAATGCAGCTGTCGATTATCAGGTAAATGAAAATTTTAAATTAGGCGCCAATGTAATGGGCGGCTATATGACCGAAGATGAGCGCGGCGACAGGATGAGTTATAATTGGTCTGACGGATCGGGAGCCAGGATAAGGCTTCAGGATAAAAGAGGGAAGTTTGATCACTTGTTATATGGAGGTGCCCTGAACGCTTCATGGAAATTGTCCGATAAATTCAAGGTCGATGCACGTGTAGCTTCTTACTATAACCGGTTTCAATACGGCCATACTCCTCAGGCAGATCAAGGCGGCCCTGATGGAGATTATACGGTTGAATTTATAAGTCCGTTATTGCATTATACGGATATGATTCAGACTAATTTCTTTGGTGGTACTTATGATCCTAATAACGCTAAAGATCCTAATCCATATCCTTATAAGATGCTGGATATTGATAATCCTTATCATAATGGTGGGGATCATTATGATAACATTCAGCCTAAATATGAAAACCTGGATGGAAGCAAAAGCACATTGACGGCTTCCGATTATTACCTGAGCAGTGTTTTTGCTGATCTTAACACTACATGGGAAAGAGATCCGATTGTCGGCAGATTAGACTTTTCCTACAAGGTCAATAATAATTTGAAATTTAAAGCAGGCTTTAAATACAGGGATAAAAATGGCGCACGTAATATAAGCTTCTTTGAATATCAGATTAATCCTATGGTGCCGTTTATGTACTTATCTGATCAGCAAACAACCAGCTATGACCCGCATAATAATTATCTTAGTGAATGGGGAACGCCGTATAGCGGCACATTCTTACCGGTGCTTACAAACCAGCAACTTAATTCTTTTGTAAGCGACAATATCGGGAATTTCAAGGCGAAGCCGATGGATATTAACAACAATAATTTCAGGCAATGGGCGGGTTCTTCTTACACCTATTCTGAACAAACAATAGCTGCTTATGTAATGTCGGAATGGAAGCCATTTGAAAGACTATCGCTTACAGGTGGTGTCAGAATGGAACACACGATTCTTGATGAAACCTCTGACACTCTTGTAGATGATAACAATACCGCTATTGGTATCAACAAAGAAGCGGTAAGCATTCACAAATCTTATATGGCAATTTTGCCTTCACTAAATGCTTTGTTTATTCCCGGTGATAATTCAAATATCCGGGCCGCTGTTTCCAGAACTTTCCACAGGCCAAACTTCGAACAAACAAAACCGGGATCGGCTCTGTTCAACAGAGACCAGTACATGTATATATTTGGCAACTCAGCCTTAAAGCCTACTTATTCACTGAACTTTGATTTCTCTTACGAACACTACTGGGGAACTAAAGGAATGTTCTCTTTGGGCGCTTATTATAAAAAGGTAACAGATCACATTTTCCGCACCAACCAAATTGACGGCAGTCAAAGTATTGACGGATATGTAGTGAAGAGTTATGAGAATGCAAGCAATTCTTATGTTACAGGTTTTGAAGCCTTGATAGACCGTAGATTCGAGTTCCTGCCAGGCTTTTGGAAAGGCTTTGGCGCATCCGCCAATATTACGCTTTCATATTCGCGTATGAATGTGCCCGGCCGTACAAAGAGTCAGCCATTGACAGAGCAAACGCCTTTAATGTATAATGCTGCTTTGTTTTATGAAAAAGGAAAAGTTAGTACAAGAGTAACATTGAATTATACCGGTGCATACAGCACGGAACTGAATTTATTTTCTGACATCAATACTAATGCAGTTGTACATGATAATACCGATTACGATGTGTTTATGGGAGCAATGTATTCATTGGATTATCAATTTGCATATGCTGTGTCCCGCCGCATTAATGTCTATGGAACTATTAACAACATTCTGAATGCGCCTTACAGAACCTATATCGGGATGCCGGAGCGACCATTGTTGACAGAATATTACCGTCAAAAAGTTTATTTGGGTGTCAAGTTCCACCTGTAGGTTTGTTTAATATTGCCCTGATAATACAAAGGCCTTACTATTATTGGTAAGGCCTTTGTATTTGTTTCTTCTTAAGTTCAAAAATTAGTAGCATTATTTCTTCGGAACAAATGATAATGTTGTGAACGTCGTTAAAAAGTATGTTTCCGACTGTGGAAGGCATGTAGTAATTGATCTTTTTTTCTTACAGAAACCTGAAGTACAACTTTATCTTTCATTACTACATAACCACCGCCAATCTTTCCTTTATTGTACTCCGCTACCTGTCTGATGTTGATCAGATGTTTGTGATGTATTCTGATAAACCCGTATTCCCTTAATTCCTCCTCATAAGTTGCCAGTGTTCGGGAAACTGTTTTAGGCCCCTCCTTGTCAAAATACAAAATGGTATAATTATCGGTAGCCTCGCAACGGGTAATGTCATCAATATCAGCAAGAATAAATCCGTGCAGCGTTGGTAATTTAATTTTCCTGATAATCATCTGGTTATGGAATCGGGTAAGCAGTTCGGAGAAATTATTTGCCGGTTTGTCGTTATCCCTGCATTTTGCCAGAGCCTTATGAACTGCCTGTCCGAATTCATTTTCACTTACCGGCTTCAATACATAGTCAATAACAGAAGCTTTTATTGCTTTAAGCGCATAGTTGTCAAAGGCTGTGATCAGAATAACCTGTGAGTTTAAAGAAATATGCTGCCTTAGGATGTCAAAACCGGTGCCATCAGGTAATTCTACATCCAGGAAAATAATATCAGGTACTGTTTCTGAAAGTAATGCCACAGCGTCTGCTACTGTGCTTGCCTGGCCTGTAACATGAAGCTCGGGGAAAGATGCTTTTATAAGGTGCAGGATGAATTGTTTGCTATATTCATCGTCATCAATGATAAAACAACTGTAAATGTGTGTGCTCATGATATAATTGGTATTTTTATTTGTACAATAGTGCCGCTCTCATCGGAACGGATATGTTTTTTATTATGAAAGATGATTTGAATTTTCATGTCGAATAACTGATTATAGGTTTCGGCGCGGCTGCCGGAAAGCCGAAGCCCAAGGGAATTTTTGTCGGTATTATATTCCGGCGTAAAACCCATTCCGTCATCCTCTACACTTATTTCCAGCAGGGTCTTTTCAGACTTAGCAAAGCGGATAATAACGTTCCCTCCTTCTTTTCTGGCTGCAATCCCATGTTTCAATGCATTCTCAACATAAGGTTGTACCAACATAGCCGGTATCATAAGTTGCCCGTCAATATCATCAGCAACTACTATGCGGTATTGGAGACGTTCCCGAAATCTCATTTTCTCCAATTGCAGGTAATTTTCCAGATACGCTATTTCCTCAGTTATCGAAATAAAAGTCTGGCGCGAATATTGTATTGTGAAGCGTATCAGCCGCGCAAAAAGATCAAGATATTGCCTCGATAAATCATGTTGTTTCTCGTAATTAAAATATTGAATCGAGTTAAGGCAATTATATATGAAATGGGGATTGATGTGCGCTTTAATGGCCTCCAACTCCAGTTCAGCCAACCTCCTTTCCTGCCTTGCCTGCTTGTATTTGCGCGATGCCAACCGGTTAATCCTTCTCCTGATAAAAAAGTAAAACAGCAAAGCTGTTACTAAGCAGACAACAGCTTTAAAAAGCAGTGTTTGCCAAAATGCTGGTAAAATACGGATACTGAGGGTTACGGGCATTTTACTGCTAACTCCTTTTGCATTACTTGCATAGGCTTTGAACAAATAAGTCCCTGGTGAAAGCCCGGAAAAATATATTTCAGCATTATTGGTTTCTGTCCATTCATCGCTAAGCCCCTCCAGTTTATAATGGTAACTTATATTACCGAAACTTTCGTAGGAGATAGCGCTTAGCGAAATCATGAACTCATTTTGGCGGTAAGAAAGCTTATTCAGGTTTACCTGCCGGTTCGGTAATGTATCCCGCAAATGAATGGAATTTATATATACAAGCGGTGGGGTCATTTGCAATATGGTAGTGTCTAACAGCGGTATGATACCCGGCCCTTCCGTAGTTGTGATAAAGGCGGTATCTCTGTACACATATACGCCGGTAATATTGTTGGATGGAAGCCCGTCATAAAAAGTATAGTTCCGGATATGTTTTACATTACATTCCTTATCCAACTGCACTTCATAAGCACCTTTTTCTGTTGCCAGCCAGTACAGGTTATCGTTTTGTTTAAATATCCGGCGAACAATTATTGCATCATGAAACAACCGGATAGCTCTGGCTGTTCCGTTCCGGGAATTGAAATAATAAACTCCCTGGCCGTTTGTACTGAGCAAAGCGCCATTGTCACCTTTGCCTGAAATGTCGGTAATGTTGATATGGCTCAGTTCGGGATGGTTAATCCTGAAAGCCTTTGCCCGAAGGTCCTTTTTGATGAACAGGCCATCGGGAGTACCTACCAGTACCGTACTGTCAGATAAGGATGCGATTGAAGAAGTTCTGCCTTCAAAAATGATTTGTTTATTGCTGTCCGTCAGGCCCGATGTCATGTTCTCGGGACGGAGATAAAATGCATTATTCTGGCTGGCTACCAACAGGCCTCCGTCTGCATAAAGAGACATGTCTTTATAGGTAGACGGGCTATTGAAGTAATGAATACTGTTCTTGTGGCCATCTACCAAAGCAAGATCCTTATCCATAATCAGAAAGCGGTTGTCACCTAAAGGGCAAATGCAGCGCACGCCTTCATAAAAATTCTGATTAAGCCGGTAATGTTTCAGTTTTCCGTTTTTCCTGATGGAAAAAATCTTTTCATTTACATAGCCGAATGCAATGTTCCCCTGATTATCGCCATTAATAGATTTCGGAATTGCGGGACACGGTAGTACATCATGTACCCGAAGCGCATTCTGAAAATGGTTATAAGATAGAAAGTACAGGCTGTTATTTTGCCCCGTCATCCAGATGTTTTTCTGCTGATCAACAAATACGTAATTGATCACTGTTTTGTCCATGAAATAGAAAGGATGAGCAAAGGAGCTGTCCTTCATGCCTGAATAAGCGACGCCGCCATTCAGTAATTTAAACCAGATATTCAATGAGGGATCTGTAAAAATCACTGATTTTTTGCGGGAAGGTAATGGAGGAATCGTTTTTATAAGATATAGCGTACTGTCATTTGTGAATGTATAGATATCCGTTTTTTGTTCAGACGATCCAGTTACAAAAATATATCTGCCGTCTTCCCTCGTTTCAACCAATCCTTTACATAAAACCGGTTTCATCCGGCTATTATAGATTGGTTTGTAGCGCTGCTCTTTAAGATCATATTGCTTGAGCAGTCTTTCCTTCCTGCTGTAGCAGATAATACGGTTATCCCTTACCGCAACTATAAGTGCGCCAGAATCGGGCACATCAATTCTTTTTATATCATTTGCTGAAAAAGAGTATAAAGTCCTCAGTCTGTTCTCGTCGCTTAACCAGATATTTCCGGTGAAAATATCAGTAAAAATATTGTTCTGTCCTATATTCCGTATAAGGGTTAAGCGGTGGTCCCTGCGACCGGAAATGACCTCACCATCTTTGTAATAAGCAATATTATTGAGCAGGGGTACCAGAAGAACCTGATCCTTTCCGTAAGGGTTACAAGACAGTATTTCCTGATCTGCCGGCATGGACCTGTCGCGGAAAACCTGAAATTTTTTTCCATCAAACCGCAGGGCGCCGTTGTCGGTACCAAACCATATATAACCTCTTTGGTCTTGTTTAATTACGTAACCGTTGGTAGCTGTGTAACCATCAAGTAAAGTGTACTTACGCATAACAGGTGTCTGGGCTTTTACTGTAAAAGCTTGTCCGGAATAGATATAAGCAAGAAGAGTTAAGAAATATATTTTAATATTAAAATATGATATATTCACTAAGATTTGGGTTTGGTCCTGTCAATTTACAATAACTTTTTTTTGAAATTATCTCATTAGTTTAACTTTTCACACTTAACCTATTCCATATGTATATATTGTAATTTGTATTGACATTGTATAGCAAGGTTCTCTTGTAAGAATGCTGTTAAACAGTGAGATCAACAATTAACAACTGTAAAAAAGTTTGCCGTATTTATGACTATAATTATCTGCTCTGATGCCGGATAAATTAATCAACGTTATAAGGATTAACGAAAATCGTTTTGCCAATTTCCGACACTTACAAAGACTAACACGACACTTGCTCATTAGTGCTTGTATGACCACTATCTAATGATCTACCTTGTAAATATATTTTCCGGAAATATAATTCATTAACCAAATCTAAAAAACCATTCATTTCTTTTATGAAACTTCATTCACTTATTTCAAAATGTACCATGGCTGCATTGCTGCTTTCCGGTACTTTGTTTCAGGCGGCAGCTCAAAATCCCCAACCAGGCTGCCCTGTTCCTCCAACCACACTTATTAACGGCGAATTGAGCATGGCTACAGCCGGAAATGTTAACACCGGCGGTGGTACTGATGTAACAGGCTGGTATGTTTCCCATGGCTCGCCAAGCACCGGCGCACCGGCACCCGGCGGCGGTTCCAACGGTATTTGGATGTGGTCGTACAGTGGCAAAGGAGAAGGTATATATTCCTGTTATAAATTCGAACGCGGCAAAACATACCGTATTTGTTTCTGGGTACAAAACACCCGTAATTGCAGTAACAATCCCGGCAATCTTATGGTATTTGCTGCCAACGGACTTACCGGTTATGGTCCGGGCAGTACCGCTATAGCTGTTCCTGCTTCTTCTCAACTCATCAGCAGCAGCTTTACTTATAGCGCCAGCTGGGTATTGGTAAGCTATACCTTTACTGCCAATAATAATTATAGTCAATTATGGATCTATCCTTACCGTTCAGGACCATCCATTGATTACCTGCAATATGAGCTGAATATTGACAGAATCCAATGTTCGCCTATAAGCCAGGGCCAGGAATGTCAGACTCCACCGCCGCCATGTAACGCACATTTCCAAACCACTATTTCCGGACTTATCATAAACGGCAATCCTACCAGGATCTTTACCGTCGATTCTTATGATCCAAGTGCGACATACACCTGGGATGTGGATGGCACGACATACACTGTAGCAGGTTCCAGCTTCAGCATGGATTTCACTCAGGGTATTCATACCGTTTGTCTGACCGTAATCAACAGTGACGGTACCGAATGCCGCTATTGCCAGACTTTCTGTGTTATCTTAGAGGAAATAATACTGCAACCTGGTGACGGAGACAATCCGCAAGGCCGTCCAGCTGCTCCTACAGGTATTATACAACTCAACGGTGATGATGCAAAAGCTTACAGGCTTTATCCTAATCCTGCAAGCACTGAGCTTTCACTGGAATATTTTACCAATAACAACGAAAAGGTAAAAGTGCAGTTGATTGATATGACCGGACGGTCCCTGAAAACTGTAGAAATGCAGGCACAAAAGGGCAATAACGTTATTAAAATGGATATCAATGGCGTATCTAATGGTAACTATACCATTAAGGTAGACAGCGATAACAGCAGCAAAGCGCTACCGTTTGCTATTGCAAAATAAAATATAACCGACCTGATACCGTAGGGCTGCCTGTTAACAGGTAGCCCTACGTTTTTTTGAAAATATTTTCTTGTTTCGGATTCCAATTGTTCAGTCATATTTCACGAATGATAAAAGCCTTTCAGCAAAATGATGCTGAAAGGCTTTTATATGGAAACAAGCGGGAAATTGCTGAACAGACGATATTGAAACAGAACGACAAAGAAAGAAGTGTCTGACATCTGGACTTTTCAACACAATAAATTTGGACTTTTCAACAAAATGAGTTGCTTTTTTTAGGTTGACCTTTGCAGTATAAATTTAAAAGAAATGATAAATTCAAATAGTACTCAAACAGTTTTAGTAACAGGCGGTTCAGGATTTATTGCGGTTCACTGTATTTTAAAATTGCTTCAACAAGGTTATACTGTAAGAACAACCCTTCGTTCACTGAATCGACAAAGCGAAGTAAAAGATATGTTGAAAGTTGGTGGCATCAATTCGTTTGACAATCTTTCATTTGTTGAAGCAAACCTTTCTGAGGATAAAAACTGGAGTGAGGCTGTTGATGGCTGCGAATATGTATTACATGTTGCATCGCCGACGCCGGCCATCAAATTTAAACATGAAGACGAATTAATTATTCCTGCAAAAGATGGCGTATTACGGGTTTTAAAGGCTTCGAAAGATGCAAATGTAAAACGGGTGGTGCTCACTTCTGCTTTTGGCGCAATTGGCATGGGGCATAAAAATCGCACAACTCCATACACTGAAAAGGATTGGACAGACATCAACAGCGACATTCCGCCTTATCAAAAATCTAAAACCATTGCAGAGAGAGCAGCATGGGATTTTATAAAGAATGAAGGAGGCAACCTTGAATTATCAACTGTAAACCCGGTTGGAGTAATGGGGCCGGTTTTGGGAACGGACTATTCTCATTCCAATCAATCGATAAGGCAAATGTTAGAGGGTGAAATCAAAGTTTGCCCTAAAATATCTTCTTGTTATGTTGATGTACGCGATGTTGCCGATTTACATTTACTTGCAATGATACATCCGGAAGCAAAAGGTGAAAGATTTTTGGCATCTTCAGGGGAGGCGCTCTCAATGTTGGATGTTGCGAAGATTTTGAAACGCAGATTAGGCGATGACGCAAAAAAAGTACCGACCAAGGAAGTTTCAAACTGGCTAATGCAAATTGCGGCGTTGAGAAAACCATCATTGAAAATGTTGGTTGCTTTGTTGGGACAATATATGCAAGCCAGTTCCGACAAAGCAAAGAAAGTACTAAATTGGAAACCGATTTCAGCCGAAGATGCAATAATTGCAACGGCTGAAAGTTTATTGAAATTAGGGTTGATTAAAAAGTAAAGGATAAAATGAGCTATGTAACGAAGTTAATTCCAATTGAATTTTTTATGGCGAATTCCATAATCTATCCCTATAATTCAGGGATGGTAAAAAAATAAAACACATGAAAGTTATTATTACGGGCGCAACAGGAATGGTGGGTGAAGGCGTTTTGTTTGAATGTCTGGAAAACCCAAAGGTAAAAGAGGTGCTGATAGTAAGCCGTAAACACTACGATTTGAATAATCCTAAATTAAAAGAATTGCTTGTGCCGGACTTTTCACATCTGGAAATTTTTTCAGAAAATCTAAAAGGATACGATGCTTGTTTTTATTGTGCAGGTATCAGTTCGGTTGGGATAAAAGAAGCGGAATTTAGTCGTATTACTTATGATACCACACTTGCTTTTGCAAAGCAACTATTGCAGCTAAATCCAAATATGGTATTCAATTTTATTTCAGGAAACAGGACAGACAGTTCTGAAAAAGGGAAAGTAATGTGGGCAAGAGTAAAAGGCAAAACAGAAAATGCATTGATGAAATTACCTTTTAAAAGCCAATTTAATTTCCGGCCGGCGCTTATGAAAGCAACGAAAGGACAAGTAAATGTAAAAAGGATTTATAAAATACTTGCTCCATTGATCGCCCCATTCTTTCCCCAAAAGACATTAACGTTAAAGCAAGTCGGACAGGCAATGATTAATTCAGTTTTGATAGGTTATCCTAAACAAGTTTTGGAAATTAACGACATTGAACAATTAGCTAAACAATAATTTATGACGAAGGAAACGGCTATCTCTGCCTGCTATGTAAGCCCATCATTGTCCACAGAACAGTTTGTGCCCGATCATTGTTTTATGTATCTCATATCCGGATCAATGCTCGCTTATGACGGAAGCAAAGAGTATAAAATAAAAGCCGGGGATTATGGAATTGCAAGAAGGAATCATTTGGCAAAATATACCAAGCAGCCTGACAACGGTGCGTTTAAAAAAATCTATATCTTGTTTGAACAAGAGTTTCTAAAAGAATTTAACAGCACTTATAAATTTCAGGTAGAAAATAAAAAAATAGCCGGCGGAATTATACCGTTAAACAACAATGTTTTAGTAGAAAATTTCATCCAATCGCTGATGCCATATTTCAATGATAAAGGAACAATTGATGAACATTTGTTGAATGTGAAGCGTAATGAATTGCTTTTAATATTGTTGAAAGCCAATCCTGAATTGGCAAATATTTTCTTTGACTTCAACAATCCTGAAAAAATTGACCTTGAATCATTTATGAACCGAAATTTTAAATTCAATGTAAGCATAGAACGATTTGCCTATTTAACAGGACGTAGCCTGTCAGCTTTTAAAAGGGATTTTGGAAAAATATTTAATGCTACGCCAGGCCATTGGTTGGTGCAAAAGCGATTGGAAGAAGCCTACTATCTGATGGATAAGAAAAACAAGAAACCGTCTGATATCTATCTTGATTTAGGCTTTGAAGACTTGTCACATTTTTCGTTTGCATTTAAAAAGCTCTTCGGGCACTCGCCGACAGACCTTATCAAAACGAAAAAAAACGATAGCTAACATGGGATTGGCGTGCTCCTTGATTCATGGATTTTAAAGGAGTCTGCGTTTGTTGTATCTATTTTTGACCCAAAGAAAAAGCCTTTCAGTTTTTACGCTGAAAGGCTTTTATGTGGTGTGGGCCGGGATCGAACCGGCGACACAAGGATTTTCAGTCCTTTGCTCTACCGACTGAGCTACCGCACCATTTTTCTTTACGATTTTGCAAAGAAACAGTCATGAAACTTTTGAAAACAAAAGCCTTAGATTTCTCTAAGGCTTTTATGTGGTGTGGGCCGGGATCGAACCGGCGACACAAGGATTTTCAGTCCTTTGCTCTACCGACTGAGCTACCGCACCATTCCTTTCTTTCGGTATCCGAATCGCTTCGTTGTTGAAAGGAGTGCAAAGGTAAACGGAATTTTTATTCTGCCAAATTTTTATTTTAGTTTTTTTGAACGATACGGGTAAAATTGTACAGAATAGTAGCACCAAAAAAACTATCTTTGCACACGATTTCATAACCCTTTATTCTAAATCTATTTATGCACTTTATTGTTTCCTCAACTTCATTGTTGAAAAATTTACAACTTGTAGGCGGCATTATCAGTGCCAATGTGGTACTTCCGATTCTTGAGGATTTTTTATTTGAATTAGATGGAAATGGCTTAACCCTTACCGGTGGCGATATGGAGACAATGATTAAGGTGCAGATGGAAATCCAGCGTGAAATTACAGATGCTGAAGGCGATAAAACCGGCCGTATCTGCATTCCTTCCAAAATCTTATTGGAATATCTTAAAAATCTGCCGGAACAACCGGTGCATTTTACCATTAATAAAGATGATAATTCAATAGAAATTTCAAGCAATACAGGTAAATATAAAATCGGTGGCGAAAAAGCAGATGAATATCCTAAAGAGCCGCAACCGAATGATGCAACTTCTTTTACATTGCCATCTGTACGTCTTGCAGAAGCTATCAATAAAACATTATTTGCTACAAGTACCGATACTTTGCGTCCAGCAATGACAGGGGTTTATTTTGAATTGGCACAGGATGGTATAACATTTGTAGCAACCGATGCACATCGTCTGGTGAAATTAACCCGCAATGATATCAATTGTCCTGAAGAAGGTGGCATCATTGTACCGCGTAAGCCATTGCAACAACTAAAGAACATTATTCCGGGCGATGACAGTCCTTTGGAAATATCTTATAACAGCAGTCACCTGTTCGTTCAAAACAACAAAATAAGATTGAGTTGCCGTTTGATTGAAGGTAAATTTCCGCCGTATAAAGCGGTCATTCCTGCCGATAATCCATTTAATCTTATTATCAACAGAAACGACCTAATCAGCTCTTTGCGTCGCGTGAGCATTTTTGCAAACAAAAGCACATCACAGGTTGTGTTCGATATTGTTGGAAATACCGTAAGCATCAGCGCTCAGGATATTGATTTCTCTTACGAGGGTAAAGAGCAATTGAACTGCCAATATAATGGTGAGGATATGAAGATTGCTTTCAATGCGCGCTTGCTGATTGAGATGCTAAACAATATGGAAGGTGAAGAAATCAAACTGGAATTGAGCATGCCGTCCCGTGCTGGTATTTACCGTCCTGTTGAAAAAACAGAAAACGAGGATTTGCTCATGTTACTAATGCCTTTGATGGTTGGGATTTAATAGTTGTTAGTAAATATAGTCGATAGTTGATTGTGAGGTGGTGGTGAATAAAGAAAAAGTAAAACCAAACCGGTGGATTGCCGGTGAACTATAAAAATAGAAATGTTACAGAACGAATCCATTCCTTCTAAAAAGAAAAAAATCATTGTGTTGGGCAGCGGCCCGAATCGTATCGGACAAGGTATTGAGTTTGATTATTGCTGCACGCATGGTTTATTGGCCATCAAAGAATGCGGCTATGAAGCTATTATGATCAATTGCAATCCTGAAACGGTTTCTACAGATTTTGATATTGCAGATAAGCTTTATTTTGAACCTGTTTATTGGGAACATATCTGGGAAATAATTGAACATGAGCAACCGGAAGGTGTGATTGTACAGTTGGGTGGACAAACAGCACTAAAACTTGCAAAAAAACTGCACGAGAAAGGCGTAAAAATAATAGGTACTTCTTTTGATGATATGGATATTGCAGAAGACCGCGGCCGTTTCAGCGATTTGTTAAAAGAGATGCATATTCCTTTCCCTAAATACGGAACTGCTTACTCCACAGATGATGCAATTGAAGTGGCGCAGGAAGTTGGTTATCCTGTCCTGGTGCGTCCTTCTTATGTTTTGGGTGGTCAGCGTATGCGTATAGTTATCAATGATGATGAGCTTGAGAAAAGCGTTTTAAGTTTATTAAGACATTTGCCTGGCAATAAAATTTTGATTGACCATTTTCTTGACCGTTGTCAGGAAGCAGAGATTGATGCTATATGCGATGGCGAAGAAGTTCACATCATGGGTATCATGGAGCATATTGAACCTGCAGGTATTCATAGCGGCGATAGCCATTCTGTCTTGCCTGTATTCAATCTTGGTAAATTGGAAGTGGATGAAATGGTAGACATTGCAAAGAAGATTGCTTTGAAATTAAATATCAGAGGGCTTATAAATATCCAGTTTGCAATTAAAGACGGTAAGGTTTATGTAATTGAAGCCAACCCGCGTGCAAGTCGTACTACGCCATTTATAGCAAAAGCTTATGGCGTTCCGTTCCTGAATATTGCAACACAGGTGATGTTGGGAGAAAAGAAACTGAAAGATTTTGTGATTGAGAAGAAACTGGAAGGTTATGCTGTAAAAGAACCCATATTCAGCTTCAATAAATTCCCGAATGTAAACAAGGACTTAGGTCCTGAAATGAAAAGTACAGGTGAAGCAATCCGTTTTATTAAAGACCTGCGCGACCCCTGGTTCCGTACTTTATACAAAGAACGCAGCATGCACTTAAGCTAAGTAGTTTAAGCAACTATAAAAACTAAAAATTCCGAAGAACATAATGTGCTTCGGAATTTTTATTACGGTAAGATTAAATTGAAATTGCCATGCAATCGTTTAAAGAAAAAGTAAGCCACTTTTATATTGTGTCTGTTTCTGATAAAATTAAAGCGCTTCAAAAACAGCAGGAAGATTTATTAGATAGCTTAAAGCATGAAACAAAGAGCACAGCCGGGGATAAGTATGAAACGTCGAGGGCTATGTTGCATCAGGAGCAGGAAAACATTGCAGTGCAATTGTCAGTACTGTTCAGGCAAAAAGCAATACTGGAAAGCATTTCATTAAATAATGATTCTCAGGCCGGCAAAGTTCAATTTGGAAGTGTTATAAGGACCAATAAAGGAATTATTTTTATTGCCGCAGCTTTGGGAAAGGCATTTATTGAAAATCAAACTGTTTTTGCAATATCGCCCGAATCTCCTTTAGGCAAACTATTGATGGAACAATCTATTGGCCAAATCATAAATGTCCAGTCTGCAAACTATATTATTGAAGCTATTTTGTAATAAACAAAAGGGTTGCCAATATTTTAAAAGTTGGCAACCCTTTTCCTGCTCTTTGTTATCTTACCAGAGTAACATCTCCTTTAAAGGTTATTTCTTTTTTCAGCACATTTCCGCAAAGAATCCTGACATAGTAGAAATAAGTACCTGCATCTACAGGCTTGGCATTAAACGTTCCGTCCCAGGATTTATTAATATTGGAACTTGAGAAAATCCTTTGCCCGTAACGATTGTAAACATACATTTCTTTCAACTCCATATCGCCTTTAAATTCTACTTTAAAAGTTTCATTATTATTGTCTCCGTTAGGAGAAAAGGCATTTGGTATAAACGGCGTACAGCAATTATTGTATAGAATTTCTACAGTGGCCGATTCGCTGCAGCCATTGGCATCAATGATTTCTATAGAATATTTACCATTCACCAGACCTGTTATTCTGGGCGTATGTAAATCGGCATCATGCTTCCAGTTATATTGGAACGGAGCTGTTCCACCGGTAACTTTAATGTCTATGGTACCTCCATTGTCCACGCCATTGCAATCATTGCCGGTTAATGCCGTGTCTATATTAAGTTTGTCAGGTTGAGACAGAAAAACCAATGTATCCTTCATACACCCGTTTTCATCTTTAACGCTGAGTGTATAATTACCGGATGATCTGCTCGAAAATACAGGGCTTGTATTCCATATATTGCCGTGGTCTATATTATACATGAATGGTGGCTTACCCCCTGATGCATTCAATGTCATTTGTCCATCTGCAGTGCCGTTACAGGTAGGTAATTTAAAAGAAACGCCATCCAGGATAATATGCGGGAAGCCTGTCAGCGTTATGCTTGTATCTATTTCGCAACCATTATTATCTCTGGCTTTGAAAGTATAAGTGCCTTCTGCAATCAAAGTAAAGTTTGCGGTACTCCCAAACGAGCCGTTGTTAAATGAATATTGATACGGTGACGTACCGCCTTGTGCAGCCATTGTTACGCTTCCGTCCGTAAATGCTTCACAAGTAGGATACACCAGATTAAATGTTCCGAAAGTAATGGCTGTAGCGGGTTGAGTGATTGTAATGGTTGTATCTTTTGTACAATTGTGTGCATCTTTCAAATGAATGACGTAGGTGCCTGCATTTAAACCGGTAAACTGATTATTGGCCTGAAAAGCATTTGTACCAATAGCATATTGATAAGGCAAAGTCCCACCTGTTGCATTAACAGTTACCAGACCTGTATTTTCATTGAAACATAAAATGTTGTTTACATCTAAGCTGAAATTTAAAAGTGTGGGTTGCACCAATGCAATACTCGTATCTTTTAAACAGCCATTCTGATCGCTCGCATGCAATACATAAGTTCCCTGACCAAGATTATTAAAAGTGTTGGTAGTACTGAATGTACCTGTGCCTAATGCATAGTTATAAGGTGCTGTAGCGCCTGATGCTGTTAATGTAATAGCTCCGTTTGTATTTCCAAAACATTGAATCGGTGTAACAACTGTTTGCAGTGTCATTTGCATAGAATCAACCAATGTTATGATAGTATCTTTAGTGCAATTATTTGCGTCCTTTACATGGATCGTATAGGTTCCCGGCGCAAGCGAAGCAAAGGATGCATTGCCTGAAAAGACACCTGTATTGATGGCATATTGATAAGGTGCTGTGCCGTTTATAACATTGCTGACCGCAATCTGGCCATTAGTAACGGGTGTACAAACCGGTTTCTTCACACTCATATTCAATACCATTTGTAAAGGATTGATAATAGTAATCGTTGTATCCTTAATACAAAAGGCAGTATCTTTTACATGTAACACATACGTTCCGGCAGCAAGTCCCGTAAAGCTATTGTTGGCCGAATAAGGCTGTGTGCCAATGGCATATTGAAAAGGGCCGCCATGATTTCCACTACCAATAATTGTGGCAGTTCCGTTGTTCCCGTTGTAGCAAACCGGCGCTGTCCAGCTTGCCTGAGCATTCAATATTGAAATAAAATTAATAGAGATGGCCGTATCTTTTGAACAGCCATCCGCATTGGTGATGGTAAATATATAATTACCCGGCGCAAGGCTGTCTGTAACAATGCCGTTAATATTAGTAAGGTTTAAAACCGTAGTTGCGCCTTGCGTTACATTCAATGTATAAGGTGCTGTTCCGTTTAATGGAGTGACATTAAATTTTGCCTTTGCTACACAATTAGCCTGACTGATTAGACCGTATGTAAGATTAGGTTTCGGTGCTATAATGATGGTAAAAGCTTTGGTTTGCTTACTTGCTAAAGGACAGCCATCATCTGAAAAAGTCAAAAAGAAAGTGTACGTACCCGGCGTAGCATTGCTAATGTCCCAGCTTAATGAAAAAACAGGATTGGGCGACCCGTTATTTGTGAAGTTGGTTATGACACCTGCAGGCAAACCTTGAGTAGAAAGTGTAACATTATCACCGTCAGGATCGGAGGCATTTATGTTGAAAGATATAGTTCCGTTAAATTTGCAAACCTTCAGCGTTGAAGCATTCACAATCGTCGCATTAATTACAGAAGCAAATACGCCGTCAGGTGGTGTGTTTGTGCAAATGTCCAATACTACAAAAGTCATTTCACGCATACTCGTGCCAATTAATATTCCATTCCTGTATTCAGATACTTTGCTTACAACCAATGCCCGCTGAACAATATTCGGTGTGAAACTTAACTGGCCGGTAGTGTTGCTGAAAACATAAGTGCCCGGAGCGCAGCCTAACGGTGCAGTAGCAGTGAACGGCGCTATATAAGCAACATTTGTACTCGGAGTGGTACTTGCATCTAAGCCGGGCACAAGACTATAAGTTAAGCTGTCTCCGTTTGGATCAACCGCGCCCTGGTTATATTCCTGAGGTTTGTTCACACAAAAAAACGGGGTGGGAATAGTGGTGTAGGTTGGTGAAGAATTGGTGGCGAATGTATTATTCAGCGTGGCTTCCAGGGACATAAGCGAACCTGCGAGCGGAATAGTAACATTTGTCATAGAATTGCTTCTGCCTGCCAATGTGCTGTTCTGCATTTGCCCTGTGGTTCTGAACTTCCAGTTTGCAGATGTCCCGGTAAAAGTATAAGAACTTGTGTACACATATTTCTTGATGCCGGGTAATGTGCCGTTTGGCGTACAGGTAGTGTTATTTATTTCATCGGGACAAACAGGCGATACCAATACTCCCGCACCCGATTGTGGTTGCAGATAGATAGTTGATACCAATGCAGCTCCGTTATAAACCTGTACTTCAGGCGTGGCAGTTATCAATCCCTGAAATGCAGCAGGAGAACCTGCACAATCACCATATATGATTAAGGAAACGTTATAAGTATTGCCGCTGACATAAGTGTAAAAAAGCTCACCCCCTAAAATGTGAGATGCTCTGGCTTGCAAACAACCAAAAACCAACAAACATGTGATGAGTATTTTTGAAAGTAATAAATGGAATCTCATTTTCAATTTTATATTGACTGTATAAAGTTAATGTTTTATTAAATGAAGTATGAAAATAAAGCTTAAATTAATTGCTATATGATTGAAATAGAGGTAAACCAATTAAAATTATAGGTAAATTTTGTTGTAAAGACTACCTTGAACGGTACGCCGGTTTGGCAAGCCGGTAAAATATACCTGAGAAAATATTAGATTCTTATAGAAACGTTGGCCCTGTTTAAGATAAAAAAAAGACGCATTGTTATGCGTCTTTCAAATCAATCAATATTTTTAAAATTGTTCATACAGCTTTCGTAATCGTTCCCTGCTCATTTGCTCCTGCCAGTTTTTGCCTAATGCATTTTCCCATAACGGCACCAGGCCCAAAGATACATCTATCATTTTCTCAAAATCGGCATCAGTCAGACCTTTTGTGATACCCTGCGGAATTTCGATATTATGCAGTTTCACCATCTCCTTAAATTTGGCCACACCTTCCGGATAAAATTCTTCCAACTTATCAAAGACAATGCAATTACCTATTCCATGCTTGGTGCCCAATACATAAGAAAGGCCATAGCTTACTGCATGTGCCACGCCAACCTGCGAATAAGCAATGCTCATGCCGCCTGCATAAGAAGCCATCATCAGTTTCTCATCCGATTCTTCATCCCAGTCAGAACGATGCAGGAATATTTCTTCGCACATGTCCTGCGCCTTTTCGCCATAAGCTTTGCTGAATGCATTTAAATAAGTGCCGGTCAAAGATTCCACGCAATGAATAAAGCAATCCATAGCCGTGTAAAAACGCTGATTTACCGGAACTGTTTTGCACAACTCAGGATCCAGCAAAATCTGATCAAATGGGGTGAAATCAGAATTCATGCCCAATTTACGAACCGGTCCCGTAAGAACAGTGGTGCGGCTTACCTCTGCGCCTGTACCTGAAATAGTGGGGATTCCCGCTTTATAAACTCCGGGAAATTTCACCAGATCCCAGCCCTGATAATCGGCAGATGAACCCGGATTAGTCATCATCAGCGAAACAGCTTTGGTCATATCCATAACACTGCCGCCACCAATACCAATAATGCCGCTGATAGTGCCGAATTCATCCTTTAAATCGTCACGTAACGCATCAACATAAGTTGTCTTCGGTTCATGTGTAACATCAATATAAACTACTTTATCTTTTCCAAGCAATGGAATACGGGCAAGGAATGCAGCATCATTCTCGAAATAATGATCGACAAAAAATATCATAGGTGCATCGTCTTTGCGTTGCGGCGCCAGTATTTCGTTTAGTTGGTTGAATGCACCACGACCATACACCACGTAGTCAACCATTTTAAAATTTCTGAATGTCATATTTGGATTTGAGATTTGTATTTGAAAATTTGAGCTTTGACCAACCCACTATATCCGGGTTGAAATTTTATTCACGTATTTTTTTAAGATACGCTTCTGCCTTTATTAAATCTTCCGGTGTATCAATTTCCACACCCATGTATTCTGTAATAACCATTTTCATTTTGATGCCGTTTTCCAGATAACGTAAGCATTCTATCTTTTCGGCTATTTCCAGCGGGCTCATGGGCATTTGTGTGAAATCTATTAAAGTCTTTCTCCGGAAAGCATAAATCCCGATATGTTCATAATAGACCGGTGTCAGGTTCTTCTCTCTCGGATATGGAATAACAGAACGTGAAAAAAACAAGGCATTCATTTTTAAATCCACAGCCACCTTTACATAGTTAGGATCCTGGATAGCCGATTCCTCTTTCAAAATCTGCATCAGAGAAGCTACGCCAATCTCCTTATTGTCTTCCTCTTCAAAAACCTGCAATAGTTTTTGCATTGGTTCCTTTTGTGTAAAAGGCTCATCTCCCTGCACATTCACAATAATTGAAGCATCGGGAAAATAAGGTAACGCTTCGGCAATTCTGTCCGTCCCGCATTCATGCTCTTGCTGACTCATAATAGCTTTACCGCCGTTGGAAGTTATTTCATCGTAAATAATCCTGCTATCGCAAATGACAGCGACATCATCAAAAAGGCCTGTATTCACGGTTGATTCATACGTGGTAAAAATGACCGATTTGCCATTCAGCTGCTGCATAAGCTTTCCGGGGAAACGGGTTGCGGCATATCGTGCAGGTATTAAAGCTATTTTCTTCAAAAAGGAATTATTTTTTTATTATTATTCAAATGAATCCAGTTGGCAAAGGTCGTAATTTAAGTAGTATTTCTGCAATGGAAAATTGCAATCTATAATAATGTATATCTCATGCTCCCCATGATCTCTAACATGTAATTATCCGATTTTAATTACGTTATTATGCTTTGCGAAGACATTATAAATATGCGTTATTTATGAAAGACATGTTTATGTTGTATTGCCGGTAATTTTACTACAAATCCGATTAAATGGTCTTATTTAATCAGTAATCCACCTTTTTTATTTTATGATATTGTTATAAAAAATGTCATTTGCTCATAATGATTTTCTTCAACTACTTTACTCCCAACCAATTAGAGTTAAAGAAATGTCCATGTGTGGTATAAAAGGATAAACCATGCCAAAACTTTTCTATTATTTAACCATTTGCTGTTTCGTTCTATTTTCTGCGGCTGCCGAGGCCCAGATTTCAGGTACTGTTTTTAACGATGTTAATGGCATTACTGACAACACAGTGAATGGCACCGGTGCCAATGCCGGTGGACTAAATGCAGTATTGGTTAATGTTACTACAGGAAACGTAGCTGCTACAACAGCTGTTGCTGCTAACGGAACTTATTCGTTTGCTTCAGTTACAAGTGCAAACTACAATGTGTTAATCACTACGAACACTGCAACTGTAGGCAGTGCGCCGCCAATTGTGGCTTTACCTGCCAACTGGGTTGTTACAGGTGAATATCTGGGAACCGGAACAGGTAATGATGGTACCGTTGATGGTATTTTACCTCTTGGCACCACTGCTTCTGTTACGGATGCAAATTTTGGCATAGAACAAATGCCAAGCACAACTACAAATACAGCTTTGGCCCAACCCAATCCCGGAGGAACAGTGGCTGTAACACTTCTTGCAACAGATTTTGGTGCGACAGATCCCGATGCCGGTACAATCGATTCCATTCAGATTCCTTCTTTTCCTACCAATACGACTACACTGGGAGTTAATGCCGTAAATTATACTTCTGTAACCTTTCCTGCAGGCGGTATTAAAGTGCCTGCAAACACAAACGGCCAGCCAACACAAGCAATAACTTTAGATCCGGTGAATGGCGGTATCAGCGCTGTAATTACTTATGCCGCTATGGACAATGCCCGTAAGCTGGATGCTACTCCTGGCACGCTCACTGTTCCATTTACCGATTCAATCAGCGGTAAAGTTTTTAATGACATAAACGGACTTATCGGTACTCCGTTAAATACCGTTGACGGGACAGGCACTAATGCCGGCGGACTGAATGCAGTATTGGTTAATACAACAACAGGAAATGTAATGTCATTTTCGACCGTTGCAGCCAATGGTTCCTATTATTTAAATGCGCCCAATGGTTCTTATGCCGTTTGGATTACTACCAATACGCCAACAATCGGTAATCCTCCGCCTGCTGTGGTGTTGCCAACGAATTGGGTCAGCACAGGTGAAAATCTTGGCACCACTGCCGGTAACGATGGTACAGTAGATGGCACATTGGCTTTACCTACAATCACCGGAAATGTTATTAATGCAAATCTTGGTATCGAGCAATTGCCAAACACCAATATCGATACGGCAGCGCTCCAGGCCGATCCGGGCGGTACGACTCCCGTTCCTGTTCCTGCAAATAGTTTTGGCGGTACCGATCCCAATGGCGGTGATATGGACTCACTTCGTATAATAAACTTTCCAAATAATACAACCACAATAGTTATAAACGGTGTTACTTATACCAACCTGACATGGCCTGCAGGTGGCGTGGTAATCCCGACCAATAATGCAGGTCAGCCAAGCTGGGCCATAACTTTAGATCCGGAAGGGCCTGGTTATGTAACTATTGATTATGCCGAAATTGATAATGCAGATAAAGCCGATGCGACACCGGGCTCCCGTACATTGGTATTTGGCGGTATGCAGGTTACCGATAACCGGACTGCACTGCAATTGGCTCAAAGCCTTACCGGTTCCGGTGTCGTGGTATTGAACCCAACTTTGAATTGTGCAGGATTGGCTAATGGCATTTTTGATGTAATCGGGGTGCCTCCGGCTTTGAATAACCTGAATCTCGACAGCGGTATTGTGCTTACAAGCGGTTGGGCGAAAACCACAGGCCCCGCTCCTAATATCGGTGTGAACGGACCTCAGGTGAATGCCGGTCCCGACCATGCTTTCTTCACGCCCGGCGATCCGGATTTGAATACGGTTTTGATGGGTATTACAACCAATGATGCATGTAAATTGGAATTCGACTTTGTGCCGGCAGGAGATACTGTTAAATTTGATTATGTCTTTGCTTCTACAGAATATGAAGGCTGGTCCTGTTCGCAATTTAATGACGCTTTCGGTTTCTTTATCAGTGGTCCGGGTTATGCTACTCCATATAATATAGCAAAAATACCGGGTACCACTATTCCGATTTGTGTGAATAGTACCACAGGTGTTACTTCCGGCGGCGGTTGCGCCAGCATGGGGCCGGGTTCGCCATTCAGTCAGTATTATGTAGATAATACCGGCGGACAGTTGGTAACTTACAAAGGCTTTACAACTGTATTTACCGCCATTGCAGGTGTTATTCCTTGCGATACCTTCCACTTAAAGTTGGCAATTGGTGATGGTTCGGATGAAGCTTTAGACTCAGGCGTATTTTTAAAAGCAGGTAGTTTGAGCTCTACAGCCTTGGCGGTACATACTTATGGTGGTGCAGGTCTGGAAAGGCCATTTACAAATACCGTGCGTGGATGCCCTCCGGGTGTTATCCGTATAAGCCGTAACGGAGGTTTGAGCCAGCCAATAACTTTCCCTGTTACTTATACAGGTACGGCTGTAAACGGAGTGGATTACAATCCGTTGCCGACCACTGTCGTTATTCCTGCAGGAGATAGTGTTATTTCTTTAAATATCAGTGGTATTCCTATTACTCCTGCTACCGGACCTAAATCAGCAATCATTTCAATTATATCTCCTTATACCTGCGGTAATGGTGATCCGATTATTTTGAGCAGTGATACCATTATGATTTATGATTCTATCTACGTTAAGATTCCGACTCCTGATACTGCAATATGCAGAGACAAGCACGTGGATATTAATGCAGATGCTGATTCTTTCTTAGACGTTGCGTGGACGCCTGCTGCTACAGTAAGCGATCCTACAGCCCTTGATGTAACCCTTTCACCGACTCAGCCTACTAACTATACACTTACCGTAATGATTCCGGGTTCTTTAGGCACTGGTTGCAGTGCATCATCGGCGCATATATTTGTGGATGTAAAAGATACACCGGTGGTAGATTTGGGGCCTGATAAAGTAACCTGTGGTACAGGTGTTCAGCTGAACGCGGCTACCACGCCATTAAATGATGATGAGACGTTCTCCTGGACGCCCGTCACGAACCTGAGCGATCCCGAGATCCGGAATCCTTTTGCATCGCCGACAGCCACTACCCAATATACAGTAAAGGTAAATCCGGGTGCAGTGGGTTGTGATGGTTATGACTCTATTATTGTCCGGATATTACCCGATCATATAACGGTGCTGAATAATGATTCCGTAGTCTGTGCAGGCTCGCAGGTAGTCTTACGGGCAGATGCAGATACCAACTTCAGTTTTAACTGGACGCCTGAAAACGATATTGTAAATCCTATTGCTGCAAATACAATATTGAATGCACAGTCTTCCGGGTATTATACGCTTACCGCTTCTTATCCGGGATGTTTGCCGATGCCTGACAGTTTCTATCTGGAAGTTCAGCCTGTACCGAGAGTAAATATCGGCGCAGACAGATATATATGTTCTTATGATACCATTCAGTTCATAGGTTCTGTTACTCCTGCCAATTACGGTAATTATACATTTGACTGGACGCCCGGTCTGGATCTGAACGATTCTACTATCCAGAACCCGGTATTCAGCGGCGATAACTATGTTCCTGAAATGACATTGAAAGTAACCACTCCGATTGGTTGTACCGGTTCCGATACTATGATGATTGTTGTTTATCCGGGAGATTTCCTTACTGCATCTACAGACACTGGAACTTGTCCTCCGGCTATGATTCAGTTAGAGTCAAGCGGAGCACAGACTTATTCATGGTCGCCGTCTTATGGCTTAAATGCAATAGATATACCAAATCCTGTGGCGACTCCGGTTACTTCTACCGAATACACTTTACTGGGAAGTAAAACATACAACGGCCATGTTTGTTACGATACGCAAAGAGTGGCAGTGAACGTTTATCCTGCGGCAAGCCTTAATTTGCCTGACAGCGTACAACTCTGGCCGGGTGAAAGTTATCAGATGAATCCGGAGGGCAATGGTTTGTATTATACATGGTTCCCGCCTTCGGGTTTAACTGCTGCCAATATTTCCAATCCTGTAGCAAGCCCTGAAGTGCGCACACGTTACTTTGTTACATCAGTTACTGAAAATGGTTGTATCGTTAAAGATTCTATTGATATCCTTGTAAATACAGAAACCGCTCTGGATGCGCCTAATGCATTCTCGCCAAGCACCGGGCCATTTAAAATTGTAAAAAGAGGTATTGCAACACTTCAATATTTCAGAATCTATAACCGTTGGGGCAATAAAGTTTTTGAAACCAGCAATATAGATGAAGGGTGGGATGGCAACTATAATGATAAGCCGCAACCGATGGGTGTTTACGTTTATACTATCGAAGCTGTTTCCAGTACCGGTAAACCATTTAAGAAAAATGGCAATGTTACTTTGTTACGATAAACAGATGATTTAAAATAAAAGAACGGGGCTTTGATGTAAATATCAAAGCCCCGTTTTAATTTGATTTAATTGACTCCCCGCATGTAGGAAACAAGATCGATCTTTATCCCCAAGGGATGCAATATCAGTAGCCTTTGAAAATATTAATGATTGCAAAACCATATTGCACCTCAATACGTATATGCCGTGATTAGGAATTGCCGTTAATCACCATTACGAAAATACTCTCCGGAGTAGTAAAAGACGGAATCATCTGGTGTTAAGCCGGATGGTTCTCATTCTTTATTGGGATATATAGGTAAAATTGTCTATGAATGTTTTTAAGTAACCCGAACTTTTACATCATTTCGATGTTGCTTTAATTCAAATTTCCGGATAATAGTGCAGTTTAAGTATTAAACTCTATATTTACAAAGAATCCTAAAACGCTTGCAGCCAAATCCTAAACATACAGAATCCGAACTTGTGGCTTTGCTTAAAAACAAAGACCAGCAGGCATATAATTATCTTTATGATAATTATGCAGGTGCGCTGTATGGCATTATCATGAATGTAATTGGCGAAGAAGAAATGGCCAAAGACGTTTTACAGGAGGTGTTTGTGAAAATATGGAAGAATATAGAACATTATGACGAATTGAAAGGCAGGCTATATACCTGGATGTTGAATATTGCCCGGAACAGCGCTATTGATGTGTTGCGTTCTGCAAAATATAACAGAGATAAAAAAACTGCCGGCATAGATAATAACGTACATATGGATAACAGCTCATTATCTGTTACGATTAAGACCGATCATCTTGGCATAAAAAAAATCGTTGACGGGTTGAAAGATGAATACAGGCAGATTATTAATCTTGCCTACTTTAAAGGATATACGCAGGAGGAAGTGGCAGAAGAGTTGAACATACCTTTGGGAACCGTAAAGACTCGTTCAAGAAGTGCTCTAATACAATTAAAGAATTTAATGCAATAATTTAAGGTGGACGTTCAGCAATACATATCATCAGGCATCATTGAGACATACGTTTTAGGTATGGCCTCGGAGGAAGAAGTGCGTGAGCTAATGATGTTGTGTGAGCAATACCCCGAAATTAAAGAGGCTTTGTTATCCGTGCAGGCTGATATGGAACAATATGCAACCTTGCATGCTGCCCAACCTCCTTCCGGTATGAAAGAGCAGATTTGGAATGTGTTGCAGGAGAATAATAATATTAATTCAGACAGTCCCGCAGATAGCAGCATAGTAAGTAATGTTATTGCCTTTAAAGAACCTGAAAAGGAAAAGAAAGCCTTCCGTTCAATGATGGCAGCAGCTGCTGTTATTGTAATTATTGCAAGTGTGGGGCTTAATTTCTTTTTCTGGAATAAAACACAAAGCACGCAACAGGAACTGGCATCGATGAAAACCGAACAGCAGCAAATGCTGGCATCCAACAAAGCCTATCAGGAAAAACTGGCACAAATCAACAGTATGTTGCTTGATCCTGCCATGAAATCTATGGTGCTTGCAGGGGTAGGCAATCATGTTGGTACGAATGCCATGTTGCTATGGAATACCAGTTCCAAAGAAGTATATCTGTCGCTTAAAAATATGCCGCCGCCGCCAACTGGTAAGCAATACCAGTTATGGGCCATCGTAGATGGCAAGCCCGTTGATGCAGGCGTATATGCTTTGGATTCCAAAGATGACATGCAGAAAATGAAAGTTATTCCAAGTGCGCAGATGTTTGCCATAACAATAGAAAATGAAGGTGGCAGTGCTGCGCCAACCCTTGACCAAATGGTGGTAGCAGGTAAGGTTTAAAAGAGAAATAATTATAGGAATTAAAGACGGCTTCAAAATGAAGCCGTCTTTTTTTGTGATTGTTCAGCAATGTTTTTTGAAATTCCACGCTTCTGTCTATATTTATTGCGCAAACCAATACTAACTATGATATCTATACCATCATCCATTATCCAGGTACAGCAATTGCTGAATACAGAACAACTGCAGCAAATTGACGCCCTCTTACAGCAAATACCCTTTGAAGACGGTAAAACTACAGCAACAGGTACCGCTAAAGAAGTAAAAAACAATTTGCAGGCTACCCGCGAAGAAAATCCTTATAAAAGACAGTTACAACAAATTGTGTTTGCCGCCGTTGCAGGGCATCCGCTTGTACAAACGGCCGTCATGCCTAAAAATATATTGCCGCCTATTATAAGCAAGTACAGTAATGGCATGGAATACGGCTGGCATACAGATAGTCCGGTTATGACTATTGATTATACCGTACGTGCCGATCTCAGTATGACTTTGTTTTTATCCGATCCGGATACATATAAAGGCGGCGAACTTGTGATTCACACGCCTTCGGGTTATGTAAGTTATAAGCTCGCGAAGGGAGATGCTGTTATTTATCCGACTACAAGATTGCATTGTGTAAATCCGGTAACAGAAGGTGAGCGTGTGGCATGCGTTACCTGGCTGCAATCATTAGTAAAAGATACGGAGAAAAGAGAATTGCTGTTTCAGGTAAAAACAATACAGGAACGCATTGCGGCAAAAGATATGAAATCGGAAGAAAATCTTTTGTTATTACAGGTTTATAGCAACCTTATGCGCATGTGGACTGATTTATAAACACGGAAAACAATGGAAGGGCGTGAGGGGATTGTCTATAATCCCTTCCTCCTTTTGCCTTGAAAAGAGATAAATGCTCCGCTTATCTTACCTTTTCTTAGGTGGTACCTTACAATTTCTTAGGTATCACCTTACTTTTTCTTAGGTATCACCATATAATTTCTTAGCAGGACCTAACCTTTTCTAAAATATCACTTAACCTCTTTAATAGGCACCACCTCGTATTTTAGCAGGTATTGCCTTCGAATTTTGTAGGCAATACCTAATACTCCTCATAGGTGCCACCTCCTGTTTTTTTAGGATATGCCTCGTTTTTTCGTAGGTATCACCTAATGCCTTTCATAGGTACCACCTCGTTTTTTCTTAAGTATCACCTTGCCATCTTGATAAGTACTGCCTTGTTATTTCTTAGCTGGTACCTCCCGGTTTTGGAGGGGATACCTAAGGAAACCTTAGGTAGTCATATTTCAAATCCGGATGTAAATAATCTGGTTCAAAAAATATTAATAGACTTTAAAACCATGAAGTATAAACACTCGTATATGCCATTAACTAAAACGAAATTTTATGAAAATGAATCAGCTTAAATTACTTGGAGTTATAGTAATGGCTTTGGCTTCCTTTCCTGCAGCACATACTTATGCCCAGAAGGAAAAAACTGTAATGGTTGGCGGCGCCGCAATGTATCCGTCAAAAAACATTGTTGAAAACGCAGTCAATTCTAAAGATCATACAACATTGGTTGCTGCGGTAAAAGCTGCAGGCCTTGTTGAAACATTATCAGGCCCGGGACCATTTACCGTGTTTGCCCCGACAAATGCCGCATTTAACAAATTGCCCAAAGCCGCAGTAGATAAGTTAATGATGCCTGAAAGTAAGGCAATGCTTGCAAACGTATTGACTTATCATGTTATAGCTGGTAAGCTGGATTCTAAGGATCTCATGATGAAAATTAAAGCAGGAAAAGGGAAAGCTGTAATTAAAACCGTACAGGGTGAAAATCTGACATTCATGCAAAAAGGTAATGAGCTATGGTTGATGGATTCGAAAGGTAATAAGGCGTTGGTAACTATTAAAGATGTTTATCAGTCCAATGGCGTAATACATGTTATCAATACAGTATTGATGCCGTAGGTTTTATTTGGTGGTTATTAAAGATTGTGTGTTTGTTTGATTTGTGTTTATAGCAGTGGCTGCCTTACAGCCGCTGCTTTTTTATTACCGAAGAAACATTATTGACTGTAAAGTATTGTTAATAAAAAATTGATTTATCAAAAGCAAAAACTAAGAGTTATTTCTCCTCGTATATCATGATTATGAATTAACTCTATAAAATAAATTTTATGAAAAGACTCCAGCTTAATTTCAGGCGTTTATGCAAAAGCATAGCCTTGATGAGCATAGTTGCTGCAAGCCATTCGGCCCTTGCATCGAGCCACAGAGAAGCACCGCTTATCTCTAACGACCCGCAGGCAGATAATACAGATCTCTATGCTTTCCGCAGTCCGGACGATCCCACAACTATTACCATCATTGCAAACTACATTCCATTTCAACTGCCGGAAGGCGGACCTAATTACTACACATTCGGCACCAACGTACGTTACGAGATTCACATCAAGAACAAAACAACCTCAACTGGAGACGATATTACTTACAGATTTACATTCCAGCAAACCAACCAGGATAACACTACGTTTTTCAATATCAGGTTGGGTCAGCAAAATTTAAAAACTACTTACACCTGTGAAAAAAGTACAGATGGTGGCGCTACCTTTACTACCATCCTTTCAAACGGAATAGTGCCACCGCCAAATATCGGGCCACGTTCTATAAACAGTACACCGGTAGGTCTTGGCGCTCCTTCTTATGATGATTTGATTCAGAATGCCATCACTACTTCTTCTACAGGCGAACGCTTGTTTTGCGGACCGGTAGATGATCCTTTTTTCGTTGATCTTGCAGGCGCGTTTGACGTAGGTAATTTCAGGCCCAATGGCAATACCGTTAATGCCCCTAAAGATGGCCTTGCACGTTTTAATGTAAATACAATAGCAATAAAAGTACCAATTGCACTGTTGCAAAAAGATGGTAAAGATGTTTCGCAGGCAGTGAATATTCTTGATCCTGATTTTGTGATAGGCGTATGGGCTTCTGCAAGCCGCTTGCAGATTAAAACACTTAACAACGACGGTTCAACTTCAGAATCAGGCAACTGGGTACAGGTTTCGAGATTAGGTATGCCTTTAACCAATGAAGCCGTGATTCCTGTAGCAAGTAAAGACAAATGGAACGCTACAACTCCTTATAATGATCTGCAATTTGCTGCAAACTTCAGTAATCCTGAGTTAGCGCTTTATATGGACGATTCTCAGTTTGGCGGTGCAGTACCTTCATTAAGCGCATTAAGAATCCAAAAAGCATCGCTGGGTTCTTATGATTTCAGAAACGGTAAAACAGGTTTGTTCCCGCTGAAAGGAACAGCTGCAGTTGCCGGTACTGCATTGGACGAGGCTTTGTTTGGAGGCGTGTTATTGCCCGACAATCATAGTCCGAGAGCAGTTGACCTTTTGCCTATCTTTTATACAGGCGTTCCTAATTTGAGCCCGTATCAATTGGCAACAGGCAAAAACGGCAATCCGCTTGCAGCAGGAAAACCTTTTGTAAATAACTTCCTGCCCACCTTAGGCGACATGCTTCGTTTGAATATGGCCGTTCCTGTTACGCCTCGTAACGATCCTAACTTTAGCTCTTTGGGATTAATTCAGGCAGCAGTACTCGGCCTTACCAACCCTGCTTATAATACCAATACCAATCTTGAATTTATTCCGAACATGGATGGCTTCCCGAACGGACGCAGACTGGAAGACGATGTAACTACTATTGAACTTCAGGCTGTATCAGGCGCAGCCCTTGCTGCTATTGGTTTGTGGTATGATGATTATAGTGCTGCTTCCGGTAATCCTGTTACACCGCAGCTATTAGGCGTTCTTGGATTTACAGCAGGTGTTACACATAATGATACTACGTTTAAGGCTTCATTCCCCTATGTTCAGCAACCATGGAGAGGATATGATTACACTTTGCAAAGCAGATTCTAAAATCAAATTACTTACTCAAAATATTCCAATATGAAAACTTATATAAACAAACTCATGGCCGGGCTTGCTATATGCATGCTGCCTCAGGTGCAGGCTGTGGCTTCTTCGCATAGAGAGGCTCCGCTTATTTCCAACGATCCCTTAGCGGATAATACGGATTTATACGCTTTTAAAAGCCCTTGTGATTCCAATAAAATTGTATTGATTGCCAACTATATTCCATTTGAACATCCTGCCGGAGGCCCTAACTGGTACACCTTTGGAGAGAATATACGTTATGAAATCCATATAGATAACAACAGTGCTACACCCGGCGATGATATCATATACCGGTTCACGTTTCAAAAGACCAATGAAGACGGCTCTACTTTTTTTAATATCCGCTTAGGCAAGCAAAATATTAAAACAACGTACACTTGCGAGAGAAGTACAAACGGCGGCGCATCATTTACCACTATAATAGCCGGTGGTACAGTGCCTCCTCCGAATATCGGACCACGTTCCATCAATAATGCAACCGTTGGATTGGGAGCAAGCTATACAAGCCTGATGAATGCAGCTATTCAAACGCCTTCAACAGGTGAAAAGATTTTCTGCGGCCCTATTGATGATCCTTTCTTTGTTGACCTTGGTGGCGCATTTGATGCGGGTGGCTTTCGTCCTGCTTCTGAAGCAAGAGACGGTCTTGCAAAATTTAATTGCCATTCTATTGTAATTGAAGTTCCTGTTGCTACATTGCAAAAAGATGGCAAGAATCTTTCTCAGGCTTCAAATATTCTTGACCCTGATTTTGTAATAGGCGTATGGGCATCTGCAAGCAGACAACAAATTACTACTTTAACTACAAACGGCGACGCACCTGCAACTTCAGGAAGCTGGGTTCAGATAAGCCGTTTAGGCATGCCGTTGACTAACGAAGCCGTTATTCCTATCGGAAGTAAAGATCAATGGAACAGGACCAATCCTTATACCGGCGATATGGCTTATGCTGCGAATTTCAAAAATCCTGAATTAGCATTATACATGGATGACAGCCAATTTGGTGCTGCCGTTCCGGGTTTAGCTACATTAAGAATCCAGACCAATTCTTTAGGTGCATTCGATTTCAGAAACGGTCATCCCGGTTTATATCCGCTTAAAAATTCATTACAGGTTTTAGGTACTGCTTTAAGTGACTTGTCTTATGGTACTATACTGTTACCCGATAACTCAAGCCCGCGTGCAGTTGATATTCTTCCTATCTTCTATACAGGAGTACCTAACATGCGTCCTTATCAACTGGCTACAGGTAAAAACGGTGATCCTCTGGCAGCAGGAAAACCATTTATAAATAACTTTTTACCTACACTTTCCGATGCATTGAGATTAAACATGGCCGTTCCTGCAACACCAAGAAACGATCCGAAATTCAGCTCATTAGGAATTGTATCTGCCGCTGTTTTAGGTCTTACCGATCCGGCATACAATACTAATTCAAATCTTGAATTCATTCCTAACATGGATGGATTTCCAAACGGAAGAAGATTGGAAGATGATGTTACGACTATTGAATTACAGGCAGTATCAGGCGTAGCGCTTGCAGCCATCGGATTGTGGTATGATGATTATAACGGAACAGGCTCGCCCGTTACGGCACAGCTTGCCAGCGTCTTAGCATTTACGGCAGGAGTAACTCATAACGATACTACCTTCCAGGGTTGTTTTCCTTATATACAGGAACCATGGAGAGGCTTTGTGGGAGATTCTTACACAGGCCCTGCCCCTACAGGCATACATGGTGTAACAGGTGCTAAAGAGTCTATCATGGTAGCTTATCCGAATCCGTTTACAAATACGGTAAGCTTACGTTATAGAATTGCAAGCAAAGGAACGGTAATTATCCAGGTTGCCGACCTTACAGGTAGAATTGTTTCTACCATTACTGAAGGTAATAAAGCTCCGGGTGAATATACTGTAAGATGGGATGCTGCCAACTTAGCGGCAGGAACCTACTTCGCTAAAATTTCACTGAATAATCAATCATTCGAAGGTGTTAAAATAGTAAAGAGTAAATAATATCAGTACCAAATTCAGCGGCGCTGCAAAGCGCTGCTGAATTTATATTTCTACAAACACAAATCACACAAACAATATTTTTATGAAAAAACTTACTTTTTATCTTAGAAACTTCTTGCTATACGGCGCACTGTATTTATTGATAAGCATGAGTTTCAGCGCATGTTCGCAAAACAGGGAAGACAACGAAGAAGTTGTTATCAATGATGCTGTTTCCGTTCCGAAACTATTGCCGAGAAAAACTGCAACCGGTACACAAGAGGAAAATGCTCAGATTGTCAAAACATATAATGAAGCGCTCGAAGCATTGAAGGTGAATGCCGGCGATTCAAAACAATATTTAAAACTTGCTTCGGTATATATCACGGAAGGACGTGTTACCGGTAACAATGGTTATTACAGTGGCGCTGCCCTGAAAATGCTGGACAAGGTTATCAGCAGTAAACCGGAAGACAGCAATATCCTGTTTGAAAGCCTTAGCCTTAAATCTGCCGTATTATTGAATTTACATCAATTCAGAGAAGCATTGGCCGTTGCGGAAGAAGGCAGGAAGCTGAATGCTTATAATGCAGGTATCTATGGTGCTTTGGTTGATGCAAATGTGGAGATGGGTAATTATAGCGAAGCGGTGAAAGACTGTGACCAGATGCTGACCATTCGTCCTGATTTGCGTTCTTATTCACGTGCTTCTTATTTAAGACAGATATACGGTGATAACAAAGGTGCAATCACAGCTATGCGTATGGCTGTAGAATCGGGTGTTCCGGGTATGGAATCAACAGAGTGGAGCAGAGTAAATTGGGGCAACTTATATTTAAATACGGGACAGCTGGATACTGCCAGAATGATTTACGAAACAACCCTGAGCTATCGTCCCGGCTATGCTCCTGCAGAAATGGGATTAGCAAAAGTATATGCCGCTCAAAAGAAATATGATGCAGCGGTAATACATGCCAAAAATGCAATACGGGTTCTGAGTGAAGCGTCTTATGTAGCATATCTTGGTGAATTATACATGATGATGGGCGACAAGGCTAAAGCTATGGATGTCAATAAAGAGGTGGTTCGCCTGTTGGAAGAAAATGAAAAAGAACAGACTAAAGGGACAATTGCAAAACATAACGGTAACCGTGAACTGGCATTGGCCTATCTGAATGTCAACGAATATGATAAGGCATTGGAGTATGCAAGTATCGACTATAAAATGCGCCCGAATAATATTGATGCCAATGATTTGATGTCATGGATTTATTATAAAAAAGGGAACTATACAGAAGCCAAAAAATATAGCAGCGTTGTATTTCAGACAAAAATAAAGAATGCCGATATGCTTTATAAGTCAGGACTTATATATGCTGCAGCCGGCGATCAGACTACCGCCGCAAAGCTGAAAAAAGATGCGATATCTGTCTCTCCTTATATTGACGCAAGCTATCAATAATCAATTCTGTATCATGAAACGTTTATTCATTCTCTTGTTATGCCTTACGTTGGGAAGCATTGCTTTGCACGCTCATGTAATTAATTACGAGCTTGATGAAATGAAGAGCCATCAGGTAATCTGGAATTATATTAAGATTGGCTACCAGCATATTATTCCCTTTGGATTAGACCATATACTGTTTATACTCTGTGTCTTTTTCCTGAATACGAATATAAAGCAGATTGTGTTGCAGGCTTCCATGTTTACCGTTGCACATACGCTTACATTGGGTCTTGCTATGTATGGCATCATTCATCCTCCCGGCAGGATTATCGAACCCCTGATTGCATTATCTATTGTATTACTGGCTCTGGAAAACATATTTTCAAAGAAAGTAAAACCCTGGAGACTTGTAATGGTATTCATTTTCGGGCTTGTGCATGGCATGGGTTTTGCAGGCGCCTTGTCTCAATTAGGTTTACCGTCTTATGCATTTGCCACTGCACTTATCAGTTTTAATGTGGGTGTTGAGTTAGGGCAGCTCAGTATCATATTGTTGATGTATGCTTTGGTGGCAAAGCCATTATCGCATAAAATGTATTATCGGAAAGTCATCGTACTCCCTTCCTCTATTCTTATAGCAGCTGTCGCGGCCTTCTGGACTATCGAAAGGATTTATGCCTCTTTCTAAAAAGAAAATCTCATGAAAAAGACTTCTACCTATTTCAGATACTTTTTATTTCTATCCTTTTTTATACTGCCTTGCATTGGCTTTGCCCATGAGGGAAGTATGAGGGGAAACATATCTGACAGCCAATCGGGAAAGCCATTGGAAGGCGTAAGTATTTATATAAAGGAATTGCGCAGAAGCGCCGTTACCAATAGTTTCGGGCAGTTTATGATAATGCATGTGCAGCCCGGCGATTATAACATTGCTGTTACACATATTGGTTTTGAATCAATAGAAAGGAGCCTTCATATAGACGACGGTGTTACTACAGACCTTAATATTTCAATGAATACTATATCGGCAAACCTGCAGGAGATAACCATCAATTCAGATAAGCCTCAAAGTCTTACAACCATTAGTGACATTGATATTAAGCTGCGACCCATTAATTCATCACAAGACATGATGCGCATGATTCCGGGTTTGTTTACATCACAACATCAGGGTGGGGGAAAAGCGGAACAAATGTTCCTTCGTGGCTTTGATATCGATCATGGCACAGATATCAACGTAAGTGTGGATGATATGCCTGTCAATATGGTTTCGCATGCGCATGGCCAGGGTTATGCCGATTTGCATTTCCTGATTCCTGAGCTAGTGCAAAACCTGAATTTCGGTAAAGGGCCTTATCAGATTGACAAAGGTGATTTTGCTACTGCAGGCTTTGCGGCATTTAAGACTTATGATTATCTGGATAAGAGCTTTGTAAAACTTGAGGGCGGCATGTATGACCATTTTAGAACAGTTGCGGCTATAGATTTATTAAACGGGCATAATGGCGATGGTAAAAACAGTGCATATATAGCCGGTGATTATACCTATAACAAAGGCTATTTCGATGCGCCGCAGCATTTTAACAGATTGAACCTTATGGGCAAATTCAGTTCTCAATTATCAGAAAATAAAAGACTGAACATTACTTTATCCGCTTTTGGGAGCCAGTGGGATGCATCGGGACAGATACCGGAAAGAGCTGTGGAGGAAGGTTTGATAAGCAGGTTCGGGCAATTGGATCAGGAAACAGGAAAGACCAGCCGTTACAATTTAAATATTGAATATTTACAGTCTGTCAATGCAAACAGCATTTTTAAAAGCAATGCTTATGTAAGCTATTATGATTTCGATTTGATATCTGATTTCACTTTTTTCCTGAAAGACCCCGTTAATGGCGATCGTATAAGACAGAAGGAACAACGCTTATTAACCGGCTACAATGCAAAATATACAACTGATTATCATATCGGTAATTTAAAGACAACAACAGAAGTAGGTATAGGCTTCCGGCATGATGATGTAAATAATGATGAACTCAGCCATGTAGATGCAAATTATCAATTACTTGACAGGCTTGCATTTGGTGATGTCCATGAAACCAGTATTTTCGGATATGCAAACCAGACAATCTATTTGCTGCCGCAATTAGTGCTGAATGCGGGTGCGCGCCTTGATTATTTTGTTAATGAATATAATAACAAAATGCCGGATGATATTTCAGTACAAAGTTATTCGGTAGCCAAAGTCAGCCCTAAAATGGGGCTGTATTATAATTTCAATAATAGCGCACGTGTTTATTTTAACTATGGCTCCGGTTTTCATAGTAATGACACCAGAGTGGTTGTAGCTCAGAAAGGAGAGAATATATTGCCCAATGCCAATGGTTATGATTTGGGAGTAGTTCTGAAACCAATACCCAAGCTTTTATTTTCCGGAGCATTATGGATGCTGGACCTGCAATCTGAATTTGTGTACGTAGGAGATGAAGCAGAGGTTGAACCAAGTGGAAGAAGCCGCAGGATGGGTTTTGAAACTTCATTGAGATATGAAGTCTTCAAATGGCTATACCTTGACGGCGATTTCAACTATACCCGTGCAAGGTTTACAGATGAAATGAAAGGGAATGATTTTGTTCCCCTTGCTGCGAAAGTTACGGCCATTGGCGGAGTAACTTTTAAGAAAAACAGTTGGACAACAAGCCTCAGGTTCAGGCACCTGGGCGATCGCCCGGCTAATGAAGGCAATACGGTTATCGCAAAGGGCTATACCGTATTTGATGCTGTGTTGAGCTATAAAATAAGGAAGTTTGAATTTGGCGCACAAATAGAAAACCTGTTTAATACGGAGTGGAATGAAGCACAGTTTGACACGGAGTCCAGATTGCAAAATGAAGCAATGCCCGTTTCAGAAATCCATTTTACGCCGGGAACGCCTTTTGCGTTCAAGCTGACTGCGATGGTTTCATTTTAATTTTCAATAAAACTCAGGAAGGCATTTTTGTAAGCATCCCGCTGTAACATCTTTCTCATTTCCATAAAGCTGTCAAGTGGTCCTTGTGAAGATAAAGCATTAACTGCCCAGGCCGGGATAATTCCGCCCGGATCTACCTGCAGGCTATAATCTACTTTTACTTTTCCGTTCCCAAGTGGCGTTATAGTCCAATATCCCAAAGAGTGACTCACTCTGACTATGCCTTTTTTGACGCCAACGATGCCGGGAATTGCCGGTGCATCAACGGTCACTACTTTGGTAGTTTTATCCTGCGTCACTTTTACATGCGCTACAAAATCTCTGTTTTCTAATGGCCAGGGCAGGCTCACTTCGGAATAATAATATAATTCAGCTGCTGATACACGCTTTAATAAAGTGCAGGATTTGGTATGAGATACCCATTGTACGGTGGCAGGCACATCAAGCAATAAAGTAACCAGGGCGGATAGCGTTGTATTTAGCGTGCAGGTTACCCTGAGCGCCTTGACTTTTGATTCCGGAACAGATTTAGAATAAACTTTTATCCCGTCTTTTTCCGTCATAAACTTCCATGAATCCTGTGCCGATGTTTTTGATAAAGAAATCAGTAATGCAAATGAAAAACAGAAAAATACTTTGATTTTATGAAACTTCAACTCAATTAAAATTTTAATGAGCCGCAAAAATATAAGAAAAAATACTGAGCATTATAATGGTAAACAATGATTTATTTGATAGCATCTTTGAAATAAATGATTAGTATTTAACATAAATCATTTGAAAGCAACCTAAATATTTATTGATTTAAGACAATTTTTCTTTTTATTTCCTCTGTTTTTATTCTTTGGTATGAATTTTGCAATACATAGTATGGTTATGGCGCATAACTATTTTTTTTACCACATTAGAAAAAGATACTATGGATTCCTCGCAAATAAGAAGAAATATTAAGCGTTTACGAAATGCAAAAGGGCTAACGCAGAAAGAAATGGCGAAAGCGCTGTTTATGGATGAACGCACTTATTCAAATTTTGAAAGAGGCATAAAAAAATCAATAGATGTAAAATTGCTTTTTGCTATTTCAGACATTCTGCAAATGGATATATGCAACCTTATTATCAATCCTGCAAAAGAAAAAGAGGTTCTTGCCGAAGAAAGGTTTCAAAACATACTCAATGAAATCAACAATCTGAAAGCATTGTTTTTATCGGAGCTTAAAGAGATAAAAAAAGAGCTGGGAATAGAAAAAACAGCTTAGCTTTCTATATATTTTGGCGTCTAAGGGGTAACCCTGATTTAGTCCGGAGGCCTTTAATAATCGGATTCTTTGTGGTTTCTTTGCTTCATAATTATCAATCAGTGCAACGCTTGATAATTTATTGAACCAACAAAACCGAACCAACAATGCGAGTACAACCAACAACCAAACCGATTAAAGTATTTATCGCAAAAGATTACGAAACAGCCGGAATTATCCAGGATGAAGTTGTGGCGATAGGCGAAAACAAATATAAAAGCATAAAATTCAGGCATACCATTTACAATGAAACCGACTTCAACTACAGCCTTGCTGAAGCAGAAGCATTTGTAAATCAAAAGTTTGCTTCATATACACCACCTATTCTTATCAGGCTGGAAAAAAGTATTTCTCTTCTTGCAATTTAAGAGAAATGGGGGTTTAATGTTATAATTGCAAAATGGTTTTGATGTCCCGCTTTCGGTTGGCGGGACATTTTTATGCCATAACGTCCCGGACTTAATGTTTTGTATCTTTGAAGCATCTTATAATAAGTGCTAAAACTAAACATTATTTCAAATCAGGTTATAATCTCCCGGACACAGAAATGGCTCAAGACCGTTGTAATCGGCTGCCATTTTTGTCCTTTTGCAGCACCCGTGTTTCAGGCCGATAATATTCACTACGACATAGTTGCTAATGGTACTGTACGGCATTACCTCGATACATTATTAAGAAATTTAAGGCATCTTGATACGCATCCGGAAGCAGAAACTACTTTAATTATCTTTCCGGAAAGCTTAGGTATGTTTCAGGAATACCTCAACTTCGTAAAGCGGGCAGAAAGTTTTCTTATTTCCAAAGGCTATGAAGGAAAGTATCAATTAGCCAGTTTTCACCCCGACTATGTATTTGCAAATGCATCGCAAGATGATGCGGCTAATTATACCAACAGGTCCATTTATCCTATGTTACACATCTTGCGTGAAAAAGGCATATCAAAAGCTTTGCATAGTTTTCCTCAGCCTGAAAACATTCCCGAAAGGAATATGGCTTACGCAAGAAAGAAGGGATTGGAGTATATGAAGCAATTACGGGAAGATTGTTTTGATATAAATGAGACATCCTGATGAAAATTCTCTTTGAATTTTCATCAGGATGTCTATATGTGTTTTAATAATCTTTTTAGATTTTCTTTACCAAAACCGCAGATAATCCGCGTTTTCCGTTTGCTACCTCAAAGGTTACTTTATCTTTTTCTTTAACCGGTCCGTTAGTCAGTTCATTAGCATGAACAAATATGCTTTCCTGGCTTTTTAAGTCCTTTATGAAGCCATAACCCTTTCCGTCGTTAAAATAGGTAATAATACCATTGCGTACCGCCTCCTCTTCTTCCACATCTCTGCTCGGAACTCCCAGCATAATGTCTTCCGCTTTAATTACTTTTTTCTTTTTAGGATCCGGTGGTGTATCGGTAATGTTTCCGTATTCATCCACATAAGCCATCATATCGTCAAGACTCTTGCCTTTATCCGAGTTGGCTTTGCGCATCTCTTTTTTCTCTTCTTTGTCTTTCCTTTTCTGGATTTTTTGTTTGGTTTTTTCTTTTTTACCTGTGGTTTCTTGTGATCTGCCCATTTGTATGTTTTAATTAAAAAATGTCCGCTATTCCTGAAGGATGGAAGAAATGAAACAGATGTGATGGAGAGAAAGATAATGAAAGTGTTTTCTCAAACAAGAGCGTCAAATACTGCGGAATTCGAAATAGGGTACAAAGTTCCTATAATTATCCCGTATTTCCTATTCGATTAAAAAGCTTACTATTATTGTATTGAAATATTCTATCGGTCGGAAACCTTTATTGAAAAATATTTTTCATCGTTTCCAACCACTGAGTCCGGAACGTACTCTATATATAAAAGATTAAGACGTGATCAATGAAACATTAATAGCAGCATGCAAGGCAATGGACCGAAGCGCCCAGAGACAGCTTTATGAATATCTGGCTCCCAAATTATACCAGACCTGTAAACGTTACCTGAAACAGCAGGAAGAGGTGGAGGAAGTTCTGGCAGATACTTTTTACAGCATTTTTACCAAGATGGATCAATTAAAGGAAACAGCTGCTTTCGAAGCATGGGCACGCCGTATAGCCGTTAATGGCTGTCTGGCGGCTTTGAGAAAGAAAGGCAACTTACTGGTATATCTGGAGGAATTGCCGCAGGGAAGTTCGCATTTTGAAAAGCCGGCAAGCATGGGAGAAAAAGATTTGCTGAAGCTGCTGGATCAGTTGCCCGATGGCTGCAGAACGGTCTTTAATCTTTTTGCTATTGAAGGTTACAGTCATAAAGAAATTGCAACGATGCTGAATATTTCGGAAGGGACATCCAAATCGCAATTGAATTTCTCGAAGACGAAGTTGAAAACCTTAGTCAATCAATTTTATTATCTAAACGAAAACTAATTTATGGAAGCCCAGGATAAAATAACAGAGCAAATGAAAGAGGCTGCCCGTAATGCAGAATCGCAGCCATTTCCGGGTATGGAACGTGTATGGGAAAAAGTTACGGAAAGGTTAGACGAAAAATCTGAAAATAAAGCAATGCCTTTTTTCTCCTATAAAAAAATTGCAGCCGCTGCAGCTATATTAATTGCCATTAGTGTAGGCACCGCTTATCTTTTAAACGAAGAGAAACACGAAGTCAGTGTGGCAGTCAATAAGCCTGCTGCAACTATCAGCACACCGGAGAAGGTATCAGTTGATACGGACAAAGCTATTGCAAGCATAGAACCCGTTGCGCACCCGCCAAAGAATCGGCTTGCAGCACAGCATCGGATAAATGATAACAGCAGTATCAGCATGGCTGAAAACAGCGGGATAACTGAGAATGCTTCCGAAGCGGTTATAAGTTATCAGTCACCCACCCAAGCTGCGCCCCCGCTTACAATCCCCTATGATGGCAAAATTAAAGGACAGGTTGTTGATCAAAACGGAGAGGGTATTCCCGGTGCATCCATCAGGTTGAAAGGTACCATTGCGGGAACTATGACAGACGTTGACGGAAACTATGAATTGGAGGTAGCAGATTCCAATCCGGTGATTGAAATAAGCGCCATGGGAAGTGCAACAAAAGATATCGCTATTGCCGGAAATTTTAATGTTGGTATTACAAAACTGGAACCAGGTAATAATGCATTATCAGAGGTTGTTATAGCTCAGCCTTATGGACCGCCTATACAAAAAAGAAGTTACGTAGGCGCTGCAGATGTTGTAACAGCTGAACAGATTCAGAAAATGCCGGTAGCGGATATAACTAAAAGCCTTGAAGGTGCATCGCCGGGTGTTCAGGTTACAAATGGCGGCGGCATGCCTTCAGGTACTCCAAATGTGGCAAGCAATTTTACTGTAAGTGATATTAATCCATACAGAGGCAATCAGTATGCTTTAAACCAGAATTATAATCTTGGTTATAGCACAACTCAACCCAATAACTATTCTGCTTACAAGAAAAAGCAAGATGCAAAATCGAAACCGGTTGCAGTAACTACCGGAAATGGCCAGCCAGGCTCCGGCTCATCTATCAGCGTTAGAGGAATGGCTTCTCTTAATAATTCAACAGCTCCATTAATTATTGTAGATGGCGCCCCTTATGATGGTGATATAACTAATATCAACCCGACAGAAGTTGCAACGATGAATGTTCTGAAAGATGCTACATCCACAAGTTTATATGGCTCAAGAGGCTCGAATGGAGTTATTGTTATCACTACAAAAAATGGTTTGAAACAGGCTGAGAGCAATAAGAAGAAAAAATTCAGCATCTGGGATTTATTCGGGAAGTCAAAACCAACGACTTTAGTTCCACAGGCGGCACCGCCGGTAGCAATAATAGTTCCGCAGGCTGAAACACCTACACAGGAAGATTATGATCCTTATATTGAAAACCCTTTTGAAAGCCCTGCACAGTCGCCGCTTTCAACCTTTTCTATTGATGTAGATAATGCTGCTTATACAAATGTGAGAAGGTTTATAAACAATGGGCAAAAAGTGCCGAAAGATGCAGTGAGAGTAGAAGAGATGATTAACTTTTTTCATTACAGATATCCGCAGCCCGAAAGCAATGATCCTTTTTCCATCAACACGGAATACAGTGATGCGCCCTGGAACCCGCAACACAAGTTATTGAAGATAGGCTTGCAGGGAAAAATTATTCCGCCGGAACAGCTGCCTGCTTCCAATTTCGTTTTTCTTATTGATGTTTCCGGTTCAATGGATGAACCTAATAAATTGCCTTTGTTAAAGTCATCTTTAACCATGTTGGTTGACAAGCTAAGGAAAGAGGATAGGGTAGCGATTGTTGTGTATGCGGGAGCAGCAGGCCTGGTATTGCCATCCACGAGCGGAGAAAACAAAAAGGCAATCCTTGATGCGTTGAATAATTTACAGGCGGGCGGCAGCACCGCAGGCGGAGCGGGTATTGAACTGGCTTATAAAATTGCACAGGAAAACTTTAAGAAGGAAGGCAACAATCGCGTAATACTTGCTACAGACGGAGATTTCAATGTAGGTGCATCTTCCAATACAGATATGCAGACATTGATTGAAGAGAAACGTAAGAGCAATATTTTTCTGACCTGTTTAGGATATGGTATGGGCAATTATAAAGATTCGAAAATGGAAATACTGGCAGACAAAGGCAATGGTAATTATGCCTATATCGACAACCTGCAGGAAGCGAACAGATTTCTGGTGAAAGAGTTTTCAGGTTCTATGTACAGTATTGCGAAAGATGTAAAAATTCAGATTGAATTTAATCCGTTGTTTGTACAGGCTTATCGTTTAATCGGGTATGAAAACAGAAAACTTAAAGCAGAAGATTTTGCAAATGATACCATTGATGCCGGAGAGTTGGGCAGCGGACATACGGTAACAGCTTTATACGAAGTAATTCCCGCAGGTGTCAATAGTGAGTTTACAAAAGCATTGCCATCGTTGAAATATACACCTGCTGCTGCTTCGGGACAGAACTATAAAGATGAATTGGCAACTATCAAGTTCCGGTATAAAAAGCCCGACGGAAATAAAAGCATTGAAATGACAGATGTGATCAGACATGAACCAGAAAGTTTTAGCAGCATAAGTAAAGATTATAAATTGGCTGCTGCTGTTGCCTGGTTCGGGCTTAAACTGAGAGATTCCAGATTTATTTCCAATAAAGGTAAAAAGGCCATTCTGGATTTGGCAAAGCAAGGTGTTGATAATGATACGGATGGATATAAAGCAGAATTGGTAAGATTAATAGAAGCAGCCCCTTAAACGTGAGCGTGTGTGTGAATGAAGAAGAGATCCGGTATAATACCGGGTCTTTTTTTGTTCGGATATTGCGACTCTCCCTTGTTTCGTCTTTGACCAATAAATAATGTCGTACAGAATGTTTTTCAATTGTATTTAGAATTTACTTATGAATTCTTTGGGTTTTCCTTAAAAACATATTCAGGTAGCAGGTGTTCTATATTCGAATCAAATGAATTGAAAACGATGAAAAAGTTATTGATATTTATGGCTGTAGCCACATCTTGCGGATGGTTACTTACTTCCTGTAATAAAGATTATGATTGTGTTTGTACTTATAACGGTGTTGAAACCAATCGTTATTCTGTACGTGCAAGCAATAAAAATGCTGCCGAAGATGAGTGTAATGAAAAACAATCATCTCTGGGAAATACTTATCAATGCAGAATTGAATAATGCTATTATATCAACAGGTCATTTCTTTGTTCCTGTTGGAATGGAAGATAAAATAAAGCTGCCGGCAAATTTTGCCGGCAGCTTTATTTTATTATTTGATTTATTTAATGAATTCAACAGAACCATTGGCATATACGATTTCCAGCTGTATCAGATTCAGCGTTGCAAGTTGCTGATTTTTAAATACTTTATCAATAACAATCGTTTTTGTTTCATCAGGCAGGATGCTTTCCGTCACAGACTTCCTTCTTATAGTACGTATGCCACTGCTTTGCAGTATTACGCCATTTTTTGCCTGGCCGGTAAAAAGCGCCGTTATTGATTTTATTTCCAGTTCTGAATTGTTAGCAATAATGATGCTTGCCCGTGCAATACCTGTTGTTTTGTCAAATGTCCATTCGAAGCTATTTATGACTATTTGTTTTGATCTTAAATGTGTCTCTTCTTTATGTACCTGTGCGCATATAGTTGCACAATAAGTAAAACTAAGGGTGATAACAAGACAAGAAACCTTCAGAAAATTAAACGTCATTATTTATTTTGATTAATTATAAAAACCGGATAACGCAAATATATTTCAAAATTTTTTTGAAGCGCGAATCGTTGACTCTGAAAAGGTATATGACGATGTTAAAATGATGCTTATCAATAAGTGAAACTATCAATTATTCAAGCCTTAAAGATTCTGTAAATCAGCGGCAGTGCGATTTTTTAAAACAATACCTGCTAAAGGCAGCATCTTGATCGACACAAAAAAACAGCAACAAATTTGTTGCTGTTTCTCCATGAATTTCTATTTATTCCACTCCGTGGTTGGTATTTCTTCTATCGGTTCGCTGGTATCGCTATTCCTGACAGGGTTTCCGGCGCTGTCAACTTCTGCGTTAGGGTCACCGTAATATTCGCCGCCTGTTGCACCAAGATCGCCACAATTATTGAAGTTAGGCGGCGGCACAAATGTGGCTGTTCCCGTAATGCCTGTTTTACTGTCTGACCTTAATTTTTTAAAGAAGTATGCCCAGATAGGTAATGCTGCTGCAGCGCCTTGTCCCTGTGCTTCACTACTGAATCTTAAGAACCTGTCATCGCATCCGACCCACGCGCCTGCCAATAGTTGAGGGGTATAGCCAATGAACCATGCATCGGACTGATCATTAGTAGTACCTGTTTTGCCTGCCATATCGCCATCAAGGCCGTACCTGTAACGAAGCCGCTTTGCAGTACCTATTTCGGTTACGCCTTTCATCATCTGTACCATCTTGTAAGCCGTTTGCGCATTGACAATCTCCTTTTGGATAGGTGTATAATTCTGCAGCATATTGCCATTCTTGTCTTCAATCTTTGTGATGAAAATGGGTTCGGTATTAATGCCTCTGTTGGGGAACATGCTGTAAGCCCAGACCATTTCAAAGAGCGAAATATCAGACACGCCTAAAGCAATGGAAGGCACCTGTTCTATATTGCTGCTGATGCCGCATTTATGGACAAAGTCGATAAAGCTGTTAATGGTTACCTGATTAAGCAGATATAAGGAGGCATTGTTGACAGACATTGCCAAAGCGAATTTCATGGAGATATTACCGTATTTGGAACCTCCGGCATTATAAGGCGCTTTTTGTCCTGCAAACTGTTGCGGTTCGGTGCTTACAGAGCTACAGGGCGAATACCCGTTATCTACTGCAAGGGTATAAAGCAAAGGTTTTATGGTAGAACCTACCTGTCTTTTGGTGCCGATGTTTACGTGATCGTATTGAAAAAAGTTATGATCGATACCGCCTACCCAGGCTTTTACTTCGCCGGTGAAAGGATCCATTGCCATAAAACCGGCAGATAAAAAGGCTCGCATGTATTTGATGGAATCCAAAGGCGACATAACAGTATCAATAGTATGCGTTTTGCTTTTCCATGAAAATATCTTCATGCTTACAGGTTTATTGAATTCTTTCATGATATCTTTTTCGCTCATGCCGTCTTCCTTCATGTTGAGGTACCTGTCAGAGCGTTGTACCATGCTTTTCAATGCTTCCTGCGGATGGCCTGAGTTCCAGATGGTTCCGTTTTTTATTTTCGGTTGCGCAACGAAAGCAGCCTGCAAATCCTGCATATGTTCTTCCACGGCTTCTTCGGCATAACGTTGCATACGGGAGTCGATGGTGGTATATATCTTCAGGCCGTCTTTGTATAAATCATAATTGTCGCCGTTATCCTTCTCATGTGCCTTACACCATTTCTTTACTTCCTGCTCTACCACCTGGCGGAAATAAGGAGCAGGGCCTTCATGGTTATCTATGCGTTGGTAATGCAGTACCAATGGCGTCTGTTTTGCATCTGCCGCAGTCGATTCATTTATATAGCCATATTTCAGCATCTGGTCTATAACCGTATTCCTTCTTGCCAGCGATCTGTCCGGATGCCTTCTGGGGTTATAAAGCGTATTTCCTTTAAGCATGCCCACCAATACGGCTGCTTCTTCGAGCGTTAGCTTATCAGGGTTTTTATTGAAAAAGGTAAGCGATGCGTTCTTGATGCCGTAAGTATTGTCTCCAAAGGGTACAGTGTTCAGGTAAAGCGTAATGATCTCGTCTTTGGTAAGGTTTTTTTCCAGCTTAACAGCCACTACCCATTCCTTCAGTTTTTGTACTATTCTTACTATTTTATTGGAAGACCGCTGGTCGTTAAATAAATTCAATGCCAGTTGCTGCGTGATGGTGCTGCCTCCGCCTTTTGTTCCTAAAAACACCACAGCTCTTAATACTGCCATGCCGTCAATGCCGGAATGCTCCTTGAAACGTTCGTCTTCGGTTGCTACCAGGGCATTGAACACATTAGGCGAAATTTCTGCAAAGGTAGAGTTGGAACGGTTCTTGATATAATATTTACCCAGCAAACTGCCATCGGAAGCATATACTTCGGATGAAACGGCGCTTTGCGGGTTTTCAAGTTCTTTCATAGATGGCATATAACCCAGCCATCCGAGGCTGATAATGGTTATAAGCACCACAAAGAAGGCTAAGCCGCCAAGAAACACACGCCATAAAATTTTTACAGACCTCGACATAGATATTCCGATATTTTATTTTGCGCGGCAAGATTTAAAAAGTGACGCACAAATGAAGATGTAAAAAAAACACTTTTTAGCCTAACGGCAAAGAAAATGAAGCAAAGGCAATTGGTTTAACGTTTAATGGGGTGATAATGGTTAAATGGTTTGATGGTTAAGAATGGTTGAGATGGATTGATGATTAAGAATGGTTAAATGGTTATGATGGTTGGATGATTAAAATGGCCGGTGATGCTGTGTTGTTATTATATTTTAGCTTTTCAGGGTCATGAATAGCTGTTACACAAAGTATCACAAAGATTCCACAAAGTTTCACTAAGAAGGTGGACAATGGCTTTCAATGCATTGCTATTATATTTCAGCTTTCATAATTCTCTTTAACAGAAAGAGTCAGTTATCTTTGCAGACTTAAAACAAGATAGAAATAACGGCAATGTCTTATCAATATATAGGAAAACTTTCAGGGTCGCATGGTTTGGACGGAAAACTGGTGCTCAGGCATCAGCTGGACGGGAAAAATATATGGAGTAAAATACCGCATATTTTTGTGGAGGTGCGCAGGGAAAGCTATATCCCCTATTTTATTGAATCGCAAAGCGTGCTTAACCACGAAGAGGTATTGCTGCAACTGGATGAAATAGATTCTATGGAGCTTGCCAAGACGCTTGCGGGCAAGAAGGTGTATCTCGAAAATGAGGTGTATGCCAAATTAAAACCAAAAGCGGTGAGCGGCGATATGATAGGTTTTAAGGTTATTGATGAGGCATTAGGTGAGCTGGGCATTATTGAAGATATGTTTGAAACGCCCGGCCAGGTCGTAGCTACTATTCAATACCAAAACAAGGAGGTTATCATTCCGCTGATAGACTCTACCATAAAAAGCATTGACGGCGTTACAAAGACTATTGTGGTTTCTTTACCGGATGGTTTACTGGATGTATATTTATAAGTGTGTACAACAAGGCTGTTTGTAATAGTTATTAATAATCTTGCCTTTTAACCCCTGCTATTGGTGCTATTACTACATCGTCAACACTTTTAACCCTGCTTTTATAGTTCGGAATATTGCATCACGATGCAGTTAAAACATATAAAAAGATAAAGCGAAACAGCCAATCCAGCTGTTTCGCTTTATTGTAAAACGTTTAAATTCAGTCTTATTTGTCTTTCAGTTCCGCTTTAGCAATATATTTCTTTTCTCCTTTGGCGTTAATGTAATAGTATTTACTGTGATTGTCTATGTACACAGTCTCGCCGTTAGGGCCTTGTTTACCGTCATAAGTTTTGTCAACGATTTTTGCAACACCTTTCTTAGTGGTCGTCTTCGTTTTTAAGGCAACCGTATCGGCGGTATTGGAAATACGCTTACCTACTGATTTACTTTTTGTTTGTGCATCAGCGGAAAAAGTAAAAGAAAATGCAATTGCACAGATAAGGATAGTGAGCTTTTTCATAATAAAATATTTTTTAGAATACGTTTAATGGCGTAAAAAGTTCATTTTAAAATCTGATCGATGCCTATATGAAAAAATCGCCGGGCATTAAAAATATCCGGCGATTTTTTTTATTTCTTAAAAGTGTTTAAACAAACAGTACGCAGTACTTAAATCTCCCCTCTATACGCTTTGCTGATTACTTCTGCCTTGCTGTTTACATGTAGCTTGCGGTAAATATTTTTGATGTGGAAACGAACCGTGTCCATAGACATGCCAAGCTTGTCGGCAATCAGCTTATAACTTAAGCCTTCTGTCAGGGCCTCGATAATTTGCTTTTCTTTTGGCGTAAGGTTTTCTGTTTTGAATTTGCGTTCAGGCATGAAGTGGTTCATTACCTTTCTTGCAATGGATGGCGACATATAGCTGCCACCTGCCTTGATTTCAAGAATGGCTTTATATATATCGGGCATCGGTGTGCCTTTCAATGCATAGCCGGTTGCGCCTGCGCAAATGGATTTGAATATCTTATCGCCGTCACTGAATACAGTCAGCATAATAATATCTGTTTCAGGAAACAAAGTACGAATCATTTTAATGCCTTCAATGCCATTCATGCCAGGAAGGCCTATGTCATTCAGGACAATGTCCGGCGGGTTTTCCGAGCTGCTTTTTGCAAAAAATTCTTCCATGCTGGATGCCGCCAGTACAGAATTGATATCGTCCTTGCTTTCAAGATATTCCCTCAGGTTTTCTCTGATATCTTCTACATCCTCTATTATTGCAATGTTCAGCTTATTATTTGTCATTTGGTTCTTTTTTGTATGCTGGTCTTATAAGTTTAGTCCTTTAACTCAATAATGAAATTATCATCTCTTTTTTCCACTGTAATCTGCGCCCCGATCTTTTTAGCCCTCATCTTCATATTGTCCAGGCCCTGACCGGTTGAAATTTCGCTTACCGACTCTTTTATGCCGTTGTTGGAAATCTTCAGATGGAAATGCCTGTCATGGAAACTGTAATAAATTTCTACATGCGTAGCGTTGCTGTGTTTAGCTATATTATTTATGGCTTCTTTAAATATCAGGTATATTTCCCCCCTGGTATCGGAGTCAATATGCCTTTTAAGGTCGTTTACAGCCAATACAAAGTTAACATCTATTCCTAAAGGAAAAAGCATTTCCTCTGCATGTTCGCGCATCCTGTCAAGTAAATTGCCAGCAAAATCATTGCGCGAGTCTATGGTCCAAAGTACGTCACTCATTGATGCTACTGCATTCCGGCTCAGCACCGCAATTTTTTCGAGCTTGATATTACGTTGTTCTTCATTGTTTTTGCTGTATCTTAAATTCTCTGAAAACATGGTTATGCGGGTTAGCAAACTGCCCACTTCGTCGTGCAAATTGCTTGCAATCTTCATTCTGAGGTGAAGTACCTTCTTAAAAGACTGATATTTGATGAGATAAGCGCCGTAAAAAAGCAGACCGACAGTTAGTAACGCCAATGCAAAAAACCACCATGTTCTGTAAAAAGGTTGACGGATATTCAGGTTGTAAAGCAGGATATTGGAAGATGCGCCGCCACGTGCATTGGTGGCTTTTACTTCCAGTGTATATTTACCATAAGGCAAGCCGCCGATATTCAAGGTATGTCTTTCCTCCAGCGAAATCCAATTATTCGAAATTTCCCTGATGCGGTAGCTGTAAGCATTTCTTTGCGGATCGGAATAATCGGAACAGCCAAAATGTAATTCCACTAATTGATCCGAAGGGCTTTTCTCGATATTACTGCCCGTTTTAAGGTCCTGCAGGAATAACTGTACAGATTGTGATTTTTCGTCCCATCTTGAAAGGCCCGCAAAATAAATATGGAATGGGACCTGCCGTACAAATTGTTGCGGCCTGAAAGTGGTAATGCCGTTGATGCTTCCGAAATAGAACTGGTTTTCTTTTGTTTTGAGAAAAGAATTATGGTTAAATTCATTGGAGCTTAATCCGTCTTCTTCAAAGAAATTGGTGAACGAATTTTTATCTTTCTGGTACCTGTCCAGTCCGTTAAAAGTTCCGAACCAGAAAATATTATCGCTTTCCTGGATCATGCTGTATACCACTTCTGAACTCAGGCCGTCTTGCCTGCGGATATATTTTATTTCCTTTCCGTTTGCGGAAATCATATTGATACCTCCGCCGTTCGTGCCAATCCATATATTATTTCTGTTATCCTTACTTACAAAAAACACATCATTATTGCTGAGCGCCGGAACGCTGTTGGTAGTATAGTGTTTTATCAGGCCCTTATCAACATCCAGCACAAACAAGCCATATATACTGGCAGCATACATTTTGTTATTGGCCTTGTCATGATACAATTGTTTTACCCTGATCCTGCCTATGTCAAATTTATCTTTCCTGTGAAAAGTAATTGTATTTGTCTGAGTATCATAAATTGCTAATCCGTCTGAATTGGCCAGCCATATCTTACCGTTCTTATCCATTTCCATGTCGGCAACGCTGTTCAGCACTTCAGTTGAATCGGCATAATTGATTTCCAGGTCTTCGAACATTTTTTTCTTAATGTCGAACTTTAAAATATTATGTGCATCCAGGCCAACATAAAAAAAGTCGCCCGCCGGATGTAGCAGCAGAGATATGGGTTGTATATAGCCGCCGCTGACAACCATGTTTTTAATATTTACCGAGCTTTGGGTGCCGTATTTTTTCCAGACTTTGGAACCATGCTGCAAGTACCAAAGCCCTGCATAAGAACAGGCATACATATCTCCGTTGCTGCATTGGTAAATTTCTCTCGTGCTTACCCTCTCCGGAATATTGGATAATTCTTTGCTGAAACTGATGGAGCGCTCCTGAACTTTAATAATACCTTTATTGGTACATATCCAGGCAATATTATTTTCATCTATAGAGAGGGAAGCAAATACTTTTCCTTCAAATATATCGGGATATTTACGTGAAATGTCATCAATTTTATTGGTTGCAAGGTCAAGAATGAGGAAACTATAATTTTCACAAAGACAATAAAGCTTGTTATCATTTAATGATGCTGTGATGAGCTTATACGGAAGCTTATATGACTTAATAGTCGGATTGGAAACCGGATTTCCTGCTATGCTTTTGATATTTGCTATGTAAACCTTAGAATCTTCTCCGCAAAATAGCAGGTTATCTCCCTTTTGTATCAGAGAATGCAGCTTCCCCAATTTCTCAAAAGCTTTTATGGATTCTGACTTACCGGTTCTTAAATCAACTAACTGCAAAGAACCGTTATTGGCAATTAAATGGTCTTTATCGTAAGGTACTAATTCGTTGATGACCGAGCCTGAATCGGGAAGCCTGCAAACTATCTTGAAAGCCTCATTATTAATGACCTTTGCTATATAACCACGGCCAAAAGAGAAATAGACTTCCTGATCGTTCAGGCAAATAGCCTGCGTCTGGGAAATAGAATAAATAGATTTACGATCGCCAAGATAATTGACCTTGCCGGTTTTCAACGTACTGAGATTTATTTTGAAAATTCCAGTAGCGGTACCTACCCAAAGCTCATTGGTCTTAGGATTGTTTTTGAGTTTTGTAATAAACTTATCGGATAAAGGACCCTGAAATTTTGAGAAAGCATACCCGTCAAAGATATTGAGTCCATAAAAAGTTCCTATCCAGATAAGTCCTCTGGTGTTCTTTGAAATACATTTTACGTCATTACTGTTCAATCCGTCTCTTCCGTCATACAGAACAGCTTTGGCTTGTAATACCGAAGGATGTATAAGATGAATTAAAAAAAGGAACGATACAATAATCAGATATTTCAGGCCTGCACCTGGATGTCGGAAACATGGAATCATCTTTGGAGTACAATTGGCGTTTTGGCTAAGATAAACAATTGTGAGATGATAATGAAATGTACTAAATCACAAGTCCTTTATAAACAACGTGATAACAATAAAAAAGACAGAAAGTTTTCACGTTATAGCAAAAATTTTCTGTCTTTTTTATTTTAAATAATACTATATCTGCCCTGCCAGCTCGGTAAAGATAGCCGACAGCTTGGGAGCGGCAATATTTGCTGCAGCCAATACTTCTTCATGGGAAACTTTTTCAGGAATCTCCATGCCGCCCATATCGGTGATAATGCTTGCCGCAAAGACTTTCATGCCACCGTGAATGGCCACAATCACTTCCGGCACCGTGCTCATGCCTACCGCATCGCCGCCAATGGTATGGAGCCACCTGTATTCAGCCGGTGTTTCAAAAGTAGGCCCCTGTAATCCGATATACACACCTTGCTGAACGGGGATGTTTAATTGTGCGGCGATAGAAAGGCCTTTGGTAAAAAGATTCAGGCAATAAGGTTCGCTCATGTCAGGAAAACGTGTACCAAGCCTTTCATCATTTTTACCACGTAAAGGATGCTCGGGAAACTGGTTGATATGATCGGATATAAGCATAATATCACCCACTTTGAATGCAGGATTCATTCCGCCTGCCGCATTTGAAACCATCAGCGTCTGCACGCCCAAAGCTTTCATTACCCTTACCGGAAATGTTACTTCCTGCATATCATATCCTTCATAGTAATGGAAACGGCCGGCCATCATTATCACATCTTTTCCATTCAGTTTTCCAAACAGTAACTTGCCGGCATGGCCTTCTACTGTGCTTTGAGGAAAGTTGGGTATTTCGGAATAAGGGATTGTATTTTCTACAATCAGCGCATTTGCCAGTTCTCCTAAACCGCTACCCAGTATGATTCCGATAGTTGGTGTTGATTGTATACGGGATTGTATAAATGCTGTTGTTTCTTTTATTTTATCAAATAGCATGAGTGTGAAAAAATGTGTGTGTGATTTATATCTTTATTTTACAATAAAATATCGTTATGTGGTTTTGGGTTTTGTATTACAATAGAATCTGTGTCGGAAGGTAATTCCAGTTCGTAGCGTTGCTCAAAAGAATTTATGACTGCTTTACGATGCAGCATTTGTTCTGCCAGCGATTTCATATTACGGCCTGCTATGTTCAATACCGTATTCTTCATTCTTATGGAAGCAAGCATTCTCGTAATTACGAAAAACAAAATTCCCGCGAGCGCTACCAGAGCTATAATGGCCCAATGCAATAAATCAAAATCTGCGAAACTATAATGTTCTCTTAAGCTTGAATCATGGATAAGGCGATTCAGGATATGAAACGGTGTAATCCGATCCATTAAGAATATTAAAGCAATACAACCGAGAAACAGGAGCCAGGCAATTATTTCAAGCAGAATGATTACACCATTGTGAAAAAGTCTTTTGGCGGCAGGTTTGCGCAAAGAAGCCGCCATGGGGTCAATAAGCAACAATTGTTCATTGATGCTTTTTTTCTGATCCAGAAAATCACGGATTAAGTCTTCCTTTAAATTATTTGACACCATAGAAAAAACGTTTTGATACAAAACAATGAGCGAAAATATTTATACTATGATGAATTATCAAAAGAAACGTTAAGAAGTTATACACATATTTGAGCTATTCTTTAAGAAAAAGAGAAGGAGGATAATTCAACAGGAAATTTTTTCTAAAAATGAACGTTCATTCATTTTTTTGCTTAATATTGTTTTATGGATAAAAAACAGGCCATTTTAAAAAGTGTGCTCAAGCTGGTGAACCGTGAAGGGTTTTATCATTTGAACATGAAAAACATTGCAAAAGAGGCAAATGTGGCTGCAGGTACCATTTATCTTTATTTTAAAGGTAAAGAGGATTTGATAAATGCGTTGTATTCCATGATAGTAAATGAATTTAACCAACACGTACTGCAAGGTTATGAAGATGAAAAGCCTGTAAAAGAAAACTTCTATGATATGCTGAACAATGCCATAGAATTTTACCTGACACAACCCGATAATTTCAGCTTCATAGAGCAATACACCTATGCCCCTTTCCTGTTTAAAGAAAATCAAAATGATAATTTCCTGTTGCTTTCGCCCATATATAAAATGATGAGCGTTGGTAAAAAGGAAGGTGTCATCAGGAATATCCCTGATTCCATTTTACTTTCTTTGATTCATGGCCCGATGAACACTATTATAAAATTGCATTTGGCACATAAAACAGATTTGAATAAAAGAGGTGCAAAGCAGAAATTCTTTGACGCAGCCTGGAGTGCGATAGCTGTTGTTTAGAAGAAATAACAAATTCCAATTTCAAAATTCCAATTTCAAACATAATGAACAGAATAATAAAGAAAGTTGCAGTATTAGGCTCCGGAGTGATGGGGAGCCGTATTGCATGTCACTTTGCCAATATAGGCCTGGAAGTGCTTTTGCTTGATATCGTTCCAAAAGATGTAAAAGAGGGTGATGCAAAATCAAGGAACAAAATCGTGAATGATGCGCTCGCTTTTGCATTAAAGTCGAATCCTTCGCCGATATACAGTAAATCTTTCGCGAAAAGAATCAGTACCGGCAATTTCGATGATGATATGCCGAAAATTAAAGATTGCGATTGGGTGATTGAGGTAGTGATTGAAAGACTTGATATTAAAAAGCAGGTTTTCGAAAAGGTGGAACAGTTTCGTAAACCCGGCTCTCTGATTACTTCCAATACCTCCGGTATTCCCATTCATTTAATGGCAGAAGGCAGGAGCGAAGATTTCAAAAAGCATTTCTGCGGCACACACTTTTTTAATCCGCCGCGCTACCTGAAATTATTGGAAATCATTCCTACAGCGGACACATCATCTGAAGTCATTGACTTCCTTATGCATTATGGTGAGAAGTATTTAGGTAAAACAACTGTACTTGCAAAAGATACGCCTGCATTTATAGGCAATCGTATAGGTGTTTTCAGCATGATGAGCTTATTGCAATATGTGGAGAAAACAGGCATGACAGTAGAAGAAGTTGATAAGCTTACGGGGCCTGTTGTTGGTCGTCCGAAGTCAGCAACTTTCAGGACAGCAGATGTTGTTGGTATAGATACATTGGCTTTGGTCGCAAACAGTCTGGTTGAAAATGTTCCTGATGATGAAGCTAAAGAAATGATTAAAGTACCGGCCTTCGTCAATAAGATGATTGAAAACAAATGGCTTGGAAGCAAGACGGAGCAGGGATTTTTCAAGAAAGTAAAAGGTGAAGGCGGTAAAAGCGAAATTCATGCTTTGGATTTAAAGACATTGGAATATAAGCCATCTCAAAAAGTAAAGTTTGCAGCGTTGGAAGCTACCAAACCAATAGATGATTTAAAGACGCGTCTTAAAATGCTGATAGCGGCAAAAGACAAAGCCGGTGATTTTTATCGTGCAACTCTATTCCCTTTGTTCGCTTACTCCAGCAACCGTATTCCTGAAATATCGGATGAACTTTATAAAATTGATGATGCTATCAAAGCCGGTTATGGTTGGGAATTAGGCCCTTTTGATACATGGGACGCATTGGGTGTGGATGCTACTGTCAAGGCAATGGAAGCATCCGGTAATAAACCTGCGCAATGGGTTTACGATATGTTGTCAGCCGGTAATACGTCATTCTATAAAATTGAAAATGGGCATCGTTTGTTCTACGATATTCCGACCAAATCATACAAAGTAATTCCGGGTACGGAAGAATTTATATTGCTGGAAAATATAAGAGAAAGCAAAACGGTCTGGAAGAACAGCGGTACAACACTTACTGATATCGGTGATGGTATTCTGAACCTGGAATTCCATACCAAAATGAATAGTATCGGTGGTGAAGTTATTGAAGGAATTAATAAGGCAATTGATATCGCAGAGAAGGATTATAAAGGGTTGGTCATATCTAATGAAGGCGCCAATTTTAGCGCCGGAGCCAATGTAGGCATGATTTTTATGATGGCGGTAGAACAGGAATATGATGAGTTGGATTTTGCCATCCGTCAGTTTCAGAATACCATGATGCGCGTGCGGTATTCGGCAATACCAGTCATAGTTGCACCACATAACATGGCTTTAGGTGGTGGTTGTGAAATGTGTATGCATGCCGATGCTGTTGTAGCACATGCAGAATCTTATATCGGATTGGTAGAATTCGGCGTTGGCTTAATCCCCGGCGGTGGCGGTTCCAAAGAATTTGCTGTCAGGCTTTCCGATTCATTACACGAAGGCGATGTAGCATTGAACACATTCCGTGACAGATTCCTCACCATAGGACAGGCAAAGGTTTCAACATCAGCGCAGGAGGCATTTGAATTAGGCTATTTAAGACCAGGGAAAGATAAAGTTGTTATTTCATTGAATCGCTTATTAGCAGAGGCTAAAGCTACTTGTCTGGAAATGGCCAACGAAGGATATGTACAACCCGCGCACAGAAAAGATATTAAAGTACTTGGCAAAACTGCATTAGGTTTAGCTTACCTCGGTGCCAACTCTATGTTGACAGGAAACTATATCAGCGAACATGATGTGAAAATCTCTCAGAAATTAGGTTACGTATTAGCAGGCGGCGATTTATCGCAACCAACCGAAGTCAGTGAACAGTACCTGTTGGATTTGGAAAGAGAAGCTTTTTTGAGTTTAACAACAGAGAAGAAAACATTGGAAAGGATACAGTCGATATTGACAGGTGGAAAAGTGTTGAGAAATTAATAATAACCGCAGAGGACATTAAGTATTACGCAAAGAACACAGAGACTTTGCGAACTCTGCGGAAGTCTTTGTGAACTCTGTGGTAAAAAAACATCTAAAAGATATGAACGCATATATAGTAGCAGGATTCCGCTCGGCTGTAGGGAAGGCCACCAGAGGAGGTTTCCGTTTTACACGACCTGACGTTTTAGGGGCAGATATAATAAAGCATTTAATGGCTTCTGTCCCACAAATTGATGCAAAGCAAGTCGATGATTTAATTGTCGGGAATGCGATGCCGGAGGCAGAACAAGGTTTGAATTTTGCGCGTTTTGTTTCGCTTATGAGTTTCAATACGGACAAAGTTTCGGCCATGACGGTAAACCGTTATTGTGCTTCGGGGCTGGAAACCATTGCCATTGCAGCTTCCAAAATCCATAGCGGTATGGCAAACTGTATTATCGCAGGCGGTTCTGAAAGCATGAGCCTGATTCCAATGGGTGGCTGGCGTGTAGTACCCGATGCAGATACAGCATTGGCGCATCCCGATTATTACTGGAACATGGGACTGACTGCAGAGCAGGTTGCAAAAGAATATAAAGTAAGCCGCGAAGATCAGGATGCTTTTGCTTATAACTCCCATCAGAAGGCAATAAAAGCGATTGCTGATGGTAAATTCAACGAACAGATTGTTCCATTAACCATTAAGGAAACTTATATCGGAGCTAACTGCGGAAAGAAAAAAGAAAGAGAATTTACGGTTGCTATGGACGAAGGCCCGCGCGCAGATACTTCATTAGAAGCACTTGCAAAATTAAAACCGGTGTTTGCCGCAGGTGGAAGTGTAACTGCAGGAAATTCGTCGCAGACAAGTGATGGAGCTGCCTTTGTGATGATTGTAAGCGAACAATTCCTGAAAGAAAATAATCTTACTCCTATTGCACGTATGGTCAGTTATGCTTCGGCAGGTGTTCCGCCACGCATTATGGGTATTGGTCCTGTTGAGGCCATACCAAAGGCTTTGAAGCTTGCAGGCATGAAAAAGGATGATATTAATCTGATTGAATTGAATGAAGCATTCGCATCACAATCTATAGCTGTTATCCGGGAGTTGGGATTGAACCCTGATATAGTGAATGTTAATGGTGGCGCAATTGCATTGGGACATCCTTTGGGATGCACCGGCGCTAAACTGACCGTTCAGATATTGGATGAATTGAAAAGAAGAAATCAGAAATACGGTATGGTAAGTATGTGTGTCGGAACAGGGCAAGGCGCTGCTGGAATTTTTGAAATGATGTAAATGAATAACCGCAAAGAGCTTAAGAACCGCAAAGAAATTATTTAAGGTATAAGTTTTTTTAAAAAAAAAGACCACAAAGATTAATTCCTTTAAAAAAACAATGAACTAATGAAATGACCGAGAATGAATTATCAAATAAAGTGATTGGACTGGCATTGGATGTACATACAGCTTTGGGGCCTGGTCTCTTGGAAAGTGCCTATCAAGCTTGTTTGTATTATAAACTGAAAACGGCTGGATTGTATGTTGAGATTGAAAAACCGATGCCAATTTCATTTGAAGGGGTAGAATTGGATTGTGGATACAGGATTGATTTATTAGTTGAAAAAAAGTTAGTATTGGAATTGAAAAGCGTAAAAGAGTTGAATGATTTGCATTTGGCACAAGTCTTGTCTTATTTGAAACTTGGTAGGTTCAAGCTCGGCCTATTAATGAATTTTAATGTTCTAAGATTGAAAGATGGAATCAGAAGAGTAGCTAATGGAATTTAATAATGATGTTAAACCGCGCTAAGCGTTAAAGTAGGAGCTGTAAAAAATGAGTCAAATAATGCTATAGCATTCCTTTGTGGACTTTTTTTCTGTCTAATAAATCATCTTACCTCTGCGTACCTTAAAAGAACTTTGCGGTTAAAAATAAATAACTAAATAACTACAAAATATAAAACAAGATGTCAGATAATAATCTCAATTCTCAAACCTCAAATCTTACTTCTATCAAAGGAGGCGAATTCCTCATTAAAGACACTTCCGCACAAGATATTTTTATTCCTGAAGATTGGAGTGAAGAGCAGGTCATGATTGCTGAAATGTGCCATGATTTTTTAAAGCAAAATGTAGACCCAAACCTCACCCGCATTGATGAACAGGAAGAAGGTTTGATGCCATCATTGCTTGACAAAGCCGGTGAATTGGGATTGTTGGGTATGAGCGTACCCGAGGAATACAATGGCATAGGAAAAGATTTTGTAACATCTATGCTTACAACTGAAATCCTTGGTGCCGGACATTCCTTTGCTGTAGCTCTTTCTGCACATACCGGTATCGGTACTTTGCCTATTCTTTATTACGGCAACGAAGAACAAAAGAAAAAGTATGTCAGCAAATTAGCCACCGGAGAATGGAAAGGATGTTATTGTCTTACAGAACCAAGTGCAGGTTCTGATGCTAATTCCGGTAAAACAAAAGCGGTGCTTTCGGCCGATGGCAAACACTATATTCTGAATGGTCAGAAGATGTGGATTACCAATGCAGGTTTTGCAGATATTTTCACCGTATTTGCAAAAATTGATGACGATAAAAATTTAAGTGCCTTTATTGTTGAGAAAGGATTTGAAGGGCTTTCTCTGAATGCGGAAGAACATAAGATGGGTATTAAAGGAAGCTCTACCCGTCAGGTGTTTTTCAATGATTGTAAAGTGCCTGTGGAAAATCTTTTATCCACAAGAGAGAACGGATTTAAGATTGCGGTTAATATCCTGAATCTGGGCCGTATTAAATTGGGTGGTGCCGCCATTGGTGCAAGTAAAGCCGTTATTTCCACTGCGGTAAATTATGCGAATGAACGCGAACAATTTGGTCGTCCTATCTCGAAATATGGTGCTATAAAATATAAACTGGCAGAGCAAGCTATTCGTACGTATGCTTCCGAAGCAGCCACTTATCGTGCTTCCCAGAATATTGAAGATGCTACCAACGCCTATATTTCCGGCGGCATGGATGCTGCACAGGCAAAATTGAAAGGCACCGAACAATTTGCAATTGAAGCGGCCATTATTAAAGTTCATGCATCCGAAGTACTGGATTATGTTACAGACGAGGGGGTGCAGATATATGGAGGGATGGGCTACAGCGCGGAAGCGCCAATGGACAGAGCTTACAGAGATGCGCGTATCAACCGTATTTTTGAAGGTACAAATGAAATCAACCGTATGCTTTCCGTTGATATGATGCTGAAACGTGCGATGAAAGGTGAATTGGATTTGATGGGGCCTGCTCAGAAAGTAGCTGGTGAGCTGATGAGCATTCCTGACTTCGGAGCTGCGGAAGAAGGAATGTTTGTAAAGGAACATAAATACATTTCAGGGTTCAAAAAAGCAATCCTGATGACTGCCGGTGCAGCCGTTCAGAAACTGATGCAATCCTTAAGCAAGGAGCAGGAGGTTATCATGTATCTTGCGGATATGCTGATAGAACTTTATGTAAGTGAATCTGTGCTATTACGTGTTGAGAAATTGGTTGGAAAAATCGGTGAAGCTGCTGCTGCAGAGAAGGTTGCAATGGCTAAAGTTTATATTTTTGATGCTGCACAACGCATCCATACGGCAGGACGTAATGCATTGAATACATTTGCCGATGGCGATGAGCGCCGTATGATGCTGATGGGCTTGAAACGCTTTACCAAAACAGATGAATTCAATACTACTGAAGCGCGCAGAATCATTGCAGCAAAGCTTATCGGGGCTAATAAATATTGCTATTAAATAAATTACAGAAGGAATACTTTTGGTCATTCCTTCTTTTTTATTTTAAAAATTGCTACCTTGATTATTATCAAAGCAAATTAATATCACTCATTAATAAACAATCAGACAAATGAAAAAAATCTGCACATTAACTGCAGCCGCAATTGTTGCCTCATCAATGGCATTTGGCGGTAGCTTTCAACTCAATTTGCAAGGTATCCGACAAACAGCGATGGGCGGTACGGGAGTTGCCTGGCCATGGGATGCATCAACCATCTTTTTTAATCCGGGTGGTCTGGCAAGGCTTCAGGGAATACAAGCTTATGGAAGTGTAAATTTTGTACAGCCTAATGTAAAATATATTCAAACGCCTACCGGTGGCTATTCTTCTTCAACACAATCTCATACCTCTACTCCTTTTGCAATTTACGTGGGTGGGCCTTTAATGAAAGACAGCAGGCTGGCTGTAGGTGTAGGTGTTTATACCCCATTCGGTAGCAGATTGGATTGGGGAAATAATTGGGCAGGCCGCTTTATTGTTGAAGATATTTCTTTGCACAGTATATTTATTCAGCCGACAGCAAGTTATGCCATCAATGATTATGTTTCAATTGGTGCAGGGTTTGTGTATGCCATTGGTACCGTAGATATCAATAAAGCGATTCCTTTGCAGGATTTGAATGGTAATAACGGACAAGCAAGACTCAACGGAAATGCAAGTGGCTATGGTTACAACCTTGGTGTGCAGGTCAAAGCGACCAAAGATTTGCAGTTTGGCGTTTCTTACCGCTCTAAAGTAAATATGGAAGTAAACAACGGCGATGCAACTTTTAATGTTCCTTCTTCTGTTGCAGGTAATTTTCCTAATACAAATTTTGCTACAAAATTGCCTTTGCCTTCTATTCTTACTGTTGGGGCAGGATACAGGTTTTGTGAAAATTTCATGGTGCAGGCTGATGTTGTTTTTGCAGGTTGGAAAACATATGATTCTTTAAGTTTTGATTTTGCTGAAAACAAAGCCGTTCAGGATACACATGATCCCCGTTCTTATAAAAATACAGTTGCTTACAGGTTAGGTGTACATTATGATGTCAGCAAGAGTTTCGCTGTAATGGCCGGTGGTGCTTACGATCCTACTCCGACAAAAGATAATTTATTGTCACCGGATGCTGTAGATGCAGACAGAATTACATTGTCTTGCGGCGCTACTTATCAGCCATTACCGAAGTTAACGATTATGGCTGCGCTAAACTATACTACAACACCAAAACATGAAGTGAGTTATGATCCTGCAAGCTTTTCTGGTGCTTATCAAATCAAAAGCTTATTGCCTGCTATCGGACTTTCTTATTCATTTTAATTGCTCTACAAAAATACTACAATGAAAAAATCATACCTTCTAATAGCAGCAAGCGCTGCACTTTGCATAGCCTCATGCAAATCAAAAATCGAACCGGAAAAACCAACTGCCGGCGATGCTGATTTTTCCAATTATATCGCTATCGGTAATTCATTGACATCCGGTTTCTCAGATGGAACTTTATACAGAAGCGGACAGGAAAATTCTTATCCCAGTATGCTTGCAGCACAATTCCAGCTGGCAGGCGGCGGTGAATTTAAGCAACCATTGTTGCCGGGTGAAGCCGGATGGCCTATCGTTCCTGCGGCAGGCTACAACCCAAGACGTGTTATGGGATATAGTACCGATTGTCTGGGTGTTAAAAGTCTGAGCCCTGTTTTTTATGCCTTGCCGATTGATACTGCCGGAAGCTCTGCAAGCATTGCTTCACAAGGGCCATTCAATAACCAGGGCGTGCCGGGCATCCGTTGTATTGATTATACTTTGACTGGTTATGGCATCTTTAATCCTTATTCAGCAAGGTTTTATACAAATCCAGGTTCTACAAAACCACTTGATCAGGCTTTATTGGCTAAGCCTACATTCTTTACAATGTGGTTAGGCAGCAACGACGTGTTAGGTTATGCTACATCAGGCGGTACTGGTGCCAATGGTGGCGTTGCAATTGGTGATATTTCTCCTTTGTCTGTATTTAAAGCAAGCTATGAAGCTTCTGTTAATGCTTTGATGGCATTGAATGCAAAAGGTGTTTTGATTAACATTCCGGATGTTACGGCTATACCTTATTTTACGACCGTTCCAATTAAAGGCCTGGTATTAACTCGTCAGGGACAAGCAGATTCATTGAATGCTGCCTATGGCGGATTGAATGGTATTCATTTCAATGTTGGCGCCAACTATTGGGTAATAGCCGATTCTTCTGTTACCGGAAATATAAGGCAGATTAAAGAAGGTGAATACGTTTGTTTATCCATTCCTCAGAATAATCTGAAATGTTTGGGATGGGGTAGTGTAGTGCCTATTCCTGACGGTTATGTTTTAGACATGCAAGAGGTAAATAATGTTAAGTCTGCTACCACAGCTTTCAATTTGGTAATTGAAGATGTTGCAACCAAAAACCATCTGGGATATGTAGATGCCAACGCTTACCTTAGTTCGCTTCAATCAGGCATTACCTGGAACGGTGTGAGCTATAACCCTACTTTCGTTACCGGCGGTGCATTCTCTTTGGATGGCGTGCATTTAACACCTCGTGGTTATGCATTGATTGCCAACGAAATTTTAAGAGTTATCAATACTACCTATCATTCCACATTACCAATGGTTGATATCAATAGTAAGAACGGCGTATTGTTTCCATAAATTATCAGATAAGTGTATGGGAGCTATTTCCATAGCATGCCCGTTTTTAATTTTCGTGCGGATCAAAGAAGAACAGATGAATAAAGTGTTTCTTAAATCTAAAGTTTTATGGTCGCAGATAGATGCCAATATGCATCTGCGCCATAGCGCTTATGCTGACTTTGCTGCACAGGCAAGGGTCGAAATGCTGGAAACATTGGGAATGACAGCCGGCGTAATGCAACAAAATAAGATAGGCCCTATATTGTTCAGGGAAGAAAGTATTTATTATAAAGAAGTAAAACCGGGAGATACGGTTAGCGTAACCTGTTTATTGACGAAATGCCGCGCCGATGGCTCCCGTTGGTCATTTACACAGGAAATTTTCAGGGAAGATGAGGTACTTGCTGCAAGAGTGAATGTTGACGGTGCATGGATCGATATGATGAAACGTAAGCTGGCGGCTCCGCCGGGTGATTTTAATAAAAAATTTCTGGAAGAATTACCAAAGGCTGAAGGTTTCATTTTAGAAGCTGTAACAGAGAAATAGCATCCACATGAATTTAAAACAGCAATTCGGCAAAGCCCGAAAAAGTAGTTTCCATTTGTGGTTGCTGAATGCAGGATTATTGCATGCTGTGCCTTTCAATAAACCGCATGGCATAAAGATTGTTGAAATAAATGATGATGGCGTTTTGGTAAAAGCAAAAAATGTCCGCAACAACCAAAATCACATAAAGAGCATTCATGCATGTTTATTGGCAACACTCTGCGAATATGTTTCAGGGCTGAGTTTGTTGACGGCATTGAATCCTAAGGAATATAGAATTATCCTGAAGAATATTCAGATGACTTATCATTACCAGGCAAAAACAGATGTCTTTGCCGCGTTTGGATTAACGGATAAATTCCTCAATGAGGAAATAATAACCCCGCTTCAGCAGGAAGCAGCCATTTTTAAAGAATTTACGGTTGAAGTATATGATGAAGCAAAAAATCATATTTGTACCGGGCTTATTAATTGGCAGATAAAAGCATGGAAACATGTAAAGACAGTTTGAATATTGATTTATATTGTTTGAGAAAATAAACACGTTGTTACCCGGCAATTAATCCTGTTTGTTCCCTGACATCTAACTTCTAAAATCTAAAATATTATGACAAAGAAAATTTCGGCATTTATATTAAGCAGTTTATTGTTGCTGTTGGGAACCACATTTGCTGCCAATGCCCAAAAAGAAAAAGTGGAAGGCAATTGGCTGAATCAGGAAAAGGATGCCAAGATTGAAATTTATAAAGCGCGGGATGGTAAGTTCTATGGTAAAATCGTATGGCTAAAAGAACCAAACCGTGACGGGAAGCCCAAAACAGATATCAATAATCCGAAGGAAAACATGAAAGCCACACCCATCATGGGATTGCTTATTCTTAAAGGATTTAACAAAGATGACGATACTTCTTATGAAGACGGAACTATTTACGACCCTAAGAACGGCAAGACCTACAGCTGCAAGATTACCGTTAAAGATGCCAATACCTTGTCTATCAGAGGGTATATAGGTATTTCTTTAATTGGCCGCACAACAACATGGGTACGAAGCAACTAAGATTACATTATAAAATAGTGACTGATGAATTTAAAGGAAAAGTTTGACCAGGCTGTAACGGACAGCAAAACACTGACATCCAAACCGGACAATGACACTTTATTGAAAATATACGGATTGTATAAGCAGGCTACAGCAGGCGATGCACCTGAAGAGACTGATTTTGGCATGTTTGATTTTGTAGCGAAAGCAAAACACGAATCATGGAAAACGTTGAAGGGCAAGGGTTTTGATGAGGCAATGCAGGAATATATTGATTTGATTCAAGCTTTAAAATCCGAATAACAAGAATAATATAGGTTTCGTTGATAGAATTGTTTCGTCATTTGAACCGCATTTCGACAATTCTACATTATCTTCGACGCACACAAATTTTAAGCCTACTTAATGTCCATTATTATTTCCGGAACGGGAAGCTATATACCTGAAAAAGTTATTGATGAAAAGGAATTTCTGGATCATACATTTTATGATATCGATAAATCCCGGATTGATCAAGACAATGAAAGGATAATCAGTAAATTCAAATCTATTACAGGTATTGAGCAAAGGCGGTATGCGGAAGATGAACAGCAAAATTCAGACCTCGGTACAATTGCCGCTCAACGTGCACTTGCCGATTCCGGTGTTGATCCCGAAACGTTAGACGGTATTATTGTTGCTCAGAACTATGGAGATGTTAAGTTTGGTAATAAACAATCGGATACGGTTCCTTCCCTTGCTTCAAGAATTAAATTCAACCTTAAGATTAAGAATTCTAATTGTGTTGCTTTTGATATTATGTTTGGCTGCCCCGGATGGGTGGAAGGCATGATTATTGCGCAGCAATTTCTTCAGAATGGCACTGCGAAAAAGTTTATGGTTGTTGGTACGGAAACATTATCAAGAGTAACCGATCCGCACGACAGGGATTCTATGATATATGCTGACGGCGCAGGTGCAACCATATTGGAACATGTGGAAGGCGAAGGCGAAGGCATACTTAGCATGTCGCACCAGACACATACTTATCAGGAAGCTAACTATTTATACTTTGGTGAATCGAATAAAGAAGGCCATGAGCCTGAAACCCGCTATATAAAAATGCTGGGCCGTAAGATTTACGAATTTGCATTGATAAACGTTCCCGCCGCAATGAAAGATTGTTTTGATAAAACCGGTCTTCCCATTCAGGAACTAAAGAAAATATTTATTCATCAGGCAAATGCAAAAATGGATGATGCCATTATAGAACGCTTTTACAAACTCTATGGCATTGATACCCCACCGGAATCCATCATGCCAATGACCATTCATTATCTGGGAAATAGCTCTGTAGCAACCATTCCGACCTTATTCGACCTTGTTCGCAAAGGGAATATGGAAGGGCATAACCTGAATAAAGGCGATGTTGTTTTGTTTGCATCAGTGGGTGCGGGCATGAATATCAATGCGATTGCCTATCGTATCTAACCTCTTAAAAACTCCAATATGGGTTTGTTTGAAAACAGGACTTTTTTTATCACAGGCGCCAGTCGTGGTATAGGTAAAGCAATAGCATTAAAACTTGCCGGAGAAGGCGCCAATATTGTAATTGCAGCAAAATCAACAGAAGAAAACCCGAAACTGGGCGGTACTATTTTTTCTGCGGCAAAAGAGGTAGAAGATGCCGGAGGAAAAGCGCTGGCAGTTCAATGCGATATCAGGAATGAAGAAAATATTCAGGAGGCCGTTGCAAAAGCTGTAGCTCATTTTGGCGGCATAGATGCTGTAATCAACAATGCTTCTGCAATATCACTCACAAATACGGAAACTACCGAATCCAAACGTTTTGATTTGATGCATGATATCAATGTAAGGGGTACTTTTCTGGTTACCAAACATTGTATTCCTCATTTATTAAAATCAGGTAATGCGCACATTCTTACGCTTTCTCCTCCGATTGATCTGAATCCGAAATGGCTTGGAGCGCATATAGCTTATACCATGAGCAAATATAACATGACCATGATGGCAATGGGATGGGCGGAAGAGTTTAAAGGCAGGAATATTGCTTCCAATTCATTATGGCCGGTAACCACAATTGCAACCGCTGCAGTTAATAATCTGCTTGGCGGCGATTACCTTATTCAGCGCAGCAGGACTACCGATATCATTGCCGATGCAGTATTTTATATCATGCAGCAGGCATCCGGAACCTTAACCGGAAGGCAATTGCTGGATGAAGAAATACTGAAAGAAGCCGGTATTACAGATTTTACGCATTATGCAGTGAATACGGCAAACGGACTGCAAAAAGATCTTTTCCTGTAGCATAAAGGAATCCTATTTGTTGCCTTTGTGAAAAAAGGTACATTTACAGCCACAAAATCTACAATCATGTCCGTACACAGCGAAGTAAAACGCGTTACCACACATACTTTACAAAAGATGAAAGAGCGTGGCGAGAAGATTTCCATGCTCACAGCTTACGATTTTTCCTTTACCAAAATATTTGATGAAGCAGGAATAGATATCCTGTTGATTGGCGATTCTGCATCCAACGTAATAGCAGGGCACGAAACTACTTTGCCTATTACATTAGAGCAAATGATCTTCCTTGCATCAAGCGTAGTACGTGGTGCACAACGTTGCTTTGTAATCTGTGATTTGCCGTTCGGAACCTATCAGGGTAACAGCAAAGAGGCGCTTAATTCTTCCATCAAAATCATGAAGGAAAGCGGGGCCCATGCAGTGAAGCTGGAAGGCGGCACCGAAGTTTGTGAATCTATTGCACGTATTGTTTCTTCCGGTATTCCGGTGATGGCGCATCTGGGCTTAACGCCCCAATCTATTTATCAGTTCGGTACTTATAATGTACGTGCGAAAGAAGATGCGGAAGCTGAATTATTGTTGAAAAATGCACATGCGGTGCAGGAAGCCGGTGCATTCGCATTGGTCCTGGAAAAAATTCCGGCAGCATTAGGCAAACGTGTTGCAGAAGAATTGAAGATACCCGTAATCGGTATCGGTGCAGGCATGCACGTTGACGGACAAGTATTGGTAATGCATGATATGCTGGGCATTACAAAAGATTTCTCACCGCGTTTTTTACGTCGTTACCTGGAATTGTATGATGCCATTAAAGGTGCTACAGCACAATATATAGCCGATGTAAAGGCGAAAGATTTTCCGAACGATAAGGAACAATATTAATTCAATTCATTATTATGCAAATGGCTGTCAATATTTTTATTGACAGCCATTTGTATCTATATCTATTAACCCTTTATATAAGGCATCATCTCATCCTCGATATCTTTCCTCAGTTCCATCAACTTCAATGCATAATCCCGCATGGCAATCTCCGTTTCGGTTTTCGGCGTGAATTCTTTAATGGCTTTTGGTTTTCCTGCTTCATCCAACGCTACAAAGACAATAACACAATGTGTGTTTTTTACGAATTTATCTTTTCCCACTTGTTTTGAAAAGGCATCTACAGCAATATGCATGCTGGTCTTTCCTGTATAAATAATCCGCGCTTCCATCTTTACCAGATGGCCGATGCTGACAGGATGATAGAAACGTATACCGCCTACGTAAACAGTTACGCAATAAGATTCGCTCCATTGCACCGCGCAGGTATAAGCCGCCTGGTCAATCCACTTCATCATCATGCCTCCATGTACTTTCCCGCCAAAATTTACGTCCGACGGTTCACTTAAAAATTGAAGCTCGATATGATTTCTGTCTGCCGGCATGTTATTTACATTTTGTATTGTTATTAAAATCAGGAATTCTTATCCGTGATAAACCCTTGAAGCTACAATTTTATCATTCTTTATTTCCAGCACTTCCGCCACTAACATATCTTCTTCACCCGGCACCTTTCTTATATACTCCATGAATACTCTTTCATCATTTGCAGTCAATGTAGTATAGCTGTAATGCAATTCAGGCAAGCGTTCGAAGGCATCTTTCCACCAGGCACGCAACGCATCTTTTCCTTTCACCAATCCATTGGTTTCAGGTTGCCGTATTTTTAATTTAGGGCTGTAATGTTTTGCATCCTCCGCATATAAAGCTAAAAGATTTTCAAGGTTATGTTCGTTAAAAGCATCAAACCACTGTTTTGCAATAGCTATAAATGTATCATTCATTTGCGTGCTGTTTTATATTTCGTAAAATTCAATCGGCAAATCATCGGGATCTGCAATAAAGGTAAATCGCTTTCCGGTGACTTCATCTATCCTGACCGGTTCTGAAACTATATTTTTTTCATCGAGGAATTTTATGGTTTTATCCATATCATTTACCTCAAAAGCCAGATGCCTTAAACCCGTAGCTTCCGGTCCGGAAATGCGTTTTGGAGGATTGGGAAACGAAAACAATTCAATCATATAATTATCGTTTAATGCCAGATCCAGTTTGTAAGATGCCCTTTCCTGCCTGTACGTTTCCTTTATGATAGTAAGCCCTAAAATTTCAGTATAGAATTTTTTAGAAGTTTCATAGTCAGAACAGATAATTGCAATATGGTGGACTTTATTGAGGGATAGCATATCAGATTTTTCAGTGATTAAGATTATTCAGAACAAATAGTTAACACCTATTTGCAAGGACCTGATAGTTAAAGAGTAAGCGAGGTAATTAGAATTGTTTGAAACAGGTAAATTGTATTTCCCAAAAATGTCTATTTTTTTATTAAGTATAATGCCTGCCCTGATTGGTGCTGACAATGAAAAATGCTGGTATTCAAACGGCGTTTTCAATTCGTGTGAAATGCCATAATAAGTATTGATTGCGTAACAATCGTCATTAGTGAAAAAGGAATAATCAAAACAAATACCTACACCTATATTGAACTTAAAGCGGTCTTTATTATAGATATTCATTAAGAATTGTGGGGCAAAGCTAATTTTATATTGATCAAATTTGTGGTAATACACGTGAGATTCTTTAGGGCTGACTTCATTAGTTTTTTTAGTTTCAAAACTTGAGCTACTAACGCTAACCTCCATTCTCATCATATATCTTCTGATTACAGCATTTGTATAGAAGTCTAATCCTGCATTAATGCCCGGCCTGTAACTTGGCGTACGGGGAGCGTCAGCCAATGGTGTTTTTTCTGAATAACTTGCATCACTTCTTTGTAGAAACAAACCAGCAAAAGGCTTCATCTCGAATTTGGTATTGGTTTTTGTTGCATTTTCAGCATTCAGTAAATTCACAATTTTCGTAAGCGCATCATACGAATAAGTAGCACGTTCGAGTAATCTCATTACTTTATTTTGATTATTTGCCATAGAGTCATGAGCGAATATTGATAATTGGCCTTTGTATTTATTATTGTATTCAATATTAAACATGGTTCCATCCGGATAAAATTCGTCGTAAATAAGTTCGGATGTCTGCTGCTTATAGTTATCTTTTATAAAGAATTTTGTACAGTATTTATTTTCATAAACATATAAATTCAAGAACTTACCTGAAGTGACGAGCCTTATGAAAATAGTGTCTGTTAGGGGTTTCTGGTTGCCTATTTTAATATCACTTATGGATTTGGCTTTGCCTGAAGTTTTAGTTGTAAAAATAAATCGCTCAAATGTTTCAAGCTTATTAATTGTAAAAGATTCAACGTCCTGTATGCCTAATGTTTGCTGCCCCTTGTCATCTTTGAATGAAAAAGATTTCGGATTGCTGTCCCATTCTTTGTAGTTAATATAACCAACCAATTGTTGGTGATTTAGTAAAATAACTGTTGCAGGTTTGTAATTACTTTGTGCAAAAAAGCGGAGGGGTAATAAAAGTAAAAGAAAACTCAATGAAATAATTCTATTCATATTGACGATGTTTTGAATCAAAAATAGATTTTTAACACTATAAAATGATTATTCTGGTGATAAATGGAATGTTTTTGTAGATTCGTGAGATATAGTTTAAAGTTTTTTTCATGAAAATATCTTTCCTTTTATTCCTGATAGCAATCGCTATGCCCGGATTCGCGCAAACAAAAAGCATACATCCATGTGCTGCAATGAAAAAGCATGCTTATAATGATGTTGCAGGGAAACCGACTGTAGAAGACGCGAGAGAATATGATTACGATGTCAAATATGTGCATCTTAACCTTGACGTGAACAATCTGAATACGCAGATTAATGGTATTGCGACCACCAATGCAATAGTAATAGTTCCTTCCATGGGCGAATATGTCTTTGAGCTGACGCAACAGATAACAATCGATTCCTTTAAGTTTAACGGTACCTTATTACCCGTTACAGGTTCCGGTTATCTGAGAGTTGTCAGTCTCCCTCAATCTGTAACGCAGGGAACGTCATTCACAGCTGTAACTTATTATCATGGTGCGCCTTCCGGAGCTTCAGGCTTCTATGGCGGCGGTATCCAGAACGCGGTTTCTCCTACATGGGGCGCTCATGTAACCTATACCTTAAGCGAATCTTATGCTTCAAGAGACTGGTGGCCTGTAAAGCAGGCTTTACAGGATAAAATAGATTCATCTGATGTATGGCTGACCGTAGGTGCGGGACTGAAAGCCGGCAGTAACGGTATGCTGAATCAGGTAGTTAATTTGGGCAATAACAAATCGAGGTATGAATGGAAAAGCAGGAATGCTATTGATTATTACCTGATATCTTTTGCAGTTTCCACTTATACAGACTATTCCCATTACATGCATTTTGATAATAGTGCTGACTCTATGTTGATTCAGAATTATGTGTACGATAATCCGCAGACACTTCCTTTCTGGCAAGGTGAACTGGATTCTACAAGCCTGATGGTAAATCATCTTTCCGGTTTGTTCGGACGCTATCCATTCTGGAAAGAGAAATACGGACATTGCATGGCGCCGTTGGGTGGGGGAATGGAACATCAGACTATGACGACGCTCGGTACTTTTGAAACCTCGCTTATCGTGCACGAATTAGGGCATCAATGGTTTGGAGATAATGTTACCTGCGGTACATGGAGCGATATATGGCTGAACGAAGGCTTTGCCAGTTATATTGAATATCTGTTTGAAGCAAATTTTCACGGTGCCGCCGCGGCTACTGCCAAAATGAATAGTGTGCATTCCAATGTAATGTCTGAACCGGATGGCTCGGTATATTGTACCGATACTATAGATGAGAACCGTATATTCGACTCAAGGCTGAGTTACGATAAAGGCTCGGCTGTAATACACACTTTGCGGTTTGTAGCAGGCAATGATGATCTGTTTTTCAATATGCTGAAACATTATCAGGTTCAGTTTGAAAGAGGTACGGCAACTACAGAACAGTTTAAAAATTTTGTTGCAGGTGAATACAACATTAATATGGATACCTTTTTTAATCAATGGATATATGGAGAAGGCTATCCTACCATTTCTGCCAAATGGAACCAGGTAAATAATCAGGTAACAGTTGCGTTAAGTCAGCAAACTTCCGCTCCGGCTTCTGTAAGTTATTTCAATACACCTTTAGAGCTTAAGCTTAAATCTGCAAACGGCGACACTGTTGTTAAAGTGAATTTTAATGCAGCCAATAAGACATTTGCTTTTTCATGGGATAAAAACATGAATGGCATAACCATTGACCCTAACAACTGGATATTAAACAAAACCGGCACAATAGTAAAAGACCCCGCTTTAGCAATAAACGAATTGCAAGCCTCCGCTTTTGTAGTCTATCCTAATCCTACAAACAATTTCTGGAATGTGAAGAACTTGCCGGAAGGATGCGATATGATAGTGAGCGACCTCAGCGGACGAGTTTTGCTTAACATTCAATCGGGCAATAAGAAAGAAATAAGTATTGATTCCAAATCTTTGCCCAGTGGAATTTATTTATTGCGGATATCTAAAGCAGGTTATAGCAGCGAAGCTTTTAAACTTGTAAAAATGCATTAGCAGAAAATCAGGTGGTTTTGAATAAATTAGAATATGCTCAGATTGCTTATTAAACACATTATGATGAAAAATTGCAGATACATCACTATTTCCATCATTGCACTATGCTTAGTGATAGTGCTTCCATCCTGTGCTACGTCACGCAAAGCGCGTGGCTGCGGCTGCGGTATGTCTGAAAATATGAGACAAAGAATATAGCTGATACCAATCTTATTATCTCTTTATGGCTACAATCCGAAAGGAAAAATAATACAGGAATCTATTTCCTTAAAAGCAAAAACGCCCCGATAAAACCGGAGCGTTTTCTTTTTGATTTATATGAAGAAGGCATCTTGTATCTATTGCTAAATACAGTATACCTGAATCTTCTATTAATAACCCATATCCATTCCACCACCCGGCATTTGCGGCATAGCGGCACCTTTTGGTTCCGGTTTGTCAGCAATTACGCATTCAGTAGTCAAGAACATAGAAGCGATGGATGCAGCATTTTCCAATGCAACACGGCTTACTTTAGTAGGGTCTATAACACCTGCAGCAAATAAGCTTCCGAACTCTTCCGTACGGGCATTGAAACCGAAGTCTTTTTTACCGTCTTTGATTTTCTGAACAATGATAGAACCTTCTAGGCCTGCATTTTCAACGATAGTGCGGATTGGAGCTTCCAATGAACGACGGATGATAGCGATACCTGTATTTTCGTCGGTGTTATCACCTTCTAATTTAGCCAAAGCTTCAATAGCGCGGATGTAGGCAGTACCACCACCTGCAACGATACCTTCTTCAACCGCAGCACGGGTTGCATGTAAAGCATCGTCAACGCGGTCTTTCTTTTCTTTCATTTCAACTTCAGAGCCACCGCCAACGTACAATACAGCTACACCACCGCTTAATTTAGCAAGGCGCTCCTGTAATTTTTCGCGGTCATAATCAGAAGTAGTTGTTTCAACCTGAGCTTTGATTTGATTTACGCGGGCAACGATATCAGCTTTTTTACCTTTACCACCAACGATTGTAGTATTGTCTTTATCGATAGTAATGCTTTCTGCAGTACCTAAGTAAGCAAATTCAGCATTCTCCAGTTTGTAGCCTTGTTCTTCGCTGATTACAGTACCGCCCGTTAATACAGCGATATCCTGTAACATTTCCTTACGGCGGTCACCAAAACCCGGAGCCTTAACAGCAGCGATTTTCAAAGAACCACGTAATTTGTTTACCACCAAAGTAGCCAATGCTTCACCATCTACATCTTCAGCAATAATCAACAAAGGACGACCTTGCTTAACCACGCTTTCCAGAATACCGATGATGTCTTTCATTACACTGATTTTTTTATCAAAAATCAGGATATAAGGATTGTCCATTTCTACCTGCATTTTCTCTGTATTGGTTACAAAGTATGGAGATAAATAACCACGGTCAAATTGCATACCTTCCACTACTTCAACAGTAGTATCTGTATTTTTAGATTCTTCAACAGTGATAACACCTTCGTTACCCACTTTAGCCATAGCCTGAGCGATTAACTTGCCGATTTCGTTATCATTGTTAGCAGAAATAGTACCTACCTGTTCAATTTTTTCGTTGTCGTTACCTACTTTCTGAGCTTGTTTTTTCAGGTTAGCCACAACAGCAGTAACCGCTTTGTCGATACCGCGTTTCAAATCCATCGGATTAGCGCCTGCAGCAACGTTTTTCAAACCTTCGCTGATAATAGATTGAGCCAGGACAGTTGCAGTAGTAGTACCGTCACCTGCAATATCAGCAGTTTTGGAAGCTACTTCTTTCACCATCTGAGCGCCCATATTCTCGATTGGATCTTCCAGTTCGATTTCTTTAGCAACCGTTACACCATCTTTAGTAATAGAAGGAGCGCCGAATTTTTTCTCGATAACAACATTACGACCTTTTGGTCCTAAAGTTACTTTTACGGCGTCAGCCAATGTATCAACGCCTTTCTTCATTCTGTTGCGGGCGTCTATATTGAAAAGGATTTGTTTAGCCATTTTATTATTGTTAGGATTGTTTTATTGTTAAATTGATAAATTGTTTTATTGCTGAATTGCTTTATTGTTTTCTGCGTAATGATTTATTTCTAAATAAAATCAACCATTCAGCCATTTAACCATAAAGCCATTAAACGAATTAAACAATAGCAAGGATATCGCTTTCACGCATGATCAAAAGTTCTTCACCGTCTAAAGACAATTCAGTACCCGCATATTTACCATAAAGAACAGTATCGCCTGTTTTTACAGTTACCGGTTCGTCCTTCTTGCCAGGTCCTGCCGCAACTACAACACCACGTTGTGGTTTTTCTTTTGCTGTATCAGGAATAATAATGCCGCCGGCAGTTTTTGTTTCTGCAGCAGCAGGTTTCACGATCACTCTGTCGTGAAGAGGGGTAATGCTTGCTTTTTTTGCCATAATTGAAATGGTTATTTATTTTTTTATTGTTTAAATGTTTGAACATGCCGAAATGTGAAATCCGTTCGACAAGTAACTCCCCGCTAAAAATGTGCCAATCATTGAAAATTGACATAATTGCAGGAAATGGCTTAAAATTTAAAGTTCCCGTAAAATGCAACGGTCAAAATTACATCTAATTTCAAAACAAGGAGGTGAAAATGGCAGTTGGAATATCTTCAGATGATTTGTTCTGACTTCGTCTATTCGTTTTAGAGTTGTGCATATAAAATACTATTATTGAATTAAAAGTTTAAAAATAATACAACTATCAGCATATAAAAATGCTAATTTTACATTTTTAATTAAAATTTACTATATTTACACTGATATTAGACAATACAAATGCATTTTGATTCATAAATTCAAATTTTCTGTATGAATTAATGTGCTTATTTAATTAAATTAAAATCATATAATTATGAAGAAAAAAAACACACCCTGTCTGTCAATTATTAAAAAAGGGCTAACAATAACTTTGATTGCTGCTTTTTTATGGCCGGGACAGGTATTCGCACAGGACACACTGCTTTTGTCGCCCACAGGTGACGGCGGCTTCGAAAACGGTATGGACTTCGCTTCCAATGGCTGGACGGTGGAAAATTATACCGCCAACAATACAAATAAATGGGCAGTAGGCGGCGCCAGCGCGCCCACCCAAGGTACGATGGCTGCGTATATTTCAAATAACAACGGAACGAACTATACCTATACCACAAATCAATTCTCAAGAGTCCTGTTTTGGAGAGACATAACATTCCCTGCCGGTTACACAGTCATAACATTAACTTTCAAGGTGAAAGTACAGGGAGAATATGGCGGTACCGCGACTTCTTATTATGATGTGTTATTTCCTTTTTTTCAATCATCGAATACAGCCCCCTCGGTTACGCAGCCGGCTTATTCTTCATCAAACAGCCAACCTGCCATTTCCAACGCCACCAGGATTGCCAGCTTAACAGAATTGGGCACGGGGTATGTAACGCGGACGTATACACTAAATGCAGGAAATGCAGCAGCTGCCACCACCCGGAGGCTTCTCTTCTATTGGCGTAACGATAATACCGGTGGGGCTCAACCTCCGGCAAGCATAGATGAAATATCCATAACAGCAACAATGCCACCTGTAAATGATAATGCCACCGGAGCAATAATGCTTACTCCCGGAGCAGGATGCGGTACTTTTTACGATAATACTTTAGCTACGGCAAATACGGGCGAACCTACAGCCTCCTGTAGTTGGCACCCGACCAGAAAACCGATATGGTTTAAGTTTATAGCGCCTGCATCAGGCGCAGCCAGGATCTCGTCCGACAATGGCGGAACACTGATATCGACAAGGATGGCACTTTTTACTGCGACTGATTCCAGCAATTATACCACATTTAATATTATACACTGTTCCAGAGAAAACGGCGTTACCGCCGCCGGCAACAATATTATGTATCCTACAGGACTCACACCGGGGGCTACTTATTATATAGCACTGGACGTTTATGACGCTGCCACTTCAGGTACCGTTTGTATAACGGTCGATGAATTCAACAACACCATGCTGTCGACCACTACGGCAGACTGCGTAGCCGGAAAAGTTTTAGATAACACAGGAGCCCAGAATTACAATGGCTGGATATCGCTTACCGACAATCAAGGCAAACTGAATGCCAACGTACGTCCCGTTACAGGATATGACGCCGATTTTTCAAGTAGCCTGACAGTTAAGTCCGGAGCGCCGCGGACAGACATAAACGGACAGGCATACCTTAACCGCAATTACCTGATAAATAGTTCTGACCCGATAGGCACTGGCCTGACTTCAGCAGACGTTCAATTTTTCTTTACGGATGCGGAGCTAACCAATTTGGGCGTATCACTTTCAGGCCTGAATGTAACGAGAGTAAGCGGCACAACATGCAGCGCTGATTTCATGGATGGCACCGGCACAAACAGTCTGCTGACCCAAACGGCAAATGGTTCCTTTAATGGTGTTCATTATATACAAGTGAATACACCGGGCTTTTCCAATTTCTACATCCATCAAGGTACTACTCCCTTGCCAATTGTATGGAACAATGTTTCTGTCACCTTAAACCGCCGGCAACAAGCGGTCATCAACTGGAGCGTTGCTGAAAAAGAAACGGCAGAATACCGAATCGAAAAAAGCGTGGATGGCAATAAGTTTGAAAACCTCTCTACCTTAAAAAGCAAAGGCAATGGCAACAATACTTACAGCTTTACGGAACAAACAGCATTGTCAGGGAAAGCATGGTACAGGATAGTGCAGGTAAGTAAAGAAGGCAAAGGTGAATACAGCAGGATCATGGAACTACAAAACAGCAACATCTATGGCCTCATCAGCGTTTACCCGAATCCTGCAACACAGGTATTGACTGTAGAAACAGCATCTAATGCTTCCTACAACATATACGACTTGCAAGGCAAAGTTATCATGAAAGGCAATTTACAATCAGGCAAAAACACTTTGAATGTATCAGGGATTGCCAAAGGTTTTTACACTATAAAAATCGGCGACTACAACCAGAAGATTGTGTTGCAATAAAAGAGCAATACCATATTAAAAACGAGGGTTGTCCCAAAAGGACAGCCCTCGTTTTTAATATTAGAAAACCATTAAAAATGTCTGCTTCTGCATGCTTAGGTAAAATTCCAGGCAAATAGTTGCAACATAACTATTGATTCATTCAGAAAAATCATTTTAACATTTTGAATAATTTTTACATAAAAATGTGGTTTTTGGTTTATAACATCATATATTCGTACCATAAAGATGTAGTTTTAGTTAAATATTTTACAATGTACCACATCTTAATGTGATTGATAAATAGCGAAAACTAACCACTACAATACTGATTTACCATTAGTCAATAATTTAACAAAGGATAATAGTACTGACAAAAAATTTAACCCAGTATACCCTGACATTTTAAAATTCCAACCTTTTTGATTTAGAGCTGCATTAAAGCGAATAGCTTTTAAACCTCTTTAACTAACAGGAAATTCATGTCCGTTCCCAATAAAGCGGCATATTTTACTTGTCGGGTAATATGAAATATTTCTTTCATTATTAACTTCAAAAAACGACTGACATGAAGCAAATTAACCTATGCTTTTTATTGCTCATTACCCTATTGGGGATCAGGGCAAATGCACAAACCAATATAGATATTGGTACTGGCAGTAGTACTTCCGACAATTCGCCAATTCAAAGGAACGCAAACTATTCTGCCAGTCAATTACTATATCTGAGTTCAGAAATAAATAATTCCGGATTAATCAGCGGATTAGGTTTTTATAAAGCAAGTGGGCTTAGTACAGTAACTATCGACAGTGTTTACATTTATCTAAAAACTACTACCGATACTTCTTTCGGAACCTCCACTACCACAGCATCAACTAATGGTTACACCTTGGTATATCAAGGCCCATATCCAAATACAGTAACAGGATATTCAACTGTAAATTTTAATGTAGTTCCTAATTTTAGCTACTACACTTATATGGGTAATCTTGCAGTCCTTATCGTAAGACCTTATCAGGCTTCCACAACAAGTCGCCCATATTATCGCTATACAACTTTTGCCGGTTCTTCGAGAAATGCATGGTATGCAAACTCCTATGCATTTTCTGATACAACAACTTTAGCGATTTCCAATTGGAGACCTAATATAAGGTTAAGAATTACTGCTACCTGCCCGGCACCAACATCGCCCACAGCAACAAATCTTACTGCATTTACCGCAGACCTTAACTGGACTTACGCCAATAGTCCTATGACTTATGAAGTAAAATACGGCCCGCAGGGATTTAACGTAAATACGGCCGGAACTTCCGTTTATACGGCAACAAAACCTTACACCTTAAATCCGCCGCTGACGCCATCCACCTCTTATAGTTATTATGTAAGAGCAATCTGTACTGTTGGCGATACCAGTGCATGGTCGGCTGTTACCAATTTTGCGACACCGGCAACCTGCGTTGCGCCTTCGGCTCCAACCTCAACCGGCATTACAAAAAATTCAGCCATATTAAACTGGACCAATACCGGTTCACCCATTAATTTTGAAATAAAATACGGAGTACAAGGCTTTGATGTAAATACAGCCGGAACTTCTGTTTTTACCACTACTAAGCCTTATATCTTAAACCCGCCGCTGACGCCTTCCACCAATTACAGCTATTACGTAAGGTCGGTGTGTACGCCAGGCGATACCAGCGCATGGTCTCCTGTAAAAAACTTTACTACTTTATGTGACTATCCTTCCATCCTCTCCGCTACTGACGGCACGGCCTGTAGTGGTGGCACGGCTACTTTACAGGCAACAGCAGATGCAGGTGGATCATTTAAATGGTACAATGTTGCCACAGGGGGTACCGCTTTAGGCACAGGCAATAGTTTTGTGACACCTGTTTTGACAACTTCAGATACTTTCTTTGCTGAATCTTCCCAATTGACTACTGCCGGAATTGCAGGCGTTCAGAATTATTCAACTACTAATGGCGGATTTATTACTGTAGGAACAAATATCGGCATGGGTATCAAATTTAATGCATTAAAGAACATTATTGTTGATAGTATAGGTATGTGGGTGAATGATACTATAGCAAGCCAGATGATCCTTCGATTGTACAGCAACACTACTACAGTGGTACGCACCGATACAATACAGATAGCCGCTTTTAATCATCCTGACGCTTCTAATCCTATAAGTACTGCTAACCCATACAAACTATACATACCTCTGGGCTATTCCCTTTCGCAGGCAAACAATTATGTCTTGGCAGCTTTACCGGGATCGACCACTGTTTTTCACAGACGAGGTGGCAGTGGTAATAGTCTATCTTATCCGTACTCAAATACCGCAGTATCCATAACTGCTAATGTTGTAGGTGGGCCTTCAAGTACTAATACAACCCAGGTGTATTGTATTTATGATTTAGCAACATCTACAGCCTGCACCAACCCGACCCGTCAACCTGTGATCGCAACCGTAACTCCTAACCCATTAGCACTGTTGCCTGATACATCAGGTACTTGTAACGGCATTGCAGCAACATTAAACAGCGGTTCTGCCAATACTACATGGACACCTGCAAATGTGTTATATACCGATGCAGCCGCTACTACAGGTTATACAGGAGCTGCATTACAAACCGTATATGCTAAAGTTACTACGCCGACAACTGTTTACGCAAATACTACTTCAGGCGCATGTGCTTTCAACGATTCGGTATATATAGACCTTCAGACAGGTACAGCCGTAACTATTACACCGGCTACAGCTGCCATGGCTTGCGGCGATGTAACACCTGTAGCATTAACGGCTAATACCCCTGTAACCTGGGCTTTGAATGGCGGCAATTTATATACGGATGCCGCTGGCACTACTACATATACAGGAACAGCAACCACCGGTATTTATGCTAAATCCAACAATAACCGTAATGTAATAGGTGCCTATGAAATCGGTGGCTGTACATTTGCAGATACCGCTGTTGTAATAGTTAACAACCCTGCATCCTCTGTAACCATAGCCAACAACTCAGGAGCCGGCAATACAGATTCAAGTGTAGTTGCAGGAACAATGGCAAACCTGCATAATGCTGATTGCGAGCTGATGGCATCTGTAACGCCGACAGGAGGCGCACCGCTAAATGGTGTATTGAACGGAAAAATTATTATGGATGGTTCTGTACAAAATACAGCTACCGGTCCTTATGTAACACGTCATTTTGAGTTGACACCTGCAAATAATGCAGCTGCAGCCACGGCCAATATCACCTTGTATTTCACACAAGCTGAATTTACGGCTTACAATACTTTTGTAACGAACAATGGCAACCCTGCGGTAAATCCATTATTGCCCACAAATCCGTCCGACCCGACAACTAATATCCGGATTGATAAATTTAATGCAGCAAGCGGCAGCCCAAGCCCGACCAATAATAACAGCGTAGTCGTTATCTCTCCGACATCCGTTACATGGGATGCAACGAACAACTGGTGGGCTGTTACTTTTCCTACAACCGGTTTCAGCGGCTTCTTCCTGCATACTAATATAACAGCAACACCATTGCCGATTGTCTGGAAAAATGTTTCAGCTACATTGAACCGCCAGAAACAAGCAGTCATCAACTGGACGGTTGTTGAAAAGGAAACAGCCGGATACCGTGTCGAAAAAAGCATGGATGGCAATAAATTTGAGAACCTTGCTGCCATAAACAGCAAAGGCACCGGCAATAATGCTTACAGCTATACAGAACCTGCGGCATTAAACGGCAAAGCATGGTACAGGATAGTACAGCTAAGCAAAGAGGGCAAGGAAGATTACAGCAAGATCATGGAACTGCAAAACAGCAGTATCTATGGCCGTATCAGCATCTATCCTAATCCTGCTACACAGGTATTGACCGTGGAAACAGAAACAACTGCAGCTTATACTATCTATGACCTGCAAGGTAAAGTTGTATTGAAAGGTAATTTGCAATCAGGCAAAAACACGTTGAATATCTCCGGTCTTGCCAAAGGTTTTTATACCATAAAAATCGGTGATTATAACCAGAAGATTGTGCTGCAATAAGAAACAGCAATATTTAATATTAAGGCAAGGGCTGTCCGGATTTTCCGGGCAGCCCTTGTTGCTTGTTTTTCATTCGTTCAGTCAATCGTTTAGGTCTCTTGATAATACATTTAGCTGTTTCAGTCAATTGTTTAGGTCTTTGGATGATGCATTTAAGTCTTCCGATGCTGTTTTTAAGCCCTTTAATAATGTTTTTAAGTCTTTTGATGATGTCTTTAGCTTATTTGAAGGAGTGTTTAGGTCTTTCGAAGAAGTGTTTAGCTTTTCTAATGAAAGGAAATGCTCTCGTACTTCAAAAAAGCTAAACAATTAAGGCCCGCAGCTAAATTTTTAGCTGCGGGCCTTAATTGTTTGAAAACAGGCTTGAAAATTTAAGCATTGTCCTCTGTCGGCTCTTCGGATTTTTTCCGGCTGCTACGCGGGAAAAACTGCTTAAGGTCTGCTACCTTTTCGGCAAATCCCGGAAGCCCTCTTCCTTTCTTGTATTGCGCATAGGCATAATCTGCCAGGGCATCTGAATAGTTATCATTATCATGCATCATTTTGGTGCTTTCCATCTGATAAACAAGGCTTGCAAGGCGGGTTTTGCGCGTCTCAAGGTATTCCCTTGACTCAAAATCCGATTCAAACTCTCTCCAGTCTACATCGTCGGCACTTAAACCGGGTTTGTTTCTGTTGTAATCATGTACTTTGTTAACAAACAACTTATTCTGTTCGTTAATCATCCCTACGGCCTGACGTTGCTCTTCGGTGAGCGCCACCAGGTTGCCGTTCAGGAGGTTCTCCAGCTCTCCTATTTTTTGGTCGATTTGTTCACGCAATTCAGGTTCCAGTTGCGTTCTGATTAGATCTTTCATATTCAATGTTTTTTTAAAATTGTTTATAATATTCTATTAACTGCATTTTATTTATTTTATTATGTAGTAATAATTATTTTTTTAAACAAAAAAATACAGTTTTAAATATTCAATGAAGTTCTTTTAAGCGTTTTTTTAGAATTTATCAAGGTTACACTTTTTTATAAAGAAGAGCCGGATAAGGTTAACATTGGTTCTTTGTCTAAAATAAAATAATATGTTTATTGGTTGTAAACAGTATTTTTTTTTCACTATTACGTATTTTTTATAGACTGAGTAAGGTTTTTGAAAATGTGCACGCCTTGTCATTTTTAAAAAATAGCTCACGCTATTTCTTTCATCTATCTGGGATGTTGCCTTGTAAGTTTTAATTTTAATTGTTTTCAGATTAAAAAAATAATGTACTTTTATGCTTAAAGTATAATTAAAAGTGTTATTTTTGATTTTAAGGTTATATTAAATCAGGCTTTTTATTCCTGAAAAACAGATAATCGTTGGGAAAAATACAAATATGATTAGGTGAAACTATAAATTTTACATATCAATCGTTTTTTTTTATTGCGTATTTTATACCTCTTCCTAAATGGTATTTGTTGACACCATTTACTGTTAGCTCTAATCTTATAATAATTTTTTTCATATTTTTTAATCTATAATTTAATACTTATGATTTCACTCACTACAAAAAAAAGGGCGAGATTACTGCCCTTTCTTTTCGGATTCTTACCTGCAGTTTTTTGCAGTGATATAACCCATGCGCAAAGTGCCGAGGTACCGGTCACGGGCTTTAATGCAGATTTTGTTGCCGATGGAACTGACAGCCTGGCCTCTGTTTCCACCACAGCAACCTTTGGCAACTATGTTGTGGTCAGCTCCACTTTTGGCACAGGGGCAACTGCCTGCGGTACTGCGGCTAATACCCTGCCTGCCAATAACCAGGTGACGAGTACCAATACCACCAACAATACAGGCATAACCTATACTTTACAGCCATATGGTAATGGGGCAGCAACCCATAATAATACCTTAAATGTCATTGCCGGAAGCTCGGGTACATTCACATTGGTTACGCCTGTATCGGCCGGTGTGTTATACCTTGTAGGTATGGGAAATGGCAGCTTCACCGCAACCATCAATTATACCGATTCCACCACTGAAACAGTAGCCGGACTTTCTATGCCGGACTGGTGCTCCGGTGCGGCTACTTACAGGCTTACAGGAGCCGTACTAAACAGGATAAGAGTGGACCAAACTAATTGTGGGACCTGCCCTTACCTTTTTGAAGTGCCCGTAGCTATTAGTCCTGCTAACTTTAGTAAGACAATCGCTTCCATTACGATAAACAATACAGGTGCTAACCCAATTTTCATATTTGCAGTCGGAAAGAAAGACCCATGTACCACTCCGGCAGCGCCCACAGCGTTAAGCTTTGGCACACCTACCTATACAAGCATAAGCGGTTCCTTTACTGCAAGCGGGGCAACCAACTATCTGGTAGTTCGTTATCCGTCAGGAAGCATGCCAACTGCGCCGGTTGATTTTACTACTTATTCAGCGGGTATGTCCTTAGGTACCGGAACTGTAGTCAGTGCGGGGAACACAACCGGCTTTACCGCAACAGGATTGTCCACCCAAACGACGTACGATTTTTATGTTTACGGCTATAATGGCGGCGCTTGTGCCGGCCCGGTTTACAGTACAATGACACTTATGGGTTCACAAGCTACAGCGTTTTGTGCTGCAATAACAAGCACGACACCTGATACCATTTGCGCAGGGATGCAAGCCGGTTTACAAGCTACTCCTGATGCAGGAAGCACAATAAAATGGTATTCGAATGCAACGGGCGGCACAGCGTTGGCAACGGCAAATAGCTTCACGACCCCTGCGTTGAATGCTACAACCAATTATTATGCCGAGGCAAGCAAGATAGTACCTGAAGGCTTTGCAGGCAAAACTCAGGGAGGGGGAACTTCTAATTCTGCGCAATTTGGTCTGCAGTTCAATGCTTTGACAAACATCAAGATTGACAGTGTTGCCGTATGGGTAGGTGGCAACGGCCAAATCGCAATCGAAGTAAGGAATGGAACAAATACGACTTTGATGCAGAAAACTGTACAAATTACCAATTCAGGTGGCACTCCCGGCACCCCTGTCAAAATCTATGTCCCCCTGAATTTCAATGTACAGGCAGGAACCAATTACAGGTTGGTAACAGGTACTTCCAACGGTGTTGCAATGCTCAGGGAGTCAACCGGAGTAACAGGTTTTCCATATACCATCCCTGATGTAATAAGCCTGACTGCAAGTATAAGTAGTAATGGAACTAGTATTTTATCTAACAGATATTATTACTTCTATGAAGTACACGTTTCCACGGCGTGTACTAATCCGACCCGCCAGGCAGTTACAGCTACCGTAACCGAAGCTACCGTTGATGTGACAGCTGCAACTCCCAATATGAATTGTGGTGCGACAGCTGTAAGCATAACATCGAACTCAGCCGTTACATGGACCATGGAAGGCGGCAACCTTTATACAGATTCCGCTGCAACCATGCCTTACACAACAGGAACGGCAACAACGGATGTTTTTGGAAAAGCTGTAAACAACAGGTATGTAAAAGGGACTTATATTCTTGATGGTTGCAGCTTTGCGGATTCCGTCCTGGTAACCGTAAGTAATCCTGCTGTAGCTCCGATGCTGGCTAATAACACAGGCGCAATAAATACAGATTCAAGTATAGTAAGTAATACTGCAGCAGACCTGCACAATGCCGATTGTGAACTGATAGCAAGATTAACACCCGCAGGCAGCTCGCCTGTAGCAGGTTGGCTTACAGGAAAAGCAATTATGGATGGTTCTGTACAAAACACCGCTACCGGACCTTACGTAACACGCCATTTTGAATTGACGCCGAAAGCTAATGCCGCCGGTTCCTCTGCCATGGTCACTTTATATTTTACCCAGGCAGAGTTTGATGCTTATAATACTTATGTAACAACCAACGGCATGAATGCTGTCCATCCACTGTTACCGGCAAGTCCCGCCGAAAGTGGCAATACAGCTAATATATGGATAGACAAGTTTAATGCTGCAAGCGGAAGCCCGGGCCCTGCTAATAACAATTCCGTTATAGTTATTGCACCAACGTCGGTTACATGGGAGACAGCCAATAACTGGTGGGCGGTAACTTTCCTGAGCACAGGTTTCAGTGGCTTCTTCCTGCATACCAATGTAACGCAAACGCCTTTGCCGGTTAACTGGATTGCTACATCAGCTACTCTGAACCGTCAGAAACAAGCAGTCATCAACTGGAGTGTTGCTGAAAAAGAAGCAACCGGATACCGTATCCAAAAAAGTGTTGACGGCAATAAGTTTGAAAACCTCGCTACTGTTAACAGTAAAGGTAACGGCAACCATACTTATAGTTATATGGAAGAAAGTATCCTTAACGGCAAAGCATGGTACAGGATAGTACAAACAGGTAAAGATGGCAGGGAAGATTACAGCCGTATCATGGAACTGCAAAACAGCAGCATCTATGGCCGTATCAGTATTTACCCTAACCCTGCAAAACATGTACTGACCGTAGAAACAGAAACAGTTGCAGTTTATGGTATCTATGACTTACAAGGCAAAGCTGTAATGAAAGGTAACCTGCAATCAGGTAAAAATACTTTGAATGTATCGGGTCTTGCAAAAGGTTTTTATACCATTAAAATCGGCGATTACAATCAGAAGATTGTATTGCAATAAAGAAGACATCTCTGTTTATTCCAAGCGGCTGCATTCCCTGAATGCAGCCGCTTTTTTCTTAATATATATCAGGCAGATGTAGCATTGCCTTAAAATACATATATCAATTACGATAACAGCAATTTTCCAATAAATATTCAGCATCGCTTTAACGAGCCACAAAATTCAATTTCCTATCTTTGCCGTCCTTAAATAGATACTATGCTTTCCAATGATGTTTTATTGAAAGCCTATCGCCTGATGATGACCGCCAAAGCGATGGCCGATATATACGAGAATAACAGACCCATTTGTAAATACGTTCATTCCACTTCAAGAGGCCATGAAGCCATACAATTAGCCACAGGCTTTTTATTAAAGGATTATGATTGGGTAAGCCCTTATTATCGCGACGAGAGTCTGATGCTGGGCATGGGTTGGAGGCCTTATGAAATGATGCTGCAATTACTGGCTAAAGGCGACGATCCATATACCGGAGGCAGGGCATATTACAACCATCCGAACAGCCGCAAAGAAAATCTTCCTAAGATTATTCATCAAAGCAGTGCAACCGGCATGCAAGTAATCCCTACAACCGGAGTGGCACAAGGCATTGATTATATTGAATCACAAAAGTTAAAAGAATATCCGGAACCGCCTGTTGTCATTTGTTCACTGGGCGATGGCAGTGTTACGGAAGGCGAAGTGAGTGAAGCATTTCAATTTGCCGTATTAAAGAAACTGCCGATTATTTATCTGGTACAGGACAATGATTGGGGTATCTCGGTAAGCAGTGACGAAGCGCGTACGATGAATGCTTATGAATACGCAGCAGGTTTTAAAGGCATGGAGCGTATGAGCTTTGATGGCAGTGAATTTGAAACCTCTTATAAAGGCATGCAGGATGCCATAGCTTATGTCAGAAAAAACCGCGCTCCTATATTAGTGCATGCAAAAGTGCCTTTGCTCGGACACCATACCTCCGGCGTACGTAAAGAATGGTACAGAACGGAAGAAGACCTTGCGAAGCATTATAAAAATGACCCTGCTCCGAAATTAAAATCATTACTGATAGAAAGAGGCATCACGCCCGATGCTTTAAATAATATAGAAGCGGAAGAAACTGCTTTTATCAAAAATGAATTTGACCTGGCAGTAGCGGCTCCGGAACCTGACCCATCAACGGTTTCAGATCATGTGTTTGCACCAACTCCCGCAACGGAAGAGAAGGGCCACCGTTCTCCTGAAGGAAGGGAAAAGGTTGTAATGGTAGATGCGGCTTTGCATGCGGTAGAAGAAATTTTAAGAAAACATCCCGAAGCATTGTTCTTTGGTCAGGATGTAGGACGCAGGCTGGGCGGCGTTTTCAGAGAGGCGGCTACATTGGCGGATAAGTTTGGCGATGAGCGCGTTTTTAACACCGCCATTCAGGAAGCTTATATCGTTGGTTCTACAGCGGGTTTGAGTGCCGTTGGTTTAAAATCCATTGTTGAAGTTCAGTTTGCAGATTATATATATCCGGGCATCAATCAGTTGGTGACGGAATTAAGTAAGTCCAGTTATTTAAGCTGCGGTAAGTTTCCGGTAAACATGATTTTGCGTGTTCCGATCGGTGCTTATGGCGGCGGCGGTCCTTATCATAGCGGCAGCGTGGAAAGCACTATTGCTACTATTAAAGGTATCAAGATTGCTTACCCTTCCAATGCAGCCGATCTGAAAGGCCTGATGAAAGCGGCTTTCCTTGACCCTAATCCGGTAATTATGTTTGAGCATAAAGGGTTGTACTGGAGTAAGGTACCGGGAACGGATGAAGCCAAAACCATTGAACCGGATGAAGATTATGTATTGCCGTTTGGTAAGGGCCTGCTTGTATTGGAAGCCGACGCAGCACAGGTTGATAATGGTAATTCCATTTGTGTCATTACCTATGGAATGGGTGTGCATTGGGCAAAAGCCGCAGCCAAACATTTCCCGGGAAGTGTTGATATCGTTGACTTACGTACTTTATTCCCACTGGATGAAAACCTTGTTTATGAAACCGTAAGGAAACATGGTAAATGTCTGGTACTTACGGAGGAGCAATTGAACAATTCTTTTGCAGAAGCCCTTTCCGGAAAGATTGCACAACATTGTTTCACGAGCCTGGATGCACCGGTTCAGACATTAGGTGCGTTGAATCTTCCCGCAGTGCCAATGAATATCGGCCTGGAAGCAGAAATGTTACCAAATGCAGAGAAGGTGAAAGAAAAGATGGAATGGTTGTTGAATTATTAGTTTTCAATAAAGGAAGTATCCCATAAAACAAAAACCGGCGCAAGCCGGTTTTTGTTTTATGATTATTACGAATTTAATCGACGTGAATACATTATACTTTTATTAGTTATTTTTGCAGCAATAGCCTTTTCCTGCTTCTCTTTCAATAAATCTGTTAAGAATGAAAAAAACTTTACTTACACTTATCTTATTAAGCTCCGTTGTTTATGCTGTTTATGCTGCTAAGCATGAAACGATTTCCGCACCTGCTACATCAACTATTAAAACGGCAGAAAATGACGATGAGGCAAGCGCTGATAATAGCGATGACCAGATGTCTGCAGACATAACGTCTCAGAACATTGTCAAGATGAATTTTTCATCTTTAGTGGTAAAAAACTTTTCATTTCAATATGAAAGAGTGCTTGTACCAAAGTTGTCTGCCTGTCTGGGCATCAGGTTTATGCCTAAATCCGGATTGCCTTTTTCGGGTACAGTTGCTTCTAAAATAGAGGAGGATGATGATAACGATGATGCAACAACACAATTCATCAAAAAAATGGATATGGGAGGTTGGGCCATCACACCTGAACTGCGTTATTATTTTGGCAGGGGCAACGGAAAAGGCTTCTATGCAGGACTTTTCGTGCGCTATGAACGTTTTGACCTGAATTCTGTTTATGTGTATAAGGACGACAATAATGTTACTACCAATATCGGATTCGATGGCCATTATTCCTCAGCCGGCGTTGGTTTGATGATAGGCAGTCAGTTTATGTTGAGTAGTCGCTTTACTTTGGATTGGTGGATATTGGGGCCTTATTATGCAAAGCCTAAAGTTGAATTGAGTGGTTCCGGTTTCAATTTATCTGATAAGGACAGGGACCAGCTAAACGAAAATCTTAATGGAATAGAAATAGATTTTTCCTCTTTTAAGACAACTTCGGTAGTCAGCAATACAACAGCCAGCCTTAAAGTAGATGGAGGTAGCCTGCCACTTGTTCGTGGGTTTGGCTTGTGTCTTGGCTTTAGGTTTTAGATGTTTAGATTTTTTGATAGATAGATAAAATATTGTGTTATGAAAAAGATCCTTTTCCCGCTTACGCTTGTTGCTGCAATATTATTGCTGACGTTACAGTCGTGCGATAAAGTTAAAGACATTGTAAAAGCCAATGTTCCTGTTACAATGGAGTATGATATTGTTATTCCGCAGGTAACAGATGCAAGTCAGCCCGCAAGTGTAACAACTGATCTTGCTTTTGATATAGATGCTGCCATTAAAGATGCCAATAAGCAATTGGGCGTAGGTAATGTAAAATCAGCAAGCCTTTCTTCCGTTACTTTAAGCATCCTGCCTGAAAACCAGGACCCACAGGATAATCTTACAGCTTTGTCTATGCTGAACTTAAGCATGTCTTCTGATCAGAAACCTGAATGGGTTTCAATCTGTAGTCTCAACCAGGCACCGACAGAACCTTACGAATTGAATTTACCCGTTAATCAGAATGCTGATTTGTCGGGCTATTTTACTTCCGATAATTTTCATTTCAAAGCTGATGTAAAAGCGAACCGCACTACTACCAAAGTAATCAAATGCAAGGCTACCATCAAGTTTATAGTAGTGGCTTCTTTGTAAGTGAACATTGATTGAATCAAGAAGAACAACAGTAATAAAAAGATTTACAGTTTTCCTGTAAATCTTTTCTATTCTATAGATTTATAAAGCGGGTTGAATATTTTGGAGGGTAAAATTCTTTGGCCTGTGTGACGACACAGGTCAAAAAAGGTCTTTTAATCATGTCTTTCCTGCTATTTTATTTAGAAAATGAGGAAAGAGAAGTAATAACGTTAGTGCATCTTACTACGCTTCATGCTCCAGGAAGCGTAAGCACCGCCTGCAATTACTGCAAGAATTACAATACCCAACGTAATCCAGAATTCAGATGGTAAGCCTTCAGAAGATAAAAGAACATTTCTCATTTTGAAAAATTTTTTGTTGAGTAAAGTTATTCTTTATTTATTCCGATTTTTAATAAATTAAAAAATTAAATTTTCATTAACTACTCAACGCTAGGTATCATGCATAACTCATATTTGACAATTGGTTTTATTTTTTAATAAATAATCAACCAATTGTAAGACGATTATATGATTTTTGTCAACTTTTTTGTTTTATCCGGCGCGTAAATAGCTATAATTTTTAAGCCTGAATCATTCTCTTTTATAGCTTGAATTATGAACGAACGTTCAGTTTGAAAAAGGATCTTAGCGAGAATAAGGAAGGCTTATTGGTTTCCGGAATTCATAAACCGGGAATTATGAGTGCTACAAACTATATTTTCTAAACGACTATCTGCATGCAGGAAACAGCAGACGATAAACCGAATTTATCCCCGTAGGGATTTAATATTGGTAGTAATGTAGATTACGTATTATTGGTTTGTCCTGTAGGGACAAGATCGGATAGCATTGTCCATTTGTAATGTTGCAATGTGACCCCGCCGGGGTCTTAACAGAGCGGTTTAATATATTCTACCAATATTAAATCCCTACGGGATAATCTGAATATTTTGTTTCCTGCATGCAGATAGCCAATTTTTCTAAATGAAAAAACCTTACAGAATTTCAAATCCTGTAAGGTTCCGATATTGATTATTCAAATAATTACATTCCCAGCAAATAAGCAAAAATCAAAGGAGCTACAATGGTAGCATCGCTTTCAACAATGAACTTAGGTGTATGGATATCTAACTTGCCCCAGGTAATTTTCTCATTCGGAACAGCGCCGGAATAAGAACCATAAGAGGTTGTGGAATCAGAAATCTGGCAGAAATAAGACCAGAACGGAACATCATGCCATTCCAAATCCTGGTACATCATGGGAACGACGCAAATCGGGAAATCACCTGCAATACCGCCGCCAATCTGGAAGAAGCCTAAACCCTTGCCGGTGCTCATTTCACGGTATAATTCCGTAAGCCAGACCATATATTCAATGCCGCTTTTAACGGTGCTTGCTTTCAATTCGCCTTTGATGACATAGCTTGCGAAAATATTACCCGTAGTGCTGTCTTCCCAACCCGGAACGATAATCGGAAGATTCTTTTCGGCTGCCGCTACAATCCAGCTGTTCTTAGGGTCAATTTCATAATATTCTTTCAACTCGCCGCTTAATACAATTTTGTATAAAAATTCATGCGGGAAAAAACGCTCGCCTGCTGCTTCTGCATCTTTCCATGCTTTTTCCAGATGTTTTTGTAAACGACGGAATGCTTCTTCTTCAGGAATACAAGTATCTGTAACGCGGTTGTAATGGTTTTCCAATAAATCCCACTCGTCTTGCGGTGTAAGGTCGCGATAGTTCGGAACACGTTTGTAGTGCGAATGCGCCACAAGATTCATTACGTCTTCTTCAAGGTTTGCACCTGTACATGAAATCATGTGAATCTTATCCTGGCGAATCATTTCAGCTAAGGAAATACCTAATTCGGCTGTACTCATGGCACCTGCAAGCGATACCAGCATTTTACCGCCTTCCGTCAGGTGTGTTTCATATCCTTTGGCAGCATCCACCAAAGCGGCTGCATTAAAGTGACGGTAATGATGTTCGATAAACTGAGAAACGGGACCTTTACTCATATTGTGAATTTTATTTTAATGTAAATTTGGTTTGCAAAAGTATGATTTTGTAAGTTCTCTGCCATATTACCTTCCTTAAAATTGTTTTGCACTGTATTAAAGAAAAAAGCGCAACCCATACAGGTCGTGCTTTTCGTCGAATATTAAATTTTATTTTACCACAATCTTAATTGTTCCGGATCCATTATTGGTAAGCATTTTGATTATATACAAACCTGCATGGATATTCGCATTTTCAATCAGGATTTGCCGATGTCCGGCTTTGCCTTTATTGTTTTGCTGATAAACAATTTTTCCTGTCATATCATACATCCGGATGCTCAAATCAGTATCCGAAGTCAGGTTAAAGTCGAGGATAATTTTTTCGGAAGTCGCTTCCCCCAGCACTTTTAAGCCAATGTTTCCGGTTGCAGGCGTGATGATATTAAGCGGATTATCTGTCACTTTAATATCATCATAAGACAATTCATAAGCTCCGCCCGTATCGCAGGCATAAGTAAAAGCTAAAAAGAACGGCGTACCCTTAAAGTCTGTTAAGTCAATGCCATTTACTTGCGACCAGATATCGGCATCAGGCCTGTGGCTCATATCCTGCACCTGAAGTATGGTCCAAGTTGCACTGTCAGGAACCGTACCTGAAATATAATTTGTTGAGATTTTAATGGTTCTGATGACGGTTCCTTCAAATCTTCTTTTTTGCCAAAAGCTAAGTACAGGCTTTGTCATCCCTGAAAAATCATAAGGTTCGGCAGAAATAAGCCAATCTTCATTTGTGTTTGAAACAGCTATAGCTACTCCACCGCTCATGCTGATTGCTGCGCTGTCATCATGCCCGTTGACATTGCATTTCCATGTTTTTGTTCCTGAGACATTATACTGTACAAAAGTTCCGATAGCTGTATCCGAACAATCCGAAAAACTTTCGTTCAGCATGGATGGCAATACAGGAACGGGTGGCGGGGTAGTATCGACTGTGGAAAATGTCCAGTAAGCTGTGTCTGTAATGGCATGGTTTGGTAAAGTATCACTTTGCTTTAAAAATGTTCCTGCCGGCATCAGCACATAATAACTTGTATTGTTTTCAAGGTTGATGCCATTAACTATTGCGGTAGAATCATTGATAGTAATTGCTGAAGAAGGTACGGTAAAACTTGTTGGTAATAGATTTCCTGTTTTATATAAATCAATTTGTCCTGAACCGGGCTGAATGAGATTATCATAATGTAAAGTCAGTTGGTTTGTGGAAAGCGATATTGCGGTATCTGTAGGCGTTTTTGACAAAAGTTCTATATTGGCCTGTGGAGGCATAATGCTCCACGATAAACTAAAATTGTCAATGGCAGATGTTGTCCTGTTGCCTGTTCCTGTTGTCGGGAGCAAGGAAACGATTCTTATATAAACAGGTTGTGATTTGTTATTCAATGCATTTCCGAAATCAACCGTAATCGTCTCTTTTGAAAATTGATTGCCACCTGTAGTCATTATTCCTGTGGTTGAAACAGGTATAAAAGACGCAGGATTGTTGCCAATACCATAATCTACACTCCATGTGGTAACGCGACTTGCATTGGAATCCAGCGATTGCAGATTGAAGGATAGCATGAAATTCTCGAAACCTGTTGTGTTGGCTATTTTTAAAACAAAACCTGCATTTTTGTCGATTGCGGTATTTTGACGGACACCCAATGCTCTGTTGCTTTGCCCGGATTGTGAAGCGCTTGTTGCGTCGGCAAAAAATGTATAAGGAATGCCGGATGCAACATTCTTGAATCTGCCTGTAGTATTGCTCCAGCCAGTATTTGCAGCAGGTACATTATTAAAGTAAGTGGTGCTTACATCATTGCCTGAAAACGAAGCAGTCATTCCTGTGTCAACTGTCCAGCCGGTAGGCATAACATTAGCAATGCTGTCAAAATTTTGTGTATAAATAGTGCCTGTAAGTATAACCTGTGCTTGCAGGCTTGTTTGGTATAATATGAAAATCGGAAATAGCCAGACTACAAGCCTCATTCCTTCCAAATATTTTGCTGATTTTTTCATAATGAAATAATTTTATTTATAGTACTGTTTAATGAGCAATTTTATTTAAATATTTTCATTTAACCATAAATAATGCATTGTTTTTTATTTTTCGATAACATTGAATTTCGTTGCTGTGGAAATAATCCTGATAGAAAGCATTATGCTTCCCAGTCTCAATTCCTTATTTTTGCGCAGCGAATCATTTTATATTATGGCAGAAGAAAAAGTAATGGTAGAGTATAACGAAGACAGTATCCGGTCGCTGGACTGGCGCGAGCATATACGCCTGCGTCCCGGTATGTACATTGGTAAGCTGGGCGATGGCAGCAGTATGGATGATGGTATATACGTGCTTGTGAAAGAGGTGGTGGACAACTGTATTGATGAATATACTATGGGACACGGGAAGCAGGTGAATATTACTATTGCCGATGGTTCCGTAAGCGTACGCGATTATGGCCGCGGCATTCCTTTGGGTAAAGTAGTGGATGTTGTAAGCAAAATAAATACCGGTGCAAAGTATGACAGTAAAGCCTTTCAGAAATCTGTAGGTCTGAATGGTGTGGGTACCAAAGCGGTGAATGCATTGAGCAGCTCTTTTACCGTGACATCTTACAGAGAGGGTAAAGCAAAAACCGCCGAGTTTACACAGGGCCAGTTAATCAAGGAACATAAAGAGGTTAATACCACAGAAACAAACGGGACTGAAGTAAACTTTACGCCGGATGCTACTGTATTTAAAAACTACCATTTCATCAACGAATATGTAGTCAATCAAATATGGAACTATTGTTACCTGAATGCAGGCATGGCCATTGTTTTTAATGGCAAAAAATATGTTTCCAAAAATGGTTTGCTGGATTTGTTGAGCAATAAGACAAATGCGGAAGATATACGTTATCCTATCGTTCATTTGAAAGGCGAGGATATTGAAGTGGCATTTACACATACCGGCGATTACGGCGAAGAAATTTATTCTTTCGTAAACGGACAACATACAACGCAGGGTGGTACGCATCAGGCTGCTTTCAGAGAGGCTTATGTAAAAACCATCCGCGATTTTTATAAGAAGGATTATGAAGCTTCCGATATTCGTCAGAGTATCTGTGCAGCTATTTCTGTAAGAGTACAGGAACCTGTTTTTGAATCGCAGACCAAGACCAAATTAGGTTCCATTACCACTTATGAGAATGGCCCTTCCATGAAGTCGTTTGTGTTGGATTTTCTTTCAAAAGAGCTGGATAATTTCCTGCATAAAAATCAGGCTGTTGCAGATGCTTTAAAGAAAAGAATTGAGCAGAGCGAGCGTGAAAGAAAAGAACTTTCGGGCATTCGTAAACTGGCAAATGAACGTGCCAAAAAAGCCAATCTTCACAACAAGAAATTACGGGATTGCCGTATTCATTTAAATGCGGAACCTCCCGCAAAAAATAAAGAAGAGTTTCAGGAAAAGCAATTGCTTTCCACCATATTTATTACGGAAGGGGATTCTGCAAGTGGTTCCATCACAAAAACCAGAAATGTAGAAACGCAATCTGTATTCAGCTTGCGTGGTAAGCCTTTGAACTGCTTTGGCCTTACTAAAAAAGTGGTGTATGAAAATGAGGAATTCAACCTCTTGCAACATGCTTTGAACATTGAAGAAGGTATGGATGGATTGCGTTATAATAATATTGTAATTGCTACCGATGCCGATGTGGATGGTATGCACATCCGTTTGCTGATAATGACTTTCTTCCTTCAGTTCTTTCCCGATTTGGTACGAAATAACCATGTCTATATTCTGGAAACGCCGTTGTTTCGCGTAAGAAATAAGCAGAAAACTATTTATTGCTACAGCGAAGAAGAAAAGCAGAAAGCGGTGGCAGAATTAGGTAACAAGCCTGAGATTACCCGATTTAAAGGCTTGGGTGAGATCTCTCCGGATGAGTTTGGCAGGTTTATTGGCGAAGACATGCGCCGTGAGCCTGTTTTGATTACCAAAGATGCACATATCCAAAAGTTACTTCAGGATTTTATGGGTAAGAATACACCGGAAAGGCAGAAATTTATTATTGAAAATCTGGTAGTGGAAAAAGATATTGTAGAAGCAGTATAGTTATTAACAAGTTTAATATTTAAATAAAAATGTCGGCCTTAAGGGCCGACATTTTTATTTAACCTAAAATGACCAATTGCGTAACAATCGGTTAATGGTGATTTCACATCGGCTTAATATAGCTCGGCTACTTTCGCATCCAAATAGACTAAATTTTTTATGATAAAAGTTTACAAAAGCTGTACGGTTGCGTTTGCGTTAGCATTAAGTGCCTTTAGTGTAAATGCACAAATGCGCATAACCGAATACCAATATGATGGTTCTGAATTTATAGAGTTTACCAATGTAGGCTCAACTAATATAGACATGACAGGCTGGAAGTTCTCTGATAATAGCCGTGCTACCAGTGGGACTAATGCTACCAGCCTTAGCGCCTTTGGAGTTGTAACCGCAGGAGAATCTGTTATTCTTACGGACGTTACGGCAAGTTCGTTTCGTACCACCTGGAATTTATGTGCCGGTGTGAAAGTTATAGGAGGCAATGCTGTTAATCTCGGAAGAAGCGATGAAATTAATCTATATGATAATACTGATGCTTTAATAGACAGGCTTACCTATAACGATCAAGGTACAGCTCCTCTTGGCGGCCCTCGTACCAATACTAAAAGCGCCTGGGTACCGGCAACAGCACTTGGTACCAATGTGCACAACCAATGGGTATTATCAGCACTTGCTGATGCTGAAGGTTCTTTTACTGCCGCCTCGGGTGGTTATATAGGAAGCCCGGGGAAAAGTGCCAGAGCAACGGTTTATTATAATCCCTGTGCGCCGAAAATGCGTATAACCGAATACCAATATGATGGTTCTGAATTTATAGAATTTACTAACGTTGGTTCAGTTGACATAGATATGACAGGTTGGAAGTTCTCTGATAATAGTCGTGCTACCAGCGGAGTCAATGCCACAAGCCTTACTGCATTTGGGACTGTAAATGCAGGAGAATCTGTTGTACTTACAGATGTTACCGCAAGTGCGTTCCGTACAACATGGGGATTATGTCCTGGTGTGAAAGTTATAGGAGGCAATGCCGTTAATCTCGGAAGAAACGATGAGATTAACATATATGACAATAATGATTCACTGATAGACAGGCTTACATACAACGATCAGGGTACAGCTCCTCTTGGCGGCCCGCGTACTAATACTAAAAGTGCATGGGTACCGGCAGTTGCAATGGGTATCAATGTGCACAACCAATGGGTATTGTCAGCAGTTGCTGATGCCGAAACTTCCTTTGCTGCTACTACAGGTGGTTTTATAGGAAGCCCGGGAAAAAGTGCAAGAGCAACGGTCGTATATGATCCTTGTGCCCTTCCGTCGGGTGGTAATCCTACCATTGTGATGGATACGGCTACTACAAGCAATTTGATTGACGGAGGTGTAAGTACTTTACCGCTTACTCCATTCGCAATAAGCGGCGTTATGAATGATGCAACAGACCCGTTGAGCACTGTCGGAATTAATTTTACAATCGGAGATGATGCTACTGCGGTTAATAGCCTTACGGTTACTGCTGTCAGCAGTAATATCACTGTTGTTCCTGCGACTAACATTATTTTATCCGGAACAGGAAGCAGCAGAAACATTAAGATAAACCCGGCTGCTGTTGGCTATGCCGATATTACTGTAACCGTTAATGACGGTACCAATAATACTATTTACGTCATTAACTACGCAGCTTCTGCTGCTGCCACGGATCCTGCCAATGCAGTTTATCACACCGGTTATTCGGATGCTTCTACTGCTGTTGCTTTGGATGATAATTACATGATTATTTCCGACGATGAAAAGAATATATTGAATGTGTATAGCAGGAGTCAATCAGGTTTGCCAGTAAAATCATTTGATTACAGCACACTTTTAGGACTTACAGATTTAAGTAGTGGTGCACCAAGGGAGATAGATCTTGAAGCTTCTGCAAGAAGCCTTACGGATAACAACAAAATTTATTGGTTAGGTTCGCATAGTAATAAGAGCACACCAAGTTTTGATCTGCGCCCGAACAGGAACCGCATTTTTGCTACAACCGTTACAGGTACCGGAGCAACTACTGCTTTCACTTTCGCAGGTTATTATGAGGGTTTGAGAAATGCCGTAAGCACCTGGAGCAATACCAATAGCCTTGGCTTGGTAGCAAGCATGACCGCTGGCTTTGACCCAAAACAAATTGATGGTTTTAATATGGAAGGTATGGCATTTGCTCCTGATAATACGACGATGTATATTGGTTTCAGGGCGCCTTTGGAACCAACTACCAACAGAGTAAATGCTTTGATAGCACCGATTCAGAACTTTGAAACATGGTTTGGAACAGGTACAACAACTGACCCTGTTATCGGAACTCCGATTCTTCTTGATTTAGGAGGGAAAGGTATCAGGGAAATCACCCGTATTTCTCAGAATTCATTTGTGATTGCCGCCGGAGATTATGGCGATGACGGACTTATTGCAAGTGCTCTGTACAAATGGAATGGTAATCCTTCAGATGCACCTGTATTGCTTTCTGATTTTAATGTAGCCAATTTTAATCCGGAAGGTGTGCTGCCTGTATATTCCGGTGGAAATTTGTTGACGAACCAATTGGAAATTATCAACGACAACGGAACGGTTAATTATTATAATGACGGAACTGCTGCAAAAGATTTAAGCATAAATACTTTCAAAAAGTTCAGTTCAAACAAACTGATAACTTTAGGTTCACCGCTTCCTATTGTCTTCCAGAATTTTAATGCAACATACGCGGGCAAAGGAATCGCGGCATTAAAATGGAATGTTGATAATGCTTCAAACTATAGCAGCTTCGATGTAGAGCGTTCTGCTGATGGTATTTCGTTTGAAAGAATTGCAAGTGTAAAAACAGATAATACAACTACTTCATACACTTACAATGATAAAGTTTGTTGTGTTGAAAGTTACTTGTACCGCATAAAAGCCATTACAAAATCAGGTGACAATGCCTACTCTGCTATAAAATTGGTTCGTTTACCGGATGCTGCAAAAGCTGCCAATATAGTGCATGCCTTAAACAGCGATTGGCTGGAAATTACTACATTGGGTAATGACAATATGAAAACCCTGAATGTTTATAACATGAATGGTCAGCGTATCATCGGACTTAATTTTGCAGATACCGAAAAATCAATCAATATATCCGGTATTGCACAAGGTATGTATCTGGTAGAAGTAATTCAGGACGGAAACGTTACCCGCAAGAAAATTGTGAAATAAATCTAATATCATCCTTAATAAAATAAGGCTGCCTGAATTCAGGCAGCCTTATTTTATTAACTTTTATAATTGAAAATATCATTTCCTGAATTTGCTATGGAGTGTTCCTGCTCATCGTCTTTATTTAAATCATTTTTCATTACACGAATATAAAACACAGCAATTAAAGCTATCAACACAATTGTTGAGGCAATTGAAAGTTCTTCCCTGTAACTCCAATGCAATATCCAGAACATAGATGCAACAGCTTTTATAAATACAGCAAATACTTTTATCCAATCCAATAATTTCTTTTTCCGTTTTATAATAAAATGAATAGTATACATCACCGTGATCGCAGTGAGGCCAAACAGGATTAAAATTCCGCTATACGGCCAATGCTGTAATTTGAAGAATAAACCGATAATAAATATTGAAATGGCAATGTAAGAAAGTCGTCCTAATACACTATTTTTTATTGTCCCGATGGAATACATATAAAAGAAAGACAGTAAAAAGCATGCATTCAATAAAATATCTGCTATAAATAATCCAATTAAAAGAAACCGGCAGATAAGCGCAGCAAAGAATAATATGGGAGTTGCAACTAAAAAGAACTTTCGCATGGTAATATTATTATTTCGTTTGGAAAGATAATAAGCATCTCCCATCTTTTCAAAGAAATAACGAATGTTCAAACGAAGGGTATGTATTTTTGCAGAAAATAACTCCCTTGTCAAATTTTCTTACGAAGAATCCTTCGCTTCAAATTAAGGAATTCAGATATTATCTCGCTATTCGCTTCGGATTGATTTTTGCTTTGGCAATGCAATTTACTATTGTTTCTTACTGGGTATATCATCTTACCAATCAAAGCAAGATGGCGCTTGGTTTTGTGGGCCTGGCAGAAGTGGTTCCGGTAATCAGTTGTGCGTTGTTTGCAGGGCATTTTGTTGATCAACAGGAAAAACGCGGTTTGCTTTTAAAGCTGTTAATTGGTTATATTGTTCTGGCCTCGGGGTTGTTCTATTTATCGACGCCGCTGGCTTTTTCTCATCTTGGCAATAGTGTAAGATTAGGCGCTGTTTTCTTTGTCGTTTTTTGCGGAGGGATTTTAAGAGCTTTCTTAAGTCCCACCTCTTTTTCGTTATTGGGGCAAATAGTACCGAGAGATTTATATCCGAATGCTACTTCATGGAGCAGCATGTCCTGGCAGATAGGTGCCGTATTAGGGCCACTGATTGCAGGCGCTGTCATCGCTGTTTTTACCCCTTCCATACCGGTAGATTTATCGCATCATATTGAAGCTGTAAGCTTGTTGATGGCTAATAGTAAGGGAATTGTTTTCGCTTCAGGTGCGGTATTTGTTATTGAATTATTGTTGCTCCTGCCTTTAATGCGCATTCAACCCAAACCTATTTTAAAACAAACGCGCGAACCCATATTGACAAGTATCGGCGAAGGGCTAAAATTTGTTTTTAAAACACCGACTTTGTTAGGCGCACAGTGTCTGGATATGTTTTCGGTTTTGTTTGGTGGTGCGGTTGCCTTGCTACCGGCCGTACAGCAGGAATTTTTCCCTGATAACGGAACATTTTTCAGCGGTGCCAATGCATTTGGTTTTTTACGTGCGGCGCCGGGAATCGGAGCATTATTGACTTTAGGCTTGCTGGCTTTTATTCCTTTAAAAACAAAACCCGGTAAGAAACTATTTGTATGCGTAGCAGGTTTTGGCCTTTGTATTATTGCTTTTGGCTTGTCCAGAAATTTCTTTTTGTCATTTGGTATACTGATTCTTTCAGGCATGTTCGATGCCGTAAGTGTTGTAATCCGTGGTACCATACTTCAATTGGTAACACCGGATGCGATGCGGGGCAGGGTATCGTCTGTAAATACCATTTTTATCAGTTCTTCCAATGAACTGGGTGATTTTGAAAGTGGCGTTATGGCAAGTGCATTGGGTACAGTGACGGCTATTGTAGTGGGTGGCTGTATTACTTTAGGAGTGGTTGGCATTACTTATTTTACTGCACCGACTTTACGTAATTTTTCCTTTAAGGACAGGGATGATAAGAGTTAGGCCTATATCAATTCGGCTACATGCTTCCTGATGTTCTGCGACATTTTCTCCATTGGTAAATCATTGGGGTCTTTGCCGAAGGGTTCTTCAATTTCTTCCGCAATCAGCTCCAGGCTTGCCAAAACGTAAAACACAAAGGTTACAATAGGTGCAACAAAATAACCTAAGGTAAATACATAACCCAATGGCAAAGTCAGCACATACACAAGAATGAATTTTTTGATGAACGAACTGTATGAGAAGGGAATAGGTGTATTTTTAATACGTTCGCATGCGCCGCATATGTCCGTAAAGGACGAAACTTCTCCGTTAATCACAATAAGTTGGTCGCCGCTTATTTTCCCCTGACGATAAAGCTCCTGCACTTTTGAAATCATTAGCCCCGCTAACTGGTTGGGAATATGTTTTTCAGTATCAATCCGCCCTAATTCGGGATGATCAGTGGCATCAAGGCTTAATCTGGTTGATTCAGATTGTAAATGGTCTTTTAATGTAAATGCATACAAGGCAATTGTTTCTTTAAAAAAGAGCCTGCTGTCCAGATCGTTTTCATCTAATATAGCATGAAGCTTCATGGCAAGATTTCGACTGTTATTTACCAGAGAGCCCCATAATTTACGGCCTTCCCACCAACGATCATACGCAGTATTTGTCCTGAATACCAATAATAGCGAAATAACAAAACCCAGTAGGCTGTGCATGGCAGGTAATCCTTTTGCCCAACTGTTTTCGCTCAGCTTCAGGTAATGAATTTCCCAATAGGCTATTCCGAACGAGTATAAGCAGATAACAATCAAAAGCGGGAACAGCTTTATCAGTGTATCTGATTTCTGTATGAAAAACAAGATTTTATACCATTCTTTTGGATTGTAGGCTTTCATGTATCTGAATGTTAGAACGAATCAAATTTATATAATTTGGAGGAATGTCGTCCTTAAATTGTTCATTTAATATTGATTGTCGGAATATAAAAAGACTCCGGTTGTATCATACAACCGGAGTCTTTTTATGTAATTTCTAAAAAAATTAATTTTCACTTACATCACCCAAACGAGCCAGGTATTTATCAGCCTGATTGCCTTGTTGTGAGTAAGGATATTTTTCTTTTACTTCTTTATATAATTTTTTAGCTTCGTCAATTTTACCTGCCTGTTCAGATGCTAATGCAGCACGAAACAAGTATAAAGGAGAAGTATAAATATCTTTTTCATTTCCGGCAGCTTTCTTGTACATGTCAATGCCTTTATCAGCCTGACCCTGATCCATATAAGCATCACCCATTGCACCATAAGCCAGATATTCCAAAGGTGTTCCTTTACCGTCAAATTTTTCTAAATGCTTTACCGCATCCTGAGGTTTACCTGTACGCAGGTAACTCATGCCGGCATAATACTGAGCAAGGTTTCCTGCTTTTGTACCATCATATTTTTTGATAACATCCAAAGCACCTTTATGTTGACCATCGCCGTTCAAAGTATAATTCAGTGAATCTACTTCAAACCAACGTGCAGCGCTGAATAAAGCGTTTGCAGCTTTTTCTTCATTTGGTTTCTGGATAAATTCTTTATATCCGAAAAAGCCACCAACCAATACTACCAAGGCTACTACAGCTCCAATAATAACTTTTTGATTTTTTTCAAAAGAAGATTGCATGTTCCTCAATGTGTCCACGCCACTGGTTTCTTTTACAACTTTAATGTTTTCCGTGTTTGTAGTATTTGCCATTATTCAAAAATAAAATAATATAAATGTGCGCAAAGGTAATTTTTTTTCTCAATTTGTCATGCACAAAAACGCATTGAGCCAATATTTTTTTGAGTAGCGAATGTAAGTAAATTTTTAACTCAAAAGAAAACCTTACAGGTTTTTGTCACCTATAAGGTTTAATATTTTATTTTGTAATAAGAATGTAATTAATCTTTAATAAAAGGATAATCTGCTTGTACATAAATATCCTTATATAATTCGCTGTCGTCAGGATAAGGGCTTTCTTCTGCAAATTTTACAGATGCTTCCACTTCTGCCTTGATTTTTTCATTGATTGCTTCCAATTCTTCTTCTGTAGCCCAATTATTTTCTTTAATCTTTACCAAAGCCTTTTCAATAGGGTCCTGCTCCTTATATTCTTCCACTTCTTCTTTGGAACGATATTTCGCAGGATCACTCATGGAATGTCCTCTGTAGCGGTAAGTCTTAATTTCCAGGAATGTAGGGCCGCCTTTTTCTCTTGCACGTTTTGCTGCACGTTCAATGGCTGTATGTACCGATTCCGGATCCATGCCATCAACAGTATCTCCCGGCATATCATAAGCATCTGCAATCTGGGCAAGATTCAAAACTTTGGAAGTACGTTCTACTGAAGTTCCCATTGCATAATGATTATTCTCACAAATGAAAATAACAGGTAAATTCCATAAAACCGCCATATTGAATGCTTCGTGTAACATACCCTGGCGGGCAGCACCATCACCAAACATACAAATAGTTACACGGTCGTTGTCGTTGTACTGGTCTGCAAACGCAATACCCGCGCCCAAACCGATTTGTCCGCCTACAATACCATGACCGCCAAAAAAACGGTGCTCTTTGGAAAAGAAGTGCATGGAGCCACCTTTACCACCTGTGCATCCGGTTGCTTTTCCGTATAATTCAGCCATACAAGCATCGGCAGTAATACCTTTTGCAATGGCCAAACCATGATCACGGTAAGCAGTAATAAGATTATCATCAGGACGGATGGCAGACATGATACCTACTGAAACAGCTTCCTGTCCTATATATAAATGACAAAATCCGCGGATTTTTTGCATACCATAAAGCTGGCCTGCTTTTTCCTCAAAACGACGTTGAAGCAACATGCTTTCGTACCATTGCAGGTAGATCTCTTTTCCGAATTGTGTTTGCAACTTGATTAATTTTGTGCGAAAATATAAAAACTTTACAGAAATGCCTTCGCATTTCGCAAAATACTACAGCATGTTTACGCAAATGATTGCGCTTAACATTTACAGGCCATTTTCATTCCTATTAAATTTTTGTTCTTTCATTTTTAAAATGGATAAACGATGTAACCATTTTAAATGGTGAAAGAGGATTACAAATGTAACCCTCTTTCTCTTGATGGCAATTAATGCTTTTTAATTACAACTTTGTCCTTAAATAATGATTTATCATTACTCCGGATTTCATATATGTATATACCATTTAAATACGGTTGGATATCAACACGTAATTTATTGTTATCAGTTATCTCTTTATTAAAGACTTCTCGTCCACTCATATCATATAGATACAATGTAAAACTATTAGTGCCCATTTGATTGTCTTTATTGTGCACTTCAAATTCTATATATTCAGATGCGGGGTTGGGTATAGCGGTTGCGAATATATTTTTGCCGATAGTAGTTTTACCTTCTGTTGTTTTGGGTTCATCTTCATTTCTACCGGGCTTTCCTCCTGTTTTTGTGCATGAACACTTTGTTTCCGATGAAATCGATTCTGTTCCATTTGCCATTACAGCCACAACTCTCCATGAAAAGCAAGCGGCAATTGTACTGGGGACAAAACCTGAGGTACTGGTAGTTGTAATCATTCCACTGGTAGGGCTGGTTCCGGGACAGCACAAAGGATCATTTTTAATATAAAACACCTTATATGAAACCGCTCCGGCAACAGGATTCCAGGAAATCACACTGCCATAGCTGCCATTCATATAATTAGGAAAGCAGTTTAAACCGGTCGGGGGCATTTGAACGCAGGAACATTTTTTCTCTGACCTTTCCGAACTTGAACTATCTGACATTATAGCCGTTACCCACCAGGAAAAGCAATAAGCAAATGAATAAGGTACAAAGACGTTTGAACTATATGAGGTCCACACAGCGGAAATAGGATAAGGGATTGGTGAAGTGTCACAACATCCGGGATCATATTGATTAAGAACTACTTTATAATAAGCTGCACCAGGAATTGGAGTCCAGGAAAGCATATTACCACCAGCCGATGCATTACAGTCTAAGCTGTCAGGAGGCGGAGGAGGTGGTGTGCAGGAACACATTTTAAAGGAAGTCGCTTCACACCTGTCCGGCATTACTGCCACTACTGACCAGGAAAAACAATGAGCGTAAGAATCAGGTACAAAGAAATTTGTGAGGCTTACGTTGTCAACTGTTGATATAGGATTAGGAGGATGCGGGCCTTCGCAGCAAGATGGATCATATTGGTTCCTGATCAATTTATAGTATGATACTCCGGGAACAGGGTCCCAAGAGAGCTGACTTCCGTTTATGGACGGAGTGCATCTTAAATTAACTGGTTTGGAGGCATCGCAACATAAGACATCTGTGCATATATCATCTACATAAGCATAGCCAAAATGGCCACCACCGCCACAATCTGCTACGAAAAATTCAATAGTATAAGTTTTATTTGCAGCAATATCAAACTCAATAAAATCACAGCCCCAATCCCTCCAGCTTACAGGATAGCCTTGCTCACATCCGGGCACATTTGCGATTACAGTTTGAATTAATGGATCAATACTATTAGGGTGTTTGCAAATTCTTGTACCAACTTCCACTCCGAGGTTATTCAATACCCTTGCTACAAAAAAAGGATTTCCGTCATCTGGTTTTTCCAAAACCAGCGCATAGGAGAAGTTGATTCTCGCAGTTCCTGATACAGATGATGAAAAAGATTTTTGTAACATGTCCAAGCCATTATCCCGCCAGCAAGGTGTTGAAGCATTTATTCTAATGGCATGATTGGAATAATTATGAGTTTGATTGAGTGATGGAATTATAGGATCCGGAGCATTATTAGTTAGTAAGAAGTCATCCGGGTTACCAAACCCAATATTAGTGTAAGCAACATTTGTCGTCGGAATGAAATTACATAGGAAACCATTATAGTTTACCGGTGATTCATAACCATGAAAAGATGCTCCTATTCCCGATTCAAAATTACCTTCACTACATTGAATGCTGATTGCAGATTCATCTCCGGGTTTGGCATTGTTTTTTTGATCTGTTGCTACTCTGCCCGGATTATATATTTTCTGGGTATCAGGGTGTAATTCAAAATATTTTTTACGATAATAATCCTGAACATATTTATCCGCAAATTTGGGTAAATCAGCTTTGCTTATTTCATCGTGTTTTTCAGATATTAAGAATGATCTTTTCAAAGAATCGTTTAATGTTACATTCTTCATCTGTTCATTTACATAAGCTGTTATTTTTTGTTCTTCTATTTTCATTTGTTGCAGCCACTCATCGTTAGTTATGCCTTCTGTTTGAGCATGCAGAAAAGATGATAAAATTGATGAAAATAAAATACCGATAATAACTAGTAGTTTGAGTTTTTTCATAAATGGTTTGTTTTTAAAAAGCAAATAATCATAAATGTAATTTATAATTATTGATAATGAATGTCTGTTTTGAATACGCATGGAAATATTTTGATAACGTAATCCGGTACTTTAAAACACCCTTATTTTTCGGTTACTCTTTCTTTCTCTCTTCGTAAATGTGGTTATCTTCGCTCATTGTTTTAAATAGAAATATTCCATTGCCATCACTAAAAAAAATATCCCTTACCCAATTCCGGAATTTCGATTTTCAATCCTTTCAGTTCAATGCAAAGGTTACAGGCATCACGGGCTTGAACGGTGCAGGAAAAACAAATTTGCTGGATGCCATTTATTATTTGTGCTACACCAAGAGCTATTTTCAGGGAAGGGAAATCAATAATGTAAAATACGATACAACCGGTTTCAGGATTGAAGGCGAATTTGAAAATGAAACGATTGTATGCAAATGGAAAGAAGGCAAAAAATCCATTGAACATGATGGCATCGTGTATGAAAAAGTAACGGAGCACATAGGAAAATACAGTTCCGTAATGATTGCACCGGATGATATAGAATTGATTAATGACGGCAGCGAATTACGAAGGAAATTTATGGATGGCCTGCTTTCCCAAAGCGATTCCAATTATCTGGAATATTTGCTTTTATATCAAAAGATATTGATACAGCGTAATGCTTATTTGAAGCAAACGGCAACTCCCAATATTTCGCACGACTTACTGGATGTTTATGATGAACAATTGGCGCAATATGGTTCTTACCTGATTCAGGAGCGGAAAAGGTTATCATTGCAATTACCACATTGGGTGCAGGAATATTATGGCATATTAAGCAATGACGCCGAAAGGGTGGGGCTTATCTATAAAAACAATGCTGAGCCGGAAGACATTAAAGAGGCTTTGCATAAATCCAGGAGGCGGGATCTGGAATATAAACGTACGTTGGTAGGTCCTCATACCGATGACTGGCATTTTCAGATCGGAGATAATCCTATGAAAGCACATGCTTCACAAGGACAGAAGAAATCGTTTCTTATCAGCCTGAAACTGGCACACATCAAATGGCTGGAGCTATTGAATAAAAGACCCTTTCTTTTATTGGATGACATTTTTGAAAAGCTGGATCGTAAAAGGTTATTGAAATTATTTGAAATGCTGGAACAATTCAAGTTGAGCCAGATTTTTTTGACACATACTTCAGAAGCGGATTTGTTGGAAACCTTACAGCAATTTTATAAAGATATTCAGATAATAAAGCTATAAGAAGACTTTAATTATAACACGTACCATTAAACTTCTGTAGCAATTTATATTCTAAGCGGGGGATGCAATTCTTAGCTTTGCGATATTTTAAAAATTATTATAAGCAATCAAAAGCCTAAGCTATTCAGTAGTTTTTCCTATCATTGTACCTCTAAATTATAAAAAGCAAAGAAGTAAATGACATTATTATCTCTTTTCGGAGCCGATAAAATTCCGATGGACTTAATTCATCAGGTTGAGAAAAATGCACCAAATCTTATTGTCTGGGCTGTACCGGCAATGGTTATTTTTTCGGTTTTGGAAATGTATATTTCTTATCGCCAGGATAGAAAATATTATGAAAAAGCAGAAACCATTGGTTCTATTTTGGTAGGCCTTGGTAATCTGATAGTAAGTGCCGGTGTCAAAGTTGTCCTGCTTTATCTGGTAGTTTTTTTATACAACCTTGTTCCCTGGCGTATGAATCTGAAATGGGATGAAGCTCCCTGGAAATTGGATTCTTATTGGTGGCTGTTCATTCCCTGCTATGTTATTTATGATTTGTGCAGTTACTGGGCGCATCGTGTTTCGCACGAACAACGTTTTTGGTGGGCAACACATGTAGTGCATCACAGCGGTGAAAATTATAACCTTGCCGTATCTTTCAGGTTAAGCTGGATTCAACATATAAAAGTAATTTTCTTTTTACCTATTGTCCTGATGGGCTTTCATCCTATTGTGTTTTTTGTAACCAATCAGGTTGCCGTTTTGTTTCAATTCTGGGTACATACCGAGTACATCCGTAAATGTCCGAAATGGATGGAGTATATTTTTGCAACGCCTTCCAACCATCGCGTACATCACGGTTCTCAGGAACAATATATCGATAAAAATTACGGCGCTACTTTTATTTTCTGGGACAGAATATGGAAGACTTACGAACCTGAAGATGAAAAAGTTATTTATGGAATTACTACCAATATTCCGAACAAAGCCAATCCGATCTTTATTAATTTTCATGAAATAAAGGACATGATTCAGGATGTGAAGCATGCAAAAGGTTTCAAAAGGAAATGGTTTTTTATTTTTGGCAGCCCGGTTAAGATTATGATGGAAAAAGAAAGACTGAAAGCTGAAAAGCAATTAAAGCAAATGCCGGAACCCGTAGAGAAAGACCAACCCGTTTATGCTTAATCCTGTCTTTTAAAATAAATTCATTCCCTGTTTGTACTTTCAAACAGGGAATTTTTGTTCAATCGTAATAACTACGGTACATTTACCGTTATTATTTTTTGTTACATTTTTTGCAAATATGCTATCCGTTAAATTTTATAAACGCCTTTTCCCTTTAGTTCTGATAAGCTTTGTTATCATCCTGTCGGCATCATGCAGGAAAACAAAAATATTGACAAATGGAGGCGAAGTTGCTTTTTCGATTGATACTTTATTGTTTGATACCGTATTTACTGCACAGGGCAGCGCTACCCGCAGCCTTAAGATTTACAATAAACAGAAAGAAGATATAACCGTCTCAAGTATCAGGCTTAAGAATGGTGTTAATTCAGCTTACCGGTTGAATGTAAACGGTATCTCGGGAACTGAAATTAAAGATGTTGATATTGCAGGAAATGACAGTGCATGGGTATTTGCGGCCGTTACCATCGACCCTACCGATGAAAACAAACCGTTTGTTGTGGACGATAATCTGATTGTTACCTTAAATGGAAAGGAATTTTCTATTCCTGTAATGGCTTATGGCCAGAATGCTTACTACATAAGGGATTCTACGCTTCAGACACAGGAATGGAAAACAGATAAGCCTTATGTTATCGTAAATAATGCTTTGGTAGATGAAGGCGCGACATTAACTATTCCTGCTGGTTGCCGTGTGTATGTGCATCAGGATTCTCGTTTGTTCGTATTGGGAACACTAAAAATTACGGGAACACAGAGTGATTCTGTTGTTTTTCAGGGCGACCGTTTAGATCCCTTGGTTTGGATTGGCGAATATGCCGATGTTCCGGGACAATGGGGTGGGCTTTATTTTTTCGATAAAAGTCATGATAATGAAATTAATTACGCTGTTTTTAAAAACGGCGGCGCTCCTACCAAACTTGTTATAAATGATACACCTCAGGCTGTGCAAGGCGCTACCATTCAGTTAGACCCTTCCGTTCCGTCAATAACCGTTCCTAAATTAAAAATGACCAATTCCGTTATCAGAAGCTCATTAGGATATGGTATTGTGGCTTATAACAGTTCGCTTTATATGGAAAATTGCAAAATTGTGGAATGCGGTGCTGAAAACGTTTGTTTGTTCCAGGGCGGCAGGTATGATATCTTCGACTGTACCATTGCTACTTATGGCGGCACCTATCTCAATCACTCCAAAAATATAAGCCTTGCGGTTTTGAATTATCTCCCCACTTCCGAAACAACTTATATAAGCAATGATTTAACGGCTACCATCAAAAACTGTATCGTTTATGGGTCGTTGGAAACAGAAACCGTTTTCGATAAAAAGGATGATAATGATGCCAATGTGGTTTTAAGTAATTGTATATTGAAGTCGAAAGACCCTTTGCCGTCATTTGTTCAGCAGACTGCAATTAAACTTAATGAGGATCCGATGTTCAAAGATTATTCAAAAAATGATCATCATTTGCAGGCGGGTTCTCCTGCAGTTGGTACAGGTATTAACGCAGGAACCATACCTGAAGATTTGGATGGTGTTTCCCGTTTAAATCCCACTTCAATGGGTTGTTATGAATTTAAACCTTAAATAGCTATTTTTGCTTTCTTTAGATTGCTCCAAAAAATATTTTATAATCAGAATTAAGAATTAAAGATGAAGAAAATTATCAGTGTACTGGCCTTAGCTGCCATTTGTACTTTTTCGGCCAACGCACAATATTCCAATGAAACTATTAAAGTAGGACAGGTTGCGCCCGAGCTATCTTTTAATACGCCTGAAGGCAAACCCCTTTCTTTAAAAGCTGTTGGTAAAGGTCAATACGTTTTGCTGGATTTCTGGGCAAGCTGGTGTGGTCCTTGCCGCGCATCCAATCCTGCTGTTGTGGCTACTTACAATAAGTACAAGTCCATGAAATTCAAGAATGCCAGTGGTTTTACGATTTTCAGCGTTTCCTTGGATAAAAACAAAGATGCATGGATGGCAGCTATAAAGAAAGATGGCTTGGTATGGCCTTATCATGTTTCCGACTTAGGCGGATGGCAAAGCCAGCCTGCTACCATTTACGGCATTCAATATATTCCGCAGGCTTTCCTTATCGGACCTGACGGTAAGGTGATTGGTAAATATAATGATGCCCGTGAAGCTGCTGCCGATCTTGCAAAATATGTTAAGTCATAATTCATCTTGTATTTAACTACAGAGTATTATAAAGTCAAGAATCATTTAACTTTGCAATCAAATAATTTGAAAACCTGTTTTATCCAAAACAGGTTTTCCTTATAATAACAGCACCTGTTTTCGGTATTATAACTACAATAACATTGAATAAGATCATTATCATTACAGCACCTTCAGGTTCCGGTAAAACCACTATAGTTAAACAATTGCTGCAACGCTCACCCAAACTGGCATTTTCCATTTCGGCCTGCACGCGCATGCCAAGACCGGGTGAAGTGGATGGTAAAGATTATTATTTTTTGACGGAAACAGCTTTCAGGAATAAAATTGAGGAAGATGCTTTCATCGAATGGGAAATGGTTTATACCGGTAAATATTACGGGACACTTAAAACAGAAGTAAACCGCATCTGGGATAATGAACAGGCGCCGCTGGTGGATATTGATGTGATTGGGGCCTTGAATATCAAAAAGCAATATGGCGAAAAATCTATCTCTATTTTCATAAAAGCCCCTTCTGTAGAGGAATTGCGTAACCGCCTGGAAGCAAGAGGAACAGAATCGCCGCAAACCTTGCAAGAACGACTGGATAAAGCAGCTTATGAATTAAGCTTCGCTGAACAATTTGATACGATTATTGTAAATGATAATCTGGACAGAGCAATAGAAGAAACATTGCAGGTTATTGATGCTTTCATCAGGCAATAATTTTTTTCATTTTGAAAACCGATGTTTATGAAAAAGTACATTCTTTTATTTGTTACAGCCTCCTTCCTGATACTGACTTCATGCGGTTCCTCATCAGATACTAATGAACAAGAACGGACTCCGGGGCAAAATTTAGACACAGCTATACACGATGTAAAGCAGGCATCGGACCAAGGCAAACAAGATATTAAAAATGCGGCTTCAGATACCAAAGATGCTGTGCAGGACGTTGCGCATGATGTTAAAGAAGGCGTAAGCGATGCTTATCATGATACCAGGGAGGCTGTTAAAAAAGGCGCGAAAAAGGTGGATGAAAAAGCAACAGAGGTAAAAGAAGATATGAAAAAGGATAAGTAAAATCGCCTGACATTTATAAGTATGTTTTTGGGTATGAATTGATATTTTAAATATATATATTTTGCAGCTTTTCCCAAATATAGATTTGACAACTTTTAAAAAGTTGTCAAATCTTAAAAGTTATTAACTGATAAAGTTGTCAAATCTTAAATCTTAGATTCGTCAAATCCTGATTTTTATTAAACCTATTTCAATATCCAATCCAGACTCCCGAAATTATAAGCCTCAATGCCCATGTGGCTTAATAATATCAATTGTCCGTTCGCATTTACCTCCTGTACATAAGCCTCAAAGTGTCTGCCATTACTTCTTTCTATAAAGCTAATTTCCTTTCCTTTTCTGAAAAGCAGGTTATTGTAATCGTTCAGTAGTTTGTTATTATTATCGGTTTTTGTAGTTCTTATTAAGTTCAGCAAACCTGTTCTGATATCTGTGAGCATTTCCTTTAAATTATATTCCTGTCCTGAAATCATCGACATCGATGTCGCTGTCGGTAAATATTCGGTGAATTTCTTTTGGTTCACATTCACCCCGATACCGATTACTGCATATGCCCAATTCATGCCACGAAATACATTTTCAATCAAAATGCCGCATGTCTTTTTGTCATTCAGGTAAATATCATTAGGCCATTTTATGGCAACGTGCCATTGTGCCGATAATGCCTGTAAATATTTTGCAATCGTAACTGCTGTTTGCATGCTCAGCGTGAATTGCTTGTCAGCATTGATTTCCGGCTTTATAATAAGGCTCATCAGCAGGCTGCCGGCATTATTTTCCCATGTTTTTCCTCGTTGACCCTTGCCTTTTGTCTGATAATCGGCCCAGATCACCTGCCCGTGATATGCCAATCCGTCGTCAATCAACTGCATGGCATAATTGTTGGTACTATCTATAGTATCAAAATGATGGAGCCAGGCAGGAAAAGTAGTTTCTGCGTTTTGTGCCAAAAGTTTCCTTAATTTTGAACGCAATATAATTCAATAACGAATATTAGCATTAGCATTGGAGAAAATTATCAGTTCACTGAAAAGCCGCACCAAATCCGAAGTAAGAGTAAGCCGCGACAGCAGTTTATTTCAAACCATCTTAAAAGCCATCCATGATAAAAAAGGAGAAAATGTTGTTTCATTAGATTTGAGAAAAATCGATGAAGCTGTTGCCGACTTTTTTATCCTTTGCGAGGCACAATCTCATATCCAAATCAATTCGATTGCTTCTAATATTGAAGAAGAAGTAAGATTGCAATGTGACGAAAAGCCCTACCATGTTGAGAATGGACAGTTGTGGACTTTGGTGGATTATGTAAACATTGTTGTCCATGTATTCCAGCGTGATGAACGTAAGTTCTATGATTTGGAAGGTTTGTGGATGGATGCCGAAAAAATGGAACATCCTGCGTCTTAGGTAAAATCTATTGTTTAAGTAATTCTATTTTTTGGATTTAAACAATAAAATTTAATCGTTGTTGTTTTAAAGGATGACAGAAATTACAGCGAAGTATAGTTTATAGGTTTTTGCCCGTAAAAAAATCGATAGAAGGCAAAAACAAAGTTTGGAAATCATGGAAGATAATAAAAGAGGTGGCGGGTTGCCGCCGGGATTTGATAAAAACAACCCGAAAAATAAAGGTCCGAAATTCAATATGTATTGGATTTACGGGCTTATTGTTGTTGCATTGATTGGATTGAACCTTTTTGCACCAAGCCTTCAGGCACCTGAAAAACAAACTTCATTTCTCGATTTTAAGAGAGATTTTCTTGATCAGGGAAAAGTTGCAAAGGTTATTGTTGTAAACAAGGAAAATGCGGAAGTCTTTCTTACGCCTCAGGCACGTGCAACACAACCGAAGCCGGGTAATCCCATGTTTGGCAGCAGGTCGGAAAATGAACCCGACTTTTCGTTCAATATCGGTGATTATGAAGTTTTCGACCGGAACTTTCAGGAAGCAATGAAGCCTTTGGTGGCAGCAGGACAAAAAGAAGTACCCGTTTTTGTAGAAAACCGCGGCAGCTTTTTGCGCGATTTTTTTGCAGGTACTTTCCCGATTCTGTTAATAATGGTAATCCTGTGGATTTTTGTTTTCAGGAAAATGGGACCTGCCGGCGGTGGCGCCGGAGGCGGCATCTTCAGTATCGGTAAATCCAAAGCTCAATTATTCGAAAAAGGTACAAAAGTAAATATCACTTTTAACGATGTTGCAGGTCTGGACGAAGCCAAAGTAGAAGTAATGGAAATTGTGGATTTCCTTAAAAATCCTAAAAAATATACTACACTTGGTGGTAAAATTCCAAAAGGCGCCTTATTGGTAGGTCCTCCGGGAACCGGTAAAACTTTATTGGCAAAAGCAGTGGCAGGCGAAGCGCAAGTGCCATTCTTTTCTATGTCGGGTTCTGATTTTGTGGAGATGTTTGTGGGTGTAGGTGCCAGCCGTGTACGTGATTTGTTCAAGCAGGCAAGAGATAAAGCGCCATGTATTGTATTCATTGACGAGATTGATGCCATTGGTCGTGCCCGTGGAAAGAATGCCGTAATGAGCAATGATGAAAGGGAAAATACACTTAACCAGATGCTGGTTGAAATGGATGGATTTGGCGGAGATAGTGGTATCATCATCCTTGCAGCAACCAACCGTCCTGATGTATTGGATTCGGCTTTGTTACGTCCGGGTCGTTTCGACAGGCAGATTACAATTGATTTGCCGGATGCAAAAGGCCGCGAAAGAATTTTTGAAGTGCATTTGGGACCTATCAAAAAGTCTAAGAACCTGAATGTTAAGAAACTGGCTCAACAGACACCTGGCTTTGCCGGTGCAGACATTGCGAATGTATGTAATGAAGCTGCTTTGATTGCCGCCAGAAATGGTAAGTCAGAAGTGGATATGCAGGATTTCAATGATGCAGTTGACAGGATTATCGGTGGTCTGGAAAAGAAAAACAAAATCATTCAACCGGATGAAAAGCGTGTTATTGCATTTCATGAAGCCGGTCATGCCGTTGCAGGATGGTTCCTGGAACACGCACACCCATTAGTAAAAGTTACTATCGTGCCTCGTGGTACTGCCGCATTGGGTTTTGCCCAATATTTACCAAAAGAAAAATACCTTACGCTTACTGAAGAACTGGAAGATGATATGTGTATGACACTTGGGGGCAGAGCCAGTGAAGAGATTTTCTTCGGAAAAATTTCGACAGGTGCATTAAGCGATTTACAACAAATAACACGTACTGCTTATGCTATGGTTAGCATCTATGGTATGAACGAGCAGATTGGTAATATATCTTTTTATGATCCGGCAAGCGAAGGCAGTTTCCAAAAACCTTATAGTGAGGAAACAGGAAAACTGATAGATCAGGAAGTTAAAAAGCTATCGGATGTAGCTTATAAGCGTGCAAAAGCATTATTGGAATCCAAGAAAGAAGAAGTAAGGATTATTGCAGAGGAATTGCTTAAAAAAGAAGTTCTTTATAAAGATGATTTGGAACGCCTGATTGGTAAACGCCCGTTTGCCGAAGCGCCGACGGATGATGATGACATCATGTTGGCTCCGGATAATCTTCTGGCAAATGAAAACGCACTTTTGAAAGCTAAGCCATTCAACCCTGAAGATACTGCAAGTGCAGCTGATACGGCGGCTCTTGATAGCTAATGAGTAGTTATAACACTGATATTTTTATTATAAAAGCGAAGTCGTCAGGCTTCGCTTTTCTGTTTAACTTATTTTGTCAAATGAAATCAATAATTGCCTGGTTTTTGTTTCTGTATTTTATGATAACAAACATAGGAAATTACCAAAATGATAAACAGTATAATTGCCAATCCCGCATCAGGGCCAAAACCGTCGATATATAAATGTCCTATAAGCGCGGAAATATATACAATGCCCAGCGCAACATATGCCCATTCTTTAAGACGCGGACCAACGAATGGCAATATCAATAATAAGGCACCGATTGGTTGGCCATAACCTACTTCCAGAGAAAGCCATTTGGGTATCTGCATGTGAGCAATACCATCCAATGCCACCTTGCTGTTCAGAAAGAAAACACCGGGGATGATAAATAATGCTAATAGAGAAGTTGTAATCCAATAAATGATTTTTGCTGCTTTGTTGTTCATAATGGAAAGTTTTGATTTGTAGTTCAAATATAGAAAAACGAATTGCAAAGTTCAATAGCGAGTACCTGATTATAATTGAATTTATATTAGCCTAAATAATAAAGCAGATTCTATTCAGGAATCTGCTTTATTATTTAGGCTATGCATTTGGGAACAAACTATTGATAAGTCCTGAAAGGACGATATAAAACAGGATAGGAGTTTTAACCCTATCATTATTTCACCTGCTGCAAGTAATCTTCCGCCATTTTCCTGTAATAAGGACGCAAAGAAGGCGGAACCGTTTTATACAAATCCAGCAAAGCCTGATGACTTTGCAGATATTGTTGTAATTCAGGTGGCATAGGCCGTTGCTCATCCTTACCTGTATTCGCATTGCGTTTATTGTCTTCTTCCTGGTTGCGGATGGATTTTTCCGCTTCCAGTAACCTTGTCATGATTTCCTGCTGACGTTGAATCAAAGTTGAATTCATTCTGCGGTTTACCATGTCTGTTTCATTTTTGTCCATTGCGTCCTGAATGGCTTTAAGTTGTTGCGCATTTCCGCCCATGCCTTTGCTGTTCAGCAGGCTTGATAATTCCTGAATTTGTTTGCGTAATGCCGCCTGTTGTTGTGCCATGCGCGCTATCTGTTCCGATTCGCCCTCTCCATCACTGCCTTCGCCGCTACCGCCGTTTCCTGATCCGCCCGGGCTATTGCCACCTTGTTGCTGCCCGCCGGGTTGCTTTCCCTGTCCGGGTTTCATACCCTTACCCAACTTTTGCTGCCCTGTAATAATATCTTTCATCATCCCCGAAGCATCGCCTTTTCCCTGACCCGGTTTAGGTTTGCCCATGCCCGAGCCCGAACCTTGCGATTCTGCCTGGCTTTGCATCAGATTACTCAATAATTCATTCAATATCAATGCAAGATTATTGGCGCTTGTCATGGCATATTGTTGTCTTGTAACGCCTTCGCTTAATCTTCTGTTTTCAAGCGCATCAATAGTATTATCAATATTCGCAGTCAGGTCAGAAGTTTCTTTATTGACCGATGCAGCTATTTGAAACACACGCTTGCTCAATGCAAACAAGCTGTCTCTTATCATTTTTGCATTCCCTTTCAGCCTGTTTTCTTCCTGAATGTTTAGTGTATAATTAGGACTGCCTGGCGAAGTCTGTTTCACTTTAGACATAAGCTGCTCCTGATCAAATGAAAAGCGGATTAAATTAGTAAGGATTTGCCTGGTGGCTTTGATGTCAATGTCAATCTGTTCCGGATCCATGTCCTGAGCCATCTTTTTCATGCCTGCAGCCATTTGTTGCAATTGTTTCTGAGCTTTGCTTTGCGATTGACTTGCCTTTGAATTATTTTTTTGTTGCAATTGATCACTGCTCTCCTCCATGCTTTCCTCTGCATCTTTACCTTGCTCCTTTGCTTTGTCCAGATCTTCAGGTTTCTGCTGCTGCTTGTTTAGTTTATCCAGTTCTTTCATATCCTGCTGAAGCACGTTCTGCAGGTCTTTTTGGATGTCCTTTTGTTCCTGATTTAATTGCGCATTGTCTTTGCTTTGGGCATCCGTATTCTTTTGCAAATCACTTTCCTGTTTCGCCAAATCCATAAGCTTGTTCGCCACGTCCTCCATCTTCATTTGCATTTCCAACTTGCGCATCAATTCCTGAATACGCTCCATGTCCATATTAAACAATTTATTGTCCTGCTGCATTTTTTGAAGATTCTGAAAAGCATTGTCCTTATTCATGTTCTTCATCATCTCCTGCAATTTCTTTAATTGCTCTGCCAGCTCTTTGTTAAGCAAATTATCTAATTGTTTCTGAACCGCTTCCTGTTTGTCTTTTACATCCTGGCTATAATTTTTTTGTTCGCTTTGCTTTTTTTGTTCTTCAAATCTCTTTTTGATGGCCTCCACCTGATGCTTTAATTGCTCCTGCTTATCCACCAGCGATTTCATTTGTTGCTGGCTTTCCCAGTTCATATTGTCGGATTGCAGGATCTGGTTTTGCATTTCCTTCATGTCATTCTGTAACTTCTTCGCCTGGTCTGCACTGTTGCTTAAACCCTGATTGATTTGCCTGGAATTCTGATCCATAGCGCTGTCCACCTGCTTTAAATCCAGCATGCGGTAAGTATGGATTTCGCTGCGGCCCATTTTGCTGCCATTCACTGCATCATTGTCCCAGCATTCTATATAATAATTTACCTCCTGCCCCGGCGAGAGATTCAGGCTTGCAAAGTCAAAATATTGCTGAAAAGGTACAACGGCTCCGGGAGTCATTTTTACAGGAATGATTTTGTTTGCCAGCAATTGCTTTTTCCCGTCGTAAATAGCGTAATGAAAATTTAGTCTTGAAATACCGTAATCATCACTTGCATTTCCCGTAAGCAAAACCTGTTGTCCCGTAATGCTGTCCTTCATTTCCTGCATCTGAACCTGTGGATTCAAATCAGGAATCACCTCCATGTGATACGTGAACGAGTCGGAACGTGGCATAGCCTTGTTACCAAGGAAAATAGTATACGAAGTATCTCTGTAAAAACGCGCCATCGCCTTCCACCTGTCATCTGTTTTTTGAATAGGAACACCGCTGCCAACGGCTCCCATACGAAGACTGATGCTATTCGTGTGTTTGGCCTTCAAAGCCCATCGTAATATAGTTCCTGCCGGAACGCTCATGTCGCTGAGGCTTTGCAATTCCTCGTTCTTCTTACCCGTATATGACGGATATTCCACGCTTACGCTGAACGATTCCAGCATCGGTTTTTCTATAACAGACAATTGGTAATTTTCCGAATAAACATCAGCTGCTGTCAGCTTGAAATCTATTGGCTGTGCCACCCTTGAGAAAGTATAACTATACCGGTTCTTGCTTATTTTTTGCATTTCAAGTTGCTCATCGCCAACTTGCACATACACTTGATTAGGAAGTTTAGAACCATTCACCTCTGCTTCCAGCTTATAATCGCTGTACATCGGTACTTTCATTTCATTGCTGATAATATGGAAAGCAAATGGTGCCGGCGGTGCAAAGTTTTCAGAAGGTTTCAATAATCTTTCGGAAGCATCGCGAAATACGGAAGGCACGATTATTAAAATACCAAGCCCCAATATTACAGGTATCAAAAGATAAGGCAGGTACTTTTTGTTTTTTCCGAAATCGACTGCTTTATTAAACGGTATTACGGAAATCTGTTCTGCTTTTTGTTGAATGCTGGCTTCAATTAAAACCTTGCTGGCATAATTATTCTGGTCTTGCCTCAGTTGAAGGATATTCAGCAATTTGTCGCTTACCTCGGGGAAATGTCTGCCTATTATTTGTGCAGCCTGTTCATGCGAAATAATCTTGCCCAGACGTTGCATTTTCATCAAAGGAATAATGATCCAGATGATAAGCGTGACAATACCCGCAAAAATTAAAATCCCAATGATGGATAGTTTCAGCCAGGCAGGGAAATATAAAAAATATTCGCCGATGCTGATAAGTAAAAGATAAATAATTAAACAGGAAAGAAAAATAAGCACTCCGCGAATCAGTCGGTTCGTATAGAACTTACGTGTAAATGCATCCAGTTTTTGTATCAGTAATTCGTAGTTATTCATGTATAGCAGGAGTAGTCCCGGTTGCGGGGGGGCAAAATTAAAAACTCAGATAAATAGGATCTGTTTTTATGACATTGCTTTTATGCTCCTTGTCATCTTTAATATAAACATTGTATGTCAAGGTATCTTTTCCCATTGCAAGATGAAATGAATCAGGCAATATCCTGGCGAAATATTCACGACCCAGATTGATAAAAATGCTTCCTTGCAGACTGCCGTTATCAGGGCGCATATTGGCGGAAACATATGGGAAAGGATATGTAAAAGTAGAATCGCCGGCAGTTGTGTCACGGGAATCTTTAATATAAATTCTGTTTTTTAATTCCTGTTGATCCGTTCCCAAATCCCCGTCGCCATCGTTAAATTCCAGAATAATACGGACATATGCAGCTGTATCTGAAAAATTCACCGTATCGGGTTTAATTCCTTTATAGTAAATTTGTGGTTCAGGCGGGAAATAGTTATATGGTTTTTTTTGACAGGCAGTAATTATTATCACTGAAACAAGCAAAAGAAATAATATCCTTTTCATCTTTTTATTTTTCTTTAATTCCTATTTATAAATTTGCTTAGAGCTTTACAGGTATAATAAAACGTACTACAAGAGCAGACAAGTATATTCCAATCAAATTTAGTAAATGTATATCAATATTGAACAGTTAAAGGAAAAGGATTCCTGGCTTGCCGAAGTAAATGATAGAAATTTTGAAGAACATGCTATCGCAATGTTTCATTTTCAGTATGTTAATTGTATTATTTACAGGGAATTTGTAGATGCGTTGCGCATTAACCCATTCGATGTAAACTTTCTTCACCGCATTCCCTTCCTGCCTATTTCTTTCTTCAAAACTCATGAAGTGATGAATGGCTTCTTTAAGCCTCAGGTTACCTTCGAAAGCAGCGGTACAACGGGCATGCAGAGCAGCAAACACTATTTAAAAGATACAAGGCTTTATGAGCAAAGCTTTATGCTTGCGTTTGAACAGTTTTACGGCGAGCCGGATGATTATGTTTTTCTTTGTTTACTGCCGTCATATCTGGAACGGGGAAACTCTTCATTGGTTTTTATGGCAGATGCATTGATTAAAAAAAGCAGGCACAAGGAAAGTGGTTTTTACCTGGACGAGTGGGCGCAACTGGCTGGAACGTTACAGGCGTTGAGGATTTCGGGAAGGAAAGCAATGTTGCTGGGCGTAACATTCGCCTTGCTTGATTTTGCGGAAAAATATCCGATGGATTTAGAAGGCATTGTCGTAATGGAAACCGGTGGAATGAAGGGGAGGAGAGAAGAATGGACGAGAGAGCAGGTACATGCTTTTTTAAAGCAGCAATGGAGCCTGAAAGAAGTACATTCCGAATATGGCATGACGGAATTATTGTCGCAGGCATATTCTATAAGAGGCGGCCTTTTTAAGCCTTCCAATACAATGCGCGTATTTGTAAGAGATGAGAATGATCCTCTGGATATTAAATTGACAGGTACAGGATGCCTGAATGTTATTGATCTTGCCAATCTACATTCCTGTTCTTTTATTGCAACAGACGACATTGCAAGACTTTACATAGATAACAGCTTTGAAGTTATGGGTCGTCTTGACCATTCTGCTTTAAGAGGCTGCAGCCTCATGGTAGTGTAATGCCTTTATTTAAGAGCAACATAGCCTGGCATTGCCTGCCGCTTTATTCATAAGTTTTATTCCAGCCCCAGGGTTCTGTCTTTTTACCTACGTTGAAGAACTTATTTAACTGAAAACTTAATCCTAATTCATTGTAAGCACCCGCAGAACCATAATACGAACGGGCATACCTTACTACCATTTTATTAAGGTTGATGCCTGCACCAAAAGAAAAACCTGCCGTTCCGGTTGCATCTTTAACACCTAATTCTCCTCTGCGCAGATGATTGTAAGCTGCCGAAACAGTAATGCGTTTACCCAAAATCAATTCTGCTCCAAAATTCAGGTGTCTGAAAATCCTGTCAATAGTATGGCTTCCTTCCGCTGTATCTGAACTTGAGCTGATAATGGTTGTAACGACCTTATCGGCAGGATTATTGTAGTAAACATCCCATTGATATAAGTGGTGTGCCGTAACATATAACCTCAGCGGAACATTCTTTAATCGTTTCGATATACCCAGTTGCAAATCGAAAGGTAACGGTTCCATATCATTTTCAGGATTATACTGCTTTAACTGGATGCCCATGTTTTTTGCAACTACTCCTATATTCCAGCCATTGGCAGTGTCTTCGTAGCTGATACCTACATCAGCCAATACAGCCATGCTGCTTCGGTCAGATAAGAAAGAATGTGCCCACTTTACAGTTGCACCATAACGCCAGCGGTTTAAGTACTTTCTGGAGGCAGAGAAATTCAGTGAATAATCTGCTGCATATATCCTGCCCAAATCATTGCCCTGCGCATCCGTATTCGTCATGTTTCCATAATTCAGATATTGAATACCGACACCGAAATCCGTGTTTAACGGCTCTACATGATAGCCATACTGAAGATTGGCAATACCGATGCCTGCGTAATAAATATTATAATTAACCGCAAGCTGGTTGTGCATGGAAGGCCTTAGCAAAGCGGGATTCTGCAAAGTGAAAGAAACATCATTATCCTGGCTTGCAGGCACATAGCCACCCAAAGCCGTTACATGCGGACTATTGCTCATGCGCAGATATTCAAAAGCATTCTGTCCTCCTGTTACTTGTGCACCGGCCTGAAAAGCAGCTGATGCCAGTAATATTCCTCCTAATAATCGGAAAATTCTACTCATGGTCCTAAAACGAAATTACGTCTCTAATATTGTATAAATTTAGGAGATTACTCCGTATGTTTATTAAAAAACCTATAAGGTTTTGGACCTTACAGGTTTTTAATAGATCTATATCCTTTCGGGAAAATTATTTACCCTGAGTCATTTCCTGCATAATGCCGTGGCTCACACCCGTAAAAGAGAAACCTCCGTCGTGGAAAAGGTTCTGCATTGTAACCATTTTGGTCAGATCACTGAACATTGCAATGCAATAATTTGCGCAATCTTCTGCAGTGGCATTACCTAACGGCGACATTTTTTCGGCATAGCTGTAAAAACCGTCAAAACCCGTAACGCCCGAACCTGCTGTTGTCGGAACCGGAGATTGGGAAATAGTATTCACCCTTACTTTTTTATCAAAACCATATTGATATCCGAAGCTGCGTGCAATGCTTTCCATGAGCGCTTTGGCATCAGCCATATCATTATAACCCGGGAAGGTACGTTGTGCAGCTATATAACTCAAAGCTAATACAGAAGCCCATTCGTTCAGCGCATCCAGTTTCTTTGCAGTTTGCAATACTTTATGGAAGGACAGAGCAGAAATATCTAAAGTCTTTTGGAAATTGTCATAATTGGTAGCATCATAAGCAAAACCCTTACGCATGTTGGGAGACATGCCGATGGAATGCAATACAAAATCCATTTTACCACCAAAATGTTCGGTAGCTTGGTTAAACAGACTTTCCAAATCTGCAACGGATGTGGCATCAGCGCCAATTACAGGAGCATTATTGCAAAGGGCAGATAATTCTTTAATAGTACCCATACGCAATGCAACCGGAGCATTTGACAATACGATTTCAGCGCCTTCTTCTACTGCACGAAGTGCTACTTTCCATGCGATAGAACGCTCATCCAATGCACCAAATATAATTCCTTTTTTACCTTTTAAAAGTTGATTAGCCATAGTAATTGTTATGTAATTTATGGCGGTAAAGGTAATGAAATTTAGATGTAACGGAAAAAAATGCTCATCAGAAGTGGCTGAGGCTTTGTACGCAAAGGCAATACACTTTTATCCTAAACGGAATCCAATAGCCAACCGGAAATTCAGAGGTGGCCCGGGGGCATAAACCCAATCAGTATCATTGTATTTTGAACCGAAGTTGATATATTTTCTATTGGTAAGATTATATACATTGAAATTCAAATACCATTGCCTGTATGCGTAACTCAATCCGGCTTCCAGTAAGGTATAGCCGGGCAGGTAAGAATTTTCAGAGTACGAACTGCTGAATTTATCTTTATACTGCAGTCCCGCTGAAAATGACAAACCCTTTAATGCCTTATCTGTAAACTTATATTTAATAAACAAATTAGCAATATTGTGCACAGGCGAATTGAAGGTATAAAGGCCTATTTCTGCTAGATTATTGCTTTTTGTAACACGGGAATCCGTGTAGGCGTAGTTGGCAAGAATGCTGATGCTTTTACTTATCTGTCCAATTATATCCAGTTCTATGCCTTTAGTAACCGACTGACCTGTAGCTTTCTGAAAATCGGGATAATCAGGATCGATGGCCAGTGCATTATTACGCACGGTGCGATATACAGTAAGGTTAATACAAAATTTTCTTTCAAACCAAAAAGATTTCAAACCTATCTCTTTGTTATTGCCTGTAAGCGGCTCAAATTGCCTGCCGGCAAAGTTTCTGCCGATTTGCGGCACGAATGCTTCGTCCGTTAACGCATATAATGATAGATTGCTGTTGATTAAATAAGTAAGCCCCAGTCTTGGTGTGATTTTTTTATCAGTTTGTGTCAGTGATTTATCAGAAGAGGACGGTGTACGACAAATGGTATAACGCATAGCCAGCGTAAGAATCACTTTGTTGTAAATTTTCAGATGGTCTTGTAAATACAATGCTTCATAGTGGCTGGAAGCAATATTTTCGTATATCGTAGCCTCAAAATGATTTAGCGCTTGGGTTGGTATGTGATAAGCCGGGTCTGGATAATAAAGGTTATGCTTGTTGTCCGTTTTTACAAAAAATGAATCTCTTGCAAACCTTTTACCAAAATCTAACCCTATGAGGATATTGTGTTGCAAATGCCTGCCGGTATTATATTCACCTTGCAAAAAAACAATCGCATTGTAAAGCTTATTGTCATATTTGTCTTTGTAAGTATAACGGTAAATTGTATCATCCGAAACTATATTGTTATGGTGGATCTCATCCAGCTTCATTCCATTGGCATGCCATTTTCCAAAAACAACACCGGCATGTGTATTCAGGCTCCAGTGTTTACTAAATTTATGATATAGGTTCAATTTAAAATAATGGTCATGGCTGCTGACGCCCGATGCATTCGGATCGGAAATAAGGATGTCATTCGGCACAACGAAGAGTTTGCCGTTAACACTTGGCAAATATCTTACATCATCAAGGCTTTTGCCTTCCATGAAGTTATATTCAAATACAAGGTTGGTGCTTTGTTTGATGTCATATTGAAATGCGCCCGCTATAAAATATTTGTTGAAATATCCGTAACGATAGTGACGCCTCTGACGCTGCACGCCTGCATTGAACCTGTAAGTGAATGCCCTCCTTTTTTTAATTTCACCTCCCAAATCAATTGAAGTCCGCAGCATATTCCAGCTGCCATAGCCTGCTTCAACACGCAGCGTTTTTTCATGAACCGGTTGTTTTGTAATGATATTTATGATCCCTCCCGGGTTGGCATTGCTGATCATGAAGCCTGCTGGGCCTTTTATAAATTCCACCCTGTCAATCATAGCAGCATCGGGATTCATGTTGTAATAATACCCCGAACCAACGCCATTGCGCAAAATGCTGTTCTGGGTTGTTGAACCGCGTATCATTGTATAAATATCCTGGCCCGCATTATTGCCGGGCAATACACCTGCTGCAGTTCTGAGAATGTCATCAGTGGTATTGACTCCGATGTCTCTTATCGTTCTGGCATTTATAACTGTAATATTTTGAGGAACCTCTATCAATGGGCTTCCTATACGCAAAGAGCCGGAGGGCTTTTCCGTGACATACTTTGTATGCGAACCATTAATCATTATCTCTGATAAATATTGCGAATCAATGCCAGGAATAACAATGTTTGTCTCTGCGATATTATTTGTAGTAACAGATATTGTTTCAGTTTTAATTAACTGCTCATCTGTGGATATATTAATAGTATAATCTCCGGATTTCAGGTTCAGAATTTCAAAACGACCTTTAGCATCTGTTAATGTACTTGAAGAATTTTCCGGTAACGTAATCCGTAAATTACAGACCGGCTTTCCATCCTGTAGCATGACATATCCGTTTATGCAGCCTGTTTGGGAATAGCAAGGAGTTAAACCAGATATAAACAACGTTAATGTCAGAATAAACTGGTATATAGTTTTTATTTGAGCATAAATATGTTTCATATTGACATTTTGAATGAAACCTTTCATCACTGCAGATCACTGCATTTTGCAACGGATGTAAACCTTAATTGGCATTAGATTAAGATGTAGGGGAGTAACTATTTGTCAGGGCCAATAAACAGGTCGTATTGGAGTAATAAACTTGTCTTAAAAATACGAAATAATACTTAATGCAATATTGAGAATGAGAATATTTAGTAATTGTACTAATCAAGTACAAATGCATATATTGTTTTTATGCAAGGAATTGTAAGGTACAACAAGTCTCATCACCGTTTATCGTTTCAAAAGTTATATTGACTCCTATTTTCCTGCTTAATTCGTCAATTATCAATAATCCCAGTCCATTTGTCAATAATTCTGAAGTATGTGCCCGTTGCAGCGCTTCCAGATAGTTTTGCTGAGTAAATAAAGCACCTTGATTTATTATTTTAAGACAAGGTTTAGTACAGGCCGATTGTTCGTATTGAACAACAATAGAGCCTTTTTCAGGTGATGCTTTGATGGCATTGTGCAAAATATTGCGCATGATAGTCATCAGAAAATTGACATCCGTTTCCAGGATTGCATCCGGAGCCATCCGGATATCGATGGTTAATTGCTTATCGCGGATGATGTTCTCCAATAAACTTATGCTTTGATTGCACAAACTGTAAATATTTACCGGTTCCTTTACTACATTAAGTAAAAGCATCTGGGTTTTGCTCCATATAAGCAGATCCTCCATATTGTCTAATAAGCCGGAAGCGGCTGTTTGTATTTGCTTTTCAAGCTTGGCCTTTTCATCAGTTCCGATTAATGTGTTTTGAGATTGCTGAAGCTTAAGAAATTGGTATATCTGGCTTATCGGCGACCGGAAATCATGGCTTATAATGGCGAACAGCTTAGCTTTTGTTTGGTTAGCTTCCTTAAGTTGCTCATTCAAATGTTGCAAGACGGCATTCTGCTTGTCCAGTTCAAGTGCGGTTTTTCTTTTGTTCTTATAAAAAATAATCAGCAAAACAGACAAGCATAAAAGTGCTGCCGCCACTGTAAACAACCAAAGCCGTTGCTTCCGGACATTTTGTATAATCAGGCTTTTGATATATACGTTGTCCTGCGTTATTTTACGTTGATATTCAGATTCTATATCTGTTATTATTTTCTTTTCGTTGACAACAAGCAGGCTGTCTGTATAAAGCATATACTTTTTATAATAGAAAATTACCGAATCCTGATTGTCGAGTTTTTCATGGCAATCAGCAATGGAGATGGTGTAATTTATCAGCTGATTCAAAGTAAACATTTTAGCTGTGCCTGCTATATTCATGAATGTAAATAAAGCACTGTCATACTTTTGATCGCGTAGCAACAAGTCTCCCTTTAACCATTGTAAATAACCACTGATGACAGGATTTATGAGGCTGCTGTCATACTTGATTGCATCGTTAAAGTATTTCCAGCTGCTATCGGTTTTATAGTTGTTTTTTGAAAGAAAGAAATGAACATCACTTATAAGAATATTGCTTTGAATAATAAGGTCGTTAAAATTATGTCCTGTTTTTTTTGCCAGATTGATCAGGCTATCCCGAAATGTAACAGCATTGTGTATATTATTTTTGGCTTTTATGGAATGAATATATATAACCCCGTGGTAGTATTTGGCAAGCAGGTAACTGTTGCTGCCCATCCATTCTCTTGCCAGAAGTAAGTATCGTAATCCTTTTTCTATATTGCCATGTTCAACATAACGTGTTGTGTTCAAATATATGGAGCTTTGCCATAAATAAGGATCGGAAAGTCGAAGGTAACACAGCGCCATATGGAGAGAGTCTTTATGGCTTACAGTGCGATTCAAAAGATGTGCTTTCAGAAGGTTTAATTCCTGGGAAGAAACATATACGCTCATCTGATACCTTCTGTTTTTGAAGTAGAATTCAGCCAAACCATCAAGAATCAACGCCTGTGTTGAAATATCCAATGTCTTTCTGTTGATATTACTTACAATGTCAAACAGTTTTTGTCTTTCGGTTGCATACGCTTCAGATTGGGAATATACTTTCAGCAACCAGACTGCCTGTTCAACCCGAAGTTCTTTATTATTTATTTTCAGGCTTAAATCATAAGCAGCTTTTGTATAATAAACTGCTGAATCAAAATGAAAGGAATATTTGTAACTCTTGCCGATATAGCCATACAAATACGATTTTTTGTAGTAATCGTTTTCAGAGGTTGATCCCAGCATCTCAAAAGAAATAGCCCTTGCTGCATCATTCTTTTCATATTGTAACAAGGAATCGATTTTTTTAAGGTTTTCATCATTCAATGATGTTACATTTTTTGAATGATCTTCCTGTAAGTTGCAGGAAAACAGAAGGCCGAGAAAGAAGCATAAACCGTATAAATGGCGTCTCATAATTTTAATTTCGAGATGTCAGTACGGTAAGTTTTGCCGATAGGCAATTCAAAATTCTCTCCAATGATTCTGTCTTTCTTTAGTATTTTTATCTGGCTGCTTAACATAGCATAGCTACGGTGAATGCGGATGAAACCAAAATGAGCATTTTTATTTAAAAAAGCAGAAAGAGTGCTGTTGGCCAGATAATTTTTATTAACAGTTACAATTTTAGTGTAATCCTGCATAGCCTGCAGGTATAAGACTTGCTGCACCGGCAATTTGATTTTGTTAAACCCATCCTTAAATACAATGGTTTCTTTTTCTGATTGTTCTACTTGTAAACTGGCCAGCATACTCATTTTATGATACCCCATTATATGCCTGTAAGTAAGTGCAAAACGTTCTTCGGATATTGGTTTAAGTAGATAATCCAACGCAGAAGTTTCAAAGCCTTCCAAAGCAAATTCGGAATGAGAGGTGACGAAAATAATGATTGGCTTTTCATTTTTCATCCTTTTGGCAAATTCAATGAATAAGCCATCAGGCATTTCTATATCCGCGAAAATAATATCAGGTTCCTGATGTTTAATGAAAGTTTGAGCCTCAATAATGCTGCCCGCTGTAGCAGCATGCTGCAAGAGAGGATATTTGGATAGAAGGTCAAGTAAAGATAATTCATCCAACCTGTTATCTTCTATAATTATATATTTGAGTGGTCTCATGGCTTGTTCCGGTTAATAAAAGCCATTCAAATATACATAAATTTTGTAGTATTTAAGACTGAAAAATGGATTATTTTATTATTTTATGATTAATTGGATGATTGGGATATATGTATCTATTGATAATTACAGGGAAACTAAAGCTCTTCAACGTTTACTAATTTGTGCTTTATAGCGTAAACTGCCATACCCACAATGTTTTTCACATCCATTCTGGCCATTATTTTCTGACGATGGTAATCCACCGTTTTCTCACAGACATAAATAATTTTACCAATTTCTTTTGCTGTTTTTTGCATGCAGCAAAGTTTTATAATTTCAATTTCACGCGATGAGTAGCCTTTATATTGTAACTCATTCGCCATTTTTGGGGATGCATTCATGCAATATTCCAGAATAATTTGTGAGGCGGGTTGCATGTAATACTCCTTGCCTTGTTTAATACAACAAATAGCTGTCTTGAAGTCATTTAAATCACAGTGTACTGATATTAAACCATTTACACCGGCCTTAAATTGACCGATAAGCCGTTCCTTGTTCTGAAATCTGGAAAAACCAATGATGGATGCTTTCATGTTCATCCTTCTTATATCCACTATCTGCATTTCTGCATTGTTTTGTGTATCGTCCAGGTCCATTACCACATAGTGTGATGTGTGTAAACCATTTCCGTTTTCTATTGCTTTTATGTTTGTTGCTTCCCCCACTATTTCACAATTGCCCATAGATTGTATCATATTTTTCACTCCATTTCTGAAAATAGTGCTGCTGCCAATGGTTAAAAACTGTTCCATAATCTTTCGTTCTTATTGAATCAATATCGGATTAGATATAATTGATGCGCCACCCGGTACTTAATCTTAGCCCCAATATTCGATGTAATTATGGATGTAAGATTCCCGAATGTGGTTAATTGAAACAAATAAAATCGATGAATGGCATTTTAAAAACTATGAACGGAGGTTATATAATCATTATTTTTATTTTTTGTTAATGTTGATTAACCATATATCTTATGCTATGTTAACGATAAAGTAAAGTATTAAGTGTTACAAAGAGTATTCAGTTCTAAGATCCGGGGCGGTATTTTTTGAAGCAAAAAGATTTATAGCATTTTCTGTAAGTTTATTTTACAATTAATGAAAAAATGATAAAATAAAGGTTGAATGATCTCTGAATGTTGTTTTCATAAACTGGCGTTTTGACTGTTTTTTTATTTTCTATTCTGATATTTTAAACTATGAAATGAAGTTTCGGTCTTAATAAAACATATTTCAATAACGCTTAAACATTAATTACATGAAAACAAAAGCCTTTTCTTCTGCAATGCTTTGCAGTGCTTTCTTAACAATGACTACACTCGTTGTTAATGCACAGCAGAAATCTGTTTCCACCACCGAGCCGCAAATTTCAGTTTCAAAGAATACCTCAGTTCCTCCTGTTAATAGTACTGTTTCCGCGCCATCTATATTGCCGGGTCGTACACAAAACCCTCAGCCTGCGCAACAAGCCATTTTATCGGATGCAGAAATAAGAAAAACGGCAGCAATAAATAAGAAAAAAGCTATTGAAATTGAAAGAAGCGCAGTAAAAGATAACCGCCAGGGAATGATCACATTAAATTTCGGCGCAGTTAAACAGGGGGAAAGCATTACTACATTCTTTCCGTTTAATATTAAAACATTGGAAAAAGAAGCAACAATACAAACACCTGTATTAGGACCGGGCTCATTTATCAGGTATTTCAATTATAACAATCCGAGCGGAATATCGGATGTAAGGTTAGCTTTTGGGAAAGTAAAACCATTAAACCTGACAGAAACAGGTGGTACAAAAGGAAATGGATTTAATATCACTTATTCGCCAACCACCCAGTCAGGTGCTGTTGATGAAACGATTATGGTTTATACTACAATGGGAAATTTACAATATAGATTAATAGGCTATGTATATGGAGCGGATGCAGAAATAACTGTTAGGAAGTAAATAATCTTAATTCAGTTTATCAGAATAGAAAGCCTGATCAATGCTTAATAGGAATGGATCAGGCTTTTTATTTAAGAAAAGTCTTTTACGCTACACTTAAATTCATTTTCTGATATTAATTTAAAATCCCTACCTTTGCACCCTCAAAATCTAATTTTAAGTTTTAATAATTCTAAACTGTCATGGCAGATTTACGCTTACAGCGCAATTTCGGTATCGCCGCGCACATTGATGCGGGTAAAACCACTACCACAGAACGTATTCTGTACTACACTGGTGTAAACCACAAAATAGGTGAAGTACACGAAGGTGCAGCTACAATGGACTGGATGGCTCAGGAACAAGAGCGTGGTATCACCATTACTTCTGCAGCTACTACTTGTTTCTGGAATTTCCCTACCGTTCAAGGTAAAGCGCTTCCTGATTCTAAAAAATACAAATTCAATATCATCGATACTCCGGGTCACGTGGATTTCACTATCGAGGTTGAACGTTCTATGCGTGTATTGGATGGTCTTGTTGCTTTGTTCTCTGCGGTTGATGGTGTTGAACCTCAATCTGAAACTGTATGGCGTCAGGCTAACCGTTATAAAGTACCGCGTGTAGGTTTCGTTAACAAAATGGACCGTATCGGTGCAGACTTCTTAATGGTTGTTCAGCAGGTACGCGATATGCTTGGAGCTAAAGCAGTTCCATTGCAATTGCCAATCGGTGCTGAAGATAATTTCAAAGGTGTTGTTGATTTGATCACAATGAAATCTCTTGTATGGGATGACGCGACTCAAGGCATGACATATGTTGAAGGTGAAATTCCTGCTGATATGATGGAAGAAGCACAACAATATCGTGCTGAATTGGTAGAAGCAGTTGCTGAGTATGATGATTTATTGATGGAGAAATTCTTCGAAGATCCAAACTCCATTTCTGAAGAAGAAATTCACGAAGCAGTACGTAAAGCTACGCTTGACTTAAGTATCATTCCTATGCTTTGCGGTTCTTCTTACAAAAATAAAGGCGTTCAAAAGATGTTGGATTGCGTAATCCGTTACCTGCCTTCTCCTTTGGATGTTGACGCTATCACTGGTACTGATCCGGATGATAATGAAAAAGTATTGGTACGTAAACCGGATGCAAAAGAACCATTCGCTGCATTGGCGTTTAAAATCATGACCGATCCTTTCGTAGGTCGTCTGGCGTTCTTCCGCGTATATTCAGGTGGATTGGATGCAGGTTCTTACGTATTGAACGTACGTTCCGGTAAAAACGAACGTATCTCCCGTATCATGCAGATGCATGCTAACAAGCAAAACCCTATCGACCGTATTGAAGCGGGTGATATCGGTGCGGCTGTTGGTTTTAAAGATATCAAAACAGGTGATACCCTTTGCGATGAGAAAAATCCTATCGTATTGGAAAACATGTTCATTCCTGATTCCGTAATCTCTATCGCTGTTGAGCCTAAAACTCAGGCTGATGTTGAGAAAATGGGTATGGCTATCGCTAAATTGGTTGAGGAAGATCCTACATTGCGCGTTAAAACAGATGACGAAACAGGTCAGACTGTATTGAGCGGTATGGGTGAGCTTCACCTGGAAATCATCGTTGACCGTATGCGTCGCGAGTTTAAAGTAGAAGTAAACCAGGGTGCGCCTCAGGTTGCTTACAAAGAAGCATTGACTTTGAAAATAGAACACCGTGAAGTTTACAAGAAACAATCAGGTGGTCGTGGTAAGTTCGCAGATATTCAATTTGAGATCGGACCTGCTGACGAAGAATTCTTAGCGCTTGATAAAGGCCGTTTCCAATTCATCAACGATATCTTTGGTGGTTCTATTCCAAAAGAATTTGTACCTGCTATCCAAAAAGGTTTTGAAACCTCTATGGCTAACGGTGTATTGGCCGGTTTCCCATTAGAAAACATGAGAGTTCGTGTATTTGATGGTTCTTTCCACCAGGTCGATTCAGATTCTATGTCATTCGAGCTTTGTGCTAAACAAGCTTACCGTGAAGCTGGTCGTAAAGCAAAACCAATCATTCTTGAGCCAATCATGAAAGTGGAAGTTTTGACTCCGGATCAATACATGGGTGATGTTACAGGTGACTTGAACCGTCGTCGTGCCATGTTGGAAGGTATGGATACACGTAACAACTTACAGGTAATCAAAGCAAAAGTTCCGTTGAGCGAAATGTTTGGTTATGTAACGCAATTACGTTCTCTTTCTTCCGGTCGTGCATCTTCAACAATGGAGTTCAGCCACTACGCTCAGGCTCCTAAGAACATTGAAGAAGAAGTAGTAACAAAAGCAAAAGGCAAAAAAGCTGCTGAGAACGCATAATTTTCAGATAGCTGATTTATAGAAAAGCCGTTTCCGAAAAGGAAACGGCTTTTTGTTTATTTACGTATTATCATTTTATCGTGAAATAAGATTCCATTTTCATCTGCTATCTGAATAATGTACATGCCTGAAAGGAGTTTACTGATATCCAGCGGTTTTTTAGATTGAAAAGTTGTTTTTAATAAAACCTTTCCGGATAAATCCAGAATAGATATAATGTACTTTGAATTTTTTACTCCTGAATAATCAATTGTAATTTCTTCATTAGCAGGATTTGGATAAATATGGAAATATTGGTCACCTGATTCTCCCAACTCACTTACAGCAGTAATATGGTTACAGTCAGTTAGATCTGACAAAGGAGTAGTATTGTTATTCTTGAAACAAACTATATAATGCAATCCTGTTGAAGTCACCCATTGACTGGTTATTATTGGCCCCCAATATGTTCCAATTCCTTCAATAAACTCATAATAGCCATCAAAACCTGATATTGGGTTCATGTGAAAGCGCTTGTGCCATGTATTATTTATTTCCGTGGAATCTATTGAAAGAACAACATGTTTACTAAACATTTGTGAAGAAGGTACAGAGCCATCTGTAATCGGTAATGTCAATGTATCATTGACTTGCAGATCATAATCGAAATATAAAAACTCATTTGTGGTATCATTAAAATAAGTAGCAATTGAGTAATATCTCTTATAAGCTCTGAGAAAGACTTTATTTCCTTCTTCTCTGATTGAAAAATTAGAGTTATTCCCTATTTGAAGGTAATTGTATGTGTGGCCATTGGTATTTACAATTGTGTCCTTGTATTTGAAATTAATATAATCATAGTAGTCCGGCTCCAAGCCCCCGTCTACAAATCTACGGGTAATCCACAGGTTTGATGTATCTGTTATATGTATCTTTTGTCCTGAGGCACAAAGAGAACAGAGCAAGCATATAGGGAAAGCTAAAGTAAACAGGGCGTTTTTCATAGTATAGGTATTTAATCAATACGAATTTAATAGAAAACATGTAAATATCATAGAAAATCATAAGTATATTTCTTGCCTGTACAGGATTTATATAAAACAATACCAACGATTTGAATAATTGCCATGTCTTTTACTATATGTTTATGTAGGTATGTTTATTTACATTTAACTTGTGTAAGAACTGCAATGACGTAATAATACATTATTGCAGTTCTAAGCCAAATTATTAATCAGATAACGTCACGCTTATGATAAAGAGAGCTTTGTTTACAATACCGTTAATATTATCATTTCAATATTCATTTTCGCAAAATTTAGTTCAGAATGGCGATTTTAATGCCAATGCTGCGAACTGGACTTTCTTTGCTCCTGCAACAGATGCCGAGTGCAGTAACTTTGAAACCACTTATGGTGGTGCAGTTGCAACAAACCATGTTGCTGAAATAGATTATGGTTCTAATATAAGACAAAGCAACATTGCCGTAACACCCGGAAATACTTATGTTATTTCCCTTCGTCATTCCAGAAGAAATATTGCATCCAATCCCAATAATATCAACCTGAAAATTTATAATGGTGCGACCACATTTCTTACTCAGGATATTGTTTCAGCCAACGCAGCCTGGCTTTGGCAATGTAAAACATTCACTTTTGTACCTACTACTGCCAGTATAGATTTGGACATTACGAACGTAACACCCGGTAATACGGCCACATTGGGTACTATTATTGACGATGTTACTATTACGCCCCAACAACAAATCATTACTTCCAGTGGCGCAGTTTGCCCGGGAGGAAGTATTACGCTTACGGCGCCTGTATCTACACCCGGAGCTGCTTATACAAATTATTCATGGACAGGCCCCAATGGTTTTGCAGCAGCAGGCAATACAGCTACAATCACTAATGTACAAGCCGGGCAAACAGGAACTTACACCTGCACCATGAATGTAAATGGATGCGCCAGTGTAAGTGGCACATTCGATGTGCAGTTATTGCCGAAGCCCGATGTTACTTTAACAAGTACGGACACCATTAATATTTGCCCGGGTGGGAGCGCTGATATCTCATTGGCCAACCCTAATGCCAATAATGCTTATCAATGGTTTAAAGATGATGTAATAATTGCAGGAGCTACAAATTCTATGTACACAGTAACCGCTTCCGGCAATTATAAAGTTGTTGTGACAAGTGCTGCGGGATGTACTGACACTTCTCAGACAGTACATGCTACTTTTAATTCGTTGAATATTGATTTTACCATTACAGTCAATAAAGCCTGTACCAGTGATACTGTTGTATTTCATAACTTGAGCGATAGCGGGCAATATTTTTGGAATTTCGGAGACATGACACCCGAAAGCAATGCAACTGATCCGACTCACATATACCAAAGCCAGAATATCTATGTTGTAAGATTAAAAGTCATTTCTCACGAAGGCTGTTTGGATTCCGTAATTAAAACAGTGGACGTAACGCACCCTTTGAATGCTGTCTTTACGCAAAGCGCCGATACAATCTGTTTGAGTGCAGGAATGCCGGTAACATTTACAGATGCATCGGTTGGCAACATAAGCAACTGGAACTGGAATTTTGGAGAAGGGGTTTCCTCAACAGCACAAAACCCAACGTATATATTTACGCAGGCAGGAAGCCACACCATACGATTGGTTGTAAAAGAAGATAACCTGCCTTGTTATGATACTGCTTACAGTACGGTTCAGGTAGATGCAGTACCTTTTTTCAACATTACACAGGATAAACATGTCATCTGTGCAGGGGAAGCTGTGAATTTTGATGCTGATTATGATGTAAATACTATCAGGAGCCTTGCATGGGATTTTGGGGACGGCACTCAGTGGAACCAATTCGGCGCATCCACACACCATTATGAAAATCCGGGCATTTACTGGATTACGGCTGATGCCGACTTCGGTGCCTGCGGCATAAGCCATGCTACAGACTCTATTGTAGTAAATGCGTATCCTTTTGTGAATCTTGGTCCGGACAGTGTGCTTTGCCTTGACGGCCCTGCTCTTACTGTGTCAGATTTAAATAATGCTTCGGATCCTTCTATAACTTGGTATTGGAACACAGGAGCTACAGCACCTTCTATAAACATTGCTCATCCCGGAACATATTCGCTTACAGCAACGAAGAATGGATGCGCTACGACTGAAACTATTGAAGTTAATAAAGATTGCTATACCGATGTTCCGAACGTATTTACGCCAAATGGTGACGGTGTAAATGATTACTTTTATCCAAGGCAACTGTTAAGCAAAGGTATTGTAGGATTCAGCATGACCATTTTCAACAGATGGGGACAAAAAGTATTTGAATCCAACACAACAAATGGCCGTGGATGGGACGGTAAGTTTAACAGCAAAGACCAGCCGGTGGGCGTTTATATTTATCAGATAAGTGCCACTTTGAAAAATGGACGTAATGAGAATTATACCGGAAACGTAACATTGATGCGATAGGTTTTTAAATCATGATTAAAATAAAGCGACTTTCTTATCACATAGAAGCCGCTTCGTTTTTAAAAATTAAACCATCGTGATTTCATAATGAAAAGTTATTAGATGGCTCTAACCTAAACTTTTCCACTTAATTTAAATCTATAATACGCAACTTTGCAGCCGAAAAACTGTTAAGCATTTGTAGGGTAATAGAATAGCCCGTCATTTATTTTTAAATTTAAAAGAAGAATATGAAAAAGCTCCTTTCTTTATTATTAGTCGCAACAACATTTATTTCCTTTCAATCTCAGGCACAGGACGCAAAAGCAAAAGTCGTATTAGATAAGCTGAGCTCCAAAGTAAAGTCAATGACGTCTTTAAAAGCAAACTTCGTATTTACCATGAATGATGCAAAAGGTGCTTCAAAAGGCAATAAAAGCGGTACCTTTCTGATGCAGGGCAATAAATTCAGGGTGAATATGACGGGACAGCAGATTATTTGCGATGGCCGCACACTTTGGACATACCTGGTTTCTGATAAAGAAGTACAGGTTTCAAATTATGACGCCAACTCTCAGAGCATTTCTCCTGCAAAATTATTTTCGGGCTCTTATACCAAAGATTATAAATATACCTATGGAGGTGCAAAGACCGTTGCAGGTAAATCTGTTGACGTAATTGAACTTACTCCTGTAAACGGAAAATCTTTTAAGAAAATACTTTTATACGTAGATCAAAAGACTTCTATGGTGAATGGCGGTATCATGTATGATAAAAGTGGCAGCTCTTACGGCTATACTATTTCAGGTGTAACGCCGAATGCAAAAGTTGCAGCAACTGATTTTACTTTTGATGCAAAGAAAAATCCGGGTGTTGAAGTAATTGATTTGAGATAATTAAAAATGTTTTAATGAAAATGCGGCTTCTGATTGGAAGCCGCATTTTTTTATTGTTAGAATCCTTGGCAGGACACGCTATTACACAATCACTCTTTCCACCCAATTTTCTCCAAAGCTGTAAGGCAGATAAGCCAGTGAAGAAACAGGCTTTGTAATAATCAGGCTTGCTTTTTTACCAATAGCAATTGTACCCATTTCATGTTCCATTTCCATTGCCGCCGCTCCGTTAATTGTTTGAGCATTAATAGCCTCTTCAGGTGTCATTCTCAATTGTGTACAAGCCAGAGACAACAGGAAATTCATATTTCCGGAAGGGCAGGAGCCGGGATTGTAATCGGTGGCCAACGCTACAGGCAATCCGGCATCTATTAATAAACGCGCCGGCTGATAATGCATATTCAGAAAAAAGGCTGCACCGGGCAATAAAGTTGGAATAGTATTGCTGCCACGCAATGCTTCAATTTCCTCCTCACCCATACTTTCCAGATGATCAACGCTGATAGCATTATATTTTACGCCAACCTGCACACCGCCTGAACGGTGCAATTGATTTGCATGGATTTTTGGTTTTAAATTATATTTCAGGCCCGCTTCCAATAATCTTGCAGTTTCATCTACAGAGAAAAAGCCTTGTTCGCAAAACGCATCCATATAATCTGCCAGCCCTTCATCGGCAACCCTTGGCAGCATTTCATTGATAATAAGGTTAATATACCCTTCATGATTTTCCTTATACTCCGGAGGAAAGGCATGTGCAGCTAAAAAACTTGCTTTTACGGGAATAATGTTTTGCTCTTTCATCTTTCGTATGACACGCAACATCTTCAATTCACCTTCGAGGCATAAGCCATATCCGCTTTTGATTTCAATAGCACCGGTGCCTTGTGCCACTACAGCATGCAATCTTTCAAGCGAATCATCATAAAGTTTTGACTCGTCCGTTTCATTCAATTTTCCAGCCGAATTTAATATGCCACCGCCTCTTGCTGCAATCTCTGCATAAGTAAGTCCGTTTATCCTGTCCACAAACTCCTGTTCGCGCGGAGCTGCAAACACCAGATGGGTATGGGAATCACACCAGGAAGGTAAAACCAGTTTTCCCGTAGCATCCATAACTTCATCAGCACGTATTTCAGGAATATCTTTCATGCTCCCGAAATCTTTTATAATTCCGTTTTCTGCCAGCAGCCAGGCATTATTGATACCCGGTAAATGAGCCATTTCCTTTCCATAAACCCTCGATTTACGTTCCGATCCTTCCTCTGTTTGGAGAAGGGTTTTAATATTTTTAATAAGGATGTGCATAAATATTTAATAATTTGGAGATTTTTGGCACACTTTTTGCAAAGTAAATAAAGATAACCGACAAATAACTTTTAATTACCTCATTTTCAATTTAATCATTAAATAATATGACAATAATTAACCAACTTTGCGCGTTAATTTCGCGTCTATAAGATAACTAAAATCAAAAAAAGCCGGATTTTAATATATTTTTAAAAGAACAATTTATCATTTAGTTTAAATACCATTTCATGCGTTTTCTTAGTTTTTTATTATTGGCTTCGGTTGGGTTCGTATTACCCGTTCAAGCGCAATTATTACCTGTTAACCAACCCGAACAAGATGCCTGCAACGCTTTGCAGCTTTGCGGAAATACCTTTACAACACCCTTTAGCTATCAGGGCAACGGTTTGGAAGCAGATTTAACACAAACTCCCTGCGGTGACGCTTTTAACCCTTGCGGCGAAGATAATGTTGTATGGTTGAAATTAGTTGTTAGTACTGCAGGTTCTATTGTCTTTACTATTACTCCGGTTGATCAGCAGGATGACTATGATTTTGCCATTGTAAATGCAACCGGAATTAATTGTAACAACATTACTACCGCCAATGTGATAAGATGCAATTTTAATAACAACCAGCCTGTATTTAATAATGGCGTTTTGGGTCTGAATACCACCTCAACATTGACATCTGTTCCCGGCGGTACTACAGGAAGTCCCTTCCTTCAACAAATAACTGCTGCTGCAGGTGATGTTTACCTTATTATGATAAATAATTTCGGTGCAGGTGGCGGTCCGAGTTCCGGCTTTACCATCAATTTTGCGGGCTCTACAGCTACCTTTAATGATAACACTCCGCCGCATCTTAACAGCCTTACTTCTGCAACTTCATGTACTTATAAAAACACTGTTACCGTTCATTTGAATACACCGGTTGCCTGTAACTCCATTACAGCAACAGGTTCTGATTTTCAATTGACGCCGGCCGGCACAATAGTAAGTGCTTCGGGCGTAAACTGTAACGGTGCGAATGGCTATACCGAAAATATAGTTTTAAATTTTGCGCCCGCCTTGGCTCCCGCCAATTATACCTTAAAACCTAAGCTCGGAACAGACGGCAATACGTTGCTGAATCTCTGCGGAACTGCAGTACCTGTAACAGATGCCCTGACTTTTTCAGTAAATGCAAATGCTGCTTTTGCGACTGCCGCTTTAAACTGTACCACACTGACACTTACAACCAATGTTCCTGTTCAATGCGGTTCTGTTGCTGCCAATGCATCTGATTTTAATATTACAGGCCCTGGAGGCCCCGTAACAATTACAAATGCGGTAGGCGTCAATTGCAATCCTGCAGGTTTTTCAAATACAATAAACATTACGCTTGCTAATCCTGTTACAACCACAGGCACTTATACCATTCATGCTCAGAACGGCACAGATGGCAATACTTTACTGGATGATTGCAGCACAGGTATTCCTGTAGGCAACTCGGTTACATTTAATGCTGTTGCAAAACCGGTTCTTACATTACCCGCTACCCTTACTACCTGTATTAATGACGGCGTAGTGCTTCCCCTGCAAATCACTAATCCCTCACCGGGAGTTGTTTATACTTATAACTGGACGCCTGCCACAGGATTGAATAACGCTACAATCGCACAGCCATTGGCAGATCCTACAGGCGACCAGAACTATACCGTTACCGTGGGCAGTACCAATACAAGCATGTGTACATCAACTGCAACAGTTGCGGTACACAGCCTGCAAGGCTTTGATATTACGAACAATAATGCCGTAGTATGTGAAGGCGCCACTGTTCAGATAAATGTTACAGGCAGCGATGAATATACTTATACCTGGACACCTACAACAGGTGTGTCAAACCCAAATATTAAAAACCCGGTTATTACGCCGCCATTGGGCTCTACCATATATATGCTGACTGCATCGCATCCAGGTTGTACAGACAGTTCGCAAACCATTACACTTCAGGCCGAGCCTAACCCTGATGGTATTGAGATATTTGCCGATAAGACTTCCGTTTGTAAGTATGATACAGTAGCATTACATGCCATAGCAAGCCCTTCTACTTTTAATTTTACATATACCTGGGCGCCCGCTGCCGACATGTTATTTAACGGCGGACCCAATAACGCTTATATCGGAAATACGTCCGGAAACATTACAGTTACAGCTTCAACTCCCATTGGTTGCACCGCTTCTGCAAATCTTTTCATAACCGTATTTCCAGGCGATTTTTTACAGGTTAACACAAACGATACCGGCTATTGTGTTACCGGCGAAATACAACTCGAAGCAAGCAATGCCGTTTCTTATAAATGGAGCCCCCCTATGGGTTTGAGCGCAACTGATATTGCCAATCCCGTTGCATCACCTCATACCACAACCAACTATATGGTTATCGGTAAAGATGTTCACGGTTGCAGGGATACGCAGAATGTTGTGGTAGGTGTTTATCCTGCTGCGGCCGTTAATATGCCCGACAGTGTAAGGTTATATCATGGTGAAACATATCATCTGGAGCCAAATACCAACTGTACTTATTTCAGCTGGTTCCCCCCTGCAGGAATTGACGACATACACAGCGGCGATCCGACCTTTAATCCGGAAGTGCGCACCCGTTATTTTGTAACGGCTTCTACAGGACATGGTTGTTCTACTGTTGATTCTATCGATATCCTGATTGAAGAAACCGTTATAGATATGCCTAATGCTTTTGCTCCCGGTACAGGAGGCCCTAATGGTGTTTTCAAACCATCAAAAAGAGGTGTTGCAAAACTTAAATCATTCAATGTTTATAACCGTTGGGGACAAAAAGTATTTGAAAGCTCTAACATTGACAAAGGCTGGGATGGTACTTTCAATGACAAGCCACAACCCATGGGCGTATATGTTTACACAATAGATATTATAACCGATTCAGGAAGCGCCTTTACAAGGCAGGGAAATGTTACGCTGGTAAGATAATAATTGCAAATAGTAAGAAGCCGCCCATCGGGCGGCTTCTTTAGTTTAATCCGGTTATAATTCTCTTTGAATCCCCCATAAAGATTTACTGGCGGTATTTCTGTACCATAAACAACCAAATGCCGCTATAAAGTTCTCCGTCTTGCTTAATAAATAGCCAAACCGATGAACAAAATTATTTTACTATTTACACTCTTACTAAGCTCTTTATTATCAAGAGCACAAACATTTACCTTAACCGATTCAATGCGTCAGGGCGCTTACGGTACTGCCGCATGGGGAGACTATGATGGCGATGGCCGTAAAGACTTTGTGTATATAGCACAAACTATGAATGTGGACAGTCCGGATATATTTCTCGTCTATCATAACACAGCAACCGGTTTCGTCAGACTGCCCCAGGCATTTCCCATGATGTTTACACCCGCCGCTTCCTGGGCCGATCTCGATAATGACGGCAAGGAAGACCTGATAGCTTCCGGCCTTGTGGACAGTAACAAAATTCATATTTACAAAAGCAATGGTGATGGTACTTTTGAGCTTATCAACGATACTTTACCGGGACTTTCCGCCGGAAGCATTGCTGTTGCCGATTATAATAATGACGGTCTGAAAGATATACTGGCAACAGGTTTCAATAATGCCGGTACAGCATCCGCTTATTTGTTTAAAGGCACGGGCGGCTTTCATTTTGACACAGTCCCGGCAACATTACCCGGCATATATTTCAGTGATGTAAAATGGCATGATTACGATCATGATGGCAGGCCCGATATAGCCATGACAGGTATTGGTCTTTTATCCCGCACCTATATCTATCATAATGAAGGAAATGACAGTTTTAGTCTTGCAAGTCCTTATATGAATGGTGGGGCAGGTACCGTTGATTGGCTTGATTATGATGGCGATGGTTGGTTTGATTTATTGACAGCAGGCAATGATAGTTCCGGTGTGCAGAACTTCACAGATATGTATCATAATAACGGCAACGGAACCTTTACGATGGTAACTACAAATTTGCCTGTCTTTGGAGAACCAGTTGCTGCAGATATCGCGGATTTTAATAGCGACGGTAAACCTGATATTTGCCTCAGTGGCGGAAATCCTGATTTTATTGCTACATTTTCTGCTATGGCTTTAGGTTCCGGGACTACCAACTATAATACCACAGCTTTCAAACAAACGGATATTACCAATTGCATTGTAGCTGCTGCCGACTATGATAATGACGGCGATCCGGACGTGCTATTCGGCAATTATATTTATAGAAATGATGGTGTCCCAACAGGTACAAAAGATGTGGCCAATCCGGCATCTGATGTAAGTGTATATCCTAATCCGGCAAAGGAAGATTTATTTATCGAAACACCCGAAAAACACTTGCAGCTCATGCTTACTGATAGAAGCGGCAGAGTATTGCAGCAGCAAAAGCTGCTTCCCGGCAAGAATAAGATACCTCTGCAGCAGCTGGCTGCCGGAACTTATTTATTAATATTCAGCAATGAAAACAAGATAAATGTTCAATCTTTTGTAAAGCAATAAATGTCCGGCACCTTGAGGTGCCGGACATTTATTTTTTGGGTACATCCAGGAACAAAAGCAACTATTTTTTCCTTTCCCTTAAGGCCCTACACTGCCTGTCTTCACCTCGCCTGCCCGCTTGTAATTAGCCATAATCACTCCAGCAGGCGTAACGGAGCTATCTGTTAATTTAAATGCTGCCGGAATAGCATTGTCATTAAACAAATTTTTTCCTTTGCCAAGAATCAAAGGATAGATTTTAAGCCGTAGCTCATCCACCAAATCATGCTTCAGCAACAAATGAATCAGTTCGCTGCTGCCCCAGACCTGAATGTCAGGGCCTGTTGAATTTTTCAGCTCTTTGATGTCTTCAACACTTTGCAGAAAAACGGAGTTTGCCCAGTCCGATTTTTTCATCGTATTTGACAGGACGTATTTTGTACCATCGTTTATGCCCGGCCAGAAATCTGCATGTTCAGGCCAGTAATCAGCCCATATATCAAATGTTTTCCTGCCTAAAAGATAATCCGCAGGTTTTAGCTCTTCTTCAAGAGCCTTGTCATAAGCTTTGTCGCCATACGGAGCGGTCCAGCCGCCATACCCGAAACCTCCCGATGTATCTTCTTCGGGCCCGCCCGGCGCCTGCATCACTCCATCCAGTGAAATCATAGATAAGACAGTTATTTTTCTCATATTGATTTACCCCCTTTTTCTTTTGGTTTAAAACGCGTTATCAGAATTTCTTTTATTCTAATGCAAATTCTGATAAAAAAGTTCACTCCGTTGATTAATGGAACTCTTTGTTTTATAGCAATTAAGCCCTTTTTAGATCCCACTTCAACGAATATTAAATGGAACCCTACGAATATTGATTGAGTCATTGTGTTCGTATCGGCGCGTAATACTTTCGCATCAGGAAGACAAGCCAAAACCTGATTTAACTAATTTATTTTCCTCAATATTTAATTTCTGGCACGGTATTTGTAAGTACATATACTAGTCGGATACTTTGATAACTAATTGATAATTGCTACTGAAAGTAATTTCAATAAGAGGTAATGTATGCGGCAAATAACCAACATGTAATGAATATGAAATGTTTTAATGATTTTTCTTTGCTCCGTTTTAAATATGGGTTGCTGTGTTTGATTTTCATAATCGGATCAGTAACATCCGGTTACGCACAAGTTAAAATAGGCGATAATCCGACGGTTATTAATCCCAACTCGTTACTCGAACTTGAAAGCAATATGAAAGGCTTGCTTTTGCCGAGGCTTAACCTTCTTTCTACCAATAATCCTGCCCCCATGACTGTATTCGTGGAAGGGATGTTTGTTTACAATTTGGCTGTTAACGGCGCCGCAGATACAGCAGTTTCCCCCGGCCTGTATTATTGCGATGGTGTAAAATGGATAAGATTAGGCGGCGGACAGAATAATGCAACTCAGGTACTAAAAACAGAATATACCGCCACTGCCGGTCAGTTGCAATTTCAAACACCCGCAGGCATAACCGATATGAATAAAATTACAGTTTACCGCAACGGCATTATCATCAACAGCATACAGGTAAACGTAAATACGATTGCTACCGAAGTCAGCTGCATTCAGAATGACAACATTAAAATAGTCCAGATTCTTTAATAACCATCTTAACCAATAAATCTTAATCAAATTTTAAAAAAAACAACAAATAGAAAATGAAAACTTCAATGACACAACTGACTAAACAATTATTGCTGGTAGCAATAATGTTATTTTCCGCTCAGGCTTTTGCCCAAAAAGTAACCACTAAAGCTGTGGATAATAAAGGTACCATTGTATGGGTTATCGACTCGACATCTACCTTTATCACGCCGGCCGACACCGCCGGTATGCTTGCCAACTATCTTGAAAATGCATCGAACGGTGTACGTAAAGACGGCGATACCGTTAAACTTGGCGGTACACTGACAGAAGTTACCACTATTACCACAACAGCTACGGAATTCCTGCAAATCATGGGGCTACAAGGTGGTACAACAGCCGACAGCCTTGTTGTAATTGATCCGGCAACAGGTCAATTGAAAAGAATGTCTGTTCAATCATTATTAGGCAACATTACCTACAAAAATGGTATAACCCGTAGCGCTGACAGCGTAAAATTAGGTGGAGCTTTAACAGAACCAACAACCATTACTACCGACGGCACCAACACATTATCCATCCCGGGATTACAGGCAGGTTCAGGTACGGACAGCATTGTAGTAACCGATCCGGCAACAGGTGTTTTGAAAACCGTATCTGCATCCACTTTAATGAATAACCTAGATGTAGCCAACGGCCTTACCAAAACAGGCGATTCCATTAAATTGGGCGGAACGTTGAATCAGGCTACCACTATCGGAACAAACGGCCACAACCTTACCATTGGCGTTGGCGGTGCGGCAGGCGATTCACTGAATATTACAGGTTTGTCTTCAGGTAACCTGGCTACCGACAGTATCGTAGTAGTGAACGGTGCTACAGGTAAAGTGGCAAGAGTTTCTGCAAGTACTTTGTTGCAAAGCGGTGAATCTGTATTCAATGCTGCAGGCGGTGCTTCTGAAATGTATGCAGTACCTGGTTTGCCTGAGAACGTTACAAAAGTATGGGTATTCAGAAATGGCGTTAAACTACTGACAACTACAGATTATACTGTAACAGGCGGAAATGTTACCGTTGCAATACCGGGTGTTAGCCTTGTTGCAGGTGATGTTATCGAAGTTCAGTGGGTTAAATAAAACAATATGACTATACGCATGTAGGAAACAAAACAGCAAACAATAAACCGAATTTATCCCGTAGGGATTTAAATATTGGTAGCAATGTAGATTACATATTATTGGTTTGTCCTGTAGGGACAAGATTAGATAGCCGCATTTGTTTTTGTCCATTTGTAATGATGCAATATGACCCCGATGGGGTCTTGATAGAGCGGTTTAATATATTCTACCAATATTTAAATCCCTACGGGATAATCTAAATATTTTGTTTCCTACATGCGGATAAGCAATTAAAACAAAACAAAGCAATAGCATGAAAAACATTTGGGCATATATCTTTTTACTGGTTATTGGTATAACGGCACAGGGAGCATATGCCCAGATGTATAACTATGGTTCGCTCTATATTGATACAGGAGGAAAAATAGGTATCCATGCTGATTTTACGAACACCGGTACCGCTACCCTTACAGACAAAGGCAACATTTATGCCTTAAAGAATGTAAAACAGGACGGTATCACAGGTTATGACGGCGGCACGCTCCGGTTAGTGGGCAGCAATTTGCAGACCATAAGCGGACAGGAAGCCTTTAAGACAACCGGGTTACAGTTCTCAAATACAGCAGGCTTTCACCTGTTGAAGAAAATAAGTGTATCGCAGGATGTTGAATTTACAGATGGCATTGTTCTGGCCGTTGACAGCCTGGAGCCACTCGAATTTAATCCCGACGGAACGGGCGCCACTGCTATATTGCCGGTTACGCCCTCCGATGCCTCCCATGTGAACGGATATGTTTCGCAGACAGGTACGGGAAATTTCGATTATCCGGTAGGCGACGGCACAAGGTATCAGCCTGTAAAAGCCAATATCAGTATGAATCCCGAAGGGCTTATGGCAAGGTACTATCCTGATGACGGAGGAGATGCACCCCGTTTGACCACCGGACTTGAAGCTGTTCCCCTGCTTCATTACAATCAGATGGAATATTGGGATTTACAACCCGTAAACAATGCCGGTGTTACAGCAGTTGTCACCGTATATTACGATGACTATCACAATGCCGGAATCGGTACCGATTATCTTTCTGCTTTAAAGGTGGCACATAAAATCGTTCCCGGATGGCAGAATGAGGGCGGTGTTGTCAATGGTACACAAGCCTCCGGAAGTGTAAGCAGCATAGGCGCACTCTATCCGCAAGGCAAGTTTACCTTAGGCAGCATTACAGAGCAGACTCCCTTGCCCGTCGTTTTGTCCGGTTTCGAAGCATTGGTTGTGAACTGTAATGTAATACTGAAATGGCACAGCGGTTCGGAAACAAACGTTGCAGGTTATTACATTCAGTACAGCACAGATGGCATCAGTTTTGCCGATATAGACAGCACGGATGGACAGGGCGATAACAGCAGTTACAGCTATACACACCAGCCGCAGCAAAAAGGCATGTTGTTATACAGGATAGCCGTTAAAGATAAGAACGGCAACCTTGCCTATACCGATGTTGTGAGCGTAATGGTAAACTGTGGCAGCCGCAGTATAAGCATTTATCCGAATCCTGTTACCTATGGCAGCAATCTGTATGTGGTATTGGATGGTTATGGAGCAGCAGCGGCGGAAATATATGATATGCTCGGCCGCAGGATACTGGACCACTTACCGCTGAATGATGGTAAGAACGTAATTGATGTCAATACCCTTGCTGTTGGCGCCTATCACCTTATTGTCTATTCAAAAGACAGCAGGGAATCCTTTAAGATAGTGGTTGAAAGATAACAGCCGGTTATTAAATTTGTAAGATTCAATTTTATATTATGAGAAAAGCCATTATACTACTGCCGCTGATATTACTCAGTTTGTTAGCCAACGCACAGCGCGTTGTCGACAATAAAGGCACCAGGCAATTGGCAGATACCACCAATGACAGCTGGAAGAACAATGCAGACAGCACACGGGTGGAACTGACCTATAAATCCGACGGCTCTTCAGGCAGGCCCGCAGGAACGGAATTTATAATTAAAGATAACGGTAGAGTAGGTGTTGGAACGACCAATCCTGCTTGGCTATTAGATGTTCAGGGGTCGGGTGCTATTGGTCAGTTTAAGCGTTTTTCAACCGCCAACACCTCTGCTGCAGGTTTATTCTTAGCACGTTCACGCGGTTCAATCGGTTCGGAAGCAGATATTGTTGCGGGAGATTATCTGGGGAAAATACAATTCAGGGGCCGTACGGGAAGTTCTGATGAGGATTACGGTACATTAACATACATAGCAAAAAGCACCACTCCAGAAGATGGCCGTTTCGCTTTTTTTAATGGAGATGCTTTAGGTGGAAACGCAGAACTGATGAGCATTCTTAGTTCCGGCAATATAGGTATAGGCAGGATTAACCCACTTAATAAGCTAGTTATTCGGGGTACACATAATCAACCCACAACAGGTATTTCAGAGCAAACCAATGCTACATTCAGGATAGAGGGAAATTCCTTTCACAATCTGGATTTTGGGACTTTTGCAGATAGTCCGTATGGAGGCTACATCCAATCGCACAATAATGTTTCTGCCATCGGCTTACCATTAGTATTGAACCCAACGGGAGGGAATGTGGGTATAGGCACTGTTTCACCTTCTGCTAAATTGCATGTAGCAGGCCAGATACGTGCAGACAGCACTGTGTCGGCACCTAATTATACGGCCACCGTACAGACGACCGCTACCGGCAACGCTTACACCTGGGATTTGAATCTGGGAGCCAATACCGCATGGACCCTTGCGGGCGGCGCCAATACGCTTACCATTGCCAATGCCAAAGCAGGGATGTTCGGGCTTATCAGAGTGATTAATAACGGTACAAGCACCATAAACCTTCCGTCCGGTTCTAAAGTGATCAATGGCGGTACAGGAGTGGTATCTTTGACACAGACAGCTTCCGCAGTTGATATATTGACTTTCTATTACGATGGTACTAATTATTGGTGGACTTACGGAAATAATTATAACTGATGAAACCATTACAGATTCTTTTTTGTCTTTGCTTTTTCCTTTCAGGGACTTGCTTTGCACAAACCCCCATACAGAAGTTCTGGGCTTTAAACCAGAATAAAACGAAGAAGACAGCATTGGATTCCATAACAGGCGCTTCAATGGCTTACAGCGTACGAAAATTGAGAGGAGGATATACCGGCCCGGCAATGAGAGTACGTAAAGGTACAGGAACGGCCCTGGCCAGAGCAAATGTTAGCTTTAATGCTGCCGGGGTGGTGGATACCAACAGCATCATTACAATAGATTCTGCCGGGACAACCAGTGGTTATACCGTTGGCGCTACCATGTCGTTTAAAACATTTTACGGCACCGCATCTATCTTTGTAGATACCTGGTATGACCAGAGTGGAAATGCAAGGCATGTCAAACAAACTATCGAAAATAGACAACCCCGGATTGTAAATGCAGGAGCCATAGAAGTTGAAAATTCAAGAACAAGTATATGGTTTACCAGTTCCTACCTGCAGGCCACCACAGCGGCAACGGCTGTGTTTGGATCAGGATATATCGGTACTGCGGCAGCAGTTTTAGAAGCATCCAATTCAGGGTATGCCTTTGGTTATTCATCAGGAAATTCAAGGTGGCTGAGCATCATTAATTTTTCAGGGAGCTGTTACCTGGATGTAGGTAATACATATAAAAGAATTTCGGGAGTAAATAATACAGTCGGAAGTTTAAGAAATTATATGATGCTGGCATCTTCCACATCTCCTTATTTACAGATATTAGTAAGTGGAGCAAGTATTGCCAGTACCACTACATTGATTCCGGCATCACTTGCCGGCACTGCCACCACATTTACCATTGGCGGCGATGACATTGGAGGAGGGTACCATGCAGGGCATGAATCGGAGTTAATTATTTTCCCCACTGTGCTGACATCAACAGAAAGAAATATTATTGATAACAGCCAAAGCACTTTTTTTGGCACGCCTTAAAGAATGGCTATCGTTTAATTGCAGCCCGGCACAAGTCTGTAGTTAAGCCTTTGCAGCGCAGGATAATTGTGCCTTTTTTATTGCAATACCATCCTGTTTGCCTAAAATAAATTCAGCTGGGTGCGTGCTTGTAAAGGCTATGCTGTATACCTGAATTGATTTTTTTTAAATTATTATACACTCGTTCCAATGAGATGCAGGTCGCTGTCTTTCAGAATTGCGATTTTATTTAAGGCATCTCAGAGAACGGACTAAAGCTATCCTGTTTTCTTTGTTGCAGCAACCTCAATTAAACGGCTGGCAAAATCCTTAAAAGATTGCTGTGCATCAGGCATCAGTATTTCTGAAATATTTTCATGCTTTCCTCCGGGTATCAACCTCTCTATCGTATTGATATTGCCATAATGAAAAACATAAGCTTCATCAAAGGTTTCAGATACTGCTTCGTCTATATATTGCTCCACTTCAAATATTACTTTGATGGTTGCCGGGCTGATTGTTTCGATGGATTTCACATGGTAAGTCATAGCACAGCCGCCACCGCAGCTTATCACAAAGTCGCCCAAAATGCCTGCAATCGGTTTTTTACCGGATTGGCCTGTTATCTTTTTTGTAGTATCAGGATGGTTTTGCACAGTGTCGGCCTTGTCCGATGTTGAGTCGTTGCAGGCTGCGAACAGGAAAAGCATCGGAAGCAGTATCGCTATATTTGGTTTTCTCACAATCATTGTGTTGTTTTTTACCGGTTTATTTTTTCTTCAGGAATATTGATTACACCACAGCCATCCACCAGCCATATATCTCCTGCACGCTTTACTTTTGTTACCAACAAATCCTCCTTGTTTTCTGATATAGTGAATGTAAAATAATAATCCCTTAAACCGATGGACTGTAATTCGATTTTTTCAGGGCAATCCTGTGCACTGAGTACAGGGTCAAAATCCGGTTCCGGATTTTCCCGGTAAAATTGCTGATAGGCCGATTTGAAACCATCTGTAACATCAGTGCTTGCCAATACCCAATTCATGGTTTCTTTCAGGTTCTTATTTTGATTGCACAATTTAATATATCCGTTCAGAAACTGCATCAGATGTCGTTGGTTTTGTTCCGATGTTAAATCATCTTTATCGTTCATGAAATTTTCCCATTCAGCATCCGAGTTAAAAATCATCCACTCGTTCCATTCCTTTTTTTCTTCAGGATATTCCTTCCGGCTTCCGTCAATCAACAAGGAACCGTCATCCAAAACCACATAAGTGCCCATTGGCTGCATCTGTAGCATTCTTTCTACGCTACCGGGATAAGGGTCGCAGCGGGGGCAGCCCACAACTGTACCGTCATTGAAGTAACCCACCAATCCTCCGTTCGAATAAAACAAATAACGCAATCTGCGTAGCTCCGGGTTTATATGATTGACAAATGGCTTGATGTTTAAAGGCTTAAAGGATTTCATATAAGCCTGTTTGTACTTGACTTCACTATCTCCGCCGGAAGTAATTTCTTTTTCCTCCCATTCGCAATAGAACATAGCACTGCTTTGCAGGCCGGAAGGCCTATCCCATACAATCGCAACTGTATCCGCTGTTTTAGTAAGAAAGAGTCCATAATGATTGTCTTCGTTTTCTCCTTCCATCAGATATTGTAAAGTATCCGTCTGAAGATTTACCGGCACAAAACCGGTTGTATCCGTTACAACCGGTTTTCCTTGCTGCTGTTTCCCATTGCAGGCAGCGAGCAGTAATAGTATTGGAAGCAGTGCCGCTGTACTTCTTATGTTTAAAGCGTTTAAAATCATTGCAAGTGTTTTAATGTCATTTGTATAAGGACTGAAGCAAAGCATTGCTTGTATTTATGGTATTTACAGGAACGTTTCGCACCGTCTGCTTTGAGAGACGCCGCGGTACGGAATCAATTATCCAGTAGCTTTAAGAACCTTCTGTCTCCGGTTCTTTTTACAGTCTCCGTAATCATATCGGGAACGGTTCGGCCATAAATATCAGCCACATCAGTCCTTGCTCCTTTTTGCAGTAGCAGCACTGCAATATCGTACAGATTATACTGTATTGCTTTTAACAGCGGCGTTTGCTTGTCTGCATCGGCATGGTTTACACGGGCACCCCGGCTTATAAGCAAAGCAACAATATCTATGCTGTTTTCACTCAGGATAGCTTCCAGCAAAACCGATTTACCATTATCCTTTTCGATATTTGCATCAGCGCCATTGTCAAGTAAGTATTTGGTAATATTAAAATCCACATTAAAAACCGCTTCCGTAAGCGGTGATACACCACCGAAGCCAATGCTCTTTTGATTAATATCGGCATTATGTGCAACTAAAAATTTTACCTTCTCTATACATTTGCTGCCTGCCGCTTCTATCAATGCAGAACGCCCGTAGGTATTGGCAATATTTACCTGCGCTCCATGGCCCAGCAATTCCTGCATCAGCTTCACAGAACAAGAGTCATTTCCGGCAACAGATGAAAGTGCAGTGCTTCCATTTTTGGAGATAACACGGACATCTGCACCCTTATTAAGCAATACGTTTATAACTTCAGCATAATTCCCGGAAGCCGCAAACATCAGTGCAGTCTCACCTTCCGGATTTGTATAGTGAATGTCCGCACCTTTGGAAATAATATCAAGAATCACATCTGTTGAAATGGAATCACTATAAATTGCATCCAGCAACGTATTCCGCCCTGTGCTTTTCGAAATGCCGTTTACAGACGCTCCATTTGCCAGCAACTTCCGGGCTATGTTATCCCAGTCATAATTAAGTGCCCATTGCAAGGTTGTTGTACCATCATAATCTTTACAGCCTATGTTTGCATTTGCTTTATGTTCCAGCAAAAATCCTGCCATAGCTTCACTTCTGTTGGCACACGCAAGATATAATGCAGTATGCCCGGCGGCATTCCCGTAGTTTAAATCTGCACCATACTTGAGCACGACTTTCGCAACCGGCACTTTATCATAAAATGCCGCTATCATCATCATAGTCCATCTTTGATTCGTATTATCATCGTCATTGATGGCGCGTCCGCCCCGGTAAAATCCTGTCATAGGACTGTTGACATTCAATCCTTCCTCCAGTAATTTCCTGAGGCCCGTTGTGTCTCCGTCACTGATGAGCTGAACAATTTTATCTCTTTGTATTGAGTCAAGTATGACCGCACTATTATTGGCCGGAGCTACTGCGAATGTATCATTAGCAGTTATATATGCAGTTGTAGTGCTATTATTACAGGAAACCATTAAAAGCGTTAGTAAACTAATGCTGAGCAATGCATAAGTATATTGCCGGAAGCGGAATTTTAATATCATAAGATTTAAACACTCAAATATCGTGCCAAATTAGAATAACCTCAATTTATATCAGATAAGCGCTGAATTTCGCCTTTGTTGGCATGGTCACCAACAAAAAACGGATTGGATAATTTCAGTATGATGTGAATGATCTGTGTTAATTAATTAACGTTAAATTCGTCAAAGTCGTGATAACTGTAAACTTTAATTTCAGGGTGATTATTATGAATCTTCTAATTTTATTGAGCGTTACTAATCTCAATTCATTATTATCTGCTGACATTTTTGCTAACTCGTTTACAGGATGCTGCTTGTCATTAAGTTCTATTCTCATGTAATAGGCGTCTGCTATATAAAAAAGCCATTTGTCATTTACTTTTAAGGAAACACCGCAATGTCCTAATGTGTGTCCGAAAAGAGGAATAAGATAAATTTCCGTTTCAATATCTGCTTGTATTTTTCTTGCTTCAAATCCAAACCAATTAAAATCTGTATTTTGATATGTTTTGATAATCGGGTTGTGATTTAGTGGTGTTTTCAAATATCTCGGATTGTCTGACTTGAAATTTTCAAACTCCTCTGCCCCAAGATGAACAGTTGCATTCGGAAAGTCTGGAAGGCCGCCTATATGGTCGTTGTCCAAATGCGATATGATGTAGTCTGTTACTCTTTTTGAGTCAAACCCTAACTTTTCAAGTTGCCTGATTGCGGTTAAATTTTCATCAAACTTATAACCTACCAAATCAATAAGATATTGCCCAATTCTCTCGTTTGGGTTAATGGTATCTTGAAGCCCGATACCTGTATCTATTAATATTAATTGTCCTTTTTCATTAATCAACAAACAGTGCCCGCAAACATTGTCGTTAAATGGCGAAACTATTTTTACACAGTTTAGATGATGTATTGCTGTCATGTATTTTTATTTTGCGTTGTTTAGAAAAACAACCGGAGCTTCAAACCACCCCGATTGCTTTTACATCATCCTTTAAAAACCTATCCCTCCTTATCCTCTGGCCCGTCATCCTCAGCATCCTCATCACTTCCTTTACCCGGCCCGCCTTTACCGTGGTCTATTACGATGCGTGCGCGTGTATACTCACTTTCAAATTCCGTCTTTTTAAATTTCGAGATCAATTTGTCCATATCCTTAAAATTGCTTTTCAGCTCCACTACAGTAGCAGCCACAATTTCGTTGCTCTTTGCCCTGTCCACAATAAAAGCCCTCGGGCCTGCCACCTGACCTTCATAATCTTTAATAGCATTGGCCAAAGCGTCTAATTCCTCTCTTGAAACATAGTCTTGCACATCGTACTCAATGGCTTCCATATTTTTCAGCAATTCCTTAAGCTTGCTTACACTCAGTATTTCCTGTACATGCGTCAATTTCTTTTTGGGAATGTAAAACTGTGCTTTAAGCGTCTCACTGTCAATCGACTTGGCATAAACATACGCGCTTCCTGCCAGGTCTATTCCCATCTCAATAGCACGATTCGCTGCATGGTCTTTGTCCAGTGTCACACCTCCCGAACCGTCTTCCGTGTTTTGTTGTTGCAGCTTTATCAGGTCAAGATATTGCCGCATTAGCCCCACATGTTTCGAGAAACCATTGTGGCTGCTCCACAGATTCTCATACTTGTCAATTACTCTTTGCACTGCCAGTGCCATGTTGATTTGATTACCGTCTGCTGTTCGCATAAGATTTTCGGATTTAATAGTTTAAAAAAATTATTTCATAATAGATATATACCAAAAATCGTGCCAAACTCATCCTCCATCCGAAAAATTATCCGGAAACCCCTCTATTTGGCCCAAAATGAATGATTTATCTAAAATATCTTCTCCAAGAAATCCTTCTCAACCGTAATCTCCGCTCTTTTCAATGCTACTGCATCCTTCCCAATCACCACACACAGTTTATTGAACAGATATCAATACCATGCTTCCAACTGCTTTTACCACGCTTCCAATCTCTTTTACCACGCTTCCAATCTCTTTTACCACGCTTCCGACTGGTTTACCATGCTTCCAACTGGTTTTACCACGCTTCCAATCGACTTTACCACGCTTCCGACTGGTTTTACCACACTTCCGATCGGTTTTACCTTGCTTCCAACCGGTTTTACTATGCTTCCAACTGGTTTTACCTTGCTTCCAACTGGTTTTACCATGCTTCCAACCGGCTTTACCACGCTTCCAACTGGCTTTACCGCGCTTCCAACTGGTTTTACCACGCTCCCAACTGGTTTTACCGCGCTTCCAACTGGTTTTACCGCGCTTCCAACTGGTTTTACCACGCTTCCGACTGGTTTTACCTTGCTTCCAATCGCTTTTACCGCGCTTCCAACTGGTTTTACCTTGCTCCCAATCACTTTTACCATACTTCCAACTGGTTTTACCACGCTTCCGATCGGTTTTACCTTGCTCTCAACTGCTTTCGCGATGCTTCCAATCGTTATCGTCACGCTTTCAAATATTCCTGATTCCGGGCTATTACCACAAGCCTTTAGAACGTTATCCGGTTTCTGTAGTAACCAGAACTATTTTGGATAGCCGCACCCAATGTTAACAAAACGGCCTATCGGCACATTTTTTTTGGTTAATTCAATTATTTGACAGTTATCTATGCTATACATTTTAATATGTGTAGATATAAATCATTATTTTTCAATGTAAAACACCTGAATTTTTTAAATCTGTTCCTTTTTTTGTAAAAAAATTCTTAATGCTCCCGTAACCATTCCTTAACGTTCCCTTTCTTATTTGGAAACATTGGCCCGATACTTTTGTCAAAAAATTGTCACAAAATGAATAAAGTTTTACGAGCGATTTTGGTAGGCACTGCTGTTGCCTCCATGACCTCCGTCAGCACTTTTGCACAAATTACCCTGTTGCAGGATTATCAGAATAACAATTCTGCAACCATTGGTACTTTTCAGGGTATTACCTTTAAAGAGGCTGGTTTCTCTACCTTATTTCCCATTGCCGGCACAAACGGCAAGGAATTCTGGTTATGCTCGGACAGGGGCGTAAACGTGGATTGCGCAAGCGCTAATCCCGCAGCTTGTCATCCCACTTACGACAAGATGTTCCCTTTCCCTGATTATTCTCCCAAAATTCATCGTATCCGTATTCAGGGCGATTCAATCCAAATCATCCGTACCATCACAATGAAACGTCCGGACGGTACAGGTGCAACCGGAAAAATCAACCTTGTTGGCTTTGGAAGTACTGTTGCTGAAGTTGTTTCTACAGACACCGTAACCAATTGTGCTGATTTCAGTACTAAAACATCTCCTAAAGATATCTGGGGTATTGATCCGGAAGGATTGGTAGTAGATAAAGACGGTAACTTCTTTGTAAGTGAAGAGAACGGCCCTACTATCTGGAAGATCAATCAGAATGGTATCGTTACAAAAAGATATTCACCTTATGCAAACCTTCCAGGTGCCCAACCACAGGATGTTGCAATAGATACCGTTTTTAAATACAGAAAAAACAACCGTGGTTTTGAATCAATGGCGCTTGCGCCTAATGGTAAGCTTTACACCATTATCCAAAGCCCTTTATTGTTCCCTAACGCTACAGTTGGTAATGCTACACGCGTTCACCGTATTCTGGAAATAGACCCTGCTACAGGTAACCAACGTATGATGGCTTACCTGAACGACGGTGTAATAGGTACCGGCGCAAACCAGGTAAAAATGAGCGACTGGAAAATCGGTGATATGGCTGCTATCAATGACAGCACCTTTTTGGTGATTGAAGTTGCGGCAAAAGGAACGACCGATATTAAACGTGTTTACAAAATAAACATCAACAACGCTACTACGGTAACTTCAGGTTTATATGGCGGTCTTGCTTTGGAAGCTTTGGTTGACTCTGCAGGTCTTGCATCTAACAGTATTGTTCCGGTAACTAAAACATTAGCTATCGATTTATTGGCAAATGGCTGGCCTGCCGTATTGGATAAAGCAGAAGGTATTGCTATCCTGAACGACAGCACTGTTGCACTTGTAAATGATAATGATTACGGACAGGTTTCTGCAAATGCCGATGGTATTGCAACTGCTACAGGAAAGAAAAGCCACCTTTTCCTTTACCGCTTGCAAGGTGCAAACAAATTAAACAATTTTGTACCTACAAGCCCTACTATTTTACAAGGTATCACTGGTCCTACAAGCAGCCAGGCTCCATATTTAGTACCTACTATTCCTGGTGTTGATTATACAGCCATTCTAACTGCAGGCGATAAAGTGAACGGATATATGATGGCAGGTTTGCCTGATGGATTAGGTGCTTATGATAACAACGACGACAGTACATTTACTTTGTTGATGAACCACGAATTCGGAACTGCTACAACCGGTGCTACACACGCATGGGGTTCAAAAGGCGCTTTCGTTTCAAGATGGAAAATCAGAAAATCTGACCTTGCCGTATTAAGCGGTCAGGACATGACAAACACCGTTAACCTTTGGAATCCGCTTACATCAAGCTATATAGCTTACAATGCTGCTTTCCCTTCTGCAAATGCAGGTTTCGGACGTTTCTGCTCTGCTGATTTGGCTGCAGTTTCTGCTTACTACAATGAAGCTACAGGAAAAGGTACTACAGAACGTATCTTCCTTGACGGAGAAGAAACAGGTAACGAAGGAAGAGTAATGGCGCATATCGCTACAGGCCCTGAAGCCGGTATCGATTACGAATTGCCTTACTTTGGTAAAGCTTCATGGGAAAATCAGGTAGCTAACCCACGTCCGAGCGATAAAACTATCGTTGCTGGTATGGATGATGCTACTCCGGGTCAGGTTTATTTCTATGTAGGTGAAAAACAAACTACAGGTAATACAATTGAGAAAGCAGGTTTGAACGGCGGCCATTTGTACAGTATTGCTGTTGACAATATGTTGCTGGAAGATAATGCTGCGCCTTGTGCTGCAAACACACATTTCTCTACAATTGATTTAGGTCTGGTTCAGAACATGACCGGTACTGCTGTAAACACAGCGAGCAATAATGCAGGTGTTACCAACTTCTTACGCCCTGAAGACGGCGCATGGGATCCAAACAATCCAAATGATTTCTATTTCAATACTACCAATGCTTTCAATGCTAACAGCCGCTTGTGGAAAGTGCATTTCAGTAACCTTGACAGCATTATGGGTGGCGGTACTGTAACAGCAGTATTGGATGGTACGGAAGGTCAGCAAATGCTGGATAACCTTACTATCGACAACTCAGGTCATATCTTGCTGGTAGAAGACGTTGGTGGTAATGCACATTTAGGTAAAATATGGCAGTACACTATTGCAACTGATGCAATGACTCAGATAGGTGTTCACGATTCTACCCGTTTCTTAACCGGTTCTGCTAACTTCCTTACAATAGATGAAGAAGCATCAGGTATCCTGGATGTACAACACATTTTAGGTAGCGGTAAATTCTTAACTGTTTGTCAGGCACACTATACCGTTGCAGGCGATCAGGTAGAAGGTGGTCAGTTATTGGCTTTCAATAATCCTTCATCTGCTTTAAGCAATCCTAACATGCTTGTTCAGGGTAACAACGTTACTATCCAGAACGGAGATGCAACACCTGCAATAACAGATAACACTGATTTCGGTTCTATCAATACTGCAACCTCTGTAAACAAAACATTTGTTATTAAAAATGATGGTCCCGGCCCATTGTTGATTAACGGCATGAATATTACAGGAGCCAATGCAAGTGCATTTACTTTTGTTACAGCGCCTGTTTTCCCGATGACTGTAGCAGCAAATGCCACACAAAACGTGGACGTTAAATTTACAGCAGCAGCAGCAACAACTTACAATGCTTCATTGAAAATTATGAGCAATGACCTTAACAACGGAAGCTATGTTTTCGGAATGAAAGGTACAGGTGTAACGCCTCCTCCTCCTCCAACAGGTGTTGAAGACGTAAAAGGAAATGTTGCTGATATCAAATTGTATCCGAATCCTACAGGTGACGAAGCTACTATTGCAATGTTGTTAAGCGATGCACAACAAGTTGTTGTAAGCGTATTTGACATGAACGGCAGAGAAGTAATGCAACCGGTAATTAAACAATTCAGTGCAGGCGAGCAAAAAATGACTATCAGCACTAAGTCGTTGAACAGTGGTATCTACTTCGTACAGGTAGCATCTGCTAACCAGACTGTAAAAGTGAAATTGGCTGTAAGACATTAATCTTCCGGCAAAAGATAATAGTGCCCATCCCATTGAAATGAAAGTAATTGTCCTATAAGGTTCTTTAACCTTATAGGACTTTACAATAAAATCAGGATGAGCAAAATGTTCTTTTCATAATAGTTATTAAAAACACCGTCATCTCAACCGGAGTAAAATCATGCAGCGACAGCAAATGATTTTACGAAGCGGAGAGATCTCCCAAGGGCTTAGTTTAGCTCATCCTTCAGTATTTATTGGGTGAATAGGAAGGAGTTTTTTTTACCAAGGGCCGAGTTAAACCCATCGTTCAGGAGATATCTCGACTACGCAGTTTTATTACGCTTTCGCTTCATAAAACAGCTTCGCTCGATATGACGAAATAAAACGGCATCGCACGATAGGGCGAGTGAGTGAAGAGAACTCAGATAATAAAATTTAAACAGTACAATTAAACGTCAGAACGGTGAAGAGAAAAATTACAATTATATCCATTATTTTCAGTCTTGCATTTGCATTGTTATCATTCAACAGTATAAATGACAAAACACCTTATGAAGCGGAATACTTCAATAAGCTCAATGACCTGAAGACAGAACAATCCGATCTGCTGCAGCTTATACAGCAAAGCGAATTGACACCGGATGGCATAGCACATATAAAAGGCCGGATTCAGCTATGCCGCAACAAGATGAAAGGTATTGATTTCTGGTTGCGCTATTTAGAACCTGTTTCCTACAAAAGCATCAATGGCCCGCTACCTGTTGAATGGGAAACCGAAGTATTCGAAAAATTTGAAAAACCTTACAGACGTGATGGGGCAGGTCTTACATTAGCCTCGCTTTATCTGGATGAATCAGACATAAACAAAGACACATTACTCCATCTTATACAGACATCTTTGAATGTCATGGATGTTTACAAAGCAGATACCGTTGTAAGCCATTTAAAAACACCCGACCATTTCTTTTTGTGTAACAGGTTATACCTGCTTAACCTTGCTGCCATTTACACCACCGGCTTTGAATGTCCCGATCCTGCGCAGGTAGTACCGGAGTTACGATTGATGATGCATGAAGTGAAAAACATTTACAGCATTTACAACCTAAGCTTTCCTGATAAAGCCTTGCCTGATGAATATCTTGCTCTTTATGAGAAAGCATTAACCTTCGTTGATGCTCAGAACAATGACATGAATAAATTCAATCATTATGACTTTATCCGTGAATTTGTAAACCCCTTGTTTACATTGAACCAGCAATACATTCAGCAATACCATGTCTTCTCCAAAAGCATGGTCGATTACTCCCTGAATAAGAACGTAACCTCTATCTTCAGTAAATCACTTTACAACGGACAGAATGCCAAAGGCATTTTCCTGAGAGTAAAAGATTCTGCTACTCTTGCAGAGATAGACAGGGTAGGGCACCTGTTGTTTTTTGATCCTATTCTTTCGGGTAATAACCGCAGAAGCTGTGCTTCCTGTCATAAGCCCGAACAATATTTTGCCGATACACTTGGCAGCAGCAACCTGCAATTTAATAATACAGAGGCATTGCCCCGTAATACCCCCTCACTGGTCAATGCAGGATATAACCACCTGCTTATGCTGGATGGCAAGCATACAAGCCTTCAGAACCAGGTGCATGATGTAATAACCAATAAAGTTGAAATGGGCAGCGATGAAAACGAGGTATTGCAAAAAGTATTAAGCTGCAAGGAATATAAAAAAGTATTTACAGCGTTATTGAAGCTTACGCCGCAGGAAAAAGAAATCACTATCGAACATATTGCTTCCGCTATCACCTATTATTATTCTAAATTCAGCCAAACCCAGTCTCCGTTTGACAATGCGATGAACAATAAGAGCAGCTTAAGCGCCAGCGAAACAGAAGGATTCAATCTTTTTATGAGCAAAGCGCAATGCGGCACTTGTCATTTTGTACCCATGTTCAATGGTGTAAAGCCGCCTTATGTCGGTTCCGAATTTGAAGTATTGGGGGTACCGGCAGATACTAACTTCAAAAAGTTAAGCCCTGATAATGGCCGTTATGTTGTATTCCAGGCTGATGAAACCAAAAATGCTTTCCGGACCGGAACCATACGTAATGCCGCAATGACAGCGCCTTATATGCATAATGGCGTGTTTAAGAATCTGAATCAGGTCATTGATTTCTATAACAACGGCGGTGGTGCCGGTAAAGGCCTTAACGTGCCGAACCAGACATTGTCAAGCGATTCCTTAAAGCTGACAGTGATGGAGAAAACGAAATTAATAGCATTTATCAAAACATTGAACGAGCCGCTAAGGCCTGAATTACCACCAAAGTCTTTACCGAAATCAAGCAATCCTCTATTGAACAATCGTAAAGTCGGTGGTATTTATTAAAACATTAAAAGCATGAAATTAATCGTTACAATTTTTATTTTATTATCGGGCATTTACAGCCTTCAGGTTTTTGCAACAGATAAGAAAGACAAGACAGCAGAGCTGTATGAATTCCCTGATGCCATGGCGCAGCCTGTCCGTAACCAGTTTATGGTGCTTTGCGAAAAGGGCCGGATTTTATATGATATCAGTTGCGGTAAATGCCATAACACCAAAGTAAATGGCAAGACAATCATACCTGATTTTACTATCGAGCAATTAGGGGCTTATTCCATTCGCGTCGCCAATCAGAAACATGAAATGAATGTTTCCGAAGAAAACGTTTCTGCCGAAGAATTGGCGCTGATAACAACTTATCTGACCTATAAGAAGAAGAATCATTAGAACTTACTTATACTATTCCCTTTTACACTAACCCAATATTTCATAGCAAGATATCTATTCTTCTTTCCGGCATCTCCTTATCATCCTTCTTGTGTGATTTTGGACTATTTTGAATTAAGTAATAGTATTACACCATAATAAAAGGGCGCAATAATTGCGCCCTTTACGTTTGTAGAATTATTGCGCTCAACTTCTTTGTAATAAAATTGTTTATAATGCTGTGTTTGCTCAATCCTCATTATTTGTTTTATGAAATATCTGTTCTTATCTATAGCTTCCACGGTATTATTAGCATCCTGTTCGGGTAATAAATCCTCCGGCCAGGACAGCAGTGTAAAAACATCGACAGGCGTAACTGATTTACCAAAGCCTTATGACACCAAGTCTTCCGTCAACTTTTCAAAAGTACTCGGATGGCCGGAAGGTCTGACGCCCAAAGCTCCGGCAGGATTTACCGTTACTCCCTTCGCATCCGGACTTAATAGTCCCCGATGGATTTATGTTGCGCCCAACGGCGACATATTTATATCGGAAGCGCGTACACAGAGAAAAGGCGTAAAGAAAGTAGTTGCAAAGGTTATTGGCCAGGCTTCTTCTTTAAATGAAAATGACCAGCCAAGCGGCAATGATATTGTTTTGTTGCGTGATACCAATAATGACGGGGTTGCGGATTTTTCCGCTGTTTTCCTGAGTAACCTTAATCAGCCCTTCGGAATGTTGGTAATCGGCAATTCCTTTTATGTTGCCAATACCGACGGCTTGTGGGTTTATCCTTACAAAGCCGGCATTACTAAAATGACGGAGGCAGGCAAGAAGATAGTTTCATTACCCGCAGGTGGCTATAACAATCACTGGACACGGAATATTATCACCAATAAGGACCAGTCAAAAATTTACATTACAGTTGGCTCGGGCAGCAATGTTGCCGAACACGGTATTGCTAATGAAGTAAGGCGCGCCAATATACTGGAAGTAAATCCTGACGGTTCAGGTGAAGTTGTTTATGCTTCCGGTTTGCGTAATCCTGTAGGCCTGGCCTGGGCAACAGGTACACAGACATTATGGACGGCAGTAAATGAAAGAGATGAATTGGGCGATAATCTCGTTCCTGATTATCTGACAAGCGTGAAAAGGGACGGATTCTATGGCTGGCCTTATTCTTACTGGGGGCAGCACCCAGATCCGAGGATGAAAGGCGCAGGTCAGGAATTTGTCCGGAAAGCTATTGTGCCGGATGTGGACCTCGGCTCGCATACTGCTTCTCTCGGGCTTGCGTTTGATACGAAAATGCTTTTGCCGAAACCTTTTACAGGTGGCGCTTTTATCGGGCAGCATGGCTCCTGGAACAGATCCGAATTAGTTGGCTATAAAGTAGTTTTTGTTCCCTTCGCTAATGGTAAGCCAACAGGTAAACCTCTGGATTTTCTTACAGGATTCAGAAAAGATGCGAGTAAGGATGAGGTTTACGGAAGGCCCGTAGGTGTTGCGATTACACCAAAAGGTTTCATGCTTGTAGCAGATGATGCAGGGAATACTATCTGGTGTGTACGCGCTGTTAAGACTAAATAACAGATATTCAATTTTCAAACTATCCCGTCATCTCGACCGAAGTGCTTTTATACAGCGATAGCGGAATAAAAACACGTAGTGGAGAGATCTCCCAAGGGCTGAGTTAACTCAACGCCTGGGAGATCTCTCCACTCCATAAAAATCAATCGCTGCCGCTGCCTGATTTTTACTCCGGTCGAGATGACGGGACATATATAAATAAATAGAGCCGTTGCAATCGCAACGGCTCTATTTATTTATATAAAAGAATTTAACGGCAGGAATTATCCCATTTCCGGATACAAACTGAATCCTCTCATAAACTCATTCACTTCTCCTTTCACAGCAGCAATAACCGTTTCGTCATCAGGATTCATCAACGTCTTATCCAGCCAGTTAACAATAAGTTTCATGTCATTTTCCTTCAAACCACGGGTTGTAATTGCCGGAACACCAACACGGATACCGGAAGTTACAAAAGGAGACTTGTCATCAAACGGAACCATGTTTTTATTTAATGTAATATCGGCTTTCACCAAAGTATTTTCTGCTTTCTTACCTGAAATATTTTTATTGCGAAGGTCAATCAACAACAAGTGATTGTCCGTTCCTCCGGAAATAATATCGTAACCTTTTTCTAAAAATGCATTTGACATTGCCTGCGCATTGCTTTGCATCTGACGTGCATAAGCTTTGTATTCATCCTGCAATATTTCGAAGAACGAAACCGCTTTGGCAGCAATCACGTGTTCCAACGGACCGCCCTGTAAGCCCGGGAATACAGATAAATCCAGCAAAGAACTCATCATTCTTACGTTGCCTTTTGGATCTTTTATGCCCCATGGATTTTCAAAATCCTTACGCATCATAATAATACCGCCACGTGGGCCACGTAAAGTTTTGTGTGTGGTAGAAGTTACGAATTGGCAATGCTCGAAAGGGTCGTTCAGCAAGCCTGCAGCAATCAAACCCGCAGGATGTGCGATATCAGCCAATACTAAAGCGCCAATTTTATCAGCAACAGCGCGGATGCGTGCATAATCCCAATCACGGCTGTAAGCGGAAGCGCCACAGATAATCAATTTAGGTTTTACCTCCAGAGCTTTAGCTTCCAGAGCGTCATAATCCACACGTCCATCTTCTTTCTTAACGCCATAATGATGGGCCTGATACATCTTGCCGGAGAAGGTTACCGGAGAACCATGCGTTAAGTGGCCTCCCATGCTCAAATCCAGGCCAAGTATGACATCGCCATGCTGCAATACCGCGAATTGTACTGCTGTATTGGCTTGCGCACCGCTATGCGGTTGCACGTTTACATATTCAACATTGAAAATCTGTTTGGCTCGGTCAATAGCCAGCTGCTCGCTTTTATCCACCACTTCACAACCACCGTAATAACGTTTGCCGGGATAACCTTCGGCATATTTATTCGTCATTACATTTCCCATAGCCTGCATTACCTGCAAACTTGTAAGGTTTTCAGAAGCAATCAATTCAAGGCCGCGGCGTTGACGATCCAGTTCCTCACTAATGAGGCCAAATATTTCAGTATCTTTTTGCATGATTTGAATTTGGTTGCAAAAATAGATTAGAAAGAAGGGAAATGCAAATTAGAGTTTACGGAATAGTTATACTGTTTCGTTAATTTGCAAAGCCTGTGTTTCTTAATTGAAGCTATTTTAAATATAAAATGTTTTACTGTTTCGGTTATATTTGTAAGCAGAATAAACCTCTGAACCTTACCAATATATCATACCATGAAGCAAAACCTGTTTGTTCTTTTCTTTCTGTTTTTTTTGAGTTTTGCAGGCAGTATTGCAGCCCAGCCAAGCAGAATATGGGCCAGTTATGTTGGCCAGGGATTCAGCAATAATGCAGTCAGCTGGCCACCGTCAGGTACCAATATTTCACAGACCATTTATCATAAAGGATATATTTATATTGCCGGAACAACACTGGATACAATTCATATTGCTACTGCCGGTACTTTCCGGCCATCGTTTAATAAGGCTGATTATAATGAAGCATTTGTAGCTAAGTATGATACTTCGGGACACTTAATATGGGGCACATATTTTGGCGGTACTTCCCCTTATATCAATGATATTTTTAAGTACAGCCATCTGAATATTAAGCCGCAGATAGCAATGGATAATAGCGACAATATATTTCTTACCGGTTACACAACCGATAGTTCCGGTATTGCAACAGCAAATAGTTTTCTTCCCGATTTTCCTGCCGGTGCCGCACCTATAACAAGCTACATTGCCAAGTTGAATAATAACGGACAATTACAATGGAGTAGTTACTTTCCTGATTTAATATTTGCTATTGCATGCGACGGAAATGGCGATTTATATGTATCCGGAAGTTCTACCAGAGACACAGGCATTGCTACCGCCAATACATTTAAACCTGACCGCACCAATGGTCTTTGTCAGACGTATCAGACTGCTGATGCTTATTTAGTGAAATTTAATACCAACGGGCAGCGTATCTGGGGGACTTATTATGGTGGTACTTCAAGTGATGCCGGACTATGTATCGGTATTTTGCCAAACAATGATGTTATATTAGGCGGTACCACTTCAAGCTCTGATCAGATAGCCACACCGGGCACCCACCAGACATTTTCAGGTCCTGCAAATTGTGTTCAACCTAAGAACTTCATCGCCCGGTTTACCGGCAATGGGCAACGTATTTGGGGTACTTATTATTGCGATACTACAACCTTTGTCTCTAATAACCATCCAATGAAAATTTTGTGCGATAAAGATGAGGATGCGTTTTATATTGCAGGTTACACTTACGATACTTTTGGTATAGCAACTCCCAATAGTTTTAAGTCTTTTAATAGTGGAAAGGGAGATTTGTTTCTTGCAAAATTCACTAATCAGGGTCAGTTAGATTGGGGCACTTATTACGGAGGAGACGGCTTTGAAACGCTTGTGCCTGAAAATGATTTTAATGCCAACATGGATTGGCCAAGGGTATCACTTGATTTTAATGAGGTTGGTGAAATATTTTTATCATCCGCAACAACAAGTACGGACAATATCAAAACCAATTGTTCTTATAATCCTGTTGATACAAGTTATGGTTTTATAGCCAAGTTTAATGCACAAGGGCAAAGGCTGTGGGGCAGCTATACAGATGCCAATGCAGGAGGTGTTACATTGGCAGTAGGAGAGGGGAAAACGTTTTATGTTTCAGTCAGCACGCGCATAGATGGAAAAGCAACATCAAATGCACCGATGACCACAAAATTACCCGGACTTATGGCAGGCTTGTTAGCTAAATTTGAAGATACATTTGTTTGTGTTCAAAGGAATATAACCATTCAGGCAAGTGATTCTATGTTGCGTGTTGATTCCGGTTTTATGACTTATAAATGGTATAAAAATAGCACAGAGCAAAACAATCCCAATGGCCCCGTTTTTCAATTGCATGATTCAGGAACTTATTACGTTGTGATAACTGATAGTTGCGGATGTGTGTACACCAGTAATACAATTAATGTAAATCCTCACGGGGCTACCGGTATTCATGAATCAGATAACAGTAAGAGCTTGACTCTTTTCCCAAATCCTAATACAGGGCATTTTATCATAAAGCTTAATCAATGGCATCAACTGAATAATAAGGGGTCTGTTCAGGTAATAAACGTTATCGGAAATACGGTTTATCAAGCTGAATTTAAATGCTCATCTGAGATACCTTTTGATCTCTCTTCTTTAATACCAGGCGTATATACAGTCAAGGTGAAGATTGGGGACAGTTATAATGTTTTGAAAATGATGAAGCAATAGTTTTTTGTTCAGGATAGCATTAAACACCTAACCTCAATTTTGATAGTTTTCATATCATACAACAAATACCCCGAAAACGTTATAGTCTTCGGGGTGTTTGTCTTCTCTAATGAGGGAGGCTAAAAAAAGGTATTAATTTTTCAAATAAAATTTCAGGCATCGGAATCTTTCTTTTTGTTTTAGGATCAAAAAAGACAAGCGTTACAATACCTTCATTCAATAACTTGCCTGCTTCGTTGTATAAATCAGAATGGAACTGTATCTGAGAGCTTTCTTTATCTAAAACTTTCAGGCTCGTTTTTACAGTTACCAAATCATCATACAAGGCCGGACGGTAATATTTTGCATTCATTTCAACAACCGGCATCATAACTCCGGCTTCTTCCAATTCCCTGTAAGTAAAGCCCAACTGGCGAATTGCTTCCGCTCGTCCCTGCTCATAATACAAAGCATAAAAGCCATAATACAAATAACCCATCTGATCCGTTTCGCCGTATCGTACTCTTATCTGGGTTGTTGAGGTGTACATTTATTTAGTAGATAGTTGTTAGTAAATAGTCGATAGTTAATTGAATTGCTATACTAACAACTATACACTATCGACTAACCACTAAAATTAAGCCATATTATGAAACACACGCTGAACATCATCATCCTGCTCAACACGTTCTATTAATTTGAAAACATCTTCAGCTTGTTCATCAGTTACTTCAACGGTATTTGATGGAAGCCATTCTGTTTCAGAAGAAATAGGCGTGATTCCTTTTTCTTCTAATGCTTTTTGCATGTTGCCAAAATCGGCAAACTCACAACGAATAATCAGATTTCCGTCACTGTCTTCACCTAATTCATCCAGTCCCGCATCAATCAATTCCAATTCAAGTTCATCGGTGCTCAAGCCTTCGGGGTTCAATTTAAACATACCTAAATGACGAAATGTAAAGGCTACAGAACCACTATTTCCAAGGGTTCCGCCGGTTTTATTGAATAAGGAACGGACATTGGCAACTGTTCTGGTTGTATTGTCTGTTGCAGTTTCTACCAGTATAGCAATGCCATGTGGAGCATAACCTTCATACAAAACCTCCTCGTAACTGCTGGTATCTTTTCCCAAGGCATTTTTGATGGCCGCTTCCACACGGTCCTTAGGCATGTTGATGGCTTTGGCATTTTGCATACAGCGGCGCAATGCTGGATTTGTTTCAGGACTTGCACCACCTTTTTTTACCGCGATAGCGATCTCCTTTCCTATTCTGGTAAAGCCTTTCGCCATTTTATCATAGCGGGCAAACATTTTAGATTTACGAACTTCAAATATACGTCCCATAAATATGGATGAATTTTTTTAATAAGGTTGCAAAAATAATTAAAATTTGGCGGCATTCAACCTCTTATCCCTTTTTTCGTGAACAGGATAAAAGATGCTATTTAGATGGGACAAACATCTTATTATTTATCAAAGCGCCATTATAAATCTGTACAAAAGCTTCCCAGTTCCGCATTGCTTTTTGTGCTTCTTTAATTGTGTCAATGGCATTGACAAGATTGTTTTTTCCCAAAGAATCCACCGGATACTGGTATGCCTCAATAATCTTATTATCTGAAATTTTTAATTGATAACCATTGTTCACCCAATTATAAATGCCGCTCAGTTTTGCAGCCATGAATTTAGGTTCATTGGTTGCGAAAGCGCTGCTACCGAAGGAAAAGAAAGGCTTTTTATAGCCTAAATAATCTAAAATACTTGGCTGGATATCGATTTGCTGCATTAAAGTCTTGTTCATGCCCTTTAAGCCTGAATCTCCCGGTGCAAAAAATATAATCGGAATCTGGTAGCGGCCTAATCCTGAAGCATAATAATCATTGCTTGCATAAGGAGAGCAATGATCGGCAGTTATAACAAAGAGTGTATTTTTATACCAGGCCTCTTTGCTGGCTGTTTCAAAGAAGCGACGAATAGCAAAATCGGTATAACCGATAGATTCCTGCACCGGCATAGTGCCTTTTGGAAAGGTATTTTTATATTTTGCAGGTAATGGGAAAGGGTGGTGGGATGTAACCGTAAAAACCGTTGTCATAAAAGGTTGTGGCATATTATTCATGCCCTTTATGAAATACTGCAGGAAAGGTTCATCATAGATTCCCCAGCTTCCGTCGTAGTCTTTTTCATTATTATATTCTGTCCTGCCGAAATACTTTTGATAGCCTGCTTCCTTCGAAAAAATATCAAAGCTCATGGAGCCATTGGTAGCGCCATGATAAAAGGCCGTTGTGTAATTTTCTGCATCAAGCAAAGCGGGTAGGGCAGTGAAATGATTATTGCTGTAAATAGAGGTCGTAATCGGTTCTTCCATCAATGCAGGAATACTTGCGACAATTGCAGGCAGGCCTTCATTAGAATGCAAACCATTGGCATAAGCATTACTGAAAGTCATGCTTTGGTCCATCAGGCTATCTAAAAACGGCGTATAGCTTTTAAAGCCGCCTAATTTTGTAAATTCCTTGGAAAGCCCTTCCACAATGATTATTACAACATTTTTTTTCTGAAAATCCTGGTTATTATTATATTGCTTAACCGGATTTATGAGTTGCCTTGCTGCTTCATCAGGCATAAAATGCATTTCTTCCAACCTGTCGCCCTGCCAGGAATTGATGATGCTGAACGGTGTATTCAGCACAATAGCTGTATATTTTGGCGGACTGACTTCTATAGCATTTCTTATATTGATTGGAATGAACTGAATACCACCGCGTATGCCAACTACAATCAATGCTGAAGTAATTAATAATATGCAGAAACGCAATAAAAATAGTAAAGGTGTCTTTAGTTGGTGCTGTTCAGGCTTTATGTTTGAATGTGCTTTTTCAAATTTTCTGTCGATGTTTTTATACAGCCTTGCATATAAATAAATGACTGCAATGATAGGTATCAGCAAATACCAGTACAACCTGATAAAGTCAGGTAATAAAGAAAGAAAATCGCCTTTGGATGTTATTAATGCAAGAATATCTATAGTCGCACGCTTATGATTAAAAGCAAAGTAAATCCAGTCACTTGCTTCAAACAACAATGCAATACTATTAATTATTATAAAAAGCAGGCCGATGATTTTTTGAAAGTTCCGGTATTTTAAAGTGTCGAAGGGAAGCAATAAAAGAAACGCAAGTAAACCATTCAGTGCAAGAATGGCTGAAAGATCAAATCTTATGCCATGAAGCATTAAGGCTATAAAATCGACGAAAGATAAATCTGTAAAGGTATTTTGATTAAAAAGAAAAAAGCAGATCCTGAATACAGCATAGAATAACAATAAGCTGAAAATAAGACAACAGGCTTTTGAAAGTGCTAAAAAGTAACGCGACATTGATGATTAATATCGTTAAAGTAAATTTATTGGTGAAGTTTTGATAAAATAAAGGTAAAGCTATTCTATAAATTGTGTCCTGATTTTTGAAGCAGGCACTCTTTTCTGACAAAGTAAAAATTTGGATTTTGAAAAATGCCTTTGTATAAAACCTTACATTTGCAGCTATTATTGCACAATTATAAATGAATAAAATTAAAATAAACGATCGCTCCGAATGGAATGTTTCTGTTGAGAACGATATAGCACAATTAAACGAATCTGCTGTTTCATGGGACATGAAAGCATTGCCTGATGGTACTTTCAGCATTCTTGCAAATGGAAAGAGCTATAATGCCATTATTGAAAATATTGATCGCGATGCCAAACAAATGAAGCTGAAGATTAATGGAAATATATATGAACTTTCCATTAAAGAACCGATTGACCAGCTTTTGCAAAGCATGGGCCTTAATATTTCTACCGTAAAGAAAGCAGATACCATTAAAGCGCCAATGCCGGGCCTGATATTAAAAATATTGGTGGAGGAAGGCCAGAACATTAAGAAAGGAGAGCCTGTATTGATTCTGGAGGCTATGAAAATGGAAAATGTTTTTAAAGCTCCGGCAGATGCAATTGTAAAAGCTATTAAAGTTGAAGAACGTAAAGCTGTGGAGAAAGGTGAAGTGCTGATTGAATTAGCTTAATTGCTATGACGCAAAAAGATGAACCGATGAAAAAACATATCCTGTCTATACTTTTATTGTTGGCCTTTTCTGTTAATACCTTGATGGCCAAAGATTATGCTTATATATATATAGAAGGTGATAAGCAAACACCTTTTTATGTAAAGCTGGAAGGACAAATGATGCCAAGGTTAGGTAAGAATTACTGTATTCTTCCCAATCTTGATGCGGGTGTAACCAATATAGAAATCTTATTTCAGCAGAATTTGTTTCCGCCTCAAAAGTTCGTTGTAAAAATCCCAGAAGGTGGCAGCAGAGGTTTTCTGTTGAAGAAAATAAATGACCGCCAGTTTGCTTTGTATGATATGCAGCAGGGCTTTTCATTGGTTTCGGGTAATGATATTAATGATGATCGGCTATTGCCCGTAAACACCGCAGCCGTAAATGTACCTCCTGTTACTTCATCGCAGGTAAATACGACGGAAACTTTACCTGCATTTGTACCTTCTGCAAAAACCAAATCGAAAAAAACGAAAACCGATGATGCCGTAAATCAGGCGGAAACTCCGAAAGAGCGCAAGTTTATTCCTGACATGGAACTGAACACTGCCGGTGGAAGCATACCTCCTGCTACTGTTCCTGTAGCAACTGTTCCCGTTGCAACCAGACCGGGACGTACTATAGAACCTGATACAGATAACAGGCTTGCTGCTGCAGATGCCGATGAATTTGAAGAAGATAAGAAAGAGGCCGGCAATAATACTTTAGTTGCTCCTGGTATTCCGAATTCAGATTGCAAAACCGCAATGTCAAATGATGCTTTTGAAGATTTTGCAACGAAAATTCTTGATCAGGTAACCGATGATGACAAATTGAAAGTGCTGAATAAGGACAAGAACAGATACTGCTTCACAACAGAACAGGTACGGATTATAGCTAATAATCTTGAGACGCAGTCAGGAAGGTATGAAGTAACGAAAATCCTGTTTTCAAGAACAAGCGACCAGGATAATTATCCAAAACTGGAAGCGCTATTCAAAACAAACTATCTGAAAGAGAAGTTTAAGGAGATAATTAACCCGAAATAAAGTTCATCGCCTTAGATTTGACAACTTTTGAAAGGGATAAACAATCTAAAAAAGGTTATCACTGTAGAATTTGAGATTTGACAACTTTTTAAAAGTTGTCAAATCTGTAAAAAATAATAGATTCACTTCTCGCAAAAAGACGCTTATTTTTTGTTTGCTTTAAAATTCAGTCCGAAAAACAGGTATTCTTTTCTGAGTTTGCTTTTTTGCTGAATTTCATTTTCCATTTTCAAAAGAGTTTCAGGATCCGTATTCTTATACCTGTAAGGTAAAAAGTAACGTACATATTGTATCGACTTTTTATCAACTTCAAAATGATTGTTTGTCATCAGATGGTTCCATTCTTTAAGGCTTCTGATGTTTTCATTGCCGATTAAGATATCCTTCTGCAACTTTTCATCCCAATGCTTGATAATACGTTTATTACCTCTGTATTTATAAAGCTTAATATTTTGGATAATGTTGCTGCCGTTTTCCTCGATGGCAATTATATTGCCTTCCTTTTTTAAAGCTTTATGAAAAATCCCTAAAGCATCGTCAATTGGTTCCAGATGATGAAGCGTATCCTGAACTATGATGCAGTCGTAGCTTTCAGCCGGTGGTGGCGCATCAAATAAGTTTTCATACGAACAGGTAAATAAATTGGCATTCCCGAACTGATTCCAGTATCCGTAACGTTCATTTACACTTTCAAAATAAAACTCCAGGGTTGTACCATGTACTTTTATGCCATTCATGGCAAGGAACAGACCTGTTGTTCCATAGCCTGAACCACAATCCCATACCGCTTTTGCCGGATTATTAATATGCGCGGCTATGTATCTGAGTCTTTCTAAAAAATAATTCTTTCTGAAATGAAAAGAGGAAGGCTTACCTAAAAATTTATAATAACGATGCATCTCTTCATGCTGCTCCAGCTCTTTCAGGAATAGCTCAAAAAAATGTTCGGGGGTCATTTGCATTGGTTTTTACGATTTTTGCAAATCTAAGGAATAGGCTTTGAATCAATGGTACTAAGTTTGTCAGGAATACTGCTTCGTGTTTTAGCTACGTGCTTTTATTCTGTTTTGTTTAATGCGTTGTACAGCTATAATTATTTATTCAATCGTTATTTGCAATCTTCCTCACTGTTTTGGAAAGAGAAGTACCTTTTAAAGGTATAAAGAATGAAATTTATACACTATTTTTGAAGGCTTAAAAAGAACAATTTCCATCATAGATTATATATTCTGTGAAATAACTTATATGTCCGTTTCAAGATTCCTCTTTCATTCGTTGTCCAAAATATTAGCGACTAAAAGCTTATACCTGACCAAATCGCTCAATTATAAATCGAGCCAAAGTCTGCCGCCTAATTATGACTATGTGCGCTTTTCAACTTTGGGGCTTTGCTATGAAGAAATTATTAATAAAGGTGTGAAGGGAAATATAGCGGAAGTAGGCGTTTATAAGGGTGTTTTTGCAAAGCGCATGAATAAGTTGTTTAGCGACAGAAAACTTTATCTCTTTGATACTTTCGAGGGCTTTGACGGAAAAGATGTGGAGGTTGAAAAAAATAGCGGGTATTCAAAAGGTGATCAGGATTTTTCCGATACAAGTGTGCAAATGGTAATGAGTAACATGCCTTATCCTGAAAAGTGTATTGTGAAAAAAGGCTTTTTCCCTGATACAGCTTCAGATGTAGAAGATTCTTTTTGCTTCGTTAGTCTGGATGCAGACCTTTATGAGCCCATTCTTCAGGGGTTGATTTTCTTTTATCCCAGACTTGAAAAAGGTGGTTATATTTTTATTCATGATTTTAATAACGATGAATATAAAGGCGCCCGCCCGGCTGTTTTGAAATATTGTAATGAGAATGGAATCAATTACGTTCCTATTCCCGATAGCGGAGGAACGGTTATAATTACGAAATAAGACGATTTTTATTCTTCACATCCTCGATTATTTATATCCTCGATTAACGCTATATAGGAATAAACAATTATCTGTTTCTTAACAAACCGATTCTTTATCTATGGGATAAATTTGTATTTTGTTTTTCTAAATTTTCAAAATATGAAAAAAACGTTCCTACTTTCATGTGCGGCAGCACTATTATTGGTTTCCTGCAACAATAATGGAAATCAGAATGAGGCAGTAAAAAATGATACTGTAACTACTGCAACTAATGATGCGAAGACTGAAGAGGCCTGGGTTCCGGTTGATTCGGCAACTATGATGCAAAAGTGGATGGAATATGCTACTCCCGGAGAAATGCACAAAATGCTTGCTTCCTGGGAAGGATCATGGGAAGGCGATATGACTTCCTGGGATTATGAAGGTTCGGCTCCCAGGCAATCAAAAGTACATGCCGAATATAAAATGATTCTGGGTGGCAAATATCTTAGCAGTACCCATAAAGGAGATATGATGGGAATGTCTTTTGAAGGTCATGATTTGTTAGCTTATGACAATGCAACTAAAAAGTTTGTGGATATATGGGTAGATAATTTTGGTACAGGTGTGATGCATTTAACCGGTGATTATGATGCTTCTGCTAAAACTTTAACGCTTTCGGGAATGTCTCCTGATATTTGCCATCCGGGTAAAGAATGTGAAACGAAACAAGTAATTAGTATTGTTGACGACACACATCATAAAATGGAAATGTACGGCCCGGATCCTAAAACGGGAAAAATGTTTAAAATGATGGAGATTAGTTCAACAAAGAAAATGTAATTACTCCTGTAAATAAAAGAAAAACTCAAGCTTTAAAGCTTGAGTTTTTCTTTTATAACAAGTATTGTTATGTGCTTATAAATGCGCACCATGGCACGCTTTGTATTTTTTGCCACTACCGCATGGACAAGGATCATTACGGCCAATCTTCGGTTCTGCAACCATTGGCTGACGCTTTACCGGTGGTGCAGTCGGTTCTGTATAATAATCATTTTCATCAGCTGCATATGCACTTCCAGCCGCATCAATCTCTGCTTTATTGTTATGCATCTGGCTCATGTCAGTACGTTGCTGAGGCACTTGCTGAACCGGTTGTGGTGGCGCTTCCTGCATAGGAATACCTGCACGGAACAAGAACGAAATGATATGCTGATTGATTTCCAATAAAGCTTTCTTGAATAATTCAAAGGCTTCGAATTTGTAAATCAACAACGGATCTTTTTGTTCGTAAGAAGCCATACGTACGGACTGGCGTAAATCATCCATGCCGCGCAAATGGTCTTTCCAGGCTTCATCAATCATGGAAAGCGTGATATTTCTTTCCAATGTTTCAACGATTGGTTTTGCTTCTCTTTCAATAGCATCCTGCAGTCCGACATACAATTGCATGCCTCTGATGCCATCTGTAAATGGTATAACTATGTTTTCAACACGACCGCCTTGTTCTTTCTGGATATTTACAAATTGCGGATGTAAATGCTCACGCATGCTATCCATTTTGCGTTGATAGAATTCCTTAGCCTGATGATATAATTTATCGCCTGCTTTCGCGCTGTCTTTCAAATCTTCAGGCTTCATATCCGGCTCCATAGCCAATTGCTTTACCACTTCCAGTTTGAAGTTTTCGAAATCTCCGCCAAATTCTTCAGCAATATTTGCGCAAACATCATACATGGCATTATCCAAATCTATAGCCAGACGTTCTCCGAATAAAGCATGGCGGCGACGTTTGTAAATTACATCACGTTGAGTGTTCATTACATCATCGTACTCCAGCAAGTTCTTACGGATACCAAAGTTGTTTTCTTCTACTTTCTTTTGTGCTCTTTCAATGGATTTGGTAATCATGCCATGTTGCAATACATCACCTTCTTTATGACCCATTTTGTCCATCATGGAAGCAATACGTTCTGACCCGAATAAACGCATCAAATCATCTTCCAGAGAAACAAAGAATTGAGAAGTACCCGGATCTCCCTGACGACCGGCACGACCACGTAACTGCCTGTCCACACGACGGCTTTCGTGGCGCTCTGTACCAATGATAGCCAAACCACCCGCTTCTTTTACGCCTGCACCTAATTTAATATCCGTACCACGACCCGCCATATTGGTAGCAATAGTAATAGCGCCTGCCAAACCTGCTTCGGCAACTACTTGTGCCTCACGGGAGTGCTGTTTTGCATTCAGTACATTGTGCTGAATTTTCTTTTGCTGCAACATACGTCCCAGTAATTCAGAAACTTCAACTGAAGTTGTACCCACCAATACCGGGCGGCCTATTGCTCGCATTGCTTCAATCTCATCAATAACAGCTTTGTATTTTTCACGTTTAGTCTTATAAACCAAATCCTGACGGTCATTACGTGCAATAGCGACATTGGTCGGAATTGTTACCACATCCAGTTTATAGATTTCCCAGAATTCACCTGCTTCTGTTTCAGCCGTACCTGTCATACCGCAAAGCTTGTGGTACATACGGAAGTAATTTTGCAAAGTAACTGTAGCAAAGGTTTGTGTAGCAGCTTCTACCGTTACATTTTCTTTTGCTTCAATCGCCTGGTGCAACCCATCGCTGTAACGGCGGCCTTCCATAATACGACCGGTTTGTTCATCAACGATTTTTACTTTTTCATCCATTACCACATACTCTACGTCTTTCTCAAATAAAGTATAGGCTTTCAACAATTGCTGAACGGAATGGATTCTGTCAGCTTTGGCTGCATATTCCTGAAGTACCGCATCTTTGCGTTGTAATTTTTCTTCAGGAGTGACATCAGCCTTTTCAATATCAGCTAATGCCACACTGATTTCAGGAAGTATGAAGAAGTTAGGATCTTCACCGGCACCTGTAATCATTGCAAGGCCTTTATCTGTAAGGTCAACGCTGTTTTGTTTTTCATCAATATAGAAATACAATTCTTCGTTTACTTTAGGCATATTGCGTTGTTGCTCGCCTATGAAATGGTTTTCTGCTTTTTGTAAAATTTGCTTGTTACCTTCTTCACTCAGATACTTAATGATTGCAGTATTTTTAGGTAAACCTCTGTAAGCACGATATAAATGTAAACCACCGTTATCCTTATCTGTTTTACCTTCTGCAATTAATTTCTTTGCTTCGGTCAAGCTTTGGTTTACGATGCGTTTTTGAGCTTCAATTATTTTTTCAATTCTTGGTTTAAGGATATGAAATTGTTGTTCATCGCCTTTTGGAACCGGGCCGGAAATGATAAGCGGTGTACGTGCATCATCCACTAATACGCTATCCACCTCATCCACCATTGCAAAATGATGTTTGCGTTGCACCATTTCTTCAGGATTATGCACCATGTTATCACGCAGGTAATCAAAGCCGAATTCGTTATTGGTACCGTATGTAAGATCCGCCATATAAGCTTTACGGCGTTGCGGAGAGTTTGGCTGGTGTTTATCGATACAATCAACAGTAAGTCCCAGCCACTCAAATACAGGTCCATTCCATTCCTGGTCACGACGAGCCAGATAGTCATTCACCGTTACAACGTGCACGCCTTTGCCCGCTAAAGCATTCAGATAAGCAGGTAGGGTAGAAACCAATGTTTTACCTTCACCTGTCGCCATTTCGGCAATTTTACCCTGATGCAAAACTGTACCGCCAATCAACTGAACATCATAGTGCAGCATGTTCCAGGTTACAGGAACGCCGGCAGCCGACCATGTATTATTATAAATAGCTTTATCGCCTTCAATACGAACATAATCTTTGGTTGCAGCTAAATCTCTGTCTAAATCTGTTGCTGTTGCAATGACTTCAGTATTTTCCTTGAAGCGGCGGGCTGTATCTTTCATTACTGCAAAAGCTTCGGGCAAAATGCTTTCCAAAGCTTCTTCCAGTAATTCGTTACGTTTCTTTTCTAATTTATCAGCGTCATTATAAATTGTTTCGCGTTCATGTAGATCTGTGATGCTATCTGCTTCTGCTTTTTTAGAAACGATTTGTGCATCAACATCAGCTAAATGCTTTGCTATACGATCACGAAAAGATTGTGTTTTTGCACGCAATTCATCATTGGATAAAGATTGATAGCTTTCAAAATGCTGATTGATTTCCTTTACTAAGGGCTGAATTTTTTTTACATCTTTTTCGGATTTGCTACCACCGAAAATTTTATTGATAAAACCTAACATTGTTTGTGTTTTGAAATTTGAAAATAGAAATTTGAGTTGGCAAAATGCCACTGACTCATTAAAGCGTATAATAAAATTACACTTCAACAACGGTCCGTTTCTGATGAACCCTAATGAAATTCTATATCAATAAAATAAGATTTCTGCACGCAATATCTTTTCGGATATCGGCTGCAAAAAAAGGAAGAGATATTTTGTCAGATTGACTATATGACTTGGAGTGCCGAAAGGAAATATGGTCCGGATAACTGTCAAAAATGGCAGAGCCTACATGGCCTCTGTAGTTTTTGTCAACAACCAGAATAAGGTTGAGTACTTTTTCTTTTCCCGAAGACGCCGCCTTTATTTGAAAAGTGCCGGCTTTGAGACCTTTATTTTTTAAGAGCCTTTGAAGTTTAAGGTTATAGTCTGTTGAAGCGTCTTCATACTGAAAACCAAAATCAAATAACTCATGTTCGCTTAGTGCAGCAACAATCGTATTAAAATCTTCGGGAGAAATTGTATTCGCATTTGCTTTCTGACACGAACTTACGGTAGCCATCGTGGTGATAGCAACCATAAAGGTGAAATAAGAAATACGTTTTACAATCATTGTTTAATTTAAAATTCAAAATTGAGATTGACCTTTTGAATTTTGCCTTTTTTATTATTGATCAAATATCGTGCAAAAATACTTATTGCTGACAAATAGACATTCCTGCAGAAGGGTCACAAAGGTAGGAAAAGATTGAAAATGGAGACGTAGTTAATTATTTGGTTATTTTAGATAAAAAAGAGACAACTTTAAAGTAGTTGTCTCTTTTAGCTTTATCGAATAAAAATACCGTCAATCTCTATTATGATTTCGGCACTTTGAAATATCCTTCTGTAATATTAAAAGTAGTGTCACTGTTAGATGGAGTTCCGTAAAAATAACCTTCTACTTCGGTTGAGTTATTAGTAATAATTTTAACTTTTCCTGGTCCATGAATGCTTACATTAGGCAATTGGTATTGGACTGTGCAAGAATAGATATTGCCAGCCGTTGCGCTAGAGTTAAACCAAAGACTCAAATGGGTACTGGTATTTATATCCCAATAGCCAACATTAATTTGACCAAAGTTATTGCCATATGGCATGAAACTTTCTGGATCAATCACAAATAAAGTACCATCAACTTTCGCTGAAAAAGGCGCAGTTCCCGTCCAGTCAAATTTGCTGGTATTATTATTTGAGCCATTGGAATTATTCCCTGCACTACTTCCACTACTATTATTGCTATTATTGGCATTCATATCAATAACGGTTTTTTTGCAGGAGACAATTGCCAAAATGCTAAGTGTAGCAAAAGCTAAGTATGTAAATTTCTTCATGTGATTTTAAAAATTTCAGCTAATTTATAAGAAATTCTGTATAAATGAAAATTTGATCTGCAAAATGATTTCTATAGTAATGGTATTTGCCAGGATTAAGAATGTCAAACACATTTTATTGCTATCTTAACTTAATCCTCGGATCAATTTTTGTATAGAGCAAATCTGTTAACATATTTACCAGAACAAAAATGGTAGCGGTTATCAGAATGGCGCCCATTACAATCGGAAAATCAAATTTGTCTAAAGAATCGACTGTTAATTTACCAATACCTTTCCAGCTGAATATAAATTCCACAAAGAAAGAACCTGCCAGCAATTCCGCCAGCCAACCGGAAATTGCAGTTACAACAGGATTTAAGGCATTTGGTAAAGCGTGCCTCCATATTACCTGATATTTTTTCAGGCCTTTGGCATAAGCGGTTCTGATATAATCCTGTGAAAGCACGTCGAGCAGAGAACTCCGGGTTAATTGCGTAATAATAGCTAAAGGACGGATGCCTAAAGTTAAAGCAGGCAAGATCAGGTTTTTCACAGAAAGATAGCGTCCGCCGAATGTATCATATTCCCAAAGGCTGCCAACCATACTTAAGCCCGTAATATCGCTCAAAACATAACCAAAAATATAGGCAATCAACAACCCGGCAAAAAATGACGGTGCCGAAATGCCTGCTACACTTGCCAGGATAGCAGATGTGTCGAGCCAGGTGTCTTTTTTTAAAGCTGCCAGAACACCTAAAGCAATACCGAAAATGGTTGCAAAAACAATGGCGGCAAAAGCAAGGATAATGGTTCCGGGCAATGCATCAGACAAAACATCCCATACCAGTCTTTTACTTTGATAAGAGCGGCCGAGATATGGATTTTTAAGAAGAAGTTCTTTGTTTTTACCAATATGAAAAGAAAGGTAGGGTTTGTATTTCGCAGTATTGTCTTTTATGTTCTTATGAAGACTTACCGGAGACAAATCATTTAAATACAGCAAATAGCGCATGCCGACGGGCTTATCAAGATTTAGTTCCTTTCTTACATTTTCTACAGAAGCCAAATCACTTCGTTGTCCCAGAGTAAGCCTTGCCGGATCATCAGGCAATACATTGAAAAGCAGGAACACTAAGGTTACGATACCCCAGATTACGGTGAAGCCATAAAAGATTTTCCGAAGGAAATAACGAATCGTCAAAACACAGGTTTTATTATTGCAGCAATTTAAAGGAAAAAAACAGAATGATATTAATAAGAAACGGATTGGCTGTTTCGTTTCCGTTAAAATAAATAATAATTGGAGCCATTTTTTTTGAAATAGCGGAAAAGGCATTATCTTACCCTTCCATTTTATATGATAACGAAACCTCATATTTCTCCGTCCTTTTCCTACATTCCATTGGAAGAAACGCTGGAAATCATTCCACGCCGGAAACGTCTGTTTATTGGTATTCCAAAAGAAACCTCTTTTCAGGAAAACAGGATTCCGCTGACGCCCGAATCGGTTAATATTTTAATTCAGAATGGCCATGAGGTCGTTGTGGAACATAATGCAGGCGAGCATTCCTTTTATTTTGACAATGATTTCAGTGAAGTCGGCGCGAGAATTGTCTATGACAAGGCTGAGGTGTATAAAGCTGATATGATTATAAAATCAGCTCCTATTTCAGAAGAAGAAATCGGACTATTACAACCCAATCATGTTATAATTTCACCTATACACCTTCCTTTTCTGAAAGCATCTATGGTAGAGGCTTTGATGAAAAAGAAAATTATTGGTATTACTTTCGATTCTATTAAAGATGATTCCGGCATTTATCCTATTGTCCGTTCTATGAGTGAAATTGCAGGAAGTTCTGCTATACTGACTGCGGCCAAATATTTAGGTAATGTACATAATGGTAAAGGTATATTGCTTGGCGGCATTTCAGGCGTGCCACCGGCTAAAGTAGTTATTATAGGTGCAGGTGTAGTGGGTGAATTTGCTTCGCGTACAGCTCTTGGCCTGGGCGCTTCTGTAAAAGTTTTTGATAATTCTATTTACAGATTGATGCGTTTGCAAAATAATATCGGCAGGAGATTATTTACATCTGTCATTGACCCCAGAGTGCTTAAGGAAGAATTGGTAAATGCGGATGTGGCGGTAGGTGCGCTAAAGCCGGTGAATGGCATAACGCCGGTAGTCGTAACCGAAGAGATGGTGAGTCATATGAAGTCAGGCTCGATTGTAGTGGATGTAAGTATTGATCGTGGTGGCTGCTTTGAAACTTCAAGAGCTACCTCACACGAGCACCCGACTTTTAAGAAATACGATGTCATTCATTACTGTGTTCCCAATATCGCATCGGGTGTTTCCCGTACAGCATCAAGGGCTATCAGCAATGTTTTAATGCCCATTGTGCTGGAATGTGCCGACATGGGAGGCGTGGAACATTTATTGCAAGCCAAGCCCGGCATCAGAAATGGCGTCTATCTATATAAAGGTTGCGTAACGAATGCTCCGATTGCCAAAAGATTTAATATCAAATTTACAGATCTGAATCTTTTAATGGCAAACCCGATTTAGGATAAAGATGTATTATTTGTTTGGAGTTCAATATTGGTGCCAACCGACCAATTAATAACCGTTAACCCCCAAGAATTTATTGAATGCCGAACAACAGGACGAACAAAACGATAGCAGGTTACCATTTATTGATGATATTAGCAGCGGCGGATTTTAGATTTAAGACTTCAGAAGATATGGTAATAAGGGCTTATCTGGAACAGGAATTTCCCTTCCACGTAAGCCTCGATAACGAAATGGCCATTATCAGCAACTTGACTCCCGATCAATGGGAAAGCCATTTCATTAAGTATATGGATGATTTTTATGACGATGCTACTCCGGAAGAAAGAAATAATTTACTTCAATTTGCATTAGATCTTACAAAGGCCGACGGTATTATTACCGTTGAAGAAAATCACTATCTGCAATTATTGTTTGATAGCTGGCATAGCGAATAGGAAGGAAATTTATGAATGGCAATCGTGTTTCTTATTGAAATGATTGAAACAACAGCAATGCCTAAAAAAGAATCAAAGTCAGACAAGCCTATTCCAAAGGCAAATCACTGCTGTTAACAGGAATGGAACCACGTTGGTTCTTTATGATGACGTGGCTAAAATCCTGATTAGCTTCAAGCCCTTCGCCCCAAACTATTTGATCTTTGGTGGTAATCCTGACAAACTTTTCGGTATAGAATTTTTCCAGTTTCCGGTTCCAGATTAATTCTTCAGATTGCAGTTTTTCACCCTTTGCATTACGGGCCACTACGCTGTCTTTGGCTATCACATTGCCATCTTTGTTGTAATAACGGGCCGTTTTGGCTGTAACTATATTTTCAATCTTAAGATTTTCATCAAAGAGTTCCATTCTTACACCTTTCTTAAAATCAATATAAGGCGGTTTTGCATTTTCATTGCCAACAAATTCTTTGGTATATAGCTTTGCTTTTGTCTTTCCGTTTTCGCTGTAAATAAAAGTCACTTCCGAAGCTCTGTCTGCATCCAGATCTTTAAGGTCGCTATTGCCGGGCAATTTCGATAAATCATTTTCACAACTATTAAATATAAACATGGCAGGAAGCAAAATCAGGATCCCTGTTTTTTTAATAAGATGGAATAGCCGCTCGGATGATATCATGATTGGACAAAGATATTGGGTTTAACAATAAAAAAACCACTCTTCAAAAGAGTGGCAGAACAACGGATAATTCCATATAGATATTATGTTGCAAATTCCAGATATCCGGAATCTATCTCACATTATGTCTTAAGATCACATCCAGGCCTTTTAGTAAAAGCTGCGAATCGTGTGCAATCTGATTTTTTATTTTATCTGCAAATAAAGGAGCATTGCCGCCGGTCAGTGTTACGTTCAATGTCGGATATTGCTCTTTATAGAAATTGATCATGCCATCTATTTCTGCTGCAATACCCATCATAACACCACTTCTGATGCTGGTTTCGGTATCGTAACCCAATAAAACCAAATCACCTTGTTGGGCTACCAAAGGTAACTTGTCGGTGAATTCATGCAGCGCTTTAAAACGCATTTCCATACCCGGAGTAATATTACCGCCTCTGAAAGCACGGTTTTTAGGCAGGAAATTATAGGTAATAGCTGTACCAAGGCTGATGACAAGATTGTCATATTGAGGAAACAAATGATTGGCAGCAACTGCCAGTGCCAAACGATCAGCGCCCAAAGTATCGGGACTGTGATAGGCATTCATAATCGGCAAAGAAGTATTGCTGTTCAGGATTATAAGTTTGGCATGATCCTGAAGCAACATTTTCAATTCAGGCGGATAGTTTGCAACTGCACTTAAAATAACAGCCTTAGGCTTATGTGTCTCCATCAGACCGACAATACCTGTAAGGGCTTCATCTTCTGAGAAGTTGTAATCTTTTACTATTTTTTCATCCTGAAAAATGGCTGCTTTAATACGGGAATTACCCCAATCGATACAAAGGCGCATATTGATTGATTATTTAAGGATTGGTAAGATATAATTTTATGCCGGAAATATCCAATAAAAACCTTTTTAATTCAGGTTCATTCTTGATTTAATGAGTTCAATATCATCCACCTCCGGCATAATGCCATTCATATACCTCCGCAAAAATTCCATCCTTTGCACTTCATTAAAAATAGATAACAATTCGTATTCCTGCTCTCTGGTCAGCCCCAGTTTATGTGCAATTTCATAAGAAGACCAGTCCTGCATTTCGGACGGGAGTACATTCTCAATATTTAATTTTTCAAACAGGTTTTTAACCTCGTCAATGATAAGTTTGGAAAGGCTTGGATGCACTTTCATCTTATCGTTTTCAGGATAAGATACTATAGCGCCGGAATATTTTTTTTCAGGAATATCATGAATCGTTTCTAAAACCCTGAATACTTGTAAACCTTTTGCTTTAACGTTGATGTAATGTTCTTCCTGATGTTTTTCCAATTGGGTTATTTCAATCAAAGTACCATATTCCATGGTTTTCCCATCAATAATTACCTGAATACCTAATTCTTTTTGCTCTTCAAAACAATCATTTATTAATTGAATATATTTATGGTCGTTAATGGTTAATTTGATTGTCTCTTCAGGATAGACAACTGTTTCAAGCGGATAAATAGGAACGAAATTGGTCATTGTAAAGGCACTGAAAATAGTAACGAGTAATTATGGTTTGTCAAACCGCAATATAAAACAAAATCAGTAAATTCAACTATAGGCGAATGTTATAAGGGTTTGGTCCGGTGTAAATAATGCAGATTTGAAAGCCTAATTTTGCAGCCTGATGTAATAGAAACATGGAACAAACGGAGATTAATAATTTACAGACGATACAGGATTTTTGGAACAAAAGGCCATGGGTCATTGCCGGACCATGCAGTGCCGAAACAGAAGAACAAGTAATACGCATAGCGCAACAATTAAAAGCCACAGGCAAAGTAGATGTTTTGCGGGCAGGTATCTGGAAGCCGCGTACGCGTCCCGGTAATTTTGAAGGTGTTGGCAGTAAAGGCTTGCCATGGTTGCAAAAAGCTAAACAATTGACCGGGTTGCCATTCGCAATAGAAGTAGCAACTGCAAAGCAACTGGAAGATGCCTTAAAACATGATACCGATATTATCTGGATAGGCGCACGTACAACAGCTAATCCCTTCAGTGTGCAGGAAATGGCCGATGCTTTTACGGGACTGCAGTTACCGGTGTTGATTAAAAATCCTGTCAATCCTGATTTGGAGCTCTGGACGGGTGCAGTAGAAAGAGTATTAAAGTCGGGCATAGAAAAAGTTGCATTGGTGCATCGGGGTTTTTCATCTTATGGCGATACCGAATTCAGGAATGCGCCTATGTGGCAACTGGCTTTGGAAATGAAACGCAGGTTCCCTGATTTACCTTTTATAATTGACCCTTCTCATATCTGTGGCAACAGGCATATGCTGCAAAGTGTTACTCAAAACGCTATTGATCTTGATTACGATGGTCTGATTATCGAAAGCCATATTACACCTGATGAAGCCTGGAGCGATGCAAAGCAGCAGATAACTCCTGAAAAACTGGATGAATTATTAAATGCTATTGTATGGAGAAAAGAGCGTGTTGAATCACCTTTGATTCATGAAGAGTTGGAGAAACTCAGAAGACAGATAGACAGACTGGATGATGAATTGCTGCAATTATTATATCACAGAATGAAAGTATCTGAAGAAATCGGATTCTATAAAAAAGAACATGATATTACTATTCTCCAAACGGAAAGGTGGAATCAGATATTGGAACGTGTTTGTCGTAACGGTGCATTGGCAGGACTTAGCGAAGAATTTATTAAAAGATATTTTGATGCTATTCATCTGGAAAGTATCAAGCATCAGGATGCCGTGATGAATAAAAAATAATCAATAACAAGTAAGGCTATTAATTAATTTAAATACATGCATCATCGGACCTATAACATTTCAGGCAATACAACGCAGCTATATTTTGATGCTTCATTTGATTTATTAAAGCAATTGGCGCCACCGGAAAGCAGTTTTATCATTACTGATGAAAATGTAATGCTGCATTATCAAAAGCAATTCAAGTCCTGGAAAGTAATTACAATCCCTGCCGGTGAAGCATCTAAAAATCTGGAAGCTTTAGATGACATTATTCGTCAGTTGATAGCATTAGAGGCAGACAGAGATGCGACGATTATAGGAGTCGGAGGTGGCGTTGTTACAGATATCGCGGGGTTTGTTGCAGGCATTTATAAACGTGGCGTAAAATGCGGGTTTGTACCAACTTCGGTATTAGGAATGGTAGATGCATCATTAGGCGGCAAGAATGGTTTGGATATTGGCGAATATAAAAACATGGCAGGTTTGATTCGGCAGCCTTCATTTATTTTATACGATTTTGATTTGCTGAAAACCTTGCCCAAAGCAGAATGGATAAATGGCTTTGCTGAAATCATTAAGCACACCTGTATTCTGGATGCTGATATGTTTGACAATTTGAAAGAACATTCCATTGAATACTTTCAGAAAGACAAAGAAGCTTTAGCATTATTGATTGAAAGAAATGCTTTGCTGAAAATGAAGGTAGTAGAGGAAGATGAATTTGAAACCGGCATTCGTAAAATATTGAACTTCGGCCATACTTTGGGCCATGCTATCGAAAATGTATATGAACTGCCGCATGGTTATGCTATAAGTATCGGAATGGCCTTTGCAGCAAAACTTTCATCAGCATTAACGGGATTTGAAAACACAGAAGATGTGATAATGCTTTTGAAGAAATATCATTTGCCTGTTCATTTCGGTTTTAATATAGAAACAGCATTGGCTAATATTCAGAAAGATAAAAAAAGAAAAGGAAGCGATATTCAGTATGTATTGTTGACTCAGGTAGGAACGGCCACGGTAGAACCTCTCGATATAGTAACGATAGAAGGATTTTTAAGAAAAGATATTCATGCAGATAACCATTAATCCTACATTAATAAAGGGAACAATACATGCGCCTGCGTCGAAAAGCGTAATGCAACGTGCTTGTGCGGCCGCTTTACTTAGAAACGGCATTACCATTATTGACAATTACGGACAATCAAATGATGATAAAGCAGCTATAAATATCATTCAGCAATTAGGCGCTAAGGTGACTTATACAGACGCACAAAAACTGGAAATTACTTCAGATGGCCTTCCCAAGGTATCTTCGTTTTCCATGATTGATTGTGCTGAAAGCGGTTTGTCATTGCGCATGTTTGCTCCTATTGCTGCATTACTAAATACTGAAGTTACATTCGTCGGACATGGAAGTCTGTTGAAAAGGCCTGTGCATTTTATCGAAGCATTTTTATCGGGTTTGGGCGTAACTGTTTTTTCGAATGAAGGCTTGCTCCCTTTGGAGATTAAAGGTCCTTTGAAGCCTGTTAATTGCAATGTAGATGGCAGTATTACATCACAGCTTCTTACCGGAATATTATTTGCATTCGGAACAAGCGCAAAAGAAGATGTCAGTATTGAAGTAGATAATTTAAAGAGCAAGCCCTATATTGACCTGACGCTGAAGGTAATGGAGGATTTTGGTATGAATGTCCCTGTAAATGACCAATACCAACGATTTATTTTTAAATATAAACCTTCAGATAGCATCGTTAAAAAGACTTTGAATTATACAATTGAGGGAGACTGGAGTAGTGCTGCTTTCTTTATGGTAGCCGGAGCCATTGCCGGAAATGTCATTATAAAAGGTCTGGATGTTTTTACAACGCAGGCGGATAAGAAAGTGTTGGAAGCTTTACAGGACTGTGGTTGCAGGCTTTCCATACAGATGGAGCAGATTGAAGTTACAAAGCATGAGTTGAAAGCATTTCATTTCGATGCAACCGATTGCCCTGATTTGTTTCCGCCATTAGTTGCGCTGGCAGCACATTGTAATGGTACCAGTGTTATTGAAGGTGTCCACAGGTTAGAACATAAAGAGAGTAACAGAACATTATCATTGCAAGCAGAGTTTGAAAAATTAGGTGTGCACATTACCATTCAGGATGATAAAATGATCATTGTAAGGCAAACAAAAATATCAGAGCCTTTAACGCTTAACGGGCATAACGATCATAGAATCGTAATGGCTTGCGCCATTGCTGCACTGGTTGCAAAAGCACCTGTAGCTATTGATGGCATTGAAGCAGTAAATAAATCTTATCCTGATTTTTTCAGGCACCTTATGTCAATTCAAAAGTAAAAAGCAAATAAGTTACGAATCAACTATAATCCTAACATCTATTTCCTAATATCTAAGAAATGAATTCATTTGGCAATATTTTCAGAGTAGCTGTTTTTGGCGAATCGCATGGAGCTTGTGTTGGCGTGACGCTGGATGGCGTTCCTCCAGGTATTCCGCTTACGACAGAAGATTTTTTACCTGATCTGGAACGAAGGAAAGGCGGCATCCAAAAGGGAACTACACCGCGAAAAGAAGACGATTTGCCCGTTTTTAAAAGCGGTATTTTTAATGGTTTCACTACAGGCGCGCCGATTACTATTTTATTTGAAAACAGTAATATCAGAAGTCTGGATTATGAAGCCCAGAAAGCGATTCCACGTCCCGGGCATGCGGATTTTGTTGCCCATGAGAAATTTAACGGATTTGAAGATTACCGGGGCAGCGGACATTTCAGCGCAAGATTGACGGTTGGTTTAGTGGCAGCCGGTGTTATTGCAAAGAAGATACTTTCAAAAATTGATATTAAAGCGACAATTATAGAAGTAGGCGGCGAAAAGAATATAGAAGCAGGCCTGCAAAAAGGCATTGATGCAAAAGACAGTGTAGGCGGCATTATTGAATGTATTGCCAAAAATATTCCGGTTGGTTGGGGCGAACCCTTCTGGGATAATATGGAATCAATGATAGCACATGCTATGTTTGCCATTCCGGCTGTAAAAGGTGTTGAATTCGGCGCAGGCTTTCAAGCTGCAAAAATGTTTGGTTCCGACCATAATGATGCTATTATAAATGAAGAAGGTAAAACAAAGACGAATAATGCCGGTGGCATTGTGGGCGGCATTTCAAACGGCAATGACCTGATTTTCAGGATTGCAGTAAAGCCCACTTCTTCTACGCCTAAAATGCAGGAATCTTTTAATGTTGAAACCAGAAAGATGGAATCATTTTCTGTAAAAGGCCGTCATGACTTATGTGTTGCATTAAGAGCGCCTGTTATTGTAGAAGCTATGACAGCACTGGTTTTGGCAGACTTTTATATGATTGATAAGCTAAGGAAATAGATAATAAACCGGCATTTTTACCGTTTTTAGCCAATTGTATTGTTTCTGTAAAATCATCATTAAATAATAAGCCTTAATTTCGCAGCCTATATGAAGTCCATCCGAATTGTTACTGTATTATTGGTTTGTGCTATTTTACCGTCCCTGACAGGATGCGGTGTGTATAGTCTTACAGGGGCAAGCATTACAGGTAAAACTATCAATATTCATAATCTGGAGAACAGGGCGCCTAATGTGGCTCCTTCTTTAAGTGCGGTAATGACCGGTAAGATGAGAGAAAAAATCCTTTCTCAAACAGGGTTGGCGTCTGTTAATACAGATGCTGCGGATTACGATATGGAAGGGACGATTACTGCCTATAATGTAAGTTATACCGGTGTGCAAACAACAGCGGCAGGGCAGACTCAGGCATCCCAAAACAGGTTGACCATAACGGTTGAAGTGGATTTTAAGAACAAAAAAGATGATAAGGCGAGCTTTAAGCAATCTTTTACCAGGTTTGCAGATTTTCCGGGCGACCAACAGTTGTCTGCAGCAGAACCAAAGCTAATTGATGATATTTCTACTTTGCTTGCACAGGATATTTTTAATAAAGCGTTTGTAAATTGGTAGCAATCTTTTCTTCAGGAATTAAAATATTTGAACTTGATTAATACAGAAAGAATATCGGCATGGCTACAGGAGCCGCATCATTTACAGGAAATTGCTCCGGAAGCTATTTTGCAATTGGCTGCAGATTATCCTTTTTTTGCCCCGGCTTCTTATTTTTTATTAATTAATGGAAATAAGGACGCAGCTGCTTTTACACGCTTGCAACAAATGCATCCCGTAAATCCGGTTATGTTGCATCACCTTAAAGCAGGGGCAGCGGCGAAACCGGAACCACTGGAAATTACAATTTCAAAAGAAATCCATATTAACGCCGGTAATCTGGTAATCGAAGAAAAACAAGAAATAAATATTGAAATGACTGATGCTGCGGCAAAAGAAGAAACATTAGTGATTCAACCTGCATCAAGCGAAGATTATTTTTTACAGCAAGGCATTGTCGTTTCAAATGATATGCCGGAAATGGATGATATTTTACCGGAACAAACAGAGGAAGAAAAAGCACTTATGGTAGTAATGAGTTTTGCGGAATGGTTGAAGCATGTCAGCGTAAAAAGCAGGAAAGCAAAAGAAGAAGAAGCAGATCAGAAAGCATTGAAAGCCATGTGGCAACAACAAAAACTGGCAGAGGCAATAGAAGAAGAAAGCGAAGAAATTCCTGAACAGGTGTTTGAAATGGCTGTTAATTCCATTGCGCGGAAAGAAGAGCTGGTAAGCGAATCATTGGCGAAAGTTTATGCAAAACAAGGCAAAATTGGAAAAGCCATTGAGATGTATCAAAAATTAAGTTTGCAGAATCCTGAAAAAAATACTTATTTTGCTACCCAAATCGAAAATTTACAAAAAGAAATATAAAAGATGACAAGTGTTTTAATCATAGTAATATTAGTGGCTTGCGTGGTATTAGGCTTTTTCGTTTTGGTTCAGAAACCAAAAGGTGGTGGTCTTTCAGGCTCTTTCGGAAGCATCGGTTCTCAGGTGATGGGCGTTAAGCAATCCGGAGATGTTATGGAAAAAGGTACATGGTACACAATGGCTATTATTGCTGTATTGTGTGTCGGAACTGTTTTTACATTAGATATCGTTAGCCCTGAAAAAGCGGCTAAACAAGAACAGCAACAGCAGCAAGGTCAACAAGGCGCCGGCCAGCAACAAGGCGGTGCACAACAAAATGCTCCTCAAGGCGCAGGTAAATAACCCGCCTAAAAATAAATTGTTAAAGGCCCGTCGTTTCGACGGGTTTTTTTATGCCTGTAAACCATTAAACAAATCTTTTGTCTATATTCGTACTGCTTCTAATTACATTAAATATTAAAATAGTTTTTGCAATGCGTGTTTTTTTGAAATATATAATTGTTGTTTTGTTAGTCTCATTATGTGTAAATAATAGTAATGCTCAATTTGGTTCTGCTCCTCCGCTTAAATCCACACCTCAGAATCCTGTCAGCTGGCAGTTTTCGATAAAGAAAATGGATAACGGGGCCTACAGGCTTGAAGCAAAGGCAACACTTGCAAATGGATTTCATATCTGGGCGCAAGATCCCGGTGGCGACGGCAGTTTAATTCCGACAAGCTTTACGTCCGAACAAATGCAAAGTGGGAAATGGATCAATGACTGGAAAGAAATGGAATCGCCCAAATCAGAGAAAGTATCAGTTTTTGGTGATGCCGTTGTGCGCTGGTTTGAAAAAACAGTGACTTTTTACAGAGATTTCAACGCTAAAAAAGGAGATAAAATAAAAGGTGCGGTTCAATACCAAAGCTGTAATGACCAAATGTGTTTTCCTCCCGCTATTCAGAATTTTATGGTGGTTGTGGACTAAAACAACCTGAAACTATATTCAGACAGGCTTTTCGATATACGAAAAGCCTGTTTTTTTATTGTAGAAATTATATTGAATTTAGATTTTTCTTCCTTTTACCATTTCCCAAAGCACTACGCCAACCGTTACGGAAATATTCAGGGAATGCTTTGTGCCCCATTGCGGAATTTCAATACAGCCATCGCATAAAGCCAAAGCTGCATCGCTGACGCCGGTTACTTCATTACCGAAAATCAAAGCTATTTTTTTATCGTTGCCAAAACTACAGTCCTGCAGCGAGATGCTGTTATGCGCCTGTTCCACAGCCCAGATTTCGTAACCTTCCTTTTTAAGTGTCTCTATTGCCATTGTAATATCTTCTTCAAATTTCCATGGAACTGTTTCCGTTGCGCCCAGGGCCGTTTTGTGAATATCCCGATGGGGCGGACGGGGAGTGAAACCGCAAAGAAAAATACCTTTGGCATGAAAAGCGTCGGCAGTGCGGAATGCAGAACCTACATTATGCATACTTCTCACGTCATCCAAAATAACAAAAACAGGAAACCGGGATGCATCTTCAATGCTGCCGGCTTCGGCTCTTTGAAGTTCATCCATCGTTTTTTTGCTAAAATTTAATTTTTCCATAAGAATGCAAAGAAAAGAAATGTTGCAATCATAATAGGATTGTTTCCTAATTTTGTAGGACTGAAAGAATAACCAAATTTAAAAAAATCGTAAATCATGGAACCGTATCAAAAAACAATGTTGGAATTCAATCCCTGGAAACAGGAGCAATTGGATGCCGATGTGTTGGATGCGCAATTGCATAATATCATTATCTGGAATGATGATGTAAATACTTTTGATTGGGTAATCGAATCCTTAGTGGAAATATGTGAGCATAGCCCCGAACAGGCTGAGCAATGTGCTTTGTTCATTCACTATCAAGGGAAATATGCGGTTAAAAAAGGAGATTTCGAAACCCTGCGACCTAAGTGCGAAGCGTTGATAGACAGAGGCATTAATGCCACAATTGATAACTAATAAAAAGAGAGACGCGAATCAATCGCGTCTCTCTTTTTATTGCAGTACATTACATTGTGTAAAATTAATTTACGGCTGCATTCTGCAAACCGGGAACAGGCTGAAAAGCTTTACCTGATGATTTTCCGGAAAAAAGAAACAGAAATAAAAACGTAAGCGCCGCATTTATAATCAGTAATTCCACACCAATTTTATAGCCGCCGAAAATGTTTTCGGAAAGCTTAGTAAGCATAGCTTCTGTTGAAGGAGACAAACCAAACTTTGGTACATACCAACTATAATTATTTACCATGTCTATTGCAAGTGTAAGCAACATTGCAATCATACAAAGTATGAATGGCATTTGCTTCTGAACAGTGCGGCGTGTAAGTATTCCGAAAGCAAATAAGCCAAGCAAAGGGCCGTAAGTAAAGCCTGCCAGTTTCAATAATACATCAATCAGTGAACCATTATCAACAACCCTGAAAAAGAAAATACAAAAGAGGAATACCACTGCAAATGCATTGTGAACAATAAGCCTTGTCTTTGTTTTTTTCTTTTCTTCCTGCAAGCTGTCGCCTTCAATTTTTGCGCCATGCTTGCCCATCTTCATCCCCAGAATATCAATGCAGAATGAAGACGTCAATGCAGTTAAAGCGCCGTCAGCACTTGGAAATAAAGCAGAAATCAGTCCGATTACAAAACATATTGTTATAAAGAAAGGCAAGCCGCTTTGCAATGCAATGGCCGGAAATAATTGATCGCCCTTGGCATCAATGCCATTTTGCGCAGCATAAATACTAAGTACGCCACCTAAAAACAAAAAGATGAAAACAACGATCATTTGCATAGTTCCCATCACCACCATGTTTTTTTGTGAATCTTTCAGGTTGCTTACGCTGATGTTTTTCTGCATCATTTCCTGATCCAATCCGGTCATGGCAATAGTTATGAATGCGCCGCCCAATATCTGTTTCAGAAAGAAATTGCCGGGTAAAGGATCTGTTGCAAATATTTTTGTCATTCCGTTCTTTGAAACAGCAGCCCAGGCTTCGGATAAAGAGAAATGCAACTGGCCCGAGATATAAAACAAGCTTACCAGTAAAGCCAGCAGCATGAATGTGGTTTGTAAAGTATCGGTCCAGACAATGGTTTTTACGCCGCCTTTGTAGGTGTAAAGCAATATCAATACAAGAATGATAACAGCTGTTGCTTCAAAAGAAATACCCAAATCCTTTAAAACAAAAAGCTCCAGTACTTTAATTACCAGATATAAGCGAAGCGTTGCCCCTAATGTCCTTGATAGAATGAAAAAGAAGGAACCCGTTTTATGGGCATTCACGCCAAGCCTTTTTTCCAGATAAGTATAAATTGAAGTAAGCTGCATTTTATAATAAACAGGCAGCAACACATAAGCTACAATAAAGTATCCTATCCAATAACCCAATGTTACTTGAAAATAGCCGAACGCCCCGCCGCCAACCGTTCCGGGAACACTGATGAAGGTCATGCCTGATAGCGACGTGCCTATCATTCCGAAAGCCACCAGCCACCATTTACTGCTCCTGTTACCAACAAAGAATGATTCGTTGTTGCTGCCGCGTGCTGTATAAAACGCTACACCGAGCAGTAAGGCGAAATAAGAAAGGATAATTATAAGTAAGATGTGTTGCTGAGACATTGCAGTATTAAAATAAATTCATTCAGAATACAAGGACGCAAATGTAAGGCTAAATAGAAAATAATATAAGCTTAAAGCTAATGAATGGAAAACATCATCAGCAAGACAAACCCAATCATCAAAACCGTGAATACTATTGAATTAAGGAAAATAATAATGGTCGCTTTGAAAAAAGATGTCCCCATGCTTTCTTTATATAATTTCCGGTGACCGCGATAAAAATAATATACGCTCCAGAACCAGCCGATAATGAAAGTCAGGAATGTTATTACAGCCGGATTTACAATATAATGCCAGGGAATTAAATGACTGATGACCGTAAAAATGGTAGAAATTAAGAGCAGGAATGAAAAATTATGCAATGTGAAAATGGCATGATCAAAGTAATACCATCTTTTTTTACCATGAAACAGCCAGACTATAAATGCAAATAATGGAAGATAGATAAAGAGTACTTTAGGAAAATTATGTTTTACACCTTCAATGAATTCCTTTTTCGTTTCTTCGGTTGACAGGTTATGGCCCGCATCAAGGAATTGCCTGTTAAGGAAGTATGTCAGGCCTTTATCCCTTTCCTTTACAGGTAAGGCGTTCTGCGCCGAATCATACTCTTCTGCCGTCTGGAAGCCGCCTATATTGGAAGTCGTGATTTTTGCATCTTCTCCTAAAAGATTTATAGTGTCATGTTCTATCCCTTTCAATGAATCCAATTCCTTCTGAACAGTACTGTAAGTACTTCTCGATATTTCCGGATTTAGCTTTCTTTCATACTTCTCGTTTAAATTCGGGATGATAGCCGGCAAAAAGAAAGCAATAAAACTTATGAAGAGATACAGCCTTACCGGTGCAACATAAGTCATTCTTTTACCTGACAAATAATGTTGGGTCAGCAATGCCGGACGAAATAAAAGGTACTTTATGGTTTTCCAGAAATTGCTTTCATAATGCGTCAGGTCTTCCATAAAATGCCTTACCAGATGCCCGAAGGTCTGGCGTGTTTCCACGTTTTCCTGTCCGCATCTGCTGCAATAACGTTCCTCTACAGTATGGCCGCAATTTTCACAGGTTTTATCTTTTCTTAAATGGTGTTTGCCCATTGGTTTTTTGGTTCTTGGATTACTTCAGAAGAAGATTCAGCAATAAAGGTCCCAAATTAGAAAATTACCCTGTAAAAAAAGAAGCCAGGCTTTTAACCTGGCTTCTTTTTTATGCTTCAATAATTTTAAATGCCTATCGCAAACCCTACTCTCAGAAAAATGCCGCCCGCATAAGGACTTAGAGAAACCTTTTGTCCCTGAAAGTCTCTGGTATTGGAAGAAATATTCTGAAGCACATCATACATCGCCATCATAAAAAGATAAGACCCATTTCCCAATGGCTGGCGATAACCGCCGCCTAATAATAAACTTGGAATAGTAACCCTGTGTACATCGGGAATAGCCCAACCATCTTTGTCAAATTTGGATCCGGAAGTCTGGTAATCTCCCACATTATTCATTTCAAGCTCTGCCTGAAGCAAGATGTTTTCAATGATGGTATAACGTGTCCAGATACTTGCCGAATAAATAGACTGCGACAGATTCATAGATTTCTGGGCACCGGTATTGGCATTATAGCTGGTATAATAATCCTTTATATTCAGGTAATTATACCCTAAAGAAATACCTGCCGCAAAATTGTCTGTAAGTCTGTACCCTACAGATGGTGCAACATATATGTTTGTATAAGTACCGAAGCCGAGGCCGAGGCCGCCGCCAAAAATAAGGCGGTGCGGGTCAAATCCTTTTTGTTCCGCATTTTCCTTATATCTTGCCTTTCCGGCTTTTCCGCTGCTGTTGTATGTTTCCTGAGCAAATGCCGAGCCTATGCCCAGACATAAAATGCTTAATAATATTATCTTCTTCATTTGTTTTTCGTCAAAATGATATTTGCAAAGTTAGTCTAAATCAGCATTAATACGTTTAATCATGTCTTTTACGGGATGCAATTTTATAAATGCATCTATAGCTAAAATATTTTTCCCGGATTCAGGATGCCTTTCGGGTCAAAGATTTGCTTTATTTGCCGCATCAGGTTCATCTGAACTTCATTGAAAACGATATTCATATAAGGCTTTTGCACATAGCCAATTCCATGTTCGCCCGAAATGGTGCCTTTTACAGAATGTACGTATTCAAAGATCTCCCGGATTGCAACAGGCAGCCCTTCATTCCAGAATTCATCAGACAAATCGCCTTTCACAATATTCACATGCAGGTTTCCATCTCCCGCATGACCATAACAAACGGATTTGAATCCATATTTATTGCCTGTTTTCTTTACGAAATGCAACAATTCAGGTAAGTAAGAGCGTGGCACAACCGTATCTTCTTCCTTATAAACAGAACTATGCTTTACCGCTTCGCCAACAACACGCCTTAGGCGCCAGAGCTCATTTTTCTGTTCGCTATCCTCCGCAAAAAGAATTTCACCCGTTGCAAAATCTTCCATCAAAAATGAAATGTTTTCCATTTCTTTAAACAACACCTCTTTATCGTTACCATCCACTTCAATCAGTAAATGCGCCTGGATATTTTCAGGGACTGTAACATTGCTTCCTGAATAATGGATAGCACAGGTTAATGCATCCTTTTCCATAAATTCCAGGGCAGAAGGCGTATGGCCTGAAAGCATTATTTTATTGACTGCTTTTGCGGCATCTTCGGCAATTTCAAATGGTACTAACATCAAAAGATTTTCCGCAGGGTAGGGAATAAGCTTCAGTACAATCTGGGTTACAACAGCCAATGTACCTTCGCTGCCGACTATTAACTGTGTAAGATTATAACCCGTAGCATTTTTCAATGTATTAGCCCCCGTCCAGATGACCTCACCATCGGGCAACACTATTTCCAGGTTCAGTACATAATCTTTTACGGTGCCGTATTTCACCGCCCTCGGGCCACCGCTGTTTTCCGCCACATTTCCGCCGATGAAGCAGGAACCCTTACTGGCAGGATCTACAGGATAAAACAAACCTTGCTCCTTTATAGCATTCTGCAATTCTTCCGTAATAATGCCGGGTTGCGTTATCACCTGAAAATTATCGACATCAATAGATATGATTTTATTCATCCTGCGCATATCCAGGCAAATGCCGCCGTGGACAGGCAATGCGCCGCCGCTAAGTCCTGTGCCTGCGCCGCGTGGCGTAACCGGAATATTATGCTCATTGCAATAACGCATGATTTTACTGACCTCTTCAGTTGAAGCGGGTTGCAGGATTATTTCAGGAGGGAAAACAAAATCCTCCGTATTATCTGAAGAGCATCTTTCGATATTCTCCTCATCCGCAAGAATGAAAGAAGCCGGAAGTACTTCCCTGAAAAAATCAATATCGGAGGGTGTTATTTTGTTGAAAGACATGTTTTGTGCGGACATTAATATAAATGGCTGTATTCCTGCAAAAGTCGATAAAAATTGCATTAAACGATAGATGCTGTCCTGCTTACTGTATCTGAATGAAAATAAAGGCTGCATAAACCGGCAGTCCTTTGGTTGTTTGTGGTTTGCGTTTTTATTTAAACCCTAATAATTGCCTTAAAAGGGGCTTTCAGGGACGTATTAATGGTAATTTCGTTAACGTTTCAGGAAGGTACTGCAGTTATGGTTGTATAAGATTTTTATGCATTTCAGGACGATCCTATTAGGGCAATATTCCGGATTAAAGAAAATAATATTGTTAGAGGTTGCTTTTAATTAATGCCTTTTTTCATTTTTTGTTGCTGTAAGCCTTACCTTTGCAGCCTTAAAAAAAATCTGAAAATAATTTTACGTGGAGTTAGAACTCGAAACTACTATGCAATTTAATCCCTGGCACACAGTAAACTATGGCGATATTTCAGGAGATGTGGTAAACGGCATCATTGAAATTCCAAAAGGTTCGCGTGCAAAATACGAACTACACAAAGAAACAGGCTTGCTGATGCTTGACCGTGTTTTATATTCATCGGTATATTATCCTGCCAATTACGGCTTTATTCCCCAGACTTATTGCGATGACGGCGATCCGTTAGACATTCTTATTTTGTCTCAGATTGACATTCAGCCGCTTTGTATTGTTCCGGCAAAAATTATCGGCGTAATGCGCATGTTGGACCAGGGAGAAGCGGATGATAAAATCATTGCTGTTTGTGCAAACGACATGAGCGTTGCCCATATCAACGATATTTCCGAATTACCGCAGCATTTCCTTGCCGAAGTGCGTCAGTTTTTTGAAGAATATAAAACGCTGGAGAAGAAGGTAGTTAAGATAGAAGAATTTCAGGGGGCAAAACTGGCCAAGAAAATTTTCCAGCATGCTGTGAATGATTATAATGAGAAAATCAGGCCTACTTTAGAAGATTAGTAAGCTGAAAATACGATTACAATAGATTTTTTGGAATGTCAGCAGGTCTGAGCAATTTCAAATGCCATAAATACTAAGCGACAGTCTACAACTGTCGCTTTTTTCATTTGATTTGCTGTTGGTCAAAGACCCGTATTGTATCGAAGGTCAAAAGACATAACGGCCGCGTTGCCGCCCGAATATTATCCGTAAATTCGCACACTTGTTATTTTTATTGAACAAATAATAGAAATTACGATGCCTGATGTCTAATATCCAACATCTGACATCTGATATCTAAAATCTAATATCCAACATCTGACAATGTCTGATAATAATAAAAAACTATTCTTACTCGATGCGATGGCATTGGTGTACCGTGCTTATTATGCCCTGATTCGCAGCCCGAGGATTACAAGCAAAGGCCGCAATACCAATGCACAATTTGGTTTCACCAATACATTGGTAGATTTAATCAATAAAGAAAGGCCGACACACATGGCTGTGGTTTGGGACACACATGCGCCAACGGAAAGGCATATTGATTTTACCGATTATAAAGCCAACCGCCAGGAAGCGCCTGAAGACTTGATGAGCGCTATTCCCGATATTAAAAGAATTGTTGAATCCTTTAATATCCCATGTGTGGAACTGGATGGCTATGAAGCTGATGATATTGTCGGCACGCTTGCCATAGAAGCTGCGGATATGGGATACACGGTTTTTATGGTTACACCGGATAAGGATTACGGGCAGATTGTACGTGAGAATATTTACATGTATAAACCAGGCTTTAAAGGCGGCACATTTGAAATATTGGGCGAGAAGGAAGTTTGTGAGAAATGGGGTATCAATAATGTAAACCAGGTAATAGATATGCTTGGTTTAATGGGCGATGCGGTAGATAATATTCCCGGTATTCCCGGCGTGGGCGAGAAGACGGCAGCAAAACTGCTGGCTGAATACGGAACGCTTGAAAATATTCTGGACAATGCGCCGCATATTAAAGGCAAATTAGGCGAGAAAATAGCTGCAGGAAAGGAAAGTGCGCTGATGTCCAAGAAGCTGGCAACTATTATTACCAATGTCCCGGTTGAATTTCACGAAGAAAACTTCAGGATAAAGGAAAAAAATGAGGCGGAAATGAGCGCCGTTTTTGCCGAACTGGAATTCAGGACCTTGGCGAAGCGTATTTTAGGAGAAACGCCGGCGCCTGCCAATGCAGCAGATTCTAAACCTGTAGCATTGGACTTGTTTGGAGATCCGATTGAAGAACCTGTAACAAGCAGCACTGCATCATTCGGGCAGATAGATTTGTTTACCGAAGCAGAGAATTTCAAAAATATAAGCGATACAGCACATCAGTATCATCTGGTTCAGTCCGAAGAAGATTTGCAACATTTTATTGCACAGGCATTGCAACAAAAGGAAATTTGCTTTGATACGGAAACCACCGGAACTGATGCCATGCAGGCGGAATTGGTAGGCCTGAGCTTTAGCTGGGAAAAAGGTGAAGCGTTTTATATTCCCTGTACCGATAAAGAAGCAGAAGTTAAAGAGTTGCTTGAAAAACTGAATGTACTCTTTACAAAAGAAGATATTCTTTGGATAGGTCAAAACATAAAGTACGATTTACTTATGCTGAAAAATTATGGTTTCGACTTAAAAGGCAAGCTTTTCGATACCATGATTGCGCACTATTCGTTTGAGCCGGAAGGTAAGCGTGGTATGGATTTGCTGAGTATGCGCTATTTGCAATATGAACCTGTAAGCATTGAAACCCTGATAGGCAAAAAAGGCAAAGGCCAGGGCAATATGCGTGATGTGGAAGTGGAATTGATAAAAGAATACGCTGCGGAAGATGCGGATATTACATTGCAATTAAAACAGCAGTTTGAGCCATTATTGAAGGAAGCCGAGGTAGAAGATTTGTTCTATAAAGTAGAGAATCCTTTAGTGCCGGTTTTGGCGCAAATGGAATTTGAAGGTGTTGGCCTTGATGTCGATTTCCTGAAAAACTATTCGGATGCATTAGGCACAGCTATTAAGGAAGCAGAGCAAAAAGTATATGAACAAGCCGGTGTACAGTTTAACCTTGCATCGCCCAAACAGTTGGGAGACGTGCTTTTTGACAAGATGAAGCTGGATGAAAAAGCCAAGAAAACAAAAACCGGTCAATATGCCACCGGCGAAGATGTATTGCAGAAGCTGCGCAATAAACATGAGATTGTTGACAGCATTCTGGTATTCAGGGAATACAGTAAACTGAAATCAACCTATGCCGATTCGCTGCCTTTGATGGTAAATCCTAAAACAGGCCGTATCCATACTTCCTTTAATCAGTCTGTAGTTGTTACAGGCCGTTTAAGCAGCAATAATCCCAATCTTCAGAACATCCCGATTAAGACCGATATGGGACGTGAAATAAGAAAAGCATTCAAGGCTTTTGACGATAATCATGTATTGCTTTCGGCAGATTATTCGCAGATAGAACTAAGGGTAGTGGCGGCTGTAAGCGGCGATGTAAGCATGATTCAGGCGTTTAAAGATAAAAAAGATATTCACCGGGCAACCGCTGCAAAGGTTTATGGTGTGCCGGAAGAAGAAGTGACTTTTGAACAAAGAAGGAATGCAAAGGCTGTAAATTTTGGTATCATATACGGCCAGTCGGCTTTTGGGCTTGCAGAGAATTTAGGCATCAGCCGTACGGAATCGAAAGAAATAATTGATAATTATTTCAAGGAATATTCCTCCGTAAAGAAATACATGGACGATTCGATTGCTTACGGGAAAAAGCATGGCTACGTCAAAACATTGATGGGCAGAAAAATCAAGTTGGCAGATATTAATTCCTCCAACCAGACAGTGCGTGGTTTTGCCGAACGTGTTGCCATTAACGCGCCCATACAAGGTTCTGCCGCCGATATGATCAAGCTGGCTATGATTAAAATAAGTGATGCTATGAAAGCGGCAAATGTAAAATCGAGGATGGTATTGCAGGTGCATGATGAATTGGTATTTGAAGTGCCATTGAATGAAGTGGAGCTGATGAAAGCTTTGGTAGTGGAAAACATGCAATCTGCCTTAACTTTGCCAAACGATGTTCCTGTTATTGCGGAATCCGGAACGGGCAGGAACTGGCTGGATGCGCATTAGGGATTGTTTTATTATTGAATGGTGAAATGGTTGAATGGTTCAATTTAACCATAAAACCATAATTATAAATTGAGAAGAAATGAGTGATGTAGTTGAGAAGCATTTAAAAATAGTTCAGGAGCCGTTTTGCGGAATTGCAGGGCATTTTCTTTCCTGTGCAAGAATGTGTGAGTTTAAGAAGTGCTGCAAGAAATACAAACATGGCAAGCGCTGCAAGAAATGCCCTAAAGGAAAGGACGAAAAATAGTTTCCGGCTTAACAGGCGGTAAAAATTACAGACTCTTAAAAAATTTTTCAGGAATCTTTGCGTTTATATATGATGCAATCAAAGACAAAATTGGTATTTATTATATTGGCCTTGCCGGTTATTATCCTTTATGCCTGCAAGAAATACAAAGATCCGCCCAATGCAGAACCCGACCCCCGATTGGCGGAAAGAGGTTTTTATTGTAATGATCCGAGAGCTATAAACTATAATTGGAATTTCCCTGCAATTTCAGATAGTTCTATTTGTATCTATCCTGTCGATTCTTTTGTAGGCACATGGACTTTTCACGATACCATTTATTTACAAAGCGGCGATACGGAAAGCGTACAGATAAAGCAACTGATCTTTACGGCTACCGAAGATACTTTAAAAGCCCATCTGGCTGTTAATGGCTGGTGTGGCGGAAATGTTCCTTTTTATGTTACTGCTTCCAAATATAACAGGGCAGATGTAGATACTATTCCCGGCGGAACTTTCGGACAATTTTTATGTGGTGTACAAACCGATACCTTGAACGGCTTTATTAATAAAAATACAGGGGACCGTAATACCATGAAAATTGATTTTACTATTAACAGCCCCGAAGGTATAAAGTATCACAGAGGAACCGCCGTAAGAATGTAGCGATACAAGGAAATCAGCATCTTTTTTTTAATCAAAATCAATTCCAGGTTATAATGTTTACCGGTATTATAGAAACCTTAGGTGCTATAAAAGATATTCAACACGAAGGCAGCAATATTCATTTTACTATTGAAAGCGAAATCAGCAAAGAAGTAAAGATAGATCAGAGCGTAGCGCATGATGGTGTATGCCTGACCGTAACTGCCTGCAATGCTGAAAGCCATACGGTGACCGCCGTTGCCGAAACCTTGCAGAAGACAAATCTTGGTTCCTGGAAGGCCGGCAAGACAGTGAACCTCGAAAGAGCTATGAAACTGGGCGACAGGCTTGACGGACATATTGTTCAGGGCCATGTAGATACCACAGGCAAATGTCTGGAAAGAAAAGAAGTCGATGGCAGTCATCTGTTTCATTTTGAATTTCCGGGAAGATTTGCCGCGCTTGTGATTGAGAAAGGCTCTGTTTGTATAAATGGTGTAAGCCTTACTGCATTCAATGTGGGCAAAAATACTTTTTCAGTTACCATTATTCCTTATACCTTGGAACATACAACGTTTGGAAACCTTCAGCCAAACGATATTATTAACCTTGAGTTCGATATTCTGGGGAAATATATGTTGCGTATGAAAGAAGTGGAAATTTCCAATTCTAACATCTAACATCTGATATCTAATATCTAATATCTGAAATCTGATTACCTAAAGTCTAATCATCTAATACCTGAAATAATGTTACACCTGATTTATCCTCCTCATGATTTTAAAATCAGACAGCAGGAAAATGGCAGGTATATTTTTGATTTTATCAGAAAAAAATATGTGATGTTGACACCGGAGGAATGGGTGCGCCAACATATTCTGGTTTATTTGTGCGAAGTAATGGAATATCCCAAAGGGCTTATTTCTGTCGAGAAAGAAATAAAAATCAACAACCTGAAAAAACGCTATGATATTGTTGTTTATGACTATGATCATAAACCCTGGATGCTGATTGAATGTAAGGAGCCCGATGTTCCTGTAAGTGATATCACGCTTCAGCAGTTATTGCGTTATCATCATGTCTTACAATGTCCTTATTGGTTTTTAACGAACGGTGCGAATCACTTTTGCGCAGCGGTTAAAGACAATACGGTAAAATGGTTAGAGGCCATTCCTGCCCACAATAGCTGAATATTCGTTGGAATTCAAAATCCTTAAGGCCCTTTGAACCATATTGTCATCCTTATTTATTTCCTGATAATAGCCATTGGTACGGAACAGCATTCTTGCAATAGTGGCTTTTATATCGTTTTGTAAAGTAGCCATGGCTGCGGCATCATTCCATACTTTATTGCTTTGCGTACTGTATTTTACAGACAGATTGTTTTTAAGCGCCTTTAATAAGGCGTCATTTATCTTAAACGATTTATCAAACTGAGCAAAGGTTTTATAATAAGCAAACTCTGCGGCATGCCTGGAGAAATAATCGTAAATGGTATTTGGTAAAATTTCGGAAGAAAGCAGATCGTACAACTCACCTGCATACCGTTTGCTTTCATAAGGCACTACAATATCCGGTTTGATACCGCCTCCGCCATATACAATCCGGTGCAGGGCTTTTGTAAAATACCGCATGGTATCAGATGACGTCAACGTATCATCACTCGTCAGCGAACCATTGGTAAACCTGTTTTCAAAATCATTTTCATAAGCCTCTTTGCCTTTGCTGTAAGACCTTTGAATGCTTCTGCCTGATGGTGTATAATAACGTGCCACCGTCAGCCTTAAAGCAGAGCCATCGCCCATATCAAATTGTTGCTGCACAAGGCCCTTGCCATAAGTCCTGCGCCCCATAATTACACCTCTGTCCCAATCCTGTACAGCGCCCGATAAAACTTCACTTGCAGACGCAGAACCTTCATCTACCAAAACAACCAATTCGCCTTGTTCAAATTTTCCTTTCTGCCCTGATAGATATTGTTCCTTTTCGCTTGCTCTTCCCTGCGTATAGACCAATAATTTTTCACCGCTTATTAATTCGTCCGCGATAGCCGTTGATGCATCCAGATAGCCGCCGGGATTATCTCTCAGGTCAAGGATCATCTTTTTCATGCCTGACTTTTTCAGGACATTCAGCGCTTTCATGAATTCACGGTAAGTAGTTGCACTAAATCTGTTGATTCTGATATAACCCGTTGAAGCATCGAGCATATAAGCCGCATCCAGGCTGAAAATAGGAATGGTGCCGCGTTTTACTTTAAGATCTATAAACTCGTTATTGCTCGGCCTGTATAATTTAAGATTCACAATACTTCCTTCCAGCCCGCGAAGCTTGGTAATAATATCGTCGCCATTTATACCGATCCCGGCTACAACACTATCGCCTACTTTAATTATCTTGTCACCGGGCAATACGCCCGCATCTGATGAAGGACCGTTTTTTAAAACAGAAGTAACCATTAAGGTATCGTTCAGAATATGAAATTCTATACCGATGCCCTGAAAGTTCCCTTCAAGGCTTTCTGTAACAGAAGCCAATTCTCTTGCCGGAATATAAACTGTATGCGGATCCAGATGTTTTAAAATGCCCGAAATAGCATCTTCATAGAGAGAATCGGTTGAAACCGAATCGACGTATTTGGCGTTGATAACATCGATGATTTCTTCCAAACGGTCATTGCGGTCTGCGTCATTGATGATGGAGCGTTTATTGAACAAATATTTATTAAGCTGAAAACCGATAAGTATGCCTAAAATCAGTATTACAGAAAAAGTAAGAGGTGTCCAGATGTTAAATCGCTTCGGGGAATCGGCCGGCATGACGCATTAAAAGTATGCTGCAAAATTAGGTATTATAATGTGGATTTTTTGAAAATGTTTACCGGGAGGAACGTAAACCTTAAATGTTTGATGAAAAAAAGAATTGCTTCTATTTGTTACTTAATTTTGTAATGTTAGCCTGTGGAGTTAAAGAATTGTTTTAAAAGCAGCAGATGATAATTAAACAAATAAAGACTTATGCAACACTTAATGCTTCAAATACCGGACAATAAGATGGACTTTTTTATGGAACTCGTAAATAGTCTTGGTTTTGTGAAAGTGAATAAAAAGACATCAAATATTTTGTCACCGGAGCAAATAGAAACGATAGAAGAAACGCGCAATAAGATTAAAGAGAACCCCGATAGTCTTATTGATTGGGAAACTGCTGAGAATCAAATTGATTGGGACGCATGTTGAAGTTAAAAGTATCTACAGATGCCATTCGGGATTTGCAGGAAGCTGTAAAATATTATAATACACAACAAGCTGGCCTTGGTAGAAGATTTGAGAAAACTATAAAACAATCATTTGAGAAAATACAACAAATGCCCCAAGCTGCTTCGTTTGTTTATGATACGGTAAGATATAAAGTTGTTGATAAATTCCCCTTTATAATCACCTATGAAGAAACTGAGGTTGCAATCATTGTTCTTCGTATTTTTAATGAACAACAAAATCCGGAAAAATTAAAATAGGATTAGAGCTGCTCTGTTGTATTTATTTGAAAAATGTGGATTTTTTGAAAATGTTTATTTGTTGAAATAAAAAAGCCATGACATTCATACATGTCATGGCTTTTTGAATTTATTTATTGAAGGTTATTGTTGCTTTCCCTGTGAGGAAATCCTTGAATTTTGAGCAACCGACATTAATTCTTTCATGGTTCTTTGCATACCATCGTTGCTGCCGTCAAGGAAGATAGTATTACCTTTCCCGTTTTCCGCAAAGTGTTTGATAGCGTCCGTCCACATGGAATACAAAATAAAAGAAGCATCCAGGTTAGCCTGTTCCATTTCTTTTGCCGCCTTCGCCATACCATGTGCAACCTCTTCCCGGAATAACGCAACACCCTGGCCACGCAATTGTGCTGCCTGCCTTTCCGCCTCTGCCTGAATTTTGATAGCATTACCGTCGGCCTCTGCAGCTTTGGTTTTTGTAATTAATAAAGCCTGGCCTTCGTTTTCTGCAGCAGCTTTCAGGTTGTTGGAAGAAACCACCTGTGCCATAGAGCGCATAATGACTTCATCAAAAGCAATATCATTTATCTGAAGGTCGATTAGATGGTAGCCCCATTCCTCCAGTATTTTATCAAGCTGATCTTTTACGTGCAAAATAATTTCGCCACGCAGGCTTAATATTTCCGCCTGCTTTTTTGTAGCTACAAATGCACGTATAGAACCTTCTACAGAGCGCACCAGGGCCTGCATCAGGCTGCGTTCATCCATGAACTTAAAAGCTACATTTTTGATGGTTTCATCTTCCTGTCCGAAAACAGCATAAAGCAACATGGCCGAGAAGTTTACATTGGCCTGATCCATTGTAATGGCCTGAAATTTCAACTCTATAGAACGGTTTTGAATGCTGATTCTTCTGAAAATCTTTTCAATAAGCGGAATCCTGAAGCTCAGGCCAGGCCTTAATATCCTTCTGAATTTTCCGAAAACAGTAATAACGGCAACAGTACCCTGTTGCACCGTTACAAAGCAAAAGGCTAAAAGGACTATAAGGATAATAACTACGATAATTCCGGGTGACATACTCATTTCATGTTTTATTTGACCGGAAAATTAGCAAAAAAGATTGAATGCAGATTTCCAATAAAAAGAAACAGGAGAATATCACACCCAATATGCCAAATAATTGCAAACTTTGCACACGGTAATTATGGCAAAACTTATACTCAATACGGAAGACGTTGAAGAAGATTTTTTCTCGGACTGCAGGCTGTTGGCTATAGGTGCAGCATTGCCGGGTTATACCTTGTGTTGGTGGCTGAATCATGTATGTGATTTTGATTTTGTCCGTGAACCGGAAATGGATGTTTGCGTTCAGGAAGGAAGGACTTTTTACAAAAAGGGCGGGAACCTTTTTGATGAAGTGCCGGAAGTACAGCAAGAGCTTTTTTATTTTCCGGTTTACAAGCATAGCCTTCCTTATTACGATTCTTGTGTTTTACTGTACACTAATACGGTAGATAATAAGAAACTGATGCCTGATGTGCGTTTCGCAGATTTTCTGATGCTGATTCCTTTTGCATCTTATATTGAACCGGATACAAATGTGTATAATGATTTGATTAAAGTTCCTGATATCTCGTGGGTGCGTGAAATTGATCTGGAGCCATTGAAGCACAAACGAAATCTGATAGTGTAATAAATTTGTTTTAACTCCTTTTTGCGTTTATAATAATGATTTAGCCTCTTAAAATGTTTAAATTTGTAATAAAGTAAAAATAATGATACAGGCACTAGACAAGCAGATACTGGCATATTTGCCTTTATTGGGAACAGAAGAAAAGGAATCTCTAATCAGTGTGATTAAATCCTTTTTGCATTTGAAAGAAGAGGCTTCTCTGGGAATCAGTATTGAACAATATAATAAAGAACTTGATGAAGCCGAGGCTGCATTTGAGCGAGGTGAGTTTATTAATAATGAAGAAATGCTGAAAGAGATTAGGAAATGGTAGATAATAAATTTTCTATTGTTTGGACAAAACAGGTACAATTTTAATTAAAACAGATACACGATTATATAAGTAAAGATTCTACACAAAACGCCGCAAAAGTTTTAGAGGATATTTATTTCGCAATGAAAAAAGCTGTGACTAATCCTGAAATATATAATTCAGATAAGTTTAAAATCAATAATGATGGCAGCTATCGGTCCTTTGAAAAACATCATTACAGAATTTCTTATCGGTTTAAGGGAAATATAATAAGGGTTTTACGTGTCAGGCATACAAGTATGGAGCCCAAATCTTATTAAAATTAGAATATCCACATAACTCTCCATTAGTGGTTTTCGCTGCTGATTCCACATATTGTGCACTACCGTTATCCTTTGCGTCAAAACTTTTTGACGAATTGTGCATTCAGTTTCATTTTTATTACTTTTGTCCGATTATTTTTCAAAACACATCATTAAATATTGTTTAGCGTTATGGCTGAAAAAATTAAAGTAGCCAATCCGGTTGTTGAATTGGATGGTGATGAAATGACACGAATCATTTGGAAATTCATTAAAGACAAATTGATCCTTCCTTATGTGGATGTGGATGTAAAATACTATGACCTTGGCGTGGAACACCGCGACGCTACAGACGATCAGGTAACGGTTGATGCTGCAAACGCTATCAAACAATACGGAGTAGGTATCAAATGTGCAACTATTACTCCGGACGAAGAACGTGTAAAAGAATTCAGCTTGAAGCAAATGTGGAAGTCTCCCAACGGGACTATCCGTAATATCCTTGACGGGACCGTATTTCGTGAGCCAATCGTAATTGATAATATTCCTCGTCTGGTGCCAAACTGGACAGCGCCTATCTGCATTGGCCGCCATGCTTTCGGTGACCAATACCGTGCTACGGATTTTGTTACAAAAGGCAAAGGGAAACTGACCGTTAAGTTTGAAGGTGAAGACGGAACAACCCAGGAATTTGAAGTATATAACTTTAAAGGTGATGGTGTAGCATTGACCATGTACAATACCGATGAAAGCATAGAAGGCTTTGCACGCGCATGTTTCAATCAGGCATTAAGTAAAAAATGGCCTTTGTATCTTTCTACCAAAAACACCATTTTGAAAAAATATGATGGTCGGTTCAAAGATATTTTTGAAGGCATTTATCAGAATGAATTCAAAGCTAAATTCACCGAAGCAGGTATTACTTATGAGCATCGTTTGATTGATGACATGGTTGCTTCTGCTTTGAAGTGGAACGGCAATTTCGTTTGGGCTTGTAAAAACTATGATGGTGATGTGCAGTCCGATACTGTTGCGCAAGGTTTTGGTTCTTTGGGCTTAATGACCTCTGTATTGGTTACGCCTGATGGTGGAACTATGGAAGCAGAAGCAGCGCATGGTACCGTAACCCGTCACTTCCGTGAACATCAGAAAGGAAACCCGACTTCAACAAATCCAATCGCATCTATTTTTGCATGGACACGTGGTTTGGAATTTCGTGGTAAATTAGATAACAACCAGGCTTTGATAGATTTCTGTCATGCTTTGGAAGCAGTTTGCATCGAAACCGTATCAAGTGGCAAAATGACTAAAGATTTAGCAGTTTGTATTCATGGTAATAAAGTAAATCATGGAGAACATTATCTTTATACAGAAGAATTCCTCGATGCTTTGGATACTAATTTAAAAGCTAAATTAGGATACAACTAATCTGAATTTAATATTTTGGGTGAAAATGCCGGAACCATTTATGGTTTCGGCATTTTATTTTATTGAAATAAATTATGTCAATATGAATTAAATATGTAAATAGTTTTTTATTTTGCATTTGCAAACAAAGTACATGAAACTATTTCCGGTTATTTTTTTTAAAATCATTTTCTGCATTTTTCTATTTGCTTTTTCATCCTGCCTGAAAAAGAAATATGAAGGCCCGCCCGATACCTCAGGCTATGATCCTGAACTAAAGGTTACATCAACTATTGCTGAATTAATAACAACGCAGCAAGGTATTGCTATTCCCGGCGATATCATTATTGCCGGTCTGGTGGTGATGGATGATAAAAGCGGTAATTATTCCAGAAAAATAGTGATTGAAGATAGCACCGGAGGCATTGAAGTTCTGTTGGACCAAAGTAACCTATATAATGACTTCCCTGTAGGAAGGAAATTATACATTAAATGCAAAGGACTGTATGTCGGAAATTATGGTGGTAATCCTCAATTGGGGTATACGCCTGATAATACAGGAAGCGTCTCAAGCATTCCTGCTCTTTTAATAAGCGACTTTGTTGTTAAGGCAGATTATCCCAACAAGGTTATTTCTGATACATTAACTATTGCAGATCTTTCGAAAACCAGTGCGGCCAAGTATTTGAATAAGTTAATAACTATCAGGGATATAGAATTTGTGGACAGTACTGTTGGTATTCCTTACGCTCAGTTGGCAAGTATTGCTTCTGCGACAAGCCTGAGCATGAAAGATTGTAATGGGAATTTAATAATGCTCCGGACAAGTGGCTATGCAAGATTCCAACCGTATTTGACGCCCGGCGGAAATGGTACGATTACAGGCATTTTCAGTAAGTACAAAGATGAACTGCAGCTTTCCATCAGAGATACAACTGATGTATATTTCAGGAATGTCCGGTGCGATGGAAGTTCCGGTGGTGAAATATTATTTAGTCAGGACTTCTCGGCTTTAACTGATAATGCTGAAATAGCGTTGACAGACTGGATAAACTTCTCAGAGATTGGGGAAAGGAAATTTACAAAAGGTACTTTTCAGTCAGATGTTTATGCAAAGATTACTTCCTATGGCGGAACTGTTCCCGCAATTGTAAAAAGCTGGCTGATAACACCATCTATTAATCTTGCCGGGAAGTCTAATTTGAAACTGACATTCAGGACCAAAGACGGTTTTGATAACGGAGCGACATTGAAGGCTTATGTTTCTACCGATTATTCCGGTTCTGGTAATCCTGTTGACGCAACATGGACTGATTTAAATGCCGTAATAAGTAGTGGTCATGTAAGCAATTATGCAACAGAATGGACTGTTGCAAACGTCCATTTGAATGATACCGGATCCATACGGATAGCTTTTAAATATGAAGGAGGAGATGATAAAACAACCACCTATGAATTAGGCTATATAAAAATAACTACAGATTAGTTCCCAATAAGATGGCGCCGCTTTCAGCGGCGCCATCTTATTGGGAACAGAAATTATATATCATTCTATTTTTCTTCCAGAGAAAACAAACTATCTACAAATTCATATTTATTGAAGATCTGTAAATCCTGCATTCTTTCACCAACGCCGATATATTTTACCGGAATTTTGAATTGATTGGCAATAGCCAATACTACGCCGCCTTTTGCCGTTCCATCCAGTTTGGTAATAGCTAATGATGTGACATCTGTCGCAGCAGTAAAATGTTTTGCCTGTTCCAATGCATTCTGACCGGTAGAACCATCTAATACCAACAAAACTTCATGCGGTGCATCAGGAATATTTTTGCTCACTACACGTTTGATCTTTGTAAGTTCATCCATCAGGTGTGCTTTGTTGTGCAAACGTCCTGCCGTATCAATGATAATAACATCAACGCCCTTCGCAATACCGCTTACAACCGTATCATAAGCTACCGAACTCGGATCGCTTCCCATTTCTTTCTTTACAATAGGCACATCTACACGCTCGCTCCAGATCGTTAATTGATCTACTGCCGCAGCCCGGAATGTATCTGCCGCACCAAGCATCACGCTTTTGCCATTCTTTTTGAAGTTATAAGCCAGTTTACCGATTGTTGTAGTTTTGCCCACACCGTTTACGCCAACCACTAAAATGATATACGGCTTTTTATCGGCAGGAACATCAAAGGTTTCAAACTCATTAGTGGGCGCTTTTGTCAAAACGCCGGCAATCTCTTCCTGTAAAATGCGGTTTAAGTCCGAAGTACCCAGATATTTATCTTTGGCAACACGCGCCTCAATCCTTTCAATAATAGTAACAGTAGTTTCCAGGCCAACGTCAGCCGTAATCAGCGCTTCCTCTACATTATCCAGCACTTCTTCATCCACAGTGCTTTTACCTGCTACAGCTTTTGTCAGTTTAGAAAAGAAACTTTGTTTGGTCTTTTGCAAGCCTTCATCCAGGGCTACCTTTTGTTCTTCCTGCTCTTTGTTTCTCTTAAATAATTTATCGAAAAATCCCATTTTCTATAGATGCGCTGCCGGATTTGATATAGGCATTGCGGTTGCAAAAATACTTTTTTAACGGGTAAGGAAAAATTTTCTTATTTGTTACTTTTGAAGCCTAATTTAGAATATGGAACAAGAAGAATTTATACCGGTCACATTATGGATTGCCGGACGGGGATACCGCATCCGGATTAAAGCAAAAGATGAAGCAGCAGTGAGACTGGCCGTGAAAATTGCCGACGAACGTGTGACTGAATTGCGCAGCAGCTTTGCAGGGAAGGACGATCAGGATTTTATTGCTATGTGTTTGCTCATGTATGCCACAGATCAGGTTACGGACAGCGGCGAGTTAAACCCTGTACAAAAAGAAATGATAAGTGACATGATTGGACGTATTGATAAAGTAATAAAAGAATAATGAAGTATTCATTTCTGAAATTGCCGGTCATTTTTTTATTGACATGCCTGATTTCTTCTAAAGTCTTATTTGCTCAGGATTCTGTTAGCCTGCGAATGCATTTAAATACATTATGTTCAAAGAGCTTTTCCGGACGGGGTTATGTTAACGACGGCATGGGAAAGGCTGCTGATTATATTGTAAATCAATTCCGGTCAGATAGCCTGCAGTCTTTTACAAAAGATTACCGGCAGGCTTTTACCTATCCGGTCAATACCTTTACAAGTGTGATGGATGTTAAAATTGATGGCAGAACCTTGCAGCCCGGTGTGGATTATTTGGTTCATGCTGCAGCAAGTGGCTATTATAAAGAATCGATGAAGGTAAAAATCATTGACGGCCTTGATTTTGCAGAGAAGGTGAAAAAGAAAGATACGGTTCTGATTAAGGATTGGGAGAAATGGTCGAAACAACTGACAAAGGAAAAGTTTGCTTTTGTTTTGCAAAATATCGATACTATCAATAGTCTCATGCAGTGGAAAGGCAATAAGGAATTTGTAAAGCATTTGCCCAAAGGTGTTTTCTTTATTCCTTATCACAAAAAGCCTATCTGGACTGTATCTCAGGCTGCTATGCCTGCAACGGTCATAGAGTTTTATGATACAAATTTTGTTTTCAAAAAGAATAAAATATCTGTTGCTGTTGATAATAAGTTTCTAACAAAATTTGAAGCTGATAATATAGCAGGTTTTGTGCCGGGAAAAGAAAGCACCGACAGCTTTATTGTTATTACAGCACATTACGATCATCTTGGGAAAATGGGTAACAGGACAATGTTTCCCGGAGCAAGTGATAATGCAAGCGGCACTTCCATGATGCTGGAACTGGCAAGATATTATGCTGCCAACCCGGCAAAATACACAATGGTATTTATAGCTTTTGCGGGAGAAGAAGCAGGTTTGCTGGGCTCAAAGTACTTTACCGAGCATCCGTTAATGGATTTGGGTAAAATAAAATTCCTGATAAATATTGATATTATGGGTGATGCCACCAGTGGTATCTCTGTTGTGAACGGCAAAACACATGAAACCGAGTATAACATACTTGCCGGTTTGAATAAGGCAGGTATAGATGGATTTTCATTTAAAGAGGTACGTCAGGGTGGGGCAGCAGCAAACAGCGACCATTATTTTTTTACAGAAAAAGGCGTGCCTGCATTTTTCATTTTCTCTATGGGTGGCAAAGGTTATTATCACGATATATGGGATAAAGCCGATAAGGTTACACTTCAAAACATTCCGCAATTCGGAGAATTAGTAAAAAGATTTATTGCAACGTTTTAAGATAAGGTCAACGATGTGAGATTTGGCAACTTTTTTAAAGTTGCCAAATTTTTATAAAAATCAAAACTTATTTTCAGAAAATTTTGAAAATAAAGAAATGTATCTTACTTTTACATTATGGAATTACAGGAAGCAAAACAGCATTTTATACAGAGTTGGGGCGTATTTGGTTCTTCATGGGGCATTAACCGGACCATGGCACAAATTCATGCATTGCTATTGATTGCTCCTAAACCATTGAATGCTGACGATATTATGGAGGCCCTGCAAATAAGTCGTGGTAATACTAATATGAATGTAAGGGACCTGATGAACTGGAATATTGTGGATAAGGTTTTGATACCGGGAGACAGAAAGGAATATTTTGTAGCGGAGAAAGATATCTGGAAAGTGGCAATGCGCATTATGAAAGAGAGAAAGAAACGCGAATTGGACCCTATTATTCAAACAATGGAGCAGATTAAAAATATTGAAGGCGATAAAAAAGATGCCGAAACAAAAGCTTTCATTGATATGGCTAATCAGATTCAGAAGTTTGCCAAACAAGCTGACAGCGCATTGGCCGGATTGATTAAAGCCGATGAAAACTGGTTTACAGGTACTTTATTAAAGATGTTTAAGTAGATAATTTTTTTTATAAAACCGGTTCGCCGGTTTTTAAAAGCAAAATAAATTTCAATATTTTCTGAAAATATTATTTTTATAGAATTTAAAATGTTGTTTTATGAATGCCTTCAGACAAAAAATGAATCATATCGCTTTCTTCAAGCAATTAGATGCCGGCTTACAAGTAATTGCATTTGTGTTTTCCATATGGGCAATGTTCCAAACAGGTTACATTGTTCTTGGATTTTTGATATTAACAGGGCTTCAATTAATAAGTAGTACTATCTGGAGTTTATTTTTTCTGACTGCTATTCCTAAACGCAGATTGGGTTTATGGACAAGGAGAATTTATATCATCTCAATATTATTTGCTTTTTTGGCCGGCGTGTTAAATCATGGTGCGTTTGGAGGGTTATTAATGATCTGGATTTACCTGGCTCCCTTTCTTTGTATTGCTTATTTTTTAGTTACTATGAAAGAAATTGTCTATTATTTGAACATCAGAAAGCCTTATTATTTACTTTAACCCATATTTTAAAATAAGAAGCCAGTCACAAAATAAACAAAGCCCTCATTTTACAATGAAGGCCTTATCTACAATTAACCAATTAAAAAGAATTACACTTGCACGTGTGCCCAGTTCTCTCCCGTCTTAATACGATGTAATTGCATCTCGCTGATGCCGAATTTTTTTGCCAGAATCTTTAAACGTGTTTTACGATTAGGATCGAGCAATTCCTTTTTTATAAATTTTACTTGCGTAAGCGTAAGTTTATGTCCGTTTTTAAATTTCTTCTCTTCCAGAACTTTTTCTCTGGCAGCTTTCACAAACGGGCTTGTTCTTTGGTGTTCCAGCATTTCTTCTTTTGTTGCCCATCTGAGATTTTCCACAAAATCATTGGCACGGTTGCGATCTAAATGAAGCACATACACCTGGTCATCCGATTTTTTCTCCAGAAAATAAGCGGCAACCAGTTTCGCCATGAACAAATGCTTGTTTTTTATCTTTCCATCCACTCTTGTCTTATATCTGAACAGCCTGTAACCATCCTGGGTGCTGCCTTTTATGAGACGACCTTCTTCCATCTTGTTCAAAAAACTTATCAGCCTGCCATAGTTGGAAACTGCATAACGTAATTGAAGCGGATCTTCAATCGTAATTTCTTTAAACTTTTCAGTAGCAAAAAAACGAACCATAAGACAATAGTGTAAATCTTAGCAAATGAGTAAACAGAGAATTCCAACAAAGGTTCTGATTGGTTAAATCGTTGGTTAATAATATAGACTTGAAAGGTTTAACTAAGTTTAACGTTTCTTTATATAATTATGGTTATGATACGAAAATTGTTGAATCCGAGCAGAAGCGGAAATAAAAACGGCCATCTATATTCAATATAGATGGCCGTTTTAAGTAGATTGAAGCGTTATTTTACAGGAACAGGCGGTTCCATAACCGTACCGCATTTTTCGCATGTTCTTTTCTTTTCGTCAGCATAAAATGCATTCATAACCGGAGGTAATTGATTTACGATATCATTCACCGGCATGAATTCCTCATATAACTTGTGTGAACAATTTTCGCAATACCAGGAAAACGAATCCATCATATTGCCGTCACGTACTTTTTCAATTACCAATCCTACCGTATTGGGTCCGCGTTGCGGAGAGTGCGGCACCTTGGCAGGCAGCAAAAACATATCGCCCGCTTTTATTTCTATCGGAACTATTTTTCCGTCTTCAATAATCCTTACAACGATATCGCCTTCCAGCTGATAAAACAATTCTTCTGTTTCATTATAATGAAAATCTTTACGGCTGTTAGGCCCGCCGACTACCATTACTATAAAATCCTGTACATCTTTATAAACCTGCTGATTGCCAACCGGCGGCTTCAATAGATGACGATGTTCATCAATCCAGTTTTTAATATTAAAAGGGCGTATTACTGACATAATATGATATTTGGCCTAAAGGTAGAAAATTTTGAAAAAAGGATTAATAGACTTATTTTTATTTTTAAATGGAAGAGCAGACACAAAAGAATGCAAACAAGTATGGCAATGCCATGAAATACGCTGCTGTAGGCACCCAAATGATGGTGCTTTTAGGTTTGGGCGTTTTCGGTGGTATGAAGCTGGATGAAAAATTAAATACTTCACCGCTTTTCCTTGTTGTATTTCCTGTTGTCGCTTTGTTTGTCAGTCTTTACCAGTTATACCGCCAATTGGTGAAGAAACAATAATCCGTTTAATGAAAGATAATTGAACCATATACTGCGCTGAATTTTTTAAATCTAATTCAGATGCAACAGATTTTTGATGATTTTCATCTCACCCGCAAGACCAGAGCCGGAGCTTTGGCATTATTGATAATATTGATTTTACTGGTTTTGGTCTGGCGTATCATGCCGGTTATAACGAAACCTAAAGTCGATAAGGATGAAATTGCCCTGCAAAAAGCATGGTCTGAATTTCAGGAAAAGCATATTGATACACCCGTAAGTAAGTCTGAACCTGCTTATGCCCGTTCTGATACAGATGAAGGAGCTTCTTCATCTGCAACGCAGCAGGCCGAACTATTTCCCTTCAATCCCAATACCGCTTCGGAAGCCGATTTACTAAAATTGGGCTTACCCAAACACACCGTTAATACCATTCTGAAGTATCGTGGCAAAAATCCAACTGCCTTTAAAAAGAAGGAGGATTTGCAAAAACTTTATACCTTAAGGAAGGAAGACTACGAGCGTATTGCACCATATATCAGTATTCCTGAGAATGCTAACGTTCCTGTTGAAAACTATATATCACGTTCTGCTCCGCAAAAAATTGCCGCTGTTGAACTGAATACTGCCAATCCGGAACAGCTTATGTCCTTGCGTGGTATTGGTCCGGCATATTCCAAAAGAATAGTCAACTTCAGAGATGCCTTGGGTGGTTTTCTGAAAGTGGAGCAATTGAAAGAAGTGTATGGTTTCCCCGACAGCACATATCAGCAATTGAAAGATAAGTTTACAATAAATTCATCCCTCGTTAGAAAAATAAACCTCAATATCGCAGATGAAAACAGCCTGGGCAGGCATCCGTACATCGGTAAGAAGCTGGCCGTGGCCATTATAAAATTTAGAAATGATATTGGTCAATTCAGCGATTTGGAACAATTAAGGCAAGTTCCTTTGATAAATGAAGAAAAATATCGTAAAATTGCGCCTTATTTGAGTACTCACTAACCGGAGTATATTTAATTATTTAAAAATATGGATTTTCAAAAGACCGAAATGCAAACGCAAATCACAGAAATGATACGTGATTTCGCAAACAAACACATTCGCCCTGAAATGATGGAATGGGATGAATCTCAAACTTTCCCTGTCGAAGTGTTCCGCAAGTTGGGTGAACTTGGTTTGATGGGCGTGTTGGTACCAACCGAATATGGCGGTTCCGGCTTAAGTTATTTTGAATATGTAACTGTTGTAAGTGAAATTTCAAAAGTTTGCGGTTCTATCGGTCTTTCCGTTGCGGCTCATAACTCACTTTGTACAGGGCATATTTTGTATTTCGGTAATGAAGAACAAAAGAAAAAATACCTTCCCAAGCTGGCAACCGGCGAATGGATCGGCGCATGGGGCCTGACAGAAGCCAATACAGGAAGCGACGCAGGCAATATGCAATGTGTTGCTACCCGCGATGGTGATGATTGGGTTCTGAACGGAACCAAAAACTGGATTACACACGGTAAAAGCGGTAACGTAGCTGTAGTATTGGCACGTACCGGCGAACCCCGCACCAAAAATAACGTAACAGCCTTCATCGTTGAACGCGGCACACCGGGTTTCAGCGCAGGTAAGAAAGAAAATAAATTAGGCATGCGTGCTTCTGAAACCACAGAGCTTGTGTTTGATAACTGCCGTATCTCCGATGCACAACGCATGGGTGAAATAGGCGAAGGATTCAAGCAAGCGATGAAAGTATTAGACGGCGGCCGTATCTCTATTGCAGCATTATCTTTAGGTATTGCAAAAGGCGCTTACGAAGCTTCTTTGAAATACAGTAAAGAGCGTCATCAGTTCGACCAGCCAATCTGTAACTTCCAGGCTATTGCTTTTAAGCTGGCTGATATGGCCGTTAAGATTGAAGGCGCCGAATTATTGATCTACCAGGCGGCAGATATGAAAAACCGCGGCGTGAAAATGACAAAAGAATCTGCAATGGCTAAATATTATGCTTCTGAAGTTTCTGTTGAAGTTTCTACCGATGCGGTTCAGATACACGGCGGTTATGGCTATACCAAAGATTTCCCTGTTGAAAAGTACTACCGCGATTCCAAGCTTTGCACTATCGGCGAGGGAACTTCCGAAGTTCAGAAACTCGTTATTTCAAGAGACATTTTAAGTATGTAAGCATTGAATAAGTTATATGAAGCGTCCCGAATGGGGCGCTTTTTTTGTTTGATACTGATTGCGCTACAGCCAATATAATGATGTCTGCCTGTTTTTGATTTGTATTGAATTCGTAACCTATGAGGTTTTCAAAACCTCATAGGTTTACAAAACTTCACAGGTTTTCAAACCTTCACAGGTTTACAAAACTTCACAGGTTTTCATTGGCGCCCGAGTAAATAACATCGAGTTACAATTAATTCAGCACAAAATACAGACACCTAAAATACATTTTCCGATCCCATCGGTAGTGCCATGAAGGATAATTGGTTATCTTTAGACAATAACAATCGCAATGCTTAATGTCTCTATTTCGGCTCATACCTGACAAACACGATGTACTGCAGGACCAGAATATACCTGAAGAAAAATATGCTTTAAGGAGAAAAATCTATATTATTATCTTTCAGAGCAGCACCCCTGCCGGCAAAGCATTTGATGTCGGGCTGTTCATCCTGATCATTGCCAATATTATCCTGCTGATACTCGAAAGCGTAGCTTCGCTTGCAGCAAGATACCATGAGCTGTTCCGTTTTCTGAACACTTTTTTCATGATTGTTTTTACAGTCGAATATTTATTGCGGTTGTATTGTGTAAAAAAGCCGAAGGTTTATGCAAAAAGCTTCTATGGCATCGTTGATTTGCTTTCCGTCATTCCCCCTTATGCCGAATTTTTCCTGCCCAACTGGCACATGCTTATGATTATCCGTTCCTTCAGGCTGCTAAGGGTATTCAGGATATTCCGGATGGTCAGGTTTCTGGACGAAAGCAGGTATATGGTCTTATCGCTGGTGCGCAGCTTCAATAAAATACTCGTCTTCCTTTTCTTTATCGTATTGCTTACCGTTTTTCTGGGCACCCTGATGTATGTACTGGAATATGAGCATAATCCCGGCTTCCATAGCATACCGCAAAGCATTTACTGGGCTATCGTAACCATTACAACAGTAGGCTATGGCGATATAGCCCCCATAACTGCTGTCGGAAAGATAGTTGCATCCTTCATCATGATTTTGGGTTATGCTATCATAGCTGTGCCCACAGGTATTATGTCTGCATCGTTAGTGTCCAAATACAGGGAAATGGATAATGACGATAAAACCTGTCCCAATTGTAAGAACAAAAACCATGCTTCGGATGCATTGTTCTGTAAAAAATGTGGCACTAAGCTTGCTTAGATAGGATACGATTGCATAGCAGCAGCTTGGTTTTAACCTTAAAATGCGAAACCGATGCTGAAACCAAAATAGGGCAGGACCGCAAAATTATTTACGACAAGGTTGGCCTCCCATGTGTAAGTTACCTGTCTTTTAGCATTTAAATGTCTGAACCCTAATGCCGGAATGTAATTTATATAGGCGTTTTCGGGCTTATCCCGTTTATCCCGGTATTCAATAATCGCATATAAGGTTACATCTGCTTTACAATAAGTAGCCGATGCACCGATACCAACATAATTTCTATTATGCTTCGATAAAGGTTGCCAATATCTTACACCCAGTGGCAATGTTAAATACGTTTCTCCGCTCTGAACATAATAGCCTATTCCTCCATTCAACCATAAATTGAAATCGGGCAACACTTTTCGTTCGTACTTTATAGACATAAGCAAACCATCACCTAATAATTGATAGTTTACTACGTTTGAATTGGATTGCGCTTGCGTACGTAAACAAAACAACGTACTTGCTGATAGGAGTGCCAGAAATGAAAGTCTTCTTATTTTTTCCATAAATAAATTCTGAGTTTAGCATATGGAGATAATAATCTCAATACAGGTAAACGCTTTTGGTTCTTGTTTGCTGTTCGTTTCCGTTTTTGAATCTGACCTTTATATCAAATTGAATATTAGGGTTGAGCGTAGGTCTTGCATTTAAATAAAGCGGAAAATAATAACCGGGATAATAGGAATGGGAAGGCTGATTTGAATAAAAATATGCAACAGTGTTCTTCCGTACTTTATTGTTGGTGTAATCGTTATCTACATACACAAAATAGCCGGTCACATCTTCCCCTGAAAGGTGCTGTTCATCAAAATCGTTAATCGTTGTAATTGTTACAGAAGATACGGAATCGTGGAAGAAGTAATCATCATCTATATAACACTTACAGGCATAAGCAGTGTTGACCAATGAAAACGATGGTTCCGCTTTAACGATAGTCCCTATGAAATTCAAATTAATTCCGTAGCTATCATACTTCATGGAGTCAGTCTCTATCGGCGTGAAGTTAAACGATGTATCGGCCTGAAAGCTATAAATAAGCATGCTTGTGTTAATCTCGCTTACTATTGCGTTGAAGTTTTCTGTAGGCTCGCAATTACATGTGCATGCACTTACAAAAATGAGTACATAGTATCCTGTCAGAATGAGGAGCAATTTTTTTATCATTTTACGAATGTTTTGATGTGATAGATACAGATCATAACGATCTTGTTTAAGCGTGGCAAAGAATCCTCGAGATTAGTTTTATTGCCTATTCCCTGGCATCTAAATAATCTTGTTCTGTGAAGATGTATTTATGCACATTAGTGTAATTATCATTTTTATCTTTTATTCTGGTGAATTCGTAGCTAATTGTCGAATTCCATAAATTACGTGGATTATCATAGAGATAATAATTGCCTTTTAAACTATCAGGTACATAAGTATAATGCATCATTTTATATTGATTGTCAAATAATACTAAGGTAGAATCAACTGGGCCATTAAATCTGTTCGAAACAAAACCGGGATTTAAGACATCTCCGTCGAAGATACCTTCAGCCAACAAAAAACTATCTCCTTCATTTAATTTAATGGTATCTGTTGAGTTCACAATTCCATAGATGAATGGCAAAATTGTAATCTTGTGTCCGGAAGAATTGTAAATAGTTGCTGTATAATAGGTCATCTTTTCTTTTATACAACCAGTTATCACTTGCACAATTAAAATTATACTTATTTTTTTCATCACTTAAATAATTAATAACTGTTTAAAGTGGGCTTATTTGCGCATCTGTAACTCCATTGGGCTTATTAGCCTTCAAATACTATAGAACAGAATAAGAAACAGGACTGTCCCGAACTTCGGGACAGTCCTGTTTATATCTAATCCTTGGCATCTAAATAATCTTGTTCTATGAAGAAGTATTTATGCACATTAGTGTAATTATCATTTTTATCTTTTATTCTGGTGAATTCGTAATTATCTCTGTTGATAATGTTTCTACCTGATGAAAATGCATAATATTTTTCAGGCAAATTAGACGGTAGAGTAACGAAATGCGATATTTTATAGGCGTTATCAAAAACAACATTAATAGAATCGTTTTCACCAACTGCTAAATATTCCGATTCAAAAAAAGGTGTTTTAACTTCTCCTCTCATCCAACCTTCACCTACTAAAAAACTGTCACCAGCATTTAAAATAACTGAATCAGAAGAATTTACAGCTCCTCCCTTAAATGGAAGAATCATGACAGAGTGTTCTGTACGATTATAAAGTACTGCTATATAATTGGTGATTTTATCTTTAGCACAACTTGACCATATTATGCTAATAGTTAATAACCTAAAAAATAATTTAATTTTCATAGTTTTTCTTTTTTTAATAGCTACTTAATAGTAAGTCTATTTGTGCATCAGTTACTCCATTGGGTTTATTTATTTTTAAAAGTTCGGACAATGAATTAGGATAGGGCCCGCCGCTGGGATGCGTTCTCGCTACAAACTTCAGTATAGATGATTCTATGCTTTGCAGCGTATAGCCTGAAACTTGATCATTAACTTGACCAAATAAAGCTACATTCGGAAACCAAACCCCATTTTCATTAAAATCATCTATCAAATTTATGAACAAACTGGTGTAATCATTGCCCAGGTTTGCGTTCCAATATTGATAAGCGAATCGGTTAGGATATTGTGGCGGGTTAGATGGATCATATTTTCGCTCTCCGTAACCATCGAATGCGCCGGGCGAGGTAGCTACAAGGCCGTTTTCTTTATATTCCATACCGGTAACAAACCATTCTACCGCCACACACCAGCTCTCGCGTATCTGGTCGGTAAGATAGACGTAATCTATCGAGCCCAGGTCCATCGTTTTGACATGTGCGGTATGCGCCAGCTCATGTATAGTGGTGCTGAAAATTTCATCCGTACCACATTCCGACCCGTTGTTGTGATAGCGCCACACTTTTAGTTTCGGCCATGCAATGTTGTTTATGCCCGAACCGCCTGTGGCGATTGCATCGGCGCCCACAAGTATTTGCTTGAAAACAGGCCGTGTCGGTCTTTGTAGGCCTCCCACATCGCCATAGTTATATCGGTATGCCGCGCGGAACATGGTGGCAAACATACGTTCCATGCCGCTTTGTATGTCAATATCGCAATAGGTTCCATTGGCCTGCCTTGCTACGTAAGCATTGTCAAAAAAGTTCTTCCTGATGGTAAAATCATTTTTCCGCATTTTTACCAGGACGATAGCGTTGCCCGAATACCAGTTGTCAAGCCAGTATTCTCCGTTGTTGTCCGTAGTGCCGTGGTAAAATGCCATGCCGTTTAATGTAAGGATATCGGCTCCTTTTAATGGTACCATCCGGTTCAGCCTTGTATCAAATACCTGTACAAAACCATCTGAACCGCCGCCACCGCTGTCCATAAGCTGGTCATCTACTCGCTTAAACCTTGTAAACCTGTCGTTGGGTGCATTCATGCCGTAAGTTTCATACAGCAGTTGCTGTATATAGGTATAATCATCTTCAAGTTCCGGGTCCAGCTCCGGCAGGTACAGCCGGTCAAGAATTTCGAAGTTTATATTTTCATTAAACCGGAAGCCTGAAGGAAGAGTGGCGTATTGCGGGGTAGGCGTGGATTCGTCCAGCCCCGGCTCGCGGTACCCGTTACCAACTACCTGAATGTCATAATCCAGCGGGAAGTCAACAAGGTCAAGAGAATTGTCGGACATCAATTCGTTGTATTCATCCTCATTTGCAGGCTTGAATTTTACATACAGGTGCGTTTCTTTTACCGTAAAAGTCTGTTGGGGGTGAATGCCTTTGGCCGCCAGGCTGCGCTTTCCCTGTTCCATATTGGCAACGGTATATGGGTTTATCAATTTGTTGCCCAGTACGGTCGGACCGTCATTTGCCGCAGTGCCACCGCCGCTCATAAGCTTTGCTGTTGCAGGTGTTTCGCCGGGTTCGGCAGTATTGCGTTTTTTACAACCTGCAAGGCTAAGAGCCACAATGCCGCCAATAACTGCGGCACACCATAATTTTTTCCTCATTCTGAATGTTCGTTTAAAAAGATTAAAAAAATCGGTCTTTTTATCCGCCATTATCTCTTCGCAGAATTTGGTTTATTTTTTAAAAAAACAGCCGGCTTTCTAATCTCCAATCCGGAATATGCTCCCCGCATCCCCTCACTGTTCCGGACTTTGATTAACGAACCGATATTGCTATCTTTTAAATTTTGGTTTTCCAAATGTAACTGTTAAAAAAGTATCATATTGCATAATATATTTTTTTAACAGAGATTTTTATTTTAAAAATGCCGAAAATGTTCTCCAAATCCGTTTTTAAAAACATAATGAATGTAAAAAAGATAATAATGTCCCCCGTTTTTATATTGGTTTTTTAGCATCCGTTTTTTTTGGCATGAAATTTGCCATAGTTATAGATACAGGAATCTCCTGAAATTTTTGGTCCGCGTTCCGAAACCTTAACTATAAAAAAATAAAAAATTAAAATGGCAAACATTATGCAAAACCGCATTGACGCGGTAATGGCTCCCGATCAGATAAATCAGATCAAAGCGTATTTTCAATCTATCATCAACGCATTGCCCGAAAGCGGGAACCTTACGCTCAACGACGACGAAAGGGGCAGCCTTACATCCCTCGATGTGGACAACAAGATCTTTGTGGAAGACGCCGTAAACGAAATACGCAACAACGGCCAAAACATTATACCTCCTTTTATCAGTGCAGAGCAATTGCAGAACGACCTGACGCTTTTTGAACAAATGGATGAATTGCGCAGCATACAGAACAATGTTCAGGAATGTATTGAAGCTATACTGCGCATAGCTGCCACAGAAGCTTACGGCGTAAGCAATGCGGCTTACCAGTTCTTCAAATCGGCTGCTGAGGCAGGCATTCCCAATGCACAAAGCAGCTACGATAAATTAAAGCAGCGTTATAAGCCTAAGGGCGGTAAGGGTAACGAAGAAAAACCTTTAGAAAATCAATAAGAGCATTATTCATTGCATTATTATCAATCAAATACTGATCGGTTTTGTCAATGACAATCTATAATAGCTGTAAAACACGGTTATTATGACTATGAAACACGGCTATCATGACTATGAAACACGGCTATCATGACTATGAAACACGGTTATTATGACTATGAAACACGGCTATCATGACTATGAAACACGGTTATTATGACTGTGAAACACGACTATCATGACTGTGAAACACGGCTATCATGACTGTGAAACACGGCTATCATGACTGTGAAACACGACTATCATGACTGTGAAACAGCGGTATTATAGTAAAACGTTGCGATTATAATTAAGAAATAGATTTTCAAGACATCTTATTAAAATGCATGTATGGTAAACAGGTCACCTAAATATGTAATGAATCAGGTTGAAAAGCAATTTCCTTCAACCGGCCACATATTGTCAGAGGTTATTAAAAAAAGGAAAATAAATATAGCTGCGTTGGCAAGAATATTGCAAAGGAGATATAGTACCGTAAGGTTTTATTTTAAAAACGACAGTATCCAGACTGCTATCCTGTGGGAGATCAGCCTGATATTAAAGCACAATTTCTTTGCCGATATAGCAGCACAGTTGCCTCCGGATTTTGCCGGTGGTACAAAAAGCGAAGTGCTGGCTGCGAGAGATGCGGAAATTGCGGAACTGAAACAAACCGTAGCCAGGCTGCAGGGCGAAAAGGACTTGCTGATGCAGGTAATGAAAAATAAGTAACAAAAGATTGAAACATGTTGGCCTGTAATGCATTAAAGCCCTTGTGCTGTATCCTGACGGCTGGGTTAGACATAGTGTACCTGCTTTGCTTTTGTCTACAGGTAAATACTCATTGAAGTAAAGGTACATACAGGGGAGTGGCGGCTGCCAGAGTGCCGCCATTTTTATAAAAGAAATTACAAGCGGATGAATAAATGCCGGTTAAAAATATATTTTTTCGATTGCCAGCCTACAGCAATTCATGCATAATCCCTTGTGCTGCATCCTGGCGGCTGGGTTAGACAAAGTGCGCCTGTTTTTATTTCTGCTGTAGGGTTCTGTTTGTAGGATAAAAGGCGCATACAGGGGCGGGTGGCTGCCAGAGTGCCGCGTGGTTTTGCCTGCAATTATTTGCAGACAAAAACGGCCCCGGTATTCCGGGGCCGTTTTCTTATCGGATATTCAATTGAATATATTGGAAAGCTGCAGGTTAGTTTTTTACGAAAGATTTTGTAACCATAATATTTCCTTCCAGTTGAATCTTCACATAATAAACGCCATATTGCAGGGCTGTAATATCAATTGTTTTTGAATTGCCGGCCCATACCTGCTGGCCAACCATGTTGAACATTATTACTTTTTCCACTTTTTGTTCCGTACGTATATTAATCTCCTGTTTAGCAGGGTTAGGATACAATGTTGTATTTGCTGCAATTTTATTGATATCATTGACACCGACAGGCGCTATATATTCTGTTTTACCCTGTACGTAAAGCGATAAGGGGAAATTACCTTGCCCACCTACAAATTTGGCATCGGGTACGGCTATTTTAAACGTGTGTGTACCCGGTGCAAGATTGCCGACATTAATCACGCGAATTGGAATATAAGCGCCGGGGCACCAGTTACTGAACGATTGCCATTGGGCATCTGACCTTGGAGCACTTCCGTAAATACCATTTCCCTGCGTATTATAAATCCTGTATGGCTCACAGGTCGGGAAACCCGGTTTGTATTGCAATACCTGTGTGCCGTCAAAATACACAAAATGGTTGCGCCTGTTATATTCTTCACCACCGCTGTTAGCGCCATGATTGGAAGTAATCAGGTAGATACTGGTATTATAACTACTGTCAGAAAGATTGAACGTAACAGTCTTAACGGTAGTAGTCAATGAATCGGTTGCATTGGCCTGGTAATTATTAAATGACTTTTGATTGTAAATAGGTATGATGATATTATTATTTTCTCTCGGGGCGCTTGCATCTGTTATCAAATCAAGCGTGCCGTAAAAAACATCGCTTCTTCCGCTGCAACCCGGAATTTCATTATTGGCAGCATAAGGCACACCAAAAATTTCAAGCTCCATCCATATATCATAAATGTCTGTAATCTTATTTTCTTTTAAGATAGATGCTACATTATTGATTTCATAATTATAGGGAACCGTATCAGGCTGCAGGTTCTTATTCATAAATGGCGTAATAAACCTGGCTATCTCAAGGCGTTTTACTGCCGTGTCGCCGGTAGTGTAGGTAGTGTCTCCTTTCGGCACAAATGCAAGGCTTACGTGTCCGCCTCTGTCATAATTATCGCAGGAGGCTTTTACAAGCACTTTCATAGAAAGTGAATTGCCTATTTGACCTAAAACAGCTTCCGAAAGTTTTTTAGAATAAAGTGATGTTTTGAGCCTTACTGTGCCCGGAGGAGCCGGGGTAGTTGCAGTGCTAAGACCGGCATAACCATCATAAAACAACGCAGTATCATAGATTCTGATAGTTGTTTGCGCATTTGTCTTGTGTGAAAAGGCAGCTATAGCCGCAAGGGAAAGAAGTGCAAATATTTTTTTCATAACTACATTTTTATGGAGTAAATATACATGAAAATGTGGGTATTGAAAAATATTTTTACTTGTTTATAAGGTAAGATATTGCAGATAAACAGCCCTGTCCATCATTTCTGCGCCCATGCTCATCAAGTGTGGATTCGGAATCTGGCAGTCGATCAACCGGTAGTTCATTTGTGTACAAAGTGCAATTAAAGCAGCTTTTGAAGCATTTGGATAAGCGCTGAACATGCTTTCACCGCAAAAAATATCATTGATTTCCACACCGTACAATCCGCCAGCAAGCTCATCGCCTTTCCATATTTCTATGCTTTTCGCTATTCCTTTCCGGTTCAATTCAATATAGGCCTCCTGCATATCATCGTTGATCCATGTACCGTCCTGTCCCGGCCGCTGTATAGCTGCACAACTGCGGATAACGGATGAAAAAGCTTTATTGACCGTAATATTAAACACCTCTTTCCTGAACAGCCGCTGCATGCTCTTACTGATATTTATTTTATCAGGAAAAAGGACGCAACGCATGGGTGGCGAATACCAGAGAATAGGATCATCATCGCTGTACCAGGGAAAAATGCCGGAGGCATAAGCCAGCGTCAGCCGCTCTGCCGACAAATCGCCGCCAATGGCTAAAAGGCCGTCATCCTCCGCCAGCGCAGGATTGGGAAAGGCAATAACATCGTTTCTAAGCCGGAATAACATGGTTAAAAATTCAAATTCCAAATTCCAAATTCCAAAAGATCAGATTTTGAACGGTGTCTTGAAGAGTAATCACAGGAATTTTAGTGTTATCTGTAAAAGCTCTTTATGGTAATTACTCAAAAAAGACAGATTCCCGTTTTAAAAATGGAAATCTGTCTCTTTTATTAATATTGATTCAAAAATGCAACCGCTTTGGTTCTTGATTTTTGGAATTTGCTTCCTGGAATTTTAATCCAATGTTGTCTTTTTGATGTTTACAACATTGGTAGGTGTTGTAATCCAGTCAAACATAACATTTGCTGTTTCTGAAAGATAAACATCTTTCTGCAATGCTTTCAACCAGTCTTTATTTTTTGCTTTAGACGTAGTATCCACATTGATTCTGCTCATGTCTGCATTCAGGTTGCTTACCGTAATCGGGCTTGCAATTTTATCAAGATCTTCAATTTTCTTTGATAATGCCTGTGATTCTTTTTGTTTCTCAATGTATTTTGCTTCATTCAGCGAAACCACATTGTTGTCTTGTTGTTTCTTCAGTCTTTCGCCTGTTTGCTGAATGATTTTGAATGTTTCATTATCTGCAACTCTTTTTTCGCTGTTCTTTCTTAAGAAATCAAGCGCGGGCGGGGCAGACCATAAGCTGTATTCAGACGGATTAATTTTGTCCCAGGGCAATGCGGCAGGATCTTTGCGTTCGCCTATATTATCCAGTTGCTCATAAGGATCGGGCAGGTTTACATCGGGAGCCACACCTCTTAACTGTGTGGAACCGCCGTTTATCCGGTAGAATTTCTGAATAGTTAGTTTCAGTGAACCGATGCCATTGTATTGTGCATCGCCGCCTTTGGCTTTATTGAATGCTGCAATAATCTGATCTCTGATGTCGCCGTTTACAAACTGATCCAACGAAACCAGTTTTTGTACGGTACCCTTCCCGAAGGTATTGGTACCGATGATAACTGCGCGACCATAATCCTGCATAGCAGCAGCCATAATTTCAGATGCTGAAGCGCTTCCGTTGTTGACCATAATGGCAAGCGGACCTGTATATATAGGTTGTGAAGCCTGACTTTTCAGCGTTACGGACTGGTTGCCGCTGCCTCTTACCTGCACCACAGGACCTTTACCTATAAAGATACCCGCCATATCCACCACATCGGTCAATGAACCACCGCCGTTATTTCTAAGGTCTAATACGATGCCATCTACTTTTTCAGTCATCAGTTTTACAACCTCATTTTGTACATCGCGGGCACTGCTGTGACCACTTCCGTTGCCGTTAAAATCGGCGTAGAATTCAGGCAGATAGATATAACCTATCCTTTTGCCTTTGTTTTCAACAATTGCAGATTTTGCAAAAGTGTCTTCGAGGTCAACTTTACCGCGTATAATCGGAATAACTTCCGTTGTTCCATCGGCGTGTTTAACGGTTAACCTTACTTCCGTATTTTCTTTTCCTCTTATTAGTTTTACCACCTCATCGGTTTCCATTCCGTCAATATCAACAGGTGCCTGTTCGCCCTGTGCCACTTTAAGAATGATATCGTCTGCTTTCAGGTGGCCTTGTTTCCATGAAGGGCTGCCTGTAATAATAGCAGCTACTTTTATTTTGCCGTCTTCCTGTTGTTGTAAGGATGCACCAATACCTATAAAGCTACCTGACATCATCTCATCAAAGCGTTTTTTATCTTCAGGCGGTAAGAAATCAGTATGCGGATCTTCCGTTCCCGTAATGCTGTTGATGAACAAAGCAAAACGGTCATTGTCATTTAATTTTTTCAGGCGTTTGAAGAATCTGTCCTGTATTTTTAAAGTATTGTCGCGCGCTTCTTTTTCAAGTGTTGCAAAGTTTTTCGCTTTGTAGTTGGCTGAATCTTTTACTTTTTTGTCTTCGGCATCTTTCAGGTCTATGTATTTAGCCAGTACATTGTATTTCAGGTATTCCTCCCAACGATTTTTCATTTCAGCATCGTTTTTAGGATAAGTCGTTTTCTTGCTGTCCAGCTCTAATTGTTCGTTGCCGTTAAATGTAAAGGGCTTTTGTAAAATGGCCTTGTAGTAACCTTCGGCATCGTTGACGCGTTTAACGAAAATGGCATTTACGGCATCAAAGAATTCCAATGAATTATCTTTTATTTCATCGTCAATCTCGTTCCTGTATTTCTGCAGGCTATTGATATCTTCCTGTGTGAAAAATTTCTTGCCGTAATCAAGGTTTTCTAATGTCTTGTCATAAACGGATTGGGAAAAAATATCGTCAATAGCGCGTGGTGCAAAATGGCCTTTATCCAATACGGCCATTACGGTATTTAAAATTACTTTGTTTTCATCTTCGTTACCGGTCGTCTTTGGATCATCGCCACCTAAATACCTGAAAGAAAAAAATACAGCAAGGGCTGAAAGTATTAAGGTAGGTATCAGAATCTTGTTTCTCATGAATCGCAACATATCTGTATTAATAATTGTTTTTTTGATTAAACGTCAATAGCAAATGTAAAGTATTTATGCGTTAAGAAAAGGTGAAGCAGCAAAATACCCCGATTAGGGGTATAGCCTATATCTATCATAGCTTTAACGCAATAAGACTCAATGGTTTTGACACGGTTTTAGAGACAAATTCTATTAAAAATTGTTTAAACAAAAAGGTTAAATAGCCGCATTTTGGAAGAATTAAATTATCTCTTTGCTTTATAGGATGCAAAATCTGCGATAATCAGTTATTTGCTTAAAGTGAAAAGCAGGGATATCAAAAAGCCACGCAATCGCGTGGCCTTACAACTATTTTGTTTTGATTTTAGTTATCATCATCATCATCTTCCATCACTTCATCGTTCCCAATAAACATTTCTTTCAGGATGGCTTCTTTTTCCTTTGGCAATTCCTTGTTCAATTTGAATTTCAGGTAATGAATCCGGTTGCTGCCCGCAATATCAAGCCCTTCATAATGTGTTTTGATAGAAAGCTCCGCAGATGCATCGCCTTTGGCATAAATATTGTCGTCATCGACCAGAATTTCTAATTCATACAGATCAATTACAGCTTTGGTGAAATTATATAAATCGGGACTGTCAGTTTTCAGGTTGATGGTAGCGTCAGGTGTTGTGATTTGCTGATACAAACGCAGGAACCTTGGGTAAGTAAGGCGTTTTTTCATCCTTGAGGCACGCAATTGCGGATCTGGGAATGTTATCCAGATTTCATGCACTTCGCCGGGGGCAAAATAATCGGTAATTTTATCTATATGCGAACGCAAAAAAGCAACATTGGTCAACCCGTCGTCTATAGCTGTTTTGGCGCCGCGCCAAATCCGGTTGCCTTTTAAGTCTATACCGATAAAATTTCTGTCAGGATATAAACGTCCCAGTCCTACAGAGTATTCACCTTTGCCGCAGGCCAATTCAAGTGTAACCGGATTATCATTTCCGAAATGATTTTTCCAATTGCCCTGCATATCTTTAGGATATTCCAATACATTGTCAAAGCCCTTTATAGCTTCAAAGCGGATTAATTTCTTTTGTCCCAATCTTGATTATTTTGAAGAAGGGCAAAATTAGTTTATAGTTTTTGAATTTTGAAGATTATGGATAATTGTTAAAAACCTAAACGTTTTTCAATGTAATACAATAGTAAATGATGATAAACAGATATTGCTTCATTTCAAAGATGATTTTAATACAAATCCTCGATCAGATATTTTCTGTCGTTAAACTGAAAAGTATCGCCCTTTTTCAAATCTTTCATCTCCGCGTAAATCGGAGCTTTGGTAGAAATGCCAAATATTGTTTTTTCGCCAACTTCTACTTTTTCACTCGACACGGCAATGAAGAAAATCAAATGATTGGTAACCACTATTGCGCCGGGAGCTACAACGTTGTTTTCTGTTTTGTCATCCAATAAGGTAAGATATGCCATCTCCTGTTTTGCAAAAGCAAGCTCATTTTCCAATGCAGCTAAAATGTCCAGCTTTGTTCCGCTCCGGTTTTCAGTTTGACTGGCAGATTCGTTGCGGCTGAATGCATCTATATTTCTATCAGCAACTCTTTTGGTGAAATTTTCTATCAAATCCTGTTGTTTTTGAATGCATGCCTTCAATGCCGTCGATTTACTTATTCTATGTTTCATTTTGCTTTATTTATTTAAATTTAGGCATAAAGATATATTGTTTTAGATTATCAATGTTTTTTGAAAAATAAAAAGCGACTCTATTTAATTGCATAGCGCGTTTTGAATCTGATCGAAGTGCTTAATCAAAATGATTTCTTATGCTTAATAAATGCTGTGCAGTTATTGCATAAGTCTTGTTTGATGCTGTATAGTTTCTTGCTATTATAAGTTGGAAGGTTCGTCTTTTGAAAAATTTGTGTTTGAAAAATTTTAAAATTCGAATTTTAACCAGGTTATTTCCTGATTTTAACTTTTTCTAAAATACAATGCAGGCTTATATCTGACTGCTACAAATGTGATTTTTTTTTTAAAAAATTTTATGAGTAAATAATTGTCTATCAAACAAAATTAAACACTTTGCGTTTTGTAGATAAATGATTCAGAATAGTGAACAGGAGATTTAGCCAAACATTTGGGGGATCGCTTTCTTAATTTGATTTTAAAAGATAAGAAAGTTGCGGACAGCTTAAATTTCCCTCCAGATTCAGGTAAAAATAAAAAGCTCGATTTGTGGATTTATTCACTATTTTTAAAAGTACAAAAATTTAACCGCGTCTCTATTTTATGTTTATGGCAGTAACTGATGCAAATGAAAATCATGCATTCAGACATGAATCTTTGCAAAAAACTTTAACCGGTATTCCGGGATTGGATGATATAACGATGGGAGGCCTTCCCAAAGGCAGGCCTACATTAGTCTGTGGCGGACCTGGCTGTGGCAAGACTTTATTTTCATTAGAGTTTATAGTAAAGGGTGCTTTACAATTTAATGAACCGGGTGTATTCATGGCTTTCGAAGAAAAAGCCGACGAACTTGCTGCGAATGTGGTATCCTTAGGATTTGATTTGGAAGAGTTGCAGCGAGAGAAGAAAGTGAAGATTGATTATGTCCATGTTGATAAATCAGAAATAGAAGAAACGGGAGAATATAACCTGGATGGTCTTTTTATAAGATTGGGCTACGCAATTGACAGTATTGGCGCCAAACGTGTAGTACTGGATACTATTGAGAACCTTTTCTCAGGATTATCGAATGAAGGGATTTTGCGTTCAGAATTAAGAAGGCTGTTTCAGTGGCTGAAAGAGAAGGGTGTGACGGCTATCATTACCGGTGAAAGAGGTGAAAATACGTTGACACGTCAGGGTTTGGAAGAGTATGTTTCCGATTGCGTTATATTGTTGGATCACAGAGTCATCAATCAGATATCAACCAGAAGATTAAGGATTGTAAAATACCGCGGTTCTTTACATGGAACAAATGAATACCCTTTCCTGATTGATGATGAAGGGATTTCTGTTTTACCTGTTACATCTCTTACATTAAACAAGAAAGTTTCAAGCGAAAGTATTTCATCCGGCATTGATGAGCTGAATAATATGATGAGCAAGAATGGCTTTTTCAGAGGTTCAAGTATTCTGGTATCAGGAACGGCCGGTACGGGGAAAACAAGTATAGCAGGCAGCTTCATTGATGCTTCTTGTAAGAACAAAGAAAAATGTCTGTTTTTTGCCTTTGAAGAATCTCCGGCACAGATCATACGTAACATGTCTTCCATCAATATAGATCTTCAGGCTCATATTGACAGCGGATTACTGGAATTTTTTGCGTCGCGGCCAACGCTATATGGTTTGGAAATGCACCTTGTAGCTATTCATAAAGCTATTAAAAAAAGCAAGCCTTCCGTTGTTGTGCTGGATCCGATTACAAACCTTATAACGGTAGGGTCGGTAAGTGAAGTAAAAGCAATGCTGGTAAGGCTTATTGACTTTTTACAGGAAGAACAGATAACAGTAATGTTTACCGCTTTGAGCATGAATACTATTGTGAACGACCAGACAGATGAAGGCGTTTCTTCATTGGTAGATTGCTGGCTTATGATTAAAGATATAGAAAGCAATGGTGAACGGAACAGAGGGTTGTATATCATGAAATCGAGAGGAATGCAGCATAGTAATCAGATTCGTGAGTTTGTTATTACTGACCACGGACTTGAATTGATAGATGTTTATCTTGGCCCTGACGGAATATTGACAGGTTCGGCGAGAGAAGCTCAGATATTGCAGGAAGAAACGGGTGAGGTATTGCATACAAATGCTTTGGGAAGAAAAGACAGAGAATTGCTGCGCAGAAGGAAGGTGCTGGAAGCTAAGATCGATAGTTTACGCTTTGAGTTTGAGTCAGCTGAAGAAGAATTGAATAAGGTATATATAGAAGAAGAACTGAAGAAAGAGTTTATGGAGCAGACACGTCAGAAAATGACGGACATCAGAAAGGGTGCAGGTTACAGAAATGAAAAATAGTGGGGATAATTATTACAGCAAAAAATGAATAACGTGGATAAATCGTATGAACTAAGGTTATATGTTGCAGGTAAGACATCGAAATCAATAGCTGCTTTGAACAATCTTAAGCGTTACTGTGAGGAACATCTTAAAGGCATATATAGTATCGAAGTAATTGATCTTTTAGAACATCCTCAATTGGCGGAAGGAGATCAGATTCTTGCTGTGCCGACATTGGTAAAAAAAGTGCCGGAACCGGTTCGCAAGATTATCGGTGACCTGTCGAATGAAGAGAAAGTTTTGGTGGGATTAGATATCCGGAGTAAAATTCAAATTTAAAAGGTATCTATGACTGAAGGTGATCTGTTGACAGCAATGCCCGAAAATGAAGATGAGCAAAAATATGTGCTAAGACTGTTTGTTACAGGGGCTTCGCCTGTTTCTGTACGCGCCATCAATAATCTGAAGGTTATTCTGGAAAAACATTTGAATGATAATTACGAACTTGAAATCATAGACGTGCATCAGCAACCTTTGATGGTTAAAGATGAAGATATAACTGCGGTACCTATGCTTTTAAAAAAGTTTCCTTTACCATTCCGAAGATTGGTTGGCGATATGTCGGATTACGAAAAAGTATTAAGAGGATTAGGATTAAAATAACCGGAACTGTTTGAAGTCAACAAAAACATATCAGGAACTCTTACAAGAGAATGAAGAATTGCAGCTTCGTCTTGAAGAAGCTACAGATACGATTGATGCTATCCGTATGGGTAATATCGACGGTCTTATTGTACAGACCGATAAAGGAACGCAACTTTATACGCTCAGGAATTCAGACCAGACTTTCAGGATATTTATAGAGCAAATGAATGAAGGTGCTGTAACGCTTAATCATGATGGCGTAATTCTGTACAGCAATTCGCGTTTTGCCGATATGATATGCCTTCCTCTGGAAAAAGTTATAGGGCAGCCGTTCTTTCTTTTCGTAATGCCGGAATTTAAAGAAAGGTGGAAGACGCTGATGACGGCAGGATGGGAGGACAATGTGAAAGACGAAATAATACTTGCAGGCAATAATATTCAGTTACCGGTATTAATGTCATTGAAAACATTGATGCTGGAAGATGGCGTTTCCCTGAGCGTTGTGATTACAGATCTGTCCAGCCAGAAAGAAGCACAAAGGATACTTACAAGAAAGAATGCAGAACTGGAGCATGCACAGAACATTGCGCTGCATTTGAATACTACATTGGAAAGCACAGTTCAGCAAAGAACCATAGAGTTGAAACAGAGGACGGAGGAACTGGAGCGCAATATTATACAGAAATCGGATGTAGAGAAACAACTGCGCAGTAATGAAGAACATCTTCAGCTTATTCTGGAAACAATGGCGGAAGGCATCGGCATTTTCGATAAAAAAGGCAAGATGACGTATGCCAATCCTATGGCCAGAAAGATATTGAGATTAGGTAAGAATGAACTATACAATTACAAAAAAGAGCAACACTTTAAATTAGACGGGAAACCCCTGGAAATAAAGGAACATCCGATTGCGATTACACTTTCAAGTGGCAGCCTTCTGTTTGACTTTGAGATTTCCATTATTTCTGAAAGCAAGGAAGCAGCATATATATCCATAAATGCTGCGCCGTTAAAAGATACTAACGGAAGCATTGACGGATGTATCGTCACATTTATGGATGTTACGCACAGGCGTAAGGACATTCTTCAGAAAGACGAGTTTATAAGTATAGCAAGTCATGAATTGAAAACACCTATCACCAGTCTTAAAGCTTCTTTACAATTCATGAATCAGATGAAAGAGCAACCTTTTTCCTCTGTTTATGTTGAGATGCTTAATATGGCAAACAGAAGTGTGGACAAGGTTTGCGATCTCGTAGAAGACTTGCTGAATGCCACAAAGATGAAAGAAGGCCAGATTACATTAAAGAAAGGCTCTTTCAGCATGTATGAAGCTATTGAAGAGATTGTGCCGAGAATCGGTACTAATACAAAACAAAAAGTGATACTGAGCGGAAACAAGAGTTCCATTGTGTTTGCAGACAGAAATAAAATAGAACAGGTTATTGTCAACTTTTTAAATAATGCCATTAAATATGCTGCTTCTTCTGAAGAAATTATGGTGTCGATAGAACCATTAAATAATGCGATTAAAGTGAGTGTTATTGATAAAGGACCGGGTATACCGCCTAATAAATTGCCTCATTTATTCGACAGGTATTTCCGGGTGGATTTTAACAGCATCCAATATTCAGGATTAGGATTGGGTCTGTACATTAGCTCCCAGATTATCAAAAAACATGGCGGAGACATTGGCGTGGAAAGTGAACCCGGAAAAGGCAGTTGTTTCTGGTTCTCCATTCCGGTATAATTCTACATCAAAATCCCTGCAATGCTTGCAGAAAGATAAGAAGCGAGCGTGCCGCAGAATAAAGCTTTTAACCCCAATCTTGCCAAATCTGCCCTGCGTTCGGGAGCCAGTGCGCCAATTCCCCCAATCTGCATACCAACACTGCTGAAGTTTGCAAAACCGCAGATGGCTGTGGATATAATTACAATGCCTTTGGGTGTTTGTATATAATTGGGAATAGCAGTAAGGTTCTTAAACGCAAGAAATTCATTAACAGTAAGTTTTTGACCCAATAAAGTTGCAGCATGGCTCACATCGGTTTCCGGAATACCCATTGCCCAGGCAAAAGGATAAAATATCTTACCGAAGATCCAATCTAAAGTCAAGTCAAAGTGCGGATTGAATAAATGACCTATATGCAACAGCGTAAAATCAATCAATGCTATCAATGCAATAAATCCAATCAGCATGGCAATGACATTCATAGCAATCTTAAAGCCGTCGCCCGCACCATGACTGATGGCATCTATAAGGTTGGTATATTCTTTGTGGACGTTTAACTTTATAGTCTGCATCGTTTCTGAAACTTCAGTCTCGGGAAATACTATTTTTGAAATAACAAGCGCCCCCGGCGCGGCCATCAGGCTTGCCATTATAAGCGTAGGAGCAAGATCCATACCTGCCTGTGCGCCCATATTGGCATATACTATAAGAATACCACCGGCTATGCAGGCAAGGCTGCCGCTCATAGAAGCCAGTAGTTCGCTATTGGTCATGCCTTTTAAGTAAGGACGAATCATAACCTGTGCTTCTATCTGGCCTACGAATGCGCTTGCCACATTACTCAAAGCTTCAGCACCGCTTACTCTCATTATGAAATTCATGGCTTTGGCAATAATGGCAACAATACGCTGCATGATGCCCAGATGATAAAAGACAGCCACCAGTATGCAAACCAGGATAATAGTTGCCGTAACATTAAAAGCAAAGACAAAAACATGCGGTGTATTATAATTTTGTACGCTCCCGTCAAAACCAACAGCAGCCACTCCGCCATATACAAAATCCACACCTTTTTTTGCAAATTGCTCGATATGCTGCATGCATCTGCCAAGGAATCCAAAAACATCGCGTATTGGCTGTACTTTCAGAATCAGGATTGCAATAACAATCTGCAAAGCCAGTCCGGATATTACAAGACGCAGATTTATCTTTCGTTTATTGTTTGATACAAGAAATGCTAAGCCTAATATGAGCGCAATGCCTATCAGCCCGGTAAATCGTTCCATGAATGCAGGAGTTTGGTTGGTTGTTCTGGTGTATTTTAGTTCAGAAAAATAAAGTTTTTTATCAAGAATACCACGTTCGGATTATTATAAAATCGTTTCTACAAAAGATTTACGAACTTTGCTGCCTTTTTGGGCTAATAGCCTCAGGAATTATTTATAAAGTAGCGAATCGAAAAATGAAATATATAAACGAAATTAATCGTCGTAAAACCTTTGCCATTATATCTCACCCCGATGCCGGTAAAACTACATTGACAGAAAAGTTTCTGTTGTTTGGTGGTGCTATTCAGGTTGCCGGTGCGGTAAAAAGCAATAAGATTAAAAAAGGTGCAACTTCCGATTTTATGGAGATTGAACGCCAGCGTGGTATCTCGGTGGCTACTTCGGTAATGACTTTTGAGTATAAAGACACATTGATTAACCTGTTGGATACACCCGGCCACAAGGATTTTGCCGAAGATACTTACAGAACATTGACCGCGGTAGATAGTGTTATTCTTGTAATCGACAGTGTGAATGGGGTAGAGGAACAAACAAAACGTTTGATGGAGGTTTGTCGTATGAGAGATACGCCGGTTATCGTTTTTATCAATAAAATGGACCGCGACGGTAAATTTCCTTTTGATTTGCTGGATGAAATCGAGAAAGAACTGAATATTTCCCTGCATCCTTTGACATGGCCTATAAATAGCGGTAAGGAATTTAAAGGTGTTTATAATTTGTATGATAAAAGCCTCAACTTATTCACCGCAGGACAAAAATCTACGGAAGAAAATAGTGTTCCGATTCACGATTTGGCGGAGTCTTTATTAGATAAAACGGTAGGTGAACGCAATGCAAATCAATTGCGTGAAGATGTAGAGTTAATTGAAGGTGTGTATGGTGAACTTGACCCGGAAGATTACCTGCAAGGCATTGTAGCTCCGGTTTTCTTTGGTTCTGCCGTTAATAATTTTGGCGTAAAGGAAATGCTGGATACATTCATTCGTATTGCACCGACACCGGAACCCCGCCATACAAGTATTGAAACAGATATAAAGCCGACTGATGATAAATTCAGCGGGTTTATTTTTAAAATACATGCTAACCTTGATCCAAGGCACAGGGACAGAATTGCTTTCTTACGAGTTTGTTCCGGTAAGTTTGAGCGTAATAAAAGCTATCATCATGTCCGCCTGGATAAAGATGTAAGGTTTAATGCCCCCTATAGCTTTATGGCGCGTCAGAAAGAGGTTATTGATGATGCCTTTCCGGGTGACGTGGTGGGTTTGTTTGATACGGGTAATTTCAAGATTGGCGATACTTTGACTGAAGGTGAAAATTTCTTCTTTACAGGGATGCCGAGTTTTTCGCCCGAGATATTTAAAGAGGTAGTGAATAAAGACCCGATGAAGACCAAGCAATTGGAAAAAGGCCTGCGTCAACTGACAGACGAAGGTGTGGCGCAATTATTCACCCAGCATGGCGGCAACAGGAAAATCATAGGTTGTGTGGGCGATTTGCAATTTGAAGTAATTCAATACCGCTTATTACAGGAATATGGAGCATCTGTAAATTTTGTTCCGTTGGCATTCTACAAAGCATGCTGGATTACAGGCGATAAAAAGAAAGTAGAAGATTTTGTACGCTTTAAGCAAGCTAATGTAATGGAAGATAAAGACGGGAATCTGGTATATCTGGCGCAAAGCGAATGGTTCCTGAATACGGAAAGGCAAAACAATCCTGATATTCAATTCCATTTTACCAGCGAATTCTAAACTTCTTTGTAATCCGGATGTATAGAAGATATGAGGTTGTGTTTAATTAACGACAGGCCTCTTAATGAGTTCTTAAAATACAAACCGCAGAAAACTTAATTTTCCATGCTGTGAATAATTAAGTATTTTGCCTGCAATTCATGAATTACTCAGAAGCAATTATAAAAGGCATACTTCTTGGTTTATTTATGGCGATTTCGGTGGGGCCTACGCTCTTTGCCATTATTCGCTATAGTATGCACCATAGCTATAAGGCAGGTATCGCCTTCATTTTTGGTGTGTCCTTCAGCGATATTATTTACGTTACACTTGCCAATATTGCAACCACCTGGCTGGAATTCCTTGAAGATCATCAGGATATAGTAGGTTATGTAGGTTCCGGCTTGTTTATAATTATGGGTCTGGTGAGTTTACTGAAAAAATATAAACCCAAAAGACCTAAGCAAGGTCAGCCTATTGCTATGAGCAAAGGCGCTTATTTCAAGATATGGGGAACAGGTTTTTTAATGAACGCCCTGAATCCTGCCGTGATCCTGCTTTGGGTAGGTGCCACTATTTCAGTAGCAGGCACAACATTGCCGCCGCGTATCGTTTTCTTCGGAAGCTGCTTGGGTATCGTTTTAGGGTTTGATATAATAAAAGTATTATTGGCAGACGGCATACGCCGAAGGCTCACACTTCGCCGGATTTTGTATCTGAACAGGATTTCTGCCGTTTGTATTCTCGCCTTTGGGTTTATATTATTTGCAAAAGTGTATTTCCATATTTCATTGGGGCATTAATTTTAATTTACTTCGTTATATAAATTGGACAACTTTTAAAAGTTGTCCAATTTTTTGGATAACATACGACCAAAACAGATTATACCAGATTCTAAAATCTGATATCTAACCTCTATTCCTCAATATCCAAAATCTCATCCCTCAAATCTTATATCTCAAATCTATTCTCGTAACTTTGCGTTTTCTAAACCATGAGTTGAAATTGGAAGTTTGAAATCCAGGATTAAATTCAAAAAAATCTAAATTATTTCATGCTGAACACGATTGAAGAAGCATTAGAAGACATCAGGAATGGCAAGCTGATTATTGTAGTTGATGACGAAGACCGCGAAAATGAAGGTGATTTTGTTACCGCTGCACGCAATGTAACCCCTGAAATTATCAATTTTATGTCCAAATACGGACGTGGATTGATATGTGCGCCCATTACAGAGGAAAGGGCTGCTGCATTGAACCTTAACCTCATGGTGGAAGACAATACTGTGCTGCACCAGACTCCATTCACCGTTTCTGTCGATTTAATCGGGCAGGGATGCACGACGGGTATTTCTGCGCACGACAGATCCAAAACAGTACAGGCTTTGATTGATCCGAATACAAAACCGGAAGATTTAGGCCGCCCCGGACATATCTTTCCTTTGAGAGCTAAACAAGGTGGTGTTTTACGTCGCATCGGTCATACAGAAGCTACCGTGGATATTGCACGTCTTGCGGGAATGGAGCCAGCCGGCGTATTGGTCGAAATTATGAATGACGATGGCACAATGGCGCGTTTGCCACAGTTGCTTGAAATCGCAAAGCAATTCGATCTCAAAATTATTACCATCAAGGATTTGATTAGTTACAGGCTGGATAAAGAAAGCCTTATTGAAGAAGAGGTGCGTGTAAAGATGCCTACCAAACACGGCCTGTTTGACCTGGTTGCTTTCCGTCAGAAAAATACGGGTGAACAGCATGTGGCTTTAATTAAAGGCACATGGAATGAAGATGAACCTGTCCTTACGCGTGTACATAGCTCTTGCTTTACAGGTGATATTTTGCATTCCCTTCGTTGTGATTGCGGCGAGCAATTGACTGCTGCCATGGAAATGGTGGAACGCGAAGGCAAAGGCTGTGTTTTGTATATGAATCAGGAAGGACGCGGTATAGGACTGATTAACAAGTTGAAAGCTTACAAATTGCAGGAAGAAGGTAAAGATACGGTTGAGGCTAATCTTGCATTAGGTTTCAAAATGGATGAACGCGATTATGGCGTAGGTGCGCAAATTTTGCGTCATTTAGGCATTACCAAACTGAGATTAATGAGCAACAATCCACGCAAACGCGCCGGATTATTGGGTTACGGCATTGAAATCGTTGATACGGTTCCGATTGAAATCATTCCGAATGAACACAATGAATTTTATCTTCAGACCAAGAGAGATAAATTGGGTCATGAAATTTTAAAATAGTCTTTTAGAAATAATACTTGTAAAGTCGCGCATTGCGCGACTTTTTTTATTGGATGTAAGAAGCAGGATATCTATTGAAACTGTTATTTCATCGATTCGGATTCGCTTTGAAATTAACTTTTATTATATTTAGTTAATATTTAAATCGTAGATGCTGATTCATAATCTTAAACATCCAAATCATGAAAAGAAACAAACTTTCCTTGCCTGCTATATTTATAGGCATTTTCTTCTTTTCTTCCTGTTATTCCATCAGGGTTGCTACTACGATGGGGCAGGCAGAACCGGATCCCACTAATTATGCTGATGGTTTTTACAGATTAAAAAAAGTACAGGTAATCGACACGGTATTGAAATTAAAATTGCTTGAAAACGATGCCATGTTTTTACAGAACTGCTCTTCTAATGGCATCTATTCTTTGGAATACAGGGTTACGTTAGGCGATGTGCTTTTGAATGGCATCACCTTTGGCAAACATCGTAAAGTAAGAGTGAAAATGATATGTCTTAAAGAATCAAACTAAAAACTTTTATCATGGCAAAAACAACTGTTACTCCTATCGGCAATTGGTCCACTTATCATGACAACGGACCTTTCCCTACCAAAAGCCTGTTGATAACAACGCTTCAGAAAAATACAGGCATGAGCGCTATTGAGAAATACAATGACGCTACTGTTGAAATCAGAAGACTATTGCAAAATTGTATTGATAAAAAAGAACGTTTCCGCGCCTTTGGATCGGCATGGTCTTTATGTGATATTCCGCATTGCAGCGACCAGATGCATTATAACGGTAATATGAATCTGAAATGGACATTTCAGCAAAGCGACTTACACGCACAAAGTACTTTAGATGCAAAGAATCTTTTTTTCTTTGAATGTGGCAATACGATAAAAGAGGTTTCCAATTTCATGTTCAGCAACGGTAAGTCCATAAAAACTACCGGTGCCAGTAACGGTCAGACTATCGCAGGAGCCATTTCAACAGGTATTCACGGTTCGGCATTTGATACCGGTTCGGTACAGGATTTCGTTGTGGGAATTCAATTGATCATAGGGCCCGGGCCGAATGATGTAGTATATATAGAAAGTGCATCTAAAACGGGCTTGAGTGATAAATACATCAAAACATTAAATGCAAGGGTCATTCGCGATGATGCCATGTTCAATGCTGCGCTGGTAAGCCTTGGTTCTTTCGGGTTTATTCACGGAGTTGTTATTGAAGCAGAAGATTTGTTTTTACTAAAAAGATATACAAGGCTTATCAGCCGGGAAACCGCACTGGAATTGGCTTCTAAACTTGGCAACAAACCTTCCGATAATTTTCTGACAGGTACCAATATTGATGCAATGGAAAACGGAGCGAAACCATTTCATTATAAATTTTACGTAAACCCTTACAATAAAAAGGATAAATACCTGATGGAGATAATCTATAAAAAGCCCTACAGGGAAGATTATCCCAATCCTATTCCGCAGATACAGACATTTATATACAAGGATTTGCCGGAGTTCATGTCAATATTGGCTGCAAAATTCAACAGGCAGATTCCTTTATTGATGCAGGCTTTGAAAAGCAGTATTTTTCCTGCGGCAGATAAAGACACCGAAGGCCGCCTGGCCGAAATATTCTATGATACTTATCATGCAGGGCCTGCTTTTGGCATCTCGCTTGGAATAGATTACAAACAACTGGAAAAGGGATTGGATTTATTTATAAATATTGCCAATACAGTTGGTCCGGTACCAGGTGCAATGGGTATTCGTTTTGTAAAAGCATCAAAAGCAACATTGGCATTTACAAAATTTCCCATTACCTGTATTTTGGAAATGGACGGCATTACATGGAAAGGTAATGACCATATTGTTTCTTTACTGGAATTCGAAACGAAATTACTGGAAGCATTCAGAGCTAATAATATTCCGTTCACGTTGCACTGGGGTAAAAATTCGGCTTGGGGTATACCAGGTTTAGTTAATAACATGTATGGCGCCGCCGATGATGAATGGAAAGTGCAAAGAAGTAAATTGCTCAGTAAACAAATGGCTGATATTTTCAGTAATGATTTTCTGAACAGAACAAAGTTGTCGGAATATATAAGGCTCTTACCATAACACCCTTTCAATATTTACAAAACCTCTACGGTTTTGTAAATATTGTTTCTGATATAAAATCAATAATTTGCAGGCTGTTTCATGAAGATATTATTTACAGCCAACCGCTTCCCATACCCGCCATACAGAGGTGATAAACTCAAAATTTATCATTTAGCCAAACGCCTTGCTCAAAAGCATGAAGTGCATTTGGTTACGTTTCTTCAGGATAAAAATGACTTACAATATCTTTCTGAACTCCAAAAGATTTTTACCGAGATCCATTTAGTGCCTTTAACCAGGCTGCAATCTTACACCAACACGCTTTTCGGCTTTTTATACAAAGAGCCTTTTCAGGTGCGCTATTTCCATTCCCGCAAAATGGAAGCCAAGATTCAGGAGCTGATTACGCTTCATGATTATGACGGCGTGCATGTGCAGCATCTTCGCATGGCACCATATTGGGAGTATTACAATGATGTTCCGAGGATTCTGGATTTGCCCGATGCCTTTTCTCTGTATTGGAAAAGAAGGATTGCTTCGAGCAAAGGTTTGTCAAAAATCTTTAACACCATTGAACAGAAGCGTGTTTTCAATTATGAAAAAATATTGGATAAGTACGATCTTTCATTGGTCTGCTCCCGTGAAGACCAGGCTTATTTGCAAAGCGAAAGAGGTATAAAGAATATTGAAGTGCTGCCCAATGGGGTAGATGTTTCCACTTTCTCCTCTGAAGGACATAATTATAATCCGGATAAAATCATTCTTTTTACGGGCAATATGGACTATGCGCCCAATGTAGATGCAGTCCAATATTTTGTGCAGGATATTTTTCCGCTTATACGTAAAGAAATACCGGATGTCGAATTTGTCATTGCAGGGCAGAGGCCGGTAAAGAAAGTGCTGGAATTAGCCGGCAATGGCGTAACCGTTACAGGATTCGTGAAGAACCTGCAGGATATGTACGCGAAAGCAAGCATCGTGGTGGCTCCATTGCGTTTCGGTGCAGGTACACAAAATAAAGTATTGGAAGCTATGGCTATGGGTGTGCCGATTGTAAGCCATAATATTGGTTTTAATGGCCTGAACATCCAATCCGGCGAAGGCGTTATTCTGGCGCCGGAAAAGGAGCAATTTGCAGATGAATGCGTTGCGCTGCTTCGATCAGCCTCTAAAAGAGAAACAATTGGTAAAGCCGGAAAAGAAATTATCAGAACCAGATATGACTGGGATGTGGTTGCAAAGAAGCTGGAAGGCTATTTTCTTTCTATACGCAAACCCTAACTTCGTTTTTTTCGTTTATTATGGCTAAAGTGTTTTTCAACTGCTTAACCTAAGAAATTCCTTCATATCAACATATCAGCTTAACTTTGCCGTCCTATGCAAAATACATTCGATAAATCATTGCCTGTGGCAATTGGCAGCGACCACGCCGGTTTTCATTATAAAGAACAATTAAAAACCTGGTTAACCCAGCAAGGTTGGCAGGTGGACGATAAAGGAACGCATTCAACCGACTCTACAGATTACCCTGATTATGCTCATCCAGTTGCCCAGATGGTAGAGGATGGAAAAGCGGCTGCAGGTATCCTTATTTGCGGTAGCGGTAATGGTGTTTGTATGACTGCCAACAAGCATAAAGGTATTCGTGCCGCGCTTTGCTGGAACGAAGAGTTAGCTTCCCTTGCACGTCAGCATAATAATGCAAACGTGCTTTGTATGCCCGAAAGATTTGTACCTTATGAAACAGCGCAGCGCATGGCAGAATTGTTTCTGACTACCGAATTTGAAGGTGGCCGCCATGAACGCAGGGTTGAAAAGATTTAGTCTTTAAGGTATTTGTACGTCGTTGTTAGTGTTATCGCAAGCAACATCTTAAGTCATATATAAAACTCAATCCCTTGGGCTTTTTCAGTAACTTTTTTGCAAAAAGAAATGGTGGCGGTGCTGGTGAAATGGCCTTTACAGACCACATCGAAGCATTGCGTTGGCACATTATCCGTTCTGTGATAGTAATTGCAGTAGTTTCTATTGCAATATTTTTCAGGATAGAATGGATATTTACGCATATTATTCTCGGCCCTGCAAACGACGATTTTATTTCCTACAGGATGCTTTGCAAATTTGGGAAAATGATGCATATCGATGCGTTGTGCATGGAGACATTGAAGATAAGATTTCAGAATAATGAACTTTCCGGGCAGTTTATGATGAGCTTTTCGGCTTCGTTCATGATTGGGTTCATTCTTTCTTTTCCTTATGTTTTCTGGGAATTCTGGAAATTCCTGAAACCGGCTTTAAAACAAAGTGAGCTGAAATATGCGCGGGGTATTGTTTTCTGGTCTTCGTTATTATTCTTTATAGGTGTTTGCTTTGCTTATTTCCTGATAGCGCCTTTTACCATTAACTTCTTTGCGAATTATCAGCTGAGCCCGCAATTTGAAAATATTATCACGATTGATAATTATTACGGTACCATGAGCGATTTGATTTTCGGGCTTGGTATTGTATTTGAATTACCGATACTGGTTTATTTTCTTTCAAAAATCGGCATCCTTACACCGGCCTTTATGCGTGAACAACGCCGTATTGCCATTGTAATCATCATGGTTGTTGCAGCGGTCATTACACCTCCGGACTGGTTTAGTATTTTCCTTGTAGCCATACCATTAATATTATTGTACGAGGCAGGTATCATTATCTCTGCAAGGATATTAAAGGAGAAAAAAGCTAAAGAAAAATTGGATTGGTAGCGGTTTTAGGAGATGGTCGATAGCGGGTAGTCGTTACTCGATAGTTTTTAGTGATAAATATTTATAAGACCGGCAGGATAATTCCTGCCGGTCTTTGCTTTTAATCACGGATAAAACCTTTCCCCGGACTTTGAAACGCTTTTAACTTTGGATAAAACCTCGCCGGAACCTCAGGGATATTTTTAACCACGGATAAAACCTCGCCGGAAGTTCAGGGACACTTTTAACTATGGATAAAACCTTGCCGGAAATTCCGGGATACTTTTAACCACTGATAAAACCTTGTCGGAAGTTTCGGGACACTTTTAACCATGGATAATAAGTTAATGCTATACCGCTGTATTATCCAGACACAGATAAATCTCATATCTGACATCTAACATCTGAAATCTAATATCTCCCCTCTAATATCTTCAATCTAATAACTGAAATCTAAAAGGCATTATTTACCTTTGGCAATCTTATTCCGCATTCAAATTCTTTATGAAGAAAAAAATTGCTCTTGTTGCCGGCGGCTATTCCGGTGAATACGTAATCAGTCTGGGAACTGCCGTTACTATCGAAAAAAACTTAGACGCCAGCCGTTTTGATGTTTATAAAATCATCATCGACCGTAAGGAATGGTATTATGAAACTGCTTCGGGGCAAAAAGTACAGATAGATAAGAACGATTTTTCCCTGAATCTGGAATCGGGTAAAGTTACATTTGATGCGGCTTTTATTGCCATTCACGGTTCTCCGGGCGAAGATGGCCGCCTGCAGGGATATTTTGATATGATCGGGTTGCCCTATTCTACCTGCAATTCAATTGTGTCGGCATTGACTTTCAATAAAAGTTTTTGCAATAAAGTATTGAAAGATTTTCATGTAGTAAATATTGCAAATTCCGTAGTGCTTTACAGGCACGTACCTTATTCTTTAGGCGCCATTATGGAAAGCCTGAAATTGCCCGTATTTGTAAAACCCAATGAAAGCGGTTCCAGCCTTGGTGTCAGTAAAGTTACCAGCCCGGAACAATTAATGGGCGCTATTGAAAAATCATTTGCAGAGGATAACCAGGTTTTGATTGAGGAATTTATAGAAGGCAGGGAATTGACTATCGGCGTGTATGCTATTAATGGTAAAATTCATACTTTGCCGCCTACTGAAATCATTTCCAAAAATGAATTCTTTGATTATGAAGCCAAATACCAAGGGGCCAGCAATGAAATAACGCCGGCTCAGATTCCGGAAGATTTATTGAGTCAACTGAATCGCAAGGCTGAGAATATATATCTGCACCTGAATTGTAAAGGCGTAGTAAGAATGGATTTTATACTGAACAAGCATTCCAATGAGCTGTACTTCTTAGAAGTAAATACTATGCCCGGCCAGAGCGAAAACAGCATTGTTCCGCAGCAGGTAAGAGCAACAGGAATGAACCTGATGGACTTTTACGGCAGGTTGCTGGATGAAGTATTCAGAGTTAAAGGAAGTCGTTAGTTGACAGTAAAACATATTGGCACTAATGACTATCGACTAACTAATAAATAAAAAATATGTCAAAACCGTTTCAAAAAACATTTATAGGTAATCTTGCCATCATCGCTGTAATCTGCGCAGTTTTATACTGGGCTTTCTTTGCCTCTTTAGGTTTTATAACCGGCCATGGCAAAGAGGTAACCGTTCCGGTTTTAACAGGTAAAAGTGTAAAGGAATCTATTGCGATTCTTGAACAGCAGGGATTTGAAGTAGATGTGGATTCCTCCTATATGCCCGAACAAAAAGCGCTGATTATTTTAAGTCAGCAGCCTGCAGGGGGCACCACCGTAAAAAAAGGCCGGACTATTTTCATTATTGTAAATAAATTGACGCCACCGCAGACGCCGATGCCAAATCTGGTAAACATGTCATTCAGAAGCGCTGAAATGTTGCTGGTAAGCAATCGCCTGGTTTTGGGCGACACCATTTTCAAGCCCGATATTGCACAAGGTGCCGTATTGAACCAAATGCTTAATGGCAAAGACATTGCGCCCGGTACTATGATTCCGCAGGGTTCCAAGATTACATTGGTTATCGGAGACGGTTTGGGTAATAAAGAAATCAATGTACCCGATTTGAGCGGTCTTTCTTATCCGGAAGCGCTGGCAATACTAAGCGGCAGCAATCTGAACTATACGGTTGTTTTTGACGGAACTATATCGGATACAACTACTTCTGTTGTTTATATACAACAACCTGCAGCTTTTAACGAATATAACGAGCCTAATAAGATTTCCGAAGGTGATAATGTTGACATCAGGGTGAAACAAAATATGGATGAACAATAGACTTATATAGATAAACGAAACGGTAGAATTTTGGTTACAAAGTTCTACCGTTTCTCATTTATATAGCTTCTATAATACCCGTCAGAGGCGAGCTATCTTATCAGTGTTATCTCGCCCTTAAAGGATTTCTTGGAATGGTCAATGAATTCTATGTCTATGTAGTAATAATAGGTCCCTGCATTGGCCGGTTTTTCACCATTTCCGTAATTACCATTCCATGCTGCTTTTTTAGTTGCACTTGCCTGATAAACCAATTTTCCCCATCTGTCAAAAATCTGGAAACGCTTTACCAAATAGCCGCTTTTATTTACGAAGAAAGGTTGAAACTCATCATTCAGCCCGTCTCCGTTTGGAGTGAATGCATTGGGCATTAATGCAACCGGTATAAGAGAATCAGGTTTAAGAAATATAACGGCAGTATCTATGCAACCTGTTTCTGAGCGGCCAATTACCCAGAAAGAATCTTCCTGCTGTATTATAAAGCTTTGCTGATTGGCTCCCTGGTTTTCAAAATTATCTGCCGGTAACCATTTTAAGATTTCAAAAGGAACATTTCCAACCGCTGATAAAACCAGATAGTCGCCCTTAACCGGTTGTGGCGGATCTGCTGCAATGGAAAGATCTAAATTTCTGACAACAATATGTGTAGTTCTTAACACGCTGTCGCAGCCTAACTGTGTCTTTAATAAAGTGGTTATGGTTGTATCCTGCAGGTAAGTTTTTCCTTCATAATTAACCACATCGCAGTCTGAAACTATTTCTTCTGCTTTGCGTGGCTGGCTGTTGGGATATACAATGATATGATAATTCAAAAACACGCTGTCGCAATTATTCACGCTGCGTAGCGTATCGGTATAAAATCCGGATTCGCGATATATTCTATCTTTGAATGTAATATAGCCGCAGCCGACTGTGTCAATATTTATTGTAACCGGATTGATGGCCGGGAATATAGTAATATTAATGTTTCTGTATAGGCTGTCGCAACCGAAATTACTTTTGACCGTATCCATAATATTTGCGGACTGCACAAAAGTATTGCCTTCAAAAATCAAGGACCCGCAACCGCTTAGGCTTAATGCCTGATGTTGGGGGGAAATAACATTAAGGTTTAATGTGGCAACAGAATCACAGCCATTGGCAGACAACGAGTAAAAAGTGGATACATTTTGTCCCGGAGCATTTATCACATTGCCATTCCATGAATAAGGAAGTTCGGCACTGCAGATAAACCGCGTTACACTGCCTTTTAATGTATCCTGAAGATGGATGCTTAACCTTGAAACCGAATCGCAACCAATGAGGCTTGTTGATGTAAATTCACTGACATTATTACCCGGGTTATTGATTAACTGGTTATTCCAGTTATAAGGCATTTGTGAAGGGCATAATGTCAACAGTACACTTGAATCAAAATCGCCCACTACAAAGGGTATTTTTTCTCCGACCGGAATCTGATCTCCGCAGAGATCAACCAATGTGTTTCCGTCGGTGCCTTCTTTTATTTTTAATTCATAGTTACCGGGCTGGGTGATGTACGGCGCAAATTCCACACGAACCGTATTCGTTACAAGGTTTGTGGTAGTGCAGCCAACCCCGATGGCTAAGTATAAATTGGCATTCGGTAACTCAAAATCGCTTGCAAGGTCTTGAATGGAAGAGCATAAAATAGGTTTGGAAAAATGAAGGTTTACAAACTTGTTATTAGTACAATTTAATCCTACACTATCAATGGAGGCCGGCCCTCCCTTTATAAAGGTGCAGGTAGAGCCTGTAAAGTCAATTTTGTAACCCCTGGTAGGCAAATAGCAATCCCATAAACAAGGGATTGGTTTCGTCGGGCCATAATTATTTATTAAAATATAAATGGTCTGCCCTGATGTAACATCCAGGTATTTGCTGAATGTGTTGGTACCGGAAAATTCAGAAGTACTTGTATTATTCAAACCTGTTTCTCCAAAAAAAGTAATAACAGGAGGAGCGCTGTTACCTCTTACTGCTTGCATACTTTGCACATCGCTGCAATTATCGCCATCTTGCTGAAAGACAAAAAAATTGTAGTTGTCTGCGTAGGTGTTATTAACAAGTTTCGGCCTTATTTTAAAAACCAATTTTCCGGGAGCACCTATTTTTACTTTAAGCCAGTGAGCATATTCTTCGTATGGTTCAGTCACCTGGCCAACACCGTGGTAACTATTTGTAGTGGAAAAGGTATCAATACATAACCAGATTGCTCCGCAGGCATCTTGTTCAGGTTGGTTGTCAGGCAGGAATTCAGCTGTCTGAGCATTTGCATTGCCTGTGATTAAAGAACACCATATAGCAAGTAAAACGACAATGTAGAATTTTTTCATTATTACGGAAAAGATAGTTTATAAAGATAAGGATTTTAATGGTACGGACAGATGACAAACCAATTGATAATACTTATTGACTGACTCATTTGTTTTAAAATAGTTTAATAATATTTATCACCCGAAAGCTGAAAACTTTATATCTCGAGCTATTTGAGTTTATGCTGAACATTATATTTTATTACGATAACCATTAACTCTGATCAGAATGCTGTGCAAGTGAATGAATATTCTTAACATTCATCAAGAAAATACACTCACTCATCAGAAGTTGAAAATTTAATAACAATCAGACCAATATTCTCAACATATTATTCGTCTTATAAGATGAACATTGTGTGTGTGTTTCTTTGTAATATAGAAAGCGTTGCCGGAATTTTGGCAGCGCTTTTCTTTTGTAAGAAAAATGAGAGAGCATTAAGATCAACAGTAAACAATCTTATAAAAGAAATAGCCCGATGTAAACCGGGCTATTTGGAAAGACTATTAATTTCACAGGAGAATTACCTTCCCGATTTTATCTTGTTACTTCAATTTTCCTTGCTACAGTTCCTTTGTCCGTATAGATTTCAATAGTGTACGATCCTGCAGCAACATTGCTTAGATCTAATGTGTGTTTGTCGTTAGCATCAGCATTGGAGTGGTATATTACCTGACCCAATATATTATAAACCTCAACCCTCTGCATTTTCAGATTTCCCTTATTCAGCAACGTAACAATGCCTTTAGCAGGATTTGGGTAAGCTATAAGCTCTTCATTGCTTACATTAATCTGGTGAATGCCTACAATGTGGGCGGCTAATGTATCATCCGTAAATCCGCAAGTACTGCTTAGTCGTAATTTTACGATATAATCTCCTGCATTTGCATAATCATGATATGGAGAAGCCGAAAAGCTGTGTAAAGTACCATCGCCAAAATCCCAATCAAAACCTATGACATTTTGTGGGTCAACTGCTGTAAAATAAAACCTTTTCGAACCATCATTTGAAACCTGAATTCCCTGGATGCCCGGCAACTCTCCCTGCATTCTTACATGAATGGTGTCAGTTGAAATACACCCGAGCGCACTCGTAACAAATACATTATAATCTCCCGTTGATGTAACGTCTATTGTCTGTCCCGTCTGTCCGGTATTCCAGAAATATTCAATGCCTTCATTTCCTGCATTTAGTGAAAGTACAATACCGTTGCATACTGTTGTATCGTTTCCTAATTCTACAGCAGGATTTTCGCGGAGTATAACATTAATAGTATCGCTGCCTCTGCAAGTGTACATATCTGTTACTTCTACACTATAAGTGCCGCTTGTGTTAACTGCTCTTACCTGACTACTGCTTTCATCGTCCCACAAGAAAACAGGCGAATTCGGATGATTGCCTGCATCCAATACGATAGAACTGTTTTTATCCACGCATATATTGATATCTTCTCCGAGATCAACATTTAAAGGTTGCGGCGATACTAAAAATGCCGCTGTCGAATCTGCATCGCCTGAAACACACTTTACGATGCATCTGAACTTTGTTTCCTGGACGATAGCAGGTGTAGCCTGATTATCGGTATTGCTTCCAAAGTCAATCCATGCCCCTGTTATAGTGTATTGCCATTGATAACTGATTCCGGGTCCTGCTGTATTCCCTGCCAGATTCAGTGTAGCCGGCGTATTACAAACAACCGAAGCCGGTCCATTCACTGTACCGGCGGTCGGGGCGCCCGAGCATGCCATCGTCAGGGTAGGGGAAACTGTCGGAGCAGCCTGTTGATCTGAAGAACGGAAGATATAAGTTGTAGAAGGCGCTGCATTTGCAGTCGGCCTGATTACCCATTCATATTCTGTCTTGTTACCATTAGTTAGATTTACGGCAGCTCCGGGATTTGATATAACCCTTCCTGCTGAAAAAGTGCCCGCGGTTGTATTAGGCAGTTGCTGAGTTGTGTTTGCTCCATTCGCTACAAATGTGCTTGCCTGATAAGTGAAAGCATTGGTAGCGGGATTATTCATTATAGTCCAGCTGGTACCTCCATTTGAAGAATATTCCAATGTTTGTGTTACAGGGCCAGCGCCTGTTCCTGTATTTGCCAGTTCAATTCTTAATCGCAGCACGTCGGTTGCCGTTGCAATTACCGGAGCATTAACCGCTGCTTTCCAGGTTGCTGTTGTTTGATTGCCATCATCATTGCGCCATCTATACTGCGTCTGCCCTATAGTAGGGGTAGTAATGATAATGGCATGCAACTGTGTTACAGAGAAGAGAAGACAGAGGAGGGGGAGAAAAAATGATTTCATAATTGCGGTTCTTTTTGGTTTTGATGATTAAATAAAACAGAAGAAAAGAATAATTAGACCTGAAATACATAAAACGAATATGCTGAAAAAATAACATGGTGATACAAAATTGTTTGGATAAAGCATAGCTGTTTGGGTATATCCATCTTCCTGATGGTTCATAACGACTATTTCTCCCGTGGCAGCTATTATTCCTGAGATGCCCATATTGCAACTCGCCGCTATGTCTTTACGCGCTTCCACTGCCCGTAGCCTGTTCTTAAAAAACTGATGACTCACTATTCCCGGAGCTTTGGCAAACAATACATCATCGCTAAGGCTTACCAATATCTGAGCCCCGTTTTCGATACACTTTTTTGTTGCATCCGGAACATACAATTCACTGCAAATAAGCACTCCTATCTTACCATGAGCAGTAGTTATTACACTATTGTCGTTTCCAGGTTTGAAGTAATTACGCTCTTTACTGTTTTTTAATACTGAAGATGAAAGAAACGGCATTGCACGTTCAGCCATTGCAACCAGGAAATGCTTGTCATGCCTGCCTTTAACTGTTCCATCCGGTAAAATGCAATAAGCCGAATTATACATATTCTTGTTGCTGTCTTCCGTTTTCATCCCCATTATATGACAAACCCCGGGATGAGAAGCAGAACTTTTCAATACTTCTTTTAATAAATCATCATCCGCACGATAAGGCCATGGCACAATTCCCTCCGGCCACAAAACAATATCCGGACTGGTATTTAAGGCAGATTCGTTAAGCGTCAATAGGTTTTTTGCAAGAAAATTACCAGTCTCCTCATTCCATTTTTCATCCTGAGGAATATTCCCGCTCAGCAGTGCTACAGACACCGGTTTCCCGGATACTATAACCCGTTCTTTGAAATCAAGCAATATACCCCAACCGATTCCCATGTATATAAGAATTAGGCCTAAAGGAATGAATGCCTTTTTCCATTGACTTTGTTGTATGAAAAAGGCGAATAAATAATTTACAAAAACAACAACGAAATTCAGCAAACAGATACCGCCGAATGACGAAGGTTGTATAGCGTACAGGTTATCAAATATTGCATTACCGATATCATAAGAAAACCACGGCATGCCTGAAAAAATAATTGAAAGCAGGAAAGCTCCTATTGTCCAGATGGCAGCTATTAAAAAGGCATTAATCCAGAGTGGCTTCTTTTTTGTTTTAAGAATGGAAAAGCACAATGCAAGTAATCCAAAATAAATGGCCATAATTGCAGGAACCAGCAAGCTCACCAAAATTGCACCCGGAATATTGTCACTTGAAATAGTAAGAATCGCAACAGGCATCCAATAATATATCACGCAATAAAACACAAAACCAAAAAACGCACCTGAAAAAAATGCAGCCTTCCTTTTGTCATCCCTGACAGCAATGAAAAATGGAATAAGACAAATCCAGGCCAGATAAAACTGAACCAAATTCAATGCAAGCCCATACAGAATCGCAGCAATAATGATAAACAGGCCTTTTTTTAAGCAGTTATAGTTCATCGTTTTAATGTGTATAAACACAATATAATCTTTCCGGACTTTATTTTCTCTTATCCTCTTTAACAATTTAATGTAGTAGACGTTGGGAATTCGTTAATCAGTTGGTTTTTTAAGTTAATACGCTGGAAAATCGACAATTGATTTATGTCATTTTTTTAATGCTTTGTTTCAAAATGTCTTCATTTCGGCTCTGGAATTGCGTTATTTATCATAAATTTAACATAAAAATCTAACTTTAACATTTTTAAAACTATTTTTAATGCTAAATAAATGTTAAACATTCTACATCTCCTCTTTTTATCAAAAAATTTGTTCATTAATTAAAACATATTTACCTTTGCTCTCCCTTATTGGGAAGAACGCACGTGCAAATTTTCTATTGGTCCAGAATTTTTAAAATTTATTGCTAAAACCTATTTCAAAAAGAACCTTCTTTTTGGAGTGGGAATATTTTGTTTTTTACAAATAACAAGGTGTAAAATACTATGTCTAACGTCACAAAACGCACACAAACAGGTCGTGTAAATTTCGCTAAAATCCATGATGTAGCGGCTACACCTGATTTGTTGGGTATCCAGCTTCAGTCATTTCAGGACTTTTTCCAACTCGAAACCACGCCCGATAAGCGTGACGTAGAAGGATTGTTCCGCGTGTTTAAGGAAAACTTTCCTATTACAGATACGCGTAACATCTTCGTTCTGGAATTCCTTGACTATTTTATTGACCCACCCCGCTACACTATTGAAGAGTGTATGGAGCGTGGTTTAACGTATTCCGTACCGCTGAAAGCTAAGTTGCGTCTTAGCTGTAACGATGAAGAACACGTTGACTTCGAAACCATCGTACAGGATGTATTCCTTGGAAACATTCCGTACATGACACCTCGCGGTACTTTCGTAGTTAATGGTGCAGAGCGTGTTGTTGTATCTCAATTACACCGTTCTCCCGGCGTATTCTTCGGACAAAGTACACACCCGAACGGTACCAAAATTTATTCTGCCCGTGTAATTCCTTTCAAAGGCGCATGGATGGAGTTTGCTACTGATATCAATAACGTAATGTATGCTTACATCGACCGTAAGAAGAAATTCCCGGTTACTACATTATTACGTTCTATCGGTTTCGAAAATGATAAAGACATCCTTAACTTATTCGGAATGGCTGATGAGGTGAAAACCGACCGCAAGTCATTGGAAGCAAATTTAGGCCGTCGTTTGGCTGAGCGTGTTTTACGTAGCTGGACAGAAGATTTCGTGGATGAAGATACCGGTGAAGTTGTTTCTATCGAGCGTAACGAGGTTATCCTTGAGCGTGACAGTGTATTGAGCGAAGAACATCTGGATACCATTATTGAAATGGGAACAGATTCTATCTATATACAAAAAGAAGAGTTGAGCGGTGATTATTCCATCATCTACAACACTTTGAATAAAGATACTTCCAACTCAGAATTAGAAGCCGTTCAGCATATCTACCGCCAGTTACGTGGTAGTGATGCGCCGGATGATGAAACTGCACGTGGTATCATTGAAAAATTATTCTTCTCTGACAAACGTTACGATTTGGGCGAAGTAGGTCGCTACAAAATCAACCGTAAACTGGAGCTGGATCTTGCCAACGAAAAGAAAGTTCTTTCTAAAGAAGATATCATTGCCATCATCAAATATCTGGTACGCCTTTCAAACGGTAAAGCCGAGATTGATGATATCGATCACCTGAGCAATCGTCGTGTTCGTACAGTAGGTGAGCAATTATATGCACAATTCGGTGTTGGTTTGAGCCGTATGGCCCGTACCATCCGTGAGCGTATGAACGTTCGTGATAACGAGGTCTTCACTCCAATCGATTTGATTAACGCAAGAACGCTTTCTTCTGTAATCAACTCTTTCTTCGGTACTTCCCAGTTATCCCAATTCTTAGACCAAACCAATCCATTGTCAGAAATTACGCACAAACGTCGTATTTCCGCTCTTGGACCCGGCGGTTTGAGCAGGGAAAGAGCAGGTTTCGAGGTGCGTGACGTTCACTATTCTCACTATGGCCGTCTTTGTACCATTGAAACACCGGAAGGACCAAACATTGGTTTGATTTCTACCCTTTGCGTACACGCTAAAATCAATGATATGGGTTTCATCGAAACACCGTATCGTAAAGTTAAAGGTGGTAAAGTAGATTTGAAAAACGAATACTACTTGTCTGCAGAGGAAGAAGATGATAAAAAAATTGCACAGGCAAACGTTCCTTTAGATGATAAAGGTATGTTCCTTGAAGATAAAATTAAATCGCGTGAAACAGGTGACTTCCCTATTTTGGATCCGGGTGAAGTAGAATTCATGGATGTGGCGCCAAACCAGATTGTTGGTTTGTCAGCTTCCCTGATTCCGTTCCTGGAGCATGATGATGCCAACCGTGCCCTGATGGGTTCGAACATGCAACGTCAGGCAGTTCCATTGGTACGTCCGCAGGCTCCGATTGTAGGTACCGGTCTGGAAGGCAAAGCAGCTCGCGATGCACGTATCCAGATTCACGCTGAAGGTACAGGTGTTGTTGAATATGTTGATGCTAACGAAATTCATGTTCGTTATGACCGCAGCGAAAAACAACGTCTTGTTTCTTTCGAAGATGATTTGAAAGTTTATAAATTAACGAAATACAAAAAGACCAACCAAAGTACAAGTATCAACTTGAGCCCTGCGGTACGTAAAGGTCAGAAAGTAGCTGAAGGTGATTTCTTAACTCAGGGTTATGCTACGCAAAACGGTGAGTTGGCATTGGGACGTAACTTAAAAGTAGCGTTCATGCCTTGGAAAGGTTACAACTTTGAGGATGCGATTGTAATCAATGAAAAAGTAGTACGCGAAGATTTATTTACATCAGTTCACATTGATGAATATGAATTGGAAGTACGTGATACTAAATTAGGTGAAGAAGAACTGACTGCTGATATTCCGAACATTTCTGAAGAAGCTACAAAAGATTTGGATGAAAACGGTATTATCCGCATTGGTGCAAAAGTTACCGAAGGAGATATCCTTATCGGTAAAATCACACCAAAAGGTGAATCTGACCCTACTCCGGAAGAAAAACTATTGCGTGCCATCTTTGGTGACAAAGCGGGCGATGCAAAAGATGCTTCTCTGAAAGCTTCTCCGTCTGTAGAAGGTGTTATTATCGACAAGCAATTGTTCCAACGCGCCAAGAAAGATAAGAACGCTAAAGTGAAAGAGAAAGGTGAACTGGAGAAAATTGAAAAAGTACACAACGTAAACGTAGAAGAAATCAAAAAGCTTCTATTGGAGAAATTGGGTGTATTGCTTGCTGACAAAGCATCTGCAGGTGTTACCAATACTTATGGCGAACCGGTTATCTCTAAAGGCGGCAAGTTCTCTTCCAAAGTATTGAACTCTGTTGACTTCCAGAATGTAAATCCATTAGGTTGGACAGGCGAGCAGGAAGCAGATGATTTGGTAAACCAATTGTTGCATAACTACAACATCAAATACAATGAAGAATTAGGTCGCTACAAACGCGAAAAATTCAATTTGTCTATTGGTGATGAGTTACCGACAGGTGTATTGAAGCTGGCTAAAGTTTACCTTGCTGTTAAACGTAAGTTGAAAGTAGGTGATAAGATGGCGGGCCGTCACGGTAACAAGGGTATCGTTGCCAAGATTGTACGTGCAGAAGATATGCCGTTCCTGGAAGATGGAACGCCGGTTGATATCGTATTGAATCCGCTGGGTGTACCTTCCCGTATGAACTTGGGTCAGATTTATGAAACCATTCTTGGATGGGCCGGTGAAAAATTAGGTTTGCGTTTTGCAACTCCAATCTTCGACGGTGCTTCCGGTGATGAAATCAAACATTATATCGAAGAAGCAGGTTTGCCTTCATTTGGTCACACCTATCTTTATGATGGTGAAACCGGTGTTCGTTTCGACCAGAAAGCTACGGTTGGTATCATCTATATGATTAAGCTTCACCACATGGTTGACGATAAGATGCACGCACGTTCTATCGGGCCATACTCTCTTATTACGCAACAACCATTGGGTGGTAAAGCTCAGTTTGGTGGTCAGCGTTTTGGTGAGATGGAGGTTTGGGCTCTTGAGGCTTACGGTGCATCTAACATCTTACAAGAATTATTGACTATTAAGTCAGATGATATTGTAGGCCGTGCCAAAGCTTATGAGTCTATCGTTAAAGGCGACAACATTCCGAAAGCAGGTATTCCTGAATCATTCAACGTATTGGTTCATGAGTTACGCGGCTTAGGTCTGGAACTGACTTTCGATACAGACCCGGCAAAATAAGTAATGAAACATTGAGTCATCATAAATAAAATTCCTGCGGCATCGCTGTGATGCTGCGGGAAAAAATAAAAAGAGCCTCAACTATTGTTACTGAACTGAATTGATTTTTTGAAACAATATATTTCCGGGGTTACTCAAAAATATATTGTCCCTGATAAAAATATTTTTAAAATCTTTTTAAAATTCCTTTGCTAAAATGGCAATTAAAAAAGACAACCGACCAAGATCCGGTTTTGATAAAATAACGATTAGTCTGGCTTCCCCCGATGGAATCCTTGATCGTTCTTATGGTGAGGTGTTGAAGCCTGAAACTATAAACTATCGTACTTACAAACCTGAGCGTGATGGTCTTTTCTGCGAAAAAATATTCGGACCCGTTAAGGATTACGAATGTTATTGCGGAAAGTACAAACGTATTCGTTATAAAGGAATCGTCTGCGATCGTTGTGGTGTAGAAGTTACAGAGAAGAAAGTACGTCGCGAGCGTATGGGCCACCTTAAATTAGTGGTTCCCGTTGTTCATATCTGGTATTTCAAAAGCTTGCCGAATAAAATCGGTTACCTTTTGGGCTCCTCTTCCAAAAAATTAGAAAGCATTGTTTACTACGAACGCTATGTTGTAGTTCAGGCAGGTGAAGCTGAAGAGCTTATCCGTCAGAAACTGAGCATGAAGGATAGTGAAGATACTTACATGGCTTTATTGTCAGAAGACGAGTATCTGGACATCGTAGATGCTTTGCCAAAAGAAAATCAATATTTACCTGATGATGATCCAAATAAGTTCATCGCGCAAATGGGTGCTGAAGCAGTTCAGTCCTTATTGAGCCGTTTGAACCTGGATCAGATGTCTTATGATCTTCGTAATGCTGCAGCAAACGAAACTTCACAACAACGTAAACAAGAAGCCTTAAAACGTCTTGGTGTTGTGGAAGCTTTCCGTGATGCAAACACACGCGTAGAAAATAAACCTGAGTGGATGGTGATGCAATACATCCCTGTTATTCCACCTGAGTTACGTCCGTTGGTTCCATTGGATGGTGGCCGTTTTGCGTCTTCCGACCTTAATGACCTTTACCGTCGTGTTATCATCCGTAACAACCGTTTGAAAAGACTATTGGAAATCAAAGCGCCTGAAGTAATCTTACGTAATGAAAAACGTATGTTGCAGGAAGCGGTAGATTCCCTGTTTGATAACTCCCGTAAATCCAACGCCGTTAAAGCTGAAGGTGGACGTGCTTTGAAATCCCTTTCCGATGTATTGAAAGGTAAGCAAGGTCGTTTCCGTCAGAACTTGTTGGGTAAACGTGTGGATTACTCCGGTCGTTCTGTAATCGTTGTAGGACCTGAAATGGCTTTGCATGAGTGCGGTATTCCTAAGGATATGGCGGCAGAGTTATTCAAACCGTTTATCATCCGTAAATTAATTGAAAGAGGTATCGTTAAAACGGTGAAATCTGCCAAGAAATTAGTAGAACGTAAAGAAGCCGTTGTTTGGGATATTCTTGAAAATGTGTTGAAAGGTCACCCTGTAATGCTGAACCGTGCCCCTACGTTGCACCGTTTGTCTATTCAGGCCTTCCAGCCAAAAATGATTGAAGGTAAAGCGATTCAATTGCACCCATTGGTATGTTCTGCGTTCAACGCCGATTTCGATGGTGACCAGATGGCCGTTCACGTGCCTTTGAGCAACGCTGCAATCATGGAAGCCCAATTGCTGATGCTTGCCTCTCATAACATTCTTAACCCTCAAAATGGTACGCCAATCACGCTTCCTTCTCAGGACATGGTATTGGGCTTGTATTATTTAACAAAAGGTAAAAGAAGCAACGAAACCGAAACCATCAAAGGCGAAGGCAAAACCTTCTACTCTGCTGAAGAAGTTATCATTGCAAACAATGAAGGAAGAGCTGACCTTCACGCATGGATCAGGGTTAAAGCCTGGGTTCGCGGTAAAGACGGCCAGTTAGAATATAAGTTAATCGAAACTACAGTTGGTCGTGTATTGTTCAACCAGTTTGTACCAAAAGATAACGGTTACGTAAATGCTCTTTTGACTAAGAAATCATTGCGTGAAATTATCGGTGCAATTCTTAAGAACTCTAATATCCCTCAGACTGTTAAGTTCCTGGATGATATCAAGACACTTGGTTTCCGTACGGCATTCCGTGGTGGTCTTTCCTTTAACATCAATGACCTTACTATTCCTGAAGTAAAAGAAAGATTAGTGGCAGGTGCGCAGGAAGAAGTGGATGAAGTTTGGGAAAACTACAACATGGGTCTTATCACCAACAACGAGCGTTATAACCAAATCATCGATATCTGGTCGCGTGTGGATACCCGCGTAACAGAAACGTTGATTCATGAGATGGCAACAGATAAGCAAGGTTTCAACTCTGTTTACATGATGCTTGATTCAGGTGCGCGTGGTAGTAAACAACAGGTAAAACAGTTGGCCGGTTTGAGAGGTTTGATGGCTAAACCGCGTCGTAGTGGTTCATCAGGTTCTGAAATCATTGAGAACCCGATTCTTGCAAACTTTAAAGATGGTTTGTCGGTATTGGAGTACTTTATCTCTACCCACGGTGCGCGTAAAGGTCTTGCGGATACGGCATTGAAAACGGCAGATGCGGGTTACCTTACCCGTCGTCTGGTGGACGTTGCGCAGGATGTTGTTATCAACGAAGTGGATTGCGGCACATTGCGTGGCCTTGCAACTTCTGCGTTGAAAGACAACGAAGAAATCGTAGAACCATTATTCGACCGTATTTTAGGACGTACTTCATTGCATGATGTTTACCATCCGCATGAAAATACATTAATCGTTGCTGCAGGTGCAGGAATTGACGAAGACGTTGCCAATGCTATTGAAGAAGCAGGTATCGAAACTGTAGAAATACGTTCCGTATTGACTTGTGAATCTAAACGCGGATGTTGCGCATTGTGTTATGGTAAAAACCTTGCAACAGGTTACCACGCACAAAAAGGTGATGCAGTTGGTATCATTGCAGCGCAATCCATCGGTGAGCCGGGTACACAGTTGACACTACGTACCTTCCACGTTGGTGGTACGGCATCTTCTACTGCAATTGAATCTACCATGTATGCCAAGTTTGACGGTACCGTTCAGTTTGACGGTCTTCGTACAACCAAACATACTAACGATGAAGGCGAAGATGTGAATGTAGTTATCGGTCGTACAGGTGAGATGCGTATCATGGATATGGAAAATGACCGCCTGATGATTACCAATAACATTCCTTACGGTTCTACCCTGAAAGTAAAGAATGGCCAGAAAGTGAAGAAAGGCGATGCAATCTGTTCATGGGATCCGTTTAACGCCGTTATCATTTCCGAGCAGGATGGTACCATTGACTTTGAAAGCGTATTGGAAGGTATTACTTTCCGTGAAGAATCCGATGAGCAGACAGGTCACCGCGAGAAAGTGGTTATTGAAACGAAAGATAAAACCAAGATTCCGTCTATCATTGTAGAAGGAAAAGAAAATAAAACATACAACTTACCGGTTGGCTCGCACATTGCCGTAAGCGTTGGCGATAAAGTAAGAAGCGGTCAGGTTCTTGTGAAAATACCACGTGTAATGGGACGTTCACGAGATATCACCGGAGGTCTTCCGCGTGTAACAGAGTTGTTCGAAGCACGTAACCCATCCAATCCTTCGGTAGTTGCCGAGATTGACGGTGTTGTAAGCTTTGGCGGTATCAAACGTGGTAACCGTGAAATCATGGTTGAAGCGAAAGAAGGTATGGTTAAAAAGTATCTTGTTCCGTTGTCCCGTCAGATTACCGTTCAGGATGGTGACTTTATCAAAGCAGGTAACCAACTTTCCGATGGTTCTACCACGCCAAGCGATATCCTTGCCATTAAAGGACCACACGCTGTACAGGAATACCTTGTTAACGAGATTCAGGAAGTTTACCGTTTACAAGGGGTGAAAATCAATGATAAGCACGTTGAAGTTATCGTTCGTCAGATGATGCGTAAAGTAAGAATCATTGACCAGGGCGATACCCGTTTCTTAGAAGACGATACTGTTGATAAGAACGACTTCATGAACGAAAATGACTGGATTTACGATAAGAAAGTAGTGTTGGATTCAGGTGACTCTGAAAAATTACATCCGGGTCAGATTGTAACCCTTCGTGAAATCCGTGAAGAAAACAGTTCTCTGCGTCGTAACGACAAGAAAATTGTGGAACACCGCGATGCACAACCTGCTACATCTTCACCGTTGTTGTTGGGTATTACCAAGGCTTCACTTGGAACACAAAGCTGGATTTCAGCAGCGTCCTTCCAGGAAACAACCAAAGTATTGTCAACTGCGGCTATCACAGGTAAATCTGACAATTTGTTAGGCTTGAAAGAAAACGTTATCACCGGCGGCTTAATCCCTGCAGGTACCGGTAACCGTGACTTCAACGAAATGATTGTTGGTTCTAAAGAAGAGTACGAATTGTTGCTTGCCAGCAAAGACGTTCTTGAATTTGATGATGAAGAATAATAATCTTCGGTAAATTCAGGTATAAAATTTCAAATTACAAACGGGTCGCTTTGAGAAAGGCGGCCCGTTTTGTAATTTGGCTATGTGCTTTTTTTTCTGTTAAATAATGTATGTTTGCCCGCTAAAAAATCCTTCCAAAATAAAAACCTTGTCAATGAAGAAATGCATACTATTATCAGTTTTGCTATTTATCAGCACATTTAGTTTCGCTCAAAAATGTAAATACTTTTTAGAAAAGAAAGATCCATTTACGGGTAAATTAACACTCGGAATGTCATGTGAGCTTCTGAAAACCTGGAGAATCGGTTTAGCAAAGACAGACACAATTTATTCAATGGATTTACAGGTAACATTTCCAGGAGTTATGGAAGAGAGCATAAATAAAGGTGACACATTAATGATAGCTTTAGAAAATGATAAGCCACTTATTTTATTTGCTGTCGATAAATCATCCTTTGCATCTGATGTGGTAGGAATTGGAAATGGCAGATCTATTATATCCATCTATAACCCTTTCTATGCAGTAACAAAGGAAGATATTATAAGATTATCTGCCAATAATATAATTGCAGTTAAGGTTTATTTGGGGCCATCAGCTTATTCTATAGATATTCCGGAAAAAAATGCTAAAAAAATAACTAAGGCCGCAAGTTGTTTATTATAGTGTCTATTAAAATAGAACTCAACAAGTGTCCCACACTTCAAAAGTGTGGGACACCTGTGATCAAGCGCCAAATCAATCAGCAAATCAGACTCGTAAACAAAAAAGTCTTAAATTTATATCAAAACAGATAGCTATGGATACGGCAATGATAAAAGAACAGCTTCATAATTATATTGAACGTGCAGATGATAAGCATTTGGAGGCTATATATGTATTGCTGGAAAAAGAAATAGATACTGATGCGCTTAGGAAAGAGCTTATTCAGAAAGAAAGAGCTAAATATCTTAATGGAGAAGAGAAATCTTATAGTCCTGAAGAGGTTAAAGCAATGGCATTAAATAAGTCTGAACGGGATGCAATATAAGATTCCCCCGCTTGTGCGGACGTGCCGCCTGTTCAGCACACGTAATCATCGTTCTTTGTCATTCCGTTAGGAATCTATAATACCCACAATAGATTCCTGACGGAATGACAATAGGTTGTGTTTGTCCCCGCAGAGTGTCCTGCAAGGCGCTCTACGGAAATAAGCCATTCACCCGACGCACAGGACCATTCACTCGACGCACAAGGCCATTCACTCGTTGCATGAGGCCATTCACTCGACGCACAGGTCCATTCACTCGACGCACAGGTCAATTCACTCGACGCACAAGGCCATTCACCCGACGCAAAGGTCAATTCACCCGACGCACAGGGCCATTCACTCGACGCACAAGGCAATTCACTCGTTGCACAAGGCCATTCACTCGTTGCTTTACCGCCGAACTTACGTTTTCATGACTATTTCAAATAAAAACAATCAAATCACTCTGCCTTCAACCTCGTAATAACAGCTTTGCTCAAACCCGTTATCTTCATTATAGCCTCTATAGCATAACCTTCTTTCTTCATCTGACGGGCAATTTCCTTTTTGCCCTTTTCCTCTGCTTTCTCAATTTCCTTCGCCATCTTTTCTAACCGCTTTTTAATCTCATAAGCAGGCACATATTTAAGGCTTTGTTCCAGTTCGTTCAGTAAGCCACTGTCCAGAAAGCTGTAATAATCCGTCTCGCTGATGATCAGGTGATCTTTTAAAGGCACATTCATTATCCTGCCCACCTGTATCAGTTGGTCGGTAATGTCCTTGTCACGCTCACTCGGCTTAAGCTCGCCGCTGGGGTGGTTATGCACCAAAATAACCTTAACCGCTCTTTTCTGCAACGGAATGCTATACACCTCCATCGGTTCCACCAATGTCTTGTTGACCGTTCCCAGACTTACCAGTTCAATGTTCAGTATGCGGTAAGCAGTGTCCAGGCTTACCGTCCACAAATGCTCGCGGTTGCGGTCTATCCTGCTTTCACGCACCAATATACGCTGCATAATGCCGTACAGATCCTCAGCACACAAAACCTTTATCTTCTCCTCTTTTTTTAAACGTATGTTCATTGCACACTCAGTATAAGGCATAAATATAAGGCTTTCCATGAATTGCAGAAAACCTTGTTCCAACATCGGGGCAAATTGTTAATGCCGGAAAATAGAAAAAACATTAATTGACTATCCGCATGCAGGCAACAAAATATTTAGATCATCCCGTAGGGATTTAATATTGGTAGCATATTTTAAACCGCTCTGTTAAGACCCCATCGGGGTCACATTGCATCATTACAAATGGACAAAAACAAATGCGGCTATTCAATCTTGTCCCTACAGGACAAACCAATAATATGTAATCTACATTGCTACCAATATTAAATCCCTACGGGATAAATTCGGTTTGTTGTTTGCTGTTTTTGTTTCCACATGCGGATAGTCAGTAAACATTAATCATTTAGCGATATTCCTTAAAAAATTAACCTACTGTACCTAAAGTTTTAGCTGATGAGGTTAGTTGTTTAGCTTTTTTCAGTTGCTTAAATGCTCCATTTAGCCGAAAAAGCCAAATACATCATTAAATAAGCCAAACGCATCATCGAAAGACTTAAACACATCATTAAATAAGCCAAATACATCATTAAAATACTTAAAAACTTCATCAAAAGACTTAAACGCCTCGTCAGGGGAGTTAAAAATATCATCAAAAGGCTTAAACATATTATGAGGTGCTTTAAAAATATGGCGAATAGACCTTAAAATTTAGGATGGAAAGTCAAATATTTGCTAACTGCTTTCAATTTTCTGTAGGTGCACGAATCCTCGCTTGTGCGGGCGTGCCGCCCGTTTAGCATTCGGTTAGCTTGCAATAGACGCATAATTATTAGCCATTAGCCATTATTTGTTTGTGATAAATACATAATTATTCTACAGGTATTTTGCTTTTTCATGCAATGTAGGGCATGATTATGAGGTGTTTTTTAGTTATTGAAATTATTTATATTCATGTTATATTGATTTTTGGCATAATTTTTGTAGTACTTATATGCATAGACCTTTTTAACCTTAAAAGACTGCATATATATTATGAAAAATATACTACTAATCAGCGTTTTAATCTTAGCATCAACAGGCAATTCATTTTCTCAGGACTATCTCGGATTATCTTCCGGTAATTACGGAGGCATTCAATCCGTAATGTTACAACCGGCAAATGTAGCCGACAGCAGATATCAATTTGAAGTAAACCTTGTTTCTACATCATTAAGTTTCCATAATAATTATGTCGGGCTTTCCCGCAGCTTTTTTACCCAAAACTTTTTTTCTTTTAAGGGTTATGATAATTTCAGCGACTTTAAGGCGAAGGAATTACGGAAAGATGATTATCTGAGAGAGAATGTTTTTGTAAAAGCCAATAACCGGATTAATTTTCCTTCCCTTTTACTTACAACCGGAAAAAATTCAGGAATAGCCTTAAACATCCAATCAAGAACCGGAATAAGCATAGAAAACCTGAATCCTTTATTGGCCGAACAAGCCTATGATGAATGGGGCAATGCCTCGCTATACGGACAGAACTATATAACCGACGGCCTGGATATAAATGGCCTCAACTGGATTGAAATCGGATTTACCTACGGCAAGGTTTTACTCAACAATGAAAGGCACTTTTTGAAAGCCGGTGTTACTGCAAAATACTTAGGCGGCGTGTCTTCGTTTTATTTCAATTCGGATGATTTGAATGTAAGAGCAGACAACGATTCCATGCTTTATATTCAGTCTCCTGAAATCAGGTACGGGCATAGCGCCACAAACATATCGGCTGGTATCAATTCCTCATTCAGGCCCGATGCATCTGCTTTCGGTTTTGATATGGGTTTGGTATATGAGTTCCGCGGACAAATAGAAAACTTCAAATTTCTAAAATATGATAGTGACTACAATTTGAAAGTTGCAAAACGTCGGGACAGGAATAAATACACCTTTAAAGTAGGTGTATCCTTACTCGATGTCGGTAAGTTTAACTTTCAGTCCACACCCGAAGCCCGCAACTTTTCTATCAATGATCAGATAAACCTGAATACCATCAATACCAAAAACCTGAAAGACCTCGATGCTGTAATTGCTGATCATGGTACTTATACTTCAGGCGCAAAAGAGTTTTCAGTGGCTTTGCCAACTGCTTTTTCTGCTCAGGTCGATGTGCATTTATACAGAGGTTTTTATATAAACGGAATGATGTACAAGCCCGTAAAAGCATTTAATAATAATTGCTGATTTCAGGATCAACACACCCGATTATTATGCCGTTACGCCCCGTTGGGAAAGTAAAACAGCGGGTATATACATTCCCGTGGCCATTAATAACCGTAATGAAATCAGTGCAGGCGCCACAGTGCGCGTAGGGCCTGTATTTGTAGGTACTTCCAATTTGTACTCCATGCTGAGGAAAGACAACATCAAAAGAGCAGATATACACGTAGGGTTGAAGATTCCGTTGGCATTCGGCAAACCAAGCAAAACAAATATGTGGCTGAAAAAGACATTCAGTGATAATGATGATAATCACATGCCTGATACAACCAGCATAGATAATGCCGTAGACTCTGTGGCAGCACCGGAGAAACAAAAGGTAAAAGACATGGCAGTACCGCAGCAGCCAGAGGTAAAAGAAACGCCTCCTGCTCCTGAAAGGAGTCAACCTGCTGTGCAGCCTATCAATATTATCATCAACAATTATAACAGTCCCGGCACTATGCCTGCTTCGGTTCAGACATACAGTGTTCAGCCGGCTGCAAACATGGGCAGCGACTCTGTAATTATTAAAGTTCCGGTTGCAAAACCAGATTCAGGCAAGGCTGAACTGGACAATATTCAAAAACAGATTGACAGCCTTAAACTGCAAATGGAGGAGAAAAAGAAAGTATTGGAGAGAATGCAGCAACAGCAGCAGGACAGCATCAATAACGGAGCCCTACAACCGGGCAGTAAAAAAAAAATGACACAATAACCGGGGCACAGATAAATCAGGCTTATGGCTTATCAGGTAATGAAGAGGATAGCCTGAATAATGCTTATTACAATAAAAGAATGGCAGAGTTGCAGGCACAGCTTTCCAGCCTTGTAATTCAAAATGAGGCTTTGGATAGCCTGGCGGATGCTACGCAATGGATAATTTCCGGCAGCAATGTTCCTGATTCAGATACTTTGGCTCGGTCTTACATCCGGGAAGAAACATTTAAAACAGTTGTGGACACATCAATTGTTGACAACAAAAGAGATATTGTCGCTGATGCTGTAAAAGACAGGATGTTGGAGGTTCAAGATAATACACAGGTTATTTCATTGGAAAAAGATTCTTTGATAAACCAGCCGGATACCGCTGAAATTTTTGACGAAGTGCTGATAGCCAAAAACAAAGAGATGGTTTCACAATTGAAATCAAATGACTCTTTGATAAATAAAACGAATGCCGGTAAAACCCCGAACGGTTTACTGACTATTTCAGGCACCAGACAAGTTTCACAATCAAATGATTCATCTGACAGTAAAACCAATGTCAATAAAGGTTCAAAAAGTTTCCTGACAGGTAATCCTGTAATTGGTCCTGTGGTAAATAAAGAAGTAACAGATACAGTGTCGGACGAATTGGTGCGTGTCAAAAAAGATACGATGGAACTTCAGGCACGTATTCCGTATCCGGCAGATTCATTAAAGAATACTACCAATATCGGTAAAACTTCGAACGATTTACTGACTATTTCAGGCACCAAACAAGTTTCGCAACCGAATGATTCGTTGAACAATAAAACCAATATCAGTCAAGGCTCAAAAAGCTTCCTGACGGGTAATGCGGTGGCCGTTCCTGTTGTAAATAACGACAACAAAAGCAACGAAGATATTGCCTTACTTCAGAAACAGATCAAAGTTTTGGAAGATTCCTTAAAAAACAGCGCTGTTGTCAGCAAAAACACTCTGCTTACAGCTTCCGATACAAACGCGATTTCGCCACAACAATCGAAGGATTCAGTCAAAAATAAAATGGATGCAGGCAAAGCTTCAAAGAATTTGCCTCCTGCTTCGGATAACGATGAAGTTTCAAAGTTGAGGGCTGAACTTTCCGCTTTGCAAAAAGAGAATGAAAGCCTGACTAATCAACTGGATAAAACCACAGTCACTCCTGCAAATTCGCCTGATAAGAGCAATCAGCTACCCGGCAGTGGAAATGTCGACTCAGAGAAAGGCATAAACGCATTGAAATCAGAAATCAGGTCTTTAAAAAGTACTATTGAAAATAATAACAACCAGGCTACAAGCTCCCGAAGAAGCCTTTTGCCAGCTGTTGTTCCAGCTATTGGTATTGACGTTGGCAAAACCAAAACAGAAACGGTAATTCAGCATGATACCGTATTTGTAGAAAGGCCTTCGGACACTATAAGCCACATTGATACGGTCAGACTTACAGATACAATAATGGTTAAAGATACCCTTAGAATATCGGACACCGTAGAGCAAATAGTTCGTGACACTGTTCAGCAAACTATAGTAAAAGATTCTGTAGTAACTGTAACTAATGTTATCGATAAACAAAAGGAATCTTTACTGGCATTGCCACCGTACGTTATTTTGTTTGATTTAGGTAAAAGCAATGTGAAATTAGTGTATCGTAAAAGGCTTGATTACTATGCTTCGCAATTAATGCAGCATAAAGATTTAAAAATTGTTATAACCGGCCATACGGATAAAACAGGAAGTGTTGCAAACAATTTAATCCTGTCCGAAAACCGCGCCAAAAGCATTTCTGCCTATTTGAACAGTAAAGGTGTAAGCAGTGATGACATGCAGATTAGCAGCCTGGGGGAGGCTGAACCTATTGTAGAAAATGACACTAAAGAAGGACAAAGTCAAAACAGAAGGGTAGAATTAATATTCAAAGAGAAATAAGCCGGAATAACGGTAATGTTTAAGCAAAACAGGCTAACATGAAAGTGTTAGCCTGTTTTGTTTATTTGGGATTTACTTACTTCACCCTTGAAATAAGAAAATTGAAACTTCCTTCTGTAACGTTTATAAAAGGATAAGTTGAAATAGTTTGATAAGGTTGCAAAAAAGCGTTGCAGGTACCGTTTATTACATACACATCCACAATGTTGAAGATAGTGGTATCTGTCTTTACATAGCTGATTGAATTTACTTTGACGCTAAGATTGTTTGTGGTAGTATCAGAAGTATAATATTGCTCCGAACCATTGGTGCTGCCGCCATCAAATTCCATATAAGGATTAGGATAAGAACCGTCGAAATGGTAAGTATTTCCTGCCAGGCTTAAAACCTCGCTTTCTGTGGGATGATGGTCGTATTTGAAGGAAAGGCTTATGGATGGATAAGTAAGGAAACTTGTTTCCTGAAATCCACCGATTACATTTTCATCCGATGAGATATACTGTGGCGTTGCCGAACTGAAATTGTAGGCGGTACCATTTGCCTTGAAATTAAAATAATAAGGATTGGTGGGAGTTGGGTCTGGGTTATTATTGTCGTCATCTTTTTTACAACCGGAAACCATAGCGGCCATGCTCAGGGCAAGCCCAGAGTACAATAGGATTTTTTTCATTTTAAGGATTAGAATTAATAATAAATACGCGGGCCGAATGTAGTAAATACTTCGATAAAAATTGGCAGTAATGTCTGATAAATGAAAATAAAGAATGGCTGCTTCTCCCGCTTATTAAATCTAATGCACCTGTATTTTATTTTTTGGCATAACCGATTATCTTTGAGGCTTATCCCTATATTGTATTTTACAAGCAGGTGAACCAAAACCAACCATTATGAAGAAGCTTTTTTTTACATTGCTTTTTTTATTGCCCTTTTTTTGTAATGCCCGGGAAGTGCTGCATCTTGATACGGTTTTGTTGAATAAATATTCAGGTAATTCCCTTATCGAAAACTGGAAATTTACGGCTCAATATATACCGGGTAAAGAACCGATTGATTTATCTTCCTGGAAACCACTTTCAACATTGTCAGGCGAGGATCTCAATGACACTTTGCATAAACTCGGTTTCACAGGCATTGGCTGGTTTGCCAAAGAATTTTATATTGATTCGGGGTTAACCAATAAACCACTTGCTTTTTCCTTTAACGGTTATGGCGCTTTTGATATTTATCTGGACGGTAAGCTTATCCATACTTTCGGAACTTTTAAATCTGTAACTACTAAAGCGAAATATGTAAACCCAAAGCTGGAGCCGGTTATTTTTTCTCTGGCTCAACCGGGTAGACATGTATTGATGCTTCACCTGGAGAATTATTTTGTAATTACACCGGGTGCCAACTCCCTTGCTTCTGATTTTTCAGTTGCCATAAATGTCAAATACGCCGACGCTGCTGTAGAGCTTTATGCGAACGGGCTCTATATTTCTTTTACTATAATGTATGGCGTGCTGATTTTATTTTTAGCATTGGCATTTGTGCATTTCATGTTCTATTTGTTTTACCGGAAATCAAGTGCCAATCTGAATTTCGGCCTGTTTAATCTTTCCATGAGCGTGATGTTCGGTTGTATTTTTGCATTAAGCAACATCAAGTTTGAATGGGTGCATACAATAGCGCTGTTTGCAATGCTGATAGCTTTGTTTACCGCCTGCCTTAGTTTGCATGCTTTTGTAAATTCCCTTTATTACAGAAAAAAGTGGGGTTTTATATTGATTACTGTTTTGGGTGTGCTGTTATTTCTGTCTTCTTTTTATAATAATGATATTGTAGGCCAATCCCTGTTTATTTTCCTTGTTATATTTACTGCAATTGATGCTGTTATTAAAATCATTATTGCAATGAGAAAGAAAATACCAGGCTCCCATATATTAGGTTGCGGTATTTTGTTTTTCTTTTTTTCCATTGCAGGCTTGTTTTTATATGGCTTTCTTACCTCCGGCCATTTTGAGGTCACTCCGGCTACATTGCAGGGAATATTATTGATTATGCTTCTGATATTAATCTTATTCAGCATACCTTTTTCTATTTCCGCTTACCTGGCCTGGGAATTTGCGTATCTGAATAAAAGCCTCAGCAAGCAATTGCAACAAGTGGACAGACTTTCACAAAAAACAATTGCGCAGGAAAAAGAAAAGCAGGAAATTCTTGCCAATCAAAACGAAGTATTGGAGCAGGAAGTAAAATTAAGAACAGAGGAAATAATTGCCGAGAAGAAAAAATCGGATGATTTGTTATTGAATATTTTACCGGCAGAAGTAGCAAATGAGTTGAAAGAAAAGGGTGAGGCAGAAGCAAAATTGTTTGATCATGTAACCGTGCTGTTTACAGACTTTGTAAACTTTACACAAATGTCCGAACGCATGAATCCGCAGCAACTGGTTGCGCAACTGCATGAGAACTTCAAAGCTTTTGATGAAATCATGGAACGCAACGGGCTGGAAAAGATAAAGACAATCGGCGACGCTTATCTTGCGGTCAGTGGCATGCCTGTTGCAAATGACAAACATGCTTACAATGCTGTTAAGGCGGGGCTGGAAATTGCGGCATATATCAGAAACCAGCAGTATGAAAACAGATTTGAAGTACGTGTCGGTATTCATTCCGGCCCTTTGGTAGCGGGCATTGTAGGTGTAAAGAAATTTGCTTACGATATCTGGGGAGATACTGTGAATACCGCATCACGCATGGAAAGCAGCAGCGAAGCAGGTAAAATCAATATTTCCGAAAGCACTTACAGATTAGTAAAAGACGACTTTACATTTATACATCGCGGTAAGATAGATGCGAAACACAAAGGGGCTATTGATATGTATTTTGTAGAAGGAGAAGTGCGCAGTATTTAATTACGATTCTAAATTTCAACATGAAAAAACTAATACTATTTCTTCTTCTGTTATTACCCTTTGCATTGAAGGCTCAACAGCCTGCCGTTCCGGCAATTCAGGTAATCACTTTGGATAGCTTTACGCAAAAGCATAAAGATGTACGCCTTTATGATTCATGGAAATTTCATTCCGGTGATGATATTAGCTGGGCTTCTCCTTTATATAACGACTCTTCCTGGAAGCACACTGCCACATTGTTTGAGGAAGACAGCTCTAAGCAATTTATAAAGGCAGGCTTCAAAGGTATAGGTTGGTTCAGGAAAGAGATATACATTGATTCCAACATGCTTGGTAAATTGATGGCATTCACGCTTTCAAATGACGGAGCGATTGCTATTTATATGGATGGGAAATTATTGCATCAATTTGGTAAATTTCAAACTGCTCAGAAGCATCTTTACATTGATCCGCAGGAATATCCTATTGTATTTAGCATCGACAAGGCAGGTCCGCACTTGCTTGCAGTAAAATATGAAAACTATGAAGTGGTTGACAATAGTAACTGGTTTTCATCAGACGGTGATTTCGGTTTTCATGTGAGGTTAAAAGTAGGAGAAGATGCTATTGAAAGTTATCGCAGTAAAACGCTGATTACTTCTATTTTTATTTTTGGCAGCGCCTGTTTGTTTGCTACGCTCGCCTTTATTCATTTCATGCTTTTCTTCTTCTATAAGCGTGGTACTTCTAATTTTTATTTTGGTCTGTTTAACTGTTCTATTGCGCTATTGGCATTTTCAATTTATGTAGGATTAACGGCCGGTAAGATGCAATATATCGCTTTTGCAATGTATGCTACAATATGGGCGGTTATACTTGCAGCTTATTCGCTTAGTGCATTTGTAAACAATCTTTTTCAGAAGAAAAAGTGGAGCCATTATCTTGTAATATTATGTTGTGTTATAGTCGCAGTTTTGTTCATCCTGTCAAATAATATTACACCACTTGCTGCATATATACTAGTTATCTTTTCATCTTCGGAAGCTATAGTGCTCATTATTCTGGCTATGATAAAAAAGATACCCGGCTCTAAAATCTTAGGTGCCGGAATCTTATGCTTCTTTTTGTTTTTATTTGTTGTAATTCTTATTTCCTCAATTTTAGTGCCAGAACTGCAATGGAAGAGTCTTACAGGCTTTTTAATTGTTTTACTTGCCGTTTCTGCGGTGTTCAGCATTCCTGTTTCTATCTCTTTTTATCTGGCCTGGAGTTTTTCCAGTATTAATAAAAACCTGAGCAGGCAATTAGAACAGGTGGAACAATTATCTCAGAAATCATTGAGGCAAGAACAAGAGAAACAGCAATTGCTGGAAGGCAGGAAAGAAGAACTGGAAAAAGAAGTGGCGTTTCGTACTATTGAAGTAATGCGTCAGAAAGAGCAAATAGAGTTACAGCACGATGCACTGAAAACAGAGAAGAAAAAATCGGATGATTTGTTATTAAATATTTTACCTGCAGAAGTAGCAAATGAACTGAAAGAAAAGGGTGAGGCAGAAGCAAAATTGTTCGATCATGTAACCGTGCTGTTTACAGACTTTGTAAATTTTACACAAATGTCGGAACTCATGAACCCGCAGCAATTGGTAGCGCAACTGCATGAGAACTTCAAAGCTTTTGATGAAATCATGGAACGCAACGGACTGGAAAAAATAAAGACAATCGGCGACGCTTATCTTGCGGTCAGCGGCATGCCGGTTGCAAACGAAAGACATGCTTACAATGCTGTTAAAGCGGGCCTGGAAATTGCGGCATATATCAGAAACCAGCAGTATGAAAACAGGTTTGAAGTGCGTGTCGGTATTCATTCCGGCCCTTTGGTAGCGGGCATTGTAGGTGTAAAGAAATTTGCTTACGATATCTGGGGAGATACTGTAAATACCGCATCACGCATGGAAAGCAGCAGCGAAGCAGGTAAAATCAATATTTCCGAAAGTACTTATAAATTGGTAAAAGACGACTTTACATTCATGCATCGCGGTAAGATAGATGCGAAACACAAAGGCGCTATTGATATGTATTTTGTGGAAGGATAAAATTTTTCTGCTTTAAGAATGTTTTACTATATTGTTATTGTTATTGTTTGTTTAGATGCTTGACCTTGGTATGAAAAAAATTCCGGTATTGCTGTTATTATTATTTCCTCTGTTCCTTAAAGCGCAACAGTCTTCGGAAATAATGCAGATTACCAAAGATTCTATATTGCAGAATGAAGTATTGTCTATCAGAGAAAATTGGTTGTTCAGCACAGGCGATAATGCACTTTGGGCAACAAAAGAATTTGATGATACCAAATGGATGAAAGGTTTTAATTCCTTAAAAATTGCCCCCAAGGATACCAGCTTAAAAACTGTCTTCAATGGCATTGGCTGGTTCCGCTTTCATTTTCATACCGACAGTACATTGACAAAAATGCCGCTTGCGCTTACCATATCGCACCCTGGAGCTTCAGCTATTTATCTTGATGGTTTATTGATCAAACAATATGGAACATTTTCTAATAAAGGCAGACATGAATACATCGATCCCGACCATAGTCCTGTTCTTATACTGATATCGGATACAGGTATGCATGTTCTGGCTGTCCGTTATGAGAATTATGATATCCTCACCTCCCGCGAAAAATACGAAAACGAATACGGAGGATTCAAAATGAATATAGCCAAGGCAGACGTAGCAATAGATGCATACCGTTCAAGAGTCCTTAGCAATACAGCCATTCTGCTGACAAGCGGATTTATCTTCCTGACCTTATTCGTGGTACACCTTGTTTTGTTTTTGTTTTACCGTTCCGACAAATCAAACCTGTATTTCAGTCTGTTTAATTTTGGAATCGCTTTGTCTATCATTATGCGGTATTTAATTATAATAGCACAAGGCGTAAAGTTTGCGAATTTTATTGGCAATCTTACTTATATATCCACGAGCGTGGCATGTGCTGCCATAAGCATGTTGGTGAATTATCTTTTCGGAGGAAATAAAATCCGCCCTAAAATTATTTTGCTATTGTGTTTCGTTGGCATGGTTTCTCCTTATATAAATTACGTTTACGCCGATTACTATTATGTAGGTTTGGTTGTTATATGCGCACTGGAAGCTGCTGTTTTGCTGTCTGTTGCCATGTATAAAAAGAAGCCGGGCTCACGTATCATAGGTGTCGGAATTCTGTTTTTTGTTTTATTTTTTGGTATTGTTATGAGTCTTGCCGCTATAAATAATGGCTTGACCACCGATAATCCTTATTTAGGCGGTTTACTTATCGGCTTATCTATTCTCGCCATTTTCAGCGTTCCCTTATCTATGTCTTCTTACCTTGCCTGGAGCTTTGCAACAGTTAATAAGGTGCTGGGTGAAAAGTTAGTTCAGGTAGAACAATTATCCAAAGAAGCAATGGAACATCAGCAGGAAAAACAACATCTTTTAGAAAGCAGAAAAGGAGAATTGGAAAAAGAAGTAGCATTGCGTACTACAGAAGTTATTTATCAGAAAGAACAGATAGAAGTGCAACACGAAGCGCTGAAGTCTGAAAAGAAAAAATCGGATGAATTGTTATTGAATATACTTCCTGCTGAAGTTGCCGAAGAGCTGAAAGAAAAAGGACAAAGCAAGGCGCAGTTATTTGACGATGTTTCTGTATTATTTACCGATTTTGTGAATTTCACACAGATGTCAGAACAATTAGGCGCTGAAGAATTGGTTGCTGAACTGCATGAATGCTTTAAGGCTTTTGACAACATTATGGAACATAATGGCCTGGAAAAAATAAAGACCATCGGTGATGCTTATCTTGCGGTCAGTGGTATTCCTGTATATAATGACAGACATGCTTACAATGCTATAAAAGCTGCTCTGGAAATTATTACTTTTATGAAAGAAAGAAGCAGGCATACAAACACTTTTGAAATCAGGATTGGTATTCATTCAGGACCATTGGTGGCGGGTATTGTGGGCGTAAAGAAATTTGCGTACGATATATGGGGCGATACCGTAAACACGGCATCGCGTATGGAAAGCACAAGTGAAGCGGGCAAAATAAATATCTCTGAAGCGACCTATAAATTAGCAATCAACGACTTTATATTTACTTATCGCGGCAAAATTGATGCCAAACATAAAGGTGAGATAGATATGTACTTTGTAGATAATATCATTAATAAATAATTTTATTTCAGGCTTAAACGGTTTTATATGCAATACGAACAAGCAAAAGAAATTATTCTTAAAAAACTCGAAAATGAATTGCCGCAACATCTTTCCTATCACAGTGTGGCACATGTTAAAGATGTATGCAATGCTGCAAATGAAATAGCAGTGAATGAAGGTATAACGGGTGAAGACCACACGCTGCTGATGACAGCGGCATTATTTCATGATTCGGGGTTCTTGTTCGGAGCAGCAGAACATGAGCGAAAATCCTGTGAGATAGCAAAGCAATATTTGCCGGAACTGGGTTATACTGACGGGCAGATTGAAAAAATCTGCGGCATGATTATGGCAACAAAAATTCCGCAGACTCCGCACAATCATCTCGAAGAAATATTGGCAGATGCCGATTTGGACTATCTGGGCCGCGATGATTTTTTTACAATAGGCGAAAGGCTCTATGAAGAGTTGGCCATGTTTGGTATCATAAATAATAAAGACGACTGGAACCGTTTGCAGGTTAGGTTTTTAGAGAATCATCATTTTTTTACACAAACAGCTATTCAATCCAGAAAGGCTAAGAAAGAAGAGCATCTGGCACTTATTAAATCACAATTAGAAAAAAATGAGTCAGCATAAAAGTAGCGCAACACCCGTTCAGGATATTATTTATTTAATATTGGGCGTATTGTCGGCAAGTTTTGCATTAAGAAGTTTTTTGGTGCCTAATCATTTTCTGGATGGTGGCATCACCGGTATTTCACTTTTGTTGCACGAAGTATTTCACTGGCATCTCGGATTGGTAATTGTGTTGATTAATATTCCGCTTATTATAATGGGAATGTATCAGATAGGAAAGCATTTTGCTATAAGGACTATGCTTGCCGTTATTGCTATTGCGATATGCCTGCAATACATGCCTTTTCCTGAAATTACGCACGATAAATTATTGGTGGCTATTTTCGGAGGTTTCTTTCTCGGTTTGGGTATCGGCCTTTCCATGCGTGGCGGTGGCGCCATTGACGGTATAGAAGTCCTGGCGCTTTTTACATTGAAAAGAAGCAGCCTTAGCATCACAGAAATCATTCTTGGCCTGAATGTTGTTATCTTTTTGATTGCAGCTTTTTACCTGCAATTAGAAGTTGCATTATATGCCATGCTTACCTATTACATTGCAGGACAGACTACCAAGTACGTAATTGAAGGTATAGAAGCTTATACAGGCGTAACCATTATATCTGCAGAAAGTGATAAGATAAAAGCCGCTATGGTATTGGCTTTGGGAAGGGGAATTACTATTTACAAAGGCGAACGTGGCTTCATGAAAGACAGTTTTGAAGTGAGCGCTGATTGTGATATTGTATTTACAGTAGTTACTCGTCTGGAAGTAAGAAAATTAAGAAAGCTTGTTGCAGAAATAGATTCCAAAGCATTTGTATTTACACATACCATCAATGAATCTTCGGGTGGCATTCTTAAGAAGATCGTGAAGCATTAATGGATAAGGGTAGCTTGCTCAAGCTACCCTTATCCATTAATGCTAAACTTAAATTAAGCGCTATTTTATCCTCGAAACAAGAAAATTGAAACTGCCCTCTGTTACGTTCAGATGAAGATTAGCGTCCTGATCATTTTCAAGATAAGCTTTACAGGTGCCGTTAATAACGTAAACATCTACAATGGTTGTATTGATGGTATCGGTTTTCTTATAGCTGATGCCATTAACTTTTACATTGTACGCAGATGCTAAGGTATCTACGGAATGATATTTCTCAGCGCCCGACATTGCTCCACCGTCAAATGTTACAACCGGACCAGGAAACGAGCCGTCAAAATAAAATGTTTTTCCGGCAAGGTCCAATACTTCCGCTTCTGTAGGATTATGGTCGTATTTGATAGCAAGGCTTATATTAGGCTTGTTGGTATTATTACTCATCTGAAAGCCGCCAATCTGATTCATGTTGTCATCTAAATATTTTGGCAAATCAGAATTGAAATTATAGGCAGTTTCATTTCCTTTAAAGTTGAAATAATACAGGCCTGTTTCATCAGGTTTTTCTTCTTTATCCTTTTTACATGCTGTCATCGATATAGTTGCACAAAGAACTATAACTCCCGCCTGAAGAATTTTTTTCATTGAGTGAAATTTTTGATAATGTCCGTCCTAAATTAGTCAATTTTAATTTGTTTTGGTATATTTATAATATTCTCTTTTTGCATACTATTTGTTTTTATGTTGATTATCAACTTTTTACTTTAAATTTTTAATGCACATTTTTGCAAATCAATAGCATGGTCCAAGTATTTTCAGAGAGATAAAATTTTTATTTATGGAGGAATTGAATCAATTATTAAAAGGCAACATTGTTAATATCGGAAAATTGGTAATAACCGGATGGGATATTATCATGATTGTACTGATAATTATAGGAACGAAACTAATGTTGTTTTTTATCAGGCGATGGATATCAAGATACAATATACGTCGAAACAGAAATGTATGGGATGGAAATACAAATGCTATTTTTCAACTGATTAAATATTTTATTTGGGTATTGACCATTGTCGTCGTACTTGATGTCGTAAATATAAATTTATCATTTTTATTGGCCGGTTCGGCTGCATTGCTTGTTGGTATTGGTTTTGGCCTGCAGCAAATATTTCAGGACATCATTTCGGGTATCTTTATTTTGATTGAACGAAAAGTGAAAATCGGTGATGTGATGGAAGTTGACCAGTTCATTGGTCGCATCACTGAAATAGGCATCAGGACTTCAACTATTGTTACACGCGATGGTACCAGTATTATTGTTCCCAATCATAAATTTATAAACGATAACGTACTGAATTGGAGCCATGCGGATGCATTAATGCGGTTTAAAATAAGTATTGGAGTAGCTTATGGCAGCGATGTGGGGCTGGTTGCTGCATTGCTGCAAGAGGCTGCTATTGAACATACTGATATTTTTGAAGATAAAGACCATCCCAATATTGTAAGATTGGTTGAATTTGCAGACAGTTCATTAAAGTTTGATTTGCTTTTTTGGACTACTCAGAAATTCAATGTGGAAAATCTGAAAAGCGAATTGCGTTTCGCAGTATTGAAGAAATTGAATGAGAACAATATAGAAATTCCGTTCCCACAAAGAGATTTAAATTTGAAAACCGGTTTTCAATCTGAAATGGTTAAATAGATAACATACAAGCTGCAAGACCAAAATATTTGTTTTGTCTTTTGCAGACGCCGTGTAAATATATTTTATAAAAGGGTTTATCCGGAATAAAGTAGTTTTGCGCAAATCGTTATTGTTGTAATGATTTTTTCAAATCTGGCTGATTGCATGGCGGCAAAAATCACTCACTTCATCTTTTACGGCAATTACTTTGTGGGCTTATTAGCCGTCGCTTTGAGCATTGAAGCTACATTACAATTAAAGTTACCATTCAACACAGCGCCTTATTTTATATTATTGTTTACCGTTCCTACGGTGTATTATACTTATGCTTACGCAAAAGCAAGCATAGGACAGCCTTTGAGTAATTTAAGAGCACAGTGGTATATCAGGCATAAACATTTCATCAACGCAAGCCAATTAACTTTATCAGCTCTCAGTCTGGCAACTATTGCCTATTATATTTTTAAATATTACCGTAATATTGAATCACTCTCTGTTTTCTACTGGATTGTGATGTTAATTATTATATCTTCCGGAATCCTTTACTATGGCCTGATTCCAAAGTCTGTTTTCAAATACAATTTGCGCAATACCGGTTGGGTAAAAGCTTTTGTCATTGGCTTTACCTGGGCTTGCTGTGCCAATATTGTGCCATTAATTTTTCTGAGAATAGAAAATGGCCTGGGTTATTTCAATCCATATATATGGACATGGTTATTTGTAAAAAACTGGATGTTCTGTACAGTCAATGCTATTATGTTCGATATCAAGGATTATCCTACAGATGCCAACCTGCATTTAAGAACATTTGTAGTAAGATTCGGGTTAAGAAGAACTATTTACTATATTCTTATACCACTTTCTACCATTGGTCTTATATCATTTTGTGCGTTCGGTTATTTTCATCATTTTACCGCGTTGCAGATGGCTATTAACATATTGCCGTTTCTGCTGACAATATATTTTGCTCATACATTACATAAAAGGAAAGGTCTGTTGTTCTATCTTATGGCGATAGACGGCATTATTATGTTTAAAGCGCTTTGCGGCATTATTGCAGTTCAATTCTCGCATTAAAATATGAAGAAGTCATTAACCAATAACTTCGATATTGTTGCGCCTGTTTATGACAGGCTAAGCAGGTTGGTTTTTGGCCGGGCTCAGATGAATGCACAAATACATCCATTGAAAAACATACCTCCTGATAGCCATGTATTGATTGTCGGCGGAGGTACAGGTTGGATTTTAGAATCTATTTCAAGGCAATATAATAGCGGTTTGAAAATAACCTATGTCGAAATTTCAGGAAAGATGATTAAGCTTGCAAAAACCGCAGATACGGGAGATAATCTTGTTGAATTCGTACATGCAGCGATAGAAGGCTATCAAACCGAGTTAAAATTTGATGCTATTCTTACTCCTTTTTTATTCTGTAATTTTCTGCAAGGAACAACTGCACTGGTTTTCAATAAGCTTCATTCATTCTTAAAACCAAAAGGTCTTTGGCTTATAGCAGATTTTACTGTAAACGAAGGCAAAGGCAAATGGTGGAAATCGCTTTTGACTAAAAGCATGTACCTGTTCTTTAAATTATTCGGAATAGTTGAAGGTAATGCTCTGACCAATATGCAACCTGTTTTCTTTGCGCATCAATATGTGCTGAAAGAAGAAACATTTTACTATCGGGGTTTCATTCAAAGTGCGGTATATATAAAACCCTGATGCTATTTCTTTCCTTCCCTGATTCTCTTATATAGCTTAATAGCCATCATTAAGACAATTACAAATAGTATCAATCCCACCAATCCCCATACCCAGCTTACGGCATTTTTTACAACAGCCAGCATTACTATTACCACCAGAAAAATAGTTGCGACTTCATTCCAGATGCGAAGTTGTTTGGAACTGAACGCAAAGATGCCTTTTTGTTGTTGCGTGAAAATTTTGTGCAGCGTAAAGAAATAGATATAAAGCAAAATAACAAAAACCAGTTTGACCTGAAGCCAGGTTGAATCATGGAATAGCTCCCAGTAAGGGCTGTTATACCATAACAATGGCCCGAAGATTAAAGTAAGTATTGCAGAAGGAAAAGTAATGCCATACCACAATCTTTTACTCATCAGGTTATACTGTTTCCCTAAAATTTCGCGTGCAGGTTCATCCTGTTCATTTGCTTCAGTAGCATAAATAAAAAGCCTGACGATATAAAACATACCGCTGAACCACGTAACAATAAAAATGATGTGAAGGGCTTTTAAGTAGAGCATTTTTTGAATTGTTTTATTGCTGAATTGTTATAGCCATTTGACCATAAAATCATTAACCATTTTTAATCCATCAATTCATTCGCCCATTTCACCACCGTATCTACCCAATCTGCATTATCATTCAGGCAAGGGATATAAATTAAATCTTCTCCGCCATGTTCTACAAAATCTTCTTTTCCCTGCATTTTTATTTCTTCCAAGGTCTCAAGACAATCGTTAATAAATGCGGGGCAAACAACCAGTAATTTCTTTACACCTTCATTGGGTAAATCGTTTAAACGTACTTGTGTATAAGGCTTTATCCATTCATTACCTGCCTGTTTCAACCTTGACTGAAAAGCCGTTTCATATTTTCCTTCAGGTATATTCAGCAGCTTTACAACTTTATCTGTTGTTTCCAGGCATTGTTTCTGGTAATTATAAGCGGGCATTTTAAAACCTTCTTTCCCTGTTGCATTCTGTATTTTAATATCATCTTTAACCATATGCCTTTCAGGCAGGCCATGATAACTGAACAGAATTTTATCATAATCCTGCGCTAAAAAAGGCCTGATGCTGTTGGCTAATGCATTCAGGTAATCTTCCCTGTTATAAAACGGATTTACGAACTTCAATGTAAAAGGATACTTATATTTCTTATGAATTTCCTGTGCATAAACCACAGCTGTTTCATAGCTCGACATAGTATAATGCGGATACAGAGGTAATACAACCACTTCTTTAATATCCGGCTGTTCCTTTAATAAATCGTCGAAAGCTTTTTTGGGCGAAGGATTACCGTATCGCATCGCAACTTTTACAGGGAACGCAACTTTTGCTCTTACCGCATCTGCAAGCTTATTGGTAAGTACTACTAAAGGCGAACCATCTTTTGTCCAAACCTTTCTGTAAGCAGTTGCTGTAGCTTCCGACCGGAATGGTGTAATAATGCCGCGTACCAAAACATATCTGAAAACCGGATTAAAATCCAAAACCCTGTTATCCATCAGAAATTCGTTCAGATAACGTTGGACCGCTTTTTTTTCAGGAGCATCAGGCGAGCCAAGGTTCATTAATAATAATGCTTTGTCAGATGTATTGGTCATTTTTTAATATTGTATTTTGGCTGCAAAGGTAAGTGGAAGCATCGTTTTACTGCTATAAATGTATAGATTTTTAAATTACAATCTTATGACAAAAGAGGCATGGATGTTCCACAATTGCGAGGTACTTTTGCAGCAACTACTAAGGCAGCATGTATATAGAAGAAAAGAAATTACTTTCGGATTTTTGGGTGATAGGAATAAGTTATCATAAGTCCGACACCGCTTTGCGAGGTAATTACGCTATTGACGAAAATCAATATTCTGCTATACTCAAAACTGCCCCGGCTCAAGGCGTACACGAGCTTTTTGTTCTTTCTACCTGCAATCGTACCGAAATTTATGGCTTTGCAAAATGTCCCAATGATTTGATAAAATTATTGTGTCAGCACACTGTGGGGTCGCACGAAGATTTTTTCCGGAATGCCTATATCAAAAACGGGAACGATGCTATTCATCATATTTACAATGTATCTGCCGGTTTAGATTCTCAGATATTAGGCGATTATGAAATTGTAGGTCAGATGAAGCAGGCCATTCAGGTAGCAAAAGAACATGGGCGTGTCAGCTGGTTCATGGACAGGCTTTTTAAATCTTCCTTGCAATCTTCCCGCGAAATCAGAAGCAAGACCGAATTAAGTACCGGCTCTGTTTCTGTGGCTTTTGCGGCAGTGAAATTTATAAAGAATAATTTAGGCCAAAATAACCATGCTAAAATTTTGGTGATTGGTGCGGGCTCTATCGGCCGTACTACTTGTCTGAATTTATTGCAGGAATACGCGCCATTACAAATCTATATTACCAATCGTACACAAGAAACTGCGGAGCAACTGGCTAATAATTTAGGCTTGCAGACATTGGATTATAATAATGTAAAAGAAAGTCTTGTCCAGTTTGAAGTTATTGTAGTGGCAACCAATGCAAGAAATTACATTCTTGGTAAAGATGATTTTGCATCTGATGCACAAACTATTTTGGTAGATTTGGCAGTGCCTCAGAATATTGATCCTGCAGTACTATTGAATAAAAATATTGCTTTGGCCAATGTAGATGATTTGTCAAAAATAAATGATGAAACATTACGTAACAGAACTGCCGAAATACCAAAAGTGAATGCAATCATTGGATTCCATTTTCATGATTTTATTGAATGGTATTCCATGCGTCAGAATGTGCCTATTATTAAGGCTGTAAAAGAAAAATTACATGAGCTGAATGTTTTATTGTTTGATACAGACAAAAGCAAAGATAAATGTGATGTCCAGAAAGCCCTGAACACAATGGCCATGGAGCTAAAGAAAGAAGGGGAATTCAAGCCCGGTTGCCGGTATATCGAAACAATGCATAAATATATTTCCGAATCAGTTTCTTGAAACTGATTTTTGTTTTTAATAAATGAAACCAACAAAACCAATCAGAATCGGTACGCGCGACAGTCGTCTGGCGCTTTGGCAGGCGCAGCAAGTACAACAAATTCTTTCCCGTCATAATATACCAAGCGAACTTGTTCCCGTAAAAAGCGATGGTGATTTAGATTTAGTTACGCCTTTGTACGCAATGGGCGTAGAAGGCGTGTTCACCAAAACACTGGACGCTCATTTGTTGAGTAATCGCATTGATATTGCCGTACATTCTATGAAAGATGTACCCGTTCAATTGCCGCAAGGTGTCATACAATCGGCCGTTTTGGAACGTGGACCCACCGGAGATGTACTGGTTGCCAAAAATGATGATTATTTGAACTGGAAAGAACATGAATTGAATGAACGTATCATTGCAACAGGCTCCGTTCGCAGAAAAGCTCAATGGTGGCATCGTTTCCCAAATCATAGGTTAGAAAATATCCGGGGCAATCTTCAGACCCGCATGAAAAAACTGGAAGCTGAAACCTGGCAAGGCGCTATCTTTGCTGCCGCCGGTCTGCACAGGATGGAGATGATGCAGGAACATACTTTCGAACTGGATTGGATGTTGCCGGCTCCCGCACAAGGTGCTATTATGGTAGTTTGCAGGGAAGAGGATGTAATGTCAAAAGAATGCTGCAAAGTTTTAAACCATGAACAAACGGCAGCCTGTGTTCAGGCCGAACGTGATTTTCTTGCTGCATTGATGGGCGGATGTGCTACTCCGATCAGTGCTTTGGCGACAATCAGGAATGGTGTTATGTCTTTTGAGGGAAATATTCTTTCCCCTGACGGAAAACAGAAGTTTGAAGTGAAAATGCAGTTTAGTGAAAAAGATTTTGAAGAAGCGGGAAGAAAAGCAGCAGCCGATATTTTAGAGCAGGGCGCAGAAGCAGTTTTGGCTTTAATAAGAAAGAACAAATTGAAATAGGATAATCCTTCAGGTTCCTGATAACGCTAAAGTACAAAACCAAAGAATTAATAAATTAAAATCATCGATTCATTCATAAATATACTAAGTACGCGTGTAATGCAGGCCAGTAGCCGTATTATAGCTTCTTCGTATGGTATCGAAATGGATGAACAACCTTTTATCCGCGTCGATTCTTTATATGCACCTGAATTAGAGCAAAAAATCATTAATGTAGGATTAGGCAAGAGAACGGTAATTTTCACCAGTAAAAATGGTGTCGCTTCTGTGGTTCAGATGCTTAGAGGCAAGCAGCCTGAATGGGATATTTATTGTCTGGAGGGCGCTACAAGACAAGCTGTTCAGCATTATTTTGTAAAGGCTACCATTAAACAGGATGCAAAAAGCGCCGGAGATTTGGTACGGACAATCGATACAAATGAAATCAGCAAATCCGTCATTTTCTTTTGCGGAAATAAAAGAATGGATACTGTTCCCGAATTAATGAAAGGTATGGGTATTGATCTGGAAGAGGTTATTGTGTATCAGACCTTATACACACCCTCCATCATAATGAAAAAGTATGATGGCATCTTATTCTTCAGTAAAAGCGCAGTGGAAAGTTTTGCAGCAGCAAACAGGATTCCGACTAAAACAGCATTGTTTGCCATTGGCGATACAACTGCAAAAGCGCTGAAAGATTATGTAGGCAATACTTTGCCGATTATCCAAAGCCCAAGCCCAAGTGAAAAAACTTTAATTGAAACAATAATAGATTTTTATAAACGATGAAAAATGATTTGCTGTTAAAAGCCCTGAAAGGCGAAGCCGTTAGCCGCCCTCCGGTTTGGATGATGCGTCAGGCCGGCCGTTATTTGCCTGAATATATTAAGATTCGTGAAAAGTATGGTTTCTTTGAAAGATGCCAGACACCCGAATTGGCCTGTGAGATTACTTTACAGCCGGTTGATATTATTGGTGTGGATGCAGCAATTTTATTTTCAGATATATTGGTTGTACCGCAGGCAATGGGCATGGAAGTACAATTGGTGGAAAGTGTTGGCCCCTTATTGCCCAATCCCATAAAGATTGCAGCGGATTTGCAACGTATCTGTGTGCCTGATGTAAATGACAGATTGCACTATGTTGCTGATGCAATCAGATTAATTAAACAGGAATTAAACGATCGTGTTCCTTTGATTGGATTTGCAGGGGCTCCCTGGACTTTGCTTTGCTATATGGTGCAAGGCAAGGGCAGTAAAACTTTCGATGCTGCAAAAGCATTTTGTTATACACAGCCTGAAGTTGCGCATCAGTTATTGCAAATGATAACAGATACTACTATTGCTTACCTCAAAATGCAGATCAATGCAGGTGCCGATACCGTTCAGCTGTTTGACAGTTGGGGCGGCTTGCTCAGCCCGCATGACTTTGAAGAATATTCTCTGAAATATATGCGTCAGATTGTTGCGGCTGTAAAAGATGAAGCACCCGTAATTGTTTTTGCAAAAGGCGCATGGCATTCTTTAGAAGAGATGGCTGCAACAGGTGCTGCCGGTTTGGGTATTGATTGGTGTATAAAGCCGCAGGTAGCACGTGCTATGGCAGGAGACAACATTGCATTACAAGGTAATTTTGATCCAGCAAAGTTATTGGCTCCGATACCTCAGATTGAAAAAGAAGTTAAGGAAATGCTGGATGGCTTTAAAGGTAACAGCCGCTATATCGCCAACCTTGGACATGGCATCTTGCCAAATGTTCCGGTTGACCATGCAAGAGCATTTGTAGAAACAGTAAAGAATTGTGAATGGTAAATTTCAAAGATAAATGGATAAATTTTATTCATTCTCTACAAGACGAAATATGTGCAGGACTCGAGTCTGTGGATGGCAAAGCACTGTTTGTTGAAGATAAATGGGAGCGCGCAGAAGGCGGTGGCGGAAAGACAAGAGTTATTTCTAACGGTGGTGTTTTTGAAAAAGGCGGTGTAAATACTTCTGTTGTTTTTGGTACTGTTTCTGAACAGATGAAAAAGCAATTAGGCATGGATGGCCATGAATGGTTTGCATGCGGTCTGAGTTTAGTATTGCATCCTTCAAATCCTTTTGTGCCAACGGTTCATGCTAACTGGCGCTATTTTGAATTATACAATGATAAAGGTGAAGTCATTGACCAATGGTTTGGCGGTGGCTCTGATTTGACACCTTATTATTTATTTGATGAAGATGCCCGACATTTTCATCAAACCTTGAAAGATGCTATTACTCTTTTTGATGAAACATTATACGCTTTGTACAAAAAGCAGTGCGATGGATATTTTGTAAACTATCATCGTGGAAATGAAACGAGAGGTATTGGCGGTGTATTCTATGATCATCTGAAACCTTCTGTTGATAAGGATCTGGAATGGCTATTTAAATTCCAACAGGCAAATGGCAATGCATTTTTAAAAGCTTATTTGCCTATTGTAGAAAAAAGAAAAGACACAGCATATAGCGAAGCAAATAAATATTGGCAGGAGATTAGAAGAGGCAGATACGTAGAGTTCAATTTGCTGCATGACAGAGGTACTATTTTTGGTTTAAAAACTAATGGCAGGACGGAAAGCATATTAATGAGTTTGCCACCTACCGTTCGTTTCGATTATAATTTTGAACCCGCCGAAAATAGTGAAGAGGCAAGGCTATCGGATGTTTGCAGAAAGCCAATTGATTGGATCTGATATTTTAATTGTACATAATTACATGATATTCTTTGTCATTCAGAATGACAAAACAAATAGAAAACATTTATTGTAATTCGAGAACACAATAATACAAATTTGGAATATGATACTTCAAAAAAGAAACAGGATACTCCGTAGTAGCGCGGCTTTAAGAAGTCTCGTTGCTGAAACGACTTTAACGCCTAATGATTTCATAGCACCTTTATTTATTGATGAAGGCGATAATATAGCGCATGAAATTCCTTCTATGTCAGGATATTATCGCTATTCTTTGGATTTAACCATTAAAGAAGTAAAAGAGTTATGGGCATTAGGAATAAAAAGCGTTTTGCTTTTTATTAAATGTAAAGATGAGCTGAAAGACAATACAGGAAAGGAAAGCTGGAATAAAGATGGTTTAATGCAACGCAGCATTAAAGCTATAAAAGAAGCAGTTCCGGGAATGATTGTAATGACAGATGTTGCATTGGATCCTTATTCCGAATATGGTCATGACGGTATTGTGAAAGATGGTAAAATTGTGAATGACGAAACAGTGGAAGCTTTGATGCGTATGAGTTTAAGCCATGCAGAAGCAGGTGCCGATTTTGTGGCGCCAAGTGATATGATGGATGGCAGAATCGGTGCTATCCGAAATATACTGGAAGAGAATAGTTTCAGGGAAGTAGGTATTATGAGTTATAGTGCCAAATACGCTTCGTGTTTTTATGGTCCCTTCAGAGATGCGTTGGACAGCGCTCCCGGTTTTGGTGATAAAAAGACTTATCAGATGAACTACGCCAATCGCTTGGAAGCCATAAAAGAAACCGGGCAAGATATTGAAGAAGGCGCGGATATCGTAATGGTGAAGCCTGCTATGGCTTATCTGGATATTATCAGAGAGATTCGTAATCAATTCAACGTGCCTGTAAGCGCCTATCATGTAAGCGGTGAATATGCCATGATTAAAGCAGCAGCAAAAATGGGATGGATTGATGAAAATAAAGCTATCATCGAAAGTCTTACTTCTATTAAAAGAGCCGGCGCTGATCTGATTGCAACTTATTTTGCAAAAGATGCGGCGAAATTATTGAATGCATAAAAGCGTTGCCAATTTTTCAAAAGTTGCCAACGCTACGTCATATTTAAAATAACATTTCCAAAATGTATCAAAGTAGCAAATCCCTTTTTGAACGTGCCCAACAATCTATTCCGGGTGGTGTAAACTCTCCGGTGCGTGCGTTTAAAAGTGTAGGTGGAACGCCTGTATTTATTAAGAGTGCCAAAGGTGCTTATATGGTTGATGAAGATGGCAATCAATATATAGATTACATCAACTCTTGGGGGCCGATGGTTTTAGGACATGCCTATGAGCCTGTAGTAAAAGCTATTCAGGCGAAAGTTGCATTAGGCACTTCTTTTGGTGCACCAACAGAATTGGAAATAGAAATTGCTGAATTAATCAAATCAATGGTGCCAAATGTTGACTTGATTCGGATGGTGAACAGTGGTACAGAAGCCTGTATGAGTGCAGTACGCTTAGCTCGTGGTTATACAGGACGTAATAAGATCATTAAGTTTGAAGGTTGTTATCATGGACATGCCGATTGCTTTTTAGTGAAGGCAGGGAGCGGCGTTGCTACTTTCGGTATTCAGCATGTGCCGGGTGTTACAGCTGCTGTCGCAAATGATACGCTTACCTGCGCTTATAACGACTTAAATGCTGTTAAAGCATTGTTTGCAAATAATAAAGAAGAAATTGCTGCTATTATAATAGAACCTGTTGCCGGTAATATGGGCTGCATTCCGCCTGCAGAAGGCTTTCTGGAAGGCCTGAGAAGTCTTTGTACTGAAATGGGCTCCTTGTTAATCTTTGACGAAGTAATGACGGGGTTCAGATTGGCAAAGGGTGGGGCACAGGAACGCTTGAAGATTGATGCCGATTTGGTTTGTTATGGAAAAGTAATAGGAGCCGGTATGCCTGTTGGTGCATTTGGTGGCCGCAAGGAAATAATGGAACATATTGCTCCGCTTGGGAATGTTTATCAGGCCGGAACCCTTAGCGGTAACCCTTTGGCAATGATTGCAGGTTACACCTTATTGCATGAGTTGAAAACGAATACTGACAGGTTTTCTTCAATAGAAAAGAAAGCGGATTATTTAAAGGACGGATTAATAAAAGTATTAGATGCTTCAGGATTTCCTTATCGCATCAATCATTTGGGAAGTATGCTGAGCATACATTTCAGCGAAAATGATATTACTGACTTTGAAGCGGCTGCGTCGGCCAACAATGCAAGATTCAATCAATTTTTTCATGCTATGCTGAAACGTGGTATTTACCTGCCGCCATCTGCATTTGAAACATGGTTTATCAGTGACGCGTTAAGCTATGAAGATTTGGATAAAACTATTGAAGCGGCAAAGGAAGCATTAGCAGAAATTGAATAAATAATAGCTTGCCGGATTTGAGTTAAAAGAGTTGCCAACGTTTTAAAAGCTGGCAACTCTTTTAGAATTGTTTATTTCCGAAGGATTAATCAAGATGATATATCTCCATAATATCTTTCAGGATTTTTTCGAAATCAATTTTCAAGTCAATCAACTTTCCTGTTTTTATATCAAAAACCCAGCCATGTACTTTTAAGCCTCTCTTTTTATAAGCCTCCTGAACAGCTGCGGTTTTAATAAGGTTAACACATTGTTCCTGCACGTTTAATTCCACTAAACGATCATACCTGGCAGCTTCATCCAATGCATTCATTTCATCTTTGTGTAAACGATAGACATCTCTGATGTTTCTCAACCAGGGGTTTAACAAGCCTAAATCTGCAGATTGCATAGCAGCTTTCACGCCGCCACAATTATAATGCCCGCAAACTACAACGTGATTCACTTCCAGATGTCTCACGGCATAATTGATAACCGACATTACATTCAGGTCAATATTGTTTACAAGATTAGCAATATTACGATGCACGAAAGCCTCTCCCGGCTGTATTCCCATAATATCTTCTGCTGTAACTCTGCTATCGGAACAGCCAATGTATAAGAATTCAGGGTTCTGTCCGCTTGCTAATTTTTCAAAATATTGCGGATCAATCTTTAACTTTTCTTCAATCCATGCCTGATTATTTTGGAAAACATCTTGAATATTCATCAGAAATTTTGTTTTATAATTTTCTCAAATTTTACACCTCGAAGATAAAGTACATAAGTGATTTAATGGCATACGCGGAAATTTAATTATTTCAATTCCTGTTTAAATGAAAATGCAATTGCTACCTTTATGCCAGACAGCCAACTATAAATGCTTTGCTGTGTTATTCTTCCGTAAGTAAATGAGAAGATAAACCAAATAATTAAAGAAATATGGCACATAAGAATAAAAAGAAAAAACAATCGGTTCCTAAAAAGCAAAGAGCTAAATCGCCGCTTTCAGGTAAAGATGCTGTTGGTATTTTAGATGTATCGAAAGGCGGACTTGGCTTTGTAAAAGTAGAAGGCTGGGAACAGGATTTGTTAGTGCGGCCTGAAAATATGGGTACTGCTTTTCATGGCGATAAAGTGAAAGTCATTGTAGAAAACGTTAATACCAAAGGAAGGCCGGAAGGAAGCATTAAAGAAGTTATTGAACGCAGGCAGATAGAATTTACAGGTAAATTAGAAGTGACTGAAAAATTTGCATTCCTTATTCCTGACAAGGAAAATATGCGTGTAGATATTTTTGTTCCTCCTCACAAATTAAAGGGAGGAAAAACCGGTGATCATGCTATTGTAAAAATTGTAGAATGGCCCATCAAATCCAAAAATCCTGTCGGTGAAGTGGTAGAATTATTGACCAATCAACGTGTCAATGAAATTGCAATGAAAAGCATTCTTGTAGAAGCCGGCTTTCCGTTGCATTTTTCAGATGATGCTATGGAGGAAGCGGCACGTATTCCTGATATATTGGATAGTGAAGAAATCAAGAAAAGGAAAGATTGCAGAGATGTATTCACCATTACTATTGACCCGGCTGATGCAAAGGATTTTGATGATGCCATTTCTATCCGTCCCTTAAAAAGCGGCTATTATGAAGTTGGCGTACACATTGCCGATGTAAGTTATTATGTGCAACCCGACACTGAATTGGATAAAGAAGCTTATGAACGTGCAACCTCTGTTTATTTGCCGGACAGGGTTTTGCCTATGTTGCCCGAGCATATATCAAATGTGCTTTGTTCTTTACGCCCCAACGAAGATAAATTTACGTTTTCCGCTATTTTTCAAATGAATGAAGCAGGTGATGTAAAACAATACTGGATAGGCAGGACAGTTATTCATTCCAACAGAAGATACGCTTATGAAGAAGCACAACAAATTATAGAAACAGGTAAAGGCGATTATGCCAAAGAGATATTATTGCTTCATAAAATTTCACAAAACCTCAGAGCAGAACGTTTTAAAAAAGGAGCCATAAATTTTTCTTCACAAGAAGTAAGATTCAAATTAGATGCCGAAGGTATTCCTGTCGGTATTGAAATAAAAGAAAGTAAAGAGGCCAATCAATTAATAGAAGAATTGATGTTGCTGGCAAATAAAACAGTTGCAGGATTTGTGCAAAAGAAAAAAGTGAATAAAGTTGATATTCCTTTCCCGTATCGTGTGCACGATGCACCAAATGAAGATAAGTTAGCAGTATTTGCTGCATTTGCATCTCGGTTCGGTTATAAATTTAATCTGAACGATCCTGATAAAATTGCGGAATCATTTAATCAGATGCTGGCGGCAGTACAAGGAAAACCTGAACAACATGTGTTGGAACAATTAGGCATCCGCACAATGGCCAAAGCTATTTATACCACTGATAATATTGGCCACTATGGCCTGGGATTTGAAAGTTATTGCCATTTTACTTCGCCTATCCGCCGCTATCCTGATGTGATGGTACATAGAATAGTGCAGCAATGTATTGATGACAAAGTGAAGATTGATAAGAAAATGGAAGCTAAATGCCGCCATTGCAGCGATCAGGAACGCAAAGCAATGGAAGCAGAACGCGGTGCCAATAAATACAAACAAGTTGAATACATGCAAAAATTTGTGGGCGATGTATTCGATGCTGTTATCAGTGGGGTTTCTTCTTTTGGGTTCTGGGCCGAAACGGTGGAACATAAATGCGAAGGCCTGGTTGGCTTAGCCGAATTATCTCTTGCCTTAAAAGATGAATTTACTTTCCTCGAGAATGATTATGCTTTGGTTGGAATGCATACAGGTAAGCGATTCCGGATAGGGGATAAAGTGAAAATTCAGGTTTTGGCTGCCAATCTTGAAAAACGCCAGATAGACTTTGGTTATGCTGCAGAAGATGGTAAAACACAGGAAAAGCCTGCGTCAAAAGTCCCCAAAAAGCCTAAGTCAGAAGGAGGAAAAGGTCCTAAAAGGAAAAAGGAATAAAAATTGAGGCATTTACTAAGGGTTTTTCCACAATCTCTTGTCTTTAAGAAAAGAAGCAGAAAAATGCTTTTTAAAAATTAAGAGAAAAGAAAAATTATTATTACATTTACCTCCGTTCAGCAAAACATTAATTCGAAAAATGAAAAAAGTAATATTTGCTTTGGCTATATGCGCCTCGATAGTTTCCTGTCAGAAAGAAGAAGACACCAAACCTATTGACGTTTCCAAAACCGTTTATTTAATGGATAAAAGTTGGGTTGTGAAAGCGTGGAGTATCAGGCCTGATGTGAGTGATACTTTATCAGCTCCGGATTCCACTTATTTTAACTCAATAAACGGATGCGAAAAAGATAACTATTTAGTTTTCAATTCATCATCAAGAGCTTCTATTCATGAAGGCAGTTCAAAATGCGATCAACAAGCGCCTGACAGTGTAATGTATGGTTATACCTTAAGTAATAATGATAGTCATATCCTTATATTCACTAATCCGGACGAAGTTGATCATGGCACTTATATTGATGGAGAGATAAAATACGCTTCAATCGATACATTCTCGATTAAATACAGATTGCCAAAACCAGGCGATTCCTCAATAACTCAGGAATTTATCAAAACTTACGTAAAACATTAATAAAATAATTTAATTTAAAGATAGCCAGGTTAATGTCTGGCTATTTTTTTGTGCCGGCTAAATAAGAGTTATTCAATGCTTACACCAATTAAATAACTTTAGGCCAAGGTAATTTTAGGTGCACTTTTTTCACGAGGCAAAATATCTTACCAGCTATTTGCTGTTGTTATTTTTTACCATCAACATTAAAATGGTTTTTCAATTACTATCAATCTGATTCAGTCAAAACAAAAGGCGAATCAATACTACATTGATTCGCCTTTTATAATTTAAATGAAGCTCGTTTTATTCTTCATCATTGTAAAATAACTGTTCTGTGTTGTTTTTAGCTAATTTCTTTTTGTATGAAATTTTGGTAATTACTACAAACAGAACCGGCACAATAAAGATGGCCAGACTGGTAGCAGCAAGCATACCTCCTAAAACAGTTACACCAATTGTATTTCTTGCAACGGAACTGGCTCCGGAGGCAACCGCCAACGGTAAAACGCCCAGCACAAATGCAATCGACGTCATTAAAATTGGTCGGAAACGAAGTTTGACCGCATCTAAAGTCGCTGAAATAATAGGTTCTCCATGATCAACCCGCTCTTTTGCGAATTCAACAATCAAAATTGCATTTTTTGCAGAAAGACCGATTAATGTAATCAAACCGATTTGCGCATATATATTATTGGACAATGTCGGAATAAGCGTCAGGGCAAGAATTGCACCAAATACACCGACAGGAACTGCAAACAGGACAGAGAATGGAATAGACCAGCTTTCGTATAATGCAGCAAGGAACAAGAATACAAAAGCAATTGACAAAGCAAATATGTAAGTAGATGTATTGCCCGATTTTATTTCCTGGGCGCTTAAGCCGGAAAATTCATATCCATAACCATTCGGTAAAGTTTTGGCAGCCACACGTTGCAAAGCCTCAATGGCTTGTCCGCTACTGTATCCTGCTTTCGGGTTACCATCAACTTCCGCACTCCGGTAAATGTTGAAATGCGAAATCAATGGTGCAGATTCTGTCGGTTCATAAGTCACGATAGTACTTAACGGTACCATCTCTCCCGATGAATTTTTTACATAATAATTACCTATGCTATTGATATCTTTTCTGTAAGAAGTATCCGCCTGTGCAACCACATAGAAATTTCTTCCGAAAACCGTTAACTGATTGATGTAAGAACTACCCATATACATTTGCATGGTACTGTAAACGTCCGAAAGGTTAATGCCCAGTTTCTTACATTTTTCCCTGTCTACATTTACTTTATAACCTGGCGTATGCGCAGAGAAGAACGTAAATGCACCACCGATTTCAGGTTGTTTATTTAATTCACCCACAAAATTGTTGACTACCTTTTCAAACGTTTTTATATCATCATTGGATTCCTGTTGCTCTATCTGGAAGCTAAATCCGCCTGTACTACCCAAACCAGGAATGGCCGGTGGCGGTATTACTACAATTTTAGCTTCTTTAATGACGGCAAGCCGTTTATTAAGCTCGGCAATAATACCCATTAGCTGCTCGCTTTTCTTTTTACGTTCATCCCAGGGTTTTAATTGCATGAAAATAGTACCGCTATTGGATTTGGTAGCAAAGCTCACTACGTTCAAACCGCCTAGAGCCGCAAAGTGAGCTACACCCGGCACATCTTTAACAATACTCATTACACTATCCAAAACATTGATGCTTCGTACAGTTGATGCAGCTTCCGGAATCTCGTACGTAATGTAAATACGTCCGTCATCTTCAGTCGGAATAAAGCCGGTAGGTTTGCTTTTAAACAAGAATACGTCAGCGATAACCACGCATATCAATAATACAATAACCAATGGCGCACGTTTTATCCATCCTTTCACGCCCAGGGTATAATTCAAACTGAATTTTCTGAACATCTTATTAAAGCGGTCAAAGAATTTATCCAATCCTTTCGGGTTCGTTTTGACTGTATGTTCACGTAACATAAGCGAACATAAAGCCGGTGTAAGTGATAATGCAATAAATGCTGAAATCAAAACGGAGATTGCAATCGTAATTGCAAACTGTTGATACAGTTTACCCACAATTCCCGGAATAAATCCTACAGGCACAAACACCGCTGCAAGAATTAAAGCAATGGCAATTACGGGCCCTGTTATATCTTTCAAAGCCTTTTCCGTGGCTTCTTTTGGGGAAATATGTTCTGTATCTATATAATGTTGTACCGCTTCTACAACCACAATAGCATCATCTACCACAATACCGATGGCTAATACAAAACCAAACATGGTAAGTGTATTAATAGTAAATCCAAGTGGAATGAAGAAAATAAAAGTACCCACAATAGCCACCGGAATCGCCAATACCGGAATAAGTGTGGAACGCCAGTTTTGAAGGAATAGATAAACAACTAAAGTTACAAGCAAAAGCGCTATGATTAAGGTCTCAACCACATCGGCAATAGAAACTTTCACAACAGTCACGGATTCGAAAGGAACATTATAATCGATATCGGCAGGAAATGTTTTCTTCATTTGATCCATAGCCTTGTAAACACCGTCTGCAGTAGTCAATGCATTACTTCCCGGCGCCTGATATACCAATAAATAGGATGCCCTTTTGCCATCTACAAACGAATTGCTCGCATAACTTACTTTACCTAATTGAATACGCGCCACATCCTTAAGATGTACAACAGAGCCTTCATTGGGATTGGAGCGGATAATGATATTGCCAAAATCTTCCTCAGTTGTCAAACGGCTGTTTGTAAATACAGTATATTCAAAAGTAGATGAAGATGCCTGAGGAGGTGTTCCTGTGGAACCCGCTGCAGCTTGCAGGTTTTGTTCATTGATTGCATTCTGAACATCTGAAGCCGTAATGCCTAATTGTGCCAGTTTATCAGTTTTCAACCATACACGCATACTGAAGTTATCGGCCCTGCTAATAATGTCACCTACACCCGGTACGCGCAAAAGTTTATCTCTTACATAAATATTGGAATAGTTATCCGTAAATGGAACGCCATGAGTTCCTTTGGGAGAATATATAGCCACAAGCATCAGAATGCTCGGATTTTTCTTTAAAGTTGTAACACCTAATTTCTGAACCTGAGCAGGAAGGGTAGGTGTGGCAATGCCTACACGGTTTTGAATATCCAATGCAACGATATTTGGATCAGCTTCAATATTCAGGGTTGCTGTTATGGAAGACTGGCCATTATTAGCACTGTTACTTTGCAGATAAGCAATGCCGGGTACACCGTTTACCTGCGATTCGATAGGTGTAGTAGTTGTTTGTTCTACCGTTTGCGCATCTGCTCCTGTGAAGTTTCCGGTAATCTGAACTGTTGGCGGAGTGATGTTAGGGTATTGGCTTATGGGCATATTCATAATTGCCAAAGTACCTACCATCAATATTACTATTGAAATAACAATTGCTGTTATTGGCCTTTTTAAAAATATATTGGAACGCATCTATCGCTATTTTGAAAATGAACTGGCAATAAAAATTGTAAAATAAAATCAGGGTGAAAGACCTGTTGTTACTTACTTTGCTGGCGCAGCAGGCGCAGGGCCTATCTGAACAAACGAACTGTCTTTTAATTTCTGAACGCCATCCGTAACAACTGTTTCTCCCTTTTCAAGACCTGACAGCACAACAATATTTTCATCTGCTTTATTGCCTAAAACTACTTTGCGTTCTGAAACCTGTTTACCATTAAATACCACAAAAACAAAGTTTTCTCCAAGTTGCTGCACGATGGCTTTATTCGGAATCAGCAGGCTCTTATCTGTGTTATTATGTTTCACTAATACATTGCAGGTAATACCGGCTTTTAAATTTTTTTGTCCGTTAGGGAATACCAACCGGGCTTTTAAGGTACCTGTGTTAGGATCCACGGAACGGTCTAACAAAGCAAGATGTCCGGATGAAGGATATACAGAACCATCAGGCATTTTCAAAGTAAAAATAGAATCCTGTTCTACTTCCTTGTCTTTGCCTAAATAGCTTATGAAACGCGCGATCTTTGTCTGGTCGATGGCAATATCTACCGCCATCGGATCATCCGAAGACACTGTATTCAATAAAGATTGCTGATAAACTGAAGTGCCTACCTTTACCTGCGAGATACCTATTGTACCGTCAAAGGGCGCATAAATAGATGCGTATTTGAGGTTAGTTTGAAGGCTGTTAACCGTTGCCTGTGCTGCTTTTACCTGCATTTTGGAACTTTCCAGATCGGCAAGGGCATGGTCTAATATTTGTTTTGCAATCGCATCTTTTTTATCCAGTGCTGTATATCTGTCTGCGTCTTTCTGTGCTTTGTTCAGATTGGCCTGAGCCACAGCCACATTGGCCTGCGCCTGATTTACATTGCTTTGATAGGCTTGTTGGTCAATTGTATATAATAACTGGCCCTTCTTTACCTGTTGCCCATCCTGAAAATGAATAGCAGTTATATAACCTGCTACTTGCGGACGGATTTCAACCTGATTTAATGCAGTTACGGTACCCGGAAAATCTTCCAGATATACGGCATCGCCTTCCGTAACTTCTGCAACAGATACAGATGTTGGTGGTGGTGCTTTAGGTGCTTCTTTGCCACCGCAAGATGCAAGTGCTGCAATAGATGTAAGAGATAGCGCTATGTTTGATAAACGTTTCATAAGCTAAAAGCTATTCAGTTTTTTTGATTGTCTTAATTAATAGTTACAGTACCTAAGGCTTTTTCCAGATCAAATTTACTTGCCAGTAATTGATATAATGCGTTAGTGAAATTCAATTCAGCAGTTCGTAAATCTGTCTGTGCGGTAATGACATCCAGATAAGTTTTTATACCTGATTTATATTGTAATTCTATAGTATTAAATACATCCTGAGCCAGTTCCACATTGGTTTTCTGATTATAATATTCAATCAGGTTACTTTTATAATTTGCAAGCGCCTGTGCTATTTCCGTACTGACTTCAAGCTTCAATTGGTCAATATCATAATTAACCCTGTCGCTTTGAAGTTTTGCCTGCTTCATATTCTGCACTCTTCTGAACCCCTGAAACAAAGGCACGCCTATACTGATGCCAACAAAGGAGTTAGGGTAGTTGTTTTGATACACTTCATTGAATGTATTGTTGAAATAATTTAAATTATAATTGGCATAACCCTGAACTGTAGGAATAAATTGCCATTTATAATAATCATAGTTCAGTTCCTGCAACCTTTTTTGTGTAAGCAATTGCTTGTATTCAATACGGTTCTCCAAAGCGAGGTTAGCGGAAGTATCAGCAAGTGCAAGTGTTTCCATGTCAGACTTCTCTATTTTTAATAATAGTGTAACACTGTCTGCATAACCCATTTCCATTTTTAAATAACTATATTTCGCTTTAAGTAATTCATCTGAAGACTTACGTTGCGCCGTAGCATTATTTAATGAAATGGTTGCTCTTTTGTAATCCACTTTATCAACAATACCTGCTTCATATTGATTGTATGCATCTTGCAGGCTTTGATTAAGTCTGACAATGTTTTCATCCAGAACATTTATCTGTTCAGTGGTAAGCAATACATCATAATAAGCTTTAGCCACGTTTACAGTAATATCAATTTTGTTGGCCACCGTATTTTGCTGTGCCTGTTTTCTTACTTCACCGGCACTACGGCTTGCAAGGAATGCGCTGCTGTTAAAAATGTTTTGGGTTAACCCGAATTGGCCATAGGAAATATTATGTGCCCCTGTCTGAATAACATTTCCGTTATTGAACCCTGACTGTAATTGAAAAGTATGCTGCAGGTTATAATTGAATCCTATTTGAGGATACCATGCAGAAAGCTGACTTTTTATGCCGTGTTCGGTTATTTCCTGATCAAGCAGTGATTGTTTTAATAAAGGACTATTGCTGTAGGCATATTGGATGCATTGGTCCAGGTCAAAGCTATCCGTATTGGTTTGTTGTGCAAAGCCTCTTACAGACGACAACAATAGTAACAATGAAAGTAATTTTCGCATGGAATTCATTACCATTTATATTTAAAAAGATAGACCCCAAAGAATCCGGCTATCGGGAAGGCAGGCAAAGGTAAAAATATTCTTAACTAATTAAACGTTTGTTTAAAGTTGTAATGCTAAGATTTTATTATTTTACCCTGAAAGACGTTTGTAAATAGGATGTTATTGAACTGTAACCCTGTTATTTGCTGATTTTCAGTAAATTGAAAATCTGTTTATTGTTTAAAGTAAAAGTTTAATTCCTTCGCAATAGATAGATTCAATGGAGTGATTTAATAATTGTGAGCACTAAAAAGGATACACGTTCAACGATTGTTTCTTTAATAAATACGTTCCATTTACAAATGTCAATTATTCTTCTTCAAAGAAATCCTGAAGTGCCTGCATATAAACTTCATTCCAACCTTCTACCATATCATCATAGGCTTCATCCGGAATATTTGTATGTTTTAATTCAAGTGAAGTGCCTTCTTTATGCGGATGTAATTTAAGTGTAACAATAGATGGCGCTTCTGGCTCATCGCCAAAATACCATTCCTGTACTATTTTTTTGCCTTCTTCAAATTCAATATTACGGCCTTCTATGCTGCCGTCAAAAATGGAAAACTCCGAATCCGGCTCTGTACTCATTGTTGCGGGATCTCCGCTCCAAAGCTGTATAGTAAAAGGATTCGTCAATGCAATATAGAGTTCCTCAGGAGCTGAGGATATGATGTAGTATTTTTTATAGTCTTTCATTTTTTTATTGTTGAGTCAGTAACTTAAAACGGATAATCCTTTTAACAGAAGCTTCCAATTGTTTACTCATAGCATCTTTTTTGCTTAATGCATCAGCTATCATTTTGTTCAGCAATACTGCATTTTTGGGCATTAAAACCAGGTCCACTCCGGCTTCTACGGATTTCCAGTCTGCATTACTGACTTTTGCTGCTGCAACCATGTTTAAAGCATCTGTAGTAATAATACCTTCAAAATGCAATTCCTTCCTTAAAAGATCGGTTACAATTACTCTGGATAAAGTGGATGGAAGGCCATTCGTATTGTATTTTTCATTGTTTTTTACCACAATATGTCCCACCATAACTGCAATGGGCGGTTCATCAGCCAGTATCAATGCCTTGAAATTCGGAAGTTCGGTTAATGCACCATCAATGTAAACCGATTGTTTATGGGAATCGCCGCTGACAGCTCCGTGGCCGGGAAAGTGCTTTAATGTAGCGCCCAATCCCGCTTGCTGCGTAGTTTCCACAAACTGACCTGAAAAAGTTATGATGTCTTTATTGTTATTTCCGAACGAACGCTTATTGATAACAGATTTGTTTAAAGCAATATCAACCACGGGTGCAAAGTTCAATTGAATGCCAACCTCTTCGATAACCTTATTGATTTTATTTGTATTTTCTATTACTACCTGTGTAGTTTTTTGCTCTGATGCCGGAGCAATGTCCGTTATATCCGTGAATTTACCGGGTAACAGGGTAGGCTCGCAATCGCAAGCCAGCAGCGGTTGTAGTTTATGCTGCTGTAGCCTGGTAGTATTGAACTGATTAGCTTCTTTTCTGAAATCTGTGCTACTTCCCTTAAGAAAAACAACATTTGCAGCAATATCCTTGCTTACCATATTCAGCGCCGAATTGAACGGATAACCTAAATTGACAGCCGTACTGCTTGCAGTCATAATCATTTGGGAAGCACGTTCCTGCAGGCTCATGGCATTATAAACCGAATCTACCATTTTGTTAAGCTTAGCATCAGGATGATAAAAGGCTTTACTTAATGTAGATGGATGATGCTTCCCTTTTGTTGATTCTTGTGAAAAAACAGTTGCAAAAGAAAGCAGCAAAAAGATAAAGGACAATGTTATTCTTGGCATAAGTTTTACTTATTGATAAGCGAAAATAAGCTTTGTTTATGAATACTTAAGGCATACTAAGTTTACCAATGGCATACAAAAAACCGCTTCCTGAAAAGAAAGCGGTGCTTTTTTTAACCACTATATAAAAGCCTCTTTAAAATTACCTCTATTGTTTTACAAACTTAAAGGATAAATTAGACGACAATCCTGAAACCTGAAGTATATATTGCCCTGCTGCGATACCGGCTACATTTAAATCATATTGTCCGCTAAAATAAGAAGCAACCGTCTTATTCATGATTTCTTTGCCATTCAAATCCATAACCTGAATTTTTATATCATTTTTCAACTCAGTTATTTTTAAAGACAAAATACGTGTTACCGGATTTTGAATAATACTGATTTGATTACCATCTTTTGTGTTCTCAATTGAAACTACATTTGAATACTGAAATTTACCATTTACGTTTACTGATTTCAATCTATAGTAATTCAATCCGGCCAACCAGTTTTTGTCTATATAGAAATAGGAAGTACTTTTATTTTTACTTTCTGCGCTTGCCTTCATTTCCCTGATGGATTCATATTTTTTACCATCCCCACTTCTTTCTATTACAAAATAACTTAGTTCTCCGGATGCAGCCATAGCCCAATCCAGTCTTGCTCCGGAATCAATTGCACCTGCGTGAAATGAAGTAATGTTTAAAGGCAATGGTGTGCTTACTATAAAAGTTCCTGCCATCATTGGAGCATGAATCGTACAATCGTATTCGTAAGTGCCGACTTCAGTCGGAACATAAGAATAGGTATCTCCGGATGTGGCAAGTGGTTGATCCCAGGATGCCGCTCCGGCAGGAATATTAATACTTGTCGTGGTATGGTGGCCTACATCCCAAACCCATGTAATAGTATCACCCAATGGGAAAGATAAACTTGCGGGAACAAAACTCATGCCATCGCTACCACCTACTAACACGATATGGTTTGTTTCGGAAACAGCACTGGTGACCGTGAAGGTTCCGGACATCATAGGAGCATGGTAAGTACAATTGTACTCATAAGTGCCTACAATAGTTGGTACATAGGAATAAGAATCTCCGGAGGTTGTAATTTGCTGATCCCAGGATGCTGCTCCGCCCGGAATATTAATACTTGTTGTAGTATGAAAACCTGCATCCCAAACCCATGTAATGGTATCTCCTAATGGGAAAGATAAGCTTGAAGGCACAAAACTCATGCCGCTGCTACCCCCAACAAGGACTGTATGATTTGTTGCATGAAGCTTGTTGACTGTTGAAAATGTAATCAGCACGAGAAAAACCCATGTGAAATGTTTGTAGTTGTTGTGCATATAGTCAGTTTATGGTTAAGCTTAAAAATACATTCCTTATAGGGTATTAGAAAAGCAAACAATACGAAACGGTAGTGTTGGTATTCCAATATGGAAAATCATGCTTCAAACCTTGAATAACTAATATTCGCCGCTATAACCCTTAGGCTTCACAATGGTGAAAACCCTGGAGATATTGAATCCGAAATGGATATCGCCTTTTGACCATCTTCCCGAAGTTTGTCCGATAACAACTCTTTCATTAATAGCATTTGCATTAGTGAAAAGCAACTGGAAGACATGGCCTCCGGTTTCTATATCAAGGCCGACTGATAAGGCATTATGATAACCTTCTAAGCTGGCACCGGGAATTACATAATAATATTCACCCGTAATAGCCATGCGTTTTGTTACTTTCACACGACCCGCTGCACCAATTGCAAATATGTTATTAGGTTCTGATGATGTAGGAACTACATTATAGTGGATATGTGTCGGCATTAATTGCAGTGAAATATGACTGCTGAATTTTCTCGCTATCAGCAATTGATTCATATAGCTCAATCTGTTGCCGAAAGGATAAGATTCTCCATTAGGCAAATTCATCTGAAGTGTCTGAAGGTAAATGCCGCCCACATAACTAAGGCTTACAGGCATTTTGTTATCTTCTGTCTGACGCACGATTTTAGCTTTGACAAAGCCATTATATTCTTTCTCATAAGTCCCGCGCCCCACACCAATCGTAAGCCAGTCCAATAAGCCGTAATCAAATGAAAGCTTTGTTACGGCATTGTCTAAGCCGAAGAAGTTATTGAAACTTTGATTTAATGTTCCGAACCTATGTGAAACTTGAAAATCAAGCACTCCTTTACCAAGATTTTCGATGCTTTGCCCATTAATGATACGTGTACTTTTAAAAGTTGCAACAGTGTAATTGGGGCCCGACGGCTTTTGATTTTCATTCAGCATATTTAATAAACTGTCTGCATGATCATCTTGCGCATTGGTGTCCGAAATACTAAAGCATCCAAATATTAATAGTAAGAAAGAGAGGCGTAACAATCTATTCATGTTTGTAGTTTGAGTGATGATTGGGGATTATCGTTTGTGTAAAAGGGCATTCATACTGATTTGTACTGTTTTGGCAATTTTGTTTCTTACCAGGGATGGGATGCTTATCTGATAATCTTCAGGTGCTACAGAAAAAGTTGATGTTACTGTAATATCATTCCCTGTAACCTTTATATTAGCGGGTATAGATATATCGCGGGTTACACCGTGCATTGTAAGCTTACCATTGACATGTACCTGATAAGTGCCGTCTTTTGCAAAATCAACCTTGTTGATATCAGTTATTTTACCTCTGAAAGATGCTTTCGGAAATTTATCGCTTTCCATATACTCTTCATTGAAATGCTCCTGCATTAAGGTAATCTTAAACTTGAAACCTTTAATTAAGGTTTCTACAATAACATCTCCTGTAGCGCCATCCAGAATGGTAGCGCTTTCATTATTTACCGGATTGATCGTTTCCAGAGGTGTAGATGCAGTAAAACTTATCTGACCTGTTCTCGTCAGGTATTTTTGTGCAAAGAGCATATTGCCGGATGCCCATAATACCAAGGCTAAAAGAATTATTTTTTTCATTTTTTTGAATTTAGTTTTTAATTGTTAGGAGCTCCGATTGCCACCCATTGTGTAATTCTTGCGATATCGCAATCGGATAATTTGGCACTGTTTTGCGGCATCGCTATAAATCCCGATTGATGATTGATAGCGCCTATAAGCCGCTCATTTTGTATAGCCATATGAAACCCGCTATAGGTTTCAAAAGAATAACCTCCGGCCATCGTTGCATTTGTATGGCAACCGCTCAAAGTGCAATTCTGCTGGACAATAGGATTTATATCTCCTGAAAAAGTAAGGTTTGCGGTATCGCAGGTTACCGGGGTTACCGGTTTAACGGAATCAGCTTTATTATTTGTACAGCCATAGATGAATGCGGCAGTGACAAAAAATAATAGAAATGTCTTTTTAGAAAAAAAATGCATGAAAACTTTGTTTTGATTTAAAATGTTTTAAGGAGTTATCTGAGAAGGATGCAATCAGTAAGGCTTACGCCTGTTATGGTTTTTCCGACGCAGAAACCTTTAATAGTTACAGATGTACCGGTTTGTAATCCTGTTGTTTTTTCTCTTAATGCCGATTCTATATAATCGATGCCATTGGACGCTGAAAAAACCAGCATAGTGCCACCATCAAGATTATCAGATATCTCATTTATCTGGCCTTTGACTTCAATAGCTTTATTGAGGTATAGCTTATTAGCCATCGTTTCGTTTGTACTAAAGTCATGACAAAGCTTATCAACACTCATGACAATGCCTTCTTCGCTTTCTACCTTCTTCTCAGGTTTATGCCACATCCAATAGATTATTGAAATTCCTGTAATCATCAGAACGCATAAACTTATCAGAATGTATTTCCTTTTCATAAAAACATTGAATAGTGTGTCTAATCAAAATTAATTTACCCAAAAGAATTACAAATGAGGAAGTGGATAAAGCGGTAATTGCGCAGGATGAACAGGTGCAATTACATCAATTGATTTGATTTGATTTGTTTTTAAAGTTCACCACCAAGCCATTTTTTGAACTTGGCAGATTTTTCAGAACTAACAATAAGGCTTTCGTCGATAGCGGGTTGTAAGGCAAGAAAGACCCTTCCTTTGCTATAGGTTTTCATTTCCTTAATGGCACGGATATGTGTTATAAACTGACGATTGACACGAAAGTAATCCATAGGGTTCAGCATTTGTTCCAATGCATCCAGGTTGTAATCTATCGGATAAACCTGACCTGCAAAGGTGCATGCACAAGTAGCTTTATGGCTGCTGAAACAGTAAGCAATTTCTTCTACATCCAGTGTTTTGATATGTTCTCCGAAACGCACAATAAAGCGTTTTTTTAATGTTTGTGTGTTAACTTTTGGAGTTTCTTCTGTTGTTTCTTTTTGTGAGAATAATTTTGTGAAACGATTTCTTTTTTGCAAAGCAAGCAGCAGGTCTTCCTTTTTTATGGGTTTCAGCAAATAGTCCAGACCGTCTGTCTTAAATGCTTCCAATGCATATTGGTCGTACGCTGTCGTGAAAATAATAGGACAATCGGGTTTTACTTTTTTCAGAAGATCAAATGCGGAACCATCTGCCAGATGAATGTCGAGAAATACTACATGTGGTGTAGGATTATTTTGCAGCCATATTAAAGATGCTTCAATGCTATCCAGATGCGTAAGAATCTCAATCTTGTCTCTGGTAACCTCCTGCAGCAATTTGGAAAGACGTTTATACGCAGGTAATTCATCTTCGATAATAATAACTTTCAGGGTATAGTCCAAATCCTCCAATACATAAGTATCTGATGATTGAAATGATGCTTCTTCCTGAAGGCTTACTGGCGTTGCAATGTCCATAAAAGTATATTTTAAAGATGATTTATACTTCGAACTTTTGGTTTTTAATGGTGATGCTTATCTTTACAATAAAGGTAAGCAAACAATATAATCATTATTCTCTATCCCAAAGATAACAGGCTTTTTGGTTAAAAGAAGATAACGTTTCTGAATATTCAGTAATGCAATGCCTGCTCCCTTTTCCTTGCTCATTTTCGGTCGTAACGGATTCCTTACAATAAGCATTGTATAGTCAGACATGATAGTTATTTTCAGTGGTTGGGATAATGAAACGATATTGTGTTTAATTGCATTTTCCACTAACATTTGTAATACCATTGGGACTACTTTTTTTGTATTCATGAGTTCCTCAGGTATAGAATATTGTACCTGTAATGCCGCTCCGAACCGGCAATTCTGAACATACAAATAGGTAGATAAGATTTCGAGATCTTCTTTCAGGGTTATTAAATCGCGGCTGCGATAAGCTAATATATTCTGATATAGATCCGCCAATCTTTCGGTATAAGAAACAGCCGCTGCCTGGTCTTCTTCAATGAGATTGGTAAGCGTGTTCAGGCTGTTAAACAAAAAGTGAGGATTGACCTGGCTTTTAAGATGTTCGTATTCAAACTCCATTCTTTCTTTTTGTAATTGTGACTTTTCTTTTTGCCGCTTACCGATTATTTTTATTATTGCATAAACACATAATGCAAAAAAAAGTAAGACCAATAAATAGAACCAGATACTTTTCCAGAAAGGAGCTTTAATGGTGAATGTATAAAAAGTACCGTTTGCCAATTCATAGCTGCCATTTATAGTTGCCTGAATTTGAAAGGTATAAGTACCCGGGGGTAAATTTGAAAATGTTACAGCGTCGTCATGTGTTATAATCCATTTATCACCAAAGCCCAAGAGCCGGTAGCGGTATTGTAAGCGTTCCGCATTGGTAAAACTTATGCCATCGTATTTTATACAAATGTAGTTTTCATCAGCCTCAAACTGATTTTTATTGTTTGATAATTTACCGGATAGGGTGGCAATGCTTGTTATGGCTACTTCCGGACGAACATCGTATTGTTTGTATTGATTATTGAAGAATAATATTCCGTGCTCATATGGAATGAAAATATTGCCTGTATTATCTTTGGCGAAACAGTTCAATACATCTGAAGTACTGTCGATACCGACTTCCATCCTGAAATTAAAATGCCTGAACTGTTTGCTTCGTGGATACCATTCATCAATGCACCGTTCATAAACGGTTAAAACCTCTCCGGTGGCATTGGATGTAACTGTAGAAAGGTTTGCATCCGTAAGACCTTCAACCATTTCAAATTTATTACTGCCTTTTTTGATATGGTATAAGCCTTTGAAATAGGTACCAACCCACATATTCTGATTGGCATCTTCGGTTATGCTATAAGCTACTTTTGTCTGTTGATTTTCAGGATTACTCCAATGAAAATATTGGTTGCCATCAAACATGCAAACGCCCGCACCGTCAGTTGCCATCCATAACCTGTTTAAATGATCAGGATATAGATAATAAACATAATCGCTTCCGATACCTGTTTGTTTATTATGATGCCTCAGCAATTCAAGTTTGGGCACCTGGCCATCTGTTATATAAATTTCGTCTACACCCGTAAGCGTCGATATCCAAAGCTTATCCTCAATAGTAGTAATGCTGAGTATATTGCTGTTTGCAAGGCTTGCAATAGTTTTATCTTGTTTGAAAACACCTTCAGTATTCCTGTACCATAAACCTTTTCCCATCGTCCCAATCCATAATCTGTTATGCTTATCCTTATACAGGCAGGTTATTAATGCGTTGGGATGAAAAACAGGTTTCAATAATGATCCTGAATCATTTATACGGGCTTCATGCAAAACGCTATCCTGGGTAAGCCACAACCTGTTTTTATCTGCCCAGCATAAAGCAGTTACTTTTTTTAATTGATAAAAATCCGGCAGTTTTATTTGAGATAAATAATTTGCAGTTATCATACTCAAACCATTCTTGGTGGCGCACCACAAGTTGCCTGCGCGGTCACAAATCAGTTTTTTAAATTGATGGCCGGGATAGTGATATCCCTTTATTTGCAGGTTTAGGTTATTGTCAAGTTCAGCTTCCAGCAAATAACCTTCTCTTGTAATTATCCATGCTTTTGAATGGGAAACGGGAAGGATATCAGTCACTTGCCCATAATTCCATAACGCTGATTCGGGGAAGTTATGGATCGTTTTGCTTTCACTATTATACAGCGCAATACCTCCTTGCTGCATACCCACCCAATAGTATTTTGAGTCCGGTACTTGTTTGATGATCTGTACAATATTATCTGTCAGGCCGTTGGCCGTGCTAAGCACAGTAATTTTTGGTTTCCCGTTTATGAACTCGATATCATTTATGCCATTGTCTGTAGCAGCTATTAATCTGTTATTAGGTAAATAGCAGATACTATAAACAAAATCATCTGATAAGCCTTTGGTATTGTCGAGTTTGATAAATTGCCTGCCTCCTGAAAATGCAATAATCCCAGTTTCTGTTCCGATCCAAAGTGTATCTCCTTTCAGGTTTGAAGCAATGCAACGTATTCTTGAACCGTTACGTTTTAGAAGATATTGAATTTTGTTTTTAAATTGCCCCGTTAGCTGGCTGATACTACCTTTTTTATTTCCAATATAAAGATTGCTTTCAGTCGATGATAATGTAGAAACAGCCTCATTGAAACCTTGTATTTTTGAGAAGTCGGAACCGTTAAAACGAAAAAGTCCGTCATCGGTACCAATAAGGATATATCCTGTATTATCCTGGAGTATGCTTTGTACATTGACAGAGGCATATTGTTCATTTAGCCAGAAATCGCGAATAAAAGGTATCTGGGCATAGATATTTATTTTACTGCATAACACTAAAACAAAAATCAATCCTGCAAAAAACCTTTTGTTCCTATATGAATCTATTCTTGGCAATACGGATTATTTTACAAAAGTTGCTGATACGGAAACCTTAATTTCTTTCGATAAATTATTGTCGACTATTCGTGGTATTTTAATTTCATAATCTGCCAGCATAACTGTAAAGTCCGACTGTACTGTGATTTTACTATCAGTTATGTTTACAATTGCTTTGATAATTCTTTCCTGTGCTATGCCATGTATTGTAAGCTTTCCTTTAGTTCTTATCGTATAGATGCCTTTCTTTGAATAATCAATAGTTTCAATGATTTTGCCTGTATAAGTTGCTTCCGGAAAAACCTCTGTTTCCATATAGTTTTCATTGAAATGCTCCCGCTGCAGCGGATTATTAAAGCCTGCAAAAGTTGCAATGGAAACCTTGAATGCAAAAACGCTTTTGCCGACATCAAGTATTCCCTGAAGCTGATTGGAAGATGCTTTAATCAGCTCCAAAGGCGCATCTGATGAAAATTCAACATGCCCTGACCGGATTTGAAGAAAAGCTGTGTTCTGACTATAGCCAATGACCGGAAGAAGCCACCAAAAAAGCAATAACAGATTTTTGAACCTCATAATAAAGCATTTATATTTTGCTTATCTGCGGCTTAAAGATAAATAAAGCCCGGAAATTCCGGACTTTATTTTCACACTCACTACATGCAAGAAAAAGCACTAACTTTTGTCGTTTCGTCTCTATCGTCCTACGATTATTCTCTTTGTTGCCGACTTGTCACCAATTTTCATTTCAAGAATGTAATTACCGGCAGGAAGCGTGCTTATATCTAATGTGCTGGAGTTACTGTTCTTACTCAAGACTTTAGGCGCAGCAAAACTTCTGCCTGTTATATCATAAATTTTAAAAGTTGCGTTTCCTTGTTTGTATGTTACTACAATTTGTTTGGAAGCAGGGTTTGGACTTACTTGTAATTGTAAATCAGTTGTATTTATGTTTTGAACAGATGTTGGCGATCCAACTGTGATGGTTTGCATTGCCATCGCACTGCATTGTGTACCAAAAGAATCTGTTGCAGTCAGATGTACCATATAAGAACCTGCTGTTGCATAAGTATGCGTAGGACTTTTTGCGGTAGATGTCTGGCTGTCGCCGAATGCCCAATCCCAATGTAATCCTGTACCAACGGTAGTATTGGTGAATGTATAGGCCATTTGGCTGTTGCTTACTGTGAAAGCAGGAACAGGGCTTGGGTTGATAGTAACAACAACGGCATTTGAAGTTGCATTACCACAACCGTTAACGGTTTTACAAGTGTAAGTGCCGGAAGTATCAGGCAAAAACTGAGCGCTTGTAGCTCCTGAAACCGGACTTCCGTTTTTATACCATTGAAAAGTTGCACCTGCAACAGCACTGGCAGTTAAAGTAGCAGTGGCATCGCCTTTACATTTTGTAATTGGTCCGGCGGGAGTTACAGAAGAGGCAGTAGGCGGGGTACAGACAACGTTAAATACACCCAACATGCCCATGCTTTCATGTGGAATACATTTATAGTTATAAGTACCTACCACCGCCGGTACATAAATATAAGTTGTGCTGGAAGAATTAATATTCTGGTTCCATGCTGTAGCACCCGCAGGTATAGTAGTGCTTGTCGTAGTATGGCTTCCGTTTTGCCATTGGAATTTAATAGTATCACCTAAGTTAATAGTTACGCCGGTTGCAGGTACGAAACTCATGCCGCCGGGGCCTCCCACCATTATTGTCTGAGTTGTTGCAAACATGTTATGGGAAAGCAGGAATGTAATTGCCATTAAAATAATGGAAGGATAAATTTTGTAATGTAGCTTCATTTTGGTTTGGTTTTAATTGTTCGTGTTTATTGTTGAACTAATAAGACCACGATTCTGAAAATAAAGTTAGGTGCCTCAGTAACTATCTCGAAGCTATATGATATGAAACGAGAGTCTTTGGGATTTAAGATGGAAATTTGAGGATTGAAAAGGGAAATTAAATTTTGACTGAAACCCCGACACTAAAAATGCTCCGGGAATGTGTGAAAACAATAATTGGTTAGGAAATTCATTTTTTTCTTTTAAAAAATTGGAAAATTAAAAAGCGTCGCTTACCTTCGCACTCCCAAAAGCAATAGGGATATAAAGTTCTTAATTGGAGGCATAGCTCAGCTGGTTCAGAGCATCTGCCTTACAAGCAGAGGGTCCGCGGTTCGAATCCGTGTGCCTCCACTCCAATTTTAACAGGAAGCATAGCTCAGCTGGTTCAGAGCATCCCGATTAATCGGGAGAGTTCGCGGATCAGATTGTTATATTTCTAAGCTCTTTTTAACAGGAAGCATAGCTCAGCTGGTTCAGAGCATCTGCCTTACAAGCAGAGGGTCCGCGGTTCGAATCCGTGTGCTTCCACTTATTACCTTTTCAGGAGGCATAGCTCAGCTGGTTCAGAGCATCTGCCTTACAAGCAGAGGGTCCGCGGTTCGAATCCGTGTGCCTCCACATAATAAAACCGCACTTTAAAAAGTGCGGTTTTTTGTTTTTAGCATGTTTTATTTTTATATTCTCTACTCAGCAATTTTAGATAAATTCTATATTGGGATGACGAGTGATTCTATTGATGAAAGATTACGTCGTCATAATACAAATCACAAAGGTTTTACTGGTAAAGCAAGCGATTGGGAAATCGCATACACTGAACTGTATCAATCAAAAAGTGAAGCTTATTCCCGGGAGCGTTTAGTCAAATCGTGGAAAAGCAGGAAACGTATAGAGGCATTGATTAGAGGTGCAAAATTTTCCGGTTCATAGCATCCCGATTTTCAATCGGGAGGGTCCGCGGTTCGAATCCGTGTGCCTCCACAAAAAAAGCCGCTTCATTAGCGGCTTTTTTATTTTACTCAAATACATCTTATGCTAAGATGATTAAATAGCATAGATCTTTACGGATGCATTGTTTCAACAAGTGAATTTACGGCCGAATAGCCAAATCCAATTTCATTCAATTCATATTCGGACATTGGTATAGGATTTCCCGTAAAGATAATTGCTTTGAGTTGCAATTGCCAAAATGAGAGTGCGTCAGTTTCAGTTGTTGGCCTTACTCTTGGGTCATTACCGCCATTAGTGTAAATGCTGTTTGGGTTGGCCCACAAATTAAATGAAGATTCTAATATGGATTTATATCCGTTTACACCTTGTTGTTCTTCCTGAGTTAACGAGTTTAACTCATTTAGTCTTTGCATTGATTTTGATATAAAATTTGGGTCATTCTGAAGTGATAGGTCGTGGATATAGAAAAAGGCCTCTTGAAGCTCCTCATTAGGAGTCTCATTAATTGTTGCTTCTTTTAACTCATTGCTTGCTTTTAAGATCCCATTTTCAAAAGCATGTGATGCATCAAATACTTGCATCATTTTTTCAGAAAGCTCAGTAGCTATAAAGTTTTCCAATAAGCCTTGTTGCTCAGCTATTAAAGCAAATCTTCCGCATATAGTTTCAACATCAGCAATTGTAATGGAATTGTCAATAACGGCTCCATATTGTGCAAGATATTCTTCTACTAACAGGTTGTGTTTTTGGCCCAACGTCATCGTCTGCTGAGCGTTAATCAGGCTCTTTTTAGGAGTTGAGGGCACCGGGGAATTTTTTATTTTTTCTTTGTTGCTGCAAGAAGAAAGTAATAACATAGCAATTATAAACACTGAATAAATTAGGTTGTTTTTCATAAAGTTGTTTTTTAAATTTATTTGAATTATTTTTTTAGGATATTATTTGAAGAATTATTTTTAAAAATGGGGGGACCTTTGTTATTTATGTTATGACTTATAGTGACTTTGCTGTAATGCCTTGACATTTAACACAAAAATTGGAATTGAACGATTACCAAAATAGCGCTTATGAATTGATATTGGCATTTAACGTTGATAAAGCTATCTAAATGTTCTATTACCCCCCAAACCAGTTTATTAACGGTCGTTTTTGTTTATAAACGGTAGAAGAAAACGTTAATCACATGGGCCTTATCTGCAGAAAAAAGACTGCCTCCAAACATAGAGACAGCCATTAAAAATATTACCAAATAATAATCAGCTCTACTATTTGACCACTATAAATTTCATCTTCTTATTATATTTCGCACCTCTGATCTCAACAAAATAACTACCGCTTGAAAGTTTTTCATTTAATTTAATTGATACCTGTTGCTTGCCAATCACTTTTTGTTCATATACCTTACTGCCTATCAGATTCATTACTATAATAAGGTAATTATCCGCTTTAGGCATTGTTAAAGTAAAATTGCCATCGTTAGGATTCGGGTGTAATAGTATAGCAGTATTTCCTTCTGTATTAATTGATGCATTATTTGATGGTCTGCTTACAATGGAATCATCTGGAGGAGGAGGTGGTGGCGGGTTTCCTGGAACTTCATTACCTGACATTTTAATACAATGTTCAGGGTTAATCTCTCCCAAAAAGTATTTCCCTGGTTGAATTTCAATAGAAACATTGTCGCGCATATCAATATATTCGCTTGCTTCATAGTCGGTAAAGGCTGTTGTTTGATTTTGCACGACTCCTGAACCTGCGGGAAAAAAACTTCCGATTTTAAAGAACCTACGATAGTAACCATCATTAGGTAACATGCCCGAACTATATGTGACACCATCTTCCAGTACCCTGCAAATTGTTACCCAATCGATTGCACACGTATACTGGTAATAGTAATCCGGATTAGACAAGGGATATATCCATATTTGCCCGTTCGGGTAAGGATTATAAAAGTCATCGTCAACTAACCAGTTCACAACTGGATACCCTAAGCCAGGAACATATGTGCTCCATTCTCCAATCAACTGTTGCGGGACTACCGGCACGCTACTACCGGTTCCAATGCCAGTGTTTGGTGTTAAACCATTTGCTGCTAATACTCTTATTTTCCCACTACCATTGGGAGCTTCCCTGATTCCCACATTGATTTTATACTTACCGATTTTCAGGAAAGCATTATCCTGATAAATGCCTTCACCGGCAGTTGTACTTGCATTGCTTCCAGCCCACATCCAAATCAAGCTTGTATCCCAATTAGGCGATCCATGAGAACGTTGCCAATTCCCCGGGAATCCGTTAAACGTATAAGGTGAGGAGCCTCCAACAGGAGAACCGGGTGGATCATCAAAATGATGATTAACTTGTGTATATGCGTACTTACTCGCAAGTAGGAGCAACAACAATATTATTTGTTTCATAATAAAGAATTTAAAAAATGAGAGATAATGTTTTAGTTTTTCAATTTCTTTCTCAATTCTTCAATTTCTTTCTGTTGTTGTATTAAATATAATGTCAGCTCTTCTACTTTCTGCAATAATTTTGCATCCATTTGCGCAAGGTCCAACCCTTCTTTATGTACTTCTGCTGTAGATGGTATTTCAGGTAAATGGTTATTTTGCTCAATGTATTTTTCAACATCGCATAAAGGCATCAGTTCGTAATCGTTATCAAATACAAAATCAGACCAGTTTGTTGCATCAGAAGGTAAGGCTACTTTTATCCTTTGGGTTAATATACCTCCATCTACATATAGTTTGTAATCGCCGGGCGTTGGAAGTGTTTCTGGTCCAATTGCCACTTTGCCATTGCTGAGAACACGCATATGAGATCTCCAAATGGTTGTTGTCGGATCGAAATTCCAGAATTGCACTCCTCCGCCAGTTGCCTCAGGGCCATAAGATATGAATCGCACTTGTCCTTCGCGTCCACTGGCATTTGGTCCGGACAATTCGATGGTGCTACCATCACTACTTTCTGTATTTGCTGCAAGATACAGTACACCGCTATTGCTACGAGATCTGATGTATCTCCACCGTGAGTCAACCGGTTGGGTTAAAGTCATATTTCCATTTACAGTAAGCATATCTGATGAAGGGGAACCGGCGGCCCCCACTTCTCCTATGGTAACAGAACCGTCTATGTTTGCTTCTCCGCCGACATCCAGCGTTCTTCCGGGCTTTTTATTTAATCCGAGCTGCCCATTATTGTCAACTACAAATTTTAGTTGATTTCCAAAGCTTGGAGCCCCGCTTGGATAATGCTGACTCCATATTTCCATAATATTTGATACGTTTGGTGGAATGCCAAATCCACTTGTATATAAATTTCTCTGTATGAGGAATCCGGGTATTAAGTTCAGGCTATAGTTTGAAGCTGGGTCTGCATTAGTGAGAATATGCAATCTTGCATCGCTAACCGGCCCTGGCACCGTTCCAATTCCGACGTTGGACTGCGTATATGTATTAACTGGTGGGGCAGAACCATCCCATTGCGCGAATAAATAGTTTGTGTTCAGCATAAGTAATGCCAATACTGATAATTTGAATGTCCTTTTCATAATTGTGTTTTTTAATGAATCATGAAACTACATCCAACAATACGCTGTTTCCAAAACGAGTTTATTAACGGTCGTTTTTGTTTACGAACGGTAAGAGATGGTTAATAAAACACGCGTACCATTTGCATGGGAAGCATCGGTATAATCGCCTATTTCAAAAGATATATCTATATGGTGGGTGATGCTGAGGGCATCAATACGCTTCCTTAAAGCGCCTAAAGCAAAAGAAGATTCCCTGCCTCGCGATTTGCTTATTCCTATGCCATTGTCTGTTATTTCAATCCTTGCTGTTTCATTATTTCCGGTAATTTTTATACTTATGCGGCCTTCTTTATTGTTGAGTGGTAATATGCCGTGCTTAATGCTATTTTCTACCAATGGCTGTATCAGCAGTGGCGGAATCATGATTTCGTCAAGGTCTGCTGCAGGGTCTATGTCTATATCGTAGGAAATATTACTGAATCGTAAGCACTGTAATCTCAGGTAGCTTTCCACTATTTTCATCTCCTCTTCAAGCGTCACCAACTCCTTTGATATATTCAGCATATTTTGACGTATCATGTCCGAAAAAGTACGAATATACTCATTTGCCTGCAGTTTGTTGTCGGCATTAATGAATCCCTGGATATTATTCAACGTATTGAAAATAAAATGAGGATTCATCATGGCATTCAGCGATTTAAATTCAGCATTTAGCACCTTGATTTCTGCGCTATGTTCCCGCTCCTTGCGTTTCAGGGCTCTTTGTATAAAAAAGTAAAAGAGTAATCCTGTTATAACTATTGAGGCGAGGACAATCAGGCCAATTCCCCACCATCTTGCCCACCAGGGTTTTGATATAACAATAATGAATTGTTTTGCTTCGCTGCTTGTTCCGCCCTGTGTTCTCACGCGGGCATATATTTTAATAGTGCCGTAGCGGGGCAAAACTATGTTCAGTTCTTTATTGGTTAATAATTCCCAATCCGATGGCTTGTTGCCATCCTGCGCTATGCAATATTCATTTATTACATCAACCGCATTAAACGCAAGCACATCGAAGTTTATACGCGCTTTAGCAAAATACTTATCAGGTAATATGAGTGTAGAATCGTTGTCGCTTAACCTGAAAATGCTGTCTCCCACAACCACCTTATTAAAATATATTGCCGGTTTCGGCACATCTTTAAGTAAATCCTCTTTGGCAACAATGGTTATATCTCCGTTTTTAAAGAAATAACAATGGTTCTTATCGCTCAGGAAATATTCCGCATCAGTTGGTAGAAACGGGTTTTCTACAGGCTTTGGCAGGATTGTATTTTTATGGATGTTTACCAGTGGCAGGATATAATAATGCTTATCTGAACTAAGCAGTAACTTGTCGGACGATAAAGGATAGGCATTGTTCCAGAGTACTTTTCCCGATAAAAAAGAATCAGTTATTGTATTCTTTCCTTCAGTTGAGAATACATATAAACCGTTAGTTGAAGTGCATCCTATAAGCTTGTCATTCCAATATTTTAGCCATACAAACAACCTCTTTCCATATTGCGGTTGCAAGGTTGCGTCGCTTCCTGAAGAAGCGTAAATGCCGTTGCGTTGTGAATGTAAAATACTTTTATTATCTGATGTTGCAGCAAAAATTCTGCTGTAAAAAGTCGTACAGAATATTTGACGGACAGATGGGCCATTGTTAAACGAAGTATACGGAATAAAATTGCTGTACCAGGTTGAAACAATATTTAAACCGACGTATGTGGCAATTATGGATTTCCATCTATCTCTTATTATACCTTCTCTCTGTTCTTTAGGTAAAATGAATTTTTGTGTTCTTCCTTTCAAAATATCATACGTAAAAATATTGCCGCTACTACTTAAACAATAAAGGATATTATTGTTTATACTGCAATCAATATGGTTTCCCTGGTTCCTGATTTTTTCTGCACCTTTTGAAAAGTCCAGTATCGTTTTTATGGTCCCGTTTTTTGCTTCATATAATTGCCTGTCGTTCGTAGCAAAATATTCTTTCCCGTTATAATCACAGGCATATGTCACCACACCTTTGTAGGCATTTCTTATGACCCCGTTCTTTCTGAAATCCTTGTTTATGTTATATACTCCATCACCTATTGTTGACATCCAGTAATTACCTGCTATATCTTGTGTTGCCGATGTTACCCGTTTGCCTTTAAGTAGCATAAGCTCATTGTTTATATACATGCCATCGTCCGTTGCAATCAGGTAGTTTTTTCCGTCGAAATAAATCCGGTGTATATTTACTGATGATTTTTGTAAAGATGCAGGTATGGGGTATATTTTCTTGTAATTTTCATTATAAATAAACCCGGTATCGAAAAAGTATTTTTGATTTTGAAATGTGGAGCAAAATATTTTTTGATGGAATATCCTGTATATAATGGCGTCGGTATATACGTTTAATTGGCAGGTCTCGTCCCGGTTTATGACGCAATAAACACTATCCGATATTTTATCAATATTCATAAGCAATGTTTCTTTGCCTTTTGCCTTCCCTCTTTGATATATCCTGCAGCTGTCCTCTTGTATGTTAATGAAGTAGGACAGGTTGCGATAGCAAATAGTAATGGTACTGTCTTTTTCTAAGTTAATCCGCAGAGGATGTTCTAATTTGAGGGGTACCCTTAAAAAAAGTGTATTCTCAGGATTATGAAAAAAGCCGTTTTCATAGTAACATAATGTTCCTGAATAAGTAGCCAGCCATATACGGTGCCGGTAATCTTCCTGAAAAGAGAAGATCTCATTATCGGGTAAGCCGTCACCTGAGTTAAATATTTCAAAGGATATGCCGTTGTACCTCGCCACTCCTTTACTGGTGGCAAACCATATAAAACCCCTGCTATCTTTGTAAACAGTATATATAGTATTACTTGGAAGCCCGTTATCCTTTGTATAATGAAGCATCGGGTATTCACCGGCAAGTGCCCGTAAATGAGACAACATAAAGAATAGCAGGCCGCAGCCTATCCGGACAATATTATTTTTTATTGAGTTCATAGGTTTTAATAAACTCCAGCATGAAAGGATAACGCCTTCTGCTGACGGGAATATGATAAGTATCGTTTATTTCTAAAGACACATAATGATCCTTTGTTACCTTTTTGATGTAACGGCAATTAATCAGGTAAGACTTATGTATCCTGAAAAAAACATCTTTCGGAAGAAGGTCTTCGTATTCCGCTATAGAATGGCTCATTACAATTTGTTGCTCTTTGCCATCCCTCAGGAAGTTGAGCTTTGAATAACTTCCCATTGCTTCTATAAAATAAATATCTGCGAAAGCTACTGCCACTATATTGTTCAGCTCTTTTAAAAATATCTTTTTGGGTTCATAATTGCCTGTCATTTGGGCAACCAGTTCTTTGTATTCCGTGCTTCTTTCTTCCGTCAGTTTTTTATAAACAATTTTCTCAAGCAATCTATCTGTTGCTTGCCTGATCTCTGTAATGCTTATGGGCTTTAGTATATAATCTATCGCATTCAGTTTAAATGCCCTCACTGCGTATTCATCAAATGCGGTAACGAAAACTATCTCAAAATCGAATGGGTATATCCTTTCCAGAAAATGAAAAGCATTTTCGGCTGGCATTTCAATATCCAGGAATAATGCATCGGGCTTATATTGCTGTATGTAATAGGTTGCTTCTTCCGTATTATGCGCTATGGCACATATATCTATATTGCGGTCAATGTGTTGAAGCAATGTGTTTTTAAGATTGTTGCAGGCTGTTGGTTCATCATCTACTATTATTACTTTCAGTCTGTCGCGGCTGCTGTTTTGCATGTTTAACGTATGAATTATTCACTTTTTAAATTTTCAGATATCTTATGGCAGAAAGTTTAAGAACTTCTGTCGTTTTTAAAACGTCGCCTTTAAAGGAGTAAGTTGCTATTTTAATAATCCGGAAATCCGGTAACAGTCGGCTAATGGCTTACATCGCCTCAAAATGCTGTGGTTAACTTGGGCTTGCAATGCCGCAGTAATGATTCACGAAGATGATTAACGCATTGTCTCCCCATAAGAAATTCATTTACATTAATCTATGTACAAGTTTATGGAATTATTTTGTTAATTAAATAAATGTTTAAAATAAATATTTAAAATCACACCTGTGTAGATTGTCGATGCTAAGTGAAATATGCTCTAAAATGATGAATGTAGCTTTTCCTAAAACTTCAGACTCAAATTGATAAAGTAGTTTCTCCCGTAGCCATAAATATATTTTGAAGGAAAACGTTCAGGATTATTATTTTTTGAATCAAGTCTTAATTGCTCAAAACCCGCTGTGGGGATGTTTTTATTATTTAATAAATTGTTCAGGCCAATATTGATAAGTAAGGAGCTACTTTTGGGCAGCCATTTCATTGATTTATTCAGCAATACACACTTACCTGCAAACAGATCTATGGTAAATGCAGATCCCATCATTTCCTGATCAACAATAGCATGCCATTGTTCAGAGCCTGGTGTTAATAATTCAACAGCTTCTTTTGTTCTCCGGCTCGGATTGACATTTATATAATTCCTGTTTAAATAATTGCAGTTCAGGCTTACATGCCATAGTTTCGGTGAACGATAATCAGTGCCAATCGTATAAGCAGACTGCGGGCCTGCGTCCACATAGGTGTTCTTAAGATAAGCAGTACTTTGCGGCACATTTTTTGAAGTATCGTTATCGCGGTAAATATTTATTAGAGGATTAGAAGTATAAAATACCTGCATCCATGCAGTAACAGCTGTAACAGATAAAGATGAAGATAACTTAGCCTTTAGTGCCAACTCACCACCAATATGCCGTACGCTGACGTTTTGCATAACATAGTTTACAAAGCTGTTATAATCTTCATGATAAAAACGTATGATTTCGGTTGAGTTGCTTACTTCTGTTGCAAATCCGGTCAGACGGCCGTTAAGCCTTGGTGTATGAAGCATATAACCGCATTCTATGCTTTTAATTTTTGTAACCATCGGCATGCCTGCAATTTTGTTTCTCGTTTTGGGCGAAACGAAAGTATTGTCAAATGTAGGCGGATCGGTCATTAAACCGCCATTGACAAATAAATAACTACTTCCGTTTAGCTTATAACTAAGCCCACCTTTTAACTGATAATTGAAAAAATTTTGCTTTTGCGATAAACCATAAGAATCATCAGCAAATAGTCCGTTCTTATATAGCCCTTCCCGCTGAAATGATTCCCGACAAAGCCTTGCAGCAATAAATAAATCTATTTTCTTTTGAGAATATAATACTTGTCCCCAGGCAAAAGCCTTTGTAAATGTGGCTTTATAATTATAGGAATATTTATCACCCGTTTTTACAATGCCATTGGGGTTATTCAAGTCATTCTGATTAAAGGAATTATTTCCAACATAAGTCCTTTCTGCAAACTGATTGAGATTCACATAATAATCACCACCTAACAAGTCCAGCATTTTTCTATAGCTATCCATCTGTTGGCCTGTCACAGTCAAGCCTATGGAAAGGTTGATATATTCGTTAATCACTTTCCTCATGTTTGCACCGAAACTATATTTTTTGATATCATCTCTGTCTTCGCCAATCATATAAACTGAACGTTTTCCGCTCATTCCATTTATAACGTCATAATTCAGCTTGTTGGCTGCATATAAAGCATCCCAATCAATCTGGCGATAACTTTCATCAGTCAGCCACTTGAGTTTATAGGCAGCGGCGATATCGGGATTCGCAGTTTGCAAATCGCTTTCATAATAGCTCGGTAATCTTTTGTAATAATCCGGACGGGGATCCTGTGCATTATACCAGTCTAATGCACTGTTACCGTTATAACCTATTTGATAAGATGCAGCTAATCCAAACTTGGTTTTATGGTCCGGGATATAATCGTAATTCAACATAAAGACAGGCTGAAAATAATGATTCATTTTTGCGTTTCTTTTTTCTCCGTTTTGATAGCCCCAATTAGGATTATAAAAGTGGGTTCCTGACAAATCCATTGCTTCTAATGTGGCGGAAGCAGCCTTGCCGCTTTTCGTCGGGACGCCGAATGCCGTGAAATGCAGCATAGATGCAGCACTCAGCTTCCTGCTTATACCTGCATAAAAAGCATAACTATCGTAAAAAGTGCCGGGTACATAGCCTTCCCCGGACCAGCGTCTGGAAAATGAAACTGCATAAGCCCAGCCATTTGTCATCAGGCCTGAACTATGGCTCATCATTAACCTTTTTCTGTAAATCCTGTTTGTAGCGGTATAAGTAAATCTTGTTTGGTTGCGTTGCTCCGATGCTGTTGTATTTATAGTTGTAGAACCGGATAAGCCACCGAAGCCACTTTCAGAAGACTGTAATCCAAAAAATGTACTTTGTTTTTGAAACATATCATTTAAGCCGCTCCAGTGGCTAAAAGAGGCTGCACCGGATTTGGCATCATTCATTTGAAGGCCATTCAGATAAACTTCCAATTGGTCGCGATTGTAACCTCTTGGCTGGTAGCGGAAAGCAGCGAAATTTAAAGCTGCGGCTGAAATATAAGGATCGCGTGATGCGCCTAATATTCCTGATATGCTTTGATTTTCCATGCCATCGTCGTAATTATTATTATCTTCAATGATAGCCGGATGCTGGCTTGTAATAGTATTGATATCCGGATTTTGCCTGAAATCTATATTCCCAATGTTTATAAGAGGTACGTCAACCAATATTTTAATGAAATCGTGTGAAATGCTATTGCTTATAATTAATGTATAGCTGCCGTATTTCACTTCTGCAAGCTCGAAAATGCCCGAAGTGTCTGTAGCAGTATGTATTTTCAGGTAAGGAATGCTGACGTTAATATTCGAAATGCTATTGCTATCTGTGTCAGAAACGATTTTACCGGTGATGCGGGCGTACTTTTCGGGTTGAGCATTTGTGTAAATTGATATAAATAGTAATAAAAAGAATAGCACTTTTTTCATTTGGAAATAATTCAGATCAGTTTCAAAGATAAAATTTATTATCAAAATTCATAATAAATGTACATTGTTATTTTAGATTAATCATTTAAGCCAAATTCTTTGTTAGTAAAATTCCTATCCATTGTAAATCCTTACTTTTGGAAGATCATACTTGATATTCATGACAGAAAAAACGACAGCTAAAAAACCTTTATTTGAAGAGGATAAATTATCAGCATTAGAAGCACTTGACAGGGCGCAATTCATAGCCTTTGCGCCTTATGTGTGGGAAGCTTCAAAAATCTTACGTGACAAAGGCATTTTACATTTAATAGAAGCAGCGAGAGAGACAGGCATTACTATTGAAGAAATCTGTAATAAAGTAAACATATCGCAATATGGCGTAAGAATATTGTTGGAAGCCGGTTTGGGCATACAGTTGCTTTACAGGAAAGAAGGCAAATATTTTTTAGCCAAAACGGGACACTTTCTATTGAATCATGAAATGACGAAAGTCAATTTTGATTTCATGCGCGATGTATGCGTGGAAGGTGCGCCGACTATGGAGCAATCTATTGAAACAGGCAAACCTACAGGCCTGAAAACATTAGGAAACTGGAATACTTTGTATGAAGGACTTTCCTCTTTTCCATCGCCTGCAAAGGAAAGCTGGCTTTCATTTGACCATTTTTATTCCGATAAAGCATTTCCTGAGGCGCTTGAAATTGTATTTACCAATCCGCCGAAAAAAATGCTTGATATAGGCGGTAATACAGGCCGCTGGACTTTGGAATGTTTACAATTCAATCCTGATATTGAAATGGGTATTGTTGACTTAAAAGGTCAGTTGGAAATGGCTGAAGAAAATATGATTGCTGCCGGTTTTCAGGATAGGGTTCAATATCATGAAGTGAATATGCTGGATAATTCAAAGTCTTTGCCCGCAGGTTACGATGCTATCTGGATGAGTCAGTTTCTGGATTGCTTTTCGGATGAAGAGATTGTAAGCATTCTTGGAAAATGTTATGCGGTTTCTGATGAGAATACGAGAATATTTATCAATGAAACTTTTTGGGATCGCCAGCGCTTTGCCACATCCGCCTTTTCGCTTCAAATGACTTCATTGTATTTTACCAATATCGCCAATGGCAACAGTCAGATGTATGACAGCAAAGTATTTCTCGCATTAATAGAAAAAGCAGGATTTGATGTCATTCAACAACATGACATGGTTGGTGTAAGCCATACCATTCTTGAGTTAAGAAAAATTATTTAACCACACGAACCAATATTATCTATCCAAACTACCAATAGAAACAGTAATGATACAAACAGATGTTTTAGTTATAGGTGCCGGACCATCCGGAACTGTAGCTGCAGCAATTATTAAGAAGGCGGGTTTTAAAGTCAACATTGTAGAAAAATTGCAATTCCCGAGATTTGTAATCGGCGAAAGTTTATTGCCCCGTTGCCTGGAAGCCTTGGAGGAAGCAGGTTTTATGGATGCTTTAAATGAAAAAAAATTTCAGGTGAAGTCGGGTGCCAAGTTTGTCCGTAACAATGAGATCTGTGATTTTACTTTCGAAAAGCAACATACAGATGGCTGGAAATATGCATGGCAAATGCCAAGGGCGGATTTTGATTTTACCCTGGCAAACGAATGTGAAAAGCAAGGCATTCCCGTTGCTTATAATCAGGAAGTGATTGATATAAAAATAGCAGAAGATGGTTCAAGCATCACAACTATTAAAGAAGAGAATGGTGCAACTTATGAAATACAGGCAAGATTTATTGTTGACGGAAGTGGCTATGGTCGCGTAATTCCAAAGTTATTCAATCTGGAAAAACCATCTTCGCAGCCTGTAAGAAAAACCATGTTTGCACATCTTACAGATCCACGGAGATTGGAGCAGGAAGAACCAAACAGGATTGTGGTGTATGTTCATAGCGATGATTGCTGGATTTGGACCATTCCTTTCAGCACCGGAATAACATCTGTGGGTTTTGTTTCAAGCCCCGCATTTTTTGATAAATACAATGGCGAGCCGGAGCAAATGTTCAGGGCTATGCTGGCTGATGAACCCGCACTGAAAAGAAGATTTGAAAAAGCTGATTTTATTTTCGAGCCACGCACATTACAAGGCTGGAGCGCTACTACTGATACCTTTTGGGGAAATGGTTTTGTATTAACCGGAAATGTTACTGAGTTCCTTGACCCTATATTTTCTTCAGGCGTTACGCTTGCAACTGTTTCGGCGCAAACCGCAGCCAAACTTGTTATCAGGCAATTGAACGGTGAAAAAGTAGATTGGCAAAAAGAATATACAGAGCCTACAAATCATGGTGTTTCTGTTTTCAGGACTTATGTAAATGGCTGGTATGACGGTACATTGTTCAAAATATTTTTCGCTGACAATAAGAGTGAACAATTCAAGGAACAGATCTGCAGCGTGCTTGCGGGATATGTCTGGGATATGACAAATCCTTTTGTGAAAAATCATGAAAAATCTGTACGAACGCTTGCAAAGTATCTGGATAGTACAAAGACGGAAGTATCTTAGAAAGCCTGAATAATTACCTATCTTTGTGCATCTTAAATTAAAAAGTAAATGAAGAAGTATAGTTTATGTTTTATTGCGATTGTTGCAATGGCATCCTGCAATGTAAAAGTCAGTACTAATGACGATAACAAAGATGCAGCTACAGAAGAAGCTACATCAACAGAAACAACAACAGCTGCTAAAATTAAAGATCCTGTTTGTGGCATGGAAATGGAAGGCGAGCACTGGACTGAAATGAACGTAACAGGAACGGATACCACTTGGTTTTGCAGCCCGCATTGTAAAGATCAATACACTAAAGACCCGGGAAAATATAAAAAGCAGGAAAGCCCGAAAAGCTAAAATATAATTTACTAAAGACGCATTCATTGCGTCTTTATTTATTCATTCATGGTTTCAGATAAAGAATATATGCAACGCTGCCTTGAACTTGCAATAAAAGGTTCGGGCAATGTTTCTCCCAATCCTATGGTGGGGGCGGTTCTGGTATATAATGACCGTATAATAGGGGAGGGCTGGCACCGGCAATACGGACAAGCCCATGCAGAGGTGAATTGCATCGCTTCCGTAAAAGAGGGAGACAAGCAATTTATTGGAAAGAGCACCATTTATGTAAGTCTTGAACCTTGCGTCCATTACGGAAAGACACCACCATGTGCAGATTTGATTATTCAGCATAATATTCCCAAAGTAGTTATTGGCTGTACAGATACGTTCAATGCTGTTTCCGGAAAAGGCATTGCTAAATTGAAAGAAGCCGGAATTGAAGTTGTGATGGATGTTTTAGAGCATGAAAGCCGTTGGCTGAACAGAAGATTCTTTTGCAGGCAGGAAAAAGAAAGGCCTTATGTTATATTAAAATGGGCAGAAAGCGATAACGGTTATATTGCGCCGCTACATGGAAACAGAGTCATGTTATCCAACGAATTTTCGCAGAAATGGGTTCATAAAATGCGCAGCGAAGAAGATGCCATTTTAATAGGACATAATACAGCGCTTTTGGATAATCCGGTTTTAAACAATCGTTTCGGAGAAGGTAAAAATCCGGTTCGTGTAGTGCTGGATTTTAATGCATCGCTTCCTCAAACGCTGCATCTTTTTGATACATCACAACAAACTATTGTTTTTAATTTTGTCAAAAATGAAAAGGGAGAAAACCTTGCATTTATTAAGTTGGATAAAGAACAGGAATTAGCTGCGCGGGTACTTAAACATTTACAGCATATCAATTCGGTAATTATAGAAGGCGGCAGCAAAACATTACAATTGTTTCTGGATGCAAACCTTTGGGATGAGGCTTTTATTATCAGCACGTCAACCATAATAAATGATGGTACGGCAGCCCCGAAAATGAATGCCGGAAAGCTTTTGGATGTATTACGGTTACAGGCAGATACGATAAAACACTATCAAAATGAATATTCCGCAAAACTATAAGGCTATCAATAAAGATGCATGGAACAAAAGAACCGACGTTCATGTGTCCTCTTCGTTTTATGATGTAGAAGGGTTTTTTAATGGTGCCAGCTCGTTACAAACGACGGAATCGGCATTACTTGGTGATATACATGGTAAGTCTGTATTGCATCTGCAATGTCATTTCGGTATGGATACTTTATCTATGGCTCGCATGGGAGCAAGTGTAACGGGCGTTGATCTTTCTGATAAAGCTATTGAAAAGGCAGAAGAGCTTAATAGAACTTTAGGGCTGAATGCCAGATTCATTTGTTGCGATTTATATGACTTGGAGCAAAATCTCGATGAGCAATTCGATGTAGTTTTCACGACTTACGGCACTATCGGCTGGCTGCCGGATTTGGAAAAATGGGGCGCTATTATTCAACGTTTTTTAAAACCCGGTGGTAAATTTGTTTTTGCCGAGTTTCATCCTGTTATGTGGATGTTTGATAATCAACTGGAAAAAATTGAATACAGTTATTTCAACAGAGAGGCCATTGTAGAAGATTCAACAGGAACTTACACTGACAGAAATGCTCAGATTGAATATACAGAAATAAGCTGGAATCATAGTCTGGATGAAGTTTTCAGCGCATTGCTCCATCATGGGATTAGTATAGAACAATTCAGGGAATATGATTTTTCTCATTACAATTGTTTTTCAAACCTGAAGCAAATAGCACCTGATAAATACCAGCATTCCGATGTCGGTGGTAAGATACCTATGATGTATTCTATCGTTGGCCGGAAGTGTAATTAGCGTTTTCAACTTTTAAAAGGTTGACAACGTTCAGCTCCGAATAATAAACATGCAATTAACTTACAAAACAATAACAGGCACAACGCAGGCTGAATTCAAAGACAGGGGAAGCAAATTTATTGCCTGTTCCTTTTCCGTCAATAACACAGAAGATATAAAAAGGAGCCTGCAATTATTGAAAAAAGAACATCCCAAGGCTGTACACCATTGCTATGCTTACAGGTTGGGAACCGATGGCCTGCAATACAGGGCGAATGATGACGGAGAGCCTTCGGGAAGTGCGGGCAGGCCTATATTAGGGCAAATTGATAGTGCAGGTTTAACAAATGTCCTGGTAGTAGTAGTACGGTATTTCGGAGGAACATTGCTGGGCGTTCCGGGGTTAATCAATGCTTACAAAACAGTCACTACGGAATGTTTATCAACTGCAACAACAACAGAAAAAAATATAGAATACGTTGTGACGCTTGACTTTGATTATTCTTTAATGAATGAAGTAATGCAGGTGCTAAAGCAAAATGATGTTTCTGTTTATAAGCAGGACATGCAGCTATTTTGTATTTTTGAAATAGGCATTCCGCTTATCCATAAAGAACAAACATTGCAACGGTTAAACGACATACACGGACTGGAAATAAAAGGGCATAAATAAATTTGGTTATAAAAATCTTTTCAAACTTAATTTAACAGAAATGACTACGTTACAAATAACAAGACCCAGTGAATGGCAGAACAGAATCAGGAAGTATAAGGTCTATATTGACAACGAACAGGTAGGGATACTTTCAAACGGAGAAACAAAAGACTTTTTCCCGACAGAAGGCGCACATACTATTCATGTAAAAATGGGTTGGTATGGCAGTGCTCCATACCATTGCAACCTTAACAAAGAAGATATTCAATACTTAAAAGTGAGCAGCAGCGCGATGGCGAAATGGCTACCGTTTTCCTTAATACCTTTTGTATTATTACATGTTTTTTTTAAAGACGTTATCGGAGAAGGCCTGTCGTTGCTATTCTTTATTCCCGTGCTTTTGATTGTTATTTACCTGCTCACTTTGGGCCGGAATAAATATTTAACGCTGACAGCCTTTTAAGGAATTGTGTTATAGAGTTTTGCAATCCTGATATAAACGCTGTCCCTCATTTTCTTATTACTTTCGCATTTGAAATAAAACATCCGAATCTTGGAAACTGTCTGTTTGCCTCATAATAAGACCCATTTTTTCTCCAATATCAATATTGATTATCTGGCGGGAGATAAGAAGTTAGAAGCGTTCTATAATTTCAAACCAAATGACGAAGGGCTGAAAGCAGCTATAGAAGCCAGAAAAAGCTATCCGATCAACAGATCCGTTTTAGTTGAAGCGCTGCAAAAGCAATACGATGGCTTTACACTTCACGAAGCTGTTTCCGATAATATAGAGCTGTTAAAAGAGCCGCATACTTTTACTATCTGCACCGCACATCAGCCGAACCTGATGACAGGATATTTATATTTCATCTATAAAATACTGCATACCGTAAAGCTTGCGAGGCATTTAAAATCCATTCAACCGGCATATAATTTTGTGCCGGTATTTTATATCGGTTCGGAAGACAATGATTTGGACGAATTGGGGACATTCAGGTACAATGATGTTAAATACAGATGGAACACGGAACAGAAGGGCGCTGTAGGCCGGATGAACACAAAAGATTTGCAACCATTGTTACAGCAATTGATAAGCCTTTTAGGCCCTCCGGGAGATAATACGGAACGCCTGAAAGAAATCATTGCAAAGGCTTATGCGCCTAATCATACTATTGCAACTGCAACCAGGCATCTGGTAAATGAATTATTGGGCAGTTACGGTGTTGTGGTGATTGATTCGGATGATGTTGCGTTGAAGCAGTTGTTTATTCCGGTTCTGAAGCAGGAATTGTTTCAGCCGGTATCGGATGAAATAGTGCATCAACAAACTTCGGATTTAAACAAAAGCTATGCGGGACAGGCCTTTTCAAGGCCGATTAACCTTTTTTACCTGAAAGATAATATAAGGGAGCGCATAGAACAAACAGCAACAGGCTGGCAGGTGCTGCATACCAATATTCATTTTGATAAAACAGCATTGGAGCAGGAAGTAGAGCAGCATCCTGAAAGATTCAGTCCTAATGTAATTTTAAGAGGTTTGTTTCAGGAAAGCATTTTACCTGATATAGCCTTTATTGGCGGTGGCAGTGAAGTGGCATACTGGCTTCAATTGAAAGGTGTTTTTGAGCATTATAAGGTTTTCTTTCCTGCGCTTGTTTTAAGGCAATCCTTTTTGATTTCAAATAATGACAGTAATAACCTGCAGAAGAAACTTGGCTTAAATGATGAAGAAATATTTCAACCGACGGAACAACTGGTGCAATATTTTGTGAAAAAGCATTCCGCTCATGATCTGGAACTGTCCAATCTGGAGAACGAAATGCAAGCTGTTTTTGACCGGATAAAAGAAAGGGCTACGAATATTGATGCGACATTAAGAGGCAGCGCTGAGGCTGCTCTGACAAGAATGAAGCATCAGATGCATGTAATGGAGAAAAAAATGCTGCGTGCCGAAAAAAGGAACATGGCCGATAAAATTGCGCAATTATACAAATTGAAAAACACGCTGTTTCCCAATAATTCATTGCAGGAACGCTATGATACCTTTATGCCTTTTTACCTGGAAAAAGGGCCTTCTTTTTTTGATAGCCTGCTGGCGGCAACCTTACCTTATGGCCAGCAGTTTGTAATACTGAAATAAAGAAACAAGCATAAAACAAAACCCCGCAATTTGCGGGGTTTTGTTTTATAAAACTGAATGTGTGATTCAATTACATCATTTGCTTTTTCAATGTGTCTGCATTACGCTTGTATTCAGCAGCGTAAGGTGTAGAAGCAGCAAGGTCTGCAGATTTTTGTGCAGCAGCTATAGCTTCTGTTTTCTTGCCTTGTTTCTGATAGATACGGGCTTTTAACCAATACAACCAGAAGGCATCTTTATTTTCAGCCAAAGCTTTGTCAGTATATTCGATAGCCTTGTCTAAATTCTGATTGGTTTCAAGATAATAATTGGCAGCTTGTTGGTACGGGCGTTTAGGGCTGTTGATAGAAGTTTCAAGATACTCCGTGATTTTTTTATCATTATCAGCAAATACAGGAATAGTCACTTTTGTGTTTTCCCAACTTAAAACCAAATCGCATTTATTGCCATTCAGGTTATCTATAGCAATGGTAAAGGATTGTACTGCTTCCGCTGTTTTTTTAGCAGGAACATCAAACTGAATCACATCGTCTTTTTCGTCGAAGCCGGAAACGCCCCAGTTGCTGATGCCTTTGTTGATGATAACTTTCCAGCTATTTTCACCCGGAGTAGTATATAAAGCATAAGTGCCTGCCTTTAAGGGTTGGCCTGCAAGCATTACATCTTCACCAAAGCTGATTTTTGTAGCTGCATTGGCACCGGTACGCCATACTTGTCCGAAAGGAATCAGGTCGCCGAATATTTTACGTCCGCGCATAGATGGGCGGCTGTAAGTGATTTCTATAGATGATGTAGAGAAATCCTGTTTGATTACCGTTGTCGGGCTTGGCGCGGGAAGTTTCATGTCCTGGCTGAAAGCGTTGACAGATAAGGATAAACCGAATAAAAATGTGATAAAAATCTTTTTCATAAAAGGAAATGTTTTGGATTGTAAAGGTAGCAATATCAATTCGATTAAAAATTAACATTTATTATGCTTTTTAGATTAAATAATGTATTTATGTTTGAGCTATGAAAAACTTTTTTATGAACTTAAATTTAAATTTAAACTCTTTTGCAAAGGCTTACAGCTTTATTTCACGTTGCAAAAAGCAATCAGCCTTAATGTGCTGCTTAATAATTTCAAGCTTAAGTTATGCTCAGATTGCTGCCAAATGGACTTTTGAAACATCACAGCCGACATCTGCCGGGCCGATTGATGCTGAATTTGGAATGGGACAGGCAAGTTGCTTTCATGCAAGCGGCTCTGCAGCCTTCGGTAATCCTGATGGTAATGGCTCTGCAGAATCTTATGGAAGCAATAATTGGGTTGCCGGTGAATATTATCAATTCCATACCAGCACATCGGGCATGACGAATATTGTCTTTGCTTTTGATCAGACAAGTAGTAGTTCAGGTCCGAAAAGCTTCTTCATACAGGTTTCTACTGATGGTACAAATTATACAAGTGTTGCAGGAAGTAATTATGATGTTACTGCAGATAACTGGTCGCAAACTGCTTCTAATTATTTGTCAGCTTCTCACCATTATTTTTTCCTTCCTGTCTTAGATAATCAGGCTGATGTTTATATAAGAATTGCCTTGGCTACTGGCAGTACAGCTGCTAATGGCGGCACTATTGCAGGGAATGGCACAAGCCGCGTGGATAACGTTTCAATCGGTACTTCAAATGTAGTGCTTCCCCTTACGCTTCGTGAATTTAAAGTAACACAATCGTCAACAGGTAATCTGCTTCAATGGAAGACTGCAATGGAAAAGGATTTGAATTATTTTTCCGTTGAAAAGAGCCCGGATGGAAAAACATTTAAAGAAATAAGAAACGTAACAGCAAGTAATAATATTTACGGAGATAATTATCAGATATCTGATGAAGAAACGGGACAAAATGCTTGTTACAGACTCAGGATTTTTAAAAGAAATGGTAAGAACTCATTAAGCAGTATTGTGTACGCTGGTAGTCTTATAAGCAACAATGTTTCTTGTCCTTATAACGTACTTGTAAATAATCAGCCTTTATTGCTGTATATTGACAATGGTAAATTGATTTATTCGATTGTAGATAAGGAAGGCAAAATCCTTGTCCGTGGTGAGAATGTGAACGAAGGCATGAGAAATATTTTGATAAATTTTGATGCCTTTTCAAAAGGTATTTATTTCCTTAAAACGCAATTAAATGGACAACAACAAACATTCAAAATCCTGAAGCAATAAATAGTACAGATTAATATCGCATGGAAGGATAGGGTTTAGACCCTATCCTTTTCTCTGTCGTCCTTTCAGGACTTGTAGCATCAATCGTTTGCTTAATTCAAAAACAATAAAGTTATAAAAACCAATGCCATTAATTCAGGAGTTTAATTAAACCTATGAGGTTTTCCAAACCTCATAGGTTTCCTGAAATCAAAAACAAACAGCATCGGTAGATTAATTAAGTTAATGGAATGGGATAAAATCCTATACTGTCATTGCTTTTCGGAATCAGCTTTGGCCTGATTGCCTATTAAACAAGAAGCGCAATCATTGATTGCGCTTCTTGTTTAGTTACTCTTCGATATCGTATTCTTTAATTTTTCTGTAAAGCGTTCTTTCAGAAATACCTAATTCCTGTGCTGCATCTTTACGTTTGCCTTTATGTTTCTGCAATGCCTTAATGATAAATTCTTTTTCGCGGTCGATGAGCGATAAAGATTCTTCCACTTCTTCATGGTGGTTCAAATCATTGCCGGAATGGTGTATCACGTAAGGGTTTGATTTTTTCTCTGCTCCCTGATAATTGGTAATAGAAGGCGTGTTGAAAGTATTGTCAGGTATAGCGGCAGGTTCAAAGTTGCTTAGTATAGGCTCTGCGCTATAAGGGTTGTGCGTTGCAGGCGTGAAGTTCCCGCCCTGATGGGCTAATTCAAACATCATCTTTTTCAAATCATTCATATCCTTTTTCAAGTCAAAAAATAATTTGTAGAGTATTTCCCTTTCGGTAGTACTGCTTCCCTGTTCGGAACTGCTTCCGGATGCAAAACTCGGGACAGGCATACCATTCTGATGAGAAATGGCCGGCATCCTGTTCTGCATTTCTTTGTTTGGCAAAAACTGAGAAAGCTGATTTGCATTTACAGTGCGGTCTTTGGCCAAAACAGATATTTGCTCTGCTATATTTTTTAATTCACGCACGTTTCCAGGCCAGCCATAAGTCATCAATAGCTGACGCGCAGACTCATCTAACTGCACGGGCAGGCTTTTATATTTCTCTGAGAAATCGCCGACAAATTTCCTGAAAAGCATAGGGATGTCTTCTTTCCGCTCACGCAAGGCCGGAACTCTTATGGGAACCGTATTCAGACGATAATATAAATCTTCCCTGAACTTTCCCTGTTGTGTCAATGTCAGCAAATCTTTATTGGTAGCGGCTATTACGCGAACATTTGTTTTCAGGACTTTAGAAGAACCTACACGGATAAATTCGCCGGTTTCCAAAACGCGTAATAAACGGGCTTGGGTACCGATGGGCATTTCACCGATTTCATCCAGAAAAATAGTACCACCGCTCACTGTTTCAAAATAACCTTTACGTTGGTCGCTTGCACTGGTAAAAGAACCCTTTTCATGGCCGAATAATTCCGAATCAATGGTTCCTTCAGGAATGGCGCCGCAGTTTACCGCAATGAAAGGATTGTGACGGCGGGAAGAAAGATTATGTATAATTTGAGAGAAAACTTCTTTACCAACGCCACTTTCACCAAATATTAAAACGCTCAGATCGGTATTGGCAACCTGTTCTGCAACCTGCAAAGCATAGTTGAGCTGAGGGTCATTGCCTATAATTCCGAATCTGTTTTTTATGCTTTGTAAATCCATATTTAGATTTGAGATGTTAGATTTAAGATTGAAAATGCTATTTTCTTTCCTAATATTATTTTAAACAGATTGTTTGTGTAGTTGTTTTATCCGACCACTTCCACAATTTCACCCATCAATGTACCTGATGTGGCTTTATTCACTTTCACTAATACATAATCGCCCTTCTGTAAGTTGTAATCTCCTTTAGGGAAAACAATCACTTTACCTTGTGTATTACGACCGCTCCAGTCTTTATCGCTACGGCGGCTATCTGCTTCAATCAATACTTCAAAAGTTTTACCGATTTCCTGTTCGTAATTTTTTGCAGACCATGCTCTCTGCACATCAATCACTTCTGTCAATCTGCGTTTCTTTACTTCTTCCGGTACGTCATCTGCGTAGCGGCGCTGGGCAAGCGTACCGGGTCTTTCGCTGTAAGAATACATATAGGAAAGATCATATTTCCCGAAATTAATCATGTCCAGCGTATATTGATGGTCTTCCTCTGTTTCTGTGCAGAAACCGGTAATAATATCGCTTGTAATGGCACATTCCGGCATAATCTCCCTGATTCTCTCCACTTTCTTCATATACCATTCGCGCGTGTAGGTACGGTTCATTAACTGTAAAATCCTTGTGGAGCCGCTTTGAACGGGTAAGTGGATTGCTTTACAGATGTTATGATATTTTGCCATAGTAAACAAGACATCATCCGTAATGTCTTTAGGATGCGAAGTACTGAAACGGACTCTTAACTTAGGATCTATCTGAGCCACCATTTCAAGCAATTTGGCAAAAGTTACTTCCTCTTCGCTGTCGTGTGTGGTGTAATAATAACTATCTACGTTTTGCCCTAAAAGCGTTACTTCTTTATAGCCTCTGTCAAATAAATCCTGTGCCTCTGCAATAATGGATTTGGCATCCCGGCTGCGTTCGCGCCCTCTCGTAAAAGGCACAACACAGAAAGTACACATATTATTACAGCCACGCATAATGCTTACAAAAGCGCTTACGCCATTTGAATCCAGTCTTACCGGAGCAATATCAGAATAAGTTTCTTCCCGGCTCAGCAGTACATTTACGCCTTTCTGGCCTCCTTCCGCTTCTGCAATAAGATTGGGCAGAGAACGGTAGGCATCCGGCCCGATAACCATATCCACCAGTTTCTCTTCTTCTAATAATTTCCCTTTCAGGCGTTCGGCCATACAGCCCAAAACGCCGATAAGCATATCAGGTCTTTCTTTTTTGAAAGAACGGAATATATTAAGTCTGTTGCGGACAGTTTGTTCTGCTTTGTCTCTGATAGAGCAGGTATTCAACAATACCAGATTGGCTTCTTCCATGAATTTGGTAGCGCCGAAACCTTCTTTATTTAATATGGAAGCGACAATTTCACTATCGTTGAAATTCATGGAGCAACCATAACTTTCAATATAAAATTTCTTTTTATATTCATTTGAATCCAACTCAAAAGGAGCATAAGCTTCGCCTTGTCTTTCTTCGTGTATCACTTTGCCTTGCAATTCCAACATGGTACTCATATTTTAAGGCTGCAAAGTTAATAAAAGCAACGACAAAATGGCAGTTTTTTCTAAATGGCTGTATAGAAACGGGCAATGTTTTCTGAGTTTACAAGACATTCAAACCATTAATTTTAAAAACAATATTTTTGTAGGAAACAAAAAAAGATGACAGCAGCGACCATACGCAATAAATTACATAGCTATTTAGAAGTAGCGGATGCAAAAAAGCTAAAGGCACTTTATACCATAATAGAAGCAGAGATAGAGGAAACCTTGTCAGCAGATGTATTAACTGATGAGCAAATGGAGGAAATAGAAACAAGAAGGGCTGATTATTTATCAGGCAAATCAAAAGTACATACCTGGAAAGATGCTAAAGATTCTATCGGCTAATATTTATGAGCTATAAAATTATAATTGAAGACAGAGCATTACAAGAGGCTCAAACTGCATATGATTTTTATGAAAAGAAACAAAATGGCTTAGGAGATAGGTTTAAAATAGAATTAGAAAAAAGTATAACACGAATTGAGGCTAATCCAAAACAATACAAAAAAGTTAGTAGAGAGATTCGGCAAATCCTACTTCACAAATTCCCATTTGTTATTGTTTATGAAATTTTGCAAGATGTCATAATTATATACGCTGTTTTTCATACAAGCAGAAATCCTAAAAAGAAATTTAAAGAGTAGTAAGTGAAATACAGAAAGCCCTTGTTTCAAATAAGAAACAAGGGCTTTCTGTATTTATAAGAACATTCTTATTTTTTTACAAACTGTAAAGTCTGGTTTGCATCTTTGTTTTGAACGGTAAGATTGTAAACGCCATTTGCAAGATTTGAAATATCCATATTCATTTCTCCGCCATTAAAATTACTTTTTGTGGTAAGCATTGATTTTCCGTCAATAGAAGTAATCCTGATATCATAACTGCCGCTTGTCAATTTATCCAATTGTACGCGAAGTGTATTTTGCGCAGGGTTAGGGTAAACTTTAAACAAATTACTTTTTGCAACATCATTGATGCCTGTAGTTGCTTTTTCGGTCAATGTAGCAATAATTTGATTTGGAGTATCATCGCCCGGTATACCATTATGATTATTGGCCATCATTCTGGCATAAATTTTTGCAGTACCCGATCCTGCAGCAGGAGCAGTCCATTTAAAAGTTGTAATAAAATCATTACCTGTTTTTGGTAAAGGAGCCGTGTGTTCAACAACGGTTATGCCACTTGCATCTGCTGTTGCTGAATTAGCAACTGCCGGATCTTTAGCTATTGTTCCTGAATTTGCATTGGCAGCATTTACGGCTGAAGCCTGAAAGCCAAGATGTGTGTAGTTTGCAGCACCCGAATAAACGCCTTTGAATGCAATTGTATAAGTATGGCCGGGTGTATATTTACCGTCTGTTACGGTTACACCGCCTGCATCATCTACAATTTGAAATGATAATGCAAGGTTAGGATTGTCACCCATGTGACATCCGCCGGTAGAGCAACCGAGAGAGCCGTTGCTTCCTGTACGGTTGCCTGCGCCGCCATGTGCCGGGCCGTTTTGATAACTGGATAATGCAATAAGTCCTAATCCTAATCCTAATGTTGTTAAAAGTACTTTTGATTTCATAATCTTTCTGATTTTAATAATGTTATTTTAGTTAATGGTAGACCGGCAATCTCTGCTCTAAGTTGGTGAATAAATAAGTCATTTTTTGATTAAAGAATTATAGTACCCTAAATGGGAAGAAAAGTACCATAAAATTCTGCTGTTACTATAGACGATTATTTCTTTGAGAACCTTAGACAAGGTATATAAATAAATATTGAAAACAAAATACCTGCTCCGGCAATTATATAATTTCCTAAAATAAAATAGTAATGTTTATAAGAAACTATATTTGCTATGAGTAGTTAAAAGGCTTGAGCATTTATATGAAAAAGAAAAAGAAAAGTACCAACAAAACAGGAATCATTATTATCATTATCCTGCTTATTGCAATGACAGGCGGCGGTTATTTTTATTATAAAAACTGGCTGCAACCCAATACAGTAAAGGCGGGTAAGCTTTATATACCTACAGGCTCAAATTACGACCAGATGATGGATTCCCTGCGCCCTTTTCTTAAAGACGCAGCAAGCTTTGAATGGCTTTCCAGACAAAAAAAATATCATGACAATATAAAACCCGGCCGTTATACCATCCATAAAGGAGAAGGGAACAATGCCATCATCAGCCGCTTACGGATAGGCGAGCAGGATGAAATTGCTATTAAAATAGGCAACTATTCAAGCATATATGAACTGGCAGGAAAAATGGGCGCCTTACTGGAAACCGATTCGGCAAAGCTTATGGAGGCTATGACGCAGGCAGACTTTGCGCAGGGCTATGATCCTACGGAATTGATATTTTTCTACTTCCCGGATACTTATAACTTTCATTGGAATACTTCCGGAAAGCAATTTGTAAACAGGATGAAAAAGGAATATGATAAGTACTGGACAGATGCAAAAAAGCAGGAAGCTACAAATATGAATATGACTCCGTTGCAGGTTACAACCCTGGCTTCCATTGTTCAGCTGGAATCGGCAATATTGGAAGAGCAGCCCCGCATTGCAGGCTTATACCTGAACAGGCTGAAAATAGGCATGAAACTGGATGCCGATCCGACTGTTATTTATGCTTTGAAAAAAGCGCAGGGTTTTACTACAAAGATTCAGCGGGTTTATTATAAAGACCTTGCTATCCAATCGCCTTATAACACATATAAAAACAAAGGGCTGCCACCAAGCCCTATTTGTATGCCCAATAAATCGGCAATAGAAGCGGTATTGCATCCGGCAAAACACAATTATCTGTACTTCGTGGCAGATCCGCAAAAGCCCGGTTACAGCATCTTTGCTGCTACACTGGCCGAGCAGGAAGTAAATGCCGCGCGTTATCGCGACTGGGCCAATCAAAATAATGTGAAGTAAAATTATCGTCATCTTGTGCGAGCTTGTATATATGTTGGGATATCGCACCACTTCATCATTTTATTCTATTTCATTCCATAAAATGATTCCGGTCGAGATAACGAGTAAAGTTGGGCTTGTATTACAATATAAAAAAAACAATAATATCATCATGGCTTATACCAAAAGGGAATTTTTGAAGATAATGGGTCTGGGCTTGGTTTTCATGCCCTTTATAGGCTGTTTTAATTCGGAAAGCAAAAAAGAAGAAGGTCATTCAGGCATTGGCGCTGCCGGTGTGAATGAAGATAAGGGAAATGAAACCATTGATGTGACCGAAGCAGATGTTTTAATGCTTACGCGCAATGACGAAGCTTATGAAAAATTCAATCAGGGATTTAATAAGCGTCTGCATTTTCTGCCAAAATATATAGCTATCTGTAAAACCGAAAAAGGCATTCAGTTTGCTATAAGAAAAGCAAGAGAAGAAAAACTACAGGTAGCCGTGAAAAGCGGCGGGCACAGCTTTGAAGGCTTCTCCAGCAACAACGGTGGCATGGTTATTAACCTTTCGCAGATGAAAAAGATAACATGGCTTGAGAATAATGAGGTGGAAGTAGAGCCGGGGTGTTTATTGCAGGATATACAGGCTGCGTTTTTTGCGAAGAAAAGATTACTGCCCGCAGGTTCCTGCGGAACAGTCGGTATTGCTGGCCTTACTTTAGGTGGTGGCTATGGTTTTTTCAGCAGGAAGTACGGGCTGACTTGTGATAATCTTTTGCAGCTAAAAATGATTGCGGCCGACGGAAAGGTATATGATACGGCTGAAGACAAAGAATTGCTATGGGCCTGCAAGGGTGGGGGAAATGGTAATTTTGGTGTGGTAACTTCTTTCAGGTTCAGGACGCATGATATGCCGCCGGCATTCGACAGCTATGTATTGAAGTTCAGAAGCATGGATGCAGCTAAGTTTGAACAAACCATTAATGCATGGTTTGATGTAAGCGAGAAGTTGCCGCAGGATGGCTTTGCCGCTTATGTGCTTAATAACAATACGCTGACGGTTTTAATAACCAATTATAACCATCATGCCGATTTCAGCAATATCATTTTACCATTAACTTCTATTGCAGATACCGTAAGTCCTACCTTACAGGCTGATTTGCCAAAGGCTATGAAACGTTATTACGGCAGAAAAGGACCTATTTACTTTAAGAATGCTTCTGCCGGATTGTACCAGGGTAAAGATGATATCCTGAAGATAAAAGATAGCCTTTTTAATACGGTGCTTCAGAATAAGGGAATAGTCTTTCAGATAAATACATTGGGCGGCATGATTGCAGATGCCGCATTTGAACAAAGTTCCTGCTACCCGCACCGGCATTTACCTTATTTGGGTGAGCTGCAGGCTTATTGGGATAATGAAAGCCAGGAAGCAAAGCTTGTAGCTGCATTTGAAAACATTCAGACTTTATTCAGGGAAGGTGGCGTAACGGCGCATTACAGAAACTATCCGGATATTAATTTTAAAGATTGGGAAGCCTCTTATTACGGCGATAATTATGCCCGCCTGCAAAAGGTAAAATCCAGATATGATAAAGAGGAAATGTTCCGGTATCCGCAGAGTGTAAGACCGGCTTAAGACACATACCGTCATCTCGACCGAAGTGTTTTTGTGAAGTGGCAGCGGAATAAAAATGCGTAGCGGAGAGATCTCCCTGACGTTGAATTAACGCACCTTTAAGAGATTCCTCCGTTCCATAAAAATCACTCCATTGTCATTGCGTTATTCCGGTCGGGATAACGAACAGAAACTATTTAACAACTTGTAACCGTAATTGTAGTTTAGAATTGACAACTTTTTAAAAAGTTGTCAATTCTTTTATGTGATAGATGAGTTTAACAGAATGATTTTTATTCCGGTCGGGATGACGGGTGGGGTTATTTGACCACCTGTAACCGCAATGTGACGTTTTCTTTTTCTGTTGTAAAAGTTATGAAATAGCTGCCGGTAGCAAGATTGCCTGTTTCTATTTCAACGGTATTGTTTCCGGAATGCATTTGTTGCGTTGTGCTGAAGAGCTTTCTGCCTGCAATATCCGATACTGTTAAAACGGTCTTTCCTTCGTCTTTTATTTTAACGCTAAGATAGCTTTTGCCTGATGTAGGATTAGGATATATAGCAGCCCCTTCTATACCACTTTCTATATTTGTTATTGCTGTACTGTTGCCCAATGCGGGTAATAAAGTTGGTGATGCGCTGGAAGCCGTATTCATAACAGAAGTATTGTTGCCATTAATAAATAGCGCTACATATTGCAGGTTATTTGTCTTCCATTCACTGTTTAATGTTGCTGTTAAGGTGTCTCTATACACCGTGCCTGCAACTAATGTGGAAGGCAGGTGTCCGCTATTGCCGCCTGCCGAAGGAGTTATGCTGCGTGCTACAAAGTGAAAATATACGCCGTCCACATGAGAGGCTTCATTTTCCCATCCGCCCATTACGCCACTGCCTCCGCCTGAATAGTAATTGTTCTGCGGCCAGTTGGAACCCGATCCTTTCACATTGCTTTCTGTTATTACCAAAGCCAGTTTAGGGTTAGTAATCGTTACTACCGGTTTAATAGCCACAGGTATGGAAACCGTGTTGCCATTGATGATCGGGGCATCCATTATAAAGTCTGCAAAGCTAAAATTATTTTGCGCTATAATAAAAGCGCTATCGATATCTCTGGGGTCTTTTACAATGGTACGGTCAATAACGAGATTTGGAAAGCCACCCGCATAATTAGCCATATAGCTATTGTAATCAGCTACCATCATGGGGTCATTGTTATGGACGGCAATCTGGCTGGCAACGCCATTGGAATGATTAGCATGAAATTTATCCATAAACACAGCTCCGCGCGGGCACCAGCCGCACCAGGTACCTGTGCCTTCTTCAAAAAGGGGCCTTTTAACAGGAAGGTAAGGTATGCCAACAGTTGTGAGAGAGGTCGTATCGTTGGTATGATCCACATCACCTGCTGCTTCTATCCAGGCTTTAATGGAATAGCTATTATTGGCAGGTATGGCTACTGTCAGCCCTGCCGGGAAGTTTACAGAAGCTAAAGGTGCCAAAGGGGTCGAAATTAATGAAGATGATTGTACTGCGCCGGTGCCAACTTTGTATTTAATATGATAACTATTGATGGTAACAGAGCCTGTATTTTTAACTGTTCCGGTAAGTGTGGCACTGGAGCCTGAAAACTGATAGCCTATGCCGGTTGAAGGATCGGGATGGTCTCCTGCAAAAGCCGTAATCACCTTACCGTCAATACCATTTACCAATTTAATATTATCAAGCGCGGCTCCAATCAGATTGCCACCCTGATTGTTATACCGAAAGCCGAACTTAAGATTGCTCTGACCGGCATAAGTACCCACAGGCAATGACCTTGTTTCCCATAACATGCTGGCGGGATCGCTTAACGGAGCTACAAATGATACATCGGACCATGTACCGCCGCCATCTGTCGAAACGATAAGGATCAGGCTTTCGGTTTCAGGAGGTGTAGCATTTGACTGAATGCCAAAGTAGGCAACATCATATTCCAGAATAGCATTTACCGCTGATGCCGGAAGCGAAATGGTTGGTAAAGATAATATTGCCGCATCTGCAGTCGCCTGTGTGCCGTCAATGCCAATTGCCTTTGTGTGTGCAGGATTGTTAAGTGAAAAATTTAAAGCGCTTAATGCATTGGGTGTAATGTTATCCGGCGCTCCTGTAACCCATAGCGATGCGGGAGATGATGCCCAGCCCGTAGGGAGTGCCGGATTGCTTACCGAATCGAAATCTTGCGAGATAAATACCTGTGCGTTTGCGCTATTTGTAATAAGCGTCCCCACCGCCGCACATAGCAGCAGTATTTTCTTTGATATCATTGATGTTAATATTATTACGGTTTGAGTTTAAATATTGGTTTGTGATAAGGAGACAAGAGGCCGGAAAAATACCCTACCTGTGGTTGTTAAATCTTTTTAAAACTTAACGTAGGGAAATAACATGTGCACCTCGTTCGGCACGAGGTGATGCCTCGTAAATCACGAGGTTGACCTACTAAACCACGAGGTGATACCTCTTAAATCACGAGGTTGACCTACTAAACCACGAGGTGATACCTCTTAAATCACGAGGTTGACCTACTAAATCACGAGGTGATACCTCGTAAACCACGAGGTTAACCTGCTAAACCACGAGGTGGTACCTCGTAAATCACGAGGTGGACCTACTAAACTACGAGGTGGTACATCGTTTGGGACGAGGTAGGAGATAAATCGGTTAAAAAAGGGGGAATTTCCCCATGGGTGGGATTCTTTTTTGTGGTTTTGATTGGGTAATATTGTTGGAACAAATCGTTGTTTTTAGAGAAAACACCAAAAAAAGGAAATTTAAAAATAAACTAAATGACAGCTAATTTAGACGCATTAATACCAAGAGAAGACTTTGAGATTAAAGATAATAATCAAACTCCTTCACAGAGCTTACCTGCTATTCAGGTTAGAGATTTAGAATCGGGTTCATTTCTATATCAAACTTTACGTAAACCTGATTTTCAAAGAGAAACTTCAGAATGGACACCTGAAAAAGTTTGTGATTTAATTCAAAGCTTTTTGGATGGAGACTTAATTCCTGCTGTAATTTTTTGGAACTCTGGAGGATATAATTTTGTAATTGATGGTGCACATAGGTTAAGTGCAATCATAGCTTGGGTAACAGACGATTATGGAGATGGTGTAATTTCTCAATCCTTTTTCGAATATAGTATTTCACTTGAACAGGCAGAAATTGCAGATAAAACAAGAAGGTTAATTAAAAAGAAATTCGGCACTTATAATGACCATAAGTATGCAATCACAAATCAGGACAAAGTGACTTCTGAAATGCTTGAAAGAGCTAAGAAGTTAGCTACATTAACTATACAACTCCAATGGGTTCGTGGTGATTCCAGTAAAGCCGAAGCTTCTTTTTTTAAAATTAATGAGCAGGCTTCTCCAATTAATGATACTGAAAAAAAATTACTAAAATCAAGAAAGAAACCCAATTCAATTGCCGCTAGAGCAATTATTAGGTCAGGAACAGGGCATAAATATTGGTCAAAATTTACTAATGAAAGGCAAACTGAAATTGAAAATTTAGCAAAGGATATTAATGACTTACTTTTTACGCCAAAACTTGAAACGCCGATTAAAACATTAGATGTCCCTTTAGCTGGGAAAGGATACTCTACTCAAACTCTTTCATTAATTCTTGATTTAATTAATATCACAAATGATATTAAAAGTGATATTGATTTGATTGACGATTTGGATGGAACCGAAACCATTAATTACTTAAAAAAAACAAAAAAAAGACTAAACAGAATAACTGGCACTCATGCTTCCTCTTTAGGGTTGCATCCAGCGATATATTTCTATAGTACAACAGGAAGGTATCAAGTAACTGCATTTTATACAATATTGTATATAATGCAGGGCCTAGAAACAAAGCCAGAAGCATTAAATAAATTTATCGAAGTGAGAAGTAATTTTGAAGATTTTTTAATGAGTTATAAAAGTATCGTGAACCAGACTAATACAAAATTCGGTAGCGGGTTAAAAAGCTATAGAAAGTTAAGTAATTTATTTTTGCATATAATTACTCAACTGCAAAATGGTAAAACTGAGAACGAGATATTATTGAGTTTTCAAAGAAATCAAGATTTTGACTATATTAATCCAGAAAAAATTGATTACGATGAATATTTAAGAAAAGACTTTTCAACCGAAACAAAATCGGGTATTTTTTTACTAAGTGCTTTAAAAAATCCAATAAAATGTAGTATATGTAACTCTTTAATACATAAAAATTCGATTACGGTTGATCATATAAAACGAAAGGAAGATGGTGGTCTTGGAATAATTGATAATGGGCAATTAGCTCATCCTTATTGTAATACCACATTCAAAAATTAATTACATCAATAGTCGTTAAACCGAATTTTATATTTTATATGAATATACAAGATCAAATCAAGGACTACATTGCGAGTCAGCCTGAATCCAAACGCAGTGACATGCAGGAATTGCACAACACCATTCTGGAAATAAAGCCGGAATGTAAATTATGGTTCCTGGATGGTAAGGACGGTGAGAATAAAACGGTTTCCAATCCTAATATCGGTTATGGGGCTTACACTATTAAATATGCCGATGGAAAAACAAGGGAATTTTATCAGATTGGTATGAGTGCAAATACAACCGGCATCTCTGTCTATATCATGGGCATCGATGATAAGACCTACTTAGCCAAAACGTATGGAGAAAAGATTGGCAAGGCAAGTGTGACAGGATATTGCATTAAGTTCAAAAAGCTGAAAGACATAAATGTGGGTGTGCTGGAAACGGTGATAAGGGATAGGTTTGAAATGCAGGATGAAAAGGCGAATTAATGATTAAGTACAAATGAAATTTGATGAGTGTAATTATAGAGCAGATTCTTGATGAAGTAAAATATAAACTCAGCAGTGAAAATCAGGTTCTTTTTATTTCAATCTGTGGTTGTGCTGATACCGGTAAGAGCACGTTTGCAAAAGTCATAGCTGAAGTACTTTCTGCCATGAGTATCACCTGTAATTTCCTTTCAACAGATTCCTTCATGCTTGAAAGACAGGAAAGAAACAAGCTTGGCATAAGTGGCTATAATCCGCAATCATTGAATATAGACGCACTGCTGAATGTGTTGGCGTTATTAAGGAAAAACCAAACATACAGGTATTACGCCTATGATAACAAGACAGGAAGAAATTCAGATGAAGGCATAGTAATGCGACCTTCAAAGGTTTACATAATAGAAGGAATACATGCTTTCAACCAACAAATAAGGCAACACACATCATTCGGTATTTTTATTCATGCAGAAGATGAAATACTAAGGAAAATGAGGCTCCGTGCCAATGTCAGTAAAAGAGGATTTGACGAAGAGACTGCAGGAGAAAAGATTGCATCAGAGATGATGGAATTTAACGCCTATGTTTTGCCCGACCGTCATTATGCCAACCTGATTATAAATGTAGATGAACATTACAGTTATCGTATTGCATAGGAATCACATCCTGTTTGCCTTCTGCTCTCTTATCATGGTTCCGTAATCCTTATTTTGCGACAATGCCAGTATGCATTGTGTCAACCTTTTAACTTTGGTAGGTTCCGTTTTGGCATCGCTTATCCATTTGCTGAAATACAAACGATGGGATGGTGCAAGGCTTTCAAAATATTGCTTTGCGTCTTCATCCTCTTCAAGACAGGCTATCAATTCGGGATGTACAGGTATTCCTGAATCATCTTTTTCAATCTTTACATCCAGCATGGCTCCGTGTTTTTTTGCAATGCCTTTCCGCATTTGAGCATTGACAGCCATTATAAAACAGCCATCGCCCATAGGCATTAATGCTACATTATGAATAGGGAATTTATCCAGCATACCTTTTACCCTGAATGATTTTTTATTGCCGGGAAAAAGCTCCTGTGCGAGGTCTGCCGGAATTTCAATATAAGTCCAGCCGGTTTTTTCGCCTTGTTCGTCAAATTTGTGGATGATGGTTTTGTATTGAATCATCTTTCCTGTTCCTGTTTAAGAATGAATCGCAATGATAAATGTAGTGATTTTCTATTTTGCAACACTATCTGCATGACGGGCGCTGTCCTCCAGAAACCTGCAACATTCATTGATAAGCCATAGCTCGCTTTGCTTGTGTGGCGAATGGCCTGCATTGTTCACCATGCAGATTTGTTTTGCTCCCGATGTATTATTGGCAATAAATTGTACTTGTTCATAGCTTCCGAATTCATCTTCTACGCCCTGTATTACCATGACCGGACAGGTTATCGCAGGTAAGAAATGTTCTATATTCCAGTCCCTGAAATCATTCCTTAGCCAGGTTTCCGTCCAGGCATGGAATAGGGCTTCCGTTTTATTGCCATGATATTTTTGCAGCCGTTCTTTAAGATTGGTGGTTTGATATTGGTATTTGGTATGTGCTATACCGTCCAATGTAATTTCTTCTACAAAAACATGTGCGCCTTCGGTAATAACGGCTGTAAATGCATCGGGATGTTTTGCGGCAGCTATTAAGGCTATGGTGCCGCCATCGCTGTGTCCGAATAAGACAGGATTTTCAATATGCAGTTGCTCCAGTAATTCCATCAGAATAGTTGCTTCGGCTTCCATGTAATCCTTTGTCCTTTGCTCATCAGAGAATGGGTCTGATAAGCCGTAACCACGCCTGTCATACATCATATAATTCAAACCCGATGATGCGGCCAATTGCTCCGGAAAGCTTCGCCATAAGGCATTACAGCCTAAAGAATCGTGAAGGAAGACAATGGTTTTATTTTCCGGATGGAGTATTCCCTGCTGTATATTTAATTCGAAATCACGGATGGTGATTGTGTTGTTGGTTATGGTGTGTGTCATTTTCGTAAGACTTATTTTTAATGTTTGCTTAGTCCTGTAAGGGTTTAGAACCCTTACAGGGCTAATTTTTTAGATAACAAAACAGGCTATCCAAAATGCCATCTTAAAATAAGAAACCAGATACCTGTTGTAATCATGGAAATGCAAATTCCCAGGCCTACCACAAGATTGGCTAATTTGGGATTAAGATTATATTGGTCTGCAATGATGCCCGATGTGAGCAACGTGGGCATGGCGGCTTCAAAAATACTTATTTGAGGAATGATGCCTTTCAGTCCTAAAGCCACTACGATGCCAAAGACAATGAATGGCGCGAGCATCAGTTTATAAAAAAGCGTAAAGGCAATGTGTTTCATTTCGCCACGCCAGCCGGAAAACTTTAATTGTAAGCCTATAGAGAACAATGCCAACGGTCCTACGGTGCCTGCAAGCTTATCGAACAAGGGATTCAGCGGATTGATATCTATAAAATGAGGAATGGTCAGTGCAGCCACACATCCTATCAATGGCGGGAAGGTCAGCACTTTTTTTAAGACCACTCTCGCCGTAAGCTTTTGTTTTTGAGAAGAGCGAATGGCGATGATGATGCCTATGGTTGACAGAAGTGTAAATGTTACCTGGTCACAGATAATACCGATGCCCAACTCTTTTTCGCTGAAATAGGCCATGATTAAAGGAAAACCTACAAAGGAAGTATTGCTTAATCCTGCCACCAGTTTCAAACCTCCCTGAGTGGAACGTGACATGCCTTTTTGCCGCCTGGAATATAAGGTGATATAAAGCCATCCACAAAGCCATATCACAATGGGTGACAAAGCGGGTACCAATAAGTCTCTGGTCCATTGTATATGCGGTAAATACTTGAAAGAAACAGCAGGAAGGGCAAGGTAAATAAGCCATGCATTAATGCCTTTGTGCGCATCTTTGGGTAAAGCACCCGAACGCCGGAATAAGATGCCGGCAATCATACAGATCGCAATTATAATAAAGTTAGCCATAGAAACGAGGCCGCAATTTGCAGCTTTTCTTCAAAAGCATCCTACTTGTTTTTATGAAATCAGTTTAATATCATTAGCTTAATCACTCTGGCTTGTCTGTTTTTGATTACATTTCAGGAAACCTATAAGGTTTTTAAAACCTTATAGGTTTAAGTTAATGACGTTATTAATTACCTTTTTAAAGATTACTGAACAGGCAGGGAAGTGCGGTAGGCTGTTCCCTTAAACAAACAAACGAGTTCTCCTTTTTCATTGGTTGTCCTGATATCGTATAACCCTGTTTTATTTCCCAGATGTAACTCCTGAGCTTCTACCGTTAAGACCTCTCCTGCAAAACATGGTTTTGTAAAAGTAATAGAGACATCCAGCGCAACGGTGATAATGCCATGTGAGTTACAGGCGAAAGCAAAAGCCGAATCAGATGCAGAGAAGAGTACGCCGCCATGAATGCGTTCAAAGCCATTAAGCATGTCTTCTTTAACGGTATAATGTAGCTTGCAATAACCGGAATCAACTTTATCGACCTGCAGGCCAAGCCAATTGCTGAACCTATCGCGTTCATTCATTATTTTAAAAACTTCCTGAGGTGTTATGCTTTGTGTCATTGTTTTGTTTTTTATTCGTTGGTTGAAACCCACTGTCATTAACTTATGGTGTTACCTCCCCTCAATCCCCTCCGAAGGAGAGGAGGACGCGAAAACGACGAAGCTCTAATCCTATTTACTCTCGCCCCCTTCCCCTTTGGGGAAGGCTGGGATGGGGTTTCTAATCAGGATAATATCTTAAGATAATGACACTGGTTGACATCGACGGCAATTGAATATGGTATGCAATTACTCTAATTTCTAAATATTTCCGGCTGAATAATACTGCTTTGAATGTGAGATTTTCCCGCAGCGTCGCGGCGTCGCCGCGGGAAATAGATATTATTATATTACCCTTTTCTTTTGTCAATAATCCTATTCAGCTTTCCTCCGTCACTCCTTGGAATACTTTCAGGCATCATTAGCGTGATTTTCATGCTTAAACCTATATCGTCTTTGATCTTCTTTTTCAGTAGTTGCAAGGCTTTTTGAAAGCGATCATTTTGCAGCGGGACATCTTGTTCTTTTTGAATGGCTTCATGCAGATTCCTGTCAACTTCGGCGCATACTTCCACTTCGTCCATTGTTCCGGTTCTGGAAACGATCAGCTGATAATTAAGGCTTAGCTCCGGAATAAATTCCAATATGGCTTCCACTTGTGTGTGAAATAAATTAACGCCTCTTATAATCAGCATGTCATCTGCCCTGCCTGCTATGGGAGCCATTTTGATATGTGTCCGCTTATTGCTCTTTTCGTACGAAAGACTTGTAATGTCATTTGTCCAGAAACGGAGGAGGGGCATCGCTTCTTTGGTAAGTGTGGTAAATGTCAGCACACCTTGGCTTCCATAAGGCAGCGGTTCTCCGGTATCTTTATCAACAATTTCAGGATAGAAGTGATCTTCCCAGATATAACTTCCGGTGCCTTTTTCTTCAAAGTCTTCAGAAGAAACACCCGGCCCCATTATTTCGCTCAAACCATATATATTGCTTGCAGAAAGCCTTAATCCTTTTTCCACATCCGTTCTGATACCTTCCGTCCAGGGCTCTGCTCCTAATATGGCATACTTTAATTTTATGGATGAAGGGTCGATTCCCTGTTTCCTGATTTCTTCGGCAAGTGTCAATGCGTAAGATGGGGTGCAACAAATGGCATCGCTTTCAAAATCGCGCATCAGCATTAATTGTTTCTCTGTTCCGCCGCCTGATATGGGCAATACCGTCATGCCTAATTTTTCAGCGCCATAATGCAAACCCAAGCCTCCGGTAAATAATCCGTAGCCATATGCATTTTGCAAAAGCATGCTGGGTTTACAACCTGCTGCGGCTAAAGAACGTGCTACTACTTCCGAAAAGATTTCCAAATCATGCCAGGTATAACCTACAACAATGGGTTTCCCGGTTGTGCCGCTGCTGCAATGCAATCTTGCCACTTCATTTTTGGGAACTGTAAATAACCCGAACGGGTAGTTGTCACGTAATGCATTCTTTTTGGTGAAAGGTATTTTGTAGAGATCATGAACTGTTTGTATGTCTTTGGGAGCAATGCCGTTACTATCAAAAAGCTGTTTGTAAAACGGAACTTTGGCATAAAGCTGTTCTACTTTGTCTTTAAGATTCTTGTTTTGCAATGACCTTAATTTGTCTAAAGGCATTGTCTCTATTTCTTTATTGAAAAGTGACATACAATCGTTGATTTAATTTTTAAAGTTAAAACGAAAATGAATAAGGATGATGATTGTGTGCCCGTTTATGAGTTATGTCAATTTTTGGAGCTGAAGCTTTGGGATAAGGTTCTCGCAGCGGCGCGACGGCGAAAATGGAAAGGTGGAGTTATCCTGTGTCAAGGGAATCTTTCGCACAATAAAAAAAGCGGTTTGAAACTGAAGTCTCAAACCGCTTTAAAGTATTTGAATAAATTAGATTTTCTCTTGAGTGGTTTTGGGTTTTCTCATGATCGCTACCACTTCCACTACAAAACCTGCGATGATTAGAAACGGTGCTAATGTAATACGGCGGAAGCTATAGATTTCTTCTTTGTTGAAAACATGCGGATCCTGGCTTTTACCGCCTGCCATTAATATAAAACCTAAAAGAATCAGGCCTATTCCGGCAAACATGATATAGTAATTTGTTTTGTCGAAAAGGAACAGCGTGTTCTTGGATGCCGGTGATTTTTTTGGAGAATTAACTACTGCCATTTTATATTTTTTAAAGGGCTAAAATTAGTGTTTTTATTGGAATGTAATAAAGTTTTTAATAAAGGTCGTCGAGTTTTAGTTTCAGGTATTTGATTACGGAACGGTGCGTACTCAGAACGGAAATCAGTACTCCGACCAATAATATTACCAATGAAAGAATGGCCAACGAGGTTCCGTCATTAAAAATAACCATTTGAGGAATATAAGAACTTGCTGCATACTTCAAAAGATATAGCCCTATGATTGCTATCAGACCGCTGAGCAAGCCTGTGGTAATGGCTTTTTTGTCGAAAGGTTTTGCAATAAACCACCTTGTAGCGCCTACCATTTGCATGGTTTTTATCAACAAACGATTACTGAACATGGCCAATCTTACGGTATTGTCGATAATAATAATAACCGCAATAAATAATATTAACGCAATGGCACCCAATACCAGGCCGAATTTCCTGAATGTTGCATTCATCTGATCAACTACTACCTTTTCGTAAGTTACTTCCCTTACAATATTGCTTTGCATCAAAAAGGCTTTAATCTTATTGATGCTGTCGGTATTTACATAATCGGAACGCAGGTTTACAGAGATAGAAGAATACAAAGGGTTGACATCTAAAAGCTGCATGAAATCTTCGCCCATTTCTTTTTGCATTTGTGTGGCAGCCTCTTCTTTTGTAACAATGGTAGCCTTACTTACAAATGGTTGTTTCTGAAGAATACCTTCCAGTTGCTTGGTTGTTTCATCACGGGTATTGTCATGAAGGATAACCTGCAATTCCATTTGTTCCTTAAAGTACTTGGACATACCGCGACCGTTAATTACTAACCATCCGATTGTTCCCAAAAGGAAAAGAACTAATGAAATACCAATAATAGAATATATATATGAAGGTGCTTTTTTCATTTTGATTATTTAAATTATCCTGTCCGGATAATAAACGATTGCTGTTTACTATTATTCCGCACGACAAATGTTTACGGAAGCAAGCAAAAATAAAAATTTGAAACTAAAGCAGCCTATTTAATTTCAATAAAAAACAAAATAAAGGAAATGAATGATGGCGGGACGGATTTTTAACCTTATTTAACCCGGAGCATTTTATTCCTAACCTTTTATAGTGTTTAAAACCTCATAAAGGTTGGATTACCGATTACTTAAACCTCAAAGCTTTTACAATACTGATACCTTTTACCATTATAACCGGAATCAGCATAAACAAAACGCAGGCTAACAAAGTTCCCAGGTCAATCAGCAATATTTGCCAATACACTATTTTGATAGGTACATATTGCATATAGTAGGCCGATTCTTCCAGTTTAATGAAATGGGTATATTGTTGTATAAGGCAAAGGCCAAGACCAAATACAGTGCCAAACAGAATACCTTTGATGGCGACATTAGCGGCATGATACATAAATATTTTTTCCAATTTGGCATTCGGCATTCCGATGGCTTTTAAGGTGCCTATCATATTGGTACGTTCCATAATGAATATCAACAAGGCCGTTGCCATATTGATAATTGCCACGATAGCCATAATGAAAAGGATAACATAGGCATTTGTATTCATGAGTCCGAGCCAGCTGTAAATATTGCCATACAAATCCTTCATGGTTGTCCTGTCCATTGGCGGCGTCAGGTATCTCTGGTAAATATGTTCTGCAACAGTGTCGGATTGTTCATAATCCCTTATGCTGACCTGATAACCATTGATTGCTTTATCATTCCAGTTTGAAATCCGCCTGAGCAATCTTATATCACAAATAGAAAAATTATTGTCAATTTCTTCCATGCCCGTGTGGTAGGTGCCGCAAATCTGTAATTTTCTTACACGGGGAAATTCCTGTTCCGGGTCAATGAACCAGACCATAAGTGTATCGCCGATTTTCCGATCCAGTTTGTTTAGTATTGTTTGTGATAAAACAATCTGGCGTGTATATTCCGGAACATTAAAATCGGGTTTCGAGCCTTCAAACTTTATGGCATTATTGCTTTGCCAGTCATAATCATTTTCCACGCCTTTTAACTTAATGCCCTGCATGGTGGTGCCGGTATTCAGAATGGCTGCCTTTATGGCAAAAGGATGTACCGCTGTTACTTCAGGTTCCGATTTAATTTGTTTTTCAAGGGAAGCATTATAGTCAAATGGCGCAAGACTTATAATGGTTGACGGATTTGGATTAAAAGGTGCAATCTGGATCTGTCCCCAAAATACAAAAAGCTTATCCTTAATAGTTTCTTTAAATCCAAACACTGTTGCCACCGCAATAATCATTACTGCTACGCTCAATGCCGTTGCCACGGTTGCCAGTCTGATAATAAACCGGGAAAAGGAAGCTTTTTTATTAGCGCCTATGCGTTTTGCTATGTAATAAGATAAATTCAAACAGGACAGGAAATTATGAGGGACAAATGTAAGTTTCATGTTTCAAATTCCAAGTTCTAAATTAATAATAACCATCTCTTTCAAATCTAAATTTTGCTTCGCAAGAGAAAAGTTCTAAATTTCCGACTTCAAATCTTCCAACTTCAAAGGCATGTCCGTTACACTCATCATAATCATCATTACTGCTGCAATCTCATTTGCTGCTTTTCAAAATCATAGCTTAATGGATAAACTGTTGCTTTGGCCGGCCAAAATGAATAGTCCGGTTGAGTATTATCGCTTTCTTACAGCCGGATTTGTTCATGCCGATACCATGCATCTGGCCTTTAATATGATTTCATTCTATTTTTTCGGTGAAATATTAGAGAAGTATATTGGTTACCAGTATTTTATTATACTTTATTTAATCGGAATAATCGTTTCCTGCATTCCGAGCTATTTCAAAAAGCGCCATAATCCGGCTTATCGCTCCCTTGGTGCATCGGGTGGGGTAGCCGCTATTATTTTTGCAAGCATTTATTTAGATCCCTGGAATACGATTTATATCTTTTTCTCAATTCCCATGCCAAGTATCTTGTTTGCTGTAATATACCTTGGATATACCGCTTATCTGGCTAAAAAAGATGCCGGCTTCGTAAATCATGACGCGCATCTTTGGGGGTCCATTTTCGGCCTCTTATTTATGCTGGTTATTGATCCGAGCCACGGAATGTATTTCATAAATATGTTGCAACACCCAAGGTTCGGTTAACAATACCGGATTTTAGCTGAAAATAACTTAGCCCAATCTTCTTCTAAAGATTGGGCTTTTTTGTGTCCGGAATATCAAGAAGATGCTTTTATCCTTGTGATGCCTTAACGAGGTTCTAATCAGCGAAAGCAGGCTTATTAAGTTTAATCAAAATGAAGCCTGAAAGAGTAGGTGAATGTCAAATGAATCTCCTGAGAATTGCATAAAAGAAAATAAAGATATTATGTCTCATTTTAGCAAACTTTCAGCGGTCCGAATCTTTTGCTATGCCTGCCGTTTTTAAACCTGTTTTTGTATTTCAGTACTTGTTTTAGAAAGAAACATCCAACGCTTAATTGCCTGTTTTTATTTTAAGATTTTGTGTGATTTAGTCAATTGCGGAAGCATTTGATAAAATGGCATTTAATCATCCGTTTTTTGCTTTAAAACAAATTAGATATATAAATGAATGCTTCGTGTTGAATCTTCTTTTTTATTATTTATTTTTTAGTTTAAGATATTTTAGTTCTTATTGAAATATTTATCTGAAGCTAATTTGTGAAAAATAAAAATTCAAAATTAAATTATATAAGAATTGAATTCAAATCTGAATATTCAAACTATTTCGGAAGGTGACCTTTACGTTCGTAAATCTATTTATGTGATTTGTTTATATGTAATTGAACTGAACGAATGATTTTTATTTAATATTTATTTCTATTTCGCATGTGTTAATATCTAATGTTTTTATTTTATTTGTTAGTTAAATTAAATTTAATTATATTATTTAAATTTTTAATATTTAAATAAGGCTTCTTCTTTTAAATAGTTGTGTGGATTTTTAGACGTCTAAAATATTTTGATTTTATCAAATATTTACTTTTCAAACTATTAATATTATTAGCTAAATAAAAAACATGAAAAAATATAAATTTGTTTAAAATTAAAGTTTAAGTAAATATAAATTTATTGTGTCTATTTGGCACTATTTATTTCATTTCTCAGATTTCAATTAAATAGGGTAGGGATATAAAATTCTATTTTTTAAATTTAATAAAATCATTTAATGTTCTATTTTATTTTTTAATAATTTTTATAAACCATTTTAGCATAAATACAGAAATCTGCGGCTTCAAAAAATTGACTTAAACAATCATAGATAAAAATAGATAATTTAATTCATTTTTTCAAAGGTTTTTTTGCATCTGATTTTTTAAATTCAAATTTATATTTTAGTTTGAAAATATAATTTAAAATATTGAAAACCAAAATTTTAAGTTTATTTTTTATTTTACCTAATGCCATACTGGCAGAGAATAATTTTTGTTTAATTAATTTGATACTAAAATGCTAAAAAACAAAATTTTATATAGGTTATTGTTATAAAAATATACATTAAGCCTGATGTTATTTCAAATTCTAATTTCAAATTAATTTTTATACTTATGTATAAATGAAATTTACTGTTTTTCTCCCTTTTGCCGATAAAAATTTATATATTTAGGCATCGGATGGAAAATTCAAATTTTACATTATAATATTTTAGAATGAAAAAAATATTTAGTATATTATCTTTAATAACTTTTTCGTTGGCTGCGGTATTTACTTTCCTCTTTCTTGAAAAATGGGTTAATGTCGAAATGTCAGTAATTAATGCTTTGTGGTTTGCTTTTACTTTTTGTGTCGTAGGCTATGCTGTTTTCAGAAAATCTTTGACAACATGGATTTTAGTCGCCATGGTAGTAGGTGTACAAGTCGGATTACACTTTCCGGATATTGCACTTAACCTTCAGGTGTTAAGTAAGGTATTTTTAAAATTAATTAAAACAGTAATAGGACCCATTCTGTTCGGAACGTTGGTAGTAGGAATAGCCGGACATTCCAATCTGAAACAACTTGGCAGGATGGGTTGGAAATCCCTACTCTATTTTGAAATTGTAACCACTTTTGCATTGCTCATCGGGTTGCTTGCTATTAATATTTCACAAGCCGGAAGCAATATTCATATTCCGGAAAGACTCATTCATGCTTTGCCAAAGTCTTCTGAAAGACAGATGCAGGAGAAGATGATCGCTATTTTGGATAGTTCAAATGTGAGCGTACCGGCAGGACTTATCAATCGTTTACCTGATGCTCCGGGCAAAACCTGGCAGGATCATATACTCGATATCTTCCCTGAAAACATAGCGAAATCTGTCGCCGAAGGCCAAGTATTACCCATAGTGGTTTTTAGTATTATATTCGGAATCGGTCTTGCCATGCTTTCCGAAGAGAAGAAAAAGCCCATGCTTTTATTTGCCGAAAGCCTTTCGGAAACCATGTTCAAATTCACAAATATTATCATGTATTTTGCTCCTTTCGGTGTCGGAGCTGCCATCGCACATGCCACCGCTGAGCTCGGAACGGACATACTTTTTGCCCTTGGAAAACTGCTTTTGACCCTTTACTGTGCGCTCCTTGTGTTCATCATTTTGGCCTTTGGTTCAGTGATGGCAATCTGTAAAATACCCGTGAAAAATTTCATCAGGGCAATAAAAGAGCCCGTTTCCATCGCTTTTGCAACCACCAGTTCTGAGAGTGCACTTCCCAAGGCAATGGAAAATATGGAGAAGATTGGCGTTCCGCGTAAAATCGTCTCATTTGTAATGCCAACCGGATATACCTTTAATCTTGATGGCACTACACTTTATTTATCTTTGGCATCTATCTTTGTCGCACAAGCTGCAGGTATTCATATGAGTATCGGTCAACAAATCGCAATGGGGCTGACTTTAATGCTCACCAGCAAAGGCGTGGCAGGTGTGCCAAGGGCTTCTTTGGTTATTTTAATTGGCGCTGCAGCTACATTTAATCTTCCTTTATGGCCTATTATGGCGATTTTTGGTATTGATGAATTGATGGATATGGCGCGGACTTCCGTAAATGTAATGGGAAACTGCCTTGCAAGCTGTGTGGTTGCCCGTTGGGAAAATGAATTGGATGACACCAAATTGCACCAAAAATTTATTGTGGATTAATTTTTATTAAATTAAAGAATACCAATTAATTGTGAATTTTACTTTATCTATAAGTTCTATTAAGATTTTACTATTTGTTGTCTGCCTTTTCTGTTGTTTGACATCCATCGGGAAAGTGCGCATTGCATCCTGGAATTTGCAGAATTTCGGAACAAACAAGAAAGATTGAATAATCGATTTAATGGCTCAATCATTGAAAACCTTCGATATTGTTGCAATACAAGAGGTCAATTCCGGGTCTTCAGGTGCACAGGCAGTGGGAAAATTGGCAGATGCGCTCAATCGAACAGGTAACAAATGGACCTATTCCATCAGCGAAATCACCACTTCTGATAATCCGCAGGAAAGAGAACGCTATGCTTTTTTATGGAAAACCGGCGAAATAAAGCCCAAAGGAAAAGTTTATCTGGCTTCAAAATTGCGTAATGAAATTTGCAGGGAGCCGTTTATGGGTACCTTCGAGAAAGGAAATCTTGTATTTACTTTGGTAACTATTCATGCCATTCCGAAGAAAAAGCAACCTGAAACAGAACTGAAATACCTGAAATCAATACCTCAATTGTACTCCGGAAACAACCTCATTTTTATGGGGGACTTTAATTGTCCGGAATCGCATACGGTTTTCAATCCCTTAAAAAAGCTCGGTTTTGTGCCTGCATTCACAGGGCAGAAGACTACTTTAAAGCAGAATTGTAAAAATGGAGACTGTCTGGCCTCGGCTTATGATAATATATTTTATCCGGAAAATAAATTCAAGAAATTAACTTCCGGTATTATTTCATTTTATACTGCAATTCAATGGGATATGGTAAGAAAAGTGTCAGACCATTTACCTGTTTTTGTGGAGTTGGAATAATTATTGTGAATAGGTAAATGGCGAATAGTCAATTGGTTATTTCTCATTTACTTTTATTTATCTCTTTAAACCTTATAGGTTTTAAAAACCTATAAGGTTTAAATAAAAGCCTAACTTAATAAACATTGATTCGCCATTTGCCTATTCACTCCTTCAGCTCCGGATATTCCATTTTAAAAGCTCTCAAAGTATCCCTGATGATTGTAGCAACCAGATAAGATTTGTACCAATTCTGGTCAGCCGGAATAATATGCCAGGGCACCGAATCGCATTTTTTGAAAACTGTTTCATAGTATTTCATATACGCTTCCCAAAGTTCGCTTTCAGCCAGGTCTGACTGATTATATTTCCACATTTTGCGGGGAATTTCAAGGCGTTCCTCCAGTCTTTTTCTTTGCTCTTCATGACTTACATGCAGGTAAAGTTTAATAACATGCGTGGCATTCTCTTCCAGTAATTGCTCAAAATTATTGATAGCATCTATGCGCCTTTTTGCTGTTTTATCGTCGCACCAGCCATGCACTCTCGTTATCAACACATCTTCATAATGTGAACGGTTGAACAATTGAATCATGCCTTTTTCGGGCGTATTTTTATGAATGCGCCAAAGGAAATCGTGCGCTGCCTCCTCTTCCGTTGGTGTCTTAAAAGATTGGACTTTAACACCTTGCGGATTCAACGAACCGAAAACATCTTTAATCAACCCATCTTTTCCGGATGCATCCATGCCCTGAATGACAACCAATAAGGCATGTTTTCTCTCTGCAAACATCAGGTTCTGGAGCTCATCCAGCTCCTGAAGAATGGCCAGTGTTTTGCCTTTTGTTTCATCTTTGTCAATACCTTTTGGAGCTCGTGTACTTATTTTAGATAATTTGATCTGTTCTGACATTTATCTTGTTTTGTTGAAATTTTTCAATAGGTACTCCTTATTCTGAGTCTATCTGTTTCCTGTAAGCCTTAATAAAAATAGCTCCCAGATTCTTGTTCGGCGGTACATAATCGCTAAAAAGATCATTTGTTACAGCCCCTTGTGCGGCAAAATACCTCGAAAGATCATGCCACATCTCAATCCAGTTTACATCCTCACCGGCCAGCAACATTTTGTTTACTGCGCTGATAATAGGTGTATTAACCCGATATGCGCCTACTTGTTTGGATGAAATAATATTGGCATCAGGCGAAGCATCCAGCACTTTAGCCAGATTATGATAACCACCGCAGGAACCCAAAATCACGATTTTAGCAGCAGGGCTCAGATGTTCCAGCGTAGTAGGCAGGTAATAGCTATGTCCGCGGTGGATAACAATAGATGGTTCCAGGGCATTATCATCTATATATGTTTGCAATTGCTTTTGGGCATAAACATCGTTTTCGTCCGCCTCTTCCGGCAAAGGCACATTTACATAAATCTCAATCGGCACTTTCCCCGTTGCTGTAACAGTAGCCCAATATTTATTCCTTTCAATCTTCCAGTTGCCGTTTCTGAAAAGGCTGAGATAACCGTTAAAAGCACCCATTCCGTCCTTGTCGCCATAAAAAAAGACCTGTTGCACAATTTTTCCGTCCTTATTTTTTAAAACACTAATCGGCACATAAGTGATGGGCGGCAAAATATTCTGAAAATCATTATTGATAGCAGAATCGTTTCCGGCACTATTAAAAATAGTATAAAGCAATGCATAAACCGCTGTTCCTTTTTTATTAATTCTCTGATGGTATTGCTGCAATATTTCATCCTTCAAAAACGAAATCAGTTCCGGGTCGGTCAGGCTTCCGAAGGCATCCGCCACATCAACTGCATCTTCCAAATCATTCAAAGGGCCTTTTTCCAGACCCGAAACAAACTCTTTCATCAATTCATTCTGATGGTTTTCGTCCATCGAATTGAGGAATTTTGAAATTTCATTATAGCCTGCCGACATTCTCAGAAAGGTTCTGAAGCGGCTTTTATGCACTTTTTCGAGGAAAGCATCGCCGCTCATCGGTTTCATTTTTTCCATCATACGGTCAAACATCCAGGTGAAGCTGCTGGTATAAATTTCATCCTGGCTGCCAATCATCATGAAATAAAGCTCTTCAGCATTGAAATCCATCAGGCCTTTGAAACGGATATTTGCAGGGCTTTCGTGCAGCTCATTTGCAACCCTTACGAATTGCAATCCTCTGAAATTAATTTCATTATCCAATGTTTTTTCAACTTTAGATGTACCTTGTAACTTTAATGCTACCAGTGCTTTAAAATAATTATTTTGATTACGGCTAAGCTTATCGACTTCTTCAATTGTTTTGCGTCCTTCATAAATTTCATCTAAGAACGGCAAAGCTTTTTGTGGTGCAGCCGATTTTTCTGCAATAGCAGCAATAGTTTTTACAAGCGGATCCTGGTTCCTTTTAACGGCTTTTCCTAAATTGCCGGTTGACAAGGCATAATTCAAAACAATATTCGGAACCACTTTTGCCGCTGCTGCAATAACAGGATCAGCATAAGGTTCATTTACAAATTCAGGCAGCCTGTTTATCATCATTTCAGGGCTGGCCATTCCGACAGCTTCATAAACCGACCCTTTTAAATCAGGATAATTCGTCAACAGTGCAGTATTATCGAGGGTAATGATATTTTTATTTTTTGAAATGTAATCTGCAAGGTTATTTTCTTCAATTCCCCTCAATATATTATCGAAATTTTCTGCTGATTTTTGAATATAAGCAGCATTTTCCCGCGTAGTGCGTAGGTTATTCCATTGACGCATCCGTGTTTCCAGAATCCGGTAATATTGAATTTTGGTTGCATGAGGAATATGCATGTTTTCTATATGAATCAATATTTCCGGAGCTTTGAACAACAAAGCTTCGGTAAGTTTTTGAGAAATGACAGTATCTTCCAGTTCAATAACCTTATCCACTTCCCCGTCTTTTAAATCGCTCTGTCTGATTTGTGCCTTTACTTTATCTGCAAATAAAGCTCTGTTGACCGGAACGGGATTCATCAAAGTATCTGTTTCAAACACAGGAATTACTTTAATGCTGTCATTTTTAGATTTTTGTGCATTTGAATTTTCAGAAATGAGGATTGCCGACAGAATCAATAGTAGAAATTTGTCCATATTTAAAGATAATTAAATATTATGAGAACACGACTTTATATTAACAGCCATTTACCTGAAATAGTTCTTAAAATAAGGATTACTGAGTGTCTATTTTATATCAGAAAGACAGACGCAACCTGCGGCGCCTCATCGGTAGAGCCCGACAGCGTCCCTCAACCTGCGGCACTTCATCAGGAAAGTCCGATAACGTCCCTCAACCTGCGGCGCTTCATCGGGAAAGTCCGATAACGTCCCGCAATCTCCGGCACCTCATCGGGAAACCCCGACAGCGTCCCTCAACCTGCGGCGCCTCATCGGGAAAGTCCGACAGCATCCCTCAACCTGCGGCGCCTCACCGGGAAAGCCCGACAGGGTCCCTCAACCTGCGGTGCTTCATCGGGAAGCTCCGATGGCGTCCCGCAGGTTGCGGGATATTGATAATCAATTATTTAGGTATTTTGGCTAAAATCAGTCCAAAAAGGCAAAATGATTTATTAGTGTCCGAAATAAAAAAAGATGCATCTGAATGCATCTTTAAAAATGGGCTAGATCGTTGGCGGCAAGAGAATTAATTAATTTTCAAATCGTTTCAGAAAACGCTTCATCATTTCCGTTTCAATATTTCGATTTCTTCCTGTAGCTTTAATAAAATGTTTTGAATATTGGCAAGCGTTTGTGTCTCCTGTTTTTCAATCAATTCTTCTTCTTCGGTATCGCTTTCAATATCTTCCTGAATTTCATCTACATCTTTCTGAATTTCATCAATATTCTCCTCTATTTCTTCAATATCTTCCTGAATCTCTTCCACATCTTCCTGAATTTCTTCTACATTTTCCTGGATAATTTCAATGTCCTCGCTATTCTTATTGACAGACATCTGAATGAAAATGGCCAGATAAATGGCTTCGAGCGAAACAACCGTTGTTAATACCAGCAGCATTCTTTCGAAACTGACAATACCCATTCCCGGTAATAGAAATGCTATAATAAAGAAGAATGAATGGAAAATGAGGGAAGAAATAGACCCTATCCACCGCGTTGCAAGATCTGCAACACGTTCTAATTTTATTTTTCTTTCTTCTCTTGCTGTCATCATACCCTATATTTTGCAGATTGGCTGCAAAATTACTGTTTCGGGTTTACAATAAGAGATTGTATTCCATATTCGTTGGATTTAATAAAAAAGCGTTGCTGTTAAGCAACGCCCGGAAATACAAATTCAGTTTTATTGTACTCCGGTTTGTGGAAACACAAACCGGAGCAATCATTATTTTAAAATTATTCCGCTTCGTTATTCAACATCATTTTTCTGTACGCTTTAATAAAAATAGCTCCTAAATTCTTGTTAGGCGGCACATAATCGCTGAATAAATCCTTTTCTCCTGCAGGCCTTGTGCTGAAATATTTTTCCAGACCGGTCCATGTATTGATCCAATCCACATCTTTAGCCACAAGTAATTGATCAAATATAGATTTGATAATAGGCTCATTTACAGATTTGGAACCTACTTGTTTGGATGAAATGATATTTGCATCGGGTGCTTTGTCCAGCACTTGTGCCAGCATGTGGTAGCCGCCGCATGAACCCAGCATCACAATTTTAACTTCAGGCGTAAGGTTTTCCAGAGAGCCGCCCAGGTGATAGCTGTGCCCACGGTGTATGACAAAAGTCGGAACGACTTTATTATCGCTCATATATTTAAACAAAGCATTCTGAGCTTCTTCGTCCTGCGGCTCTTCCAAAGGTAAGTTTGCATAAACCGTAATAGGGTTTACCGCTCCTACAGATATAAAAGTCACCCAGCTTTTATTTTCCGTTTTTTTCCATTTGGCAGCCGGGAAATTTGTTTTAAAGCTTTCAAAAGAACTTTTTCCGTCTTCATCGCCATAAAAAAACGCCTGAACAACCACTTCTTTTTTATCATTAATCAAAGAACTATACGGCACAAACGTAATAGGAGGAATAACACTTAAGTTACCGCTTAATTGGGCTGAATTATCCGCACTGTTAAAAATGGTGCTTAATATACCATATACTATTATGCCCTTTTCGCTATGTTCATTATTGGCATTATAGGTCCTTTCATAGTTGCTTTTGATTTCTTTTTTAAGAAACAGCATTAATGAAGTGTCTGTAATGCTGCCGAATGCATCGGCCACATCTACCGCATCTTCCAGATCATCGTTACTGCCCATTTCCAGATTTGCCACAAAACCTTTCATCAATTCGTTTTTCTTGTCCTCATTCATAGTCATCAAAAAAGGAGAAAGTTTATTGTAACCAGCAGCCATTCTGATGAAAGTACGGAAATGGCTTCTGTGTACGGTATCCAGTAACTGATCGCCGGTCATGGGCTTCATTTGTTCCAGCATCCGGTCAAACATCCAGGTAAAGCTACTGGTGTAAATTTCGTCCTGGCTGCCAATCATCATGAAGTATAATTCAGGAGCGTTGTAATCCATTATTGATTTGAAACGGACAGGGGCGGGGGAGTCGTGGAGGCTGTTGACTTCACGCACCAGTTCCAGACCGCGCAAATTCAATTCCTGATCTACCGATTTTTCGGTAACGTTATCATTTTCTATCTTCAGGCCAACCAATGCTTTATAATAAAGTTTGGGATCGGAAGTAATAGCATCCACTTCTTTAATTGTGCGCTTCTTTTTATAGATCTGTTGCAGGAACGGCAAAGCCTTTAACGGCTGACGCGATTCGGTACCAACTCGCACAATGGTTTGTACCAATGGATCCTGATTTCTTCTTACGGCTGCGCTCAGGTAGCTCGTAGAAGTGGCATAAGTCAAGATAGTTCCCGGCATGATTTTTGCCGCAGCGGCTATAATCGGGTCGGCATAAGATTCTCTTGCAAATTCCGGTAGGCGCTTAATCATCATTTCCGGTTTCGCTTCGCCCACAACTTTAAAGACATAGGCTTTTTCAGCTGGGTAATCGTCCAGCAATGCGCTGTTGTCTAAAGTATAGATATTGGCATTTTGCTGCATAAAATCATGAACGGTATTGAATTCGCGCGCCAACATCAATTCCTCAAAATTGGCTATCATCCTTACTACATAAACGCCGTTTTCAGCTGTATGCGATTTGTTATTCAATGCGCGCAGAAGCACTTCCAAAGCACGGTGGTAATAAATTTTGGTTTGATGCGGCGTATTGGGCAGGTTTTCAATATGAACCAGTACATGTCTGGCATCGGAAAGCATGCCTTTGGTAAACAAACGGGCGGCCATAGTGTCTTCTATATCTATGGTGCCATCCACTTCTCCATCCATCAAATCGGCTTTTTTAATCTGTTTTTCAACATTTTCCGTAAACATCTGCCTGTTTATCGGAATTGGATTAATCAAAGTATCGATTTGCCAGGGCTCCAGATGTTCCACTTGTACCACTTTCTTTCTTTTCTTTTTGGATTGAGCAGCAACATCAGTCGAAAACAACAATGTTCCTGTGGCAACAGTCAATAAAAGAAAAGCAATTTTATTCCTCATAGATTCAGTTAATTAATTAAAAAAGCCAGGCATTCAGCACCGTTTTTGCAAATGCGGTTAAAATTAAGCTTTGCGCCTGTGATACAAAACCTTTTAGCAATTATTTAGGCATAAAATTAAATATAGACGCTTCTTTCATATTGTTTCTTTGGGGGCATCAAATGCCTTACTTTTGCAAACCCAAAACAGGAGAACTAAAACGCTTATATAAATAGTATGTTCAAAAAATATCTTCGGATTCAGCCTGCACCTGTACAATTAGTTATAATGCTTGCCTTTTGGAGTTTGTTGTTTTTGCTTGGAGCATTCGCAATGATGCGTTACATAAGCATTGCAGCGGGTATCTCTTCCGAGCATCTGGATTCGTTTATGCAAGGCGACATGTACAACCATCCCAATGTTATTTTTATTTCGCAGGCTATTTTCCAGATTACTACCTTTTTACTTCCCGCCTTATTATATGCTTATCTGGCAGATCCCCAACCCGGGGCATATCTGGGATTGAAGAAACCGGAGAAACCGATTCAGATTGTATTGGCCGTGTTTTTAGGTATTTTTCTTATATTTTTTGTAGCGCCATTAGGCTCCTGGTTAAAAGATCTTAACCTGGGAACAGCATCCAAGGAACTGGACGAGCAAAGAGAAAAATTTATAAATACCTATTTGTCAAGCGGCAATACATTGGCAACTATCAGAAATATCATGCTGATAGCAGTTGTTCCGGCGTTTTGTGAAGAATTTTTCTTCAGAGGTTTGTTGATGAAATTTGCCCACAGCTTTGTACCCAAATGGTGGTTTTCAATCGGCGTTTCTGCATTGGCTTTTGCTGTCTTTCATACCTCCATTTCTGAATTTGTACCCATTTTTATTTCAGGCGTCATTTTAGGAATTGTATATTATCTTACATCAAGCATCTGGTTGAGTGTTTTGTTGCACCTGGTTGTCAATGGTGTACAGGCACTGGCGAGTATTTACTCGAACCCGGCACTGGATAAAAGTCTTGAAAACAATCAGACAGTCATTATTTTATTTATTATAGCCACCTCGTTGGTTGCAACAACATTATTTTTTCTTTTTAAAAGCAGGACCATATTACCCCGCAACTGGAGCGTTCATATACCTGAAGGCAAAGAAGGGCAATGGGATATGAATAACATCTGATATCTAAAGTGTAATATCTAAACATCTAAAGTCTAACATCTCAAATCTGAATAATGAATTGGCCTGTCTTTTTTACCCGTTTGGGCTCTGCTATAGTTTTTGCCATTGTGATGATGCTGGGGCTTTTGCTTGAAAACCCGAGTGCAATTTTTATGCTGGCATTGCTGATTGGCTTTTTGTGTATCCGGGAGTTTTTTAAGTTGATGTCATTGATATTTCCGGATGCTTATTTCCCGGAATGGCTAATGTGGCTTACGCAGATTTTTGGTGCAGGCGTTACTGTTTCCATCCCCATGATGATGTTGACGGCGACACCTCAGATTGCAATTATCACTGTAATTTTTCCGGTATTATTGATGTTATTGACCATTTTACATAAGAAAACAGGATTAATTGCAGGTTTTTCTGCAATCGTGGCATTGTTTTATATTTCAATGCCAATGGCTTTTCTGGTAACACTAAGGGGCATTTACTTTGTTATTCCCCTGGCTTTGATTTTAATGATCTGGATGAATGATACCATGGCTTATATCGTAGGTTCCTTTATCGGTAAAACGCCTTTTTCTCCGATATCTCCAAAGAAAACATGGGAAGGAACAGCCGGTGGCGCTATCCTGACCATTGCAGGCGCCGCAGTATGGGGTTATTTTGCGCCTGATTCTGTCAAGCAAAATTATCAGATGATTGACTGGATGGTGCTGGCATTACTGGCTGCCACAGCCGGAACCGCAGGTGATTTACTGGAATCTAAAATGAAAAGACTGGCCGGCGTAAAAGATTCCGGTAACATGATGCCGGGGCATGGCGGCGCTTTGGACAGATTTGATTCTTTGTTGGTTACCTTGCCATTTGCTTTTTGCTATGCTGCTTTGTTCATGAACTAAAATTGTGCTTATCTTTGCACCCTTTTGAAAAAAGATATCAGCTTTTAGACAATAGATATTAGATTTCCATACTCTATATCTTTGGTTTATGGACAGGCTTTAAAGTAGAATCTTTAAACGCAAGTATCCGATTCAACTCTTTTTCTAATAGCTGACATTTAAAATCCGGTATCTAATATCTAACATCTAAAGTCTAACATACCCATAATTATGTACTTACATCGCGAAGGTTATATACACGTAACAATAGCAACCATTCTTTTTGCCGGTCTGGCGTGGTTGAATGCCCATTTTCTTTTAGAAATTATTCCGGTTTTATATTGGCTGTTCCAGATAGTATTCTTCTTGCTGTGGTTTTGGGTTCTATGGTTCTTCCGTATTCCGAAGCGTAATTTTACAAAAGGAGACAATTTGATTGTAGCGCCTGCCGATGGTAAAGTTGTGGTAATTGAAGAGGTGATGGAGCCTGAGTTTTTTAAAGACAAAAGATTGCAGGTTTCAATCTTCATGTCACCATTAAATGTGCACGTAAACCGCAGCCCTATCAACGGAAAGGTTGATTATGTAAAATACCATCCCGGAAAATATCTGGTAGCATGGCATCCGAAATCTTCTACGGAGAACGAACGCACAACAGTAGTGGTAAGCAATAATAATGTAACTTTACTGATGCGTCAGATTGCAGGAGCAATGGCCCGCCGTATTAAGTATTATGTGAAAGACGGCGATGCGATTAAGCAAAATGACGAATTCGGATTTATTCGTTTCGGTTCCAGGGTGGACGTATTTTTCCCGGTTGGAACACAGATAGATGTTAAGATTGGTGAAGCGGTAAAAGGCGGTATTACTGTTTTGGCTAAAATGTAGTAGATTCGATTAGGTTTTACAAAATTCATTAAAAACGAAACTGTTATGCCTCTGAAAAAGATAAAGGGAGATCAGCCGAGAAGAAAAAAAGCATTGGAAAGATTTAAAAACAGAGTGCCCTTACCGGCTATGTTGGACAGGAAACAACAAGATATATTAATTATTGATAAGGCATTAGCATCATTGTATAACGATGGTGACAAAGTTATCAGATCTTTGCAGGACGATATTTTAAAACCCAATAAGATAAATCTGGTAGAAAAAGATACCGATCGCATCTGGGACATCATGATGAATTCGGGTTTGGTACATGCCGTAATTGGCTTTGGAAACACCGGAAAACTTGATTTGACGTCTGAAGGTTATCAGTTAATGAGCCAGTTTGGAAGCTACAGCGCTTTTATACAGGAACATCAAAGACAAATTGCGCAGCAAAACCAGACAATGGCTTTCCCCCAATTTATCATCGAGCAAAGTGAAAAAGAAGCGCCTAAAGAAGAAGGTGGTGAAGAAGAAAAAAAGGCCGTAGGCAGAAAACCTTCGGATTCTTAAAATTTGAATTAAAATGACAGATATAATAACAGCAGCGCCCGTTACATTTACCGAAGGTGCTTTGAAAGAAATAAGACAACTACAGGCGCAGCCTGATATGGAAGGCATGATGTTGCGCGTGGGCGTGAAAGGTGGCGGTTGTTCTGGATTGAGCTATGTGCTTGGTTTTGACAAAAAGGAAGATGATGATGTAGAAAGCGAAGTGCAGGGCATTCCGGTTATCATGAAGAAAGCACACGGTATGTATCTTTTGGGAATGGAAATCGATTATGCCAGCGGATTGAATGCAAGGGGTTTTATTTTTAATAATCCGAATGCAAGCAGTTCCTGCGGTTGCGGCACCTCGTTTGCGGTATAATTAGTGCTGTATTTGGAAATTTAATAATTGGAATTTGGTACTTGATGCCAAATTCGTGATAATGGATACTTAATGAAGAAGGTAATTCAATATATCGTATGCACAGCAACTCTTTCGGGTTGCTTTGTTGCTTTTGGGCAAAACAAAAAGACAGTAAGCAAACCGGAAACTTCTAAGCAGGAAGAAAGCAAAAAGGATAACCTTAATAAAACCGACAATCAGAACCGGAAACAAGGCCTTTGGTTTTATAAGCACGAAGCAGGGATGGGGGAGCCGCTGACCTATGAATACGGCCAGTATATCAATGACAAAAAAGAAGGTGTCTGGACAACGCTGGATGCGGAACAGCGATTGGTTTCAACCGAAAATTATACCAAAGGCGTATTGAACGGTACTTCGCAATATTATGAAAAAGGCAGACTGGTGTGTATCGGTAATTATCGCGGACTTGATCAGAGCAAAGAATACGAAACAATTGTGGTGACTGACCCCGATACCTACAACGATACGCTGGTAACAGTCAGGACAGATATCGGATATACCAAACATGGAATCTGGCGTTATTATAATCCTGTCACCGGTCAGATGACAAGGGAGGAAGAATATCAGGTCGATAATTTGATTTTCAGCAAAGAATACCATTTCATTTCCGCCACCGATAGCCTGAAAGCAGTAGAAAGAAACAGCCGTTTCCTTTCAGATAAGAAGAACTATTACAAACCGCCTTCTGGAAAAAATAAGAGTCTGATTAAATAAGAGGCAGAGTAATCAAAAAAGAAAAGATGTTTTATTGAACAAAGGGCAAATCAAACGATTTGCCCTTTGTATTTTCATCAGCATTTATTGCTTAATTCTTGCTAATCTTGATGCTTTCGGTATGACTGTCATCATTGTATTGAATCATATAAAAGCCCTGGCTTATTTCAGAGATATCTAATGTAGATGCATTGCTTATCTCATTCCATGTTTTGATAACTTTACCACTTATGTCCACCAACTGAACATGGGCATTGTTACCGATCGTGCCGATGATATTCAATTCCACCTTATCTTTTGCAGGATTAGGATAACATTGTATTTTGAATGTTTCACCGGTAGATACCTGCAACTTAATTGTGTTACTTATGTATCTACCGTCATTTTTATCAATTGAAACAAGGCGGTAAAAATTATTACCTGTAAATGGTGCATCATCCCAGAAATTATAAGCACCTGCCTTTCCGGTTGCCTTCACTGTGCCCATTTGTTCAAAGCTTTTACCATCTTTACTTCTTTCAATATTGAATTGAGCAGTCACGTTTTCTTCAAATGTTTTCCAATCGATACGGTTTCTTGAACCAGCATTGATACCACTGATATTTGAAATCCTTAATGGCAACGCGGTATTGCTGCCACCGATTCCAAATTCGGAAAACCCTGTCAGGCCTGAACTTGCAATTATAGGATTTGCGTTAGAGCCTGTAGGGGCAATAGTAGTGCCCGGTGCATCCCAATTTGAAGATGAATTAGCTCTTTTCAACAATACGAGTCCTGTATAGTCGGTAACATCTGTTGCACCGCTATCAACAAACGTAGCTGTATAAATACCATCCGTTAAACCGTCGCCGGCTTCCACTCTCCAGTAACCATCATGAGAAACTTTGGTGATACTTGGATTGGATGACAATGGCAAACCTGTAGTACCGGGGCTTGAATTGATCCATTGTGCGGTAAGTGTTCCGCCTGCTGCAGGAGATGCCGTGAAATTAATAGTAGCAGACTTGTTATTAGCCGAGGTACCTATAGGAAATGCGGTTGTAGATAATGAAGCGCCGATCCATCTTTTTAAAAGACCATTTGCAGTTCTGCCCCCGTTGGCTGTTAACGTGCCCAGTGCAGTTGGAGAAGTGCCTACTGTTAGCGTGGATCCATTTAAATTCAGGTAGTTTGTTGTAAGTGTCAATGTACCTGTTACATTTAAGTTACCACCGCTCAAAGTTGTAGGATTAGTATTGCCATCAATAGTAAGGTTATTTAAGACACGTGCAGTGTTGACTTCCGGTCCGATAGTAATGGGATTGGTTGTTCTCAGATAAGAAATGTTTTGACCTCCTGTTCCGATATTGAAGTTTGGAGCTACGTCGAATGTACCGCCGGTCGTAGCTGTAGTCGTATTACCAATTTGAAGTGTGGCCGTTGTGCTTCCGCCGTTGCCCAATGTCAGGTGATTGGCATTTACAAAACTTCCGGAGAAAATGATAATTCTGGTAGCCGTAATATTACCGAAAGCAGGATCAATAGTGAAATTCAGGTCATTCTGTAATTCAAGGCTTGTCATAGGCGCTGTTACCGAACCGGAACCTGAATAGCTGATATTGGTAGCCGCTTTAAATGTAATGAACCTTGAACTTGCACCATTATGCACCATTGTACCATTGTTTATGATGCTATTGCCATTGAACAAATAAACGTTATTGCCAAAATCAAAAGTGTTTCCAGCATTGATCTTTACATTGAGTGAAAGGTTATTGTAACTTACAGGACTGGCATTAAAAATTGCCGAATGCGCTGCTGAAGTATTGCTGATCTCAACATTGGGTAATACACCGGCTACAGTAAATGTTTTTGCTGTACCGGAATTCTCATTTCCTAAAAATAAAGTCCCGCCGGTTACGCCTAAAACGCCTGTGCCGGCCTGATTACGGAAATCTCTTGGTGTTGTTGCAGCACTATTTGCCAGTTGTACCGTGATGTTACCTCCTGAAATCAATATAGTGGAAGAAGTGCTCGTTCCTAAATCAAAACAGGCAAGTGTAGTAGAGCTGTATCCCAGTTGGTTTACCGTAACATTACCTGCAGTTTGGCTGTAACTTATAATGGTTCCTGCAGCGGTGGTACCGTATCTGCCTGCTACATTCAATGTGCCACCTTCTATGGTGGTGATACTATTAGCTCCCAAAGCGGCTGAATTGCCCGACGCAGTACCTATATTGTAAGTACCTGCAGACAACCTCAATGTACCGTTCATAGTAACATTTCCGGCTTGTCCTGGTATTGTAAAGTTTGGATTGTTAAGCCAGATTCCGCCTGTTGCCGGAATGGTATAAGCTGCTGATGTAAACACGCGGTTGGTCATGTTGAATGAACCCGATATTTTCAAAGTACCATTGGTAATTGTAAGGAAGCCGGAAACATCTGTATTAACTCCTTTTACAGTAAAAGTAGGTATAGTCAAATCCAGAATATTTGTTGCTGCAGTTCCTTTATTCATCGTCATCGACATGATATTTGTAGTTGTGCCTGTGCCGCTGAAAGTATTGCTGCTCGTCCCCGTAAAAGTAAGGTTTGCACCGGCCGTATTGGAATTGGTACTGAGATCCAGAACGCCGTTATTAGTCAGGTTTCCACCTACGGAAAGCACATGTCCTGTTTGTGTGCCTGTAGTACTTGTAGTAACACTTGAACCTGCATTGATGGTCAAATTACCTGTAAGTGTTAATGTTCTTGCTGTAGTAGCTTCAAATACAACTGAGCTCGGAGTAGCTCCGCCAATCGTAAGATTATTTGCATTTGCGTTTATGTCAACAGTGATATTGTCGCCATTCTGAATTGTAACATTATCACCCGATGTTGGAACTACGCCATTTGTCCATGTAGAGGTGGCGCTCCATAATCCGCCGCCGGTACCGTTTGAAGTTATGTTGCCGGGAGGAAGAGTCGTAAGTGTAGCACTCGCAAAGCTTGAATTGCTTTCCCTTATGGTGCAGACTTTCCAATAAGAAGTTGAGCTTGGCAAGAATCCCGTAGCATTATAAGTGGTCGTATTTGCGGCGTTAGTAGTTATATAAGTGTAAGTAATTCCGTCTAAAGAGCGATATATAGCAAATCCTGTTTCATCAGTTGAATTGTCAGTCCAGTTTAAGGTTCCCGAAGCTTGTGTTATTGCTGTAAAATTCGCAGCAGTCGGAGCCGGTACCGTTGAAGCAAAACTATATACAGTCCTTGAACCATCAGTTGTGGAAGAAAGGTCGGCTACCGTAGATCCCAAAGTATATTGATTGCTGGTAGCTGTTCCGGAAGTGGCAACTGCTAATGTGCTGGATGTTATGGTTTCAAATGATGTGGCAGAAGTAGAAAAACCGATGTATTGCGGTTCCATGCCACTCAGGTAGCCTGTGCTTGAATTCCTGATGATTGTTCCGTAAGTATAATCGATATTTCCGGTCGCTTCAGATAGTTTTATCTGATAAGTAGAATAAGGAGCCGCACCTGCTGCATCATATATTACAGACATATTCAGGTATTCTATCACCAGTGTTCTGTTAGGAGCAGTACCTAAAAGTTTATAGTGAATCTTACCCGTAGTACCTGTAACACAATCTGAGCCCCAGGCTGCTATCAATGACTGGCTTGCAGTGCCTAAAACGTATTGAGCAGTACCTACTACGGTACCTCCCAGTCTTAAGTAGCCATTTGAGTTAACGGAAAATTGCGTGTATCTCGTACCCATAAACCAAAAATCGAAACCGATATTGGTTACAGAGGATGCACCATCATCAACACCTGCGGCTACCAATTGAGTGGTTCCCGAACTCATGTCTGTTAGCGAACCATTCGTGGTTTTCGTGAATGCGTAATTTACAGCAGATTGCCCTCGTACAGCAGTGGACATCACACAACCTGAAAGCATTGCCAGGGCGGCAAAGTAGATTTTTTTCATAAAATTGGTCTTTGGTAGTGGTTAAAAAAATGGTTATTAGTTAATAAAACAAATCTGTTTTATTCAGTCATGTCATAAATATAATATATTTTTTGGGTTTAAAGAAGGTTTTAATTTTTTGTAAAAAATTTATGTTTTGGGCGAAAACATAGGTATAATGATACGGGCCTCTAAAAAATAAATGTGCAATTCAAACAAATCATAAGCAGGCAATTGAAAAACCAATTCTTTCCCTATCTTCGTAGCCTCGAAAAAGATAACCATATGTTTCAGGCATTAAAACAAATAAAGGCTAAGCTGACCTCTCCGGGTGAGCCGTATTTTATTGTTTAATTGTCAGAATATTTCAATAATTACGAAGCTTGCCTCCAAAGGGCAGGCTTCTTTTTTTACAACAATTATCAAAACAAAAAACAAGGAATGAGTACATCGATTGCACCCCAACAATTAATCCGCTTAGCGCAGGAATTTGACGCGCCATTGTATGTTTATGATGCAGCTACTATGCGTCGCCAATATCATAAGCTTGAAAATGCATTCAAGGATTGTAATGTAAAGATTCATTATGCCATGAAAGCGCTTTCCAACATCAATGTGCTGAAGATTTTCAAGGAATTGGGTGCAGGACTGGATGCTGTTTCCATTGAAGAAGTGAAAATCGGATTGATGGCAGGTTATGCAGCTGAAGAAATTCTTTACACACCCAACTGCGTTTCCTTTGCCGAAATTGAAGCATGCATTGATTTGGGCGTAAAGCTGAATATCGATAATATTTCCATACTGGAACAATTCGGTAATAAATATGGAAATACCGTTCCTGTTTGCATTCGCGTCAATCCGCATATCATGGCAGGCGGTCATTACAAAATATCTACCGGGCATATCGACAGCAAATTCGGTATTTCCATTCATCAGATGCGACATGTGGAGCGTCTTATCAAATCATTGAATATCAAAGTAGAAGGCATTCACATGCATACCGGCAGCGATATCCTTGATGTGGGTGTTTTTCTGAATGGTGCCGAAATCCTGTTTGATCTTGCATTGGGTTTCCCCGATATTGAATACATCGATTTTGGCAGCGGCTTTAAAGTAGGGTACAAACCCGATGATGTTACTACTGACATTGATGTATTGGGCGAAGGATTGACGGAGCGTTATCGCAAATTCTGCAGGGAATATGGTAAAGACATTCAAATACATTTTGAGCCGGGCAAATTCCTGGTAAGTGAATCGGGTTATTTCTTAGCCAAAGTAAATGTCATCAAACAAACCACTGCAACGGTTTTTGCAGGATTAGACGCAGGTTTCAATCATTTGATGCGCCCTACCTTATACGATTCCTACCACCATATTACCAATCTTTCCAATCCCGAAGGCAAACAACGTGTTTACACGGTTGTAGGCTATATCTGTGAAACCGACACTTTTGCATGGGACAGGCCATTACCCGAAGTAAACGAAGGCGATATCCTTTGCTTCCACAATGCAGGTGCTTACGGATTTATGATGGCTTCCAATTACAATTCAAGGACACGTCCGGCTGAAGTTTTAGTTGATGGAGACGATTATAAACTGATTCGCAGAAGGGAAACGCTCGATGATATCCTGGCAACACAGGTTTTATAACATACTTCTCTATAATACAAACCGCCCGGCTTATATAGTCGGGCAATTTGCTGCTATGCTGAAATTAATTAATGATTGCTCCTTTATTATTGGCCAGTTTTTCCCGCCATTGTTGTATCTGCTCAGGCGTAAGTTTTGTCCAATCTGTTGTTTCGCCTACAATTTTTAAAGGCGCCTGAGTGCGGTAGGAACGGGTAGGGTTACCGGGAAACTTTTTGTCAGTAACGTTTGGGTCATTCTCAAAAGCCCCTGTCGGTTCTACAATATAAACCCGTTCCTTTCCCTCGCCTTTCGCTAATGCGGCAGCAAGTCCTGCGCCATTGGCATTTGCCGTGAAATAAATATGATTCATTATTATTTCGGGCTGGTAATTGGACCTGTTGCCCGGTATCAGTAAATCGCCAACCTGCAAATCTGCTCTGGTGCCATGATAAAAAGGGCCTTTGTCAGATAATTTACCTGCGGACGAAATGGATAATTCATAATTCCTTTTTGCATTGTCAGGATCATTTAATTCCTCGTAGCATTTGGAGATATTAAGATACAGGTTAGGAAAAGCACCGCTGACCAGGTCGTTATTGATTGCCAAAGCAAGCTGCAAAGCTGTTTCCAGCCATTTTAGTTTTTCTGAAGCAGTTTTCTGATGCCTGGCAACATAATAAGCTGCGATAAATTTTTCAAAATCGTTTGTTGCTTCGTTCCATGCCTGAAGGAATAAACTGCTTGCTTCTTCCGGTTTATCCTTTTCTTCCATCTCCATGCCTTGCATACAGAGCTGTACAATATGATTGCCTGGGTTGAATTCCATTGCTGTATTTTGTTTGGTTTTTGTTATCGCTAATATCGGGTATTATTAACTTTTGTGGTTGTTAAAATAAGAATAAGCGCATACGCCTTACCTTATTAAATTCACATCTCCTTTTTGTTTATACGAGGTGGTGTTGCTGCAATTTGCTGTGACAATATAATAGTATGTGCCCATTCCCATATTGCCCCCATTATATTTGCCGTCCCACTTTTCTTTGGGATTATGAGATATAAATACTCTTTTGCCCCATCTGTCGAATACCTGCAATACAAAGTTGTAGGGATGCCCTAATGTTTCTACTCCAAATCCATCGTTTAAGCCATCTCCATTGGGTGAAAATGCATTCGGTATCATTATGTTGCAACAGGCTTCAGCATATATGGTTACTCCGGATTGTCCGGAGCAACCATACTCGTCTGTTCCTTTAACAAAATAATGGTTTTCATCGGTGATAATCTTTACTACCGGCCTTTGCCTGTCCCGAAGTGTATCTCCTAAATTGTTATAGTAGATATATTCTTTTGCCCCGGCCCCAATTAACGATATAGTATCCCCTTCGCAAAGCACATCTCTTAAATGCGGTTCATATTCCAATGTTACATTTGGTAATGGATGTACTTTTAAATCTAACGTTATGAGCGAATCACAACCATTGCTATTTGTAAAAGTATCTGTTGTTAAGGCTGTAGTTGTAAAATTCCTTCCATTAAAATCATACGATTCGCCCTGACAAAGATTAATATGTAACGTATCATGAGTTGTTTTTGATACATTTATCGTAACATTCCTATACAAGCTATCGCAGCCATTGCTGTTTTTGAATGTATCAATAAATTCAGTGTTATTTGTATATACCTCACCTGAATACATTACCGCATCACAACCCGTTATAACCGAATCGATCGATGTCGGCACAGGAGTATATGCCACTGATATATGTACTATACTATCACAATTCAATGAATTAGTACCCGTAAAATAATAATCACCTGATGACGTAATGGTATTTCCATTCCAGTTAAAGATAACATTGTAGCAGAGTATTGTATCCAATTCATTATGGCTTTGGGGTTTTACAGTAAGGTGTATGGTGCGGATACTGTCACAGCCATTAGCAGCAGTAAAAGTATCTATATGTGTGCCTGTAGTTGTATAACCATATAAATTTCCTCCCTGGCATATCGAGTCTGTTATAGAAAGATATGATTTTGGTTTTACGGTAAGGTTTATGTTGCGAATACTGTCACAGCCTTGTACTGAAGTAAATGTATCTATATATGTCCCAGAAGTTGTATGACCCAGAAATGATGCCCCTTCACAAATGCTTTGATTGATTGTGAAAGAATAACTTATACATTCGTTGAATTTTACCAAAAAGGCATCATAAGTTCCTCCACCAAAAATGTTCTGATGGCCTCCGAAAGCAATATCATTTGTAGATCCAGTGAAACCTGATAGATAAAGATTACCCGAAGCATCAGTAGCACAATGCCATCCCTCTTCATAACTTGATCCTCCGTAATAGGTAGCCCATTGACGAATACCTGAAGCATTGAACTTTGCCAAAAAAGCGTCATAACCTCCCCCATAAACATTTTGATATCCTCCCGATGTGATGCCGGTTGTAGACGTAGTCCAACCAGTCATATAAACATTACCAAAAGCATCGGTGGTACACGCTTCTGCTGCATCCGCACCGGCCCCACCATAATAGGTAGCCCATTGGCGAATGCCAGTAGTGCTGAATTTTACCAAAAAGGCATCTGAACTACCTCCTATAATATTTTGAAAACCTCCTGAAGCGATATTATTGGATGAATAGGTCATACCCGCTAAATAAATATTGCCTATATTATCAGTAGTACAGGACCATCCCTCTTCATAACCTGATCCCCCGTAATAGGTAGCCCATTGACGAACGCCGAAACTATTAAATTTTACAAGGAAAGGGTCAGAATTCCCCCCAAAGGTATTCTGATAACCTCCTGAGGCAATTCCATTTGTGGAAAAAGTTCTACCCGACATATAAACATTACCTGAAGCATCAGTAGCACAAGAAAAGCCATCTTCATTGTTGGAACCACCATAATAAGTAGCCCATTGACGAATGCCAGCGGCATTGAATTTTACCAAAAAAGCATCTCCAAATGATCCTCCACCGTAAACATTTTGATAACCTCCAGATGCTATACCACTTGTAGATGCAGTGCTTCCTGCTAAATATACGTTACCTAAAGCATCGGTAATACAAGAACCTCCGTAATCATAATCTGATCCACCATAATAAGTGGCCCATTGACGAATGCCAGCAGCATCAAATTTTATTATAAAGGCATCGCTTGTTCCTCCCCCATAGACATTCTGATAGCCTCCGGAAGTAATGCCGCTCAAGGAAGCTGTAGTTCCTGTCAGATAAATATTGCCCGAAAAATCAATAGTACAACTTCTGCCAGCATCATTACTTGCACCGCCGTAATAGGTAGCCCATTGGCGGATGCCGGACGCATTGAATTTTACTAAAAAGGCATCATTACTTCCTCCTCCATAAATATTCTGATAACCTCCCGAAGCTATAATACTTGGAGACTGGGTTGATCCATTTAAGTAGGCGTTACCAAGGGCGTCAGTAGCACAGGAATAACCATAATCAAAACTCGTACCACCATAATAAGTAGCCCAATCCAGCGTCGGGTCTATTACCAAAGTTTGATTCGGATCGTATTGTTGTATATTAAAGCTTAGTTTTTTGTCATTGAGAATATAAGCACTTTCTATCTTTTTTCCGCTCTGGAAGGTTTCAGGTGCTTTATCCGTAATTTTACCCATACTGTTCTCCAAATGCAGATTGCCGGATGTATCAATGCTGCTTTTTTTTACCCATTTTAATTGCATCTGTATCTTATTGGGGTCGCCGCCGGGATGCACTTCAAATTCATATTCCATTTTTCCATCCCGTACATACAATACCCAATCTATATTCGGGTAAATATTTTTGTAACGTACTTTTTGATAGCTGTGCACATTCAAAGCATCATGGTTGTAATAATTGATATAATCAGTGCTTTTTTGTTCAGTTGTAATCCTGGCATGTTGATTAGCTCCGAATAGTTGCATGTCCATTCTGTAAGTTTCCACGCTTACTTTCTCCATTAATTCCTGCTGATGTTTTTGCTCCTGAGGTGTAGATGCCGGATCTGATATTGCCTTTGGATCATAACCTTCAGGGTAATTTATCTTTTCAAACTGATAGGCAATGCCATCATTCAGCAAGAATACTTTAAGGTTTTGATCTTTTACAGTAAACTTAACCCGGTTGGCATCCGGTCCTGTAATTTGCCCTTTGTTTTCTTCAAACGATAAGTTGTTTTGGGTACGATTCAGAAATCCTTTGGCTTGTGATAAATGATTTTCCTGTGCAGAAATGGCAATGCAAGAAAGGATATGAATAATTGTAGTTGCTATGAAGAATATTCTTTTCATGGATATAGATATATGAAGCTGATTGAGTAATCATTACCGAAGCTGCTATCCTGAATCTGTTTAGTCAATTATGCTCTTAAATAGTGTTCAATTTATCATGCATCAAATATACTAATATTAGTAATTGCTATTGACCATTATCTTGTTTTTCTACGTTTGCCATTCTTTAATATTCAGTTTTCATTATGTCTGTGGCAGATCCGATTTTTCTTGTGCACTTTTTGATTGCGTAACCTTCCATCTCATTTATGTAAACCTCCATTTCTATTATTAAAACTTCTGTTTCAATTATTTAAACTCTAATTTTATTTAAGTAAACTTCAATTTCTATTATTTAAACCTGAACTGCAATTATTAAAACTTCATTTTTAGTTTTATAAACCTCTTTCTCTTTTTTTAAACTTCCTTTTCTTTTATTTAAACTTCTTTTTTAATTATTTAAACTTTGAATGCTATTCATGCTACTTAAACTGTAAAAGGCTGAAACGACAGATCTGCCTTAATTGTTATACGGATCTTTATCAGTATACGAGCGAATCTGTCATTAATTCCAAATATAAAGGCCTGCCGTCTGTAATCCTTCCTTCGTCGAAGATTATACGTAATTCGTCTAAAATGTAATATCGACGAAATATATCGGCGGTAAGTTTGCATAGAAATAAAGAAACAATAAACTATAGAAGTAACCGGTAACCCTAATCCCTGACAACTCCCCCCATTGGAGGTAAGATTAGGGTGATTTTACTCAATAACTTTGCAAACACAATTTACTATCATGAAAAAGCTATTATTTACAACTATAGCAGCATTAGGTTCCCTCTCGCTGTTCGCTCAAATGCCTGAAATAAATATACCCGTTCAGCAAGCGCCTGTGGCTAACAGTGTTACAGTGAGTGGAAACGTATATGATTCCGTTGCCAAAACACCGCTGGAGTTTTCTTCCGTAATGTTGGTGCATGAAGGCGAAAAGGCTGCAGACGGTATCAATTCCGACAGCCTGGGTCACTTTGCATTTAACAACGTAAAGCCCGGTAATTACAAACTGACCATTTTTTATGTCGGTTATAACAAACTGGAACGCAACATTAAAGTAGAAGGTACTGACCTTAACCTGGGCAATGTAAATATGAATACATCATCCACTACTTTGAATGAAGTACAGATTATAGACAGGAAACAATTAATTGAGCAAAGGCCTGACGGGTTGGTTTACAATGCTGATAAAGATTTTACCAATAAAGGCGCTATGGCTGACATGGTACTTCGTAAAGTGCCTATGGTAACGGTAGATTTACAAGGTAATGTTTCTTTACGTGGAAGCGGTAACATCAAAGTATTGATTGATGGCAAGCCATCTACGCTTATTGCTGCTTCTGTTAAAGATGCTTTGCAGCAAATTCCTGCCGATAATATTAAATCGGTGGAAGTCATCACCAGCCCCGGTGCCAAATATGATGGCGAAGGTTCTGCCGGCGTTATCAATATCATTACAAAGAAAAACGTGATGAAAGGTATGAGCGGTTCTTTGTTCAGCCAATTGAGCTATAACGTTCCCCGCGAATTCTTTACAGGCAATGCCGGTTTCAATATGAATTACAGAAGCGGTGATTTTGGCCTTTCATTGAATGCAGGTTACAGCCGCTGGCAAATGGTATTGGGTATGAACTCGACCAGAACGGATTTTCCGGGTACTGCACAGGAATCAAAACTGGTTCAGGAAAGCATTATGGACGGTGGCGGTAATTTTTACTGGAGCCAGTTAAGTGCTGACTATTCCATAGATTCTTTGCAAAGCGTACAAGTCGGAGTAGGGTACCGTCCGGGCAACTGGGTGCAGGATCAACCGATGACCAGCACCATTATACCTGATGTTCCGAATGCTAATTTTAAATCAGATACGCATTCTGAAAACCCGCGTGATAACGGAAGTGTATATGCTTCTTATTCCAAGAAATTCAAGAACAATCCGAAACGTACCTTAGATGTCCTAACGCAATATTCTCTGAATTCAAAGAACAGCGAATACACTATGAAACGTACGCCTGAGGGCAGCAACGCTGTAACTTATCAGGAACTGAACAAGAATAAAAGTGATAATAACGAGTTTACGATTCAGGCTGATTATGTACAGCCATTAAAGAACCCTAAACAGAAAATTGAAACCGGTCTGAAATATATTAACCGCGACATCAGCAGTGATTATCAATTACAATACCTGGATACCGCCCATACAGATTTTGTTATTGCACCAAACAGAACCAACCATTTGGATTATACCCAACAAGTCGGAGCGGCTTATGCCCAGTTTACTACGCCTTTGGGTAAGAGCTTCAGCATGATTGCAGGCGCCAGATATGAATATACGGATATTAAAGGCCAGCAATTAGGTGTAAGCACAGCGTTCAATTCTCAGTTCAATAATGTATTGCCAAACGTAAGTTTTGCTTATACTCTTAAGAACTTCAGCAAGTTGAAACTGGCTTATAACATGCGTATAGAAAGACCTTCTATTGATTACATTAACCCTTATGTGAACTATAGCGACCCTTATAACATCAAACAGGGAAATCCTGAGTTGGTGCCGGAGAAAACACATAATGTGGAACTGACTTACAGCACTTTCTTTAATAATACGAATCTGAATTTCTCCGCCTTCTATCGTCATACAGGTAACGGCATTGAAAGCATAACAGCTGTAGATGAAAATAATATCAGCCATACCACTTATGGTAATATCTCGAAGAATAATACCACCGGTCTTGACCTTTTCGGAAGTACAACTTTATTTAAAAACTGGATGATTAACCTGAATGGTAGTCTGTACTATAAAATGCTGAAAAGCCCGTCTTTGGATATTAAGAATGACGGATTCCAGTACAATGCAAGCTTATATACCAGTTATAAACTGACAGAGAAGTTTTCACTTGCAGGTTTTGCAATGTATAATGGCAATCAGGTGCAGTTGCAAGGTTCTCAGCAAGGTTGGTACTATTATTTCTTAGGTGTTCAGCTGGAAGTATTGAAAGGAAAAGGAAGCATTGGTCTTTCAGGCGAAAACTTCTTTAATCCTGAAGTACACATGAAAACCGAATATACTTATCAGAATGCCAAGTATGTAAATGAAACGGTATATTACGGAAGAGGCGCAAGATTGACCTTCAACTGGAACTTCGGTAAAATGACCTTCAGCCAGAAAAAGAAAATCAAGAACGACGATTTGAAGGATGAAGGCAGCAGTTCACCTGGTATGGGTGGCGGCGGAATGTAGGTTTTTACGATTGGTTGTTTAATAGTCGAAGGCCGGAACTTTTGTTCCGGCCTTTTTATTATCATTACTTTTAAACGCTGAACATTACCTACGGGTTCGGGAAAGTTGCCATTCCCACCCATATTCGACATTTTTAGCAGTATATCAAAAATTGCTTTAATAAACCTGTAGGAGTCAGTTTATTATTATGCGATTGCGCCTAAAATACCAACTACGACAATAAGAATAAGATATAATGCAATTACAATTATAGTCATAATACCCATGAATTTAAACAGGTTTTTCTGATGGCGAAAACCTTCTGTTATCAATTCGATATTACTGGTTTGAATACCGGCTTTCATGTTTGTCGAAAACTTTAGTAACGAAAGGATAGGGAAAAGGTATAAAACTCCGATTACAATATATAGCAGACCCATTCCGACGCCAAAATAGCTTCCTAAACCGGCAAAGCTCGAAACATAAGAGCCCATAGTAAACATTGCCAACGCTACGACAAGCATTAATCCGATGAAAATAAATCCTATAATAGCAAGGAATTTGGTCCATCTGGTTGTTTCCAGTAAATAGGCTTTTGACCTTTCATCGAGTCCGCCCTCAAAAATGTTTAAATCTTGTAATGACATAAGATTGCTTTTAGAATTATAAAGAAATGATTTTTCCTTTAAAATCTGAAATATATGCTATGTTTTTGAAAAAATTAAAGAACTGCAATTACCACCAAAGCCAAATGAATTGGAGAGTACATGTTGAATATTCGCCGGAACGATATCAACATTAGGTTGCCAGTTTAATGTTTCAATTGGTTGTTGCAACCTTAAATGCGCCCATGCTTTTTGCTCCTGTAAACTCAGCAGTGAAAAGACGGCTTCAACAGCGCCCGCTGCGCCCAATGTATGTCCTGTAAAGGCTTTGGTAGAACTTGCCAGTGGTGCCTTTTCCGTAAAAACAGCCTGTATAGCTGCGCCTTCCGATGCATCATTATTTTCTGTTCCCGTTCCATGCAGGTTTATATAATCAATATCAGCAGGATTCAGGTTTGCTTGCTGCATGGCGTTCTTCATGGCCAGCTGATTACCCCTGCCTTCAGGTGAAGATGCCGTCTGATGATGTGCATCATTGGCATTTGCATAACCCGATACGTAAGCTTCCGGGGCAACATTCAATTGTTGCATAGCTTTTTCATTGCCCATTACAAGATAGGCCGCACCTTCACCTAAGTTAAGCCCTTTGCGGTTCTGGTCAAACGGGCGGCATAATGCCTTATCAAGAATCAATAAAGAATTAAAACCGTTCAATGTAAAGCGGGAAAGGCTGTCTGCACCACCCGCAACGACAATATCATAATGGTTGTTCTCGATCAGCTTTGCTGCCATCATGATACTATTGGCCGACGAAGAGCAAGCTGTACTTATGGTGGTACTCCAGCAATCCAGCTCCAAAGCTTTTAATGTCAATTCCGTAATAGCGCCGCATTCATGGTATTTAACGTCTCTCAAATCACCACTGTTCTTATCTTCCTTAAACGATTTGTAAAAATGTTCTGTTAAGTCCATGCCCCCAACCGTATTAGCACCGATAAAACCTATTCTTAGCCCATCCGATTTTCCTGCAAACGGTTCCCATGCTTCTTTTGCAGCTATAATGCTTAACAATGCCGTCCTGGGCAGGCTTTCTTTTATGCCCGATAATGTGGCCAGTTGTTCGTTACTTAGTTTGATTTCTCCGACAGGTAACTGATGTGCTGTCTGTAAAATTTCAGGTAAAGTAATACCTGCCTCAAGCTTCAATAAAGAATGAAGGTTAGCCGCTACGTTTTGTCCTATGCTTGTAATAATGCCGCTTCCGGCTATAAATGCTTTGCTCATTTGTTACCGAAAATAGCTGAAAGATTTTGCAGGTTGAACAGAATATTACATGTTTGTTTATTTACCCAAATCATAAGGGCCTCAATGCCTGATGCTGTAGCCTCTACATGCCCGCACAACGCCGCTTCCGTTCCTCTGTTCTTTATTAAATCATTGATATAAAAATCAAACCAATCACAATCTGTTTCATCGGTAAGCGTACACATTTGCTCCCCTTTAAACCCGTTTGCAATGCATATTTCGCCCAACATAATATTGGGTAGCGTATAAACAAACAATGCCGGGCTTGCAATATCAGCCTGACTTTCCCTGAATTTTTTATCAACATCCAGACAACCCGATTTGCTGCTTAAAACCGTTGCAATCTTTAACCTGTCTTCTTCGATTTCCTTTGGTAAAACAGTATTTGCAGAAAGAAATGCAGCCTTGCTCAATAAATCCATCTTGAAAAACTTGGGATAAGTTATAGCAGCTTTATTATAGAAATCCATGCAACTATCCACAGCGGTTGAAGGAGCCAGTTCAAATAGTAAATTACCATTTAGCATGACTTTATTGTCGCGCCAATGCAGGTATTGTTGAATATATAAAGTTGTTTCGTTTGAAAAATTGCTTGCCATTATGAGGCAAAATAAGCATTAATTCTTTGTAGTAATAAACGAAAGAGAAAATTACCATCAGGGTTTTATGAAAAAAATGCAATAATGCGTCATGACAAAAACATATAGCAATGAAATTGATTTCTTTACTCTTTATTTTTTGCTTCTTAGGATGCGTGAATAATTCAGTTGAAGGTTTTGAAAAGCCGTTTCCGGTTGCAGCAAAAATGGCTATGCTTAAAAAGAAAGCTATCGCAGCAAAAGCTTATTGTAAGGCAAATGACATGGATTTGAGTACTGTCATTCTTATAAACATGAATATTCATTCGGGGCTTAAACGCTTTGTAGTATGGGATTTCAAAAAAGATACCATAATGATGGAAGGGTTAGTGACACATGGTTGCGGTACATCAAAGTGGGGTAGCGACGAATCAAAAACAAAACCGGTGTTTAGCAATACGCCCGACAGTCATTGTTCCTCTTTAGGGAAATATAAGATTGGTGAACGTGGTTACAGCTCCTGGGGCATCCATGTAAAATATTTATTGCATGGCCTGGAAAGTACCAATAACAATGCGCTTGCAAGAACGGTAGTGCTGCATGGATGGAATGCCATTCCTGATTACGAAACTTATCCTGACGGGATTTCTGAAAGCTGGGGCTGTCCGGCTGTTTCCAATGATTTTATGGCTGCTTTGGATAGTTTGCTGAAGAAAAAAGCAAACCCGGTTCTATTGTGGATTTACAAATAGGTAAGGTTTATTATAAAAGAAAAAGTTTTCCGCAGCGTTGGCGTGCCAACGCTGCGGAAAACTTTCCGTATCAATATTAGAATCAAAAAGTTACCGCGACATGTAACATCATTTTATTCCTTGCTTGCACAATACCTGCTGCCAAATCCTGAGATACGGATGGCTGCCAGTTTCCGCCGATAGCTATATTTTTATATTTCGCTTCCAGTCCCGCAGTGGCAAACAAAGCATAACCGCCTGATGTAAAAACCGCATTGCCATCGTTTAAATCTGTTGCAGCATTTTCATAGCTCAGGCCTGCATTCGGTGAAATAGTCAATGCTTCCTTTATCCTGAATTTATAATACAACTGGGCATTGGTACTTACTTTGTTGCCATAATTGTAACCATATTTATTGGTTGTATTCATCTTATAGCTTGCTGAAATATTCATACCGATATCTTGTAATCTGATATCATACATACCGGTAATAACAAAGTCAAAACTATTGGTACCTAACTGAAAAAGGTTGGCATTCTCAATCGTAGTCTCATCATCTAAAGGATTGTATTTCCCGGTTGGCAGTTTTACGCCGCCGCCTATCCATATATCCTGAACCAGCATTTTGTTCTTGAAAGCCATACCCCTCTTGTTCAGTAAATGATAGAACCCCTGAACCGTTGCATCGCCTAAACCTGTTTTTGAAACATCCCCTTCTGAACTTGATTTAGTATCGTAGTTCAAAGGCAATGTAGCCATCAGCCTGAAATGCTTGCCTATATTCCATCCGCCCCAAAGCTCGAAAGTGTTATAATGCTCTATGGAAGTCAGATAGGTATTTTGTCCATCTGCTCCGACATGTGTTCTTATGCCGCTGTTCCGGAAACGCAGTCCCACAATCTTTGCATTAAAATCGGGCAGGATACCCAGGTAATTACTGCCGGCGCCACAGCCGCATATATCGCAAGCCATCGTGCCGCTGGCTATCCACAGAAGGCAAATGATTATTAAGAATATTCTTTTCATTTTTATTAATTTTTATTGTTCGGCCAAAATGGGATTGGTCACAAAATGTTTGTCATTTAAAGTATTCAGGAAAGCCAGAATTTTTGTTTTTTCATCCATTGTCAATGGAATACCATAAACATTGTTTTGTTGTAATAGCGAGTCCAATGTCGGCATAGCGGTAACATGATTGACATATTGATCCAGAACAGCATCCAGTGTATAAAAACGACCGTCATGCATATAGGGGGAAGTGTACTGAAGATTGCGCAAAGAAGGCACTTTAAATTTGTATTTATCGGCCTCATCTAATGTAACGGCATAACGCCCTACATCTCCATTGTATCCGATTCCTATGCCATTATTACGGAAACTATTATCGCTGAACAATGGTTCTGTATGGCATTGCGAACATTTTTGTTTATAAATGGAATAGCCTTCCTGTTCTGCTGCTGTAAAAGCAGGGCCTTCATTTCGCATGATGCTGTCATATTTCGAATTGCTGCTTATACACATCAGCATGAACTGTGACAAGGCTTTCAGGAAATTGGCGCTTGTAATAGTACTGCTTCCGAATGCGTTCTGAAATAATGCCGGATAATCTTTATGCTGTTGCAATTTCTCAATTACATGCTGCATCGTCTCATCCATTTCCTCAAAAGTTGTAATTGGAGCAATAGGTTGTAAATCCAAATCGAAAATACCGCCATCTGCCATGAACGACTTGCTCCAGGCAAGATTCATGATGGCAGGTGCATTCCTTTTTCCCAATCTGTCATCTATGCCATGGCTGATGTCATGGCCATGATGCGTAAAGCCAGCCGACTGTATATGGCAACTGCCGCAGCTTATAGTGTTGTTCCTGCTGAGTATGGGGTCATAAAAGAGCTTCCGGCCCAATTCAAAGCCTGCCTTGGTTATTTCATTTGTTTCAAAATGATAAGCAGGAGCAGGGAAATTGGAGGGTGTTTCAAAACCCTGAAAAGGTATTTCTACCTTCTCAGGAGCATCTTTATGACAAGCCGCAACAATCAGCATCGATACGCAAAGCGTGAATATGATGATGCTTTTTATTTTCATGACTATTCGTTTTCAGTATGGTCATGACGGAACATAGTAGCATAGTTATTGGCAATGTTTACACTGTAATCGCTAAACATTACACTTGGGTTTGCAGCAATGCTTACTGTTGTAGCACCACTCAGCACTTTATCAATGTCAACCATCAGGTGGATATTGCTTTTTTTGTCTTTACGAACCAATGCAGGTCCCCTTTCCGTCAAATCGAGCGTAATGGTTTTTATATTATTGATAGTAGGGCTGCTATAACCGCCGAAGCCACCGATATGATACCTGAAAATATGCTGGCCGCTGCCGTCAACTGGTGCAGCGGAAGAGGTTCCTTCCATTTTAAAGAAGATATAACCGCTGTTCCAGCCCCAATACAAACCATCGTTTTCAGGGCTGGCAGGATCAAGCACACCGGTGCGTTTGCTGACATCCATTGTGCTGCGCAGGCTGTCAATACCAACAGTAAAAGCCAGCGATGTATAATCGCCTTCCGGTACATTTACAAGCGCTTCTTCGTGGTCTTCATCGCCTTCTTTTATTAAAAAGTAACTGTTATCCTGTGGTACTACATATTCTGTTCCGTCCGCTTTCCTGACTTTGATATTGCTGATGTAATATTCCAGAAGGGAGATTTTATAATCTTCACCGGCAGCATTTGTATAGGTTTCGGAATTAAGGATAAGGTTTTTACCTCCGACAATATTGTCAAATTCTATCGATAAAGGTGCGAGATCTTTATCATCGAAAACGGGTTCTTTCTTTTCTTTTTTACAAGATGCAAAAACAGAAAGTAAGGATATAGATAGTATAAAAAGTTTGTTAATTGTTTTCATTTTTAAAATTATTTGAGATTGTAGTATAGTCTTGAATTGGATAATGATATTCCGACGACAGTTTCTGACACAATCATTAAATCTTTCCTGCAATGCAGGAAACGAGACATCGTTGGCATACTATAAATTTATAGCACGACTGCAATGCTTCCTTCGCCGGCAGGACAAAAGGGAGTAATGAGTGAATTATATTACCTGTCTAATGAATCAAATCATTAAACGAATACCATAAAGATGCTACTGCATTAATGCAGCGCAATAAAAAGAAAGATGCTATACTACAGCAGGTGGGTGAAAACAAGACGCAGACCAACCTACAGGTTGACCGATAGATAAAGGGTGGGGGATTTTTTCTTTCAATAAAGTGTAGAACGATGATTCAATATTAAAATTATTGGCCTGGCAAATCATTACAATTTCCGAAAAAGAAGAACTTTTGAGTGGATCTTTTTTATCCTTTTCTTCTTCAGCTTTTAATTTTTTACCTAACTGACATTTACCGTCACAATGCATTTGAGGCCTTGCTTTGTTGACGCAATAACGTTCGTAAGCCTGTTTGTTGGTATAGTAGCTCAGCAAAATGATTCCCCTGCTCATACTTTGAGTAAAGATTGCTAAGGCTAACAATATGACAACCGGAACTTTCAAGATTTTGTAAATGTTGTTGCTTGTTGGATGACAAAGGTAACTATTGATTACTTTCCATTCAAAATTTTTCTGACTGTTTCAACAGAAGGAAGTTCGCTAAATGTTCTCAATTGCTTTCCCGAACTGCTGTAAAGCACGATGAATGGGAGTTGCGTGAAATCATAAGCCTTGTGCATCTGATGGTTATTATCCTGTACAACAGTAAGGTTGTTTACGTCATATAGCCCTGCCATGTCTTCAAATGTCCTTAAAGCCGGAATTTCTTCAGCACTTACCATCCATATAATTGCAGGATATTTTGCAGCAGTTGTTTTTAACTGCATGGCAGTATGTTCGCAATGATCGCAATCTGAACGGAAATAAATCAATAACAAAGCCTTTCCCTTCGGAATGTCTTTTTTACCAACCGCTTCTTTGTCTGTATTTAAAAAATGAAAATCAGGTAATGCTTTTTGTTGGGAACGGCTTGTATAAGGCAATAACATCAATAATGCAAAAAGGACGCGGATACTCAGGTATTTCATTTATTAATGGCTTAAGATTTTCAATTTTACCTGTTCAATACGTGTATCCGTTACCAACATAATTTCAAACTCATAATTGTCTATAATGATGCGTTCCTTTTGTTTCGGTATTTTTTCATGACTTGAGATAATAAGTCCGGAAAGGGTTTCGGCCTCATCAGCCGGTAATTCCAGCTCATATTTTTCGTTCAGGTAATCTACCTCCAATCTGCCGGAAAAAAGATATTCGCTATCGTTAATCTGTTTTTCGGTATATTCCTGAGTGCCATATTCGTCTTTAATATCGCCAAATACCTCTTCCAGTACATCTTCCATAGTAACAAAACCCGCTGTTCCGCCAAATTCATCCACCACCCATCCGATGCTTTTGCGCTCTTTCGTGAATTTATGCATCAAATCGATAGCGCTCATAGTTTCCGGAACAGTCGGAATAGGATGTAAGATTTCCTGGATGCCATTTGGCCTGCGGTTCAGGTCAAGATGATGTGTATAGCCAACTACATTGTCCAATGTTTCATCATAAATGACGATTTTAGAAAGTTTGGTATCGACAAAAAGATTCCTTAAATCTTTGATAGATGTTTTAATATCCGCTGCGGTAATTTCGTTTCTTGGCGTCATGCATTTACGTACCTTAATTTTCGTAAGGTCAAGCGCACGGTCAAAAAGCTCTTTATTGGATTCATCCCAGTCAACTGCATTACCATGTGTGGCCTGCTTTAAGAATTGCACGGTATTGGTTCTTTCAAAAATACTCTCCTTTTTATTGATGCGGACATTGAATAAGTACTTCAGGATAAACTCTGAAACACCTACAAAAATATTGGCGAATGGCGCAGTAACATCACAAACAAGATTGATAAACTTACTCCATGTGTTTAATTTGGCTTCCGGATAAAATTCAAAACCGCGTTTTGCAATGACACCGATACTGCCTAATATGATAAATGTTGCCAGAATAAAATCAATTATTAAGTGCAGATAAAAAATAGGATTCTGGAAGTTGTCGACTTTAAAATAAAAACCGCTTTTGCTGATATATTTATCTTCTAAAATAGAAGTCAGTTTTGAGAAAAACAAACAGAAACAAACCAATGAAATATAGAACCCGATTACAGTAGCACTCCAGAATTTCTCCGGATTATCAAAAAACGAACCCAGGATCTTACCGGAGGTATGACCCTGTTTTCTCTTAAGTTCAATGGTAAGTTTGTTGGATGCCAGATAAGCATATTCCACACCTGTCAGTATAATTATCAATAATATACAAATAACGGCCAGCGTAATGGTTACTCCCATAGGTTATAATAGCGTTTGTAAAAACAAAAATAGTCTTTTTATGGTAACAACAGTTCCTTGAAAAGCGTTCAGTCACATGCCCGGTTTCTCTGTTTTGGCAATGGCATTCAGATAATGTACCTTTGCATCCTTTTTTAGAAAATTATGATAAGCCGTAGAAATATAAGAGTGAAGGTAATGCAAGCCATTTATACATTAGATGCCTATGCTGTTAATCCCGCCGAAAAGGAAAAAGGCGAAAAAGCACCTTCGCTTGAAGAAAACCAGAAAACAGGCATTAAAGTATTGGTGGAAAAATTCCACCGTTCATCCGATGTATTTGCCTTGCTACTGCTTTATGTAAGCAAAGTGGCTCAATATGCGGAGACGAATGCGCGACAAAGAGCATCAAAATATTTGCCTACTGAGGAAGATATGGTCGTGAATACCAAAATTGCAGGCAACAGCTTTCTTTGGGATTTATTGAATAACAATACTTTTCAGGAAAAGGTAAAAGAAGATAAAATTGAACATTTTATTGACGAAGAATGGGTGAAAAAACTGTACACATCGTTAATCAAATCGGATATTTACAAAGAATACATCACCGAACAAAGTCGTTCCAATGCCACCGAAAAGCAGATTATGCAACATATATGGCGTAAGGAAATGTTGGAAAACGAAGATTTTCAGGAGTATTTGAATGATGAATGGAGCGGTTGGGAAGACGATAAAGAAATGATAGTCATGCTGATAGATAATTATTTCCGGAGCCCTAAAAATGTGAATTTTCTTCAGTTTATTTCAGCTGAAAAAAGGGAATATGCTTATAGCTTGCTGAAAACTGTTTTGGAAAAAGATGATTATATCATGGATCTCATCAAGCCAAAGTTGAAAAACTGGGATGCGGAGCGCGTAGCCATCATTGATTTGATTTTGTTGAAAATGGGTATCGCAGAATTACTGTACTTTCCTACTATCCCAACCAAAGTAACGATTAATGAGTTTATTGAAATTGCCAAAAACTACAGTACACCTCAAAGCGGACAATTTGTAAACGGCGTTTTGGATAATCTTCTGAAAGAACTTACTACCGCCAATAAGATTAGAAAAGTAGAAAGGACAAAATAAAATTATATAACACTTAAAGCTGCCAACTTTTCAAAAATTGGCAGCTTTTTTTATAGTCGTATATTTCGTAAAGAAGCCTGTAATGGCTTACAGGCTTCAGGTTGAATAATAGTACAGAACTGATTTTTTTATAATTTAAAAGCTCTTTATTACATTTTCGCATTCATTCTTTGTATGGCTTTGTCATAAACCACATTGGCATTATTGATTTTAGCTAATTGATACATGCGCAGTGCATTCGCAAATTGCGATTTATCTTCATAAATACGCCCGATATTATAGTAAGAGCCTGCCCTTACAACATTTGCATTAGAGCCACGAGCCAATGTTATTGCTTTCCTGTTAGCCCATATTGCTTCTGCATTTTTACCTGCCTTTTTATATGCAAGGCCAAGATTCCCATAAGCTTGCCCGTAATTTGGGTCTTCCTGAATAGCCTGATTATAATAGCTTATAGCAGTCTGGTAATCTTTTCTGTGATAAGCATTTTCTCCTTCCGCATTAAGACTTTCAGCATTGCTTATATCATAATTCATTGTCGCGGTTATGGCGTCATGTGGATGCAACATAATATTATTTACCTCACTCGCATCCAGATTAATTCTGTTCATAGTATTGATATCTTCCATTTCTCCATTTGCATTTAACTTAAAAACGGTCCAGAGATTTCCTTGCATATTGCGTGGAACATAATAAGTACGCACCAATGATGACCCTATATACACAAAAACTTTAGCCTGGCTATTGCTTAAATTCATTGTATTCGGATTCTTTCTGTCCGAGTAATCATGAATGGAAAATATATATTCCTGACCATTATTCTTTTGTTCAATTGTTATGGTTTCAGGACCATAGCTATTTATGTCATCCACATCAAGATTAGCATTGCTTCCTTCTTTATGGTCCCAGTATATGTGATTGCTACCATAAGCAAGATGCGCATCAAGGTCGCTTGGGGATGCTCCCCAACTTAACACAATACGCATACCATCAAGATTTTGCATGGTCGGGCTTATGGCATAAGTAAGATTATCGCAGGGACATTTGGCTACCAGCGTGGAGTAGCCTGCTTTCTTGATAATTACAGTAGCATTATTATCATCATTAAAAGAAGCATTAATATGCACATTCCCATTTAGGTCTGTACGGCCAACTACAGTTTGAGAACCGTTTTTTTGTAACAGCACTTCCGCATTTTCGATCTTTTTATCCTTTATAGTGGCACTTAATACCTGAATGGTCCTTTGTTGTGCCGTTGCAAGGAAAGTCGTTAGGAGCAGAGAAGATGTCAATATTCTTGTTTTGTTCATGTAATATCTTTTGTTGCCAATAATACAATCATATTTTATTAAATGGCTGTTTTTGCGTTATTTTAACCTTTTATTCAATTTTAATAGTCGGTGCTTTAGTATGAAAAGGTTTTGAATTTGGATTGCTTCCTTGCTTGCCTTAAAACATTTAATCCCTACCTTTGCACCTCAATTTAAAAATAGATTAAAAAAATGACAACAACCTTTGCAAGTGTAATACTTCAGGCACAACCGGGTGGTGGCGCAATGATGCCGATTATGTTAGTTGGTATGATTGTAGTTATGTATTTCTTCATGATTCGTCCTCAGCAAAAACGTGCTAAAGAACAAAAGAAATTTACAGAAGGTACAGGTACAGGCGATAAAGTTATTCTGACTTCAGGTATTCACGGCCGTATTGTACGTACGAATGATGACGGTACTGTTGCTGTTGAAATAGATCGTAATACAACCGTTACTATCGAACGTGCTGCTATTTCTATGGAAATGACAATGGCATACCAGAAGAAAAACGGCACCAACACCACAACACCGGTAAAAGCTTAATTTATTTTAGAGCATTATTGAAATAATATGCTGAAAGTAGGACTGACAGGCGGTATCGGTTCAGGCAAAAGCCTGATAGCTGAAATGTTCAAACTATTAGGTGTTCCTGTAATACATGCAGATGTTACAGCCAAATACCTGATGGAACATGATGAAGCCCTGAAAGCCGCTATCTCAAAATTATTTGGTGAAGAAGTATATGAAAACGGCCGGCTCAACCGGCCGTTTTTAGCATCTCTTGTATTTAAGAATAAGCAAAGACTGGAAGCCTTGAATGCATTGGTACATCCGGCAACAGTGGCGTATGGTAAAAAATGGTTTGCAGCACAAAAATTCCCTTATTCCATTAAAGAAGCTGCCATATTTTTTGAAAGTGGCACTTATGTGGAAATGGATAAAATGATTGGTGTTTATGCACCTGCTGATTTGCGTTTGAAAAGAGCTATGGAGCGTGATGCTGTTTCTGAAGAAGAAATCAGAAAACGTATGCAGCATCAGATGAATGAAGAAGAAAAAATGAGCCGTTGTGATTATGTCATTCAAAATGACGGAACTAAATCTATCATTGAACAAGTATTGGAACTGAATAAAGTTTTAATTGAAATTTCAAATTGTAAATAAATTTAAATAACAGATTATATCTGACATTTAATATCTAAAATCTGATATGGCATTATCAACTGAAAGCAATAATTTGCTGAATATTTCTTCCCTTATAGATATGGAGAATGCGCGTGTGGCAATTGTTGCCACCGAATGGAATGACAAAATGGTTGCGGCGCAAATAGAAGGTGCAAAGCGCATTGCTCAGCAATGTAATTCGGTTATTACACACGAAATATATGTTCCCGGAAGCTTTGAACTGCCATTTGCATGCAAAGCTGTATGGGATAGTAATAAAATTCTTTCTGAAGCGCCGGAAGCTATTATTGCATTCGGAGCAGTTATAAGAGGCGGCACGCCACACTTTGAATATGTTTGTAAAGCAGTTACGGAAGGCGTTTTGCAATTGAACCTGACCTTGCCAATTCCTGTTATTTTCGGTGTGCTTACACTAAATACGGAAGAAGAAGCCTGGGAGCGGCTTGGCGGAAAACATGGCCACAAAGGTGAAGAGGCAATGATAACCGCCTTGAAAATGATAAAAATGAAAAATGAGTTATAAATAAAAACGGAGCACATTGTGCTCCGTTTTAGTCTTTTATTAAATGTAGAATTATTGCAATTCGCATTTAATTGTAGAACCACCTGAAGTTTGTTGTTGGTTACAAGCAGTTTCAGCGTCAGATTTTTTAATGTCGTTCCAAGTTACTCTCGCTACTTCAGTACCATCTAAAGTACATACACAAGTGTAATCACCTTTTTTAGAACAAGAAGTGAAAGCAATAGCAGCTACAGCTACAACAGAGAAAAAAGTCGCAATTTTTTTCATGGAAATCAATTTAAGATTTTAATGTTAAGAATACGCAAATGAAAGAATTAATTTTAACAAAACAAAATATTTTGCAAAATCATTTTAAATCTATGCATTTTTATTGCATGTTACGCATAATAAAACCTGTTTGTGCTTCGTCTCGATTTGTTTTACCTTTGCGCTCCAATTGATATAAATATTATGTTCGCAGTACGTCGATTTATTGTTCTGAACCGCATCTGGATTGCGGTAGCACTTTTAGCTTTAGGGTTTTATCTTGGTTTTGAAGTTACCTGGTGGCTTGGTTGGCTGCCAATGTTAATTGCTGTTCTGATGGTAGTTGCTCATTTTATGGTTGGTCCGGTTACTATTATGCAACGGTATATTGAAGAAGGAGATGTTGAGGGTGCACAAAAAATCATTCAGCGGGTTAAATATCCTAATCTTCTTTACAAACCTATCCGTTCGGCTTATTATATGTTAAAAGCCAATTTTTCTACTATGAGTGATGATTTGGATTCGGCGGAAGCAGAATTACGCAAAGGTTTGGAAATGGGTGGCGCAGACAAGGATTTTCAAGGTACCGCTTTATTGCAGTTAGGTTCTATAGCTTATCGTAAAGGCAATATGAAAGAAGCGTCCGAGCATTTAAGAAAAGCAGTTCAGTCAGGTTTGCCTGATGCCGACAGCAGTGCTACAGCATATTTACAATTAGCTTCCATTGCATTGCAGCGTCGTGACTTCAAAGGTTCTAAATTTTATTATGGTAAAGCAAAAGCAGCAAAACCTAAAAATGAGCAGATTGTAGAGCAATTGAATGAAATGAAAAAATACATGGCTCGTATTCCCGGTTAGTAAGGTTTATGAAAATAGAAGAGGGGCTTGATTATTATTACAATGAAGAAGGCAAAATGGTGCTGACAGCCCATTATTTGTTAAACAGAGGCTACTGTTGCGGTAATGGCTGCAGGCATTGCCCTTACGATTATCTTCAGGTGCCGGAGCCCCGCAGAACGGCACTATTAAAAGACAGAAAAGAAGACAATAGAGATACTGATTAAAATTCTCCTTTTGAATTAAAAATATTTTCCGGTAAGCTTTGTAGCTTTACCGGAATTTTTCTCTTAATTATCTGCTGTTTTGAAAACATCTATCTACGATTTGATTTATGACATTGTAAGGCATATACCCAAAGGCCGTGTTACTTCATATGGTGCAATAGCCCAAAGTATTGGTACCGGAGGTTCTGCACGTCTGGTAGGGTGGGCTATGAATGCTGCTGCCAATTTGCATGACGTGCCTGCACACAGGGTAGTAAACAGTAAAGGGCTTCTAACCGGGAAACATCATTTCGGAGGCGATACAATGCAGCGGCTTTTGGAGGCAGAAGGTATTCTAATCAAGGATGATCAGGTTCAGGATTTTGATAAAGTATTCTGGCATCCGAATGAATTAATTGACTGAAAATAATGTTTATTTATTTTTTGTCTTTCATTGTGTTCATTTTTTCTTTCTCGCATAATATACCATTTCTCCAAGTTATCATTTGATTAATAAATTGTAAACAGATACTTTTGCGCTCACAAAAAACATTCAGTGAAAAGTATTCTTTACAAAATAATTACCGCCTTTGCTTTAATATTTGGCGTGTCTTTCTCTTACGGTCAAAATCTGAAAACAGATATACAAAGCCTTAATCTGAACGGCAATCCAAATTTGCTTACAGATATGATTGATACTTCTACCCGCATTGGTAAAAGTATGTTGACCATATATAATAAATTTGGGAATATTGGCTTTAGCGGTTATATCCAGCCCCAGTTTCAGGTTGCGGAATCAAAAGGTGCGCCTAATGAATTTGAAGGCGGCACATGGCCGGTGGCTGTAAGCAATCGTTTCAGAATCAGGAGAGGCCGTATCAGAACGGATTATACGCATTATACAGATGAAGGAAAACCTTCGGTTTATTTTTTGGTGCAATTTGACGGAACAGAGCAGGGGCTCAATATCCGTGACTTATGGGGGCGTTATTATGAAAATAAATTTGAATTGTTTCACTTCTCAATGGGTATGATGGCGCGCCCGTTTGGTTATGAAATTCTATTATCTTCTATGAACAGGGAGTCGCCGGAAAGAGGAAGGATGTCACAGACTTTAATGAAAACCGAACGTGATTTAGGTTTTATGGTAAGTTTGAATCCGCGTAAGGCAAGTTCAAAGTTTAAATGGTTTGCCATTGACCTGGGAATATACAATGGACAAGGCTTAGCCGGTCCGCAGGAATATGATAATCATAAAGATGTAGTTTTTAGGATTAGTTCCAAAAGGCAAACCATTAAAGGGTTGAATGCTAAAATTTCCGGTGGTTTGAGTGGATATATCGGCGGTATTACCAATCAAAGCACTATGTTGTATTCCATGAAACAGGAAGATGGCATCTGGAAAATGCAGACGGATTCATTGTCAGGTAATATAGGCAAGAATGCATCACGCAGATATTTCGGTGCTGATTTTCAGATAATATTCCCCAATGCAGAAGGGCAAACCGAATTCAGGGCTGAATATATAAGAGGCCAGCAAACAGGAACACTTTCCAATTCTGCTTCTCCCGGTACTTATCCTGTCGATGGAACCGGCAAAAATCTGCCTTTAGCCATTCGTTCATTTGATGGTGCTTATATTTATTTCCTGCAACATCTGGGAAGCTGGCATCATCAAATCGGATTGAAATTTGATTGGTATGACCCCAACAAAAAGGTAAGTGGTAAAGAGATTTCAAAAGATAACGGATTGACTGCAGCCGATATACGATACAATACTTTTGGCATTGGTTATATTAATTATGTCAATCCTTATTTGAAACTTGTTTTATGGTATGAGCATCCGGTAAATGAAAAAACATCTTTAACCGGATTTGAAAAAGACCTGAAAGACGGCGTTTTTACTGCAAGAGCGCAATTCAATTTTTAAAAATTCAGGCGATTTAAACAAAAGACACAGCATGCTGTGTCTTTTGTTTTTTAGCGAAATCACCCGGATTTTTAAACAATTTTCCCGCCGGAATACACTCAATATTAGTCAATTCAATTCCTTTTCATTTCTTTATCTTTGCCATCCGATATGAAAAAAAGATTAGCGATACTTGGTTCAACAGGCTCGATAGGTACGCAGGCTTTGGGTGTTGTAGATGCCCATCCTGAGTTGTTTGATGTGGAAATATTAAGTGCTCACAGCAATGCGGATTTATTGATTGAACAGTCGCAAAAGTATAAACCAAATGCCGTAGTCGTTACAAATGAAAATGCTTACGAAAAAGTAAAAAAAGCATTGAATAACACGGATATCAAAGTTTTTAGCGGAGCAAATGCCCTTTGTGATGTAGTGCAATGGGATACGGTTGACATGGTTTTGGCAGCAATTGTTGGTTTTGCCGGATTACATTCTACTATTGCAGCAATCGATGCAGGCAAGCAGGTTGCCATTGCAAATAAAGAAACATTGGTGGTTGCCGGGGAAATTGTAATGCAAAAAGCAAAGGAAAAAAACATTCTTCCGTTGCCTGTTGATAGCGAGCATTCTGCTTTGTTTCAATGCATGATTGGCGAGCATCTTGATTCAGTAGAGAAAGTGATTCTTACGGCGTCCGGCGGACCTTTTCTTGGAAAGAAAACCAATTTTCTGGTAAATGTAAAGAAAGACCATGCTTTGCAACATCCTAACTGGGTGATGGGTGCTAAAATTACTATTGATTCAGCAACTCTTATGAATAAAGGCTTGGAGATGATTGAGGCCAAATGGTTATTTGATTTGCAAAACGACCAGATTGATGTAGTAATTCATCCGCAATCTATCATTCATTCATTGGTTCAATTCAAAGATGGTTCGTTGAAAGCGCAAATGGGATTGCCCGATATGAAATTGCCTATTCAATATGCACTGGCATTCCCGCAAAGGCTGAACAATGATTTTAAAAGATTCGATTTCAAGGATTTTCCCAAACTGAATTTTGAGCAACCCGATTATAAAACATTCCGTAATCTTGCGTTAGCTAAAGATGCCATGTATAAAGGCGGAAATGCTACCTGTGTGCTGAATGCAGCAAATGAAGTGGTGGTTCATGGGTTCCTTCAGAATAAAGTAGGCTTTCTGGAAATGAATGACATTATTGAACGGGCTTTGAATGATGTTGCATTTATTGAAAAACCAACCTTACAGGATTTAGAAGAAACAGATGCGGCTACAAGAAGACTTACGGAAAGCTTGCTGAAAGGCAGCCAGCTTTACAATTAAAATAATTTATATTCAGCCGGCAATTCCTTTAATGATTGCCGATAAAAAATTTATAATTCAAAATATTTATGTCCGGAACTTTGATAATGATAGTACAGTTTCTTATGGCGCTGTCTTTATTAATCGTATTACATGAGGGTGGTCACTTTTTCTTTGCGCGTTTGTTCAAGACAAGAGTAGAAAAATTTTACCTCTTTTTTGATTTCCTTTTTCCTTTCAGCAATATATTGCCCTTCTCATTGTTTAAAAAGAAAATTGGTGAAACACAATGGGGCATTGGTTGGTTTCCTTTGGGCGGTTATGTGAAAATTGCGGGGATGGTGGATGAAAGCATGGACAAAGAACAATTGGCCAAGCCACCGGAACCATGGGAATTTCGTTCTAAAAAGCCCTGGCAGCGATTATTGATAATGCTTGGCGGTATTATTGTAAATGTGTTACTGGCATTCGTGATTTATGCCATGATTTTATTTGTGTGGGGAGAAAAAAGATTACCGCTTTCAGAAATGAAAAACGGTATAATGGTTACGGATTCTTTGGGTTATGAAATAGGTTTTAAAGACGGCGATAAAATTGTTTCCGTTGACGGCAAAACATTTAAATATTTTGATGAAGCAAGATCTGAATTGCTTTTTGCAAAAACAGTAGAAGTAAACAGGAATGGTGTTTCAAAGACTATTCAAATGCCTGAAAAATGGATTGGCAAGCTTAAAGACAATCCTGTAATTGCCGTGGCTTTTCCTACAGTCATAAGTAAAATAACATCAGGTACCGGCGCTGAAAAAGCAGGCTTACAGCCGAAAGACGTTCTTGTAAAAATTGACACTGTAAATACGCCTACTTTTATTGCTTTTAAAGAAGAACTCAGAAGGCATAATAAGCAAATCGTAGATATTTCTTTTATCAGAAATGGTACGATGCAAACTGCAAAAGTACAGGTAAGTGATACCGGAACACTTGGTTTTCAGACTACCAATGACATGGATGACTTTGTTAAATTGAATCTTTTCAAGGTGGATACCCGTAAATACGGTTTCTTTGAGTCTTTTCCTGCCGGCGTCAACCTTGGAGTTGAAACTATTCAAAAATATTGGAGGCAATTAGGATTAATTGTTCATTTTAAAAACGGTGCTTATAAACAAACAGGTGGTTTTGCTTCCATGGCAAAAATCTTCGGAACGGAATGGGATTGGCTTCATTTCTGGAGTATTACCGCTTTCATTTCTATCGCATTAGCCATCATGAACTTATTACCAATTCCGGGACTTGATGGTGGTTATGTAGTATTTACATTAATTGAAATGATTATAGGCAGAAAAGTAAATGAAAAAGTAGTGGAAGTAGCTACCACAATTGGTCTGGTGTTATTACTCATTTTAATGGTACTGGTGAATGGTAATGATGTTTTAAAGATGTTTAAGTAACGATATAATATTAATAATAGTGTATTTTAGGAATCCTGCCGCAAACGGCAGGATTTTTTGTTAATAATGATTAATTTAGCTTGAATTGAACCACCACTTTAATCGAATGCCATCTACTTTAAGATCCTTTTTGGTGCTTTTATTTCTTGCTATTGCTTCTCATGCAACTGCACAGGACTATGCTGCCACCTTAAACGAATTGAGGAATCAGAAGAGTACAGATGCCATGAATCAGCATAATCTTCCATTGTATCTGAAATTAGCACATGAAGAATATGATTTAACGAGCCGGCATTATGATACGTTGGGTATGATAAGGGCTTATGTAAAGTTAGTAGATTACTATACCAACATCCGGTTAAACAACGATTCTGCTAATCTTTACAGAAACAAAGGTCTCTATTGGGCCAGATTAAATAAAAATATTGAATACGAAGCAGATCTCAGATATATGCAGGCTGCTCAATATGTCGCAAATGGAAAGTACGTGGAAGCTTATGCTTTGTATCAGAGTCTTGATTCAGTTGTTTTAGCTAATAATTTTGATTTTGCACCTTTCTACAATAAGTCCTATGCTGAATTACTGTTATTTTTGAAGGAAAAAAAGAAAGCTATTGTCAGGATGCAGATGGCAGCTTCAGGTTTTGAAAAACAGCAGGATCCTCAAAGTGTAGCCGTAGTTTACGTAAATGTTGCCGGACAGTATTTTCAACTTGGGCGAACAGATTCTACATTTTTCTATTTAAATAAGGCACTTAAAATTAATCAATCGCTTAAAGATACGGTTGCAATTGCAGAATGTTATACACGTTTCGGCCTTGTATATGCCAAAGAAGGACAACCTGAAAAGGCGAGAACGTATTATAAGCTTGCTTTTGATTTAAATCCGGCCAACCCAAGCAATCAGTTAGTAACAAATTATACAGAGGTTTTAATATCAGAGGGGAAATTCGAAGAAGCAGAACATTTACTTTTTGATTTAAAAAAAACTGAAAATGTTGTAACACAGTTGTCGGCGCTTAAAAGTCTGATCCGGTTGCGGGAAAGTGAAGGAAGATATAAGGATGCTCTTGCACTTTCAGAAGAGTATAATGAAAAAAATCAGGAGCTGCTGGATGTTGAAAAAATCAGGCAGATTGAAGAGCTGCAAACTCAATATGATGTTGCCGAAAAAGAGAATCAAATTAACTTATTGCATGAAAGGAATGAACACCAGGCAAAGACACTTTTTAAAAACAGAATAATTTTATATATAAGTCTTGGTTTGTTTTTAATGGTGCTACTGACCGTTTTTTTAATGTTCAGAAACAAAGCAATAAGGCTTAAAGCCGAACAGATTTTGCTGGAACGGCAATTGTTGCGTTCACAAATGAATCCTCATTTTATTTTTAATTGCCTCAGTAATATACAATCAACTGTTTTGCAGAAAGAGCATATAAAAGCAGCCAGTTATATTGCTACTTTTTCAAAACTGGTGCGCAATATTTTAGAAAACTCTACGCAAAGCCACGTTACTTTTTCAAATGAACTTACTACACTTAACGACTATCTGGTTTTACAAAAAATAAGATATAATGACAGATTTGACTATGAAATTACGGTAGATGAAGAAATTGAAGAAGATATGGTATCCATTCCACCAATGTTATTCCAGCCTATTGTTGAAAATGCCATAGAACATGGCATCGTTGAAAAGACAGACGGATTTATCAACATTCATTTTCAGCAACATGACAATTACATTCATTGTACGGTGATAGATAACGGAGTTGGTTATGGTAATAATATTAATGTATCAAAATCGGAATCTGCAAATAAAAAAGTATCCTTGTCAACACAAATTACCAAACGAAGATTAGTTATATTATCAAAGTACCTGAAACAAACTTTAGATTATAAAATTACTGTCTTGAACAACGAAAAAGGTGAAGCAGCAGGAACTAAAGTTGAAATTGACATACCTATTTTATCATAACTCCAAAAGATGAACGTAATAATTGTAGATGATGAACAGGAAATAAGGGAAGGTCTGGAGATTTTACTTCAGGAATACCCTTTTGTGACAGTGGTGGAAAAAGCTTCAAATGTAATAGAAGCAAAACATAAAATAGAGCTATACAAGCCCGATATTGTATTTTTAGATATTCAACTAAAAAACAAAACGGGTTTTGATTTGCTGGACCAATTGGAATATCTTGATTTTCACCTGGTATTTGTTACAGCATATAATGATTATGCGCTGAGAGCCTTTAAATACAATGCTTTTGATTATTTACTGAAACCGGTTGATCCTATAGAGCTGGCCAGTACATTATATCGACTGAAAGATACTACGTATTCCGGTAAGCAATTAATACAGCAATCATTGCAAAATCATGACATGAAAAGAGTTGTGGTTAAAACCACAAAAGAAATTTTTATTATTGAATTAAGCGATATTGTAAGATGCGAAGGCAAGCAGGGTTATACCTATTTTTACCTGAATGACAATAAAAAAATATTGAGCTCCAAGACGCTTAAGGAATATGATGACATTATGCCTGACGAAATATTTGTCAGGACGCACCAATCTCATCTTGTTAACCTGAATTATGTAGCGCTTTATAGTCGTGATGGTACCATCATTATGAAAAACAAGGAAGAAGTTCCGGTTTCTGTAAGAAAGCGCTCTGAATTTATAGAACAATTCAGGCAGTTTAAAGCTGCACAATAAGAATATTCAGCCTTTTTTCTACGAATATTAGATAGAATCAAACGAATATTGATTCTGTCATTGCTATCGGCTCCCCATATTCTACTTTTACATCAGTAAACAAAACACGGCCTGATATTAACCGCAAGAATTTTCAATATGTTTTCATTTCGGGAAATCTTAAAATTCAACCGGCAGAATATAAGGAAGTATGAACCAGGTTTAACCGATGTGAAATATGATAAGCCAATCATTTTTACTGCCTTTTAATAAAGCAGTTCAAGAAATTACTGACATAGAATATTTGAATGTCAATACGAAAAACCTAATTGTTTTTCCTTTGTCTGCCAATGCAGCGCAACAGGAAATTGCAAAGAAAAATATTTTCAATTCGTTTAAGGCCCTTTTGCCATCTGATATTAAATCAAAGCCGGTTCAGCTCACATTATTTTGGGATAAGAGTCAGCTTCAGATTTGCAATCGTGGTATATTTTATTTTAATGACGAGACTATATTGCCGGTTCGGTTTACTCCTTCTGAAGCATTGAATACATGGCATAGTGAATTGCTTGGGGATAAAACAGGGACTTTCTACTTTATTATGAATGGGCATCAGTGCAAAAAGCATGTTTATAATGAGATTTATCCGGAAAAACATCCTTTTGATGACATGGGAGCATGGATATATAAGCTTGCTCCTCTGGAATATAAAAATTCAGGTGACGCCAGTCTTAAAGCAACTTTTGTTGCACGGTACAGAGAATTGAATGTGCAGCAGGCAAGTGTAAATATAGAAAAGTTAAAAAAGCAATGGTCTGAACTTTTATTTACAGCGAATTTGAAAGGCAATGCTGCTTTGGAGTGTAAAGAGGTTTATAATACTTTTCAGGAAGAAACCGGCCTTGCATTTCCTGAAGAATTAAAGATGATGCTTGATAACTGTAATGGCGTAAAAGCGTTTTTAAATAATACCGAATTTTTATCCGGCGACAAGGTATTGGAAGAGTGGAAAAACTGGAAAGCCATTTATCAAACTTCTAACTACATGAATCTGATAGATGAATATCAATATAAAAACAGGAGCGAAAAAACAGTGCCGATGTATGTAAATCCATTCAGGATTCCATTTATTACTGATGGCGGAGGGAATTTTATCGGCATAGATATGTTACCGAACTGGGCAGGAAAAATTGGTCAAATCATTGCATTCGGAGTTGATGAAATGGCAATAAGGTATGTGGCATCCGACATGAATGATTTCTTACAGCAATTTCTTGATGGTAAGAATCCTATGAATAATGATAAACTGAAAAGGCCTGTTACTATGTATGTTTAGGTAATACCTTTTAAAAATATAATTGCTTATCGTTCTTTATCCGGTTCGGTAAGTTGAAAGATAAAGCGTGGTGGTTCGCGTTTTGGGTGTTTGGTTTATAAGAGTTGTCCCAATTCATTTGGGTTGGGCGCTCTTTTTTTTGTCGAAGAAAGGATGTTTATAATTCGATTTATGCCCTCTTGATTGTTTTTGTATAATGGTTAAATGAAATCCTGAACTTTTCTAAGTTTGGGATTTTCCTTTTATTGGATTTTCAACTTATCTGTAAACACTTTTTTGAATTTATCAAGCTTGGGCTTAATCACCATTCTACAATAACCTTGCTCATTGTTTTCGTTGTAATAATTCTGATGGTAATCCTCAGCCTTATAAAAAATAGTATATGGTCGCACTTCGGTTACTATCGGGCTACTATAAGCATGTTCATCATTCAGGCGTTTGATATAATAATGCGCTTTTTCTTCTTGTTCAGGAGAATGATAAAAAATAGCAGAGCGGTATTGAGTGCCCATATCATTACCTTGCCGGTTAAGCTGAGTAGGATCGTGCACGGTAAAAAATACGGCTAACAACTCATCATAAGAAATCACAGAAGAATCAAAAGTAATATTGCAAGCTTCAGCATGGCCTGTAGTGCCGTTACAAACTTCTTTATAAGTCGGATTGTCGGCATGTCCGCCTGTAAATCCTGACTCTACTTTTGCCACGCCTTTTAACTGTTGGAATTGTACTTCGATACACCAAAAACATCCTGCCGCAAAAGTTGCGATTTCTTTGTTCTGTTCTGTCATTTATCTTCCCGTTTATTATTTATTTCTGCAAAAGTACTTTAATGCGCAATATTTATTTTGGCAGAAAATAGCAAAGCTAAAGGCACTATAGATAAAGTTGATTTTAGAAGTTGGTGAAGTTCAACGACGATTTTGTTTATTGAAAATATGAGATTATTTCGTTATTGAATTGTCTTGAAAATAGCTGTGGCAAAGGCTTTTGAAAGATTTTTTAAAATAGTTTCACTTTTTTTTTGCGAATTGAAATGAATGCACTTATTTTGCGCCCGGAGAGATGGCAGAGTGGTCGATTGCGACGGTCTTGAAAACCGTTGACTGTTACAGGTCCGGGGGTTCGAATCCCTCTCTCTCCGCTGAAATGATAAAACCCGCTACCGTAGCGGGTTTTATCATTTGATTCATTTTGATGAATTTTCTTATTGCATTCATTACGAAGCATTTAGGGTTCGAATCCCGTTGGCTGAAAATATCTATCGCATCAGTTTTTCTAAATACTGTTTACATATACCAAAGCTCGTTTGGTAGTATTAAATATTACATTTCTTATTTTACCTTTGAAAATCAGTTAATATACTAATTTTCTATGAGTAACTTTCAATTTGCAAAGCCTAAAAATATTATTGAATTAGAAAAGAAGCTAAATATAGTGATTACTGCCGGCGGTTATTCCAAAGACAATGAACATCATTATGTGCAAAATGCCGATGGGCAGGTTGTTGAACTTCATCTACATGGCATAGACGGAAAGTATCTTCCCAATCTAGTTGGATTTAATTCTTTAGTCAAACTTAGTCTTGAACATTCTAGTTTCACTAACATAACATTCATAATTAAATTGGCTCAGAATTTAGAATACCTAAGCTTAGCCGGTAATCAAAATTTGGAGCAAATTTGGGAAATTGGACGATTAACTAAGCTCAAGCATTTAGATATATCAAAAACAAAAGTGTGGGATCTAAGTCCACTTTACGACTTATTGCAAAATAGTTCATTCAAGGTAACATGTGATTATGAAAATATAATCTATCCTCAATTGCTAAATGGTTCTTTTACCTCACAAGAGTCAATGGTAGTTTGGTTTAAGAAACATTATGATCTTGCAAACTCGATTATTGATGAATGTTATGTTGCTGGTTCGAAGACAATAGATTTAGGCTTTTGTGGTATTACGGACCTAACACGCTTCCCCCAACTATTCCAATGTACGCATTTAGAAGAATTAATTTTAAGTAATGAATATGCTAATTATAATGACAATAGTTGGTATAGGGTTGTTAGTAGCAATGCAAATATCGGCTACCCAAACAATATTTTCCGAATTCCCAACAAACTTAAGCTTTTGAAAAATTTAAAGCGAATATACTGTAGTGGGGATTGGAAAACTGAGGATGGCAAGTGGAACCGTTGGCGACTTCGTTATTTTAGAATCTTCACTAAACTAACTCAACTAGAGTTTTTAAATGTGAGCAATAATGAAGTAAATAATATATATAGGCTAGACCTACTTCAAAATTTAAAAACGCTCCATGCAAATAATAATAATATTAAAGAGGTGAGTGTTAATGGGGAACTACCCCAAATGACTGAATTGTTTATTAGCAACAATTTTATTCAAGACGTTTCATTTCTAAACTACTGTCCAAACATTACAACAATTGATCTTCACTCTAATCAACTTAAAAATCTTCAAAATATCAGGAATCTAATTCAAAGGCTGCAAATAAGTGATTCAAAATGGGCTCTGAAGACTATTGGAGTAGCAGAGAACAAGAAATTACGCCTTCCACCACTTGATGTTATTGCCAATGGAATGGATGCTGTAATGGATTATTTTAATCGATGGGAACAGGAACAAGAACTAGATTTACCATTGGTTATCAATAATGACATAAAGGTGATTTTGGTAGGAAATAGCGGTGTAGGAAAAACGACTCTCGCTCTTTGGTTAACTAGTGGAGGTAAAAAATTAAATCAGTTATCAACAACTTGGTTTAACAGAATACCATGGCAAGAGACAATAAATGGCCGAAAATATAATCTTCGTCTTTTTGACTTTGGTGGACAGGAATACTATCACGATACACACTATTTATTTTTCACACAAGACGCAATCTATCTCACATTATGGGATAATAATCCATATGAATTGACTAAAATCGGAGAACCAGGAAATGAATTAATTGGATATCCGGTCGAATACTGGCTTGATTCAATTTCCTATTTTACGGGCAGAAGAAAGATAGCAAGTGGAGAGGCACAAGTACGGAAGTTGGTACTCGAAAAGGAGAAATTACAATCTGGCAATGTTGAAGTAAGTAGTCAAATTTTGGAAGATGAATCGTCAAAGAAAAATCAAGAACGGAATACATTAGTTTTCCAAAGCAAGGTTGATACATACAAGAATATTGAATTTTTAAACCAACAAAAGCTTTCAAGAAAATACGGTTGGATTGCGGATTTTTCAAATTTTTCCGTTAAAGAGGATCGTGGACTGAAGCATGTCAAGGATAAGATTTTTGAACTAATTGACGATATGCCAATAATTCAAAGACCACTATTGGGAACTTGGGGTGCCATTAAAGAGCATATAGAAAAGCACGGTAATAAACGAAAAAATGAATTGACAATTCGCAGATTTCAAAACTATTGCAATAAAGTTATTAGGCAAATGCCAGAGTTGGAAACGGCAAGTAAACAGAAAATTGATAGATTAGTATTCAATCGCCAAAATACAATTAGCTTTATTCAATATCTTAGTACAATAGGGTTAGTGCTGTATTTTCCTGAAAATAAAGAACTCGCAGATAGAGTTTTCATTAATCAAAATTATCTTGTCGAACATATTCATAATATTCTTTTGCAGCTTGCTCAAAAAAATGGTGTAATTGAGAAATCTGAAATTACTGCAACTAAGCCTAAAGTGCTTAATGAAAAGGAGATTCAGACTCTAATAAATGTAATGACACATTTTAAAATTGTTTTTAGTCACCCAGTTAAAACAGATCTTCTAATTGCGCCTTTATACCTACCATCGAAGCCGTTATCTGGAATACAACTTTTTTTGTCTCAGTTTAAAAAGCCGCTTTTCCGGTATCAATTCAAGGGCTTCATCCATCGCTCAGTTGTATTGGAGTTCTTTAGTAGTTTCGGTTCGAAAATCTTGAATGGAGGCTTAGATAATGCCCCATATTATTTTTGGAAAAACGGTGTTGTCTTAAAAGATAATGTTTCAGAAGAGATTATTTTGGTGTCTTTCAATAATGATAACGATTCAAAAGAATATAAAGGCTACATAGATGTTTGCTCTCTCACTGGTAAAAAGGGCAATTTTAGTGATGAAGTTTTAATTGCACTGGACTCAATCACCAAAGACAGAAATGTTGATAAGGCCGTATTTGCATCAAATGGAAATTGTGTGCCGCTGAAAGATATTATCGAAGCTGCAGAGCTGCAACATTACGTTTTCAAATATAACCACAACTATTATAAGCTTGTGGATTTTAAAGAATACTTAGATAAACCCTTAAAGATGAAAAATTTATTTATTTCATATTCTAAAGATGACTTAACCATGGTCGATGAATTCAAAAAACATCTTAGTGCGCTTCAAAGAGATGGAAAAGTTGGACATTGGTATTGTACAGAATTAATTGCTGGTGAAGAGTGGAATGCCTCTATACAGAGACATTTTGAAGAATCGGATATTATTTGTTTTATGGTTAGCCCAAACTTCATGCATACAGATTATATTTTTGAGTATGAAATTAAAAAGGCCCTTGAAAGAAAGAAAACCGAACCTCAATTAAAAATTGTTCCGATTATTCTGGATTTCTGTAGGTGGACAACTGAAAAATATAATTTAGGAACTTATACAGCATTGCCTTATACCGCTAAGCCAGTCTCAGATTTTCCGAACAAAAATATGGCTTGGTATATAGTCGCAGAGGCGCTTCGAGTAATGATTGATGATGATAAAATACCACCCGGCGCAGAATTTTACACAAGCGAGCGTTTGCCAAAGGATGTACAGGAGATTTATAGAAGGATAAGTAGAAAAGAAATAAGCTAAATCAATTTTATATTTTCATCCTTTTGAACGCTTTTGGTATGTATTGGAGATTCGATCAAGCGAAGATTTGAGGATACGCATTTTACCGAGATGCATGTTTAATCAGGTATTGACTGAGAGCTATGTTCTCAATACGGCAGAGGCTCTACAATCTCTAATCAGTTACACTAGCTAGCTCAATAAAGGTGATCATAGCGGTAAAACTTCAACGATAAAGTCAATAACTATATTCATCTCAAAAAAAATCAATTTCCGCCAAATCCCTTACCAATTGGTTCGAACATTGATACATTCCCCCGCAGAAATGAATAAAACCCGCTCTAGTAGCGGGTTTTGTCGTTTAAGCTACTTTGCTTATTTCTCTTATCCCATTCATTATAAGACATTTAGGGTTCGAATCCCGTTCACCCTATATATTCCGTTTTAAAAAACTACAGATAGGCATTTGCATCAAAAAAATTTACATTGTTTTGTTAATATTTTTATCTTTACGACGATATAAACCATTAACCAACTTAGACTTAATGTATAATACACGGTTCGGCTCGTTCGATGGAGATTCGTGGGAACAACTAATGCAAATTTGTTTCCGGCTTAAATATGAATCAGAACATTACCAACCTATTCCAGCGTCTTCTGGGGATTGCGGAATAGAAGGATTTACCAAGACAGGTAAAGTGTTCCAATGTTATTGCCCTGACAATAACATAACTTCAACTGCTTTATACGAGAAGCAAAGAGATAAAATCACAAGGGATTTAGGAAAGCTGTCCGTTTATGTAGACAGGTTAGGACGTTTTTTGAATGGAGTAAAAATCAAAGAATGGATATTTGTAACTCCCGAATATAGGATGAATGATCTCATACTGCATTGTAATAATAAAAAGAAAGAACTCTTAGATTCGAATTTGAATATTATCGACCCTTCTTTCCAAGTTTTAATCCATGACATTGATAATTTCATCGCCCAAATACCGATAGCTCTTAACAGTAATGCACAAAAATTGACCATTGGCCCAGACATTACTCCTGTTTCTGCTATTATTACTTGGAGAGAACAAGAGATTGATTTGGTAGGTAATGCTATTAGGAAACATAATAAAAGATTCTCTGATAACCCTCCCAATTTAGAAGACAAAGTTAACCAACTCACAGAAGCAACTATCAAAAGTTATTTTGACAGAGAATCAATATTGCGAAGATGGCAAAATTTGCATCCACAGGATTACGACCGCTATTTGACTTTAATATCCCAAATTGAAGAAGAAGTTACAGAGTTATGCATGTTCCCTACTCAAAACAACAACCAGCTATATCTGAGCTTTAGAACACTCGTAAAGGAACGTCTAAAAGATAATTTCGCTTATTTAGACGAAACAACTATTACAACACTTATGAATGGCGCTATTGCAGATTGGCTGCTTAGATGCCCATTAGACTTTGAATAACATGGAAGGCATTATTAAGCATTTAAGTTTTACCAAGCGAGATATTCCACTACCGGCTGACTACCGTTCTCTGTATAAGATCGGCCACATTTTAATGATATTGTCACTGAGTTGTCGATCCGGAAAGTCGTCAATGATGAAGTTACATTTTCTTTGTTGGTCTATTAAAAACAAAAAGAATATTGGTATTGTGTCTAATTGGATCAATACAGGATTTAGAGGAGATATTCATATCTGGGGAGTTGAGCCGACTGTTAATAGAGCCATTGCATTTGCCATAGGCGACAACTTAATAAATAATATTGGCGGAGAATATACTATAACAGAAAGAGGCGATTCGCTTTTCAAATTGATGAAAAAAGAAAAAGATCTTTTTAATAAAGAAAAGGAATTCCTCATTTGGCTTGGGAAAAACACAATAACTGAACAAAAAGTCAAAGAATTGGCAAGCAAATTTCAATAAACCATGCTTCAACTACAAGCCCTTCAACTTGAAATAAATACAACAAACGGACTTTACGGGTCACCATTCCTTTTGCTCCTGGTCTCAATATAATAAGAGCGAACAATACTTCTGGCAAAAGCACTTTGTTTCAATCCATATTATACGCCTTGGGATTTGAAGAGCTCATTGGGGGAAAGAATGAGAAGACAATGCAATCCGTTCTCAAGGATGCAGTTGTTGATGATGAGATCAACCATAGAGTTACCCAATCTGCTATTTTGCTCCAAATTTCGAACGGGCAATCTTCAATAACGATCAGACGAAGCGTTATCATGGAACATAGAAAATCGCAACTGGTTGATGTTTTCTATGGTCCACAGATCACAAGCTCGGAAGATTATGAGTTGCGGCAAATGTATCTTCATGACAAAGGAGCGGCATCTGATGAGCTTTATGGGTTTCATGTATTCCTAGAAGAGTTCTTGGGTTGGAAATTGCCAGATGTACTAGATACTATCGGTAATCGAACTAAACTTTATCTTCCGCTCATCGCCCCTGCATTTATCATCGAACAAAAATCAGGATGGTCATCCTTTTTTGCCACCATTCCTTATTATGGTGTCAAGAATTCAGAAGAAAGAGTCATTGAATTTCTTTTGAATCTAGATGTTTTCAAAAATGAGCAAGACAAAATTCTACTTAATATAGAAAAGCGCGTTTTACAGGAAAAGTGGACAAACTTATATTCTGAATTTAAGCGTATGGGAGAGCGTTCAAGTGGTGAATTGCAAGGATTGGAAAGTGAACCCAAAATAATCAACAATCTATATGAAATATATTTTCGATTTCACCGCAATAATAAATCTTACCTGATCTCTGAGTTAATCAACGAACTACAAAACGAATTTGAAGAATTGAGTACTTCGACGGAAACTACTGTAGGAGCGAATTTGAATAAGAATCAAGATCGCCTCAACGAGCTTACCACTAGCTTAACTCGTGGCAACCACAGGTATGAGCAAATGGAAAATGAAATTCTACTAGAAAAAGAGCGTTTAAAACAATACATTCAGCAAAAGAAAAACGTAGAAGAAGATTTAGCAAATAATAAATCGGCAGATAAAATGCTTAAATTGGGTGCTACTATTCAATCGCCTTTATCAAGTGAAACTTGTCCGACCTGTGGGCAAGACGTAGATGGAGCATTATTGCCAAGTAATATTCATCAATCACCCATGAAAATTGATGAGAATATCAGTTTTTTGACTTCGCAACTCAAAATGCTGGAAGTATTCATTGCTGGTCAAAGAAAAAAGATACTTGAGAAAGAGACAACAAATAGTGAGTATGGCACTTACCTTTCAAATCTAAGACAACAAATTCGTAGCATTAAAAGAGATTTGATTTCCGACGAAAGACTTCCATCTGAAGAGTTGATCGAACGTAAGATTAATACTAGGCGCCTTCTAGCTCTTTACACAGATTTGAACAGCAATATAGAAGAATTGAAGAAACAATTGAAGCAACTTTCTAATGATTGGGAAATTATAAAAAGGACAGAAGGTAATCTTGCGGGCGATTTCTTTAGTGCTCTTGATAGAGAAAAAATAGGATATTTGGAAACGACATTCTTATCGTTACTTTCAAAATTTAATTATAGGAGTAAGGCTAAGGAGGCAATTAAAATTTCTATGGAAAAATATGTTCCAGTTATTGAAGTACGTCTTCCGAATGAAAAACCTAAGTCCTACGATATACGATTTGATTCTTCAGGAAGCGACCATATACGTTGCATGTGGGCTTATTATATCGCCTTGCTTATTACATCTAATAGGAAGAAGGGTAATCATCCTATGCTTCTGCTATTTGATGAACCTCAACAACAATCCGCTTCGACTGGAGACTTCCATGAATTCTTAAAAGAGTTGTCACTCCAGCAGGACTCACAAAGTATTGTCTTCGCTTCGTTTCAGAATTCATTAACCGATTTCAATGCCGCAACAGCAGGGATAAATTTTCATCATATCGAGGGAGATGGACGATTTATAAAAAAGCTGGCCGATCAAAATCAAATTGACCTAAAATAGCTTCTTTTTTTAGATACATCTCTTACTACTTTATTATAATCTGAATATTTATGAAAGCTTCACTAAAGCCTGGCCAAGTTCTTTCATCAACTACTGTAAGAATTGAAGCAAACTCTAAAAGTATAACAAAGGCAGGAACAGGTTTTTTCTATTCCATTGGTGATAAGGATAAGTCTGAATATGTTTCTGTTATCATAACAAATTACCATGTATTGGAAGGCGCAGAAAATATTTATTTAGTTTTTACTCTATCTGATAAGTTGGGAAACAGCACAGGTAATTTCACCAAATATAAAGTCAATGATATTCAAACAGCGATTGTAAGGCATCCAGATCCCGCTGTCGATTTATGCGCAATATCTTTATATCCAATTGTTGAAGATATGCGTACTAAATATTCGCAGGAAATTTACACCCATTACATTACCAAGTCGATAATTCCAAGTTCGCTTGTACTTCAACAAATGGATTCTATCGAGGAAATTATCATGATAGGCTATCCAAATGGATTGTGGGATGAACAAAATAATTTACCAATTTGCAGGAAGGGTATTACAGCTACTAGTCCTCAGATTGACTACAATGGTAAACAGGAATTCTTAATTGATGCAGCTTGTTTTCCTGGATCTTCAGGCTCTCCAGTGTTTTATTCAATGAAGGCTGATGGAAATATGATAGGGGAAATCATATTACTTGGTATTCTTTCTAAAGGTCCCAAAATGACGTTCAAAAATTTATCAGTCCCCATTAACTTGGGACTTGTAATCAAAGCTTCGCGATTAATTGAATTAGAAGCCGAAATAATTAAAATGGTTGAATTTGATGCTCAGAAATTCACCTAATAATCTCTTTCACATCTTAGCTAAGATTCATATTTTACCTAAACTTCCTCTCGTTCGTTTTTATTAATTTTATGTTCAATGAAAAATCGGCTATTAGAATATATAGTAAGATCTACCCAACAAATTCTTAATTTATCAATTACAGACTGTGAACCTATTGGCTGCGGAAATGGATGTTTAATTGTCTATCAAGATCGACAGTTCCTGATTTCCGTTCAACACGTTACAGAGTTAAAGAATAGTCAGTCAGCAATTAATTTGTATACAGAAATGGGGGGAGTATCGAAATTTTATTTCCCCGGAGCTTTCAACTATGTAGATATGTACTCATTGGAACTTGAAACAGAGAATCCTGAATTAAAGAAATTAGAATCTTTAGATATAGGATATTTAGAGTTAGGCGAGTATCTAGACATTAATCAGCCCCAGGTAGTCTTTAAAGAATTGACGATCTCAGGAGGCAAAAAAACTCCTGTTCCTACCAATCTTAGTTATGATTTAAAGAAGTGCGAAAACTATTTTCTTTACGGAAGAGTGGTAAATATAGATAGGGATAGAGAAATTTTACATTATGAAGAAAGGCTTGAACAAAATATAAAATACGACGGAAAATTTGGCCCTTATGAGAGATTTGTAATAGATCGTCCTATTACACAAGATTCGGAATTTAAGGGTATGAGTGGTGCTCCTATCTTTTCAGAAACAGGGGAACCTGTTGCATTTCTTACCAATGGTTTTTTAGATGAGAACTACATTTACGCATTTTCAGCAAAGGAAATAAAAAGATATCTGGATATCCACATAGATAAAATAGGTCGAACAGAACACTTAGATCTTGTTTTTGACGAACCAAATAAATTAAATGAAGATTGGGAAGATTTCAGTACTGAGTGGGATTTAAACGATCAAAATTTGGCCAATGAAAATGATTTTAGAAAAATTAATTTCAACAAGCATACTGGATTAGGCGATTCAACCCGAAAGAGATTTGTCGAATATGCGGTATATTATTCTACAAATCGTCGTCTCAAGTCTGAATCACCTGTCTTATTCGACAACAAAAGAGGTGAAAGATTGCATTTGGGCCATTGCGCTGTAAGTATTCCATATAATCATAAGGTTGGTACAATTGACGGCCTTGCACCATTAATAAAGAATTTTTTTATTGCAGATCCAAATAAGGATATGATTATTTTATCAAATGATCTATTCGATAGTAATGTGTTTATTCAAAAGATTTCAGAAAAAATTAGAGTAAATAATGATAAAGATATCTTGCTTTTTGTTCATGGATTTAAAGATTCTTTTGAAGATGGCATTCTTAGAGCGGCTCAACTTGGTTACGATTTAAACTACAAGGGCCCAGTTATAAGCTACTCCTGGCCTACAATGGGGTCCTTCTTTGGCTATGTTGCTGATAGTGATTCTGCTGAAATTTCTTCGAATTATTTAAATGAGTTTCTTACTTACTTAATTGATAATATTGGAGAAAATAGGATTAATATTATAGCCCATAGCATGGGTAGTGTTGTTTTGTCAAAAGCTCTCTTGAAATTAAAAAAACAAAACCTCTTCCCAAGTGCAATTAATCAAATTATCCTTGCTGCACCCGATATTGATCGGGACCTCTTTATCAACCATATAATGCCAGAAATACAAAGCCCACAGCACTTGACTTTATATGTATCTAAAAATGATTGGGCAATGAAACTATCTAGGTTTATTAGACATAGTTACAATAGATTAGGAGAAGCTGGGGAAGAAATGGCAATAATTGAAGGAGTAGATACTATTGATGCCTCAGGAGTTGAAACGGATTTAATTGGGCATAGCTATTTTTCTCAAAAAGAATCATTGATAAATGATATCCATATGACATTCCTAGGACACAAGCCGCCACAACGCAGGCTGGATCAGAAACAACTAGTAATTAGAAATGAACATAAAATTTACTGGACATTCAAAAAGATCTAATCATTCAATAATAGACTACTATCTTGTAATATCATTAGAGTGCAAAGAACTCGATGTCACTCAAATCATTCATCAAAAAGTTCGAAATTTGACACATCCCTCCCGCTGAAACAATACAACATATGTCCAGTCTTTATAAGGCTGGCATTTTTGTTTTCTGAATCAGGCAAACCTGATTTGAAACTGATCGGACCCAAAAGTGACAATTGGATCCGGTTGTTTCTTTCTTGAAGAGCTGTATAATTCGATTATTTTAATTCGGGAAGTAATGAAACTATTTGACCTGAAAAGACTGTATAGCAAGGCTTCCAATATAAAAACAGAACTTGCCTGTACCTAACTTTTTGGTAGGAATATAAAATGTTTTGTCGCTTTTTACTTGTCCTTTATAAACAATAGCTCCGTTTTGATTTTTAATTAGATAGCTGGCGCCAACTGCATTTGGAATAGTAATGCCAATTGATGGATTTGAATTTATTTCATAAACAAGATTGTCTTCCTGCGCATTTGCATTGAATGAAGATGTTACAACGGCAAAGATGAAAGCGGCTGCGATGGCGGTTTTGCGAATGATAGTTTTCATAAAATTTGTTTTGTTTGATGTTAAAAATGTTTTTGTTTCGATTTCTAATGCAAACATACTATCGTGCCGGAGCCTGTTTCTTGAGCATTAGACCTATGTGTTAAACTATTCGACATTCGGGCAGTCGTCATTGGTCGAAGAAAATATTGTATTGGTCGAAGGCTGTTGTTTAAAAGCCTTTGTGGATAATAAAAAAAGATATGCCATATTATTAGGGATATACCTTTTACTATAAAATTTTATGGAAACTACTCAGCTTAAAATCTCCGTAATAAACCTGAAAGCAAAGTAACTTCAAATCATCCCGTCACATATTCACCACCTGATTCCTGTCGTCCAGGATAAACTCAACAAAGTATTGCTCTTTTATTTCAGCATCGAATATCTCACGTTTGATGATGACATCTTTCCTGCTGTAGCCTGCTTCGTGCATCAATAGTTTATCATAAGCAATAGCATGTTGTTCCGGAAATTTCAGCGTTGGTTTTTTGTGCCGCCAAAATCACAAAGGGTTGCTTTGGATATTGATGTATTCTGCTATAGAAATGTATGAAGGTGTTGGGGCCAAAATTTCTGGCATCGCGAATTAAGAAACGTTTGGAGAAGAGCGTAGAAAAATACAGGCAAAAGGAAGAATGATTTTAGATACAATTCAATAAACCAAAAGGAGCAAACAAATCAAATGTTTGCTCCTTTTTTGTTGCAGGATATTTATGTTCTGTTTTGATATACCCACATATTTTTTAATGTAAAAATTCTAACTGCTAAATAGCATTTTAACTATCTTTTTATGAAATAATTGGCCTTAAGTAATGTTAATTTTTATTTTTTAGCTACTATATTTCGCGTTTAATTCTTTCTAAATACTTTGAATTTAACCGCTAAAATGACGATTGCCATTCAGAAATTCAAATCATAATTAAGTGTTTAATTAATTGTAAATGTTTGTTTTGTGAATTTTTATTTTTTATAACGTTATTTGAGATTTTTAAATTTTCCTTTCTTCTTAAAATTTTATTACGTAAATTATTTTTTAATAATATTAATTTTTGTCAATAAATGATAGATATACACTAAGTGTAGTGTGAATGATTTAATATTGCAAATCTTGTTTTTATGTAAACCAAATAGAAACCTACTACAATATGTTTAATTTCTCCAAACCCATTGTGCTCTTTTTTTTATTGAATTTTTTGCTCGCCGGCAGGAATCTTTCTGCACAAACCTGGACTGTTGATATGTGTTCGGGCGGGCCGCCGTCCTTGACCACATCGAACACATACGGGCCCATGTATTCGACCAGCACTGCGAATGCCACGAGCAGGATTGCGGTAATCTATCCGGCAAGTCAGCTCAGTACAATAGCCGGGTCCGCTATTTCCAATATTTACTTTAATAAGACTACTGCGTCTGCCATGTCCGGCACGCCAAGCTTTAAAATATACCTGAAAGAAGTTAGTGCAACAGATTGGGGCAGCAGTGCCATAACCTGGGCTACTGAGATTGCAGGTGCAACATTAGTGTTCGACGGCAACCCTGCTTCAATAGTAGGTTCCACAACAGGTTGGAAGAACTTTCCATTGACTGCTAATTTCCCTTATTCCGGCTCGCAGAATCTTGCCGTTTTTATGGAATATCAGAATACGACGGCAAGTAGCAGCATTTCATGGTCTTACGATTATACAGGACCATGTGTAAACACTTCGAATAATAATACAACTAAGTATATAAATAATACTTCAGGAACGTTGGGTGCTTCATTGAGCTCTACCAACTACCGAAGGCCTTATATAGGCTTCGATTATGCCTTTGCAAATTGTGCAGGTATTCCGGCAACTCCTGTAATTGCAGGTCCTGTATCCAGCCCTTGTCCTGCTACGGCCTTTACGCTTACTTCTACCGGAAGCAGTATAGGAACAGGTATTACGTACGATTGGCAATATTACAATACGGTAACCAGTACCTGGACGTCAACCGGTGGTACTGCCGCTTCTTATATTGTTGCTTCGGGCATAACAGCGCCTACGCAGTACCGATTGGTAAGCAATTGCAGCTTCTCCGGTCAGCAAAGCATTTCGAACACTGTTTCAATAGGCGTTTCATCGGGCCTTGCAGGCGGCACTTATACCATTAATAACACTGCGCCTACTGCCGGGACAAATTATCACTCCTTTACGGAGGCCATTGCTGCAATGCATTGCGGTATTTTGGGTTCTGTGGTTTTCAATGTTACTCCGGGAACTCCTTACAATGAAATCGTGTCTGTTGATAATATACCGGGAACGAGTCCTGCCAATACCATACGCATCAACGGTAACGGGGCTTTGGTACAATATGCCAACACGGCTAATGATCGTCAGTTATTGACTATATCGGGTACTAAGTATTTAAAGATTGACAGTCTTAATTTCAAAGCATTGGCTACGGATTACGGCTGGGCTGCGCTTATTACCAATGGTGCATCTTATGACAGCATTACGCGTTGTAAATTCGATTTATCAGCGGTGACAAGCATTTCTTCCGGAAATACAAATGGTATTACTTTTTCGGGTTCAAATACTGCCGCAACAACAGCGGGTGTAAATGGTACACATTGTTTCATTGATCGTAATTACCTGTTAAGTGCAACGGGTACAGGGGGTATGTATTATGCTATCTCTGTTGCCTCGGGCGGCAATGACAGCAACACGATAAGTAATAACATCTTTGAGAACTTTTACTACTACGGTATTTATATAAGTACTGCTACCGGAACAAAAGTGCTGGGTAATGATTTGCATAAAACGAATAAAACCGGCTCCCTTACTACTTTTTACGGTATTTACCTCACAGGGTCAATGCCGGGAACGATAGTTAACGGTAACAGGCTGCACAATCCGATTGCGGCATCTGCAAGTTCGACTTCATCTTTTTACGGCATTTATAATCTGGGAGATGCCACTGCTGCCAATCCTATGCTTATTGCCAACAATGCACTGTACAATATTAATCAGGGTGGTATCATCTATGGTATCTATAACAGCTCGTCTCCTTATACCGGGGTTTTCCACAACACCATCAGCATAGACAAGGTACTTACCGGTACGTCAAGCAACTATGGTATTTATGCAACGGGAACCAATCCGGGAACAACCATCAAGAATAACATCGTAAGCATTACAGCAGGAACTTCAGGCGCCAAATATGGTTTCTATTACTCCACTGCGGCGAGTATTGACGATGCCCAGAAGAATAATATTTACGTAAGCTCTTCCCAGTCGGGAACGCAGTATTATGGTTATTATACGACTGCTTATGCTACACAGGCTGCATTCCAGACTGCTTATCCTGCGTTGGAGGTAAACTCTCCGTTGGAAAATCCGCAATTTGCTTCACCTGCAACGGGCGACCTTACACCTAATAACGTTGCCTTATTCGGAACAGGCACCAATCTGCTGTCGGTAGTGCCGAGGGATATTATAAATGTGCCGAGAAGCCTTACGCCGACACCGGGTGCGTTTGAACTGACAAGCACGGCAACAAATGATGCCGGTACATTGTCGCTTGCAAATCCTTCGGGAAATGTGTGCGCAGGCATCCAGCAGGTATCTGTAAAAATAATGAATGGTGGTATTAATGTCATCAATAACGTACAGGTGCACTGGTCTGTTAACGGTACTGCGCAAACTCCTGTTACTTATACCAATCCCATCAATACGCTGACGAGCCCTGCGGGTAATATAGCGACAGTAGTGCTTGGCAATGTAAACTTTACCACCACTCCTACAAATTTAAAGGTATGGACTTATCTGCCCAATGGTGTTGCAGATACGGTAACCATAAACGATACGCTCAGCGTAACGGTCGCAGCTTCGCTTTCGGGTACATTTACGGTCAATTCAGCCGTGCCGACGGGTGGTACTAATTATCAGACTTTTACGGCACTTGCAAATGATTTGAATACTTACGGTGTTTGCGGTCCGTTGACGGTCAATGTAGTAGCAGGTTCCGGCCCATATAACGAAGTGGTTAAGTTCAATGATATTTCGGGCACAAGTGCAACGAATAAAATAAGGATCAATGGTAATGGTGCTACGGTTCAGTTTAGCAACACAGCGACCGTCACGCAATTGCTTACATTAAACGGTACCAAATATATGACTATAGACAGCCTGAATTTCAAGGCTCTTGCCAGCGGCTTTGGCTGGGGTTCTCTGATTACAGGCGGTGCGGCTTTCGATACTATCAGGCGTTGCACATTCGACCTTACTTCGATAACGGCAACTTCTTCAACGTATTCCAATGGTATTACTTTCTCTGCCTCTGCCACATCTGCAACGTCAGCGGGAACGAATGGTTCCAATTGTTACATCGGTTATAATAAAGTGCTTGGCCCTACAGGCGCGGGCGGCCCTTATTACGGATTGACTTTAGCGGGGACCAATACGGGAAATGTTTTAGACCATAATGAAATCCACAATTTTTACTACTATGGTTTGTATGTAAGCGGTGGGACCAATAACAGCATACTTGGTAATGATATTAACAGGTCTGACAAGATTACGGTTACTTCCACTTTCTATGGCTTGTACCTTACCGGAAGTATGCCGGGGGCAAAGGTGCTGAATAATCGTATTCATGATCCTGCGGATCCTTCTGTAAATTCAGCGAATTCCTTTTATGGCTTATATGCTTCTTCTGTTGCAGGGGATGTAAACAACCGCAATCTTATAGCCAACAATGCAGTATATAACATCAATCAGGGAAGCTCACTGTATGGCATATATTTACCTACTACAAGCTATACCGATGTATATCACAACACGGTTGTAATTGATAAGGCTGTTTCAGGGAGCGGTACTACTTATGGTATTTACGCTTCCGGCTCTACGAGCTCTACAAATATCAGGAACAATAACGTGAGCATTACGGCAGGTAATACAGGGATTAAGTACGGGTTCTATTATTCCAGTCTTACAACTATTGCAGATATCCAACGGAATAATATTTATATGAATTCTTCGCAGACGGGAACTCAATACTACGGATATCTGGCTGCCGCATATAATTCTATAACCGCTTTCCATAATGCTTATCCTGCATTGGAAGCGGGGTCGCTTGATGTAGATCCTCAGTTCATTGCGCCGGCAACGGGGAATCTGATTCCCGGCAATTATGCTTTGCTTGGAAATGGTTTGAACCTTACTGCAACAGTGCCGAATGATATTATTGGCGTAACAAGGATGACTGTACCGACACCGGGGGCATTTGAGATTGCACCTGTGGGTACCAACAATGCAGGTTCTGTAAATATGCTTACACCGAAGGGAAGCTTCTGTGCAGGCCTGCAACCTGTGAATGTATCTGTAGTAAATGCCGGAACGAATAACATTACCAATATGAAGATTCACTGGCAGGTGAATGGGGTAGACCAGCCGGTTTATAATTATACAGCTACTTTAAATTCTATTCTTAATGCAGGGCAGTTTCTTGATACGGTTCTTTTAGGAAATGCAAACTTTGCTGCGGGCAGCCCGACAACTATTAAGATCTGGACTTTCCAGCCAAATAACAGTGCTGATAACTATAACGGAAACGATACGATTACGTTTACGCTGGAGCCTTCCGTTTTTACGATAGATGCGGTAAAGGACACTTTATGTCCCGGCGGAAGCACAACGATCACGCTTGACCCTTCAACAGGATATACTCCGGGTAATCTTAACTGGCAAAAATCGACGAACGGAACCGTATGGAATGACATTAATAATACGGATGTTGTTACTTATAACACCGGAGCATTAACGGCCGATAATTTCTTCAGAGTAAAGGTGAGCGGTGGGGTAAATGCATGTTATTCCGATTCTTTGAAAATACTGGTAGTCAATCCGCAGCTGCTGAATGTGGATGATACGGCAAGATGTGGCGAAGGAGCGGTTACTTTAACTGCTGAAGTATCGCTGAATGCATTGGCTAAATGGTATGACAGCCCGACGGCGACAACACCCGTTGCAACAGGTGCATCGTTTGCCACGCCTTTCCTAACTGCTTCCACTACTTATTATGTTGCCGCGGGCATTGGTAGCGGTCCTGCCACCTGTCAGACGGCCATGACGCCTGTTACCATTACAATTAATCCGATGCCTGTGGTAGATCTCGGTTCTAATATTAATGATTGCGTGGATTCGGGTTATGTGGGAGTATTGGATGCAGGCATTCATCCTTTCAATGTAACTTATCTCTGGGATGATAACAGTACTGCTCAATTACGAGCTTATAACGCAAGCGGTATCTATGGGGTGGCTGTTACCAATCAATACGGCTGTGTGGGAAGCGATAGTGTTAGTGTTGTATTGCGTCCCAATCCTGTTGTTGAGCTTGGTAACGATACTTCCATCTGCAATGGCGCTACACTTACGTTGGATGCCGGCGATGAAGGGATTGAGTACTACTGGAATACGGGTAATACTTCTCAAACCCTGACTATAACTCATGCAGGCAGTTACAATGTGTTTGTTACGAATGCCGAGGGTTGCATAAAATCAGATACCATTTTTGTGGATATGCAGGGAGAGCTTCCTGTTGTTGACGGCATTTTGGTAACAAACAACGGAGACCGCAGTTTTACATTTACGGCGGTAAATCCTCAGAATGTAATAGGCTATGACTGGGACTTCGGCGATAATACACAGCATAGTTTTCTGAGCAGCCCGACGCATACGTATGCTGACAACGGAGACTATATCGTTGTGCTGAAGTTGAGCAGTACCTGCGGTTACTTTACCGATTCCTCGGCGGCACATATTGTCGGTATCAATCAGATTAATGTTTCGAACGATGAGCTGAATGTTTATCCTAATCCGGCTACAGATGCGGTTACCATCCTTAATAAGGGTGCGCTGAGCATGAAGCAGATTGAGGTGATAAATATTCTGGGCCAGGTAGTTTATAAAGCAGCTGCCGATAGTAAAGACAGGCATACATTGCAATTAAACGGATTGTCATCGGGAATATACACCATCGAAATATTTACCGATAAGGGAAATGTTGCAAGAAAACTTGAAGTGAGAAGGTAAAATAATGCTGAAATCTGATAAGAGAAACAGCGGGAAGGCATTGCCTTCCCGCTGTTGTTTTATGTTATTGTGGAGGAGGTATATTTTATTGAATATACCCGCACCGCTTATTGACCGGACCCAATAGAACTGAAATTGATGGCAATTTCCCGGCGTTCAGAGGTGTTTTCTTTTCGTCATGAGGTGTTCGCATGAGCGACGGAGGTGTTCGATTTTGTGTCAGCTATCATTGCTTCGCCGTCAGATGTGTTTGCTTTTGTGCAAGTGATGTTTGATTTTGTGTCAGCAATATTTCTTTGCTGTCAGAGGTGTTAGATTTTGCGTCAGATGTGTTCGCTTTTGTGTAAGCGTTCATTTCTTCTGTGTCAGAGGCCATTTCTTCTGGTTATATTAAAACCGATTATATGCATGAGGCCTTCGCACGGTTGTAAGAGGGGTTCGCACAGAGGTAAGAGCGGTTAGATTTGTTGTAAATGGTTGATTATTAATTGTTGTACTGGCTCGCTTCTGAGATGGTTCGGTTCACATGGTCGTAAAAGAGGTTCGCATAGATGCGCGCGAGGTTCGCTCAAGTGTCTCAAACCTTCGAGGTGTGGCACACTTGAATAGATTGGAATGTTGAGGAAGTTGTCCCACACCTCGAAGGTGTGGGACAACTTTATTTAAGCAAATAATCTATAGTAGTGTGCCCACTTTTGGCACACACCCAACCTAATTTTACATTTTAACCAAAAAACTAATTAACATGAAAAAGATTTTATTACAGCTGCTTATTGCATTTACCTGTTGTGTACCTGCTATTGCACAAGGCACTGATTCATTATTTGTCGGAACACTTGCAGATGCAAGATTAAATGCCGGTAATTATACTTCTGCAATAATAACGGACTACGGAGGAGGCACTTTTTTTTATGATCCTTCAGATGTAACGAGTGTAGATAATACCGGCACTGTTTTTGTTACGTCAGGTGGTGAAAGATTTAAAAGGATTTATAACAGTACAATAAATGTAAAATGGTTTGGCGCTGTTGGAGATGGTGTAACCGATGATGCCGATGAAATCAATGATGCGGCAAATGCTGCCAGAAATGAACACAAAGAACTTGCATTTGCCCAGAATGCTAATTACCTCACCTCAGAACCATTAGATCTTTCTGATCTGACAGTAGATGCAAACAATGCAACTATTGTCGCTAGTAATTCGGCATCGCCTTCAGACAAAACTGCTATAAAAGTGCAAGGGCAAATAACGAGTTATTATAACCTTACTACTGATGCGGATAAGTACAAATCAGTTTTGAAACTTAGTCCTGCCGACCTTGCAAGCCTGAATCTTGCCAAAGGCGATTTGGTGAAAATCATTTCAGATTTAGATTTTGCCCCTTCTTCAGGAGAAAATGTTAGCCAGGGCGAAATACAGAAAGTGTACGGCATCGATGCGGGCAGTGGAAAGTTATTTCTTTTCGGATATCTGGAAGACTCTTATAAGGTATCTGATAATGTGAGGGTTGCCAAAGTAACGCCGGCTACATTCAAAACTAAGGGTATTCTTAATATCCTTCAGGATGGGAGTTCCGGATCACAAGGAGTTATATTTAATCTTACGGAAAAGGTAAATTGCAATTTGCAGATTACAAACGCTTATATGCGATCTGTTGTTTTGGGAAATAGTTATGCTGCAAATATCAATATAAAATCGTTCGGTTCAGAACAAAATGGTTACGGTTACGGCGTCATTATATCCAATGCAACAATGTATTCGGTTATAACAGGATTGGTTCAATCGGCAAGACATTGCGTTACCACAGGAGGTGACCCTTCGGGTGGGGTTAGCTGGGGTAATAAGGTGGTTGACATGACAGGAAGTGATATATTTCCCGCTGATGTCTTTGACAGCCATGCAAGTACCGGTAGTATATATTTTGAAAATTGCAGGGCATTAAATGGTTATAAATTCAACGATACTGTGCTTGTATGTTCCGGATTTAAAATAGAAGCAAGGGAAACCCATATTACAGATTGCTATGTCGACGGACCATTTTCGCATGCTGTTGTGAGCGATAGCCCGGACCCTCAAAGGATTTATATAAATGGTTTGACAGTTAAAGATTGTTTTGCCGGTGTTTCTATGGGAGATAGTACAGATCTGGACATTCTGAGTGTGAAAAACGTAGTTGCAACAAGAAATGATGCAATCGGCAATATTGTTGTTTTGTCAGGGAGTTATGCAAATCTGTTTTTAGATAATTTAAATAGTGTGAATATGGGCGGGCTCCTTATCTCTCCGAATGTCACTTTGCCGAATATTGTTACTTTGAGTAACTCTTCTGTAAGGTTCACAACACAGCAGACAACTTCTACTACCGGTTTTTCTTTTGCTTATGTACGGTCCGCAGTTAATGTACTTCGGTTTGTCAATTGCAGCTCAGAAAATGCGTCTTATTTCATCAGAGCTTCTCAGACGGTAAATTTATATGAGGCTATAGGGTGTGCTGCTTTAAGTTGCCCAAGCACAATCAACTATTTTGAAAAATTAACAGGTAATATTAATCTTATTGGGGGTAATTACGGTGATGTTGTCAACAATGGTTACTTTATTTATTGTCCCTTAGGTGTGGGAGGACTAACACTATCGGGCGGAGTAACTACTTCCGGCCTTACTCATTTAAGAGGCATTTATGTACTTACCAGTTTTTCTACTTTTTTCAATGGAGGAAACCATTTAACCTTTACAGGAGGAGTATTTCATAGTGCAAGTATATTGCCTGTAACTGATAATTCACCTGTAAATGCAGCTACGCTTCAATCCGGGTTAGCGACAAAGCAAAATGTTCCGGTCAATGTTCCTGTAACTTCATCATCTTATTCTATTCCACTTAATTCAGGATATTACACATATAAAAGTTCGGCTGTTTCGACATGGACACTTCCAGCTGTAGCCGGACATACGGGATTAAGTTACAAAATTATGAATCAAAATACCGGTGGGTTCAATCTTACAATAAATAGCAATACAGGCGGTAACGATATTTATAATTCTACAACTCCTGTCAATACGCTTATAATCAACCCAGGTGATAATCTGACCTTTTATAACAATGGCGACTATTGGACAGTTATTAAATAGCTATTAGTATGTATGTCGATTCTATCAGAGTCTATCATAGGGTGGCTCTGAGATGAGAAATTGTAACATCTTATACTAAGGGCAAAAAAACCGCTACTGTAACAAGTCGGCGGTTTTTTCGTGAAACGTTTCTGCTTAGTTCCAAGATATTAATTTCATTGGTTTAATATTTTCGTTAATTCCATAGTATTGCCGGGATAATTCTTAACCTTACAGGAGGCTTTTATATGAGATGGCGTAAGAAGTTTATAACAATTGATGTTTTCCCTGAGCTTTTATTTTAAAATTTATTGACCATCTTTGTCGCATGAATCGTATCGACCGGCTGTTGGGAATGCTTACCCTGCTGCAATCGCGCAAATATATACCTGCCGAAAAGCTGGCAGAAAAATTTGATATCAGCGTACGTACCGTGTACCGCGATATCAAGGCGCTTTGTGAGCAAGGCATACCGGTAAGTTTTGAACCTGCACGGGGATACTTTATCGTGCAGGGATATTTCCTGCCGCCTGTTTCGTTTACGAATGAAGAAGCCAATGCTATGTTGCTGACGGAAGCATTGGTAGCGGGCTTTGCGGATAAGTCGATACGTACGCATTTTGCTTCTGCGCTCAATAAGGTAAAGTCTGTGTTGCGGCACACTCAGAAGGAGCAGATAGAGCAGATGGATGAACAGATAAAAATGCAGGTACCACAACGATTCTTAAACGATTTTGAATATCTGTCGGTTTTGCAGAGCGCCATTTCTGCCAGGCACATTATATGCCTGCATTATAAAAATAATAAGGAAGAGCTGAGCGAGCGGAATATAGAGCCGATAGGCCTTATATTCTACGCATTCAGCTGGCACGTTATAGGTTGGTGCCACCTGCGTGCGTCTTATCGTGATTTTAAGGTAGAGCGTATTACCCGCGTCAGGAATCTATACACATCCTTCACAAAATCCGACCATATCTCCCTGAACGAATACAGCCAGCAATTGCCTGTAAATTATTAAACATCTTCGTTTACTCATTGCACTGTTAATGGTGGTGGGACATTCTCCGCTAAAAGCGATACCCATCACTGCTAAATCTTAAAAAAAATTCGGGTCGTAAAAAGTGACTGCCATAGGGTTGTCAGTGGGTGCGTGTTACTTTGCCTTATCAACAAAAAAACACTATATTTTATGTCAATGATTGAAATGTTTCGCAAAGAATTACAACAGGAATCGGCAATAACCCGCAAAATGCTGGAACGTATTCCTGACGACAAGTATGATTGGAAGCCACACGAAAAAAGCATGAGCATCCGTCAGCTATCCACACACATTGCCGAATTGCCCACCTGGATGCCTATGGTGCTGAATACGGAAGAACTGGACTTTGCCACAGCTCCCTATGAGCCAAAGCAGATTGATAATACTGCAGACCTGATGAAATATTTCGAACAGTCGCTGCAGGAAGGGCTGGCAGGCCTGGTTCCGGAAAATGAGGAGAAGGTAAATGAGATGTGGGTATTGCGCAACGGTAATGATATTTATAGTAAAACTACCAAAGCGGAATTCCTCAGGATTACGATGAACCAGATTACGCACCACCGTGCACAAATGGGCGTGTTCCTTCGTTTGCTGGATATTCCGATTCCGGGCAGTTACGGACCGAGTGCGGATGATGTGAGTTTTTAAGCAATCATTTATCCTGAAAAATAATAGCGGCGATGAACAAAGTTCATCGCCGCTTCTCCCTCTCATTTATTCTTTTAAGAGAAAATAACTTGCTATTACATGCGTTTCACGCTCCGAATCCTGTATCTTTTATTGAAGATTGTTTATTTCACTTTTCGAAGTGTGTGCTTCATATTCCAAATAGAATGATCGGCATTCAGTTACGTCCAACTCCTTTTTGGATGGCTTAATCGTATTTATTACTTAACTCCGGCTTTTGCATTAATTTTGAAATTTATGACAAAAGCGCTTTACCCGACTTTCGACATCAATAACCTGGACGCGAATAAGCTTTCGGATGAGATGCTGAATGTGGATCATTTCAAAATATACCTGTCAAAGAACCCGCACCTGAAAGTGGTGCACAAACATTCTTTTTATCATCTGGTTTATTTTACAGAGGGCAGCGGCAGCCACACTATCGATTTTGAGTCTTTTCCCGTCAAAAAAGGAATGATCTATTTCATGCGGCCGGGGCAGGTGCATCAGTGGAACTTTAAAGGAAATGTGGATGGCTTTATCATAAATTTCTCACCATTGTTCATCAGCCGTTATTTGCATGCGGGTATCATGGAGCAGTTTTCTTTTTTTAATGGCTACGCTACCGATCAGGTAAAGGTTTTAGATGCTATACATAGGAAAGAGGCCGAAGCACTGTTTGAAGCTATTCTAAAGGAAAAGGAACTGGAGTTAAGGCAGTCGCCACTTATGATTGCTTCGTTGCTGATTCAATTATTTATTGCCGTTCAACGCAGTGTTGCTGATGCAAAGCCTGAGATTGCCCGTCCAAATTATAATACCACTATCCTGCGGAGTTTTCAGTCACTTATAGAAAAACATTTCCTTGAGCTTAAGCTGCCCAAGGATTATGCTGCTTTGCTTCATGTGACACCAAGTCAGTTAAATGCTATTTGCAAGGAACAGCTCGATGTATCGGCGGGCGAGTTAATCCGCAACAGAATTATCCTTGAAGCAAAACGGCTGCTTGTCAACTTTGAATTATCGGTAAATTTTATCGCGTTGGAACTGAATTTTCCTGATGCTTCTTATTTTGTAAAGTTTTTTAAGAAATATGTGGGCAGTACGCCGGATGTGTTCAGGAAGCAGCAATTCAATAATGGGTAACCGGGACAACAATGCATAATTTTTAGGAATAAGGGATTCTACTGAGGGCTGAGTTAGTAATACGTCCGGGAGATCTACCTTCGGTGAGAAAAGTTCTCCGCTACATAAAATCATTTCGTTGCACTTTATGATTTTATTCCGGTCGAGATGACGGCAAGGACGCTTTTAGTACCATAGATTCTACGTTTCGCACCATAGCGGACAGTATGGGTTTTATAATTTTGTGTTTATAAAATCTATATAATGAAACAGTCTGAAACCAAAGCCCCCGGCATGATATGGAGTATGCTTCAATGCAAATGTCCTCATTGCAGAAGAGGTGATATGTTTAAAGCCGCTAATCCTTATAAGCTAAAATCCACATTGGAAATGCACAAGCACTGCCCGGTTTGCGGTACTGATTTTGAACCGGAGGTAGGTTTTTATTTTGGAACGGGCTATGTAAGTTACGGTTTATGTATTGCGCTTACGGTAGCTTCATTCTTATTCTGTTTAACCACATTCGGTTTTTCCATTAAAGACAACAGTCTGTTCTACTGGCTTGGCGGTAATGTCTTAATGTTGATTGTACTGCAGCCTGTCATCATGAGGTTATCAAGAGTGATATGGTTGTCATTTTTTACAAAGTATGAAAGCAAAGAGATTGCCTGGAAGCATTCAAAACATCGGAACTGATTTTACTGAACTGAAACATCGGGGGATGTTGTCATCTTTCAGGGATTGAGCCTACATTTGATTTGTCTTCTAATAAACATGAATCATAATGGGTTTCTATGATATACCAAAGGATGAAAGAGTGGCTTTGGTTAAGGAAATGAAGGAAGAACTTTTGCAATACCTTCAATCAAAACAGGGTGGTGCATTGCGGTATTTTGAAGACGAGGATACTTATATACGCAAGGCATGCTACCTTAATATAGGAAGGCTCTATTCTGAATATCCTCTTTTACAAAAACAAATTATTGCACTGTTAAAATCATTGTCTGCGCATCCTGATTTCAAAGTAAGGCAAACGGTTATAAATGCTGCAGGGGAAATCGGCAAAACAGCTTTTGATATAGTGCGGCCTTTTTTCGACGCGGGTTTATTTGATACACATCATTCGCCGCGCAATGCGGTTATCGGCTCTGTTAAAAAAATGGGTGAAGTAAATCCCGGCCCTGTTTTGGAATGGGCACAATCCTACCTTCATCATCCGGATAAGGAAATACGACGCGAAATATGCCATGGGATTGAATTAAGAGGGCGTAAACATCCGGAGGATATCTTACCTTTATTACAAGCGTTAGAGCATGACAAGACTGCAAGGGTACGTAACACGTTAGTACATGTCATTGGCCAGATTGCTTATAAGAAAGGCTGCCTCGAAATAGTAACGGCGCATCTGAAGCATTGGGTTAATAAGGATTTGGTAAAGGATGCGCTGGCAGAAATTATTGACGTGCATTACCGTTACCGGAATTTTTCGTTTTACACGCAGGATGAAGCAAGATTGTTTATTGAAAAACTTTTTTAATGGAGCAGCATTTTTTAGTCAGGGGTAACAGCATTAAGGTTGAATTGGAACAGGGTGTTATTCATATAAGCAATGATAAAGAGCTTTGGGGGCTTCTGAATGAACAGACGGAAGCTTCGACGGATGATTTTGTTGATTTGCTTAAAAAGGAATACCAGCGTTTGTTCCATGTGCCTTTAGATATTTCAGATGCTTCTCTTGCTGTAGAAATATGGGGGCATGTTTATTTTGAATATTTTGCGCTCATTTTCGAGAAGATGTTGAATATGAACCTGATTAAAAAGGTGACCCATAAAATAACTGATTACTGCGAAATGATTGACTGCGGCGAATCGGAAAAAGATAGTAACCGGTTTTTCTGGAATATGCTGGCTCCGTTCAAAAAACAGATTGCTGCTATGCTTCCCGGGCATATTAATGAAAAGAATTTTAAAAGAGAAGATTGAAATCCGATTGTGTGAATCTAAATTCCGGCAATCATTTATTGGGCAAAGTTTTTTCAATATTCTTATCGGGAATCAGCCAGATTAATGACTGCAAAGCCAGTAGCACGCCTGAAATAACGGGATTTACGTAGGCCATAGGAATAGCAATGAGGTCGGCGGCAAAGGAAATGAGTACTTTCATGTTTTGTTTCTTCAGTGCATCCGTAAATTCCGATTGAGCCAGTCCTGATTTGATAATAATATTTTGCAGGATGGCATAGGAAAGGCCGCAGCAAATCAGCAATATGGAATACACGATAATGGTATTCGGTGCAAAATGATTTTCACCCATCCATCCGGTTGCAAAAGGCACGAGCGATAACCAGAATAACAGATTGAGGTTGGAAAGTATAATGGGGGAGTTGACATGCTTTAGGGTATGCAATAAATGATGGTGGTTTCCCCAATAGATGCCTACTAACAGGAAGCTGATTACATAGCTGAAAAAGACGGGCAGGAGTTTTATCAATTCATTCCAGTCAGTTCCATGAGGCACTTTAATCTCTAAAACCATAATGGTTATGATGATGGCGAGTACTCCGTCGCTAAAGGCTTCCAGGCGGGTCTTTGTCATTTTGAAAATTTGTTTGGAATGTTGTTTTAACTTCCTGATTTTTTGTTCTTGTAAGCGTAACAGGTAATGCAAATATGCAACGATTAATCTAAAACAAAAAAATGCAACTCCAAAGGAGTTGCATTTTTTTATCTGAAAGGATATTATGCTTTTTCGAGTTTAATGCCCGGCTCATTTTTTCTTTCACCGATTTGCTGGCGCCACATGGCATAGTACAAACCTTTTTCGTCCAAAAGATTCTGATGGCTTCCGGTTTCTACTATCCTGCCTTTTTCCAGCACATAAATACGGTCGGCATGCATGATGGTAGATAGCCTGTGGGCAATCATCACGGTTATATGTTCTCTGCGCGAAGTGATATGACGAATGGTATTTGAAATTTCTTCCTCTGTAATGGAATCGAGAGCAGAGGTAGCTTCATCAAAAATCATAAGCTTTGGTGCGCGCAGCAAAGAACGGGCAATGGACAAACGTTGACGTTCGCCACCGGAAAGCTTTAAGCCGCCTTCGCCGATAACGGTATTCAATCCTTTGTCGGCTCTGTCAAGAATGCTTTTGCTGGCTGCTTTCTGCAAAACGTCTTCGATCATTTCATCTGTTGCCGATGGATTCACAAACAAAAGGTTTTCTTTTATTGTCCCCGAAAATAGTTGCGTATCCTGTGTTACAAAGCCAATCTGATGTCTGAGTGCGTCAAAATCAATGGTATCGTCGCCAAAATTATTATAATAGACTTTACCATTGCTTGGATGATACAGGCCTACCAGCAATTTTACCAAAGTAGATTTACCTGCTCCCGACGGGCCTACAAATGCAATGGTTTCACCACGGCTTACTTCAAATGAAACATTCTCCAAAGCTGCTCTGGTGGCAGATTGGTGTTGAAATTTCACATGATCGAACCTTAAGTTTTGAATAGCATCAATGCGGTTAGGATTAGATGGCTGAAATTCCACTTCACGTTTCATCAGGTCCTGTAAGTTATTCAAAGATGCTTCTGCTTCCCTGTAAGAAAGGATGATATTACCCAATTCCTGTAGTGGCCCAAAGATGAAGAAGGAATAGAATTGCATCATTACCATTTTACCCACGTCCATTTTATGATGGAATACGAAATACAGCAAGGCGAACATGATGCATTGCTGAAGGAAGTTTACAAAGGTGCCCTGGATGAAGCTTATGGAACGAAGGCTTTTTACTTTCTTCAATTCCAGTTGTAAAATCTTCAGGGTAGTGGTGTTTAGGCGACGGATTTCCTGATTGGTCAGGCCAAGGCTTTTTACCAGTTCAATATTCCTTAAAGATTCTGTAGTAGAACCGGCCAGTGCATTGGTATCTTTTACGATACTTTTTTGAATGGCTTTTATTTTACGGCTTAAAACACTTGTCAAAAAGGATAAAACAACGGCTCCGATTAAATAAATAAGCGGCAACATGGGGCTGATGTTGAAGGCAATAATGGTAACGAATACCAGACCTACCAAAGTTGCAAAAAGCACGTTCACGAAATTGGTAATAAACTTTTCGCAATCTGCTCTCACTTTTTGAAGTACGGATAAAGTTTCACCGCTTCGTTGGTCTTCAAAGTCCTGATAGGGTAGGCGTAGCGCATGCTTCAGTCCATCGGTATAAAGTTGTGCGCCAAATTTCTGTATGACCACATTTACCACATAATCCTGAAAAGCTTTGGCAATGCGGGAAACCATGGCTGCACCGATAATGAGCAATAGGCCGGTAACCACAAGATTGAAATAATCGTGGCTATTGTATTTATCGGCATGCGTTGCTACAGGAATGATTTTGTTACCCAGAATCCAGGGATTCAGGAGGGAGAAAATCTGATTAATGGCTGCAAGAATCAATGCGAAAAAGATAAGCCATTTGTATTTGCTGAGGTATCGTAAGAGTAGTTTCATAATAGACCGGCAAAGATAGCAGATATTTTAATTGGTATTATTCTGATGGTTCTGTGAGCATGTTACCAAAGGTTTATGAAATATGGCTCCTGTTGCTCAATTAGCGGGATAATTAAAATCAAAATCATTTTAATTATGGCAGTATAAATTGTTTAATTGTTTTATGGCTGAATGGTTTGGGGTAAGGTTAAGTACGGTGGTACTTTAAGAATTTGGATTGAAGGATAAATAAAAAGAACTTTAAATCTACATAAACCTTATGCCAATTTGCAATAAAACCATACAACGATTAAAACAGGCACAAAAACAAAGCGCACTGAAACCAGTGCGCTTTTTGAAAGACTTTATACCTAAAATTAGATAACTTTCACTTCTACTGCATTCAATCCTTTTGGACCGTCTTTAGTAGTAAAGGAAACTGTATCTCCTTCGCGAATTTCGTCGATTAAACCAGTAACGTGAACAAATAAGTCAGCGCCGCCGTTTGATGGTGTAATGAAACCAAAACCTTTAGTTTCATTGAAGAATTTTACTTTTCCTTCTTGCATTGTGTAATAAATAATAAATGATTAAAGAGCAAAGGTAAGGTAAACTTCCATACAAACATCATAAATATTTTTTTTCTTGAAATTTATTTTGAAAAACTAACAGAGTAAGCCGATTTGAAACTCTTATTTCGTTTCATATACATTGGAACAAGGTTATTGCGCTTTGCCGGTTTTAATACATTACTAACCTGTGCTTCAGCAAAAAGCAGTGCTATTGTATCAACAGCCTGAATAAACATATCATCATTTGCAACTAAACAAAAATGTTCCCATGAATGAAAATTCCTTTCTTGTGCGTATGTAGCTTTTATGTGGTTTAATGATTTCATAATACCGGGAGATTGTGTTGTTATTGATTATGGTTTCATTAAAGCTAACAAGAATAATGTTTGAAGGTTTCGGCTTCTAAATTATTTAACAGATTCTGATGTGGTAATACAATGTGAAAAGCCCACCTCAAAGAGATGGGCTTTTATTTCCGGAAATTAATTTCAGATGAGATTATTCTTCAGCAGGAGCTTCGGAATCTTCATCCGTTTCATTTTCGTCATTTTCATCAGAGCCTTCGTCATTTGCTTCATCATTAGTTGCAGGTGTTTCTCCATCTACGATTTCGGCATCAGTTATTTCTTCATCCTCTTCCTGTTCCTGAATACGTGCGATAGCAGAAATTTCATCACCTTTATCTAAGTTGATTAGTTTCACGCCTTGTGTAGCACGGCCTGCTTCTCTTATGTTTTTCACCTTCATGCGAATGGTGATACCGGATTTGCAGGTAATCATCAGGTCTTCATTTTCTTCAACAGCAAGCAAGCCAACCAAACCTCCCGTTTTCTCAGTGATGTTGATGGTCTTAACACCTTTACCACCGCGGTTTGTAATACGATAGGAAAGTGTATATAATTGTTCTACGCCTTCTTCATTTGTAATCCTGATTGCCTTCGATTTTTCTTCTTCAGAAGCATCTTCTTCCAGTGGTTCCAGGAATGATGTACGCTTGCCTAAACCTTTTTGAGATACCACTAAAATTTGTTTGTTGATATCTTTTTTAGGCACACAAATCATTCCGACTACTTCATCCTTTTCATCATCCAGTTCAATACCATAAACACCAATTGCACCACGGCCGGTCTCTCTTACTTTTTCTTCAAGGAAAGAAATGGCACGACCGGACTTAACTGCCATCATGATATAACTATCTCCATCGGTTAATGCGGCATCCAATAAACGGTCGCCTTCATTGATGGTAATAGCATTTACGCCACTTTGACGCGGACGGCTAAAGTCTTTCAGTTTTGTTTTCTTAATGATACCTTTTTGGGTACAAAGAACAATGGAATGACTGTTTACAAATTCTTCATCATCCAGTCTCGGTACATCAATAACGGTACGTATTTTATCGTCTTGCGGAATCTGCATCAGGTTCTGAATAGCACGTCCTTTGGCATTTTTGTCTGTTTCCGGAATTTCATAAACCTTCAGCCAGAAACAACGGCCTTTCTCTGTAAAGAATAAAAGGGTATGATGGGTAGATGCAATAAACAGATGTTCCAGGTGATCTGCATCGCGTGTTTTGCCGCCCATTGCCCCACGACCACCGCGGCGTTGTGAACGGTAATCATCCAACGATGCACGTTTGATATAACCTAAATGGGAAATGGTAATCACTACATCTTCTTCTTCAATCAAATCTTCAATGCGCATTTCACCTGCAGCATATTGGATTTCAGATTTACGTTCATCACCAAATTTTTTCTTAACCTCAGCCAATTCTTCTTTGATAATGTCGAAGCGCATTTCTTCACTTGCCAGAATAGATTTCAAGTGTGTAATGGTCTTCATCAATTCTTCGTATTCTGCTCTGATTTTATCGATTTCAAGGCCGGTCAGTGTTCTTAAACGTAGTTCAAGAATAGCTCTGGCTTGAATTTCAGATAAACCAAAGGCTTCAATCAAACCTTCTCTTGCCAAGTCAGGCGTGTTGCTTTCACGAATGATTTTGATAGCGCGGTCCAAATCATCCTGCGTACCAATCACTTTCATGTAACCTTCCAGAATATGCGCGCGTTTCTCTGCTTCTCTCAATTCATATTCGGTACGTTTCACTACTACTTCATGACGGAAGTTCACGAATTCCGAAATCAAATCTTTCAGGTTCAATGTACGCGGACGGCCTTTAACCAGTGCTACGTTATTAATACCGTAAGATGTCTGAAGTTCACTGTATTTGTATAATTGGTTGATGATAACGTTTGCCACAACATCTCTGCGGATTTCCACTACAACGCGTGTACCATCTTTATTTGATTCGTTCGCAACGTTTGTAATACCATCAATTACTTTATTATTTACCAGTGCGCCAATCTTCTCTGTCAATGCATCACGGCTTACCTGATAAGGCACTTCTGTGATAACGATTTGCTCTCTGCCTTGTTTTGTAGTCTCAACTGTAACTTTACCACGTAATACGACACGACCACGGCCTGTATGCATGCCTTGTTTGATGCCATCGATACCGTAAATGATACCGCCGGTTGGAAAATCAGGCGCTTTTACATACTTCATCAAATCATCTATCGTGATATCTTTATCGTTGATATAAGCAACGCAACCGTCAATAACTTCGGAAAGATTGTGCGGCATCATATTGGTAGCCATACCTACGGCAATACCACTGGAACCATTCACCAAAAGCTGCGGAATCCTTGTCGGAAGCACAGTTGGCTCCTGAAGTGAATCATCGAAGTTCAGCTGGAAATCAACCGTTTCTTTATCGATGTCTTCCAGCATGCTTTCGGCATATTTATGTAATCTTGCTTCGGTATAACGCATTGCTGCCGGACCGTCGCCATCCTGAGAACCGAAGTTACCCTGACCGTCCACCATCATGTAACGCATGCTCCAGGGTTGCGCCATACGAACCATGGCATCATATACAGAACTATCACCATGCGGGTGATACTTACCTAAAACTTCCCCAACCACACGGGCAGATTTCTTATAGGCTTTATTATGTGTCATGCCCAATTCATTCATGGCAAACAGCACACGACGGTGAACCGGCTTTAAACCATCACGAACATCAGGCAAAGCACGGCCTACAATTACCGACATGGAATAGTCGATATAGGCCGTTTTCATCTGTTCTTCAATATTTACCTGAACAATGCGACTGTCTTTATTTTCACCACCTTCATTCGGTGTGATATCATTTGTGTTTTCGTCCATTTGTAATGTTTAGAAAAGGAACGCAAATGTAAGCAAAATAGCCTGAAAACGGGCTTAAATTCCAATTATTTTCAATGCAAAAACGGATTGTTTATGGCGTGTGGATAAGTTTTTCTCTGATAGTCGGGAATTCTTTAATGTTTGATAAAAAGGGGCGATTTATAAATGCTTTTCTTCATTTACAAAGCAGCCGATCCTACCATTACATGTTTTTAAGGTTAAACGAATGTTGTATTGAAAAGATTAGAAACGGAATGTATTAACTTGCACAAAAAATTAAACTAATGAGAAAAATAATTTCCCTGATTATTTCCCTTTTTGCATTAGGAGCTCCAAGGACCAATGCACAGGATATTCCAAAGTCTATTTACGACTTTAAAGTAGAAGGTCTCGATGGTGGGACCATAGATTTTTCGGCGTTTAAGGGCAAGAAAATTCTGATTGTAAATACGGCTTCCAAATGCGGTTATACGCCTCAGTATGCTGATCTGCAAAAATTGTATGAAACTTATAAGGACAAACTGGTTATTGTAGGTTTTCCTGCCAATAACTTTATGTTTCAGGAGCCGGGAGATAACAAGAAGATTTCGGAATTCTGTAAACAGAACTATGGCGTAACTTTTCCGATGGCGGCTAAAATTTCGGTGAAGGGAAAAGATATGGCGGCTATATACCAATGGCTTACTAATAAAGATTACAACAACTTTGACAATACAAGCGTTGGCTGGAACTTCCAGAAATACCTTATTGATGAAAAGGGAAACCTGGTTGCTATGTTCCCTTCCAAGGTGAAGCCTATGAGCGATGAAATTGTGAATGCAATTACGAAGTAAGTTTAGATTTTTACATCTAAAATTAAAATTGACAAAAAGCGGTGAACTAATAAGTTTCACCGCTTTTTTTATGACTACAATTACTTTCTCTTTGTCTTCAGTCTGGCTTTCTTTTTAATCAGTCTGAAATGCACATCATTTACATCTGTATCATAATAATAAACAACACCACCTTCTTTTAAAATTCTGTTTTGAAGCTCGGCATCTGACATTTCATTACATGCTGTTGGAATCAGAAATGGTTCTATTATAAGCTTCCATGCACCATCAGCGTAAGTGTATGTGGACATTTCGTAAGTGCAACCATGCAATGGAGGCCCATAAACAGTTATTTCATCACCTCGAATATTATTTAAATCTCCTTCATTGATGAGGTATATATCTTCTCTGTTGGGATTAATATTCAGTGGCTTTATTTCAGAAGAAGAAAACAAAATAGATATATGGAAAATTGCATCTTCCCCTTCGCTTTTCGATGATATTTTTAAACTTGTTTTTTCTTTTAATCCATCACCATTAAAATCACCTGTAATTGAAATTCCAATTTTGCTTTTTGATAAATTTTTATCAGTTACATCATCGCTTTCTTCTGAAATTTTCCATTCACCATTACGTTGTTTATTAAAGATTAAATATCCATTTACATTTATGAATTTACCTGCAAATCCGGATTGTTTCCTGAAGGTTGATTTGTATTGATACTGATTAATTTTTGTTGTTATTATCTTCCCATTTATTGTTTGCGTAAAATCATTATTTTTTTAATAAACGATTCTTTGAAGGAAATTGCTTCTGCGTTCGTTTTTAAATTCCCATAGATAGAAACAGAATCAGCATATAGAACAGCCAGCTTTATCATATCATGCGCTGCAATAGATTTATTCCATTCAATCGTCAAACTTTCTACTTGCTGAGAAATAGAAGTTTCTATTGTCTGACTATAGCTATAAAAACCTGTAATAATAGTCAATATTAAGACTGTAAGATGTTTGAGTATCTTCATCGAGTTTTATAAATGGGCTTTAAGAATCAAAGCGCATTGGTTCAGAATTTCTTTTCCAGCCAGCTTTTCAATTTCTCATCTGTAAAATCTATCCGGACAGGAACAATGGACGCATAGCCGTTATCCAGGGCTTCGACATCTGTATCCATGCCTCTGTCTCTGTTTACGAATTTACCTGTCATCCAAAAATAGTCGCGGCCACGCGGGTCTTTACGTTTTATGAAATTTTCAGACCAGTGTGCATCTGCCTGCCTGCATATTTTTGTGCCTTTAAAATCTTCTTTTGTAACTTTCGGAATGTTGACATTCAAAAGAAAATGTTCCGGCATACGCTCTGCCAGCATCTTTTGTGTAACTTCTCTTACTACTTCTTTAGCTACTGAAAAGTCAGCGTCGAAATTAAAATCCAGTAAAGAAAAACCTGCCGATGGAATGCCTTCGACAGCCGCTTCCATGGCGGCACTCATAGTGCCGGAGTATATAACATTTATAGCTGCATTGGAACCGTGATTAACGCCGCTTAAACATATATTCGGCTTGCGATGCAGGATTACATCATGGGCAAGTTTTACACAGTCAACCGGTGTACCGCTGCTTTGCCACGCTTTAATGCCTAAATCATTGAATACATCTACTTCGTCCAGTCGTAAAGGTTTGCCAATGGTGATAGCATGTCCCATGCCGGATTGCGGACTGTCGGGAGCCACTACAATTACTTCACCCAAATCATGAACGGCTTCTATCAGACTTCTTATGCCCGGAGCTGTTATGCCATCGTCATTTGTTATTAATATGATCGGTTTCATTCTGAATTTAAAAGAATATTTTTTTGCCGGAGTTATAAATCTGATTTTGAAAGTTTGTATCTGCTGATAATATAATAGAGCACAATGTAAACGCAACTTGCTATTACGAAAGCGCTGACAGCCGGCCCTTCTGTTTCGCCTCCTGCCATCTTCATCAATTGTTTAAGCGGTGTGAAGGGTAACAATTCATCGCTGCTTTGCAGCGGTAAATAGCTGCTGAAAGAATAATCGCGCAACTGCCATTTTATAATATTTTCGGCAATGAAGGAATACAGCATGAATAGCCCGATTGCAAGGCCGCTTCGTTTTACAAGAAAAGCAATCATGGCCGCAAAGCCGTAATAATTGAGGCTTAATAAAAACAGATAAGCTAATTTATCCATGCCTTCGGTGGCTCCATCAAAGTTGCCGCTATAAATGCGACCCAAAATCAAACCCCAGATGCCGGCATAAGCTGTTGTAAAAACAGCCAGCAATATTATTATCAGACATTTTGCATGAAAGGCTTGCATGCGTGTCCAGCCATCAATTATATTCTGTCTGCTGGTTTTGTAACGGTATTCGTTAGTAATAAGGATGATGATTAAAAAAGCAATGAACAATACAAGCCAGCTCGTTAAAAAGCCTAATATGCTCCAGACATTGGGAAACCCAAAAAGTTGACCAAACAATTGTGCGCCATTTACGTGGCCGCTGCTGAATTGATAGTTGAATAAAGGCAGAAGCAATGCAAATAATCCTAACAAAATCCAGAATGTGGGATAGTTTTTTACTTTAAGCCATTCGATTTTTAATAGATGGAGCATAATAAGCGAAAGATTTTTAAGGATAATAGTTAAGGTATTCCAAAGATAAGGTATTGCAAAAAGAGGTTTGGTTATTTTTAGCGTAAAATTGCATTACGAAAACAACAGGATTATGCATTCTCTTCATTTAAGATTTTATATAATAGCATTTACATTATTACTAATGCCTTTTTCTGTTTTTACGCAAACGGGAAAATCCGCCATGCCTGTTGATATTACCATTCAGTTTAAGAATAAGGCTGATAATTCCGATTACATATTGTACAATGTGAATAATGATTTGAAGATAGCAGATTTTAAAGGAAGGCCTGATATGAATTCGAATGGTGTCGGTGCAACTTATAGCGGCATTCAGGTGTCTATGGAAGGCAAATCTTTTAATGGTAAAATGGACGTGAATGTTTCCATGATGGTTTATTTTGATAAATCCAACTCATGGATGAAGCCTGAAGGAAAGGACGAAAGGGTATTGAACCATGAACAAATTCATTTTGACCTTACGGGAATATATGCCTGCAGGATGTATCATGCCATTATGAATGAAACATTTAATTCAAAGAATGTAAAGCAAAAGTTGCGTGATATCCAAAGTAAATACACGAATGAGTTACAATCACAGCAAGCATTGTATGATAAGCAAACCAGACACGGCACAATTGCGGACGTTCAGAAAACGTGGGCGGAAAAAGTTCAGCAAATGAAGTCGGAGATTGATTGTATGTAAAGAATGTAATATTGATTTATAATTCGCATTTCTGTATAACTTTGCGCCGATGCAAACAAAATTTCCCATAACAGATTTATCGGCACATAAGGGCCTCCGGTTTCCGGCCAAGGTTATTTCTTATTTATTCCACCCGATGTTTATGCCGGTAGTAATGGCTATTGTTATAAGCTACCTGAATAAATCTGAATTTGTGGGAACAACTCCTGCGGAACGCGGCAATTTTCTGCTGAATATAGTACTCAATACTATCTTTTTCCCGTTGATTACTACATTGTTATTGAAGGCCTTAGGCTTTATAGAAAGTATTCAGCTGAGGACGAATAAAGAAAGAATCATACCGCTTATCGCAACGATGATTTTTTACTTCTGGAATTACTGGTCTTTAAAGCATCTCAATACGCCGTTGTCGCTAAAGGTATTAATGTTGGGTGCATATTGGGGTGTGATATTGGTTTTCATGGCTAATATCTTTATCAAGGTAAGTATGCATACTGCAGCGGCAGGCGGCGCTATCGGTATCGTTATCGTACTGATGATGATTGGTAACTTTAATTTATTGATTCCTCTTTTATTGACAATGTTGATTGGTGGCATTATCGGTACTGCAAGAATGGTGTTGCAGGCACATAAACCGGGAGAAGTCTGGTTAGGTTATCTGATTGGTACTTTAGTACAATTGGGTGCTTATTGGTATCTGAAATAGGGAAAATTGGATTCTTGTTTTATAGATTTGACAACTTTTTAAAAGTTGTCAAATCTTGAATAGCTAAACTGAAAAAGCGGTAATATTAATTTACAGTATTTTCATATTCCTTTATAACACTTACCAACCGCTGAACGTCTTCCACTGAAATAGCATTATACATGGATGCCCTGAAACCACCAACGCTGCGATGACCTTTGATTCCGACAATATCCCTTTCTTTGGCAAAATCAAGGAACATTTCTGTATGCTTGTCGTCATGCGTCCTGAAACACGCATTCATCATACTCCGGTCTTCTTTTTTTGCAACACCGTAAAATAATTTACTTTCGTCGATTGCATCATACAGCAACCTTGCCTTCTCTTCATTGCTTTGCTGCATGGCATCCATTCCGATTGCTTTTATCCAGCGCAATGTTAGTAAGCTACAATAAATTGGAAATACCGGTGGGGTATTCAAAACGGAATTGTTTTTAGCCATGTCCCTGTAAGAAAGGATTTCAGGTAAAACACGTTTTTGCTTTTCCAATAAGGATTTACGAATCACGATCAATGTTACACCTGCGGGACCTATATTTTTTTGTGCTACTGCATATATCAAACTGAATTTGCTATAGTCCAGTTTTCTGCTGTAAAGCTCTGAACTCATGTCCACGATTAATGGAACTTCTGTTTCAGGAAATGAATGGAACTGTGTTCCGTAGATTGTATTGTTACTGGTAAAATGCAAATAAGACAAGTCTTCGGGGGTATCACCCCATTGAGGAATATATTGGAAATTATCTGCTTTTGAACTTCCTAAAACATTTGTATTGCCGTATAGCTTTCCGTTCTTCAGCGCTTCCGATGCCCAATGCCCGCTTTCAATATAACCGGCAGTTTCATTTACAGCAAGGAAATTCATAGGTATCATGCTGAATTGCAAACGACCGCCACCTTGCATCCATACTGCTTGATAATCATTTTTATCCAATCCCAATAATTCCAATGCTAATGTATTGGCTTCTTCAAGAATAGCTTCAAACAATTTGCCTCTATGTGGGATTTCAAGAATAGACAGGCCGCTGTTATTATAATTCAAAATAGCTTCAGAAGCCTGTTGCAATACTTCCTTTGGTAAAGCGGCAGGACCCGCATCGAAATTTATCAGCATTTTAATTTGTGAATAGTCAATAGTGAATTGTCAACAATAATCCGGAGCCTGAAGATTGAGGTTTTATTATTTTACTTTCATTTGAGCGAAGTAGGGATGTTCCGGGTTAACAATTAATTCCTGCTTCAAAGGATGAATTAAAACATCCATGTCTTCCAAAGGAATGGCTCCTAATAATGGTTCGCTATCTCCTGGCAGTACCATAGCATTACAAATTGTGCGTCTGTTTTTGAACTTTAGTTCCACCATACTTACAACATCACATTCTACTATCTGACTATTAGCTAATTGTGCTTTTCTTTTTTCTACAACCGGAAACTGAAGTTGTTCTTGTATGCTTTCATTAATGCAGAGCATATAGCTTCCTGTATCAACCAGAAGATTCAAAGACATTCTTCTGATTTCATCTTCTCCAATTATAAATCGACGAGATAATACAATGTCTTCTGCGTTTATGATCTCAATATCAGCATATACTAATCCCATATCTTATTGTTTTATTCAAATTTACGAATTTTCATTAAGTGTGTCACCCGAAAAAAGTCTGGTAAACATCGCTCACTTTATTCGCTAATTTTATTTCAATATTGAAGTTTTTGGTATCTAATCCTTTTGCATTTGCCTTTGGTATAACAATCACATCCATTCCCATTTTTGCAGCTTCTGCTATTCGTTGTTCAATACGGTTCACCGCACGGATTTCACCGCTTAAGCCAACTTCACCGACAAGACAAACATTGGATGGCAAGGCATTGTCTTCGTAAGAAGAAAGCAATGCACAAACGATGGGTAAATCAATAGCGGGATCTTCAATCTTCAAACCGCCTGCTATATTCAGGAATACGTCTTTCATTCCAAAATGGAAGCCGCCTCTTTTTTCCAGAACAGCCAACAACAATTGCAGGCGACGTAAATCAAAGCCATTGGTGGTTCTTTGCGGCGTTCCGTAAACTGCCTGTGATGCCAAAGCCTGCACTTCAATCATCATAGGTCTTAATCCTTCAATGGCTGCGGCTATTGCTATTCCGCTTAATGGTTCATCATGTTGGGTCAGTAATACCTCTGACGGATTGGTTACACCACGCATGCCCTGGGATGTCATTTCATAAATACCCAATTCGGATGTAGAGCCAAATCGATTTTTGAGCGTCCGTAAGATTCTGTAAGCGTAATGACGATCGCCTTCAAATTGCAAAACGGTGTCTACCATGTGTTCCAGAATTTTCGGTCCCGCTATATTTCCATCCTTGGTAATATGCCCGATAATACAAACAGGCGTTCCGGTCTGCTTGGCGAAACGTTGCAGCTCTGCAGCACATTCCCTGACCTGCGAAACGCTGCCCGGTGCGCTTTCGATAGAGGATGATTCTAAAGTTTGTATGGAATCAATAATGACCCATTGCGGTTTCAGTTTTTTTATTTCCGAAAAGATGACATTTGTGTCCGTGGCCGTAAGTAAATAAAGATTATCATTTTTTACACCAACCCTTTCTGCCCGCATTTTAATCTGATGCGCACTTTCCTCGCCTGATACATAAAGTGTTTTTGCTCCCTGCCATTGCATGGCACATTGTAGAAACAAAGTGGATTTACCAATACCCGGTTCTCCCGCAACCAACACAACAGAGCCCTGCACCAAGCCGCCGCCAAGCGTTCTGTTCAGTTCTTCGTCAGGCAATAACATTCTTGATTCTTCTTCGGCTACAATGGATTCTATGCTTTTGGCTTTACCGGTTTCTTTTTTTTCTTCCGTCCATAAGTCAGAAACATCGTTCTTATTGGAGGCTTTCGTTACTTTTTCTTCTACAAAGGAATTCCACGCGCCGCAACTTGGACATTTCCCTGCCCATTTAGGACTTTCAAATCCACATTGCTGACAAAAGAAGGCTGATTTATTTTTCAAAAGAAGGAGGGATATTTTATTAAGTTTCTGAATTGGAATGCAAGTTATGCAAACCTTATAGGTTTTGAAAACCTATAAGGTTTTATTTTGACAGTAATATTTGATGCTTATTTTTGAGTATTGTTTTAAATTATTACTTATGAAGTATGTGGAAAAATTTAAACCCGAAAGCTACTATCATATTTTTAATCATGCCGTAGGCAATGACAATCTGTTTAGAAATGAAGATAATTATTATTATTTCCTGAAGAGGTATGTGCATTATATTCTGCCGATAGCAAAAACGTTTTCCTACTGTTTATTGCCAAATCATTTTCACCTTTTTATCCAATTCAGAACAGAAGCAGAGATATTGAGCCATTATTGTATCTTAAATGAAGGAGCAATTATTCCTGACAATGAGTTTGATTTTCACAAATTTCTGATGCAACAGTTTAGCAACTTCCTGAACAGTTACACAAAGTCTATAAATAAAAGATACAATAGAAAGGGCGCGCTGTTTTTAGATTATACCAGAAGAATTGAGATTGTGCATCCTCAATATTATAGAAATCTGGTTCATTACATTCACAATAATCCTGTAAAGCATGGGTTTTGTTTATATCCGGAAGAATGGAAGTTCTCCTCTTATAGTGCTCTTTTTCGTATGGACATTTCATCGAGAATAGAAAGAGAGCAAATGATTGAATGGTTTAACGGAGATATTTCAGTGAGCAATTATAATAACACACATAATAAGTTTATGCCTGAATTGTATGTAATTGAATAAACCAAAAATAGTATCCATGTCTGCAAACCTTATAGGTTTTTAAAACCTATAAGGTTTATCATCCGCCGAACAGACATTGAGTAAGGTTCCTTACAATTTCCATCCATAAATATAAACAAAAAAATACCGTCCCGATATTATCAGGACGGCTACTTACTTACTAACCCATTATTATCATAAGTACCCCACAAAAATAAGTCGCAAAAGGCTAAAAATGAAATCGAATTTATCAGTTTTGTCTATATCCTGTTTTGTTCTTTAGCGCATTTTCGTGTCAAATATGCTAAATAAACGTTTGATTTTCAGATTATAATTAAAATTGTGGCATTGTAGGTTTCGTGTTCATAATATTGTCTATCCGCTCCTTTATCTCATTTGTTATTTTTGGATATACGTCCAGCGCTTTTAAGTTTTCCAATAATTGTGCTTCTTTGGTGGCACCTAAAATGGCAGTTGTTACATTCGGATTACTAATGCACCATGCAATAGATAATGTTGCAAGTGTAGTATCCAATTCTTCAGCCACTTGCTGCAATGTTTTAATACGTTCAATTCTGTCTTCCGTAAAAGTTCTGTCTTTCAGCCATTCAAAACCTTCCAATGCCAGACGTGAATCATCAGGAATACCATTGTTGTATTTACCGGACAATAGGCCGGATGCCAAAGGACTCCAGATCGTTGTGCCCATCCCGATATTTTTGAAAATGGTATAATATTCCACTTCCATTTTCTGGCGTTCCAGCAAATTGTATTGCGGTTGTTCCATTGCCGGGCCTTCCAAACCTAACCTTTGTGCTACCGCGTGTGCTTCCATGATTTCAGCGCCGCTCCATTCGCTCGTTCCCCAATAGAATATTTTACCTTGCTGAATCAATGTATTCATGCTCCGCACCACCTCTTCCATCGGAACATTCTTATCTGGACGATGGCAAAAGAACAAGTCCAGGTATTCCAGTTGTAACCTTTGTAAAGCCTCGTCACATGCTTCCATTATGTGTTTGCGGCTTAGTCCGTGTTGGTTAGGCTTGTTTTCCTTGCCCCTCCATCCGAAAAATACTTTGCTTGAAACCGTATAAGACGAACGTTCCCAATTCTTTGATTTCAATACACGGCCCATCATTAGTTCAGATTGGCCTGATGAATATACTTCGGCATTGTCAAAGAAATTGATGCCATTTTCATAAGCAATGCTCATCAACCTGTCCGAAATGCTGTCATCAATCTGCTTTGCAAACGTTACCCACGAACCATAAGACAAAGCACTTAATTGCAGGCCTGTATTGCCCATTCTACGATATTCCATATTTCTTGTTGTATTAGTTTCTCGCAGCGGCGCAGCGTCACTGTGGGAAAATAGAATGTATTATTGAAATTCTTGTCAAATTTAGGGAGCTAAAAGCAAAAGGACTGCAAATAATGCAGCCCTTTTATCTGATGGTATAATCAATGTTTCTTATTAAACCTTAATGCTCAACCATTTTACTTCACAATTAATACTGCTCTGCTTTTTTCAAAATAACAGGAGAAATATTCAGTCCCATGTTTCTGATAATTTCATTGCCGAATTCACTTGTCTTCAATAAAGTAGCATCCGTCATCAAATTATAGAAATCAATTGTAACGGTTTTGCGCATAATGGTTGCGCTCAGGCCACCTGTAATCAGTTCTGCAGCTTCATGCCATCCAAGATATTCCAGCAACATTACGCCGCTCAGAATCAGGGAAGAAGGATTCATGGTATCTGTATTGGCAAAACGTGGCGCAGTGCCATGCGTTGCTTCAAAGATGGCATAACCCGTTTTGTAATTGATATTTGCACCCGGTGCAATACCAATACCACCAACGGCAGCAGCCAATGCATCGGAAATATAATCGCCATTCAGGTTCAGCGTAGCAACTACGGAATAATCTTTAGGCGCCAGCAAAATCTGTTGTAAGAAATTATCAGCAATTACATCATTGATAATGATTTTGCCTGTTTTCTTCGCTTCGCGCAATGCCTCGTTTGCATCCTTCTCACCTTTCTCTTTTTTGATAGCTTCCCATTGGTCCCATGTGAAAACTTTATCGCCATATTCGCGTTGCGCCATTTCATAACCCCAGTTCTTGAAACCACCTTCTGTGTATTTCATGATATTGCCTTTATGTACCAGGCTTACCGTTGGTTTATGATGCTCGATAGCGTAATCGATGGCAGCGCGGATAAGACGCTCAGAACCGTCTTTGGAAACAGGTTTTACCCCAAAGGAAGAAGAATCAGGGAAACGGATTTGTTTCACACCCATTTCCTCCAATAAGAATTTCTTGAATTTTTCAGCTTCAGGCGTACCTGCCATATATTCAATACCTGCATAGATATCTTCGGTATTTTCACGGAAAATAACCATGTCTACCCATTCAGGATGCTTGACAGGGGAGGGTACACCCTGGAACCAACGCACAGGGCGCAAACAAACATACAAATCCAATGTCTGCCGCAAAGCCACATTCAAAGAACGGATACCGCCACCGATAGGCGTTGTCAAAGGCCCTTTGATGGAAATCAGGTATTCCTTAGCCATTTCCAAAGTCTCTTCGGGCAGCCATTGGCCTGTTTGATTAAATGCTTTTTCGCCGGCTAATATTTCTTTCCAGTGAATTTTACGGGTACCGTCATAAGCTTTTTCTATAGCTGCATCCAGTACCTTTGCAGATGCCGACCATATATCCGGCCCGATGCCGTCACCTTCAATAAATGGAATAATAGGATGATTAGGAACTACTAATTTTCCGTCGGCACCCATTGTAATTTTTTCGCCTTGCATGTTATTTTAAAATTTTTATGAACGTCGATTGCTATAACCGATGTTATGCTTTTTTGATTTTTAAAATTGAGGTGCGAATTTAAGCAATTATAGGCTTTAAATGTTATTATCATAAAGAAAACATTGGCTTAAAGATGTTGAATGCTTAAGCCGGAAATACTTTTAAGGATATTATTATCCGGTCAGCTTTTCCCACTTATGTTATCAGAATAATTTTAATGTCTTTGATATTACAGAATGGCTTCCCTGATGCCCCTTGCAACCCGTCCAGTACACTGGAAAGCCTCCCTGATGCTGCGGTCTCTCATCCAGTACACTGGAGAGCTTCCCTGATGCTTCCGGCAACCCGTCCGGTATGCTGGAAAGCTCCCCTGATGCTCCGGTCTCTCATCCAGTACACTGGAAAGCTTTCCCCGACCTTCCGGCTCATAACTCAGGCTGACGGATGGCTTGTATTATTGCCTTAATTTCAGGTATTGCTTCAATAGTTTATAATATTATCAGAATGACAGCACAACATTATTGATTAGTAATTGTATATTATTTACTTTTGACAAAACAATAATGATTTATGGCGTCAGCTAAACCCAGAAATGAGATAAAGATTGGATTGATGGTAGCAATAACGATAACGTTATTTATACTCGGTATTAATTTCTTAAGAGGTAAGGGGCTTTTTTCGTCCGATCAGGGATTCAGCACCATTTACAGTGATATTCAGGGATTGCAGGAATCGGCGGAAGTCAGGCTGAACGGCCTGAAAATCGGTCAGGTAGATAAAATTGAATTGCAGCCCGACAGAAGAATCAAGGTTCATTTTTTATTGAAGAAAGAAATAAAGGTTTCTAAAGGCTCTGTGGTGCAGCTTACAGCTGCCGATTTGATTTCAGGTACCAAAATCCTGAATCTTGAAATGAGCAATGACCCGCAGATATTACCTGAAAACAGTTTTATTCAAAGTAAAGAAGCAGAAGGCTTGTTAGGCAATTTAGGTTCTCAGGTTTCACCTGTCTTAGAGACCGTTACACATACGGTTGTTTCTTTAGATACGCTTTTGAATACAATAAATAATATTATTAACGATGATGCGCGCAAACATTTGAATGCGAGTTTTGCTTCTCTGGAAGTTGGCCTGAACCAATTGTCAGGATTGGCTACAGAACTTAATAAGCAAAGCGGCCAGTTGGCAGGCGTGATTAAAAATGTGAATAGTGTTACCGGCAACCTTGCCTCCAATAATGAGCAGATCAATAATACATTGAGCAATCTTCATGATTTTTCCACTTCTTTAAAAAACGCTCCTGTTCAGGAGACTGTGGATGATTTGCGGAAAGCAGCAGCAGATTTGCAGAGCCTGGTGGCAAAGGCAAACGACAGCAACGGCAGCCTTGGTTTGTTGCTAAACGATAAAAGACTTTATAATAATCTGTCAACTACTTTAGGCACTTTAGATACTTTATTGGGCGATGTGAAAGCGCATCCCGGCAAGTATATTAATGTTTCCGTTTTCGGAAGCAAAGCAAGACAATAACATTATCGTTTTCTATATAACAAAAGTGCAGTTTCTGAATAAGAAACTGCACTTTTCATTGTGTGGTAGTAAATGTGTTACATTAGATAACCGTTATATTTACTGCATTCAATCCTTTTTTGCCATTTTTAACTTCAAAGGTTACTTTGTCGTTTTCACGAAGTTGAAGACCGTTAAGATCAGAAACATGAACGAAAACATCAGGACCTCCGTCATTTGGTTTAATGAATCCAAATCCCTTGGATTCATTGAAAAATTTTACTGTACCTTCTTGCATTTGAGTTTAAATAAAAAAATGAATAATAACCGAAAATAGAAATAATTCAGCAAAAAAGTTCATAAGTTTCTGAAAATTATCTTAAAATAAGTTTAATTCCATGAAAATGTATCAATAAAGAGAATTTGTCTTACAAATTCACAGCTCAGACCGTATCCGATTTTAACCATCCGGTAATACTCATCCGTGGTCTGTGATTCAACAGAACCTCATGAGGCAGTTCATTGCTTTTGAAAAATACCATTTTGCCATTCAGCGGAGCAATCATTTCTACGGTTTCGTTGGCATGATAAATACATAATTGACCTCCATCTTCGCTTTTCCAGCCTTCATTCAGATATATAATAATGGAAAACTGACGACTGTTGTTATGCTGGAATTGATCAACATGCTTTTTGTAAAAAGTATTGGTTTCATACATGGTATAATGGAATTCATAATCTGAAATACCGGCATAGCAAGTAGTGTTCAGATGCAAAACAAAGGCATCCATCACATCAAAAAAAGCATTTTCAAACGGATCGTTATGCGACCTGTCCAGCCAGTAAATGATATCGCTCCGGGTATCTTTATTAAGCAAGGCATGCTGGTTACTGCCTATTCTGGCAGCATGTAATTGGTTTCCGGAGTATAGTTTAGTTAAATTAGTCCTGAGGTTATCTAATAAAGACAGACTTAAGAATTGTTCAGCTATTCCAACCTTCTCATCGATATATTGATCGATAAGGGCATTAAAAATTTCTTCCAATAAAAGGATATGACAGCTGTATAGGGCAAATTGCCGCTAAGGCGAAGGTAGGGTTATTATAGTGTAATATTACTTGTTATCCGGTTATTCGTAATTGTTGGTAGTACTTCTCGTTTTAATATTTAGCTTGTTTGCGTTAAAATCTTAATAGCTGCCAGACTCTTTTCTTCGTCAAGGCCAATCATTGCATCAGTTAGTATAAACTTTGATTTTATTGCCGTCAATGTCGAGTAAAAGCTTCATCTAACAAGTGATTTAGAGAAATTAAAGTGCGAAAAACAAAAGTGGAATCAATCAGGGTTGTTAAGTTTCCAATGTTCATATCTTTCTTTTCTTTTTTTTGCAGAAGAATGATATTGTTGATTCTCTATTCTTACATCATTAATTGTAAGATAGCTGTTGGGAAATTTGTCAATAATTTTTTGTTTATTTTCAGGTGTTAGGTCACGGCAATCAATATTTATTCTATCTATTATTTTATTTGCAAATGACTCAGGTATGACTACCTCTTTGCCTGATATGTAAAGGTCAACATATTTCCAATGTTCTTGCGAAATCTTATCAATAGTATAAAACCCATAATCCGTTTTATTGCCAAATTCTGAATGAATTAAGTGGTTGCTGGTGCTAACAATTGTATAAGGAAATAATGAATCAATTTTATTGAGTTCCTTTTCACTAATATCCCCTTCAAGTGAAAGGTAGCTTATGTCTATAAGTGAAAGTTCTGCCGGAATTTTGATGGAATCAATAAATTCAACCGATAAACTATTGATTCTTGGTAGTTTTAAAATTTCTCCCGGTATTTCACTGACTCTGATACGTATTTCACTATTATATTCCTGATCATGTGCAATTTGTGAGGCATATTTATCTGATGTATCTTTAGGCATTACTAACCAGCCGATTTGTGGTTCCAGGGCCTGTGTTTTATGATTTTGCTTTAATCCAAAAAAACCGGCAACAAATTGCATCGGAAAAGTTTTTGAATGTCCGTCAGGATATAAATCAATCCTTTTAAAATCCACAACAGCCCGTTCGTCAGGAAGGCTTTCCGAGGAGTATAGCATTTTAAAATCATTTCTTTTCCCTGTTTTGTCATAAGGATAGAATTTAATAGCCCATCCGTCAATAATTTTAGGGGCGCCATATTCTTTTTCAGTATGATATTTAAACATGTTACGCCAAAATGCTTTATCAAACTTACCGTTGGACGCATTTATAAACTCATCTAAAATCGGGTCAAGTTCATCAATCCATCAATCTAATTTGTATTTTCTTAATGTATTTGTTTTATCTTTCAATAATTGCCAATCTTGTGGCGTTCCTTTAATAGTTATTTCCGGAATGCCGCACATTACTCTAAGTACAATGTACTCAAAATATGGATGCATCGCCTCCATTGCAGTTATTTGAGTTGCTATTCTTTCATTTGATGTTGTAGTAGAAAAATCAGGTGTTAAATTCGCCATTAATTCTTTGCTCGTATTATCAGAAACTTGCTGAACAAACTGAGGAATGACATTTTCCCATGTAGAAAGGCTGCTTAAAGATTGTTCGTTGCCAATTTGAACAACCAAGCTTTTTTTTCCGTCAAAATTTACAAACATATTGCGAAGTGCCTCTGCATTATTATTTACATGATGCGAAAATCCCTGACAAATCAGTAGCCAAATCATATCAGGAGATATTACAAATGGCCGATGTTCTGAATATGCCGTATGCACCCCATCGAAGAATGGATGTGCGAGTATATCAACCATCTTTTGGGGCATGTGGCTATGAACTATTTGTTGTGGGGCAAATTTATCAATGACATCATTACTGTTCCATTCGGAGAGTAAATTGTCAGGCCGTTTCAATTCTTCTATTTTAAAAGTTTTTCCGGAATCTGGCTGGGCGAAAACAAAATTGGAAGCAAAAACAAAAAATGCAAAGGACAGGATAAATTGTTTTATCATGGGATAGGTATTGATAACGAGCTATAAAAAATAAGACGTACAAGAAAGCCCTCGCATTTGGTTGCGAGGGCTTTCTTTACAAAGATGATTTAAATGGCCTTCGTTTTCCAACTAAATTGGATAATGTTATTTCACCAGCACTATTTTTTGTTTACCGAGGCTTTGTCTTTCATCTTTCAACACTTCCACAAAATACATGCCGTCACTCAGCATATTCAGGTTCAAACTGCAGCTTTTACCTGATTGCAGGTTTTGCCGTTTAATAAAGACCTTAGTTCCTGCTATGTCATAAATGTTGACCGTGACGGGACCATGTACTTCTTTAGTCAAAAGAATACTTACATTTCCTTTAGATGGTACAGGATAGCAGCGGAAAGCAATTTCCTCTTCCTGAACATCAGGTGCATGAATGCCTGTAGGTTGCAATGTAACGGTTGCTTCTGCAACCGGTGTTTTGTGTTCCCTGTGGCCTACTGAATCGACTGCTTCAATATAAAAAGAGTATTGATGCCCGTATTCACCATGAAAAGAGGCATTATTTATAATTTTACGTGATTTTTCATAGGGCGAGTTATCTTTTGATATATAAAGGTCATAATAATACACTTGAGAGCCATTCATGTCATCCCCATTAATATTAAAACTAATTACTGTGTCATTTTGTACAGTAGTACCTGCGATTGTTGATTCCGGTATGTGAAGATCCAATGTATTTATCCAAGGTTCTGTTTCGATAGCTTCATTATTGTCAAAAACAATACTTGCCTTATTTGAAATAATAGTTTCATCAGGCAAGTTCTCTTTTAATCCTATTGTATAATATACGAAGCCTTCGCCATTTGGTGGTATAACATTTGGTGGCAAAAATCCACCTAATGGGTCACTCAATACTTCTCCGGTACTATCTAATGAAAAGAAGCTACAGGAAAGAACACCAGTCAAAGTATCAAACTTTAAATTTGCGCGTATATAATTGTCAGTAGCTAATTGGTAATTTGAGGTAAACTCTTTTCTGTTCATAGGTATATAAAAACTCTTGGTTCCGATACCAAATCCGCCTAATGTAAATGTTGAAAAATCGAACACATTGCTGTCAAGCGTATCAATAACTACTACTTTTTGTGCAGCTAAAGTGGCACTATCCACATTTTCGAAAAATATTGAATAATCAAGCTTTTTATCTCCTTTAATAAAATGTGCTTCACCAAATCCCGATGGACCGTATATAGCATTAGGGTCAAGTGAAGTCCTAACAGATGTATTTTTCCTATCCTCATTGCTTTCTTCTGGACAAGCTTCCTGCATCGTAATATAGGCAGAACTTATGTCAGCTAAACCTGCAGTTATATCATAAGCAAGTTCGACACCAAGTCCCACCGGAGTTGAAAATTCTCCTCCGCATTGAGCCGCCATTGAAGCTAAATTTTTGACTACAGAAGTTGCTGCAACTGCGGCTTCTCCATTGCTTAATCCTCCTTGTAATAGACCGGAAATACCAATATTTGCGCCATCGAAAAGCGTTTTTAACCCTGCTGTAGCACAATCAGCAACAGGAATAGCCAATGCTACACTTGAAACAATAGTATAACCTAAAGAAATTTTTGCCTTCCAACAATCGTCTATCCAGGGGAACCATGGAGATCCCGAATAAGGACCGGAGACACCTGCATAAATGCTCTTATTACCTAGTGAAAAATTTAGGGTAAAAGGTAAATCAACATATCCTCCGGCAGGTATGTTGTATACGATATATTGATATAATTTTCCGTCAGTTGATACGCCGTTTGCAGTTGTCAGAGCTATATATTCTGGTATAGTGTCCGCACCGAGGGCAATTGCTGAATCAGAAAGAAGCAAAGTGTCAAGATAGGTTAGAATAACACCATTTGGTATATTTACGCTTACCATCGCAGAGCCAGCGTTTGTATTGCCATCATTATGAACCCGTACTGTATAAAAATTATCTACCAACCCACGTACCACTCCCCTGCCAAGTATTTGTGTACGTAGGCTTGGAACAAACTCTTCCAGTGTAAAACCGTTTGCAAAAATGAAAGTTGAATCCTCAGTCTGAATTTCTAAAGTGTAAATTCCTGTATTTGCATTGTGTAGGTCTACAACGCAACTATAGTAGGTTCCTTTTTCAGAAGCTAATTTATCAAATGGTTCATAAATATTCCCTACATTATCAATTAACCTGAAAACCATACCGGTATCCAGATTTCCTCCAAATACCTCAAAAATACAATTTCCCTTACCTGACATGGTTGGAGTATAGTATTCTATGCCGGAAACACTCAGGTCAATACTATCCTCGGCATAATGACAGGAATTTTCCACTCTTTGCTTTACAGTAAAAACACCCGGATGTGGGAAATCGTGCAACGGGTTACTTACACTATCCGTTGTGCTATCGCCAAAATCCCACAAATAGTTTTGCGCATGTTTCGAAGTATCTATAAAGCTAAACGTATTCCCAAACCTCACTTTATCAAACCCAGCCACTGGTGGCAATACTGAACATATCTTCACCGTATCCGCCATATAAGTACTGTAATTGCCTGCATTGTCTTTGGTGCGGACATATAGAATATGGTCTGCTGCTGAAAGACCTGACGGGACAGTAATGGTGAAAGTAGTATCTACTTCCGGTGCAGCATTCAGCGCTACCTGTGTGCCATTTCCAAAACCGGGGTCGGTGTCAAAGAAAACCTCTGCAGAAATAATACTGTCGCTGCTGCTCCCATCCATAATCATAAAGGAACGCGACTGGTAATGTGAATACCAGTCAGCATCATTACGTACTCTGGTATGCAAAGTGTGCAATCCCACTTGTGAACTGCTGAAGTTCAGGTGAATGGTATCGTCTATACTTCCCGCGGCAGGTGTGACAGGCAGGCTGGTCCAGGTGTTGGATGTATCCAGCGAATATTCCAGCGCCGTGATATTGGCCATCTGGCTGTTTACCGTTCCCGATGTAAGAAAAACGGGTTTTGCTACATAGTGGCTATTCAGGTTATTAATGCTGTTGGTGCGTATATACAGCGTATGCAGCCCGGGCATTGCACCCGGAAACGAGAGCGTAACGGTATCATTATAGCTTTGCGTATTGGGCGGAAAAGTATAGGTATAATGCGTGCTGTTCAATGAATCAAGAAAATAATCAAAAGCCGTGATAATAGGTTTGGCATAGTTATTGTTGCCCGATGTAAGGAAAAACTGTTTGGATTGAGACGTACTCCAGTCACCGCTTGTATCCTTGAACCGGAAAAAAACGGTATGTACCCCAAGGCTCAGCGAAGTTGTATTGAGATGAAAAACATCATCGACGGCGGCGGCAGGCGTAATCGCTACATAGGTAGCGTTACCCGGCCCCGGGTCGGTATCGAAGGCGTATTCCATGCCCTGTATCTGCTGTGCTTTGCTTCCTAAAGCCCAACATATACAAAGGATGGCTAAAAATATTCTTTGCATAATCGTTCGTTTTATTTAGGAAATGTTTACTGGTTGGCTTTTGCCTTGATGTGCACATCAATACCGTAGCCGGTAGTACCAATGGTTGGCATCTGGATAAAGGAAATGTTCGGTATGATGCTTAGCCCTGAAATAGAGTAGGGGCTGCCGCCGCCGTACATGCCGCAATTACTGCCGCCAACACCGGCACCCAGCGCAGGGCTTCCTGCCTTATCCTGACAGATGTAATCGTAGGCATAGGCGGTACTGCCCCAATGTTGAAATAAATTTGTAACCGCCGCATTGTTGACAGCACCATTGGTCGTATTAAAGGAGGAATCGTACATAACGTTATTTGTCATGCTGATAGTAGCGTAACTTCCGCCTACATTTGTAGCGAAATCACTGGTAGCAGGGGAGTTTAGCTTGTTGGCTATAATATTGTTCCTTACAATGAGCTCTGCCTGTGCTGTGCTGCTTGAAGAACCGCAATAAAAAGCGGTGGAGGAACTACTGTTAGTGCCGTTGTTCCATAAAAGAGTATTGAATTCTGCCGTTACGGAGCTAAGATTCGGAAAACTGCCTGAAGATGCATTATAAACATCTATGAAATAACCATAGTTGCTCTTTTCTATCAGGTTGTTGTTGATGGTTATACCGGTAGAATAATCAATATCAATAACACCGGAAGTATTGGCATTTTGAATCTGGCATTTGTTGATGGTATTGTTGTTGCTGCGAAGCAACTTGATACCTAACTGGCAAAAATTACTCTGGAAAAGAATGTTGTTTACGGTGTCAAAATTTACCTGGGTGCCAAAATGCATACCGGAAATGATGGCTCCCGCAGCACCGGCTTTAATGGTAAAGTCAGCAACGGAGGCGCTCAGTCCGTCGGCTTGCGTATGCGGAGCCGGATTTTGGTTCAGGTTATAGCCAGGCCCCAGCAATACTATCTGCTTGTCGAGCACAACGGTTCCGTAAGAAGTGCCGGAACCCTGCACCAATAATACGGCACCTGTAGGTACAGTATTGATAGCGGTCTGCAGGTTGTCGAAATTGGCGGCATAATTACTATTGTTATTTACCGTAAATATCTGGGCAGAGGCACCTATGCTAAGCATTAATGAAGCAACAATGCATGTTAATTTCTTTTGCATAAAAATATGTTTTTGAAGGGATTAAAAATGAATAATATCTGGAATCAAAAGTACCGGCACGGTTCATTCTGTGCAATAAAGCATATGCGTTATTTTTTTATAATCTACATGCATTATTTTTGCATGAAAGGTATTGCTGATGCGGATATATTGGACCTTAATATTAAGTTGTGTATTGACTATTAGTTTTGGGCAAACGAGTAAGTTGAACGGCCTGAAGAAAGCGCTGAAAGAAACATCTGATGCCCGCCGGCAGGCAGTTTTATTGAACGACATATGCCGGCAGCATTATTCCATTCCCTCCGGTCAGCTGTTGCATTATTCTGACAGGCTTAAAATGCTAAGTAGCACACAGGCTATGGACTCTTTCGGGATGTATGCGGATTATTACAGAGCGCTCTATTATACCGGACAAGGCATGTCGGATTCAGCACTGGCCATTATTGGCCAATATGCTAAAACAAAAGGCTTGACGCAACAATTGTTTTTTGATTTCGAAGCACTTAAGTTTGATAATTACCGGCTGAAAGACAGGCAAGAGGCTGCATTCAGGCAGGCATTATATCTGTTGAATCTGGCAGGGAAAAGCAATATCGCCGGCCAGAAAATAACGGCAGCCTTAAGCACGGCCATTCAATATCGCTATTTGAATGTACAGGAAAGCTACTTAAGCAATTTATATAAAGCGGCTTTTGTGGGCGGAAATATAGATGCTTATCCCGCGGAAAAAGCGGAAGCCAATATATTCAAATGGCTGGCTGTTTATTACGATGAACATGAGGTAATTCCTGATTCCTTTAATTTTTATCTTGATAAAGCCATTGAGGTAGCCCTTAAGTCAGAAAATCTTGCATCACTCGCGCAGGCTTACAACTGGCGTGCCAATACTTTGGTGCGGCGGTTTGAGACCAAAGTGGCCGAACCTTATATTTATAAAAGTGATAGCTTATTTACATTACTGGACGACAGAAGATACGACCATCAACGCTTTCTGTTGAAATATGATTATTATCAGGTTACCAACCGTATAGATAAGGCTATAGCTCTGGCCAAAGCCGAAATAGAAAAGGAGCGGAGGCGGCCTACGGGAAGGCTGGCGAGACTTTATAATACATTACGTATTACTTACGATGAACAAAACGATGATAAGAACCATGCCGCTTATGCCGATTCGCTGATTTATGCACTGGTCGACAGATATGAAGAAACAAGCGCTGCTGAACGCGCTGATTATGAAGCACAATACAAGACTAAGGAAAGAGAATTAGCATTGATACAAAGCCGGCTGAATGCAGCCCGGGAAAAAAATATACGTTACCTGTACATGGCTGTTTTTACAATTGTGGTTTTTATAGCGTTGTTTTCATTCTTTAATTATAAAAAGCAACAAAAGAAACGGCTGGCTAATTTACTGAATGCAGAAGCTCTGGAGAAAGAAGCTGCAATACAACAAGCCAAAGAGAAGGAGCGCAACCGCATCAGCAAAGAACTGCATGATAATATCGGTGCACAGCTAAGCTATATCCGCAGTAATATCAATTTTCTGAAAGAAGCCCCGGCCGGTTTAAGTAACGAAACAAAGCTTGATTTTCTTGATAAAATTGAAAGCACCAGCCAAACAGCTATTTCGGACCTAAGAGAAACGATTTGGGTGCTGCATAAAGACTTCGTTCATTTTGAAGAGTTGGCGGATAAATTGAAGGCACATATTGAAAGGCGGTTAGACAAAAATATCAGCTTAACGGTAGAAGAAGATATCGCATGCCAATGGCAGATGAGTTCGGTAGCCGCCTTGAACATACTGCGTATTTTTCAGGAGGCATTGACTAACACGCTTAAATATGCACAGGCAAGGGAAATTATTCTGACCATCATTTCTCCAAAACCTGAAATATTTGAAATCAGGTTGAGGGATGATGGTATAGGTTTTGTAAGCCAAAACAATCAAAAAAAGAATCATTATGGCTTATCGAATATGCAGGAAAGGGCACAGGATTTTAAATATATTTTCAATATAGAATCAGTACCGGATAACGGAACGGAAGTTATTTTAACAAGCTAAAACTTTATCTATGAACTTGAAAATTGCCATAGTGGACGATAACAGGCGCAATCGTTATTCGCTTGCAGAACAGTTAAGAATCAGCGCAGGGATAGCAGTAATATTGCAGGCCGGGGATGGCGGCGATTATTTGGAACAAATGAAGGTACTGGAACCGGAACAATATCCCGATGTAGTGTTGATGGATATAGAAATGCCGGGCATGAATGGCATTGATACAGTAAGAAATAGTAAAACGCTTTATCCTTCTGTAAAATACCTGATGCTCACTGTATTTGATGACGATGACAAAATATTTGAAGCTATCCGTGCCGGTGCCAATGGCTACCTGCTTAAGGATGAAAAACCAATGGCCATTATTGAATGTATTCAACAATTAGCCGAACTGGATGCGGCTCCTATGAGTCCTTCCATTGCACGTAAAACCCTTGCGTTATTGTCGCAGGCTACCTTAGTTACTTCTGTTGATAAACCGGCTTCTGTGCAGCTATTATCCGAAAGAGAATTGGAGGTATTGAAACAAATGGCTATAGGCAAAGATTATAAACAAATTGCAGCAACCTTATTCTTAAGCACCCATACCATTCGAAAGCATATTGCTAATATTTATGAAAAATTACACGTTACTTCAAAAATACAGGCCGTCAATATTGCACAAAAAAATAATTGGGTTTAGTGCCTGAAAGCTGTATTGTTGAAATTTTGTTCATCGCCTTCTCGCCGGAATAACACATATGTGTTATTGTACCAATTACAATAACAGAATAGTTTTGACCTGATTATTTATTAAAATAAAATTCAGGGTTATGAAACATTTTTATCTGTTATTGTTTTTCTTGTTAGCAGGAGCTGGCTTTTTTACTGCAAGCGGCGCGCCTGTAAACGATGATTGTTCCGGTGCACTGCCCTTAACTATGAATGTTGAGGTTACCGACAATACGCTTACCGCTACTGCTTCCGTACCTGTACCCGCCTGTGGCACTGCAAATGCAGATGTTTGGTATAGCTTCCAGGCTCCCGTGTCCGATTTATATCTCATTGCAAAAGACGTAAGTGCAGGCTCGGTTTCTGTTTATTCCGGCAGCTGTGCCGGGCTTTCCCTCCTGCAGTGCAAACCTCTGTCAGGCTATTCTGCAACTCCGATCTCCCTCACAGGATTATCTGTCGGCAATACTTATTTTGTCCGTATTGTTTCGTCTTATTCATTTTCGTTGCAACTAAAAGAACAGAATATCATAACATCGATGCAAAGCGGTAATTGGAACGATGCTTCCACTTGGGTTGGGGGCGTTGTTCCTTCTTTGGTAGATACAGCAATAATTGCCGGAAATCATACTGTAACAATTGCGGCCACTGCTGAAGCAGGAAAGGTTATCGTTCAGGCAAATGGTAATATTACGCTCAATGATTTTCTTGTTGTACATGATTCTTTGAATAATATGGGAACAATCAATGGTGGAGGGCACATTGGTTTTGGTGGTTTTGGAGATACGGGGCCTGTTTGCTTTTTAAACTCCGGAAATGTGAATCTGAATGCTGCTACAGGTGACCCCGGCATATCGGTTTACAGTACCGGAGGATTGAAGATATTGCTGGATGATATTACAGGTGTGAATAATTTCAACATCAAAACTATTTATCCCGACAATGGTTCGGTTACCGTAAAGAACCGGAATACGGATGTTGCAACTTTACAGGTACATCGTATCAATAAAAATTCTTTTGACGATGTGCCGGTGAACTTCGTGCTGGAGGATGCCGTTAAGCTGAAAATTTCAGGAAATATTACATTCAATCAGGGGATGAGCAGCTTTATAGATACTTTTTCTGTTGCGCCTACGTCATCAATTATTTTTTCCGGTTATGATAATCAATACCTTACAGTTACCAATGGTGTTTTTATAAATACAGGGACGCTTAAAACGGAGTTATCCGATACATTATTCATAAAAATGACAAACCCGCCGGGCGCCAATCCTGTATTGGCCGATTCATTATTTGAAATCTCCGAATATTCGGTAGTGAGCTTTGACAATGAAAATCTATATCAATGCAGGAATATTACTTATTATAATGATGGATTGCAATACGCCAAGGTACTGTTGAATAACAGCGACCTGAAAGTTTTACAAAATTCGGTAATAAACCAGTTTAGCCTGGTTGGGGGCGGTGGCGGAGGTTTTATTCCTTTTAATTTGTTCTACACAAACGGCAGCGGAGGCCTGATTCGTTATGTAACCAACACGCCTGTTGACTATCCTGTTTATACATCCATGGAAAAGCCGGCAACAGTAAAAATCACTAATTCAGGCACCGGAGATTGGATAAAAGTTATTGCAAGAGACAGTTGCCGCACAAACGGAACTTCGGGCCCGGCCATCACGGATAGCGTAGTTAATCAAACCTGGCATATAACAGAAGCAGTCAATGGTGGCTCGAATCTTACCCTGGCTTTCTATTGGTCTGCCGGCAATCATACTGCCGGCTTTAATACTTCTCAATGCGCAATAAGCCATTATACAAATGGCGCCTGGGATGTTTCTCCGGCATTGGTGATGGCCAACTACGATAATGCAACAGGGTGGTATTACGTTTCAAGAAACAATATCACTTCGCTTTCGCCGTTCAGGGTAAGTTCGGCCACGAGTGTTCCTTTGCCTTTGACAAGTATGAAACTTACAGCAGCAGCGGTAAGTAATTCAGAAATAAGTTTAGCAACAGAGGTTATAACAGATAAAGATATAATTGTAGTACTGGAGTATTTATCGGCCGGGAAATGGCAGGACCTGACTACTTTGCAGTTTAGTACAATGAACCGCCAATTCACCTATTTTCATAATGGGCTCAACAAAGGAAATCATCAATATCGTTTGCATGCCATTGATAACAGAGGTGCATCACATTACAGCCATATTGCTTCCGTAAACTTGCCGGGTAGTAACGACGGAGCATTACGGGTTTATCCTAATCCGGCACATACAATGCTTTTCTTTAGTTGTCCGGCAATACCTGATGAAATTAAATGGATTACAGTAACTGACCTGAGTGGTAAAACTATTGCGGAATGTAATAATTGTACTTCATTTGAAGTAGCAAAATGGCCTGCAGGTATTTATTTTCTGAGTGTGGAAGATAAATATGGTATTTCGAAGATTAAGTTTGTTGTAAGCAAATGATAGTGCCATTTTTATGAAATCGTTTGAAGTAAACAAAAAAGCCCTCGCATTGCTGCAAGGGCTTTCTTATTATAATAATATTTCTAAACTATTTAAACTGAGGAACCAGGCCATGAGCTAAAGCTACCATTTTGTTCAAACCGTCTTCAGGTAAGTTTCCTTTCTTGAATTCAGCTAACAATTCCGGCATTTTAGTTTCCATTTCAGTCATGAATGCATCTTCAAATGCTTTGATTTTCTTAACCGGAACTTCTCTTAAAAGATTATTAGTTCCTAAATAAATCATTGCAACTTGCTTTTCAACAGAATATGGATTGAACTGTGCTTGCTTAAGGATTTCCACGTTACGTGCACCTTTATCAATTACAGTTTTTGTAGCAGCATCCAAATCACCACCGAATTTAGAGAATGCTTCCATTTCCCGGTACAATGCCTGATCCAGTTTCAAAGTACCAGATACTTTCTTCATGGATTTGATTTGCGCACTACCACCCACACGGCTAACGGAGATACCTACGTTAATTGCCGGACGGATACCTGCGTTAAATAAGTTACCTTCTAGGAATATCTGACCATCCGTGATGGAGATTACGTTGGTTGGAATATATGCAGAAACGTCACCCGCTTGTGTTTCAATAATAGGCAATGCTGTTAAAGAACCACCGCCTTTTACCATGTGCTTGATACTTTCCGGTAAATCGTTCATGTTCTTAACAATCGCATCGTTATTGATAACTTTCGCAGCACGCTCCAGTAAACGGCTGTGCAAGTAGAATACGTCACCAGGATAAGCCTCACGACCCGGAGGACGACGAAGCAACAATGATACCTCACGATAAGCTACGGCTTGCTTAGACAAATCATCATAAACAACCAATGCAGGACGTCCTGTATCACGGAAGAATTCACCAATTGCAGCGCCCGCAAATGGTGCGTAGAATTGCAATGGAGCAGGGTCAGCAGCAGAAGCACACACGATAGTTGTGTAAGCCATTGCACCGTTTTCTTCCAAAACTTTCATTACGTTCGCAACAGTAGAAGCTTTCTGACCGATTGCTACATAGATACAATATACCGGTTTGCCGGCAGCGTAAAATTCTTTTTGGTTGATGATGGCATCAATACAAATAGCTGTTTTACCGGTACCACGGTCACCGATAACCAACTCACGTTGACCACGGCCGATTGGAATCATGGCATCGATTGATTTGATACCTGTTTGCAATGGTTCTTTTACCGGCTCACGGAACAATACACCCGGAGCTTTACGCTCGATAGGCATTTCATACAATTCACCTTTGATTGGACCTTTACCGTCGATAGGCTCGCCTAATGTGTTTACCACACGGCCAACCATACCTTCACCTACCATGATAGATGCGATATTACCGGTACGACGAACTTTTGAACCTTCTTTGATAGAAGCACTTTCACCCATCAATACCACACCCACGTTATCTTCTTCAAGGTTTAACGCGATAGCTTTTGTACCATCTTCAAATTGAACAAGCTCACCTTGACGTACACCGCCTAAGCCGTAAACGCGGGCAATACCATCACCCACTTGCAGTACAGTTCCTACTTCCTCTAAATCGGCAGAGCCGTTAAAGTTGCTTAACTGTTGGCGCAAAATCGCCGATATTTCATCCGGTTTGATCTCAACCATTTTCTATGAGAATTAAAAAGTAAAATGAATGTTTTGTATTTTCTGTTTTCTTTGGATTTGACAACTTTTGAAAAGTTGTCAAATCTTTATGTGGCTGATTAAATCTCAGCAACATACAAATTTTTCGTGAATTGATTTTTGATATCGTTCAAATCCCTTCTGATGCTTGCATCAAACAATTTGTCGCCAACTTCCAGAGTGAAACCGCCGATAAGGTCAGCATCAACTTTAGTATCCAATTCAATATGGCCGTCTTTTACAGAAGCAGCCACTTTTTCTTTAATGCTGTTTTTAAGCGATTCATCAATTGCAACTGCTGTAGTTAACTGAACCGACTTGATATTTTTAAGCACTTTATATTGCATGGAGAAAGTATCTGCAATCTCCGGCAAATAAAATTCACGGCCTTTATTAATCAATAAAGACATGAATGCCATTGTAACATTTTGAACTTTTCCATCCAGTATTGCATGAAGCACCGCTGCTTTTTTGTCAGCCTTTACTACCGGGCTTTTAAGCATCAAAACAAAGTCCTGATTACCTGAACAAATTTGCTGCATTAACTCCATATCACCTTTAACAGCTTCAAGAACATTTTGCTCCTGAGCTATATCTATAAGTGATTTTGCATAACGGGATGCGAGACGTGGGTTTTGCATTTTAAATTATTGTGATTAGTGATTAGTTGTTAGTGGTTAGTCGATTGATAAAATTATTTTCACTAATTACTATCAACTATCGACTGTCAACTATTTACTAATTAAGTTTAATTTCTTCAGCCAACATCTGAACATAATTGTGTTGTTCACCCTGGTTAGCCAATTGTTTACGTAAGATTTTTTCAGCAACTTCTACAGCCAGTTTGCCAATTTCGTTTTTCACCTCAGTCATGGCAGCATTTTTAGAACGCTCAATCTGGTTGCGCGTATCTTCCATGATTTTATTGGCTTCCACTTTTGCTTGTTCTTTAGCCTCGTTGATGATTTTATCTTTTGTTTCTTTCGCTTCTTTAAGCATCATAGTACGTTCTTCACGAGCCTGCATCAACAAACTTTCGTTCTGACTTTGCATAAGCTTCATTTCTGCTTTTACTTTTTCTGCAGATGCAATGCTTTCAGCGATACCGCTTTCACGCTCTTGTAATGTTTTTACAATCGGACCCCAGGCAAATTTTTTCAGGATGAAAAGAACTACGAGGAACGCTATTAATGTCCAAAAGAATAAACCGAAATCAGGAATAAGCAAGCCCATTGCTATTAAAATTTTGAATTGTTAATTTTAAAATGGCGGATAATTCTATCCTATAAATATTATTGACAGTGACAACACTAACAATGACATAAAATCAATTTGAATAATAGCGTTCTCGGCCCTTTGCGTTGAACGCTATTATTATTTCCTTTCGTATCGAAAAATTATTTCAATACAACAGCAAGCAAACCAGCGATTACACCGAAAAGTGCAACCCCTTCTACGAATGCTGCAGTAAGGATCATGTTAGAACGGATATCACCGGCAGCTTCTGGTTGGCGAGCGATAGACTCAACCGCACCTTTACCGATTTGACCGATACCAACACCAGCTGCTAAAGCTGCAATACCAGCACCAATTGCACCAAGACCAGTTCCAAGACCGTCTGCTGCCAACATAACAGTGTTCAATAGAGACATTGTATATATATTTAAAAATGAAAAAACTGATTAATAAAATTCAAAAGGCAAAAATAAATCTCAAACTCAATTCACTTTTCTGCCAAACATATCTAATATCTAACGTCTGACTACTAATATCTAACCTTAAGCAACTATAGTATCTTCAGAAACATTGTATTCCTGACCGGTTTCTGGATTGTGAGCATGATAACCATGTTCGTGTTCGTCATGATGATGTGCTTCCTCAATTGCCTGACCGATAAATACTGCCGCAAGGTTGGTAAAAATGAATGCCTGAATAGCACCTACCAATAATTCAAGGCAGAACATGAAAATGGTGAACGCCATTGACACCGGAACAAATCCCCAACCAGCTACTGTACTTAATGCACCGAATATGAATATCATTGAAACTACGCTCAGTATGATGATGTGGCCTGCCAGAATATTGGCAAAAAGACGTATCATCAATGCTACCGGCTTAATAAACAGGGAAATAATTTCAATTGGGACCAATAACAATTTGATACCGAAAGGAACGCCCGGCGGATTGAATAAGTGTCCCCAGAAATGTTTGTTACCACTAAATAATATAACGATGAAAGAAATCAGGGATAAGGCTGCAGTTACTGCGATATTACCTGTAAAGTTTGCGCCGCCAGGAATAAGACCTAAAAGGTTATTAATCCAGATAAAGAAGAATAAGGTTAATAGCAATGGCATGTAGCGCATATATTTTTTACCCAGATTTGGTTTTGCTACCTCATCACGAACAAAAATAATAACAGGCTCAATTGCATTCTGAAAACCTGACGGGGCTTTCATTACGCCGTTCTTTTTATACTTATTGGCTATACTAATCATAATGACCAATAAAAGAATTACAGAAATAAGCATGGATGCTACATTCTTTGTAATAGATAAATCGTGGTATTGAGCGTTGGCAATAATGTTATCATTTGCATCAACCGGAACAATTTTACCGATCATTTCATTTGGTAAACTGTGTTCAGTCGCATAATGTTTTTCAATTAATCTGTAACCATTATAGGGTACATGGCCGTGTTCAAATTTGTCAGAAAGGAAACACGAAATCCCCTTGCCGTTTTCGTAAATAATAACAGGAAGTGGAGTAGCGTAAGCGTGACCGTCAATATCGAACCAATGCCATGAATGGTTATCGCCTATGTGGCCAAATATTACTTCCGATGCGTCAAATCCCTTTTTTTCTTCACCGTTTTCATGTCCATGCTCTTCCTGAGCAAAAACGCTGAAAGTGGCTACCATTAAGAATAAGACGGCAAATAATCGTTTACATATAGTTAACACAGCACTGAAATTTTGCGCAAAGGTAGGGATTAAAAGTTTAAAAAAAAGTTTCTGCTGAAAATTCAGGATAAATTTGCGTGTTTTTTTTATTCACCTTTTAAAAGTATCCTATTCAATAATTTAATGGATTATTATTTCATTAAATTTATGCTTTAAATATAGAATGGCAAAGGGGTTGTATCGTTTTAAGATAAATAAGTTGCTCATTCTGCCGCTGATTTAATACGACTGATACAGTTTAAAAGAGCAGGATATTTCGTTTTTGGAAAATAATGGAAGGAATACAAGTTCTTTCCGCTTTTTAATCAACAGATTTCTAATTTGTATAAAATATTTTTACCTTTGCCTGTTTTTGCAAACAGATATTTTAATCTGTCTGCATTGCATTGTATTAAAATTTTGTTTAAAATCACATGAATTACGAGGAAATAACGAATCGCATTAATGATTTTTTAGTGGAAGATTTTGAGGTGGATGCATCTGCTATAACCCCTGAAGCAACATTAAAAGAAACACTTGATTTAGATAGTCTGGACTATATTGATTTGATTGTCGCCATTGAAAGTAATTTCGGTTTTAAGGTTAAACCCGAAGATTTTCAGGGAATGGTAACAATCAAAGATTTTTATGACTATGTAGCCAACAGGCTTCAAACCAAAATTTCTGCATAGAGATGTCCGCCTGGAATGGTCAATCTAAAGGTAATCGGTTAGGTTATTCCATATTTATATTCTTACTTAAATATGCCGGCGTAGGTCCGGCATATTTTTTATTGCGGTTTGTTGCCCAATATTACATTTGGTTTGTGCCTAAAGCTACCAAACCTTTGTACGAACTGTATCAAAGTCATCTTCATTTTTCACGTAAGCAATCAAAAAGACTTGTCAGGAAAAATATCCTGATTTTCGGGCAGACGCTTATTGATAAAATTGTGGTGATGAGTGGTTTGAAACATTCTTTTACTGTTGAAAGAACGGGTGGGCATTATCTGAATGAATTGGCAGATGCTGGCAATGGCGGCATTCTCGTAAGCGCGCACCTGGGAAATTATGAGCTGGCAGGGCATTTATTACAGCGATTAAACTCAACTATAAATATTGTGATGTATGATGGCGAAGCTGAAGCTATCAAAGAATATCTTAATAAAGTTACCGGCCCGAAAACCTTCAATATTATTTTTATAAAAGAGGACCTTTCCCATATTTACGAAATGTCTGCCGCTCTTCGCCGCAACGAATTTATTTGTATTCATGCCGACAGGTTTATTAAAGGCAATCGTACTATTGAACATAATTTTTTAGGTGCCAATGCACATTTCCCTTTAGGCCCGTTTATGCTGGCATCAAAACTGAAAGCGCCTGTTTGTTTTGTTTTTGCAGTCAAGCAAAGTAAATACCGTTACCATTTTTATGGTTATTCTCCTAAAACTTATGAAGGACGCGGAGATACGGGTGCCCAAAGTATGTTGAAAGATTATGTACATTGCCTTGAAGAGAAAGTAAAAGAATATCCCGAACAATGGTTTAACTATTATGATTTTTGGGAGAAGCCGAAGTAATCCGGGGGATTATAATAACTTTATCTTCCATAAAATTGAAGCATGGAATATATACCGCAAGCCGCTCCGTTTGAAATGATCGATACATTGGTTATAGCTAATGAAACGATGTCTGTAACTCAATTTACCATTCGGGAAGGCCATCTTTTTGTAAATAATAATCACTTTTCAGAACCGGGTTTAATTGAAAATATGGCACAGACTGCTGCTGCAGGAACAGGTTTTTATGCAGCTCAGAATGAGTTACAACCACCCGTTGGGTTTATCGGTGCCATTAAGAATTTTGAAGTTACTCAATTGCCAAAAATCGGCGATACCATCCGGACTACGACAGAAGTCTTGCATACAGTAATGAATGCAACAATTGTTCAGGGTATTATTCATTTAAATGATGAAAAAATAGCTGAAGCTGAGTTCAAAATTTTTCTGGAGAACTGAGCATTGTTTGTCTATAGTCGCAATCTAAAAAGAGATGAAAGAATCAATATGGAAAACTCTGGCCGAAGAACTTAACGGAAGTTATATTCAAAGACAATATGATCATTCTGACAAAGCAATTATTAGCTTTGACAAATTTCACATAATATTTGACAACTATACATTTTACAGAACAGTTAATTTGGCAACCTTAGAAGCAACTTATACAAGAATTGTTTGTCCGTTCACTTCAAATGGCAATTTTAAATTTCAAATTTACCGTAAAAACTTTTTGGATATAATCGGTAAGCTATTTGGGTTACAAGATATAGTGACAGGTCATGAAGAATTCGATAAAGAATTTATAATCAAATCTAATGATGACTACAAAGTATCAGAATTTTTGAATGATTCTGAGCTTCTTGAATTAATCAGGAAACATGGACGTTTTCACATAGAGATTTCAGATCAGAAAGAAATTTGGGGAGAAAAGCTTCCGGAAAGTAATTATGAACTCTCCTTTTATCTTAAAGGAAAATTAAATTCAATTGAAACTCTCATACAGTTATACTTAATTTTTACTAAGTTGATTACTCAATTATCAAAAGTTGAAATAATTAATCCGGTTAATGAATAATACAGAGTGTTAGACGGAACATTTTTTTAAGTTGATTTCCCGATTAAATAAGTAGATTTATTCTCTTTAAATAAAAATACATTGCAAAATATAGTAGCTGTCAGTCATGCCATTTTAAGCCCTCTGGGCATCAGTTCACAGCAATGTTTCGAACAGGTAAAACAGCAGGCTGGCGCAATAAAAGAATATCAGGACTCCTCCATATCGAAAGAATCTTTTTTTGCTTCCAGATTATCTACGGATGTCTGGATGATGTTACAAGCCCGTTTTGGAGGCGGCAAACAATTGCTCAGCCCATTTGAGCAGATGTGTATTTATGTGATAGAGGAAGCTCTTTCAAAATGTAATATTGATGTCAGAAGTAAAGATTGTGTGTTGATTTTATCTTCTACAAAAGGGAATATTGAATGGCTGGGCGAGCAAAGTGACGAACGTATTTCGTTACAGCATTCCGCAAAACTAATTAATGATCACTTCGGAATGAAAACAAAGCCGATTGTGGTTTCCAATGCCTGCATTTCAGGTTCTTTGGCTTTGATTACAGCAGCCAGAATGATTGAAGCCGGCAAATTTAAAAGGGCTATTGTTGTTGGTTGTGACAGACTCAATTCTTTTGTTTTCTCCGGGTTTAAATCTTTTAAAGCTTTGGCAGAACGGGCATGTAAGCCTTTTGATAAAAACAGGACAGGTATAAACCTGGGGGAAGCAGCGGCAGCCATTGTCTTGTCAAATGAAATTACCGATATAGAAGAACAGCCGCTGGGATATCTTTCGGGTGGAGGTGTAACAAATGACGCCAACCATCTTTCCGGTCCGTCAAGGACAGGTGCTGAGTTGTCGGAGGCGATAAACAGGGCCATGAAAGAATCGGGTATTAATGCTGCGGATATTGGAATGATATCGGCGCATGGAACAGCAACTGTTTTTAATGATGAAATGGAAGCAAAAGCGCTGCATCTTTCGGGAATGGGTAATGTGCCGTTACATAGCCTGAAAAGCTATGTGGGGCATACTTTGGGCGCTGCGGGTATTATAGAATCTATCATTGCCTGTATGGCTATGAATAAGGATTTACTCCCGGCTTCTTTAGGCTTTGATGAAGCTGGTGTTTCTGAAAAGATAAATGTAACCAATAGATTGCAAAGCCAATCTTCCGGATATGTTTTAAAAACAGCTTCGGGCTTTGGTGGCTGTAATGCCGCTTTAATTTGGAAGAAATATTAGTCGATATTAATTATGGAAAAGAAAAAGATTGTTATTCTTACCGGTGCCGGAATGAGTGCAGAAAGCGGTTTGCGTACTTTCAGAGATGGTGATGGCTTATGGGAAGAACATCATATAGAGGATGTTGCGACTCCTGAAGCCTGGCAAAAGGACAGAAGTCTGGTACAGCGTTTTTATAATGAACGCAGAAAGTCTGTCTTGCAGGCGCAACCTAATGACGGACATAAAGGGCTTGCATTGCTGGAACAGCGTTATGACGTACATATTGTCACACAAAATATTGATGATCTTCATGAACGTGCCGGTAGTACAAAAGTGATGCATCTGCATGGTGAGATATTGACGATGAGAAGTGAAAAAGATCGGCACAGTATTTATCCGATAACAGAAGATATTAAAGAAGATGCAAAAGCTGTGGATGGCAGTTATTTAAGGCCCAATATTGTTTGGTTTGGCGAAGAAGTACCTATGATCGAAAAAGCGATTCCACTGATGGAAGCGGCAGATATTTTTATATTAGTCGGTTCTTCATTGGCAGTTTATCCTGCGGCGGGATTATTGCATTATGTGGATGCATCTGTTCCAAAATATATTATTGACAAGAAGATTCCCAAGGTGTCTATACAAAATGTGATTCCGATTGAAAAGCCTGCTACAGAAGGCGTTGCGGAGTTATTGAAAATATTGATGCCGTAGTCCTGCAATTTTTCTGAACGTATATTTGATATAATATTAGCTTTGTTTTCAAACAAGGTAATATGGAAATCTTTACTTTCCGGATAGTCAGGTTTAAATATTTATAATCATGAAAAATTCGATGCATAAAAGGCAGGCGAAGGAAGTTGATAATTCAGGTTTTAGTCCTAATAGCGCTGCCGAAGGTTCCAGGCTTTTGAATAAAGACGGAAGTACCAATTTACGCAAAGTTGGTATGGGTATTTTGCAACGTTACAGTGTTTTTCATACACTGTTAAGAATGTCGGGAACCACTTTTTTGTTTTTAGTGTTTTTGTTTTACACTACCACCAATATTCTTTTTGCCTTTATTTATCTGGCTCTTGGAATTGAAAATTTACATGGTGTCGATGTCAGCACAAATTTTATTACCAATTTCACACAGGCATTTTTCTTTAGCTCACAAACGATGACCACAGTGGGTTATGGACATGTGGCTCCTTCCGGTTTTATCGCGAATGCTATAGCTTCTATTGAATCCTTTTTGGGCATTATAACATTTGCATTGGTAACCGGTATGTTCTACGCCCGTTTTTCAAGACCCAAAGCATATATCAAATTCAGCGAAAATTTCCTGATTGCCCCTTACAAAGAAGGAAGAGCAATTATGTTCCGCCTGGCAACTTATAAAAACAATGATTTGACCGAAGTAAATGCAGAAGTTACTGCAGCCATTCACCATATGGAAGACGGAAAACGAATTTCAAAATTCTATCCTGTTCCATTGGAAATTAGCAGAATCAATTCTTTGGCCTTAAGCTGGACTTGCGTTCATTACATTACAGAAGACAGTCCGTTTTGGCTAATGACAGAGCAGGAATTAAGAGAATCCAAGGTTGAATTGATGGTTACCATTAAGGGCTTTGATGATCATTACTCCAATACGGTACAGCAACGAACCTCTTATAATCATGCTGAAATGGTATATGGCGCTAAGTTTGAGTCAATGTATCATCGCTCGGAAACAAATAATATAACAGAAGTGAATCTGAATAAAGTAAATGCACATGTTCCATTTACTTTTGCCAATGATTTGGAAACGGCTTAGTCCTTTATCTTAAAAGTAATGCGATGATAAGGCGTATGCCCCAATTCTCTTACTTTGGATTTATGAAACGGAGTAGGGTAGCCTTTATTTTGTTTCCAGTTATAATCTTCATGAACTGAATGAAGTTCCTCCATAAAAACGTCTCTGTGTGTTTTGGCCAGAACGCTCGCCGCTGCTATAGCAGCATATTTGCCATCGCCCTGTATTATGCATTCGTGCGGAATGCCGAAATAAGGCGCAAACCGGTTACCATCTATCAATAATAATTCGGGAATAATTTTTAGTTGCTCAATAGCAAGATGCATAGCTTTGAAAGATGCTTTCAGAATATTTATTCTGTCTATTTCATGGTTGTCAACGAAAGCCACAGCCCATGATAATGCATGTTCTTCAATTATTGGCCTTAGTAATGTTCTTTCGGATTCATTCAATTGTTTGCTGTCATTTAAGAGCGGATGGTGGAAATCCTTTGGCAGGATAACGGCAGCGGCTGTAACAGGACCGGCCAGACAGCCTCTGCCTGCTTCATCGCAGCCTGCCTCAATTAAAATGTTATGGAAATACGGAGCCAACATGAAACACAAAAGTAGGCATTTCAAAAAAGCAGAAAAATTTATTGCATCAATTTCTTTGTCGCATCAATAAATTTATCAGCAGGCTTCATCATCTTCCTTGCCTTTCTATTAAGCGTAAATCGGTGAGCTACAGTGAGCCTGTAGTTTCCGCTGCTTATTTTATAGTTGGCATCATTGTAAGAGCCTTTCATTACGGCTGTGGTATTTACCCATGAAGCTGTATATATCCATCTGCGCGAATTATAACCAATTGCAAGACGCGTCATATAATCAGGTGAAACAGCAAAATGATTCCTATATCCAATAATTGTATTTTCTCTGATGAAATCGAGCGAGGCATTAAGGGTAATAGAGCCTGTTGCAAACCAATGGCTGTCGTAAACGAAGGTATAGGCATAGCCAAAGCTGGGACCTATTTTTGCAAAACGCAGCCTGTTGACAGCTCCTTGTGGGTATTGCTCTGAAATTTGCAGTGGTATCAATGCAGAATCACCTTTTACAATGCCATAGCAAAGTTCACCACCTAATAAAAAAGTACCTGCTGATTTAAGCTGACGTTCACTTTGGATCATACTTGCACGGTAAGAAAACTCCTTATTGTTAAATACATAGTAAGCTGACAAACCAACCAATCTTACACGCAGATCAGGACGCAAAAAATAACCACTATATCCGGGAACAAAGTCCTTTGGCGATATATAATATCCTTTATAAAGTTGCCCCAGGAAATCTACGGCGAATTTTCTTGAATATATGTGGCCTTGCAGATCAAGATAGGTCGTATTGCCTTTCTCAGTTTTGCCTGCATTCAATAAAGGCGTGCCATAAGCAAGGTTAAAAGTAAAAGAATGATAAGTTGCGCCAATGCCTATAGCCAATTTAGTATTGGGCATATAAGTAAAAGACGGATGATTTGCTGAACCCGGAATTTTTACGCGGGAATATTTATTTGAAAGAAATAACCTTCCGGTTAAGTCCTTAGTGTAAGGATTTATGTAATTTGAATCAACGATATCTTTATGTGGTTGTAAAAATTTGATGCCCTGCATATATCCTTTCGATATGAAAAAGATACACATGCATGCACTCAGAATAATGCCTTTTACTGTCAATTGGTCGCTTTGTTTGGTTAAAACTGTTTATATAACTATTCAAAATGAAATCTGTGAGATTATAGATAACGTTATTTTTCCTTTCCGGTTCAAAAAGACTTAATTGATAGGATAACAGGAACTAATCTTAATATGTGCATATTATTATTTGAACTACAATTTCTCCTTTTGTTAATGAAATGATTATTGATAAAAAAAGTGCAAATCTCATATTAATGTATATTTTTGCTCTATCTAAAGAGCATTCTCACATTCTGTCAAATGAAAGTCTTATTAAGAATCGTTACAGGTTTCTTATTGTTAACGATTATATTTATTCAACCAAGTCGTGCACAAGTTAGAATCGGGCCGGAAGCCGGGGTAAACTTCGGAATGCAAAGTCAAAATATAAAAGCCGGTTCATCCACAGAAAACAGGAACAGCACACTCAAGGTTGGTGCAATAGCCGGAGTAAATGCAGATATAAAAATTCTGTCAAATCTTTACGTTCAGACAGGCTTCTTCTATGTTTATGACAATGTAAAGTTTAAAAACGAAGTAGATTTCATCCCACTCAGTTTCGGTAATCCAAAACAGGAAATTAATGATGATATTCATGCTTTCAGAATACCGCTGTATATAATGTATAAATCAGGTTTTGACGGCTTTGGGCGTTTTATTACAGGTATCGGCCCATATATCGGTTATTCATTTATAGCGAACAGAAGTATATCAACTCCGATTCTTATATATGATAACAATGGCACTGCTGTTTCCTATTATAATAATAAAGTCAATTATGAACTTGAGCTTGGTAATAATCCATTAAAAGATGAAATGAGGAAATGGGATTATGGAGTAAATGCCTGCATAGGTTACGAATCAAATGTCGGTATGTTTTTCAGAGGATATTTCAATTACGGGCTTCAGAATCTAACTCCGGGAGGCTCTTCTGATTACAAACTTAAAAATTGGGGCGCCGGTGTTACCATAGGTTTCAATATTGGAAAAGATAATTGGTAAAAGCCTGAAACTATTCAATTTATTTGCACCAACCCTATGAACGTTATTTCATAGGGTTTTTATTATTCCAAAAGATATAATAGGTTAACAAACGGATTGTTTCGGCAAAAAGAAACATCTTTTTAAGCTTTGGTCTTACCTTTGCGCAAAATTTAACCTGTGGCACAATCAGATTTAATTATAACCGCAAATCAGGCTGAGCAAGCTGACATCATGAGGAAAAACAAAATGGTGGCTTACTGGCTCATTATCGGTGTAGTTATGATTATTGTTCAAACCCTGCTTGGCGGCATTACACGTTTAAGTGGCTCAGGGTTGTCAATTACAGAATGGGACGTGGTGACCGGAGCATTGCCGCCGTTGAATCATGAAGCATGGGTAAAGGAATTTGCCAAATATCAGCAATCTCCTCAATTTCAATACCTTAACAACGATTTTACATTAAGTGATTTTAAATCCATTTTCTTTTGGGAGTGGTTCCATCGTTTATGGGCAAGAAGTATCGGAATTGTATTTGCCATTCCCTTCGTTTATTTTCTGGTGAAAAAATACTTTAATAAGGAAATGATTCTTCCTTTTATTATCATGTTTATCCTTGGCGGATTGCAGGGAGCCATCGGGTGGATTATGGTAAAAAGCGGTTTATCGGGCGATGCTATTTACGTGCGTCCGACCAAATTAGCTATCCACTTTGTATTTGCAATGGTTTTGGCCTGTTATGTGCTTTGGTTTGCGTTGCAATTATTAATTCCAAAAGAAGATAAAATCATTAATACAAAACTGAAATATTTTTACCTTTTCGCTTTTGTTGTTCTATTAATTCAGTTAGTGTATGGTGCATTGATGGCCGGCAACAAAGCTGCCACAGCTGCTGCTACATGGCCAACTATTAACGGAGACTGGATACCTGCAGGCATGGGCCAATCCAACACAGGCCACCCTCTGCTTGAAAACAAAATCACCATTCATTTTATTCACAGAGGCATTGCTTATTTGTTGACATTGCTTGTTATCATGGCTTCAGTGATAGCATTCAAAATGAAACAAGTCTCCAATGTTTTTAAAAAATACAGGAGTCTCCCGTTGGTATTAGTGTTGCTTCAGGTGTTATTGGGTATTTGTACGGTAATGATTAGCCCTCAGATTGTTCCGAATAAATGGGGTTTATTTGAAACATTTGCAGAAATGCATCAATTAGTAGCTATGTTTTTATTGATGTCGCTTGTGGTACAGCTTTATATTGTTGAAAAGAAAGTTGCATAAGTCCGATTAAAGGAAGATTTTAAGATGGTTATTTGCATTTGGCTACCGGATTGTTAAATAGATATGAAAATTTGACAATTGAAAATACTTAACCTGTGATTAACTGTTAACAACAAATGGAATTTTATCTTTGTTTTCAAACAAAAAATAAAAAACAATTACGTTATGAAAAAATCTATCCTTTCTCTTGCTGTTTTGGCTTTTGCTGCAACAGGTGTTTTTGCTCAGGGTAAAAAGTTGGAAGCTGCTCCCAAAGCGACTACTACTCCACAAGTAGTAAATGTTTCTCCAACAGATAACAAAGCTGCAGAGCCGACTACAACAATTAAATTCAAAGAAGAAACACACGATTTCGGAACTTTGAAAGAAGGCGATCCTGCTGAATATGAGTTTTCATTTACCAATACAGGTAAAAAACCTTTGATTCTTACTGACGTTCATCCTGGTTGTGGTTGCACTACTCCTACATGGTCAAAAGATCCTGTAATGCCGGGTAAGACAGGTGTTATCAAAGCTTCTTATGGTACTAAGGGTAGAGTAGGTGCTTTCAATAAAAATATTACCGTTACTTCTAATGCAGGTACTAATGTAATTTACATTAAAGGAACTGTTGAAAAAGCACCGGAAGCTTCTGCTCCTCAGAATGAAAGTGTAATCAAGTCAAACTAAGAGAAACAAGTTAATAAATGTGAAATTTCGATTATCGGTTTGTTAAATAGATAGGAAAACGTAATAAATCCCAACGCTTAACCTGAGGTTAACAGCCGAAAACGATACCTGATTATATCTTTGTTTCAACAAAAAATAAAACAAATTCATTTATGAAAAAGTCGATTCTTGCTGTTGCCATTCTTGCATTAGCATCTACTGGAGTTTTCGCTCAAGGTAAAAAGTTAGAAGCAGCTCCAAAAGCTACATCTGTAGTTCCTGCTGTAGCGCCTACAACTACTGCCACACCTGAAACTACCATCAAATTCAAAACTGAAACGCATGATTTTGGTACTTTGCAAGAAGGTGATCCTGCTGAAGCTGAATTTGTATTTACCAATACGGGTAAAAAACCTTTGATCATTCAAAACGTTCAACCTGGTTGCGGATGTACTACTCCTTTCTGGTCAAAAGATCCTGTAGCACCGGGTAAAACAGGTGTTATCAAAGCATCTTACGGTACTAAAGGAAGAGTTGGTGCTTTCAATAAAAATATTACTGTTACATCTACCGCAGGTACTAACGTAATTTATATCAAAGGAACTGTTGAAAAAGCGCCTGAAAGTTCTGCGCCTCAAAACAATTCAATGATGAAAACAAACTAAGATTAATCTTTTGCAGAAAAGATAGTCTAATACCCAATGCCGCAAATTTATTCTTGTACAATAATGGCATTGGGTTTTTTATTTCTAAAATACATTTCAAAAAATGAAAAAAATCTTAGCATCACTTATTCTTGTAGCATTCGCTGCAATCGGAGCACATGCACAGGCAAAATTTGAATTTACGGCGGGCGATTCGTATGATTTCGGCACTGTAAAAGATGGCGAAAAAGTAGTTCACGTTTACGAATTCAAAAATGTAGGCAATCAACCATTGATGATTCAAAAAGCAGAAGCAGGGTGTTCCTGTACTTCAGCAGATTGGACTAAAACACCGGTATTGCCCGGCAAAACAGGTAAAGTCACTGTTACTTTTGATTCAAAAGATAAAGTAGGTCCTGCAATGAAAGAAATTACGATTAAATCAAACGCAGCATTACCCAATCCTAATATGGCACGTTATTCTATTTTCCTGAAAGGTAAAGTAGTGGCGAACAAATAAGCATTTGAAATTTTATTTTACAATCCGGAATCATAAATGGTTCCGGATTTTTTTATTTTAAAAAGCGCTCTATTTTTACTTATCAGGATTACCTGTTATCTTTGCGCAAAATTTTTAAACTAACATTTTCATGAGCTTTATTACTGATGTCCATGCCCGCCAAATATTAGACTCGCGCGGCAATCCAACTGTTGAAGTTGATATTTATACTGATAATGGTGCTTTCGGACGCGCTGCTGTTCCTTCCGGAGCTTCTACAGGCGTTCATGAAGCAGTAGAATTGCGTGATGGCGACAAAAAGAAATATTTAGGTAAAGGCGTGTTGAAAGCAGTGAAGAATGTAAATGAAACGATTGCAGAGGAATTATATGGAATGAGCATTATGGACCAGGCTGGTATCGACAAAATGATGTTGGCTATGGATGGTACGCCAAACAAATCTAAATTAGGCGCCAATGCAATGCTTGCCGTAAGTATGGCTGTTGCAAAAGCTGCTGCTGAAGAAGCCGGTATGCCTTTGTATCGCTATGTTGGTGGTACCAATGCAAAAACATTGCCTGTTCCGATGATGAACATTTTGAACGGTGGTGCGCATGCTGATAATAAAATCGATTTTCAGGAATTTATGGTAATGCCAATCGGCGCTTCTACTTTCAGCGAAGGTTTGCGTTGGGGCGTTGAGATTTTCCACTCTCTGAAAACAGTTTTAAAAGATAAAGGTTACAGCACAAACGTTGGTGATGAAGGTGGCTTTGCACCAAATATCCAAAGCAATGAAGAAGCTATTGAAATTGTTTTGAAATCAATTGAAAAAGCAGGTTATAAACCGGGCGATCAGGTTGCTATTGCAATGGATGCTGCCAACAGCGAATTATACGATGCAAAAAGTAAAAAATATGTGTTCCATAAATCTGATGGTAAGAAATTAAGCAGTGAAGAATTGGTGGAATATTGGGTAAAATGGTGCAAGAAATATCCGATCGTAAGTATTGAAGATGGTATGGCGGAAGATGATTGGAAAGGCTGGAAAATGCTGACTGAAGCTTTGGGTAAAAAAGTACAATTAGTAGGTGATGATTTGTTTGTTACAAACGTACTTCGTCTTGAAAAAGGTTTGAAAGAACAAGTTGCAAATGGCCTCTTGGTAAAAGTAAATCAGATTGGTACTTTAACTGAAACAATTGATGCCGTTTCCATGGCTCAAATGAATCGTTATAATACTATCATGAGCCATCGTAGCGGTGAAACGGAAGATACTACCATAGCTGATTTGGCAGTTGCTTTGAATTGCGGCCAGATTAAAACCGGTTCCGCATCACGTAGCGACCGTATGGCTAAATACAACCAATTGATTCGTATTGAAGAAGAATTAGGAAGCCTTGCTTATTATCCCGGCAAGAGCCTTGTCTTCGGAAAATAAGATATTTAAAATATAACAAAAGGGAGCCATCATTGATGGCTCCCTTTTGTTATTAATGCTATTCTCCTTTACTTTGGATTGAAATGTTCGCATCATCAGGAAGTGTCCTTTGTTTTCCCGCTTCCTCTTTTATAAACGCCAATTGCTGTAACATGGCTTCATCTCTTTTTAAATCGTCAGATGCGCCACCTGACTGGCTCTCCGGTAAATCATTTATCCAGATTATATCCTGTTTCAAATTTGCTTCTAATGTTTGCGAAAGTTTATTTCCTTTCTCAAACGCATCTGCGTGATAATAGGCCATCACCATCATCATCGAAATCTGGTCGTGCGGATAAGATTCAGGTGTAATATTTTGAAGTATAATATCCAAAAGATTTTCGGCATCCTTCTTTCTATTTGATGCAGAAAGTCTTTCTGCAAGTTGAACACTGTTAATGCGGTAAGCCATCAGCATCACACGGTTTTTTTCATCAAAATAGACATGCTGCTTTTCAGCTCCGCCATATTGATATAGTCTGGTGAAATGCTCCAGGCTCTTTGCTGCGTCTATGTTGTTAACTTCATTAGTGGCAGCATTATAATCTTCTTTAGTGAAAGGCGCTAATTGATAAACAATACCTTCCATGCGCATATATGGACTCAATCCCAGTATATCTTCACGATTTGGATAGCTCCCGTTAAAATAAATCGGACGTTTCCATCCGTTATGGGCGTTGGCAGCAAGTATATTCATGATAGTGATATCGTTCTTCATAAGCCCGTCATCTTTAATTTTAAAATAGATCTTATCCATCAATGCAGTATCTTTCAAAACACTTGGTGGTAAAGGCATTGATAAATTTTTTGTCGGCAGATAACTTATAAAATTGCCATTGTTTGCCTGCATTTTGTTTTCAGGCTTAAACATGAATTTACAGACATCATAAAGGTCAAAAGTTCTTTCAGCAGGTATTTTAGGATTATTGTAGTAAGTGATATAATTACTTGCTTCGCCCATATAGTCGCCTTTTCCCCAAACCATCGGAACAGCATAAGCATCATTTATTTTATAATTAAGCTGATCGATATACCAATCAGCGCTCAGTAATTCCCTTATAATAATTCTTACATCCGGCCTGATGCCTTCCACCTCTTGCAGGTACCATAACGGAAAAGTATCATTATCACCTTGCGTAAATAATATAGCATTCGGTTTGCAGGACAATAGAGTATTAAGTGCAGTAGCTCTTGCCAGTGTTTTAGGCGCACGATTATGATCGTTCCATTCTTCCTTTGCCATTAATGCAGGAACAGAAATAAAGCATAATGCAAAGGCCATAATTAGGCTGATTTTCGGAAGCCATTTTCTGATAAAACTTTCAATCATTAATAACCCTATCCCGATCCATATTGCAAATGCATAGGTGCAACCGGCAAATGCGTAATCCCGCTCTCTTGGCTGCAAAGGATTCATGTTCAGGTAAATACCGATGGCTATGCCTGTAAAGAAAAAAAGGACACTGACAATAATGGCATCTTTTTTGTTGTGCTTAAAATGAAAACAAAGCCCGGCAAAGCCCAACAGCAAAGGCAAACAATACAATTCATTTCTGGCATCATTGTTTTTATAAGGCTTGCTCATTAAGTTAACATGCCCTGCCCGCGGGTAATCCAGCAATGGAATGCCGCTTATCCAGTTACCGTTTCTTGCCTCGCCTTGCCCTTCGTAGTCATTCTGCCGGCCGGCATAATTCCACATGAAATACCGGAACCAAAGCCAATTCATCTGATAGTTGAAAAAATAACTGAAATTATCTCTGGCAGTAGGTTTGGAATCTTTATCAATATCAAGATAGCTTCTATAGAAATTCGTATGGCTCGGATCGGAATTATCCCAGATTCTTGGAAAGAAACGTTTGCTGCCGGGCGCATATTCATAATTTGATTTATGCCCTGCGACACTGTAACTATGCTCTTTTTCATTTTTATAATAGAAATTCTTTCCTGTATTAATACCCGTTATTTCAGAATCAAAATCTTGCCCGTATAATAAAGGCTGTTGCAGGTATTGTTCTCTTTGTAAATAAGAAACCAGGCTCATTACATTGTCGGGATTATTGATATCAACCGGAGTGTCTGCATTAGAGCGGATTACAGTTACAATATAGGAAGAGCCACCAATAACAATAAATACAAGACATAGCGTAGCTGTATATAAGGCAGGCCATTGTTTTCTTTTAAAATGTCTGAGTGCGAAAAAAATAGACGATGCGAATAATATGATGAATGTAAGCGCACCCGACTGAAACGGCAGATGAAAGCTGTTTACAAAGTACAATTCCATATTGGAAGCTATAATGGGAATAAACTGTATAACCCCAAACTGTACTATTCCCAATAGTAAGCATCCTGTGACGAAGGCAATAATAATACCTCGTTTTGATGCATCATACTTTCTGAAATAATAAACCATTGTAATAGCCGGAATTGTCAGTAAATTCAATAAATGGATTCCAACCGAAGCGCCTATCAGCAATGATATCAGCAAAAGCCACCTGTTAGAATAAGCTTCATCCGCAACCTGTTCCCATTTCAGGGCAGCCCAGAATACCAATGCCGTAAAACAAGACGATGTTGCATACACTTCGGCTTCTACAGCCGAAAACCAAAACGTATCGGAGAACGTATAAGCAAGCGCTCCGATGATACCGGCAGACATAATAAGTAATGTCTGCCGGTTATCGGGAACATTCTTTCCCGCCAATAATTTCCTGCTTAATAAAGTAGTAGTCCAGAATAAGAACAGGATGGTTATTGCGCTTGCCAGTACTGAAAAAGTATTGATAGCAAATGCTGCGTTTTTATTGGGAAGCCCTGTGAATGCTGCAGTACCTGAAAATAACGAACTCAATCTTTGTAGCATCATAAACATAGGCGCACCGGGCGAATGGCCGACTTCAAGTTTGTAGGCTGCCGCTAAAAATTCTCCGCAATCCCAGAAGCTCGCAGTTCGTTCCATCGTTGCGAAATAAACTGTAAATGCAACCGTTGCTATAAACCAGCCGCATAAATTGTTTATTTTATTGTAATTCCATTGTTTCATAAGCCGGAAAATCATTTGAGATTAAGGCTTCAAAACTATTGTGAATAAGAAAGTGCCTGAGTTAATCGAAAGAGAACTATGGTTAATTAAGGTTAATAATTTTCACATTGATTAACATTAAATGTAAATTGCATTATCAATTATGAAACACAACAAAGGGAAATATAAGCTGAAACATATTCGTCTATTGATGGTAGCGGGATATCTGTTGTTAGTAATCTTTGCCGGACAATGGTTGATGACGCAATATGACAAAGACGAAAATAGCTTGCAAAAAGAGCTGAGCAAACTATTTGACCATGTGCAGGAAGGTATTACCGATTCACTTTTGCTGGTTTCCATAACAGACCCGGGTAAGCAACCGGTCAGCACTAAATCCGAAGCGACTTTAATGCTAAATGACGATACGCTCAATCGTTTGTCAAGCCTGCTTTACAAAGAAAACAATAAAGATCTTACGCGTCAGGGCGTTACCATGATGGTTCGCAAAGTGCGTCAGTTGACACCCGGTGAAAAGCAGGTATTATTTCATATTGATACCTCCGTCTTTAATAATGATTTCGCAAATGACATGCGCAGGAAGGGCTGGAACTTTCCGGTGGAATGGGTTACGGAAGCAAAAGGCAATAAAGTTGCGGGCAATGCCATTTTTATTCCAAACAGATTTATCCAGTCGGGTCATGGCGTCTTAATCTCCGATTACCGTAATTATCTGTTGAAAGGTCTTTGGCCGCAGGCAGCTTTTGTATTTGTATTGTTAAGTGTGATTTTACTGGCCTTTTATATCACATACCTGAGTTTGCTGCGTCAGATTCAGTTGAGCTCTATGAAAGATGATTTTGTAAGCAATATCTCACACGAATTAAAAACGCCGATTGCAACCGTGAAAGTAGCTTTGGAAGCCATTCAGCATTTTGAAGCCGCGGGACAAAAAGAGTATACAGCAGAATACATGCATATGGCAAGCCTTGAAATGGAAAGACTGGAATTATTGGTAAATCGTTCTTTGCATACCTCTCTGTTGGAATCCGGCAGGCTTTCATTACAGTTAGAACAGGCTAATATTAGAACTATTATCGAAGATGTACTGCTCGCGTATCAGGTGAAGTTTCTGGCTTACGAAGCCGATGTTCATTTTGAAATCAAGGGAACGGACTTTGATACAATGGTTGACAAATTACATTTGCAGGGTGTGTTGGTCAATTTGTTGGATAACAGCCTGAAATATGGGCAGGGAAAGATTTCTATCTCTGTTGAACTGACATCGTTCAATGGTAAAGTCAATATTAATGTAACCGACAACGGCCCCGGTATTCCCGAAGAATACAGAAAGAAGGTCTTTGAAAAATTCTTCCGTGTGCCTATGCATAACAGGCACAACGTGAAAGGTTATGGACTTGGACTGACTTATGCGGCTCAGGTTATGGAACAGCACAACGGTAAAATAAGCGTAGTGAATGTTCCGCAAGGCGGCTGCACCTTCACCGTATCTCTCTAATCATTTCCCATGTTCAGAAAGAAAATACTTTATATTGAAGATGAGCCTTATCTGGCACGTATTGTAAGCGACACGCTGACATTGAAAGGATATGAAATACTGCACAAAAAAGATGGAACAAGATTGACTGAAACAATTAAACAATTCAATCCTGATCTCATTGTTTTGGATGTTATGTTGCCGCATATTGACGGCTTTACATTAGGGAATGTTGTCCGTAACTTATTTCCAAAGCTTCCTATAATATTTCTTACCGCAAAAAATCAGCCTAATGATATTGTGCAGGGTTTTGAAAGCGGCGGAACGGACTATATGCGCAAACCTTTTACCATGGATGAATTGGTGGTTCGTATAGAAAATCAATTACGTTTGGTTGCTCAACACACACCTGTTCAGAATCCTTTGCCTGATGAAATGCACTTGAACGATTTTGTATTTTATCCTGCTAAAATGGAATTGCATTTTAAGGATGTCGTAAAGAGGCTATCTCAAAGAGAAAGCCAGGTATTGAGTTTGCTTTGCCTGCACCGCAATAAAACATTGGACCGCAGAATGCTGCTGCAATCGGTTTGGGGTGATGATTCTTTTTTTAATTCCCGCAATCTGGATGTTTATATCCGTAAATTAAGAGCCATGTTTGCCGCTGATGAAAACATACAAATCATTACATTAAAAGGCCAGGGCTATCTTTTTTCCTGTTAACCTGTTAGTTTCCCTATATCACGCTTCTCAACTTTTGCATCAATTATTTGTTGGTGTTACAATGAAATTTTGCGAAATTTAGAAAGCATTATTTTTGATTTAAAAGATTAAATATTATGGCCTTTATCGATTACTATGAAGTATTAGGTGTGAAGAAAACTGCCACTGCTGAAGAGATTAAGAAAGCATATCGTAAAATGGCAAGGAAATATCATCCTGACGTAAACCCTAATGATGAAAGTGCAAAACTTAAATTTCAACAAATCAACGAAGCGCAGGAAGTATTAACCGACCCTGAAAAACGAAAGAAATATGATAAGTACGGAGAGAACTGGAAGCATGGAGAAGAATATGAAAAAGCGCAGCAGTCGCGTGGGCAACAATATCAGGGTGGGGAAAGCTGGCAGGATTATTCAGGCAATTTCGATGACGGGCAGTTCTCTGATTTTTTTGAATCTATGTTTGGAAGCCGTAGTGGTGGCGGACGTCAGTCTATGTTTAAAGGACAGGATTATAATGCGGAACTGAATATCAGTTTAAAGGACGCTGCTACCACTCATTCGCAGTCTTTTACCATAAATGGTAAGAATGTCAGGATCACCATTCATGCCGGCGTAGTAAACGGACAGAAAATAAAACTGAAAGGTTATGGTGGAGCAGGTGCAAATGGCGGTCCCGCAGGCGATTTATACCTGACTATAAATATTGCAAATGATACAGAATTCAGAAGAGAAGGCAATGACTTATATCTGAATTATGATTTGGATTTATATACTGCTGTACTTGGCGGAGAAATTACTTTGCCGACATTGGACAGTCAGGTAAAGCTCAAAATAAAACCTGAAACACAGAATATGTCTAAAGTCAGGCTTAAAGGAAAGGGCTTTCCTGTATATAAGAAAGATGGCCAATTTGGTGATTTATATGTTACCTATCACATTAAAATACCAACCAATCTTACCGGCAAACAAAAAGAACTATTTCAACAATTAGCGCAATCATAATTTTTTTTATCATGGCAGCAGAACTCATCTCAATCGAAGAATATTGCAGGCATCATCATACTGAAATTACGTTTATAAATGCATTGAAAGATAACGGCCTGATCCAGGTTATTTATGCTGAAAGCAGTCCCTGTATTGATGCGGAGGAACTGGAACAGTTGGAGAAATATACAAGGCTGTATAATGAACTGGAATTAAATATACCCGGTATAGAAGTTGTAAACGTTTTATTGGAAAAGATGGAGACCATGCAGCATCGTATTCAGGAACTGGAATATAAATTGCATTTTTATCAGGAGTAAAGCACGTTTTTATTTCAATAAATTTACCAGCGAAGCTATATCATCCGTTTGTATAGCATCGGGGTTCATTTTAACCGCATCTGTATTGTCTCCGCTGCCGGAAGTGCCCCATACCTGTACATATTTGCCATGACTGTGCGCTTCCTGAATCTGAGCAGCAGAAATATTTGCAACATCCATTATGATGCCATAAATATTCATACTGTCAATTATTTTCAATCCATCATCAAAGTTATCGGGATTCAGGAAAAACTTGTAGTCCTTCAATTGCTTAAACTGAATCAGGAAGCCGGCGCTATGAGATTCTATGAATACATTTTGCTCCATTCCATATTTTTCCAAGACTTTTATTACAGCGCTTATAAATGCCGGATAGGAAGACGGTTCAAAGTAAAGTTTATTATCAAAAGAGAAAGTCAATGATTTTAAATTGCTGACATGTGCAAACAGGCTATCCACCGAAACAATATCATAACGTACATAAGGAGCCGGATTATATTTGAATTCCTGCAACTCGCTCCATGTATAGTCAATTATTCTTCCTTTTCCGGTTGTCTGCGTTTCCAGTGTTTCATCATGATAAGCTACTAGTACGGAATCTTTAGTCATCTGAATATCCCATTCCGACCCGTCGGCACCGCTGTTAATACAGTTCAGTAAGGATTCATAAGTGTTTATCGGATAAAAGTTGAGATCGCCGCTACCGCCATGCCCAAGCACAATAACCTTATTTTCCATATTTTGGATATCAAATGATTCGTTCGTTTTTTTACACGAGCTTATACATGCAAAGACACTAATAGCAATCAGGAAGAAGCACCGTTTCATATTTAGAATTTATATCCAACTGAAAATCCCAGCCAGTTTATATAATGATTGTAATTTTCGAATATCGGAGTGTATGCCAGTTGCAGATTTATTCTTTTAAAATTTATTCTATACCCCAGCATTACATTTGCTGATAATTTATACGACCTTTTCGCTTCAAAATCTTCAGGATTTAAATAAACTGTACTGCTTATTGTTTGTCCCAGGCCAAATACAAACATGTGTCTGGAGCCATAATACATTCTTAAACCAAGCGGAATGATTACATCCGGGTTGACAGTGCCTGTAAAATCTTTTGTTTTAAATGTGCTGATGCCGATTGATGGGAATATTGTTATCTTCTTGTGGGAAAATATAATCCTTTCATAATTGAAAGATGCGTAGCCTCCATTTCCTAATAGCTCAAGAAATACATTGTTTTTAAACGTCGCTTTAGCATCTTGTTGTGCAAAAGCAACATTGGTCAACAAACAAACAAACAACATCAGCTTTTTCATAATGAAAACGAAAACATTCATGAAATTAAAAAACAAAAGCCATTCTATATGGAATGACTATTGTTTTTATCTAAATAATTGCTGAAAAGTACATTAACTCAAATCCGCTGCAATCAATCTTAAGAACTCTGAACGTGTTTCATTTACATGAAATTGACCGCTAAATGCAGATGTTGTAGTTACACTATTTTGTTTTGAAACGCCGCGCATCATCATACACATATGCTTTGCTTCAATCACAACTGCTACACCCTGTGGTTCCAATGCATCCTGAATGGCTTGTAATATCTGATCCGTAAGTCTTTCCTGCACCTGTAGCCTTCTTGAAAAACAATCTACAACACGTGCCAGTTTACTCAAGCCGGTAATATAACCATTCGGAATATAAGCGATGTGGGCTTTACCTATAAATGGTAACATGTGATGCTCGCAAAGCGAATACAGCTCAATATCTTTTACAATAACCATTTCACTGTACGGTTCCTTGAATTTGGCGGAATTCAGTATTTCAGCGGCATCCATCTGATAACCTTGTGTAAGATACTGCATGGCTTTTGCTACGCGTTCAGGCGTTTTCTCCAACCCGTCCCTGCTTATATCCTCACCCAATAAATTCAAAATAGAAGTATAACTATCTTTCAAAGAATTCGTTATATCCTCGTCATACTGTTCAATTTTTTTATAAGCCATTCCAAAATTTATTGTAGATAAAAGCTGTGGTAAATTTTAACCGAAATACTCAACGTAAATTTTCGTTGTTTCATACAACCGGATACCATGAAGCGTAGCGCCTTCTTTTTCTATATGTGGCTGCAATTCATTCCAGATACCAATTGCAAGATTTTCAGCGCTGGTAAATTTTCCTTTCATGAAATCAACATCCATATTCAGGTTGCGATGGTCAATCTTTTCAATAATCACATCTTTTACCAATGTGCCCAAAGTCTTGGCATTAAAAATAAAACCTGTCTGCGGATGTGGTTCACCCTTTACAGTTACATGCAGTTCATAATTATGCCCATGCCAGTTTGCATTCGAGCATTTACCAAATACCTCACGATTTTCTTCTTCCGTCCAGTCGGGGTTATATAGTTTGTGAGCAGCGTTGAAATGCTCCACCCGAGTCAGATATACCATAATCCTAATAATAATTTTGGCAAAGGTACTACCTTAGTAAGGTTTAGCAAAAAACATTCATTATTAAGCTATAAAGAGATTAAATTTGCAATAATAATAATGAATTATGCGCTTATTGGTTGCAGCTGCCACAACATTTGAATTAGACATTTTTACAAGTCATTTGCGTCAGCATTTTCAGGAGATTAATGAAAATCACTTTTGCAAAGAAAATCTTGAAGTCTATATATGCATCACCGGTATCGGTAGCATGCAGACCGTTTTCAGTTTAATGGAAGCAATGACCATCTACAATCCGCACTTTTGCCTGCAGGCAGGCGTGGCCGGTTCTTTCAACCATGAAACCGCATTAGGTTCCCTGGTGATTGTCCGTGAAGAAATGTTAGGTGATTTAGGTGTTGACGATCATGGACGATTCAGGGACATGTTTGAAATTGAATTGATGAACCCCAATGAAAAACCCTATGTAAAAAAGAAACTGGTAAACATGTTTCAGGATTTTCCCATGAGACTGAACCTCCCTTATGTTACAGGAATCACGGTCAATACGGTTTCCGGCTCTAATAACTTGATTGGGCACAGGTCGGAATATTTTGACTGTGACGTTGAAACGATGGAAGGCGCAGCTTTTCATTATGTTTGCCTGAAGAAAAAAGTTCCCTTTTTACAGGTAAGAAGCATTTCAAATTATGTTGAACCACGTGACAGAAGCAAATGGCAGATGAAGCTGGCTATCGAAAATCTGAATGAATGGATGATTGCCAATTTGCCGGAATCGTAATCCATTTAAAAAGATAAATTCTTATGATAAATCTGACCACACTAAGAACCTTTGATAATTACGTTACTGCCCATATTATAAAAGCAAAACTGGAAACGGAAGGCATTGAAGCGGTTTTGATAGATGAAAACACCGTTACCATGCAATGGCATATTGCAAATGCAATTGGCGGCATTAAATTAAAAGTCGCTGCATCAGACGTAGAGCGTGCGTTGCACATTTTAGAAACTACCGAACAGGAAGCTATTGCAGAAAGCCAGACTCCCGGCTTCTGGGACGAAGAAGACATTGACCAGCTAAATCCTGATAACCGCATCTGCATTCATTGTGGCAGCCAGAATACCCGTAAAGACGATTACGATAAAAAGCCCGCAATCTTAAGCTGGCTTTTACTCGGATTTCCTCTCTTCTTTAAATCCGATAAATGGCACTGTTTCCATTGCGGCAAAAAATTCTGATTTATCCTTGCCCATCATTTATTTGATGCAGATCATGGCTTTGATTTTATGAAAGCTTAATTTTGCGCCAATTCTTGAAAATTCAAATAGAGAATAATAATCTCAATGCCAAATAGTGTAGGCTTTCTAATGTCTAAAGTCTAACATCTAATATCTAAAGCCTAACATCTCAAAATGCGTATTGATATAATTACCGTACTTCCCGAGCTTTTAGAAAGCCCTTTTGCGCATTCCATTATGAAACGCGCACAACAAAAAGGTTTGCTGGAAGTTTATTCACACGATTTAAGGCAATTTACGACTTATGCGCACGCACAGGTAGATGATTACCAATATGGCGGCGGTGCGGGAATGGTTATGATGCCTGAACCTTTAATAAGAGCCATCGAGCATTTTCAGGTTGAAAGGACCTACGATGAAATTATTTACATGACACCCGACGGAGAAAGGTTTGAACAAAAGGTTGCCAACCGTTTGTCCATGAAAGGAAACCTGATGATTATCTGCGGGCATTATAAAGGCATTGACGAACGTATTCGCGAACACTTTGTAACCATGGAAATTTCCATCGGCGATTATGTATTGAGTGGGGGAGAACTGGCAGCTGCAGTAGTGGTAGATGCTATCGGCAGGTTGTTGCCGGGTGTTCTGAATGATGAAACATCTGCATTATTCGACTCTTTTCAGGACGATATGTTAGCGCCGCCCGTTTATACCCGCCCTGCCGATTTCAGAGGTTGGAAAGTGCCGCAGGAATTACTCAGCGGCGATCCTAAAATAGTAGATGCATGGCGTTTTGAAAAAGCATTGGAAAGAACGCAGCAAAGAAGGCCTGATTTATTGGAGGATTAATAAATTGTTGAATTGTTGAATTGTTGAATTGTTGAATTGTTCAAAAATGAAGCAATAAAATTCTTTGTTTCGTACTACAAAAGCCAACTTACTATTTTTGTAATTGTTTAATATTTAAATGCTTTGTTGTTTAACATCTTTAATAAACTATTTATGCTTTTACTGTCAATTATAGGGTTATAGTCTTGGAGCTGAAGCTCATTGTTTCTTTCGTCCTCACAATTAGAGCAATCAAAAGGAAAGTTAGAGCCATCATATAATAGAGATTTAATGGAGAATGTTTTGAAATAGGAAGTTTGCTGCTTTGTTTGAATATCAATTCTTAAACCCTCATAAAAAGTTATTGTGTCCATACCCAATGTTACAAATTGGGCTTTTAATACAAACGAGTAAAACAATAATACAATAAAAATTATAGGTATTTTCATTTAAGCATTAATTGGTCAGATATTATTTAGCATTTAACCATTTATCCATAAAACAATTTAGCAATTAATTAAAGCAAATCCCCCCATTCACCGGCGCCTTCCCTTATCAGCACAGGCTCATTATTAGTGCAATCTATCACAGTAGAACCTATCATCCCTCCTATGCCACTGTCAATAACCATGTCAACCTGGTTTTCAAAAATATCATGTATAATTTCAGGATCCGTAAAATATTCAACATCCTCATCTGTCGGTAACGAAGTACTCATAATCGGATGGCCTAATTCCTGAATAATCGTTTGGCAGATAACATGGTCAGGCACACGGATGCCCACCGTATCCTTTTTGGTTTTAAGACTTTTAGGTACTTCTTTTGTTGCCTCCAGTATAAAAGTATAAGGCCCCGGCAATGCCTTCTTTAGCAAACGGAAAGTAGGCGTACCAATGTTTTTGGCATAATCGCTCAAATGGCTCAAATCACGGCAGATAAAAGAGAAATTTGCATTTTTTGCCGCAATGTTTTTAATCCTGCAGATACGTTCTATTGCCGCTTGGTTGTAAATATCGCAGCCAATACCATAAATAGTATCGGTAGGATAAATAATAACCCCGCCCGAACGCAGGCAATCCACCACAGTCTTAATATTGCGCGGTTGCGGATTGTCAGGATGTAAATGTATAAGCATATCAGGTTTCTTTTTTATTTTGTTCGTTTTTCTCCGCTACTTTCTCCGCCAGTTCAACTTGTTTCTTTGTGGGCAATAAAATAAGTCGCAATGTTGTATCATTTGTAAAATAACTGATCGCCCAGTTTATAAATATAAACAATTTATTTCTTACGCTCAATATCAGCATCAGATGCAGGAACATCCATGTAAACCAGGCAAGGCGTCCCTGAAAGCTGAACCACGGCAAATCAACTACCGCCTTTCTTTTACCCACAGTCGCCATAGAGCCAGGATCTTTATATTCATATTCCTTCCATTTCCCGTTATGTAAGGATGCTTTCAGATTCGTAGCTAACAGCTTCGCCTGATTGATAGCTACATTAGCTAACTGAGGATGCCCTTTAGGATATTTAGGCGTTTCCATCAAAGCAATGTCTCCCAATGCAAATACATTATCAAAGCCTTGTACCTGGTTATAACGGTTTACCTTCAGCCTGTTCCCCCTTTCAATAACATCTGTATTAAATCCCGTTGGAATATTACCGGTAACACCCGCCGCCCATATTACGTTATTTGTAATAATCGTTCCGCCTCCTTTTAGCTGAATGGTACGACCGTCGTAGTTTTCAACTAATGTATTTGTCATTACAATCACACCTAATCTTTCCAGATAAACCTTTGATTTTTCCTGTGATGCCTTCGACATAGGGCCTAAAGTGTGCGGCCCTCCTTCCAGCAAATAAATATTTAATTCGCTGAAATCCATATCCGGATAGTCCTTCGGTAAAATATTCTTTTTCATTTCCGATAAAGAACCTGCAAGCTCAACCCCTGTAGGCCCGCCACCTACCACCACAATATTCATAAGCGCCTTCAGGTCATCGCCCGTCGCATATATAGCATCTTCAAAATTCAAAAGAATACGATTGCGCAAAGCAACGGCCTCAATCGTGCTTTTCATCGGAAAACTGTATTTTTCAATCGCCTTGTTCCCGAAGAAATTAGTAGTACAACCCGATGCCAATACCAGATAATCATATACAAGCTCCTCATCAGCCGTCACCACAATCTTTTTGTCCGTAATAATATTTTGAACCTCCGATATGCGTACATGGACATTCTCCTTATGCTGAAATATTTTTCTTAACGGAAAAGAAATACTGCTTGGCTCAAGCCTTGCTGTTGCCACCTGATAAAATAGCGGCTGGAACTGATGAAAATTATATTTGTCAACTAAATAAATTTCATATTTGGAATGACCCAATTGTCTGGCCAATTGCAATCCGGCAAAACCCGCTCCAACTATTACAATCCTGTTTTGAGATGTCATAATTAAATGGCTTTTAGATTATACAACAAAGTACAACAATTGTTCTATAGCTCTTTGCATTAATATTCGGAATAATTGAACCCGCAATTGATAAAACATATTTTGTAATCGATAGTTAAGAATTACTTTGCTACCTTTAATTCCATTTAATTTGTGATTCTATTTCATTGACAATAAATCATCGAAAATTTAACGCGATCAGGAAATGAAAACATGCATTTATAAGGCGCTTTTAGGACTGTTACTTTTTATCGGTTTCCAGGCTAAAGCCCAGGATATCTTTTATTCCAAAGCACAAAAATTCACATTACAAAACGGCGACCTGAACATTGTAGGTTGGTGTGGCGACAGGCTTTACACCTATCGTTCTTCAAAAGAAGGTTATTTCCTTGACGCCTATAACGATTCCATGCGTTTACTGGCTACTATAGCGCTCGACTTTTTTCCCAAAAAGATTTTTGAAACCCAGTTTTATGCTACCAGCGAATCTATAGTCGTATTGTATCAGGCCATTCAGCACAATGAAGTTGTTCAATATGCTGCCAGGCTTGACGACAAAGCAAGAATAGTGGGCAAACCAAAAGCACTGGATTCCGTGAAAGTCGCCTGGTTTTCGAGCGACAAGGAATATTATAACTCCGTTGGCAGTGCTGACAGAAGTAAAATAATGATTTACAGCATTGGCAGAAGGAAAAACAAAAGAATCAATATCAATACCATACTCTTCGATAAAGATTTAAACGTGCTTGGAAAAGGAGCTCCCTATATCGAAACAAACGATGATGTAAATATTGAACAATCCTTATTGTCAAACGACGGAATGCTTTACCTTTCAGGGAGCCCTGACCATGAATACAAACAATTTGCCGACAATGCATGGATATTCAGGCTGTCGCCCAGCGGCCAGCAATTTGATGTCGTTCCGGTGCCCCTTACAGGCAGTTATGTAAGTACCCTTTATATGAAAGTCAATGACCAGACAAAAGAAATTTACCTCGGAGCTTACTATTCCGACGATAAATCAGATAACAACGAAGGCGTGATATATGGTGTTCTCCCCCCTATAGCCCTTGAATTCAGTACATTCAAGAAAATTCCTTTTGATGAAGACCTGCGCAACGTATCTGATGAAAGAAATAAAAAAAGAGCCTTCAATAATTATGAAGTCAGGAAAATTATTGTCAAAAACGACGGAGGCTTCATTTTAGTCGGCGAAAATTATACCATAGCCGTACGCAGCTACAACTACGGTATGGGGGCAGGTTATTACAATTACTATAATACCGGAGGCTATAACAATACTACTGTAAGAGAATATCATTACGGCGATATTATGGTACTCAGTTATGATAAAGATGGTAACCGCAAATGGCATAGCTTCATCAGGAAAGACCAGAACTCTACCGACGATGGCGGTATGTTTTCCTCCTACGCTTTGTTGAATTCCGGGGCATCCCTGGTTTTCATGTACAACGATTATTCACTGAGCAAATCTGTTTTAAGCATCGCCGCAGTTGATATTGACGGTAACCTGCAAATGAAAAAAGTGAACCCCTCCGGCATAGGCCTGGGCGATTGGGTGACACGCACCGGTAAACAAACGGACATGAAAGAAATTATCATACCCGTTCTCAAAAAAGACAACCTTAGCTTTGCAAGAGTGGCTTTTTAAGATGACAATAATAATCGCCAACGAATAAGGATGTCATATTTTGCAAGCCCTGAAAAGGCGAAATGCAATAGGATTAAATCAATGTCATTAACTTAAGCCTCAAAGCGAAGCTTTGCTATCTGGAGCTACTGTTTCTTTTCCATAAATCTTAATTCTATGTATCTATGTGTTTTATTTAAACCACATAGATACATAGGTGAATTATTTAGAATTGGAATTGTGATGAAAGGGTACATAGAAAACAAGTTTTAAACATAGCCAATAGACCCCTAACTACCGCTCTTCCAACCGGTTCCACTGTTCTCCCAACCGCTATATCCATATTCCCAATCGCTTTTACCACGCCTCCAACCGGTTTTACCACGCCTCCAACCGGTTTTCCCATGCTTCCAACTGCTTTTACCACACTTCCAACCGGCTTTACCACGCTTCCGACTGCTTTTACCTTGCTTCCGACTGGTTTTACCTTGCTTCCGACTGGTTTTACCTTGCTTCCGACCGGCTTTACCTTGCTTCCGACCGCTTTTACCACGCTTCCAACTGCTTTTACCACGCTTCCGACCGGTTTTACTTTGCTTCCGACTTGTTTTACCATGCTTCCGACTTGTTTTACCACGCTTCCGACTGCTTTTGCCACGCTTCCGGCTGCTTTTACCACGCTTCCAACTTGTTTTACCCTGCTTCCGATCGGTTCGGCCATGTTTCCAACTGGTTCCGCCGTTCTCCCAACTAGTTCCACACCGCTTCCAAATGGTTTGGCCATGCTTCCTACCGGTTTCGCCTCACTCCCGACTGCTAACTGTCGTTTAAAACGACTTTTAGAAAGCCACTAAATATTTACGTAGAATTTTTGCCAGTTATTGTAATTTCGGGCCTTTAATGAAATTTATGGAGATTTCTTTTTCCTTATCCGATATAAACAAGGCTGCTGCGGAATTCTGGCAATATGCCAAAGATTTTCATGTTATCGCATTTAACGGAGGATTAGGCGCAGGTAAAACAACTTTTACCCGTGCGTTATGCAATTATTTGAGTGTGGAAGACATTGTAAGCAGTCCTACTTTTTCCCTGATTAACGAATATCATTTTAAAGATGAAACCGGCAAAGAGCAGATTATCTTTCATTCCGACTGGTACAGGTTGCAAGACGAAGAAGAAGCTATTCAGGCCGGAATAGAAGATATGTTGGCTCAAAAGCAATCATGGTGCATTATTGAATGGGCTGAACGAGCCTCCGGCCTGTTGCCGGAAAACATACTGAACGTTGATTTTTTTGTAGAAGATGCAGATAACAGAATCATTCGTTTCGCTCCTTAATGTAGGATAAGTTTATTAAGTATTGAGATTTATCCAATGTAATAGAAATTACCTCGCAAAGGAGTATTTTACAATACATGCTTATTATTCTGAAAGCTTTGAAGTATATTCGTTTCCTTAAATTTTTCAATTCCAAACTACCTATTCAAATATGATCCTTTCTATTAAAAACCTTAAGAAATATTATGCAACCCAAAAGGCCGTTGATGATATCAGTTTCGATATCGAACGTGGTTGCATCTTTGGGTTATTAGGCCCTAACGGCGCCGGGAAAAGTACCTTGCTTCGTATGATTACAGGTATTTTCTATCCAGATTCAGGCGAAATATTATTCAACGGACAAAAATTTGATTCGGAAAAACATATTGAGGAAATGGGTTACATGCCCGAAGAGAGAGGCCTGTATAAAAAAATGAAAATCGGCGAGCAAGCCGTATATCTTGCGCAACTTCGTGGATTGTCAAAAGCAGAAGCCACAAGCCGTAGTAAAGATTGGTTCAGGAGGCTCGATATGGTATCCTGGTGGGATAAAAAAGTAGAAGATTTAAGTAAAGGTATGAGCCAGAAGTTGCAGTTCGTTACAACTGTAATTCATAATCCTATGTTGCTGATTCTCGATGAACCCTTTAGTGGTCTTGACCCAGTAAACGCCAATATCCTTAAAGATGAAATCTTCAGATTGGCACAGGAAGGCACCACCGTTATTTTCAGTACACACAGAATGGAGCAGGTAGAAGAAATTTGCGATAAAATAGTATTGGTGAACCAGGGGCAAAAAATACTTGATGGAAGCGTAAAACAGATTAAGCAGGACTTTAAAGAAAATATTTTTACCATAACATTGGATAAAAGCGATGTCGTATTGCCTTCTTCTATTCAGTTGTTAAAACAGGAAGGAAACCGTATCGTGTTTCATTTAAATCCCGAGCAAAATTCAAACGACGTCCTGAAACATTTTATACAAATGGGAAACACAGTCCTTGCTTTTGAAGAAATGCTGCCTTCATTGAATGATATATTCATTCGCCTGGTGCAAGACACATCGGCAGCACGCGCTTTTCAGGAAGTAAAATAAAAGAAACTCAATATAAGTTATCATACATTTTACACCTACCGTCTAAAATCTCATATTTAAAGTCTAACATCTGATATCTAAACTCCAATGAACAAAATATTTATCATAATCAAACGCGAATACCTGACAAGGGTAAAAAAACGCTCCTTCATAATCCTGACCCTGCTCATCCCCTTTTTATTTATCGGCTTTGCCGCTTTAATGGGTAGTATCGCATCGTCAAAATCAGAGAAGAAAAATATTGCCGTTGTTGATGACAGCCACATGTTTGAAGGCAAACTTAAAAACAACGAAAACGTTTCCTACACCATCATCCGCGGTAACGTAGATTCACTGAAACACAATATAAATAATGACGATTACAATGCCTTATTGTATATCCCTGCTTTTGATCCTAATCAGAAAGACATCAATTTTAACCTGTACTATAACGAACAGGTTGGTATCATAACAGAAAAAACAATCGGTGACAACCTGAACAGCATTCTTACAGATGAAAGAATGAGCAAAGCAGGTATCAGCAATGAACAATTGGAATTCCTTCAATCGGAAAGCATACACATCAGTTCTATAAAAGACGGTAAAGAATCAAGCAATGCATCCTCTATCGCAATAGGTACCGGCTGCGGATTTTTACTGTATATGTTTATGTTATTTTACGGTATGAGTGTTATGCGCAGCGTAATGGAAGAAAAGACAAACAGAATTGCCGAGATCATCGTGAGCTCTGTAAGGCCATTTCAACTTATGATGGGTAAAATTATTGGCGTTGCTTTAGTGGGTCTGACTCAGGTATTAATATGGATTATATTGTTCGGAGTGTTTGCACTCATTGGCTTGCCGATGTTAACCGGTGGTATGCACACAGCAATGGATCCGCAGGCTATGCAACAAGCAAGCGAAAACACCAATATGCATGCTTTGGAAAGCCTGTTACATGGTCCTAACTGGATTGCAATTGCGCTTTGGTTCTTATTTTATTTCTTGGGAGGCTATTTCCTATATGCAGCACTGTTTGCATCAGTCGGTAGCCTTGTCAATGAAGATCCTCAGGAATCAAGTCAATATACATTACCCATTACACTCCCTATCATTTTAGGATTTGTAATAATGAGCAAAGCTATTTCAGATCCTAACAGCCCTCTGGCAATCTTTGGTAGCCTGTTCCCGCTTACATCTCCCATTGTAATGATGGCAAGGATTCCGTTTGGCGACGTTCCTGCATGGCAGTTAATCACATCGGCTGTATTGCTGGTACTCGGTTTCATCCTTACCACCTGGATGGCCGGGAAAATATACAGGACAGGTATCCTGATGTACGGTAAGAAAATTACCCTGAAAGAAGTAGGGAAGTGGCTGGTAAGAAAATAACGATTAGAAATCTTTAAAAGATATGCATTGCAGCGTTGCCAACTTTCAAAAAGTTGGCAACGCTTTTTAATTTATGATAGTTCTTTCTCATTATTTTTGATAACAGCAGTAATTTCAGATTTGTCAACTTTTTAAAAGTTGACAAATCTTTTTAATTAAGACAACACTCCTCTTTTTTTTATCTTTCAGCAAAGAATAACAACTTTTAAAAATTGACAAATCTTTTTTGATTAAAGTAACAGTTCTCCTTTTTTGCCCTGAAAAGGAATATTCATTTACCTTTGCCCCTGTTTTTAAATTCAGATTTGAAAATTCTACATTGAAATAATAATTGAAAATATGAAACTGGTAACGTACATCAACAACAGCAGGGAGCAGGTAGCTTTCTATATTAACGGAGACCTTTATAATCTGAGCGAAGCAGACATCCGTTTGCCTCAGACCATGATGGAAATGCTGAACGATTGGGAAAACCTGTCGCCCATTGCCAAAGAAGCAGAAGCAAATATTAAAGCCGGAACATTGGAAGTCGCTTCCCGCGATTTCAGCAGCGTAGAAGTATTGGCGCCTGTTCCAAGGCCCACTTCCTGCCGCGATGGTTATGCCTTCCGTCAGCACGTTGCAGCAGCACGCCGCAATCGTAAAGTAGATATGATTGCTGAATTTGATCAATACCCCATTTTCTATTTCACCAATCACAATGCCATTCAGGGGCCCGGTAATATCGATTGCATGCCCGATCACTTTGAAAAGCTGGATTTTGAATTGGAAGCAACCGTTATCTTAGGTAAAAAAGGCCGTAACATTAAAGCTGCAGAAGCAGATAGTTATATTGCAGGTTACTGCATCATGAATGATATGAGTGCGCGTCGTTTACAAATGGAAGAGATGTTATTGAATCTCGGACCCGCAAAAGGGAAAGATTTTTCAACCGTTATAGGGCCCTGGATGGTAACTCCCGATGAACTGGATGCTTATCGTATTCCGGCAAAAGAAGGACATGTCGGTGCAAACTTCAATTTAAAAATGACCTGTAAAGTGAATGGCATTCAGGTGAGCGAAGGCAATATGGGCGATATGGACTGGACATTTGCCGAAATCATTGAACGTTGCGCTTACGGTGTAGATGTTTATCCCGGCGACGTTATAGGCAGCGGCACAGTCGGTACAGGCTGTTTCCTTGAACTAAACGGAACAGGACTATTAAATAACCCCGATTATAAAGTGCAATGGTTACAACCAGACGACGTAGTGGAAATGGAAATCGAAGGCATGGGTAAACTGGTAAATACCATTAAAAAAACAGATACCGATTTTTCTATTCTCGCATTAAAGAAAATGTAAACCAATCAGTTATTTATGAAGCGTTGTCAACTTTCTCGAAGCTGACAACGCTTTTTTTAGCCCTGAAAGGGCGAAATATAATAGGATAGGGTGCAAACCCCATCCTAAATATAAGGTGCTAACCCTATCCTATATATAAGTTAACCCAGTCATTACGTAATATCTTCTATGTAGTTTTCATTCATCAAAGCGCTAATTTTTGTAATCTTGCAATGCTAACATCTAATGTCTGACACCTAACATCTAATTCTTGCGCCGCTTTTTTGTTCAAAATATTGTTTTCCTCCTTCTTGTAAACCTGATTGTAAAACCATTATGGATTTTCGGTATAGATCGTAATGTACAACTCGCTGTCGGTCATGAAGCTTACGGACAATATGTGGCATTGCTGAATTTCAGCGTCATTTTTCAGGTATTGCTCGATTTTGGATTGCAGAATTATAACAACCGCATCATTGCACAATCGCCCAATGCAATGAAAAGCCTTTTTCCCAATGTCATCATTGCAAAAGGAATACTCTCATTCGGTTATTTCATTTTAGTATTGATATTAGGTTGGTGTTTAGGCTACAAAGGTTATTCCCTTTTCCTTTTGACCCTCCTGATTTTTGTGCAGATACTCAATTCATTTCTCTTATATCTGCGCAGTAATGTTTCTGGTATGCATTGGTTCAAAACCGACAGCCTCCTTTCCGTAAGCGACCGTTTGTTTATGATATTGATATGCTCCGTACTGCTTTTTTACCCAGCATTTTCAGGGCGTTTTAAGATAGAATGGTTTGTTGAAGCACAAATTGTAGCTTACTTCATTACATCCGTATTTGCTTTCATCGTCTGTACCAGGCTCACAAAGCTCGATTGGTCACATTTTGACCTCAGGAAAGTCCGGGCCATCTGTTTACAAAGCTTTCCTTACGCATTGCTTATCTTTTTAATGGCAATTTATATCCGCTCCGATGTTTTTTTAATGGAAAGACTTTTAAAAAACGGAAAAGAAGAAGCAGGCGTTTATGCTGCATCTTACCGCTTTCTCGATGTTTCCAATAATGTTACCGGCGTTTTGTTCGCCGGTATATTACTGCCCTTATTCGGAAGTATGCTGGCAAAAAAAGAAGATGTACGCCCTCTGGTAAAATTAAGCCTCAACATATTATTACCCGTTGCCCTCACCGCAATGTTTGTCGCTGTTTTTTTTGGACAAGGTATCATGCATCTTCAATTAAAAAATCTGGCTACAGATTATGACGGGAAAGTTTTCGCATTGTTGATGATGTCATTTCCCGGGTATTGTATCGGTTATGTTTATGCTACTTTGCTTACCGCTAATGGAAGCATCAAGCCCCTGATAATTGTATCATTGATTGCCGTATTATTGAACGTGATACTCAATTTTGTATTGTTACCTTTATATGGAGCCATTGGCGCAGCTATAACTTGTGTTATTACGCAGGCATTTTTATCTGTTGTTAATATCTTACTGGCGAAGAAAATCATAGGTATGAACACTGATTTTGTCTGGATATTAAAATATATTTTATTTGCAGCAGTTATTTGTGCCCTTTGTTTCGGCGTGTTGAAATTAGACATAAAACTATGGCAACAAATACTCACTGTGGGTTTGGGCGCAGCCATTACAATGTTTATTTGCGGTTTTTTGCCCTTTCACCGTTTAAAAGAGTTAATGCAAAACAGATGATATTTTTGGCAAAATGTTGTTTTTCCAAAATATAACGTAATCTTGCAGCGTTCAAAAATTTGCAGTAAAGCAAATGTTTTTTGATTATTAAGTTTAAAAGTAAAAATATTATTCCTCGCAAAAAGGAATGCAGCGTTAAAATAATGGCTAAAAACCTATTGATTGTGGAGTCGCCTGCGAAGGCAAAAACCATTGAAAAAATTCTTGGTAAAGACTTTGAAGTGAAATCCAGTTTCGGGCACATCCGCGACCTGGAGAAAGAAGGCATGGGCATTAACGTGGACCAGGGATTTGAACCTATATATAAGGTATCGGACGATAAAAAGAAAGTGGTTGCAGAACTGAGAGCCAAAGCCAAAGGAGCCAACGAGGTTTGGCTAGCAACGGATGAGGACCGGGAAGGAGAATCCATAAGCTGGCATTTATGCGAAGTGCTTGGATTGGACCCGGCAAATACAAAACGCATTGTTTTCCACGAAATTACCAAACCCGCTATTCAGAAAGCTGTAGCATCGCCTCGTTTAGTCGATATGAATCTGGTGAATGCCCAGCAGGCCCGCCGCGTATTGGACCGTTTGGTAGGTTTTGAAATATCACCCGTTTTATGGCGCAAACTAAGCGGACGTGGTCTTTCTGCCGGACGCGTACAATCTGTTGCTGTAAAATTGATAACCGAACGTGAACGCGAAATAAATGCTTTTAAATCCGAAAGCAGTTATAAGACTGAAGCAATTTTTGAAGCAAAAGATATCAACAATCGTATCGTAAACTTCAAAGCAGAAGGTAAAAGATTTGAAACAAGTACCACAGCAAGAGTTTTTTTAGATAAATGCATCAATGCCACATTCAAAGTGGAAGATGTACAGGTTCGCCCGGGTAAACGCTCTCCGGCAGCACCTTTTACAACATCTACCTTGCAACAGGAAGCAAGTCGGAAGTTAGGCTATGCCGTTTCTCGTACCATGCGTTTAGCACAACAATTATATGAAAACGGGCATATCACCTACATGAGAACAGATTCTGTAAACCTTTCCGAAACAGCTTTGGAAAATGCAGAAACTGCTATCAAGAGCCAATATGGCGCTCAATATCATCATCGTCGTCAGTTTCAAACCAAAAATGCATCCGCACAAGAGGCGCACGAAGCTATTCGTCCGACCGAAATGGGTATGAGCAGTATTGGCGATGCGGAAGGCCAAAAATTATACGAATTGATATGGAAGCGTACCCTCGCTTCGCAAATGTCAGACGCGCAGTTGGAAAAAACAACCGCGAAAATCGGCATCTCAACACATGAAGATAAACTGACCGCAACCGGCGAAGTCTTGAAATTTGACGGTTTCCTTAAATTGTATATTGAAGGAAAAGATGACGAAGACGAAGATGAAAATGCAGGTATGTTACCGCCATTAACTATCGGTCAAACTTTACCATTGGTTGAAATGCTGACCACCGAAAGATATACACGTCCTGCCCCAAGATATACGGAAGCCTCTCTTGTAAAGAAACTGGAAGAGCTTGGCATTGGTCGTCCTTCTACTTATGCGCCTACTATCAGCACCGTACAGCAAAGAGGTTATGTTGAAAAACGTGATAAAGATGGAGTTGAGCGTAAGTATGGTATTCTTACTTTAAAGAATAATGAAGTAACAGAACAAACATCAACCGAAATTACCGGCGCGGAAAAAAATAAATTGTTTCCTACCGATTTGGGAATGGTTGTTACCGACTTTTTGAATGAGCATTTCACACAAGTGATGGATTACGGCTTTACGGCCAATATCGAAAACGAATTTGATGAGATTGCAGCCGGTAAAAAGGTCTGGAACACTATGATTGGCAACTTCTACAATCCTTTTCATAAGACTGTAGAAGATACCATGGAAAATGCAGAACGAGCCAAAGGCGAACACATTCTCGGTACAGATCCTGAAAGTGGAAAACCTGTATCTGCAAGATTGGGCAGGTTTGGTCCTATGGTGCAGATTGGGAGTGTGGAAGATGAGGAAAAGCCGAAATTTGCAACCTTAAAACGTAACCAGAGTATTGAAACCATTACGCTGGAAGAGGCATTGGATTTATTTAAGCTGCCTTTTACTCTTGAAGATTATGAAGGCAAAGAAGTAAGTGTTGGTGCAGGCCGTTTTGGCCCTTATGTGAAGTGGGGTGAGGCATTTATTTCTATTCCACGCGGCGAAGATCCGTTGACTATTGATATAGACAGAGCCATTGCAATTATTAAAGAAAAGCAGGAAGCAGACGCACCTATAGGTTATTACGAAGGTAAGCCTGTAAGTAAAGGCAAGGGCCGTTTTGGTCCATTCATTAAATGGGAAGATTTGTTTATCAACATACCACGTGCTTACGATTTCGATAACCTGAAACAAAGCGATATTGATGAACTGGTGAGTAAAAAACTGGATAAAGAAGCCAATCGTTTTATCCAGCAATGGCCTGAAGAAAAAATTGCCATAGAAAATGGCCGTTGGGGCCCTTTTATTCGCTTTGGGAAATTGATGTTGAAATTGGGACGTAAAGAAGACGGTGAAAAATATACAGCCGAGGATCTTACAAATGTTTCATTGGAAGAAGTAAAGAAGATGATTGTCGCTATTGATCCGACAGCTTTTGAAAAGAAAACAAAGAAAGCAGCCACAAAAAAAGCTGCAGCTCCCAAAAAAGCAGCGGCGAAAAAAGCTGCACCTAAAAAAGCTGCGGCAAAAAAGAAATAGAAATATTTGTCAGGCACCTCAAAGCTATCAGACAAATACTTATTAATACAAAAAGCTCCGAACTGTTTCGGAGCTTTTTGTATTAATATATTTAACCGGATACTATACTACGTTTTTGCCGAAAGGCATCAAAGAAAGTTCTATCAACTTAAAATGTTGTTTTGCAAACGGAATACCTATTATGGTCAACGTAAGAATAATGCCCCATACCAGGTGATTCAATGCAGTCCATAAACCGCCGCAAAGTATCCATATAATATTGGCAAACAATGTAAAACAGCCAGCTGAAGCACTGTCGTTTACAACCTGCTTTCCAAAAGGGAAAAGCACTGCCCCTGCAAGCTTAAAACATTGTAAACCGAAAGGAATGCCTACAACTGTAATGCACAAAACCAGACCACCCACAAAGTAGCCGAGCGCAGCAAAAAAGCCGCCGAAAATGAACCAGATGATATTGCCGAGGAAGTTCATAATACTTTGTATTGAAGGGTAAAAGATAAATTATTGAATGATAACCAGGTAAAACAGATTATTTCACAATCCCGTTTTTCATAGCATACATCACCAAACCTACACGGGTTTTAATCTGTAATTTTTCGCAAATCTTTTCACGATGATTTTCTACTGTTTTGGGACTAAGGTTCATTTTATCGGCAATTTCTTTATAAGTCATTTCGCTTGCCATATATTTCAGTAATTCCATTTCCCTTTCAGAAAGAACTGATGCATTCTTTTGCTCGTTTTCTTTGTCGTTTATCAGCAAAGAAATTTGCCGTGCCACCATGGGCGTATAATAGTAGCCGTTATCCTTCGTTTCCTGAATAGCTTTTATTAATTCCGACGGTTCTGTGTCTTTTAGCAAATAACCTTTCGCGCCACGTCTCAACATGCGTATAATACATTCCTCGCTGTCATACATCGAAAGCGCAATCACCTTTACCGAAGGGTAATGCTTATATAACCATTCCGTTGCATCATAACCATCCATCAATGGCATATTGATGTCCATTAAAACTACATCGGGCAACAGTTGTGATTTTATTTTTTTCTGAAGGTCTATGCCATTATCCGCCTCAAATACTACTTTAAAATTAGGGTTGCTTTTTATGAAATTGCTCAGGCCGTTTCGCAACAGCTTGTGATCATCTACCAAAGCAACCGATATTGTTTCACTCATGGTTATAGTTTATTCTGCATTTATATCAATGTCCCGCGTAAGCGTAATGGATAGGGTGGTGCCGGTTCCCGGCTTGCTTTCAATATTAAATTTGCTGTCAATCATTGCTGAGCGTTGTTTGATGTTCATCAGGCCAATGCCATCCCGTGTTTTTTCAATGTCAAATCCGTTACCATTGTCAGTGATTTTTATATCAAGACGGTTATCGGTATAACTCATATCAATCACAATATGGGTTGCTCCCGCATGTTTCACAATATTGTTTAGGCTTTCCTGAATAATACGGTATAAGATAAGCCTCCTTTCCGCCTTAATGAAAAACGGAGTTCCGTTGATAGTAAAGTCTGCAGAAAATTTGCGGGTCCTGCGCAACATAGCCAGCTCACGGTCAATCGATTCCTTAATGTCTTTTTCTTTTACGTATTCGGTATTCAATGTTTTTGAAATATCCCTTAAATCGTTAATAGCAATATTCAATAAATTCTTTGTCTGGGAAACCATTTCATTGCTTTCAGTATCGATACTATTCATTTCTATGACTGACATATTTAGCTTCGCCAGACTCAAAACCTGACCGATATTATCATGCAGTTCCTGAGAAAGGCTGTGGAATGTTTGTTCCTGCGTTTCCAGTTGCGCCTGCAATAATTCTTTCCTGAAATTCTCTTCCAAAATTAATTTCTGATTAAAGTATTCCTGTTGTTTTCTCCGGTAAATAATAATTAGAAAAATGAGCGTGATACCCAAGAAGATGAATATCGCGGAACCGCCCAGAATAGCTATGGCAATTTCATTGGATTGCTGATGGTGCACTTTGAAAAATTAGATAGTTGAATGCACAAATCTATAAATACCTAAGCAAAATATTAATTGAAATTTTTACTTCTTGTTCCGGTCCATGATAAAGGCAATTAAATATAAAACATAGATTAACAGATTCAGGAAATAATTCAAAGGCCTTAGGTTTTGCCACAATTCAGGATTCACGCTTTCAAGGTATCTGTTCAACCCGAAAAGAAGTATTGTGCCCGGATAATAAAGGATATTGCCGCAGTTTACCCAAAAATTTCCATCAATGTTAATATTGTAACGTATAGGTTTCTGAATGAGTTCATAAAAGAAAAGCCCCGTCCAGAATGTAATGCAGACATCCATGAATACGCCGTCAATAAAGTTCTTCTGCCAGAAGAAGTCATTATCTACATTCCATGCAACAAATAAAGCAGTAAAGAAAAATGTTAAGCCACCGTATAGAAATATCCTTTTTTTCTTATTGAGCAGATAATAGAAATAGAGGAACTGAAACATCATTTCAATAGGTATATTCAAATGTGTTCCGAATGATTTCCATTGTTCATCACACAGCTTCCTGAATATTTCAATTAAGAACACCCAGCAAAGCAGACCAAAAAGCCATTTGATGGGTGTCCTCAGCTTGCCCCATCTTATGAGTGCGAAAACAAGATTCAGTAATAAGAGCAGGATATAGATATACCACAAAAACATCTGGAGCGGCGTATGAATTTTTTAAAGTATTACTGGAATACTGTGTTGAAATTTTGAACCGTATTATAATTTTTCCAGCATTGTTCCCCATTAAGAGGATTGCCCTGGTTATCTTTTACAAACTCAAAATTACTGTCGGTAGCCAATAAAGATACTGTCAGTTGTTTTTCGGATGACGAATTTTCATAGACACCCATTACCGCTGCAACGTAACCATTTGCAGGAACAAGGTTCATAAGATTGGAAACCTCATTCCTTTCCATATATACCAGCATCATTTCTTTTTCATAATCCGGCTGTGCAACACCGCTTTCTAATCTTTGCAAAGCCTCTACATAAGCTCCGCAAAAGGTTTTTATTTTTTCATAAGGTGTGTCGGTTTCGTGTGGGGTGCCATGCGGCGGATGTCTGTGCCTGTTAAGTATTTCCAGTGTTTCAAGAATAACGCCCGGCTCTAATGAAGATGCATTTAATGTTACAGTTATCTGGTCGATCTGGTCTGGTGTGAGTGCCATTTTTGTGGTTGGTTTTTGGTGAACGGGCAAAAATACTCTTTAGAATTGAAGATGCATATAGGGGAAATCCCGAAATAAAAAAGGGGAAATTTCCCCATGCAGATTCAGGGAGTTCCCTTTTTATAACAGTAGTATGGGTGCTACATTTGTGTTACCAACATGAAATAAATATAAAGCCCCTGTAAAAAATATCTTTCAACGGAAAGACAACCTATCACCTTTTATTCAGCGGTTTTATACCCCTGAGGCAAACCCTCCCTCACCAAAGAGCTTTCTCACGCCCAAGAGAAAGCTCTTTTTATTGTATCGGAAATTTGTTTTTACGCAAATCTTTCGCAGCCTTATTTCTAAAAACAATAATAAGTATTTGCAACATAAGCGACATAAAGATAAAACCCATGCCAATATAGAAGCCATAACCAAGCTGGTTATTTTCTTTGTAAATAAGAAAGGCAAGTATAATGCCATACACAGGTTCAAGGTTTACAGATAGTGTTATCGTAAAGGCCGAAAGGTGTTTAAGCGCACTCATTGCTAATGACTGGCCCCAAACCGTACAACAATAACTCAAAAGGAAAATCCATAAATAATCCCAGCCCTGAGGTAATAACTGCAAAGTTTCACCCTGGTTATAAATATAAAATGGTGCCAAAACAGATAAGAATATCAGTCCTATAGTCATTTCATAAAACACGATGGTACGTGGCTGATATTTTTCAGCTAAAGGTTTGTTCAGCACTGTAAATATTGCACTGATAATTGCCGCAATTACTCCTAAAATTACGCCCCATTCAAAATGAACCATCCCGGCAGAGCCATTTGTAGCATGGGGTTGTAAGGCATAAATACAATACACACCCGCAATAGCAATGAAACTCAGGAATATTTCTATATAGTTGAATTTACCTTTATTCAGCAACGGATCAAGCAAAGCAGTAAAAACGCTTGCTGTGGCCAGGCAGACCATTGCAATAGAAGCATTGGAATATTTAATAGAAGCATAAAATGCAACCCAATGAATAGCATACATCACGCCGATTCCTATAATTCTTACTAAATCTTTACGGATAATTTTTATCCAGTCGCCACGATTTGTAAGAATAATTGCCAGAATACCTGCAGTGATCAGCATTCTGTACCAAACCAATACCGGCGCGGAAAGACTGATAGCTTTTCCTAAAATACCTGTAAACCCCCAAAGAAGTACTGCTAAATGAATTTGAGCATAGGCACGCTTCATAATTATTGTGGGTTTCTTTTGGGGGAAAATAAAGTGAATGCCTGCGAATGTATAAAATAACATCTATATTTTTAAAGCAGATGCCGCGTAAATTTGTATATTTAGTTACGATAAAATTTTTGGCACGATTTTTGCTCCATTTATTTGAGTTAATCTTAATCTTAATTAAAATCTAATCAAATGAACAGAATTTCTCTTATTATTTCAGCCGTTCTTGTTGCAATATTTGCCGTGTCGTGCAGCCATTCAAAAAAAATGACTAAACAACATCATAAAGATCTGCAGGATGTTTATACCACATTGAAAAATGAAATGCCCGAAGCCCTCGTTACTATGAGCGGAGAAAGAGTAAAAGTAGTTTTGCCGGAATCCGTATTATTTAAAGTGAATGATGCGGAGCTGAATAAAGAATATCTTCCGATTCTTCAAAAAATGGCAACTGTATTAAATAAATATGACAAGACTATGATTTTGATTACAGGCCATACTGATATTACAGGAACAGAAGCGCGCAACATGGAATTATCAAAACAACGCGCTGAAAATGCAAAAAAGGTATTTATTGACTTTAAAGTAAAAGAGTCGAGAATGTACACATGGGGGCGCGGAGCAACCGAACCGGTGAGTGATAATAATACGGAAACCGGCAGAAAGCAAAACAGAAGAGTGGAATACATAATTATGTACGATTACAAACCGGAAACGGAATAGATAATCAAAAATTAATACCCGGAAAGAACAACTTTCCGGGTATTTTATTGAGATTAGCCTATAACTAAAAATTGGGATTATTTACTATAAAGAAATGTACCTTTGCCACCATATAAATAACCAAAACATTCTTAAATAATTCTTTTACAGCCGTACAAGTAAATGAACAATACCTATAGTGGTCTGGTTGATCAGACGTTCCACTTCCCACAGGAAGGATTTAATGTTGAAGAAAATTACCTGCAGTTCAATGGGGTTGACATTAAAAAGCTAATTGACAAGTATGGTACCCCTTTTAAATTAACGTATCTTCCGAAGATTGGAGAACAGGTGGCTAAAGCCAAAAAGATATTTAATGATGCTATTAAAAAGCACAAGTATGATGGTAACTACTTCTATTGCTATTGTACCAAAAGTTCCCACTTTTCATTCATTGTTGAAGAAACACTGAAGCAAAATGTTCATTTGGAGACTTCTTTTGCTTACGATATTGAAATCATCAAGCAGCTTTATCTTAAAAAGAAAATAAATAAAGAAACGTTCATTATTTGTAATGGTTTCAAAACGAAAGCATATACACGTAACATTGCGCGGTTGATTAACGATGGCTTCAAAAATGTGATTCCTGTTTTGGATAATAAAACGGAATTTGAAGATTATCAGAAATCAATCCGTTCAAAAGAACCCGTAAATATTGGTATCAGAATTGCAACGGAAGAAGAACCTACTTTCGATTTTTATACTTCACGTTTAGGTATTCGTAGCCGCGATATTCTGGAATTTTATATTGATAAAATTAAAGGAAATTCGAAGTTTCAACTGAAAATGCTACACTTCTTTATGAATAAGGGCATTAAAGATGATGTGTATTACTGGAGCGAATTAAATAAAGTAATTAATCTTTACTGCCAGTTAAAGAAAATTTGCCCTGAGCTGGACAGTGTTAATATTGGCGGTGGTTTCCCAATCAAACATTCCCTTGGTTTTGAATACGATTATCAATATATGGCCAATGAAATTGTTTCCACCATAAAGAAAGTCTGCAAACAACACAAAGTCCCTGTTCCTGATATTTATACGGAGTTTGGTTCTTTTACTGTTGGTGAATCGGGTGCTGTAGTTTACAGCGTTTTGGATCAGAAAATCCAGAATGATCGTGAAATATGGTATATGATTGACAGTTCGTTTATTACTACTTTACCGGATACATGGGGTATCGGAGAAAAGTTTCTCATGTTGCCTATCAATCGTTGGGATGAAGAATACCAGGAAGTGCATCTTGGTGGACTGACCTGCGATAGCCATGACTTTTATACTTCTGAAGAACATATTAACGCCGTGTTTTTGCCAAAAGCAGATAAGGGGAAGAATGAAGAGCCTTTATACATCGGCTTTTTCCATACAGGCGCTTATCAGGATCAGCTGGCAGGTTATGGCGGTATTAAACATTGCATGATTCCATCACCCAAGCATATTGTAGTAGAACGTAATAAAAACGGAGAGCTGGAAGACTGGTTATATGCCAAAGAGCAATCCCCGCAAAGCATGTTGAAAATTTTGGGTTATATAAAATAACATCCGATATTCGCTAAAGGTTGCCAGCTTTTCAAGAGTTGGCAACCTTTTTTAAAATTCAAAAACTGTTTCTATGAAAAGAATCATCCTTCCTTTTTTCTTTATCGGAATAGCCTGTCATGCCTCGGCGCAAAACATGCGGCCACTTTACGAAGCTTATTTCTCTCATCCTGATGATATGGAGAACAATGAAGATGGTCCGGGCTATCATTTTAAAGTAGGTGATTCCTTGGTTGTTTCGATGAGTGATGATGGTTATTATAAACTTACAAACGACAAAGGGCAGGTGCTGGAAGAAGGTGATACAGATGAAGGAGACAACGCTTTTATGCGCCATGGCACATGGACTGAATACTACCGTAATGGTAAACCAAAGACAACCGGAAATTATTTTCAAAACAAGCCTTACGGACATTGGAAGTTTTTTAATGAAAGTGGAAACACGGTGTCGGAATGTGATGTTGTACCCATTGTAACAGAGGACGGAACAACTGCTTATTGTAAAGCCGGATTGGAATTGGTTTATTTTGATAATGGAAAAATCAAAGAAGAAAGATATTATATGGCAGAACCTTATGAAGAAGACAGCCGTATAAAAGTAGAAGATCCGGAAACTGAAAAGGCAATATGGAAAACTATAAAAGTTAAAGCCTATCGTTCAAAAGCCTTTGGAACCTGGGTTTATTATAATGAAGATGGAACGGTAGAAAAAAGGGAAGATAAAAAAGGGTAGGGAATGATGCCTGCCGGAGTATAACAATATGGGCCACAGACTAACTGTGGCCCATATTTATTTTACCAGCCTTTCTTCCATTTCTGCGCAATACGTATGGCCGTTTCAAGCATATCTGGTTGCCACGATTCTATATTCCAGGCTGATTGTTTTAAGGAAGAACTTTGTATCCTTTGCAATGCTTCATTATAATTGCTTGCATTTTCCAGAATATCGGAGAGCAATAATTGTTGTGCATACAAAATTTCATCTTCAATCGGGATGCCCGTTGGCAAAGGATTTCCCGGCAGAAAGGAATTGAATTCTTTTACTATACTTTCTTTTTCAAATGAAGTAATGACAGATTCCATCTTCAAAAAATCCTTCTGAAATTGATCCCTGCTTTCAATGGGTTTTAATCCGATGCCTAATTGTTCCAGAACAACATATTTCAATTGGGGACAAAGCGGCAAAGCTTTTTCTAACAGTTCAAATACTTCTTCCGGAACACTATCATCATGTGTATCTCTTCTGATTTGTTTTTCAGGAAAAATTGCTGATGATTCCCAACTGCCGCCCGAAATATGAATTTCCCTGACCAGCTCTAAAGGATACAAGTATATCAATTCCTCAAAAGGAATATTGAAATTATGAAGTTGGCAATAAAGATTATGTAAATCCAGAATTATAAAACCGTTTACAGGATTCAATAATTCCTGCAAGAAATGACCATGTTGTTTTACCTCTTCTAATGAATAGGAAAAAGCAAGGTTCTCCAGGCCTACCGGACATTTACAAACTTCCTGAATACGCGCAAGCCTGTCTCTGCCAATTGCTAAAGTTGTGGCTGTATAAGGAATGCCGAGCGGAGCTCCGGTATGAAAGTCTGTGCCAGTCATAAAACCGAAATGCTCTGTAATATGGTCGAATTGAAACTGTTTGCAAAGCTCTTGCAAATGTTGTAGCCATGCAATCTGCTCCGGCAGCCATTTTCCCGAGAACAACGAAAAAAATACGCCATGTCCGATAAGCCTTTGCTCCTTGCTAAATGCCAGTAATAATTCATCAAACCATCCGGGTATTTCTTTTACTTTAAACAAAGCATCAAACGACCATTCAATTGCTTCAATTTTTTCCTGTTCGAACAAAGGTAATGCAGCCGATAAGATATTCGCATCAAAATTACAGGCAATGGCAGCATGAATATTAGTTTTCATTATGGTTCAATATTAGCCCATACCGCAAGCAGGACATTCAGATGGAACCGAATTTGGATTTTGATTGGTCGGATTTGCCTGAGATTCAGGGTTTGCCTGTGCTTCCGAAGTAGGCTTAAAAGTTTCATTACTTTTTTTATTGCAGGATGTTACAGCCGTTTGCACTGTTACACCTACTAAAATAGCGCCCAATAAAGATTTTGAGAGTTTCATAATTGCATTTTTAAGTTTTATAAAAAAGTTTGATTATTATTTAATATCCGTAACCTCAATCCAGCCTTCATTTGAATGCAGCATCATACAGACAATTGCATCTTTGGCAGAACCGTTGCATTCAGCTAATTTCTTATAAGTTGCAGTTACAGCTGTTCTGTCCTGAAATGCAGCAACTTTTTCCAGGTTACATACCTGATAGTCTTTCCCGTCTATTTGCAAATAAGTACCTGTACAATCACGCACAACAATTGCATTTTTATTTGTCGCTTTGCTGCAACTTGTTAATACTAAATAGGAACTGACAACAACAATCAAGATTTTCTTCATTGGTTATAAATTTTAGAGTTTTTCCTTATTAGTATAGACGTAATGCATAAATGCGTTCTTAGTAAAATCGAGATTTTTTGAAATAAATAATCAGATATGAATAAATAAACTCGTTTGGCCTTTATTTTCAAAACACAAATTTGTAAAAACCGCTTAATAAATTATTTTTGCACCCTATTTGACCTTAGTGTCATTGAAAAACAACAAGCAATTATGAATTTTCAACTTTCAGAAGAACAATTAGCCGTACAAAAGGCTGCCCGCGATTTCGCTCAGACCGAATTATTACCGGGTGTTATCGAACGCGATGAACATCAAAAATTCCCTGCAGAACAAATTAAAATGTTGGGAGAATTGGGTTTCATGGGAATGATGGTAGATCCTAAATACGGTGGTTCCGGTATGGATGCCGTATCTTATGTATTGGCTATGGAAGAAATTTCCAAAATTGACGCTTCTGCTTCTGTTGTAATGAGTGTAAACAACTCTTTGGTTTGTTGGGGCCTGGAAACTTTCGGTAACGAAGAACAAAAGCAAAAATATCTGGTGCCATTGGCTTCCGGCCAAAAAATCGGTGCATTTCTTTTAAGTGAGCCTGAAGCCGGTTCTGATGCTACTTCTCAACGCACAACCGCTGAAGACAAAGGTGACCATTATGTAATCAACGGTATTAAAAACTGGATTACCAATGGTAACTCTGCTTCTACTTATTTAGTGATTGCACAAACGGATGTTGCTAAAAAACATAAAGGTATCAATGCTTTCATCGTAGATAAAGATACGCCCGGTGTAACTGTTGGTGCTAAAGAAAATAAATTGGGTATCCGCGGTAGTGATACACACAGTATTTCTTTTCAGGATGTAATTGTACCGAAAGAAAACAGAATCGGAGAAGATGGTTTCGGTTTCAACTTTGCAATGAAAACCCTGGGTGGCGGCCGTATCGGTATTGCTTCTCAGGCTTTGGGTATTGCAAGCGGTGCTTACGAATTGGCTTTGAAATATTCAAAAGAGCGTAAAGCTTTCGGAACTGAAATTATGAATCATCAGGCGGTTGCTTTCAAATTGGCTGACATGGCTACGCAGATTGAAACAGCGCGCATGCTTTGCCTTAAAGCTGCATGGTTGAAGGATCAGGGGCAAGATTACACTTTGGCCGCTTCAATGGCTAAATTGTATGCTTCTGAAATTGCACAAAGCGTTACTAACGAAGCGGTGCAGATTCACGGTGGTTATGGTTATGTAAAAGAATTCCATGTTGAACGTTTGATGCGCGATGCTAAAATCACGCAGATTTACGAAGGAACCAGCGAAGTTCAGAAAATCGTTATCAGCAGAACTATTTTGAAATAAAAATCAACGTTTTTTATAAAAATGAAAAGATTCAGGATTTAACCTGAATCTTTTTTTATTGTGCTGAAATGGGTTTTACAGATTGATAGTCCAGGTATTGGTCCCATTATTGACTGTCGCAGTTCCGTCGCAGGTGCCATCACCAAAATCAACAGTAATGTTGTGGTTATTGCGTACAATATGGGAAATGCCACTTACTATCTGATGACAAGCGTTTTTGTATAATAAAGGTGTTGTCTGATCGACCGTTCTTGAAATCTGAAGACCACTTGGTCGTTGAACATTCACTTGTCCCCATATAGTCAATGTATTATCGATAGGATGATTTGGAATTCCGACGAATTGAATACGTGTTTGGTTACCGTTTCTTGTATACACATCATTTCCGCCCGGATTCGTAATAGTTAGATGCTCCACAAGTTCAACAGTGCGAGAACTATCAGCAGCAACATGCGTAATATTCCTGGTGATGTTTCCGTCAATGTGGTAATCGTTTACATAATAATTATCGGTTGATAAGGTGCGGATAACATTTACCTGATTGAAATTTGTGGCAGTGGCTATTAATTTACCTTTTCTTGTTTTACCGTCGCTGCATACACAACCTGTGGCGCCATAATCAATGGTCAGGGTTTTCATGTTCCCGTTTTGAGTAAGTGTAACAGTAACGCAAGGCCCTAAAACCAGGCCATCGGTTGTTGCCATACCATTTTCTGCGTTGTTATAACCATCATCAAAAGCCTGCTCCATATCTGTGCTGATCTGGTCTGAACTTGTTATAAGCTGCACATTGTCTTTATCCGTACTAAGTGAATTAGTATCAGAATCCTTGTCTTTTTTGCTACAGGCAGCAAATAGAGAGATGGCGCAAATGGCGGCCATAATCGTTAATTTTGAAATAGATTTCATACAGGAATGGTTTTTTATATTTTAGAATGGCTGATTTAATAAGATGAGAGACAAACAATTGAAAAAGGTTAAAACCGTGAAATATTTCTTTTCATTTAACCTTCTTTCCTATTTGGCCTCTTATATAACTATACCGCTAAAAGGAAATGACAGCAACCGGCATTGACCAACAGATAATACAATATTGTGTGCAGAATAAGGATATGGACAAAGGCTTTGACTTGTTGATGAATGCTTATGGTAAAAGGTTATATGCACATATTCGCAGAATGGTCGCAGGCGAGCAGGATGCTGAAGATGTATTGCAGGAAACAATGATTAACGTGATAAAATCTATCAAAGATTTTAAAAATGAAAGCAAGCTTTATACATGGCTTTATACTATTGCCACGAGGGAATGCCTGAAATTTTTTAAACAGAAAAAAATAGTTTTGAAAGACTTTAATGAAGCAAACGAATGGCTCTCTAATTCGCTTTATGCGGAACAAAGTATAAAAGCGGAAACTATTTTAGTAAAATTCCACGCAGCCATTCTGACCTTGCCGGAGAAACAAAGACTTGTATTTAACCTTCGTTATTTTGACGAATTAAGTTACGAAGATATCAGCAAAATTACTGAGACGTCTGTATCAAGCCTGAAAACCAATTATCATTATGCATTTGAGAAAATTAAAAATCAATTAAGCAATGCCATATAATATAGAAGAACAGGAAGACTATTTGAAAAATAATTCACCTTATAAGATGAACGATACAGAATGGCGGGCTATGCAGGAAAGAATAAAAACAAATGTGCTTGCAGCTTCTGAAAAAGAATCCAAATCCCGTAAAGTGAAATTTACTTCCTGGAAAATAGCTGCTGCCGTCGCCGGTTTATTTTTTATCGGTGCCACCTGTTTTACATTTTGGCCTGCTCAAAAAACGATACAGTCCGGCAATATTGCCTACGATAAGGCAGAAAACCCTGAAAAACAATTGGATGCAGCCATTAATAATCTGAATGAATCGGAGTTGAACTGGGTACATCAATTAAATGAAAACGAAATAACAGAACAAAATGAATATTTTGAAAATTAAGACATGTGTCAAAGGCTTTTTCCTTTTAGGTTTGACTTCTTTATCCTTACAGACTATTGATGCACAAACACAAAGAAATCCTGTGCAACGTCAGAAAAGACAAGCTATGCGTCAGGAAGCTATCAATAGATTGCAGGAGGCTAAATGGAGCTTCATTATTTACAGGCTAAATCTGAGTGAAGAAAGAAGTAATCAGCTTTTACCTATTTATAAGGCCTTTGAAGCTGAAAAGAAGGATATTATGATGTCTGGAATGAGTCAATTTAAAGGCAATAAAGACAGTATGGACGATAGTCAGGCGGAAGCATTTATCAATGCCAGGCAGGAAAATGCACAGAAATTATTGGACTTAAGAGAAAAATACAAACCTAAATTTCTTACAGTATTGAGTGCCAAAGAATTATTGATACTTGTAACAGCCGAACAGGATTTTGCCATGAAAATAATGATGGAAAAACAACGAAGGAAAGCCAATGTAACTAATTAGGGTTATGCCAATTAATGTTTTCCACACTACGTTTAAAAAGAAATGCCTTTATTTTAGATTCTTTAATGGCCATTTCTTACTACTTTTGCGCCGACAAATAAATAAATAAAAAAAAATTTTGGATAAAGAAATAAAGGAATTACCTTTGCAGTCCAAAAAAATATTTAATTAACAGGAATGCCTACTATACAGCAATTAGTTCGTAAAGGACGTACTCAGATCAAAGCTAAATCAAAATCACCTGCATTAGATGATTGCCCTCAACGTCGCGGTGTATGTACCCGTGTATATACTACTACACCTAAGAAGCCAAACTCGGCTCTACGTAAGGTAGCTAAAGTACGTTTGACTAACAAAATTGAGGTTATCGCCTATATTCCTGGTGAAGGTCACAACCTGCAAGAACACAGTATCGTGTTGATTCGCGGTGGTCGTGTGAAAGATTTGCCGGGTGTACGTTACCACATCGTACGTGGCGCTTTGGATACTGCGGGTGTAAAAGACCGTAAACAAAGCCGCTCTAAATACGGTACTAAAAAGGAAAAAGCTAAAAAATAAGCTATCCTTAAGATAACAAGAGAAACATTTAAAAACTATATAATTGAGGCTGAGTAAAGTTTTAATACTTGAAGAAATTCAGTCTGAAATTAAAAATTAAAACCGATGAGAAAAGCGCAAGCTAAAAAACACCCTTTGGCACCGGATCCAAAGTTTAATGATAAACAAGTTACCCGCTTTGTAAATACAATGATGTGGGCTGGTAAAAAAACTACTGCTTTCAACATTTTTTACGATGCAATTGATAAAGTAAGTGCTACAACTTCAGAAGACGGTTACGAAATCTGGAAAAAAGCATTGCAAAACGTTACTCCTTCAGTAGAAGTTAGAAGCCGTCGTATTGGTGGTGCTACTTTCCAGATTCCTGCTGAAGTACGTGCAGATCGCAAAATTTCTTTAAGCATGAAATGGTTGATTCGTTTCAGCCGCGAACGTAACGGTAAAACAATGGCTGATAAATTAGCTAATGAAATCGTTGCAGCAAGCAAAGGTGAAGGTGGTGCTTTCAAAAAGAAAGAAGATACACACCGTATGGCTGATGCGAATAAAGCATTCGCTCACTTCAGAGTATAACACTCAGTTAATAAATTTTTTAGGTAGATATAAAAAATCCTGTAACGAAAGTTGCGGGATTTTTTTTGCTTTCCCGGTAAAGAAAGCTAAAACAATCTGTTAAACTTTGCTTGCAAAAGCTCCGGATTAAAGTTCAGGATGTGTCTGCCGGATATGATAAGATGTATATATTCTAAGGTGTTTTGATACCTTGCTTTCATTTGAACAGAATAGGTGCAAACGTTTGCGGGAATTTAAAAATAAGCTGAAATTTTCCTTCTCTTTTTCCAGTCAAAATAACTATTTTTGAGCCTTCAATTTAAAATAGACAATATAATATACTATGGCTGAAGTAATACGTATGCCGCTGTTGAGCGACACTATGAAAGAAGGCGTGATAGCGGAGTGGCATAAAAAGGTGGGTGATAAAGTTAAATCAGATGATGTAATTGCAGAAGTAGAAACCGACAAAGCCACCATGGAAGTGATGGCCTATGCTGAAGGTACCTTACTTTATATCGGTGTGGAAAAAGGACAGGCAGCACCTGTAAACGGCATTATAGCTATAGTAGGTAAAGAAGGTGAAGATTATAAAAGTCTTTTAGATAAAGAAGGTAATGCTCCGGCTGAAAACAATGCTCCAAAGGAAGAAGCCAAACCTGCTCCTAAAGCAGAAGAAACTTCTAAACTAGCAGAACAACCTAAAAAAGAAGCCCCTAAGTCAGGCGATGCAACTGTGGTCAGGATGCCATTGTTGAGCGATACAATGACGGAAGGCAAGATTGTATCCTGGTTGAAAAAAGTGGGTGATAAAGTAAAATCAGATGATGTACTTGCAGAAGTGGAAACCGATAAGGCGACTATGGAAGTGATGGGCTATGCAGAAGGTACATTGTTATATATTGGTGTAGAAGCAGGTTCATCCGTAAAAGTGAACGGCATCATTGCTATTGTTGGTAAAGAAGGAACAGATGTTACACCTTATCTGGATGATGATGGTGCTGCCCCTGTAACAGAGAAGAAAGCAGAAGAGGAACAACCTGTTAAGGCTGATGCTGCATCAACTGCACAACCTGTTGCTGAAACAGATAAAACAGCTTCTTCAAGCAGCGACGACCGCATGAAAATTTCTCCTTTAGCCCGTAAGATGGCTAAAGATAAAGGCATTCAACTGACGGAACTGGAAGGTAGCGGCGAAGGCGGGCGTATTATCAAACGTGATGTTGATAATTTTAAACCAAAGGCTGCAGCTCCTGCTGCTGCGAATCAAGCAAGTACTGCTTCAGTTCAAAACTTCAATACAAACTTAGGACAAGAAGGCCATACAGATCATCCCATTTCTCAGATGCGCAGCGTAGTAGCTCGTCGCCTGAGTGAAAGCATGTTTACAGCACCGCATTTCTATTTGCGCATGACCATCAAAATGGACAAGGCAATGGAGGCGCGTACTGCCATGAATGCCGTTTCCCCTGCAAAGATTTCTTTCAACGATTACATCATCAAAGCCTGTGCTATGGCTTTGCGTAAGCATCCCGCAGTTAACAGCAGCTGGATGGGCAATGCAATACGCGAGAATCATCATATCAGCATTGGTACGGCAGTTGCCATTGAAGATGGTTTAATTGTGCCTGTTATTAAATTTGCGGATCAAAAGTCATTGTCTCAAATTGCGGCAGAAGCGTCTGAACTGATTAAAAAAGCACGCAATAAAAAATTACAGCCACAGGAATTTACAGGTAACACCTTTACTGTTTCTAATCTGGGCATGATGGATATTGATGAATTTACAGCCATTATTAATCCACCGGATGCCTGTATTTTAGCTATCGGTAAAATTGAAGCTTCACCGGTTGTGGAAGATGGTGCAATCGTAGTCCGTAACTTGTTGAAGTTAACCTTGAGTTGTGACCATAGGGTAGTGGATGGTGCCGTAGGCGCAGCCTTCATGCAAACCCTGAAAGCTTACTTGGAAAATCCGGTAACAATGTTAGTGTAGGTTTTGAAAATTCAAAATAATAAAAAAAACAAATTCCAGATAATGGACAAGCCGAAGAAATCATCTTCGGCTTTGTCATTTATGTTAAGTGCTGATTCTTTGATTTTACAATCAGTAGTTGAATTTTCACCTTTAATTTTTGTTACCTGGAATTTGCAATTTGGGATTTCAACCCTGAATTCTCACATTTTATCCGTAAAAAAAGTCCTGTCTTTATCCTGGCTAAATTTTCCCTGATTAAAAGCAGAAGAACCGCCGCGGGCTATGGATAAAGTTTGCCATTCCTTGTTACGGATCATTTTTGCGAGATAAACAATTTGTCCGACATGATAGGCATAATGTGCTACTTGTCTTGTAATAGCTTCCAGTACTGTATGCCCTTCGTTACGGATATATACAATGTTCAGCATGCCTTCTGCATTCACACTATCTAATGCATTGAAAAGGCAGGCCCAGCCTTTTTCCCAGGCTTCGAGCATTTCCTGTTTGGAATTGTAGGTATCTTCAAATTCAGTGTCGCGATTGCGCCATTCCTTTTCTCCGTCAGTGGTAAGAAAATCTGTGAAACGGGAAAGCATATTACCTGACATGTGTTTCACGATAATAGCTATACTATTACTTTCTTCATTTGGTGTCAGATGAACTTCATCTTCGCTCAAAGTTGCCATAGACTTGTCCGCGAGGCCTTTGTAGTATTGAAACATCTTGCGGCTTATTTCTGAAAAATTATCTGCTGCGTTCATTGGATTTTTGATTTTAAGTTTCTTATTACATTTGGAATTTGCCTTTGGGGAAATTTATATTTTTACTGTAGGCTCAATGAATATTTCAAAATTTACGGAATTAGCCAGAAAACACATTTGATGCGCGCTGTGATGCAGGTCTATCGCAGTTTCTACCATCGCTGCTTCTGTAACTTCCACAACCGGATGTAATGTTATTTCCGAAAAATTACCGCTGCCATTTGCAAACGTTTGCATGATGCCATTTGGATTATCTGTGTAGCTTTTTACAATTACGCCATTGTCTGTACATAAGTGTAAATACCATAGCATGTGGCAAGAGGCAATGGAAGATAAAAATAAATCCTCCGGATTATACTTTGAAACATCACCCCTGAAAGGCGCGTCAGAAGAAGCCTCTATTACAATTTTATCCCCGGATTGAATAGTATGACTTCTTTCGTATGCTGTATAGCCTGAAGTGCCTGTCCCCTTATTGCCTGTCCACGTTATCTGAGTGGTGTAATGATGCTGCTTATTCATGGAAGAGAAATTTAAAATTATGAATTGGATCCTGAAGTTTGATTTTTGGAATTTGAGATTTGGAATTTTCTGACTATTGTTTGTAAACCACGCCGGGCCTGCTCATCAACCTTTCCAGCCATGGAAACATTTCAAAGCCCGATTGACGATATAAATCGTGAGCATCTTGTGTAGTCAGTAAAAACCTCCGTAATTGAAATTCATCAGCCATTTTGCAGAAGCCTTTCATCATTTCCTTGGAAAGCCCTTTGCCTCTGTGTGCCTTTATTACAAAAATATCTGCAAGGTAAGCAAACGTGGCGCGGTCTGTTATCATCCTGCCAAATCCAACCTGGTTACCGTTTTCATCATAAATGCCAATAGACAAGGAATATTGAATTGCACGTTTTACTGTTTCATAAGGAACGCCTTTTGCCCAGTAACTTTCTTTGTCTAAAAACTGATGAACAACTTCAGGTTGTACTTTTTCTTTATTGGTGGAAAAAAGATACCCCTCATATCGGTAATCAGGGAAAATGATGTCATTCTGGTGTGTCATACCACAAATTTAAAATTGTTCCTGCATTTATAAAAAAAGAAGATTAAATCAAAATTTAGTTACTGACAATTACCAATAAATAATAGGAAAATAACCGAAATAAATAAATCCGTAGCCCCTGTGGTTCAATGCAAATCGTTATCTTTGTCCTCGTTCATTATTTTACTTACTCAAAATTTTTTTTTATATTATGGGTTACATAAAGGACCTGTTTAAGGAAAAATCAACGGCTTTGAATGCAGACATTAAAAAAATGATTGCAGAGCACGGAGATTATAAAATAGGAGAAATTACTATTGCACAGGTTTATCAGGGAATGCGCGGTATGACCGGATTAATTACCGAAACTTCTTTGCTGGATTCAAATGAAGGTATCCGTTTTCGTGGCTATTCCATTCCGGAATTAAGAGAAAAATTGCCAAAAGCCGAAGGCGGAACAGAACCTTTGCCAGAAGGTTTATTTCACCTGATGTTAATAGGTGAGTTGCCTACAAAAGAAGATGTTGACCATTTGACAGCAGTTTGGGCGCGCCGTTCGCATGTTCCTAACTATGTATTTGATGTTATTGAATCATTGCCTGTAAATACACACCCGATGACGCAATTCAGCATCGGCATCATGGCATTACAACGTGAATCTATTTTTGCAAAAGAATACGAAAAAGGTATCAACAAAAAAGATCATTGGGATTTCATTTATGAAGATACAATGAACCTTATTGCACGTTTACCACGTGTTGCAGCATATATCTATCGCCGTAAATATAAAAACGGCGACCATATCCATCCTAATGGTATGTTGGATTGGGCAGGAAACTTTGCACACATGTTAGGTATTGAGGATAAAGGTTTCTGGGCTTTGATGCGTCTTTACATGACTATCCATGCTGACCATGAAGGTGGAAACGTTTCTGCACATACTACACACCTTGTTGGTTCTGCATTGAGCGATCCTTATCTGGCTCTTGCAGCAGGTATGAATGGTTTGGCAGGTCCTTTGCATGGTCTGGCAAACCAGGAAGTAATTCGCTGGATTGAAGAAATGCAACGTGAACTGGAAACAGAAGCTCCAAGCAAAGAGCAGATTGCTGATTATATCAGAAAAACTTTGTCTGAAGGTAAAGTTGTTCCGGGTTATGGTCATGCAGTATTACGCAAAACGGATCCCCGCTTTACAGCTCAAATGGAGTTCGGTAAAACCCATTGTCCTGATGATCCATTGGTTCAAACCGTTTGGAATATCTATGATGTTGCTCCGGGTATTTTAGGAGAAACAGGTAAAATCAAAAATCCGTGGCCGAATGTGGATGCGCATAGTGGTGCATTGTTGAAACATTATGGTTTGGTAGAAGAAGATTTCTACACTGTATTGTTCGGTGTAAGCCGTGCATTAGGTGTATTGGCAAGCCTTTGTTGGGACAGAGCTTTAGGTTTACCATTAGAGCGTCCAAAATCAGTTACTACAGAATATCTGAAGAAATTGGTTGTAGGTGAAGCAGTAGAAGAAGATTAAATCATTTGATAAATATAAACGATAAAGAGGCTGTCCGAAAAGGGCAGCCTCTTCTTTTAAATAAATTAAACAGTCGAAACTATTGCTTGGTAATTTTAATTGTCTGGCTTTGTTGCTCATCAGTATATTTAATAAAATAAATACCCGCTGCAAGATTCTTCACATCTATTTCCATTTCATTTTTAGTTACTTCTATAGTTTGTGACAGTTTACCGGCGACATCCATTATTGTAACTATTGCATTATTTTGGATAGTTCCATCAATTTTCAGGGCAACTTTATCTTGAGCAGGATTAGGATAAACATGAATTGCAAAGTCTGATAATGATTTTACTTCAGCGGACACAGTTTTGCTATAGATAAATGAACCATTTTCTGTCATCATTTTTAGCCTGTAGTAATTCATGCCCAATACTGCTTTTTCATCCCAATAAGTGTAAGCAGATGGCTGTCCATTAGCATTTATTTTTGCAATCTTTTTAAAGTTGCGTGCGTCTGTACTGCTTTCCAATTCGAAGTAATCTGCTTTGGTTTCTTTGGCAGTTGCCCAGTCAATTCTGTTTTTGTTACCTACATTTTTAGCTGTGATTGTTTCTAAATCTATTGCTAAAGGAGTGGAAGTTGGTATAGGAATTTCATCGGCGCCAATCGTTACAGGTGTGCCAACAATCGTACTTCTGCTATCGCCATCTATATCTGTACTAATCGTTGGTATGGCAATACCACGTCCATATACATTCCAGGCATTTACATGGTTGCCATCGATATGCAAGTCCGTAGCCGAAACAAATGTAACCGGAGCATTTATAGAATGAGCGTCTTTACTGGTACTTGCTTTCCACGATGTAAATGTATAGTATGTGTTTCCCGAAAGAGCAACAATACTATCTGCTGTAAATAGTAAGTTGTAATCACTTGTACTCCCACCCCCTATAATGGCAAAGCTTTTGAAGGACGGCGGCGCGAAGAAGCTTCCAACTCTTTTGTTGTTAAATATATTGTTCCTTAATATGGCATTTCCGCCAGAAAAAGCTGCAGACGTACCAGCATAAACAAAAGCAGAAACAGCAGAGCCAGTTATATTTACTGTATTGTTATAATAAGCATGCATTCCACTGCCTGTTTTCTTTATACCATATATATTTGCTGTCGGGCCAGATATTGCACCCAAATTAATAGTATTGTTATAAACTGTATCATTACCTCCGCCTCCTTCCTTAATACCGATAAGGTTATTGATATTGGGATTTGGAGGCTGATTATTACTATTGTATAGGTTGTAAATATAATCAATGTTATTATTGAAGATATTAGTAGTTGCTGTATTGGTGCTGATGTAGTTTATTCCTGTCACTGCAAAATAATACGCATTTATAATATTGCTTATTTTATTGTTTGAAATTTTATTTGTGGTTGCAGCTCCCGATAACTTAACGGATATTGCTATCGGTACACAACTGTCGGAAAAATTAGGATTCTGTACTGCATACACCGAACTAATGCTATCTATTACATTATGGTCAATGTTAAATTGACAACTACCGGATACAATTATTGCTCCAAATGTCGGAGGAGCAGTAACAGTGGCATTTGCTTGTCTTATTTTTCTAATAGTGTTATTGGTGATGGCGGCATTAGAAGAATTCATATTAATGGCTGCCAGATTTATAGATTCGAAACCACTAGCAGTTACAACAGTAAGATTGTTGATGAAATTACTATCTACAGTAGCATTTGAAGTTTGTAGGTTTATGCCATAGACAGAATGACCTATTATATTTGAAATCCTGTTTTGGCTAATCGATATAGGACTTGTCGCAGTTCCAGAACCGGATAAGGCAATTCCTGTTATCATAAAGTTATTAAGGTGGTCTGCAGATGCCACCTGCATTGGACCGCCACTTCTATCCGGAGCCTGCCCTCCAATATTATTTCCTGAAATAATGTGACCGTTTCCTACTATCGCCCGAACCCCATAAATGCTTGTAAGGATATTTGCTGTCGTACTTTGATAAAAAGCATTGTTCAATATCTTCCAATTGTCGCCAGTACCGGCGGCCAGGCCCATTGCTTCATTGCTCCAGTTAATAAATTCATTACCGGAGATAATGCAATTATCATTGGTGGCAGTAGTGGTTCCGACTGATCTTACCAGATTCTTTGGATAGCCTGTGGTATTGTCTTTGATGATGTTGTTCAGTATTGCTATAGAATCATTTCCTGTTCCTCCCGCAATATTGGTGGCACCGATCAAAATGACACTTTTATTAATAGTTGTATCAACTCCTTCAAAATAGCAATTCATAACAGTGTCACTTTTGCAATCATTCAGAAAAGCTAATGTATTGGCTTGTTTATTGGTACTTGTAAAACGCAGGAATTTGCCAGCTCCGGAGAAGCTACCATCGATTACGACGTTTCTTACGTTGGAAAGGTTAATCATATTTACGCCGCTTCCTGAAAGTACTCTTTCAGTTGTCCCATCAGGAACAATTCTGACCTGATAATTCCCGATGCCACTTTCAACCCATTTATTTAGAGTAACTGTGCCCGGTTCGGTAATATCAGAGGCGATCTGTGCTGTAAGATTTCCTGTAACCATACCTGTATTTATTGCATCAAACAGTCCTCCTGTTCCTGTGAGGGTTGTGTATGTTTGCCCTGTACCAATGTTTATTGTTCCGGTTAATTGGGCAAATCCCTTAGGAGCCATGAAAAGTACCGATAAAAAAAGAAAGATTCCTTTTGCGAAATTTTTTTTCATGTTGAAAGTCTCTTTATTGAATATGAGGATTGTATCTTTAAATTTAACATTCTAAATGTACTTATATTATTATTGCTAATGTAGTACAAAGCCTACATTTTCGCTATAATGGTCTTGAAAACGTTGTTTCTTTCTTGATAACGTTGAAATTAATAGAAAATGCCATTCCAATCGGAACGGCATTTTCTATTAATTTCAACACAAGATATCTAATATCTAAAGTCTAATATCTGACATCTGAAAGATTACAAATGTATCGCTTCGCCTAAAGCTACTTCGATAGCGTCTTTCACAGCTTCACTCATAGTAGGGTGAGGGAAGATAGTATCTAATTGTTCATGGTAAGTAGTTTCCAGTTTACGTGCAGTAACAGTTTCAGCAATGATTTCGGTTACGTTTGCACCGATTAAGTGCGCACCAAGCCATTCGCCGTATTTAGCATCCAAAACTACCTTTACGAAACCTTCGCTTGCACCTGCAGCGCTTGCTTTACCACTTGCAGAGAATGGGAATTTACCCACTTTCACTTCGTAGCCTGCATCTTTAGCCTGTTTTTCAGTCATGCCGACAGAAGCAATTTCAGGTGTGCAATAAGTACAACCCGGTACATTACCATAATCCAATGCTTCAGGAACATGTCCGTACTTGCCTTCTTTTTGTGCAATAGCTTCGATACAGATAACCGCTTCTTTCATAGCAACGTGTGCCAATGCTTGTCCCGGAACGATATCGCCGATTGCATAAATACCTTCTACATTAGTTTTGTAGTAATGGTCAACCGTTACTTTACCTTTATCTGTTGCAATGTTCAATGTTTCAATGCCAATATTTTCAAGATTGGTTGCAACACCTACTGCGCTTAATAAAACATCTGCTTCCAAAACGATATCGCCTGTTGCTGTTTTAACAGTAGCTTTCACACCCGCACCGGAAGTGTCAACTTTCTCAACAGAAGCATTAGTCATTACCGTAATGCCTTTTTTCTTGAATGATTTTTCCAGTTCTTTAGAAATATCTTCATCTTCTACAGGCACAATACGAGGCATGAATTCAACGATTGTTACCTGAGTGCCTAATGTATGATAGAAATAACCAAATTCAACACCAATAGCACCGCTACCCACTACAATCATAGATTTCGGCTGTTGCGGCAATACCATTGCTTCCCTGTAACCGATTATTTTTTTACCGTCGATAGGTAAAGTTGGCAATTCGCGACTGCGGCCACCTGTAGCCAGCACAACGTGCTTTGCCTGATGTGTAGTAACATTACCATCAGCACCCATTACTTCTACTTCTTTCTTTGCATTCACTTTGCCATGACCAACCAGCACATCAATCTTGTTTTTCTTCATAAGGAACTGAATTCCTTTGCTCATTTTATCAGCAACGCCACGGCTACGCTTAATTACTTTTTCAAAATCAACTTTTGAAGCGCCTACTTCAATACCGTAATCTTGTGCATGGCTGATGTATTCAAATACCTGCGCAGATTTCAATAATGCTTTAGTCGGGATACATCCCCAGTTAAGACAGATTCCACCAAGGCTTTCTTTTTCAACGATAGCTGTCTTGAAACCTAATTGTGAAGCACGGATAGCGGCAACATATCCGCCCGGGCCACTGCCTATTACGATCACATCGTATGCCATAAGAGTATAAATTGATTGTTTTTTCGAAATTTATAAAACAGGGCAAATGTAGTCAATAAAATGATAAAATCCTGTTTCCGGATGCCTTGATTCAAACTGCAGGCCTCAATGGCCTAAAACCCTAATTCATTAAAATTTCTTAAAATTAAAATATACCTCAACCATTTAACTGCTAAGGTGTTATTGTTTAAACGATAAATGAAAAATTGAACTATTCCTAAAGCTAAATATTAATGATAATTCTATGAACACACAAACACAAACTGCAGAGTTAGAGACTGTTCCTCATGTTGATCTTCAACGTTATTTGGGTAAATGGTATGATATAGCTCATTTTCCGCAGGCCTTTCAAAGTGGCTGTAGTTGTACTACTGCGGAATACAGACTGAATGATGACGGAACTCTGCAGGTTATAAACACGTGTAACAAAGACGGGAAAACAAAGATTTCGAAAGGTGTGGCAAAAGTGCAGGACAAGGGTATCAATGCAAAATTAGCCGTTACATTTTTCTGGCCGTTTGCCGGTAAATATTGGATTATTGATCTGGCGAGAGATTATAGTTATGCGGTTGTCGGTCATCCCAACAGAAATTATTTGTGGATTTTAAGCCGTACTGCTGAGTTGGATGCCAAAACCTATTCTGAGATTCTTTCAAGAGTGAAAAATAAAGGATACGACCTTTCGAAACTTGAAAAGACAATTCACATGAACAATTAAAGATGCGTTATATTTAGGTGATACAAACAAAAGAGGGGCTTTGCTCCTCTTTTTCTGTTTTACATTTCAGGTAACAGCTTCTTTCTTAAAATAATTGATAACTTTCCTGAGCAATTAAATTTAAGAATTCATCATTGACATAATAACAACATTATGAAAGTTATAATAACGGGTGCAACAGGCATGGTAGGAGAAGGTGTATTAATAGAATGCCTGGAAAATGAAATGGTAACAGAAATATTAATGGTCAACCGAAAGACATCTCCTGTTAAACATCCCAAGCTAAAAGAGTTATTGATTCCTGATTTTATGAGACCGGATGGTTATGAAGATGACTTAACAGGTTATGATGCCTGTTTTTATTGTGCAGGTATAAGCTCTGTAGGCATGAAGGAGGAAAAATATACGCTGATTACTTATGACACCACCATTGCATTTGCCGCTAAACTTGCGTCGCTGAATCCGGATATGGTTTTCAGCTTCGTTTCGGGTAGTCATACAGATAGCACAGAGAATGGAAGGATAATGTGGGCGCGTGTAAAAGGCAGGACAGAAAATGCTTTGATGAAACTACCTTTTAAGAAGGCCTATAACTTTCGGCCGGGTTTTATGAAGCCTTTTAAAGAGCAGAAAAATATAAAGTCATTTTTCAAGCCCCTAATTGCAATTTTTCCTGTACTATTTCCGAAGCGTTCATTAACCATGAAGCAAGTAGGTCAAGCTATGATAAATACCGTGAGGAAGGATTATCCTAAACAAATACTGGAGATTGAGGACATCAAAGCTTTAGCTGCGTTATAATACGATTTGAAATCAGTAAAAACCAATTCTTCATTTATCATAATAGCTGAACTTATTTCAATCTTTGAAATAAGCAAAGGATATCCCGGTAAGAGATATCCTTTACTTAAAACGAATCAAAAATTATTTTTTTGACTCTTTTGAACTGTGCTTTTCAGCATGTTTTTTAGAAGCCTCATTTGCATGTGTCTTTGCATTTTGGGCATGTCCTGTTGCAGCATGTGCATGGCTTGCAGCCGTGTCATCATTGTCTTCCATGTGAGCCTTGTGAGCGCTACGGTGATGCTTGGCTGCTGCTTCGTGATGGTTAGCCGCTTCTTCGTGGTGGCTATGTTTTGTATTAGGCATAATAAATTGTTTTTGAGCTATTATTACAACATAGCAGCGCCAATAGTTTAGACTCATTTTGTTAAATGAGAACACAATGCCCTTGTTTTATATTTAGCAATATATTATAGTTTGGTTATTAAAAGTTTTTGCTCAACAAAAAGTTCGTAAAGTAAGGCCGGGTAGAAAATTGTCCATCCAGAAACGTAAATGCTCCATTTTCTATCATCTGTTACAGTTGCAATTTTGCATTGTCAATAACAATTAAAACTTAAAAGAAATGACAAACACAAAATTCACAGTTCCTCAGAGAGAGGACGTATCAGCAAACAATCAGGTGATTTTTGACAACTTAAAAAAAGCAATTGGCTTTGTTCCTAATCTGTATGCTACAATTGCTTATAGCGATACCGCTTTGGAAAGTTATTTAAATTTTCAGAATAGTAAAACATCATTAAGCAAAAAAGAAAAAGAAGCTGTTAATCTGGTTGTGAGCCAGGTAAACAATTGTGCGTATTGCCTGTCTGCCCATACTGTATTAGGAAAGATGAATGGTTTTACTGAAGAACAAACTATTGAAATAAGAAAAGGAACCGCATCTTTTGATAATAAGCTGAATGCACTTGTAACATTTACTAAAGAAGCAACCATCAATAAAGGCAAGGTAAGTGAAACAATATTGAATAACTTTCTGGGGGCGGGTTATTCAAACGCAAGTATTATAGATGTAATCGCAGCCATTGCCGATAAAGTAATCATGAATTATATTCACAATCTTACTCAGGTTCCAATTGATTTTCCATTGGCAAGTTCTTTAAATTAATAACCAAAGGCAAAGCTGTAGATATTACTTATAGCTTTGCCCTAAATTTATAATATGAATCAGCAAAGACTTCCGATTCCACCCTTTACATTGGAAACAGCACAGCAAAAAGTACAATTAGCAGAAAATGCCTGGAACACCCGTAATCCCGAAATTATATGTGAGGCTTATACAATAGATACCGAATGGAGAAACCGTACTGAATTTATCAATGGGCGAGAGGCTGTAAAAGCATTTTTAAAAAGAAAATGGGAGAAGGAATTAGACTACAGATTGAAGAAAGAATTATGGGGATTTCGTGAAAACCGTATGGCGGTGGCTTTTCAATATGAATGGCACAATCACGAAGGACAATGGTTTAGAAGTTACGGAAACGAACTTTGGGAGTTTGATGAAAACGGATTGATGCGTAAACGTTTTGCAAGCATTAATGACTTGACTATTGCTGAAAATGAACGCACGCTCTTTTAAATAAAACAGATATGGTTACCACATTGATTAACCCGCAAAATGGAAACCTTGCCTTCAAGATCTTCGATTTTGAAAGTAATGAGCATTTTGATCATATTCAGCGCAACAATTATTATTCTTTAATTTTTGTGAAAGAGGGCGAAGGCATTGTGAAGGCTGATTTTACAAATTATGAGCTGAAAAGGAATACAGTTTTTGCTTTTTCGCCTTACCAACCCTTTATGTTTGTTCCGAAAGAAACCGTTAAAGGCTTTGCCATACAATTTCATCCCGATTTTTTCTGCATACACAGGCATCAGAATGAGGTGGCATGTAATGGTGTTCTGTTTAATAATATTTACCATCCGCCTCTTTTAGAAATCAATGATTTACAGGTACAGCAATTTGATATCATTGCCGGACAATTAAAAGAAGAAGCGCAGAACGTTGCTTTGGCACAATATGAACTCCTGGTATCTCAGTTAAAAATACTCCTGATTCATTTGTCAAGAATTAAAGTAGAACAACAACCGGACACAACTGCTGGTATTATCGATGGTAAACAGCCTTTTATTTTACAAAACCTGAAAGATGCCATTGAAAATAATTTCAAGACAAAACATTCGGCAGGAGACTATGCTGGTTTATTAAATATTTCTGCAAAAGCATTGGGCAGAATAACAAAGACACATTTCAACAAAACATTGACCGGACTGATATCAGAACGAATTATTATTGAAGCCAAACGGGAATTATATCTTACTTCAAAAACAATAAAAGAAATTGCCTATGAATTAGGGTATGACGATGAATTTTATTTTAGCCGTTTTTTTAAAGTTAATGCAGATGTGTCTCCTCAACTATATCGTGATACTGTCGGTTTTGCCGTGGCAGAGAAGTAACATATCAAGACAATCCTTTTACCCATTCATTCAGAATGCTTAATGATTGATATACATTTTTGTGTAGAAAAGGCTCTCTTAATATCAGGAGACGACAAAAAGACTGAAATTATGTTTACCTTAACATTTAAAATTCAGAAATTATATGAAACGTCTATTACTTCCTGTGCTTTTTTTAATGACCGGAGTAGCTGTCTTTGCACAAACTCCTCAAAATAAAAAACGTGTTGTCGTGTTTGATTTTTCAGACACCTGGTGCTCTCCTTGCGGTCAGTTTGGTGTAGCAGTTGCCGATACGGTTGATAATAAGCTTCAGGATGGCGACAAAGGCTATCTTATAGGAATAAAGGGATCCTTTGAGCCAAGTTCTCCTGCCTGGATCAATGCTTTGGGAGCCGGCACTCTTTTTGATAATTTCGGATTACAAGGTGTTCCCACACTTATGGTAGGTAATTACGAATCTCAGGCTACCACAGGTAACAATGCAGGTGATATTGCAGACATTATGAATGCAACCGCTACCTTCGATGCAAAACCGGTAGTTGCCAGTACTGCTGCAAATATGACCATTAATGGAAATGTGCTGACCGTCAATGCCAAAGCAAAATTCTGGGAAGATGCAACAGGTGAATACTATATGACAGCATTCCTTGCCGAAGATAATATTGTAGCAGCTCAGGCCAGCAATTTGGCTAATACCATTCACCATCATGTATTGAAAGGCGCTATGGCTACAACCGGTGCCGCATTAAACCCTGTTCCCTGGGGCGAGCAGATCGGTTCATCCTCCATTACTGCTAACACTGAATTTCCTAAAACCTATACGGTGAATATTGATACCGTATCAAACAAGGAAAATCTGGAAGTGTATATTCTTCTATTTAAAAAAAATGGCAGCACCTATGAATATATAAATGCAGAAAAAGCCAAGAAAGCTGTAACAGGTTTAAACGAAGCAATGGCAAACATAAGTCAGGTCAAGCTGTATCCTAATCCGACAAATAATGCTTCTTATTTAGAGCTGAATTTAACACGTCCTATGCAGGTAAACATAAATGTTACCGATGTATTGGGACGGCAGGTATATAAAGTAACTCAGTCTTTATATATTGGACAGAACACCATAGCTATTCCTTCATATAATTTTGAAGCAGGGCAATACAACGTTACTATTACAGACGAAAACCAGAGCCGCTTTAGCCGGAAACTAATAGTAAATGAATAACTACTCAGAAGCCCGAATTAAGGCATTGCAGTAACAGTATTTTTTCGAGTAAAAATACCGCTAAGAAATAAGCCCATAATTGAAAACTTATGGGCTTATTTCTTAGTGCTTCTTTTCTTTCCGCGCCTTATCTTCTTCCGGCGATGTTTTTTCAGCATTCTTTGCAGGATTATTAGGTAAAGGACTTGCATCCGGTTTACCCGCAGAGAAATTATCCCCGTTTTCAGGATATTCCTTTTCATATGCTTCGTTCTTCTTATTCTTTTTATCTGCCATGATCTTAAAGTTGGTTTCCTTAAAAACACAGGATAATCCTAATTGTTTCAAAATCTTTCAGATTCTCCTGTATGGGCGTTTAGAAAAATTAATTACTTGTCTAAATACAACTAATAACAAAGGCCCACAATTGCTTGTGAGCCTTTTCTGTTCGTCGGGACGACTGGATTTGAACCAGCGACCCCATGCACCCCATGCATGTACGCTACCGGGCTGCGCTACGTCCCGAACATCATTCCGTTTTTACGGGTTGCGAAAATAAATAAATTTTTGATTTTACAATGACCTAAAAAGAAATAATCTTTGCAGCTAAATCAGTTCATGCTTTCTATCAATACGCCATCACATCAAGACTTGTTTCAGCAATGCAATGCCTGCGTGCTGATACCTACTTACAATAATGCACAGACATTGGCGGCATTGATAAGCGATGTAGCGAACTATACACATAATATCATCGTTGTCAATGATGGTTCTACCGATAATACAGCAGCCATTTTAGCACAATATAATTTTATAAAAGTATTAAGTTACAGCCCCAACAGAGGCAAAGGCAATGCTCTGAAGAAGGGTTTCAGGATGGCATTGGAGTATGGATACCGATATGCCATAACAATAGACAGCGACGGACAGCATTATCCCAAAGATTTACCAAAATTTATAGATGCTATAATAGAAAGGCCGGACAGTCTTATAATTGGTGCGCGTAATATGGATCAGGCACATATTCCCGGTAAAAGCAGTTTTGGAAATAAATTCAGTAATTTCTGGTTTTGGGTGGAAACAGGTATCACCCTGCCTGATACGCAATCCGGTTATCGTTTATATCCTCTGGAATTTCTAAGAAAGATGAAATTCTTTACACGCAAATATGAATTCGAGATTGAGGTACCCGTAAGATTGGCATGGAAACGCGTGCCTGTATTTGCCATCCCCGTTTCGGTTTATTATCCGCCTGCATCCGAAAGAATAACGCATTTCAGGCCTTTCAAAGATTTTACACGCATCAGCATACTCAATACCTTTCTTACTTTTATTGCTTTGCTGTGGATTCATCCCCGCAATTTCATCCTGACCATTACAAGTCGTAAAGGGTTGAAAAAAATATGGCAGGAAATTGTTGTCAGAAGCGATGAAAGTAATTTTACCAAAGCCATCAGCATTGCTTTCGGCATTTTTATGGGTATCGTTCCTTTATGGGGTTTCCAATTGGCCATCGGTATTCCTTTGGCTGTATATTTCAGGATGAACAAAGCCTTATTTCTATTGGCCGCGAACATCAGTATTTTCCCGCCCATCTTCTGGGCATTAAGCCTTGTGACGGGCAAAATAATCTTAGGTTATGAAAACTGGAGCCTGAAATGGAATGATATTTCCCTGAATCAGGTAAAAGAAGCTGGCGCTGCCTTCTTTTTGGGCGGCACGGTTTTAGCCATTACAATGGGACTGTTTGCATTTCTACTCTCCTTTTTGCTATTAAAGATTTTCAGGAAGAAATCTTCCTTAACCAATTGAGTTGCGGCTTTTCAAAATATTAAACCCTGATAATACACATTAGCGTAGTTTCTAATCAAACTTTTAAGGCTATCTTTTGTTTGTCTGATAGATAAAACAAAAAATTATGAAACACCTTAAAATATGTGCAATGATATTTGCGCTTCTTCAAACAACGAATATCGTTATAGCGCAGACATCTTCAACAAAAACCACCGTTAAGACAATTACACAAACGGAAACTACTATAACAGATGCCGATACAACTGTGAAGGTAACGGAGAAATATGTGAGGCCTGCCGTTCCGGTAGTCGCTCCTTCGATTATGAAATACCTGGTGAATGCCTATCCGGAATACACCGTGCTTGTAAAAGCCATCAATGCCATTGAAATGAATGCAACCTTTGAAGCAAACGGCCCCGTCACTGTTTTTGCGCCACGCAACAGGGCATTCAGCAATATTCGTACATCAAACATTAACAAGATGCTGAAACCCGAAATGCGTGATTCGCTGAAAGGTATTCTTACTTATATGATAGTAGCCGGAAATTGGAAGACTGAAGATCTTACACAGAAAATAAAAGAAGGAGGCGGCAGCTATTCATTGCCTACTGTTGGCGGTACGGGTAATCTGAATTTTGTATTGAACGGAGATGTTGTTTTTATAAAAGATAACAGGGGAAATCAGTTTGCTTTAGGTAAGCCCGTTACAACAGGGACCGGAATAATATATCCTGTGGATAAACTATTGTTGCCGTAATTCCTCAAACTATTTGCAGGTAAAGGAATTCCCTTATGTAAATATGTTTGTTTCATTTAATAGCGTAATTTTGGAGAGCAGTTGTCAACTGCTCTTTTTTTATAATCCAATCAATCATTGTTGTGCAGACAAACGAATGTATTTCGGTATTCGATATTTTTAAGATAGGCATTGGCCCCAGCAGTTCGCATACATTGGGTCCGTGGAAGGCTGCATTGAGTTTTCTTAAAACGCTGGAGCAAAAATATACACTTGAAGATGTTGCAAGCGTAAAAGTTTTATTATACGGCTCATTAGCCAAAACAGGCCATGGGCATGGAACGGATGTTGCCGTTATGCTTGGGCTTTGCGGCGAAGACCCGGTTACCTTTGATGTGAATAAAATTGACAGCACCGTTTTTTCATTGAAAACCAATAAGAAGATGTTATTGGGCGGCAAAAAGGAAATTCCTTTCAATCCGCCTGTCGATATTGAATTTCTGATGAACGAATCGCTGCCTTATCATCCAAATGCCTTGACTTTCCTTTGTTCGTTTAATAATGGCGATTCTATTGCCGAAACATATTATTCTATAGGTGGCGGATTTGTAGAAAAAGAAGGTGATAAAAATAATAATTCAAATTCCGCCGATCTTTATTTTCCTATAGAAAACTCGCAGGATTTACTGCATTGGTGCATTAAAACCGGCCTGAGCATCTCAGAAATTGTAGGTGAGAATGAAAATGCCTGGAGACCGGAATCAGAAACGCGTGCAGGTATCCTTAAGATATGGCAGACGATGAAGGAATGTATCTATCGCGGTTGCCATAAAGAAGGTAAACTGCCCGGAGGGCTGGATGTGTCGCGCAGGGCAGCTCCGTTGAATAAAAGATTGTTGAAAGGCAAAACCTATTCCAACTATGATGAATGGCTGGCAGCTATAAGAGAAGGTGGCAGCAGCTTTCAGTACATTCTGGATTGGGTGAGCTGTTTTGCATTGGCTGTAAATGAAGAAAATGCTTCCTTCAGTCGCGTGGTTACAGCGCCTACTAATGGCGCTGCGGGTGTAATTCCGGCTGTACTGCAATACTTTGTTGCTTTCTGTGACGGCAATGATGAAGATAAAATCATACAATTCATTTTATGCGCTTCCGAAATAGGAAGTATATTTAAAAAAGGTGCAACAATATCCGCAGCTATGGGTGGTTGCCAGGCAGAGATCGGTGTTTCCTCAGCTATGGCTGCCGCCGCACTTACGGAATGTTTGGGTGGTAGTATTCGTCAATGCTTGATGGCCTCCGAAATTGCGATGGAACATCATTTGGGCTTAACCTGTGACCCTGTTGCCGGTCTGGTACAAGTGCCATGTATAGAACGCAATACAATGGGAGCTATTAAAGCTATTACGGCAGCTCAATTGGCTTTACAAAGCAATCCTTATCAGGCAAGAGTTTCATTGGATGCCGTTGTAAAAACAATGTGGGAAACCGCGTTGGATATGAACACCAAATACAAAGAAACCGCTGACGGTGGCCTCGCTATTAATATTCCTTTGGGGCTGAGCGAATGTTAGCCATTTGAATTTTACATGTACAAAAAAGAAGAAGCATCCCAGGTCAGACAAGCCTTTTGGAAAGCCTATGGTATGTATATGGCTTTGCAGCTTTCTGCCGAAGGCCTAAAAATAAACTGGATTAATTATAAGACAGGTGTTAAATACCTGAACTTTAAAATGGATGCGGATAAAAAGCATGCTTATATCCACATCCATTTGTCGCATCCGGATATAGAGATTCAGCAAATGATGATGGAGCAATTCAAAGCTGTTGAAAAGCTTTTACAGCTTCATATTCAGGAAGAATGGGAATGGAAACTGCATGAAACGGATGAACATGGAAATATTTACAGTTTCATCGGTATATCGATTGATAATGTCAATATATTTAACCAGGATGACTGGCCGAAGTTGATCCAGTTTTTTAAACCGCGCATGATTGCCCTTGATGCCTTCTGGAGCGAAGCTCAATATGCATTTGATTTGTTTAAATGACGTTTTAGGTATCCGGCACCTCTGAGATGCCGACACTTAAAACACACTAATACTATCGATTAAAAAATGATTGACTACGAAAACGCAGAGATAAAACATATTGCTGTTCACAAAGTCGGTAACAAGCTTACGGATGACGGCATGCATCTTTCAAAAGAAGCAGTCCGTTTTGAAGATGCTTATACGCCAACGGTTTTGCTGAAATATTTCATTCATTCTTTTAATACGGATGAATTGTTTCGTTTTGTGCATCCGACAGATTTATCGCTGAATGAAATCTATACTTTTGTTTCAAAAATATTTGAACAGCCGGAAGTATTACATCAACAATCCATCGAGATTGCGAAGCATTTATATGAGCAATCTGTGCATCCTAAAATCAGTTCGGGAGAGCTGTGTGTTGTTTATTTCGCAGGATTGATTGTTGATGAAAGAAGTGTACGTGCTATTGGTATTTTCAAATCGGAAAATAAAGATACTTTCCTGAAGGTGAATACGGAAAGCGATGATTTTAAAATAAGTTATGATGATGGCATCAATGTAAATAAAGTAGAAAAAGGCTGTCTGATATTTGATGATGAAAGATCAGATGGTTTCAGGCTTTGTATGATTGATTCGCAGCGTTCCGGCGATGCCCAGTATTGGAAAGAACATTTCCTGAATATACAGCCTATCAGCAACGACTATCATAATACCAAAGACTTTTTAAGTATAGCAAAAGACTTTGTTACGAAGCAATTGGTTGAGGATTTCGAAGTTTCAAAAGCAGACCAGATAGATTTTCTGAATCGTTCGGTAAATTATTTCAAGCATAACGAGACTTTTGAGAAAGATGATTTTGTAGAAGCTGTTTTTCAGGATAAAGGCATTATTGAGTCTTTTAATTCCTTTGATGAAACCTACAGGATGGAGCATGATATCCAGATGAATGACTCTTTTGAAATATCGCCTATGGCTGTTAAGAAACAAGCGCGTATTTTTAAAAGCGTATTGAAGTTGGATAAGAATTTTCACATTTATATTCATGGCGACAGAGATTTGATAGAGCAGGGCATTGATAATGACGGAAGGAAATATTATAAAATTTATTTTGATGAAGAGTCATGATTATCCAACAGCGGAATTGTCTTCGTTTAGTGTTAATATGTGATTGTTAAATATTATAAGGTTTGGCCTTATAGCACAAGGTTTGAGCCGAAATCGGGAATATGGGCGTATATTTGGCGACCAAAAATCATGTTATGAAAAAGATACTTGTAACCGGGGGATGTGGATATATTGGAAGCCATACTATTGTTGATTTGATTAACAATGGATATGAAGTTATTTCAATTGATAATCTTTCACGTGGATTTCAGCAAACCATTAATGGCGTAAGCGCTATCGTCGGTAAAACAGTTAAGAATTACATTGTTGATATCTGCAATCTGGAAGATGTGCGTGCCGTGTTTGAAGAAAATCTGGATATAGTAGGCATCATTCACTTTGCAGCCTATAAATCTGTTCCCGAGTCTGTAAGCCAGCCATTGGAATATTTCAGAAATAACATTACCTCGTTGTTGAATATCCTGGAATGTGCGAAGGAATATGACGTAAAAAATATTGTCTTCTCTTCTTCCTGTTCGGTATATGGAAATGCAGACGTATTACCGGTTACGGAAGCCACTCCTTTAAAAGAAGTACAATCGCCTTATGCAAGAACGAAAGTGATGGGCGAGGAAATCTGCGGGGATTATATCAAAGCTAACCCAGGGTTTAAAGTTATCCTGCTTCGTTATTTTAATCCTGTCGGCGCGCATCCTACTTCATTAATCGGCGAACTGAATCAAAAACCGGAAAATCTGGTTCCGATTATTACGCAAACGGCTATAGGCAAGCGGGATAGCATGACTGTGTTTGGAAATGATTATGATACCAGAGACGGTTCCTGCATTCGTGATTATATCCATGTAATGGACATTGCAAATGCACATACAAAAGCAGTAACAAAATCTATAGCAGATGAATTGCCTTCCGATTGTGAATTATACAATCTTGGTACAGGTAATGGCGTTACTGTTTTAGAGCTTATCAAAACCTTTGAAGAAGTTTCAAAAACAAAATTGAATTATACCATTGGTGGTCGCAGGGAAGGTGATATAATTGCCGTTTATGCAAATAATGATAAAGCCAAAAATGAGTTAGGCTGGAACTGCCAATACAATGTGGAAGCCATGATGGACACTGCCTGGAAGTGGGAGTTACAATTGGCAAGCACTGCCAAGAAAGTGTTATTAAACTAAAATGAACATACAGCAAAACGAGAATAAGGCAATCGTGCTTTTTGATGGTGTTTGTAATCTTTGTAATACCTGGGTTCAAAGAATTATCAAAAATGACGCACATGATTATTTTCGTTTTGCTTCCCTTCAATCCGATATTGGTAAAAGTATTCTGAAACAATATCAGGTTTCATTGCCTCCTGATGCTGAAAGTGTTATACTGATTGAATCCGGTAAAACATATCTCTATTCTACAGCGGCTTTGCGAATTGCAGGCAAGCTTTCAGGCGCTTACAAACTATTATACCCCCTTTTGATTCTTCCCGAATTTTTACGTAACCCGCTTTATAAATTCATTGCCCGTAACCGTTACCGCTGGTGGGGTAAACAGGAAAGTTGTATGATGCCCTCAGAAAAGCTAAAGTCTAAGTTTCTGTAATGCTTTTGTCATAATTTAAGATTTCGTCGTTTTTATTACGCTTGTTTGGTATTTTTGATGTACATAAAATACTAAATAATGATAAGGCATACAATTTTTACATGCTTCTTTTTTGCATCAGCAACCATCCTGAATGCCCAGCCCAATGCAGAACTTCCTAATAATGAGTTTGACAATTGGTCAAGTCTTTACAATCCTGATGGTTGGGGAACTATTGAAAGTGCTTTCCAGTCAGACTTTGGAATTACTGTGAAAGATACAGATGACAAAAAGAACGGAGCCGCTTCTTTAAAATTAATCACCAGTGAATTAAATGGTTCTAAGCAGTATGGGCTTGCAGCAGTTGGCAGGACCTGGTATAGGACCAATCCGCATGGTATCCGCATTCAGGGCATACCTTATACTTCAAGGCCGGATACCTTATGGCTGCTTTATAAATATACTACACCCGGGTCAGATACAGCCGCAGTTCAGATGGGACTTTATGCAAATCCGACAGGCGCTCAACAAGAATTTTCGCTGCAGGTTATTTATGCTATTTCACCAAAAACCGAATGGACATTGCGTCCATTCAAACTGTCTTCAAAATACAGCAGCACCCAAACACCTGACAGCATTATATTCAACTTGTATTCCAGCTATACCAATGCTAACAGAACCATAGGATCTACATTACAGGTGGATGGCGTTTATTTCAATAGCCCGGGGAATGTTACATCTATTCACGATATGGACAAAGCAGGTGCCGACCTTAAAATTTATCCTAATCCGGCAAACGGTAAATTTATTTCTCTGAAAACAGAAGCGGATTTAAAGGGTTGTCAATTTGAAGTACATAGTATTTCCGGTAAAGATGTTATTCGCTTTAAACTTGACGGTTCGAAACGTTCGTTTGATATTTCATCATTGAGCTCCGGTCCTTATTTATGGCTATTAGTTGATAAGGCCGGAGGAATTGTAAACAAAGGGAAACTGATTAAGACTAATTAAGTTTAAACGTATCTGTTTATTAAAGCCGTCTTCTCATGCTCGTTGTGAGAGACGGCTTTTTATTTTACAGATTCATTCTTTGTCTTTATTATTTCTGTCCGTATTTTTTCACCGAAAACTATTCACCGCTTACCTATTTGCTTATAGTGTTAGCCTAAATTCGGTTTCTCACTGTGCTGATGCGGCATAATTTTGTAATCAATAAGTTAAACACTTTAATCGCAATTTATGAACCAGGCAATTATCCACAATAACAATAAACCTATAATTTCTATACTGGCTCCGGGTGATAAGATTCAGCATTATTCAAAAGATGCCATGTTACTGGTGAATGATAAGCTTCCTAATCAAAATTTTAATCAGGATGATTTTGTATTGATAAAAGGAGTAGTAAGAAATCCGGAACATCACTGTAATGAGATGTTTCACATGTTGGAAGAGGGTAGGGTTATAGCTTTGGAGCAAGGCCGTGGCAGCTCATTTGAACATATGAAGGATGAAAGCGTATTGTTCCATGCATTGATACCGAAACAAACAAATTCTGAATACAAAGAAGTATTATTAAAAGGAAAGGAATGGTTGCGCAAAGCCTTTGCAGGTTGGCACCATGCTTACCACGAAGTATTTGCCGCTGCTCAGGTAATAGCTATTCAGGCTTTGTAAAAATCCAAACGCTATAAGGACTTTAAGCCCTTATAGCGTTGATTGTAAATTGTACTTACCACTTCACTTGGAGTTTAAAAGAATCTGTATCAATATCAGGAAACAGCCGGAATATCTTCCGCCAGCATTTCATTGCCTGCTTTATCGTAATAGATACATTTCATTTTGACCATATCCACAATCCACTTTTCAACGCCTGCATTTGCAGATTGCTGGCAAAAGGTCGGATAATCTGTTTTTCCTAACTGATGCACTTTTAAGGCATGTTCAAGGTTTTCGGGAGAAGCAGGCGCCGCAATTTCTTTTGCAAGCCATTTGGCATTTGCGTCAATACTGAAATTATCCTGCCCTTTATATAATATATGCCCGTCCGAAACATAATGCTCGTAAGAGGTAACGCCTAAGGATTTCATCTCCTGAACATACTTTGGGAAATCCGCTCCGCTTTTTACCTTGGCGTGTGCCGATTGTATTTGCTCTAATGTGAACATGGTTTAATAGTTTTATTGTTGTATGGTTGATACACATTTGATGATATAATAGTATTCAATTTTGAAGTTGTATAATCTTATAGGTTTTTAAAACCTATAAGATTTGCTTCCAGATAATGGATTGCTTCATCTATAATTTAGTTCATGCAATCTGCCATGCTCTTCAAACTTTACATACACAGGATATCTTACCGCTTTTGTATCGGTAGGAAACCAATTTCTTTCATTGCCTGAAATTACAAATAATCCTTCGCTGCTTCCCAGGGCACAGAAATTCTCTCTCGGTGGCTGTTTTTCGTAATACGGCAGATCGTAACGTTCGCTGAGTGCTTCGCCAAACTGCAATACATTTTCATTTACAAGACCAACTTCACTGATATTTAAAATGGTTGCTGTACTAAATGCATCATTGCTTTTAATATCATTATCAAATCTCAGGATAAATTCGAGTATATTTTGATTGTCGTCATAGAAATAAACAGATTTGGCATTCCAGTTTTCAAAATCTACAATGACGTTGTGGTTTTCAAAAGGTATTAATGCAATGCTGCGGCTTAACCATTCAATGGCTTCGTTCAGCTTATTGCAGGGAATTTCAAAAGCAATATGGTAAACGGGTTGTAATGTTTCTGTAATCCGGAAAGTAAGCCGGGAATGCCCTGCGTTATAGCTTATGCTTTGTTCGTCTTTATGAACCGTATTTAATTGCAGTTTGTTACTATAAAATTTTTCAATTGATTGCAGGTCTGCCGTTAATAGTTCGACTTCCAGGATTTTCATCGCTTTCAGGTTTCATCATTCTCGATTAAGAAATTGCTCTTGTTGCCAAAAAATGCCACGTTCTCCAAATATTCCATTACCATCAAGGTATTTGTCAATAAACTCAAATATAGAATTACTGAAAATTATATCTGCGCTCGATGAATGGTCATTGTTTATTATCTGATAAGAATCTTCAGAAATATTGATTTCCCACGTGTCCGAGTAAATCATATATTCTGCAAAATAAATCCTGTTACTTGGTAATTCAGCTTTGTATTCTGAGATCTCTTCAAGTGGAATAATCCTAAAAAGATAATCAAGTGTCTCAAAGCCGTTAGCTGTCAAATAGAACTCTTTTATTTCAAATGGCAATTTAATATTTACTCTTTCTTCAAATGTTTTGATTTCCTCTATTGTAGCAGGTGGATTGAGTGCTATACCCAGTTCTATACTTTGTTTTTTGTATTTTTCTAATAAGAATTCTAATTTGTTCATGATAAGAGATTATTTCAAAATTTATCTCAAACTCATCTCCATCTCATATTGCACTACCGGTTTCTGTAATCCCATATTTTCTAAAAAAGCATTGGTTGCTATATCTTTATCATCCACATTAATCATTGCCATTTCGGCCGTATAATCAACAGCTATAACATTCAAAAGTTGACTTGCTATTCGATGTCTTCTGTATTCCTTACCCACAGCCAGTTGCTGTATTCTTTTAGTATTCGGATTGTAAATGATATAACCTGTTAATGCATCTTGTTTATAAGCTCCCAATGCGATATTGCTTTCTTTCAGTTGTTCGATTGCCATAAAAGAATTGGACCAGGATGGCTGCCAGTCCCAAAACGATTGTAGTTTTTCCCTGTCATAACGTTCCAGTGTTTTAATGTTTATATCTGATGTTGTATTGCCGGTATGGACAGTTCCTTTGTAGCAATTCAAAGTTCGGGAAATCTTAAAACCGGTAGCTTCATAAATCTTTATTGCAGGTTTATTTATAGTGATGACTTCTAAAATTATTTTATCAAAACCTTTTGCTATGAGCACCGGTATAATAAACTTATACATCTGCATGGTAAGTTTCTGTCCACGCATTTCAGGAATCACTCCGGTGCCGCCGTTATAAGCGTAAAGTTGTTTATTAATGATGTCCTGACCATGTAATATATAGCCCACCAATTTCCCATCTTCAAAAGCGCCGACAGAAATTTCCGGATTCAGGTTTTCACTTTTTATTTTGCCTTCCAATTGTTCGAGGCTCAATTTGAACGGCACTACATAATCGGAGAATGCTTCGTTAAATGTATCAAGAATGGTTGTGAAAGGCACACCTTGTAATGTCCGGAAAGTCATATTAATATTTGGAGTTGATAATCTAAGCCAGGTTATGGTTGGTAAATCGTCTTATTTAAAATAATACGTCGGCTATTTCGGGTGTCTTGTCAAAAACGCTTTTTGCAAAAGGGCATAAAGGCAATATTTTGATATTGCTTTCCCTTGCAAAGGCAACTGCCTGCATTACCAGCTTTTTACCTACGCCTTGTCCTCCGAATGCAGGATTAACTTCGGTATGGTCTATTATTAACTTGGTATCGCCGGCCCATGTATAGGTCATTAAACCTGCTTCGGTGTCATTTTCTAAGGCACGGAAATAGCCGTTTTTTTCGTGATTTACTTGTTCTATATGCATTTTCGTTTTTTGAGATTTTGTTTGATTAACTGTTTTACACAAAAAATGTTTAAAGGTTTGAAAATAAAGGTAGGGCATTTCGCTTTATCTGCAAGTGTTGAAAAAACAACATAGAATAGGTAGGTGAATCGCGCTTTTAGCTTCCTCATTTTTCTTCAAAGAGGGGAACGCGTAAGAAAAAATGGTTTTTAAAAAAGCACAGATGTACCATTATTTGGCATGATTGTCCTATGGCTTACTTACATGCTTTTCCGTCTTTAGTTATAGCAATAGGTGTTTTATGGAAAACAAAGTATCTGGTCGGACCGGAAAAGTATGGAGATTATTCGCCGCCCTGTTTTTATTGATGGTTGTGGTTCCCGGAGCGGACGCACAGCAATATACATTGGAATGGCAAAAGGCTTATGACTGGGATAGCCAGATGTCAACTGGAGATCAGGCTTTTGATATTCAGGCTACCAATGATAACGGATATATACTTGCAGGCAGAACAAACCTGGATATTTTGTGGGATGCAAAAGGGCGTGTAACAAAACTGAACAGCGCAGGTGCAGTGGAATGGGATAAAATGTATGGAGACAGTACAGCCACTTGTTATCTGAATTCGATAAGGCAAACACAGGATGGTGGGTATATTGCCCTGGGAAGCATGACGGCAATGAACACTACAACCGGAATGGCAAGCGGCTGGCATGGCAGTTATGATCTTCTTGTTCTGAAGCTGGATGCATCGGGAAATGTTCAGTGGCATAAATGTTTAGGCGGTTCTTCTGATGAAGAGCCGGGAGCAATCAGGCAGACGGCTGACGGAGGCTATATTGTTTCGGGAAGTACTGCTTCCGATGATGGTGATGTTCCTGACAACAACCATTTTGATATAAATAATCCTTCTTTTGATTTATGGCTGATAAAGCTGAATGCATCGGGTAATATTGTCTGGCAGCATACTTATGGCGGCTCTTCGGACGAGATTGCGGCTGGAACAGAGGTATTGTCTGATGGCAGTTTTATTGTATGTGGTAATACAAGTTCTAATGACGGCGATGTAAGCGGCAGCCACGGTTTGTATCCCGACGGATGGATCCTGAAAGTAACTTCCAACGGAACTTTTTTATGGCAAAGATGTTTCGGAAGCTCCGGTGAAGAACGATTTTTTAATATAGTCTCCACCACCGACAATGGCTTTATGGCAGCGGGTTATACTTCTGATAACGGCGGCAATGTAACAGGCTTTCATGGAGGCTTCTATGATGCATGGGTAGTTAAAATAAATAGCGCAGGTAATCAGGAATGGCAAAGAACCATTGGCGGCAGCGGCACTGAAATGGCGGGTGCTGTAAAGCAATTACCTGATGGTGGATATGCAGTAGCGGGTGAAGGAAATTCTGCTGACGGTGATGTGCCGGCTTTATCGGGTGAAAGGGATGTATGGGTTTGCTATCTTTCCAATGATGGCGGCATTACAGGTTCGCAGGATTTTGGGGGCATTAATAATGATGGATATTACGGCGGATGGTCTGCCATGTATTTAGGTGTCAATATAACCACCACAATTGACAATGGGCTTGCCGTAACGGCCAGTACTCAGTCTCCCGACATACCCGGATTTGTTGACAACAGTGAGTTTTATGTGATAAAACTTAAAGGAAAGCCAGGCTGCGATACAACCGTAACGGTATCGGACACTGTTATCTGCAACAGCGATCCTTTTCTTGTAACACTGCACAGTACCATTATGGGCGGTGACAGTTACCGTTGGGTCAATTCGGTTCCGGGGCCGGCTATTACGGTTGTTTTACCGGGTACTTATTTCTGTAATGTATTGACAGGATGTAATTTTCATACGGATACGATACATGTATTACTGCCGGTCGCGTTGCCGCAAAGCCTGGGATTAGATAATGTCAATGTATGTAAAGGCAGCGATTTCATAATCGGAAATAAAGAAAGTATAAAGGGTATTCAGTACTTATGGAATACAGGAGAGCGACAATCTTTCATTCATCCTGAAAAAGAAGGTGTTTATACACTTTCGGTATCGAACGGCTGTGACAGCAGGGATGATTCGGCTAATGTTACGTTTATGGAATGCAATCAGTGCTTATTTGTTCCCAATGCATTTTCGCCTGATGGAGATGGGTTGAACGATGTTTTCGGTGCAAGGAATTTGTGTGAGATTAAAAGCTTTCAGATACAGGTTTATAACCGTTGGGGGCAGCTTGTATTCAACGCAAATAACATTGCTGAAAAGTGGGACGGCACTTATAATAATGGTGTTGCAGATGTCGGGGCTTATTTTTATCAGATATCTTTTACATCGGCTGATAACACGATACAGTATAGAAAAGGCGAAATTATGTTGATAAGATAACAGGCATAGTATGAATCAGTACGGGCCTGTGTTTCTACATGGGCCTTTGTTTTTCAGGTTTGAAACTTTTTGTTTTGTGAATATTAATTATCCTGACTAAAGGTTTCATTGCCTTTTATGAGTGTATAAACGGCCATGTCGCTGAATTTTTCCTTGAAATAGATACGATCCGTATAATGGGCTTCTTTTTTGAAACCCAATTGTTCAAGAAGGAAAACAGAACCTCTATTGTTTGGTGAAACTTTTGCTTCTATTGTATGTAAGCTCATTGTTCCCAATCCAAATTTGAGAATGGCTTCAACGGCTTCTATTGCAATGTTCTTGCCCCAGTAATCAACGGAAAGCTCGCCACCTATTTCTGCACGGAAATTGGGAATGTCGATATTATTAAACCCGCATGTACCGATAATCGTTTTATTGTCACGTAATATTCCCGCCCAGGCAATGGCTTGTTTATTTTGATATGCAAGTGTTACTCTTTCTACAAGTTTTACAGCGCTTTCGCGGTCTTCCATGTTGTGTCTTGCAATGAATTGATTGACACGACCGCTTGCCCTCATTTTAAAGATCTCTTCCGCATCATCTTGTGTAATAGCACGAAGCGTAAGCCTCTTTGTTTTTAAGACCGGAAATGTATCAAAAATATTTTGGTTCAGTTGCATTATGCGATCAGATAGGTTATTGGTAAATATACATCTTGTTTTGTTGCAAATCAATACGGACAATTGACTAACATTTAACTTAAAGGATACTTAAATCACAATACAATCACATAAACAAGGCAACTTTTCTGTTGTTGTTATAAGACATCCGGTAATGATTACTTACCGGTGTTTTTCTCATCTTTTAAAACTTACGATTATGATTCATTTAGACTTTAACTTTTACCGGCCGTTCAGAACCGTTTTGTTGCTCTCTTTTTTTGTTGGGGCAGTAAGTAAGACAGATGCACAACCTGTTCTGAGTCTTACGCCTGTAATATCTACAGGACTCAATCAGCCTATGCAATTTGTAAATGCAGGAGACGGCAGTAACAGAATTTTTATTCCCCAGAAAGGCGGAACTATTAGGGTTTATGATGCTACTTTCAATTATCTGTCCGATTTTCTGACTGTTGCTCCTATTGATGCTAATGGAGAGAGAGGCTTGCTGAGTATGGCTTTTCATCCGAACTACAGTACCAATGGTTTGTTTTATGTTTATTATACAACAACAGCGGGCGACCTGGAACTGGCGCGCTATCAGGTAAGCAGTGGTAATACAAATGTTGCAGATCCTGCGTCAAAGGTGGTTTTGATTACTATACCGCATCCTACCAATACAAATCATAACGGAGGCGAGTTACATTTTGGCAGCGATGGCTATTTGTATTTATCCACCGGCGATGGCGGTGGTGGGGGCGATGTTCCCAATAATGCACAAAGTACCACCGTATTATTAGGTAAAATGCTTCGTTTCAACGTAAATACAAGTGCAACTGCACCTTATTATACTATTCCTCCGGGCAATCCTTACAGTAATGAAATATATGATTTGGGTTTGCGCAATCCCTATCGCTGGAGCTTTGACAGACTTACCGGAGATATGTGGATCGGCGATGTGGGACAGGATTCATGGGAGGAATTTAATTTCAGGGCGAGCGCTGCAACGGCTAATGTAAATTACGGTTGGCGTTGTTATGAAGGCAATGCAACTTATAACACCACGGGTTGCGCACCTGCATCAAGTTATGTTTTCCCTGCTTATACTTATGCGTCTCAAAATCCTTCGGCAAGCGTAACGGGTGGGGTAGTTTACAGAGGAACGGCTTGGCCGTTATTGCAAGGCTGGTACATCGGTGCGGATTTTTATTCCGGCATCTTTTATAAAATATTGCCGGATGGGCTTGGCGGTTGGAATGTAAGCACGCAAACCATTGCCCCTACGGGTATTGTTGATTTCGGGGAAACTGAAAACGGAGAAGCTTATGCTGTTTCTCTTACAGGCAATAGTGTTTTCAATATAGGTTCCAGCACTGTTTTGCCCTTATCATTAATATCTTTCACTGCTACTGCGGAAAGGAACGGTACAGAATTGAACTGGAAAACAGCAAGAGAGGAGAACCTGATTCAGTTCGATATTGAATACAGTATGGATGGCAATGCTTTTCGTTATCTGAATACGGTTATGGCAAAAAATAGTGTAACCGGCAGCAAATACAGTTTTAACCATAACATTGCTTATTCGGGAAGTATCTTTTACAGGTTAAAAATGAAGGACAAAGATGGTAGTTTCAGCTATTCAGGTACTGTTCAGGTTAAAATGGATAACGCTGCTGCGGGTATTATAACGCCCAATTTTATTACAGATGGCATGCTGCATCTGGACTTTAAGGGAGTCAATAATTATCATACGCTGGAATTGCTGAGCATGGACGGTAAAGTGATCATGAAGGAAAGTATTGCAGGTGCAACTAACAATATTGATTTTGACATCAGTAACCTTTCCGCAGGCTTATACCTGACAAGGCTTTCCGGTGCAGGAAGTTCGCATGTTCAGAAAATATTTGTTCAATAAAGCTTGTCAGTTAAGTGAAAGAGCTGTGTCGATTTGTTGACACAGCTCTTTTTTTATCAAAATTTTTAATGGAGATAGATTGTCCGTTTCGCATTTATCTGTTCCAGGAAATATTCATCATGCGATACAACGATTAATGTGCCTTTGTATTCATTAATGGCAGCAGTCAGTATTTCTATGTTTTGGATATCCAGGTTGTTGGTGGGTTCATCTAATATAATGATGTCCGGTGATTGATTGCTGATGGTCAGGCAGCAAAGCATGAGGCGCATTTTTTCTCCGCCACTCAATGCTGCAATTGGTTTGTTCCAGTCTTCCCTGGTAAATAAAAACCTGTGCAGCCTGATTTTGATTTCATGTTCTTCCAGCGCAGCAGTATTGAATTGTTGCGCCTGTTCATACACACTCAGCTTATTGTCAACGAGTGAGTAATCCTGATCTATATATACTGAGCTGTCAGCCGCAATGAAAACTGTTCCTGTAGCCGGCTCAAGCTTCCCGAGCATTATTTTTATCAATGTTGTCTTTCCCGATCCGTTCAGGCCTTTTAATGCAATTCTTTCACCACTGTTAATTTGCAGGTTAAGATTTTCTTTCCAGAGCATGTGATTGTTATAGCTGAAATTGAGATCCCTTGCAGTAAACAATACTTTGCCGGTATGCAATGACGAATCGTCAAAACCGAATTTCATTTTATCTATATCAGGTATTTCTTTTCTTAAAGCTTGTAATTCCCTCGAAATATCTCCGATCTTTTCAGCATGAACTCCTTTTATTTTGGCGGTGCTTTTTTCAGCATTGTTTCTCAATGTGTTCATAGCAATGGTTGGAATGCCTGCTTTTTCCTGTTTCTTTTTTCCCCTTGCATCCAGCTTTTGCTGTCTTTCCAATGTTTCCCGTTCTTTTTCTTTTTCTTTTCTTAAAGCTTTTTCTTTGTTTTTTACATCCTGCTCGAGAGCGTTGTTCTCCATGAGTTTTTGTGCCGCGTAAAAATCATAATTGCCGCCATAAACGGTAATGCCTTTTTTAGTAAGTTCAAAAACTGTATTTAAAAGATTCAACAGCTTTCTGTCATGACTTACAACTATTATGGAACAGGAGGCGGAACTTATAAAATCATATAACAATTCCCGTCCTGCAATATCCAGATGATTGCTTGGCTCATCTAATAAAACGAGTTTAGGCTGATGTATAGAAATACTTGCCAGAAAGACTTTTGTTTTATGACCACCGCTAAGTGTTTCCATTTTTTGTGTCAAATCAAGATCTTTCAATTGCCAGTATTCCATAGCCTCATTGCAACGTTCTTCAATGGTCCAGTCATCTTCGAGCATATTCATATTGGCTTCGGTAACATTACCTTCCAGTATTGCTTTTAATGCATGGAGCTTGACTTCTATACCCAAAGCCTCTGCAATGGTAAGATGATTGTATTGGCCGAATAGCTGAGGCACATAAAAAGGCCGGACACCGGCATTGATTTGTCCTGCGGCAGGTTGTAATGTCCCTGCAATTATTTTTAGTAATGTGGATTTACCAACGCCGTTATTGCCTGTTAAAGCAACTTTGTCATTATCGCGAAGGTTAAGATGAATATTATCGAACAACAAATCCTTATCAGGATGCCTGTATATTATATTTTGCAGAATAAGCATAATTCCTTTCTTTAGAGATGAATAAACATAGCATACCTGTATGGGTTGCTATTTATTTTGGTCTGAAAGAAAGATTATTCTACATTAATTTGTTGTTGTGATTGAAGATTGCAAAAATAAGGTTTTTATATTTTTATGACAAAACCGGAGGATGGGATTTCATCCCGTTCTTTTGTATGTCGTCTTTTCAGGGTTTATTAATGTATTTCCCCAATCGTATATAAACAAAAGAAGTCAGGGTTTTGAAATCCTGACTTCTTTAACAATGTTACTAAATCTTATCTGCTGTAATTCGGAGCTTCTTTAGTGATTACAATATCATGCGGATGGCTTTCTGCCATACTTGCTGCTGTAATACGTATGAATTGTGCTTCTTCCTGCAATGTCTTAATGTCTTTTGCACCGCAATAACCCATTCCTGCTCTTAAGCCGCCAACGAATTGCTGAACTACTTCTTTCAATGTGCCTTTATATGGAACGCGGCCTACAATTCCTTCCGGAACTAATTTTTTGATATCGTCTTCTGCATCCTGGAAATAACGGTCTTTAGAACCTTCCTGCATGGCATCGATGGAACCCATACCGCGGTAAGATTTGAACTTACGGCCTTCGTAAATAATAGTATCGCCGGGACTCTCTTCTGTTCCTGCAAAAATAGAACCTGCCATAATGGTATTTGCACCGGCAACCAATGCTTTTACCATATCGCCTGTATAACGGATACCGCCATCGGCAATAATAGGAATACCCATTTTCTTTAATGCTGCGGAACATTCCATAACAGCTGTCAGTTGAGGAGCGCCTGCACCTGTAACGACACGTGTCGTACAGATAGAACCCGGTCCAACACCTACTTTCACGGCATCGGCACCGGCTGTTGCCAATGCTTTTGCACCTGCTGCAGTTGCGACGTTACCTGCTATAACCTGCAGGTTTTTAAAATTCTTTTTTACCAGTTTCACGCAATCAATAACGCCTTTGGAATGACCATGCGCGCTATCCATCGTTATAACATCCACACCTGCATTTACCAAAGCTTCTACTCTGTCCAGAACATCTGCAGTAATGCCGACGGCTGCGCCTACCAATAAACGGCCAAAGCTGTCTTTGCCCGCATTCGGATGGCTTTTGAACTGAAGTATATCTCTGAATGTAATCAGTCCGATCAGTTTACCTGTTTTGTCAACCACAGGTAATTTTTCGATTTTATGTTGTTGTAATATTTTTTCTGCTTTTACAAGATTGGTGCCGTGAGGAGCGGTTACCAGATTGGTTCCGGTCATTACCTCAGATACTTTTCTTTTCAGATTCTTTTCAAAGCGTAAATCGCGATTGGTAAGGATACCTGCTAATTTATGGCCTGCTTCTACAATAGGGATGCCACCGATTTTATTATCCTTCATCAACTTTAATGCTTCCGAAACAGTAGCATCAGGATGAAGTGTAATAGGGTCGAGAATAAGGCCGCTTTCGGAACGTTTTACGCGGCGCACCTGTTCGGCCTGTTGCGCAATGGTCATGTTTTTATGCAACATGCCAATACCGCCTTCACGGGCTAAAGCAATGGCCAGTTCCCTCTCCGTAACCGTGTCCATAGCAGCGGACAACAACGGAAGGTTGAGCGTAATCTCTTTTGTAAGTTGAGTGGAAATGTTTACTTCACGCGGAAGTACTTCGGAATAAGCAGGGGCAAGAAGCACGTCATCAAATGTGAGTCCTTCGCCGTAGAACTTAGATTTTGCAGCCATGTGCAAAGGTATCGCAACATTTTTAAATTATCAAAATGCCGGTGTGATTTTTTTTGCGCATTATCAATTTTGAATATAGGCAGATTGATGGATTTACAATTCTGATACGGGTAAACCTTTATTATTCGCTGCTTCTTTTATACCTGATTTCATTTGCCAATGATTCTTCTCCTTCAGGTGTTATATTATAAGAAGTGATTACCAAAGTATCGGCATCTTCCAGTTCCATCTTTGTGCGCCAGCCCCATATCTGATCTTCCTTATTATAATGTACTTCATAGCCGCCAAGGACATTGAAAAGACTATCTTCTGTTTTGTCTTTTGAAAACATAATACCGGTTCCCATGTGAAAACTGTCAATCCAGGCTGATTGGTAGGAGCGTGTATTTAAATCGTAGCCGAAAATGGTAATGCCTTCCAATGGATTTCCCGTAAAGGAGCTTTTGTATTCGTGCATCATTAAGCGGCCTCCTAACACTGGTTTTATGGTGCCTTCAATGGTTGCTTCATTGGCTACTTTATCAGGTTCAAACCATGTCCTTGCAATTCCCTTTCATCAAATTCAGTTGCCGGTGTGGCCCTTCCTCAATAGAATTTTCGAATTTGGTAATCATTTTTTGTGGCATTGATGACATGTAAAGTTAAGGCTTTCGGGAAAATCAGTTTTATAGTGCCTTTCATTATTTATTAAGCAAATGAAGGGTCATTTTGCATTTTTGGCTTTCAGAGAAATCTATCTATCCATAATTATTGGCTATTCAGGTTTTTAAACTATTTTTACGCGATTTTATAGATAAACCGTATGGCACAACTACAATTACAACGACCTATTGCATTCTTCGACCTTGAAACAACCGGTGTGGATGCCGCAAAAGATCGTATTGTAGAAATTGCTGTTATTAAATTAATACCGGATGGAAGCCGTCATTCATGGGTTAAAAGAATCAATCCTGAAATGCCCATTCCTGCTGAATCTTCGGCTATTCATGGTATCTATGATGCGGATATTGCGGACGCCCCGACTTTTAAGGATATTGCACATGAGTTGAAACAGTTTTTGCATAACTGTGATTTGGGCGGCTATAATTCCAATAAATTTGATATTCCTGCACTGGCAGAAGCTTTTTTAAGAGTGAATATCCCGGTTGATTTTAAGACGAGGAAGCTGGTGGATGTGCAGCAGGTGTTTTTTAAGAAAGAAGCACGTACTTTGAGCGCAGCTTATTCGTTCTATTGCAACAAGGATTTGATTAATGCCCATAGCGCGGAAGCCGATGTGATAGCAACGATTGACGTATTAGAAGCCCAGCTGGATAAATACGCGGATTTGGGCAAGGATGTCAATGCTTTGCATGATTTTACGGGTGGCGATGATTTTGTGGATTATGCGCGCAGAATGGTTTTGAAAAATGGTGTTCCTGTTTTTAATTTCGGGAAATATAAAGGTCAGGCGGTTGAAGATGTTTTTCGTAAAGAACCACAATATTATGATTGGATGATGAATGCGGATTTTGCATTGCATACCAAGCAAATGATTTCGGAGATACTCAATAAAATGTTATTGAAGAATAAATAGGACTTGAATTAATACGGCACATCTAAAATATAACAAAACCCGCAGCTTGGACAAGTTAGTAATAATACCCACTTATAACGAAAAGGAAAATATTGAAAATATTATCAGGAAGGTGTGTTCACTTGAAGGTAATTTTCATATCCTTATTGTAGATGATGGTTCACCCGATGGTACTGCCGCTATTGTAAAATCATTGCAAACCGAATTTTCCGACAGGCTGCATATTGCAGAAAGAAGCGGGAAACAAGGTTTGGGCACGGCCTATATTTTTGGTTTCAAATGGGCATTGGGAAAAGGCTATCAGTATATATTTGAAATGGATGCGGATTTTTCTCATAATCCGGACGATCTCATCCGCTTGTATGATGCTTGTAAAAACGGTGCAGATGTTTCTGTAGGTTCGCGTTATACTTCTGGCGGTAAAATAAAAAACTGGCCTTTCGACAGGATTTTTATTTCCTTTGGCGCCTCGGTTTATGTACGAATGATTACATGGATGCCCGTAAAAGACTGCACAGCGGGGTTTGTATGTTATAAAAGAGAGGTATTGGAAAAATTACCGCTGGACAAGGTTCAGTTTATAGGTTATGCTTTCCAGATTGAAATGAAATACCGGGCCTGGAAATTGGGTTTCAAAATAAAAGAAGTTCCCATCACTTTCGTTGACAGAAAAGAAGGGGTTTCCAAAATGTCAAAAGGAATTGTAAAAGAAGCTATTTTCGGAGTTTGGAAAATGAGAAGTTTCTCCAACTAATGTAATAATATTTAAAGAGCGCTGTCGGTATTTGACAGCGCTCTTTGTAATTTAGGAGGTTGATACGACCGATAACAAGGCCTCTTTAAAGCTGTTACCCAGCGGCACTTCCGCTTTTTCTTTGTCAAGGAAAATAATATTGCCTTCAATCGCTTTTATCGCATTCAGTGCAATGATATAAGACTTATGTACACGCATGAATTTGTCGGAAGGTAATTGCTCTTCCATTGCCTTCATCGTATAATGCGTTACAATCATGCCGGTCGTAGTGTGTATTTTTAAATAATCCTTCATGCCTTCAATGAATTTGATATCGGCATAATTCACCTTCACCAATTTACCGTCTGCCTTTATGAAAAAGTACTGTTTGTCCGTTGCCGCAGCCGGTTGTACCGCATGACTTGCATTAGGTATATGTTCTTCCGTAATATGCTGAATCTGTTTTCCGCTCAATTGCAGCTTTGCTATAGCTTTATTTACCGCCTTCAAAAAACGGTCGAACGGAATCGGCTTTAATAAGTAATCAATGACATCGAGTTCATAACCTTCCAACGCATATTCGGTATAAGCTGTTGTAAGAATTACCGCAGGCGGGTCCTTCAGGGAACGAAGAAAACTTAATCCGCTCATTACAGGCATATTGATATCGAGGAATAAAAGGTCGATATGATTCTTATGAATGGCTTCGAATGCTTCGATAGCATTGTTGCTTTTCTGAATCAGATGTAATTGAGGTACTTTGCCGATATGGTTTGCCAGCACATCCTGGGCTAAAGGCTCGTCGTCAACAATTAAGCAATTGAGTTTTTGAATGTCGGTATGCATGTTCGCAGGCTATAGTTATTTTGATCTTTTTCCAACGTAAAGTTAATGCCCTCATGAGTCAGTTGCTCCAAATCTTTCTTTATTCTTTCAAATTGAAGATCCAAAGCAGGTGAAGGACTGGCGCTTAATTCTATTGCAACCTGTATTTCATGCTGTTCTATCAGCAAATACATCAGCAATGATATATTTTCCGTTGTGTTTTTGATGTTGAACAAAGGCTCAACCAATGTTATTAATGACAGCGGAACAATCCTTCCTTCATGGATGCTGCCTTCAATTTCCAGGTTACAGCTGCAGTCCTGTTTCGACAGGTTATGTTGCAGCCGGAACAAGTTTTGAAGCTGTGTTATTTCCTGTTCAATAGCTACCAGCCTGTTTTTGCTTTTATACAACCTATATCTTAATACATCTGAAAACTGAATGACTGCTTCTGCTGCACGGTTGTCTCCGGCCTCTGCCAGATCTATAATGCCATCTAATGAAGCCGACATGAATGCAGGATTGATTTGCGTTTTAATTCTATTCAACGCTGCCATATAATGCTCTCTGTTATGTTGTTCTGTTTCTTTAACAGTGCTTATTTCCTCCAGCAGTTCACAGAAGTAAAGCATAGCTGTCAGGAGCGCAAAGCTCGACAGGAAGGAAATGTAAGTCTTTGCTATATTTTCGGGGATACCGATTCCCACAAAATCTTTGGCAAGAGAAGGCAAACTGTCTTTTATATTCCATTGTATGTAAAAGTCGATGGCAGGGAATATTAATAATAGCAGCGTGAGTTGTATCCAGAACTTTTTATAATGCTGTAATTTGAAACAATAGGGTAGCAGGTAAAGGCAGTAATAATAAAAGAATATCAAAAACGGAATGATGGTCAGGGATGCTTTTGCAACTTTAACAAAGGTGAAGTCTTTTGAACTGTCAATACATTCGGCCAGACTCACGACAGAGAACATCAGGATAAGTACGACATGCATTATCCAACGGTAATGCTTGAAGTAGATACCTTTGTTTTTGTTAATAATCTGGCGATCTATATAATTGGTCAAACTCATAATTACAGCTCTATGGATAATAAAACAAGATACTCATTCGGGTTATTCTGAATAGCAAGTTTATAACGGCCGGGATACAAAATATCCAGCCTTCTCTTCACGTTTGCAATACCGATGCCGCTGTCTTCTTTAATACTTTTGTTCTCCGTTTCAAGACGTGGCGGTTTGCTGTTTTCCATCTGGAGTATAAGCTTATTTGCTTTAATCTCCAATACGATGCTTACATAAGATTCATTGAAACCGGCTTTAACGCCATGTTTGAAAGCATTCTCCAGAAAGTTAATCAATAGTAAGGGTGCAATTTCCTTACCTTCTGCATCACCGGTTACGATTAGCCTGATATTAACCTGATCTTCCCTGTTCCTTAATTTTTCAAGATTGATATAGTTTTTCAGAAATGTGATTTCATCTGTAAGCTTCACTTTTTCTTTGGAACAGTCTTCCAGGATGTACTGCGTCATGTTCTTCAATTCCTTTGTGATAAAGACTGCGTCCGGTGACTGACTCAACAACAGCGCATAAATATTATTAAGGGTATTGAACAGAAAATGCGGGTTGATTTGATGCAGTAAAAAAGCCGTTTCTGCTTCTATACGTTTTGTCAGCGCTTCTTTATAAGTGAATAATTGCCTGCTCTGGTCGTACAGGTCTATGAAATAATAAAGTGCAAAAAAGCCGCCGGCCACAATGCCGGAGAATATGGTGGATATGAGTCCCGATAAAAACAAATTGTCTTTATTAAGCTGCTTGTCTATATTGCCATGTGTTCCCGTTGTGGTCAGGCCAAGCATCATTGCTGTGAGGATAATTATCGTAACCCAGAATGCAGCATTGCTTATCAATCCAATCCACAGGAATCTTTTCTGTTTCTTTAAACGGGCATATGGAATAAAAAATAGCAGAAAACTGTAAACCATTATAGCTGCGGTAATGACGGTAAAGATGCAGATATAAACAGCAGGGAGGCTGCTGATAGGCACGCTGTTTACCGTACTTTGTGCGGAGGCCGTTTTCATTCCGTCCTTTACACCCTTGTCAAAAACATCTCCCAATATTTCAAAGGAAAGATAACAGGCTGCGATAAGCCATATCAGGATATGAAACCAGAATCTTCCGTTTCGGAAAAGGTTTTTGCGTTGTGCGCTCAATGCCTGTTTAAGCGGCGATATATTTGCTGGTTTGGTCAAAATTCAAAAGAAATATTCAGAAAATGCAATGTTGCTCAAAACTAAGATTATAACCTGCAAAATGAAATACTTTTCGTCCAAATGAAAACAGTATCGACAAACCTTGCCTTTTGTTCGACGAATTAAATCCCGTAAAGCAAAAGCGACAGGAACATTGTGTTGTTCCTGTCGCTTTAATATTTATTTTCTTTAAATCAGATTTCCTTATTCTGTAACTACAACACCTGTAGCAATTAATTCAAAAACATTTTTCGGTGCTGTGATTCTTGCGATTTCGCCCTGGCTTGCACCTTTGTCTTCCAAAAGGTGTTTTTGCTCTTCAACAGATTGTGTTGTTTTTTTAAGGTTACCGTTTACAACAACGTGTTTGCCGTTAAGGTCTTTAGGAACTTTGAATGAGTGATCTTTCATTCTTACCATAAGCGGATCTGCGCCGTTGTCTGTGCTAAGCACCAACCAGCAACCTTCTTTCTGGCAAACTTCTGTAACTTTTCCTTCAAACTGAACATTTTCAACCACATCTTTTTCAGAAGTAACACCTGCTGCTCTGGTAGTTGATAACACCTGAGTGCTTGTAAATGCTTTACCATAAATGGCACCTTTTTTTGCCGTTTGTGCAATAACTCCCGTACTGCATAATGTTAAGGCTAAGGAAGAAAGGAATAGTAATTTTCTCATTTTTTTGATTATTTAGGAATTACGATTGGATGTTTTGAATACACAATTTAGGCATTCTTACCCAAAAGACAGTAATAAATTTGTTTTTGGTTGGGAATTAGTAACTGACGTCCTTTTTCCTTTTGAAATCGCCGCGTTTCCATGAATTGAAAAAATCGTTCCATTTTAAAGGATTGAATATATTTATCTGCTGTTGCTGGCCATAATAATAACCCTGTTTTGCCTGATTGGCCTGATAATAGCTTTGGTTTTCAGGTCCGTTTTTAGGCGTATTTGCCCTTAAATAAGCCATCGCTCTTTCGCTTGTATTCTTTTGGGCAACAGCATATTTATCGTCGGGAATATTCCAGTATTTGAAAGCATAATCAAATTCATCGCCGTAAGGCAAGGCCCTGATAATTGTTTCTGGAAGGTAAAAAGTGTCCTGAACCATTAACTGAACTACATTGAAAAAACGTCCGTTCAGGTCCATCGGCACTACATATTGTTTGTCTTTATAACCTACAGCACTGAAATTTAAAGTATCGCCTTTGCTGCATACCAGTGAAAATACACCGAACATATTGGAATAAGTTCCCTGATCTTTATGTTTTACCTCAATTGTTACATCCGAAACGGCTTTTAAGCTATCGGCCGTCATGGTGGCTCCTGTTATCTGAATAATATTGCTCCATACTTTATTTTGCGCATGAGACATCAGGAATACGGAACAACAAAAAATAGTTGCGGACAGGTATTTATACATACAGTTCATTAATTACAAAAGTAAGGCAAAGAAGGTTAAAATGTATAGAAGCATCATTATTTCCAATACAATTATTAAGAGCTAATTTCTCAAAACCGATTGTTAAAGCTTAACTTCGCTGCGCAAAAATCAAACCTCCTTCAGGAGCATATAAACGTAGCAATTGTAATAATATTATAAAGATGATAACAGAAGCAGCCGTATTAAAAGCCCTTTCAAATGTTGATGATCCGGATTTGGGTAAAGACCTTGTGACGCTGAATATGATTAAGGATATTGAAATCAGGGATAAATTGGTTTCGTTTACGGTAGAATTGACAACACCGGCCTGTCCTATGAAGGATATGATTAAAAAAGCCTGTGTAAATGCCGTAAAAATATTTGTGGACAGAGAGGCGGAAGTGGTAGTTAATATGACTGCGCGTGTTAATTCCAACCGACAGGACCCCGGTACTATTCTGCCAAATGTGAAAAATATTATAGCAGTAGCTTCCGGAAAGGGTGGGGTCGGTAAATCGACTGTGGCAAGCAATCTGGCGCTGGCACTGGCGCAGGAAGGCGCAAAAGTGGGTATTATGGATGCCGATATTTACGGTCCTTCCACGCCTATGATGTTCGGCATTCAAGGTGAAAGGCCTATGATGCGAGATGTGGATGGCAAAGGCATGATTGAACCTATTGAAAGGTTTGGCGTAAAAGTGATGTCCATAGGTTTGCTGGTTGATGAAAAGCAGGCTGTTATCTGGCGCGGGCCGATGGCTACCTCCGCTATCCGTCAGTTTATAAACGATGTTTACTGGGGTGAGCTGGATTACCTTATTCTGGATTTACCTCCGGGTACAGGCGATATCCACCTGACTTTGGTGCAGACCGTTCCGATTACAGGTGCTGTGGTTGTCACCACGCCGCAGGCGGTTGCCATGGCCGATGCCAAAAAAGGTATGATGATGTTTAAGCAAGGCCAAATCAATGTTCCTATACTGGGTGTGGTTGAAAATATGTCATATTTTACGCCTGCAGAATTGCCTGAGAATAAATATTACATTTTCGGTAAGAACGGTGGCCGGGAATTGGCAGAACAATTTGAAGTGCCGTTTCTTGGCGAAATCCCGATTGTTCAAAGCATAAGAGAAGGTGGCGATAAAGGGTTTCCTGCTGTATTGAATGACGAACCTGTTTCTAAAAAAGCATTTCTGGATCTTGCCGCAAACGTTGCCCGTAGCGTAGCGATGCGCAATGCCAATCTTGATCCGACACAGGTTTTGACAATGAAATTGTAAGAATTATTCAAGTAAATAATAAGCTGTCGGTATTTAATACCCGACAGCTTTTTTTAATGCTTAAAGGCGGATATATATTTGTTGAGGGTATATTTACAAGTCCTGTAAGGACAACACAAAATAGGATAGGGAAGCCTGAGTTTAAGATAACCATAACCCTAATTTTAAGCTTGCAGAGCCTAAGTTTAGGGTCACGAAGCCTGATTTTAGATTATGGGCCCTTGTCAGTCCCTTGACAGGCAGTAAATGCGGTAAAATATCTTTTACTTTGGCATAATTATCAGCAATTATTCATGACAGACAAAAAGAAAGTATTAGCCATCTCCGGAAGCACAAGAACAAATTCTTCCAATGAAAGATTAATTAAAAAAATTGCTGCATTGGCAATTGCAGATATTGAACTGACACTTTTTGAATCTATAAGCGAATTGCCGCATTTTAATCCTGATTTGGATAATACAGATAAACTTCCTTCAGCCGTCATTGCTTTCCGTCAACAAATTGCAGCGGCAGACGGAATACTAATCTGTACGCCGGAATATGTTTTTACCTTGCCCGGAAGCCTGAAAAATGCTTTGGAATGGTGTGTTTCAACTACTTTATTTTCTCAAAAGCCTGCCGGACTTATTACGGCTTCTGCTTCGGGGGAGAAAGGGCATGAGGCGCTTCAACTGGTGATGAAAACGATTGAGGCAAAATTCAATGGAGCAACATTATTGCTGATAAAAGGAATAAAAAGTAAAATTGATATGGACGGAAATATAACCGACGATAAAACTTTACAGGAGGTGCAGACTTTTACGGCTTCTTTTGTAAAGCTTTTGAATTAATAGTGTTGTTGAACCTTTTTATAGAAATAATGCCCTTGCTTTTCTCAGAAGACAAGGGCATTATTTTATTCAGTAGCAAGGTTCTCTTTGAGCCATTCATCCATTTTTCCGGATTCAATGCTTTTTATCAGCTCCTCCATATTTTTATCTTTTTTGATTCCTTTTCCTGATTTATATACTGTCATCAGGTCAATAAGAGCTGTTTTGTATTTGGCTCTTTTGTCTTTAGAATATTTATTCTCCAGTACAAAACGGGCCGAAGATGCCATGTATATTGTTAACATACCGGGATTCTTTTTCTCAAAATCCATTATAGCCGGGGTTATTTCCACATTTACAGTCGGACTACCGTTAATCCATTGCATCACGAATTTTGAAACTTCCGCCCTTTTTTGAGCTTGCTCATCAAGTGGTGTGGCTTTAAGCCAGTTTGCAGCCGCTATAATATCTTTTTCATATTTGGTGTAATCTTCTGCTGCCACTAAGGTGTAATTTTTAGGACATTCAAATTCCTGTGCATGTACAGTAGTCGTTGCAAGGGCAAAGGCACCGATAAGAAGAAGCCTGGTAATTTTCATAACGATAGTTTTAAAACTGTTTAAAGTATTAGTAGATGTTTATCCATAACAATATTACAATTCCAAAATAATAAATACAAGAACATTCTTGTGGCTACGATATTCAAAATAAAAAAGAAGCCGGACTTTCAAAGCCAGGCTTCTTTGTAGTTATTCAGAAAAGCTTACCTGATAAGCGTTATATCGCCTTTGTAATGGTTTTCCGTATTATTGGTACACTTGCTGTAAACTTTGAAATAGTAAGTGCCCATATCTACCGGTTTGCCGTTAAAAGTACCATCCCATTTATCGCTGATGCTGTTACCCGTATATAATAATTGTCCGAACCTGTTATAGATACGCATTTCAAAATTCAAAGGATTGCCTATTGTTTCCACACCGAATTTATCATTGACTCCATCGCCGTTAGGGCTGAAAGCATTTGGCAGGAACATATCGCAGCAAGGTCTTGTTTCTATTGTTACGGTTGCTTTACTTTCACAACCGTTGGCATCCGTTCCGGTAACTTTTATAACATTGGACGGAAGGCTGACTACTATATCCATATTGGCATCAGAACCTATATTGAGGTCATTCATTTGCCATAAATAAGCATTGACGCCGGATGCGTAAAGATGTATAGTGTCGTCGCTGCAAGGAATGTCCTGCAAATCGTTTTGAATTGCTACCTGCGTCAGAGGCCATACAGTCAGGTCAAGTGTTGCCAATGAATCGCAGCCTCCTGTAGTATTGAAATGATGCGAATATTTACCGGTCTGGTTGTAGGTCTGCCCATTCCATGTATAAGTTTGATTAGCGCAGACAGATGCTGTAATGGTATCGTTAAACGAATGGTTCACAACAATATTCACTGCCTGATAGGCGCTGTCACAGCCGTTTTGATTGAACAGAGTATCAGATAATGTTGTGTTATTTGAATAGATATTGCCTTTGTAGGAAACGGATCCGCAACCTATGGAATCTTTGTTAGGTAAATGCACAGGCGCTCCGGAAATATTCAGGTGCAAGGTGACAATACTGTCGCACAGGTTAGCTGCATTCGTGGTATAAGTATAAGTTCCGGATGCGCTGTAATTTTGTCCGTTCCAATGAAAAGGTGATTGGCCGAAGCAAATGCTTGTATCTGTTGTTGTATGCGCTACAGGTTTCACGACAAGACTTAACGTGGTAACGCTGTCGCAGCCATTAGAACCGGGACTGTAAAAATTAGCCGCATTATTGCCCGCTGTTGTAATGGTAATGCCGTTCCAGACAAAAGGCATCTGGTTTGCACATTTAGTCATGTGAATCGTATCGACTAATGCAGCCGTTACCATTAAATTCAATGTCGTAATACTGTCGCAGCCGGTAACAAACGATGGGGTAGTGAAAGTTGCTACTCCGTTACCCCCTGCCGTAACTACAATACCGTTCCATGTAAGCGGTAACTGCATGGAACAGATATTCATATTCTTTGTAGCCGTAATAACAGGATTAACGGTCAGGTTCAGATGTGTGGTACTGTCGCAGCCGGTTACAGATGACTGAGCCGTATAAGTTGCAACATTTGTACCTGCTGCATTAATGGTGATGCCATTCCAGGTAAAAGGCACCTGATTAGCACATTTTGTAATACTCTGATTGACGTTTATAGAAGGATTTACATTCAGGTTTAAGGTTGTGGTACTGTCGCAGCCGGTAACCAGTGAGCTTGTGGTATAAGTAGCCACGGCCAATCCTCCGGCATTTATAGTATATCCGTTCCAATGATAAGGCAACTGGCTGTTACAGATGGTAATCGTTTTGGTAGCTGTTATCAATGGATTGATATTCAGGTTCAGTGTTGTAACGCTGTCGCAGCCTGTAACAAACGATGTAGCGGTAAATGTAGCGACTGCAATACCTCCCGCATTTATAGTCATTCCGTTCCATGTATATGGTAACTGACTGGCGCAGATGGTTATGGTTTTATTAGCTGTTATAATTGGTTTTACCGTTAAGTTTAACGTTGTTATACTATCGCAGCTTGTTACTAATGAAGTAGTGGTAAATGTCGCAGCAGTTGCACCGCCTGCATTTACGGTTATTCCGTTCCATATATACGGCATGGCATTGGCACAGGTTGTGGCATTGACAGTTGCCGTTATAGTAGGTTTCACAATAAGGTTTAAGGTGGTGGTACTATCACAGCCTGTCAATGAAGAAGGTGAGGTAAATGTTGAAACGCCATTGCCACCTGCTGTTATAACATTGCCATTCCACATATATGGAAGCTGTGTGGCACAAATAGTTATTGTTTTGGTAGTATTTATAAGCGGATTGACAATTAAATTAAGTGTGGTAGTACTGTCGCAACCTGTTATTGTTGATGGTGTGGTAAAAGTAGCAACTGCATTTCCCCCGGCACTTATCGTAAAGCCATTCCAATGGTATGGCAAAAGGTTTGCACAGATCGTAACTGTTTTTGTTGCTGTAATCAATGGATTCACTGTCAGGTTTAATGTAGTAATACTATCGCATCCTGTAACAGCAGAAGGTTTGGTATAAGTACTTACTGCAACGCCGCCCGTTGTGATCGTTTGTCCGTTCCAATGGTAAGGTAATGCACTTGCACATATGGTTATATTCTGGCTGGCATAGATAAATGGATTAACAGTCAGATGCAAAGTGGTGGTACTGTCGCAGCCTGTAATCAAAGAAGGTGTCACATACGTACCGGTACCGGAAGCTGTATACGTTTGCCCGTTCCAATGATAAGGCAATTGGTTAGGGCATATCTGTTTATTGACCGTTACATTAGGCAAAGGGTTTACAATAAGCCTTAATACTGCAATACTGTCGCAGCCCGTTGCAAGCGATGTAGTATTATAAACAGCCGCGACGTTTCCACCTGCGTTTACAGTTATGCCGTTCCATAAATAAGGTAATTGATTCTGGCATTTAACGACTGTTATTGTATCTTTAAGCGTGTTTACAACATTCAGGTTCAGATAAGTAGTGCTGTCGCAATGAAACTGAAACGAGTTGTTAGTAAACGAATCTACATGGGTACCACCTGCTGTAAGTATATGCCCGTTCCAATGGTAAGGCAGTTGACCTGCGCATATAGTAAGGTTCTGCGTTGCAGACAAGGTAGGATTTACGCTCAGGTTTAAAATGGTAGTGCTGTCGCAACCTGTAATCAATGAAGGTGTGGTGAACGATGCAAGTGCATTGCCGCCTGACATAAAGCTTTGGCCGTTCCATACAAAAGGAAGGTTGTTCACACAAACGAAAGTATCTTTTGTAACCGTAACAGGTGGAAAAACGGCTACCGTAACATTTACAGGATTACCGATGCAACCGACATTCTGAGGTGTAATGGTATAAGTAACTGTTCCCGGTGTGTTTCCCGTAGCTGTCAGGGTCTGGGCTATTAAATTACCCGAACCATTGGATGCTCCGGAAACGCCTGCTGCTGTTGCCGTCCAGGTGAATGTATTGCCCGGTGTAGCCCCGGCAAGGCTTATAGCAGTTGATTCTCCGTTACAAATGGTATCGCTTGATGGCGTTGCGATAACAGATGCATAGTTAACCGTAATCGGCAAAGAATCCATAACACTGTTTCCGCAGGCATCGGTAATAATTGCAAAAATAGTATTGTTGACAATGTTAGGGAAAGTAATACTTGTACTCGAACCGCTTCCTAAAGATGGTGTTCCGGTAGGGTTAAAGCTCCAATTGTAGCTATAAGGCCCTACGCCATAAGCAGCGAAAGTATTGACATAAATATTGTCACCTACGCAAATGTTATTGCTTGTATAGTTTATCGGATCGGTAGGGTCAGTGAAGTCAACGGTTTTTGCCTTTACTGTCATTATCCAGGGTGATGCTGCCGAAATACAGGTGTTATCACATGCAGCCGGCCCCTTGCAGGAACGATAGAAGTGTAAGGTAAACGGCATTGTTTGAGCAGTGCAGGAAGGCGTTGGGATACAGCCTTGTATATCATTTGTAATAGGCACATTAGGAAATATAGTAGGGCCGGGCGTTGCCGAAGTGTTGGTGAAAATAGGCGTGGCGCAGCTTCCGCTTGTCAGTTTAACCCCACCGTCAGAGCCGAAACAAGGCGTTATAGCATTATAAGTAAAGCTGAAAGCAACACTTGTAACTGTTCCTGCGGCTGGTATACTTACATTAAGGTTATAATCGCATGAGTTAGTGAAAGTACAGCCCGCATTATACATAGAGCCAAGAATATTGCCTTGTATTAAGGTTGCTGTTCCTGTTACAACAGGATCAACTACTAAAGGAGAAGCGCTGATGTTATTATTTATCCAAGAAGCCGGAACTTCAATATCCATACTGCTTCCATGAAGTGAGTAGCTTGCGGTTGTAATGTTGTTTTTAGGATTATTCTGTGGGTATAAAATTGCTTCGTAGATTTTCAGAACCGCATCATTGCCGGAAATTACCTCCAGCGCGCCTACGCCGGTCTTCATGTCTTTATTACCTGCAAAAGCTATATTTACAGGATGTTCATTTTGATAGCTATCTCTGAATATTAATTTATCATAGGTGCCATATTCATTGTTCTTAACGATAAAGCTTGTTTTAATGGTGCCTCTGTAAACATGGAGTTCTGCATCAATGCCTTTAAAGAAATTGGTGATATAGACTCCATCATCGCCGGCAGTGTAATGCGTCCAGTCGGGAGCGTCAAGCAGCTTTTCACCTTGTGCTGTTAATGCAATCAGTTTCCATTGGTTGAAATAAATTCGGCCTTGCGATGTTTCGATATAAGTTCTTTTTTCTTTTGTATTGATTTCTAAGGGCTGAATGTAGTAATCAGAACGAAAAACACCGTTAGCTGTTTGTTTCAATCTGTCATCAATCGCAATCCATTTTCCGTCTTTCCTGTAATTTATATCTCCCACGGATTTCTGGATGTAAATGGATTTGGGGTCTTTAAGGTCTACGAATGCCCTCTCATCCGCTTTTCTTTTTTCAAGTATTTCTACGCAGTCGGGAGAAGGGGCTCCCTGAGGCAAAACGCCAAAGTCCGGATGGTTGTAAAATACTTTGGAATTGTATTTTTCATAAAGTGAAAGGAGCACTTTATTGCTTCCGGTAAATGTTTTAAAATTTAGTTGTTCATTTGAAATACTTCTCAAATTTGAATTTTGGCAAAAAGAAAAGTTATTGTAAAAAAATGTAATGCATAGCACGAGGCTCCACCTCAATAGATTTCGTTTCATCACTTTAGTTGATTTGTTAAATTGGTTAAATCGATTATGTAAAACTAATAATAAAATACCATCTTTTCCAACACCTGATTTTGCCTTTTTATTAAAAATGTGATTGTTTTTGCTATATGAGATTCATAATCAACTGTTTAATATTTACAAAGTATTTAGGTTAACTATCAGAAATTCAAGTGTATTTAGTATAAAGTGATAACTTTCAGTGTGGTTTTTGCACCAATCTTTTGGTGTTGGTTATCTTTCAGTGATTTTCTATTTCTTTATAAGATTTTTTTAATTAAGTATTAAATATGAATGTTTATATTTTTTAATATCTCTTTTTTTTGAAAAAATCAATAAAATTGTTTTTAGCAAATAGTTGATATTTCATCCGAAAACAGAAGTATATTTTTCTGACACCATTAACTTAGTTGAATAAAAAAAGCTGCCAAATCAATATTTGACAGCTTCCCGTAATTGTATTAAAATCAATTCTTTTTAACTATTGAGCACTCTTTTAATGTTTTCATTTTTATTCCTGAGGTCCACGCCACCTTCCAGAATGGATTTCAGGTTGCTTATAAAAAAAGTCCAGCCCATTTTGCAACCTAAATGAAATTCATGTTGGCTACGCTCGTCAGTCGGTATATTTACCTGGCTAAGTTCCATAATTGTTTCTTCGTGTTCTTCGTATATCCTGACATAACAATCCCCGGCTTTGCTAAAGGTAAATGCGAATTCATCCCCGCCATTTGCTTCTAAAATGGTACCTGATTCCGGATTTTCATATCCAAACCACCACCATGTATATTTATCGCCTTTTTGGAATGCATCAAAGGGATCTTTTTCAACTTCATTGCCGTCAAAAATTTCCGCCGTTTTCAAAAACCACAATTCAATTAATTCTTTTGTCGTCCAGGCATCATAAATGGCCTCTTTCGATGCCTGAATATTTATTCTTAATGTGAATCTTGACCAATCATAAGTTGCTGCCATGACAAAAGATTTTTGGGAATTTGTATTTTTAAATTGGAATAATTATCGCGGTACCTCTATTTTTCTGATCAGTTCTGCAATCACATCATCAGTTGTAGCTCCCTCCATTTCTCTTTCAGGCGTTAATGCAATTCTGTGACGCAATACAGCCGGAGCAACGTATTGAATATCCTCAGGCGTAACGAAATCTCTGCCACGCAATACCGCAATAGCTTTGGATGCATCCAGCAATGCCAAAGATGCACGCGGGGAAGCGCCCAAATACAAAGACCTGTCGCTTCGGGTAGATACGGTAAGACCGGCTATAAACTCTATTAATTTTGCTTCTACATGTACTTGTTGCACCAGCTTTCTGCAATCATCCAATTGTTTTTTGCTGATAACGGCTTGCAGGTTTTGCAATAATAATTTTCCTTTCTGTGCATGGTGCTCCGAAAGTATTCTTGTTTCCTCAGTAAGAGTAGGGTAGCCCACATTTATTTTAAACAAAAATCTGTCCAGCTGCGCTTCCGGCAAACGATAAGTACCTTCATGTTCCACCGGGTTCTGGGTTGCAAGCACAATGAAAGGAGGCTCGAGCAAATGTGTTTTCCCATCTACGGTAATCTGTCTTTCTTCCATTACTTCAAACAAGGCAGCCTGTGTTTTTGCCGGTGCGCGGTTGATTTCATCAATCAATACAATATTACTGAAAACGGGGCCTTCCTTGAACGTGAATTTCACTTCCTGCGGATTAAATAAAGCAGTTCCGATAACATCGGATGGCATTAGATCGGGTGTAAACTGGATGCGGCTGAAATCAGCATCGATAAGTTTTGACAATGTTTTTGCCATCAGCGTTTTTGCAACGCCCGGTACGCCTTCAATCAAAACGTGACCATCGGCTAAAAGTGCCGCCAGCAATAATTCTATAGTTTCATGCTGGCCTACAATAATATCAGAAATAGCATCCTTTATCTTGTCGGTAATGTCCTGTAACGGCTGAATTTTAATGCGTGTTTCCATGTAGCTTTCCAATGGTTGTGTGTCATTGGAAAGGTTGGTTGTTTCATTGTTTTCCATCGGGGATAGATTGTTATCCAATTCGTTATTTTCCATTATAAAATTCTTGAATTTGGGTGTATAAAGCAAATAAAAATGCCTCATCAACACCCTGACGGTCCTGAACCATTTTTATATTGTAAATCAAACTGTCTGTTTTTGCCATTTCAATGCCTGACTTGGAAGAAAGTAACCTCACAAATTCTGCATCCAGCATATTCGTATTAAGGTAGTAGTGGCTTCTTACAAATTCCAGAAAATGCTGAATCATTTTTTCAGCAAGGTTTTCGTGGTTTTTATTATTGTAATATAATCTTCCTATTGTTTCTGTAAACGCTACAGAAGTGTTTTCATTCTGTTTTATTACCGGAATCATTTTCTGTTTGCGTTTCATTTCGAAAATCAGATAAATTCCCATAGTAAACAGGATAAGCCAGAAGGCCGTTGCTGTGGCTTTATTGCGCAGCAGCACACTAAAATCGCTTGTACTTATTTCTCTTGAGCGAAAAGATATTAGATAGATGTTGCTGATGGGTTCGTCTACAAAACCGAAAACGCCTTTCAGGTAATCGATATTATTTCCCTGCAATAAAAAATAATTGGAAAATGCTATGGGCGCAGCATGCAGCATCAGCCTTCCTTTGCCGTTACCAAAGACTATAAAATTTGATTTTTTAAATTGGTTGGTGCCTAATGTATAAAAATAAGACCTGGCAGTATCCGTGTTTTCAAATTGCTGTAATATGCTATAGTATTTACTTTTATAATTGTAAACCTCCGGTTCATGTTTCTCTTTGCTGAGATAAATCTGCTGTATGGTATCGGTAACAGATTCATTGAAATATATACGTAACGCTAACTTATCCAGCAATACTTCATCAAAATGATTGGATGATAACAATACCTGATTTCCCTGTTCGACAAATGAAACAAGAGAGTCAATTTCATCATCATTAAAATTAAGATGGTCGCCTACTAAAAATATCAGCGAATGCTGACTGTTCTTTCTTAAAGAATAGCCCAGATTATTAAGCCTTAATGAAGGGCTCAGCGTTTCTATCTTTGCATGAGGAAACATCAAAGGAATGGCGCGGTAAGTCAAATCAAGGCTGAATGGATTTTTTGTAATGTTTTGATAATCCATTGTCCAATCGGTTTTCTTCTTCATGCCCTTCCTGATGCATCCCGAAAACAGGAGCATCAATATCAGAAACGGCAAACAGAAAGATTTAAAACGCATCGGGTACAATTCAATAAATAAATAAATAATTAATAATTCAGTTCTCTTTTGATACCGGCAACCATTTGCTGATAGTTTTCAAAGAAAGGCTTTTCAATATCGAAACCGCCATACCAGGCATATTCATATTCTCTCGTAAGCTGCATTACAGGCTTGTAAAAGTTTGTGCCTTTCAGTTCATAAACATATTGATAGTTGGTTTTAGCCACCTGAAAGTTTATCTTTTCTTTTTCCTGCAGCATCATCAGTAAATAGCGATAGCTGTATCTCAGCGCAAGGCGATAATTGCCTGTCTGCGCAGCCATATTTATTTCTTTTTCCCAATCATCGGGAATATGATTTTCATCGTCTGTGTCTTGCTGTAAAAGGTTTTTATCTTTTTTTGAAAAAAAGATATTCCCGTTTAGCTGGAATATCCTGAAGATGAGGACCAGCACTATAAGGACTACAATTACTATTATAATCACTTTTCCGGCAGCAGAACCTATAAAGTCGAAAATAGCCTGGAACATGCGTTCCCACCAACCCGGTTTATATTCTTGTGGCGGTTTTATTTCTTCTTTTTCATCTTCGTAATTAAATGCAGGGTCTTGGGTCAGCTTATTCCAGTCTGCGTTTGAAATATTTCTTTTTACAGGTGCAGGAGCTGTATTTGCTTCGTAAAAATGGGCTTCGTTATAGCTGTAATCTTCTTCAGCCGGGGCATCTTCCTGTGCTAATTCATTATCAGGTGTGGTTGCATCATAAGAATCATCCTGATCAGATAAAGAATCCTGTGTGGAAGAATAAGGAGATTGCCAGGCAAAGGCCGTTTGCCGGCATAAACAGAAATTTAAAAAAAGGAAAACTATAAATATAGTTTTTAAAAAACGGCTCATAGCATGTTAAAGATAGGGAACGGTCATTAGCCGACAAAAAATAGGAAGCAATTTTTATTCCGGAAATAAATTTACGCTTGCGATTTTCCCATCGCCGCCAATTTCATTTCCGTTGCTTTTTCTTTTCCTACGTATTTTTCAATGCCTGCTTCTAAAACATAAATAACAGGAGTAAGGATAACAGCCATTACAACTTTGTAGGAATAATTGACAAGGCCAACAGCCAGGACAAGTTGCCAGCTCCAGTTACCGCCAATTTTAAAGGCAATAAACAATACAATGAAACTGTCTATTAATTGAGAAACTACAGTAGAGCCCGTAGAACGGAGCCAATTATATTTTTCGCCTGTTCTCTTTTTTATTTTGTGAAAAATATAAACATCTACAAACTGGCTGAAAAGAAAGGCTACGATGCTTCCGAAAATAATCCACATACCTTGTCCGAAAACAGCAGAAAACCCCGCTTGCATATCCGGGACTCCTTCTGCTGCTTTACTCCCTGTCCAGAAGCCTTTATCTGCCGGTACGTGAATAGCAAGATAGAACATCACAAATGCATACATAATCAGTATAACTGCCGTGTATGAAATTCTTTTAACAGCTTTTGGGCCATAATATTCATTTACAACATCCGTCAGTACAAATTCCAATGGCCAGAGTAATACACCGCAGGTCATGGTAAATGACAATCCCGATTGGCCGAATAATGTAAAGTGAGAAACAGGCAATCCCAGAAATTGTTCCAGAGAGAATAACTTACCGCCTATGCATTCCGCAATTAAAGCATTGGCAACAAAAAAGGCCGTAAGCGAAAGGAATAATTTAAAAGGTTTGTCCGATAAAATTTTATGAATCATATTGTTCCGGTTTATAGTTGTCAAAAGTACATTCTAATCCACAAAGATTATGGCGAAAAAGTTAAGAAGAAAACGATGCTTTTAAACAAAATCGGAACGCTACAGAAAATTTTCAAAAAAAATCCATCAAGAATTTTGTAGAATAAAAATAGAACGCTAATGTTGCACTCCCGAAGCAAAACGATAACAAATAATTGTTTAGCAACGGTAATCAGTTCTTTGCAAAAAGAAATATAAGGCCACTTTAGCTCAGCTGGTAGAGCAACTGATTTGTAATCAGTAGGTCGCTGGTTCGATCCCGGCAAGTGGCTCTTTTTTGATGATTTTAAATGTTGGATTTTGAGTTTCTGATGAATCATTTGCTACTCAAAATCAATCGTTTAAAACCAAAAGTCAAGGTTCTTAATAAATTTCAAAAAAACTTTTAAAAGAAGTTTGCAGAATCAAAATAAGCCCCTACCTTTGCACTCCCAACGCAAACAGAGCAACGCTCTGTAAGCAGATTAAGGGAAAGAGTTCTTTGTAAAAATGAATAATAAAAGGCCACTTTAGCTCAGCTGGTAGAGCAACTGATTTGTAATCAGTAGGTCGCTGGTTCGATCCCGGCAAGTGGCTCTTTTTTTGTGAATTGATAATGGTGGACTGTGAATAAATTTTACGATTCACAATTGACAATTCACAAGGGTAGTTGGCCGAGTGGTTAAAGGCGGCAGACTGTAAATCTGCTCACGTACGTGTACGGAGGTTCGAATCCTTCACTGCCCACATTTTTAAATTTTGAATGCCTGATTTTAAATTTTGAATGGATAGAAAAAAATATTCAAAGCCAATAATCAAAAATTCAGAATTAGTTAAGCGGAAGTAGCTCAATTGGTAGAGCGATAGCCTTCCAAGCTATAGGTCGCGAGTTCGAGCCTCGTCTTCCGCTCAGAGATTTGATTATTTGAATTGATAAATGGTTGTAATTGTTAATCTGATTAAAACGATTTAGCAAAACCACCATTTAGCAATTCAAAAAGCTGTTGTAGCTCAGCGGTAGAGCACTTCCTTGGTAAGGAAGAGGTCGGCAGTTCAATCCTGCTCAACAGCTCATAGAATTTAGTAATAATTACACTCTATATTTTAATAAAAACTTCTTTTAAAAAAGAATAACAATGGCAAAAGAGACCTTTAAAAGGGAGAAACCCCACGTAAACATTGGTACCATTGGTCACGTCGATCATGGTAAAACCACATTGACTGCAGCTATTAGTACGGTATTAGCGTCTAAAGGTTTGGCTGAGAAAAAAGATTACGATGCAATTGATAACGCTCCTGAAGAAAGAGAGCGTGGTATTACAATCAACACTGCACACGTTGAATATCAAACATTAAATCGTCACTATGCACACGTTGACTGTCCAGGTCACGCGGATTATGTGAAGAACATGATTACAGGTGCTGCTCAAATGGACGGTGCTATCTTGGTTGTTGCAGCTACAGATGGTCCGATGCCACAAACTAAAGAGCACATCCTTCTTGCACGTCAGGTAGGTGTTCCTCGTATCGTTGTTTTCATGAACAAAGTTGACTTGGTTGACGATCCTGAAATCCTTGAATTAGTTGAGCTTGAAATTCGCGAATTATTGAGCAAAAACGATTTCGACGGTGATAACACTCCAATCATCCAAGGTTCTGCTCTTGCAGGTTTGAACGGTGAGCCGGCTGGTATTAAAGCTATCGAAGATTTGATGGATGCAGTTGATGAATACATTCCATTACCTCCACGTCCGGTTGATCAACCATTCTTGATGTCAGTAGAAGACGTATTCACTATCACTGGTCGTGGTACTGTTGCTACTGGTCGTATCGAGCGCGGTGTTATCACTGTAGGTGACAACGTTGAAATCGTTGGTTTCAATGAGTCTCCATTGACTTCTACTTGTACAGGTGTTGAGATGTTCAAAAAATTATTGGATCGTGGTGAAGCAGGTGATAACGCAGGTCTGTTGTTACGTGGTATCGATAAGAAAGATATCCGTCGCGGTATGGTAATCTGTGCTCCTAAATCAATCACTCCTCACACTGAATTTAAAGGTGAAGTTTACGTTTTAGGTAAAGATGAAGGTGGTCGTCATACTCCATTCTTCAACAAATACCGTCCTCAGTTCTATTTCCGTACTACAGACGTAACTGGTGAGTGCTTGTTACCTGAAGGTGTTGAAATGGTAATGCCTGGTGATAACGTTTCTTTGACTGTTAAATTAATCGCTCCAATCGCGATGGATAAAGGTCTTAAATTCGCTATCCGTGAAGGTGGCCGTACAGTAGGTGCTGGTCAGGTTACTGAAATCATCAAATAAGATTTACTACGGTAAAGATTAATATTGAAAAGTCCCGAAGCAATTCGGGACTTTTTTTATACATTCCGTCTTATCTTTTTTAATTTTGGCTCCTTGATGGAAAATCGAATAACAACAAGCCCCCGCCTGGCTTATCTGGACTCTGTAAGAGGGATAGCAGCCTTGATGGTAGTTTTTGGACATTTTATAAATTGGAAATATGGTGACTATCGCTCCATTAAATTTGCTTCCATTTTATTCAATGGCAATGATGCTGTTGCTTTCTTTTTCGTTTTAAGCGGGATGGTATTATCCTATCCATATGTTCAGCTCGGGAAAAAGCTTGATATTGGAAAATTCTATGTGAATCGTATTTTCAGAATTTTTCCTGCATTTTGGATTGCACTTTTAATAAATGCTTTGTATGCATCTTTTTGGATGATTGCACCCTCCTCTTTAAATTGGGTTGATGTATTTGTCCTGAATAAATCCGAATTCTGGAATGAGGCTTTGCTGATAAGAGGATATAACAAATTTTATTTGCCAGGTTGGACCCTGACAATAGAAATCTGCTTCTCATTTTTGATGCCTTTTCTGATATTAATTCCAAGATACGACAGGAGATTATTGCCATGGCTTTTGTTTGCATCTTTTTTGACTATTAATATTACCGGCTTCTTTTTATTTCATTTTGTACTCGGAATTTTTCTTTCTTTCTACTTTGTTGAAATCCAACAAAAAGAATTTAAGCAAACCTGGTATTATAAATACAGGGTTCCTCTGCTTATAATTGCTGCATTATTCTTTTCATTAAGGCAAATAGTCCGGATTTCACCTTTGGGTTCTACATTGGAATATGCGATGAATGTTCTGAAAGTGGATTTCTTTATTTTTTCAGGTCTTGCAGCTTTTATATTCCTTGCTTTTCTCATTCACTTCAAAAATGTCCAGCGATTTTTTGAACACCCCATTTTGTTGTTTTATGGTAGGATCTCCTACGGCATCTATCTGATGCACTGGGTATTTGTATGGGCAATTGGCGACTATTGGGAAACTGTGATATTACCGATGTTCAGCAATTGGCAGTACGCTTTTTTTTCCATGCTGTTCCTGTGTTTTGTTGTCACCACCATTACAGCTACACTACTGCATTATTTTGTAGAATTGCCACTTATAAAAATAGGTAAACGCGTGGCAGGCAGGATGAAAGAAACGATAACCATATAACCTGCAAATCTTATTTTTTTTAGAGTAAAAACGATAGTTGTTTTAAATTTGCAACATGGAACAAATGACCACACAATTAATAACCGCCCTTTCTTTAACAGAAGATAAAGGCTTGCAGAAAGACAGAGTATATTTGTTTTCGCTGCAGGTTTCCAACGAAGGCGTTATAAGGATTATTACAACAGATGATATTGAGGTTTATTACGGAAGCATACACGATTTCCTTATTTCGTGGGCTAAGATCAGTAGCCTTGGCTGGGCAAATGACAAAGAAACTTTCCAGAAAATGCTGGAAGAATTGAAAGGTTGATTTTTCAAGATTTTACTTTATTGTTTATTATTGCTATCAAGATTTGTCAACTTTTAGAAAGTTGACAAATCTATAAATTGACAAACCTTGGTGAAAACCCTTATTCCTCCACAAATTCCTTCAACCCCTTACCAATAATATAAGTCCAGCCCTCCACAAAATTCGATTTTGCAAATGCCTCTATCGGAGGGAAGGTTTCGAGGCCTGTATGCGTAAGTTTGATGTGTGTTTTATCTCCCTCAGCACTTAATTCGAATGTCACAAAAGAATTACCCTCATAACCATCATAACGCCAGCTATGTGTTAGTTTCTTTTGGGGAACAAGTTCTGTAATCTTGCATTTATGCAGATATTCTTCTCCTTTCTTTCCTTTGCCTATAAATTCAAATTCAAAACCAACTTCCGGTTTGAAATCGGGAATATCAAAATACCATTCCTTCATTTGTGCTTTATCTGTTAAAGCTTTCCAGACCTTTTCGACTGGTGCGTTATAAGTCCGTTCGATAATAATAGGCTGTTGTTCCATTGTTTAATTTTTAAAATGTTGAAGATTGGTTTAAATAAATAAATGATTTTATGACCAGGATTGTCGTTCTTTAACATGAATGTTTATTTTTGAATTCTTGTTCGAACCTAAAATTTTAAATCATCAAAAAAGAGCGCATCTTTGGCCTTGACCTATTGAGAGCTATTGCTATACTATCCGTTGTTTTCTCTCATACATTTGAGTTTTTGCTGCCATTGAAATCCATCCCTTTTGTTGGTTTTTTGGTAGAAAATTTTTTCAAATTTACTCAGCCACTGGGCGCTTTAGGCGTTGAATTATTTTTTGTTTTAAGTGGTTTCCTTATCGGTACCATTCTTATTAAAACATTTGTAGAAAGCCCGCAATTCAGCGTCAGCGATATCCGTGTTTTTCTAATCAGGAGATGGTTCAGGACCTTGCCCAATTACTGGCTGATTTTAACGGTAGATATTCTCCTCTATGCCTTGCTTTCTATAGGCAGTGTGGAATCTTATAAATTTCTGTTCTATATTTTTGCCCAGAATCTCTGGTATCCGCACCCTCCCTTTTTCTTTGGCGAAGCCTGGAGCCTTGCGGTGGAAGAATGGTTTTATTTATTGCTTCCATTCAGCATTTATATACCTTACCTTGTTTTTAAACCTGTAAATAAACAACGCTTTCTTTTTAAGATACTTGTTGCCTTTATAACTGTTTTTGTATTGCTTCGTTTCTTCAATGCATTTCATCCCATCAATGGCCCGGATCAGGATGCCGGAATCCGAAAAGTTGTTTTTCTTCGTCTGGATGCATTGGCTTATGGCGTAATGATTGCATATTTTGTTTATTTCAAAAGGCCAGTTATAAACCGTATAAGAAAGCAGCTTTTCGCCATTGGCATCATCGGAACCATTTGTATTTACTATCTCATCTCGAATGAAGGGCTGGCTGTTTGCAATACTGACAACCCAACATTGAAATTCTTTAGCGATGCATTTTTATATTTGATTTTACCGATCAATTTTTCTTTATTGCTGCCTTATGCAAATTCCATAGCTTCAATATCCAATGCTTCATTTAAAAATGTAATTCAATTTGTAAGCAGGATCTCTTATTCCATTTATCTGGTGCACTATTCACTCGTGTATATCCCTTTCTTTTACCAAATGAAAATAGAAAATCCGCTTCTGCTGTTTTTCGTTTACATTTCTTATTGGACAATAGTACTTTTATTATCCTTTCTGCTTTACAGGTATTTTGAAAATCCATTGATGAAGAAGCGTGACAAATATGCTATTCAGAAATAATGGTTTGAATGTTTTCTGATAAATAACGTCCAAGCTTTTCCATATTTTGTTCCAGTCCTTTATCTACGCCATGTGTTCGTGCCAATTTCTCAAGAAGCTCTTTAGACTCAAATAACATGTGCCAATGTACATGTGTTTTATCACCCTGTGCCGTAAAAGTGATAGTATAAAGATGGTTGGGCCAGCCTACATGTTCCATCACAATTTTTTTGTATTGCTCTATTTCTTTATAAACGTTCAGGTTTTCAAAGTCTTCGCCATCCGGACCGTGCATTACAAATTTCCATTGACCTTCAGGTTTTACATCCATTTTTTCTATAGTGTTTGTAAAGCCATTCGGCCCCCACCATTCTTTTATATGTTCCGGTTTGGTAAATACTTCCCATACCAATTCAACAGGTGCATTAAACGTGCGTTCAACGAATATTTCGCGGCCTTTTTGCGAATCATTTTTTGTTGTGTTTTCCATTTTTATTGTTTTTAGCAGATGATTGTATTTTGTTTAAATAATTTTCAAGGCTGTCTAATTTGCTTTCCCAGAACTGCCTGTATTGCTCTATCCAATGTGAGACTTCATTTAACCCCTCCAATTTAGCCTCGCAAAATCTTTCGCGGCCTTCCTGTTTAATAATGATAAGCCCGCACTCTGTTAATATTTTAATGTGTTTTGATACTGCCGGTCTGCTTATGTCAAACTTTTCTGCAACTGAATTAAGATTTAATGTCTGGGTCGATAAAAGATTCAGAATATCTCTTCTTGTCGGATCTGCAATAGCCTGGAATACATCTCTTCTCATGATTTCTCTTGTTTTAGAATGGTATTTATTTAAATAGTGTAACCATTCGGTTACAAATATAAGTGTAACTATTCGGTTACGCAAAATTATTTTTTTAAATTTTTTGGAAGATTAAGAAATCAACCTTATTACAACCAATAATCCTCCTCAATTCATTATCTTCGCAGCCGAAATTTCATGACTGATTTTTGGTTGTTGGCTTTAAGCTCAGGACGTTATTTACAGAGTCTGACATCTGACATCTGAAATCTAAAATCTTCAATTAAATGTACCGTACACACAACTGTGGAGAGCTCCGCATCGAAAATGTCAATACTAATGTAACCCTTGCAGGCTGGGTTCAGATTCAACGTAAATTTGGAAGTATAGCTTTTGTAGATGTACGAGATCGTTATGGTATTACGCAATTATATTTCAATGAAACCCTGACACAGCAATTGGATGCAAATCCTTTGGGCCGTGAATTTGTGATACAGGCGACAGGTAAAGTTATTGAACGCAGTAACAAGAACCCGAAGCTTGCAACGGGTGATATTGAAATAGAAATTACGGAATATAAAGTCCTTAATAAATCTGCTGTTCCGCCTTTTACTATTGAGGAAGAAACCGATGGGGGAGAAGAGCTGCGTATGAAATACCGTTATCTCGATTTACGCCGTCCAACGTTGCAACGCAATCTGGAACTGCGTTACAGGGTAAACCGTTCGGTGCGTACTTACATGGATTCAAAAGGTTTTTATGATATTGAAACACCATTCCTTATCAAGTCCACCCCAGAAGGCGCACGCGATTTCATTGTACCGTCACGTATGAACGAAGGTGAGTTTTATGCTTTGCCGCAAAGCCCGCAAACATTTAAGCAACTGCTGATGGTGAGCGGTTACGATCGTTACTATCAAATCGTAAAATGCTTCAGGGATGAAGATTTGCGCGCCGATCGTCAGCCCGAATTTACACAACTCGACTGCGAAATGGCTTTTGTGGAACAGGAAGATATATTGAATATGTTCGAAGGCCTTACCAGACATGTGTTTCAGGAAGTAAAAGGCATGACTTTTAACGAAGCGTTTCCACGCATGACATGGGCGCAGGCAATGAAACGTTATGGTAATGATAAGCCGGATATTCGTTTCGGCATGGAATTGGTGGAATTGAAAGCCCCAAAAGGTGTGCTGATTGAAAGCGACGAAGAAGTAAATCTTGTTGGCGGTGCAGATTTCAAAGTAATGGATGATGCTGAATTTGTGGTAGCTATTGCAGCGCCAGGTTGCAGCGAATATACACGTAAGCAATTGGATGAATTGACAGAATGGGTAAAGCGCCCGCAAATTGGTATGACCGGCATGATGTATGTCAAATGCAATGCTGACGGCACTTTGAAAAGCTCTGTCGATAAATTTTATAATGAAGAAAGATTGAAGCAATGGGCTGAAAAAGCAAATGCGCAGCCCGGTGACTTGATATTGATATTAACAGGCCCAGCAGAACGTACCCGTAAAGCGATGAGCGAATTGCGTCTGGAAATGGGTAACCGTTTAGGTTTCAGAAACAGGAATGAGTACAAACCTTTGTGGGTTATCGATTTCCCATTACTTGAGTTTGCAGAAAACAATGATGATGGCGGCGGTGCAGGGCGTTGGGTAGCAAGGCACCATCCTTTCACATCGCCGAAGCCCGACCAGATTGAATGGATGAAAGATAAAGCCAAGTATCCTTATATTATGGCGAATGCCTATGACTTGGTATTGAATGGTACAGAAATCGGTGGTGGCTCCATTCGTATTCATCAACGCGATTTACAATTGCAGATGTTTGAAGCCCTTGGAATTAATGAACACGAAGCTCAGGAGAAATTCGGTTTCTTGTTAGGCGCATTTGAATATGGCGCGCCGCCGCATGGTGGTCTTGCTTTAGGTTTCGACCGTTTGTGTGCATTACTGGGCGGCGATGAAACCATCAGGGATTATATCGCGTTCCCTAAAAACAATTCAGGCCGGGATGTGATGATTGATGCGCCTTCAGCCGTAAATCCGACGCAGTTGGATGAGTTGAAACTGGCTTTGAAATAAACAGCACTTTACCACCGTTGGTTGTTATTCATTTGCCAGAGATATATTACAGTCCGTTTTTATTGAAAATGCCATTCAGCTGAGTATTTCATTTTAGCTGAATGGCATTTTCGTTTTACTAAATTTAATAGCCTTTATTCTTTAATAAACTTCAAAACCTGCATGCTGCCGTTTATATCCATAATATGAATAAAATAAAGACCTGCTGAAAGATGGCTGATATTTACAACGCTTTGAGGCATTGTCAATGTTTCAATCTTCTGGCCGGAAGTCGTATAAATGCTTATCTCTTTTAAAGTTTCGGTAGTCTGAATTTTCAGGTAATCCTTTGCAGGGTTTGGCGAAAGAATAACTGCATTATTTCTGTTGCAAACCATATTCAATGATAGCACACTGCTATATAGAATACTGTTATCATGCTGTTTGATAACTAATCTGTATTGATAAGTACCTGTTTTTAATCCCTTGTCATGATAATTGTATTCGTTTCCGCTTTGTTTCGGAATATCTGCAATCCGTTCAAATTGCTCACCATCCGAACTTCTTTCCAGGATAATGCCAGAGTTATCCTTGCTATCCATGCTCCAGTTTAAAATAATGTCACAGTCATTTTTGGATGCCTTAAAGGATGCAAGTGTAATAGGTAACGGTGTATTGGTAATAGTAATATTTGCCCTGTTAACCTGAAAGAAAATATTGTTGTTTCCCTTTACTTTTATACGCGCCTTTGTACTTGGCGGCACACCGGAAGGAATATGTACTGTCGCACTTCCATTGTTAGGAACCGCTGATGCTATCAGATAAGGGAATGTTTTGGCGCTGTCAATGGAAAGGTAAATATTTACCGTACTTGCACTAATGGGGCTTGATGCTGTCGTTCCGACATTCCAGGTCACCGTTTGATTTGAATTGGGATCCCAGTTTACAGCTGCAGCCTGAGATGTTACTTTAAATGTATCTGTACTTCCTGCAATGGCAGAGGTATTTATAGTAATCGTATCAGTATCGAACGACGAATTGATGTCGCCATAACCCTGATAGATATCGCGTACAGTCAGAATAAATTTCAATGTTCTTGCAGCATAAGGCAATCGCTCACCCTTATAACTGTAAATTCTTGCAAGCACATTATTCATTGTAGGAAAAACCCTCGTGCCGGAAAAAGCAGGGCTGAACGAACGGAAGAAAGGCATCGTATTGTTATTAGCATCCCAGGGTAAAGTTACACCGCCCAGGTCCCATTCTTCCCAGCAATACAACAAAGTGTCTTGCGTAGCATCTGTTACAGCCGGAGCAACCAGTTCAAAAGGTGTCCAGTTTGGGATGGCATAAGTATTTGTAAAATCAGGAAAACTATTGGGAACATTTGGTGTTGCAGTAATTACAGCGCAAGTGCCGCCACTGCCGGTAATGTGTGTGATAATATTCCTTAAGCTTACCGCATGAAAATAAGCATCGCTATGGCTTTGTAAATCCTGCGAACCGCAAATACCGGCATAGGCCATAATTGTAGAGCCGCTGCCCGGCTCGAAAGCCATTGTTGAAGCTTCATTACCACCACAATCATTGAAAGTATGATCGGAGCCAAACTGGTGGCCCATTTCATGCGCTACATAATCAATAGCAAAAGCATCGCCCACAGGATTCGGCAAACCTGTTACGCCGCCACCCTTATAAGTGTTATTGCACAATACACCCAGATAAGCCACACCGCCACCACCGGTACTGAATACATGGCCTATATCAAAATTGCCTGCTCCGACTCTGGCATTTACAGTATTAATATTCTCTGTAAGCATTGCACTGCCGTCGTCATTGGTGTAAGGATCTGCTGCTGTTAAAAATATTAAAGTATCTGTATTTGCTACAAGTGTCATTGTGCTTGCAAGCTCTCTTTCATACACACCGTTCACTCTATTCATAATTAGAACCATTTGTGCAAGAACACTGGCTTTGGTAGGTGTAGCACCACCAACGGCAACCGAATATTCATAAGTACAGGCAAGCGCTAATCTGTAAGTTCTTCTTTGTGTGCCATGTGTTTTGTTGCCGGTAGCAATACCGCTTTCATTATTTAAATCACTGGTAATATTATCAAGAACATTGCAACTGAAGCTTCCAATTCTTTGAACATCTGTTTTATAATAACAGATATAATAGTTGTTGTCTTCATCGCTATACGGATCAATAAAATAAGTTTCGCTGCCATTAAATACCATAGCATGAAAGCCTGAAGAAGAAATGTCAATTTTCGCAGTGATATTATGGTTGCCGACAGCCTCAGCCGTAAAGGTCTTTATTGTTTCATATTTTGCTGCCAGTGCAGGTTCCATCATAGGAGTCTGCCATATTCTGAATGTCATTACATTGCCATCCGGCATAGGCAGATCCATCACTTTTGCCTGATCATAATCGGTAGATACTTCTTTCAACTCTGATTGCAAAGAGTTTGTATGCTGATAATACGTTTTGTATTTTAATGGTATGATATTTCTTTTACCGGATTGTGTTACCAGGCCGTCCGGCACATTTTCCCATGCTGAAATATGGATATTGCTTTGTGCACTGCCCAGCCACGGCAGGCATATTGAAAGCAATAAAAGGATTGTAATTTTTTTGTTCATAGGACGCTATTTTAATTATCTGTAAAGTAGAAAAAAGCGTTGATTAAGTATATAGTATTTTGATGCTTTATGATAACTTTTTGTTTTTAATAATGGATAGGAAAGGCTATAAATAAAAAAGAGCCGATTTGAATAAATCGACTCTTTAAGTATGTTTTTGATTTGCCGGAAATCAAAGAAATATTAATAATTATGCTTCCTGCATGTAAGCTTCTGTTGGCTCACAAGTACAAATCAGATTACGGTCGCCAACTGTATTATTAACTCTTCCGATGGAAGGCCAGAACTTGTTTGACATAACGTAATGTAACGGGAATGCTGCAGTTTCTCTGCTATAAGGACGGTTCCAGTCAGATGAAATAACTACTGCTTGTGTATGCGGCGCATGCTTCAACGGATTTTCTTTTTTATCAGCCTCGCCATTTTCAATAGCCTTTATTTCTTCTCTGATTGCCAATAAAGCTTCGCAGAAACGATCCAATTCTGACTTGTCCTCACTTTCTGTAGGTTCAATCATAATGGTTCCTGCCACTGGGAAACTCATGGTTGGTGCGTGGAAACCATAATCCTGCAAGCGTTTAGCGATATCTTCCGCTTCGATTTCAGCAGTTTTTTTAAATGGACGCAAATCAACGATGAATTCGTGTGCACAAGTACCGTTTGAACCGGAATACAAAATCGGATAATCGTTTTGTAAACGCGCTTTCATATAGTTGGCATTCAAAATAGCATATTCAGTTGCTTTTTTACAACCATCAGGTCCAAGTAAACGGATGTAAGCATAACTAATCAGCAAAATAGAAGCAGAACCGTAAGGAGATGCGGAAACACCATGTTGCCAGTTGTTATTATTGGATGTATCATGTCCGAAAACGTGACCAGGTAAGTAAGGTTGTAAATGCGATTTCACACAAATTGGTCCCATTCCGGGGCCACCGCCACCGTGTGGAATTGCGAAAGTTTTGTGTAAGTTCAGGTGACAGACATCGGCGCCGATATAACCCGGAGCAGTCAGTCCAACCTGCGCATTCATATTCGCGCCATCCATATAAACCTGTCCGCCGTTAGTGTGGATGATATCGATAATGTCTTTTACGCTTTCTTCGTAGATACCATAAGTGGAAGGATAGGTAATCATTACACCTGCAAGGTTTGCAGCGTATTGTTCCGCTTTCGCTTTCATATCCGCAACGTCGATATTACCGTTTTCCAAAGCTTTTACTACCACTACCTTGTAACCCACCATCACTGCAGACGCAGGATTGGTGCCATGTGCAGAAATCGGGATAAGGATAACATTGCGGTCATGGTCGCCACGACTTTCGTGGTAACCTTTAATAGCAAGCAAACCTGCGTATTCACCGGAAGCTCCACTGTTTGGCTGTAGGCTGCAGGCATCAAAACCAGTGATCTCGCTCAGGTATATTTCCAGTTCTTTTACAATCTGCATATAACCTTTAGCCTGATCAACAGGTGTGAACGGATGGATTTTGCTCCAATGCGCCCAGCTTAACGGCATCATTTCCGTAGCTGCATTCAATTTCATCGTACAGCTTCCCAAAGAAATCATGGAAGTGTTCAGGCTCAAATCTTTGTTTTCCAAAAATTTGATATAACGCATCATTTGCGTTTCGCTGTGATGGGAATTGAAAACGGAATGTGTCAGATAAGTTGAAGTACGAACCAAATCAGCAGGAATATCATTCAATAAATGTTCTTCGTCTACATTGTAACCAACAGCGCCTTCAACTAAATTCACTGTATTGATAATATCTGCAAGATCCTCAAAGTTGGTGGTTTCATCAATAGAAATACCGATCAATCCTTCAGGAAAATAACGGAAGTTGATATTGTTTGCCAAAGCCTTCTCACGGATAGCCTCTACATTATTTGCTTTGATAACAACTGTATCGAAGAAAGAAGTAGAAACTAATGTTTGTCCTCCATCTGTCAATGCATTTGCTAAAGTTTGAGCTAAAGCGTGCACTCTTAATGCAATATTTTTCAATCCTTCAGGACCGTGGAATACAGCATACATCGCAGCCATATTGGCTAACAAGGCCTGAGCCGTACAGATATTGGAAGTAGCTTTTTCGCGTTTGATATGTTGCTCGCGGGTTTGCAAAGCCATACGTAAGGCACGGTTGCCATTGGAATCAACGCTGATACCAATGATACGACCCGGGATATTACGTTTGAATTCATCTTTACAAGAGAAGAAAGCAGCATGTGGGCCACCAAATCCTAACGGAACGCCAAAACGCTGTGCTACGCCAAATGCAGCATCAGCACCTAATTCGCCAGGAGGCGTTAATAAAGTCAATGCCAGTAAATCAGTAGCCATACCAACGTAAGCACCTGCAGTATGTACTTTTTCGATGAAACTTCTGTAATCTTCTACAGAACCTTTATCGTTTGGATATTGAATCAACGCACCGAAATAAGTTCCGTCGATTTCAGCCGCTTTATAATCACCGAAAACGATTTCTATTCCTAATGGAGTAGCACGTGTTACGACAACGTCTTTGGTCTGAGGGAACATTTCGTTATCTATAAACAATTTCGGACGTTCTAACTTATCGCCTTTGTTCAGCATGTGGAAGAACATAGCCATAGCTTCCGCTGCAGCAGTAGCTTCATCCAGAAGAGAAGCATTTGCAATCGGCAAAGCTGTTAAATCGCTCACTACAGTCTGGAAGTTCAATAAACTTTCCAGACGGCCTTGTGCTATCTCAGCCTGGTAAGGCGTGTATTGTGTGTACCAACCCGGATTTTCAAAAATGTTACGAAGGATAACACTTGGTGTATGTGTATCATAATAACCTTGTCCGATGTAAGTTTTGGATACTTTATTTCCTAAAGAAACATTTTTGATCTGACGAAGGTATTCCGCTTCGCTTACAGCAGCAGGCAGATTCAAAGGCTTTGGCAGGCGAATGGCCGTCGGCACTGTTTTGTTAATCAATTCATCAATACTGTCAATGCCAATGGTGTCAAGCATTTCGCGGGTTTCCTGCGCATCAGGACCAATATGGCGTTGCGTAAATTCGTGCTGCAATTGAGCAAAAAGATTCATAGAAAATAAATAGAAAAATGAAAAGAATGCGCAAAATTAGGAATAATTCAGGTAATAATGTTCATTGCAGGTTTAAGTGCGAATAGGATTTATATATAGCGCATTTTACTCCTCTTATAATATTAAGCTTTTGTCTATTTTTAAAGTCTAACCTGACTATTTTATATGAACCACAAATTGATTATTGATAATAGTATTTTCGGTTGGTGGGCATTTAATGCTTACGCCTAACTATATAATTGAAAACAATTAGGGTGGAATAGATGTTACAGAAGATATAGATAAAGAAAAGATAGAGTAAAGAGATGAAATTATTGAAAACATATCATATTGGCCGACAAAAACAGTTTCTGACAGGAAATATTGTTTTCGTATCATTTGCATTGATATTGATTTGTATGCATTCAATAAAAGTTTTTGCGAAAACAGATAGTTCAGTATCTCAAAACGACACACTGATTTTCGTCAGTGATACGCAAGCGCCTTTGTTTGCTGAAACCATCATTCATCGCACACCGTTTAATGCAGTTGCCACCAAAATGATTTTTGATGATATCCTTCAAAAGCGGCCGCAGAATGTTTTTTTGTTAGGTGATGTCGTAGCTGCAGGTTCAAAACCAAAAAGATGGAAAAAGATTGATTTATTTCTGGATAGCATCAGAAGCTATAAAGGCAATGTCTGGGCTTGTCTTGGTAACCATGAATACATTTATAACGGACGAATTGGTATTGCAGCTTTCCAAAAGCGGTTTCCGGAGCATAGCAAGACAGGTTATTATGTTATAAGAGATTCTGTGGCAGTGCTTTTGATGAATTCTAATTTTTCAAAACTCACCGTTGATGAACAGGCCAAGCAAAAGGATTATTATAAAAAGACATTAGCCGCATTAAATGAAAATGATTCGGTCAAGGCAATTATTGTCGCCTGCCATCATTCGCCTTATTCAAACAGTAAAGTAGTTGGAAGCAACAAAAAAGTACAGGATGCTTTTGTGACATCCTTTTTGAAAACGCCTAAATGCAAGCTCTTTCTGAGCGGCCATTCTCATAATTTCGAACATTTTAAAATAGAAGGGAAAACCTTTCTTGTAATCGGCGGAGGCGGAGGCATTGGTCAGCCTTTAAACACCAAAGCAAACCGTATTGTATGTGAAGATGATGACTGCCATCCTTTATTCCATTATCTGATGGTAAAAAGAAATACAGACCACTTAATTATTATCTGCAGGGAGGTCAATGACGACCTTAAAGGGTTCAGCAATGTTTTAAATCTAAAATTAAGTTTATGATATTGAACGATTTTCTTTGAAAAGTGTTGACTCATAACGGCTTCTAAAATGCTGTGTTACTCAGGACTAAAAAGCAAGCCCCTGTATGTTGCAGAAATTACTTTTTCCAATATTATTGTTTTTTAGTCTGGCATCCGATGCTCAGGGAACTTATGACTTTGATATCCAGAAAGAATCCATGTTCCTGCCCGCTCCCAAAAAAGCTGGAAAGTTTGACCATTCCATTACCCTCGCACAGATTTATCTTCCCAAAGATTGGCTGGAACAATCCATCAGCGGACCAATGATTGAATATCGGGCCGGTTATTTCTTATCTGAAGCTTTTTCCCTGATCGGTGCTTTTAAAACTTTGGTGGTGGCTAATGAACTTCGATTGGGGCTTTCCTGGAATCATTCTTTTTCTGATGAAGTACAATTTGGATTAGGATATCAGGCTGCATTGGATTTTGGCTTTTTAAGGACTTACGGATATGATAATACAATACGGTTGCTACAACATTATCCCAGCTTCAGAATAGGGTATAACAGGAAGGAAATAGCATTGACACTTCAGGGAAAGTTGGATTATATAAGCAGTGCAAGGGTTTCGCTTGGTTCTTACGAAACGGATAATCTTATAAAATATCTGTTCAACGGTTATTCATTCGGGCTTTTTGTGGAACAAAGACTGACACGGAAACATTCCGTAAGTTTCGGTTTCATTGCCAATTTTGATAAGTTCAATATTTTAGGCTGGCCTGCTTTTAATACAATTCACCGCAAATATTTCATACCAGAACTGAATATCGGGTTTAAGTTATAATACTTTTTACATGGACTCATTGAAATACTATATTTTAATTGCCGGGAAACTGTTTTTATTGTCCTGCATTTTATCTTTTTCGTCCTGCATTAAAGACGATTTTAGTCCTTTGCCTCCATTCTCCAAAGCCAACCTTGAAAATACTGTTTCCTTTTCCGACAGCCTGAAAACTTATTTTGAAGGAGTGTATGAAATGCAAAACGGCAATACACCGCTCGGCGGCAAATTTGTGGCAAAATGGAAGCACGGAACATTGTGCTTGTTTAGTGAAAAAGATGGACAGTATGTTAACCTGGAAGTAGGGTTTAATCCCAACGACAGTAGCTTCAGGATGGCCGGAATCTGGCGGTCGCCTATCAATAATGAACAAGGTCAGATTGAATTTACTATAGCAAAGGAAGAAGGTGCAATCTCTATTTTTAATCATAGCGGTCAAGGCATAATTATGAATGGTATGATTGACGGAAGCTCAATATCATTGGCTTTTACAAGGCCATTTTCCAACTCCGTACTGTCGCGCGATTTTGCGTTGCTGGCACACAGAGGCGGAGGACGCAATTCTGATAACCTGCCTTATGCAGAGAATTCCATTAACCTTGTGAAATTTGCTGAAAAGCTTGGTGCTACAGGTATTGACATTGATATCAGGCTGACAAAAGACCATATTCCTGTAATATATCATGATGCCGATATTAATACAAGACTTACGCAGAAAAGTCCGATAGTCGGCAATATTGACCAGTATTCTTATGACTTTTTGAAATCCTATATAAAACTTGTGGATGGACAATCCATCCCAACTATGGAGGATATGCTGATGACTGCAATTGACTCCACAGAACTCAATTATGTATGGCTTGATTGCAAAGACGGGGGTAAAGATAATTTTTTCAATATAGTAGTCCCTGTTGCCCAAAAGGCCATTGCTCATGCCAATTCAAAAGGCAGGAACATTTTTATTTTCTTTGGGTTACCTACCGACGATGCTTATGAAAAATTTCTTGCTTTCCCCAATCATCAGGGACTGCCATCTTTATGCGAATTAAGTCTTGAAAAAGCTAAAAATGCAGGTTCTAAGATATTCGGGCCAAGATGGACATTGGGTATTTTAACCGATGATACTGAAGATGCCCATGCCAATAATATAAAAATCTTTACCTGGACATTGGATGATGAAACAGGCATAAGTGATGTTATTACCAAAAGTCAATACGATGGTATTCTTTCTAACTATCCGTCCATTTTAGCTTATCAATTTTACAGTCAGGAATAAACATAACGAATGAAATCAAAGCTATACATCCTAATCTTGTTGCTGCTGACTGCTTTCTTTAATTTGAATGCACAGCAAACTCATAGATTCACAGCTTCTGTGTCCGGCGGACCCAATTATTATTTCAATAATATCCGCACTTTCAGAGATGGTGTGAAACCTTTGAACTATAGTTTTTTCGCCCGTATTATGTGGGATTCAAAATATCTGGTGGCTTTAGGCGTTGAAATAGGTTATAATAAATATTACAGAGCAGAAGATGACAAAGCGGAAAATATCAAAGCAACTTTGGCTGCAATACCTTTTCATTTGGTAATAGGAATGAGGCTGACAAAAGGGTTTTACACTAATTTCAGCTTTGGTCCTTCCATTCTTTTCAATAGGGCTCAGGCCGGAGATAACATGGTGAATAACAGAATACTTTCTTTTGCCGATGGAAGCCTTGCTGTGGGTTATAAGAGAATACTGAATAAAAAATTCAGCTTTGGAGCAGAGCTAAAGTTTAATTTTTCAACTAAAGCCGAAGATATGAACATTGCTGTGCCTATAATATTGAGTTACAGACTTTAGTTTATGTCCATCTATTTTTAAAGAAACCAAATCTTTTGATTTTAAAAGCAATCATTCCGGAAATTTAAATATTGCATTGATTCTCAACATATTTTCAAAGAGTCCTGATTATCAGGGCTCTTTTTATTTTCATAATATTTTGTTAAATATAGTACTATATATTGCAAGGTACCTATCTTTGCTTTGTAATATGTTTAAAATAATACTTAGCACTATATATGAAAACAAAATTATTATTATTCGCTTTTAGCCTTTTAATGACATCTATTCGCTTAAGTGCGCAAAACCAACATAAAATCCATGGTGTCGTAAAAGATGATAAAGATGAATTACTGCCAGGCGTGACAGTTTCATTACTAAATGCAAAGGACAGCAGTTTATATAAAGCCGCAATTACGGACGTAAATGGTACTTATGAAATAGAAACCGGAATAAATGATACTTGTGTGCTGAGTTATTCAAGTATTGGCTTTCAAACAAAATATACCGCAATATTTATATTAAATAATATTGATTTGAGTGAAGCTGCAATCCAACTTGAACCGGAAACTAAAAAACTTAACGATGTTGTTATAACCACCCGTAAACCAACAATTGATGTGCGGGCCGATAAGGTGGTTTTCAATGTGGAGGGTAGTATTAATGCTACAGGTAGCAATGCATTGGAGTTATTGCAAAAAAGTCCGGGCGTGATGGTAAACAATGACGAAAGTATAAGTCTTAAAGGCAGGAACGGTGTAAAGATTTACATTGATGGAAAAATGACGCAGCTGGATGACAAAAGTCTTGCAGCTTATCTAAAGAGCATCGGAAGCAATGATATTGAAGCAATTGAGATTATAACCAATCCCGGCTCTAAGTACGATGCGAGCGGAAATGCAGGAATTATAAATATCAGGCTTAAGAAGAATAAAAAGTTTGGAACCAATGGCAATATAGCATTGGGATATGCGCAGGGCCTGACGCCTAAGGCAAATACAGGTTTTAGCCTGAACTATCGCAATCAGCGGATAAATGTATTCAGTAATGTCAGCAGCTACCTTGATAAACACGAAAGTAAGTTGGGGCTTTACCGTGTTCAAAACGATACGGTTTATGATCAGCATACAACTCTGGAAAACCATTGGAAAAGTGTAGATGTGAAAGCCGGTGTTGACTATTTTGCAAATGCTAAAAATACATTTGGTGTCATCGTCACTTCTAATTACTCAAATGGTGCATTCAACAGTAACGGTTATACAGATATCTACGGTCAATCATCCGAGCAATACTCAAAAAGACTGGAATCTTCCAACAATGTACCTGGCAACAGAACGAACGCAGATTTTAATATTAATTACCGGTATGCTGATACAAATGAAACTACGATTGGGTTTGATGCGGATTACGGACTTTTTCGCGGCAGAAGCGAAAGTTATCAGCCCAACCATTATTATAATCCCGCTCATGATTTAATGTATGAGATAATAAACGGAAATAATACGCCGACCAATATAAGTATCTATACTGCCAAACTCGATTTTGAGCATAAATTGTGGAAAGGTAAATTAGGATATGGTGCTAAATATGCGAATGTGAAAACCGATAATTCCTTTATGTTTTATGATTATCCTCATAAAGACCCTGTTGTAGATTTGAGTTTGAGTAATCAATTTGTTTATACAGAAAACGTAAATGCCGCCTATGTAAATTATAACAGCACTTTTTCTAAATGGAGTTTTCAGACAGGCTTACGAATGGAACAAACAAATAGTGAAGGCATTCTTACCAGAGCAGACGGCCAGGTTCAGGACGATAATTATGTAAAACGAAATTATCTGAATCTCTTTCCCAGCCTCGCTGTATCCTATAATCTGGATAAAAATAATACTGTCGGATTTAATTATAGCAGGAGAATTGACAGGCCGGATTATCAGGATTTAAATCCTTTTGAAAATAAGCTGGACCAATTAACCTATGAAAAAGGTAACGCTTTTTTGAAACCGCAGTACACCAACAATCTGGAATTGAGCTATACTTTCAAATCTATGATCAATGCAAATATCGGTTATGCTCATGTCAGGGATTACGCTGTTACTATTACTGATACAATCAACGGCAATGCCACCTTTTTGCAAAAGCAGAACATAGCTTCTCAAAATATTTACAGTTTCAATATCAGCAGCCCTTTGCCTATACGGAAATGGTGGAATGGCTATGTGAATTTCTGGTATAATTATCAGGTTATTGAAGGTGCATATAATGGTATTAGCCTCAGTATTAAATCGCCTTCTTTTGGAGGTTATATTCAGCAAACATTTAGTTTAGGCAAAAATTATACAGCAGAAATAAGTGGTTGGTATAGTGGTAAAGGTCTGGAAGCAACATGGACAAGAAAGGCCGTAGGTGCTATTGACATGGGTATTCAGAAACGTTTCTGGGATGAGAAAGCAAGTATTAAACTTTCTGTTTCAGATATATTACATACTGCACGTTTTCAGGCCATCAGCAATTACGGCGGAACTTATCTGAATATAAACCAAAGCAGGGAGTCAAGAATAGTCCGGTTGAATTTTTCTTACAGATTCGGAAGCAATCAGATAAAAGCCGCACGTCAGCACAAGACGGCCTTGGATAGTGAAGGAAGCAGGATTAAATAGCCTTTAATTGTGAAATGGTTTCATTGCGTAATTGTTATAACGGTTGATTATTAATCAATAAGATAATTTAGCAATAAAACCATTTATTATATTTCATAGCTCATGCCTTCAACCGAAACTTCTGTATTGGGAAAAACTTTGGTCGCTTCCTCATAAAAGTCATCGAGGATGGTGTATTTAGAGGAAAAATGTCCTAAGAACAAACGACCTGCATTTGCTTTCAAAGCCAGTTCAGCCGCCTGATGTGCCGTGGTATGAAAACGCTCTTCCGCGCGTTCCTTCAATTCATGCAGGTAAGTGCTTTCATGGTAAATGGCGTCTGCTTCTTTTATATATTCCAGAAACGAAAAAGTGAATTTTGTGTCGGCACAATAAGCATATTTCTTTTCCTTTGGGCCGGGTTCTGTTACCCATTCATTTTTTACCTCAAATCCGTCTTTTCTTATGTAGTCCTCGCCTTCTTTTAAATAACGGTAAAAGGCTGAAGGAATCTCATACTCACGGCATTTTTCAGGATTTATTTTACGTCCGTTATTCTTTGCCGTAAAAAGAAACCCGTGACAAGGAATGCGGTGTTCGGTCGGGAAAGATTGTACTTTGAAATATGGTGTATCGACCAGAATTTCCGCTTCGTTTTCCTTTAATCCTTTGAATATAATTTCAAATGGCAAAACTGTATTTGCAACAGAAAGGTGCAAATCAATAATATCTTTCAATGCAGGCGGGCCAAATAAATACAAAGGGTTCATTCGTCCCATCAAACCCATACTGGTCAGTAATCCTATCAAACCAAAGTAATGGTCGCCATGCAGATGGCTGATGAAAATATAATTGATGCGCTTGCGCCTTATGCCGTAGCGTTGCATTTGTATTTGCGTGCCTTCGCCGCAGTCTGCTAAAAATTGCTGGTCATGAATATCAATTATCTGTGCAGAAGGATGCCTGTCATTTCCGGGAATGGCTGAATTATTTCCAAGAATGGTTAGCTTGATATTCATAAAATTACTTAAACAGAGATTGAATTGGTTATTGGCTCGTTCTTATTTTAAAAAAGACCTTATAGGGTTTAAAACCTATAAGGTCTGTCTAAAGTTAAAACTTTTATTGCTGTGAATTTACTAAGCTTCTCCCAATAAATCTCTTTCCAGTACTTCCATGCTTATGATATCAATTGCTTCAATCATGGTAGGTGCGAGATTCAGACTTAAATGATATTGTCCTTTCTTCATCGTATTCATAATACTTTCTTTCATTGAAGTAAAAACCAAAGAACGTCCGTTGTTGTAAACTTCATTATGCAAGTCCAATAAATGATCGCCTGACGCCATGTCCATATTTTCGATATTTGTCAAATCAATCACGAAATTATGACTGTCCGTTTCTGTCGCTTCTTTCACCTTTTGTCTTATTTCCTCTGCCAAATTTACACTTAAATCACCCGTTTCCGGCGTAATTACAGTATAAGTAGGTTTGGTATCAATTTTGAATTCCATTTTATAGTAATTATTATTGGTATTATGACTGCCACTCTTTAAAAAGGTTCAAATGTAGCTTAAAATATGGAAATATAAACTCCAACAGCTACCAAATATGCCGCCCAAAAGTTGAATGCTGATAATGATTATCGAATTTATCTAAATAGCGATTTAAAATTTCATCACCGTTTGCCTGAAAATAGAAATATCTTTGATTTATAGAATAAAATCCTTTGAATCAACGTTCATAGATAGTTTAAGTTTACTGCTTTTCAATTTAATAGCATCAGACTTGAGCAATTGACGGAATAAAAATTATCAAAAGCTTTTATTTTAAAGACGAAAAAAAACATGAAAAGATTGGCAACAAAATCAAACCTTTTCTGTTGAATTTCAATTATCTTTGAAAGCAAACATTAATCTGAAAATATCCACATGGATTCTAATTTCTCACCGAAAGTAAAAGAGGTCATTTCTTTCAGCCGTGAAGAAGCTTTACGTTTAGGAAATGACTTTATTGGAACGGAACATTTATTACTTGGACTCATTCGCGAAGGGGAAAGCCTTGCCATTCAGATTCTGCAAAACTTAAAAATTGATTTGTTTGATCTCAGGAAGGAAGTAGAAGTAGTTATAAAAGATAAAGGCACTAAATCGGTTGCCAATCTTAATAGCTTACCCTTAACGCGTCAGGCTGAAAAAGTTATTCGAATCACAGTATTAGAAGCTAAATCTCTAAAGAGTCCTACTGTTGAATCTGAACATTTAATGCTCTCTATTTTGAAAAATAAAGAAAATCCGGCAGCTCAGATATTAAATCAATTTCATGTTGATTATGAGCGCTTCAAAAGTGAATTAAGTATTCTGCAAGGCAATACGCCAAGTTCTGAATACACCGGAAATGAACCGGGTGGCGAAGATTTTGATGACGAAGAACGTCGTCAATATCAGCAACGCCAGAGACAAGGCGGCGCAGCCGGAAACACAAAATCCAAAACACCTGTTCTTGACAATTTCGGACGTGACATTACGCGCATGGCTGAATTGGGTAATCTTGATCCAATTGTTGGCCGTGAACAGGAAATTGAACGTGTTTCTCAAATCTTATCGCGCCGTAAAAAGAACAATCCTATTCTTATAGGCGAACCCGGTGTTGGTAAAACAGCCATCGTAGAAGGTTTGGCTTTGAGAATTGTTCAACGTAAGGTTTCGCGTATTTTGTTCGACAAACGCGTTATAAGTCTGGATCTTGCAGCTTTGGTTGCAGGTACCAAATATCGCGGACAATTTGAAGAACGGATGAAAGCCATTATGAATGAGCTTGAAAAGAACCGCGACGTAATCTTGTTTATCGATGAAATTCATACCATTGTCGGTGCGGGCGGGGCTTCCGGTTCGCTGGATGCTTCCAATATTTTCAAACCTGCGCTTTCACGTGGCGAATTGCAATGTATCGGTGCTTCTACCTTAGATGAATATCGTCAGTACATTGAGAAAGACGGCGCTTTGGATCGTCGTTTCCAAAAAGTATTGGTAGAGCCGCCAAGTGTTGAAGAAGCTATTACCATCTTAAACAACATCCGCCCCAAATACGAAGAATTCCACAATGTAACTTATGATAAAGATGCTGTGGAAGCTTGTGTTAAACTAAGCGACCGTTATATGACAGATCGTTTATTGCCCGATAAAGCAATTGACGTAATGGATGAAGTGGGCGCCCGTGTGCATCTTAAGAATATCAATGTTCCGAAGAACATTCTGGAACTGGAAAAGAAAATTGAAGACATCAAGCTTGAGAAAAACAAGGTGGTAAAAAGCCAGCGTTTTGAAGAAGCTGCATCTTTGAGAGACAAAGAAAAACGTCTGGGTGAAGAACTGGAAAAAGCAAAAGGCGAGTGGGAAGAAGAAGTGAAGCACAAACGTTATCCGATTCATGAAGAAGATATTGCGGAAGTAGTAAGTATGATGACAGGCATACCGGTAATGCGTATGGTAGAAGCCGAAAGCGATAAACTGCGCCGTATGGGTGAGGACCTGAAAGCGATGGTTGTTGGTCAGGATGATGCTATCATGAAAACCGTTAAAGCAATTCAGCGTAACAGGGTAGGGTTGAAAGATCCTAAAAAGCCTATCGGGTCATTCATATTCCTTGGACCAACAGGTGTTGGTAAAACGGAGTTGGCAAAATCATTGGCACGTTATCTGTTTGATACTGAAGATGCCTTGATTCGTGTGGACATGAGTGAATACATGGAGAAATTTTCTTTAAGTCGTCTGATTGGTGCGCCTCCGGGTTATGTAGGTTATGAAGAAGGTGGCCAGCTTACTGAAAAAGTGCGTCGTAAACCATATTCTGTTATCCTTTTGGATGAAATTGAAAAAGCGCATCCGGATATCTTCAATATTTTATTACAAGTATTGGATGACGGGCAATTGACAGATGGATTGGGTCGTAAAATTGATTTCAAAAATGCAATCATCATCATGACTTCCAACATTGGTGCACGCCAATTGAAAGACTTTGGTGATGGTGTTGGTTTCGCAACGGCAGCCAAGACTTCCAATGCAGAAGAAAACAGCAGAGGCGTTATTGAAAAAGCTTTGAAACGTACTTTCAGCCCTGAGTTCCTGAACCGTATTGATGATGTGATTGTATTCAACCAATTGACGGCAGGGCATATCAACAGTATCATTGACATCATTATGAAAGATGTTTTGAAACGTATGAATACCTTAGGTTTTAGTCTGGAATTGACAGAAGAAGCCCGCAAGTTTATTGCTGAAAAAGGCTATGACCAACAGTTTGGTGCACGTCCGCTTCACAGAGCTATTCAGAAATACCTTGAAGATCCTTTGGCCGAAGAAATATTAAGTCATAATATCAAAGAAGGCGACAAGGCCATTGCTGATTATGATGCAACACAAGAAAAGATTGTGTTCACTGTTTCAAAAGGCAAGGATAAAAAAGAAAAAACAGAAACTAAAGATTAAGAAACTTAGTTGTATTAAAATAAAAAATCCCGATGGTGTATTCCATCGGGATTTTCATTTTTATTGAATGTGCAAATGATTTCTGTGCGAATTATCTTTCAGTTCATTCCCTTATTGCAACCCGCTTAATTTTTTCTCTTCCGTAAAACACAGGGAAATACATCAGTTCCGCTTTAGCGGGATTTAAAGTATAGCTGCCTTGAAATCTCGGTAATAATTCAACAGTATATTCATAATCTCCCTTTGGTAGTTTCTCACAGAAGATGGATACTTTATCTTCAAAATATTCACGGTGTATTTCATAGTTGGAATAAAATTGTTCTTTGCTTTGATAAGAACAACCGGCAGGAATCGGAATTTCAATCATTACAAATTCTGCTGATTTTTCAACTTTAACCTTGACTTTCATTGTAACAGGAACGCCTGCAGGTAATGTAGAAATGTTTTTACCATTGCTTTCAAAATCTGATTGCAACCTGAAATTATTACCGCTATTAGTATTAGAGGTATCCCATTTGTTATAATACCAGGAGAAATAAACAGGCGCATAGCCTGATTTCTGAATCTGCAAAGCGCTTCCAAGCAGTATTCCTTTTTTGTAAGGAAACTTTTCTATTTTCTCATCAATACATCCGTTAAACATCAATACCGGCTTTAATGCATCTTTATTTCCTAATGGAATACTTGTTGCTAATACTTCAATGATATTAGAGCTTTCGTAAGTATTGCGCCAACCGGAAACGGTTCTTTGTTGTATCAGCCAATTAATAATTTTAGAAGAGGGGATGCCTGTACTTGTATCGTTCTGAATAATTTTAAAAGCATTCAAAGTTGTAAGCACTTCATTGCTATAAACATACCGGCTTGTATCTTTCCAGTAAACATTTCCAAAAATATCCGTTTCCTTCATGGCAATTAGCTTATCCAATTTATAATGCAAATGCAATTTCTGGCGTAACAAGATTAATTCAAATAAAGTATTCAGGCTTAAATCTTTGTTGCGTTCCAGACGACTGATGTATTTTTCATAATTCACTGAAACGCCACATTCAGCAAGCATTTGAAGCGTAGAAATGTCGACGTATGTAGTATCTCTTTCAAGATTGAATATATAATTGTCTGTAATCACTTTTGTGTCAATATTTACATTATAGCCCATTGCTTTAGCTTGTAGCAATGTTTTCAAAACATGGTTTGAAATCCAGGGAATAGTTGGACCTTCATCCCACCAACCCCATTGATGCGCATTATTCTGACTTTTGATTATTTTGTCAATAAGACCTTGTACATATCTTCTGTCCTTGTCTCCAAAGGTTTTTTGCAATGATGCATATATTTTCTGCTTGGCAAGGAATGCCAGTATTTTAGAGGCCTTTTGTTCATTGCACATATATCCATAATTGCGCACCACATCTATTTCATCGAGCAAAACATCTATTAATGAAGCTGTGGCTGATAGATGCAATGTATCTCCCTTGGCTGTGGGATAAATAGTGAAACTTGTATCTTTCTTATCTAATGAAACAAAGCCGCCTTCCGCAATTTTTATGCCAACGCGTTGCAAAGGGATTGTTTTTTCTTCACCGTCAAAATAACCGTCTTCCTTGGTCAGTAAATATTTCAGCTTTATAGAATCTGCACCCTTATTTGTCACCAATAAAGTGTCGTTATAGAAAGGGCCTAAATGAATCTTGTTTTCTTTTTGGAGAACATCATTCTGAAAAAATGTAGTTGTTGCAGGAATAGTATCAGGAATATAATTTACCGATTTGCCGATCAGTAAAGCAGAATCTCCATCCAATAAGAAATGAGGCAGGTATAAAGAAGCTGCTACAGGTTTATAAGATTTGATATTTCCTATAACATAACCCGTATGTTTTTTGTCATCTGTAGCTATAACAAATGTTTTCCAATTAGTAATATCATCAGGAAATTTAACTTTGAAAGTAGCTTTACCATTTTCGTCTGTAACCAAATCGGGCTGCCAGTAAGCATCATCTTTGAAATTATTCCGCAGGCTGCTTACCATCATATCTTCAGCCATTGGCGGAGGTATTTCCTGTAAGCCTAATCTTATGCTTTCAGGAAGAACAGCTCCGTTTTTTGTGGTAAGGACAATAACACCATTTACCCCTCTTGAGCCATACAGACTTGTAGAAGTCGCATCTTTTAAAATGTTTATTGAACCTATAATTGACGGATCTATGCTTTTTATGTCCCCATTGAAAATAGCACCATCAATAACAATCAATGGACTTGAATTAGAAGATAGTGGGCCAAAACCCCGAATCCGAAGATTGGAGCCGGAGCCTGGCTGGCCTCCGCCATCCGTAACCTGAACGCCGGGAGCCGCGCCTTCAAGGGCTTTGGTAATATCCGTATATGAAAGTGAACCCGTAATAACATCGGCAGCACCAACATATTTTCCTTTAGAGATTGGCGGCCCGTAAGGTGTTGCAATGACAACTTCTGCAAGAACATTTGCACCTCTTTCTAATGTGATTTTCATATTCTTTGTTGCCATAACAGTTGTCGTTTCAGAGCCCATAGATGAAATCTCTAAAGATGGGTTTGTTCCTGCCGGAATTCTGATTTCAAATTTCCCATCAACATCTGTCATAGTGCCAATATTAGTTCCTGCAATTTTTATACTTGCCCCCGGAATACCTTCTTTATCATTATCTAAAACTACTCCTGAATAAATATCCGAAGCACCCTGATAAGTAGCGTTTACATATTCGCTCATCAATAAATTCAAATTGATAGGTCTTTTATCTTCCGGCGAAAGAAAAAATTGATTTAATAGTTGATTAATACGGATTATACTTCGGTCTTTTATAGTATCTGTCTGTTTAATTCTGTAAAATGTTGTTCCATTTTCTTTCACTTCTATAATGTCTGTCTTTCTGTAATAATTATATTTGTCAATGAGCAATAACTGGTATTTTCCGGCAGGTATGTTATTAAATTCCATTGCATTACCAGGATATATTCTGATAAAATTAAAGTCATCAGGTTTGCCCAGAATAATATTGGCAGGATAAGCCTCTCCATATTTTTTGTTCTGATCAATAACTAAATTTCCTGAACCCGTATATTGTTTATTTAGAGAATCAAAGCGTTCGCTGCTGCGACCTTCAAAAATTTGCTGATCATAAAAATCAAGGGTTCTCTTTTTGGTTGGGAATACATCATTAATATCAGGAGCATAGTTCGTAAAAAGCATTCTTGGTAGATGTTCAAGTTTGTTACTTTTCATCTTTATCAGATTATTACCGAAACTATAAGTGTAGTAAGGTTCATATTCAAATGGAATGTATGTTCCTTCATAAGTTCTGAAATTCCAATAACGCCAATATACAGGGCCAATTATGAAATACTGTGGCTGGTTACGATAGTTATTATTATTGCTTACATTCAAGCATTCTCCTTCATCTTCAGCACGTTCCAGGTAAGCATACTTTAAATCGGCACTATTCATATTCAAACTCATAATGCAACGATAAAGCATGTCTTTTTCAACCCTGGTAAAGCTATCGGGCATTTGTTGGGTTCTAAATAAACTATTGTTAAGCTGCCCTTGGTCAATGCTGAAAATTGTCTTTACATAAGGTTGAAATTTGATGTCTTTTATGGTAATTAATTCCTGATTTGTCCTGATCTTTATTTCATGAACATTGCTGTCTACCTCAAAACTGTACGGTAATTTTTTATCTGTAAAGCCAAAATAAACCGGAATATTGTCTATGTAAACATATTGAACGGCTTGCATAGCACCATTTTTCATGACAAATGGTGCTATTTGTGTAATGCTGTCTTTCATAGCGATTGTCGTGTATTCGATGGAATCTTTGGAAGGATAACGAAAGCGATATGACCAATTGGTATCAAGTAACATTTTAGTATTCCAGAAATTGAAATTCAAGGATGTGTTTTTTGTTTCATAGCTATCATCCAATTCAAAAGAATTATTTGCTGTTCTTGATTTAAAACGATAACCTAAATTGGGCAAACGAGGAGTTCTGTCTTCTTGAAGCTTGTTGGTAAAGCTATAGGCCAATAAATTCAAGTCCTTTATTGGGGCGCCTTCGATGTCCGTTCCTGTGATATTTATTACCGTTTCTTTTCCAGGCGTTATATTGGAAGGTTGTTCTACATTTAATCTTATTTGATTTTTAGGATAATAAATAGAGTTGGTTTCAGATTTGGTTTTGCCGGCCCATATATATTCGGCCAGTGTATAATACAGGCTTTTTTCGTCTGAATTAATCACGAATGGAAAGTCCTTTTCTGTACCTTGTTTTATAGCTGAATTACCTTTGTATATATGATAGACAATGGGAAGATTTTTCGGGTTGACTAAATTTAAAACGATAGAATCTTTATATACATTATAGTCAATAAAAACACCGGATTCCGTTTCATTCATTTCTAATTCAGCATCGTCCTCATTTGTTTCAGCGTAATAGGTTGTTATTTGGTTATTTACGGGTAATGAAAATGGTGCAGTTACCAATGTATCGAAAACAATAATATCAAAATAATCCTCTCCATATACCCTGATTTTTTCTTCGCCTTTTGCCTGTTGGGTAATCAACAAATTATTTTTCAACAATTCAATTTTTAGATTTTCAGGTTTTAAACGATACTCAATATCTCTGTTTAATTCCTCATACTCATTTTCGCTATTCTGTAAAATGGCTTTCAGTTTATATTCTACATTAGCAATCGGGAAAATGGAATCAGGGATAATAATTGTTTCATTGCCTTTCGTAATATTGGCTGTATAAGTCCATAAAGTATCGGGCACAAATAACTGATCGGGTTTAACATTCGTTATTTCTTTAGTAAGAATAAAGATAGAAGCGCGTGTATCAGGCATAGGTAAGCCATTCTCATCTTTTGCTATGAAATCAACGCCAAAAGGTTTATTTCTATATTGTTCATGACCATCTTTAAGGTTGACTTCAAAAACGGCTTTTTTAAGTTCATAATCTTCATATTTGAAATAATCACTCGCAATTGTATTAGAGTCGCTATCTTTCAATCTCAGATAATAGGATTTATCCAAATCAATGTCCATACTGTCGGCTATTGTAAATTGATAGCTGTAACCCGCTCCTTTGCCATTGGAGGTAACATTTCCAAGATAAATTTCTTTATGGTAAGTTTTCTCTAAAAACACCATTAATGGTTTTTCATACCAAGTTTCTTCCTTGTTGTTTAAAATATAGGCTTTAAACTTAATAGTGTCATGTGGACGATAAATAGGTTTGCTGAAATAAAAATAATGCGAGTGATAGTAGTTACTTTCGTTATATTTTTGTGAGGGAGAAAAACGGTGCCAAATCTTATTAGTATAATTTACAGCATCTGCGATTGTTCCGAATTGATGTCCATTGGCAACAGAGTAAATCCCATCTAAGAATCCATTTGAATAAAAGCGTAATGGTCTTCCGATATATTTTAATGGACTTTTGTAAAGTATCCGGTTAATATCAAGTGAAACTTTGGGATAATTATAATCATTATAGGAGTTTTCCTTTGAAACAGAAAAATAAAAAGTTTCTTCCTGATAAACAGATAGAATGCCGGTTCTTTTATTATGTTTCAAAATATATGCCTTAATATTTTCATCCCAATTCATTGCTTTCTTTCCTATAGCTACTTTACCCAACTTTACGGGCAATTTCGTTTTCAAATCCAAAAATTGTACAATCAAGTCTTCCTTATTATCCAAAATATATACACGCCAGGGTGTAACAGGGTAATATTCATACGCAACCTTATTCCCGCGAAAATTTATTTTAAGATAATTGCCCGTTGTCAATGGTAAGCTGTCAGAATATTTTTCCTGAACATATACCAGATGATTGAAAACAGTAGTATCTGTTGGTTTTAAATGATTCATTAATACATCCAACGCCTGCTTATTATTAATCTTGTAAAAATAACTATCATCAAATCCGTCATTCAATGATGGTTTAAACTGTGCATAAGATGATTGGCTGAAGAAAAAGAACAATAACAGAATAGAAGAGACAGCTGTTTTCATAAGGGCTTATTTCATAAAAGATGACAAAATAAGAGATAAGGTTGTAAACAAGGCTTAATCAAAATGCATTTATAAATTGCTGATATTCGCCTTTGTTTATATTGACGATATTATTGTCAGAAGTATCAATAAAAAGGTTGAATTTTTTAAAATTGTTGCTATTATCTACCTTCCACAATTATCTTATTGGGTACAACCATCAATATAAGATAACTCACAAACTTTATTTAACATGAGTTCCTCTTTTCAGGATAGTATTCGAGCCCGATTTAAAATCTGCTTGAGTTATAGATATTATCACATGTTAAAAATTGTAAATAATAATAGCTGTTGAATCTTTATTTCTTTTTGATGCCGCATTTTCCCCTCCTTACGGCCATTTTGAAGCAATGTCAAGTACAAACTGCATGAAAACCCATGCAGGTAATTACCGATTTATTCAATGATGTAACTTAAAGACATCTTTCTGTCGTTCGTGGACATAATCGTTATAGGTTTCGTAATTAGTATATTCTTTAACCTATTTTTACAAAATAATCTAAGTTTATAAATTTATTCAATAAAATACAAAATAGATAAATTTATATTTTAAAATATTTATCTATTTAAAAAATCCTTTTCAATATATTCTGCTTCGAGCTATCTCGTAAACCACTATTAAATGCATAGTGGTATGCTAATCTATTATTCAATGAGTCCAAAAAATGTCATACAACGTTTACTTCCGCAATTATTATTGTGGAGTGTATGCATTTGTGGATTTGGTTGTTCGGATGTTTATGGCCAATATTCAATTATATATGCCCAATATGTCGGGCCTTACCCTGCTAATACCGGTGGCAGCGCCGGTGCCGGCGGTTCGGCCGGCATAGGTGGGTCGGCAGGTGCCGTCGGTATTTATACCATAAGCAATACCGATAACCTGAACGATAATATTTATACTAACTATGCAACACTTTCAGCCACCAGCGGCAAGCCCGGAAGCGGTGTAGCGCCTGGAAATGGCGGAAGTTCCACTGCTTATGTAAACCTGAATTTTAACGGAGCAACTACGCCATCATCTGCTAATCCTGTAATATTGAAATTACAGGCTACTTCAAATTCTAATTTGACGCCTTTATCACAGGTTTCTGTTCAGGCTTATAACGGAGCGTCATTAGTAGGTGCGGCGGTTGCTGTTTCAACTTTGACAGTCAGGTCAACAGATGAATATGTTTTTACCCCCACAGGCGCTTGTACATCTGTAAGAATTACAGTTACTTCTGATGCTGCAGGTGGTTTGTTTGGCGGAAATGCTGCCAATACAACTGTCAGCCTTTTCTATGCCAGTGTGTATGATCCAACGTGTAGTCCTCCGATATATACAACTACCAGTGTTACCGGATTACTGAGTTTAAATGGTATTGTCAATAATCCATACAATGCCATTGATAATAATATGTCAACTTTCGCCGCATTTAGCGTAGGTGTAGGTGTTGGTGCTACGTTGCACGAAAATGTTTATTACGGAAGTTTGTCAAATACCGGAGACGCTGTAACTGTTACATTGTCTCTTCCTTCGAGTTCGCTGGCTGCCGGCTTGTTAGGGTCCATCAGCATCATTGCCTATAATGGAAACAGTTCTGTTGGCTCTGTTACATTCAGCGCTTTATTGCAAGGAACTGATTTGTTGAATTTATTGCAGGCGGGTTCTCCGGCAACTATCTCTTTTGATCCGGGAGCAAGCTTTAACCGGGTGGAAATAACAATGGGCTCTTTAGTGGGGCTTGCTACAAGCCTGAATGTATACGAAGTAGAGCGAACGGGTAAAAAGCCTTCCTTTACTTTACCATTAGATGATACCACTTATGCCTGCAATGGAACGAGTGCCTCCATCGCGGCGGATGCCCCTCCTGCAGGATACGAATTAAGGTGGTTCGCTACAGGTGCTGTATCAGATCAATCTGCGCTTTATACAGGCAACACATTTTCGCCTTCAGGTACCATTACACACGATACCTTGTTCTGGGTTGCGAAATTTAAGACAGGTTGTTTATTGGGCTCTGAAAAAGTTCCCGTTCGTGTATTTGTAAGGCCACTTCCAACTATTACATTGGGTGTTAATCCGGTAGTATGTATTCTGGGTACCAATGCTGTTTTGCCTTATACAGCTACAACAAACAGCCCTATCAAATACAGCATTACATGGTCGGCTTCCGGTTTAACCAATGTAGTGGACAATACGCTTCCTTCAACCTCTGCTAATTCCATATTGATAAATATACCTGTCGGCATAAGTATAGGAGTTAAGAATGGCACACTTAAAGTCAAAAATGCCAATAACTGCAGCAGCAGCGGAATTGCCATGTCTGTTACAGTTAAAAGTCCTCCAGTAATTACATCACCGATTGTAACTAACTATCAATAATGCTTTAACCAATTTAACTAAACCAATTAATAAACAACAACAAAAACAAAAACGATTTTATGAAAAAGAATCAATCTATTAAAATGATGCTGGCTGTAATTGCTCTGGGAATAGCAACAGCCACTACTGCAAACGCGCAGAATTCAGATACATCCAAAGTTTGTTCGGGTCAAACGACTTTACCAAAAGGGCCGGATGCCCCTAACGGAACCACGTATTCCTATGCATGGTTTGATGCACAAAACAGTAATGCCGCGCTTGCAAGCACACAACAGATAACCATTGCGGGCGCCACGCTTTCCAATACTACCAACGCACCAAAGCAGTTTATCTATAAGCTTGTGGTTTCTGAAAGTGGTGCCGGTATCTCTGCCTGTCCTTCCGATACGTTTTATAAAGTAGTACTGGTATATCCTGCGTTATCAAATACGCTTACAACCAACTATACAACTATTTGTACCAGCGGACAACAGAACCTTATTCTTACTTCGCCAACCACTGCAACTGCTGCCGGTACTGCTCCGGTCCTGTTGGGTAACTATGGTACATTGAAATATACCTGGACAGGTAATGGTATTGCTGCAAATACAACTACTACCGGTATTGCAAATAATACCTATACTGTAAATGCGGCGAATTTACCTGCTGCAAGCCCTACTCCTTATACTTATTCTGCGGCAGTTTCTTATGCAGAAACAATTGTAGGTGTGAGCCCGGCAATAGATGGTTGTACGCATAGTGCAAACGCAAACGTAACTATCTCAACCGCTCCTACAGTAAGCAATACCAACGTTACTACTACTTTCCAATAATGAATGGTAAGAGTTAGTTTTTAAGTAAATGTCTATATGTGATTTTCTGTTGATTCACATAAAATCGATTCCGGAAAGTGATTTTTCTTTCCGGAATCTAATTGATAACCTATGATGCTCAGATTTGTCTCTTTATTGTTATTTGCTATAAGCTTTACCGGGTTTTGTGATGCTCAGTCTATAAAGGAGATTTCTATGTGCCAGGGTGATACAGCTATTATGTCGGCGGAAGTTTCTGATGCAGACAGCATGCAATGGTATTATAACGGGCATCCTGTTCCGGGAGCCAATAATGATACATTGAAATTTACACAAGGCGGGATGTTTTATTTAATGGCATTTAGCGAACAGGGGAAATGTTTCACTCAATCGGATTTTATAAGAGTTGAAATTTCTTATCCCAGTGCCATAGACGATCATTATAATTTGACTCTTGGCAGGACAGAAGCGTTAAATGTACTCAATAACGATAATATGGCCTGTTTTGCTTTTAATTTAAGTACCATAACAATTACAAGGCCACCTGTAGTAGGATCTATTATGTCCATTGCTAATGGCATGATTATATATAAGGCTTCCAATAGCAGGCTGTTGCCTGATTATTTTACTTATCGGATTACAGATATGGAAGGAAGAACTACTAATGAGGCCAGAGTTGACATTGAGGTAGATTTACATTGTGCCTTATTGTATCCTAATCCGGTAAAAGATGTGCTGAATATTCTTGTAGATCCTCAAAAAATACATGGCATCAACGTTTATGATGCCTCAGGGAAAAGATTGGCGGCTCTGGGTATAGACCAGAGTAATATGAAATTTAACATGAGCGAATATGCTCAGGGAATTTACTTCTTCGAAATATTAGAACGTAATGGGAAAGGGTGTACTCTCAAAGTGCAGAAAGACAAATAGTCTTTCAATTTGCAACAGTTGCACGGTTGCAGCTTTTAAGACAAAGGATGACTGGGCACATTGTCCTTAAAAGCAAATCCGCAGGAGTGGTTAACCTGCGGATTTTTTGTGTTTTTAAAAATAACTATTGAAGAGTTACACTTTTTGATTGATGCTTAACAGTAACGTATTCTTTTTCAGAAAATACAGTACATTTTCTTTAAAAAACCTGCCTATGGGAATTCTGGCTTCTCCTACCTCTATTTCATCGGATTTATAAGAAGAAATAGCAGTTGTATTGACTGCATAGCTTTTATGTGTTCTAAGTAAATCGATGTTGATTTTCTCCTTTATAAAATTTGTTAAAGATATACGCATCAGTCTTTTGCCAAATGCAAAATGCAGTTCTGTGTACTTTCCGTTCGCTTTTGCATACAGAAGCTGTTGCAGATTTAAGCGTTCGTACTTAGTACCTGTTTTTAAAAATAAATCGTCTTGGAATTCAGGATTAGGTATTTTCATAGCCGATTCTATAATTGAAAAAAGTGTCTTTAATGTGTAGGGTTTAATCAGATAAGCAATCGGGTTATACAATTCCAGTTTTTTGGTAGCACTTTCGGGAAGCTTATCGAGAATTAAAATGGATAACAATGCCGGTTTCTTATTTTGTATATAATCCAGTATTTCTATAATATCTGTAAAATCATTGGAACCGACTCCGATGATTACCAGATCCGGTGCTTTTCGTACTATGCTTTGTATACCTTTAGTCGGGTCTGTTACAACGTCTACCGTTTCATAATCGCTGTTAAGAAGTTGTTGGTGAAGAATAAGCGCATTTTTGATAATCGGATCTATTATTAATATTCTCATTGGTAAAGAGCTTTAAGCCTCTGTAATGTCAGATACAGTTTAATATTGATTTCTATAAAGAAATGCACGACATGAAAATGTAATAATCATGAATTTTAGTTACTACCAAGCCATAACTTAATGTTAAAATGCTTGATAAGTCAATAATGATGAGAAATGTCATCGATACAAGCATAAAGAGACCAAATTATTTCTATTAGTCTCTTTATGTTGAAGTAATATCTGATTATTTGATTGCAAATTTGTAAACAGTTATTACGTTATCAGACTTGACTACGTGTAGATAATAAATACCCTTTGATAATGATTGAGTCGATAATTGTTGAACGGAATTACTGTATTCAACCGGAACATTTATGTTCTGACCTACAGAATTGCTTACCGATATGTGTTTGATGTGGCTGCCTTTAACATAAAGTACGTTGCCTTCCATCGGGTTAGGGTACATTTGAATATCGCTGAAAATAGTTGCCTTTACGGAGATTGTATTGCTGTATGTATAGCTTCCTTCGTTGTCTAAAATTTTAAGGCGATATTGGTTTAAGTCTTCTAACGGACTTTCATCAATAAATTCATAAGTTCCCTTTTCATTGCCATTTACATATCCGATCTTGTTATAAACCTTGCCATCGGCACTTCTCTCGATTTCAAAGCCTTTATTTCCCGTGTTATTAACAGCTATCCAGCTCAATATTATATTGTCATTGTCTGCCTTTCCGTCGAAAGAAACAAGATTGACATCCAGAGGAGTATTATTGATAACCACTGTATAATTAAATGTGCCTACCGGAACATTATTTGCCACATCGTTTACCGTAACCGTTAACGGAAAGCTGCCGGAAAAAGTGGGCATACCTGAAAGCATACCTGTAGTTGCATTCAGTGTTACACCAGGGGGCAAAGTAGATGATGTAGTATAATTGTACACCGGAGTCAATGGAAGTACGTTAGGCGATTGCGGAGTAATTGCTACAGAACCGTTATATATCACACCGACATTTCCATTACCTGGTGTGCCATTGGTGAAAGCTACAATATGTGCAGTGATTTGTTTGCGGCCGGAACTTTCCGAGCATCCATTTCTTGTAGTGCCGGCAAAATAGTTCAGCACCGTACCTCCTTGCGCTACTGTGGTATTGATGGTTGTACTCGCAATCAGATTGCCGCCTGTTAAGGCATCATAATAACTTATTACATCTCCTGTTCCGATTGCAGACGCACTCAAAGTGAAGCTGTTACCGGCATAAGTGTAAATATCTTTCTGTGAATTTGTTAGAGCAACACCGGCATTAAGACGCGTCACTTCATAGACCCTTATGCTTTGGAAGGCACCCGCTACACCACCTAACTGCAGCTCTACTCTGTCGAATACCGCTGTTGGTACTGCAACCAAACTCATCATATTGTTTGAAGCGTTCAGTAAATTTAAAGTGAGTAAAGAAGGATTATTTGTAATAGTTTGTACAGGCGCGCCATTACTTCCGTTATAGAAATTAAGCGTTAACCCGGCAAGGGCACTTAAATTTAATAGAGCAGAACTTGCATCCTGTACAACTAATTTAACCGTGTCGCCAATTTTAGAAGGAGTATTAAACATTGTTGTATGATACACCTGGCTTAATACCTGAGCGCCTGTATTCAGAGTCGTATAAGTAGCCATAGAATTGTCAATGGCGTTTCTTGGGTTAACTACACCACCGGTAGCATTGGCAATTCCACCAACAACGGTACCTGCCCTGACACCGTTAAGAAGATCAATAGGACTACTGCAAACTATCGAACCGGGAGCCGTTGTTTTAATGTAAGCATCATAAATATCAATACCTGCGGCAACGGAAGCCAGGCCAGTTATAGAAACCCTTATTCCCTGATAAGCGCTTGATGGTGTAATGGTAAATTCCTGAGAGCCTGCGCCTGAGAGCAAACCTACAAGAGAACTTCCGGAATAGGTTGGGCCGACACTGGTATATACCCAGGCACCTAAACCATTCTTATGAAGATCTGTAACTGCCTGAATCTCAAGATTACCTAATGCTGATACCAGACCTGCCGGTAAACTGAATTTTACCGTTATCGGAGTATTAGCCGCAATTGCTGTGGCATAACTCGTGGTAGCCGCAGGATTCGGGTTGAAATCAAGTATCTGAGTCCTGGTAGCAGCCACGCCAATCCCGATGGTGAGATTGGAAGAGGTAAATGGATCGTTGTCAATCGCATTATCAAGTGTTGATGTTGAACCAAGTATATCTATACCGGTTAAAGTGTTTCCTTGTCTGGTTGCGTAAGACCTGACGGTTGGTGTTTGGCTAAAAGCAATGTTTGCTGACAAAAGCGCTGCCAAAAGTGAAGCAGAACTTACAGCTTTCTTTAAATAAAATTTTGGTTTCATAATTTTTGTTGTTTGGTTATATATTAGATAAATTTTTAATATTTTAAATAAAATTAATTCCGATATCATGTTTTCAGCATGAATCCGTTTAATTTAAATAGTTGAGATTTTTATTCTATCAGCACCGAAACACGAATGATTCTGTAATCGAAAAGCTCATACTCCATATTTTTTGATATCCGATTAAAGGTTAGAGATGAGTTATAGGAAAAATTAATGCAACGCAGTTTGTTAAATTTTATATAGCTGACTTTTCGATTTGTTTAAATGACTTTATTTGATAAATAATAATTAGAATGATGTTAAATTGTAAATTAATTTAATTTATTTTATAAAATTAGATGATTCATTTCAATTTGATTTATAACGAACATGTTTTTGTCTTTAAGCAACAATTATATGTCCATGAACGACATATCAACATATATCTCGACACTAATTTTAATTTAAAAGTATTTAACAATATTTTATTTTATTATTATTTTATTATATAAAATAAATACTTTTAAATTTACGCTTCTCTAAACCTTTAGCAATATTTATCAATGTTTTTAACGATAGTATATTTACTAATAATGTTTAATAAATTGATATTTAGGAATAATAAAATAATGGTTTATCACTTATTAAGTGAAAATATTACCCAAATGGTCTACGCTGTTTGAAATAGAATTGCCGGAGGATGGCTCAGTTATTATATAATGTAATAAGCAGGTAGCCAATATTTGCTCTTCGGAAGGGTAGAGCTGATTTATACCGCATGATAGTTTAGCTTAGTGGATATAAGTCAATTGAGCACAAAAACGACTAAAACAGACAAACAAAAAGAGCTTTTCATTTGAAAAGCTCTTTTTGTTTCTTCAAAATAAATTGAATCAATCCTGAACGTGTGAGATTTAATAGCGATGTGTTTTTCAACCCATCGCTAATTTATTTTTATTTTTTTCTTCTGATTTGCATCGTTACGCGATGTTCCTTTCCATCATCTTTCAGTCTTATACTTTCTCCTGTTCCTTTTTCATTATCCATTTCCCATTGGGAAACTGCTTGATTTTTATTATTTATAATAGTTATAAAATAATGGGCATTGCCATATCTGTATTGAATTTCTACTGATGGCCATTCATCCGGGAAACACGGATTGAACTTCAATTCATCTGCTTCTCGCTCAAGCCCCAGTAAGGAATTTAGTATAAACTGATACATCCAGCCTGCAGAGCCTGTATACCATGTCCAGCCGCCTCTTCCTTTGTGCGATTCATTGGCATACACATCCGCAGCCATTACATAAGGTTCTACTTTGTATATATCTTTTGCCGCAGCATCGAGACTATGGTTTATCGGTTGGATCATATTAAAGAGATCGTAAGTTTTATTACAATCTCCTGATTTTGCAAATGCCATTAACGCCCAGATTGCAGCATGGCTGTATTGCCCGCCATTTTCACGTACCCCGGGAACATACCCTTTTATATAGCCCGGATTAAGAGCGGATTTATCAAATGCAGGTTCCAGTAATTTTATCAGTTTCAGGTCTCTGTCAACAAGATATTTATCCAATGATGCCATTGCTTTCTCTTTTCTTGTTTCTTCTCCTGCCTCAGAGATCACAGACCAGCTTTGGGCAATTGCATCTATACGGCACTCATCATTTTTACTCGTACCTAATGCCGTTCCATTATCAAACCATGCCCTTAAATACCATTCTCCGTCCCATGCATTTGCTTCTATATTGGATTGTAAGGTTTTCGCCTGCTGCTTGCAGGTAGCGGCAAATTCAACATCCCCAAAGCCCGTAGCAATTTCTTCAAAATGTGTCAGGACATCGTAAAAGAAAAATGCAAGCCATACACTTTCGCCTTTGCCATGATGGCCTACCTGATCCATTCCGTCATTCCAGTCGCCTGAACCGATAAGCGGTAACCCATGTTCACCAAACTGAAGACTATGTTTAATGCTTCTCACGCAATGGTTATAGATAGTATCCTGCTGGCTGCTTATTTTCGGCAAATCATATAAAGAATCCTCGCCTGGATGCAATTTTCGGCTTTCAAGGAAACCGGCCATCGAATTCAGGATTTCCTTATCTCCCGTAGCTTTAATATATCTGGCTGTAACAAATGGCAACCACAATAAATCATCAGAACATCTGGTGCGTACACCCCTGCCTTCAGGCGGATGCCACCAATGTTGTACGTCGCCTTCTTCAAACTGACGCGAAGCGCTGAGTAATATCTGTTCTTTGGCTATCGACGGTGCTGTATGTAAAATAGCCAGTACATCCTGTAGCTGATCTCTGAAACCGAAAGCGCCGCCCGATTGATAAAAACCGCTTCTTGCGTAAATTCTACATGCAATAGTCTGGTATAAAAGCCAACCGTTGGCAAGTGTATTCAAACCTTTATCCGGTGTTGATACTTTAACACTCCCGATGATTTCATCCCAATGAGCTTTCACATCGTTTAACGATTGTGAAACAGATTCCGTCGTTTTGAATTTCTGGATATAATCTTTGGCAATTGTAATATCGGCTGCACTGCCCAAAACGAAAATAATTTCCCGCTCTTCGCCATTAATTAAATCAAAGCGGGATTGCAAAGCTGCGCAGGTATCTTTGCCTGCGCCAAACCTGCCCGAAAGCTTCTTCTGATAAAGCGCTTTGGGATTTTTTAATGTTCCGTTCCTGCCTATAAATTCTGCTCTGTCAGTTGTGAAGCTGACATCAACGCCATTTGCGCTAAAGAAGCTGACCTGCTCTGCAAATGCACTGTTATACCTGTTACGGAATATCAAGCCTCCTGTTGCAGTATCATATTCGGAAAGGATGTGCATATTTGTTTTGGAACGGACATCTCCCAATATCATTTCCATAAAGCCTGTGAGTGTTATTTTCCTTTCTCTGCCTGAATAATTCCTGATTTTAAGTGTAATAAATTTTAGAGGTAAATCCTTATCTACAAATACAGACATTTCCGAAGCAAGCCCCTGCTCGCTGTGTTCAAACGTGCTATATCCGAAACCATGCGTAGTAATATAAGTACTTGCACCTTTTATAGGGAATGGTGCAGGCGACCAAAAAACGCCTGTAACCTCGTCTCTGATATAAAATGCTTCACCACCTACATCGCTTACCGAGTCATTGTTCCAGGGTGTAAGCCTGTACTCATGCGCATTTACAGCCCAGGTATAAGCTGATGCCGTTTCTGAAATCACCGTTCCGAAAACGGGATTTGCTATTACATTTACCCATGGTGCAGGCGTGGTACTGTTATTCTGTGTAATGATTTTATAGGATTTGCCATCGGGTGCAAAACCACCACTACCATTAAAAAACAAAAGATCTGTTGGTATCGGTAATGTATGCTCCTGATGCCCGAAAGTAAAAGCCTGTTTTTCTAATAAAGGAGGTAAAGCCTTTTCGGTTTTGACACGGTTTACCTGTTCTGCCAATGTTCCTTTATTGTCTGAAATAATTACCCTTGCAACACTTTCAAAAAGAATGCGGTCTTCGTGTGAAATCTGATCGGTGGATTTAACGAAAATAGCGCCCGGCTTACTGTACGAAGTATGGATACCCATTTCAGTATTAATCATACCGGTAATTTCGTCCTGTAATAATTGCCTGTACGAACCATGATCCTCATTCCATATTACCAGGTCAACAGCAAGCCCTTTCAATCTCCAGTAAGCATGTGCCTGTATCATTTGCCTTACCAGCTCTATGTTTTCAGGATCGTGGATATGCAACAATATAATAGGTAAATCTCCCGAAACGGAATGGCTCCATAAACCTGATTGCCCCCTGAAATTACTTTTGATGATGTTAGGATCCGTACGTAATGCAGGATTGGCAAATACGACAGAAGTTGCCAGACGGTTGAATAATTGAACATCAGTTTCAGATGCGTTCAACTGACGTAACAATACCTGATTGTGTGTCCACGAAAGCTCTAAGGCTCTTCTCCTCATATGCTGATCTTTGTACTTATGCATGATGGCTCTGCAGGATTCCTTATTGTCGCTGACTCCATAGACCATATCTATAACTGCGGATTGATTAGGCTTAATTGTAAATCGATGTCTTATTGCAAGAATAGGATCCAATACTGCGCCTTCTTTTCCGGAAAGCTCACTTATATGCATTGCTTTTGGATCGGCCAGGGTATTACATCTTCCTATAAATTCCAGGCGGTCTGTTTCGTAAGAAACAGTTTCGACGGTAACTCCTTGTACGTCCATCAAATGAAACATCCAGGGCGGCGTTTCTCCTTCCGAGCGCGGGCGGCGGGTACATACGATAGATTTATGCTGAGGGTTGATTTCTGTCTGCACAAATAAATTGCTGAATGCCTGATGAGATTCATCTGCTGCTTGCGGCGCTATTACAACTTCCGCATAACTTGTCACTTCCAATGTTCTTGCGGCATTACCTTTATTGGTAATCCTTACTCTTCTCATCTCAATATCATCCTCAGGCGATATAACAATCTCCGTTTTCGTTACAAAGCCATAATCATTTCTCATGAATTCAACATGGCCCTGCGAAAAAACAGCTTCATAGTTTTTAGGCATTGACAAAGTCGGCTGATAGGTATTTGACCAGAACACATCTCTTTCCACATCTTTGATATAACAGAATACGCCATAACCATCCACCGTTCCGTCTTCGCGCCAACGCGTAAGCGACAGATCTTTCCAACGGCTATAGCCCCCGCCCGAATTACTTACCATCACCTGATAACGGCCGTTGCTCAGTAATTGTATTTCAGGTACAGGTGTGTTGGGTGTTGCAATTCTCCGGATGGGTACTGCAGGTGTGCTTGTATTCTTTTGAATAAGCTCTGCTGTATGCGCATAGAAAACAGTTGCTCTCGGAACCTTTTCCTGTAACAATAATAAAGTGGCCTGAAATCTTGGCTCCATAGTGAAACGTTGCTGCATCGGTTTGTTAAGCAACAAATAAGCCAATGACAAAAATCCCATGCCCTGATGATGCACCATGAAGGATTTAATAATTTCAAATCTTTTGTCGCGTGGCAAACGATAAGGCGTGAAGTCTATTGCTTCATAAAAGCCATAGGCGCCTTCATAACCTTCGCGTGACATTAACTGAAGATTGGAGCATGCACGTTCGGGCGATATCATCAACGCCATCATAGATGCATAAGGTGCAATGACCAAATCTTCTTCCAGTCCTCTTTTCAGCCCAAGTCCCGGAACACCAAACGCTCTGTACTGGTAATTTAAGGCCGTATCAAATGCATTGTAGGCTGATTCTGAAATACCCCACGGTACACTTCTGATAGCAGCATAATCCATCTGTCTTTTTACGGTTGCTTTATTTGTTTTGTTTAATAAAGTGTTTTCGTAAGAAGGCATTACCAATTGCGGCATAAGATACTCAAACATGGAGCCACTCCATGAAAGCAGGATAGAATCATTGCCAACATTTGTCAATAAACGTCCTAATGCAAACCAGCTTTCCTGCGGTAGTTTTCCTTGCGCTATGCCGGCAAATATGCCAAGCCTTACTTCCGATGCCAGCAAGTCATAAAAGCTGTCATCACCACGTTGTTCATCTACATTGAAGCCAATCCTTAATAAGTTTGTGGATTTGTCAAATATGAAATCATAATCCACAGTAGAGAACTTTTCACATTGCTCCGTCAGTTTGGAAATTTGAATGCAGGTTTCCTTCGCATGAATTTTAGCTTGTATCAATAATTCACTTAGAATCTGTAGATTATTTTTATCGTCCTGACTGGTTTCATAAGCCTGATAAACTTCTATCTGCTTCATGCTTAACGCAACCAATGAGTCGATATCTCCATAGTTTGGAATAATATCAAGAGATGATAAGTCAGGAAATTTCTCTTGAAGAGGCAACATTTCCAACCAGGGAAGTACTTGCTTTAAATCAGTATAAGCATTTTTGATTTGCATCTTCAAACGGCCTGCCCATGCTTGTGCTACTTCATTCTGGTCTCCCTTCTCGCTTTCCAACTCATCTGCGAGGTTAATTAATAAGGTGAATTGTTTTTTAATAGCGCTCAAAGAAACAAGAGGTTCTTTAAGTTTTGATGCTGCAATTATCTTATCAACGATTTCTTTATGATTTTTTTTGAAATAATCTTTTACAATTCTTGCACAGACATTAATCCCGTCGAATATAGTATTAGAGAATGCCGGTTTTTCAGGCATAACATTAATACCCTGTTTTAACGTAAGCAAATGCCCGATGAGGTTTCCACTATCTACCGTAGAAATATATCTTGGAGATAAGGGCATCCTGGTTAAGGTATCATACCAATTATAAAAGTGTCCTTTATGCCTTTCCAGCTTTGACATGGAGTCCATCGTATTCTTACATCTTGTAATGAATGCTTCTCCCGAAATGTAACCAAAGTCATAAGCACTGAGATTGGCAAGCAAAGCAAGTCCTATATTAGTTGGAGAAGTGCGATGCGCAATTACTTCTACAGGTTCTTCCTGATAATTATCGGGCGGTAGCCAATTGTCTGTTTCGGTTACAAATGTTTCAAAATATGCCCATGTCTTGCGTGCGGTTTTATGCAGAAATAAATATTGTGCATCATTCAATCCCGGATCTTTCTCTGTTTCAGGCAGGCTGATGGTCCATATAATGGCAGGTGCAAAAAGCCAGAGCAATAATATGGGTGCGGCTACAATGAGAGCAGCAGGATTCAGCCAAAGAATTAAATAAGTGCCGGCAACCGAAGAGAAAGGAATGAACCACATTTCGATATAAGCGTTGAATATATTGACATGCCTGCTTGAGGAGAAAGCAGATGGGGTCCATTGCAATAACTTACGTTTGCTTATTGCCATTCGCCAGTTAGTGCGGATAATTGCATCCATATATATCCAGGCTTCATAAGGAAGCACCGTAATACCGAATATAAACCGCAGCAAAATATCCCTTACTGAAAGTGTTACTTCAGACAGATGCGCTTTCAGCTTTATGTCTTTTGGCTTATGCAGTAATTGCCAGCCCGCACCTACCATAACAGGTAAAGTCAGTATAAGCGTAATAGTCAAAGTCCAGAACCATGCATGTGGCAACACAGTCCAGCCCAATAACAATAATATAAATAAAGAAGCAGGCAATAAACTGCGGCGCAGATTATCCATTATCTTCCATCGTGACAAAAGAGAAAGCTTATTTGTTGTAAGTTTCCCGTTTTCTTTTGTTACAAACGGCAACATCCAGGCGCCAATCTGCCAATCGCCTCTTATCCATCTGTGGTGCCTTTTAATATCGACGGAATATTCTGTAGGATTTTCTTCATACAAAAGAACATCGCTTAATAGTCCTGAACGTACATAACAGCCTTCCAGTAAGTCATGACTTAAAATTCTGTTCTCCTGAAAAGCTCCGTGGACGGCTTTTTCAAAAATATCAACATCATAAATACCTTTACCAATGAAAGAGCCTTCATTGAATAAATCCTGATAAACATCAGAAGAAGCTCTTGTATAAGGATCAATGCCGATATCATTGCCCTGCATCTGAAGGTATAATGAACTTGGTCCTTGTGGTATAGCAGAAGCAACACGTGGCTGCATAATTCCATACCCTTCTGTTACCCGGTGAAGTTTAGGGCTATATACCGCATGGTTTAACGGGTGTGCCATTGTTGCAATAAGCTTCCATGCTGCTTCCCGTGGAAATTGTGTATCTGAGTCAAGTGTTATAACGTATTTGATACGCTCCAACATTTCCTGTTGGCCGATGATTGATATAAATTCATTTTGCCCCCTGCCTCTCAATAAAGCATTCAATGCTGCAAGCTTGCCCCTTTTACGTTCATATCCCATCCATTTGCCTTCTTTTGCATTCCATTTACGGGGCCTGTGAAAAAGGAAAAAAGTATCTTGTTCTTCAGGGTTGTATTTCTGATTTAACGCTTCAATCTGGTTTTGTGCAAAAAGTAGTAGCTCTTCATCTTCCGGCATATTTTCCTGTAATGCATCATTATAATCTGTGAGAAGACCGTAATGTAAATGTTGCTCGGGATTTGCCAGGTAACGTATTTCCAGGTCCTCCACCAATTGCGTTATGTAATCCATGCTGTTCAGCATAGTTGGAATAATAATCAGTGTCCTGTATTCAGCCGGGATATTTTTTGAATAATCCATCCTTGGCAAAAGCTGTGGCATCACAACGATGGTGCTTAGCCAGTTAACCAGCGAAACAGCTAATTGCGCTGCTCCCGAAAGAAAAAGAAGAATTAATATAATGGTAAGCCTGATATCCGGAATGCCGTTCTGAAATCCTAAAAACCACATACAGCCTGTGATGAACAAAGAGAAAAACAGGATTGACATCAGGTAAATCCTGATTGGTTTCTTTGCAAAGAAACGTTTGAATTTTCTCCATGCGGAAAGCTTCATAGAACAGGCGAGTTCCGTTTGCCTGCGTCCTTTATCCACAAGAAAATAGCCTACATGCGCACATCTTGAAGTTTCATCTGCCTGCATGGATGAAAGATATAATGCTTTTTCTGCTACCTGTGTTTCCGTTAAAGTGCTATGCTTGGCAATATGTTCAACTACGTGCCTGTATCTGTCTCTTGTCGCAAAATCCATTAAAGGATAAATACCGGTCTGATCTTTTCTTAAAGTTTGTTCTACACTGCTGAGCGTTTCTACAAATTCAGACCAGTTATTAGAACCGATGAATCTTAATGTGCCGATACAATTTCTTACTGAAACCTGGTCGGCAGCTTGCTTCTGGCTCTCCTGAATAACGAGGTCATTGCTGCTCAGGCCCAAAGCGGTCAGTTGATCTTCCATCCAGCTGAGAGGCAATGCCAATGCGGGACCATGACCTTGTAATTTTCTGGTAAAGCCGGCAACAAAAGGACTGGCCAATTCGGGTTTGGAGCGTGCCATGTCTGCGATTACAACAATCAGATCAGCCGGAGCATTCTTAACGGTATCCATCATTTTGTCTGCCCAGTACTCCGCCAAATCATTGTCGATCATGTCAAGGGCTATCTTTGAACATACCCTTCTCAGGTTTTCAATAACAGCCAGACGTAGCATGATAGGTATAGCCCATAATTCTCCGAGTGTCAGGATAGTTTCAGATTGATAGGCGGCTATAAAACTGCTGAGGTTACGGAGATCGACGCGTCCGTCACTGTGCGCAATGATTTCCAAAACGATATCATAAACGCGTGGCATTCCTGCAGAATGGCCATTTGAAAGATGTGGAAGGCCTTCGCTATATCCTTTAGGTAAATGTTTGCGTGCAAGTATGACCTGTTCTTCAATAAGATAAAAATTATCCAATAACCATTCCGCCGCCGGAGTGATGGTCTTGCCTGTACGAATGCTTTCAACAAGTATGTTTCTTACTTCTATCAGCTTACGTTCATTCTCTTCCAGTCTTTTTATCAGTGAATCGGAAACTTTATGCTGCATGAGCTTATGCGATGCTGCAATCAGTTTCCCGTGACGTTCTAATTGACCGGAGCTGTACAACTCTGCCCTGAAAGGTTCCTGCGTTCCGTCTTCGTTTGTCTTATAGAAATATTGAAAACCCTTGCGTAAGCCCGAAAGAATTTCCGTTACCGTTCCTGCATTTGGCTTATAACTCATATCGTATATAGAACCGCTTTATGTGTTGATTGTGAATGCTAATTCATTCAATAACACATAATTGTCCTATTTGTTTTAGAACCGGTTAAACATCAATCATTGTAATATAATCTTCGGCAATTAACATAATATTACAGTTCGTATAACGATACATTTACATTTATGTCTTACATTTGATTCTATTTATTAATAGAATTTAAAATTAATTCTGATCGATTTGTTTTGTAAGTAATTATTAAACCGAATCATTCATGAAATGTTTCAAATCAAATTTTAAATGCTTTTTTAAACAAAAGAATCATTTAAACCTGTTAAGAGTTATCCCGTGATTAGCCCCGAATTTGCTCACTTACCTGATCTTACAGCATAGGAATCCAATCTTGAATCTGATAAAGAATTACTAATGTCGGTTCGCATTCTCTCTTAGACTAATAATTTTTTTAAGTGTATCAGAAATAAGCAGGATAATTTATCAAACATCATAACACGAGTCGGCTTGAACGATCCTAAAATAAATTCATCTTTTGTATCTATTTTTTAACCTAAACCAAAACACAACTATTATGACAAATGAAACTATGCAATCAAACCCTATTGCTTTACCCCGGAGAGAAAGGGTTTTAACAGCAGATGAGCAAGCCGCATTGACTCCTGATGACGTTATCAAAGCTTTGAAAGAAGGTAACGAACGCTTTGTAGATAATAATGTTACAGCAAGAGATCATTCGGCAATGGTACGGGAAGCCGCCGCAGGACAATTCCCAAAAGCAGTGGTTCTTTCTTGTATTGACAGCCGGATTCCGGTGGAAGATGTATTTGACAGAGGTATTGGCGATCTTTTTGTAGGACGTGTAGCAGGCAATTTTGCGAACACGGATTTATTGGGAAGTATGGAGTTCGGCTGTAAAGTTATGGGCGCTAAACTAATTCTTGTTTTAGGACATGAATCCTGTGGTGCTATTACCTCTGCTATTGATGATGTGAAACTGGGTAATATAACTTCCATGCTGGCAAATATAAAGCCGGCAATTACTGCATCAGAAGATTTTCAGGGCGATAAATCCTCAAAAAATAAAGACTACGTAATGTATGTTTTAAAAAACAATGTCATTAATACTATAAAAACAATCAAGGAAAAAAGCCCTATTTTAAAAGAAATGGAAGACATGGGCAGTATAAAGATTGTGGGTGCGTATTATAATATTAATACAGGAGTAGTGACATTCTTGGACTAAGCCAGCACGTCGCACCTGCTTGATACGTTAGTTACTTCAATGATTTAATGAAATCGGCTGACTAAGAAATGAAACGAATTATTAAAAATGACAAAACCCGCTTATAGAGCGGGTTTTGAAATGTTGTTGATGCTATTTAAACGAAATTTGAACTAATTCCGAACTACCGTTGCTGTTTGTCAGAAGGATTATTTTTTCAATGGTCCGATGTGCTTGTATTTGTTGATGAACAAACCCGTCGGCGTAGTCTTTGTGTCAATAAGAGCTAATTCCCGGGCATCGATGCTGTCTGACAATAAGCGTTTACCCTTGCCAAGTAAAACCGGGTAGGTGATGAGGATAATCTCATCAACCAATCCATTACTTAGCAACAATGAAGTTATTGTAGAACTTCCGACCACAATAAGATCAGGACCTTCCGTTGACTTGAGGTCACCTGTTGCCTTTACAATATCTTCCCCTAAATTCTTTACAGGACCCCATTCCAAACTGTCAGGGTTGTGAGTTACAACGTATTTAGTTGCTGCGTTTATCGCATTTGCCATTGGAAAATCTCCCGCATTAGGCCAAAAACCACTAAATATATCATAAGTATGGCGGCCAAGCAGCAAGTCGAACTTAGGTCCATATGCCTCAAAGAGCATGACAGCTCCTTCCGGGCTTCGGTAGGGCGTTGTCCATGCGCCATAAATATAATCTCCGTCGTGTTCTATCACGCCGTCCAGCGAGATATGTTCAAATATTCTGATCTTTCTCATTTTGTTTCAATTAGTTTATAATTGTCAAAATTAGAATAATCCGATTCGTATTTTGGAGGGCAATTACGACAATAAAAGGGTATGTAAGCTAATGTCTTTCTTATGCTTGTTTTGATTTATCTGTGCTTTTTAACGACCACAAAACAAGCAGCGGTTGGAAGAAAAGCCGTACAAAACGCTTTTTATCTGTATCCAGGCCAAAAGCGTTGCGGTGATGCGTATATTGTGCAATATTCCCCGGAAAAACCGCCGCAAAGAAGAGAGCAGCTATCCTTCCTGTCAGGTACCTGTATTTTGATGGGGCTATAGCTAATGCCGTACCCAATGCAATTTCTGCGACACCTGAATAAATAACCGTATCGTCTTTTTTTAATGGAACCCAATTGGGCACTTGTGCTCTGAACTCCTTTCTTGCGTTGGTAAGATGACTTATCCCTGCAAAAACCAATCCCGCCCCTAAAAGAATCCGTGCTCCGCTTTTAATAGTTGAACGCTCCATAAATAAGTTATTTTCTTTTAAAACAGGGCATAGTGATTATTGTTCGGATATCTGTAAGTGAAAAATGAAACAACGGATAAAAAATCAGGTTGTCCTAGATGGTGAAGGTGGTTAGTCAGAGTTTCTATTCTCAATTTCATTTCCTAATGCCGAAAATTTCCATTGTATTTTATTTGGAAATATCACAAGACAAAAGTGCATTAAACTACAAATTTTACCTATACCTATCTATCGGTATTTTAATTGCTTATCAATAAACTCATAATGATAATAGAGGCGGAAGGAAAGTGCACAAGAATACCTGTAGGTAGGTATTCCTTTATAAGGGTTAAGATAACATATTTGCGGCCATATAAGTCTATGAATTCTATAAATATTATAACCCCTTTGCAATGAATACAGATAAAATCAAGGTTTTCATATCCTATACCTGGGATAATGAGAAGCATATGGAATGGGTTTTGCGTCTTGCTAAAAAACTGGAGGAGGATATGCTGATAAATGTCGTATTGGATAGAGAACGAATGTATGCAGGCGGAAATCTCAATCACTTTGCAGATAAGCACATTAACGAGGCTGATAAAATTATTGTCATATTCACTAAAGAATACAAAGTTAAGGCAGTGAACAGAAGGGATGCGGCAGGTTATGAATATTCTATCATTAATACCATCATTTCAAGAAATATTGCAGCACAGCAAAAGGTTATTCCTGTTTTAAAGAAAGGTAGTGTTGATGCGAGCATCCCTGAATTTATGCAGGCATTTCTGCATATAGATTTCAGGAATCCCGGACAATTTGTTTCTAAATACAAAGAGCTACAGTATGCAATCGGGAAAGAAAATGGAAACACAATCGTTCCGCTCCCTGCGATACCATGGTATGTAAACAAGAGGAAATATTTAGCAATCGCGGCAATGCTTGGATTTGCATTGGTAATCATCGCAACATCCTATTACAGAACTGTGTTTCCGTTATTAACTAAAAAGGATGATGTGAAAAATGCGACTTTTATAACACCAAAGGGTGATAGCAGACAGGTATCACCAAAGGACTCAATAAAGCATAGAGAATCAGTCAGGATAAATCCGGGTTACCCTGCCTCTACAGCTGTTAATAAACATAATTATAGCGATGTAAATGCGAGTTGTTGTACCTTGGTAAAAGGAGAGGGTAAATTTGGATTTGTGGATAGCAAAGGAAGGGATATTAATGGTGCTTCAACTGTACAATTCAAATATTCTTCTGCAGAAGAATTCAATGAAGGCCTTGCGAAAGTAGGTAATAATAGCCGATATGGTTTTATTGACAAACATGGTAATGCCGTCATACCTATGCAATATGAAGCTGCGGAATCTTTTTCGGATGGGAAAGCCAATGTAAGAAAAAATGGCCACTGGTATTATATTGATAAAAACAACAACTGCGTTAAAGATTGTCCACCACCTGATATGTGAGCAAAGAGCAATCAGTAAAATTGCTCTTTTTCATTATCGGCGAATCCAATGTTCAATATTGTAAGTCTGAGGTGGTGGATTGTTTTTTGCATAATCTGATGCCATGTCTCTATAGGATTTTATCATCTCATTAGCCACATCGAGTTTAGCTTCCTGCGATTTCTCCTTATAATCCCACTCTCTGTTATTGCGTTGTTTTATTGTGCTGCTGATTTCTGTAATAAATGTCTTTATTTGTTTATCACATTCAGGATTAATGTCTTCATCTATCAAAGCCAATGTGGCAGCAGCTGAGTCGGCACCACGTTCATCGAGCGATGCCACCCATTGTGCTTTTGCTTTAAGCAATAATTTTTCGCAGTTAAAATGTGCTTTTTGAGGGACAATTTCCCTTACCCTTTGCAGGCATCTTTCAAAGCATTTAGTGCATTCTTCCGGTACAAGCATCAGATTATATACTGCCTCTTTATATTTATTTGCTGCAATCAGTAGATCTGCTTCATTAAGGACCTGATCGCATTTTGTTTTATAATAATCGAATACATGTTCTCTTCCTTCTATTACAAAAGCCTGCAATGCAGAATCTTCCGGCCGGATATGCTTTATAGCGTCCATAAAGGCTTTTGTTTCGTTGGTGCCAACCCCCTTTACATATTTTGATGTTGTCGCAAATATTTTGCCCTGCTGCCCGTCTCCTATAAAAAAAGTTATTTCCAGGTCTAATGCAATCATAGTCGGAGCTGTTGATAAAATGTTTTTAGACAAAGTATTAATAGCTGCCGTAATAATAAACCTGGGATTTACAGAAACGCTCCCTATGTTTTTATAATTAGCTATCTGGATCAGTTTCAGTTCCATTGAATTACGGCATTCTAATGGAATACTCGGTAATAAAAAAGGAGAGAGGTTGATAGTGGTAAGCGGGTCTTTCCCTTCCAATTGCTGTGCCTGGCATTGGTTATTATTAAAAAAACAAAAGCACAGCAGGAGGGTTGATGTAAATAAGAATTGTTTCATTTCGGGTTATTTTTCTCCTAAAATAATAGTTGCTTGTCCCAGGCCCCTCATGACCAATTTGCTCGTTATTTTATAAGGCTTATCGCTCAGGAACTGTTGCAGATTTTTTACAAAACCTCTTGCATCAAGCGCAACGCCGGCATCATCTACTACAGGTATTCTTACCTGTTCAAACAACATCATATTTTCGGTTACGTCGGAGAGATTGAAACGATGATTTTGTGTATGCAGACGCATCCATTCTTCTATTGCAGATGCAAGATCTTTGCGCTCAAATTCTGTTTCGAGATCATATGGCCAGGCATCGAATTTTTTTATACGTACGACGATCTCCCGGCCGTTGGCAAACATATCATCGTAATGTGCCTGCAGCGTACTATTGAAAGCGTCCATATAGCTGATGACTGCTTCTCCCAAAAGCGTTGGTACATCTGCAGAAAAGGAAGATGCTCCGGTTCCTCCGGCTTCTGCTATCTGTTTATCGGTATAAGTGTCGAGGCCCTGCAAAATAAAGCTGATAGAATTTTTAGGTCCGTTTTGGTTCAATGTCCAGGTCAGTTGTATAATGATATCTGCTTTAGCTGTTTTTTTCAACTTATCTATCGGGCTTTCTGCTATTTGGCTACTGCTTGCCTTAGAAATAAGTATAGCATCTTCGCTTTCTTCCAGCTCAAGCGACTTTATTGCTGACTCCATGTTCTTGGCCGGAAAGCCTCTTTCTGCCATCATTCCATTAATCTTACTGATAACCAAAAGAAGCTGCGGGTCACTCTGAAATGCCTTTTTGTAATCAGGAACGCTGACCTTTGTACCTTGATTGTCATACTCCGTCATATATCCATGTTCTTTGCACCAGGCATCGCTGGGCACCACCATTAGTATTGGTTTTTTTGCCTGGGAAAAGCAAATGGAAAAGCTAATCAAGAAAAGGCAAGCAGTGCATAGAAGTTTTCTCATTGTATGGTCTTTAAGGCTCTTGGGTTATTAAAATCCGGCATCGAGTGGTTTAATGATGCCTTGACGTTCGAGGTCTTTTCTTAGCTGGCTGTACATTACTGTAATAATTATCCCTATTTTGTATTCTTTGCCAACCCGTATCCGTTCAATAGGAGTTTCTTCAATAGTGCTATTTACATATTTTTGGTATGGGCCGTTATCGGCAAAAAAAGCTGCAAAAAAAGCCGCCTGCTTTGATTCCAGATCAGGACTGTCTGCAAGTGGGCGTTGAGTAGGACAACCGGTAGTAGCATTGCCGGAGAACCCCTTGAAAATCATGCCATGTATAGCGTTTTTCTGGGCTTGCCTGAGCGGAAATTTTTCCTTTTTTGAATAGCTCCATACCTTAATCAACTTTGTACCGTCAAGGCCTATATTTTCACACTGAATATCATAATGCCATTGTTGAGGGACAGTATTTTGAGAAAAAGCATTTGAGAATCCTACGCAAAGTGAGCATAGAAAAAGTATTGTTTTGATAATTCTTAGTAACATAAATATCCTTATTATTTAAGCAAATTTTGTAATCCTGATTTTCCTTTCTGCCTGATGAGCATTCCAGGGTAAAATTGTTTTCCTTTTCCTTTTTCAAATGTAGTAGCAGAACGTAATGAATCACCTGTTGCCATATAGCGATTGTCCCAAATTTGATCCTTCAAGGGCTTTATAACACCTATCGTCTCATAGCTCGTTTTACCATCTTCGTTAATTACCTGTTGCAAAACCTCATAATGGTCACTGCTTTCGAGCCCTTCTTTAAGGCCTATTCCTGCTGTGGGCGGGTCAGTGCTTATCAGTGGCGTGCTTGTACGGAATGCTTCATGTTCTTTTTGCAATTTGACAATGACTGCATCGAGAGACCGTATTGTGGCAATTTGAACAAGCTGTTCCTCTGATTTGGTACTGTATATTGTTGATTGTAAATCTGCCCAGGCAACTTCCGAACCTACATATTGCAACTGAAACAGAGAAGTATGTTCGAAAGCGTATTTTCTGTTTTTATCAAAGGCATTATCTTTCATCCACAAGTCCTTGTAAAAAACCGTGGCCACAGAATCATTCCATACTAATCTGTAGAGATAAGAAGTAGTAACAACAACATATCCTTTTGATAATACATCCAGTGGCTGGGCTGTTAAGTCGTTCAGTTCGTGAAGAAGAGAGGCTCCGGCAGGTGTTTTTTTTACGAAGGGAATGCGGTTGGCCACCTTTTCAATCTGAGTGGCATTCTTTTCTGTTTGTTCTACACGTTCCTTAATTACTTTTCTCAACTCTTCTTTGTTAATAAATCTGAAGTCACTAATAAGAATAAAAGTATTGCCAATCAGTTCTTCTCCGGCGTCTTCAAGTAATGTAAGGCCTCTTTTAGTTTTTTTCGCGATGGCTGCATCCATTTCAGATGCGTTATAGGATCCGCGTTCCGCAATAAGGTTCATATTGAAGTATCCTTTTTCGTTTCTATTGAACCAATGTGCAACAAGTTTACGAGCTACATCGTTACTATCGAGGTAAGCATTTATAACATTGAGCTTTAGCGAGTCAGGTAGGTTGGATGTTTTAATTACGCGGAAACCGAGATTATGATTATTGAATTTTTCAGGAATAGGATAGCCTAAAAATGTTTTGCTGATTACATCTTCATATTTTCTTTTTTCATTTGTCAGCATTAATGTAAAAAGAGAGCTTCTCCGGTATTTAAGTGATTGTACTTGTGCCACGGTACTGGTAGTATACAGTAACAGGCAGAGGTATAGGATGATTTTCATAAAAATTTTGATGCTTGGTTCAGTGGCAAAGTTGCAAATAGCATTAATGCAGGTCAATACCTGTTAATAGGTACTTATCGGAAAATCAGGTTATTAATTGATAGGCTTAGATATTTATTTAAAGTCTTAATTTCTTGTTTTTTACTAAACGCCAGTAATGGCGACCTAAAGGTGTGAGTTTGCAAGATTTTGAGTCCATAGCAGCAAAAAACAAAAAAGGAGTATCTACAGGCTGCAACAAGCCTACACGCTCCATCTGTTGCAAATGTTTAAATATGGCTATCTTTTTTGGGGTCGCATATGGCTCTCTTAAAAAAGGTTTAATATCTGCTATATTTGTTTCTTCATAAGAAGGGTCTAAGTTGTGCTCAGTTTCATCTGTGATGAAATATTCTGTAATGTTATTGAGCGCTTCAGGTGAAACCAACGGTGAGACTTTTCTCAATGGAGAAAACCGTGTTGTATTTGTTTTAAAGACCGGTCGTTGATCAAATGGGCCGAGAGCCTGGTCAATATAAGCATAAATAGCTCCTGGTGTTATCTGGCCAGTAATATCAGCTGCCCCGCCTTTCAATGCTTCAATTAAAAGACTTGTAAATACAGAAGAGTAACCTTTGGCCAGTGCAGGCTCATGGGACCTGCTCGCTGTCATAATAGTAATGCCTTCACCAATGTAAGATTTTTCTGCTCCGAAACTATCAGAAAAGCCTAGTGCGCCGGAATGGCAACTATCTAAGATAATAATCTTATTACGGGCTTTGCAATTATTGGCCAGCCTTAATATTTCATCAAGAAGTATGCCCTCGTCATAGTCTTTTCTATCGGGAGTTACAATATGCCCGCCTGAAACATTAAGAAGGCCATGTCCGGAAAAATAAAAGAGGACGGTTTCTTCATCACCTGAAAACAACTCTACAATCAGCTTTCTTAATACTGCTTTAGTAAAAACTTCTGTTTCAAGTTTTACATCAAAATTCTTTGTTCCATTAGCATGCCATTCGAGCAGGTAAGCCATATTCGTTGCATCCTTTACGGAACTATATAAAGGAGAGTAAGGGTAATTATCTATACCGACAAGAAGCGCTCTTTTCATACCGTTATATTTTGGATTATAGAATATTATATCTCTGCAAAATTCTCTTTTATAGATATAGTATGCAATACCTGACAGTAGGTATATACACATATTTCTTATATTGTAGCAATGTTATAAAGAGTATTTAATATACCTGCTCATAGGTATTGAAGCAATCTGATAGTCCGTATATTTTTGCAGTATTCTTAACCAAAAAAAATAAAAATGGAAACAACCGGAATCAACACGGACCACACCTCTGTTTCGACAGCAGATATGAAAAAAAGAGCTGCATTTGAATATCTTAAATCCAGAGCGCCTAATGAATTTAAATTAAAGTTGTCTTCTACTATTTGTCAAAATGTTGCTCAGGATTTCACAGACCTTTTCAGGGCTACAGGCGATCCGTTTACAATACCTGTAAGCTGGAGCCTCACTAAAGATGCCTTGTTGAATCTATTAGGAATTACAAGCTTTGAAGGCTATGAATCGATTACGGGAATACGTCTTTATGCCGGCTTGAATGAAAATGCTCAATTAACGCTGATTGCCGTATCAACTGAGGCGGATACTCATAATACGGCTATCAATAATGACCTTACTATTGACGATGATTATCCTTATTATGACTATGCAGATCCATGTCCGAGTCATTGCAGCACTGTCGGCAATCTCAGGTTGATGAGTACGGATCCTGTTCGTATGGTCTTCAGTAGAGTTAAAGAAGAGAGTTGAGTCTTTTAGAACAGGCTTCCTTTTACAAAGCCCAATTTTATCACACTAAAATAACTACCATATTTGAATTTTGATATTATTTATATAAAAGCATCCCAAGCCAGCGTGTTACTTCCGGTAATCGCTGGCTGGGTATATTATAAGAAGCTGGATCGACCTTTTCGTGTACTGTTCTTTTTTCTTGTTGTGTCCATAGCTTTTGAAATTCAATCATATATTTCTAAAGTCAAATTCGGAAACAATCTTCCGGGACTGCACCTTTATACGTTTGTTGAAATGCTCACTATGTCATACATCTACAATAGTTATTTTTCAAAAAGCAAAATAATGACTTTCATTATTTCACTTAATGTTGTAATATTTACAATAGTAGCTATTGCTGACGCTTTTTTTATTAACGATTTATTTCATCACAATACTGTAAGCCGGCCCTATGCTTCAATGTCTGTCGTTGCCTATGCCCTCGTTTATTTTTATTCACTTATAAAAAAAGATTTTGAATATTACAGTTGGCAGTACCCTATGTTTTGGTTAAGCATAAGTGTGATGATTTATTTTGCTTTAAATACACTTAATTTCATCCTTGATAACTATTTTATAAGATATACTTATCTTACCATGAACGTAAGCTTATATACCCACGCATTCTTTAATATAATCGCTAACTGCTTATTTGTCCAATCATTTAGATGCTTCAAGATATTCAAAACGAAATAGTCATCTATTATCTGGCAGGTACCTTAGTCATCATACTTTTGGTGTCAGCTATTATTTTCTATGTATTCCAGCATCAAAAAAAGGTTAATGCCTTTCGTCTGCAGCTACAACAAGAAGAGATAAAAAGGCAACAGGCTATTTATGCCGCGCTTCAGGAAGGTGAAGAAAAGGAACGAAACCGCATTGCGGAGGAATTACACGATGGTATAAGTGCGAAGCTGTCAGGGCTTAATATGAACCTGGAATATCTGATTGCAGGGAATGCTGAGAAGGAAACACGCGAATTGTTGAGAAAAACGTTTGATGGTATTAGTGAAACAATTGATGAATTGAGGGAGGTTTCCCATAACCTGCAACCGCTGTTTTTCGATGAAAAAGATATGCAACAACTCTTGCAGCGCTATATAGAGCAATTGAATTCAAAGAATGAATGTAATTACAAGCTGTATTATGAAGCAAATTTACGGGAAATTGACAGAGCTGTAAAATTGCATAGCTATCGCATTGTGACGGAATTACTGCATAATGTTCATAAACATGCCAAAGCTACTCAGGCTTCTGTGCAGGTGATCAGAGATGATGACAAATTGGAGATTATAGTAGAGGACAATGGAATAGGGTTCAAAAACACAGATACTTTCAATGGCATCGGATTAGCTAATATCCGTAACCGCGTGATGTTAAACATGGGACTGATAAACATGGATACTTCTGACAAGGGAACAACAATTATAGTGGAATTGCCTTTATAATTATAAAATGACTAAACTATATACAGATTTATACCTGGCAGACGACCATCAGATTATAATCGATGGCTTAAAGTTGCTGATAAGTAATAATCCGAAAATTCGCATTGTAGGCTCGGCCACTAACGGAGACACAGCTTACACGGAGATACTACAAAAAAAACCAGATATTGCTATCATTGATCTCCGGATGCCTGGTCAGGGAGGATTGGAATTAATCAACAGCTTGAAAAAGCATGTAGAAACACGTTTTATTATTTTATCGATGCACAATGATAAGCGTTATATAACAGATGCAATCAATTATGGGGCGGCAGGCTATATCGTAAAAAATACCGGCAAGTCGGAACTTATGACGTGCCTGGATAAGGTAATGAGCGGCGGACAGTTTTTTACCGATATTTCAGGGAATAAGCCGCAAGATAAAAAGATGATGTTCACTCCTCGTGAACTCGATATAATAAGATTGATTATTGCTGAACTTACTACCAATGATATCGCAAAACAATTGTATTTAAGCCCCTACACTGTAGAAACACATCGTAAAAACATCTGCCGGAAGGCAGGAGCCAAAACAGTTATAGGATTACTTAAATATATGCAGGACAATGGATTAGAACTATGATTTCATAACCTGCATTTAATTCTTCATTTTTTAAACTATTCTTCATGGGTATTCATAATCATATTGATCATATAAACAATGTAATCAATCAGGACATAGCAGATTGTGCATTTGTAAATACTGTACAGGAATTGGAAAGCAAAGTGAACGTCAATGATCAAACTGCTTATATTCAGGCTGATGCCTTCACTGATAATCCATACCAGTTGTTAGGACAGATTGTTGAGATTAGAAAAGTAAATGATAAATGTCCTTCCAGAGTTAACGTGCAAAACATACAATTTGAATTCTGTGTCGACACCATCAGTGGATTTAAGATAGATGTAGAATCGAAAATGAGTAAACCAGTTCTTCGAAGTTCAATTATTGCTGACAAGGAACTTTGTGTAAAAGCTGGCTTTTTGAATTTTTTGGGTGCGCAACTTGACGATAAAAGTTCCTTTAGCCTGATAGTTATCGATCAGGCCAAGGGATTGGTAGATTTCCAGCATTCTTCATGGCAGTCTGCTGTTACTGCCTGGAAAGCACAAAATCAGGAAAAAATTAATGACCCCGATATATGCTATATCTATGCTATAACAGGGTTTGTACAAAAGAATATTATAAGGAAGCGTTATTCCCGATTTGAAGCTTCAGGGAGAGGGGGAGCGTATGGCATCAATTTGCAAGGTAAATTATTCACAAGCACTGAAGATTATTCTCTTGACATTGTATTCGGATTAACGCCGGCTATTATTAAAAGGCCTGCCAGAGAAATAGAAGCGAAAGCAATGAGAGAAGATTACATTCCTGATGCAGAGGAACTGGCTTTTTTCGCCCTTGGATCCGGCTCTCAGATCCAAAAAAGAATTGAAAGAACCGTTTAATTTGTTTCGAGCCGTTTTATAATTGAAAATGAGCAGCATATAAAAATGCCTGAAATAACCAGTATAAATAACCCGCTCTCGGAGCGGGTTATTTATACTGGTGAACCGGATTGGATTTGTAGAGTTAGGCTTTATTATTTTAACTATTCCCGATTTTGAAAATTTTCAATCTCTAATTAACGATGCGAGAACGCATTTTCTTTAATGCAATTAGTTATTTTGAACAATGTATTCCAACTCCAAGTTTTACACCGAAACAAAGATAGTGTCCGTCCAAACCAGAAGACTCAGAGAAGTTACCATTTATCTGATATGAAATCTGAGGTCCTAATGTCATTTGTACTTTATTGCCGCAACGTATGTTTCCACCAAAATAAACGAAAGGTAATATTGAATAATTTTTGAAATCCTGTTTGGCAACTGAGCCGGTTGCTTTTTGTACCTCGTTGCCATTTAATTTAAGCGTTTCTTCATCAACTAAATTAAAACTGTTTATAAAGCCGGCTTGCGCGAAAAACCCGCCGCCGCCGTTGCCGGTAACAAATCGAACGAACACAGGAATATCCAGGGTAACCTGAGTGCCAATATATTCAGCCTTTCCGCCAACCCCTGAAATACTCCATTGATAAGCATAAGCCCCGTAAGCCAAGCCTGTTCCTGCTCCGATGTGATTATTGAACATCCAACATCCGTCTGCGCCTAAGTTTACAATCGCAGATGCATCGGCATTATACTCGGAGGGATAAATATCTGTCATAGTTCCGCCTGCAATTTGTAGGTTGGGAGATATCCAAAGCCCATGTCGGTTTTGGGCTTTTGAATGAATGGCGAATGACAATAAAGCCAGAGAAAGGAGTTTTATTTTTTTCATAAATAAAAGGTTAGTTGGTTTATAGATTATCGAAATATTTTATTATCGCAAAGTTATGTTTGTCTTCTATAGTAAGTTCAATTCTACTATGCTGCCGGTATAGTAGAATTTGCCCATAATGAACTACAAATTTTTGACCTTTACTTTAACCGTTTTACTAAAATTAAAAAGACGCAAATTATTGAATATCAATATTTACGTCTTTTACTTGTGATCCGGATTGGATTCGAACCAATGACCCTCAGCTTAGAAGGCTGATGCTCTATCCAACTGAGCTACCGGACCGCTGAATGGAGCGCAAAAGTAGGGTAAAAAAAAATTCAATCCAATTTTTACCTGAAAAAATATCTCAAATGATTCAAAGAAATCCTTTGGAAAGGGCTGCTATCTGTTTACCTTTGCGCATCTTCTAAAAAACTAAAACATGGCACATCAGGAATATAAAAGAGGTACCAAATTAATACATGCAGGCGTTGAACCCGATCCGACTACCGGAGCGATTATGACGCCGATTTATCAGACTTCCACTTACGTACAGGCTGCTCCCGGCGATCATAAAGGTTATGAATATGCCCGTACGCAAAATCCTACAAGAACGGCTTTGCAAAATGCATTGGCTGCTATTGAAAATGGTAAACATGCTTTGTGCTTTGGTAGCGGTATGGCGGCAACAGATGCAATCATCCGTTTGCTGGTTCCTGGTGATGAAGTGATTGTTTCCAACGATTTATACGGTGGCACTTACCGCATCTTCACAAAAGTATTTGCGGTTTATGGTATTAAATTCCATTTTATTCCGATGGATAACGCTGCTAATATTGAACAATATATTAATGATAATACAAAATTGATTTGGGTTGAAACACCAACCAATCCTTTGTTGAATGTTATTGACATTGAAGCCGTAAGCAACATTGCTAAAAAACATGGCGTAAAAACTGTTGTGGATAATACTTTCGCTTCTCCTTATCTTCAAAATCCGTTGGATTGGGGCGCTGATATCGTTATGCATTCGGCTACAAAATATTTAGGCGGTCACAGTGACGTGGTGCATGGTTGCGTGATTGTAAAAGATGATGAAACAGAAGAACGTTTAAGATTTATACAGAACAGTTGCGGTGCGGTTCCCGGACCACATGATTGCTGGTTGATTTTGAGAGGTATCAAAACTTTACATGTGCGTATGGATCGCCATTGTGAGAATGGAGAAAAAGTTGCACGCTTCTTAAAAACACATCCAAAAGTTGAAAAGGTTTACTGGGTTGGTTTTGAAGACCATCCTAACCATGATATTGCTAAAAAGCAAATGCGCGGTTTTGGTGGTATGATATCTTTTGTTTTGAAAGATGACAATATGGAAGCGGCAGTTAACGTTCTTAAGTCAACCAAATTATTTGCTCTGGCAGAATCGCTGGGTGGGGTAGAGTCTTTGATTGGTCATCCTGCAAGCATGACACATGGTTCCATTCCGAGAGAAGAAAGAATTAAAAACGGTCTGGCAGATTCCTTAATCCGATTGAGTGTCGGAATTGAAGATGCAGACGATTTGATTGAAGATTTAAGGCAGGCAATTGGATAGTGAATTTGTGCATGGTAAAAATATTTTGACCATTCGCAATTTAGCATTGACCATTTACAATTGACAATTGACATTGATTAAAGCGCATTTCAAATTAAAAAACATAATCAAGAGCATACTTTTTCTAAGTATGCTCTTGTCGTGCTTTATAGTTAATGCCCAGAAAAAATCAGATACTGTTACGGTCAGGAAGTCTAATCAGATATTAATATTGGATAATGACTATGGTGAGTATATAAAAAACGATACAAGCTCTGTTAATAAGCTTATAGGTAATGTGAAATTATTGCATGGTTCCGATACGCTTTATTGTGACAGCGCTTATTTCTATACACAGCGTAATGGCGTAGAAGCCTTTGGCGATGTGCTCATCCGTCAATTAGACGGGACGGAAGCTTCTGCCGACTATATGCGTTATAATGGTAAAACCAAGATAGTGTATATGCGTTCCGATGGTTTGAATGATGTTCAATTATTCGATGGCAAGCTGAATACTTTATGGTCAAAAGAAATTGACTATAACATGCAGACCAAAGTCGGCAAATATCACAAAAGAGGATTTCTGCAAACAGAGACAACTGTAGTGGAAAGCAACACCGGTGAGTATAACATGAAATCGAAAGATGCAAGATTTAAAGGAAATGTAATTGTTACAGATCCTGAATACCGTGCTGTTTCCGAAGATTTGGGTTATAATACCGATACTAAAGTTGCACGATTTTTTGCTCCCTCTGTGGTAACGAATGACAAGTCAATATTGCAGACAAGCAACGGTGTTTATGATACCAAAAACAGGATATCTCATTTTGTGGACCGGTCTTCCATTCTTAACGAAGGACAATATATAGAGGGCGATACACTGGATTATAACCGTAACTCCGGTTATGGCTATGCAAGAGGAAATGTAATTGCCATTGACACAGGCATGAAATCCATTTTATATTGTGGCGCAGCTGATTATAATGAAATCCGTAAAACTTTATTGGCTTTTGATAAACCTTTAATGCGAAAAACCGACGGAAAGGATAGCATGTTTATCAAAGCGGACACTTTTTTCTCTGCGCCCGACCCGTCAAAAGGGAAAGTATTGTCAGCACAGGATAGCTTGCAACAAACAGCCAATGACATCATATCTTCTATCGGTGCAGATAGTGCCTTAAATGCTGCCGATTCCTCTTTGCATCTTTTGGATACTGTTTTAAGTAAGCCGGACATCAAAGACACCATGAGCCTTATACCTGACGATGCTTTTGGTTTGGGTGATGCTTCCTTAATGGATTCTATTCCTTCTGTCGATTCCGTTTTGCCAAAAACAGACTCCTCTTCAACTGTTTCAAAGCTGAAAGAGCAGATGGATCAGATGGTTTATAACAAAGCTAACAGCGAAAATAAAAAGTTGTCGTCGGAAGCGTCAGACACTATGCAATTGTCCTCTTCCGCCATACGTTTAAGAAATTTTGATTCTGCAAGCCAGACGTATCGTAATACGCCGCAGGAGCCGGATACTTCAGGGCCAAGGTATTTTGTGGGTTACCATCATGTGTTGATTTATAACGATTCCCTGCAGGGAAAATGTGACAGCATCCGTTATTCTCAGGTGGACTCTTTCCTTAGGATGTATCAGAATCCTGTATTATGGCCTAAGAATGGAGAATTGTTGGGTGATGTGATCTACATGAAAACAGATAGCAACAAACTGAAGCAGGTTATCGTACCTAAAAATGCTATAATGATCAACAGGTCGGGGCCGGAAAAAGCAAATATGTTCGATCAGATTCAGGGAAATTCCATCAATGGTTATCTGAGCAATAACAGCCTGGATTCTATGATTGCAGAGCCGGATGCGTCCAGTATTTATTTCGTAAAAGATGAAGACAGCGCTTATGTAGGCAGTAGCGAAGCCAAGTCGGAGACTATCAAAGTTTTTTTCAAAAAGGAGGAAATAGACAAGATATATTATATCAAAAATGTGGAACAAAAAACCACACCGATGAAAGATGTTGCACCGGCTTCTTTAAGATTGAGCAGATATAAATGGCGCGAAGAAGAACGCCCCAAAACCTTAGAAGCATTCCTGAACGGAACAACTTTGCCGCATTCACCTTCTTTACTCGAAATGTATGAAGAGCTTCCATTACAGAATAATGAGGAAGCAGATAGTACGAAACAGTAATTATTTCTCTTCCGGATGGAAATATTCGTACACCACTCTTGCCTTTGAAGCACCGATAGTCATGGTCAATTCCCTTAAAGTCATTTCCTTTATACGCTTTACGGAACGGTAGGTTTGTAATAAAGTCTGGGCCGTCTTTCCACCTATGCCAGGAATATCTTCCAGTTCATTTTTAATAGTTCCTTTGCTGCGCACATCCCTGTGGAAAGTAATACCAAAGCGGTGTACCTCATCTCTTATTCTGCGAATCAATAACAGGCTTTGTCCGTTATAAGGTAATTGCAACGGGTCTTTATCTCCGGGATAAAAAATACTTTCTTCTCTTTTGGCAAGGCCGACAATTGTCATGCTACCTGTTAAACCCAGTTCTTCAATACTCTTTAAAGCCGCGCCCAGTTGTCCTTTGCCACCATCAATAATAACCAGTTGCGGTAAAGGTTGCTGTTCTTCCATCAATCTTTTATAACGGCGTTTTACTATTTCAGCCATAGACGCAAAGTCATTGATGCCTTCAACGGTCTTGATATGAAAATGCCGGTAATCCTTTTTGGACGGTACGCCGTCTTTAAAACAAACCATAGCCGCCACTGGAAAGCTTCCCTGAAAGTTAGAGTTATCAAAGCATTCTATATGAGCCGGAAACTTTGGCAGCTGCAGGTCTTCTTCCAGTTGTTCCAGCATTTCCTGTCTGTCTATTTCCGTTCTGTCCTTTAAAAGCAACCTTGATTTCTGCTTATGTTCCTGTTTGAAATATTCTGCATTCTTAAAACTTAAATCCAGTAATTTCTTTTTATCTCCCGCAATAGGAATGGTAAGCTTTATATCGGTTTCTTCTGTTTCCACTTCGAAAGGAACTACAAATTCCTTTGATATGGATTGAAATTTCGGCCTTAAAAAAGCAAGCGCATAGGCCAGCATTTCGGCAGGCGTTTCATCCAGTTTACGTTCTATGTATATGCTTTTGGTATGGATGATTTTTCCTTCCGTTACCACCATATAGTTGACATAAGCATCGTCTTCCATTACAATAATGCTTGCCACATCCGTATTAATCAAATGACTGCTCAGCACCGACGTTTTACTTTGGTAACGTTGCAATAAATCTATTTTCTGCTTCAGCATCTGTGCTTTTTCAAATTCAAGCGCAGCTACATGGGCATTCATGTTTTCTTTCAACGCATTCAGGACGGGACTTAAATTGCCTTTTACCAATTGGCGTATATAATCGATATTACCTTTATACTGTTCTTCCGTCTGGTGTCCTTCGCAAGGCCCACTGCAATTACCAAGATGGTATTCCAGGCAAACCTTGAACTTGCCTCTTGCAATATTATTAGGCGTAAGATTCAATCCGCAGGTCCTTAGCGGAATCGTTTCTTTAATAATATCCATCAATTCACGCACGCTTGCCACACTCGTAAAAGGCCCGATGTATTCCGAGCCGTCGCGCACTACCTGTCTTGTAAGATAAACACGCGGGAAATTTTCTTTTCTGATAACGACGTAAGGATAGCTCTTGTCATCTTTAAGGCTGATATTGTATGGCGGCTTGAAATGCTTTATCAGCGAGTTTTCCAGCAGAAAGGCATCGTGTTCGTTATTGGTGATAGTCCATTCAATATTGTCAATCAGAGAAACCAATACTGCCGTTTTTCTGTTATCATGCTGCTTTACAAAATAGGAAGTAATGCGTTTTCTTAAATCTTTTGCTTTGCCTACATACAGCAGCTTTTTGTCGGAGCTATAATACTTATAAATTCCGGGTGCATGGGGTAGGGTACTGACAATGTTTTGCTGAAAAAAATCTTTGATCATCTTGGCTTATCTCCTATGCAAAGTAAAGAAAAAGGACGGATTGAATCTAAAGGCATTTATTGGCAGAGTGAAAATTATAAGCATTGTTTTATGATTTTGTGTCTATATTGTATGCGCAATTTTTTTGCAGGAAAATATCATTTACTTAAAACACAGTTTTTATTTTAATCATGAAAAAAAATCTTTTGACCTTATTATCCGTATTATTAATCTCAACAGCCTCTTTTGCTCAATTTAAAGTATTGGCCACCGGCAATGGTTTTGAAGAACCCGAAGATGGTTATGCCAAAATTATTCAGGAAAAAAGCGGTTATACTTTTTTCCTGCACGTTACCATTAAAGAAGGCATCAATGTGCGTATCTATGACAAAAACCATCAGCAGGTTGCCGAAAAGCATATTACACCCGATTATGGAAAATTACGTGTCGGAAAGGGAAAAGGTGCAATGGGCGGTGTACAGGGCATTTATGAAATAAACAAAAACATCGTACTGTTTTTAAGTGAATATGATGATGGAGGTATCCCGACGCTTTATCGTATGATCATTGATGGAGTAACAGGTAATTTATTGGAGGAAAAAACTATCGGGACGCTCAATAAATTGAGGTTCGTGGATGGGTATGCTTCCGTTTTCGGAAAGGTCCCTACACCTGCTTTTTATGTTAGAAAAGACCCCGAAAGTGATAACTATGCAGTGGCGCTTTTCAATTCCTTTGCTTCCGACCGTAACGAAAGAATAGAGTTGGTGCATTATAACAAAGACCATCAGGAAATCAGCAGGGCATTTTATCAGTCGCCCGATAACGACTATAAGTACCTGAACTTTATGGATCTATGCGTGCGTGGTGACAAAGAGATAGTCGCCGTTGTGGTCGGGATGAATACACGCAGCTCCGGTGGCGACCTTAACGGAACTTTGTTGATGGGCTCTTTAAAAGCAGGTGCAAAATCCTTCGACCTTCAAAGAATAGTTTATCCTGATGCGGGTAAAATTGCAGAATCTATGATCCGGTATAATAAAACCAAAGACGAATATATTTTAATTTCAGTAAAACCGGGAAAAGACAAAACTGATAAAAATGCAAGAGGCTACAGAACAGTTATAAAATCGGTAGGTGCTGAAGCAACGACTACAATGATCAATTCAGGTCCTATAAATAGAATTGCCAATAAGCACTATGACAAAAAGGATCAGTTTCTTGCTATTCCGCAAATATTATATCTTAATGACGACGGCAGTTATACGATTGTATTTGAAGAGAACAGAGCAGTTGCAGGTACGAGCGGGGGTATGGTATATTCTTCTAATGCTATAACTACGGTAAGTAACACTACAGGCAGGATGAGTTCTTCTCCCGGATTTACTTATTCGGGCGCAGGTGGCAGTGCACCTTCTTTTTATTTAGAAGATATCGGTATTATTGAATACAATGCTGACGGGACTGAAAAGGGGACCTATTATATTCCCAAAAGCCAGAAAGTGCGTGAAATTCCGAGAGCTATTTACTATTCTTTCAGGGATGAAACAGGTATTAAGCTGATAGATGGAAATCAATTTAAATCTTTCTATTTTTTTAATGGAAAGGACAAACGGTATGTGTTGATGAATGATATTGCTAAAAATCAGGATAAGGTGGATGACGGCAAAAAGGTGACAACGATTCAGGGTCTTGATGAATGTGAGGCATATTCATTTGAAATAGGTAATGGTGAAAATATGCCGAAGCGTAAGTTGGTTTTTGAAGATAAAGAACATAAAAAAGAGAAGGATATGGCGCTGTTTGCCATATCCGATTTTGACAGAGAAAACAATGTTTTGGTAACGATGAAACTGGAACATGTAAAAAGAGATAAAGAAGTTAAATTGGTCTGGCTGCAACCGGAATAACATAAAAAGGAAACGTTCATCAACTAATGATGAACGTTTCCTTTTTACTGTAGTATTATAAATTATTTTACCGGATAAGCATAATCGCTTAAATACTCAAATGGCGTTGTCAGCTTGCCATCTTTACAAATAGTGGCTCTGTCCAGTATATCGCTTTTCTCTTTCAGTAATTCAGGTAAAATGTACTTGATAATATGTTCTCCGAAATGCTCCGAAGCGTCTCTTGGCAGTTCATTCGGTAAATTATCAACTGCCATTACATCAATAATATCCTTGTCATTCTGAAAAGGCGCGACTTTCTCTATCGTATTTCTGTCAATGCCGTATACAGGATCTGCAATGGTGGAAGAACCGAGATTGATAGGCACCGAACCATCTTCATCGCAGGTAATATCTGCCATAATTTTTATCCTGAATTCAGGATTGGCTACATCTGATTTTTCAAATAAGCGTGGAATGCTTTTATCCCAATAGATACCGTTCATCAGTATATCGGCCGCTTTTGTAAATGGCAGGAACTTACATTGGTATTGTTCCGGGTTATGATGGAAATCATCCCTTGAATAAGCGCCTGTATTTTTATTTTCATAAAGGGCAGCACCTTTCAGTAAAGTATAAACAGGATAATCATATTCCTTTACCAAGAAATCTTCAGGCTCAACACTTTCAATATCCCAATGGTGCATGATTTCCAGAATACCTGCGGTAACCCTTCCGGAGCCTGTCACGGCAATCTTAACCGGAGGCAATTTTACATAACGGTATTGCTTCAGCATTTCATCCATATCCTTACAGGCATGTGCCGGAATAAGCGAGAACATCCGCGTCTTTTTGCCATAAGTCATCAGCCCGTTATGCGCGCCGACCACACCTGCAAAAACGCCGAAACCCAGAATCCTGGCGCCATCTTCATAAGTAAGGGCCTCATAGTCAATCATGCGCACTTTCTTTTCTATAAGCGCGTGCATCAATGGCTGGTTATACGGTTGTTTCTTTTTGGTATGCGAGAAAAAGAAGAAAATTTTATTTGGAATCAGATGTTCGATCTTAACCTCCTTTATGCCGAATATCACATCGCAATCCTCTAAATTATCCTGCATGTTTACGCCTGCTTTAATATATTCGGCATCTGGGAAACAACGGGTGACAGAAGGTTCTGCAACTATTTCAATCTGCCCGGAATAGAATTGTAAGACATCGGCACATTGAGTTGGTGTGAGGGCAACTCTGGTATCGGGTGGTGTTTTGCCTTCTCTTATCAGGCCAATTTTAATCATACGGATTTTTTAAAGTTTCCAAAGGTAATGCTTCGGCATTTGACAGGCGCCTGCATCAAAATGTGACGGCGCAAAATAAAGCTTTTCAATTTTTATCTCAGGGAAAAAAATGTTGAAATTTTTCTTTTAGAATTTGGTAGAACAAAAATGTTACTCTACTTTTGCGTCCCGTTACGACGGAAATATTGAGGCCCAGATGGCGGAATTGGTAGACGCGCTAGACTCAAAATCTTGTATTCGCAAGGATGTGCAGGTTCGATTCCTGTTCTGGGCACACTGATTATCAAGGAGTTACATTTTGTAGCTCCTTTTTTTGTATGTGTCATTTTGGGTCTTGCACTATCTTTCAATCTTTTTCGGGCATGTTATCATAAATCTTAATTTTCAATTTATGTCCATTCAGTTTTACATTGATGAAGTTCCAGATATAGTAATCTATTTAGAAACGCGGCTCAATTTCTGCAATGTGAATTACAAATGTCTAACCTATACCCCAATAATTGTAGGTAAAGAATGTGTGCCCTACACTAATTACAATGAACAGGGTATTGTAACAATCTATTTAAGTAAAGATATTTGCATAGGGGATAGAGTTGGTGATGCTGTTTTGCAGATTTCTCATGAAATTATTCATTGTATACGTCCTCCCAAAGCATATGCTGGAACAAACGTTTTAGAAGAAGGGTTAGCGACTTGGTTTGCATACGAATATACTCGTCATCGATTTGCTGGTACAAATTATGGAAATAATCTCAAGCCCAGTGATAAAAGTAATTACCTGTGTGCATTCGATTTGTATGAAAAATTAATAGAAGTTTTCCCTGATTGCGTAAAACATATTCTACATGACAATCCTAATTTGGTTATTAAAGACATAAAAAGTAAACATTTCGAAGAGGTCTTCAATAAACACAGAGGCGGATTTAAAGATGAATACAAGGCTATGATAAATGCCTTGATACTTGATTTTATCTACTGATTAGATTTCTAATTATTTCCTTCGGAATAAATTGCGTCGTACAATTCCGCCATCTCTGGGCAGATATTGATTAGCGTTCAAATTATTTGAATGTTAATGTGTTAGAAATAAGAATAACTACAATGATTATTTGACAGTAAACAACGCAGTTAACACATGCTTATTTGTCATAAGTATAATTTTCATAAGTAAATAATCAATTAAGCAGATGAGATTCAGTCAATTTGACTGAAAATTAACATTGGCATTTAATTTGTTCTGGTTTATTCTTAAAAGAATTTGAGGAAGGAATGCCATGTAGGCATAAAAGAAGAACAGATGGATTGGACTACCACCTTCGGAGGCTACTCACCTCTTAAATAACAACTTTATAATCGGGCTGCAAAGGTAATACCCATTGCTGAATAAAACAAGTGTTTATTAAAAAAGTTTAAGTCTCGGAAATATTTTCTCTATTACACGAAAGGACAAGCACAAGAGAAAGCGACGAATTATAGATTAATATGAAGAAAAATTACAACAAAATCCCTTCTTTTATAAAATTAAAACTTGACCTATTAGATTCAAATGAGGTTATAATAAGTGTAGTAAAAAAAATTACTACAGATGATATTCAAAACAACAAATACATTGGGTTCAACTTCATCATTAAATGATATTTTATCATTTAATGATGAAGTTATACCGGAACGTAGGCGTGGAAGATATTCTAAAAAGAATCTTGATGGATATAAAATCACTCACAAAGATAGACCTAAAGTGCTTAAAAGCATTTACATGGGAGAGAAACCTATTTTTGGTGATTGGTCGAAAGGTTCTTTTTCTCAATATAGCCAAAGAATGGTTTATCCAACCACAGAATTTCCACCACAGGAACTTTCAATTAAAGCACAATATCTCGGCCCTGTAAATGATGCAGATACAGAAGGATATAACGTGCGATTCTTTGTAGATGACTTATTAGATGTTAACGATGCACTATTTGAATACAGGTTACTTTTCTTATTAAATTTACTTCAAGAAAATGTATTTGGAGCCGATGTATTCTCATCAGATGCAAGCGCCTCAGATTTTCTAAGTTCATTAGTGGTCGATTGGGAAATTTTTCCGCCAGGCACTCGCGATTCAGATTTAAATCGCATAATCGGTGGATTAAGGAGTGTTACGCCAGAAGTTATTGCAACAATAACGGCACGGTATGATTTCATCACAAGTCTGAATCCAACTGATTTAATTCTCGGCTCCAGTGGTATGCGTAGATATTTCGGAGCAAAATTCGATGAGAACTTAGTTGCATTCGAAAATATGACTTACGGAAATGCCCTGTATATTTTATTTGAAGATTGGACTACACTAAGCCAATTTAGTAGAACAGAGGTTCTCAATAGGCCATCTGACCAATACGTACGTATTAAACATCAAGGGGCATGGCATGATAAGGTTAGGCATATCATACAAAACAAATTGTCGCGTAATCTCTAATACAAATATTTCTATCATTACAAGAGGGAGAATTTCTCTAATATGGTTATACTTTAATTTAGAATACCAATTAATAATTTAACTCTTAAAAATAAATACAATAAAACATATGTCAAGATGTACAGCACCAGTTTATGGTCATCGTTCAGCAAGTGCCGCAGCAAATTGCCCTGCGTGTAGTAGTCGTTCTTATAATCGTGGTTATAGTTCTTATTCGTCATATTCTTCTTACCCGTCATCCTCATCTTCTGGAGGCAGTTCAAGTAGTAGTAATAGCAGTAGTGGTAAATCAAGAAATGTAAAAGCTCGTTGGTCTTCAACTGGTTCAACTGTATTATACACTCCTGCAGAAATACGAACTCTTACACCATTACGTGAAAATGTTGAAAAACGTTTTAATTTACCAGACTTACGTGATGTTTTTCTTTGTCATGCTTGGGATGACCGTAAAGATGCAGCAAAAGAATTACACGATTTATTAGAGTCAAAAGGTGTATCTGTTTGGTTTAGCGAAAAAGATGTATTGTTAGGTTCATCATTACTACGTGAAATCGATAAAGGATTGGCTAAGTCTCGCGTAGGTATCGTATTAGTTACACCTTCATTTCTTAAACGTATTAAAGGAGAAGGAATTGCCGATAAGGAACTTTCTGCTCTTCTTGCTCGTGATTTACTTGTCCCTATCGTTCACAATACAACCTATGACGATTTACGTGAAGTCAGCCCTTTACTTGGGTCAAGAAGTGGTTTAAGCACAGGAGAAGAATCTATGACAGAGATTGCAGAAAAATTAGCGGAATTGGTAACCCCAGAGAGTATATTAAATTAAAGATGTGAAAATAATGGTTAAGCGGAGTATAATAATTACTTCTCCAGTTACAATACTGGAATAATTTGAATAGAATCAAACAGGGGCGCTTGAATGGCGCCCCTGTTTGATTCTATTCATTTTTTTTGCAAAACTTCATCAGACTTTTCAATCTTATCTTCTGCGATTGATACCGTTTTATCTCTTAGTTTATCACTAATCTTTATAAGTGATTTCAAGAACACCAGGTTCGGATTTATCACGAATAGATTCTCAAAAATACTGCTCTGTTCAATAGGTTCTAATTAAAGTAGGTCATTTGACCTAATAAGTAACCGATTCCATTGCTTATTTCGTTTCTATTTTTAAGCGTTATAAAGTAACTTTAGGCCCTTATAAAGGCCCCTATCATATGAGTCTATCTAACTGGATCAAGAAACAAATTGCAAACCTGAACGAAAAAGTTAACCCACCTCAGCCTAATGTTTATGTTGAAACAATCAGGGAGGCGTCTCAAGAAGAGTTTTCTCTCGAAGTTGAACAGATTCAAGAAGAGTTAGAAACAGATATAGAAGCATTCAACGATGATTTCTTGTTGGAAAATTACCAATCCCCGACTCTTGATTTATTGGAAGAATTAAATCCTTTGGTAATAAACAGGGACAAGTTGGAAGAACAGAAGAACACTATCATAATAGGCCTTCGTGGTTTTGGCATTGAAATATCAAGCATTATCGCCACAGTAGGTCCCACAGTTACCACATTTGAAATAACAATAAGTGGCATTGGGAAACGGGTTGAACAAGTTGTCAAGTTAAGTGATGATATTGCAAGCCTCCTTTATAAATCCCGCATATCAATCTATTCACGTCCAGAAAATGGAACGATTGCCCTTGAAGTTTCAAATAATGTTAATCACATAGTCGGAATAAGGGAATCTATTTCGCATCCTTCATTTGTTGAAAGTACCATGCAGTTGCCATTGGCTCTTGGCAGGACATTATATAATGAGCCGTTGGTTATAGATCTGGCATCTATAAATCACCTATTGATCGCAGGATCAACAGGTCAAGGGAAATCGTCATTATTAGATTCGATCATACTATCGTTATTATACAAAAAACATCCATCTCAGGTCAAACTTATTCTCATAAGCACCAACAGAATCAGTTTTTCTGTTTATAAAAGACTCGAAAAACATTTTCTGGCAAGTAATCCGAGCAATAAAGGGGCAATCATAGTAAACAAAGATGGTGCCTTGGAATCATTATATGGTTTATGTGAAGAAATGGAAAACAGGTATGAATTGCTTAGCTTGGCTCAGGTAAGAAATCATAGTGATTATAATAAAAAGTTTTTGTCAAAAGAATTAATCCCCACCAAAGAATTTCCATTTAAGTTCCTACCGACATTAGTGCTTATAATTGATGAACTTGCAGAAATAACCCAATTTGGGAAGGATGGAGAAAACCTTTTGATAAAACTGGCGCAAAAATCAAGATCGGTGGGAATTCATTTAATCATTTCTACACAGCGCGCCTCAGACAGGATAATAACAAATGCGATCAAGGAGAACTTTACAACCCGCATCGGGTTTAGAGTACCTGCAAAATCAGACTCAAATATTTTGCTCGATAATGATTTGGCATCAAAAATCGGACGGATTGGAGAAGCTATATATCAAAGCCACAATCAAAATATCAAGATACAATGTTCCTATACTACTGTAAATGAAATTGAAAGAGTTGTTGAGTTTATAGGAAAACAAGATGGCTATAGTTCAGCCTTTGAATTGCCTGGATATGAAGATTATGGGATTGAAAAGGAGGCAGTCGATTTGTCAAAACGTGATAAAATGTTTGAGGATTGTGCAAAGATGGTGGTAAATTCTCAAAGTGGTTCCACATCTATGCTTCAACGTAAATTTAATTTGGGTTACAATAGGGCTGACAGGATAATGCTTCAACTTGAAGCTGCAGGAATAGTTGGATCCGCATCGGGAAGCAAGCCAAGGGATGTTCTGATTACGACAGAGTATGAATTAGCAAGACACCTTGAGGAACTGTTTTAGCTTTAGGTTAAGCTAAGAATTACATTTTTTTCATACTGTGCCGATTGATGATCTCCATTAACTCAAACAATGCCTCAATATCATTCAGTATATTGTAGCTATTGGTAGGCATTCAATCTTTCTGGAATCGAACAAAATATATAAAAATAAAAAACAAGACTTTTTGGTACATTCTTTTTATTGAATGATCCTCTGTAAATTCTTTTAAGTCATCGCTTAAAGTCTTATCCATAAAGTTTTTCAAAAAAAGATAGCAGCTGTCGTTTCCACAATACATTAAAGTATTCTGGAAACGACAGCGTTTATTTAGCGAATTTGAAAAGCATTGCACTGATTGTGAGCTGCGTAACGCATCTGGGGAGGGCTGCTCAAAATGTGTACCTGATAACATCGATTTTGATAATATTATTTTCTATTCATAATTATTACACTTGAAAATTTGCGTATATTTGATATGTTAGTAGTACCACTAAATATCCCTTCAACATGGCAAAACCAAGAGTATTTATAAGTTCAACTTATTCAGATTTAAAAGACATCAGATTACAAATATCAAAGTTTGTAACAGAATATGGTTTTATGCCAGTAACATTTGAAAAAAATGACATTCCATATGATTTAACAAAAAAATTAGAGGAATCATGTTACGACGAAATAAAAGATGTTTCATTCATGATTCTAATTATCAAAGAAAAATATGGGACATTCTCTACTTCAACTATTTCAGATGGTCTGATTAATTCTGTAACTCAGTTGGAGTACAATGTTGCGAAAAAAGTTGGTATCCCCATTTTTGTATTTATTCATCAAAGTTCTTACGATGAATATAATAACTATACAAAATCAGATATGGGAGAAAACTATAAATTTTCGTATATAGAAAATATACATTTGGCTAAGTTCATTGACACAATTTTTGAAGATAAGGCATTTAGATATATGTTTCGATATAATGATTTTGACGACATTCAGGACACATTGAAAAAACAATGGGCCGGGCTTTTTTTTAAATATTTTGAAAATGTCAAGAAATTTGAACAACGAAAAAGTGAATTTATTCCTGTAAATTCTTTTAAATTTTTCTATTTCAGACGAAATAAAGGACTTTCTCAAGCACAACTTGCAGCAAAGTCCGAAGTTTCCGAAACGAAAATCCAAAAAGTTGAGGATGCAGGAGTTAAAAAAAATCATATAGAAATTCATGATTTCGAAAGTATGACCCTTGATGAATTGCAAAGAGTTGCCAACGTACTTCAATGTAGCGTTGGAAATTTGAAAGCTGGTTTACCGGATGATTTTTTATCTCAATACCTCTTATACTATTTTAAGAATAAAGGCACTCAGCAAAGAAGAAAATCATTTGAAAATTCAGGTAACTTATTCAAGACTAAAGCAGTTATTTTCGATTTTGATGGAACTTTAACACAACCTATTGACAATCATACTACATGGGAGAAAATATGGATTGAACTTGGTTATGACATTAATGATTGTGCAGAACTTCACAGAAAATATAGTATTTCGGAAATTACCCACAAAGAATGGTGCGAATTGACAGAAAGTAAGTTCAAAAGTAAAGGATTATCAAAACAGCACTTAAATAAAATTGCAGATGATTTACACTTGGTAAACGGTATAGAATCTGTTATTAAAGAACTTTCTGAAAATAATATTAGCCTATACATATGTTCTGGTTCAATTGATTATATAGTAAAAAGAGCGCTAAGGGAGAGCGGGAGAAATTTTGAAGAAATTAAATCTAATAAATTTTTATTTGATAGAAATGACAAACTTCATTCGATTATAGGAACGCGATACGATTTTGAAGGTAAGGCAGATTATATAAGTCAGATTTCACGTGATTTAGATATCCATCCTTATGAAATTTTATTTGTAGGTAATTCACTAAATGATGAATGGGCTCATCAATCTGGAGCGATAACGCTTTGCATTAATCCAACCATGACTAATCCCGACCATCCTTTTCAATGGACATATAGTATTCGAAATCTTAAAAACTTAAACGAAATTCTAAGATTTGTGACAATGTAATAATAACAGCTGTTAAATGCTGCAGAAGTTAAGACTATTATTTGGGTATAGAATATACTCTATGAGATATAATTAGATTCCTTTGAAGAATTCTGAAAGACTTACAGGAAAATATTCACAGAGTTTGGTATTTACGGGGAGATCATTCTTTGCAGTTTCAATAAGAGCAATATCAAAATTATATTAAGATTGTTACAAACCTAATGTAATTAGGTTATTTTCCGCGAATTATTCATTAATAGTTTTTTATCTCTTTATAACATACATTTTTGAAATTCAATAATTTACAATAAAATAAAAAATAAATACCTACATAAGCAATAGTTTGGCATGGTTTTTGCAATAGTTATTAAAATAATTATATTAATAACTAAAAACAAAAAAAACAAAATGTCGTACATTATTAAAAAGTTCGAACCCGAGTTAATGGAAAAAATCACAACCTATGTCAATGATTTCAATAAAGCTTTGGAGCCTGACGCGGTTATTGTAGAAGACGAAGCCAAGGAAGGAATAAGGACCATGGCAGAAGGACGGGAAGGTCTGGTAAGGCTTGTATCAAAAATAGCCGTTCAGCACGATGATAGTCTCGGCAAAAAAGATAACGCTTCCCAACTGGTGGAATTACTGGAATATGACAGCAGCCTGGAAACAATGAGACAGGCAATCAAGGCGCTGATGGAATACATTACAGATACACAATGGGGCAACAGTGCAGATATTATGGTAGTAGCAGACAGGTTCAAAAGAACGCTTCAGGAACAACGTAACAACTCGGCCGCACTGGACAGTGCCATGAAGGAAGTGGATGAATGGAACAAGCGCTATGGCAGAAACGAAAAGAATGACACCGATACTACAGATACGCCGACACCTTCTGTATAATATCTTAAAAATAAACACATTATATGATGGCTGCAATTTATAATTGCAGCCTTTTTTATGTAATTGCAGGCATTTATGCCGGAGCTTGCCTTTAGTATGCCCGGGCTATCATGGAGGTATAGTCGGGCTATCATACATGACTGCTCCTGCTATCATTGAGTTATGTCGAGCTATCATTAAGGTATAGTCGGGCTATCATACATGACTGCTCCTGCTATCATTGAGTTATGTCGAGCTATCATAGAGGTATAGTCGGGCTGTCATAGATGATAGCTCCTGCTATCATTGAGGTATGGTCGAGCTATCATGGAGGTATAGTCGGGCTATCATAAAGACTGCTCCTGTTATCATTCAGGTATAGTCAAGGGAAGAATTAGCTAAATAATCGTTAAAATGCAAATAAACTTGGTTAGCGGCAGTTTCATATCATCCATTTCTATGTTCCTATGTGGTGATAATTTTAAAGTTTAAACAACTTCTATCTGCTTCCAAAATCAAATTACTCGCTTTCGGATTTCAGACGTTTTAAAATAACAGTCCGTAAACGTTCCTCATTTTTATCACCCCAATTACCCAACGTGGCAATTACGGGAATTAAGGTCTTGCCAAATTCAGTAAGATCATATTCTACTTTTGGCGGCACAACCGGATAAATTTTCCGTGTAATCAATTCGTGGTCTTCCATTTCTTTCAGCTGAATATTCAACACCCGCCTTGTTGCATCAGGAATTTTACGTTGCAATTCGCTCTGACGTTTATGTCCTTCGTTGATAAACCATAACAAACGGATTTTCCATTTGCCATACAGCACTTCGCCAATCAAATCCAAACCACAATTCAGGTTGGGCAAAATCTTTCTTTCATACATAAAGCGAAATTACACCTATGTTCCAGATTGTACAATAGGGGATAAATTTATCCCTATCTGAATCGTTATTCCGTACTTGTGGGAAGCGTACATAAGCTGCAATTTTGCCTGAAATAATTTAATAAATGAAACAGGAATTTAATTTCAACAATGAATTATCAGGCAAGATTGCCTTGGTAACAGGCGGTACGAAAGGCGCAGGAAAAGCAATAGCCGAGCGACTTTCAAAAGCAGGTGCAACCGTTATCATTACGGCAAGAAATGCACCGGATACAGCCAATGAAGAGCTGCATTTCATTCCGGCAGATTTAAGTACAGCAGCCGGAACACAAAAAGTAGTGGAAGAAGTATTGGCAAAGTTTGGCAGGCTCGATATACTGATAAACAACCTGGGAGCGTCGGAAACCCCGGGCGGAGGTTTTGCGGTGCTAACAGATGAAGACTGGGAGAAAACACTGCAAACAAATCTGTTGGCGCCGGTGAGATTAGACAGGGGATTTTTACCACAAATGCTGGAGCAGAAAAGCGGGGTAATCATTCACATTGCTTCCATTCAGGGACGGCTTCCCCTATATGACGCAACGCTTCCATATGCGGCAGCTAAGGCCGGCCTGATCAATTACAGCAAAGGGTTATCGAAAGAAGTGACATCTAAAGGGGTTCGGGTACTGACCGTTTCCCCGGGTTGGATTAAGACCGAAAATGTCAAATATTTTTTGGAGCGCATCGCCCTGAGTTCAAATAGTTCTATGGAGGAAGCCCAACAAAGCGTTATAGATGCCTTGGGTGGAATACCCTTCGGAAGACCGGCAGAGCCCGAAGAAGTTGCAGAATTAGTGGGTTTCCTGGTTTCACCGAGAGCAGGCTATTTAACAGGAACAGAATTTGTAATCGACGGCGGAACAATCCCGACCATTTAATAACCTTAAAAATTTAAAGACAATGAACTTACCAAAAGTAGTTACCGAATTAGTAAACGCTCAAAACAATTTTGACAGCACAGCATATGCAGATTGTTTTACAGAAACAGCCGTAGTATTTGACGAAGGAAAAACGCACACTGGGAGAACAGCTATAAAAACCTGGATAGACAAGGCCAATAAAGAATATCAGGCGGTAATGAAACCTATAGCATATTCAGAAACCGAACATACATTGAAAACGGAGGTTTCAGGAACGTTTCCCGGTAGCCCGATTACAATGACCTATCATTATGAATTCGAAGGCGGCTTGATTCAATCGCTGAAAATCGTATAACCAATATAGCGCCATTAAGAAAATGTTGATAAAAGCAGGGCCGAAGTGTAAACTTCGGCTTTTGTGTTTATTGAAGTTTTGTACTTTTAACCCCACCAATGCTGCAACCGCTCAATTAAAAAGAAATGATACAAGACTATAAAAAGATTGACTTGTTTGGAAAATCATTGTTGCAAAGGATCGTCTTAAAGCCGCCTTTCAGATATGATTTTCCCGTTGCGGAACAAGCTTGTTGCCTGTTTGTACGGCAGGGTGGGTTTGAATTCCATGTAAACGATGCACAGGTAGACATTGCTACAAACTATGCGCTGTTGCTCAATTGTATCCATTCGGGGCAACAGATATACGATACAAAATCAAAAGATACCTGTGAAGTTGTAATTGTTACTTTTCATCCGGACATCCTGAAAAAAATATATGACCGGGAGCTCCCGCTTCTGTTGCAGTCGCCTGCAAATAACGTTTCAAATAGATCAGGTGAAAAGATAAACAACGACTTCCTGATCCAAAAATACATTGAAGGTTTATTGTTCTATTTTGAAAACCCCACACTGGTAAATGAGGATATACTCATCCTGAAATTAAAGGAAGTCATACTGTTGCTTTCGCAAACACAAAACGCAGCCACAATACAGGTGATATTATCGCAACTCTTTTCGCCAACGGTTTATACTTTCAGGCAGATCATTGAAGCCCATTTATTTTCACAGCTAAGCATCGAAGAACTGGCACAGCATACCAACCTGAGCTTATCCTCCTTTAAACGGGAGTTTGCAAAATTGTATAACGATACCCCTGCCAACTATATTAAAACAAAAAAGCTCGAAAAAGCAGCCGGGTTGCTGCTCGCTTCCGATGAACGTATAACCGACATAGCCTTTGATTGCGGCTTTAATGACCTCGCCAATTTCACCAAAAGTTTTGGTGAAAAATATCATACTACGCCCACAAATTACCGGTTGAACCAAATTGCCAAATAATTGAACTAATCCGCAAATCCATCTTTCATTACCTGCTGCACCTTTGCATTGTCAATAACGACAATCAAATTTAAAAACAGCAAAAATGAAACGTACAGCAAATGCACATTGGTCAGGTACCATTAAAGAAGGCAAAGGAACCTTAACAACACAAAGCAAAATTTTAGATCAGACAAACTACAGTTTTAAAACAAGGTTTACCGGGGAAGAAACAGGTACCAATCCTGAAGAATTATTAGCAGCAGCGCATGCCGGTTGCTTTACCATGGCTGTTAGCCTGGCACTGACGGAAAAGGGATTAAACCCATCATCATTGGATACAGTAGCAACCGTAACTATGGAAAATTTTGGCATCGCATCTGTGCATCTTTCCATTACCGGAACTGTTGCCGGCATCAGTGCAGATGAGTTTGAGGCAATTACTAAAGGTGCGGAGCAAAATTGTTTGATCTCTAAAGTGTTGAACATCCCCGTTAGTTCAGAAGCCCAATTATTGTCTTAACGGAACGCATGTAAGGCAAGCCAATCACTTATTAAAACATTCAAAATGGGACTATCTAATTTAGGAATATTTCATACCCTCATTGGCGTCATCGCCATTATAGCAGCAGTCATTTCTTACCTGCGTTTTGGTAAAATAAATCTGGCACACAGTACAGGTAAAATATATTTTTATCTGACAGCCGCCACCTCATTGACATCGCTCGGTATATCCAAACATGGTGGTTTCAATGCAGGGCATGTTTTCGCTATATTCATTGTGATTTTGGTAGCTGTCGCCTACTTTCTCTATGCTAAACGTCAAGGGTATAACAGGGCCCGCTTTATCGAGAACTTCTGTTTGTCTTTTAGTTTCTTCTTATCCTGGGTGCCTACCATTAATGAAACCCTTACACGCGTCCCTCTTGGTCACCCGTTGGCAAAAGGACCCGGCGACCCACTAATTGCTAAAACACTTTTAGTCTTCCTGATACTGTTTATCGCCGGTTCTGTTTATCAATACAGAAGGCAAAAAAGAGTTAACGCAGCTGTTGCAAAGTAGCCCGGACATATTGCTGTTGAAGATAGCGTGATAAGCGTTGATCTTAAAAGCATAAATTTTATGTAAACCGGAAAGGGTCAGAGAGCGCTTTCCGGTTTTACTTTTTTGTTGGACCGCGGCAGCTCGTTATGCCTGAAGAAAATGCAACCGGTAACAAGCGGGTTAAATTCAAATTCAAATTTGTTATAAATTTGGCACTAACGCGACGATAAAACCTTTGTACAAATATCCCGCCATATCACCGGAACGTAATCGTAATGCAAAGACAACGGGATTATCAGATTTATATGAAATGAAATAAAAATGGACGGTAACGACATTAAAAGACTTTCCCGGCTTACAGCTATACTGACAATGCTGCAAACAACGAAAATTGTTACATCACTGACGCTTGCCAAGAGGTTTGATGTTAGTGTCCGGACAATTTACAGAGATATCAAAGCATTGGAACAAGCGGGTGTGCCGATAATTGCTGAAGAAAGAAAAGGATACAGGCTAATGGAAGGATACCGGATTCCGCCTGTAATGTTTACCGAAAGCGAAGCAAATGCTTTAATAACAATAGAACAATTGGTGCGAAAAAACAGCGATAGTTCTCTTATAAAAGAATATGCGGAAGCGGTTAATAAAGTAAAGGCCGTTTTATCCTATTCAACAAAAAGCAAGGCCGAATTACTTTCCGAAAGAATTGCCGTTAGCCCCGTAATCCGGGTTAAAAACATAACCAATTCATTGACCACCATACAAAGTGCCCTGACGGACTTTAAGGTTTTGAGAATTACCTATCAGTCTGCCCAAAATAATGATACAACTATACGTAATATAGAGCCATTTGCCTTCTACTATAATCTACAGGAGAACTGGTTGATTATTGCTTTTTGCCGGTTAAGAAATGATTACCGTATGTTTCGGCTGGACAGCATTTTAGAAATGGAGCCACTTGAAATTTCGTTTGAACCACACAAACTGACACTAAAAGATTTTTTGGAGGCCAAAGAAAAAAACTTTGTTATACCTGACATACCCTTGTCATAACGCCATTCTACTTTTGCGCTATTATTAACCTTAAAAGCAAAACAAGAATGAGTAAAGCAAATTTAGTATCCCTAAGAATTATCACCGCCGACATAAAAAGATTGGTTCAGTTTTTTGAAAATGCAACAGGAACAACAGCCAAATGGGCAACAGATGACTTTGCAGAGATTATAACCGGGTCTTTTACTTTAGCAATCGGAAGCACACGAACATTGGCATTCTTCGGAGATAGGGTTGCAGCACCTGCGAGTAACAAAAGTGTTATTATAGAGTTTTTGGTTCAGAATGTAGATGACAATTACGAAATGATTAAAGGGTTAACAAGTGACATTGTTCAGCAACCGACAACAATGCCCTGGGGAAATCGTTCGTTACTATTTCGGGACCCGGATGGGAATTTGATTAACTTTTTCACGCCCGTAACTGAGGAGGCAAAGAAGAAATTCGCTTAAAGAATAAACTATATCCGTTAAATCTCAAAGGCTGTCAGGCTGATGTTTGATTTTGTTAACTTTGGCGCATGGCTTTTCAAGAAACTTCTGATATTCCCGGCTTAAATCTGGAAGACCTTCGGTTAACAGGCTTCAAGGTTCATAAGCTATCTGCAACAGCAGCTGTTCCCGTCAGGGCAGGAAGGCGTGATTTTTATAAAATGGGATTGGTTAATGGTGATATGACCATCGATTATGGGGGGCAGCTACTCGAAATAAAAGGAACAGTGCTCTTTTTTGTCAACCCGAAAGTACCGCATTCTATTGTCCGCCGCGTTAACAGGACAAGCGGATACGCCTGCATTTTTACAGAGAGTTTTATCAATAACAGAGAATTGCAGGACTCCCCGCTTTTCAGTATCGGAGATAATCCTGTAGTTGTGTTAAATGAGGAGCAAGCTGCATTTATGACGGGTATCTACCAAAGAATGGTTTCAATATATTCGGGTGATTATCCTTACAAGGCAGGCCTGATAAGAAATTGCATTGAACTTATTATTCATGAAGCACTAAGGATACAGCCATCACAAAATGCTTTGCCTGTAAGAAATGGAGCCACCAGGATTTACCATTTATTTGTTGACCAGCTTGAAAGGCAATTTCCCATTGAACGTAGTACAGAGCCACTTAAGCTACGGACGGCACAGGATTTTGCCACTGACCTTTCTGTTCACGTGAACTATCTGAACCGTGCAGTAAAGCAGGTAACAGGTAAGCCTACTTCTGTACACATAGCAGCACGGATTATTGCCGAAGCGAAAGCACTTTTACAACATACCGACTGGAGCATAGCCGACATTGCGTACGCTCTGGGTTTTGAATATCCGGCTTATTTCAATAACTATTTTAAACGGATTGCAGGCACTACACCAAACTCGTTCCGGAAGGTTTGAAAATCATAACTATTGGTTTGATTGTGAATCTCCGGCGCATCATTTTAGTTGCAACTTTGCTATATCAAAATAATTTAAAAACTTATGAAGATTTTAGTAACAGGTGCAACAGGGAAAGTGGGCAGCAGGTTTGTTCCACGTTTATTAGCTAAGGGATACGATGTCTCGATTCTGGTAAGAGATGCAGCCAAAGCATCGGAACTGGCCGGACTCGGTGCAAAAATAATTACAGGCGATTTATATGATCCGGGCACCTTGCCGCCGGCTGTAGCAGGCATGGATACGGTAATACACCTTGCGGCTCTTTTCAGGACTTTTACCGATAACGATGGCATCGTCAAAACCAATAGGGAGGGTACCATCGCACTGGCAGAAGCGGCGCTGGCAGCAGACGTGAAACGATTCGTTTTTGTCAGTACCAGCAATGTTTACGGTTCAGGATATCGTCATCCTGCAAAGGAAGATGATAAAGTAGCTATCAATGATCCGAGGCCTTATTCATCAAGTAAGATTGCCGCCGAGCAGGAATTACTGTCGTTGTACCAAAACAAAGGTTTTGATGTACGCATACTGCGCCTGGCGTTTGTATATGGAGATAAAGACCCTCACATTGCAGAAATCATTCCCCTGTTGAAACAGTTAAAACGTCATTCAGGATCAAGGATGCATATGGTACACCACCTGGATGTTGCACAGGCATTGTTGCTATTGCTAAACACCCATGGCCTAAACGGGGAAATATTCAATGTTGCGGATGACGCTCCGATTACACTGTATGAAATGGCAGATTCTGTAGGTAAGGCAGCTGAAACTTTTGATAAAGAAGAAGCAGCGTTGGCTGATCCCTTTGAAGGTGTTCAGGACATCTCCAAACTCAGAAAGCTGACCGGATTCCGCCCGTTGGTACCCAGCTACTATGTGGCACGCGATCTGGATATACTATAATGCGGCTTTATTGAGAAGTAATAATCTTTCCCTTGAAAACAGGATTGAAAAGGACCGGAGCCTTTTCAATCCTGTTTATTAAAAAACTGATTTTTAGCCGGAATTTCGAAATTGATAAAATCAAAATACCCTAAGAATTTCAGACCTCGAAATCTCCGACTCACATTTCCTGACAGTATAAGCATCTTGATTCTTCAGTTAAACCGCATCCTGAAACTGTATGTTTCGCTGCATGATCTTCGCAATAAGGATCTTTAATTTTGATTTATAGTCATCCTGAAGCCATTCCCTGTAGTTCTTTGTTACATTGCCCTGGCATATAGTATATTGCTTAACCCTCCAGTTTATTTCCTTGTCCAGCTGTTCAGCCAGTTGGATAGCAGCAATCACAGAATCGGAATTCTCTGCACACATCCTGGCATGTTGCCTGATGGAGTCCCTCATGACAATTTTTGGTTTCTGGTTTTGCACGACAGCATCCTGATATGCCTTTTGCACATCGAAGGCCAGCTCAAGACTTTTGGGAAACAATGACCTGAAATCTGAAGGTATATGGTGGCTTTCACCGTTGGCAGTTGCGCCTATGCTATCATAATATGCTTGGGGATTTTCAAAAATATAGCTCCAGTCGAGTGGGGCATCCCAGTTGCCGAATCTTTCTGTGTTATTGCCCAGATCGATGACAGAAAACGCTTTCTTATTAAAAAGGACTCTTGCTCCGCGACCTATCATCTGATGGTACAACGTCAGTGAAGTGGTAGCCCTGTTCAGAATGACGCATTGCACGGATGGTTCGTCGAAGCCCGTAGTAAGAATAGATATGGAAGTAAGGATGGCGCCTTTTGTTTTTCTGAACCATTTCAGGATTTCGGCCCTTTCGATACCTGAAGTCTTATTGTCAAGGTGCTTCACGGGATAACCTGCGTCTTCAAATAGCTGCAGCACTTTTCGCGAAGTGAATATTCCGTTGTTGAATATCAAAGTCTTTTTTCTCTTTGCATGTGATTCATAGGCATGGAGCAATAGTTTCAGCATGGCGTCGGAAGCGTAAAGGTCATCTGAGGTGCGGACTGTAAAATCTCCGTTTATGCCGGTCTGAAGTGTGTTTAATTCCACATCATATTGCCATAGTTTCGGTTTCGCCAGAAAGCCGTTTGATATAAGGGAGGCAATGCTTTCACCAATAACCAATTGATCGTAGGAAGCTTTAAGCGGAAGGTTTATATCAGAGCTCAAAGGTGTAGCAGTAACACCTACAAGAGAAACATCGGGAAATTTGCTTATCAGCTTACGGAACGAATTGTGGTGTGCTTCATCTACAATGAGCAGTCCAATGTCATCTGTATTGAATAGCTTGTCTTTTATCCTGTTCTTTAATGTTTCGACCATTGCAACATAACAGGGATAATTTTCTTTCATGAGGTTTTGCTTCATGCTGCTGTCTATCACCTTGCTTTTGATGCCCGATTTTTTCAAAGTGGAAGCAGTTTGCCTGCACAATTCTTTCCGGTGTGTAAGTATCAATACCTTCTTGCTGCTGTTTTCCATAAAGCGGCGGCTTATCTCGGAAAATATGACTGTTTTACCGCCGCCTGTTGGCAGCTGATAGAGTATTCTTACCGGTGGGCTGGCCTGACGTAATTGTTGGAAAAGACGTTCAATGTCTTTTTTTTGATAGTCGTAAAGCGATGTGTCTTTATTGGCATTACTATTGGTCATACATTTCCTTTCAAAGGATGATAACTCGAAAACCAATAGAAGGTTTATTGTGAAATGATAATTTCTGTATAATTACTTTTGGAGCCGTACACGTTATTCAAAGCGGAAGTATCATTTGCCGGATATTCGGAAGCCGGTCATCCTGGAATTCATTACCAGTTTACATTTTTAAAAGCCCACACATGATTATGAGTCTACGTCTCAGGATTTTACACTAAATCTGCACTTAAGAATCTACTTCTCAAAGTCTGGAGCATAGCCCGCAATGCTTTTAATACTACGGCCACCGTCAAAATACAATACCCTCAAAAAGTAAGACACTTTTTGAGGGTATTGCGTTATAAGTTGTTACTTATTAAATATTTGAATTAATATTTAGGTTTTCCGTTTCCAACTGTTTCTTTCTTTTCTTCTCCTGCAACTTTGGTACCGGCACCCATTTTAGGTTTTCCGTTTCCAACTGTCTGAGGAGGAGCAACTGTAGTTTCTTCAACTTTAGTTGTAGTCGTTGTTGTTGTTTTACCACCACCTGTTGAACGTCTGATAACAGTTGTTTTAGAAGAGGCTGCTTTTGTAGCGGCGATAACCGAATCAATTACTCTGATGGAATCTGCACTTCTTGCAGCGGCATTTGACTGCGCCTGAATAGCTGAATCATTCGAAAACTTCATTGCAGCATTTGCTGAATCAATCTTGGCCTGCGCCATTGAGTCTGCCTGCTCTTTGGTGTAAGAACCTTCATTGTTACCACCATTACATGCTGCAAATGCCACAGCTGAAGCAGCAGCTAAAATAAAAAGGCTTTTTTTCATAAACTTGTAGTTTTTTGTTTTGTATCTTGTATAGCAAAAATAATACCAATTATTTTTAGAACACCGAAATAAAGGAAAAGTTTATTCTTAAATTATTCAAAATAGGGGTAATCTGAATTTTTTAAACCTTCATTTTTAGCGGAATATCTTTAAAATTGGTGCATATTATAGCAATTAAACCACTATTTTTACCTGTTTTAAGTAATTTATCGCATTTTGAAGGCAAACCACACTTCCGCTGAATATTACAAAAATAATAACAAAACTATAACTAAACTGATAACGCTTTGGGCATTGAGTGAATCAGGTTTGGGTGGATTGATGTTTGCTTTACACATTCCCTTGACGGGTATTTTTGTCGGCGGCTTTGCCGTAGTCATAATAACGTTGATAGCCTTTTATTCGGAAAACAAATTCAGTCAGTTGGTAAAAGCAACCATAATCGTACTGATTGTGAAAGCAACTGTTAGTCCTCATGCTCCGCCGCCCGCTTATCTTGCAGTTGCATTTCAGGGCTTTTTAGGCGCTGCGCTCTTCGGGCTTTTTTCTTACAGGAAATGGGTAATTTATATATTAGCTGTTTTGGCTATGCTCGAATCCGCATGTCAGAAATTGATCATGCTTACTTTGGTTTACGGCAATTCAATATGGATAGCACTCGACAAAATGCTGTCCGGACTGTTTGAGGAGTTTTCATTACCTGAAACCATTCATTACAGTTATTGGATTATTGCAATTTATCTGTTTATCTATATTATCTGGGCCTTTGTTATTGCCCGTTTTGCTGCCGGTCTGCCAAAGTATTTTCAGCAAAATGCATCACAGATTTTAAATGATTTCCAATTAAATTACAATACTCAAACACAAGAAAAGGAAGCATTCAAATCAAAGAAAAGAAAGAGAATTATACTTTGGTTTGTAATAACGCTGGCTTTTGTATTGTTTGTCTTTTGGTGGAACGACTGGTATAATTCCTCAAAATTATTATCAATAGCTATAAGGAGCATCGCAGCCGTCCTTTTATTATATTATGTTTTAAGGCCGGTTTTGGAATGGGCTATAAAAAAATGGCTGCAATCGCGCAATCCATCCCTGAAAAAGGAAGCGGTTGATATTATCGAAGCAATGCCAACCCTAAGGAATTATGTAAGACCTTGCTGGCAAATGGCGCAATCGCAAGGCGGCAAATGGAAGCAAATGCGTTATTTTGTAAGAGCGCTGCTAATTGTTACCATTTATGAATAAAAATCAATCCATTTATATTTTTTCCCAAAACATAAGAAGCGGCAAGACCTCCCGGTTGATGCAATGGCTTAAATATAAAAAGAACATCGGTGGCTTCCTGACACCTGATGTTGAGGGAATGCGTATGTTATTTGATATAAGTAAACAAAAAATGCACCCCTTCCAGGTAGCGGAAACTTATGCCGGACCGGTGGTGAGCATCGGCAGGTTCCGGTTTGCCATCGCAACATTTAATATCGGGAAGGACATCATTGCAAATGCGTTGCCGGATTTGGAATGGTTTATTATTGACGAAGCCGGTAAATTGGAAATAGAGCAAGGTGAAGGCTTTGAGCCGGAAGTGCTGAGAATCATAAAATGTTTTCAGTCAGGAGCAATGAACGGCAATTTGCTATTAGTTGTGAGAGATACTTTGTTGGCAAAAGCAATTGAAAAATATGATTTGCAAGGATGTGTGATTTTAAATAATGATTTACTCCTATGAACCAGACAGCAATGACGGGAATTGTGGTTTGCGGCGGAAAAAGTTCCCGCATGGGAACAGACAAAAGCATGCTCCGGTATTATGATGAACCGCAACGATATCACATAGCTAAATTGCTGCAACCCTTTTGTACAGATGTTTATATTTCGCTGAATAATAATCAGGAAGAGGTGCATGAATATAAGATTATAAGAGATAATGCTACGTTTGACAACCTTGGTCCCATGACGGGTTTACTGTCTGCATATGACGCCTTACCGGACAAAAACTTCCTTTTTATTGGCTGCGATTATCCTTTGCTTACCGCCGAGGAGCTTTCTCTTTTTGTGCAATCCATCAACCAAACCACAAAAGCCAGCGCCTTTTTTAATAAAGCCGAAAATCTGTATGAACCTTTATTGGCCTATTATCCTTCCGGTTTCGGGCAGGAATTGAAAGATTATTTTTTGCAGGGAAATAACTCGCTGCAAAAACTATTGTTCCGGTCAGCTGCAGAAAGGTATATTCCGATGAATAAAGATGCATTCAGAAGTGTTGACAATCAGGTGGATTTTGAAGAAGTCATGGCAATTATCAGAAAATAATGCTGCTTTATTTATATAAGCCCTGAAACAGCTGGAAACGATTTAGCCATTGTTTGAATACCCGGACACCATACGGAAAGTATTAAGATGCATGCGGGAAGTTCTGATGTACATGCGGAAAGTTTTGTGGTGCATGCGTAAAGTTTTGAGGTGTGTGCGGAAAGTTCCGAAATGCATGCGGAAAGTTTTAAGATGCATGCGGAAAGTTCCGAAATGCATGCGGAAAGTTTTGAGGTACATGCGGAAAGTTTTAAGATGCATGCGGAAAGTTCTGAGGTGCATGCGGAAAGTTCTGAGGTGCATACGGAAAGTTTTGAGGTACATGCGGAAAGTTTTGAGGTACATGCGGAAAGATGTAAACAGTATTTGGAGCCTGAATTGAACAGAAATTTTGCAGCAATTCTTCGTAAATCACTTAAAATTTAATGCTCTATTCCTGAACAATAACTAAATTTGAGGATGGAAATAACGAAGGGCATCACCACAACGGCAATCTTCAAAATACAGGACAAGCTTGTAACGCCAAAAGAAGATTTTTTGGCCGTAGAAGAACCTTTGGAAATACAACTCGTTTATAATGAAAATGATACTATAATAAATAAGTCATTATCCATCACCATGCGCACGCCAGGTAATGATGATATATTAGGTATAGGGTTTTTATTTACCGAAGGTATTTTAAGAAATTACGATGCAATTGAAGAGGTTACGGTTGATACATTTCAAAACAATGTAAAAATCTGTTTTAAACCGAATCATAAACCGCTGCTCCCAAATTCGGAACGCAATTTTTATATCACCTCCAGTTGCGGCGTTTGCGGGAAGTCCAGTATCGATGCCATCAGGACCGTTTCTATATTTGAAAAAACAACAGATAAAATACGGATTCCTGTTGAATTGATATATGAATTGCCGGATTTGCTGCGGCAGCAACAGGAAATTTTTGAAAGCACCGGAGGCTTGCATGCTTCTGCTTTGTTTGACCTGAATGGACATTTTATAATGCTTCAGGAAGATGTGGGAAGGCACAATGCTTTGGACAAACTGATTGGTAAGGCATTACAGCAATCGTTATTGCCATTGGACAAATATATACTTTTATTAAGCGGCCGCGCAAGCTTTGAATTAATACAAAAGGCGGTTATGGCAGGTATTAAATGTGTTGTTGCAGTAGGAGCGCCATCAAGCCTGGCAGTAGAACTGGCAAAAGAAAACGATATTACATTAATAGGATTCTTAAGAGACAGGCGTTGTAATATTTATTCAGCCGCGGAAAGGATTATGGTATGATTCATTTCCGAGAGATGTGATATCTTTAGCCATGTGAATTTTAAAGAAGATAGTTATATGGGTATGGGACTAAAATTTAAAGTCTTGCAAGGACGACATAAAATAGGATAGGGTGCAAACCCTATCTTATTAACGATTGAAAATCAATCAATTTTTCTTGTCCTAAATGCTATTTATCTCCTTAATGAAATTATTAAAATGAAAATAAGAATTAAAGGAAACTCCGTTCGTTTCAGGTTGGTCAAAAAAGATGTGGAAGCCATTACTGCAACAGGCTATTGTGAAGAAGCCACGAATTTTGGAAGTACGGTTTTTAAATATGCTTTAAAGAAAAACGATGCATCTGATGAACTGAGCGCAACTTATACCGATAATACTATTACCGTTTATATTCCCGCCATTTTTCTGGAAGGATGGGCTACCAACGATGTTATAACCTTTAAGGGAAATATGCCTATTGGTAATGGCGAAATGCTGTTCATCCTGGTGGAAAAGGATTTTGTATGTCTGGACCATACCAATGAAGATCAAAGTGATAACTATGCAAACCCCAATAAAACCTGTTAGCAATGGATGAGCGAAATGGTTATTCTCCCAATCCTGAAAACCCCGAAGACTTTACGGGATTGCGCCTGAGCAAAGTTAAAACCACAGCAGCCGGTGTTCCTGCGGTATTGTCAAGCTTTAAAATGATAATAAAGGAAGCGGGTTTTTTCAGAGGTAATAAAGCTTTGCTGAACCTGAACCAGAAAGGCGGTTTCGATTGTCCGAGTTGTGCATGGCCTGATCCGGATGATGAACGCTCCGGTATTGCTGAATACTGCGAAAACGGCGCCCGTGCTGTTGCCGACGAAGCAACGACAAAACGCCTGACCGCTGCTTTCTTTGCAGAGAACAGTGTTTTTGACCTGTCTTTATTATCCGATTATGAAATAGGGAAAAAGGGTAGGGTAGCGCAGCCTATGTATCTGCCTAAAGGCGCAACGCATTATCAACCTATAAGCTGGAAAGAATCATTTGAAAAAATTTCGGAACATCTCAACAGGCTTGATACACCTGACGAAGCCGTCTTTTATACATCGGGAAGAACAAGCAATGAAGCTGCTTTTCTATATCAGTTGTTTGTAAGGGAATACGGTACCAACAATCTGCCCGATTGCAGCAATATGTGCCATGAAAGCAGTGGCGTGGCTTTGGGCGAATCATTAGGCATAGGCAAAGGCTCTGTAAAACTCGAAGATTTCTATGAAGCGGAAGTTATCATGATTTTAGGACAGAATCCCGGAACCAATCATCCGCGTATGCTTTCCGCATTGCAGAAAGCAAAACGCAATGGCGCTATCATCATATCCATCAATCCTTTACCCGAAACAGGTTTAATGGGATTCAACAATCCGCAGCAACTGAAAGGCGTATTAGGTATAGATGCTGCGCTGACAGATATATTTCTTCAGGTAAAACTGAATGGAGATCTTGCTTTATTGCAGGCAATTGAATACCTGCTGCTGAAGGAAGAAATGAAGTATCCCAGAACGGTATTCGACAAAGACTTTATTGAAAAACACACCATAGACTACGATGCCTTCTCAAGGCACATCATGCAGGTAGATATGGATGCATGTGTGGAGCAGAGCGGTATTTCGTTGCAGCAGATTAAAGAAACCGCAGACATCTTAAAAGACAGAGACAGGATTATAGCCTGCTGGGCTATGGGCCTGACACAGCATAAAAACGCTGTTGATACCATTAAAGAAGTAGTAAACCTTTTATTGCTGAAAGGAAGCATCGGCAAACCCGGATCAGGCACTTGTCCCGTAAGAGGGCATAGCAATGTACAGGGCGACCGGACAATGGGCATTTATGAAAAACCATCCGCTAAATTCCTGAATGCTATTGAAACACAATTTGGCTTTAAGCCACCGGAGAAACATGGTTATGATGTAGTAGAATCGATTGTAGCCATGCACGAAGGTAAAGGCAAAGTATTTATTGCAATGGGCGGTAATTTTCTTTCGGCTACCCCCGATACGAATTATACCGCGCAAGCTTTGAGAAAATGTAATCTTACGGTACAGATTTCTACCAAGCTGAACAGAAGCCATTTGATACACGGCGAAGAAGCATTGATACTGCCTTGTCTTGGTCGGAGCGATAAGGATATGATTAACGGCATCAACCAATATGTTACCTGCGAAAATTCGATGGGCGTAGTTCAAAGCTCAAAAGGCGTATTAAAACCCGTGTCCAACAAATTGCTGAGCGAGCCTGTCATTGTCAGCCGTATGGCAAGGGCGGTATTGGGCAACAAAAGCAAGATCAATTGGGAAGCTTATGCGCAGCATTATGACACTATCAGGAATGATATTGAAAAGACAATTCTCGGTTTCGAAAATTACAATGAAAGAGCAAATCAACCGGGCGGTTTCTATTTGCCCAATTGCAACCGCGAAGGTTGGTTTGATACCCTATCGGGTAAAGCACACTTTAATATAGCAACCTTTGAAAAACCTGATCTGGCCGCTGATGAATTAATGATGATGACAATCCGCAGCCACGACCAGTTTAATACAACCATCTACGGATTGAACGATCGTTACAGAGGCATTTATAATGAGCGTAGGGTAATCTTCATGAATCAGAAAGACATGAACAACCGTGGCCTTAAATCAGGAGATGTGGTGGATATTTATAATAATCATAACGGTGTTGAAAGAGTAGCCTCACATTTTATTATTGTGCCGTTCTCTATTCCGCAAGGTTGCGCCGCTACCTATTTTCCTGAAACAAATATTTTGGTACCCATCGACAGCGTTGCAGATAAAAGCAACACGCCAACTTCCAAAATGATTGTAATTAAGGTTAAAAACCACGTAAGCCTGCCCGCTTAATCTTCATATAAAACCTTATGAATCCCGGACCTGTTCCCCCATACCGTAAAATCATTCATATCGACATGGATGCATTTTACGCTTCTGTCGAGCAGCGCGATTTTCCGGAATACAGGAACAAACCTATAATAGTCGGCGGCTTACCCGACCGCAGAGGTGTTGTTGCAACAGCAAGTTACGAGGCGCGTAAATTTGGTGTCCGCTCGGCAATGTCCAGTGTTAAGGCACAGCAGCTTTGTCCCGAAGGTATTTTTGTCTTTCCCCGTTTTGATGCTTACAAACAAGTCTCGCAAAATATAAGGGCTATTTTCCGGCGATATACCGATGTGATTGAACCGCTTTCTCTGGACGAAGCTTATCTGGATGTAACACAAGATAAATTGGGAATCGGGTCGGCTATAACTATTGCAGAAGAAATAAGGCAGTCTATAAAAAGTGAATTACAGTTAACCGCATCGGCGGGTGTATCGGTCAATAAATTCATTGCAAAAATTGCTTCAGATATGAATAAACCGGATGGACTTACCTTTATTGGTCCATCGCAGATATTGACATTTATGGAGCAATTACCGGTGGAAAAATTCTTCGGTGTAGGAAAAGTTACCGCTCAGAAGATGAAATCCATGCAATTATTTACCGGTGCTGATTTAAAACAATTGTCTGAAACGGAAATGATTCGCCATTTCGGTAAAACAGGTAAATTTTATTATAATATGGTTCGAGGCATTGACGAAAGACCAGTGCAATCTCAACGAACTATAAAATCTATTGCAGCAGAAGATACATTCGAAAAAGACCTCGAGTTAGAAGAAGATATGATTTCAGAATTGGAGAAACTCGCTCAGAAAGTGACAAGCCGGTTAGAGAAACATGCTTTGAAAGCAAAAACGATTACACTGAAAGTTAAATTCAGCGATTTTAAGCAAATCACGAGAAATTTTACTTTCCCTCAACTTAAAAGCGATTACGAATCTCTTTTCCAGTCAACATGCTTTTTATTGTCAAAACTTGATTTTTCCGGAAAGAAAGTTAGGCTATTGGGTATATCAGTTTCCAATTTTGAAAATGAAACACCCAAAAACGATAAGGGAAATAATTTTCAGCTTTCTCTGTTTTAAACTTCTTATAAATATTTCTTGATTTAATTTAATGTATGTACATTAAATATTCTTGTTGATTTTAAGCTGTTTATGTATAAAATACTTCTTTATCAATCTTAAATTGACATTTTGAGCTCTTATTTTAATAAAATAATCCAAAATTTTTTAAGAAATTATGAATTTTGGCACGGTTTTTGTACATATTATCTTGGTTAAATGTTTTGCCAAAACTTTCCACGGCAAAACTTGGTTTATTGGTTTACAGGTTTCGCCCTCCCTCCCCGGGAGGGCCACCTTTTTTAATGAAATGTAATCAGTATTTATCCTTTTTTGATGTTTTTATCCTGTTTATTTCGAAAGGTGCAATAATTGCAATTGAAAAATCCCCATTATCCTTTTTATTGAATTGAATGGTTGCTCCGATAGTTTTCAGCCGGTTTACAATATTCTTCAGTCCGATAGAACCTTTTTTATAAATCTGTTCCTGGTACATTTCTTCCGTCAGCCCTTCTCCGTTATGTATCAGGCTGGTTATGAGATATTCCGGTTGAAGAAGCGTTTCTATTTTTATTACCGTTGCATTGGCGTGCCGGATAATGTTATTAGTCAGTTCCTGTGTAATTCGGTAAACGGAAAGCTCTGTATTTTCATGCAATCTGGGTAATACGCCGGATGTTGCATAAGTAACATGTATCTTGCCTGTATTGGTTATCATTGTAGCAAAAGATTCCAATGATGACTGAAGTCCGAGTTGCTGAAGTAAGGCAGGTTGTAATTTGTGTGAGATATTCCTGATTTTTTGGATGCTTTCGTCCAGTAATTCCTTGCTTGTGTTAAGAATGGAAATGTCTGCATCTTTTTTTCCTGCCGCATAAAGGTACAGACGTATGGAAGAGAGCGTCGCGCCGACGTCATCATGTAATTCCGATGCAATTCTGTTTCTTTCTTCTTCTTCTCCCTGTATGGAAGCCTGGATAAGTTCTAATTGTTTTTGATCATTAATCCTTTTCAGCTCCTGCTGATGATGAATAATTCTTTTTTGATATAGGATAACGAAAAAGATAATTGCGGAAGCAAGCATAAGCATCGCTATTGTCGCTATTATAATTAAAATCGTTAGGTTTTTCAAATCGGTTGTTTAATAGATTTCCAATAAAAATACAGGAATTCAGACATAAATATAGGATAAGCATTGCTGCTTTTCAGTTTGCTATAATAAATGGCTCTTACATTATTCATCTAAGCCGTTTAAAACAAAGGATTTAGATGAAATGCTTATTCTTTGATTTCCGTATTATTACTTTCAAAATCAGTATTTGTACGCTATTACTTATATAGTTATCTTAATATTATTACACTATTACCATCCTTTACAGATTGTTTTAAATAAATATCTGGTCTGAGAGTTGCTGTGACATTGCATTTCACTGTATTGTCGATGTTTATTGCTGCAAATAATAACAAAAAGATTTTGCCGATTGAAAATGAGGTCCTACTTTTGCACCCCGCTGAGAGATAAAGGCAGCGGACAAAGTTCTTAGAAAAGGGTAGGAATTTCATCCTGAAAGCCGCGTCGCTGCTACTTTTTTAGTTTAAGGGTTCAGT
>NZ_VWSH01000003.1:0-309590 GCF_008629695.1 Taibaiella lutea
ACTGAACCCTTAAACTAAAAAAGTAGCAGCGACGCGGCTTTCAGGATGAAATTCCTACCCTTTTCTAAGAACTTTGTCCGCTGCCTTTATCTCTCAGCGGGGTGCAAAAGTAGGACCTCATTTCCAATCGGCAAAATCTTTTGTTATTATTTGCAGCAATAAACATCGACATTTTAATGAAAGCTCCTGTCACAGCCGCTCTCAGGCCAGATATTTATTTAAAACAATCTGTAGCCTCGTTTGTTACGCCCTGATTAGCAAGGATATCATTGACTTTTGGCAACAGGTTATGCAAAGAAACTTTCAGCGGGGGAGCATTTATCCTTCCCGCAGAGGCGCCAAAGCGCGGGAGGAAGGTGGTTTGAAGGTAAAAAACGTGAAGGGGTTGTCATTTATTTGCAGGAAAATTCCTGTAGAGGCGTAATGACGCAAAGTTTGTAGTGATATAAGATGAAAGATGGCTTATTAGCTACTTTAATCGTTGTCTGGTCCGTTCTTTTGTATATCAAAAGCAAAAAGAAATTAAATAAAAATGGCTGCCCGATCGAGCAGCCATTCATTATTATAGGAACAATTTAATTACCATATTTTAGCACGGACACTGTCTGCGCGCCACATCTTATCCCCTTCTTTTACGCCAAAAGCTTTGTAGAAAGGTTCGAAGTTGGACAATGGTCCGTTACAACGCCAGATACCAGGAGAGTGCGGATCTGTTTTGATCAACTCCATTGAAGTTTCAGGCTTCGCTTTACCACGCCAAACTTGTGCCCAGCTTAAGAAGAAGCGTTGATCAGGCGTAAAGCCATCAATCAATTCATTGCTTTGGCCTTGTTTGGTTTTTTTGAATGCTGTATAAGCAATAGTCACGCCACCCAAATCAGCTATGTTTTCACCTTGGGTAAGACTACCATTCACATGAATAGAATCCAATACAGTGTAAGCATCGAATTGATGAACTACACGTTGTGTTCTTTCAGTGAATTTGGTTTTATCTTCAGGAGTCCACCAGTCTTTCAGATTTCCATCAGCGTCATATTGTGCACCTTGATCATCAAATCCATGTGTCATTTCGTGACCAATAACGGCACCGATACCACCATAGTTCACCGCATCATCAGCATTGAAGTCGAAGAACGGGAATTGAAGGATTGCAGCAGGGAAAACGATTTCGTTGAAAGCAGGATTGTAATAAGCGTTAACCGTTTGCGGCGTCATGCCCCACTCTGTTTTATCAACAGGTTTCCCCAATTTGTTCATCATGTAATTGTATTCAAATGCAGAAGCATTCAAGACATTCTGAACATAATTGTTTGGAACGATTTTTAAAGTAGAGTAATCTTTCCATTTGTCAGGATAACCGATTTTTTTGATGAAAGTGTTTAGCTTGGCTAATCCTTTTTGTTTTGTAGCTTCGCTCATCCAATCCAAACCATTGATACGTTCGCTGAATGCTTTTTGAAGGTTATTCACTAATTCAAGCATACGTTGCTTAGCCTCAGGCTTGAAGTGTTTATCAACATATAACTGACCTAATTGCTCACCAATAGCGTTATTAATTATGTTGTTTACACGCTTCCAACGAGGCTGTTGCTGTTCTATTCCTCTTAATTCTTTACTGTAAAAATTGAATCTTGCATCACTGAAATCTTTGCTCAGGTAAGGAGCCATATCGCTTGTAAAGTTATAACTCAGGTACAATTTCCATGTTTCAATCGGCGTAGCGCTTAATTGCTTTGCAAATTCAACAAAGAATTTAGGCATACCCACTAAAACAGTGTCTTGACCGGAAGCTTTTAGTTTATCCATCAGCACCTTCCAATCCATGCCCGGTGTCATTTTGTTAATTGTAGCCAAATCAAATTTGTTGTACAATTTTTGAGGATCACGCATTTCAACAGGTGCTAATGACGCAGATGCAAAAGCTGTTTCAAGCTTGAAAATCTTGTCTGCATTTGCTTTGGCTGTAGCCTCATCCTGACCCATCAACTGAAGAATTTGCTGTATATACAGTAAATATTTCTCTCTGATTTGAGCAGAGCGGGCATCTTTTGCGAAATAATCATCTTTGGTAGATAAACCAAGTCCGCCTTGTCCGAACTGGCAAATCTCTTTTGTTACATTTTTATCATCAGGACCAACACCGAAAGAGAAAACACCACCGACACCTTGTGTGTTTTCCATTGCTATTTCGTCCATTAATTGCTGTGTATTTGTAATCGCGCTAATACGGTCCAGAACAGGTTTCAAAGGAGTGATACCGGCTTTGTCAATTGTAACGGAATCCATACCGCTTTTGTAGAAATCGCCTGCCATACGCTCTTTACTGCCTTCGGCCGCGTTACTCTTTGCAGCATCTTCCAACAGGGTATGAAGATCATTCAGTGTTCTTTCGCCCAATTCATCAAAACTACCCCAACGGCTACGGTCTCCGGGTATTTTTGCGGTATTCAACCATGCACCGTTTGCGTATAAGAAGAAATTATCCGTTGCTTTAACGGTAGTATCCATATTGGCGCGGTCGATGAATTTGAAATCGCTTTTTGCTGCAGTTCCGTCTCCGGTGGACTGACACGATGCAGCAAGGCCTAACGTTCCAACAGCAACACTGCTGAGTAACAAATTTGCAATTCTCATTTTGCTTTATTGTTTTAAATGAATTGCAAATGTAATATTTCATAACACTTTTTAAAATAAAAAGAAGGGGGAATTTTCGGGGGAAATTGAATAAAGATATTTATTGAGTTTTTAAAGGTCGAGAAGGCATCATTAAGTTTGTTTACTTTTGACTTAGAATAATTAAAGAATGAAAATAGCTATTATCAATGGGCCTAATTTGAATTTATTGGGTAAACGTGAGCCCGAAATATACGGCAGTAAAAGCTTTGAAGATTTTTTCACAGAGTTGCAACAAAGATTTCCCGGCGTTGCTTTTGAATATTTCCAAAGCAATCATGAAGGTGCATTGATTGATAAAATGCAATCGTTGAATGAAATTGCAGCTGGTATTATACTAAATGCTGCCGGCTATTCACATACGAGCATAGCTTTGGCTGATACCATTGCAGCTATTAATGTACCGGTTGTGGAGGTTCATATTTCTGATATTCATAAAAGAGAGGATTTCAGACGGCACTCTTATACTGCTTTACAGGCTAAACACATGATAACAGGCCACGGCCTGGAGGGATATGCGGAGGCGGTGGAATGGTTTTTAAAACATTAATGTGATTCTTTCCTGATACACAAATAAATCTTTCCTGACACACAAACAAAAAGACGCATCGTGATGCGTCTTTTTGTTTGTGTGTAGTTTTATAAATTTATATCGCTTTCAGTTTGCTGATCATTTCAGTTGGATTAGCAGCACTGAATACGGTATTTCCGGCAACTAAAACATCGGCACCGGCAGCAATAATTTCTCCGGCATTTTCTAAAGTTACGCCACCGTCAATCTCAATCAGGGCTTTACTTTCACATTGGTTTATCAATGTTTTTAATTGCGCAATTTTAGTCAACGTATGCCTGATAAATTTCTGTCCGCCAAAACCCGGGTTCACACTCATCATACAAACCAAATCAATGTCTGCAATAATATCGGAAAGCAGATGAACAGGCGTATGCGGATTGATTGCAACACCGGCTTTCATGCCTTCGCCATGAATCATCTGAATCGTACGGTGCAAATGGTTGCATGCTTCTATATGAACGGAAAGATAGTTGGCACCTGCTTTTGCAAATTCAGCAATGTATTTTTCCGGCTCTACAATCATCAAATGCACATCCAAAGTCTTTTTTGCTATTTTATTAACCGCATTTAAAACAGGGAACCCGAAACTGATATTTGGTACAAAACGACCGTCCATCACATCAACGTGAAACCAGTCGGCTTCACTTTGGTTTATCATTTCAACATCTTTTTCAAGATTTAAAAAATTGGCAGAAAGCAAGGAAGGAGCAATTAAAGGCATGTTTCTTGAATTTGAGATAATTAGCTATTAGATATCAGACTTTAGATTTTCCCGGAATGCATTCATCGAATTTGTCCTTTTAGAACTTATCTTTCTTCTGAAAAAAATGATTTCCGGTTTAATAAAATCATTGCAAAAGTAAACCTTATATCATTTGAAAAAAAATGAAGGTTGCCGTTAAATCAGAAGAAAAAATTATGGTAATTCCAAAAAAACCTGCGTGCATTTTTTCACACCTAATTGTGGATAAACCGTGAATTCGACTTAGCTTTGCCACAAAACCGGTAATAAGCCAAACGAAGTGTGTGGATAAAGGATAAAAGTACGTGCATAAGCTGTTAGTCATAGGATTAAAAATTTATTGATTGAAATTGGACGCGTGACTGATTTTTGAACTTACCTTAGCCCTCCTTAAAAAAGTAATAACCTTTTCTTAATAGTAGAATTTAAACGATAATTGTGCTTCGCATCGACAAAAACAATAACAGAATACATTGCAGATGCTTTGCGGATACACAAACCCATTGTTGAATAACAATCCATCTTTTTGGAATATAAAAGAAACGAAAATCACCATCATTTCTGCAATAAAAAGAGAATTTGCATAAGTGAAAACCCGATGATTCGAAGAAGAAAAGGTTCTTTGGCTTTGAAAGTTTTTTAAATTATTAAAAACAAGAAGCATTTGCTTCCATCAAAGAAAAGAACGAGATGTCTGTAAACATAAAGAAAGAATTAGGCAATGTGAGAAACAGGAAGCCGGACCTGAGTAATGTGATTTACGGTAAAATTCCTCCACAGGCTAAAGAGTTGGAAGAAGCAGTTCTTGGAGCTATCATGCTGGAAAAAGACAAGTTGACGGATGTGCTGGAAGTACTTCCTTCGGCTGAATGTTTTTATGTAGATGCCCACCAGCGTATATTTTCAGCCATTAAACGACTGCCTGAAAAGGGCCTGGTAGTGGATTTGCTGACTGTTACCGAAGAACTCCGCAAAACAGATGAACTGGAACTGATAGGTGGGGCTTATTTCCTTACCAAGCTCACTATGAGCGTAGTAACCAGTGCGCACGTTATTGCCCACGCGCGTATTGTGATGGAGAAATACATCCAGCGTGAGTTGATTAAGATTTGCGGTGAAATGATGGCCAATGCTTATGAAGACAAAACGGATGTATTCGATTTGCTGGATAAAGCGGAGTCTGACCTTTTTGAAATAAGTAATAATTTCCTTCGTAAAAACTACTCCAGTATGCAAGACATATTGGTGGAAACGATTGAACAGATTTCACAGGCAAGGGAAGAAAAAGATGATGTAACGGGTGTCCCTACAGGTTTCCCTGATTTGGATGCTATTACAGGTGGCTGGCAAAAAACGGATCTGATTATTCTTGCAGCACGTCCGGCGGTGGGTAAGACGGCATTTGCATTGAACCTTGCCATGAATGCGGCAATGGATAAGCACAAGCCGAAAGGCGTGGCTATCTTCTCGCTGGAGATGGGTAATACGCAGATCGTAAAACGTATGCTGAGCTGTACCACACAAGTCCGACTGGAAAATATCAGCCGTGGTAAACTGGAAGATTATGAATTTGCACAGCTTACGCAAAGGATGGAACCTTTAGCCAAGGCACCGATATTTATTGATGATCAGGCGGGTCTGAATATTTTTGAATTACGTGCAAAATGCCGTCGTTTGAAGACAAAGAACGACATAGGAATGGTCATTATCGATTACCTGCAGTTGATGCAGGGAACGGATAAAGGAGGCAACCGTGAACAGGAAATCAGTAAGATTTCGCGAGAGTTGAAAGGACTTGCGAAGGAATTGAATATACCGGTCATTGCACTTTCACAATTAAGCCGTGCCGTAGAAACAAGAGGCGGTGATAAAGGTAAAATTCCGCAACTAAGTGACCTTAGGGAATCGGGAGCTATTGAGCAGGATGCGGATATGGTTATGTTCATCTATCGTCCGGAATATTATGGCATCAGCAATGATGATACTACGGGGCAACCATTTGACGGTGAGACGCATATTAATATTGCGAAACACAGAAACGGGCGTTTGGACACCGTAAAATTAAAAGCCATTCTGGAATATCAGCAATTTGTACCTGCCCCGAAAGATGACTGGAGCGGCGGCTTTAATGGTGGTGGTTTTGGAGGAGGAAATGGCGGTGGTTCAGGTGGCGGATTTACCGGTGGCGGATTTGATGATCCTACGGCGGGCATCAAGAAGCATCCGGATGATTTTGGCAACAGCAAATTGATTATAACTCCTGGTTTCCAGACTATGCAATCAAAAGCCAATAATATGAGCTTTGATGATGATGAATTTTCGGCAGGAAAATCAAAATTAAAAGGCTACAAGCCGCCGCCTGAAGATGATGATGCACCTTTTTAGGATATGAATTTAAATCCCCAAAAAACAAATTTCAAATTCCAATAGATCCAATTATTTAGCGAGATATAGATTTGACAACTTTTCAAAAGTTGTCAAATTTTTTTTGTGCATGGTGGATGTAGCAATTATTATAAACTCGTCAAAAATTCCATAGTATCCACACCATCAGCATAATCAGCAAGTGCAGGCTGCTGATTATCGCCAAAACCCTGAATGGCTTTACCGGAAAATTTCATTGCATCTTCCTGTTTTGTTGTGATGCATTGCAAATCATCATTTGAAACAAGGTTTTTAAGCAATGCTGCCTTGTCTTTGTATACTTCATAATGCAATACGCTGATGGCTGCAAAAGGGCCTTCGCCCGGCACCAGCAACACACTGCCATTGGTCATATATTGTACTTTGTTCAACAGGAAAATAGCCAGTTGAAAATCATAATTGTTCATGTATTTATTATGATTGGTATGGTCTTTATACTTATTGAAAACAGGAATCAAGGTTTCGAAATCATAATTTTCAGGTACAAATATCTTGGTGACATTCCTGCAGCCCAAACCATAATACAAACAAACATCGTCGGCCAATGCTTCCAGTTCCGAAACAGTTTCCGTTCCGTCCAGAACGGCTACAGAGGTGCGGTTGCGGCGAATGATATGGGGGAATCTTTTGAAGTATTGCTCGAAATAACGGGCAGAGTTATTACTGCCGGTTGCAATGTAGGCATCGCAATCTTTCAGCATATCGCTGACAGTGACTGTTTTCGCAAAATCCTCATCCCAGCTACTTAATATCTTAAAGATGTACTCCCATAAAACGGTATCTTTTGATGACAGTTTCACTTTAACATTATTACCCGATAAATAACAACAAAGAAAATCATGAAAACCCACCAATGGTATATTGCCTGCCATTACCAATCCTACGGTTCGGGTGCCGGAGCTTTCATCTGGGAGTTCTGGATATTGTGCCAACCAGGCTTTCAATTTGTCTTCCTCAAGAAATTGTGTTGTAATATTCTGCACGGCCAATTCTATGAAAGGTTGCGTGAACCAGCCATTCATTCTTTCTGCATTATCCTTAACGTATTGCCAATTTTCATCGTTACTGCTAAAATATTGACCCAGGCGCACCATTAATGCAATTCTTTCTGCTAATACTGACATAGAGATTATATTTTTCTGCAACGAAATTGTAACTTTGCTGCTTGATAACCAATTTTAATGCTCAAAATTTTGGAATAATTACCGAAAACCCTTTTGGGCATTGATATATGTTTTTAATTTTCAATTTAGAATATGGCTATAAAAATAACGGACGAATGTATTAATTGCGGGGCTTGCGAACCTGAATGCCCTAATACCGCCATTTATGAAGGTGGCGTTGAATGGAAAATTGCTGACGGAACTTCTGTAAAAGGTGAATACACCATGATGAACGGAGAAGTAACGCCTTCAAATGCACCACACGACCCTGTTGCTGTTGATGTTTATTATATATCTCCCGATAAATGTACCGAATGCCAGGGCTTCCATGAAGAGCCTCAGTGTGCGGCTGTTTGTCCGGTTGACTGTTGTGTGCCTGATGAAATGTATCAGGAAACGGTGGATGAATTGCTTGCTAAGCAAGCCAAGTTACACGGATAACACATATCAACATATTAAAATAATAAAAACAGCTTCTTCGAGGCTGTTTTTATTATTTTATACTCTTTCCGAAAGTTTGGTACGATTTTTGTTCAGTATAAATCAGCTGATATGCCGGAATAATAAAATCAAGACATAACGTATTCTTTAGGGCTATCGAAGTGTCGATAATAACTTGTTTTATATCCCGAAATATATCAGCTGTAACAAATTAACGCTTTAACTAAACCGATATATAAAATGAGGCAATCTATTTTCAACATTATAAAAACGAGATTCGACTTATCTATTGATCAGGCGCACGAAGACAGTATCACATCTTCCCTTAAAAAAAGTGTTGATTTTGTGGGTGCCAATCTCTGGACTTTAATCTTTGCCATCTTTATTGCTTCTATAGGGCTGAATGTCAATTCCACAGCCGTTATTATCGGTGCGATGCTTATCTCTCCGCTGATGGGGCCTATTATGGGCGTGGGGCTTGGGTTGGGCATATATGATGTTGATTTGGTAAAAAAAGGTTTACGTAATCTTTTGGTCGCCACTTTTATCGGGATTGTAACTTCCACTCTATACTTTATAATTACGCCCCTGCATACGGCACAAAGCGAATTACTGGCCAGGACAACGCCTTCCATCTGGGATGTGTTCATTGCTTTTTTTGGCGGGCTGGCCGGAATGGTGGGCGCATCCCGCAAGGAAAAAGGCAATGTTATTCCGGGAGTAGCCATTGCAACGGCATTGATGCCACCATTATGTACAGCAGGTTTTGGTCTGGCAACGGGCAATCTCGCCTATTTTTTCGGAGCTATTTATTTGTATTCTATCAACAGTGTTTTTATTTGTTATGGCACCATCATTATTGTACGTTTCTTAAAATTTGAGAGACGCCATTTTACAGACAAGATATATGAGAATAAGATTTCACGTTATATATACATTATTCTGATTATTACAATTTTGCCAAGTATTTATCTGGGTTACCGCATTGTTGATAAAAGTATTTTTGAAAACAACGCGCAAAAATTTGTAAACAGTAATTTCCATCTCAAAAAAACGCAAGTCGTAAATCAGAAAAATATTTATGGTGGCGATACAAATAAAATAGAGCTATTGCTGATAGGTGCGGAAATGCCGCAATCTACTATTGATTCTATTGTAGCTAAGATGCCTGCACATGGCCTTAAACATACTTTGCTGGATGTGAAGCAAGGATTAGATGCCAAACAGGAAATCGATTTTGCACAGATAAAAGCGAGTATTCTGGAAGATGTGTTCAAAAAAGATTCAAGCAACCGGTTTAACACAGTCCACGAAGGTTTAGGTGACAATCTTCCTGATATAGGCGGGGAACTGAAGGCATTATTTCCGGCAATGAAAAGTTACACTGCCACCAGAACCATAATGCATAGCCTCGATAGCCTGCAACATAAAGATTCCATGACAATGGTGGTTATTGATACCAAAAGATTTCTGACATTGACAGAAAGGGAAAAACTGAATGCATGGCTCAAAACCCGCCTGCAAGCAGATTCTATAAGGTTAATAGTTGAGCAGGAATAAAATTTCCTTTGGAAAAAAATCAAATCACAATAAAAAATGTGGTAAGATTAATAGATTCTTATAGATTTTCAAAACCTATAAGAATTAACAAGAGAAAGAAACCAATAATGGAATTAAACTATTGCTCTAATGCTTTGTGGCTAATATCTAATGCCTGACATCTATTCAGCTTCTCCAGGTTTCTTTTTCCGGTTCAGGTATGTTATTACTTTACCGATAGAAAAACCCTGCACTAATATGGAAAACAATACCACCACAAAGGTTATAGACACTATCATGTCTTTATAACCATTCATGGGCAATGAAAGCGCCAGGGCAATAGAAATACCACCTCGTAGCCCGCCCCAGGTCATGATCTTTAAGGTAGTCATGCCTAATTTTTTCTTGAAGCCGAATGCCAATGCAGGGAAAAACAGTGCGAAGAAACGGATGAAGATAATGACTATGGCCATTACCAAACCTATAAGGATATAGCCTGATTGGAAATTTACAACTACTATTTCCAGCCCTATAAGCATGAATAAAATGGCATTCAGTATTTCATCTGTTACTTCCCAGAATTTACCAAGATAGTCGCGGGTAATATCACTCATAGCCCTTTCACCACGGTTGCCTGTAATAATACCGGCTACTACCATAGCCAATGGCCCGGAAACATGCAAGGCATGGCAAAATGTATAGCCGCCCATAACCATAGCAAGGGTTATCAATATTTCAGTCTGGAAATTGTCTATGGATTTGATCAATGTATAGCCTCCAAAACCAATGGCAATACCCATTATGATTCCTCCGATGGCTTCTTTAACGAAAAGCAAGGTAATATCCGCCGGTCCGAAATTGCCCGAACCTATTGTAATATGTAACAAAGTGGCAAATATTACAACGCCGATACCATCGTTAAATAAAGATTCTCCTACAATATTGGTTTCTACTTCTTTTGAAAGATTGGCTTTTTTAAGTATGCCCATTACCGCAATCGGATCTGTAGGAGCTATAAGCGCTCCGAACAAAAGGCAATATAAAAATGGTATTTGTTGATGAAATATCTGAACCAGATAATAGAAACCTCCGGCAACAACAAAAGTGGATATGACGGTTCCGACAACGGCAAAGCTCAAAATGCTTTTTGCTGATTTTCGCAAGTCCTTAGCTTGTACATGCAACGAACCTGCAAATAATAAAAAGCTCAATAATATACCAAGTATAAATTCGGAGAAATCAATCAAAGCAAGCTTCTCTTTAACCATCTCTGTAAAAGGCGGTGAAAAATGGCTGATTGCAACTATTGCAAGTGAAGCAATGGTTCCCATCAACATCAGGCTTATACCTGATGGTAATTTTATGAACCGGACATTTATATAAGAAAAGAAAGCTGCCAATGATATTAAGACAGAGAATAAGGCAAATATTTCCATAAGATTACTAACTGATTGATTTTAAATATTCTGCAATGGAAGTTACTTAGAACTGTTCAATATTCATATTTAAAGCAGGATATTTTACAATAAAGATTTAAAAAAAACGTAGAAATAAGTCTATTCTACCCGGATAAATGCTTCTCTTTCCTCAAAATTATTGCTTTGTACATATTTTTTGAATTCTTTTTTAGATAGATTCAACGGTTTTGGTGCTGCAATATCTTCCGAAGTAACAGTATCAATTATCAAATGAGTGCTATCGAAAACAGCATTCAGCATTAATTTATTTTTTGAAATGTTTATCATTTTCACAGACCAGTTATGATTGTCTAACTGCTGATTTAAATAATAATTTCCTTTAAACTTCTTTAATAAAACGGTAGATGCATTCAATACAATTACGGTGTCTTGAAAATACGTGTAAACGGATATGCTGTTTTTCTGCTTTATAGCGTAGTATTTCTGTTCAGAGCCTTTTTCAATTACGGAATCATTACTCCATGTAAAAGATGAATCAAATGCAGAATTGGCAATTTTATTCCAGCCTTCATAAACCCTGATAATAAAATTATGCTCTATTTTAATAATCGAACTGTCATCCATGCTCAGATACTTTCCTTGTAGCTCGCCGGGAAACCGAAGCAAGGTTTTCGTATTAACGGGTTGCGGCTGAGTAAAGGTTTGTGCGCTCTGCTCTGTTAAAGCCTCAGTACAGCCTATTACAAAAAGCGCTATAAAAACAGCGGGTAATAATGTTCGTATTCGAATGAAGAGCATCATAAGGATTTTATCCATTCATTCAAAAAGAGCGAAAAAGTAACCCCTTCAAAATTATTGAAACAGAATGTCTTATTCTTTCAATCGAAGTTCCTGTTTTTGCTTACTTACCCTTTTCACTTCATACAAATCAGTTCTTCTGTCTAAAATAGTTCTTACAGAACCATAATGATGCAATTCTTTGAGTAAGTTCAAATCTACATCGACTATTAATGTCATTTCTGTATTCGGCGTAGCTTCCGCTTTTACCGCATTGGTCGGGAATGCAAAGTCAGAAGGCGTAAAGACGGCTGCCTGCCCGAATTGAATATCCATATTGTTGACACCCGGCAAATTACCTACACAACCTGCAATGGCAACATAACATTCGTTTTCGATAGCGCGCGCCATTGCACAATTGCGCACACGCGTATATGCATTTTGAGTATCGGTAAGGTAAGGCACAAACAATATTTTCATGCCATCCAAAGCCATTAACCTTGACAACTCAGGAAATTCGACATCGTAACAAATAAGGATACCAATTTTTCCGCAATCGGTATCTATAGCCTTGATTTTATCGCCGCCGGTTATACCGTAGTATTTTGTTTCGTTAGGTGTGATATGGATTTTTCTGTATTCGCTCAGTTTTCCGTCGCGGTGGCATAAATAGGAAATATTGTACAATTTCCCATCCTCCATTACGGGCATGCTTCCTGCAATGATATTTACATTGTAAGCAATTGCATAAGAAGATATTTTTGCCTGTATCTCTTTTGTTTTTCCGGCCAGCTCCCGCATAGATTCGTATTCGCTCATGTGATTGAATTCGGCTAACAACGGAGAATTGAAAAACTCAGGGAATACGGCAAAATCCGCTTTATATTCACTCAGCACATCCACAAAAAATTCTACTTGTTCAAAGAATTTTTCCATATCCGCAAAAGGACGCATCTGCCATTGCACCAGCCCCAACCTGATAATACTGTCACTCATGGAATTTTTCTTCCTGGAATAATAAATATTACTCCATTCCAGCAATACCGCAAATTCTTTCGACTGCACATCCCCTTTCAGATAATTGGTCAGCACCCTTACAACATGAAAATCATTGGCAATCTGAAAACTTAAAACAGGGTCATAGATCTCTTTAGTTTTTACTTTTTCGATGTATTGTTTAGGTGAAAGTTCTGCACTGTATTTATGGTAATTGGGAATACGGCCACCTACTTTTATCTCCTTCAGGTTCATTAATTCACATAGTTCCTTTCTTGCATCATACAACCTTCTGGCTAATCTTAACTCACGGAAATCAGGATGTACAAAAACTTCAATGCCATACAATACATCACCATCGTCGTCGTGTGTATTAAAAGTATAGTTACCCGTTATCTCTTCATAAGTGTGTTCATCACTGAATAATTTGTACTGCACAATAATAGACAAAGCACAAGCTGCAACCATTCCATCAACTTCTACACACAATTGACCATGAGGAAAAATTTTGAGTAATTTCTTAATATTTGCTTCACGCCAGATACCGCCTGTTCCATCGTAAGCCTCTATCATTGCTGATTTCAGACCTTCATAATCTTCCGCTCTTAACTTTCTTACTATAACTTCCATAAATGTTTTTGCTTTGAAGAAAGATACAAAATAATAACCGACTGAATGTTAGTTTTTTGTAAAAAAAAGGAAGCCCTTACATGTCAGAAACTGTAAGGGCTTTCAAGATTTAAAACCGTCTAAATATTATACATGCTGATAAACCTTCACTATATTCTTCAATTCGTTCAGTTTCATTAAAGCTTCTACAGGTGTCAATGTATTAATATCAACCTCAAAAAGCTGCTCCTGTATGCGGCGCAAATCATCGCCGATACCATCGAAAATATTGAGTTGAAAATTCTGTACCGGCATTTTCTTAATGCGGTCTGTCGTAGAATTACCGGCATGTTTTTCTTCCAGCAAAGCCAGTATCTCATTCGCCCTGTCTGTTAAATCATTAGGCATGCCCGCCATTCTCGCTACCTGAATACCAAAGCTGTGGCGGCTTCCGCCAGGTGCCAACTTTCGCAGGAAGATAACTTTATTCCCTGTTTCCTTATGGGTGATATGATAGTTCTTTACGCCATCCAACCTGGTTTCCAGCTCATTCAATTCATGATAGTGTGTTGCAAATAATGTCTTAGGTTTATGTACGTGTTTTTGAATATATTCAACGATAGACCATGCAATAGAGATACCATCGTAAGTACTTGTACCACGACCGATTTCATCCAGTAAAATCAGGCTGCGCGCACTCAAATTGTTTACGATACTTGCCGTTTCATTCATCTCCACCATAAAGGTAGATTCGCCACCACTCAGGTTATCTGAGGCCCCCACCCTTGTAAATATCTTATCGGTCAGACCAATTACAGCCTCCGTTGCAGGGACATAACTGCCTACATGCGCCATCAATGTAATCAAAGCTGTCTGTCGCAACAAAGCCGACTTACCACTCATATTCGGACCGGTAAGGATTATGATCTGCTGCGTTTCTTTGTCTAATAAGATGTCATTATGAACATAAGTTTCGCCATGTGGTAAATGCTGTTCTATTACGGGATGGCGGCTTTGCTTAAGATCCAGTATCTGCGAATCACTGATAACAGGTTTGCAGTATTTGAACTGTTTGGCGATATGTGCAAAGGACAACAGGCAATCAATACGCGCAATAGCTTGTGCATTCTGCTGCATCTGGCCCAAAGCAGTTTGAATCTTATCAATCAAAGCATCATAAACCTGCAATTCCAGCACAGCGATTTTTTCTTCCGCACCGAGAATTTTTTCTTCGTATTCTTTCAGTTCTTCCGTAATATATCTTTCTGCATTTGCCAAAGTCTGCTTGCGTATCCATGTTTCCGGAACTTTGTCTTTATGCGTATTGGTAACTTCAAGATAATAGCCAAAAACGTTGTTGAAAGCCACTTTCAACGAAGGAATACCTGTTCTCTGGATTTCCTCCTGCTGTATCTTCAACAAATATTCTTTGCCGTGATAGGCTATCTTTCTAAGTTGATCCAATTCTTCATTGATGCCTTCTTTTATAGCTCCGCCTTTGTTAATTGCAACGGGCGCTTCTTCATTTAAAGTATCAAAAATACTTTGCTGAATCTCTTCACAAGAATTGATCTGCTGTGTTAGTTTTTCAAGAAAATTTGTTTCGTTTACAGAAGAGTGCATTGTTTTAATAATGCCGCAATGCTGTAAACTTTTAGCCAGCTGAACTACTTCACGCGGATTAATTTTCTTCAACGGAACCTTTGCCACCAAGCGTTCAATATCGCCAATTGGTTTCAGGTGTTTACGGAATTCATTGGCAATTTCCGAATCTTTCAAAAAGGCTTCCACCCAATCTAAACGCTGTTCTATCTGACGTTTATCACTTAAGGGAAATATAATCCAGCGTTTCAGCATACGTGCGCCCATTGGTGTTATGGTATGGTCCATTGCCTGTAAAAGCGTATAACCATTTTCCACCGGGCTGTGCATCAATTCCAGGTTACGGATGGTAAACCGGTCCATCCATAAAAATTCCGATGCAGTGATGCGTTGAATGGAATTGATATGCTGCACATGCGGATGCTCTGTTTCTTTAAGATAATGCAATGCAGCACCGGCGGCTATTGTAGCGGCATTCCACTCTTCAATGCCATAACCTTTTAATGATTGCGTATCAAAATGCCGCAGCAAAGTTTCGTAACCGAAATGATGCTGGAATATCCAGTCCTCCAGATGAAAAGTATAATATTTCTGATCCAGCCATTCTGCAAAGAACTTCTGTTTTCCTTTGCTGATAAGCACTTCACTCGGCTGGAAACTCTGGAGCAGTTTATCCATGTATTCCACATTGCCCTGCGCCACAAAAAATTCGCCCGTGGAAATATCCAGAAAAGCAATACCATTTTCTTTGTCATCCAGATAAAGCGCTGCAAGAAAATTATTGTTTTTATTGTCCAGCAATTTATCATTCACCGCAACGCCGGGCGTGACCAATTCGGTTACGCCACGCTTTACAATGCCCTTTACTGTCTTAGGGTCTTCCAACTGGTCACAAATGGCAACACGATGACCTGCCTTTACCAGTTTATGCAGATAAGTATCAAGCGAATGATGGGGGAATCCCGCCAGTTCAATATGTGTAGCGGCACCGTTGGCTCTTTTGGTAAGGGTAATGCCCAATACTTTGGAAGCAATGATAGCATCTTCTTTAAACGTTTCGTAAAAATCGCCTACGCGAAAAAGGAGCACAGCATCGGGATAACGACTCTTAATCGCATTATGCTGTTTCATTAAAGGTGTTTCTTCTGCAGTTTTCTTTGCCATGATATTGCTACAAAAATAACTTCGTTTTATTTAACACCCTTCTAATTGTTTATAAAGTTTCTGACAGCCTTTTGAATGAATGTGCATTACTTTTTTTTGAAACGGCATTGTTTATTGTCATTCGTTGTTTATAATGATTGAAAAGGGATGGCAATAAAAAAGCCCTGCAAAAAATTGCAGGGCTTTTTAGTTTTTAGTTCAATTTATTTTTCAGAATTGATCAATTCTTTTACAAAATGACCTACCGCAGCAATACGTGCATGATTCAAACAATAGTGGATGAATTTACCGTCACGTTCTGTAATTACGATATCAGCACGACGCAAAATAGCCAGATGTTGAGAGGCTACTGATTGCTCCAAACGTAATTTCACATAAATATCTGTTACGTTCATTCTTTTATTCTCTTCCAGCAATTTAATAATTTGCTGACGCAATTTGTGATTAATTGCTCTTAAGGTCATGGCAGCACTTTTTACAGCTACATAATCTAATTTTACCGCTTCGGCCGAATTTTCTTCTTTACGAGCAACTAAAGTGTTTGCAGACACTGTTTGTTCCATTTTATATGATTTAAGATAAGTGATTAAAAAATTGTAATTGTAGTTCGATAAGCAAAGAGTTTAATACTTGCTTAATGGTGGTGGGTTACTGGGTACGCAAAGATAGCTACTTTATAATATATCATCATGCATTAAATTTCATTGATGGGGTTAATATGCTGTTAACATAGTCGTTTTTATATAATTTAAGGCCAATCTACCATTAATAATAATTATTTAAAGTGAAAAGCAAATTTAGTGCAAAAATTTAATAATCAACACTTAATGTGTAAAACTAAGAAACGAATTATGAACAAAAGCAGTATAATTTCTACATAAGTATGTGAAAGAGACAAATATTATATTAATTGATTTATGTCATGGCAAATTCCAATGTAAAGGTGCTGCCTTTGCCTATTACGCTATCCACTTTTATTTTCCCGCCGTGTGCATCTACAACCGATTTGACATAACTCAGCCCTAAACCAAAACCTTTTACATTATGAAGGTTTCCGGTATGGGCTCTGTAAAATTTTTCGAAAATATGGCTCATAGTTTCAGTGGTCATTCCTATGCCATTATCCTTTATTTGAATTGTAAGTGTTTTTGCATTTGTATTAAATGTTGCAATGCTTATAAGTATAGGATCTTTTGAATATTTAATAGCATTATCTAAAAGATTGGCAACAATATTGGAAAAATGGACTTCATCGGCTTTTATAAAATATCTTTTCGCATCAAGTTTTTGTTCCAGCTTACCATGCTTTTCCTCGACCTGTAAAATAATATTCGCCGTTGCATTTTGTATAATCTGATGCACATCTATTGTTTGCAGTTTCAAGTCAAGGTTTTCCGTATCCATTTGCGCTGCCTGCAGAATTTTCTCCACCTGTTTATACATTCTTCTGTTTTCATCACGGATAATGCCGGTGTAATAAACAATCTGATCCGTCCTTGAAAGCACCTTGGAATTGCCCAGAGCATCAACCGCCAATGATATGGTAGCCAAAGGTGTTTTAAACTCATGGGTCATATTGTTTATAAAATCAGACTTGATTTCCGAAAGCTGTTTTTGCCGGAGTACCGTCCGTACAGTAACCGCAAAAGCTGAAATAATGATAATGGTAAATACTACAGAAGCGGCAATACTGCCGATGGTGCGCTGTAAAATGTAATTTTTGGGTTTCCTGATATATATTTTCAGGCTGTAACTATTCGTTGGCGTTAAATAGCTGTCAAAAGTATTCTTATCAGTATTCATTTCATAAGTGAACCCTCTGGAACTGATATAATTCAAATCACTGGTTATAATAGCAAATTCAAAATCAAGATCAATATGGTTTTTCACCAATTCCTGCTTTATAATTTCCGTAATATCATCGATAGGCATGTTATTTATCTGGCTCCATAAATATTTTGATGCTTCTGTGCTTTCCCAGGCCGCATCATCAGGCCTGAAACCCAGTCTGGATGCAAGTTTGTCTTTAATTTCCTTTGAAATGCTTACGGATGCAGTGGATAAATCAGCATAATATTTCTGGTTCTGAACCATCAATAAATTCTTTATCCACGACATCTGCAAAAGCATCAGGCCAATAAGCGAAAGTGTTATCAGAATAATTATTGAAGGAAATACTTTTTTCATCTGTTTATTTTATCAAAGTGTGTCAAAATCATTACCTGATTGCTTCTCTTCGGAAAATCAAAGATACAAGATGCGTTTGTGACTTAATTTGGCTAAAAATATATAAAAGAAGTTTTAACACAATACATTTATAAATCGCGTTAATCATTTCCCAATAGTTTACTCCAACCATTTGGAGATATCAATATGTATTTTAATTTTATGAAGCAAAAAAGACAGACATTATGGATATGTTGGATTTACAGAAAAGAACAGATATCAAACCTGCCATTGGCAAGATATTAATAGCAGAACCTTTTCTTATTGATTCAGGCTTTGCAAGAACAGTCGTATTGCTCTGTGAACACGGAGCACAGGGAACCATTGGTTTTATCCTTAACCGCGCATCGGAACTGCAATTGCCCGATTTATTGCCAGAACTCAAGCATTTTGATTTTAATATTTACGATGGCGGCCCTGTACAGAAAGACACTTTGCACGTGCTGCATACACTTCCCAATGAGCTAGGCGGACATGAGATTTTACCCGGTTTATATTGGGGCGGTTCTTATACCGAGCTTAACAGGCTGATGGAAAAAAATATCTGCAATGCTTCAAACGTAAAACTATTTTTAGGCTATTCAGGTTGGGACGAAGGCCAGCTGGAAAAAGAAATTGAAGAAGGCTCATGGCTTGTGGCAGATGGCAATACCAATCTTATATTTGATGCAGGACTGAAAAATATCTGGCATAAGTCCATACTTGCTTTAGGAGATGAATTTGCATTTATGGCTAACCTGCCTTTGCATCCGCAATTAAATTAAAATTGCATTTTATCATGCCCGGCTTATATTTGCAGTAAGCATGAATGATAGTTCTGAACATAAAAGCCGGAAGCTGCAAGGTTTTCTCCTGATTGCCATGTTATTGCTGTTTGGCATTGTCTTCAACAGAAAACTGATTGAATCTTATATTTATCCCCAACCCAAAATCACATCAAATACAAGTGCCGCAAGGCGAGCTTCCAATAGCTGGAACAAGCTTTTTGTCGATTCATCTTTCAGATTGGTTCAGGACGGCGACCTGATTTTAAGAACAGGAACAGATGCTGTCAGTGATATGTTTCGCAAGGCAAATACACACGACAAAACATATTCTCATGCAGGGTTGGTTTTTATAGAAAACGGCATTCCCGTGGTTTATAATTTTATGGGAAGCGCTCAAAACCCACGGGCGCTCATGAGGCGCGATTCTTTAAATAGTTATATAACTCCATATAGTAATTCCGGCTTCGCTGTTTACAGGTTTATGCTTTCAAAAAATGAAAAAGAGCAATTGCATGACATTTCCGTAAAATATTTTAAAGAAAGCAGGAAGTTTGATCCTAACTTTAATCTTGAAACAGACTCTTTACTTTATTGTACGGAATACATTTATAAAGCATTAGTTGAAACAACACATAAGGAAGATTATTTCCCCCTAACGCAAATGGCGGATTTCAGATTTATAGCAGTTGATAACCTTTATAGCCGTAAGGACATGAAGCTGATTTGTAAAATAGGCTATAAACAGTAAATTTGCCACATACTACTTAAAAATGAAACAATTTCCGGCATTCCTTCTATTTGTTCTGTTCTCTATTTGTATTTTTTCTTCCTGTAAAAATTCCAATTCTCCGCAAGCAGTAACAGAAAAATTCCTGACAAGTGTAGTGCAGGCAGACTTTGACAAAGCCAAAGCGCTTTCCACCAAAAACACCTGGGGCATGTTGGATATATGGGCGGCATTTACCAAAGAAATTCCGGAAAATGTAAAAGCCGAAAAAGCTGAAAATTTCAAAGTAAAAATTCTTGATACCAAGACCGAATCCGATTCAACCGTAATCGTGACTTACTCCACCGAACCCAAAATTTTACCTTTCAATAAAATCAGGCTGCAAAAGGAACTTGATATAGAAGGACGGATAAAATGGAAAGTAGATATTTCAACCCTGGAGCTGGGCACCGGCGACGAATTATATATAAACGCTGTTGATTCAACCTCCGGCATCCGCCTTGAAATGGAAAGACAGTCGCCCGATACCATAAGCGACAAACAGGAAAATAACCCGCAACAATAAATTGCCTTACCAAATAAAAATTAATTAATTTATTAACCTTCCCTTACCTTTGGGAAATTTTCAAAAAATCTGTTTAAACAAATATGCCTTACTTATTCACTTCCGAGTCGGTGTCTGAAGGACATCCTGATAAAGTTGCAGATCAAATTTCTGACGCACTCATTGACAATTTCCTTGCCTTCGATCCAGAATCCAAAGTTGCATGTGAAACATTAGTTACAACCGGTCAGGTGGTATTGGCCGGAGAGGTGAAATCAAAAGCATATCTTGACGTACAAACCATTGCCCGCGATGTAATTAAAAAAATAGGTTACACCAAGAGCGAGTATATGTTTGAAGCAAATTCCTGTGGTGTGCTTTCTGCAATACACGAACAATCCCAGGACATTAATCAGGGTGTTGATAAAAAGAAAAAAGAAGAACAAGGTGCGGGCGATCAGGGTATGATGTTTGGTTATGCAACCAACGAAACCGACGATTATATGCCATTGGCTTTGGATCTTGCTCATAAAATCCTGATTGAATTAGCTGACCTGCGTCGCGAAAACAAACAAATTAAATATTTGCGCCCTGACGCCAAATCTCAGGTGACGCTGGAATATGATGATAACAACAATCCGGTTCGTATTGATGCTATCGTAGTTTCCACGCAGCACGATGATTTTGATACGGAAGAGAAAATGCTGGAGAAAATCAAAAAAGATATTGTCAGCATTTTGATTCCGAGAGTAAAGAAAAAGTATGCAAAATTCGCACACCTTTTCAATGATAAAATCCAATACCATATCAATCCTACCGGTAAGTTCGTAATTGGCGGACCACACGGTGATACAGGTTTGACAGGACGTAAAATCATCGTTGATACATATGGCGGAAAAGGTGCACACGGCGGTGGCGCTTTCTCTGGTAAAGATCCTTCAAAAGTAGATCGTTCAGCAGCTTATGCAACACGCCACATTGCTAAAAACCTTGTAGCGGCAGGCGTTGCAAACGAAGTTCTGGTTCAGGTTTCTTATGCAATCGGCGTAGCCCAGCCAATGGGTATTTACATCAATACTTACGGTACTGCAAAAGTTGATATGCACGATGGTGAAATTGCTAAGATTGTGGAAGGCATTTTTGATATGCGTCCTTACTTCATCGAACAACGCTTGAAATTACGTAACCCTATCTATAGCGAAACAGCTTCTTACGGACACATGGGTCGTAAAAACGAAGTGGTTACAAAAGAATTCAAAACGCCCGATGGTAAAGTAAAGAAAGTAAAAGTGGAATTGTTTACATGGGAGAAACTGGATTATGTTGCTAAAGTGAAAAAAGCTTTCAACATCAAGTAAATCTTATGCTTATCCGTTAAAATACAAGAGCTGATACCTTTGCAGGTGTCAGCTCTATTTTTGTACCTTTGCGAGGTTTGAATACTGAAATTTGAATTTTCAGATTTTTCATTTTTAAAATTTAAAAACATGCCTTCATTCGATATAGCCAGCAAAGTTGATTTGCAAACATTGGATAATGTAATCAATGTCGTAAAAAAAGAAATTTCAACCCGTTTCGATTTCAAAGGAAATCATGTGGAGATTGACCTTGATAAAAAAACAATGATTATGAAACTTGAAGTGGAAAGCGATATGAAACTGCAACAGGTGGAAGATGTCATCATTTCAAAATCATTGAAGCAAGGCCTCGATGCCAAAGCATTTGATTTCAGTAAAGCACACTACGCATCCGGCAAATATGTGCGTAAAGAAGTAACTGTCCGTAACGGACTCGATAAGGATAGCGCAAAGAAAATAGTAAAACTTATTAAAGACAGCGGTTCCAAAGTTCAGGCTGCCATCATGGATGACATTATTCGCGTAACCGGCAAAAAAATTGACGACCTGCAGGATATCATCCGCCTTTGCAATGGCGCGAACCTTGAAATGCCATTACAATATACTAATATGAAAAGCTAATTAGTGGATAGTAGTTAGTCCTTAGTGGTTAGTAAAACTATCTGCTAACGACTAACTACATAAAAAACGAAACAACACTAACGACTATCCACTAACAACTATCTACTAAAATATGTTTCCTGACTTTCATTATTTGTTTCAATCCCTTTTTGGCATTGACATTCCGGGATTGGCCATTGTCAAAACCTTTGGTTTTTTTGTAGCAATGGGTTTTTTGTTCGGAGCCTGGGTCATCTCAAAAGAACTGCAAAGAAAAAAAGAACAAGGACTTTTTCAACCGGAAATCATTACGGAAGAAATCGGCAAACCCGCTACCTCCTCCGAGCTGATTGGAATGGGCATACTGGGATTTCTCTTAGGTTTCAAATTGATTGGTATGTTCCTCAATTCAGCTGCCGTCGGTCACGATCCGATGGGCTTTATCCTTTCCATGAAAGGCAGCTGGATTACAGGTATTGTGCTTGCCGCCGTTTTTGTTTACTGGAAATACAGCTCTAAAAAGAAACAACAATTACCGCAGCCCAAACAGCAGAGAGTCGCCGTTTATCCCCATCATCGCGTTGCAGATATTATTTTTATTGCAGCTATCGGCGGTTTTGCAGGAGCCAAAATATTCAATGCCTTTGAAACATGGCAGGATTTTATTGCCGACCCGATCGGTAATCTCTTCTCAGCATCCGGCCTTACCTTTTATGGCGGGTTAATTGTTGCTACCATTGCTTTGTATCTGTACGCCCGCAAAAAGAAATTTGATTTCAGGCACCTTTGCGATGCCGCTGCACCCGCCTTGATTTTAGCCTACGGTATCGGCCGTTTGGGTTGCCAGACTGCCGGCGACGGCGACTGGGGTATTTTCAACAGTGCATATACCACACAACCTGACGGAAGCATGGTGAAAAGCAGTTATCAGGATTATCAGGCAATGGTTACTAAATACCCGAATCAATTTATGGATCGTAACCTGAACCAGATTACGCCCAACAAATATGCGTCCGGACCAAGCTGGTTACCCGACTGGATATTTGCACAGAATTTCAAGCACAATGTAAATAATGACGGTATTAAAATTGCAGGCGACGAAGGTGAATATAACCATGTTTTACCGGCAGGTGTTTTTCCCACCTCACTGTATGAAGCCGTAGCATGCATCCTTTTGTTCTTCGTAATGTGGCGCGTACGCAAACGCTTTGGAAGGCCATTGCAAATGTTTGGCCTCTATTTGATTATTGCCGGCATAGAACGGTTCCTTATCGAATTGATGCGCGTAAACTATAAATACAATTGGGGCTTCCTCCACCCTACTCAGGCCGAAATTATTTCCACCTGTCTCGTAATTGCAGGCTTAGGATTGCTTTTCTTCTACAAGCCAAAAGAAAAAACTGAAACAGTATAAGCACCTGATACAATTTAGGGGACGTATGAGTACGTAACAACCATTAATTCTGTATACAATCCAAAGTAAAGAGTGTGTAGCTTCAACCTCGGGTTAATAGACTCGAGTCTTGAGTGAATAGGCTCGAGCATCGGGTGAACAAGCCAGAGGAACGAGTGAACAGGCTCGAGTATCGGGTGAACAAGCCAAAGGAACGGGTGAACAGGCTCGAGGAACGAGTGAACAAGCCAGAGGAACGAGTGAACAAGCCAGAGGAACGAGTGAACAGGCTCGAGCATCGAGTGAACAGGCTCGAGGAACGAGTGAACAAGCCAAAGGAACGAGTGAACAGGCTCGAGCATCGAGTGAACAGGCTCGAGGAACGAGTGAACAAGCCAAAGGAACGAGTGAACAGGCTCGAGGAACGGGTGAACAAGCCAGAGGAACGGGTGAATAGGCTCGAGGAACGAGTGAACAAGCCAGAGGAACGAGTGAACAAGCCAGAGAAACGAGTGAACAGGCCAGAGAAACGAGTGAATAGGCTCGAGGAACGGGTGAACAGGCTCGAGCATCAGGTTAAAAGAAATGAGCGCAGGATAAATGCCTTAAACTCCTACATTAATGGTAAAAGCGCTTATAATCTAAACATCATGAAATATACATTTACAAATATTACACTTTGCGCAGCGCTTTCATTATCAGGACTTTGCTCTTATGCACAAACACAAAACAACACGCCCAAAAAAGATTCAAAGTTCCATTGGGGATTGGGCTACGGAATGGATTATGGAATGTCAGGTATTAAAGCAGAATATTTACCTGTAAAATATCTTGGTGCTTTTGTGGGACTTGGCTATAAATTCAAAGATCCGAGTCTTGGGGTAAATGCAGGCATACAGCTTCGTCCATTACCCGATGCAAAAATTCAACCATTGGTAATGGCCATGTATGGTTATAATGGCATAATCAATGTAAAATACTATACGCCGGTTGATGTAAACAAAACTTATTACGGATTTTCAACCGGCATTGGCGGTGAACTAAAAATAGGAGGCAAAGAAGACATAAGATTATATCTGGGTCTGTGGCTTCCATTCAGGAGCAAAGAATTTAAGGACAATTATGATCTGATAGAAAAAAACATAAGAAATTTATCTGACCGTACCTTACCTGTCGGATTCAGCATAGGTTTTAACTGGGCCTTGTAAAAGCATGATTATTTTTCAATAAAAGCATCCGCCGGGGATGCTTTTACTTTGCATTTCCTCGAAAAAGGAATATCTTTCTTCAAATTTCAATTTATGAAAAACAAAATCCTTTTCTTCCTCCTTGTAAGCTTTCTTGCAACATACAGCCATGCAGGCATCGTTAAACAATTTCCTTTTCAGGATTGTACTATCGAATTATTAGATAGCAAAAGCGCTGCCGAAGCTACAAACCATTCGGATGATTACACAAAAGCCCTGACCTCTTTTGACCTGCAAATAAGATTAGGAAGAAAGGAAAACGTTGCCGAAAAAGATTACCTGAATCTGGCAGCATCTCAGGCATTGACATGGGATGAAGAAGACCAGCAAAAGTTGCAGCAATCTTTTCAGGAAATCGAAAAATTTTTAGAAAGCAATAAAATTCATCTTAATCTTCCTAAAAAGATTCAATTGCTTAAAACCGCCGGAGCTGAAGAATTCGGAGCCGAAGGCTATACCCGCGAAAATCGTATTATGCTTTGCGTTAAAGGCGGCCAGGAGATAAATACCCATGTTGTAGCCCATGAATTATTCCATGTTTTCTCAAGGTTCAATGCTGATACGAGGAATAAAATATATGCCATCTTCGGATTTCAGAAATGCAACCGAATCAATACTGCGACTGCAATGGATAATCGCGTTATTACCAACCCGGACTGCCCTTTCACAGAGCATTTTATTGCATTGAACATAGGAGGAAAAGACAGGCATTTTGCATTGCAGCTTTATAGCACAAAACCATTTGAAGAAAACTTCAGTTTACAAAATGCAAACATAGCATTGCTGGAACTCGAAAATAAAAACAAGCAGGAAACGCCATTAATAAAAGATGGGAAAGGCGTTTTATTACAACTCGACGAAGTACCGGAATTATTTACCAAAATAGGAAAGAATACCTTTTACGTACTACATCCTGAAGAAATTTCTGCCGAACACTTTTCAATGTGGATAATCGCGAAGAAAGTCCCGCAACCTGAATTCTTTGATAAGATGAAAGAAGTTTTATCTGAAGCGAAATAATCAACTAAAAAAGGTGTCCCACAATTGGAATTGCGGGACACTTTTTTTCATTAAATCATATTTCTTACAAAGCAGCTTCGTAACGCTTAGCTACTTCATCCCAGTTTACAACGCTCCAAACCGCTTTAAGGTAATCAGGACGCTTGTTTTGGTATTTCAGATAATAAGCATGCTCCCAAACATCAATACCGAAAATAGGCGTGCCCTTTACTTCTGCAACATCCATTAACGGATTATCCTGATTTGGCGTAGAAGTAACTTCCAATTTGCCGTCTTTTACAATCAACCATGCCCAACCACTTCCAAAGCGTGTTGCACCGGCTGTATTCATTTTTTCTTTTAACGCGTCCAAACCACCGAAAGCTTCATTGATAGCATCTGCCAGTTTACCTTCAGGACCTTCTTTAGCATTTGGAGTCAATACTGTCCAGAACAAAGAATGGTTGAAATGACCACCGCCATTATTACGCACCGCAGCAGGATATTTTGAAATATTTTTTACCAGTTCTTCCAAAGAAAGATCGGCAGCATCTGTGCCTTCAATAGCTTTGTTCAGATTATCTACATAAGCCTGATGATGTTTACCATGATGGATTTCCATAGTCTGCGCATCGATATGTGGTTCCAATGCGTTGTGTGCATAAGGCAATGCAGGAAGTGAATGTGCCATAATAATCAGATTTTTATTTTAAAAATGAAATGAAATGTGTATCCTCCTGATAATGCAGTTTTAAACAAAAAGTTTATTTGCATTAAAGGAAAACAAAAATACAAAATTTGAAATTGGGAATAGTGAATGGTATGTTAGATAATAGATATCAGACGTTAGAGAATAGATATTAGATATCAGATACCTAACATAAGATTGGGATTTGGAATTTACAATTTGGATTTTTTCAAGTTACCCTTCCAGATGAATGGAAAATACAATCATTCTCGTACGGATAGCATCAATTGTATTGGATAAAGGAATATCGGAATCCTTATATTGCGTATTGATAAAACCCTGACTCAGCTTAATTTCCGGAGAAAATATAAAATTAGGATAGAAGAACTCAAAACCTATTCCCACGTCAGCACCCAAGTCTATCGCCTTCACACGCAATAATTCATCCTGACGGCGGCTGCGCGCATTAGATGCAAGATCATAATCAAATTTGCCGCCGAGTATGCCGTAAAAACGGAAGTTGTTAATACGGTCGCTTTTGAATTTTACCTGTAAAGGCAATTGCATATAAATAGATTCCACACTTGTCTTTGTCACCACATTATTCATATCCACCAAAGTCAGTTTTTTCTCTGCAAAAACCAATGCCGGAATAAATCTTAAATCAATAAAATTCGTCAATCGCAGGTTACCCATAATACCCAGGTTGAATCCCGGACCTGAACCCGGCTGAATACTTTTAAAAGTATCATGATCCGCAAAACTTTGCGTATTATTAATACGGAAAGTAGAATAATTGGCACCGAAAGTAATACCGAAATAATATGCTTTCTGGTCGTGCTCCGGCATATTGGGAATATGCGTCTGGGCATGCATTTGCAATCCTGCCATCAGACACAATAATAGTAAAAGCGCCTTTATTCCTTTCATTCTTTGAAGCATATTAACGAAGATAAGTAAATCTTTACATTTGAAATATTATGCTAAACCTTTTCTCCCGTGTACAGTGTTGTAATACCAAAAGTCAATGGCCTTGCTTTTACATTCTTGAAACCACATTGTTGCAATATCTCACAAAAAGCCTGTCCTTCAGGAAATGCAGCCACCGATTCAGGCAAATAAGTATAAGCAGTTGCATCCTTTGAGACAGTTTTTCCCAATGTCGGCAGAATAAAACGGAAATAGAACTGATATAATTGTTTAACCGGAAACTTTTTTGGTTTGGAAAACTCCAGAATTGCCACCCGTCCACCAACACGCATTACACGGTTCATATCCCTGAGCCCGTTTTCAAGGTGTTCAAAATTGCGGACCCCATAAGCACAGGTAATAGCATCAAAATAATTGTTTTCAAATGGCAAAGCCTCGCTATCGCCATATTGAAGGGAAATTTTATCTGTAAGGTTTTTATCCGCCAGCTTCTTTCTGCCGATAGCCATCATACCTTCTGAAATATCAACGCCGGTAATATGTTCCGGTTGCAAATTCAATGCTGCTATAGCCAAATCTCCCGTGCCAGTTGCAACATCCAATATCTGCTTAGGCTGAATAGGACGCAAAGTATTAATAGCTTTTTTCCTCCAACCCTTGTCAATTCCCATTGATAAAAGGTGGTTCAGAAAATCATATTTACCTGCGATACGGTCAAACATACCGGCAACCTGTTCTTTTTTGCTAAGGTGCGAATCAGGCAATGGCATTACTTTGGTTGTTGGCGCTCCGGAAGGAGTAACGGAATTATTCATTGCTGCAAAAATAAGCGGAAAAACGGAGTTTAAATTCCATTTTTCAAATTCCGGTTTCTAATATCAACTTTCTTCTTTGGAATCGATGATTATAGTTACAGGCCCGTCATTTATAAGCGAAACCTGCATATCTGCTCCAAATTGACCGGTAGCAATCGGTTTGTCCAAATCAACACCTAATTGCCGGATCATTTTCTCATAAAGAGGAATAGCCTGCTCAGGTCTGGCAGCTTTTATGAAAGATGGCCTGTTCCCCTTTCTGGTAGCAGCATGCAGTGTAAATTGGCTTACCATTAATATTTCACCCTTAATATCACTTACAGAAAGATTCATCAGACCCGCCTCATCGCTAAATATCCTCATTTGCACTATCTTTTTACTCAGCCATTGCACATCTGCTTCCGTATCAGCTTGTTCAATACCCAACAACACCAATAATCCTTGTTTAACAGCTCCGACAGTTTTCCCGTCAATAACAACCGATGCTTCTTTTACTCTTTGTATAACCGCTTTCATAATATTTGTAATAAAGTTTCCATTCCTGCGTTTAATCACAGAGCGTAAAATTATTGATTCCATTTCTTGCGTTACAATAAAACCGCTTTTTAAAAATTACAAAAAAACAAATTATTAACTACTGAAAATGCAGTATTTAGTATTTTTGGGAAACAAAAAATTTTCTCTACGACAGCAATTATGGTAAAACTCTACATTTAAATTTAATAGTCAATTATCCTTAAATATTAGAGCAGAATATGAAGAAAACAATTGTTCCGGTTATTGTAACCGCAGCCATCACTTCTGTAGCGACTATGTGGGGCTTCCATAAGTTTTCAGACAAACCCCTTTTCGCTACATCAGACAGTAAAATACCTATTCATTACGTTTCAGATGCCGGAGCGACTGCAACACAGCCAGTCGATTTTTCCCCTGCGGCAGAATCGGCCGTTCCATCAGTAGTACATGTCAAAACACTGACACAAGGTAAAACTTATGTAGCACAGGACCCCTTTGGATTTTATGGTCCCCAGCAATACCGCACACCCGACCAGATGGGTGCAGGTTCAGGTGTTATTATTTCCGGCGATGGTTATATCATTACGAATAACCATGTGGTTCAGGGCGCAGACCAGGTACAGGTCACATTTAATGATCGCAATACACAAATTGCAAAAGTTATCGGTACAGATCCATCTACAGATATTGCCGTTTTAAAAATTGACGGAAGCGATTTGCCCTACATGACATTAGGTAATTCCGACAATGTAAAATTAGGCCAATGGGTGCTTGCAGTTGGTTATCCGCTGAATCTGGATGCAACTGTAACAGCAGGTATTGTCAGTGCCAAAAGCAGAAATCTCGGCATGAACGAACGTAGCTCCAAAACCAATGCTGTAGAATCATATATTCAAACCGATGCCGCCGTAAATCCGGGGAACAGCGGCGGTGCTTTGGTAAATGCACAAGGCCAATTGGTAGGAATCAATGCAGCCATTGCTTCCCCGACAGGAAGCTACGCAGGTTATTCTTATGCAATTCCTTCTAATCTCGCTGTGAAAGTAGCCAATGACATTATCAAATATGGTTCTGTACAACGGGGTTATTTAGGTGCGCAACTTGCAGATTTGAATAAAATGAATGAAGAATCAGCAGAGCAATTAGGCTTGAGAAGCGGTGATTTCAAAAATGCCAGAGGCGTATTTGTTATAAATGTATTGCCTAACAGCGGCGCAGCAGAAGCTGGCTTGAAAAAAGGAGATTTGATAACAATGATTAACGGAACAGCTGTAAACAGCCAACCGCAATTGACAGAACAGGTAGCACGTTTTCATCCGGGTGACAAAGTAAGCATTGGCTATATGCGTGGAGGAAAGCCTTATAATGTTTCGGTAGAATTGAAAAACATGTCCGGTACCACAGCTATTAATAAATCATCAGGAACATTTGCTTACTCCGGTGCAAGTTTCAGAAACCTTACAGAAAGTGAAATGTCTAAATATGGCATTAAGGGTGGCATTGTTGTAAATGATATAGTCGCAGGTTCTACGGCACAGCAAGCCAATATCCAAAAAGGTTTCATTATTATCAGTGCCAATGATGAAAAAATAAATGACCTGAATGATTTTCAGAGTATCATAAGCCAATCCGGCAACGGCATACAACTCGGCGGCGTTTATCCCGGCCGCAGAGGCATGTATTATTATGGCTTGAATAACGGATCGGAAAGCAATTATTAACCCCCCTTTTGTGTGAATAAAACCTTGTTGCATTATAGGCAGCAAGGTTTTTTATTGCAAATAAAACAGGATACTTATATTGCAGTATAAAACCAGCATTTGTCGGAAAGCATATCCATATTTAAAAAATTACGTCGTAATAAACCCGGCATGATAGCTTTGTGCGTGATTTTTATAACAATACTTTTAGCCATTTTCGCTTATCCCTTATCGCCCGATAATACGCCTCTGGCCAATAACATGACAGTGGAATTGAGCGCACAAAAAGCAGGTTACAGGCAAACTTTTTTATTGATTCCCAAACAAAGAGTACCTGAACCTACCAATATTTTCAAAGCTTTCTTCCAAGGAAAACCAAGCCCGTATTCATTTCTGCCTGTTAATAATTTTTTCGTAAAGGCTGACACCCTATATGCAAGACATCATGTTGACAACGGCATAGAAGATACCCTTAAATACCCTGTCCTTGCATTCAATGTGCCATCAGGCACAACAAATGTTACTGATTGGATTAGAGAAAACAGAGTAATAAGCCGTCATTATTTATTAGGCACAGACCGATATGGAAGGGATATTCTTTCAAGGCTTTTAATCGGTACAAGAGTCAGCCTGACAGTTGGATTCGTATCTGTTCTCCTTTCTTTAAGCATTGGCTTTTTTCTTGGCTCTATGGCAGGATGGCATGGTGGTTGGATTGACAATCTGGTCATGTATCTCATCAATATCCTCTGGTCTATTCCTACACTTTTATTGGTTTTTGCTATTACACTTAGTATTGGCAAAGGTTTCTGGGAAATTTTTATTGCCATCGGATTAACCTCATGGGTAAGCGCTGCAAGGCTCATCCGCGGACAAGTGATGCAATTGAAAGAAATGGATTTTGTAGTTGCTGCGAAAGCTTTAGGATTGAAAGACAGCAGAATTATTTTCAGGCATATATTACCAAATATTGCAGGGCCGCTTATGGTAATCGCAGCAGCAAACTTTGCAACAGCCATTCTTATAGAAGCCGGACTCAGTTTTCTTGGTGTTGGCGTGCAACCTCCCACTCCTTCCTGGGGGTTAATGATTAAAGAACATTATAACTTCCTTATTGCCGGGCAACCTTTGCCTGCCATCATTCCGGGTTTAGCTATCATGGTTTTGGTTTTGGCCTTCAATCTTTTGGGAAATGCGTTAAGGGATGCCATTGACGTGCGGAATTAATCACATCAATCAAATAAATCATAGTTTCAGACCATTTTCATTATTTTTGCTGCCATAAAAATATAGCTAATTCCGCTTGCAGACATTTGCAGCGCATTTAATATAAATCATGTTACAAATTCAGTTATTCAGAACGGACAAGAACCGCATTATTGAAGGCTTGCAAAAAAAGAACTTCAAAGACCTTCAAATCGTTGACGCTATTATTTCTTTAGACGAAGAAAAAAGAAATATCCAGCAACAAAGCGAAGCACTTGCCGCATCATCCAATGCCATTTCAAAAAGCATTGGCCAGTTAATGGCAACCGGTAAAAAAGAAGAAGCTGAACAAAAGAAACAAGAGGTTGCACAACAAAAAGAAGAAGCAAAAGCATTGGCTGCAAAACTTGCCGATGCAGAACAACAATTGCATGACCTGATTGTAAGTTTGCCAAATCTGCCACATACATCTGTACCTGCCGGAAAAACACCGGAAGAAAATGAAATTGTACGTGAAGGTGGCAAAATGCCTGAGCTTCATGCCGAAGCAAAACCACATTGGGAACTAACTGAAAAGTATGACCTGATTGACTTTGAACTTGGCACGAGAATTACCGGAAGCGGGTTTCCTGTGTATAAAAACAAGGGTGCAAGGCTGCAACGTGCTTTGATTCAATATTTTCTGGATTATAACACAGAAGCAGGTTATACTGAGTTTCAGGTACCATTGATGGTAAATGAAGAAAGTGCTTACGGCACCGGTCAATTACCTGATAAAGAAGGTCAGATGTACCATATTCAGGATGACAAATTCTTCCTGATCCCTACTTCAGAAGTGCCTTTGACTAATATTTACAGAGATGAAATTGTGAAAGAAACACAATTGCCTGTAAAGATGACCGGCTATACACCTTGTTTTCGTCGCGAAGCAGGAAGCTATGGTAAAGATGTGCGTGGACTGAACCGTTTACACCAGTTTGACAAAGTAGAAATCGTGCAGATTGCACATCCTGACAAAAGCTATGATACATTGGAAGGGATGGTAAAACATGTTGAACAATTATTGCAAAACCTGGAATTACCTTACCGTATATTACGCTTGTGTGGTGGCGATATGAGTTTCACTTCTGCATTGACTTATGACTTTGAAGTATATAGCGCAGCACAACAACGCTGGCTGGAAGTAAGCTCTGTATCTAACTTTGAGAGCTACCAGACAAACAGGATGAAGATTCGCTTCAAAGATGAAAGCGGTAAAATACATCTGGCACACTCTTTAAATGGAAGTTCATTAGCTTTACCACGTATCATGGCTTGCCTGATGGAAAACAACCAACAGGAAGATGGCATTCACTTACCTTCGGTTCTTGGCAAATACATGAAGGATTTGATTTTAAATTAATTGATACAATTTTTTAGTACAAAACGAATTTTATGATACAACGTATTCAATCAGTATGGTTATTGGTAGCTGCCATAGTAATGGCAAGCCTGTTTTATTTTCCGACCTACGAATTTACAGGAGGCAGCAAACCTCCCTTAACAATCGGTGAAGATTTTCTGGCTATCATTATGACCGCAATCAGCATCGGATTAAGCCTTTTCACTATCTTCAATTTCAAAAAAAGAAAGCAACAAACCGGTCTGACCTGGCTTAATATTTTGCTATGTATCGGGCTGCAGGTTTGGTTGGTAGTTCGTGTAAATAACATTACCACAAGCGGTATAAACATGAGTATTCCCGGCCATTACTGGATCGGATTGTTTATTCCTTTCATCACTGTCATTTTATTATTCCTTGCCAAAAGCGGCATTAATAAAGATGAAAAACTGGTGAAATCATTGGACAGGTTAAGATAGTTTTTTGAATCAATATGAAGAACGCTCTGTAACCGATTCATGTTATGGAGCGTTTTGTTTTAATAGATTAATGCAAAATGGATTTACAGGCAATTCAATACTATTGTGCCTATCAGGAAAGATGCCATAGCGAAGTAAGAAGTAAATTACTGGAACTGGGTTTCAGGGGCGATGAGCTTGAAGAAGCGATCGCTTCTTTGATTGCCGATAATTTCCTGAATGAAGAACGCTATGCACAACAATATTGCGGCGGAAAATTCAGAATTAATAAATGGGGACGCAAAAAAATAATTCAGGAATTAAAGAAGAAAAAAGTATCTGATTTCTGTATCAAAAAGGGCCTGAAAGAAATTGATGCACAGGAATATTGGGAAACATTGCAACAGCTTACAAAAAAGAAGATGTCAGAAATTAATTCCAAAGAAAAAAACATATGGATACGAAAACAAAAATTGCAACGTTATCTTATACAAAAAGGCTATGAGTCAGACCTGATAAACGACGTTATGAAAGAGGCCTGATTTAACATGTGGTGGAAAAGTAAATTTAAATAATAAGATGAATTGAATAAATTTGCTTTAGACATCTATTAAGACCCGAAAAGACAAAGGATATGGTACAGCAAGTAACAGAAGGGGTAAGTATAACTGTGGAAACATTTTATCAACCGGAGCAAAGTAATCCGCTCAATTCGGATTATCTCTTTGCTTATCGCATCACTATCGAGAATTTTTCTTCCGTGCCTGTTAAATTACTCCGCAGACATTGGCATATTATCGATTCCAATGGCAATCACAGACAAGTAGAAGGTGAAGGTGTTGTCGGGGCTCAACCTATTTTAGAATCGGGAGAAGCTTATCAATATGTAAGCGCGGCAAGTCTCCGGAGCGATATGGGCAAAATGTATGGTGATTATCAGATGGAAAATCTATATAACAAGAAACTATTTTCAGTTACTATTCCCGAATTTGAATTAGTCGCTCCTTTTAAAATGAACTAAAAAAAACAGGCTTAACGGCCTGTTTTTTTATCAGGATCCCCTATCTTTAATTACCAAATCGCATTCATGGAAAGATTGAAATACAATCTTACATGAAAAAAAGAAAATTCAGTTTTCAACCTTATCCGTTTATCATGCTTTTAGCGGCATTGATAACGGGAATTTTATTGCAGGATAATTTACAAAGCATTTCGCTATCAACCTGGCTTGCAGGCTTAATAACATCTGCCGTAATTTCTATCTTATTGCATTTACTTTCTTCAAAGTATGCTATCCAATCATTTTTCGGGAATGCCTTATTGATATTGTCTTTTGTTTTTCTCGGCGGAATAATCTGCTATCTTCAAAATGACAGTAACATCACTTCATGGTATGGTAAGTATTTAAACCGGAGACAGGCATTGAAAATACAATTGGACGAAACACCAATTGAAAAGCCCAAAACCTTATTATTAAAAACATCTGTAAAAGCAATCAGCATAAATAATAAATGGATTGCTGCAGAAGGTAAACTATGGGTCTATGTCTACAAGAAAAACAATAATAAACAATTCAATAACGGGCAAACGTTCATTATTCCAAATGAGTTGGTTGAAATCAAATCATCCGGTAATCCCTTTGCATTCGACCAGAGTAAATATGCAAACAGAAATGGCCTTTATCATCAGTGTTTCCTGAGTAATGAAAAAATACTTCTGTTGGATTCAAATAATTCAAAATCAAGTCTGATAAGTAATCTAAGAACATCCCTGAAAAATGTCATTAGTAAAAACATAGAAGACACAACTACTAAAGCGCTGATACTTGCTATGGTAGTGAATGACAGAACGCAGCTTGAACCAGAATTAGTGAATGCTTACTCCCTGACCGGCACCACTCATATTATTGCGATTTCAGGCATGCACGTTATATTACTGGCATCTATCATTCTTTTTATCATTGGCAAAATACCTTTGAGGCATGTTAAAAACAGTAGATACTTATGGGCAATGGTTCTGGTCTGGATATACATTGCCATAACAGGTTTTCCACCTTCTGCAGTAAGGGCTGCTGTAATGTTCAGCCTGTATGCCATCGGAAACTCTCTTAAAAGAGACAGCCAACAAGTGAATACATGGGCTGCATCCGGTTTTATATTATTATGCTATAACCCCTATTGGATATATGATGTAGGCTTTCAGCTTTCTTTTCTTGCAGTGCTTTCCATCTTGTTATTTACCAAAAGCATTGTTGAATGGTGGCAACCGAAGAACCACATTTTAGATGTTTTATGGAAAACCATTGCCATCGGAATTTCCGTTCAGATTTTAGTTTTCCCATTGGTTATTTATTACTTCAATCAGTTTCCGTTAATGGGTTTCATTGCCAATATTCCGGCTGGGTTATTCAGCACTATTTTAATGATTGGCACTATAATATTGATTACAATAAACAGTCTTGGTCTTTCAGCAATCTGGATTGGAAAATTATTGACGTATCTTACCAAAGCCTTTCACAGCTTTCTTTTCATCCTATCTGAATTATCACCTGAAAGTTTTCGGATGTTATATATTGATGCTGTTGACTATTGGATAACAATGGCGATAATAATTTGCTTTTGCACTTTTCTTTATTTCAGGAAATCAATGCAACTTTTTGCAGGATTAGCTTTCAGCATATTGCTGGTCATTAACTTTATAAGAAAAGATTGGATTGCATTTCATCAGGAAAAGATTATTGTCTATAATACAACCAATGAAAGCAATGTTTCTATCATTAAAGGACATGACATTTTTCATATCTATCCTTACAATGAAAAAACATATAAATATGCTATTAAACCTGCAATACTTGGATTTCGCGTTAAAGAAACCAAGCCGGAAAATGATTCGGGTAATATATTTTATATCAACAACAAGAAAATTCTTTTGCTTGGTTCCGGCGATATACAACAGCAGCAAACTTTTCCGGTTGATGTTTTAGTCGTTTCAAACAATTGCACATTTGAACCTGAAACATGGTTTGAAACCTTTCATCCTAAACTGATAATCATTGATGGAAGTTTACCAAGATGGAAAGCGATGAAATGGAAAGAAACATTGACACATGCAGGCGCAAAGACAAGGTGGGTACAGGATTCGGGTGCATGCGTTTACCCCGGGTTATAATAATAATTCAGATTCCGCATATGTTTTCAGATTTGTGAACTTTTGAAAAGTTGACAAATCTTTTTGAGCTTACAATGGTATATATAGCGACTCGGTCGGGACGGACCGATAGATACTAACTTGTTACAGCAACATAAAATTATCACCGTCGTTCAGAAACGGAAAATGGTTCCTGATTTCTTTTAAAGAATCCGGTTGTAAGGTATAAGTAAAAACAGCTTCTTCATCAGCTTGCTGCCAGATGATTTCACCGACAGGATTCACCAACATGCTATCACCGCTATGGTAAATGCCATTCCCATCTTCCCCTACTCTGTTAACACCAACAACATAACTCTGGTTTTCGATTGCACGTGCTTGCAACAAGGTTTTCCAGGGATGGCTTCTGCGTTGCGGCCAGTTAGCGACATATACCAATACGTCATAAGCCGGACTTTCGTCCGATCCTGATAATGGCTTTTGCCTTGCCCAAACAGGAAATCGCAAATCATAGCAAACCATAAGACATATTTTCCAACCATTTACCTGCACAATCAACCGTTTTTCACCAGCCGTATAATGTTTGTCTTCACCTGCAAAACCAAAGAGATGTCTTTTGTCGTAATGATAAAACTGGCCGTTAGGCAGCATCCAGATAAGACGATTATAATAGTGCCCGGCTTCTTCAATAATAATACTGCCTGATATAATTTTACGATGCTTCCGGGACATATCCTTCATCCACTGAAAAGTAGGCCCTTCCATTGTTTCGGCCAATTCTTCAGGCTTCATACTAAAACCTGTGCTGAACATCTCAGGTAGAAAAACAACCTGTGTTTCATTGGGAATTTTATCAAACTTTGCAGAAAATTGTTCTAAATTTTTTGCTTTATCTTCCCAATAAAGATTGCTTTGGACGAGGCTTATTGTAAGTGGTTGCATGCTGCAAATTAACCAATTTCATAGAAAAAGGTCGTCCTAAACAAGACGACCCTAAACATCTGTGTATGAAAGAGACATTTAAATTCCTAAGAAACGTATTCCGATACAATATGGATTTTGCACCAAACTATTCTGATACATATTGGTAACCTGATAAGTGGCATATAAGCGAATGTAATTTTCAATGCCAATCTCCCCGCTCAGGTTAAGGTTAAAACGTTGAAAGTTAAACTGGTCATGGTTCTTCTGCTTACCACGTTCATCTGATATTTGTTTGGTCCAGGTATCGAAAGCATATCCGCCAATGGCGCCGACGCCATACACCAACCAGAAGCCTTTTGCCATGCGGGTTTTGAAATTCAGCATCAACGGAATGCTTGCATACGCGAAAGCCAGTTTGTTCTTGCTGAAGCTTACCGAATCTTCAATCACCATTGGGCTGGTGGTATTCAGATAAGATATATTTTTGGTAAACCTGAAATTGTAGAACTGCATACCCACACCGGAATACAAAAGGATCTTCTGTCCTTTAGATTTAAACAAAGTATAGTCAAACAACACAGGCCATATGTTTACGTTGATGGACTTGGACGTACGCATTGAAAAAAGATTGCCGTTCTTCCTGTCGCCCGGAACCTGCAGGTATTGTTGCGCTCCGGCGCTGCTGTAATCCGTTCTGTCATTCAATGCATTCACGCCAAGATCAAGCGAGATAAAGTGTACATGGAAACGTTTGGGAGCTAAGCTATCTTTCTTTTTATTCGAAACAACTACCCCGCCGGAGCCAATTGAAATATAGCCTCCCTGCTTTGATGAACTTGCTAACGTATCTTTTTGAAAGTTAATTGCTTTTTTCCCCGATATAGTGGTATCCACACGATACCCATCCATCGTTGGCGCCTTTGAAGTAGAATTTTGTGCATAGATAGCTGAAGCACAGACACAGCAAGCTATAGATAAAATGAGTTGTTTCATCTTTTTGTGATTTTTATTTTATCTGATTATTTTCCTATTGTAAATTCTTTATTGCCAAGTTGTATTGAAACCGCAGAAATACGGAGCGATTTTGTTTTTTCTGCAACCTTATCTTTCAATGTTTCAACCTGTGCAATAAGGTTATTGAAAAGTGTTGATTTTTCTGATTCCAAATCATCGTTATTACTCACCAGGGTATTATTAACCGGAATATTATCAATGTTCTCCACCGGTATTTCCGCTGCAATTATTTTACCATAAGGTTTAACATCCATCATCTTTAAACCGGCTACATGAAGGCTGTTCAGGGGTTGAACTTTAGGTACCGATACAACTGCAATAGTTGATATATTCTTTGCAACAGTAATGTTTTTCTTACTTACCGGATGCCTGGTAACCGGCTTTAATATTTCTTTGGTATCATTTTTCTGTATAGCTAATGATTGCCCGGAAGTGGTGTCCGTTACTATATCTTCGCTTGAATGATATGTCACCAAAGGTTCCGTTACAATAGTTTTTTTATGCATCATTTGGAAGAAAATACCTGCAACTATAATTACTGCAATGGCTGCCGCCCAGGCTGTATAATGCTGCTTCTTTTTAAATAGCAGGACAACAGCTTCTTCCTTCAACAATATTGCTTTGTCTTCAAATACGACTGTCTCAGGCTCAAGCTTTGTCAGCAAATATTCATCCAGCAAAGTTTTATATTCAGGCGAACTTTCTATAAAAGCCATAACTTTTTCTTCGTCCGTTTTACTCAGCTCGCCGTCTAACAACAGCAGCAGATATTCTTCTATATTCCCTTTATTAATGTCCATGATATTTATAGAATGAAATCTTTGTGTACTAAATAATTTTTCAAAACCTTTCTCGCCCTATGCAGATAAACCTTCACTTGTGTCTCATTCAAATTGGTAAGTTTCGCAATCTCTTCGTAACTATATCCTTCATAATCTTTCAGCAAAATCAAATTGCGTGATTGTTCGTCCAGTTTACCGAGCGCTGTTTGCAGAATATATTTCAGATCATTGTTCTTTGGTTGTTCGGATAAAAAATTTTCATGAATATCATTTGTAACAATCGTTCGCTTCTTTAACCTGTGGTAATCCATGCACTTCCGGTAAGCTACTGTGAACAAAAAACTCTTCGCCTTATCCGGCAAAACTTCCAGCCGCTTCTCCCACAAAACAGAGAAAGCATGTTGCGCTACATCCTTTCCGTTTTCACTACAACCGGTACTTTTAAATGCAAACCTGTAAAGGCTGTCAGCCCATTCATGTACGCAATGATTGTATTCGGAAGTAGTCATTTATAAGTATATCGGAGCAGGAAAAAAAAAGTTACAAAATCACGAAAATATTTTTCAAAAAAATAACCCGGCCTTTAAAGCCGGGTTATTTATCAATTATATAAAATCAGATTAAGCCTCTACTGACACTTTTGGTGCAGCAGCCAGAATTTCTTCGTTAGCCTGATCAGCATATTTTTCAAAGTTCTTCACGAATAAACCAGCTAATTCGGCCGCTTTTTTATCGTAAGCTTCTTTATCTTCCCAAGTGTCACGTGGATTCAGGATTTCAGAAGGTACATTTGGAACCGAAGTCGGCATCATTACACCAAATACATTGTTAGGAGTATATTCGACATTATCCAATGCGCCATTCATAGCTGCAGTAATCATGGAACGTGTATGTTTCAGGCTCATACGATGACCTGTACCATAAGCGCCACCGCTCCATCCTGTATTAATCAACCATACGTTTACTTCCGGATGCTCTTCCAGTTTTTTACCTAAAAGCTCCGCATATTTAGTTGGGTGCAAAGGCAAGAAAACTCTTCCGAAACAAGCAGAGAAAGTAGTCTGCGGTTCTGTAACACCTACTTCAGTACCGGCAACTTTTGCAGTATAACCACTTATAAAGTGATACATCGCTTGTCCTTTAGTCAATTTTGAAATCGGAGGAAGGATACCAAAAGCATCGCAGGTAAGGAAGAAAATGTTTTTAGGTTCGCCACCGTAAGATGGATCCTTGGCATTTTCAATATGATAGATCGGATATGCTGCTCTTGTATTCTCAGTAATGCTGCCATCATGATAATCTACTTCTTTGCTTCCTTGTTTGAAAACGATGTTTTCCAGCAAAGCGCCCGGCTTAACCGCCCTGAAAATTTCAGGTTCTTTTTCCGCACTCAGGTCTATACATTTTGCATAGCAACCACCTTCAAAATTGAAGACAGAACCGTTAGCCCATCCATGTTCATCATCACCAATCAAAGCACGGTTAGGATCAGCACTCAAAGTTGTTTTACCTGTACCGCTCAATCCGAAGAATAATGCAACGTCACCATCCTTGCCTTCGTTGGCAGAGCAGTGCATAGACAATACTTTATGGTCATGCGGCAACACAAAATTCAATACACCGAAAATACCTTTCTTCATTTCACCTGTGTAAGCACTACCACCAATCAAAATGATTTTGCGGGTAAAGTTTACAATCGTGAAATTAGCCTGACGAGTGCCGTCAACAGCCGGATCAGCCTGGAAACTTGGAGCTTGCAGAATTAACCAATCATGATTTTGTGTTTTGATTTCGTCTTCGGAGGGACGTAAAAATAAATCGTTGCAGAACAGGTTAGCCCAAGGGGTTTCGTTTACAACGCGGATATTTAAACGATAAGTGGGGTCTGCACATGCATAAGCATCACGTACCCAAACTTCTTTTCCTGAAAAGTGAGCACACACTTTGTCGAACAATTTATCGAAAGCATCCGGAGCAAAAGGGATATTTACATCACCCCAATCCACCGATTTTTCAGTGATGGCATCTTTAACAGTGAATTTGTCTTTAGGAGAACGGCCGGTAAATTTTCCCGTACTTACGCACAATGCGCCTGTATCGTTCAATTCGCCTTGGCCAAGCTCAAGGGTTTTTTGAGTAAGTTCTTCGGGAGATAGGTTCCAATGAGCAGTTGCAACATTCAATCCCATTTCAGCTAAGTTAGCTGATGCATTTTTCAGGCCGTATTCTTGCATGTTTTTTTCATTTTAAAAACTGGCGCAAAATTAATATAAAATCGAATACGGCGTGTATCATTTAACATCAAAGTGTGGAAATACTCACCTAATAATATATGTTGTTTTTGCTCTTTCAAATTTCATTTTCAATCAAAAACCGTTTGAAAGTAACAAACCTTAATCCCTGATTAATTTCCTTTATATGCCTGACTTGTAAAAGATACATTCAATTAAAAATATCTGAACAAAAAGACTCGAAAATGCTTAACTTAAGCAAAAATTAATTCTAATGAAAATAGCGTTTCACGGTGCGGCCCAGACGGTAACAGGTTCCAAACATTTACTTCACATTCATCCCGATAAAAAGGTACTGCTTGATTGCGGCATGTTTCAGGGCATGGGCAGGGATACATTAAAGCTTAATCAGGAATTCGGATTTGAGCCATTGGAAGTAGACATTGTTATTATTTCTCACGCACATATTGATCACGTTGGCTTATTACCCAAATTGGTAAAAGAGGGGTATAGAGGACCTATATATTTGACCAAGGCAACTGCTGCATTAGCCGAGGTATTACTAAGGGATAGTGCTCATATTCAGGAAATGGATTTAAAATTTGCCAACAAGGTAAAAGCACAGAAAGGCATACCCACAGAAAGTCCGTTATATACTACGGAAGATGCGTTGAAGGTATTTCCATTATTCAAAATATTGGAAATGCAGGAATGGAATAAAATTGATGATCAGATTGAATTATTATATACCGATGCGGGTCATATTCTGGGAAGCACATGCGTTCATCTTAAAATAACGGAAGATGGCAAAACAGTACACCTTACTTTTAGCGGAGACATCGGAAGATACGGAGATGATATTTTGAAATCGCCGGAAACTTTTCCCCAGGCAGATTTTATCATTATGGAATCAACTTATGGCGATAAGCTGCATCCGCTTACCGTTCCTCCTTCGCAACATTTGTTGACGCAAATTGAAACTACTTGCCTGCACAAAAAAGGTAAACTGATCATTCCTGCATTCAGTGTAGGACGCACACAGGAATTGCTTTACGCCCTGAATCAACTGGAATTGGAAAATCGTTTGCCGCGGCTGGATTATTTTGTAGATAGTCCTATGTCGGTAGAAGTAACTGAAGTAGTTAAAAAATTCCCTGAATTATATAATAAAAAGGTAAGGGAAGTTTTAGAAAAAGATGATGATCCCTTTATGTTCACGGGATTGACCATGATTGAAGATGTAGAATTTTCGAAAGGACTGAACTTCAGGAAAGAACCTTGCGTTATTATTTCCGCTTCGGGCATGGCAGAAGCCGGAAGGGTGAAACACCATATAGCCAATAACATAGAGAACCCAAATAATACGATTCTGATAGTAGGCTATTGCGAACCTGAGTCGTTAGGCGGCAGGCTGCGAGCCGGTGCGAAGGAAGTTTCCATCTTCGGACAGGAATACAAAGTACTTGCAGATGTTGTAGTTATTGAAAGCCTGAGTGCGCACGGTGATTATGAAGACATGAGCCAATGGCTTGCGTGTCAGGATCCTCAAAAGGTAAGAAAATTATTCCTGGTGCATGGTGAATATGAAGTACAGCAAAAATTCAAGCAGAGATTACATCGCAAGGGTTTTCATGATATAGAAATCCCAAGGCAGCATGAAGTGATTGGGTTAGGGAAGCTGTAATTTTGATCGCCACGAATGCACGAATAAAAAGGTTATAGATTTCCTTTTTATTCGTGCATTCGTGGCATTACCTATAATACAATTCTTTTGTAGTTTAGTCGTAGCTCTCCGAAATTTACAAGTAAGGCCAGGCTGTTACCCGATACCTTTAAATAGTTTAAACATTGGGCGACAAACTCATCTGCAATTGCCGAAACTCCTTTTACTTCTAAAATAATTTGTTTATTAACAACGAAGTCAGCATAAAATTTATGAGGCAAAATGGCTCCTTTATAATTCACCTCATACATTTTTTCTCTTTCATATTCTATTCCGGCTCTTTTGAACTCATATTCCAATGCGTCTTTGTAAACAATTTCTAAAAAACCTGCACCAAGATTATTGTGCACTTCCATACATTTTCCTATAATTGAATAGCTTTCTTCTTTGAATAGTAATTTATCCATAATTCCTACTTGTAAACTTAATTACGATGTACCACAAAAATCATGACATAAATTCTGACATAAAGAAGAAAAGCCGCGCAAAAATGCGCGGCTTCTTTATATTTTCAATTTTCGACGAAATAAATTCGCTTAAATCTTATTCACCTACAACTTCAAACTCAAGCTCTACTAAGTTTTCTTTACCGAAGTCGATTTGAGCTTTGTAAGTGCCGGCTTCCTTTACTTCATCAAGGATAGAGATACGACGACGGTCGATTTCATAACCTTTTTGTTCGCGGATAGCACGAGCTAATTGAATAGCTGTAACAGAACCGAAGATTTTACCGCTTGTACCGATTTTAGCACCTAATTTCACAGGGCTTGCTTTCAATACTTCAGAAACCTTAGCTATTTCAGCCATCAATTTCTCTTCGCGTTTAGCTAATACTTTACGGCGTTCTTCCAATATTTTTTTGTTGGAACCGCTTGCCTCAATTGCATATTTTTGAGGAATAAGATAGTTACGAGCATATCCCGGGCGTACTTCTACTAATTCATGAGCTGCGCCTAAGTTATCTACGTCTTTTATTAATATAACTTCCATTGTTTTATTTTACTTTAAAAGGTCAGTAACATAAGGCAAAATAGCCATTTGGCGCGCCTTCTTAACAGCATGACCCAACTTGCGTTGGTATTTAAGAGAAGTACCTGTGATACGGCGAGGTAACATTTTACCTTGTTCGTTCAGGAATTTTTTCAGGAATTCTGCATCTTTATAGTCAATATATTTGATGCCTAATTTCTTAAAACGACAGTATTTTTTCTGACGTTTTTCCACTCTGGTGGTGGTTAAGTATTTGATATCTGTAGCTCTTGCCATTTTTCAGAAAATTAAATTTGATTAGGAAACAGTTTCTTCTTTCACTTCCGCTTTTGCAGGAGCATTGCGTTTGCGATTGTTGTAAGCCACTGCGAATTTGTCCAGATGAGTAACCATGTGGCGCATTACAGATTCGTCGCGGTTCAATTGGATTTCCATTTTCGCGTTCAAATCTGTCGGAGCAGTGAATTCAACTACAAAATAAAGACCTGTAGTTTTTTTCTGAATCGGGTAAGCTAAGGATTTCAATCCCCATGCGTTCTCATGAACGATCTCACCACCATTTTCCTTGATGAAGGAAGTGAACTTCTTTTGAGCTGCTTTGAATTCATCATCGGCCAAAACCGGCGTGAAAATCAACATCATCTCATAGTTCTGGATGTTTGTTGTTGCCATTACAAAAATTGTTTAAAAATATGATCCCGGATAAATATTCCAACTTGCAACCTGTGGTCAATTCTCCGAAAAGAATTGGTCGGAACGATTTTTCGGACGGCAAAGGTAAGAGGGATGTTTTGAAATTCCAAAAATAAAAATACAAATATCAAAATCCCGTTTAGCTAAGACGTATTTAACAACTTTCTAAAAGTTGTTAAATACAAATAATGTGAATTTATTTATCCCAACAATTTCACCTCCGAAATAGCGGGAAATAAATATAAATGTCCCGTACTTACTTCTTTGCAACGGAAACGGGTACGTAACTTTTCCATTTTTTGAAATACACGTCCGTCATGTGTTTCAAAATGTTCTAATAAAGGAATATCTTCTACAAAACGCATATGCATTTTGCGCTTGTCATGCTTTTTAAGCGCTTTATACAAGTCGGGGTCGCTGCAGGTAGATGCAGTTGTTTTTCCCTGATATTTGATTAAAGCTTCTTCAACATTGTCCGGAAATATACCGCGCCCCATGAACTTCGACAGTAGCTGATTGAAAATATACTGCCACTCCGGGCCGTGTGGAGAAATGCTGCGTTTATATTGAATATAAGCCAGCATATGCGCCAGCTCGTGTAATAAAGTAATGAGGAAACTATATGGATTCAGAGACCCGTTCACGCTGATACGATGCGCAGGATAGCCCTTTTCAGGCGAACGGTAATTACCCAGAATCGAAACGCGGTCGTGGGTAATGCTTAAATGTATATTGTAGTCCTTAAAGAAAGGAGCTACTTTCCTAAACGTACCTTCAGGTATAAACTGCTCCAACACATGAAAAGGAGCTTCCAGCTTGCCCATAATAATTATTCGTCCTTTTTCCGAGCCATTTTTGACAGAGGCACTGCCTCTATTGCATTATAAACAACATACATTCCCAAAAATAAAAATAGGGAAGGCTTATGAACCTGTCTGTTATTTAAAAAAACATAAATGAGCAATGCTGATATACAAACAAAAAATTTTATCAAAGTACCTGTCATCTTTCCGCGTACAAATGCATTGGCATTTCCGCTCTCTATACCACGCTTGATGATATTGAACGAAAGCAACGAAACCACAGCCAACAGCAAGTTTGCGATAATTAACGTAGGAAAATCGTATGCCGGGTTTTGCGTAAACAAATAATAAATGAGTCCAGAAAGAATCAGACAGACAATGACGATGGAAAGGACAAATTTATGTTGCATACCGGAAAAGGAATTTAGGTTTCAGAGTTTACAAAGATAAATATTTACAAACGCCCATGGCTTATCTTTTGTTATTTATGCGTCAATAAATTTATGTATCATTTGAGTATTTCCCTATTTTTGTCTCCTGCAAATTGATTTTTTTGTTCAAATTAAAAAAAGATTTACCTTTGCGCCCTATTTCACGCATGATTAGTAACCATGCACATAAAAATATAACAAATGAAAAAAGGCATTCATCCTGAAAATTACAGACTTGTTGCATTTAAAGACATGTCTAACGAAGAGGTTTTCATCACTCGTTCTACTGCTGCAAGCCGTGAAACACTTACAGTTGATGGCGTTGAATATCCATTGATTAAGGTCGAGATTTCAAATACTTCTCACCCATTCTACACCGGTAAATCTATGTTTTTGGATACTGCCGGCCGTATCGAAAAATTCAACAAGCGTTACGCAAAAAAAGGATAATTATATTTCCTTTTTTATACAAAAAGAAACCGGGCAACAATTATTGTCCGGTTTCTTTTTTTGTGTTCAGGCTTCAGCATCCATTATTATTTTGATGTGATCATTTTATTCATTTCAGACCTGCTTTCCTTACAAAAAATGTTGGTCTCAAGTCAAGGTTTTGCAACGAAACCTACTTTTTTATTTCCTCCGTTTCTTTTTATATTTAATCCTCACTTCTATCACCCCGTCATTTTTCATCCCGATTTTACCTGCTGCTTTTTCACTTAAATCAATAATTCGTCCTGAAACAAATGGCCCTCTGTCATTAATGGTAACTTTCACCGTTTTGCCATTTTTAAGATTCGTTACTTTCACTTTTGTTCCGAAAGGCAGTGTTTTATGGGCAGCAGTTTTTTTATTTTGTTTAAAAATTTCACCGCTGGCTGTTGCCTTTCCCTGAAAAGAATTTGCATAAAAAGACGCTTTGCCCTGTTCGGATATTTTTGGGGAACATCCTGCAATCAGTAACAAAAAGCCAAGCCTGAAAAGGATTCTGATTTTCATATTAAACATTTTTTTACACAAAAAGACATCAAGATATATTGCTGAAAATTTATTTTAAAACCTGCGATATAGTAATTTAAGTTTCTGTTTAAGAACCGAATTTAGCGCATATAATTTTTTTCTTCAAACTCCAAACGTCCTTGCTAATTTTTTTATAATTAAATACTATCTTTGCCCACTTATAAAAAAAAATTATTAAGAATCTAAAGTTTACCTATGCAGCTTAAAGGAATGGTAAAGCTATTTACCGCGGCACTGATTTTATTTTCACTATGGCGCCTCTCATTTACTTTCATTGCTCACAATGTTGATGTTAAGACAAAGGCTAAAGCCGAAAAATTTGTCTCTACTAATTCACCTGATGCCAAAGGCGGAGATCGCGACTATTTGGTTGACAAAGCCGTTCAGCATCTGAACGACAGCATGAGGAATGAAACTGTTTTCAATTTCCTCGGTGCCAAATACACTTATGGTGAAGTAAAAGGCAAAGAGCTTCAATTGGGTCTTGATCTTCAGGGTGGTATGAGCGTTACGCTTGAAGTAGGCCTGGATGGCCTGGTTTCTTCCATGAGCAACAACCCTCAGGACCAAAACCTGAAACGTGCTATTGATGAAGCTTTAAGAATGAAAGCCAACAGTAACGCAGATTTTCCTTCATTGTTCGCTCAGGCTTACGAAAAAATCGTTCCGGGTGGTAAACTGGCTCCTTTGTTCATGAAACAAAGCCAACCTTCCATTACTGCTACAAGTTCTAATGAAGATGTAGTTAAACTTATTCAGAAAGAAGCTAAAGAAGCTATCAAACGTACTTTTAATGTACTTTCAAAACGTATTGATAAATTCGGTGTTGCGCAACCTTCTATCAACCTTGATGCAAACAAAGGCATCATCATTGTTGAGCTTGCCGGTGTAAAAGATCCTGAATCAGTAAGAAAAGTATTACAAGCTACTGCTAAATTGCAATTCTGGGAAGTTTATACATTAAACGATATCGGTCAGCAATTAGGCAAAGCAAACGATGCTTTGAAAATTTATCTTAAAGGATCTAAGGCAACTCCAACAACTGATACTGCTGCTGCTGTTGCTTTAAATGATACTGCTGCTAAAGCTACAGTTGCATCAAACGATACTACCAAAACTGCAAATGCAGATACGGCAAGTCTGACAAGCCTGTTGGGCAAAGACGATACAAGCGCTAAAGGTACTGCTGCTGCAAACCCTTCACAAAGAGATGCTGATTTATTTTCTGTAATGCAACCTGCAGTTGACCAGCAAGGCCGTTCTTACGGAGCTTCTTTCATTGGTTTGGTTGCAAGAAAAGATGCAGCTAAATTGAAAGAATACCTTGCTTTGGATGTAGTAAAAAATCAATTCCCATCTAATACCAAATTTGTATTTGGAGAGATTCCGGGTAAAAAACAAAGCAAAGAACCTCCTTACGCAGTTTATGCCCTTAAAACCGTTAACGGTACTGAGAATGCTAAACTGGAAGGCGATCACGTAAGAAATGCAAGATTTGACTATCAAAGCGGTAAAGCTGAAATCAGCCTTGAGATGGACCAGCAAGGAAGCTCTTTGTGGGCTAAACTTACCGGCGATAATGTTGGCAGACCAATTGCCATCACGCTCGATGATTATGTTTACTCTGCACCGAATGTAAATGAAAAAATTACAGGAGGCCGTTCTTCCATCACCGGTGATTTCACTGCAAAAGAAGGTGATGATTTAGCAAATATTCTTCAGACAGGTAAATTGGAAGCACCTGCTAAAATTGTTCAGGAACAAGTAGTAGGACCTACTTTGGGACAAGAGTCTATTGACGGTGGTATCAAATCATTTGCCATTGCATTCCTGGTAATCTTCTCTTTAATGATTCTTTATTATAGCTCAGGCGGTATTGTTGCAAACATTGCTTTGATACTGAATATGCTGTTTACTTTCGGTATTCTTGCTAATCTTGGTGCAACTTTGACAATGGCAGGTATTGCTGGTATCGTATTAGGTATTGGTATGGCTGTAGATACCAACGTAATTATCTTTGAACGTATCAAGGAAGAGTTGGCGTTAGGCGATACTTATGCTGAAGCTGTGAGTAAAGGTTACAAACGTTCTTATGCGCCTGTATTGGATGGTCACGTTACAAGCTTGATTACTGCAATTATCCTTTATTTGTTTGGCCTAGGTCCAATCAAAGGTTTTGCAACGACTCAGATATTGGCTATCTTATTGTCTTTGTTTACAGGTATCATGGTTTCCCGTCTGATTACAGATACTTACATGAAACGTGGCCGTCACTTTAACTATTTCACCAAGCTTTCCAAATCTATTTTCCAGAAAGCACATTTCAAGTTCATTGAAAAACGTAAGATAGCTTATGTATTCTCTTCTATCTTGATTCTGGCAGGTATCGCTTCTTTCTTCAATGGCTTCAATTATGGCGTTGAGTTTGATGGTGGCCGTAGCTATACTATCAAGTTTGATCAGGTACACAAAGAAAGTGAGCTTCGTGAAAAATTAATGCCGTTCCTTGATAACAAACGTCCGGTAGTTAAGAAAATCGGTGTAAATACACAATTGAACATCACTACGGATTATTTGATTACTGATCCAAGCAAAGATGCTGAACAAAAAGTAATCGGCAAGATTTACGAAGGCCTTCAAAAGAACAATCTGATTCCTGCAAACGTGGATGTAGCTACTTTTGAAAAGAACTATATTCAAAGCGGACAGACTGTATTGCCTACTATTTCCGATGATTTGAAAAGAGGTGCGATATGGGCTACATTAGTTGCCGTAGTTTGTATCTTTATCTATATTGGTATCCGTTTCCGCAAATGGCAGTATTCTTTGGGAACTGTTGTTGCTGTAATACACGATGCTGCAGTTACATTAGCTGTATTCTCTTTCTTCAAGAACATCGTTCCGTTCACATTGGAAATTGACCAGCACTTTATCGCTGCATTGCTAACCGTTATCGGTTTCTCTATGAATGATACCGTTATCGTATTTGACCGTATCCGTGAGTACTTCCGCAAAACGCCTAACGGTAATAAAACAGAAGTAGTAAACCGCGCTATCAACGATACCTTAAGCCGTACTATCATGACTTCATTGACAGTATTTATTACTGCAGTTGTATTGTTCATTTTTGGTGGTGAGGTATTGAGAGGATTCGCGTTTGCAATGGCAATCGGTGTATTGGCAGGTACCTATTCTTCTATCTTCGTTGCTGCTCCAATCCTTGTTGACCTTGATAAGAGCGATTCTTTAAGAGTAGAAGAAGACAAAGAACATAGAATTAAAACGTTGAAAGAACAAGCGTAATTTATTGTTCAGCCACATATTGAAAACAGAAAGGCCTTCCGATTGGAAGGCCTTTCTGTTTTGTATGAATGACAAGGCAAATTTGCCCTTATAAAATCATGAAATAAAATCCTTATATCCAGAGTAAGGTGCCACCGTAGATGGGTTACTACCCATCGCTATTATGTTTCACCCTTTCAGATTTTTCTATAGCCGATTTGAAAATCAATTAATTTGTCTTGCTCCAAATGGTAATTACCTCTTCTGCGATGCTACCTTATCAATGTTACCTCACCATTTAATGTTTTCTCTGTTCCGTCAGAACAGGTATAATGCAGATAGTAAAAATAAACACCTGCATTTGCGGGATTGCTGTTATATGTGCCGTTCCAACCATCTGACATATCAGATGTAAAAAACACTTTTTGACCCCAACGGTTATAAATTGTAAAACTGATAGCCTGCTGCATGCTGCTTTTTGAATACATTTTAAACACGTCATTTAAGCCGTCGTTATCCGGTGAAAAAGCATTTGGCAGGAAAACATCGCAACATGGCTTTGCCTTTATAAAAATGGTATCTGAATTTATACAACCGTCAGAGTTAATCGCTGATAAATAAATAGTACCGCTCGATATTGCTCTTGCTGTTACATTAACACCCGAATTGCCATCAGGAAAAAAATCTGCCGGGCTCCACTCATAAATACAGCCCGGTTCGTGTGTGGCAAACAACGATAAAGCGTCGTTCAGGCATAAGTCATCCACAGCGTTGAATGTATTTATATGAGCCAAAGGCAAAGAAACTATGGTTACCGTATCCTGAACGCTATCCGCTTTACAGCCCGCAGCAGGAACAACCGGAGTATAGGTTATAACATAAGTTCCCGTATTACTTGTATTCGGATCTATAATACCGGTATTGATATCAATTGCCAGCCCATCGGGGCTTACGCTGAAAGTACCGCCCGGTGGGGAAAATACAGGGACACCCGCCATTGCATTTTTACAAAAAACGGCAGTATTGTATTGGAAAACCGGAATTTCAGGAGAAAGGACATTCATTATTACGGCATTGCTCAATACAGTTGCCTTCAGGTTACAACTCGGCGCAGTTCTTACCAGCTGACAGGTTACGGTATCTCCGTTATCCGGTGTAAAACTAAAAGATGCATTTGTGGCACCTGCTATTGCTACGCCATTCACAAACCATTGGTAACCGGGATTATTACCGCCATTAGTAATAGCACTTGTAAATGTTATTACCATACCCGGACAAACCGGATTGTCAGGAGTAGTGATATTTATAGTGGGCGATATGGCCCCTGTGCTCGCCGGAACAGAAGCCATATCATCATTCAAAGTATTAATCGGGAGCAATGGAGGATTGGTATTAAAGTCGATTGTACCTGAACCCAACGGTGCGGAAGGAATGCTTAATGCAGTAGGATTAGTGATTTGATTTATCAGATAGATTGTATTGTTCACAATTCCGAATCCCGGCCCCGAGGTAAAATTATTAGGATTATTGATAGTCCAGCTTTGCAATAATATACCGGCAGGGTTATATTTTCTCAGGTAAGAATTAGTATTATTTCCAGGAAGAAGCAACATTATGTACCAATTCCCTTCGCAATCAACCACCACATCCGCAACGCCACCTGCACCTACCAGACTTCCATAGCCCGGTATACCCAATAAAAGGCTGCCATTTCCCGTACCATCATATTTATACAAGTTTCCGCCGATTGCATCGAAATTATAAATGAAGCCCCCGCCGCCGCCAAAATTTACGGCCATGCCGTTACTACCGGTCAGGTTATGCGTATTTACCCAGTCAGAAGTGAAAGGGTCATAGTACCAATACCGGTCATTTATAATTGTATAAAATGTCAGGATAGAATTGCCTGAACCCAAAACCTCACAAATAGCCAAGCCGTGTCCGGGAGGCCCCGGCAGTTGAATTGTATTAAGGCCTGGATTAGTAGCCGAAACAGGCTGCGTGGGATCATAATTATAAATATCCGAACCCGTTGGCGACCTCATATACAAGAGATTGCTTGTGGGCAGTTGCCCATGAGAATAATAACAGCATATAACGGATAAGGCAAGGAGGGCGCTACCCTTAAGCCAAGATACAGGCATAGTAAATTATAGTTTTAATTTCACTATACAATTCCCAATGTGTAACCGAATAATTAAATTTCTGATAGACTTATGCCAGGCTGTGACTTACAATATACAAAAATATATAAGGAAAGAAGATTAATTATTATACTACATCAATTACATTTCGATAAAGGTTTCCTTTTCATATAGATGAGTAACCAGTGGAAAGTTCTCATTAACCACATGATTATCCATAAAAAAATCCCGGCCTGTTTAATGAGCCGGAATCTTTCTGCCTTTTAAGGAAATCTATTTTATCAGCTTTGATAAATCGTTCATATCCACATCGCCGTCGCCATCTTTATCCAGGCCAAATTTAGCACCGAGATTACTTATGGTATTCATAATTCCACCAACTGATTGCTGACCGCTCTGAGCCGTGTCGCCACCTGTAAAAGATGATAATAGCCCACCTAAATCAAAACCACTATCACCTTGCTGTACGGCACCCATTACCTTACCTAATATGGAAGGTATCAATGAGCCTGCAATATCGGATGCAGCTCCCTCGCTCAAGCCAAATTTCTGCATGATAGCTCCCATAAAATTGTTGGAAATGTTTTGAACAGCCGGATGCCCTGCCAATGCTTGCGGGTTTTGTGCTAATTGATTCAATTCACCGCTGGAAGCTAATTGTTGTAAGCCACCCGTAATAGCACTTTGTGTTTCCTGCATTACTGCTTCGTTATGCTCGTTAGGAACATCGGCATTATTCACTACAGCATCCTGGCCTTGTTGCTGTATCATTTGCATTAATTGATCTAACATGATTTTGAATATTTTTTTAGTCTGACATAAGTACATCAAATATCATACCAAATCCAACCGGGAAACAATTTATTAGTAGAATTTGCCTTAAATAATCCTTTAATTCGACATTCAAACAGGAAAATATTATCTTGTTTAAGCTTTGACAAACGATTAAAAACCCTTACAACTATGAATTGTGCTCTGATGCGTCTGGTAATTGTAATTTTCTTTATTGGGATTTTGAGTTCCTGTAAGGATAAGGAACGAGAAATGCTTTTGCAGGAAATTAATAAAAGGTTGGAACAACAAAACTTTAGCACCGCAAACAGAAATCATTTATTGAGAAATTTCTTTATCTCTATGGAATACAAAGATTATCGGCTAATTAAAGTTAGCTATCTGAAAAGAGATGCTAAAGATTTTTTCAAAATTACAGATGCTTTCCTATCTGAAATTGCCAACTCAAAAAAGCCAAATATAAAACCAGACAAACAATTACTGTATAAAAACTATACCTTATTTATTCAAGCATGTCAACATTTCAAAAAAAGAATTATCGACAGTTCTGATGTGAATTTGCCCAAAATAAATATTAATGGATTTATGAATCTCGATGAAAAGCAATTCAATCAGAAATATGTTGGCAATAAAAATTTAAAGGATGCCAATGCAGTACTTTCTTTGCTGGAAGCAGATGTATTGATGAATGAATCTGCATTCCTGGAAAGTGTTATTTTCCAATTAGAACCCATATCCCCATGCGGAGATAGTCAATTAAGAGCGATTGCAACACCAGGTAATTCTCTTTATAAAAAGGGAGATAAGTTAAAAATCATTTCGCTTCTTGTTCAATATTTGAAACATGGCAACATGTACGCAGTTATTAACAGACAAAAAATTGAACCAAAGGATGGGATATTTGAATATTCCAGAATCATAACCGAATCGCCCGGGACTTATAAAGTTCCCATTGAGATTACCATAAATGAAAACGACAGACAGGAAGTTTACCCCGCAGAAGTTACCTACAGAGTAGAATAACTTCATCATTCACTCAACTCTAACCAACGCATTTCTTTTTCTTCCAGTAAAGCCACGATTGCAGCAATGCGTTCGCCATGTTTCTGCAATGCATCAAAACTTAAAGAGCCGCTGCTCATTTCAGCTTCCAACTGCTGCTTTTCAGCTTCCAGTTGCGGCATTTCTTTTTCAATGGTTTCCAATTCTTTCTTTTCTTTAAATGTCAGTTTCTTTACTTCTTTCTTCTCTGCAGCAGATGCAGATGGAACAGGTTTTGCGGCTTCTGCTTTATTGTAGGCCAGTTCGGCTTCTTTATCCAGTTCGGCTTTGTACTTTTCTTCTTCCTTTGCAATTTCTCTGTATTGCGAATAATTGCCCGGAAAATCTCTTACAACGCCATCGCCTTCAAATACAAAAAGGTGATCCACTATTTTATCCATGAAATAACGGTCATGCGAAACAATAATCAGACAACCCTGAAAGTCCATCAGAAATTCTTCGAGGATATCTAAAGTAGGCAAATCCAGATCATTGGTCGGCTCATCCAATACAAGGAAATTGGGATTGCGGAAAAGAATAGAAAGTAATTGCAAACGTTTTTTTTCACCGCCACTCAGTTTGGAAATGTAAGTATATTGTTTATCAGGAGAAAACAGGAATCGTTGTAAAAACTGTGCTGCGCTGACTTTGCTGCCATCCGCCAAAGGAAAATATTCTGCAATGTTTTTTACATATTCAATCACCCTTACATCCTCTTCCCAAACCAGACCTTCCTGCGAAAAGTCGCCAAACACAATTGTTTCGCCCACATTTATTTTACCACTGTCTGAAGGTTCTTTACCCAACAGCATATTGATAAAGGTAGATTTTCCCGCACCGTTTTTACCTACAACCCCTACCCTTTCACCTCGTTTAAATGTATAGTCAAAGCCTTTCAGGATTGTTTTCTCGCCAAATGACTTATATACTTTTTTAAGCTCCAGAATCTTACCGCCCAAACGGGTCATTTTAACCTGAAGTTCAAGTTGCGCCTGTTCTACCTTTTTAGATGCTTTTTCTTTCCACTCGTAAAAGGCATCCTGTCTTGATTTGGATTTGGTAGTACGTGCCTTCGGCTGTTTGCGCATCCATTCCAATTCTTTTCTGTAACGGTTCCTGGCTTTATCTACGCTTGCCGCATCATTTTCCAGACGGGCAGCCTTTTGTTCTATATATTTTTCATAATTACCTCTGGTAACATATAACTGGCCGTTATCAATTTCAATAATTTCGTTGCAGATATTATCCAGGAAATAACGGTCGTGGGTTACCAGCAATAAGGTTACATTTTCCTGGCCCAGGTAATGTTCCAGCCATTCAATCATCTGCACATCCAAATGGTTGGTCGGTTCATCCATAATCAGCAAAGTATGGCGATGCTCAAAACCCATGTCTATCAGCACCTTTGCCAGCGCAATACGCTTTTTCTGTCCGCCCGATAAGGTTCCGACCTGCTGGTCAAGATGATGAATATTGAGCTTGCCAAGAATTTCTTTTACCTGTGCATCGAAGTGCCATGCATTCAGCTCATCCATTTCTGCCATGGCTTCTGCGAGCTTTACAGGATCGGGTTCCGTATCGCCTTCCGTTATCAGCTCATAATTTTTGATGGCATTCAAAATCGGATGATCGTGATCAAAAATATTTTCAAGAATATTCCGTTTATCATTGATGGACGGATTCTGGTCTAATAATACTACGGTAACATCTTTATGAATCCATACTTTTCCGGAATCGGGAATTTCAACGCCGCAAAGTATTTTCAACAAAGTTGATTTGCCGGTACCATTCAGCGCCACGAAAGCTATTTTATCGCCTTCGTTGACATGGAAAGTAAGGTCTTCAAACAGGGGTTTATCGGAATAGGATTTTGTAAGATTCTCTACTGAAACGTAATGCATGTTGCAAAGGTAAGCCGAATACCTAAAGTCAAAATTAAAAAATACCGTGGTGCGCAAAGTTGAACCATAAAAACAGGATAAACAAAGAGATTAGTGACAGAACAACGATTAGTAATGTAAGCACTATATTTGTCTTTGCTTTTGCAATATTTTAAAATGATTAAGATGAACCGATTATCCAGGCTGTTGCTAATATTATTTGTTTTTCTAAGCCAGCATTCCCGCGCGCAGGAAATGATACTTCCGTTGAAAGAAAATCAAGTGGTAAAAACAAGGTCTATGCAGCGGAATCCTACCGCACAAAAGCCTACAGGATTGACTTTGCCGTTCTTTGAAGATTTTACCGACAATGATCCTTATCCAAACCAAAGCCGCTGGACGGATAAACAGGTTTATATAAATAATACGATGGGCAGAGGCATTATAAGCCGTGGCGTTGCCACTTTTGATGCCCTGAATGAGAAAGGTGTTGTTTATTATGACAGTGTGGGTGCTTTCACTACTATTTTCGCCGATAGCCTTACCAGCCAGACCTTTGACATGTCCGGGTTTCAGCCTTCCGATTCCATATACCTCAGTTTCTTTTACCAATGCGGTGGTTACGGTTTTTATGCCAAACCCTGGGATTCGCTGACTTTGTTCTTCCTCGGTTCAAATGGCCTTTGGAAAGAGGTTTGGTCATTGAAGGGCGATACTGCACAGGTTGGTTTTCAGCAGGCAATGATTCCGATTACTGATACGGCGTATTTCAATGATAATTTCAGGTTTCGCTGGGTAAATCTGGCTACAATAGGCATCAGCAATTCCAACTGGAACATTGATTATATCAGGATGGATAAAAACCGCAACAGATTTGATACGGTACTGCATGACCTTGCTTTTACCGCCGACCCTGAATTTCTTTTGAATGATTTTACTTCTATGCCTTTCCGGCATTTTAAGACAAATCCCGCCAATTTTCTGGCATCCAATACTATTGCCCATCTGCAAAATAATGGCCCCAATAATCTTGCATTTACCGTTCACTACGACAGTAAAGATGTAGCCAGCGGTTCCGGTTTAGGTTCAAGCAATACAAATATCACCATCAGCCCGTTTAATACAGGTACGGCAACTATGTCGGTTTATAATGCTGCCACCTTCAATCCTCCCAACCCCAATGACAGAGTGGTGTTTGAGCAGAAATTTAATTGTGCGGCACAATACCCCAATGAATCACTGGATAATGATACTATAATCAGGCAACAAGTGTTCGACAATTATTTTGCTTATGATGACGGTACTGCCGAGTTAAGTTATTTTCTGAACCTGGCTGTTAATGCACCCGGCGCCACTGCTATTGAATATGCTTTGTATCAGCCCGATACGATAAGAGGAGTTGCCATTCGCTTTGCAACGACACTACCTTCTCAGTCTTATAAGAATTTCAGCCTCGCCGTGATGCGTGACATAGCTTTCAACGGAGGTACAGACCAGACGGTTTATCAGGAAAACTTCCTCACCCCTGCTTACATCGATACTATAAATGCGTTTTATATTTATAATTTCAGTCAGCCTGTAATAATGAATCCCGGTGTATTCTATATTTCCATTATTCAACCGGCAGGTGGCATCAGCGATTCCTTACAGATAGCTTTGGATGCAAACAGAGTTGGCGGCAATCACAGATATTTCAAAGTTGGCGTTAGCTGGGAATCCTCGCAACTGGAAGGCGCTTTAATGGTAAGGCCTATGGTTGGCGCAGCCCTTGTGCTTGGCGTGAAAGACCCGAAAGAGGCAAATATCGATTTTCAATTATATCCCAATCCTGCCGGCCAATACCTGAATATAAGGACGGAAGCAGCTATAAGCAATAAAGCACGGTATGAAATTGTTAATGCAATTGGCAGGAAGTACAGGGAAGATAAGCTTGATACACAGCACAATATTGACATCAGAGAATTACCTGCGGGCATTTATTTTTTCAGGATTATAAATGACGAGCAATTTTCAGGTGTCCGTAAGTTTGTAAAATATTAAACCAATTGTTTGAGTCATGAGCCATATTCCTTTTCAACATATTGACTGGGCTGATGTGCCGAAAGAAGAGCATCCCGGCACAACCGGCACTTCCTTCTGGCAAACAATATTACATAATGGCCTGCGTGTCCGTATCGTAGAATATTCTCCCGGTTACATGGCGGACCATTGGTGCCAAAAAGGGCATATTGTTTATTGTCTTGAAGGTTCCTTCATAAGTGAAGAAGAAAACGGTGGTATTACAAAGCTCGGCAAGGGCGACACATATATTGTTTCCGATAACCTGAGTTCACATCGTTCCACATCAGCCGGCGGAGCAAAGCTGTTTATTATTGACGGAGACTTTTTAAAGTAATAAAGTCTTTTCATTTTCCGGTTAATTTGAAGAATTCACCTATCCTGCAATAACAGGAAAACAAAACGATATTCTGAACCCGATTGGAAATTTTTAAAGCCAAGTTCGAAAACACAGAACCACAATTATCTTAAAAATATTATGATTTATTCATTCAAAGGATTTATTCCGGTTGTTCATCCTTCTTCTTTCATTCATCCGCAGGCAACTGTTACAGGCAATGTTATTATCGGTAAAGACGTTTATATCGGGCCGGGTTGTGCGTTAAGAGGTGATTGGGGCGGTATTGAAATTGCAGACGGTTGTAATGTTCAGGAAAACTGCACCATACACATGTTTCCCGGAGTTACTGTAAAACTGGAAGAATCGGCGCATATAGGTCATGGCGCCATCATACACGGCGCTCATATAGGCAGAAATGTATTGGTGGGCATGAATGCGGTTATTATGGATGATGTGGAAATAGGAGACGAATCTATTATCGGTGCATTGTCTTTCATAAATGCCAATACGATTATCCCCAAACGCTCTTTGGTGGTAGGTAATCCGGGGAAAATCATTAAAGAAGTAAGCGACGAAATGATAGCATGGAAAACGAAAGGAACACAGCTTTATCAATCCTTACCCAATGAAATGACGCAATTCTGGGAACCGTGTAGTCCATTAAATGAAATGCCGGAAAACCGGCCAAGCCAGGAAACGCTTTACAATACCTGGAATGAAATAAAAAATAAATAGTATTATAAAACAAATTAAGGATAGGTTTAAAAAAATCAATATCATTAATTTAGGCACTTATTAAATCCTATGAGGTTTTGAAAACCTTAGGATTTCTGAAATACAGCACAATCAAAACAGGCGGTCTCACCTCTTAAGTTAACAGTCAGTTACATTCTGATTCGTTTAATATTTGAAAAACGGGCAGATTTACAGACTCAATAGGAGGTTTGCTTTAAAATATTCATTTAATGATACTGTTTAAGCCGATAAACCCCAAAATATCCGTAATTTCGCCGCCTATTTTACAAACATGAAGCATATACGCAATTTTTGCATTATTGCCCATATTGACCATGGGAAAAGTACATTGGCAGATCGCTTGCTGGAGCATACCAAAACTATCTCCTCACGCGATATGCAGGCACAGGTTTTAGATGATATGGATTTGGAGCGGGAAAAAGGTATCACTATCAAAAGCCATGCCATACAGATTGACCATATTCACAAAGGCGAAAAATATACGCTAAACCTTATTGATACACCGGGCCACGTCGATTTTTCTTACGAAGTAAGCCGTGCCCTCGCTGCCTGCGAAGGCGCATTGCTTCTGGTGGATGCATCACAAGGTATTCAGGCTCAAACTATATCCAATTTATACTTGGCGCTGGAAAATGATCTGGAGATTATTCCTGTTATCAACAAGATTGATATGGAAGGTGCCATGATTCCTGAAGTTACCGACCAGATTGTTGATTTAATCGGCTGCAAACCGGAAGATATTATCCATGCCAGCGGTAAAAGCGGCATCGGCATTGATGATATATTAGAAGCTATTATCGACAGGATTCCTGCGCCGAAGGGTGATGAAGAAGCGCCTTTACAAGCCTTGATTTTCGATTCGGTATTCAACTCCTTCCGTGGCATCATCGTTTATTTCCGCGTACTGAACGGAACGATTCATAAAAACGATAAAATTAAATTCGTACATACAGGTAAAGAATATGGTGCCGACGAAGTAGGCATCCTAAAACTGACACCAACGCCGAAACAGGAAGTAAGGGCGGGTGATGTAGGTTATATCATTACCGGCATCAAAAATGCGAAAGAGGTAAAAGTGGGTGATACCATCACTACTGTTGCTAACCCGACGCAGGAAATTGTAAAGGGTTTTGAAGATGTGAAACCGATGGTATTTGCGGGTATCTTTCCTGTAAGTACAGATGACTTTGAAGAGTTGCGTGATTGTATGGAAAAATTACAATTGAATGATGCTTCTTTGTCTTTTGAACCGGAAACGTCACAGGCATTAGGCTTTGGTTTCCGTTGCGGATTCCTGGGCATGTTGCACATGGAAATTATACAGGAAAGACTGGAACGCGAGTTCAACCAGACTGTAATTACCACTGTGCCGAACGTTAGCTTCTATGCTTACACCACACGTGAACCTGATAAAAAAATAATTGTAAACAATCCTACCCAAATGCCCGACCCAAGTCGTCTGGACAGAGTGGAAGAACCTTTTATCAGAGCGCAGATCATTACATTGCCGGAGTATATCGGTAATATAATGTCTTTGTGCCTGAACAAAAGAGGTATGTTGATCAATCAGAATTACTTATCAACAACAAGGGTGGAATTGATATTTGAATTGCCTTTGGCAGAGATTGTATTTGACTTCTATGATAAATTGAAATCAAATACACGGGGTTATGCCTCTTTCGATTATCAGCCATTGGATTACCGTGAAAGCGATATCACCAAAATGGACATTCTTTTGAATGGCGATAAAGTGGATGCCTTGTCTGCATTGATTCACAGAAGCCGTGCACAGGATTTCGGCCGTAAGCTTTGCGCCAAATTAAAAGAGCTTTTACCTACGCAACAATTTGTTATCGCCATCCAGGCAGCGCTTGGGGCAAAGATTGTAGCAAGAGAAACGATTTCTGCTATGCGTAAAGATGTTACTGCAAAATGTTACGGTGGTGATATTTCGCGTAAACGTAAATTACTTGAAAAACAAAAAGAAGGTAAAAAACGTATGCGCCAGATTGGTAATGTAGAAGTGCCGCAAGAAGCATTTTTAGCGGTTTTGAAACTGGATGAATAAAATAGATGGTTGAATGGTTTTATTGTTAAATTGCTTTTTTAACTTGAGACCGGCAATTATATCCGAGAGCAATTCAACTATTAAACAATATAACAGTAAAACAATATTATAATGAATAACGAATGGCCTTTATGGGAAATTTTCATCCGTAGCAAAACGGGTCTGGATCATAAACACGTAGGCAGCTTACATGCCGTTGATGCTGAAATGGCAATTGAAAATGCGCGCGATGTTTATACCCGCCGTATGGAAGGCGTAAGCATCTGGGCAGTGGAGAGCAAATACATCCATGCTTCCAATCCTGATGATGCGGGTGAATTGTATGATCCGGCTAATGATAAAGTTTATCGCCATCCTACTTTTTACGATTTACCTATTGAGTTAAAGCACATGTAATGTGATTTTGAACTTTCGCCCTGCGAAGCAAAATTTTTAATTTTTAATTACTGTCATGTCAACCAACAAACTAAAATATCTTTTACAGCTTGCCGACAATGCATTGATTTTAGGTCATCGTATTAGTGAATGGACCGGACACGGACCAGTACTGGAGCAGGATATAGCTATTACCAATACAGCTTTGGACCATTTGGGCCAGGCTCGTAGTTTGTATCAATACGCTGCTGAAACTTATAATCAGTTAAGCGAAAACGACAAGACTGATTTCTTTGCATCACCTGTTTTCTTAAATCATACACAGCCGGTTACAGAAGATACTTTAGCTTACCTGCGTGATGGCTGGGATTTCAGGAATGCGTTGCTTGTAGAGCAGCCTAATGGAGACTGGGCCTATACTATAGCACGTTCTTTCTTTTATGATCATTACAGTGTTTTATTATACACAGCTTTAAAAGACAGTTCAGATGCAACTATTGCAGCTGTTGCAGAAAAATCATTGAAGGAGGCTTTATACCACCACCGCTGGAGCAGTGAATGGGTCATCCGTTTAGGTGATGGTACAGAGGAAAGCAAAGCAAGAATGCAGGAAGCCATTGATGAAAGATGGGCTTTCAGCGGAGAGTTATTAACACCGTCTGAAGCAGACAACACAATGCTGAAAGCTGGCATAGGTATAGATTTGGATGCTTTAAAAGCAACATGGTTCACTAATGTGGAAGATATTTTATCGCAGGCAACTTTAAACATTCCTTCAAAAGAGGCATGGATGCATGAAGGTGGCAAAACCGGTACACACTCTGAACATTTAGGATATATTCTGGCTGAGATGCAGTACATGCAAAGAGCTTATCCGGGTATGGAATGGTAAGAGTAATGTTGGATTTTAGATTATTACTGAAAACTAACCACTATCAACTAACAACTCATTTTGAACTCTAAATTTTCATACTCTTTACTATTTTTTTTACTCCTGTTGGCACATGTTGCAGCAGGAGTTTATTTTAACGGATATTCGCCATGGTGGATACTTTGGTGCATCCTGGCGTATATTACTTTATTGGTTCTGGCAAGCATCAAAATTCAATGGAATTTTTATTTCAAATCATTGAACCTGTTGCCAATCCTCAAAATAACTTTTGAAAAAGGACAGCTACAGCTTGTTCAAAACCAAAAGCAAATTGCATTAACGTTTGATGACGGTCCGGCAGAACAAACCGAAGCTGTATTGGACATTTTAAAGAAGGAAAATATAAAAGCCACTTTCTTCTTAATAGGAAAAAATATTCAAGGCCGTGAAACTCTTGTACAGCGTATGTTTGACGAAGGCCATAGCATTGGCAACCACAGTTTTAATCATGGTTTTAATTTCGACTGGCAAAGCGCTTCGAGGATGACGGATGAATTAGTGCAGACCAATGAAGCTATTGAGAATATTACGAAACAGGAAGTAAAGTTATTTCGCCCGCCTTATGGAGTAACCAATCCTAATCTGGCAAAAGCTGTTACGAATACAGGATTGAAAAGTATTGGCTGGAGCCTGCGCAGCATGGATACTATTGCTAAAAGTGAAAGCGAATTATTGGAGAAGATTTTGAAACAGGTAAAAGCAAGAGATATTATTTTACTGCATGACCGCTGCGCTGTTACTGCCGCTATCCTACCCGATTTGATTAAAGAATTAAAGAAACGTAATTACAGTTTCGCAAGTTTATAAGTTTACAATTTCCAAAATTGTCAGACCATACTGAAAAACAATAAGGCTGCGCAATTGCGCAGCCTTATATTTAATATCTAACATCTGATGTCTGATATCTAAAAAGAATTATCCTTCTCTGTTTTCTTCAGGTTTGCTTTCCGGACGCGGACGACGTTCGCCATCATTGCGGGCAGGACGTTCACGACGTTCGCCGCGATCTCCGCCACGTTCAGGACGCTCTGTACGTTCCGGCTGTTCAACATAACCTTCAGGCTTTTCCATCAACACCTTGCGGCTTAAACGGAATTTGCCGGTTTTAGGATCAAGGCCAACCAATTTAATTTTGATATTATCGCCTTCATTCAAAACACCGTCAAGATTATCAAGACGTTTCCAGCTTACTTCTGAAATGTGCAATAAACCTTGTTTACCCGGCATAAATTCAACAAACGCACCATAAGGCATTACAGATTTTACAACAGAATCATAAGTCTCTCCGATTTCAGGAACGGCAACAATACCTTTGATCCAGCGCATTGCTTTTGCAAGGTCATCGCCATTGCTGGAGAATACTTTTACAACGCCTGTTTCACCGACTTCTTCAATAGAAATCTGAGTATTTGTTTCGCGTTGAATTTCTTGAATGATTTTACCACCCGGTCCGATAACCGCACCAATAAACTCACGATCAATAATCAATTGCTCGATACGTGGTGTTTGCGGTTTCAGTTCAGCGCGAGGTGCATCAATGCATTGGTACATGGCATCGAGGATATGTAAGCGGCCTGCTTTTGCCTGAGATAATGCACTGCGCATTACATCCATGCTCAAACCATCTACTTTAATATCCATTTGGATGCCGCAGATACCATCGCGTGTACCTGTAACTTTAAAGTCCATATCACCTAAGTGATCTTCATCGCCAAGGATATCGGTCAATACGGCCCATTTGCCATCTGATGCACGGCTGATAAGACCCATAGCCACACCACCAACGTGTTTAGGATAAGGTACACCTGCATCCATCAATGCCAATGAACCCGCGCAAACCGTTGCCATTGAAGACGAACCGTTAGATTCCAGAATGTCTGAAACCACGCGCACGGTATATGGATAATCTTTAGGCATCATCATCTCCAGAGAGCGTTTTGCCAGGTTACCATGCCCTACTTCACGACGACCGGGACCACGTTGTGGTTTTACTTCGCCGGTAGAATACGGAGGGAAATTATAATGCAGGTAAAATTTCTGATAATTGGAAGTACCTGCAGTTTCAATCAGCATTTCGTCATCTTTTGTACCTAAAGTAGCAGTAGATAAAGATTGTGTTTCACCGCGGGTAAATAAAGCAGAGCCGTGTGGAGAAGGCAAAATATCTGTTTCCATTTCCAATGGACGAACTTCATCCAGCTTACGGCCATCCAGGCGGCGGCTTTCGTCCAGAATCATATTACGCACTGTGTAATATTGCAAATCCTCAAAATAACGTTTAGCAACTGCTAAATCTTCAGGCAATGTAGTTTCCGGATCAAAAGCAGCTACTACTTCATCTTTCAAGGCTTTATATGCATCGCTGCGTTCATGTTTTGCAGTACCGCCACGGGAAATTTCCGTCATGCGGGCAGCAGCTATGCTTTCCACTTTGCTTTTCACTTCTTCATTTTCATAGAAAGGAGTTACATCTCTTTTAGTTGCAACGCCTACTTTTGCACGCAGCTCTTCCTGTGCTTTTACCTGCACGCGGATAGCAGCGTGTGCTTTTTCAATAGCAATGATTAAATCTTCTTCCTGACACTCTTTCGCATCACCTTCCACCATCATAATATTCTTATCGGTAGCGGCAATGATAAAATCCATATCAGCATCGGCCAACTTACTGGTAGTCGGGTTTACTAAATATTCACCGTTTACGCGGCTAACACGTACCTCTGAAATGATTTCCTGAATAGGAACTTCTGAAACAGCCAAAGCAGCAGAAGCGGCAAGGCATGCGAACGCATCAGGTTGCACTTCAGGGTCGTATGAGATTAAGTTTACGATTACCTGAACTTCACATAAATAAGATTCAGGGAAAAGCGGGCGAAGCGCACGGTCAATCAGACGGGAGATTAGAACTTCATAATCGCTGATGCGACCTTCGCGTTTAAAGAAAGAGCCTGGGATACGGCCTGCCGAAGCAAATTTTTCCTGGTAGTCAACGGTCAAAGGGAAAAAAGACTGACCGGGTTTGGGTTCTTTGGTGGCTACTACAGTGGCCATTATTACGGCTTTACCGCATTTGACGGTTACGGCTCCGTCTGCCTGACGGGCCATTTTACCCGTTTCGATTGTAACTTCACGACCATCGTCCAGTTTGAACGATACGGAAATTGGATTCAGCATCATATTTGCTTGTTTTGTGTTGTCATCTTGGGGCTTTGTTTCAGCTATGTTTGTCCTCTTGCCCCGAGTGTAAAAGGACTGTTTATATTTTTTATACTATTATTATTATAGTTGCACTTTTTTAATGGCGTGTGAATTCCACAAAAAAATCAGCCATGTAATTTATTGAAAAATTACGAAGGCGTTGCAAAAGTCGCTTTTATTGTGTGAATGGCAAAAATTAGCGAGAATTATTATTTAATCATTGTTATTGGATCGTGAATTTTATGCCTTCTCCGTTCAAAGGTTTTAAATAATAAGTACCCGAAATAAAATTGCGCATGTCCAGTCGTTCATTTTTCTGCACAATGCGTATTCTTTTAATCAATTTGCCGTTGAGATTATAAATAGCGCAATCTATCGGTTTTATAAATTGATTTACCGTAATATTTAAAAAGCCTTTTGCCGGATTCGGATATATACTGAAAAACGGAGTATCTATATTAAGTTCCTGAAATCCAACTGAACTGAAATTGATATTTATTGAGTCGCGTGAGGAACATCCAAATCCGTTCGATACTGTAACACTATATAATCCGGGATCATTCACTGCAATGGTCTGAGTTGTTCCCATTGTGTTCCATAGATACACTGCTCCTGCATTTCCTGCGTCTAAGATGATAGTTTCTCCGATTTGAAGTGTCGTATCGTTACCGAGTTGCACAACAGGTGAAGCGTTGACAATAATATTTATAGTATCAGAAGAGGAACCGAGTGCATTTGTGACCGTGACAAAATAAGTGCCTGAAGTAGTTACATTTATGGTTTGGGTCGTGTCGCCGGTGCTCCATATATATTCACTTATCTGGTTTTGAGCATCAAGTGTTATGGGCTGCTGGCTGCAGATCGTTGTGTCGTTCCCAAGATCTGCAATCGGGGCGCTTTCAAATTCATAAGCTCCCATATCTACTGTATTACCAAAAATCCTGCTGACACCCGCTAAGTCCATATTAATTCCTTGTGGTAGAAAGGCGTTATGGCCCGAATTAATACAAGGGCTTGCAGTAGCTAACTTAAAGTTGGCGGCTGATGTATCAACGAATAAAGGGTTTGTATTTCCTGCTATATTGTGGTTGGAGCTATCTGCGGGTGTTCCCTGAATCAGGGAATATCTTGTTTGTGCGGAGCCGGAAACACCTCCATCATTTCCCCATATTATCGAGTTATTAATAACAGCATTAGAGGAAGCATTAAAAATGGTTGGCGTATTACCACCGGCAAAAGAAAAGTTGCCAAAAAAAGTACAATTGTTAATTACCGGGTCAGATGTCACATTATAGATTGCCGTAGCATTACCAAGAGCATAAATGAAGTTTTGATAAAAAAGAGAGTTAGTAATAGATAGGGAGCAGTTGTCGGTATTATATATTGCTGCGCCCTGATCTGCCCTGTTTCCTATAAATGTACAGTTGACAATTTGTGGGGAAGAGCCGCTAACGTTAATTATTGCACCCCCTACATTCTCAATAAAGAAACAGTTAATGATTTTTGGAGAAGAGTTGATATTATAAATTCCACCCGCATAATAGGTATTACTGAAGTTTTGTAGAAAAGTACAGTTCCTGATGGTTGGCGATGCGTTTTCATTATGCATTGCCCCCGCAGCATCGAAATTCATGTAATCATCATATGCTATCGTAACGCCGTCTAAAACTGCTGTGGAATCCAATGCAGTTGTATTGTCAATGACGCAGTTATGTTCGGAACGGCCATTAAGCCTTGTGATATTTTGTTGCCAATTGCGTTGACTCAATTGTGTTTCATCTCCGGCAAAACCCCCATAAACAGCCACATTGTTTTTGAGGCTATAAGCCCAATAAGGATGATCAAGCTCATAAAGGCCTTTTGCTACCCATATAGTGTCGCCCGGGGAAGAGATCAGCAAAGGGTAGAATAGATTATTGTAACCTGTGTTCCAGGTGAGCCCATCCGCATTTGCAATTGTATTTGTATCTCTGACATGCCAGATTGTGGCGTGTGTTTCAAAGAATGATAGAAGAAGTGTAATTAAGATGATGATGGTTTTATGGGCCATATTTAGGTTTTTGTTTAGTCAAAGTGTATCCGGAGTATAAGCCTAATGAACAAAATATAGATTTAGGATAAAATACAATGCTATTTTAAAGAAAATCTTTTCGTTTCAGGTGTCGAATGAACTGATGTTCATTTCAATATCATAAATAATTTGCCCTGATTCGGGATGAAGCTATATTTATAACCTGGTACTTTAGTTAATATTAAAGAGGCCATTCTTCAGGAATGGCCTCTTCGTATAATGTTTGATCTGCAAATTATTTGCCTAAAAAGTTGATGAACACTTTAAGGCCAACCATTGAAGTTGCTGAACCTGAAGTAGTGATGCCAGTATAATGAGCAATTACATCAACCATACCGTCTCCAAAAGAGTATCCTATTTGCGGGCTATAAGCAAAACCTCCGCCTGCTCCTTCTGCAGTAACTTTAGCATATCCGATTCCTGCACCTACCATAAAGCCGGAATTATGATAACGGGCACCAACTAATGCAGGAATTATGCCTGTTGCATCTCCCTTAATAGAAATACCACCAAAATCGTATGATTTTGCAAAGTACTGGCTATAACCAGCCTGTACAAAACCTGCAATATTATCGGTAATACCATAAGAAGCCTGAACTTCACCACCGACACCGAAAGAATAGAAATCTCCGAAATCTCCGAGAGGCAATGCGGCAACAGGGCCAACACCTAATTTAAATCCACCTTTTTCCTGTGCGTTAGTTGCAGCTGCAAATGATGTCAATGCGATAGCTGTTAATAAAATGATCTTTTTCATGTTTTCTGATTTTTTGTTAAGAATTATCAAACGCAATAATATATAATCAACGGAACATAGCAAACGGACGTATTGGAAAAATTATGTTAATGTCTTGAATGCTTTTATAACAGATTAGTTTATAATTATTTAAAAGAACAAAGAAATCAGATAAAAGAAATAAAAACTAACGGTTAAATGATGCCCGGATGCTGATTTAAAATCATTCCATATCATTTAATAAACACAAAAAACCATTCCCGAAACTTACGATCCGGGAATGGCTTTTATATTGTAAAACTACAAGATTGTAATTATTTACGAAGACCTAATTTAGCAATCAGCTCACGGTAACCTTGAAGGTTAGTGCGGCTCAGGTAAGTTAACAAGCGTTTACGTTGTCCTACCATTTTAATCAAACCTAAGTTAGAAGAATGGTCTTTCTTGTTGCCGTTTTTAATATGAGCAGAAATATGAAGGATACGCTCAGTTAACAAAGCGATTTGAGCCTCAATAGAACCTGTATTTTTTTCAGATCCACCGTAGGTTTTGAAAATATTTGCTTTCTTAGCGTCGATTGTTGCGTTAGCCATTATTGTATTAATTAATTGTATTTATTTTATTGTACCTCACAAATTCGGAGCGCAAAGGTAAAACCTTTTAATGAAATTCCAAAAATAAATTTCCAATTTCCAAATTTGAATTTCTGTCACAAGGACTCTTCTTATCCTTTCGATAATGCATTCAACACATCATATTGGGTAAGGATATGATAATCGCCGCTATCATCTTTAGCCAATACTGCATTGTTTTCTTTGCTTAAATAAGAAGTCAGCCTTTCAATCGGCGTATTCATTTCTACCATCGGTATAGATGCTTCTATTACGCTTTCAATGGTTTGCTCCTTTACATTAATATCCTGCATTAGTTTTTTGAACAACCCATGTTGCGAAACTGCGCCTGTCATCTCACCGCCTTTCATTACCGGAATCTGTTCAATATCATATTTCTGCATCAATTCCATTGCTTTTGCAACAGTTTCATTTGATTCAATGGTAACCAATCTTCTTCTGCCTAATCCGCCAATTAAATCCTGAACGGTATGCACATCCAGGAAACCACGATCCAGCATCCATTCGTCATTATAAACTTTACCGACATAGCGGCTGCCATGATCATGAAAAATAACGACAACCAAATCGTCTTTTTTCAATTTGCTTTTCAGTTGTTTTAGGCCAGACAATGCCGAACCCGCACTATAACCCACAAATATGCCTTCTTCTTTGGCAATGCGGCGGGCCATTACAGCGCCATCTTTATCCGTTACTTTTTCAAAATAATCAATACAATCCCTGTCATAATTTTCAGGAAGGAAATCTTCTCCGATACCTTCTGTAATATATGGATGTACTTCCTTCATGTCCAGTTCGCCGGTATTGAACCATTTGGTCAATAAAGAGCCATAGCTGTCAATAGCCCACACCTGAATATCAGGATTCTTTTCTTTTAAATATTTACCTGTCCCCGTAATTGTTCCACCCGTTCCTGTTGCTACAACAAGGTGTGTTACTTTCCCTTCTGTTTGCTCCCATATTTCAGGGCCTGTTTGCTCATAATGCGCCAGGCGGTTTGCAAGGTTATCATATTGATTTACATACCAGCTATTAGGCACTTCCGTTGCCAGCCTTTTTGAAACGGAATAATAAGATTTAGGATCTTCCGGCTCTACATTGGTCGGACAGATAATTACTTCAGCACCTAAAGCTTTAAGAATATCCGCTTTTTCTTTTGATTGCTTATCTGTAGTAGTAAAAATGCAGCGATAGCCTTTTTGAATGGCGGCCAAAGCCAGACCCATGCCTGTATTGCCCGATGTACCTTCAATAATGGTGCCGCCCGGTTTTATTTTACCTTCTTTTTCAGCTACTTCCAACATCTTTAAAGCCATACGGTCTTTGATAGAGTTGCCGGGATTGAAAAATTCCACTTTAGCATAAACAGGACAAGGCAAGTCTGCTGCAACTTTATTCAATTTTATCAAAGGTGTGTTACCAATGGTCTGAAGTATATTGTCGTACACTTTTTTATCAGGTGTCATGAATCGTTTATTGTTTTTTGAGCGGCAAAGTTAATAAATTTAAATAGCTATGTACCGCCACAATATCACAGCCCCAAATTAATTGGATATCATTGTGTAGTTTTGCAACCGCAACAATTGTTGACTTTGCAGCGAAAAATGTATTGAAACTTATGGAAAAACCAATTATCGGCATTACAACCGGCGATTTGAATGGTGTAGGCCTGGAGCTTATTATCAAGATATTTTCAGACAACAGAATGCTGGATATATGCACGCCTGTTATATTTGCATCCAATAAGGCTATTAATTACTATCGCCGGATTGTAACGGAACATCAGTTCAATTTTGCCAGTACCAAAAGTTTTGACGCATTAAATCCCAAACAGGTTAATGTCTTTAATTGCTGGGAAGAAGAAGTTGCTATTACACCGGGCGAGTTAACTGCCGAAGGTGGGAAATATGCCGTACGCTCTCTGATGGTTGCGGCTCAATGCCTGAAAGACGGACAGATTGACGCTATCGTAACGGCACCCATCCATAAAAAAAATACACAGACGCCTGATTTCAATTATACGGGACATACACCTTTCTTCAAAGAGAAATTTGAAGCTAAAGATGTGGTGATGCTTTTATATAATGGTGATTTCAGGGTTGGATTGGTCACAGAACATATTCCGGTTGCAGATGTGGCGAAAACCATAACGCCTGAATTGATTATTCAAAAAACACAAATACTGAAAGAAGCGCTGGTAAAAGATTTCGGGATTTCAAAACCTAAAATTGCCGTTCTTGGCCTGAATCCACATGCCGGCGATGAAGGTTTGATTGGCCAGGAGGAAATTACCATCATTCAGCCAGCTATTCAATCTTTACAAAATGCGGGTGTATTGGCTTTCGGGCCTTTTAGTGCCGATGGTTTTTTTGCCCATCATCATTACAAGCAATTTGATGCAGTTATTGCCATGTACCATGATCAGGGATTGATTCCTTTTAAATCGTTGAACAATGGCGAAGGCGTAAACTATACCTGCGGTTTGTCTGTAGTGCGTACTTCGCCTGACCACGGCACTGCTTTTGATATTGCAGGAAAAAATCTGGCTTCGCCCGATTCCATGCGTGAAGCAGTATATCAAGCCATCGATATTCTGAAGCAAAGAGCTGAATATGCGGAATATACTGCCAATCCTTTGCAAAGACAAAGACTGCAGAAAGAAAGATAATTCAGGAAATTTCTGTGCCACAAGTAAAAAGTTCCAAAATTCAAATCCTAAAATTCACAATCGGATATTAGATACAAGTAGGTACTGACATCTGATGTCTAATATCTTTCCTGTTATGGAAATAAATAACGCCAGCTATGTTATCAGTAGCGCAAAAGTAGAACAATGTCCGCCGCCGGATAAGCCGGAATATGCATTCATTGGTCGGTCTAATGTAGGTAAGTCGTCACTGATAAATATGATAACTAATAATGCCAAACTTGCCAAAGTCTCCAAGACACCGGGTAAAACAACACTTATCAATCATTTCTTGATTAATGGTGAGCGCAATGCTGATACCCCCTGGTATATGGTCGATTTGCCGGGGTATGGTTATGCCAAGCGTTCGCAGACACAACGTGTGCAATGGCAAAAAATGCTGGAAGCATACTTTCGTACAAGAGAAAACCTGCAGACTGTATTTGTATTGATCGACAGCCGCATCAGTCCGCAGCAGATAGATCTTGACTTTCTGGTTTCTTTGGGGGAATGGGGCATTCCGTTTAATATGATATTCACTAAAGCCGATAAGAATACCCAAAGCGAAACGGCTAAAAACGTAAAGAATTTTGTGAGCAGAATGAAAGAGCAATGGGAATATATCCCACGTTATTTCGTCACATCCGCTGTTAAAGCTTTGGGACGAAAAGATTTGCTCAGCTATATTGATGAAGTAAATCTCAATTTCAATCCGGACGAACCCAGAATATTTTTATAGATAAAAGCGTATTTATTATTTTTCTTTCTTCCATAGCGTCTTGCTATGGAAGTTTTTTTTTGTTCTCTTTTGCATCTGTTACTTCTTTCTCCAAAATGATTTGGTAAATCGATGGCGCAAGTAAAATCTAATTATTACTTATAATATAGATGATTACATGCTTTTTTTCAGGGAAACTACCAGTTGTTGTTGTTCTATTTCAATTTTGGCACGATAATTGATATAATTAGCTTTAACTGGCTACTGAAAGGAAATATGCTCAGTTTATATGTAGTGCATTTTATGGATTTAAATCAGTTATAGGTAAGATATACTTATTGAACAATGCACATTTTAATGATATCTCAAATCAAAATTATGAAAAACAATATTTTAAAATTAGCTCTATTAGCTCTGTTGCCTTTTTATGGCAATGTTTATGCACAAAGTAACAATTTAGGAGTAGGTACATCATTGCCTGGATCTAAACTTACCGTAAACGGATCTTTGGCTGCTGCTTATCAATCTGTTACTGCGAATGCATACAGTGTTTCTGAAAACGATTTTTATATAATCTGGAATGGTTCGGCAGCCGGGACAGCAACTTTACCCGCCTCTACAACGGGCATAGACAGAAAGGGGCGTCTATATTTTTTCAAGAATAACTCCGGCACTTATACACTAACAATCGCTGCTGCAGGGACGGAACTGATTGACAATGGGGGAACAATTACAATCTTGCCTGGCGAAACAGCCTTATTGGTAAAAACAAGCACGAATACTGCTGCAGGTACTACCTATGAAGTAGCTCAAGTAACTAAAAATAAGGTGAACTACATTTATAGTGTTTCTTCTTCTACATCTGAAACGCATGCTCAGGGTGTAATTGTTACACAGAATTATTCGACTTTGGATTTAAGTACAAATGGCGGTGCGGACTTTAATCTTACAAACGATACATGGACTTGCCCCCAAACAGGATATTACAAAATTGAAGCTTCTGAGACAGGTTCAATAACAGGATCAAATCTTTCTGTATCCGTCGCCTTGTTCGTTTATAAAAATGGCACATCGACAAGAAGTTCGTTCTATAATCTCGTCAATTTTGCCACCGCCGGTAGCAATACCAGCAAAGGTGATATCAATACTGTACTTTATTTAACGAAGAATGACCAGATTTTCGTCAGGAAAGTTATGTGTAATGGCTGTGGTGCCACAAATATGAGTTCGGTTTTCCGTCAAATGATTATTACGGGTCTGTAACTGCCATCATCAATGATAAATACAACTAATCCTGATTTCAATAATACAAGTATAAACAGTCTGTTATTTGTTTGATAACTGCAATGCAAACAGGTCTAAGCGGTTTTCAAATCCAATTTCAGGACTTTCAAAGTGATGTCATGAAACTTAAATTCTTAATTCAGTTAATCCTCGTTGCCGGATGTACTCCCGTTTATGCACAATGGCATAATGATACTATTGTTGTTAACAGTGGCGGACTGGTAAGCGATTGGTCTGTTCAAACATGGAATGCGGCAAATGGGAACTATAGCACGGTTGGTAGTGCAGGAGGGCCCGGCAGTTATGGTGTTTTTGAACATTACGGGCAAAGTGGAAATAATAACAATAGTGCCTTCAGAAACGATGGAATATACAATGCGGCTGTAAATGGAAGAGACTATTTTAAAGGTCCCGGCAATAACCCCGGCCAACAGAGTATAGGAGGTTCAGTCGCCCCGGTTTTTGGTGAGCTGTTCCTGGAAAACGGAACGGGGCAGCCTTTTGATATCAGCAATGCCAATGGGGCTGATATTGCAGGAAGTGCAAGTTTTGCCAATGGAGTAACAACAACAGTTCGTGGTACAGCATCAACCGGAGCCCTGCGCTTCCGGGACAATGCCATTTACATAAACACGGCTGCCGGAGATGCCCAGTATGTTAATGGTTACGTTACAAAATCGGGTGATGATGCTTTTACCTTCCCCGTCGGAGCACAAGATGGCACTGATTTAAGAACCTTACAAATCAGTGCACCGACATCGATAAACAATACGCTGTCTGTGGCGTATTGGAATGGAAGCGCTGATTCAGGGCTCGACCCAACAACAGTTGGTACTCAAAGCCTCTCTTCTCTTAATCCTTCAGGTATTACAGGTATAGATAAGCTTGCCACAGTTTCTCCGATTTGTTTTTGGGATTGGGTTGCAACAAGCGGTACATCTCCGTTGACCGTCACCGTATCCATACCTTCGTTTTCCGGGAACGGTGGTTACGCAAGTGCTGCCGACATGCGGCTTGCAGGTTGGAACCTGCATACATTGCAATGGGATAATCTTAGCGGTAGTAATGGTGCTACAGGAAACCTTGAAGGCAGTACAATTACAGGAAATATTATTGATATGAGTAACTACGGGGCGATTGCAATAGGCAATGTGCTTTCGTTTCCACTTGCTGTTGATATATTATCATTTAGCGGACACATGGATAGCGAATGTTCAGCACACCTCCACTGGACAACAGCAGCAGAAACCGATATTCAGGCATTTGCGGTCCGATATAGCCCCAATGGTAAAGATTACAAGGATATTGCGGGAATGGATGTCAGCAACTTCACAGCTCCGAACGATTATAACTATACAATGCCGGAGGTGCCTGCCGGCAAAGCCATATTTGGGATAAAGACATTATATAAAGACGGTAATGCCGTTTATTATCAGAAAGAATTGTATCTGAATAGCAGTTGCAAACTGCAAGACTATTTGAAAATCACCCCTAATCCGACACAGAACAATATCATGATCAGCGGATTCAAAGGGAAAAGTGATGTCAGTCTATTTGATATAATGGGTCGCAGGTTATACAATGTCCAAACCGAAGAAAGCGCATTGCAGATAAATATGGAAAATTATCCTTGTGGTATTTATATGGTAAATGTAAGAGATGATAATTTTGGCACGAAATGTGAAAAAATAATCAAGCAATAAAAATCTAAATATCCGGATTGTCTGAAAAAATAAGCTTCACCTCATCATCAATTCTTGAGGTGAAGCTTGTTTTTGAAATAAATAAAATCGAATTACTATCAATCCTCAATGCCCGCCGGGAATATAGCGGCAATTAATATTATTTCCTGCGAATTCCTTTCTCTATTTCTCTTCTTTAAGGCTTCCTTTTGAGAATCTACCAAATATTAGATTCTTCATTTTTTCTTATTCCTATGGTAATAATTTAATCCATCCGGCTAAAATCAGAAACAATCAGATTAAGGATTTGCAGCTCTCAAAGTTCATCAAAAAGGCATTTAATTTATATTTCAATAAATTAAATGCCTTTTTAATTTCGAGAATGACTTACAAATATACTGTTGGTTTAATTCTTATTTAAACGTTTTGATGATAATGTAAAAGATATTATGATTTTTTAAGTGAAAATCATTAAGACTTTAACTTCTTCTTCAATTGTGGCATGATAATTGCAATAGTATAATTATTACTAAGCATTATCATTTTTCGAAAGGTGAATTTAGTAAAGTACTAAGAATACTATATGCAATTAGCTGATTTGATAAAATTTTGGCACGGTTTTTGAACAACTGTTAAGAAACACAAAATATCTGCACTTTTTATAGTATGAATTAATTAAAAAAATACAACATGAAAATTAAACAAATGCACCAAAAAAACATGGTCAAAAAATTTAAAGTAATCTTTACGCTTCTGGCTTTTTTGCCTTTTGCGGCATTGGCACAAAACTGTAATTACAATATTAACTACGGTTGTTGGTTTACACAGCAAACAAGTATTTCCAGCCTTGCATGGAGTCCTGATGGCAACAAGCTGGCCTTTTCTCATGGAGGCACATTCTGTAGCAATACATCAGACAATCTGGTTCTGAATATGGGGCCTGGTATTGTTTCTGTAAACACTACATTGACTAAAAATTATTCTGCCAGTAGCCTGGAGATATTTGGACCGACAGGTGGCCTTTTTTCAGGCTCCTATTATGTAAAACCATCAGGTACTGCAGTTTCTTCGACCCTCGGTTATGCTTACAGAGGCTCCACTGTAGCATCTGTCGATAAGGATACCGTTGTATATGTTGCCTATACGGGCAATGGATCAGGGGGTGCAACCAGCTTTTTGTGCTATGCAAATGTAAGTGATCCTGAAAACCCTGTTTTTACCAAAATAACGCCGCCTGTGGGATCACCGCTTAACAATAGCGTAGTAACTACACTTGCTAATGGTGAAGCTATCGCAACTGCCGGTAATCGTATCTATTTTGCCCAAACGGACGGCAATGTAAATAACCCGACGGTAATTAAATGTGTTGATTTTGCCGGAAATACTTGTCCTAACTGGAGCAATGTTAGTATTTCTACAGGTGAAGTTTATGATATGGGCATCAGGCCGACAGATGGCAAGATTTTCATTCGTGGTAACCTGAAAACCGGTCAGCCTGCACAGCCCGGATTGGTGATCCTTAATCCCAATGGTACCCTGGCTACAGGTTTCAACCATACAGACCTGAGTCTTATCACAGCTTATCCGAATTATCTGAATGGCGGTGGTAAGTTTTTAGTACGCTTTGACAGCGATGGTAATATTTTCGCAAACATGCCTTTGGAAACCGGCGGTACGCATCATGGTATAGGCATGTACAAATTCGATCCCAATGGTAACCTGGATCTGGACTTTATGCGTAATGTAACAAATAGTTACATTTTCCCCGGAGCGACTAAAGCGTCTTATTTCGATGTGAATCAGGTAACCGGAGAATTGGCAATTGCGCTCTACAATGGCGGATTGGGCGACAACCACGCTCTCAATGGTGGCGAACATAAGCACACAAACAATGAAGCCTGGGAAACAGCTTTTCAAAGTATCGGCGGCGGCGATGGCGCTGCCACTACAGGCGCAAGAGCCAGTAGCGGATACGAAACCTTACACATCCTGTATAATAACGGGAAGCTGAAGGTGCAAGGCGAATCAACTGCAACCCAAACTGCAAACTGTGGTACTAAAACCCCTACAGTAGTTCCTAATAAAGATCCCGGAATCGGTACGATTCAATGTAGCGGTTTGTCCTTCATGGCAGCGCCTGTAGCCGGCACACCTTCTACATTGGTAGTAAAAATACCGGTTAATGTTACAACACCGGGCATATTCAAACCTGTTACCGTAAGCGGTTCCGGCATGAGCATGCAGGATCCTTACACCACCTTTACAACTAATACGGTTGGCATAAATGATTTTTACCTGACTTTGAAATATGATGGCTCAGCCTTGGGTATGTTCAGTGTATCAGTTGGAGGGGCCGGTTCCTGTACGGCAGATCTGACAGATCAAACTAAGAACAACCCTTCTATTATCAATATATGGACACCGGAAAATTGTACCTATAAAGTGATAGGCCCTGATTTGAAATAAGACATCCATTGTTCATTAACAAAACAACTAATCTGAAAATTATGAAAAACTCTAAAATATATTTGGGAGTTATAGGTTGGGTTTGCCTGTTGATACTGGGTATGTCTTCAGTAAAAGCACAAACATTCAATCTGAACACTATCGAACCGGACATTATTCCCGCCGGTTCCATACTGGAATGGCATAGCGCCGTGCCGGTAAGCACAGGCAATCTAATAACAAATGATACCGCTGTAAATCCCGGCATTTACTATGCCGTTTACAAAAAGGGAACCTGTTATAGCGCGCCTTCGCCATTTAAAATAGTAAAAACAGATTGCGGAAGTAATTTCACGAATCTGTATAAATCTGTAGATACCACAGACAAGCCTGCCGGTACTATTCTGACATTTCATACCATTAAGCCGGTAGATGTATCAAATTTATATTCAGGCAATGCTCACGTGGCGCCTGTCGGTACTTATTATGCCGCTTTTTACGATCCCGTAAAAGGTTGCTTTACTTTGGCTTCGCCTATCAGGGTGATACCTAATATAGCATGTAGCACGAATCCCGATTTTAATGTGACACATATCAATGTTCCCGTGAACGGAAATGTGCATACAAATGATAATGTACCTGCAGGGACCACCTATGGAACACCGGTAGCGGGCGGCAGTAACCCGAATACAAGTGTGCCGGTAATGAACCCTGACGGCACTTATACCTTTACTCCGACACAAACAGGCGTATATACTTTTTACGTTCCCGTATGTTCTGCGGATACTACTATTGGTTGTGTAAATGAAACATTGACCATAACAGTGACAAATCCTTATGGCAGCAATCCTCCGATTGTAAATCCCGACATTTCAGTTGTTGACAGTGGTAGTATAGTAACGATTCCTGTTTTGGACAATGATCAACCGGGCAATCCGGGTGGCCATTTCGGACCTCCGGTACCAAGTGATCCGCCGAACGGAACGGTAACTACAACTCCCGGAGGGGATATTGTGTATACTCCCGATCCCGGTTTTACAGGCGTAGATTCCTTTACTTATACGGTATGCGATACAACCGCAAATCCTGATTTATGTCGTAGCAGTACAGTAACGGTCAACGTGAATCCGGGGCCATCTCCCAACATTATCCTTGCAAGCGATGATTTTGTGAAAATCTCTATGAATACTATGGCGGCGGGCAATGTGACAAGCAATGATATGGATCCTAACGGAGACCCTATGAAGGTGACTGCCCAGAATATATATACAGCGAGTGTCGGCACTTTTGTGTTAGACACATCAGGTAATTACAGCTTCACACCTGACGAAGACTTTTTCGGTTCTGTGAACTTTCCTTATACCGTATGCGATACAGCAGGCCACTGCGCTACGGCAACATTGTACATACTGGTAGATCCGGTAAACACTTTGAACCCTGATTTTAATATTACCCATTTGAATACTCCTGTAAATGGTGATGTAAGCACTAATGATAATTCTGTATCAGGTACGCTATATGGCACCCCTATTGCAGGTACAGGGAACTCATCGACGGATGTCCCTCAGATGCAGACAAACGGCACCTATACATTTACACCAACGAATACGGGCGTGTATGTCTTTAATGTTCCGGTATGTCCTCCGGGTATGACCATTGATTGTCCTACGGAAACATTGACGATAACAGTAACGAATCCTTATACTCCCGGAGGCAGCAACCCTCCTGTTGTGAATCCTGATATTTCAGTGGTTGACAGCGGCAGCACGGTAACCATTCCGGTTCTGGACAACGACCAGCCCGGCAACCCCGGCGGTTCGTTCGGCCCACCGACGGTAACAGATCCTCCACATGGAACGGTAACTACGACTCCCGGCGGAGAAATTATTTATACACCCGATCCCGGCTTCACAGGAGTAGATACATTTACCTATACCGTATGTGACACAACAGTGGTTCCTTCATTATGCGGCACGACGACTGTTACGGTGAATGTAAATACTCCAGGAGCAGCAAATACTATATTGGCCAACGATGATTATGTCAATATCAAAATGAACACGACCGCAAACGGCAATGTGATGAGCAACGATATAGATCCTGACGGCGATCCTATTATGGTTACAACTCAGAATACTACTACTGCTGCAGGTACTTTTGTGGTAGATGCAACAGGTAACTACACCTTTACCCCTGCTGCCGGGACACATGGCCCTGTGCAGATACCTTATACCGTATGTGACACGGCAGGCAACTGCACTACAGCAACGCTGCATGTATTGATAGACCCCGTAAATACATTGGAGCCTGACTTTAACGTTACGAACATCAATACGCCTGTAAGCGGTAACTTATCTACGAATGATGAATTGGTAAGCGGTAGTACGTTCGGCACCCCTGTAGCGAATACAGGTAATCCCACTGCGGACTTGCCAACCTTAAACAGCAATGGCTCCTACAGCTTTACCCCGGATACGGCAGGTGTTTATACCTTCTATGTTCCGGTATGTGCACCAGGTCAGCCTGCACCATGCCCGACAGAAACGCTTACAATAACTGTGCTTAATCCATTTACTCCGGTATTCCCGCCGGTGGTGAACCCGGACAATGCAACAGGCAGGAGCGATTCTACCATAACAATCAATATAACCGGAAACGATGACCCTACCTCACCGGGAGGTTCATTCGGGACGCCGGGTATTACCACGCCTCCTTCAAACGGAACGGTTGTTGTAAATACAAACGGAACGGTGGATTATACGCCGACACCGGGCTTTACAGGCGTCGATTCGTTCACTTATACAATTTGCGATACAGTACCAACGCCGGACCAATGCGGTTCTGCAACGGTAACCGTAAATGTATTGCCGCCGAACGCCATCAACAGCGTTGCAGCAAATGACGACTACGCAAATACCTATGGTACGGTGCCTGCAACTGGTAATGTATTACTGAATGATAATGATCCCGAAGGTGGAACATTAACCGTAACATCTCAAAATGTTACAACACCACAGGGTACATTGACCTTATCCGACAACGGCCAATACACCTTTACACCCGCGGCAGGGTTTACAGGTACGACCAGCTTTACTTATACGGTATGCGATAACGGTACACCACAGGCATGTGACCAGGCTACCTTGCATATATTGGTAGATAAAGCGCCGGATTATACGCCGCTTGTTTTTGGCTCAAGCACGTTGTTTTCCAATAATGATACAATCAGAAATTTCATCGTGGCTATTTACAACGTGAATAACACCATTAATAAAGGGCCTGTAAAATTTAGGATGAGCCAGTCGCTTCCTAACAAGGAATTTATTATTGACCCTGCTATGGCCTCTATCAATTATAATGGTAATGCTATTGCGGTGAGTAATGCTGACTGGAACATAGTATTGAATGGAAGCTTTTATGAATTTACATTAAAGCCAAATGCAATCATTACTCCGAATGGAAGCAAGTATATTGGATTTACGGTAAAAGTACCGGATACTGCACCTTATAACCAGGTACAGCCTGTCACAGCAAATATTATATACCAAAGCGGTGGTGACAATAATTATTCAAATAACAATTACAGTATTACTATAACCAGAAATTAATAATCCAAAAAAAAGCATTAAAATGAAAAAGTTTTTAACAGTATTCCTTATTGGACTAATTGGTACAGGTGGCATTGCTTTCGCACAGCCGGGAGATTTCGCTATTGCTATAAGCACCATTCCTGCCACAACATCATTAAATCAATTTGTAACATATCAGGTTCAGATATTAAATTACGGACCGGGTACTTATCCTGTACGTAGCGTAATGGCGACTATCCAGGCACCCTCAAATGGCAAAATAGTTGGCTTTGATAATATTGCGGATACGGCCGACTGGGAGATTTACAGTTTGACCACTACCTCCAATCCCGGAGGCGGTGGCAATGTTGCAGTAATTGTCAATAAAGTAGCCATGACGGATGGTTATCAGAAATATCCCAATCTAAAAATGCAGGCTGTAGTTGTTGATGGCCCTAAAACACATATTGCCAATATTGGATATTATACAGATCCTTTAAATATTGATGGGCCTTTACCACCTAATAATGCTATTTATGGAAATAATGATGCCAACAATGATAACAGTCAGTCATCTTTAACCGTAACGATTCCGCTACCGTTGGATTTCACAGATATCAATGCGGTATGGAGCAGTAATGATGCGATAGTTAACTGGGATGTTGCAAGGGAAGTGAACAATGAGTATTTCAGTATCGAACGTTCCTTTGACGGCAAAACCTTTACACAGGTAGGTACGGTAAAAAGCATAGGCAACCACGAAGAAGCAGCGAAATACAATTATACAGACAAAGGCGCAAAAGAAAAGACAATGGATAAAGTTGGTTACAGGATAAAGCAAGTGGATTATAACGGAAAATCAACTACATCTAAAATTGTCTGGCTGATTAACAAGGGAGGAAAAAGCAACAGCGCCTATATCTACCCCAACCCGGTAAGAACCAACAATACCTTTGCATTTGTGTATGAAAACTATGAAGGGGGAAGCGGTGATTTGAACATCAACATCCTGGATGTACACGGCAAGCTTGTATATACCACTACCATGTCTGTCATTAAAGGTAAAAACGAAACAAGCATTAATATATCGGCACTGGCTGCGGGCGCTTACTTCGTGAAATATGATAATGCAGGCATGAACATTAACGGCACAATCAGATTAATCAAAGATTAAAATAAAGGAACAGCAACAAACAAGATGCCACCCCGGATTTCGGGGCGGCATCTTGTTTGTTGCTGCGACTTGCAGAAAAGAGACGCAATATTGCCATTACACTTCGGGAGTTGCAGGTCCATCACCTCCTTTCCCTTTTGAATGTCTTTTAGCGAGGATATCGGCATAATATTTGCGGCCATTATTCACCATGTCCAGCAATTTGACATAGAAATCGGTTTTCTTGCGCTTTGCCATAGCAAGTATGTCCTTTGCTACATCGTCGTACATCAGCTTCATATCTTTGCGCAGCAATTTTGTGTTAAATACTTCTTTGGTACCAAGTGCAGTGGAGCGTTTGTTGAACAGTTCATCGAAAGTGACGGCGGCCTGGCTCAGCCTTTGCAGCAGGACCGAAAGATTCAGTGTTCCGCGGGCAAAATCGCTTGTTTCCTTGTTCCATTCGTCCAGCAGCAGCTGTATGCTTTTGCTTTCCGCTTCATAATTTTCATTTTCAATACCGGTATACTTGCCCATGATAATTTTAGCCTTTGCATAAGCCGCTTGCTCCTCCTCAATATCACTGAATTCATATACCGAAATCATTTTGTTGAGGGCACTGATACGGTAGTCGCGTTGCTGATCGAGCACCAGCAATTGTGCCGATTGCTCCTGTGCTATGATTTGCTGTAAAGCCTTGTCGTACTCCACCGAGAGGGTGTTCAGTTTTTTTAACTGTAAATAAAGTTCCGGGTCTTCGGAAAGGTCCAGATTTAAAGAATCAATGTCATTAGACAAACGGACAATAAACTGGCCGAATTCTACATTATGCAGACGAGCATTGTCGAGAGCGTGTAATTTCATAAATAAGAGATTTTTTATCTCCAAATATACTATTTTATGCAAATCGAATCATATTTATTCAAAAATTTTCATACCGACAGGCTATAATTAAAATCCCCGAAGGTACTCTTGCCCGTCATCGGCTTCTTCTCATCGGAAAGGAAGTATTGTTGTTAACCATTTGGTTCTTCTCAACGGGAAGAAGATATTGTTCTTCCACATCGCATTTTTCTTATCTGGAAGGAGACATTGTTGTTCAATATTTGGCTTTTCTCATAAGGAAGAAATCGTTGTTGTTCAACATTTGGTTCTTTTCACAGGGAAGCGTGCATTGTTCTTCACCAACACCTTCTTCTGATTGAGAATAAGGTGTTGGCCTTTCACATTTGTTTCTTTGGGAAGATGCTATGGCATGTCGCTGTTTAGGACAGGATAGCATTATAACAATTGGCTTTTCCCAGGCACAATTTTACAATGCGCGTCTAACAGAAATGGCTGTCCGGATCCGGACAGCCATTTCTGTTATTTTATTATTTTAATGTTTTATTCCCACTCAATAGTTGCAGGAGGCTTGCTACTGATATCATATACCACACGGTTGATACCGCGGACATGATTGATAATATCGTTAGATACTTTTGCCAGAAATTCATAAGGCAGATGCGCCCAATCGGCCGTCATGCCATCTACAGATGTTACGGCTCTCAATGCAACTGTAAATTCATAGGTACGTTCATCGCCCATAACACCTACACTTTGTACGGGAAGCAGGATGGTACCGGCCTGCCATACTTTGTCGTAGTTTTCAGAATCGCGTAATGCCTGGATGTAGATATGATCTGCATCTTGCAACATCGCTACCTTTTCCGGTGTAATGGCACCCAAAATACGGATGGCTAAACCAGGGCCGGGGAAAGGATGGCGCTTTAAGAAGATATCATCCAGATGCAATTCCTTACCTGCGCGGCGCACTTCATCTTTGAATAAGAAACGCAATGGTTCTACCAGTTGCATATTCATTTTTTCAGGAAGACCTCCTACGTTATGATGCGATTTGATAGTAACAGACGGACCGTTAACAGAAACCGATTCAATAACATCGGGATAAATAGTGCCCTGACCCAGGAATTTTACATCTTTCAATTCAATCGCTTCTTCCTGGAAGATATCGATGAATAATTTTCCGATGATTTTACGCTTTCCTTCAGGGTCGCTTACTCCGGCAAGCTCATCGTAAAAACGTTGTTTGGCATCCACACCTTTTACATTCAGTCCGAGGTGTTTATAACCTTCCATCACCTGTTCAAACTCACCTTTACGAAGCAGGCCGTTATCTACGAATATGCAATATAAACGGTCGCCGATAGCACGATGAATAAGGGTTGCAGCAACAGTGGAGTCAACGCCTCCGCTTAATGCCATCACTACTTTTTCATTACCTACTTTTTCCTTGATGGCTGCGATGGATTCTTCAACAAAATGTGCAGGTGTAAAGCTTTGGCCGCAACCGCAAACATCTACTACAAAGTTTTTAAGAATCTGACGGCCGTCCGTACTATGCGTTACTTCCGGGTGGAACTGAATGCCGTATACGGGATTAGGATAATTATTTGCTTTATAAGCTGCTACAGGAATACTTGCTGTAGTCGCCAGTAATGTAAATGATTCGGGTAATTCTTTTACAGAATCACTATGGCTCATCCATACCTGCGTTTCGTCGGAAACAGTATTGAAAAGAACTCCTTTATCCTTGAAATGAAGATGTGCACGGCCAAATTCCCTGCTGTTGGACTTGGCTACTACTCCTCCGTTCTGCTGAGCAATCAATTGTGCGCCATAACAAACACCTAATACAGGAACCTCCTTTGCAAGCACTGCTATATCAGGCTTTGGAGCATGCGCTTCATTTACGGAATAGGGGCTTCCTGAAAGAATAATGCCTTTAATATCAGGTGTGATTTCCACTGGCTTCAGGCAAGGCACAATTTCGCAATAGATGTTCAGCTCCCTTACGCCACGAGCAATAAGCTGTGTGTATTGGGAACCAAAATCAAGGATAAGAATTTTCTCCGTCATTGTATTATTGGTAAAAATGAAAATTTGGTTTAAGCTTACTGAAGCATATTATGCTTCGGCAGTAGGGCCGCCAAAAGTAAATGGAAGGCTGTTTTGCTCCGGATCTTTAATAACACCAAACTGGCTTTCGTAACGTTTAATGTTATCAATCATTGCCAACATAAATTTCTTTGCATGTTGCGGAGTCATGATAATTCTTGATTTTACTTTCGGTTTTGGAATGCCCGGCATTAAATTGATGTAATCAACTACAAATTCAGCGAAAGAATGGTTGATAATAGCAAGATTAGCATAAGTACCGTCCGCCATTTCTTCCGTAAGTTCTATATTGATTTGTTGTTCCTGATTTTGATTGTCCATTATGAATAAATTATTGATATTTGAAAGAGGTGCAAAGGTAATTTAATATAGTGGAGAAAAAAAGGATTTTAGCTTACATGCTAACTCATGATTAATTTATTCATTTATCGATAATTTTCATTGATTTTTGTTAATTTGTCGTCTATTTTGGTTATAAAACCATCCTCTATCTACCTGTTTAACCAGAAAAAATTTGTCGAGTATAAATCATAGCATATGAAATTAAAATTACTTTTTGCAGCGTTCAGCATCTTGTTTATTCAGCAGTATGCCCGCGCTGCTTATGTTCCCATGGCAGTAGCCTCCGGATATAATGCCGATGTAATAGCAAATGGAGTTGGGACCGGGTTGACCACTACTACTAATGATGTAGATGCTGTGAGCTATTGCTTTGTTTCCACAGGCTGGCAACAGACTTCATCTTCTACTCCTTTTGTTTTAGGATTACCTGCAAGCGGAACTATCAATAGTGCAGCTACGAGCGGACTGACATTTCAAATGGCATCTTATTCAGGTAATAATGATATCAGAATTCCCAATAACAATGTCCCTTATACAATGTCCTTTACTACTCCGCAGGCAGCTCAAAATCTCTACCTATTGGCAGTAACAGGTAGTGGTTCCTGTACAATGACTGTTGTTATTAATTTTACTGATGGTTCCAGCCAGACCTCCACGGGCATAACCGTTGCGGATTGGTATGGTGGTACCGGTATCGCGTTAACAGGAATGCAGCGATTAAACAGGACTACCAATATTGCTGATAATGCTTTCAACGGTCCTAACTTATACCAATATACTTTTGCAATCAATGCCGCTAACCAAACCAAACTGCTTTCAAATGTTATTATAACAAGAACAACGAATACAGGAACTGAAACAACCCTGAACATATTCGCGGCGAGTATTCAGCAATCAACTATTGTATCCTGCCCGGCCCCGACATCGCCAACGGCAACAAGTATCACAACAACAACAGCCTCCCTGAACTGGAATAATACAGGTACACCTATTAATTATCAGATTAAATATGGCGCTCCCGGTTTCAATGTGAACACAGCAGGTACTTCTATTTTTACGCCAACCAAGCCTTATACATTAAACCCACCGTTAAATGTTTCTACTTCGTATGATTTTTATGTAAGATCTGTCTGCACTGCGGGCGATACAAGCGCGTGGTCACCTGTAACTAATTTTACGACTCTTTGTAACGCGCCTTCTGTAGTTTCAAAGAAAGACAGTTTCAATTGCGGAACAGGAATTGTAAACCTTGAGGCAGCCACTACTTCAGGTGCATCCATAAAATGGTATGCAGCTGCAACAGGAGGAACTGCATTAGCCACAGGTAATTCCTATGCCACGCCATCTATCAGTGTAACGACTACTTATTATATTTCCGCCGTTTCCGGTACCTGTGAAAGTACACCCAGACAGGCTGTGGTAGCAACTATCCGACCGATTCCTGCTATAAACCTTGGACATGATACCACACTTTGTCCGGGAATATCTTACACCTTCAATGCAGGAAATGCCGGAGGTGCTTATTTATGGTCACCTGGCGGACAAACTACGCAAACAATAACTACAAATGCGGTCGGACAATATTCCGTATCGGTCACAGTGAATAAATGCGAGAACAAAGACACTATAGTTATCACCCCCGGCCTTGCTCCTGTGAATAACCTCCCCGACACCACGAATCTATGTGAGGGCAGTGAAACAACCCTGAATGCAGGAAACACAGGAAGTACTTTCTTATGGACACCGGGAAGTGCCGCTACGCAAACGCTGAATGTAAGCACAGGTGGTTCTTATTCTGTAAGCATAAAAAGCATGCATGGGTGTAAGCTTACAAGCGGTACTTACGTAAAAATGCGTCCGTTACCTGTAGATAACCTGGGCAATGATACCTCTATCTGTGAATCCACTACGCTGCTATTGGATGCTGGCAATACGGGCTATAGTTATGCATGGAGTACGGGTGCCACAAGTCAGGCCATCAGCGCTTCAGATTCAGGAACTTATATTGCAACTGTGACAACACCTTATACTTGCGTCAACATTGATAGCATACATATCGCTTTCCTTCCTTCTCCGAGGACAGAAGGATTCAATTTTATACCTGAATTTTATGATGCATTAGGTAAAGTATCATTTACCCCATTGAACCCTACAAACGTAAACTCTTTTGAATGGGATTTCGGAGATGGTTCTGCATTAGTAACGGCAATAAATCCGACACATGTTTATAACGCCTCCGGCGAGTACAATGTAACGCTGAAAGTTTATAATGATTGTACTGATTTCTCATTAAGCCAGAAGATAAATGTTGATTTGCCGACAGGCATGGTTACGCTTAATAAAAACGATATCAGCCTGATGATATATCCCAATCCGGCAAAATCTATATTAAATATCAGCAATAAAAGTACAGACTACGAAATGCAGGACGTAATGCTCTTTAATGCCTTGGGTGCAATGGTTTATCACCAAAAAGCAGATTCAAAGGCCATGCACCGGCTATCTGTGGAAAGCCTGAGTTCCGGTGTTTATTTTGTAAGGGTGCTTACAAACAGGGGCTTTGTAAATCAGCAAATACAGATTGTAAAATAAATTCCTATATTATCTTTATATAAAGAAACGGCTACTCTTGAATGAGATAGCCGTTTTTTTATGATAATAGTTTTTTAATTCGAAAAGACGCACCTGATTACCCAACATGAAAGATATAAAAGCTGTCTTTACCTCGATATTTCTACTTAAGTTGTATTTTACAGGCGAAAAAAACAAAGCGTTATTTTTGAAGCTTTTTCAGGGCTTGTAATTTATAAAATGGAGCTTTCAAAATAACCAATAACCAAATAATCAATCTTTCTATGAAGCGTTTTGTTACATTGCTTTTCTTTATCGGTCTGTCTGTTCTTGGTAAAATATATGCGCAGGTTTCGGTAACAGCCACCGGTGGCACATTAGGGCCAACGGCCTATACTGACCTCATTACAGCTTTTACAGCTATTAATAATGGTACACATACGGGCAGCATCACTGTTTCCATTACAGCAAGTTTTTCACAGGGCACCACTGCTATCCTTAATGCAAGCGGTTCCGGTTCGGCCAGTTATACAGCCATAACTATTAAACCTGCGGCTTCAGCCAATCCTGTAATTACAAATACTACTGATAATACGGCTTCCATTAAATTAGACGGCGCCGACAATGTAACAATCGACGGTTCCAACAATGGTACCACTACGCAGAATCTTACCTTTCAAAACAGTAATAGCAGCGGTTCCGGACAAGGAAGCAATATCTGGTTAGCCAGTAACGGAACGAATGGCGCCACCAACAATGTAATTAAAAATTGCAAGATATTAGGTTCAAGTTATACGCTTGGTGCTGCTTATATGGGCGTTTGTATTTACAGCAGTACCACAACGCTGACAGGGTATTGGATAGCTACCTCTGCAACCACAGGAGCTAACAACAATAACCTTATCCAGAACAATTTATTTAATTCCGCGAATGCAGCTGTTGTTTTTAATGGCGGTGCGGGCATCGGGGAAACAGGTAATCAGATCATCGGGAATGTTATCGGTGATCCTACAGCAAATGTAAACACTAAGTTTACCAATGCTTGTATCTTCATGCTGAATCAGGCCAACTTTACCATCAGTCAGAATACTATAAGGTGGCAAAACGCAATAAATACGAACGTAGCTCCTGCTTCTGTTTCCATTGGTGCAGGATGTACAAATGGTAATATAACACGCAATGCAATTACCGGGGCAAGATTCACTACTGCGGTTCTCGAAGGCGGGATATTGTTAAATGCCGGAGCCAGTTCGAATATAAATGTTTATAACAACTTTATATCGGATGTTGCTTCCAGTGGTTCTGCTACGATTGCCAGCAATGCCTACGGTATTGCAATCGGTGCCGGAAGTGGTTACAACATAGGATATAACTCTGTAAATATGAATACAGATCCTACAACTACAGCTACAGGCTATCAGGCCGCATTGTACATAGCATCCGGCATCACAGGACTTAATATCAGGAATAACATATTTGCCCATACAGCTGCAAATACTACTAACAAATTCAGCGTGTATTCCGTATCTGCCAATCCAGGCACTTCGGTAATCAATTACAATGATTATTATACCACGGCTGCGAATCTGGCTTATGCCGGAAGCAATCAGACTACATTGGCAAATGTTCAGACAAACCTTCAAAATGCATTGAACAATTCTAAAAACGTAGCGCCTGTATTTGTTGCTGCGACTGATTTGCATCTGGTAGCTGCCAATGCATCCAATATTGCCAATCTTGCAGGAGCGGCAACGCCGATTGCAGGTGTTACAGTGGATTATGATAACAATGCACGTGGTACATTGCCGACTATCGGCGCACATGAACTTTCGGTTGCAAGTTGCCCTGCACCAACTTCACCGACAGCTACAAGCATTACCACCACTACTGCATCTTTAAACTGGACTCAGCTTGGCACTCCTTCACAATGGCAGATAAAATACGGCGCTCCGGGCTTCAATGTAAATACAGCAGGTACTTCTATATTTACCCCAACAAAACCTTATACTTTAAACCCGCCTTTAACAGCTTTTACTTCTTATGATTATTATGTAAGGGCTATCTGTTCTGTGGGCGATACCAGCGCATGGTCGCCTGTTACCAATTTTACAACTCTTTGCAATGCGCCATCTGTAGTTTCAAAGAAGGACAGCTTTAATTGCGGAACCGGCCCCGTAATACTTGAGGCAACCACGACTTCCGGAGCATCCATCAAATGGTATCCGGCTGCAACAGGTGGAACAGCTTTAGCTACAGGTAACAGTTACACCACGCCTTCCATCAGCGTAACGACTACCTATTATATCTCAGCTATTTCAGGAACATGCGAAAGCACGCCACGGCAGGCGGTAGTAGCAACCATCAGGCCTATACCAACCGTTAACCTTGGCCCTGATACCACGCTTTGTCCGGGTGTTTCGCTTACGCTGAATGCAGGTAATGCAGGCGGAAGCTATCTCTGGTCGCCGGGCGGACAGACCACACAAACTATCAGCACCAATGCAGTCGGACAGTATATCGTAAACGTTACCGTAAACGGATGCTCGAAGAGGGACACTATTTTGATTATACCGGGTATTGCACCTGTAAACAACCTTCCTGATACGACCAATTTGTGTGCTGGAGATGAAACGACCCTTAATGCAGCAAACACGGGAAGCACATTTGTATGGACACCTGGCGGAGCTACCACACAGACGCTTAATGTAGACACCGGTGGCACACGTTCCGTTGTTATAACCAGCACCAACCATTGCAAGCTTACCAGCAGCACATATGTAAAAATGCGTCCCCTGCCTGTGGATAACCTTGGCAACGATACCACCATATGCGAATCTGTTGTACTGGTATTGGATGCAGGCAACCCGGGTTACAGTTATTTATGGAACACAGGTGCTACTACGCAGGCTATCAGCACTGCAGATTCGGGCAGCTATGTAGTTGTGGTAACCACACCTTATGCCTGCAAACACACGGACAGCACGCATATTGCTTTCCTTCCTTCACCAAGGACAGAAGGCTTCAGCTTCATCCCGAGGTTCTATGACGAGATGGGCAAGGTAGAATTCTATCCCCTGAACCCTACAAACGTAAATTCATTTGAATGGGATTTCGGCGATGGCTCGCCATTGGTGACAGCCATGAACCCTGTGCATGTATTTGCAGCATCGGGCCATTACAATGTAACATTGAAGGTATATAATGATTGTACGGATTTTTCGCTCAGCCAGGTAATCAATGTGGACCTGCCGACAGGAACTGCAACTATCAATAAAAATAATTTCAACCTGAATATTTATCCGAACCCTGCAAAATCAGTATTGAACATCAGCAATAAAGATGCGGATTATGAAATGCAGGATGTGATGCTCTTTAATGCTGTTGGTGCCATGGTTTATCACCAAAAGGCAGATTCAAAAGCCATGCATCAGTTGTCTGTCGAAAGCCTGAGTTCGGGCGTGTACTTTGTAAGAGTACTTACCAATAAAGGTTTTGTGAACCAGCAGGTACAGGTGGTAAAGTAAGTATTTTGAAATAACAAAAGTGCCTGTCCTATATTTAAGGACAGGCACTTTTGTTTACCAGTAAGTATAAATATTATATGACTTATAAATGTATTAGCAACAGGAAAATATAATTTTTTAAATCCCACATCAATATGTATTTTTACCCTACCTTTTAATGTGGTCTTTTAAAAAAATTTCTATGAAAAAAATGTTTCCATGCATTTTAACTGTTTTACTTTTAAGTTTTTCTAACGTAGATGCTGCCTATATACCTTTGACAATAACTTCAGGATTAAATGCTGATGTAATAGCTAATGGAGTGGGTACTGCTACTGCAACAACAAGCACGACAGTGGATGGTGCCAGTTTTGTATTAGTATCCAATGGCTGGCAACAAACGGCAACTTCTACACCATGCACTACAGGCCTTCCGGCAAACGGTATTATTAATAGCGCATTAACTACAGGATTAAGTTATCAAATGGCAGCTTATACCGGCAATAATGTTTTGCGTATGAATACTAATACTACAGCTACCCTTACATTTCAGACTGCCTATAATGCCCAGACGCTTTATTTATTGGCAGTAACAGGTAGCGGTACCAGTACTATAACTGTTCAAACGAATTTTACGGATGGCACAAATCAGATAAATACGGGAATAGTAGTAGCAGATTGGTACGGAGGTACAAATGTTGCTTATACAGGCTTTCAGCGTCTGAACCGCACAACAAATGCTCTTAATAGCGGTACTAATGGTCCTAATTTGTATCAATATAGCATTGCTATTAATGCGGCAAACCAAGGTAAGCTAATCAACGGCATTCAAATTACGAGAACAGCATCCACAAGTACTTCTCCCACTTTAAATGTAATGGCTGTATCTATTGATCAAGCTGCTGTTATAACTTGTGCTGCTCCTACTTCGCCAACAGCTACGGGTGTTACATCTACCACTGCAAGTTTAAACTGGAATCAGACAGGTACACCAATCAGCTATCAGATAAAATATGGCACTTCTGGTTTCAATGTCAATACAGGAGGAACTTCTATTTTTACAGCAACGAAACCTTATACTCTAAACCCACCATTGACTCCTTCCACCTCTTATAATTATTATGTAAGAGCAATCTGTACTGCCGGGGATACAAGCACATGGTCTGCTGTTACGAATTTTACAACATTATGCAACGCCCCTGCTATGCCTTCAAAAAAAGACAGCTTTAATTGCGGACCGGGTACCGTTACATTAGAAGCTACTTCCAGTACCGGAGCAAGCCTTAAATGGTATAGTACGGCTATGGGTGGCACTAGTATCGGTGCAGGAAACAGTTTTACTACTCCATCATTGACGGCTACTACTAATTTCTATGTAGAAGCTGTTCAGTTATCATCTATAGGTCAGACAGGCCGGAATGATTATACAGGTATAGCTCAGGCAACTCCTAATAACACAGGTCAGGGTATCCGTTTTAATACCCTTTCCAATATTAACCTTGATAGTGTAGGTGTATGGGTAGTGTCCGACACAGGAAAGATAATCGTTCAACTACAAAATGCAGCCAACACAATATTAAAAACAGATACTTTTACTTTTGCCGGAATAGGCGCCACCGCCACTTCACGTGTTAAAATTTATTTGCCCGTTAATTATAGCATTCCAACAGGAAACGATTACAAAATACTTGCATTAAACGGTACTACTGTTTCTCTGAGCAGGGAACAGTCCATAAACCCGACCTTTGCCAATTACAGTATACCTAACGTAATTACAATGGTATCTTCTTGGGTAAATGGCGCTACGAACGCGGCCAATTATTACTACTTTTATAATTTCTATGTTTCGTCGGGATGCGCAAGTCCGAGAGAGACTGTGGTGGCTACCATTCGTCCAGTGCCGGTTGTAAATCTTGGCAATGACACTACTTTATGCCCAGGGGTTTCACTCACGCTGAATGCGGGCAATGCAGGCGGAACTTATTTATGGTCACCCGGCGGGCAAACCACACAAACCATCACAACCAATGCTGTTGGACAATACATTGCCGATGTTACGGTGAATGGATGTTCTAAAAAAGATACCATTGCAATTACGCCGGGTATTGCTCCGGTAAACAATCTTCCTGATACAACCAATTTATGTGAAGGAAGTGAAACAACATTGAATGCAGGAAATACGGGAAGTACTTTTTTCTGGATACCGGGAAACGCCACTACGCAAACCATTACTGTAGATTCAGGCGGCACACGTTCTGTAGAGATTAAAAGTGCTCACCATTGTAAACTTACAAGCAGTACTTATGTAAACATGCGTCCGCTGCCTGTTGATAATCTTGGCAATGACACTTCAATCTGTTCTTCCGCATCTGTTGTATTGGATGCAGGCAATTCCGGTTACAGCTATTTATGGAATACCGGCGCAACAAGCCAGACTATTAACGCTTCTGACTCCGGTACTTACTTTGTAACGATAACAACACCTTATTCCTGTGTTAATAGTGACACTACACATATAGCGTATTTACCGCCACCACGCACAGAAGGTTTTAATTTTATACCAAAGTTTTATGAAGAATTAGGTAGAGTTGAATTCTCTCCTTTGAATCCGACAAATGTAAATGGCTACGAATGGAATTTTGGTGACGGTTCACCATTGGTACTGGCTATAAACCCAACACATGTATTTGCGGCATCAGGCGAATATAATGTAACATTAAGGGTTTATAATGATTGCTCAGAATACGCTGTAAGTCAAAAAATAAATGTTGATTTACCAACAGGAACAGTAACGATAAACAAAGAAAACTTCAAACTAAATATCTACCCCAATCCTGCAAAATCTGTATTGAACATCAGCAATACAAATGCTGACTATAAAATGAAAGATGTGATGGTCTTTAATGCTCTGGGTGCTATGGTGTATCGCCATAAAGCAGATTCAGAAACCATACATCAACTGTCTGTTGAAAGCTTCAGCACAGGCATTTATTTTGTCAGAGTCCTTACAAACAAAGGTTTTGTGAATCAGCAAGTGCAGATTGTAAGATAAAGAATTATAGAATAATGATTAAAGAGCACTTGTAATATTGCAGGTGCTCTTTATTTTGCAATGTAATGTGAAATTATAATCAGGAATTTATTGCTTTATTGTAAAATGCCGGGAACGAGTGTAAAATGTTTTATCTTTAAGGAAAGAAGAATGGATATGAAAAATAAAAAAGAAATAGTAGAAGACTGGTTGCCGCGCTACACAGGACAAGAATTAAAAAAGTTTGGAAAATATATTTTGCTCTGCAATTTTCATCGATACCTGGAATTATTTTCCGAGATACATAATGAACCGATTGTAGGAATCGGAAAGCCGATGCAATGTGTAACAGCAGAAGGTATTACTATTATTAATTTTGGAATGGGAAGCCCCGGCGCTGCGACTGTTATGGATTTGCTTTCGGCTATAGAGCCTGAAGCGGTTTTGTTTTTGGGAAAATGCGGCGGCCTGAAAAAGAAAAATAAAGTAGGCGATTTAATATTGCCTATTGCTGCTATAAGAGGTGAAGGAACGAGTAATGATTATTTCCCCCCTGAGGTGCCGGCACTGCCTGCATTCGCCTTGCAAAAAGCGATATCTACAACTATAAGGGATTATGCACAGGATTATTGGACGGGAACATGCTATACGACCAACAGAAGAGTATGGGAGCATGATGAAGAATTCAAACTTTACCTGAAACGCTTGCGTGCTATGGCTATTGACATGGAAACGGCTACAATATTCACTACCGGATTTGCAAATAAAATTCCAACGGGGGCGCTGTTGTTAGTATCTGACCAACCTATGATTCCGGAAGGCGTAAAGACATCTAAAGGTGATGACAAGGTAACAAAAACTTATTCCGAACTTCACCTGAAAATAGGAATAGATTCGCTGAAACAGTTAATAAATAACGGATTGACCGTGAAGCATCTTCAGTTTTAAAAATCAGTTATCAGGTGATGACTTTGCCTTTTTAACTTTAGGTTTCGGAAGTCGTTCGTTTTCTTTCAGTGCATTATGAATTATCCATTCTACCTGGCCGTTGATGCTGCGGAAATCATCGGCAGCCCAACGTGCCAAAGCTTCGTAGAGTTGTTCGTCCAATCGTAATATGAAATTCTTCTTCTCCAAATTTTATTTTTTTCTGCACGGTTTGCTTTATACAAAGATGAGATTTACTAAAATATCCTGCAATAACTTTAATTATATCAGATGGTTGTGAATTAAATTAATAATCCACAACCATTTTTGCTATTGATAGATGCTACCTGCATTTATAACAGGCTGCGCACTTTTATCTCCGCAAAGCACCAGCATTAAATTACTTACCATCTGAGCTTTACGTTCCTCATCAAGTGTAACAATATCTTTTTTAGATAGTTGTTCCAGTGCCATTTCAACCATGCCCACTGCACCTTCCACAATCTTGGACCTTGCGGCAACAATAGCGGTAGCTTGCTGACGCTGCAGCATTGCACTTGCAATCTCTTCTGCATAAGCAAGATGGGAAATACGTGCTTCAATGATTACAATGCCTGCAATGGCAAGTCTTTCAGCGATTTCCCTTTCCAGCATCTGGCTCACTTCATCGCCACTGGAGCGCAAAGTAATTTCAGCATTTTCATCCTCAAAATTATCATAACTATAATGACCTGCAAGTTTTCTGATGGCCGATTCACTTTGTGTTAAAACAAAGGAGGGATAATTATCCACCTCAAAAGCAGCTTTGTAAGAGTTATCGACATTCCATACCACCACTGCGCCGATAATAATCGGATTGCCATGTTTGTCATTTACCTTGATGGCTTTGGTGTCAAGATTATTAGCCCTGAGTGATATTTTCCTTTTTGTATAAAAGGGATTTGTCCAATAAAAACCACTTGATTTGATCGTGCCGATATAAGAACCGAATAGCGTCAATACTTTACTGTTGTTAGGCTCTATCGCAATAAAGCCACCCATAGTTATCAATGATGCAATGGCAAATACGATACCTGCAACTACAAACGGCGGATCAGGAAGTTTGCTGAAGCAAAAAATGCAAAAACATATAAGGAGTAAATTAACCAGTAACATAAGCCAGCCACTGGTGGGGCGTATTAGTTTTTCCATAACTGAAATTGTTTTGTGATTTTAATGTGATATCAAAATTATATCATCTTGAAATAACAGCCAAAACATTAACAATTGGCATTTGCAAAAAAAATCAGGAAGGTAAAAACCTTCCTGATTAAAACGCCCACCATTAATTTTATAAATAAACATTGGAAGATTGGGTTCCGGTCAGATTAAGCTTCTGCGCTTTTTTAAATAAAGTATCAACAGCTTTTCTTCCTTCTGCTCCAAGGCTTAAAGAATATTCATTTACATAAAGCTCAATATGCTTGCGCATTACGTCTTCTTCCATTTCCTGTGCATTGTTTTTTACGAAGTCGGATAATTCCGGATAGGTCTTCCAACTAAGTTCTAAACTTTTACGAATAAGATTTTCAACTTGTTTCGCGATCTCAACGGGAATATCTCTTCTGATACAAATACCACCTAATGGAATGGCAGCGCCACTTTCCTTTTCCCACCAATCGCCCATATCCATTATTTTCTCAAGGCCTCTTTGCTGATAGGTAAATCTGCTTTCATGAATCACAAGCCCGCAGTCAAATTCACCATTTAAAACACGTTCTTCTATTTCGCTGAATAGTACTTCTGTTTTATTTTTTGCCTCCGGAAATGCAAGGGAAAATAAAAGATTGGCTGTAGTATGTATTCCCGGAATAGCAATTCTGGCTTGTTTGAAATAATCTGCATGATCTTTTATCTTCTCGAATTCAGAAGCTTTGCAAATGACCAAAGGCCCTACGCCACGACCTAAAGCGCTTCCGCTATCCATTAATGCGTATTTGTCGCTTACTTTCAATAAAGTGTTATAACTTAATTTGGTGACAGCAAGTCTGCCTTCAAAGGCCCATTGATTAAGTGTTTCCACATCTTCCATTACATAATCGAATACTAAATTGCCTGTATCCATTCCATTGTTCACCATTGCATCAAAAATAAAAGTATCGTTGGGGCAAGGGCTAAAGCCTAAGTTTAATGTCAATTTATCGGATGCCATTGTCTGGAGTAATAAAAATTAAAGATAAAATACGCCGCAAAGTTAATGCTTTCAATGGCTGCAAGAGCTTTGGTGTCATAGGTTTTGTGAATACATCCTATCAAAAAATCTGCGCAAAAAATCTTACATTTGCCTGTGGAATCAGAAATGATCTTCTTTTAAAAACAGACCTTTCCCTGAGCGATAAAATTAAGAAATATGAAAATCATCATTGCCATAGACGGATATTCTTCATGTGGGAAAAGTACGCTGGCAAGAGAAATTGCGGCACAGATGCATTATGCTTTCATCGATACGGGGGCAATGTACCGGGCTATAACATTATATTTACTCAGACAAAATGTTTCGATAAAAAATACGGATGAGGTAAAGGAAGCGTTGAAAAATATTACACTTCATTTTGAATCTCATCCGGAAACTAAAAGTTCTGATATTTTCCTGAATGGTGAAAATGTTTCGCGTTATATCCGTGACTTAATTGTTGCTGATAAAGTCAGCGAAGTTGCGGCAATAAAGGAAGTGCGGCAATTTGCAGTTGCACAACAGCAGGAAATGGGTAAGCGCAGAGGAATGGTAATGGACGGCAGAGACATAGGCACCGTTGTTTTTCCTGATGCGGAATTAAAAATATTCATGACTGCCGACCCTGAAATACGTGTCAAACGAAGGTTTCAGGAGATGTATGCTACCAACCCGGATGTTACTTTAGATGAAGTAAGGCATAACCTGGAACTGAGAGATTATATAGATAGCAACAGAGAAGAAGGTCCATTGAGAAAAGCGGAAGATGCAAGAGTGTTGGATAACAGTGACATGACAAGAGAAGAGCAATTGAAGCTTGCTTTACAATGGATTGCTGAAGTTAGGGAAGCAAAGCAAATAGTACTTTAGAGATGAAATAATATATTAAAAGATTAGAGCCGTTGCATTGCAACGGCTCTAATCTTTTATAACTACACTCAAAAAATAATTATCAATAAATATACTTTCCTTCCTGGTTATACATTACAGGATAGAGCGTATGTGTCCTTTCAAAATGGTCATAGCCTGCTTTCAGGTTTATCCAGAAACGCTGACGGTTTACATCGTCCGCATATTCACGTCCTAAAAAGTTAAGCCCGGCCTTATTGAATCTTGTTGGAAAAATATGAACCGGAATATTATTTTGCCCGTTGATTTTTGCGTTAAGACACAGTGTATAGATTTCCTGAATGCCTTCATCCTGCATAGGCAGGCATCCTATTGTAACGCAACCTCCGTGAATATAAATATCTCCACCCGGATCTGCTTTATTGCCCAGCAACATGTCGGAATAATTAGGATAACTCAACAACAGGGACAGATAAAAATCACTGCTGGGATTGAAGTTGGAAATGAAATAATAGCCTTCCGGAACCTGCCTGTCGCCTTCCCAGCGTTTAGGACCTAACGAGCCAGAAAGCGCACAGATTTTATATTGCTTAAACAAAGTAAAAGTATCGTTATCATTGTTTTTCACCCAAATCTCCAATTCATTCTGCGCCTTGAAAGCACGGATGTAAATATTCTTTGGAGGATAATTCAGGCCCTTGGCTTCAAATTGCTTTTTAAGCAAATCATTGTATTGTGCATAAGCTTTGGCAACACGGGGAGCAGCCAACTGATAATTTTTGAAATTGGAATTGTCAGCCTGGGCAAATATTTGCACGCTACCGGTAAAAAATATTAAAACGAACGCTAAGAAAGAATAAGCCTTTTGAAGGGAAAATCGCATCTGGTATTGGAAATAATTTATAAATGAGTCGTAAAGATATTGATTTTTTGAAAAGCTGAGATATAGTCCTCTCCCAATTAACAACCCGATAGTTGCCGGACAGTTAATAAAGCAACCGTACTTTGATTGTTTCATCAACGTTTTTTAATACTTCAATCGCCTGATGCGAAAGACTTTTATTGACATCTAAAACCACATAACCAATTTTGTCATTGGTTTTTAAATATTGCGAAATAATGTTTACACCCGAATTGGAAAGCGCTGTATTAATGGCGCTCAAAACACCCGGGACGTTATTATGTATATGCAAAATACGATGTGCTCCTTCTACAGGAGGTAAGCCGATAGGCGGAACAGTATGCGAACCGGAAGATTCACCGGTCTCCAGGTAGTTGAAAAGTTTGGCGCTTACATCTTCGCCGATATTTACCTGTGCTTCTAAAGTGGAACCGCCGATGTGCGGTGTAAGGATTACATTTTCCAAACCTTGTAAAGGTGATTTAAAAGCAGCCCCATTATGATCCGGCTCCTCAGGAAAAACATCGACAGCAGCCCCCGAAATGTTCTTATTTTTAATGGCTTCTGCCAATGCATTCAAATCAACCACTTCACCTCTGGCACAATTTATCAGAATGCTTTCCTTTTTAAAATATTGAAGTGTTTCTGCATTTATCATATTTTCAGTCAAAGCGCCACCCGGAACATGCAGCGTAACAATATCGCTATTTTCAATCAGTTCCTTCAGGGTCTTGCAGGATTGCGCATTGCCCATGGGCAGTTTCTTGGAATGATCATGATACAAAACTTTCATGCCAAGCGCTTCGCTGATAACACTTACCTGTGCGCCAATATTACCGTAACCAATAATGCCAATTGTTTTGGAACGCAGCTCGAAGCTGCCGCTTGCATCCTTGTTCCAGATGCCGAGGTGAGCAGAGAGATTTTTGTCGGGAATCCTGCGCATAAGCATAATGCTCAAGCCAATAACTAATTCCGCCACGCTTCTGGTATTGCTGTAAGGTGCATTGAACACAGCAATGCCAAGCTCTGTAGCTGTTTCGAGGCTCACCTGATTTGTGCCTATGCAGAAACATCCGATAGCTTGTAATTTATTGGCTGCGGCCAGTACTGCAGGCGTGATTTGCGTTTTGGAACGGATGCCCAGAATATGAACATTTTTGATAGCCGTTATAAGCTCAGCTTCATTAAGCGCACCGCTTAATTTCGTGATATTTACATAGTCATGCTCTTTGAAAAAATCAACAGCTTTATCACTGATATTTTCGAGGAATAGAATATTGATTTTTTCCTTCGGGTAACTCGTATCGCTCATCTTTAAAATTGTATGATGCGAAATTACCTTTTTTGAATTATTAAATGTAAGCTTCTATCTGAGTATTAGTAATGCCTATTACTTTTAATACTTATTCAGGCTTTTGAGGCAAATGATTTAATTTTGCGCTGCAATGAACATCCACTTTTATAAATATCAGGGAGCAGGAAACGATTTCGTTATTATTGATAACCGCGAGGCTTCTATAGCACTTAATACATCACAAATAGCATTTCTTTGTGACAGAAGATTTGGTATTGGAGCAGATGGTTTGATGTTGCTGCAAAATACGGCCGAAGCAGATTTTGAGATGATATATTATAATGCCGATGGCAACGAAAGCACTATGTGCGGTAATGGCGGGCGTTGTATTGCTGCCTTTGCGTATCATTCAAATATTGTCGGAAAACAAACAACATTTAAAGCCATTGATGGCATCCACGATGCCGTTATTTTACCCAATAATAACGTGTCTTTGCACATGTCGGACATTAACACCATTCAATTTGAGAATGGTTACACCATCATGAATACGGGCTCGCCACATTATATAAAAGAGGTTGTTGACACGGATTTGGTGAATGTTTTTGAAGAAGGCCGCAATATCAGGAATCAGGCAATATTTCAACCAAAAGGCATTAATGTAAATTTCGTTACACCAAAAGAAAAAGGCCTTAAAATAAGGACTTATGAGCGTGGTGTGGAAGACGAAACTTTAGCTTGCGGAACCGGTGTCACTGCTGCTGCAATAGCTTCCGTAAAACAACAAACAGGTATTTTCCAAGTTGCCGTTAAAGCAAAAGGCGGTGACCTTTCCGTGATGTTTGAAAAGCGAACTGCCGATACAGCGGAAAATATAATTCTTACCGGTGGCGCAAAATTTGTGTTTGAAGGAAATATTGAAATTGAAGATTAAAATTCCATGAATTAAATTCTAATTCATCATATCAAATCTAATATCTAAAGTCTAATATCTAACAATGAATTACTGGCTTATAAAATCCGAACCGTTCAAATACAGTTGGGACCAATTTGTAAAAGATGGAGAAACTTTTTGGGATGGTGTTCGCAACTATGCTGCCCGCAATAATCTTCGTGATATGAAAAAAGGTGATAAGGCATTTTTTTATCATAGCAATGAAGGGCTGGAAATAGTTGGAATAGCAAAGGTTTCAAAAGAAGCATATCAAGACCCTTCCACAGAAGATACGAATTGGGTTGCCGTAAACTTTCAACCTGTAAAAGCTTTGAAGAATTCTGTTACACTTGCAGAAATGAAGCAAACGCCCGGATTGGAAAATATGGATTTGATAAGATTGGGACGTTTGTCGGTAGGTAAAGTAACAGAAGCAGAGTATAAACTTATTATGAAAATGGCAGGAGAGAAAGCCTGATGTTTCAGTTCAGAACTGACAACTTTTTAAAAGCTCTTTATACATTATTGATTGATCATGCTATTTAATGAACCTAATGTTATCTTTATGAAATGAAGCAGCAGGAATACATAATAATGGAACCCGATTTTCGCGAAGAAATAAGAGGCAGATATATTAGGCCTTACAAGCGTAATATGACTGTATTAATCTCCTGCTTGATCCTTGCTTATATTGTTATTACCGGAGGTCAGCTATTAGCTGGCCAACCGGAAAATAAAATAAATTTCGCTCCTTTGATTGTAGTTACTATTGGCTTCATCTTCGCTTTCTGGCTTGCTTATCCGAAGTTTAAAAAGATGAATATACATTACAAGCATGATGCAGAATATGGCATGATTGTAAAAGAACAAACTTCCGTCATAAAAGTATTCGATACACCTGCTGGCATCAATATTTATTGGCTTGATTGCGATGCTATCAAAACATTTACGCCCGACCCATACCGGGCTTTCAGGGAAGGAGATGTTGTTACGATTTATTATCTGAAATTCTCGAAAGAATATCTGGCTTATGATCTATAACTATCGTAGTTATGAAGTTACTATCAGCTATAATCTTTCGCTTTGCTTAATTTCGTCCCCAAAATATAATTACTGATTTATGGGTATGCATCTCCAGATTTTGCGGGCCAGCGCCGAAGAATTGACAAACTACTTATCGGACAGCAATTTATTGACCGAAAGAGTTTTGAATGAAGCAGCAAATGATACAAGAAGATATGATATTGACAAAAGTTGGGATGGTATTATTTATCTGCTGACGGGTAAAAATTCTTCCGATACATCCGAGCCTTTGTCCAGATTAATATTCAGTAATCAACTGATAGATGAAAACCTGAATCTTGGCACGGGGCCAGCTCATTATTTAAGTCCTGAAGAAGTAAAGAATTTGCAGGAACAAATCAGGGATATTGTTCCTTCTTCTTTAAAAGAGAAATTCAATGCGCAAGACATGAAAGAGATTGGTGTTTATCCCAACAATGTTTGGGATGAAGAAGAGGTAGATGATTATCTTATAGAATATTTTGAAACAGTACAGGAAGTATTTACAACTGCTTCAAAAAATAAAGAAGCCATTATTACTTTCATCGAATAAAATCGGCAACCACAATTACAACAATATTCAATACAAAGAGCGCTGAAATTATATTTCAGCGCTCTTTGTATTATTCTAAACTCTGTCCTGAATCTATTTCATTACTTCAAATTTCTGTACTGCTATACCTTTATCAGTTTCAATTCTGATAGAATATAACCCACTTGAAAGTATGGAAGTATTTAATTGATGATGTTGCGCATTATCAGCTGCCTGGTCAATAATCAGCTGTCCCAAAGTATTGTAAACAGCTACTCTTTTCATTTTGGCATCTGACTTATTGTCAATCTGCAAAGTGTTCTTCGCCGGATTAGGGTAGAGTGATATATCGCCATTGAACTTAGTATTGCTGATACCGGTTCCTTCGCCGCTCGCATTGAATACATCTACTGTCCTTGACTTGGCAACAATCAAGCCGGTACACTCCCCTTCCATTTTAAGCGTGACGGTATATATGCCGTTGTGCGCATACTGGTGCTGTACCATATAACCCGAAACTTCAGGAGTTCCATCGCCAAAGTTCCAGACATAGTTGATAATATAACGCGGGTTTAGCGGATAGAAAGTGTAAAGGCCCGAATCGGCATGTGTAGCGTTGATACCGTCAATAAGCGGGATGTCTTTCATCCCAACAGAAACATTATCGACACCTGTACAACCAAATCCATCTGTTACCTGCGCTTCGTAATCGCCGGCTGTATCTACAGTACGGGTTTGCGTTGTGACACCGTTATCCCACATATAAGTTGCTCCCGGATGACCGGCATCAAAAGTATAAGTCGTGCCTTCACATATTTCAACATCAGGACCCAAATCCACAACAGGCAATGGTCTTAAATAAAGTTTCATCGTATCGACACCTATACATCCATCATAAGCAGTAAGCATTACATAGTATGTACCTGCATTCTGGATAGTACGCGTTTGTGCTGTAGAGTTGTTATCCCAAACATAATTGGAACCCGGATAGCCTGCATTTAAGGTAAGGGTATTACCTGTACAGATAGAATCATCCGGACCTATATCTACAGGAACACTGGTAGAAGATTGCGTCGTAATAGTTAAGGTATCATTCGTAGGAATACCATCTGTCTGGCCGTTAGGCATATATGTCCAGGCCTTGATGGTAACTGGAGTGTTGGGCAGGAACAAACCGTTCCCTAAATTGACAGTGGCATTTCCATTGGGAGCAATATTTCCTGTGAATGCAACAGTAGGTTGTGCTACACCGTTAAGAGTCCATTGCACCTGAGTATTCGTAACATTCAGCATGCCATAATTATGAAGAACGACGCTTACCATTTTTATACTGCTGCAATAGATGCCCAATGGCGATGCAAGAGCCGAAACACCTGCATCTGTAGTAATTTCAAACGCACCGGGAGTCGGAGCAGAAGATCTTTGTCTGCCAAGTATATCTGTTGACACATCTGCCAGAACATTTAATCCGTTACCATACAAAGCATAGTTCAATGGTGTCAAATCGCCCGTTGCAGGTGAAGTATATTGCGGATTAACACTCAACGAACCCACTTCCATTGTAGGGTTTGCAAGCTGAAAAGCAGCCATGGTATTGTAATTCACACCATTATAGGAACCGTAATATTGAGTAGTGGCAGGATTATTCAGATAAAAATTATTACGTTGAGGGTAGATTTCATAATTGCTGTTATTCAGATAATTGTCAGTATAAAGAAAACCAAAAGCTGCATTTGAGGTATTATTGCCCGTAACAGTAACTATATTGTTTCTTATAAACAACGCTTCATCATCATTATTCGTGTTACCATTATAGTAGTCGTTAATATAGTAGATACCAACTGTATTTCCTGCTGTAGTCGAATTGACCATACTCAGGTCAATAGTATTGTGGTAAATCTTTGTAGTATCCCAATCTGTAGTGGAGTTATTATTATAATTATTGCCGCCAATGCAATAAATGCCATACACATAACTTGACGAACTGCTGTTTACGTTATAGATGGCATTATTTGCAATAAGGATATTACTTTGTTCATTGTTATTATTAAGACCATTATACCAGTCAGTCAAAACATAGATACCCATAAAACCGGTATTTGATGACTGATTCGACGGATCATGTATCCTGTTTCCTACAATTTTTATTTTATTTAAGCTGAGTGCGGATGAATTATTGTTATAATCACCTGAATAAACCCTGATACCCATAAAATAAGATGTGCTTGCCTTATTGGTCCTGTGAATATCATTGTAGCAAATAGAAGTTCCGTTATCACCGCTTGTCAGAATACCTCCATAAACAAAATTCTCAATTGTGTTATAGTCCATTACATTACCGCTATCCGTCTGATATTGTTGGTTGTTGTAATAATAATCATCAATAATACCATAATAAGGGCCGCCAATGCCTGTTCCGCCAAGAATATAATTGTGGCCTATATAGCAATTTTCCGTACTTGAATAATCAAAACTGGAGTTATAATAATAATTGGACAAAGAAACACCTGCAGTATAAGCTGAACTTGTTACATTAAGTGATCTCATGTCAACAAAGCAATGCGTAAGGGAATCATATTTAGCAGTGTCAGATATCACCGCACCTATTCCAATTGATGTACTTAAACTTCTTATTGTTAAACTATCTACTGTAATATATCTGGTTCCCAATATATTAAGTATCCCCGGATTTGTGTTATCGACGTTGGCATATTGCAATATCCTGTTGCGACCGTTTATTCTGATTTTATTTACATTACTGGTTCCCGGAATATTATTAAATGCTACTTGCTCTGTATATGGTCCGGAATTAGGGTCAACATTTAGCGTAACAGCTCCTGTAATACCACAACGCATTGCCGCAGCTGCTGCGCTGAATGAAACGAAATTGGTTGCAGAACTTTGTGCATTATTATTAATAGTATAAACACCGCCGGGCAGCCCGCCGCCAATACTTACTGTAAGCGTATTTGAATAAGAAGGTGTGCCTGAAGGTGTACAGCTTGTTTTCAATCTGAATTGAGTAGCGGCAGTAATACCACTAACACAATTATAAGTATTACTTGTTTCCGATGCAATGTCTTCCCATACAAGTGTTACGCTATTATATTTTTGCCATTGATAACTGATAGTTGTTCCGGCAGGATAAGGAGTCGAAGTAAGTGTAAACAAAGCATTGGAACAAACATTCAAAGGCCCCGAAATAGTTGCTGCGGCAGGAGTACCTGTACATGCTACAACCTGTGCAAAAGTTATTTTACCAAGCCATGCAACAGGTGAAAAGTTAGGTGCTGCAGGTGGCGGATTATTGCTTGCATATCCCGAATTGCTGCCACTTATTACATTGCAGCCACCTCCTCCGATACTGAATGCAGGTGAACCAAGGCCACATCTAAGCATGGCTCCCGATCCGGTAGCTACAACAGCTAAACCATAAGTTGTATTGGCTGGAATAACAAGGTTCATACCTGTTAAAAATGGTTGTGTAGTATTATTTGAAATGTTGGCAATACCGCTGACATTTCCGGAGGAAGTATACATAGTCCAGCCGTTAGAAACATCAATAGCGCCGGGACTACCATTAATAGCTGACGTTTTATACCATAATGCCACATAGTTCTGTCCGTAGTCGGCCATGATACCGTCTAAGCCGGTTATTACAACAGCATAACTGTTTGTATTCTGAAAATTAAATGTTACTGTGCTTAGCGTTGTATCATTTGTAAATGAACCTGTGGTAGTAATGGTGGTTTGTGCCCGCCCGACAAAGACAGAAGTAAGCAGAAGGAAGGCCGTGACAAAGGCTACATTGAGTGTACGGCAGCCTTTTTTGACTTGTAAATTGTGCATCATCGATGGTGTTTTTTCGGTTAAAATGTTGTTATTGGAATAGTAACTGCACTAAAAAGACTGACCAAGTTAACAAAAGTTTAAATACAAACAAAATATTGCATGTAAATATGAGATTTATTTAGCTTTCTTTATTCTATTCTCAACAGGAATGATCTTGAATAGAATGCTTTTTATTTTCAGATAGCGCGGATGTTTAGCATTCGAAACTTAAATCTATATTTGCTGTTATCGCACTATTATAAAATTCCTGACATGCTTCGAATACTTTCCCTTTCCTTGCTTTCCGTTTGCACGTTTATTGCCTGCAATTCAAACTCCACCAATAACGCAGATACTGCCAGTACTAACGATAGCCCGAAAGACATTAATAAAGACTGGCATACCTATTCAAACGCAGATAGTGTAAAGGCAACACATCTGTTCCTTGATATTTCTGTAAATTTTGATGAAAAGAAAATAACGGGTTCGGCAAAATGGGAACTTCAGCACCTGAAGCAATCCAATTCTGTAGTATTTGATACCAAAGATTTAACCATCGACAGTATTTTACTGGATGACGGTACGCAAGCAAAATTTACTTTAGGAAAAGATGATGAAATTTTAGGAAGTGCTTTACGCGTTACAATAAAACCAATCAATAAATCACTTACTATATATTACAAAACAGGAGATAATCCTATCGCTTTGCAATGGCTTTCACCTGCGCAGACTTTTGGTAAAAAATCACCATTTCTTTATACCCAAAGCGAATCTATTTATGCGCGTAGCTGGATACCTTGTCAGGATGGACCGGGTATCCGTTATACTTATAATGCAAGAGTTCAGGTTCCGAAAGGCTTGCTGGCACTGATGTCAGCCGAAAACCCTCAAAAGAAATCGGATGACGGCATCTACAATTTTAAAATGGACAAACCCATTCCTGCTTATCTGATGGCATTAGCTGTAGGCGATATTGGCTTTTCAGCAGTAGGGCCTAATACGGGCGTTTATGCAGAACCGGCTATTTTGCCAAAGGCAAGAAAAGAACTGGAAGATCTGGATACATTGGTGCATAAAGCCGAAGCCTTATATGGTCCGTATCGTTGGGGACGTTATGATGTTATGGTATTGCCTTCCGGCTTCCCGATTGGTGGCATGGAAAATCCAAAACTCACTTTCTGTACGCCTACTATTTTAGCGGGCGACAAATCTTTGGTGAATCTGATTTCGCATGAGTTGGCACATAACTGGAGCGGCAATTTGGTGACCAATGCTACATGGAATGATTTCTGGCTGAATGAAGGTTTTACTGTATATTTTGAAAGACGTATTACAGAAGCCCAATATGGCAAAGATTATGTGGATATGCTTTGGGAATTAGGATATCAGGATATGGAAGCAGCGGTAAATGATTTGGGTGCAAAAAGTAAAGATACATGGCTGAAACTGGACTTAAAAGGCCGTGACCCTGATGTTGGGCTGACAGACGTCGCTTACGAAAAAGGAGCAGCATTTCTCTATTTGATTGAGAATATTGTCGGCAGGGAAAATATGGATAAATTCCTTCGCGGTTATTTTGACAGCCATGCATTCAAAACCATCAATACCGAAGATTTTATCGTTTATCTGTATGACAACCTGCTGAAACAAAACTCCGACTGGCAAGCTAAAATCAATATAGACGATTGGGTTTACGGCCCCGGCATTCCTGCTAATTGTCCAAGAGCAGGCAATGCAAGGTTTAAGGCAACGGAAGCACAAAGTGCAGCATTCCTGAATGGAAAACCGGCGTCTCAGCTCAATACAAAGGACTGGAGTACTTTTGAATGGATGCATTTCTTACGTTCTATGCCAAAAGATTTAAGTTCCGATAAAATGAAAGACCTTGATAATGCTTTTCATTTTACCCATACAAAAAACAGTGAAATTGCAGATTTGTGGTTTTTACAATCCATCCGCTCTAAATATGAACCTGCATATCCGGCCATGAAAGATTTTTTATTGGTAACAGGCAGGCAAAAATTCCTGGAGCCGTTATACAAAGCAATGAAAGAAACGCCGGATGGCCTTCAGATGGCAAAAGAAATTTATCAGAAATCAAGGCCTAATTATCATCCTTTGGCTCAAAAAACCATTGATGAAATATTAAAATAATTTTCACCTGTTTGCTTAATGTCAGTTTTATGAAAAAACAGGTACAGAAATACGGTTCAGGCCTTAAAACGCCCAACCTATTGCTTTCATAATCTGTCTTTAAGCACGAGGACGAACAAAAAACCTTAAGCTAAAAGATTGTCCGTAGCATTGGCATATAATAATATTTCGGTAAAAACTGATGAACTTCAGGAACTTATAGCAGGGTGCTCCCGTAACGAACGGAGCGCTCAGGGTAAGTTATACCATTTATTTTATCCGAGAATGATGGGTATGGTGCGTCGCTATTTCCCTGAAATGGCCCAGGCGGAAGAAATTTTAAACAATGGTTTTTTACGTGCTTTTCAAAAAATTGACAGCTATTCCTTCAAAGGTTCTTTTGAAGGTTGGTTACGTCGCATTGTATTTCACGCCGTAGCCGATTATGCATCTTCCAATGTAAAATACAAAGAGAAGATATTGTTGATTGAAAAGGATGAGCTGATACATAAGGATCACGCTAACCGTATGTATTACAATGATTTAATGGATTTGGTTCATGAACTGCCCGAAGCAACGCGGACAGTTTTTAACATGTTTGTGATGGATGATTTACCTCACAAGCAAATAGCCAAACATCTTGGCATTAGTGAAGGAACATCAAAATGGCATGTGTCTGAAGCAAGACGCATACTAAAAGAGAAAATAGAAAGATTGAAATTACATCTAAAAAAATAAAACGGTATGGATAACCCGAATGATTTCATCCATATTGATGAAGTGTTCAGAAAGCTGAAAGACAAAGAGGAGCCGGAAGGAACCGGATCCTGGATGCGCATGAAAGACCTTCTGGACAATGCAATGCCGGTAGGCTCACCTGCACCCGTCAGCGCACTTCGTCGTTATATGATTCCAATGATAGCAATGTTATTGATTGGAAGCGGCTTGTCATATTATGGCATTAGCAAATATAATAGCACGAAAATTCCCCAGGGAGACGAATCTGCTGTTATAGCTTCGAATCATGTCGACGCAAAAGCGAATAATATGCCTTCCGGAAAAATAAATGCAGATAATTATGTTTCCGCGACTGTGAAAACCGGTTCACCGGATTTAAATATTCCATCTGATAAAGGTCATTCCAAAGAAGGTATTGCAGAAAATACGAATCCGAAAATAGCAGGTCAGCATGCTTCAAACCACTATGGTGCCAATAATCCTTCGGGTTCAAAAGAAGTCGGCAAAACAAATGCAAACAATCTGAAAACAGTTACTCCGGGCAATAATGTTAATACGTCAAATAACAACATCGCAGCCTCCGGTACCAATAACGATCATTCAAAGTCTACAATCGGTGGTAATAAGATTGCTGCGGGTAAATCAACGGCTGCCACTAACGGAAAAACTCAAAATGCGGCTCCTCCGGTACCAAAACCTTTTGAAGAGCAAAATGTGATTGAAACAATATATCCTGTTTCAAACGGTAACAAAGCAAACGGAACAAATAATAAGCCTTCTGCAAATACAGCAAATAACGGTGCTGATATGAAAGTAGTTGCTGCGCATTATAACGAGGAAAAAATTGTGAAAGATGAAAATGGCAGCTTCTTTAAAGAAATAAGGGATACTGTCAGAAAGATTGACATGGTACAACGTACCGAAACAAAAGATAACAAAACCGTAATTGATACATTGGCCATTACACGTGTGGAAAGAATCCGCTACACCCCCTTGGCACCAATGGAAATAGCATCTTTACGCAAAGCCAACATTATTCCTAAAGCAGAAGTAATTGTGCCGATGGCAAGAGTAAAAACTATTACAGTTGCCAGTGAAATGGTGAATATGGTTCCGCTTTCCGATTTCAAAGTTGCAAGCCGCAAAGTTGACCCAAGCAAATTCAATCAACTGGTACAGAATACTTCGCAAGGTATTTCCAATTATTTTGACGGTACCAATAAATTCTATGCTGCCATTCTTTTGGGCGGAAATGGTTTCATGGGTAATCCGACAGCTTTTGGTATGCAATTCGGTATTGCCGGCCTTTATCAATTAAGTGAAAGACTGACTTTAGCCGGAGAATTAAAATTTGCCAATCACTATTTCAGTAATTATTCCATCAATGACCAATCTGTGACTTACGATAATGTGAGCGCTCAACAGTCAGGCTTGGAGTGGTTATTCAGCGGTACGCAAAACACAACAACATCCGCTTATAAAATCAATAGTTTCTCTGCATTGGAATTTCCTGTAACATTAAGTTACAGCCTTGGGAGAGTTTCTGTTTTCGGTGGTGTAAATATGACTTATTCATTCCCTGCGAAATGGGATAGAACTAATACTGTAAGCAGCATCAATGTTTCTTCTACTGAAGCACAAAATCAAAATCCGTTCTTAAATTCAGATTTCAGATTGAACGAGCAAAAAGATTTTGCTTCAAGATTCGGGATGGGATATGTCGGAGGCTTGAGTTATGATATTTCAAGGAAATTGTCCTTTGATGCAAGAGTAACTCAAAATCTTTGGAACAACTACAACGGAGATGCAGATGCAGTAAACAAATTGTTTAAAATGCCTACATTCCAGTTCTCTATAGGATATTTCTTCGGAAGAAAAGAAAGAGTAGTTTATATCCTTGATAAATAAAGTCTTGAACAATAACAAAGATTCGCTGTTGATTACAATGAAAAGGTTATTTTTAAAAGGGTCGATATTTTTGAATATCGACCCTTTTTTTATCAGATTAAAATGAATAACCATTTTAATGCTTAATAAAAGCTCTCACACCATCTCTTGTGTTCAAATAGTATAGGCCCGGGTTAAGCATTTGAATATTGATCTCATATTGGTCATCCGAATAATTATTAAAAACAACCTGGCTGGTAACATCAACACCTAAGGAAGTAAATATCTTCAATTTTTTATCTGTTATACCGGTTACATAAAGTGTTCCGGTATAATTTGGATTAGGATAAACAACCAGACCCTGAATTGAAGTATTTAAACCTCTTATGGTCACCATTTCTACCATTGAATAACTACCAACTTCTTCTCTGTCAATCATTTTTAGTTTGTAGTAATTATCACCCGCTACAGGGCTTACGTCTTTCCAGGCATATGTTTTTAATGTTTTGGAATTTCCGGCGGCTTTTATCCTTGTAAGTTCCTGCCAGTTTACGCCATCCGGTGATTGCATAACTGCAAAATATTCGCTTTGCGTCTCACTCTGCGTAGCCCAGTTCAGGTTAACTGTATTTTGCTGAGCAGTTGCCCTAAAATAAGAAAGTACAATTGGCAATGGCACATTTCCCGGCTTGATATTATCAATCTGAACAGTTGCTGAAGCAGATTCGCCATTATATGAAGGTAATGTACTGTTCAAAATGCGGACTGCAGTGGTTGCAGCTAAGGTATTCGCAATATTTGTTCCGCCATCTGCTGTAAAATCTCCGCTCTGAACCGGAATATTTATCTGTTCCCATCCTGAACCTGCAGGAATTGTCACTCCATTTGTAGAACTGAATTGTCCACCGCCACCATCCACACCAATTCTTAATGTTACAGGATTTGCTCCGACATTATTTGCCCAAAAAGAAATGTAAGCTACACCTACTGTTGTCCAATTACCCGTCCATGCTGCTGTATTATTTTGTATAACAAGATTTACATTGGGACCTATTCCTCCTGTAGAAGTTACTACCAATGCATTGTCACCTGCACCCAAGTGGCCGATATCTGCAACATTTAATGGATTTGTGCCGGCCCCTACAGAAGTCCAGCTTTGAGTAGTCCCGTCCTGAAAATCATTCAGGGTAGTCAGTGATATTTGCGCTGAGGCATTATAGCCTGTTAAAACGGCTGCAATCGCAAATAGTAAAAATTGCTTTTTCATAAATTCCCGGTTTTAAAACTTCTTAAAAATGGTTTCTTGTTGATAGCAATTGTCAACACCAATAAAAACAATTTAATATTATTGTTTGTTTTGATTTAAGTTATATTTAAAACAGGAAGTCATTATCATCTATGCATCAACAAGTTCTCAAACCGTGTAATAGACAAAAAAAGAGTTGAATTTCGAAAGAAATCCAACTCTTTTTATAATTTGAAAAATGGCTTATTTTATAACTTGTCTATTATTTTATCAACAATACCATACTTAATGGCAGATTCAGCATCCATCCAATAGTCGCGTTCCAAATCCAGCAATACTTTTTCATAAGGCTGGCCACAAGCTTCGGAAAGGATTTTTGCACCTAATTCTTTTGTTTTTTGAATCTGGATAGCGTGAATTTCCAAATCAGCACTTACACCTTGAAAATAGCCGCCTAAACTTGGCTGGTGAATCATAACTTCTCCATGAGGGAAAATAGAACGTTTTCCTTTTTCACCACCCGCCAAAAGAATAGAGCCCATACTGGCAGCTAACCCCATGCAAATAGTTGAAACAGGAGATTTTATCATTTTCATCACATCGTAAATTACCATACCACTGGTAACTACCCCACCCGGACTATTGATGTAAAATTTAATTTCTTTGCCCGGTTTATCCGCGTCAAGCATAAGCAATTTACTTACGATATCCTTTGCCGATTTATCTTCTACCGGTCCCCAGAGATATACAGTACGGTTCTTAAAAAACAGTTCTTCCTGTTTCTTAATGAAAAGACTACCCGGCTTATCTACAACCGGTTTTTCTTCCTCGTCCTCATCTTCATTCTTATATGGAAGGCCCAATTGAGCCAGTTTATTTGGATTCATTTTGTTTTGTAATTAGAAATTTTGAAATTAAAATTGATATGCCAAAGCAAATTATAATTACGCTTTTTTCTTTGGACTTGGCTTCAACACTTCATCAATAAGGCCATATTCTTTTGCCTCTTCAGCAAGCAACCAATAATCACGATCGCTATCCTTTGCAACCTTTTCAATCGGCTGACCGGAATGGTCGCTGATGATTTGATATAGATTCTGTTTTACACGTTGAATTTCCTTAACGGTAATACTGATATCCGTTGCCTGTCCGCCAATGGCGCTGCTCGGCTGATGCATCATAATACGTGCGTGACGTAAAGCAGTACGTTTGCCTTCTGTTCCGGCACACATCAATACGGCACCCATACTTGCAGCAATACCTGTACAGATAGTAGCAATATCAGGGTTTACTATCTGCATAGTGTCATAAATACCCAAACCTGCATAAACGCTACCACCGGGACTATTAATATACATTTGTATATCACGCGTACGGTCTGTACTTTCCAGGAATAATAATTGTGCCGTAACAATATTGGCTACATAATCGTTTATGGGTTCACCCATAAAAATAATACGGTCCATCATCAACCGGCTGAAAACATCCATAGAAGCAACATTCATAGGACGTTCTTCAATGATATATGGCGTTAAAGCTGTTGGTTGTGCACTTATATGCGCGGCATAGCTATCAAATGTATTGCTGCTGATACCACGATGTTTGACCGCATATTTGCGAAACTCGTTAGAATTCATTTTTAAGAAATTGAATATTTTATAAAGAAATAAAAATAAGGCATTTTTGAATGCAAAATTGAAATGCCGTTTTATTAGGTGTAGCAAATATCAAACCAAACGGTAAAAATGCCAATTCGGCATTCCAACAAATAAAATGATGGATTTGTTGACGGATATTTTTCCATTATTGGCAAAATAACCCGCAGATTTCGCAGATACATACTGAAGAAAGGTCATTCCGAATTATGGAAGAATCTCTATATCTCTACTCCAAACTGTTTCAAATGATGTAAAGCATGTTTATGCAATAATTGAACCTGCATTTCAAAATTCAAATTACCAAAAAACGGATTCATAATTGATTTTTCCGGTTCCTTTTCATAAACCTGAAAGAAATCATCAATTTCTGTTTGAAGTTCAACCAACGCCGCCTGCATGTCAGCATGCTTTACAGATACCGGCTCTAAAGACATTAAGCTATTGGGGGTATTTTCCTTGAATGGCTTATCGCTCATCATGAAAGCCTGCATTTTAGGTATATGCTCTTCCTGTGTAACCAAAGTCTGCGGTAGTTTTCCGCTTGCAACCTGAAAGCCTTCACGGCTCATGTGCTCCGTCATTTGCTGCAAATTCATTTTGCCCCACAGCGGTTTGAACTCCGGAGAAATAGCGGCTATAGCCGGTACTAATTGTTCTTTTAAGAATTGTGATTTGCTCATGATTTTGAATTATTTTCTGTCAATTTTCTTTCAATAAATAACTTTATATCGTATTGTTCCTGTGAAAGTAAAAAGACTTTTTTGGGAATTATTATTGCCTGCAAGTTTGACACAAACAAGAAAAAATACTCCTTAGACTCGCCAAATTTCACGAAGCTGTTCCAGTTATAGCTTGTTTCAGCTCTGGATGTTTTAGCAAACAAAGATGTTTCTGAAAAAGTCAATATTCGTTCACCAAACCAGGAAGCATATTCTTTCTTACCATATTTATATTTCCAATACCAGCTATAAAACCATTTAGTCTTTGACAAAGTGTAGGCTAACAAAAAAATAATTAGTGCAATGTTACTTGTATCAAAAACTATCAGTTCCTGAAGAAAAAAATAATAATATAAAGTAGCAATCAGAATTATAAGCAACATTATCACAGGTAGAAGTGATATTGCTTTTTTAATACGGGATCCGTTTTTTCTGTTATAAAAACCAAAAGCAATTAAATCATCAATTGTCAACTCAAATCTTATGGTCATACAATCTTAATTACTTGCTATCACCGAAATCTCTACATTCACAAATTTAGGTAAAGCCGCTACCTGAACAGTTTCGCGGGCTGGTGCATTCGTTGGAAAATATTTAGCATAAATCTCATTTATCAACGCAAATTGGTTCATATCGGTAATGAAAATGCTGCTTTTAACTACATTTGAGAAATCCATTCCGGCTTCTTTCAAAATAGCAGCAAGGTTTTCCATTACCTTTTCAGTTTCATCCTGAATGCCTGATTTTACAATTTCGCCGGTTACAGCATCCATCGGTATTTGTCCCGAAACAAATAAGAAATCGCCCACTTTCATGGCTTGATTATAAGGTCCTATCGGAGCAGGCGCTCCTGTCGTATTGATAATTTGCTTTTCCATGAAGCAAATGTAATACTTTTGCACTCTTATTTTTTCAGGATGTCCAAGCTACTTTTTATAGATACTTCCGCTTCTGTGGCAACAGTTGCATTATCAATTGATGCTGAAACAGCTGTTATCCGAACTCATGAAAATGCGAATGAGCAAGCGGCGGTTATTAATTTTATGATTGAGGAAGTGCTTCAAAAAGGATCTTCAACCATTAATGACATTGATGCAATTTGTGTTTGTGCAGGACCTGGTTCTTACACAGGTTTGCGCGTAGGTTTGAGCACGGCAAAAGGATTGGCTTATGCAAGTGACAAACCTTTGATGCTTTTCAACAGGCTGGATATCTTGTCATGGAATATAAATGCTGATACCAAATTCATAGTTGCGTTAAAAGCCAGAACAGGCGAATATTTCATAGCATTATTTGATAAGGATGGCAATGCAGTAAATGAACCGCAACATGCATTTGAAAAAGATTTGGCAGAATATACTATAGAAGGCTTTCAGTTTTTCACTGACGACGAACATTTATCTATTGCAGCGCCAACAAAGGTAATGTCAATGGACACCGCTATCGATGTCCGAAATTGGATTACAAAAGCAACAGTAAGATTTACGTTGAAACAGTTTGATGACCTTGCCTATTCAGAGCCATTTTATCTGAAGGCCGCTTATACAACTGTGAGTAAAAAATAAATTTCAGATAACAAGTTTCAATTTTCATTTGAAAATGACTAATAAATCAGCAGAAACCAAACCTGCAAAAAAAGCGAGTAGTTCCTATACAATAATGAGTGAATTGGTGTTGCCGGGAGAAACCAATACTCTTGCCAATCTGATGGGTGGGAAACTAATGTATTGGATGGACATAGCGGCCGGCATTGCGGCTCAAAAACATTGTAACACTGTTGCTGTTACCGCCTCCGTCGATAATATTTCATTTGCCAATCCTGTAAAGCTGGGCGATATTGTGACCATAGAAAGTATCGTGACCCGCTCTTTTAATAGTTCTATGGAAATATATTTAAAAGTATGGGGTGAAGATCTCAGAGCTCAACATAAATATCTGAGCAATGAAGCTTACTTCACTTTTGTTTCCTTAGGCGCAAACGGCCGCCCGTATATGGTTCCCGAAATCACTCCTGAAACGGAAGAAGAGAAAGAAAGATACAACGGAGCGCTGCGCCGCAGACAATTACGTTTAATTCTGGGTGGCAAGATGAAACCTGAGGAAGCGGGAGAATTGAAAGCTTTATTTGTATAATTCTTTCCCTTATTTTTATGGGAAATTAAATTTGATCTTATGCAGCAGTTTAATCAAAACAATCTGGATTTACAAAATTCGGGAGAACAGATTGTTTGGAAAGGCTCTTCTTCTCAGTTATTGAATTTTAAGCATTTTACAATTGCAATCATAATAATCATTGCAGCCATCTGGGCATCTTTACAATTCAAAATAACGGCAATTTTATTAGTTGGTGTAATAGCTTTGGTATATGCACTTTATCATTATCTGATTGTAAATGCCGCAACTTATACTATAACAAATCAAAGGCTTATCAGCAAGGTTGGTTTATTTAACAGAGCTACATCTGAAATAGAATTATATAGAGTAAAGGATGTACATCTATTCGAACCTCTGCAATTACGAATGTTTGGCTTAGGCACCATTCATCTTATTTCCTCACAAAGAAGCTCTCCTCTTTTTGAATTAAAGGCAATAAAAGGCGCCGTAGAATTAAGAGAGCAATTACGGCATCTTGTAGAAAACAGAAGAAATGAGAAAGGTGTCGGAGAATATGATACGAATTAAATAGCTATATGAATAATATATATAATATTTCAGAATAAAAAAAGCATTTAACATACTTCATATTTATGAATATTACTACTTGCTATTTAGTCAATTCTAAATTTTAAGCTCTCTTTTTCTAAAAAAATGGTTAATAACATTAAAAATCAAATTTTCAATCTTGTTTTTAACATTTTATTGATATTTTTGAATTACAATTAAATGGTATAAATAATGTAATTACCTGTTAGACCTATAATAACACTATCTAAATGAAAACAAAAATTACTATCACTACGTGCTTGATAATAAGCATGGTTACGGGTGTGTATGCTCAAAGCATAGGCCCATCTACAATTAATGCTTCCGGAGGAAGCAAAGTTATTTCGGGCAATACCTACGAATTCTCTATTGGTGAAATGGCACTTGTAAATACTGCTTCCGGTTCAAACATTATTGTTACAAACGGAGTTTTACAACCTGTCGCATCTACTACAAGAGTAAAAGATGTCAATTATCTTTCCGACAATCTTAAAGTATATCCTAACCCAAGTGATAATGTACTTAATATCCAACCTGATTTTGAAACCGGTGGTCAACTTACCTATCATCTTTATGATGCTTTAGGCAGAGTAATGTTAACCGGTGAATTTAATTTAGCGTCGGGAAAGGAAAAACAGACTATTTCTTTAAGCCAACTGGCAGCAAGCAGCTACGTGCTACATTTAAATCTGAATAAAAAAGGGATTACTTATAACGCCTCCTTTAATGTGCAGAAAATAAATTAACGTATTACCCTTCTTCTATAACATCATCATTTTATTAAAAAAACATATCACAATGAATAAAGTTATTACATTGTTTCGGCTGACGTTTGTTACGCTGATCTTACCTTTTGCTTTAAGAGCCCAGGCGCCGGCAAAATTCAATTATCAGGGAGTCGCCAGAAATACTACCGGCGCGCCTATTGCCAGTCAATCCATCGGTTTGAAAATTTCCGTTTTGGATGGTTCAGCAACCGGTACCGCTGTTTATGTAGAAACACAAAATGCCACTACAAATGCTTATGGTTTATATAATCTTGCGATAGGCGGCGGCACGCCGGTTACCGGCACTTTAGATGCTGTAGATTGGAGCACCGGAAGCAAATTCGTAAAAGTAGAAATCGATCCCAACGGAGGAACAAATTATACTGATTTAGGGGCAGCACAGTTATTAAGTGTTCCTTATGCTTTATACGCACAAAGCGGAGGTAGCGGTGCGCAAGGGCCTGCAGGTCCGCAAGGGCCAACCGGCGCGGATGGCGCACAAGGACCAGCAGGTCCGGCAGGTCCTACAGGGGCAGATGGTTCACAAGGAGTACCAGGTCCGGCAGGACCAATAGGGCCAACCGGACCACAGGGAGCTGCAGGGCCAACGGGTGCAGCAGGACCACAAGGACCGGCCGGCACTATCGGAGCTACAGGACCACAAGGTTTGACCGGGGCAGCGGGACCACAAGGACCCGCAGGCCCTACGGGCGCAACGGGCCTTACCGGTGCAACCGGACCAGCTGGTACTCAAGGAGCTGCAGGGCCTACAGGTGCAACAGGACCACAAGGACCAATAGGGCCATCTGGTGGACCACAAGGTCCTGCAGGACCACAAGGGCCGGCTGGTGCTGATGGTGCTACGGGACCACAAGGACCAGCTGGAGCCATAGGTGTTACAGGACCGGCTGGACCAACAGGATCGCAAGGACCAGCGGGACCACAAGGAGCGACCGGACTTACGGGAGCACAAGGACCGGCAGGACCAATAGGACCTACCGGACTTACAGGAGCACAAGGACCAACAGGCGCTACCGGACTTACAGGAGCGCAGGGACCGGCCGGACCGGCAGGTCCGACAGGACTTACAGGGGCACCGGGAACTCCGGGTGCAACAGGACCTCAGGGGCCACAAGGACCTGCAGGGACCGGTTCTTATACTGCAGGAACAGGCATAACCATTAGCGGAAGTACTATAAATGCACAAACTTCAACAGCATTATGGAACGCCAATCAGCTTCAGGGAAAAGACATTTCAACTACACTACCTGCAACCAATCAAGTATTGAAATACAATGGAACTGCATGGGCACCCGCTGCTGATGGTGATGCACAAACATTGTCCATAACAGGCTCGAACCTGAGCATCTCCGGAGGTAATACTGTAACATTGCCAACTGGTGGTGGTAGCGGAACCGTAAACGGAACTACTAACTATATAGGAAAATTCACAGGGGCTACAACCATGGGCAACTCTGCTTTATATCAAACACCAGCAGGTTTATTAGGGCTTGGTTTTACAACACCTTCTTCCAAATTACATATTAAATCTGCTGATGAGGTTACACCACAGGAAATATCATATACCAGCACTTTATATACTCCAAACGGAGCATTAAGAGTTTTTGACAGCTCTGCAAACGGCGGTACCGCAATATTTGCCACATCAGTTGCAAATATAAATCTGGCCCAATCAACAGGAGTTTTGGGAGGCGGTACCAATGTAGGAGTAAGAGGACAAGGGCAATCAACTTCGAGTGATGGTGAGGTTTTCGGGGTATATGCAGATGGATATTCACCCGATACTACATTTGGTGTTTATGGTCTTGCCTATCTGTACGACGAAACAATTATTTCAGGAACAAAATATGGGGTTTATGGCCTTGGGGTCGGAGGAAATACCAATTACAGTGTCTATGGTGTTTCAATACCTTTTCCCGGCACCACCAATTATGCAGGTTATTTTGACGGAGATGTGCAGATTATAGGTAGTATTAGTAAATCTGCAGGTACATTTAAAATAGATAATCCTATCAATCCTGAAAACGAATATTTATATCACTCTTTTGTAGAAAGCCCTGATATGATGAATGTCTATAATGGTAATATTGTTACAAATAATTCAGGTTATGCAACAGTTACCTTACCAGATTATTTTGAAACATTAAATAAAGATTTCCGTTATCAGCTGACTGTTATCGGAGGCACTTTTGCTCAGGCAATTGTAAGCAAGAAAGTAACAGGCAATACATTTGAAATCAGAACAAATGAGCCGAATATTGAAGTAAGCTGGCAGGTTACCGGTATCAGACAAGATGCTTATGCAAATGCACACAGAGTAGTACCTGTCGTTAAAAAAGAAAAACAAAATATCGGCAAATACCTTAATCCTGTGGAATTAGGAAAAGATCCTAATCTGAGCATCTCGCCTAAACCTGTATTCAAGCCAAATAAAGAATTGCTAAAACAATCAGCAACTCAAAAAAGGAAATAATCTTTTGAAAGACTAAAATGGCCATCTTCTAAAAAAGATGGCCATTTTAGTCTTTCAACATTATCAAACTGTCTTTTACTCCACCTGCAGGTTCAACGTATCTTTCAGCATACGCAATGCCGGATTTTGCCTGGCCATCAGGTCAAAAATTTCAAGCTTGCCAAGCTTACGCTCCACAATTTCTTCTTTTTTTGCCGAAGCATCTAACTGAACCATGATTCTTAAATCAGGAATACCGGTTTTTTTCTTGCCGAAATCCATGAAAACCTCACGTTGGTTATTGGCATAAATCTGGTTTACTTCCGTAACACAAACTATCTGTAATTCATTATAGGAAACAAACCGGATACTCATCATGTCCAACTGGGAAGCTAAAGGAATCTGCTTCAGTTCCACTCTTACATGCTCTTTAAATTCATGAAACAGTTGTTCCGCATTAGCCTGATTCAATTCAATCTTCTCGCCTGTATGTTCTGCATCCTGTAAGCTTTGTTCCTGAATTTCCTGTAGTATATTCAAGCCCAATTTTGGTCTTTTGGATGTTGGCGCAGGTGAATTACCGCTTACCGGTTTTGGCAAAGAAACAGGTTGAGCTTGAACAGCAGATACAGGAATTTGCGGAACTGCAGTATTAACTACCTGTTGTTGAACAGGTACATTCGTCTGAATTTGAACCTCAGGATTAGGCGACTGAAAATTATCAGTAGATGCAGTGTTATTTACCGGTGCAACAGGTTTCTGAGGAAGCACTAAGCCATTTGGCTCATCCCGTTTTTTTTTTAGTTCAGAATTATTTTCTGATTGAGTTGTATTCAAAACATCATTGACATAACACAGTCTTATCAGGCAAAGTTCCAGATGTAACCGTTTATTCAAAGCAGTCCTGAATCCTAACTCTGCTTCATTCAGAAGGCTTAATGCACTCAGAATATATGCCGAAGGCATAATCTGTGCCTTATCGAAATATACTTTTCTGTGCTCTTCCGGAACGTCCAGAAGCTGTGCCATACGCACGTCTTTGCTCAATAACAGATTCCTGAAATGTTCAGCAAAACCATTTAATATCACATCACCTTCGAAACCTCTCTGAAGGATATTGTCCAGTCGCAACAAAGCCCCACCAACATCTTTACTTAATAAGATATCGCTTAATTGAAAATACACATCGGCATCCAGAATATTAAGATGCTCTACCGTTTGTGCATAAGTCAATTGCCCATTCGTAAAACCTGCAATTCTGTCCATCATAGACAAGGCATCACGCATGCAGCCCTCGCTTTTTTGCGCTATGATGTGCAATCCTGTATTTTCAGCCACCACACCTTCTTTGCTGCAAATATTTGCCAGATGTCCTACAATGTCTTCAGTCTGGATGCGCTTAAAGTCAAATATCTGGCAACGGCTTAAAATAGTAGGAAGTATTTTGTGTTTTTCGGTAGTTGCCAAAATAAAAATGGCATAAGATGGTGGTTCCTCCAGTGTTTTAAGGAATGCATTGAAAGCTGCCGTGCTCAACATGTGTACCTCATCTATAATATAGATTTTGTATTTACCGTGCTGCGGTGCATAACGGACTTGTTCCGTTAAAGAACGGATATCATCCACCGAGTTGTTACTGGCGGCATCCAGTTCAAATACATTGAAAGAAGTATTGTCTTTAAAAGAAAGGCACGTACTGCATTCACCGCAGGCTTCCATGTCTGCAGTCGGATTTTCGCAATTGATAGTACGCGCCAGAATACGTGCACAGGTTGTTTTACCCACACCACGCGGTCCGCAAAACAAATAAGCATGTGCTAAATGTTGGGTACGGATTGCATTTTTAAGTGTGGTGGTAATATGCTGCTGTCCAACGACGGTATCAAAAGTCTGTGGGCGATATTTCCTGGCTGATACAATATACTGTTCCGACATGGCTGCAAGTTCAGAAATTTGACGGAGATAGCAAAAATTTGAATTAATCAATATTTATACCTCATCATCCTGCATTTCATTTTCTTTAATTAATTTTAGCGCTCGTCTTTATTGAAAAAATCAATTGTTTTATTTATAAATGAAATTCATTCCGGGTTATTGCAATACAAAATCATACTTACAACTACTTCTGTCATGTATTTTCTTTTTTTCATGTAAAAAAGACATGCTTTATCCGCAGGATTCGCAGGAAATTGTAACCGGAGCAAAAAGCGATATTAACGGCATTCTTTTCATTAACGATTCCGTAGGTTATATAATCGGGGGTGAAAAATATGATTCTACTTTATTAATGACCACAAATGACGGGGGCAAAACATGGATTCGTTTTGCTTATAATGGCGAGCATCCGAAGGGAGTCTTTGGCATTGCCTATGATGGCAAAAAAGTAATGGCCGGAGGTTTTGAAGGTCGCTCTTATTCACCTGTCGGAAATTCGGCAGATTGGGAAATGCGGCAGATGCAAAATTGGGATTGGATTCAGAATATGACATTTTCGGCCCCAAATAAAGGCTTTTTAGTGACGGGTGAAGGTTATGCTTTCGGAAGAATTTACAAATTCGACACAGCATTTAATGTAAGTCTCGTCGACACTTTTGCTTATCAGTTGAGCGATATTGCGTTTGCCAATGAGCAGATTGGTTATGCCTGCGGATATGGCGCTGTTTTAAAAACCACAGATGGCGGCAACAGCTGGCAGTTACAGGATATTCAGGGCGATTTTTACAAAAGCCTGAGCGTAATGGATGCGGAAAATATATGGGCAGTGGGTTACAACGGCAGCATTATCCATACAGCTGACGGGGGAAAACATTGGGAAAAGCAAAGAAACGGCGATAATCCATTAATTTCAAAATACAGATTCAGAGACGTGGTGTTCAAAAACAAAGAAATAGGATATGCTGCAGGAGACAAAGGCCTTATTGTTAAAACGGTCGACGGTGGAATACATTGGTCTTTATTTAAAGAGGTTACAAATGAAGATTTAAAATGTATTACATTAAAATCCGATGGCAGCCTGTGGATTGGCGGTTCAAACGGATTTGTTTTACACATAACAGAATAATTACCCAATATTTAGATAACTTTATGCGTCTATACCATTACTAATCAAATTAAAAAGTTCAGAAAATTCTTATGAAGAAGATTTCGATTTTATTAGGTGCTGCCTTAATCTTTTTAGGTGCTTGTACAAAACATGACCAAAACAGGAATACGGCTCAGATTACCGGCTATGCTACAACAGCAGATCCATGTAGCGGAGGCTTTACCATTAAAGTTACAGATGACGACGACAAAGGTAATTTGGTAGCAAAAACTTTACCTGCCGAGGCAGGCATTACACAATATTCCGTTTTTCCGATAAATGTGGAAATTGATTATACACAAGACGATAAAACCTGCGAAAGCCTTATTACGGTTACGCGCGTAAGAAAATTATAAAAAAACGGAAGATCTGTAAGCGAATGTAGAGACTCAATAAAGGATAAACAGCAAAAGCAGCGAGGTTTAGATGCCCGAATATACTGAACAGGATATTATTGAAGGTTGCCGACGTAATGATCGTTTGCTTCAGGAACATCTGTACAAAAAATACTACAGCTTGTTCCTGAAACTTTGTGCTCGTTACGCAAGAGATTTATATGATGCGGAACAATTATTACAGGATGGTTTTTTGAAGATATTTAACCATATCAAAGATTATGCCGGTTCGGGTTCTTTTGAAGGTTGGATGAGAAGGGTGATAGTCAATACATGCCTGGATTATTTGAAGAGTAAGTATTTAAAAAATGCAATGCAACTTCATTTTCCAAATGAAATGGCCGAATCACCCAAATTTGTTACAGACAATACAGCGCTTGATAAGATTGCAATGAAAGATCTTTTAGGTATTATTCAAAAATTACCGCCCATGAGCAGAACAGTTTTCAACCTGTTTGTGTTTGATGGGTACAGCCACAAAGAGATAGGAAAATTATTAGACATGAGTGAGGGGACATCTCAATGGCACGTGAACAATGCCCGTAAAAACCTTCAGCAAATCATTATAGCAAATCAAAAAAAAGAGAATAAATATTATGAGCAAAAACGAATTTGATGCGTTGCTCTTAAAAAAACTTCAGGAAGAAGCGTTTGAGTACAATCCGGAAAGTTGGAAACAACTATCGGACAAACTCAATATTGCCATGCCTGTAAATGAGGAAATTACATCTTTTGATACGCTTCTTGTAGCAAAGCTTCAGGAAGAAAATTTTGAGTACAACCCTAAAAGCTGGAATCAATTAGCTGAAAAACTTGACAATAAAGTTCCTGAAAGTAAGCCTGTAATGCCTTTCCCATTAAGAAAATGGGGCATTGCCATCGGAACTGCAGCTGCAATAGTTGTTGCTGTCGGATTAGCCGTTAAATTCAATAACCCTGATAATAAGATCGAGACAAATAATCCTGCTGTTGTAAAAAACACAACATCGGGACAGCAAGTACCGGAAATTTCGCAACAACAGAACGAAGCACAACAGAATCAACCTGTAACAAATCCGGTGCCTTCTCAATCAATGGCGCAACAATCCCAATCAGGACAAATTCATAACAGCAATATTTTATCCAATCTGCCTGTTGCAAATAATCAGAATGCGGTTTTAAACCCTAACAATAATCAGCCGGTAATAACGGTACCTGAAAATAAAGCAGAAGCAGTTCAGACACCGAATGCTCCTGTAATTGTTAAAGCACAAACAAATGAAGTTAATACCATTAATAAAGAAATAACTGCCCCGGCAAAGCAGGAAAGCAATTCCGGTTATATTGCTCAAAATCAATCTAATCATTCATGGCCCGTATCGGAATATGGTACTCCTGCTCCATCAAAACCCAAGACAAATATTTCTTTCGGTGGCGGCGTTAATTATGGCAACATCAATACAGGCTACACAGCAGGCATCAGTGTTAAAAGAAAAATCGGCAGCGACTTCTTTGTTGACGGAACTGTTGCTATGATGTATAATAACAATGCCAATAATGTTGCCGCTAACAATGGCCCTTCGGTAAATCCTGCAGGCACGGCAGCCAGACCATCCAGCAGCTCTATCAATAGCTTTAGCACACCGGCTTTGGATCCTATTCAGAAATTGTATTATGTACAGATGAATCCATCATTCGGTTATCAGATAGAAGATAAGATAGCGCTTAGCGTAGGTGGTGACTTCCAGAAAATGCTCAACAAAAAAGATGAAATTGTTCAGCCCGACAACAATAACACCAAAATATTTCCGACAATGGATATTGGGCTGACTACCAAATCCGAGTTTATTATTTCTCCGAATCTTCAGGCAGGCCTGGTTTACAGAGAAGGCTTGAACAATCTTTTCAAGGGCGACGCTCCTTATGTTAACAGACGCTACGTACAGGTTCAGTTTAAGTATAATATTCCTTTGAGGTAGAAGAAAATTATTACTTGCCGAAAATTATCAACTTTGGATAATGAAAATAGAACTTCAATATGTAAATGACATTCATGGGGAAACACAGGCCGTACAACTACCTTTGACAGATTGGGAAAAGATTTTGAACAAGCTGAAAAAATATGAACAGGCCCTTAAACTTAAGTCAGACCTTAAAGAAGCGTTTGAACAGGTATCACATCTTAGAAAAACAAAAGGACCTAAGCAAACTCTAAATGATTTTTTGAATGAGCTTTAGTTTAATCCCAAGCGAGAACATTATTAAAACATTATAGTTCAGGTTATTTTTCCATTACAGTTATAGGTGCGGCCTTCCGGCATGCACCTTATTTTTTTGATATCACATAAGCCATACATTCCGTACTTTTGCAGCCATATTTATAAAAAACATTACATTCAACTGATTATGCAAACAACACTAAGCGAACAGGAATTGGTTCGCAGAGAGAAACTTTCCAGATTGCAGGCAGCAGGTATTGATCCATACCCCGCCCCTTTGTATCCTGTGACACACCATTCTGCCGATATAAAGGCAGCGTTTACAGAAGAAAATAAGGAAGCATTCAGTAAGGTTTGCGTGGCAGGAAGAATTGTAAGCATCAATGATAAAGGAAAAGTATTTTTCATAAAAATCCAGGACAGCAAAGGAATTTTTCAATTGTATGTAAAACGCGATGAGCTTTGTCCTGACGAGGATAAATCTTTCTGGGAAAATGTAGTGAAACATGGCCTGGATTTAGGCGACATTATCGGCGCAACAGGCTATGTCTTTATTACAAAAACAGGAGAAACTTCTCTTCATACAGAAACAATCACCTTACTTTCAAAATCATTGAAACCTTTGCCGGTTGTGAAACGCGACGAAGACGGCAATGTTCACGATGCGGTTACTGACCCTGAATTCCGCTACCGTCAACGTTATGCGGATCTGATAGTTACTGATGGCGTTAAAGAAACTTTTGTGAAAATCACAAAGATGAAAAACGCTATCCGTGAATATCTGAACCAGCAAGGAGCATTGGAAGTAGATACCCCTGTATTGCAAAGCATTCCGGGCGGTGCTGCTGCGCGTCCTTTTATCACGCATCACAATGCATTGGACATTCCTTTGTATTTGCGTATTGCAAATGAACTTTACCTGAAACGCCTGATAGTAGGCGGTTTCGACTTTGTATATGAGTTCAGCCGTAACTTCCGTAATGAAGGTATGGACAGAACGCACAATCCGGAATTTACGGTATTGGAGTTCTACGTTGCCTATAAAGACTATTACTGGATGATGGAAACAACCGAGCAAATGTTGGAAAAAGTAGCGCTCGCTACCAATGATACAACCGTTGCAAAAGTTGGTGAAAATGAAATCAACTTCAAAGCGCCTTATGCCCGCGTAAGCATTTATGATGCTATCAAAGAGCATACAGGCTTTGATATAAGCGAAATGGACGAAGCAGGTTTGCGTGATGTCTGCAAGCAATTGAATATACCTGTTGCACCAAGCATGGGACGTGGTAAATTGATTGATGAAATCTTCGGAGAGAAATGCGAAAGCAATTATATCCAACCGACATTTATCATCGACTACCCTATCGAAATGAGCCCGCTGACTAAAAAGCACAGAACCAAAGCCGGATTGGTAGAGCGTTTCGAACTTATGGTTAACGGCAAGGAAGTGGCAAATGCATACAGCGAGTTGAATGACCCGATTGAACAGCGCGAACGTTTTGAAGACCAGCTGAGCCTTATGGAAAGAGGTGATGATGAAGCTATGTTCATCGACCATGATTTCTTACGTGCACTGGAATATGGTATGCCACCAACTGCCGGTATCGGTTTTGGAATTGACCGTCTGGCAATGATGCTTACCGGCCAATCTTCCATTCAGGATGTATTGTTCTTCCCGCAAATGCGCCCGGAAAAAGGATAATAACGAATCAAACAAAATCCTGTTAAGCCTGCGTAGCTTGACAGGATTTTTTATTTGAACCACATCTGTAAGATAAATCCGCTTTTACATCTGATACAACGGAATAAGATTATCTTGCTTCTTATTATAAAATGAATCGCTGAAAATGTTGCCTTCTATAAAAAATCTTTGCCCCGCTTTATTGCTTCTTATTGTCAGCATGCTTTCTTTTCGTGCGCATGCACAAAAGAAAGAATATATATTGACAGGCTATATGGGCGTGCAAGGTGGTGAATCTTTCCATTATGACATGAAGCTGAAAGATTCTGCGGGCAATATGCTGAGCGGTTACGCAAACACTTATTCCAAACCTGAAAATAATGTGAGGGCATACGTCGTAGCTGAAATAGACCGCGATGCAAGGACTATCCACATAAGGGAGAACACTATTGTAGAGAACAATTATTTTGTAAGCGAATACATCATCTGCCTTGTAGAGGCAAACCTTAAATTTTCCGGCACGGAGAAAACATTATCAGGGCCACTTATAACCATGACAGCCGGAAACGGCGCCAATTGCAGCAAGGGAAGCATCACTTTTTCTGACATGAATGAAATAAATGCATTGTTCAATCCTGCTGCTAAAGCAGCACCTCCCGCTGCTGTAACAACCGTTCCTAAAACAACGCCCAAACCACTCAAAATCGTTTATGATACGGCAAGCAAAAGCAAGCTCGTTATCGCAAGTCAGGTACCTGTTGTTCCGACGCAGGTAATCATCACTGAAGGTAAAGACAAGACTTATAACTGGAATAGTGATGAGGTAATATTAACTATATGGGATGGCAATACGGAAGACGGTGATAAAGTAACGATATCTTACAACGGCAATCCTGTTATAAAGGATTACGTACTTACGAAAAAGCAAAAGGAAATAAAATTACCTATTGGCGGTAATGAATTAAACATCATAAGCATCCAGGCTATTAATGAAGGAGGAGAGCCGCCCAATACTGCAAACATTACCATCAAAGACGGCGATACCGCGTATGATATTATTGCACACAATACCTTTGGTAAGACGGCTTTAATTAAAATCAGGAAAAAGCTGTAGGAATATTATTTTTGCGTACGCAAATAATAATGTTTTATGTTTCTAAAGATTGCCAAAGTACCCAAAGGACATTCCGTTTTTATCATTGATAATATTTCACAATTAAAGACACTTTCTTTTTCAAAAGAAGAAACAGTCTTTGCGGAGCAGCAAATCAAAAATGATAGAGGCATCATTCTCATCAATCACCTGGATGTTCAGTTGTTCATCGTTTATGTCAATCCTGAAAAGGAAAACTATCTCACAAAAGAGCTTTTGCGTAAACGTGGAGCTGCTTTGCAATTGCAGCTTACAGCATTATCTATAAAAGAAGTTGTCATTACCAATTGCGGGAAAGAACCTATGGCCGCATACCATGTTGTGGAAGGCCTGGTATTGGCAAACTACCAATTCCTGAAATATAAGGCGGATGCAAAAAAGCTTGCCAATTCCCTGAATGAAATTGCATTCGACAAACAAAGTATTACACTAAAAGATTTAAAGCAGTTACAAGCTATATGCGATGCTATTTATCATGTTCGGAATCTTGTAAATGAGCCGCTAAGCTATCTTACAGCAGAACAACTTGCGCAGGAAATAGGCAACCTTGGTAAAGAGGCGGGTTTTAAGGTAAGTGTTTTAGGCAAGGCCAAGTTGGAACAAATGAAGATGAATGGATTGCTTGCGGTTAATAAAGGCAGCATCTTACCTCCTACATTCACCATTATGGAACACAGGCCCACAAAGGCTATCAATAAGAAACCGATTGTACTGGTGGGTAAAGGCATCGTATATGATACCGGCGGTTTGAGCCTGAAGCCTACGCTTAATTCGATGGATAAGATGAAGAGCGATATGGGTGGTGCGGCATTGGTTACAGGTGTCATGTATGTAGCGGCACAACTGGATTTGCCTTTACACCTTATTGCTTTGGTACCCGCAACGGAAAACCGCCCGGGAGAAAATGCTTATGTGCCGGGCGATGTAATTACGATGTACAGCGGAACCACTGTTGAAGTGCTGAATACGGATGCCGAAGGCAGAATGGTGCTTGCAGATGCATTGCATTATGCAAAAAAATACAATCCTGAACTGGTTATAGATTTCGCAACCCTTACCGGAGCTGCATCACAGGCTGTTGCAGACGTGGCGATGGTTGCCATGGGAACGGCAGATATTTCGGTAAAAAGTAAAATGCACATCAGCGGGTACAATCAATATGAAAGATTAATAGAATACCCCTTATGGAGTGAATACGGAGAAATGATTAAATCGGATATTGCAGATCTGAAGAACGTGGGTGGCCCGAGAGGCGGTGCTATTACTGCAGGAAAATTTCTGGAACATTTCACCGATTATCCATGGATGCATTTTGACATTGCAGGCGTTTCCCATCATGATACAAGGAAAGATTACAGAACCGCGGGGGCTACGGCGTATGGGTTGCGCATGATGATTGATTTTTTGTTGAATTATGGGAAGTAAACCCCAACCCAGAGCTTCGCTCGTAACCTATCGGTTACCCCAAAGGGGAAGGGGACGCGGGAAAAAAGCTATTTAACCTCCCCTCATTCCCCTCCTTTGGAGGGGAATGAGGGGAGGTTAACAACCTAAACACATACGAAACATTTTTAAATAATAAAACAACACAACTTTTATGAAGAAAATTCTATTGAGTTTCATCGCCACAATGACCTTTTTTGGGTTGAAAGCTGATGAAGGTATGTGGATTCCGATGCTGATCGGGAAGAACTATGAAGAAATGCAGCGATTAGGCCTGAAGCTTACTGCAGATGATTTGTACAATGCCAATCATTCCAGCCTTAAAGATGCCATCGTTCAGTTTGGCGGCGGATGTACTGCGGAAATGATTTCTGCATCCGGCCTGTTGATTACAAACCATCACTGTGGTTACGGAAGCATTGCCGATGTCAGCACAGTAGAACACAACTATCTGGAAAATGGTTTCTGGGCCAAGCGCATGGACGAAGAAATTCCTGCTCCCGGCCTTACCGTAAAGTTCCTGGTACGCATGGAAGATGTCACTAATGACATGAACAAAGCGAACGTCGGCACTACCGAGGATAAGAAGAAAAAGTCATTTGACAAGATGAAAGATGCTCTGGAAAAGAAGGCTGCTGAAAACGGTAAATATACTGCTGTTGTTACGCCTTATTTCAACGGCAATCAATACATCCTGCTGGTGTATCAGATTTATACCGATGTTCGTCTGGTAGGTACGCCGCCAAAGGCTTTGGGTAAATATGGCGGTGATACGGACAACTGGATGTGGCCACGTCATACTGCCGATTTCTCTATGTTCCGCGTATATGCGGATGCCAATAATAATCCTGCAGCTTTCTCCAAAACCAATGTACCCTATAAGCCAAAGAAATTTTTGCCTGTAAGCATCGGCGGTGTGAAGGAAGCGGACTATACGATGATTATGGGTTATCCCGGCCGAACCAATCGTTATGAAACATCTTATGGTGTTGACTTATCGATCAATGAGCTGAATCCTTCTATCGTTAAGATACGCGATATGCGCCTTACTATTATGCGTGGTTATATGCGCAAAGATGCGGGCGTTAACCTGAAGCTTGCTTCTACTTACGCCAAGATTGCCAATTACTGGAAGTATTTCATAGGGCAGACAGAACAGTTGAAGAGACTGAATGTTATTGACGAAAAGCAGCAACAGGAAACCAATTTCACTGATTGGGCGAAAGCTAACAACAGTGATTATAACGGACTGATGTCAAGATTCAGCAAGCTTTATGTGGATTACAAGCCTTATGCCAAGCAAAGCATTTATTTCACAGAATGCTTCAAAGGTTCTGCATTGGCGGCCCTTGCTTCAAAAACAGATACCTTGTATCAATTGTTGTCTGATAAAAAATCTACGCCTATTGCTATTTCCAATGCAGTACAGGCTTTGAAGAAAGCACGTAAAGAAACCATGAAAGAGTTTGTGGCGGCTCCGGAGCAGGAAATATTTGCACGCACGGCAGAGATGTATTACAAGGATATACCTCAAAGCCAGCAACCGGACATCTTCCAGAAATTCATTTTCAAGCAGTTTGGAAGCAATGACTGGACCAAGACTTTCAATGACTTTGCAAACTATACTTTCCTGAATACTTTCTTATTGGATGATGTTAAGTTTGAAAACTTCTGCAGCAATCCTTCACTGGATAAAATGAATGCTGACCCGGCCATTCAGTACGCGCTTAGCTTCACCAAGAATTACAATGATAATTACAAACCTATCGTTGATGCGTTCAACAAGAACAAAGGCGAGTTAGCTAAAACTTATATCAAAGGACTGATGGAAATGAACAAAGGAAAAATGTTCTATCCTGATGCAAACAGCACGATGCGTATTTCTTACGGAACCGTTGGCGGGTACCGCCCGCAGGATGCCGTTAATTACGATTATTATACAACGATTGATGGCCTTCTGGCTAAATACAAACCTAATGATTATGAGTTCGGCCTTCCGGATGATTTCTTAACGCTTTGCAAGAATAAGGACTATGGCCGCTATGCAAATGAAAAAGGTGAACTGGTAACATGTTTCCTTACCAATAATGACATCACCGGTGGTAATAGCGGAAGCCCTGTTATCAATGCAAACGGTTCTTTGTTAGGCCTTGCGTTTGACGGCAACTGGGAAGCCATGAGCGGCGATATTGCTTTCGACAAAAAGTATAAGAAGACGATAGTGGTTGATATACGTTTTGTAATGTGGTTGATTGATAAGTATGGTGGTGCGCAGAATCTGATTAATGAAATGGTAGTTCAGTAATAAATAATCAAAATACAAGCGTCCGACACCTTAAGGTGTCGGACGCTTGTATTTTGATTATTTATCTCAACCAAATGAATAATTATTTAAGGTACCACTTTCAAACTAAAATTATAAATTTTAGCTTCAGTTGAAGCACTTTTAAATTCTAATGCCAACTGATATATTTCTCCAACAGGTGCATTAGCTGCATGAAATCCAATGCTAGTTGCGAAGTCAGGAGTTCCAACAATGTATGAGTTTTCAAGCACAATATGCGTTGATAAGACACCCCTCACTTGCATTTTTACTTCTTCTGCTGTTCCTGTTAAACGAGAAATTGATATTGGCATTGAAATACTATCTTTGGATGACATTGTTAGATCATGTACACCTTCTACAGAATAAGTAAATGTTTCAACTTTTGGTTCCTCCTTTTTCGAGCAAGAAAAAATAAATATTGATACTATTGATACTATTAATACAAATAAGAATGTCTTCATTTTTTTAAAATTTTCTGCAATGTAAGAAAATTTATATAGGCTAAACAAGGCACTAAAAAATCATTTAATAATAATTTATCAGGCAGACAATCACAATAAATTCCTCTTAAATGGCGATTTTTATCCTCTATTTTTTTTGTATTCAGATACATATTCATCACTTTTAGCAGTGCATTGAAATCGCCCATTTATTGTACCTTGAGTATAAGTAAAGTGATATGCTTTACTTTCTTTGGCTTAAGCACATTTGCAACAGTATTAAAAAGAATGCATTACTTACGGTAATAATATCTCTTTTTCTGGGAAATATTACTAAACTGAAGACATAGTATATATTCTAGAGGCCCCATGGGCTTTCAGAATCATAACTTTGATTATGATATAATTTCTATTATAAAAAATATGGTTTCCGATTCTGAACCAGTATCCCATTCTTCCGTCTTATTGCTTCTGTTTTAACAAATATTGTATTTTACAGCAGTAGCAATATTGCTGTTTTTCAACATTTTATGTGTAAATTGGGAAATATAATTACTATGTTATCTAATCTGTTTTTCTAAACTTTTTGTGTAAACAATTGTATTTATAATAACAATCAAAACCAATCATTAAATCATGGCAACAACAACCAAAACAAAAGCCACGACTGCTGAAAGTAAGGAAACCAATATCGGCATTGTGGAGTCCAACAAACAATCAGTAGCCGATGAGTTGAACAAACTTCTTTCCGATGAATTTGTTCTTTATACCAAGACAAGAAAATTTCACTGGAATGTGGAAGGGGCGCAATTCCATGACCTGCATCTCTTTTTTGAGAAACAATACAATCAGCTTGCGCTTATCATTGATGAAGTTGCCGAACGTGTAAGAAAACTGGGACATTATGCTTTAGGTTCGATGAAGCATTACCTGAAAGAAGCCTCTTTGCTGGAAAATGAAGACAAGGCCAATACTGCTGAAAGCATGTTGCAGGAATTACTGGATGACCATGAAACTATTATAAGGCGTTTACGTTCTGATATTGAAAAGTTTCAGGATAAATATAAAGATGCGGGCAGCGCAGATTTCATTACGGGATTGGTAGAACAACATGAAACAATGGCCTGGATGCTGCGGGCTACCGCTAAAAGATAAAACAATAAGGTTGTTTTATTGTTGAATTGCAAAAATTGCTTTCTTGATGTGCGAACCATTTGCATTTGATTATAAAGGATGAAAAACAATTAAACCATAGAACAATTAAACCATTTAAATTATCATTACCTAAAACTAAGACAATGGCAGATATACAAGATATGAACGAACACCCGAGATTTGCAACCGTGACGGAAGCTATGGCATGGCTGGAATCGAAGGGATATACTTATGATTTCAATCTTGATAATGATTGCATAAGTTACGACGGAGGTCAGAAGAGACTGAATCCTGAGGATTTCAATATTGATATGATGTTCCGTTTTGAAGGGGCAACAGACCCGGGCGATGAGAACATCGTTTACGCTATTTCATCGGGAACACATGATGTAAAGGGTATCCTCATGAATGCTTTCGGGGTGTATTCCGACCCGATATCAGATAAGATGATAAAGAAACTGGCTACGCATTAAACCGTAGTCTTTTGTTAAGAATAGGTGGAGCCGCATATATTTTGCGGCTTTATCTATTTTCAGGAAACATATTATGGCTCATCATCCCTTCCCCCTTCATCTCGTCATCTCGACCCGAGTGTTTTAATGAAGCGATAGCGGAATTAAAACACGAAGCGGAGAGATCTCCCGGGGCTGAGTTAACTCAACGCTTGGGAGATCTCTCCGCTCCATAAAAATCACTTGCTGTCGCTGCGTGATTTTTATTCCGGTCGAGATGACGGGGTAATAATAATAAGAGAGGCACATGGTGTTGTGCCTCTCCTTTTTTATAATGTAAACAAAGCCTTATTGATGAAAAGGATAACGATAATTCGTTACCGGAACATAAGTTTCTTTGATAGTACGTGCGCTCAACCAACGGAATAAGTTCAGGATAGAACCTGCTTTATCATTCGTACCGGAAGCTCTTGCTCCGCCAAAAGGTTGCTGGCCCACTACTGCGCCGGTCGGCTTATCGTTGATATAGAAATTACCTGCTGCATTTACTAATTTCTTAGTCAGGAATTCAATAACGTTGCGGTCTTGTGCAAAGATAGCTCCCGTTAATGCGTAACCTGATGTATGGTCAACTTTGTCTAAGATACCTTCCCAATTATCGGCATCATAAACGTGGATAGTCAATACCGGTCCGAATAATTCATCGCACATCGTAACATAATCCGGCGTTTTTGCTTCGATTACTGTCGGCTCGATGAAATAACCTTTTGACTTGTCGTAAGAACCACCGTGAATAATTTCGGCATCTGCACTACCCTTCACGCCATCAATGTATTTCACTAAGCCATCAAAAGATTTTTCGTCGATAACTGCATTGATGAAATTGCTGAAATCATCAACGACACCCATTTTCAATGTCTTCAATTCGGCAATGAACTTGGTTTTTGCTTCTTCGGCAATATTGGATGGCAAATAAACTCTTGAAGCAGCAGAACATTTTTGCCCCTGATATTCAAAAGCGCCACGAACCATATTGGCAACTACTGAATCTACATTAGCAGAAGGATGCGCAAAGATGAAATCCTTACCACCGGTTTCACCTACAATGCGTGGATAAGTTTTGTATTTCGCAATGTTATTACCGATGGTCTTCCACATTTGCTGGAACACACCTGTAGAACCTGTGAAGTGTACACCTGCAAAATCAGGATGCGCAAAACAGATATCGCCAACTACTGGTCCGCTTGTATATACCAGGTTGATAACGCCATCAGGCAATCCTGCTTCTTTCAGTATTTCCATGAAAACAGAAGCAGAATAAATTTGTGTGTTGGCAGGTTTCCAAACTACTACGTTTCCGCACATGGCGGCAGAGGTAGGTAAGTTACCGCCAATCGCTGTAAAGTTGAAAGGCGTAACGGCCAATACGAAACCTTCCAATGCGCGGTATTCCATACGGTTGTTGAAACCTTCAGGAGAAATAGGTTGCTGGCTGTAAATCTGGCTTAAGAAGTGAACATTGAAACGCAGGAAATCTATCAATTCACATGCGCTGTCAATCTCGGCCTGAAATGCATTTTTACTTTGTCCCAACATCGTAGCAGCATTCATCCTGAAACGATATTTGTTTGCCAGTAATTCGGCGGCTTTCATAAAAACGGCAGCACGATGTTCCCAGCTTGTATTTGCCCAGCTTTCTCTTGCAGCAAGTGCAGCAGCAATCGCATCTTTCACATGGCTTTCATCGCCGGCATGAAACTGACCCAATACATGCGCCAATTCATGAGGCGGACGGATTTCTTTTGTGTTACCACTGCGTACTTCCTGTCCGTTGATATACATCGGAATGTCTCTTTGCTGCGCTTTCAATTCAGCTAAAGCAGCTTTCAATTGTTTTGCATCTTCCGAACCCGGTGCATAACTGCGAACCGGTTCATTTTTCGGCTCGGCAAAATAAAAATATCCGTTATTCATTTGTAAGAAATTGTTTTAAGATTTTGGAAGCGCAAAGATAAATATTAATTATGGAAGGGAAGAATAGGGCGAAACAAATCGGGTATTCGGAATGTCTATAAAGTTGTTGCCTGCACCATCAAACCATAAAATTGCCTTAAATCCTACGTTATCAAGAAAAAAGCCCCGTTCTCAAAAACGAATCAAACAGCATCATTTTTCATCATATATTCGTATTTACAGGTAACCGGTAAAACAATTCAGCTCTTCAATTACCATCAATTAAGTCATCATTTAACCACCAAGCATCATGACAAAGAAATTATTTTGTTTCATTCCGATGTTAATGTTTATAACATTAACCAACTTTGCGCAAAGTCCATCCTTTACTTCCTTTATTCATAGCGGCGACAGTTGTTTATCGAATACTCCTGAACATTTGATACGCGTTTACGGTTCAGTTACCAATGCGGATAACGCCATGGATATAACCATATATTGGGGCGATGGGACATCAATAAATCCACAAATAATTTTTTCTACAGGTCTTCCTCCAAGTGCAATATTTTATCCTTCCCATACTTATTTACTGCCGGGAATATATACAGCCATCGCTGTTTTGTTCGATGCTAACGGAGATCCGGTTGATAGTAGTCAATTAACCATAAATGCATTTTGTCATTCTGTTATGGGTAAAGTTTACAAACGAAATGATGCAAATTGTGCTTTTGACCCTGGCACTGACAATCTTCTTAATATTTTTCAAAAGATAGAGGTTAGGAAAAACAATATACCGATTGATACTTTTGTTGCAAATTCACAATATCATTATAGCATTCCTCAAGTAGATTTCACATCTGAATTTAGCTTTCATCCATTAAATACGTCAGATTATCAACAAGTTTGCCCGGGTGTTAACAGTCCCTATAAAGTAAGGTTAGATACACTTAATGGTTTGAATAACAATATGGATTATGCTTATGAATGTAACGCAACAGCTTCTCCGGATCTATTTGTGTATATGTCGGGTTATCTCAGGTTTGTCAATAATTCTTCTTTAACCATCACTACCGGCAATCTATCGTGTACGCCACAAAATGGGACAGTAACATTGAATATCGATCCACAATATACTTATTACACTGCATCTTTAACTCCTGCAAGCGTCAACGGACAAACTGTTACATGGAATCTAACCAACCTTTCCGGCAATAATTATCCACATATTTCTGTAATACTTCACCCTGCTGATACATTAACACCCGGCGATACTTCATGTCATACAGTATCAATTACTCCAATTGCAGGAGATATAAATGTAGCGAACAACACTTACACTTTCTGCGATACCATTCATGCATCTTATGACCCTAATGAGAAAAAAGTTTCTCCTATGGGAGATATTGCCGCAGGACAACTATTAACCTATACAATCAATTTTGAAAACCTTGGAAACGATACTGCTTTCAATATTCACATCGTTGATACGCTTTCGGCTAACGTTGATCCGAGCTCTTTTGAAATTATTGCAAGTTCCCATCATGTCAATACCGATTTGTTTGATTACGGTACAACCAAAATTGTAAAATTTGAATTTAACAATATCAATCTTGAAGACAAAGACCATCCTGATGGCAATAAGGGATTTGTGATGTATAGGGCAAAAGCAAAAAGCAATCTGGTTGCAGGCAGTGAAGTGAAAAACACGGCTCATGTCTTTTTTGACATTAATCCTGCTATTGTAACAAATACAGTTTCCAATAAAATTCCGATTCCTAACGGAATCAAAGAAGTTGGCAAATATGACGGATTAAAAATCTATCCTAATCCTGCAAAGAGTATGGTAACTATTGAAAATAAAGACGGGCTTTTCAATCAGGTAAAAATATTTAACGCAATTGGTCAGGTGATTAAGGAAGTAGCCTTAAAAAATGGGATTAATAAAGTAGATGTGTCAGCAATGAATGCAGGTATTTATTACTTGATCATTAACGGAAATAATGGCGCGCGTTCTATAAAGTTTGTGAAACTGTAATTTATGGTCCATTGTTTTCATACAAAAATAAATGGGGTGGCCAAAAGCTACCCCATTCCTTATGTGCCATGCCTTTAAATTTAAATATCTGAATTAGTATAAAAGCAGTAAAATAATTCAAAGTAAACAGATGCGCGATGTATAGTTCAGAATTTTATTTTCCTTCCGGATAAGGGTATTTTAATTTTTTGACCTCTTAGGTATATTCTCACAAATCATTAAAAAACAACAACCTTATGAAAAAGATTTTCTTTCTCCTTCTGTGCTTTATAACAGCAGGAACAACGGCATTAAATGCCCAAACCTGCAATGCAGCTTTTGGCTGGCAGGCAAACCCAAATGGCAATAACATATGGAATGTGGATTTCTACAATAGCTCAAGCTCCAGCTCTGGTTCCAATACTTATAGTATGTGTACTATTAATTACGGAGACGGAAGTGCGGTGCAATATTTTGGTACGGGTTCTCCTTCCACAAGCCATAATTACGCTAACTCCGGCACCTATAACGTTACCGTAAGCATCCAAACGTACGACAGTAGTTCAAGCGGAAATACCATTGTTTGTAGTGATGTAGAAACACAAGTAGTAACTATAAGCGGTTCAGCTTGTGCCTCAACGGTAGCTACACAAAACAACGGCAGCGGTTCTTATACTTTCACTGCTACCAATCCTGCAGGTACATCAGGTATGACTTATTCATGGGATTTTGGTGATGGCAATACGGGTTCAGGCAATCCTGTAACGCATACTTATTCAACAGGCGGAAATTATACTGTAACGCTTACAAGCACAGGTGGCGGATGTAGTTACACTAACGCACAAGCTGTCAATTATTTTTCATCTACTTTTAATTGCAGCAGCGCGACTGCAGGTTTTACAAGTACTGTAAACAATTCTCTTGTTCAGTTTACCAATACTTCTTCGGGCAACCAGAATGTACCCGGAACTATGTATCAGGGAAGCTGGGACTTTGGAGACGGTACAACTTCAACTTTCAATTACCCGAATACTTATACAGCCAGCCCTACCCACAATTATACAAGCACCGGAACTTACAGCGTTACACTTACTTATGAATGGGTGGACAGTTCAGGCAATCAGGTATTGTGCACTAAAACAGCAACAAATAGCGTTACTGTTACCAATCTGACCAATTATATTGACGGATACATCTGGGGCGATACAGCTTACAACAATCCGGGAGGTTTTACTTCAGACGTAAAAGTATGGCTTATCGTACATGATGCAAATGCCAATACATTGACTGCCGTAGATTCTGTTGCCTTATTGTTCACACCTTTTTCCGGCACACATTATCAGTTTGACAATGTTCCGGCAGGAGATTATTTGGTTAAGGCGGCTGTTCAGGGACAAACAGCGGGAACGACAGGTTGGTTACCAACATATCACGACGCAAGCGTTTACTGGACTAATGCAAATACTATTAACCATACCGGAAATATAAGTACCGACAGAAATATCAATATGCAAAGCGGTACAGTAACTTCCGGCCCGGGATTCATTGGTGGTAATATCAGTGCAGGTGCAGGAAAAGGAACAGGCACTGGTGTAGAAGGTATGCTTGTTTATTTAAGAGGCAACAATAATCAGTTAATTGCGCTTGCCTTTACGAATGCAGAGGGTGACTATTCGTTCTCCAACATTCCGACAGGTACTTACAGCGTATATCCTGAAGCAATCAATTATGCCACTACACCATATAACACGATTAACGTAACAGCGTCACAAGCACATGTTTCAGCTATTGACTTTGAACAAACAAATGATGAGATTAAACCAAAGAATACAACTGGCATTACAAAAGTGAGTGAAAAGGACGGCCTGAAAATCTATCCGAATCCTGCAAAGAATTCATTTACTATTGATAATCAAAACGGTCTTTTCAACGAGGTTAAAATCATGAATGCAGTAGGTCAGCTGATTAAAGAAATCAGCCTGAAAAACGGCATCAATAAGGTGGATGTTTCTGAAATGAATGCAGGTATCTATTACCTATTGATTAGCGGTAACGATAGTTCCCGTTCTATGAAGCTTGTGAAGCAATAATTTTGGTAAAAGTAAGTATGATAAAAGCCATCTCTAAATTTGAGATGGCTTTTAGTTTTATCTGTAATCTTCCAGAATATCAAGATATAAATTCTCTACTTTTTTACGTGCCCAATCTGTTTTGCGTAAAAATTTAAGGCTGCTGTTCATGCTTGGTTTATTGATAAAACAATTGATTGGAATATTAATGCCTAATTGCTCCCAGCCGCCATAGTATTCCAACAGATAATCGAGTATCATTTTAAGCGTTTTGCCATGTAGCGGGTCATTGGATGCCTGTCTGTTATTTTCCTGTGTCACCATCTTACTTTTCTGTTTCTTCCATTCTTTTTGCTTTTGCGTCTCTTAAAAACTCTGATGCAAAAATGAAATTGTTTAATAATTCGTCCTTACTGAAAATAATGTCTTTATTGGAGCCTTCCCATTGTTTTTTGCCCTGATGCATATATACAATATGGTCGCCGCTTTCCATAACCGTATTCATATCATGAGTATTAATAACGGTTGTGATATTATATTCCTTTGTCAATTCACTTATCAACTGGTCAATAACCATAGATGTTTGCGGGTCGAGGCCTGAGTTAGGTTCATCACAGAAAAGATATTTGGGATTCAGTACCAGGGCTCTTGCCAGGGCTACCCTTTTCTTCATACCGCCACTTATTTCAGACGGAAACTTTTTGTTTGAATCTTTAAGGTTTACCCTGTCCAGAACTTCCTGTACTCTTCTTATTTTTTCCCTGTAACGTTGAGTGGTAAACATATCGAGCGGAAACATCACATTATCCTGCACTGTTTTGCTATCGAATAAGGCGGAACCCTGAAATAACATGCCTATTTGCTGGCGCACTTCTTTCTTTTCCTTTTCTTCCATCTGTATAATGTCCTGCCCTTCATACAAAATCTGACCTGCATCAGGCTGAAACAATCCAATCATACACTTCATCAATACTGTTTTACCACTTCCGCTGGTTCCGATAATCAGGTTTGTTTTGCCGGCTTCCATTTTGAAACTTACATCCTGCAAAACCTTTTTGTCTCCGAAACTTTTCTCTACGTTTTTTACTTCTATCATAATTGCCGGCTATTATTTTTCAGGTTGCATTTAGCTAAACAAAAAAGCGTATCACATTGAGGTGATACGCAAATGTAAAGAATAACATAGCAAAAGCAATAATGTTGTTCTTCTTATAATTTCTAATCTGATTAAAGGCTTTTAGCGTCTTCCAGGAATTTTGCCAACCCGATATCTGTCAATGGGTGGTTCAACAAACCAACGATAGAGCTTAAAGGACAAGTGCAAATGTCGGCGCCTACTTCAGCACATTGAACAATGTGTAACGGCGTACGGATAGAGGCAGCAAGCACTTCAGTCATGTAACCTTGTGTATTGTATAAATCTACGATTTGCTTGATTAAGGCAACGCCATCCCAGGTAGCATCATCAATGCGGCCAATAAATGGAGAAACCATTGTTGCACCTGCTTTTGCAGCCATAATAGCTTGTCCGGCAGAGAATACTAATGTACAATTGGTTTGAATTTCGTTATCGGAAAAATATTTGATTGCCTTGATGCCTTCTTTTATCATTGGTATTTTCACAACGATATTATCATGCAAGGCAGCCAGCTTTTCGCCTTCGGCAACCATTCCTTTGAAATCTGTAGCAATCACTTCCGCACTTACAGGGCCATCCACAATAGCACAGATATCTTTATAGTGTTTCATGATTGCATCCTGACCTTTAATGCCTTCTTTGGCCATTAACGACGGATTGGTTGTTACGCCATCAAGAATACCTAAATCGTGTGCTTCCTGAATTTGGGCAAGATTGGCTGTGTCAATAAAGAATTTCATATTTGATTCTGCTTATTTTACTTATTGTAGAGGAGAAAGGGTCGGAGATAATATTGTTCTTTTGATTGTAGCAACAGAAGAAAATAAAAAATGGCAAGTTACTTATATCGCACCGCTCAACCGCTTATCCTTGCTGCATTCCTGCCCTGGGGAGGTTCAGCAGGAGCTGGTCGTATAAGACTTGCCGCGGCAAATGTACGCCCCCTTTTTGAGATAATAAAATTTAATTGTGAAGTTTTCCGATAATTGATGGTTTTAATGATCTCCGAATATAAATTCAAAGTCATTGCGGCTCCTTTAAAACTGCAATTAACTGATACATTTCCTGCGATTTATCATCTTGTTGTGTGTTTTCATAAGTCAAAGCCATCTCTTCCAACATTCTTACTATAACAGCTTTATTAGACAATGGCTGGAAAAATTGCTCTTCGTGGCCTGCTTTTATTTTTTTCAGATAAATCTCTACGTCATTCTGCGTATATACCATACCATTTACAGGATCGATATAAAACTGAATGGTTTGTAAAGGTTCCGTATCCGGTGTAAGAAAGCTGTATTGTGTATCGAAAAATGCAATTACAAACTGGCGGGGTAAGCCGACTGCAAAAATGGGAATATCCAACAACTCACATAAAGCCAGGTAAATAACCCCTATTGAAAAAGCATTGCCTTGCTTGCTTTCCAGCGTATGGTTAATAAAAAAAAGATTGGGATCTCTTTCTGTAATCTCATGTCCCTGCAATTTGTAATAATTGTACAAAATGCTGTTCACAATATTGATTTGCTCCAGCGGAGTAAGATAAGAATTGAGTTCCAGCCAGATATTACGCCGCATCTGATCTAATTGTTTCAGAAATGTCTGCGTATTCAAATCGGGATAACGATACTTTGCAAGCAATAATGCTCCTTTAAAAAGAGAGGGTAATTCTTCTTTTCCCCATGCGGCAAGTTCTTGTTGCAGCTCCGTAAACAATGCTCTATGAATCAGATGTTCAATTCTGTATTGAACATTTTCATCTTCCGTCGCTTCCCACAATTGCTCCAAATTCGGAATAATTTCCTTGCCATAACCCAATAGTCGATTCGCTACCGTTTCAAAAACCTCCGTATCCGGGTCATCAACCAAATGAAGCAAAGCTGTTATTTCCTTATTCAACTGCATACAATCAATATTCATTTATTATGCTAAAATACTCGATTTAAAGCAAATATTCCCGGTTTTTGCCGAAAACCTTACTGCTGTAAAACCGATTACTTTAAATTTTTCACTAAAACAATACCGTAAAATCAAGTATGGATCGGGCACGTTTTAATTTAACTTTTACCTGATCACCGGTTTTAAAATTGGCAATTGCCTTTTTGTAAGAATCTATATCAGTGATATTAAAATTGGCGATTTGTAAAATAATATCACCTTGCAAAATTCCTGCTTTAGCGGCAGGCATGTCACCAATTAAACCATCCACCTTTACTCCTACATCCTTAAAATTATAATCTGGCAAAACACCGAAATTGACTTTGCCGCTTTCTTCCTGAACAATTTTTGTTGCCTGATAAGTAGCGAATAAAGGAGTTGGTTGAGCTTCCATTGCCTGTGTTACTCCTAAAACATAATCAACAACATCTCTAATCCCTATAAAGTTTAAGGAAGGTACATCATCGCTGGCCTGATGATAATTAGGATCGGGTCCCGATGAAAAAGAAAGAACCGGCAGGCCAATTTTATAAAATGAAGATTCGTCTGAAGAAACTGCAGCAGCACTATCTTTTATGAGCTTGAAATTAGACTTAATGCCTGTAAAAGCAGGATTCCAACTCAAAGAACTTCCAACTCCGTTAACCCAGAGATATCGGTTGATAGCAGCGAAACGACCTACCATATTAAGGTTGATCATGTAAGCGAAAGCACTTTTTGAAAAGTCAGAAGCATCTACAAAGGCGCGGGAACCCAACATACCATACTCCTCGGCCGAAAATGCTATGAATAAGTAATTGTATTTTTTACCGGGTTGTTGTTTCAGCTTATTTGCCAAGGCCAACATTGCAGCTACGCCACTTGCATTGTCGTTAGCACCATTATAAATTGCTTTTGAATTGCTTTTTGTATCAAAGAAGTCCGTACCATTTCCTAAATGGTCATAATGTGCAGCGATTATAACAGTTTGTGTAGCATTGTTATTGATGATTCCCATTACATTGGTGCCTGATTTATATAATTTCTTATACACAATGTTCACCAAAATCGGCTGCATGACTTTCATATTGGCAATATGCAAATCATAAATCTTCTTACTTACAAGTAACACAGGTATATTTAAACGTTCGCCCGCAAATACTCCTTTTTTATAGGCCGGGAAAAATTTGCCGCCATAGTTATCATAAAACAAAACAGAGGTTGCTCCACGTTCTGCTGCTGTTTTTGCCTTTTTATAGGATTCTGCCTCCCAGTTATAGTTAGGATTTTTTGCATCATTCTCAGTTTCATATAACGGAATAATCCAGGGACTGCCGGCTTCTTTACTATCAGGCAAAACATAATTTTCATCTTTTCCTCCAATAGAGTAACTGGCAGGAAAGGCATCTTCCGGAACAGATATAAAACGGTTATTGATACTGAATCTTACTTCAGGAGAAAGCTCCGAACCTCTTTCAAATTTAAAAGACCGGTTATAGGATTTTCCATAAGGGAGCAAGCCAATTTGAGCCATTCGCTTTTGAATATATGTACCGGCCAGCATTTCGCCATTGGTACCGGTCAATCTTCCTTCCAATGCATCAGAAGCCAGATAATTTATATCGGCGTGCAATTGCTTATCGACGGCTTCATTCTCCAGTTTTGTATCTGCAGCGGGGTCTTTTCCCGGAATAACTTTTTTCCATATCTGAGCTTCCACCTGAAAGCTATATGCTGTACATAAAAAGGAAAGAAGAAATACCCGAAGAAAAAGGCTCATTAAAATATAATTAAGGTTAAATAAATTAAGGGGAAAACCGAAACAAATTTAGGGAAAAACATTGCTAAGATTTAATAAAAAAAGAGCCGGAAGTTCCGGCTCTTTACTAAAAATATATTGTGTGGGATTAACGTGACCACATGTCATCATCTTTTTCACGCAAAGTCTCTGTTACTTCACCGCCTTGTTCTAAACCTCTAAGTCCTTTTTCAAAGGTTCTTCCGTCAGGATTATCAGCAGTAGATTTAATCACATAACTTGCAAAGTATCTGCCATCAAAATAATCTGCCCAAGACATTCTGTGTACATCATTTTGTGGGTTGTAAACTTCATAGTTAACCAATAATTTTCTTAATTGGTCATAGTTCAACCAGAACATCGGAGATGAACCAACATATAACCCTGTGCTTTCACTTTTGATATCGACCATAGGTGCAATTCCCACGATACGAACAACCATACGACCTAAGTTTCTGTCAAAAATCCAGTCTTCTTTAATACGATATTGAGTAACGGAGTTGATGTCAAATTCTTTATGAATCACTTTCAATTCCATTTCACCGGTTTCGATATTAGGTACTTCTATCGTATCTGTAGTTCCACCTATTTGTTTTTCAAGGCTCGGCATATCCAATGCAGTAGTAAACCTGTCATCGATGTTACTGTAAGCATTTACTTTCCCTTTTCTTACAGCATCAATTAAGATCTCAATAAACGCACCACCACCAGAATACTCGTCACCTTCAAAGATAAATGCCTGGTTTTGCTTTTGCCTAACATCAATCACACGCCAAACTCTTCTTTTCCATGCAACATCAATTTCTCTGATTGAAGTCTGATCCAATGATCTGTTAACGTGAGGGACAGCGTCAATTGCTCCGTCCTTTACCAGAGAAGGTTTCCAATAAGCATTTACAGCATCAGTGTTTGGAGTCGTTGATGCAGGATCAACTGTGCCAGGTCCTTGTGCAAAAACCGCGCCGGAACACAACACAATGCTTGCAGCAAAACTATATTTTTTCAAGATATTCATCTTCATTAGTTTATTATAAAGAGATCAATTAATTTAAAGTTAGAACAATCGGGTTAATAGAGCGGACTTTTTTATCAGGCCCAACTGCTTTAATACTTTCAAAGAAAACTCTATCACCAGGTCTTGCTCTTTGCATAACTGCTTGGCAAGCCTCGTTAAATCTGTTACCGTTAACATCAATTACCTGCAAATCGCCTACTCTTGGTGCGTACATAAATCTAAAGGCAGTAACTTTAAATTGTGTTTCAAAATCGAAGTTTTCCAATTTAGCAATAACACCTGGTTGAGCTTTGAAAACAGCGGCATTAATAAGACCACTAACCTTATTACCCACAGTAGCGGTAGGGTCAGGAATCAACTTCACACGAATTTCACCACCACCAATTTTGGCCGTTGCACCTCCGGTACGGGATTTACCCATAATTGCCCATTGAAGCTTGCCAACAGTTGTAACATTAGCAATATAATGACCTTTACCGGTTGTAGACAGATTAGCGCCAGGAACTGACAATGATACATCTTCAATATTATAACCTGATGCTGATAGTGTAATCGGATTATCAACTCCGATATACATTACATTCATTTTATCCAGTTGAAGAGATGCTCCTGCTGTACCAACCATGTAATTGAATTCGTAAGGGAAACTTTCCATTTTTCCATTCAAAGGTACTGTAATTGCTCCTTTTCTGGTTTGCATACCAACACCAGCAGCTTGAAACTTCATTGTACCAACACCATCTTTAACCTGAACACCTGGTCCCATATTTGTTACCATAGTCTTGTTATAGGCGGCAAGTATAATAGTTGCTTCAATTTCCTGTCCTACTAATGCATAGCTGGTTTTAGGAGTTGCCACAGCAATAACGTTATCAAATTTCAATACTGCCGCATCCACTTGTCTCAATAGATTTTCTACTACTACAGATTCAGAGTTCTTTACGTCATTCTTAAATTTAGACAACATTGCAATAGTAGCTACAACCGGAATATTGTGGAATGTTCCGAATGACCAATCCCCTGTCGGATTTTCATCGCTCTTTTCAAGGTCAGTTAATTGGATTGGTAAATCTGCTTGTAAACTTGCTTTTGCAGTAGGATTATCAATCTGGTTAATTAAAAACGCTTTATAATCTTCTAATTTTTTACGTAAGGTAGCGCCTTCTTTTTCTTCAACAAAAAGCTTTGTTGAAACATCGATATTATCCAACCCTTTCAATTCTTGCTTACCATTACTTCCTGTCTCATAACCGCCGGATTTTTCAACTACCATTTTAGAAAGACCATCCAGATATGCCATCATCTTTTCAGCTTCAGCTTTAACAAGCAAAGCCTTTTCTCTTGGCTTTTCAGCTCTTTCTTTAGTTTCAGGATCTTTAGCTAAATCATCAAATGTTTTATAAAACTGCTGATTTTTACCATCAATTGAAGTAATTGATTTTTCAATACTTGTATTAATAGTCTGGAAAGCGGTAAGTACTTCTTTTGTAATATTTAGGGCAAGCATTGCTGTCAACACCAAATACATGAGGTTGATCATCAACTGCCGGGGATCTTTAGGTAAAGCCATCCTTTAAACTTTTTCTTATTGTTTAAATCTTTAACAAGGATTATAACAAAGCGTCAACCACCTGAAATTATATCCGATTGCTATTTAATGAATAAAAATAATTGTGCTTTTTATTAGCGTCCTTGCATTGCGCTCAGCATATTACCATAAATACTGTTCAATTGAGTCAGATTCTTAGATAACATAGCAATTTGCTCTTTTGCATTTACTGCATCTGTAGCACTTGAAGCCATTGCATCAGAAGCATTCACCAAATTGCTATAGAATTTATTCATTGCTTTCAAGTGATTGTTAGCATCTTGTAATTCTACTTCATAAATCTGATTTAATGAACCAAGATTTCTTGATAGAACCTGTACCTGATCGTGGAATTGGGCAGTACTGTCAGCAGCATTGTTGAAAGATTGCATTGTACTTGTAGCACCGATGAAAGTATCTTTCATCTGACCTAAAGCATCTGCAGCTTCACGAGCGCTTTGAGAATAAGAACCGGTTGCAGCTGTAACATCTGTAATATCTTTCATTTGATTTACAGTAGTATTGAAGCTTTGGAAATTATCACTTAAACGTTTCAAATTAGCCGGATTCAAATTAGCTTCTTCTAACATTTTATCCATATGAGCAGTAGTGTTGCTGCTTGAAGCAGAAGAACCGATTGCTGCTGTAGGAGGTGTAAATTTCACACCTTTCTTGTAAGCTTCTACATGTGGGTTCTCATCCAGATTAGGATAATAACGTTCCCAATAGTAATCTTTATGAGGAGGCAAAATACCTAATAAACAAAAGATAAATGCTTCTGTACACATACCAACTGTCAACATCAAACCTGCACCTGGCCAGTGTTGTAATTTAAAAAGCGCACCTAATAATACGACACCCGCACCTACACCGATGATAAGATTTTTAAGATATTTACCTTGCTTGGTTTCAAAAAACAAAGATATTGAGCCCATTTTCAAAAATTGATTTTACGATTGATTGATTGAATTAATTTTTTATAAAGTCCACGCCACTAATGATAAACTATCTTGAAGCTCTTCCCGGTTCGTTAGTTAAAGCACCTGCTACCTGAGTGTAAATACAACGGAAGCCGATATATGCTTTTGCAGTATCTGCATATTCATAATCTCTGTTGCTTACATTTAAGTAAGGCAAAGGATCTCTCCAGCTACCACCTTTTACAACAACTCTGCGTTGCCATGTAGGATCAGTTTCATTAAGTTTTGCTCTGATATCAGGATTGATGTCTGCGGTCATGTTAACACTATATCCACCTTGAGAGTAAATAGAGCGTGTCCATTCTGCAACGTTACCTGACATATTATATAAACCGTAGTCATTAGGCCAGTATGCATTTGCACGTACTGTGTAAAGACCACCATCAGCAGAATAATCTCCGCGGTCAGGTTTGAAGTTTGCTAAGTAACAACCTTTTTGGTTCTGAGCATAAGGTCCGCCCCAAGGAAATGGAGATAATTGGCGGCCACCACGAGCTGCCCACTCCCATTGACTTTCGTCAGGTAAGCTGAATTCACCTTCAAAGTATAATTTTCTGCTTTCGCGGGCACCTTTCCATAATTGTGTACGCCAGTTACAGAATGCATTTGCCTGAATCCAGTTAACACCTACAACTGGATATTCATCAAAAGCGGAGAACCAGTTATATTGACGGGCAATAGGTTCATTGTTAGAGTAAGCAAATTGCTTCACCCAAACAGTAGTATCCGGATAAACAGCAACAGTTTGTTTTGTATCGAACGTAGAACGAGGTTGTCCCGGATTCATAATAGAAGCGGTCAAGTCGAACTGACGCACTACATACATATATTTTTTTACGTCCAATTCCTTCTTACCGGTTCCCGTTTGAGACGCATCAATATACATGCCGGCCAGTTGGTCTTGCACATCCGCATCGCTCCATTTTACTTTAGTGGACCAATCGATTTGTTGAGTACCATCTTCGTTATCTTTAAACTCCCCTAATGTAGTTTTTGCAATAGAGTCACGAACCCAGTTGGTAAACTGACGATATTCAGCATTGGTAATCTCAGTAGCATCCATGTAAAAACCAACCATATTATAGGTTCTCACAGGCGCATCCAAAGAATTCTCAATATCCTGATCGCTATATCCTGATTTCATCACACCGGAATTTACATAAACCATTCCAACCGGTGCAGGAGCCCTGTAATTAGTTCTGTTGCTATAGTCGCCTACTAACTGACCTTGCGAAGTAGGCTGCCCACAACTTGCTGCAAACATAGCCATCGCCACTGTGGCAATACTCAGGGAGAGTTGTTTCATCTTTGTGTTTTTTGTCATTGTTATTGCTTCAAACATTTGGTTGGATTTTCAGCCTTCCTTTTTATTTTATATCAATCAGAATACCGAAACCTTGTAAATTTTGAATTACATATTTCTTGTAAATCCTGTAATAAGCTTATTCAATTCTGCTCGAAAGATAATCATTCTTTTTAAAAACAAATGCTTTGTCGTAAAAATTTCAATTTCCTTCGTTGTTCTTAATCTTTATCAGGCAGCATCCCTTCCATTTCCTATTTATCACGCCCGCTACAATAATATTTAATGTTATTCGTTTATACTAAACAGGTTTAATCTTATTGCTTCAGAACCAATTTCTTTGCAATGGGTCACAATATTCAAATAAATTTTTGAAAATGCAACAATACCGTTAAAATTTTTTTCTTTCTCCACATTCAGATGTGAAAAGAAGGGCTAAATAAAGAATTTTTTTTCTGCAATCCAACTGTTCTTCCATTTTTTATTTAAAAAAGAAATTCATAAGCACATTATCAAATTATTTCACGGACTCAAATTCCTTAATAGTTATAATTTCAAATCGTCGATTTCACTTACAGGCATCCGGCACGCAAAATCTTTACACAGATAAATCAAAGTCTTATCTTCCTGTAATTTTCCTTTTGTAGCAATAATATCCCGTTCCTCCTGTTTCGTTGCCAAAGTATAGGCTTCAGGATGAAAATATGCCCGCCATTCTTCTAGTTTGAGATTGGCATCCTTTCCGCAAATCAATACCTGTTTCAATCCTTTTTGATACCGCTGCATCTGAACAGCCCATCTTGCAAAAGAAGATGGATATCTTAAGGAAGATTGCAATTGGGCGAGCATCATTCCTTCACTTTGTTCCAGCCATTTTCCCGATTCCATAAGATTACCAAGAATTGCCAATTGCTCCATTAAAACGGCATTGGCAGATGGTGTTGCGCCGTCATATAACTCTACTTTTCTCACAGGTATATCTTTCTGAATATCAGATGAAAAATAATAGAAAGTGTGGTCTTCAGTGAGAAAATGCGTTTCAACAAATTGCAGCCATTTATTTGCCTCTACAATATATTCCGGCTTAACCATTGCAGAAGCCAGTGTTGTCAAGGCTTTTACTAAATAAGCATAATCGTCCAGCTTTGAGGGAATAGTAGCCTTGCCATTTTTAAAAACATGCGCCAAACCTTCTTTGTCCTCTATCTTAAATGCTTGTAACATCCAATCCATATGTCTTTCGGCTTCGCGGATATAATGTGTTTCATTCAAAGCCAATCCCGCATCCACCAATGCAATATTCATCAGTGCATTCCATGATAATAATATTTTATCGTCTGTTCCGGGACGTATCCTTTCCTGCCTTTTATAAAACAATTTGCCTTTTGCATCTTTATAAATTCTCTCCCACTCCTCTTCTTCCATATTAAATTTTGCGAGGATTGCATCCTTGCTTTCCGCCACATTCAGAATATTGGTTTCTTCCCAATTACCCTCTTTTGAAACACCAAAATAAGCAAGCAAAGCGGAATGTGCATCCGGCAAAATTTCATTCCACTGCGCCCATGTCCAGGTATAATATTTACCTTCCACACCTTCAGAATCCGCATCCAGCGCACAATAGAATCCTCCGGATTTATCATCCTTCAATTCCCGGTTACAAAAATCAATAGTTTCAATAATAACTTTTTTATACCTTTCCTTTCCTGTAATTTTATATGCCTGGCTCAATACCGAAATCAACAAAGCATTGTCATAAAGCATCTTTTCAAAATGTGGCACCAGCCATTCCCTATCAGTAGCATAGCGTGAAAAGCCTCCGCCAATCTGGTCATAAATACCACCTTCTATCATCTTATCCAGACTCAGTAATGCCTGAGATAAGGCATTTGAGGCAATCGCACTTTCTTTATGATAATGAGAAAATTCCAACAAATACTGAATAGAGCCCGTTGCCGGAAACTTAGGAGCTGCGCCAAATCCTCCCCATACAGCATCAGCTTGTTGCAACAAATTATTTGCGGCAAGCGCTGTTTCCTTTTCAGTAATATGTCGTTCTGAAACATTTAAAGAAACAATAGAAGCTTGCTTCAGATGGGCGATCATTTGATTGGATTGCAATTCAATTTCCTCCTGTTTTTCTTGCCAGGCAAGATGCAAAGCCTGTAAAAGCTCCATCCATGAAGAACGTCCATACATGGCTTTAGGAGGAAAATAAGTACCGCCATAAAATGGCTTTTTATCAGGAGTGACAAACATATTCAAAGGCCAGCCCCCTGCCCCGCTCATGGCCTGCAATGCATCCATATAGAGATGATCCACATCGGGATGTTCTTCTCTGTCTACTTTTATGTTTACAAAGTGCTTATTCATGAAATCCGCTACTACCGGGTCTTCGAAGCTTTCATGTTCCATAACATGGCACCAATGACAAGCTGAATATCCGATGCTTACCAATACAGGCTTATGTTCCAATCGTGCTTTTTCAAACGCATCTTCTCCCCAGGGAAACCAATCTACCGGGTTGTTGGCATGTTGCAATAAATAAGGGCTTGATTCAAACTGAAGCTTATTTGGCATATTAAAAATGGATTTTACTTTAGGTGGTAAAGGTAGTCAAGGATAATCTTTTGAATGGTGCCGGCTTTATTAAGAATCATTAAATGCCCGCCGCCTTCAATAGCCTTCATATATTTTGTTCTGCGAAATGGTATAAGTCTGTCCGCGGTACCATGAATTTCAATCAGATGTTCCGGCAATGCCTGATTTTCCCATTTTGACATTGCACTTAATGCCCATATTAGAAAGGAAGCATTCGTATCAGCAATAATTTCAGCTAATATTTTCCTGTCTTCATTTCGATTGATACCCATTAAATATTCAAGAATAAAATTGCTTCTTTTAAGTAAAAATTCAGGAAGGAGCTTTAATACATTAAACTTCATTAGCCAAGGAAAGGATGTATGTAAATCGTCTTTGTTTCGTGCCGAAGAAATTAAGATCAGCGCAGCCGGCTTTATAAGCTTTGAAAGCTCCAGAGCGACCATTCCACCAAAAGACAAACCGATTAAAACAGGTCTTTCATCTTTAATCTGAGGCAATAATCTCTTTGCGTAATCAGATAAAGATTCATCCTTCAAAGAAGCGATCCATTCAATAAATACAAGATTATAACCGGAAAGATATAATCGCTGAAAAGCTCTGTAATCAGCACCCAAGCCGCTTAATAAATATTCATCATAATTCGTTATTACCTTTTCATTACACCCTAGAACTAAATGTAGACAAAAATGAGCTGTTTAATGAATGAGGGCAGCTTAAAATAATAAATAGCCAATTTGTAAAAATATTTTAGACTAATCTAAAATTATATTTAGCTTTGCGAAAAAAGAATAATGTCATTAAGATTTACATTACTATTAATACTCAACATAACAGCGTTGAATGGATACGCACAGACAAGATTCAAAGGAAGAATAACAGACACAACAAATCATAATGCAGTTGCTGATATTTCTATCCGACTGAATGTGATTGATAGTATTTTCATAACAGATGCTCAAGGCAGATTCAATATTCTCACATCTTTAGATTATGATAGCTGCGTTGCTATTATTTCAAAAGAAGGATACAATACGATTACACAAATGCTATATAAAGACCGGGAGAATGAAGTAATGCTTTCCCGGTCTTTACTTGAAGAGGTAGTAATAACAGGCAATTCCAGTCCTGTAAAACGTAGCAGCAGCGCTATTCCTACGGAATTATATACACCTTCATTCTTCCTGAAAAATCCGACACCTTCTTTGTTTGATGCTATGAGTATGGTAACAGGTGTAAGGCCACAGCTTAACTGCAACGTCTGTAATACAGGCGATATCCATATCAATGGAATGGAAGGCCCCTACACTTTAATCCTTATTGACGGAATGCCTGTTGTCAGTGCACTTTCAACTGTTTATGGTTTAAGTGGCATACCTAACAGTCTGGTAGAAAGAATTGAAATCGTGAAAGGACCTACTGCAGCAATGTATGGTAGTGAAGCGATGGGTGGTATGATTAATGTTATAACAAGAAATCCTCAGAAAACGCCTTTTATTCATTTGGACATAATGACGACAACATGGGCCGAAGTCAATACAGATGTCACTTCTAAATTTAAAATCAATAATAAAATCCAATCGTTGCTTGGCATTAACTATTTCAACTATCAACAACCGAAAGACAATAACAAGGACGGCTTTACCGATATGACCTTGCAAAATCGGATTTCCATTTTCAATAAATGGTCTTTTTTGAGAAATGAGGACAGGATTGCCAGTATAGCGGCAAGATATGTGTACGAAGATCGCTGGGGCGGTCAAATGAACTGGGACAAACAATGGCGTGGAAGCGACAGTATTTATGGAGAAAGCATTTATACAAACCGATGGGAAGTATTAGGACTGTATCAATTGCCGGTCAATGAAAAAATAATATCACAATTCTCTGTAATAGGCCACAATCAGGATTCTTATTATGGCAAGACATCTTTTCAAGGCAATCAAAAAGTTGCTTTCGGGCAAATATATTGGGAAAAGAATCTCAGACAACATAAAGCCACGATAGGCACTTCTCTCAGATATACTTATTACAACGATAATACACCTGCTACTGCAAATGAAGCTGGCCGCGACAAACCAAATTCGACTGCGTTAACAGGGCTTTTTATACAGGATGAATGGCATTTTGCATCAAAGCATGATCTGTATTTAGGATACAGGCTGGATTATGACCCGATTTTAAAAGGCATTCATTCACCACGACTCGCTTATAAATGGTCACCTGATAATAGCAATACGTTTAGAGCAAGCTTTGGCAAAGGCTTCCGGGTAGTGAACATATTTACAGAGGATCATGCCGCGCTTACGGGTGCAAGAAAAGTAGAAATTGCGGAAGCCTTAGCTCCTGAAAAATCTTATAACAGCAACCTCAATTATTCGCATACAACATTTATTGGTGGCGGATTTGTGAATATAGATGTATTGGCTTTTTACAGCCTTTTTACCAATAAAATAATCGGTGATTTTGATACTGATCCTGATAAAATAATTTACAAAAACATTGATGGACGAGCTATATCAAGGGGGCTTACAATCAATACAGATGCAACTTTCAGTATCCCATTAAATGTAAGAATCGGTGTAAACTATATGGATGTTTATCAAAAGAATAAAGACAACATTAAAACAGAACAATTATTTGCTCCGAAATGGTCAGGTAATTTTTCCTTTAGTTATACATTACCCAAACAGATTGTTATTGACCTTAGCGGACAAATAAACGGTCCTATGCGATTACCCATACAGCGAAATGACTACAGACCGGAATATTCACCAGTATTTTGCCTGGCAAATATTCAATTCAGCAAGAAAATTGACACCAAGTGGGAAGTGTATGCAGGTATAAAAAACATACTGAATTTCGTGCCTAAAGATACTTATATGAGGCCTTTTGACCCATTTGATAAACACGTTAATGATGCCGTTAATAATCCGAACGGTTATACTTTTGATACAGAATATAATTATGCGCCCTTACAAGGCATAAGGGGCTTTGCCGGCTTGAGATATACACTAAAATGATAGCGGCATCATCATTCTCACTAACCCGTATTCTGGTTTAAACAGCAATTAGTCTTAATTTTGCCGGATGAAAAAACTATTGATATTCGCTTCCTTTATTCTTTTTGCTTTTGCGTCGCAGGCACAGGAAAATACTAAAGAAAAGCTATACGATACTGCTGCGAATCCGCAAACGGATATTAAGAAAGCAATTATTCTGGCAAAAAAGGAACATAAAAATATTTTGCTTCAGGTTGGCGGCAATTGGTGCATTTGGTGCAAAAGGTTTCATCAAACGGTTGCAGGAAATGACACTTTGAATCAGCTGATGCAACAAAACTATGTAGTATTGCACGTGAATTATGACCAATATAATAAGAATGCTTCTATATGGAAAACCTTGGGCTATCCGCAACGATTCGGCTTTCCCGTTTTTGTTATTTTAGATGAAAGCGGTAAGCAAATCCATATCCAGAATTCATCTTATCTTGAAGAGGGTAAAGGTTACAATAATGGGAAAATCGAAGATTTTTTCAATGCCTGGACACCTGCAGCTATTCAGGGTAAAACGCTGAAAGGCAGTTAAACCGTTCAAACAACAAATCAGTACCTTTGCAAACTTGCTTTGATGCAAGTATTAAATTTCACATACATTGAACAAACCGCATTTTAAAAATAATAACCGCTCTTCTGTTCCTAAAAGCAGATTGATTATTGGTCGCAAGCCTTTATTAGAAGCCTTGAATAACGGCGCAAACATAGAAAAGATATTCATATTACAATCTGCCATCGGAGATGAAATTACTTCCATTCGCAAGGTTGCAAGAGAAATGAATATTGCTGTAAGTTCTGTGCCCCAGGAAAAGTTGAACCGCTTTACTATGGCCAATCATCAGGGAGTTGTTGCTATTGGTGGTTTAATAGAATATCAGCCTTTACAGGAAATCATAAGTCAGGTAGTTGACAGAGGTGAAACGCCCTTGATTGTATTGTTAGATGGGATCACAGATACAAGAAATCTCGGCGCCATTGCCCGTTCCGCACATTGCTATGGTGCACATGCTTTGGTAGTGCCTTCTTCCAACAACGCAGCCATTACCGAAGATGGATTGAAAGCCTCAGCCGGCGCACTCGAAATTATTCCTATTTGCCGCATGGCTTCTGTGGAACAAGCAATTGATGTCCTGCATTTAAACGGTATTCAGATTGTAGCAACCGCCTTGCAGTCAAGTGAACCGATACATAAAGTTGATTTGACCAATCCGCTTGCAGTGGTAATGGGTTCAGAAGATAAAGGTGTAAGTGATTTTGTATTGAAAAATGCGGATCATCTTGTTCAGATTCCAATGAGCGGAAACTTTGATTCGCTAAACGTATCAGTAGCAACCGGCATCATGCTATATGAGATTTTCAGGCAGCAGAATAAAGCCTGAATTTCCTGATTTCAGGAACTAAAGAAAGCTTATACCTGCTTAGGATCTGCCTATTAAATTTAAATAAATTAAATTCCTATTTTCGCTAAAGAAAAAGTTACAAAAAATTTTAAATAATGTCAGAAAGTACAGAAAAAGTTCATTGCCTTATTATAGGTTCAGGCCCCGCCGGTTATACTGCGGCTATTTATGCTGCACGTGCAGGAATGAATCCTGTTTTATATTCCGGATTACAACCGGGCGGTCAATTAACGATTACAACAGATGTTGAAAACTATCCCGGTTATCCTGAAGGCGTGATGGGCCCTCAAATGATGAAAGATTTTGAAGAGCAGGCGCGCCGTATGGGTGCAGATTTACGTTGGGGGATGGCTTCAAAAGTAGATTTTTCATCACGCCCGTTTAAGGTTGAAGTGGATGAAGAAAAATGGATTGAAGCAGAATCGGTAATTATTGCTACAGGCGCTTCCGCAAAATGGTTAGGTATCGAATCTGAGCAAAGACTTAACGGATACGGTGTTTCTGCTTGTGCTGTTTGCGATGGCTTCTTCTTTAAAGATAAAGAGGTTGCAATTGTAGGTGCCGGCGATACTGCTTGCGAAGAAGCTATGTATCTTGCAAAGCTTTGCAGCAAAGTTCACATGATTGTTCGCCGTGGCGAAATGCGTGCTTCAAAAGTAATGCAGGAAAGAGTAATGAAAACGCATAACATTCAGGTGTATTGGAACAGCGAAACTGTTGAAATCCTTGGTGAGAAAAAAGTAGATGGTGTCATCATCAAAAACAACCAGACTTCAGAAGTATCAACTATTCCATTAAGCGCATTTTTCGTTGCAATCGGCCATCAGCCTAATTCCGGGTTGTTTAAGGATTATTTGCAATTAGATGAACAAGATTACATTATCACAACACCGGGTTCTTCTAAAACAAATATTGAAGGCGTGTTTGCCTGTGGCGATGTTCAGGATAAAATCTACCGTCAGGCTGTAACGGCAGCAGGAAGTGGCTGTATGGCAGCTTTAGACGCTGAAAGGTATTTAGGCGCATTAGAACATGAGGTAGCAGACGCAGCACATTCCAACGCTTAATCTTTTTGTTTTGTAAAAGTATTATCCGGAATCGTGTAAATGGTTCCGGATTTTTAATTCCGTTGTATGTTTCAAAAAAGATATGAATCACCTTTAGGGATCATCAAAATAAAAGCCTCGGAAACCGGCTTGCAGGAAGTTCTTTTTATGGATGAAGCAAAAGACAATATAATAGACTGGTCGGTTGCTGAAAATGAAATCTGTACTGCAACTGCTATTCAATTAGATGAATATTTTAAAGGCGAAAGGATAATATTTGATTTGCCATTAAGCCCGGTCGGAACCGAATTTCAGCAAAGCGTCTGGAAAGAACTCTTACTGATTCCTTTTGGTAAAACAAGTACTTATAGCGCCATTGCCAATAGTTTGAATAATCCGTTAAGCGTAAGAGCTGTCGGAACATCAAATGGCAAGAACCCCATAGCGATTATCATTCCATGCCATCGTGTAATAGGTGCTGACGGAACTTTAACAGGCTATGCAGGCGGCTTATGGCGGAAAGAATTACTTTTAAAGCTGGAAGGAAACTTACATTACAATCAACCTACGCTTTGGGATGATTAATCTTACAGATAGAACAATATTTGCTTCTTTTGGTTATTAAAACCTATATCGCAAATAAGCATACAGTCAATCAAAATAGCTTCAATTAGCCACAACTCATGAATACAAACACTGCACTTAAATCAATCCCTATAAAAAGATTAATGGTTGCAAACCGCGGGGAGATCGCCATTCGTATACTCCGCGCAGCATCGGAAATGCGCATACGCACCATCGCCATCTACACTTATGAAGACCGTTACTCCCTGCACCGTTACAAGGCAGACGAAGCCTATCAGATAGGAGAAGAAGAGGATCCGCTAAAACCTTACCTGGATATAGAAGGCATTATAAAAACCGCCAAAGATAATCAGGTAGATGCCATTCATCCGGGTTACGGTTTTTTGAGTGAAAATGTACAATTTGCGAGAAGGTGCAGAGAAGAAGGTATTATTTTCATAGGTCCATCACCTGAAGTGATGGAACAATTGGGCGATAAAATTGCTGCAAAGAAAATAGCACGTTCTGTTAATGTTCCTGTTATTGAAGACAGCACTATTGAATTTGCAGATCATGATAAAGTTATTCTTGAAGCTGAAAGGATTGGTTTCCCTATTATATTGAAAGCTGCTGCAGGTGGCGGCGGGCGTGGTATGCGCGTCGTTCGTAAAAAAGAAGACTTAATTCAATCTTTTAACGAAGCACATAGCGAAGCAGAGAAAGCTTTTGGTGATGGTACTATTTTTATTGAGAAATTCATTGACCAGCCCAAACATATTGAAGTACAATTATTGGCCGATAATCATGGAAATATCGTGCATCTTTATGAGAGAGATTGTTCGGTACAACGCCGTTTTCAGAAAGTAGTGGAAATAGCACCGGCGCCTAATCTCGCGACAGAAGTAAAGCAAGCAGTTTATGATTATGCCTTAAAAATTGCAAAGGCAGTCGGCTATAATAATGCTGGTACTGTTGAGTTCCTGGTTGATCAAAGCAACAACGTTTATTTCATTGAAGTAAATCCGCGTATTCAGGTAGAACATACGGTTACAGAAGAAGTAACGGGTATTGATATTGTACGTAGTCAGATTCTGATTGCACAAAATGTGCCTTTGCACGATCCAACTATTTTCATACAGAATCAGGATGATGTAAAAGTCAATGGATTCGCTATCCAATGCCGTATCACAACTGAAGATCCGGAGAATAATTTCAAACCGGATTATGGCACTTTGATTACGTACAGGAATGCCGGTGGTTTTGGCATTCGTCTTGATGAAGGCAGCGCTTATTCAGGAATGAAAATTTCACCATTCTTTGATTCAATGATTGTAAAAGTTACTGCTACAGGAAGGACGCTGGCAGGTGCTGCGCAACGTCTGAACCGCTCCCTGCGTGAATTCAGGGTGCGTGGTGTTACTACAAACATCCGCTTTCTTGAGAATGTAATCGGCCATGAAGTATTCCGCAAGGGTTTGTGCACGGTGAATTTCATTGACAATAATCCGGAATTATTTTCTTTTGATCGCCCGAAAGACAGAGCCACGCGTATTTTGCGTTATCTGGCCGATATAAAAATAAATGGGCATCCGGATGTAAAGCATTACGATCCTACGCGCAAGTTCAGGGTTCCGGAAATACCTTCTTATAATTCTTTCAGTGAATTTCCGAAAGGAACAAAGGATAAACTGAACGAATTGGGAGCAACTGGGTTCATGAAATGGCTCAAAGAAGAAAAGCCTGTTTTATTTACAGATACAACTTACAGGGATGCGCACCAGTCTTTGCTTGCAACACGTATGCGCAGCCGCGATATTCTGGCCGTAGCGGAAGGTTATGCACACAATCATCCTGAACTTTTTTCTATGGAAGTATGGGGCGGTGCAACCTTTGACGTAGCGCTTCGTTTCCTGCATGAATGCCCCTGGACAAGATTACAGGAAATAAGGAAAGCCATGCCCAATGTATTGCTGCAAATGCTTTTCAGAGGATATAACGCTGTTGGTTATTCTGCCTATCCGAGAAACATCATTCAACAGTTTATTGAAAAATCATGGGAGAATGGCGTGGATGTTTTCCGCATTTTTGATTCGCTGAATAACATTGAATCTATGCTTCCCGGTATTGAACATGTGGTGAAACATACCGGTGGTATTGCGCAGCCATCCATTTGTTATACAGGTGACATTTTAAGGAAAGACAACAATAAATACAATCTTCAATATTACATTGACCTTGCCAAAAGACTGGAAGATACAGGCGCTCACATGCTTGCTATCAAAGACATGGCCGGATTACTGAAGCCTAATGCAGCAACAGTTTTGATACAGGCATTGAAAGAAAATGTTTCGTTACCGATTGCATTACATACGCATGATACTGCAGGAACACAAATTGCCACTTACCTGAATGCTATCAATGCGGGAATTGATACGGTAGATTGTTCATTGGCATCTTTCAGCGGTACAACTGCCCAGCCCAATCTCAATTCTCTGAAAGCTTTACTGGAAGGCCATGAGAGAGACAGCAACATTAATCTGCATAGCTTGAATGCTTACAGTAATTATTGGGAGGCTGTACGGGAGTATTATTATCCGTTTGAGTCAGATTTAAAAGCTGCAACTGCCGAAGTTTATGAAAATGAAATTCCCGGCGGGCAATATTCTAATTTACGTCAACAAGCCGATGGCGTTGGTTTAGGCGGGCAACTCACTACTATTAAACACAATTATAGTGTTGTAAATAAATTGTTCGGAGACATTGTAAAAGTAACGCCAAGCTCTAAGGTGGTAGGCGATATGGCTTTATTTATGACAGCGAATAACCTTACAGCCGAAGACGTTTTAAACGAAAAGAAAAACCTTTCTTTCCCTGCATCCGTGATAGGATTTTTCAGAGGTGATTTGGGTATTCCCTATGGTGGTTTTCCTGAAAAACTAAGAAAAATAGTATTGCGCAATGAACCGGCAAATCAAAGCGCCGATGCTCAGATACTTCCTGATATTGACTTAGAGGAAGCTCAAAAGAAATTTAACGAACAATATACGGGAAGCAATTTCCTCGATTTCCTTTCCTATCAAATGTTTCCGAAGGTTTATGATGAGTATTATAATTATCAAAACACCTTTGGCGAAGTCAGCAATATTCCAACACCGTACTTCTTTTATCCATTAAAAAACAATGAAGAACTTTTAATTGAACTGGGTAAAGGAAAAACCATTCACGTAAGATTGATTTATGTCTCCGATGCGGATGAAAGCGGCATGCGTACTGTTTCCTTTGAATTGAACGGCTATAACAGAACTATTAAGGTGAAAGATAATGCTGTTCAATCATTAAAGCCACAACATAAAAAAGTAACCAATGCTGAAACCGAAATCGGCGCGCCGCTGCAAGGCAAGCTGAGTGTGGTTTTGGTAAAAGAGGGTGATACTTTAAAAAGCGGAACGCCATTATTTGTAATTGAAGCTATGAAGATGGAAAGTACCGTAAGCGCTCCAAAAGATGGTGTTGTAAAAGCAGTGCACATCACATCAGGCACTATGGTAGATCAAAATGACATGGTGATTGAAATGGAGTAAAAGCTGGTTGGTGGTTTGTGAGAACTCAAACCATGTCGGAGTGATTGAAATGGAAAAAAAATCCTTAAGTTAAAGTTGTCAGCTTTTAAAAAGTTGACAACTTTTTGTTTGTTACTGGCGAAACAAACCACGACAAGAAATTTCAGGAAAGAGGCAGATATATAGCTTACATCATTGATAAATATCTTTCTCTGATAATCTTGAGGTGATGTAGTTCATGGCCTAAAATTATCCATGCACAAGCCCTTACACTCATAGTAAAATTGCTGGCGATACCCGTCACCTGCATTTGTGAAACAGTAAGGTTATTAAAGAAAGCAATGGTCAGGCTACGGCAAGCATTAAATTCTTTGAGCAGTTTGGTAGTATTGATTTTATTTGCGTTAGCATTTTGGGCAAATTCATTCTCATCAAAAAAAGGAACAGGCATTTTATCCAGTCTTGCAAATCGCATAGCCCGGTAAACAAACACCCGTTCTGCATCTATAAGATGCATCAATATATCTTTCATGCTCCATTTACCTTCAGCATACGGTTTCATTAAACGTTCTTCATCTAAAGATTTAAATAAGGCCGTAATCTCTTTCGCAGATGTTTTAAGCTGATCCAAAATACTGGAATCATTGATCAGATTAATATACGTTTCATAGTACATCGCAAATTCTGTAAAAGAAGGCTTACTTATTTTCTTCATCCCGGTAGTTTTATAATATTCAATGCTCCTGTCGGCAATCAGCAAAAGTAAAAAAGAAACCTCATGGTTTCTTTAATGTATCGGCATCTAAATCCGGCAATGATGCAGTGGGAGGCTTCTTAATCCATTCTTTATAATTGTACTTAATCCACATTTTGATTTCCAGGTCAGATGCTGCCCTGGCAAAGGAATAAGATAATGGATAGGCTTGCATAAAAGTCAACAATGAGTCTCCATGCAATCGTGTAAGTTCTGTAACCAATGCCGGAGCATATCTCGAATCAATAAAACGCCGCGTTTCGGTCTTGATGTATCTTTGTTGAAAGGCTTTTAATCTTTTATATTTCTTTTGTCGTTTTTCAATAAAACCGGAAATAGGAGCTGTAATAACAAACGGCTTGCCAGCCTTCAGGTCTTTTAATTTAGGTAATTGAGGCTTAGCCGGCCTGTAATCTACTTTCTTTCCATAAATTTCCCTGTTTTCCAACGAATCTTTCTGGTATGCCGTAAGTTCTTTCCTGACAACAACAGTATCAATAACGTAGCTCTGAGGCCGCATTCCAATCCAGGAAAACCAACCTTCATTTTCACCATTGAATACAACTACTCTTTGTGAAAATCCCAATGAAGTAAACTTTATAGAATCTCCATTCCTGGCGATAATAGAATAATTTCCTTCATCATCAGAAATTGCATTGTAAGCGGCATGACTAAGGTTTTCAATAACCACTCCCTGTAAGGGAACCGCGTCATCATCATTCACAATCCGGCCATGAATGGTTTGTGCATGCATGGAATTTATAACTGCAAAAAATGCTACACAGCAAAGAAGTCTCATGGCTTTTTTAATGTATCTGCCTCTAAATTTGGTATGGATATGCCGGGAGGAATTACAATAGGTTTCTTAATCCATTCCCTGTAATTGTATTTGATCCACATTTTGATTTCTATGTCAGTAGCAGTCCGCGCATAATCAACAGGCATAGGATAAGCCGCAATAAAAGCTGCAAGCGTATCACCTGTAAGGCTTGTAAGCCTGGAAACTTCTTCAAAAGAATAACGTGTATCTATAAATTTCTGGTCTTCCCATTTGAAGTAATTCCGTTGAAATCGTTTAATTTGTTTACTTTTTTTATCAAATTGCTCGGCTAATGCAGATGCGGGAGAAAACACCGAACCTAATACAGAGCTACTTGCAAAGCCTCTGTTAAGCGCAAGGTTATAAGTTTTTCTTCTTTCTATTGAATCCAGTTGATAAGGCGTATAATCAGGCCGGATTACTATATCGTCCAGTTCAAACAATTTTTTCTTAAGGCTTACCTGCCTGTATACATTTCCCTCCGGCACACGCATCCTGAAAGAATAATATCCCAGATAGCTGAATTCAATTTCATCATCTTTTGATGCTCTTATTTTGAATTTTCCATCAATGCCACTTACTGCACCCTGATTGGTTTCAATATTACGAAGCACAACACCTGCCAAAGCCGTACCGCCATCGTAATCTGTTACAACTCCTTCAAACTCCTGCGCGAACAAGGCCAGAGGAGACAAGTATAATAACAAAAAGGATAAAATAATTTTCAAAATAAAAAATGAAAATAAAGATGAATAGAAAAATAAGCCGGTAAGGAAATTAAACGCTAAAAAAAATATCCTTATTAATTGGCATCATATTAACGCTAACAAAACATTTTTATTTTAGTTCCTTATAACTATAAATTGCCCCTATCTAAAACGAAGCATATTTTTTCAATCAGGAATTTTTGAAATAAAAAAATCCCGGCAGGAAACTACCAGGACTATTTTCATAAATGAAATAAACTTACTTTTTCTTAGAAGCAACTTTAACAGGAGTTGGCTTCTTAGCAGCCATTTTCTTTGGCGCAGCTTTTTTAGCAGCAGCCTTCTTAGGTGCAGCTTTCTTTGGAGCAGCAGCTTTTTTAGGAGCGGCTTTCTTTGGTGCAGCAGCCTTTTTAGGTGCAGCTTTTTTAGGAGCAGCAGCTTTTTTAGGTGCGGCTTTTTTAGGAGCAGCAGCCTTTTTAGGCGCAGCTTTTTTAGCAGCGGCTTTCTTCGGAGCCGCTTTTTTTGCAGCTGCTTTCTTCGGAGCAGCTTTTTTTGCAGTTGCCATACTTATCAATTTATGGGGTTAGAAAATAAAAAGCTCTTTTATTTATGGCAAAACCGCAAGAAGTGGATTAAGCTTCTGCGGCACTTACTTCACTAACTGATACTAATGTTTTACTGCGTGTTTTTCTGAACTCAACAATACCATCTGTCAATGCATATAAAGTAAAATCTTTACCAACACCTACGTTTGTTCCAGGATGATATACTGTACCTCTTTGACGGATGATAATATTTCCGGAGATAGCTGGTTGGCCACCGAAAATTTTAACGCCCAATCTTTTACTACGTGAATCGCGACCATTTCTTACGCTACCTTCACCTTTTTTATGTGCCATTACTTTCCTATTAAATTGTAATTACTACAAAGTTAAATAATAAATTGATTTATCCAAAAAATCTTTATGCGATTGATTGAATCTTAATTTTAGTCAAAGATTGACGATGACCGTTCAATTTCTGATATCCTTTACGACGTTTTTTCTTAAAGATAAGAACCTTATCGCCTTTAGAATGATCAATAATTTCTGCTTTCACTACGATTGAATTAACAGCTTTACCAACAGTAATATTACCATTGTCGCTTGTCATCAATACATCAGAAAATTCTACGCTATCACCGGCGTTTCCGGATAAGCGGTGTACAAAAAGTTCATCGTTCGCCTGAACTCTGAACTGCTGTCCTGCTATTGTTACAACTGCAAACATGCTCCAAAAATTTTGCGCAAAATTAGTAGAATTTTAATTTATAGCAAAATTATTTTTCCTCTTTTTTAAGGGGAACGAATTCTGCCAGCACTTTTGTGCCTTGCATCAGCACTAATTTCCCGTCTGAAATCTTATAATTATCAGTATTATTTAAGGCATTATAAAGCGTCGATTCTGTCTTCATTCCGGGCATACAGGCTTTCAATGTCCCAAGAATATCTTTCATTTTTAAGGAGGTGCCATTCACTTCATAAGAGCCACCGTAACCGTTACAACCTGAATATCCACCTATTCTGTTGGTGGTATCATTGAAAATAAGCGTTGCTGTGCTTTTCAATTTTTCCATTTTGAAATTCGGGAAACTGCTTAATGTCCATGAAGTACCATTCAGACGGGCTGGTTTTTCTTTCTTTGCATCAGCCTGGTTTTTTACAGAGCTGCAAGAAAACAATAATAACAGTGATAATGACAATAGATATCTCATAAAAATGTTTTTAGATTAAGTAAATTATAGCATGAATATATCAATTATTGATCAGAGAGCTCTTTATTTTTCCAGAACTGATTTACTTTTTCAACCATTTCGGAAACATTAATTTGCTTCATACATTTGAAATGCTTTTTAGGACAATGGTCGTATCCGATTTTACTGCATGGGCGGCAACTTAAACCTTTAACTTCCAATATAACAGACAAAGGAGAGACGTTTTGGTTTAAATTATTAAAACCAAAATATGGAAACATACCAAACTCTGGTGTGGTATTACCCCATACTGACACTATAGGTTTTTTGAAAGCAGCAGCGATGTGCATCAAACCGGTATCGTTAGAAACTATAACTCTGGCGCGTTTCACAAGATCGGCAGATTCGGTAATGTTGAATTTTCCACAGGCATTATAAACCTTTGCGGCATCTGTTTTTGTAATCTCATTCCCGTCTTCTCTATCTTCAGGACCACCTAAAAGTATAATAGGATAAGGACATAAGGCGACGAATTCTTTCCATTTCTCAACAGGTAATTTCTTTGTGAAATAAGAACCACCTATTACACAACCTACAAAACCGGCCCAATGTCCGAATGGAATATCGTCTTGTTCCGTCTTCAGATTTTCAGGTATAAAATAGTCCAGCCCTGCCCCGTCGTTTTTTAATTTCAATTCCTTCATGCCTTCAAAGTATCTGTCAACAATACTTTTATCAGGCATTACTTTCATTTTGAAATTTACATAAAGCCATTTGCGGAAATTAAGTTTATCAAAACTTAGCGAAGGCGTGCCCATTGCCTTTTTCACACGCATGGTGCGCAGGTTTTTATGCAAATCAATTACGTAGTCAAACTTAATTTTCTTAAGCGTTTCAATATTTTCATTCAGGTCTTTATCAAGTGTATGAATGACGTTAATGTATGGATTGTGGGCTATTACCGTTTTGAAACTTTGCTTAACTAAAAAATGAATTTCTGCATCAGGAAACTGCTTACGAACGCTACGTATAACCGGTGTGGTCAGTACAATATCGCCGATGGAAGAAAAACGAATGAGGAGTATTTTCATAACTTATCTGAGCAAAAGTAATAAAGACTTTAAGATTAACATTTATTCCATTCAGGTTAATATTTAAATCATACAAACTATTGCAAATATTAGCAATAAAAAAAAAGATGTTCTTTTTAGGAATCATAGATAATTTTATTATTTTTAGCACTTACCAATTTAAAACCAAACAGAAAAATGAAAAAATCTACAAAAATGATGATAGCATTCAGTGCTATCGTAACCCTGTCTTCCTCTGCATTTGCCCAAAAGGCATGTAACCTTGGATTAACAATGGTAACTCCTACCGCAAATCAGGAAATTCCATTCACAGATCCTAACAATACAGCGACTCAAGTCGGCGTTACATTTAATGTCAAAAACAATGGTACTGCTGCTATTGTTCCTACCGATACAATATTTTACATATCGGAGTTCAGCGGAAATGTAAGGTATATTACCGGCCAGTCAATTGCTGCCAATGCGACTGTGCTGATTAATCCGAATTTCTACATCACTAATGCTGCTACAGCACAAACTACTACTAATTATTGTCTTCGTTTATTCCCTCAGGGAAATGTTTATTACAGCGCAACAGCTACTGATACTGTTTGGGCAGGCGTAACTTATACAGATGCTGATACTACAAACGACAGAGGTTGTGTTTCTGTAATTTTTAAGCCTAAAGCCACTACATCGGTTTTTGAATTTGGCAAAATAAGCAACCAACAACTTAGCTTATATCCTAATCCTGCGAACAATGAATTGATGTTTCAATTGAAGCTGGAAAAAGCTGACAAGGTTATTGTTTCGATTAAAGATATTACAGGAAGAGAAGTATTACGTAAAGATTACGGAATGATCCAAGGTGGTATAGAAAATACTTTTAACCTGGATGTAAACAGCGTCAATAACGGATTGTATCTGGTTGAACTGATTGCAGGTGAAAACAAGGCCACCGGTAAAGTAGAAATCATGCACTAAGTAAATCATAAGTGTTATTAAAGCTGTCCGATATCGGACAGCTTTTTTTATATCTATTATGCAAAGTATTTTTTGCAGAAAGAGAAGTTTTATTTTACTTTGTAACTAAAAGTACTTTTAAAATGAATAGCAAACAAGCAACTCTAAAGTCGGTCCGTATCTGGATAATCGTTTTTATATTTTTTCTGTTATTAAGTGGTGTCACAGCTTTTCCTTTGGAAACGGAATTAAAATGGCTTGTGGCTCAATTTGAAAATCAGGATAACATAATGTACCGCTGGCTCAATAATATTTATTATGCTATTAAAACCACTAATCAAACCTTTCCCCAGTTGCCTTATGGTACCGACTGGCTTGCATTTGCACACATCGTAATTGCAGTTGCATTTATCGGCCCGCTGAAAGATCCGGTAAGGAATATCTGGGTTATACAATTCGGGCGTATTGCCTGTATAATGATATTGCCTTTAGCCTTAATCGCGGGACCCATCAGGCATATACCTCTTTTCTGGCAGTTGATAGATTGTTCTTTTGGCTTAATCGGTTTAATTCCACTCAGCATTTGTTATCACAAGATAAAAAAGTTGGAACCATTGACAGAAAAGGCTTCTATTGAAGAATATCACTTTAGCAAATAATTGTTTTACAATAACCATTTTTATTATTTCATGAAATATTTTGTCCGGCCCGATTCAATTGTAAGAGAAATATGGGGAAAAGCTGATACTATTCTTTTCATTTTTGCGGGTGCTGCCGCCGAATTTTCACTGAATAAAGCTGTGGACTGGCTTTACTTTACAGGAAAGTTACCTGCAGACCCTATTGGACGTTTATTCTCTACAGTCGGCTATGCCAAACAGATTATTTTTTCAGAAGAGGATAAAGCTCATGCTGCCATTGACAGAATGAGGATCATACATTCAGGCGTGGAGGCTAACCGGGGACATGTTATACCTGACTGGGCTTACAGAGATGTACTGTATATGCTGATACACTACTCTATCACTTCCTTCGAATTATTAGAAAGAAAATTGACACAAGAAGAAAAGGAAGAAATATTATCAGTATTTCTTAAAGTCGGCAATAGAATGGGCATTCCGTCATTACCTAAAACATTTGAAGAATGGCTGGATTCTCATGAAGTTCAATTAAAAGAGGATTTAATAAAAAGCGATTTTACCGCCGATCTTTACAAACAATATAAGAAGCATCTCGGCAAATTGCGCTATCAGGTTTTATTAAAAGTGCAAAGCAGAATCGCCCCTCAGAAAGTGTTGGATCTCTTAGCATTAAAACCTTCAAATATTTTGCCTGTGGCCCTATGTGGTTATAAAATTTGCAGAAGGTTGCAATTGGATTCGATGCTGAAATCTTTATTATTGCCACAAAAATATCAACCGCAAATCGCTCAATTAAATGAACATTAACTACTGAATAAAACCTTGTAAGCGTTAAAACTTACAAGGCTCAATATATAAAATCATTCACTTTTGTAGGCTATTATATACCTGCACCTCGATTCATAATTCGGGTCGGAGGATTTATAATTCTTTATAACAACCTTTCCTTCAATTTCCCGGTTAGGTGTAAAACTTACTACAGCAATATTATCATCTTCAGTATCTCTTTTCAAAATTTCATCATCAGAAGTATCATACACATAAATATCAATATCTGATACATCGCCATCCTCGCTCATGGCATAAACGATATAAGTCAGGCCTTCATAAAAGGTTTTATAGGAATATCCTGTTTGTCCTTCTGATATGTTTACCTCCATTTCTTTTGAAATAGTATAACCCATATCTTCTATTTTACTGCGGGCTTTCTGATAAGCAGTCTGGGCCTGGGCCTGAATACTGAAACCCGCAATCAAAGCGAGCAAAAATAATTTTCTTTTCATATCCTGATTTTTTAATTTGATAAATGATTTTGATTTCGTTTTTTGTTATTACCATCTTTAAGAAAGGTGACAGGGCAAATAGCTATGGGCTGATTTCGAAGACAAAGATGCCGCTACTGTGGCCGTTTTACAAGAGCAGAAGTACTGATTTTTATTGTGAAAATTTACGGGAAATGAAATACGTATTTTTACGCAGTGTATTTTTATATAACTATAAAATATCGCTGCTTAAACATTAGCAAAGCAGAATAATTTGTATATTGAGGGTGCATTCATTTTTATCATCAAAGAAGATAGTAAGATCCCGCTTGTTATCACTCTATTACATTAGTCAAATGCCAATCAAATACTTAATTGCAGACGATCATAAGATATTCCGTCAGGGATTGAAATTGGTATTGAATGACGACCATCTTCTTAATTGTATCGGTGAAGCTGCTTCAGGGATTGAGGTTATGGAGCAACTTGGAAAAGAACAACCCGATGTTATTCTGCTCGACCTGAAAATGCCGGATATGGATGGTATTGAAACCACACAAAAAATCAGGACTTTGTACCCGGATTTAAAAATCTTGATCCTGACCATGCACAACGACGAGCATTTTATTCTTCATTTGATGGAATTGGGTGCTAATGGTTATTTAATAAAAAATGCCGATGCTGAAGAGATAAAAAGAGCGATTCATTCAGTGCATGAAAACAATTATTATTTCAATGAATTGGTAAGCACAGCATTACTTCGGAAGGTTAGCCACCATAAAAACATGGATCCCAAATTCAGGCATTCCATAGAATTAAATGAAAGGGAAACAGAAGTCCTGAAACTTATTTGCGAAGAAAATACAGCTGCTGAAATTGCAGGAAAAATATTTCTGAGCGCAAGGACTGTTGAGGGTATCAGAGCATCTATGATGCAAAAAATAGGCGTAAAAAATATTGCAGGCTTAGTGATTTACGCAGTTAAGCATGGTATAGTAAAATGACATACTTTTTATAAAGAAAATGCCGGCTTTTGAAAGCCGGCATTTTCTTTGCAATATATCAGGAGATACAGTTTATCTGATTACTACATTCGTATTGTTTGTTGTATTTATCACTGCATTATTAACAGGAATCATTTTGGTTGGATATACCATACTTACAGGTGTTTCCGTAACTCTTACAGCAGCATCCTGAAGGCGTTGAATATTTTCAGAGCGCTCCTGCTGAATTTTGCCTGCATACAGATGAGATAATGTAGGAGCAATGACCAAGCTTACGATACTCATTAATTTAATCAGGATATTCATTGAAGGGCCGGAAGTATCTTTAAAAGGATCTCCTACTGTATCTCCGGTTACAGAAGCTTTATGCGGTTCTGATTTTTTATAGTAAGTCTGTCCGTTTATTTCAACACCTTTTTCAAACGATTTTTTTGCATTATCCCAGGCACCACCAGCATTGTTCTGGAACATTCCCATCAAAACACCACTCACTGTTGCGCCGGCAAGAAAGCCACCTAAAACCTGTGGTCCGAGCAGGAATCCGATTATCAACGGAGAACAAATAGCAATAGCTCCCGGCAACATCATTTTACGGATAGATGCATCGGTAGAAATAGCCACACATTTTTCGTATTGCGGTTTACCTGTTCCTTCCATAATTCCCGGGATTTCACGGAACTGACGGCGAACTTCTTCAACCATTGCCATTGCAGCCTGTCCTACGGCTTTAATAGCCAATGAGGAGAAAATGAACGGAATCATGCCACCGACAAATAAACCGGCCAATACATCGGCTCTGTAAATGTCAATACCATCAATTTTAGAGATACCCACAAAAGCAGCAAACAATGCTAATGAAGTCAATGCTGCAGAGGCAATTGCAAAACCCTTTCCGGTAGCTGCAGTAGTATTTCCGACAGCATCCAGGATATCTGTTTTCTCACGGACATCAGCAGGCAATTCACTCATCTCTGCAATACCACCCGCATTATCGGCAATAGGACCAAAAGCATCAATAGCCAATTGCATTGCTGTAGTTGCCATCATGCCAGCAGCAGCAATAGCCACGCCGTAAAGACCTGCAAAAGCATAAGAACCATAAATACCTCCTGCTAATACAAGAATAGGCAACATAGTACTTTCCATACCCACACTCAAACCACCAATGATATTAGTAGCGTGACCTGTAGCAGATTGACGGATGATACTCATTACCGGACGCTTTCCCATTGCTGTAAAATATTCTGTAATGATACTCATCAGGGTTCCTACCACAAGACCTACCATGATGGCACCCATAATACCCATTTTTGTAAACTCATGACCGCGCAGATTCATTGTATCGGGCATAAGATAATTTACAAGGACAAATGATGTAATGGCCGTTAAAACAATAGAACCATAGTTACCCATATTCAGGGCACTCTGAACTTTGGAAGTACTTAACCCTGTACCGTCCGTAATTCTGACGAAGAAGGTTCCGATTATAGAAAGAATGATACCGACACCGGCAATCAACATAGGCAATAAGATTGGAGCATACCCATGAAAATTGTCACCTGCGCCGCTTACAGTTTCCCTGCCCAAAACCATTGTTGCCAAAACAGTTGCAACATAAGAACCGAATAAATCGGCACCCATACCGGCAACGTCACCAACATTATCACCAACGTTATCAGCAATAGTGGCAGGGTTACGCGGATCGTCTTCAGGAATGCCTGCTTCCACTTTTCCCACTAAATCGGCACCAACATCGGCAGCTTTTGTATAGATACCACCACCAACACGCGCAAACAATGCAATGCTCTCTGCACCTAAGCTGAAGCCCGTCAATATTTCAATAGTGCGTTCCATTTCAATACTGTCAACCGGCGCACCATTTGCAAAAATCATTTTTAAAACTATGAACAATGCACCTAAACCTAATACCGCCAAACCTGCTACACCCATACCCATTACGCTACCACCGGTAAAAGAAACCTTTAAGGCTCTGCTCAAACTGGTACGTGCAGCTTCTGCCGTACGTACATTGGCTTTAGTTGCAATGCGCATGCCTATAAAGCCTGCTAATGCACTCATAAAAGCACCTAATACAAATGCCAATGCAATACTCCAATGAGAGTTGGCGTTACTCGAACCCATTACGCCTAAAAGAATGGCGGCAATAACCACGAAATAGGCAAGAATCTTGTACTCCGCTTTTAAAAAAGCCATGGCACCATCAGCAATATATGTGCTGATTTCTTTCATTCTGTCATTACCTGCATTCTGTTTACTGACCCAGCGACCCTGAATCACGGTGAATAGTAATGCAACAACCCCAAAACAGGGCACTAAGTAAAAAAGTGAATCCATACTTACGTTTTATTTTTTTTAAAGGTGGACAAATATAATTTTATAAATGGAAAATTCATATCATTTTTTTGGGTGTTTTCAAAATAAATTGAAATAAAAAGAACCGTGCAAAAGCACGGTTCCTGAATAACAATCAATCGTAAAATTCTTATTTCAAAAGGGTAACTGTACCCTTATAAGTTTCAATATTTCCGTCAGGATAGCCGATCTGAATGACATAACCATAAACACCTACAGGTTGCGGCTGACCTTTATTTGTACCATCCCAACCCAGATTCGGATCTGTAGTTCTGAAAAGAATGGTTCCCCAACGATTAAAAACTTTAAAGTCAATTATCTTTTCGTCTGTAATGTTTTTAATCTTAAAAAAATCATTCTGACCATCGTTATTAGGCGTAAACGCATTAGGAATTAATAATTCTTTACGCTTTACCGGGTCTGTATAACTTGCATCCGAGCGATATTCATTTTTTTGTGCAAATGAATTTATACCGCTGAATCCCATTAAAATTACTATCGCTATAATAAATTTCCTCATTTCTTATCTGTTTCGATGCTTTAAAAGACTGAATGTTTTGAAATTTGGTTGGGCAATATTATCAAATACGAATGTAAGTAACATTTTTTTAATAAAACATCAATTTTCCGAGATCATTAGAAGTCGGTACCAAAAGATAAATACCAATGTGTTTTACCAACAATGTTTCTTGAATAATCAACTCTTGTAAAATAACCAAAAAGCAAAGTTCTTACTCCAAGACCATATCCCATGCAGATTCCGTTGTCATTAAAATTAGGGATATTTACCTGAATTACAGGTTGTTGTGCTGCGGTTTGACCATAATATACGTGATAAAAACGGTCAAAATTTTGTGCGTTCGGTAATACGCCTTCCCATGCAGAGCCAATATCTGTAAATGCTACCAATTGCAGATTTTTAAGGATAGAAGATTGAATGGCATTATGTGACAAAGTCGTAAACACAGGAAATCTGATTTCTCCGCTTGCTAAAGCATAAGTATTACCGTTTCTCGCATTTTGATTATAGCCTCTCATACTTGTTGCCAAAGTCTGGAAAGCATAATCGTTATTTCCCGAAGGTGGCAGACTGCCATCGCTTTTAGGATTGATAGCATTATCAACACCACCCAAAAAGTACATTATTTTTTGCGGGCCGCCGGAATGGGCGCCTGCAAATCTGAATGCGGCAATCGTATTTTTGTAAATTTTCTGATAATATCTGAAATCTACTCCAATGTTATATAGTCCTGCAGGTTTATTATTGTCTTCCGGATTTCCGGTTAATGTATAAGGGTTGTTTGTATGAATTCTATAAAAATATTCAGCAAAGAATTTGTACCTCAATCCGTTATAAATATTCATTACAGGATTACGGGTATCATCATAAACAAACTCCGCACGGCTGGTAGCCCAATATTGTTCTGTATTCGGCAACACCAAACCAATAGGGTCGATAGCTTTAATTATCATTCTGTCCTGTCTCAGGCCAAAGTCCAATCTGAAACTTTTCACTTTATCCAAAGGATAGCTGACACTACCCTGCACCATATTCATAACAGTTTTTCCCGGCTCATCAAAAGTTTGTCCGGAGCCATCAACAAAAGGATAAGTGTATTTGGTTTCCTGTCTTAAAAAGAGAATGGCCCAGTCAGTTCTTCTTCTGAAATTTTCGAACTGAAAAAAGGTAGTGTACCCTGAAAAATTAACAGGGATCCTTAAACCGCCTGTGAACCGGTAATCTTCCATCTTATCTGTAATACTTGCGGTAAGCATACCTGCAATAGATGGGTTTGTAAAACTTCCGCCGGTATTGTCGTATGATTGATATCTGCTTCCTACAATACTGTTATCTGCCCTTATACCAAAAAAATCGGGCTTGAAGGACAGGTAATATTTACGGGAACGAAGATCAATGAAAGAGCTATCCACATACAGGATTCGTTTGCCATCCAAAGTTCCTGTTGCAATATTTGCATTAGATGCCGTATTGTTATTGCCGGTATTAGCAGTTGAATTTGAAGTACTGTCGGCAGGTTTCCTGAGCGACATCATTTCAGCATATTTTTCAGATTCCGCATCCGGCGTAACTTTTGCCGAATCGGATGAATTTAAATCTCTTTTGGTATAAAATTCTCCCTGCTGCAATTCGTCTCCTGTTTTTATACGAAAAGATTCATCTTTTTGAAACAGATCGTTTTTGGTACTTAAATTGATGGGATTAGTAAAATTCGTTGCATTTTTTCGGGTAACGACACCGTCTATAAAGCTGATGGGCACAGGTTTTACAGGTATTGCATTTCCATCGGGAGCGGGCAATTCAATTTTATGAAACAATACTTCATAATTATCCTGTATCCTGATTACATCCGCAATTTTGCCGCTGGCCGGATTGTATTGCTGATACAAAATATTCCTGCTGAAATTGGTCATAGGAACCGAGTATGCAGAATCCTGGTTATTTATGTTGCGCGCAAACTGTACAACATATCTGTTCGTTATGCCGAACTGATTGGAAAGATAGGCAAAATGATCAGGCCCGTAAGGAATAGGTTGTGTGATAGTTCCTTTCCTGTTATTGGTCAATTGCATTAAATCATAACTCTTGGTAGTAGAATTATAGAAAAACACATTCATTAACCCGGCAGGCAGTTCATTAGGCAAAGGTTTGATATTCATATAAGGTTGCGGCCTGTTACTGAGGAATACCACACCTTTGCGCGAACCGCCGCTGACAAATACCGGCGCTTCATCATCCCATGCATCATCTGTAAGCTGATTAGTTCTGCCTCCTTTTAACCTTAGCTCGAATAAATCGCTCTGTCCGTTTTTTATTGCCGAAACAATAATCATATCATCATCCTCCATAAAGGTGAAACCCGTAATACGATCAAAACGTGTAGCAGGAATTTTAAAATCCTGAATCTTTCCCAGAACGGAATTATACACTCTTATACGAAGTTTATTCCTGTTTTTGAAAATAATACCAAATTTGAATCCGGTGTTGTTCCATGCAACCAACGGATAATCAGGATCATCCACATCCTTATGGTTTTTCACACCGCCGTTAACCAGTACGCTCGATTCACGTTTTGAAATACCGTTAATCGATTTTGTTTTTTCAAGTATTACCTGATATTCGCCGTATTTCCATTTTACATAAGCAATATCGCCTCCACGCGGGGAAACAGCAATATCTCTGATGCGGCTTTCATCATGCTTAACCGTAATGGTCGTTAATTTGGAAGAAGTATCTATTGGGGCAAAAATCTGTTCTTCAAAAGCGTATCTTTCTTTATAAAATCTGATAACAGAATCGGATGCAGTTTTGAGGTTCATGCCTATTGTAAGGCTCAAAGCCTTGTCGAGGCTGCTTTTTGTTTGGGTGAGATATAAAAGGTTCTTTACATTGTTATCGCCATATTTCACTGCAATAAATTTCCAAAAAGCCTTTCCCGCTACTTCGGGCTCTTGTTGTGCTATTTCATGGAAGTAGGTTTTTGGTTTAGCCAAAAGCAGATTCTTCCAGGTATTATCGTCATCTCCTGTCCAGCCGTCCACTACATAACCAATGTATCCTTCGGTAACCCAGGCATCCAAATCGAGCAGGACGGCATTTTTAACCATTTCTGTAATGTTTTCTCCAAACATCAATCTTTCCATTACCACTTTCGACATGCCTCTTCTCAACTGCCCTTTCAAATCAGCGTGCTTTCCTGTAAAATAAATAACCAGTTTGTCGCCGACCAAATCCAATTTACCGGAAGGATTATCACTTTGAATTTGCAATTGTCCATTTAAACCGATATTGCCCTGCTGGTAATCGTCAAAGCAATTGTAAAGAATGATATTTAATTTTTCAGGGAAAAGACCACCAAGCCTTTTCTCGATAGCAGCAATGTCCTGCTCGGCCTGTTCGGCTACAAACCTTGCCAGTTCTCTCCCGGACCTGTCATAATGGTAAATTTTAAAATGCTCTGCATCATAATATTTCCAATCGAACCTTCTGTATTGCACTCTGCTTTGCCCAAATACTTCCAGATTGGTTTGAGCCTTGCCAATATAAAAAGTGCTCAAAAAAATCAGAAAGGATAAAAAGATTTTAAACCTGCTATTCATTTACCAAGATATTCAAGATGGAAAATTGATTTGATACTCTGCGTAATTTACGGTGAATTTTTCTAATTGCTTTATATTAACGTATTGCTACATGAAAAAATTATCCAAAATAAAGGGTCTTTTCAGAGAAGGTATCATTAATTTTCTATAAAAAAATTACCTTAGCGTTTCATAAAAATCTAAAAACAACATGAGCGACACTAACCAATTTCACGATCAGACTTTTGATGAGTTCACACCCAAAAAGAAAATGCCCGACATGCTGAATGTCTTAACAATCCTGACATTTATAGGTTCGGGCGTCGGACTCATTACGTACATATACAATTATGTGACGGTTTGCGGCAGCATTACAAAAATGACGGATGCCATGAGCAAATTCGGAGAGGACAGCACTATGGGCAAAATGATGAAGGACTCTATTGAAATAGCATATAAATCATGCGACCTGAAAATGCCTTTGCTTATAATGAATCTTGCATGTGTCATATTATGCGTTGTTGGCGCAATACTGATGCGTAAGCTGTCGAAAAGTGGCTTTTATGTTTATCTTATCGGCGAACTTGTAGGGCCGGTAGGTGTAATGATTATGGTAGGCATGTCTTTTGGAATAATGGCTATAGTCGGAATTCTTATTCCTGTGGTTTTCTTAATCCTGTATGGTACTCAGCTTAAACACATGAAGTAGTAAAAACTGACAATATAAAAAAATGGAAACACCATAAGGTGCTTCCATTTTTTGTTTAATCGATTTTATTTTGAACGCCTTTCTATAGCGCTTAATCTTATCCATTTTGCATTTAACCTGCGCACATATCTTGGGTGCAGTTCTTTTTCTTCTTTCACTTTTGTAAACATTGCCAGTGCTTCTTCTCCTCTACCCTCTTCTTTAAGCATTTTTCCATAATAGTACATTGCCTGCATCGAATGTTGAACCCTGATAATATTCTTATAACTCTCTTCAGCTTCCTGTTTCTGCCCCAAATAATCTAATGTCCTTGCGATGTATAATTCATCTTCGGGTCTTTCAATCCTGTTATAGTTCAGCGCTTTTGCTTTTTCAAATAACGTCAGGCTTTTTTTATATTGCCCGCTAAGAAAATAAAGTCTTGCCAGTTTTATATAAATACCTGTGTGATTAATATAAGGATCATTCACACAAGGTTCTGCCAGGTCAATTGCCTTGTCATATTTCTTTTGTTCGGCATAAGCCTCTGCAAGGTTCAATCTGTTAGTTACAGTATCTGCCAACCTGAACTTACGTTCCATCTCTTTTATTTTCCGGTTCGGAAAAAAAACCAATTGTACATTTCTTGCAAAATCGCCATGTTGTATTTCCGGCAACAATTCGAAAAGGAAATAGACAATAACGCCTGCAAATGAAAATATAATTAAAGGAAAAATCCATTCCTTCCTTCCCGTTCTGTAAGCATGGACAATACACAACAATTGAGGAATAAACCCGAACCCCAAAAGGGAGTAAAAGCTAAAACCAAATAGGTCTGTCATACAATTTCATGAAAAATAAGGGCAAAATATTATGGCTTTTTATGTGCTGCTTTTACTTCGTTTATGATATTAAGGAAACGTTGAACATCGGGAACAAAGCCACCGGCATTTTTAATAACATTTCCATCGCCATCTACAAATATATACAACGGCTGAGCAACAGCTCCGAATTTAGTAAGTTCTATGTCCAGATTTTTCTCGCCTAAGTTTTCTATTTTCGAACCATCTTTCGCAGTGTATTTTTCGTTTTCCAGAAGCTGCGTCTCTTTTTCATCGCAATACAGGCTTGCAACAATGAAGTTCTGGCTCAGTTCTCTTAATATTTCAGGCTTAGACAGCACAACACGCTCCATCTTACGACAGTTTACACAGCTATGACCTGTAAAGTCAAGCAATACCGGCTTGCCTGTTTTCTTCGCTGCTGCAAGCGCTTCATCATAATCAAAGAAAGCAACAACTCCCGGCAATTCCGATTTCAGGTTCTGGGTATATTTTTGCGGCATTACCGTATTGGGATTGTCTTTTGAACTATTACCCATGTTAGCCTGTATGTTTATCAGGTTATCCTGAATATTGAAATCAAGCGTTTTCCTTTCAGGTAAGAAGCCGCTGACACCGGATAACGGCGCACCCCATAAACCCGGAATCAGATAAACCGTAAATGCAAGGGGAATTAATGCGAATAACAGTCTCGGAACAGATAGATAAGGTTGCCCGAACATATTTTTAGGCAAACCATCATCATGAGAAAAACTGAGCTTGCCGAGCAGATAAAAACCGAGCAATGCAAAAATTACAATCCAGATACTTAAATAAACTTCAAAGTCCAATAAATGCCAATGGTATTGAAGATCTATGTTGGATAAGAATTTCATGGCCATAGCCAATTCCAGAAAGCCCATTGTTACTTTAACTGCATTGAGCCAGCCGCCCGATTTTGCAATCCCGTTCAACATGCCGGGGAAGAAGGCGCCCAAGGCAAATGGCAACGCAATGGATAAACCAAAACCGAAGAAGCCAACGAGCCCGCCAAGGCTGTTTCCTGATTTAACAATATAAACAATTAAAGAACTGATAAATGCAGAAGTACAGCTGAAAGAAACGACAACTAATACCAAAGCCATAAAGAAGATACCGCCAAAGCTGTTTGAATTGGCTTTGGAATCTAATTTACTGGACCAGGAAGCGGGCAAAGTAATTTCAAATGCACCCAATAAAGAAATACCGAAAACAATAAATAATACAAATACAAAAAGGTTGAAACCCATGCTGGTACTCAGTTCATACATTGTTTTTTCGGTAAACAACAGACTAACTAATGCACCTATCAAGGTAAATATAGCAATGATAGAAAAAGAATAAATAGTAGCATTTTTTATACCGGCAGTTCTGGTTTTGCTTCGTTTGGTAAAGAAGCTTACAGTTATCGGCAGCATGGCATAAATACAAGGCATGATGAAAGCAATAAAGCCCGCTACAAGACCGGCCAGAAATAATTCCCAAAGGGAGCTTTTCTCCAGCCCCGGATCTTCGCTGGCTAATTTTTGTTGCGCACCAGTGGCACTATTGACAACGGCTGTGTTATTTCCTGACGTATCATTGCCTGTTCCGTTTCCCATGTTCGCTGCACCCGCCCCTGATGAATCATTCATTGTTTCATTGGAAGCACCTGTATCTGCAGGTGAAATAGCAACGTTGCTGCCAACAATGCCATTCAAAGGAATCTTAAAACGTTCAGGTTTGGAAGGCAGGCACATTTCATCATTACAAATCTGAAAATCCACTACGCCGCTCAATACGGTATTGGCCTTTGCTAAAACCTTTTGCGTATATGTTACGGCATTTTTATAGTATTGAATAGTAATGCCTAAATCCTTAATTTCTTCATTAACCGGCTTACCGTTGTTTGTTGTTTTACCTAACAGTTTAATATTGACATTCTTATCAAAAGCAATGGTAGTGGGTATCTGTGAACCATCGCCTTTAGGCGTAGCTGTATAAATATGCCACCCTTCTTTTATCTTGGCTGCTATAGTAATATCAAAAGTGCTGTCGCTGGTTTTCCTGGCATTGTATTGCCATTGGATAGCGTCTTTAACCTGTTGGCCAAAAGTTGTCGGCAATAAGAGAAGAACGAAGGATAAAAGAAAAAGAAAGCGCTTCATTAATATATGCAGTTGAGTAAATAAAAAAATTTGCTAAAAATTGAAATGCAAATTAGGCAAAAAAAGTAAAAAAGAGGAATGGAAGCATTCAAATGAAGTAATAGTTGATATAAGTCCTATTTGCGTCTGTAAAAAACAAAACCATTTTTAGCGCCTATTTTCTCAAGATTAGGCTCTGCAGCAAGATTTTTTTCTTCTGTAATCTTTGAGATGAAATAACAAGGCTTATCGACTTTGCCATGCAGCATCCATCCACGTTTGTCCTTATAATATTCAGGATTTACGGAAGGTTGTTTCTGAGAATAAAAAAGATAGCCATAACTGACAAAACCCAATGGCTGCAAATACACATCTTTGCCCGCAAGGCTTTGGTAAAATGCTACAGAAGCTCGTTGGGAATAAGCCTCTATCTTAGGTACAAAGTGCAATGTTGTAACCTGAATAATAATAATCTGAAGTGCCAGTAAGAATATCATTGCCTTTTGGAATGATTTCCTCAGCCAAATAAATGTTACAATGATACCTGTTAAGTAAAAAACGCCGAACAAACATTCCGCATAGCTCCAGGATACTGCAGCCTGTAAATTCGCAACTGCAAAATCATCGTCAAACAATGGAATTAATCTGGCTTTGTTCAAACCCGCCACTGGCAACAGCAAGATAAGCAATGCCAGAAGAATGCCGGTGAAGCCTGTAATAAATACGACTATTTTTTTCAACACTATCTTATGTTCATCCAACCTGCTGATTTGCAAAGCAGCAAGGAATGTCAATGGGAAATAACAAAGCGAGGAATAATGTACAATTTTTGTTTTAACAATGGAAAACAAAATAAGTACAACCCAAAACATAACCCACATCCATCTTGTAAAATCAGTTTCTTCAGTTTTTGCAGATGTCAATGTAGATTTTTTGCCTGACTGAAAGAGAAATGCAACTGCCGGAAAACACCCTATAAGCAGCACCACAAAATGGTAATAAAAAGGTCCGCCATGTCCCGCATCTCCTGTTGTGAACAATCTTATCTGGTATTTTATAAACTCTCTGGTAAACCATAATCCGTGTTGCATAATATCTATGCCAAACCATAAGAAAGTAGTTGCAAAACAGGCTAATGCAATTACCAGGAAATACTGCCATTTATAACCCCAAAATCCTTTGTTCAATACCAGATATACTAACAGGGAAAGCATTGCAACCAAAATTGCAACAGGGCCTTTGGTTAATACGGCTATACCGAGGAAAACACCGGCAAGTGAAGCATGCAGCCATTTACGGTCTCCGTGTTTTAAAAGATAAACCTGAAAAAAGGATACAAAAATAAAATAGTTGAATGTAGGGTCAATGATGGCCGATTTGAAATAAAATGCGGGCAGCCAACTGGCAGCGTAAATAAAAGTCCACCACCAGGCCATTCGCTCGCTGACAGTTCTTTTACCGACATAAAATAAAGTGCACAAAGTGGCAATACCCATTAATGCATTTGGCAAACGCGCCGCAAATTCATTAATACCAAAAATCTTCATGCATATAACCTGCATCCAGATAAACATGGGTGGTTTTTCCCAGAAAGGTTGAAAATCTATCTGAACGCGTAAATAATTCTTACTGACCAGCATTTCGCGGGCACATTCCGCAAAATTGACTTCATCCCAATCGAAAAGATGGACATGACCCAGAAAAGGAATAAAAAGTAATGCCCCTATGACGGCTATAAAAAGCTGCTTTATTAATGTCTGATTCATTTATGCGACAAAAATAAGAAGAATGCAGGCATAACTGTGCGATCTGTAAATTGGTGTTATTCAATCAAAGTATAATTATGATATGTTGTATTAAAAACAGGCGCCGGATACAATGGTCCGGATGTTGGATGTCATGGTTCAAGTGCGGAACACTGTGGTTCAGGCGTTGAAAGCCATGGTCTGCGTGTTGGATGTTATGGTTTGAGTGTTTAACACCAGGGTCAAAGCGTTAAACGCCGTGTGTCGGGTGCTGAACGACACGGTCTGAATGTTGAACGTCATGGCTAAAGTGTTGAACGCCACGGTCAAGGTGCTGAACGACATGGTCTGAATGTTGAACGCCATGGTCAAGGTGTTGAACGCCACGATCCGGATGTTGAATGCTATGGTTCAAAGATTGAAAGCCATGTTCTGAATATTGCAAAGGTTGCGGCTCCCTCGCCGTGACACTACAAATTTCATAATGGAATCCGCTATAATTCTTAACTTGCAGCTATGGTAAAAAGATTGGTATTATTATTGTTCACAGGGTTGTTTTGCTGCAATTTCATGTATGCTGCAAAATTATACATTCCCATGAGTGCCGACAATCAGGGCAATCATCTGAAAGCCTACGGTATTGCTTTCCTTGCATTGAAAGCGGGCATGACGGTAGATTGGCTATTGAATTATGATGGCGGTGCGTTTGCAATGGACCAAAATGCAGAGATAGAAAAAACCTGCAAGCTTCGCGGTGTTGACTATAATATTATGGCAGATGTCCAGTATGACGGCATCCTGCAAAAAATTGCTGATCCTGATTTTAACGGCGATGTTATAAAACTGGAAAAAGCGCCCAAAATTGCCGTTTATACACCTAAGTCAAAACTTCCCTGGGACGATGCGGTAACCATGGCATTGGAGTATGCAGAAATTCCTTACGATAAAATTTATGATGATGAGATACTGGATGACAAATTACATGAATATGACTGGCTACATCTGCATCATGAAGACTTTACGGGACAGTATGGCAAATTCTGGGGGGCATACCGTACTGCGTCATGGTATATTGAAGATGTAAAGAATCAGGAGGCAATGGCTGCAAAGCATGGTTTCAAAAAGGTATCTCAATTGAAACTGGCGGTTGCTAAAAAAATACAGGGTTTTGTGGCAGGCGGCGGCTATTTATTTGCCATGTGCAGCGCAACCGACAGCTATGACATTGCATTGGCTGCAGATGGGGTAGATATTTGCGATGTACCGTTTGATGGTGATGCGCCGGACCCGCAGGCACAGCAAAAGCTGAATTTTGCTCCCTGTTTTGCTTTCAAAGATTTCACGCTCGAAAAGAACCCATATCAGTACGAATATTCGGACATTGATAATACGCTGTTCAGAAAAGTACCTATGACTACCGATTACTTTACGTTATTTACCTTCTCTGCAAAATTTGATCCGGTGCCTACTATGCTTTGTCAAAATCATACGACTACCATCAAGGGATTTATGGGACAAACTACTGCTTTCAGAAAAGAGGTTTTGAAAAGCAGCGTATTGGTCTTAGGCGAAAATCAGGCTGCAAACGAAGCACGTTATATTCACGGCGAGTTTGGCAAAGGTACTTTCACATTTTATGGCGGTCATGATCCTGAAGATTATCAACACCAGATTGATGATCCGCATACAGATTTATCACTGCACCCCACTTCTCCCGGATATCGTTTAATTTTAAACAACGTACTTTTTCCGGCAGCAAAAAAGAAACCAAGAAAAACATAATTGAATAATGACATTACTGATTCCGGATATCGGATTATTTATTTGGACAATTGCAGGACTTGCAATAACGTTAATTTTAGTTTATGTATTTATTAAACTGATTTACAAGATAAACAAACGCCTGAAATAGTTTACTATAAAGATTCCGATAAGAGATACCTTCTTTAAAAATGTGATAAAGGATTTAATAACTTATTCATATTGACATTGATCTACTTAAACTCAATTCAATATCTTTGAAATCCATTTTATAACATTAAAAAATTATCGTAGTGGAAAAAGAAAAATTTCAAGGAACTGTAAAATTCTTTAATACGGAAAAAGGTTTCGGTTTCATAAAGAACAGTAGTAACAAAGAAGATATTTTTGTTCATGCTACAGGCGTTATTGACGAAATCAAGGAAAATGATGCAGTTGAATTTGAATTGCAACCCGGCCGTAAAGGCATGAATGCTGTGAATGTAACATTAGTTAGATAATATAAATTATAGCATGCAAGAGGGCGATTCATTTTCTGAATCGCCCTCTTTTTATAATATCATTACTGAAAATTCAGATCAATACAATCTTCTTTTATGGATGATGTTATGTGTAATTTCGTTGACTTCCGAAGAGACTTTTGTAATGAAAAGTAAATACCAGAACAATAAACCAAATACACTGCTTCTGATAATGCCATCGATGAAAGCATTAAACATATATGGCAAAATCCAGCTGATGATTCCGGCAACAGCACCAATTGCAAATATCTTCAAAGTGGCTATGGCAAAAGGTTGCAATTTCATTTTCTTCCAAAGGAACCAGGATTTTGCAATATTAAAAGCAATCAATCCGATAGTTACTGCCCAGGCTGCACCCAATAAACCGTTCGATTTTATCATGAAATAATCAAGCAGGAGAACGAATGCCAGCAGCCATATAGCAATCCAAAAATTGAACCTGTAATATTTTGTCAGGCCAATCAGTTCATAATTAAACCCTGAAACCATATCAAATAGTTGTCCCACCATCAAAATCATGATAAGCGGCTTTATTTCATTGTAACCACCTTTAATCAAAGCCATTATTTCCTGAATATTATCTATATTGATATACACCAGTGCAAACATGGCAACTGCGATGATTTGCATATTCAAAGATGATCTTTGATATAATTCTCTCAACCCTTTCAGGTCGCCGTTATTATAACTCTTTGTAAATGTCGGGATAGCAGCTTTTCCTATCATTCTTGTAGGATTTCTTAATAAAGAAACAGCCAAAGTTGCAATCCCATAAATGGCTACTTTATCAAACCCAAGCAACATACCCATAATAAACACATCCACAGTGGCAATTAAAACAGTGCTTGCTTCCGTAAGCATGTGATAACCTGCAAACCTTATTATCTCTTTAATTTCCTTTACGGAAAAAAGATGTTTTTCATAACCAAAAGCAAACCCGCCGCTCCGTTTTGCCATTATTATCAAGAACAAAAAGGGTACTAAATAAAAAATAACATATAGCCACAAAAAACCCGAAAAATTAATAACATGAAATCCAAAAAGGAGGATCAAAGTAATATAAATAATACGTGCCAGAATTTCCCTTCCAAAACTTTGTAAAGCAGTTTTATGTAAGGATTGCAAATAACCTTCCATCCATAGTATTCCGGAACATAACAGGGTTAATATGGGGAATAAAGGAAAAAATTCTTTCACATAGGCAGCATCTGCAGGACTGTAAAAATCATCAATAAAAGGGTATAAAATAAAAAAGGCAGCACATGTCAGTAATGAAATAGCAAAGGGTATTAACGCTGTTAACGTCAGAAATGTAGGACGGGAAGGATGCCCGGGAGGATATTTCTGTGCATTGATAACCAAGGCTGCCCCAAAACCGAAATTAGCCAGATAAGTAACCCATGTAGAGGCTTTAATCAACGTTTCTCTAAAACCAAATTGGTCCTGCGGAAAAAATCTTGTGGAAAGCACTGCAATAAGTGCGCCTAACAGAGCTCCGCCTAAAGTTACTGCAACCGATTTTATGGATTGGCGAACAACAATGCCCATTAATAATTGTAGATATGGTATAAGGACCAAAAATACAATTTTGTTTACTCGGATTAAGCAAAGATTTACAAAAAGCAAATCTTATTTTCCTTTTCTTTGCAAATAGTCTAACTCAAATTACCACTAATGGATATTATTAAATTCGGTACAGATGGCTGGCGTGCCATTATCGCCAAAGATTTTACAGTTTACAATGTTGCCCGTGTAGCAAAAGCACTTGCCGACTGGTTAAACCAGTCAGGCAAAAATGCCAAGGTCGTTATAGGCCATGATTGTCGTTTTGCGGGCGCTCTATTTGCTGAAACGACTGCAAATGTATTATGTGCCAATGGCGTGAAGGTTGCTTTGGCAAAGGGTTTCGTAAGTACACCTATGGTTTCTTTGGGTGTAAAAGAATTAGCTGCGCAACAAGGTGTTGTAATTACAGCTTCACATAACCCGCCTGCTTATAACGGCTTTAAGCTGAAAGGCCCTCATGGTGGCCCGACAAACCCTAAAGATATTACTGCAGTAGAGGCTTTAATTCCTGAAACAGTTGAAATAAGTGATACTACATTGGATCAATGGCAGGAAAAAGGCATGCTGGAGTATATTGATTTGGAAAAAATGTACATTGATTACCTACATACCAAATTCAATTTAGAGAAGTTAAACAATGCCCCTTATAAGCTTGCTTATGATGCTATGTATGGCGCAGGTCAGAATGTAATTCGTAAAACATTGCCTGCCGCGGTTTTGCTTCATTGTGATTATAACCCTTCTTTCAAGGATACGCCACCTGAACCTATTCATAAAAATCTGCTTGAACTTTCAAAAGTAATGGCAACAACACCTGAGCTGAAAGTGGGTCTTGCCACTGACGGCGATGCAGACAGAATCGGTTTGTATGATGAAGACGGCAATTTTGTGGATGCGCATCATATTATTTTACTGCTAATCCAATATCTACATAAATACAAAAAGCTGAATGGTAAAGTGGTCATTGCTTTTTCGGTTACCGACAGGGTTAAGAAAATGTGTGAACAATACGGGCTTGAAGTTCAGGTAACGCCGATTGGTTTCAAATACATCAGTGAAATCATGATTACGGAAGATGTATTATTGGGTGGCGAAGAAAGCGGCGGTATTGCCATTAAAGGACATATTCCTGAACGTGACGGGATATTTGATGGTCTTATCATTTATGAATATATGATGGAAACAGGCAAAACGCTGAAGGAACTTTGTGAAGAAATATATGAAGTGGTTGGCCGTTTCTCTTATGAAAGAAACGACTTGAATCTTTTGGATGAACAAAAGCAGCGTATCATGAAGGAAGCTGCTGATGGTGTTTACACTGAATTTGGTAAATACAAAGTTGTAAAAGTTGAAAATATTGACGGTATTAAATACCATTTTGAAGATGGCGGATGGACTATGCTGCGTGCTTCAGGTACCGAGCCTGTTTTAAGGATTTATGCGGAAGGCAACAGCCATGAGGAAGCCCTCGATATTTTAGAACAAGTAAAAAAGAGAGTGCTTTAGGCGAAAATCAAAACTATTTGTATCTCTGCAATACACAATAAAAATGTCCGGTTCTTTACAGAGCCGGACATTTTTATTAACTACAATATCTCATCAGGCAGCCGCAACGGTTATCTCAAATACAGTTCCTACAGGGCTATTGTCTCTTACCGCTATAGTGCCTTTATACTGCTGAATAATTTTAGAAGTCAGATACAGGCCGAGCCCCGTTCCTTTTGTTTTTCGGGAATTCTCATTCCCTACTCTATAAAATTTTTTGAAAACTTTTGGCTTTTCTTCATCCGGAATGCCTTGTCCTTCATCAATCACACTCAGTAAAATTTCATCGTCCGATTTAATCAATTCCAGTATAATAGTAGAGTCGGAATCGGAGTATTTAACTGCATTTTCCAATAGGTTATTGATAGATAACTTCCATAATAATCTGTCGCCATTTGTGAAACAATCCTCCTCTATTTTTGAAACAAAAAGATTTTTACCTCTTGATTCGTATGCCTGTAAAGATTCTTCTGCAACAGAAGATAAATTAATTCGTCCTTCTTCAAATTTAAAATGGCGGCTTTCCATCTGCGAAGCAAGCAACAAATTGTTGCAAAGGTCATCAAGCCTGTTAGCCTCATTCACACTGCGTTGTATCAATGTAAGTTGAGTATCTTCATCCAGCTTGCGCCTCGCCATTGTCTGAAGGTTAAGTTTCACAGCTGCAATAGGGCTTTTCAATTCGTGCGTAATGGAAAGCATAAAATTGGATTGCTGTTGCGATAACAGATGATTACTGCGCATAGAAGAATATACTACACCAGCGCCAATTAAAATAATAGCTAAAAAAGCAACACCTTCTCCCAGATATTGCCGCTTCCTTGAATTTTCTCTTTCTTTTATAGCATTGTATTCATCTCTGAAAGCAACAGGATTATTGATCTTATCCACCTTATTGTTTAAGGCCTCGATCTCATTGCGGACAATGAGCTCGTTTTGTTTGTTGAGCGTGCTTCCCCAAAATAAAATAGCTGCTATAATGTAAGCAAGCAGGATGAAATATAAAATAGAAACGATCCGCATATCAACAGTTTTATGGCAATTCCAGATTGGTGATCATATTGCTTTTCACACGGAATAAAACAACATCAGCTTTTGATAAGGAGGTCTGAGGCCCATTGAAATAACGAACCTGATAAAGACCCGGCAGAAAATCAATTTTCTGAGCCGCAGCATTACCGGTTACATTCATTTCATAAAACGGTTCGTAAGCATCACCATGCTGATACCAAAACTGAACTTTGCCCTTATTATTGGTATTTGTGATTTGTACGGTACCGGCTTCAGGGATAGACATTACTTTTACGCTGTAAAAGTCAAGATCTACATTCAGCATCATTTGAGGCAATGTATTGATTTCAATGTGATAATTGGCGGGTTCATAAGGCAAAACAGTATCGCAGTTTTGTTTTACTACCGGTCCGGGCTCAAAACGTTTGCTTACCAGGGCCCTGTATTCTTTAACGGGACGGTTAGGTGCGGAAGGATAATAAAACTCCAATGAACCGCTACCGACTGTGATATATACTTTCTTGTTTTTACCAGGTTCAATAACTATGTTGTTTGCTTTGCCTTTGGAGCCTACAATAGCTAAATCGTAAGTACCGGGGTCCATCTTAATAGGTGCAGGTTCTCCGCCTTCAAGATTGCGATAAACACTTTTTACATCAGCTTTTGTTTTGCTGTCTTTAAACAGCAATTTGGGTTCGGTACGGTAAAATTTTCCCTTACCGTTGGTGAAATAAATCTGAACGGAACTTTCTTTTGAATCGACAGTTGTGGATTGAAATGGCAGGTTTATATCTTCTTTGTTTTCGGCTTTTTTAACAGTCGCATTTGTTTTCGGCTTTTGAATGGCTACAGTAGGTTCTACAACTTTATTGGGTGCTTTAGGTGTTGAACTGTTGGCAACAGGAGTTTGCGGAAATACATCAGGCATTCCAGGTACTGTAATTTTCATGGGCTTTAACCTGGGCACTATTACAGGATTTGCATCGGCAATAGTGTACAGCAAATTCATTTTTTGCAATTTTGACCTTGTATAAATCAGATCCAACGGCGGATAGGTTTTCCTGTTAACTACCGGTGGTACAACAGGTTCAGGCTTTTTTTCAGGAACTTCTGTAGTAATTAAAGGCTCAATTTTGGGCGTAGGTTTCGGAGTATTTTTAGGAGGTAAAATGGTTACGTTCTGAGCCTTTGGAGGTGGCGTATTTATTACTACGGGATGATAATCGGATGTTTTGATCATCAAAACTTTCCTGTTATCATTGAGAATGGTACTTACTGCCGGAAGAATATCTTTTTCAGTTGAAACAGTTATATATTTTCCAAGACAGGCATATTCCAGTTTCAAAGGTTCGTAATCAATCAGACTTAGAATGTAAGGCTTGAAACTGATTTTTTTATTAAGCAGATTTGTTACGGTTGCACAGATATCGCCGCCACAGCTTTCGCCGCCATCTGTAATTAAGATGATGCTGTAAGAATAGAGATTGTCTTCTTTAAAATCCAGTTCAGCTGCTTGTTGCAACGACCATGCAATCGGCGAATATCCTCTTGGATTCAGATATTTCAGCCTTGCTCTGATTTGTCCGTCATTAGCAAGATTAAAAGGAACTTCAAGCTTGGAATCAAAACAGTTTTTCTCCTGTGAAGGGTATTGATTACCAAAAACACGGATGGCAAAAGCAACATCTGTATTTACCCGGTGAATGCTATCTACAATGGTATTAATAATGCGACCTGCGGTCTGGAACCTGGAAGCAGCATCTGTCCAGCTATTGCCCATACTACTGGAGGCATCCAACAGAAATAAAATCCTGGCAGGTTTTTGGACTTCCTGCTGCGCCGATGAAATATTAGAGAATAAGAATGTCCAGGCAATTATAATTATGCTCAGGTAATGTTTACAATTAAGCTTTAGTTGAAATGCGTTCTTCAAAATGCCCTGTTTATTTTTCAAGCCGCCAAATTACGATGAATAGTTTAAAAATTATGAATTGTGTCATTTTGAAACCAATCTCAAACAATAATGAAAGCATGATTATCTATCTTTGTTGTTGCATTTTTGTGTACATATATGATATTTTCCTCCAAATTAATAGAAGACGCAGTTGAAGCCTTTACCCGCCTGCCGGGGATTGGCAAGAAAACAGCCTTGAGAATGGTATTGCATTTATTGAAAGAAGACAAAGGCATGGTCAGGAATTTCAGCGAAACTATTTCTAAAATGCGTGAAGACATTTGCTTTTGTCCTGATTGCAACAATATTTCTGATGGAGGGCCCTGCGCCATCTGTAAAGACCCTCATCGCAATAAAAGTATTATTTGTGTGGTGGAAAACATAAGAGATGTTATTTCCATTGAAAGCACCCAACAGTTTAACGGGTTGTATCATGTGCTGGGCGGCCTTTTGTCGCCTTTGGATGGCATAGGGCCTGAGCAGCTTCAGTTGTCCAACTTAACATCAAGAATAGAAAAAAATGAAGTTTCTGAAATAATTATGGCATTAAGCCCCAATATTGAGGGTGATACTACCGTCTATTATATAGCCAGGCAACTTCAGAACCGGGAATTAACGATTACAGGTATAGCCAGAGGCGTTTCATTTGGAGGAGAATTAGAGTATACAGATGAGCTGACATTAGCAAGATCAATTGCGAAAAGGCTGCCAGTCGAAACATATGTAAAAACAACTTCAAAATAAAATGCCAAAATATGCTTAACGTTGTCTTAACTCGAAAAGTTTTCCTATTTTTGATGCATTAAATAATCTTAAACAAAAAAAGAAGAAATTATGAAGCGTTTTTACACAACAATGGCTCTTTTAGGAGCACTAGTAACGAGTGCATCAGCACAAACAATTGCTAATGTCAGTGGTACTTTAGTTGCACCGTTAGCAGCGGATGCAAATACCCCATTTAACATTCCGTGCACTGATTCTTTTGAATATGAATTCATTTTTGTCAATCAAGGACCAGGCACAATTGGTGTTACCGATACGGCCTTTTTTATTACCCCCTTCGCTGGTGAAGGTCTTGTAAACTATTACAAGCCCACAGCTCCGGTTGCGGCTAATGATACTTTGGTTCATTTTTCCGGTAAAATGGCGAAAAGTCAAATCAAAAGATTAATAAATGAAGCTCAGGATGATTATGTATTTGCTCCTTTTACCGATGGTAATTATTTTTATCCTGCAATTTTTGTTGGATTCAGTACAGATACAACTATTTTGAAGGATAACGATGGTACAGACGATGGTGGTATCACTGCAGTAAAAATCAATTGTGCTACAGCCGTTAAAGATGTAAATTTCTCTAAATCATCTTTAAATATCTTCCCTAACCCGGCAAATAATCAAATTTCATTTACAAATGAATTTGCTGCGACAACAGTTGCTTTTGTAAAAATTACAGATCTTACAGGTCGCGTTGTTAAAACAATGAATTTAGGTAAACAAAATGCCGGTACCAAAACTTACAATGTTGATCTTTCCGGCATGAATAATGGTATGTATTATATTGAATTGATTACTGATGAGACTCGTAGCATCAGCAAGTTCACGAAGAACTAAAAATATTATTACTTAAAAAAGCCAACTAACTTAGTTGGCTTTTTTAAGTAATAAGTTAATGTCAAATTCTTTTTTAACTTATTCCGTATTTTGCAGTCTAATTGAATCAGTTGAATTTTAGCTTTATTACTTTATTAAAAAAACAAAAAAAAGAAATTATGAAAAAACGTTTTTACGCAACATTATGCTTGCTGACCGCTTTGGGAACTGGAGCATTTGCACAAAGACATTGTGATGTGGAAGTATTGCCACTTATTGGACCCGCAGACGGTTCTAACTATTCATGTAATACAACAGTTGTATCAGGTTATTACTTTGTAAATAACGGTCCGGATACGTTAAGATCAACAGATTCTTTCCAATTATTCGATCCTAACGTTGATAATGCTGCTAACGGCGCAGATCCTCTGGATCCAACTACATGGTTCGTATATGCGAACGTTAAACCAACAGGTACTGTATTAAATGGTGTGGTTGATACTGTGCCATCTCCGGCATTGAATATCCCTCCTGGCGATACAATACTATATTACAAATGGAACGATACTGTAACCAGATTATGCAGTTTAATATTAGCTGACACTACTGCTACATCTGTAGATGGTGAGTCTATAGATTATTATGTTTTCACACAAACCGGTACTGTTCCACCTAATGGTAAATATTACTGGCTTGCCCGCTTTGCCGGTTTTTATGGTACAAACGTTGTAGATACCGTTACTGATAACAATTTTCAATTTAATACAATTACATTGAATTGTAATACTACGAGTATCAATGATGTAAACCATAAAAAAGTTAATTTAACTGTATATCCAAACCCAGCTAACAATACAATCAATTTCAAATACTCTTTCTTGAAATCTGAAAATGTAACAGCAAGAATAATGGATTTAACAGGAAGAACACTTAAAACTGTAAACTTAGGAAAAGCAAGTCCTGGCGATCATCAATTTGAAATTCAAATTAATGAACTTCCAACAGGTACGTACTTACTTGAATTTGCAACCGATAATTCTAAAGGGATATCGAAATTCACGAAAAACTAAGTCACAATTAATTCTTTTACAAGAAAGCCGTTCAGCAATACTGAACGGCTTTCTTTATGTCGTTATCTATAGTCTTTGTCTCTTCCGGAATATTCTTTGAAGACAATAACTCTCCTCGTTTTTAATAACATATCTCTTGTACTATATCTTTAGAATATATGCATATCCAATATTGTTACCTCAAGAAATAGAATCCTTTGTTTTCTTATTGAAGCATCGTAGTTCTAGATTTGCAGGCTCTTCGTGAGCCTTTATATAATAGCTATTTTACAAAGTTTCACAGAAAATGGGTACATAAAGACAAGAATGAGCTTAATTTGACTACATTGCCATTCAGCTTCAAACAATTAAATACTTTCTCTTCATTTCAAATGTCTGTAATACTATTACTATACTTCTTTAAGTAATCAAACATTTTAGGCTTTAATAAAATATCTCATAGTTACTCCTGTATCTTGTTTTTCATCTCTTTCAATTTACAAATTGTAGTATAAAACAACAAGAAGGTTAAAGAAAATAAATAAGAAACGCCCCGAAAATTTCGGGGCGTTTCTTATTATGTTGTTACTATAGTTGTTAGAACTTAGGACAAGCGAAATTGTATTTTTTGTGTGTAATTTTATTTATAACTCCGTTATAAATCAAGGAAACTTCATAAGCACCCTGTCCGCTCGTCATATTTTGTGCACTTGACATTGTCACATCATAGCTAAATCCGATTTTCATTCTGGACCATTCAAAGCCGACATAAGGAGCGATTGCATCACCGTAACGATACCATCCACCTAAGTAGAACACGGTATTACGAGTGAATTCATCATGACCCGGATTCATTACAAACCCTACAGCGCCACCCATCAAAAATTCAGAAGCAGGTCCTTGTTTTTGATACATTGCACTCAAATACATTACAGTATTTTCATTCAAATCAAAAGAGCCTCCAAGGTGAGCTGACAAACGGGAATTTATTTTAACACCGGTACTGCCTGCTGAATTCAGGAATTTTTCCTCCGGACGGGTCAGGTGATAAAATGCAACTCCACCATACATTGTAGCATTTTCAGCTACACGACCTGAATACATTAAACCAACATTAAAGTCAGGATATGTCAAATCAGCATTACCAAATTGCTCTGCAGAACTTCCTTTCAGATAGCCTTCAGGCATAGTAGCATCAAATTGGTCTCCAAATATCAGTTTATCAAACTGGATGCTTTTTTGAACCATAAACCCCTGAACACCCAAAGACACAGTATGTTGTTTATCCATCCCGAAAGACTTATGGTAAGCCAGTGATATACCAAGTGTTGTGTTTTGCAACCCACCCGTACCGGATTTATCATACAAGCCCAACACACCTATTCCAAGTGCGTCACCTTCCGGTAATTTGCCTCTTAACAACGGCATGTCAAATGAAATAGTGCCACTTACGTATGGATTATCCGAAACAGTATACCACTGCGTACGAAAATTTGCTGAAGCGCGCCAATCATTCTGAGTCAATCCCGTTTGAGCAGGATTCAAAGTTAATGGCGATGTAAAGTATTGCGTAAAGTGTACATCCTGAGCAGATGTGCCAAGGGAAATACCTGCCATAGCCAATGCACTTAGTAGTATTTTCTTCATGATTTTATTTTAATCAGTTTTCCAATTTATCTTTTCAATTTTGCACAAAATAACATAAAGCTTGCTATTATACAATAGACGGCCTAAAAAAAAAATGTGTTGGGATTAATTTCAATTAATCTCTTACAAATATAGGTTTAAATCTCAATTCTCGCAATAAAGTTTCTTTGATTTATTTTCTCCGATCTTTTTCCCTAAAATTGCTCTTTGCTGCCAAAGGCTAAATCCCCTGCATCACCCAAACCGGGTACTATATAACCTCGTGCAGTTAATTCTTCGTCAATAGTTGCGGCCCAGATAGAAGCTTCCGGGAACTTGCGTTCCACATTCTCTATTCCTTCAGAGCATGCTATTGCAGACACTATATGGATTTGCGCCGGCATGCCGTAATGCAGTAAAGTTTCTAATGCCAATATCAAAGAAGCGCCGGTAGCCAGCATTGGATCGGCAATTATTAAAGGCCTTCCTTTTAAAGGAGGACAGGTTATATAATGTTGTTCAATTTCAAAACTTCCGTCTCTGTGGTGTTTACGATAAGCCGCAATAAAAGCGCTGTCTGCCTTGTCAAAAAAATTCAACAATCCATTATGCATTGGTACGCCTGCCCTCAGAATCGTTGCCAGTACAGGTTGTTCTTCTATTACCAGGGTTTCTGATTCGCCTAACGGAGTTATGACATTTCTTGTAATAAAGGGTAACTGTTTACTGATTTCATAAGCAGCTACTTCCGCAATACGCTCCATATTACGCCTGAATCTTAATCTGTCTTTCTGAATATCAATATCTCTTATCTCGCTTACCCATTGTGTTATCAAGGATTGTTGATCGCTAAGATTGTAAACCATGATGTATTAAATTTATTGCTAAAGAAATGTTTTTTTCTCTGTAAACAGAAATTATTTCATCCTTAAATTTCCGATATTACCTTATAATACAATTAAACCCGTATTAAACACGTTAAACTTATCCATTCATATGCAATCAAAGTTTTCTATTTTCATTAAAAAGTTTGACCTTTATAAAGAATTTAGTTTTCAGGAGTATGGGCCGTAGGTATAAAATATTGTTTTTTGTTATTGCATTTGTGTTTTTCTGTTTTAAAGGAATGACGCAGCCACAGGTGCTTGAACAAAATACCGGCCCGAATGACACCATTCTTTTAGGTGCCATAAAAGTTGGAAATGAATTTTATCCGATGATTTATGGCCCTGAAACAGAAGTTGTGGCTGCATACATGGATCCTAAAAGAAGGGAAGAAATAAGAAGATTAAGGTATAATGTCTATAAAGTGTATCCATACGCTATTACAGCGGCTTTCATACTGGATAAAGTAGATAAGGAAACTGCTGTCCGCACCAAAAAGAAAGACAGAAAAGCGTACCTGAAACAGGTTGAAAAAGAAATGAATACCAGGTTCAAGGATGAGCTTAAAAATCTTTCGGTAACACAAGGACAAATATTAGTGAAGCTAATAAACCGGCAAACCGGCAGGGATTGCTATTCAGTAATTAAAGAAATTAAAGGTGGCATCAATGCACGGATTTACCAGACTGCCGCATTCTTCTTTGATAATGATCTCAAAGCTCAGTACGATCCTTACGGCGCTGATAAGGATATTGAAATGATAGTAAAGGAAATGGAGGCTAAAAACTATTACCAATACCAACTCGCGCAACAACGCAAAAATTTAGCTAATTAACGCATTATCTATTCCTTATCTGCTTAGCAGTAAAGCTTTAAGTTTCAATTAAGCAATATCTTTGCAGCTTACATCTGCAATATTACTACAACGTTTTATTAAACATGAAATTACACATACTTGCTATTGGCGTTCATCCCGATGATGTAGAGCTGGGCTGTACGGGAACACTTATCAACCACATCAGAAAGGGACAACAAGCCGGTATTCTTGATTTGACACAAGGAGAACTGGGTTCTCGCGGAACTATTGAAACCCGTCATAACGAAGCCCAGGCTTCAGCCGGACTTTTAGGTATTGCAGTCCGTGAAAATTTAAAAATGGCAGATGGTTTTTTTCAGAATGATCGTGAACATCAATTAAAAATCATACAGATACTTCGTAAATATCAACCTGATATTGTTCTTGCAAATGCGCTTGCAGATCGGCATCCCGATCACGGAAGAGCAGGGCGCCTGATCGCAGACGCTTGTTTTTTAAGCGGGTTAAGAAAAATTGAAACCACTTTTGAAGCTAAATCACAACAAGCCTGGAGACCGAAAAAAGTATTTCATTACCTGCAGGATCGTTTTACTGAGCCCGATTTCATTGTAGATATTTCAGAAAGTATGGATTTAAAAATGGAAGGCATTAAGTGTTTTAAAACACAGTTTTTCAATGACTCTTCCGACGATCCGCAAACTTATATTTCAGCCCCGGGATTTATGGATAAGATTAAAAACAGAGCAAGTCAATTAGGACATAGAATCGGCGCTAAATACGGAGAAGGTTTTAGTTTGGAAACATCTTTGGGAATTAGTGATTTGGATGCTTTTCAATATTCGGATTTGGTGTAATTATTTTTATCTGAATTCCTATTTATTCGATTTCTATAATTGATTTGATCAGCCCAATCTTCATACAACCCGATTAGAATGAACATTTTAATTTACAGTAACAAACCAATCTGTCTTATAATACGGTGCCAAAATATTTTATAGAAAAAAATATGGAATATTGTTACAGGTTTCTTACCTTTGCGCCCTAATTATTATTTTCTAACCAATTTGGCAACAAATGAGGTGTTGAAAATTTGGATTTGAAATCTGCATAATTACAATCAGGTTATGTCCCATAAGGCGCAAGCCGAAGCTATATTTGAGACAATTCTTAGCTAATCTTAGCGACAGTAGCTTCCATAATTTGTAGTAAAGTTATTTTCAAAAGAAATAATTCATTGCGGTTCAATTCAGGATTTCCACTTTGGTTCCAAAAAAATTTAAGTCATGGCTCGTGTTTGTCAGGTAACAGGCAAAAAACCAATTACTGGTCACAAAGTTTGCTTTTCTAACAAGAAAGCTAAACGCCGTTTTTTACCGAATTTACAGGTTAAACGTTTCTTCCTTGTAGAAGAAGATCGTTGGATCACTATGAAAGTATCTTCTGATGCTATTCGTACTATCAACAAAAGAGGTCTTTTCACTGTCGTTTCAGAGATGCGTGAAAATGGCGTTGCAATCTAATTAATTCATATTACTTTAAATAATTACCACGATGGCTAAAAAAGGAAACCGCGTACAGGTGATTTTGGAATGTACCGAACACAAAGCTAGCGGAATGCCAGGCACAAGTCGTTACATCACGCAAAAGAACAAAAAGAATACTCCGGAACGTGTTGAGTTCAAAAAATACAATCCGATTCTTAAAAAAGTAACTATTCACAAAGAAATCAAGTAAGGCATGAAGATTGGCTGATTCGAAAAAATCGGCTGATTTGAAAAAATTACTGATTCTAATAAATAATTATAATCATGGCTAAAGCAGCAAAAACCGCGATTAAGAAAGATCCGAAAGCCAACCTGGATGCTAAGAACTTCACTAAAGTGATTAAAACGGTTCGCAGCCCTAAAACAGGCGCCTACTCTTTCAAAGAGCAAATCATCCATAAAGATAAAGTGGCTGATTTCTTCAACGCAAAGTAATTTCTTCATTTGAGAAGAACAAAATACCTTTCATTACAGAAAAGAGAGCAAGTTCAGTCGAACTTGCTCTCTTTTCTTTTGTCTTTAAGCCGTCTCGTCTTCTATTATAGCTTCAGGTGCATTTGATTTTACAGATGCAATGCCATTGTCTCTCGACGTTTCCGCCTCATACATTTGACTTGTACCAACTATCTGTCCATTGGTAGCTTTCAGATTAAAGAAAAACTTTCCATTGGAAGCCGTTTTCTTCTCATATTTACCATCATCGGTTGCATTCCTTTTTACAGATGCAATACCACCGATGCAATTTGATTTAGCTTTATACCCTTCGCTTGTAAGGATTACCTGACCATTCCCGGCTTTCAGGTTAAATTGAAACTCCCCGTTAGAACGAGTGGACAATACAAATTTTCCCATAATTATTGATTTTTTATTAATTAGAAAAGCTTCTTTTCATAATTAATAAATGCAATTATCATGTCAATAATTCTCTTTCCCGCTTAAAATCAAGTTAAAATAATAAAAAAAGAATCATTTCTGACATTATAAGACTGAACTAAATTAAAATTTACATTTTTTATTTCAACAAACGTTAACAAGAAAAACAATAACGTTCACAAGAAATCAATTGATTGCGCAAAACGCTCACAAGAAAAAAGACATGTTTTATGAATTAAAATAAAAAATGAGAATTTTTAAATCTTTCTTCGTTTAAATTATTTCTTAACAATTAAAATTTTATGAAAATGAAGAAAATGAAATTAATGTCATTATTGACAGCATTGCTTATTGTATTAGGGTACAATAACGGAAGTGCTCAAACTTCCACTGGCGGAACACAACCAATCGCCAAAAATACAGTAACCCGCAACGCCTGCATACCAGGTTATCCAGAATGCTCCAACGCTACTGTTATATTAAAGCTATCGACAACTACATCATCAGGATTCAATTTGTATGCGTCCCATCAATATAACGCAAGTGGAACTGCCAGTTATCCGGCATCTTATGGAAGGATAACAGTAACATTAAAAAGTCCGGATGGAAATGAGTACACAAATAACCAAATTCATTATCTGCCAACAGTAATAGGAGAATCAACATACATAAATCTGGGAGCAGATGGTGAAGGTAATGGTCCTTATACTATAGGTATTTACAAAAATGCCAACAGACAATATATATTATCTGTCGGCAATATGGCCCAATAATATTTTTATAAAAATTTAAAGGTTTACAAAATGAAAAAAATGAAATTAATGTCATTATTGACAGCCCTGCTTATCGTATTGGGATACAATAACGGAAATGCACAATTAGTAACTACTAAAAATACTATAACTCGAAATGCGTGTACGCCGGGTTATATTGGTTGCTCTGGTGCTACTGTAGTTTTAAAACTCGCTACAAGTGGTCAATTTATTATATCTAAAAGCAATTCGTACGAAGCAGCAACAGAGTCTTTTAATTATCCAACAAATTATACTAAAATCACAGTAACGTTGAAAAGTCCGAGTGGCATCAATTACACAAGTACAGCTCCTTATTTTCTCCCAACAGTAGTAGGAGAATCAACAATAATAAACCTTGGAGCAGACGGAGAAGGTGTCGGCCCTTATACTATCGGTATCTACAAAAATGCAGACAAACAATTCACGTTATCCGTAGGGTATTATGCCTACTAAATATTTACTAACAATTAAAATTTTATGAAAATGAAAAAAATGAAATTATTGTCATTATTGACAGCCGTGCTTATTGCATTAGGATACATTAGTAGTAATGCCCTTCCTCCAGAACCATCAGGTGGAAAGAATACAATTACACGAAATGCTTGCTTGCCGGGTTATATAGGCTGTTCGGGAGCTACTGTTATTTTGAAACTCACCGGTAGTGGTTCAGGAATTAATTCATATGAAGCAACAACGGAATCTTACAAATACTATGCAGCATATACTAAAATTACAGTAACAGTAGCAGGATATACAAGTACGCTTCCTTATTATCTGCCAACAGCCGTAGGAGAATCAACAATCATAAATCTTGGAGGAGATGGAGAAGGTGTCGGCCCTTATACTGTAGGTATCTATAAAAATGCAGACAAACAATTCACGTTATCCGTAGGATACAATGCTTACTAAATATTTTTTACTAACAATTAAAATTTTATAAAAAATGAAGAAGATGAAATTAATGTCATTGCTCGCTGTTCTTTTCATGCTATTGGGCAATATCGTTTATGCACAAACTAACAATACCATTACTCGATACCCGTGTATACCAGGATATCAAGGTTGTATTGGCGATTGTGTGACTTTGACACTCTCCACCGTCCCTACTCCGCAATACTATTATTACGTAAATAAATATTGCGGTACTAACACAACTTCTTTTAGTTATGATCCAGCATGTACAAGAATCAAAGTAAAGATAGGGGCATATACCAGCACTGGCATTTACTCCTTACCAACAGCAATTGGAACATCAACAATAATAGCCCTTGGAGCAGATGGAGAAGGTGTCGGCCCTTATACTATCACTATCTACAAAAGTGCAAATAACCAATTCAAGTTATCTGTAGGGAATACTGCCTACTAAATATTTTTTTACTAACAATTAAAATTTTATAAAAATGAAAAACTTAAAAATAATATCGTTGCTGGCGGGCCTCCTGTTTTTATTAGGATTTACTGCAAATGCTCAGAACAACACTTTTTCCAGAAGCTTATGTAATCCTAATTTTCAGGGATGTTCAAATATACCGCTTACGTTAGAGTTACATAGTCAAGGTCAATTTCCCATTGCAAACAGTAAGTCAGTTAATGCTCCAAGTAGCGGTGTTACATTCCACACAAGCCTTAAAAGAATCTATATACATTTGGGAGGATATACAAGCTCAGGCTATTATACTTTACCAACTACTATTGGAGAGGGGGTTATAATAAGTCTTGGAGCAGAAGGCGAAGGTGTTGGCCCTTATACTGTGTATATCTACAAAACCGGCAATTACCAATTTTCGGTATCTGTCGGTTATATGGCCTACTAAATTTTAGTAACAAAAAGGGCTTTCTTTCAAATTTACAAGAAGTACCTTTAACTAAGTTAATTTAAAAACGCATCTTTTTCAGGATGCGTTTTTTTATAGAGATTTATTATCTGATTAGGTAATAACGAGAACTTTCAAAAGAGACTATTGGCTTTTACAATATTGCAATTTCATTTCTCATCCAAATTTATCCTTAATTTGCAAAGCTTATTTAAACAACTCCACCTGCTTTGCAATTCGCCGAAATCATACTTCCTTTAAACCTTCCAAATACACTTACGTATGGCGTTCCAGTGGAATGGCAAGGCAAAATATTGCCAGGCATGCGTGTGGAAGTCAATTTGGGCAAGAATAAGATGTTCGCCGGCATTGTGGCGTTTTTGCATGATCAAAAACCGGAAGCTTATTCCATAAAACCCATCCGTAATGTAATTGATGAAGAACCCGTTGTTTTACCAGTTCAAATGCAGTTCTGGCAATGGGTTTCGCAATATTATTTGTGTAGCATAGGCGAAGTAATGAATGCCGCCTTACCCGCCCACCTGAAATTGATGAGCGAATCTTTATTGATCTGGAATGAACTGTATGACACGCCGCCATTGGATTTGAGCGATAATGCCTTCATCATTGCGGAAGCATTGCACATCAGGAAGCAACTGACCATTGGTGAAGTACGGCAATTATTAGAAGGGAAAAATACGTCCAAGGCCATCAATGAATTGTTGGAACTTGAAGTAGCAACGGTTACGGAAATTCTGGAAGAAAAATACAAAGCTAAAACCGAACGCTTTGTTTTCCTGGAAAAATCTTTTGAAGAAGACGAAGCGAAGCTCAGCAAGCTTTTTGATGAATTGAAAAAAGCGCCTAAGCAACTGGAATTATTGATGACTTTTTTCCAGATGAAACAACAAAGCGCAGTAGCAGTTCCCGAACTGCTGAAAAAAGCTAAAGCTACTTCTTCACAGTTGAATACATTAGTGGAAAAGGGTGTTTTGAGGTTGGAATCTATTGCCCTGGACAGATTGGCCCTTTTGGAAGAAAAAAAGATTGCTTTTGAATTAAATACGCATCAGCAGGAAGCATTTGAGAAAATAAAAGAAGACTGGCAGAAACATAAAGTAGCGCTGCTTCATGGAGTAACGGGCAGCGGCAAAACTTTAATATATGTTCAATTAATTAAAGAAGCCATTGCCAACGGCAAACAAGCATTATTCTTATTACCCGAAATAGCTTTAACCACGCAGGTTGTGAGCCGTTTACGTGCTTATTTTGGTGATGAATTAGGGGTTTACCATTCCAGGTTTACCAATAATGAACGTGTAGAAATATGGAATAAAGTAAAAGAAGGAAAGTATAAAGCTATTATTGGTCCGCGTTCTGCCGTCTGGCTGCCTTTTCAACATCTGGAAACAATTATTGTAGATGAAGAACACGACAATTCTTTCAAGCAGTACGAACCTTCACCGCGCTTCCATGCGCGCGATGCGGCTATATATTTAAGTACGCTGCATGATGCAAAAGTACTGCTGGGTTCTGCTACCCCATCGCTGGAAAGTGCTTATAACGCTCAGAAAGGAAAATATGCTTACATCCAGCTCAATAAAAGATATGGAGACGTTGCTATGCCGCTTGTAGAAATAGTTTCAGCAAAAAATACCCAAGCTGCGCTTTCCAATATCCTTACTTTAAATTTATTGGAAAAGATAACCGAGACATTGGCTTTAGGTAAACAGGTTATTTTATTCCAGAACAAACGCGGTTATGCACCATTTCTGATTTGCGGTTCTTGCGGTTGGGTGGCGCATTGCAAGTATTGTGATGTTTCATTGACTTACCATAAAGCAACTGACAGATTACATTGTCATTATTGCGGTTCGCAATCGGCCGTATTTAAACATTGCCCGCAATGTGGCAATATGAAAATTGTGGCAAAAAGTTTTGGTACTGAAAAGATAGAAGAAGAATTACAGAGAATTTTTCCGAAAGTGAAAACTGCGCGGTTAGATTGGGACAGCGTAAAAGGTAAAAACAAATTATCTCAGCTAATCGAAGATTTCACCAAAGGACGTATTGACATTTTAGTGGGCACCCAAATGGTAGTAAAAGGCCTGGATTTTGAAAATGTAGGATTGGTGGGCATTTTAAGTGCAGATAGCCTGTTGAGCTATCCTGACTTCAGAGTAAACGAAAGAGGCTTTCAATTAATGGAGCAGGTAAGCGGAAGAGCCGGACGGGCTGATGGAAAAGGACAGGTAATTATTCAGACGTTCAATATGCAGCATCCTGTTTTGCAATGGGTAAAAGATCATGATTTCCGTTCGTTTTACCACATTGAATCCGGTAGCAGGCAGCAATTTGGTTATCCTCCGTTTTCAAGAATGATTAAACTGACCATAAAGCACAGGGAAATTAAGAAAGCAGAGCAAGGTGCGCAGCAATTGGCAGAAGAATTGAAAAAAATTAAAAATATACATATTCAAGGCCCTGCAGAAGCATTGGTTTCGAGGGTGCGTAATTATTATATCCAGGAAATCTGGCTTAAATTACCAAATGATCCCGCTTTTCTCCAACATACAAAAGGGATGATTGCCATAGCAATGAATGCGACAATGCAAAAACGCGGCAACTCAGCATTGCAGATTGCCGCTGACGTAGATCCATATTAAGCTGTGTTTTATTGCATGACATTAAGAATATATATCATTTTATTAAAAATATTCTGCGATGTATCAAAATATAAATAATGCAGCGTATCTTCGCTTTTATAAAACCATTAACACTAATAATTTTTAATCATGAAAAAAAACTTACACATTCTCTCGTGTAGTGCACTTGTGTGCTTCAGCCTCATCACCTCAAAACTTACCGCCCAGACCATAAACATGACAGAAGGCACCATGGACATTGTCTCCGGTAATAGTCCTGTCTGTAACGACGGAACGTACTCATTGGAAAATAACTACATCAGGGCATTTAAGATTTCAGATTATGTTAGTTGTACTACTTTTCATGTAGATTCAGTACATTTCGGTGTTGATCAGTCTGCAAGTTTTAACGGCAGCCAATTACTTGATATTAACCTGTATTCACTTCCGGCAGGCAGTGCGTTAACTTATGCCAACCTTACTTTCATTGATGCTTTCAATGGTAGCCTGAATGATATTGCTGCTCCTGAAATTGAAAATGTCCCGTTTTCAACTGATGTCAGCGGAGCAAATTCATTAGTAGTAGAAATTGCATCACCTGACGGGTCATTCGATCATATCTTTTTAATGGGCTCTAACACTTCGGCTCAAACCAAGCCTTCTTATATGAATGCAAGTGCCTGTAATATACTTGACATAACAGACATCAGTACTTTGGGCTTACCAACCGCAGTAAGTTTGGCTATAAGTGTATATGGCCATGCACTTGATATTCCAAAACCGGACACATTTACAACAGGTAAAAACATTGTTTGCAACGGAGAAGTCGTAACCTATACAGTTCCGTCCGTAACAGGCGTCACTTATAACTGGACGTATTCAGGTACAGGCGTTAGTATTACCGGTACTGGTAATTCCGTAAGCGTAGGTTTTTCAGCAACGGCGACTTCAGGGGTTCTGTCAGTTACCGCAAGCAATGGCGGGCTTACGTCATCTCCACGCTCATTGACTATAACGGTTAACCCGATACCTGCTCCAAGCATATCAAGAGCCGGCGACGTTTTAACTTCTTCCATACCTACCAATTGTACCTGGTACAGAAATAATATAGCTATTACAGGTGCTAACAGCAGCACTTATACTATGACGCAAAACGGAAGTTATTTCGTAAAAGTAACACAAAACGGTTGCAGCGGAAATTCTGACACAGTACAAGTTACAGATATTAGTACGGGTACAGGTGTGAACGATATTAATCTTAATAATATCGGATTGGTTGTATCACCAAATCCTACAACAGACATCTTAAATATCCAAAGCAAAATTGCTGTAAATGCAAGTGTTTTTAGTGCTGACGGTAAAATGATATTATCTGTAAAAAATGCCAAAAAGATAGACATGCGTAGCTTTAATTCAGGGCTTTACTATGTACTATTTACAACAGAAAATGGAATGCAGTTGAAAAGAGAAAAGATTGTGAAACTATAATAACCTCTTTCCTTAAATAAAGAAAAATGCCTGTTGAACTTATCAACAGGCATTTTTTATATCCGTTTACTTTTGAAAATGTTACGGGCATTCAGAACTGAAAAGTACGCCTTTAAGAAATACAAGCTTTCTAAATTAATCGAATTGCGAAGGAGGATTCATGACTTTTGGAACGCAACAATTACCAATGTGACACTTACAGCATCAACATCGTAATTACATAATCGGCAAAAAGAATCATAATACAACTTACAATAACGGAAGTGGTGGAAGAACGACCGATTTCCAAAGCACCGCCCTCTACATTATATCCGTAATAAGAAGGAACGGTGGCAATAATGAATGCAAATGTAAAAGCCTTTACCATTGCCACTGCAATGCCAAATGCTTTAAACCCATCAATCAAACCGTAAGAATATTGCTGGCTTGACATAATGCCTGTAAAAACACCTGTGAAAAAGCCTCCGGCAATACTAAGCGTGATAGCCAGCACAATTAAACAAGGAATCATTATTAATGCTGCTATGATCTTTGGTAATATCAGATAAGATTTGGTATTGATACCCATTATTTCCAAAGCATCAATTTGTTCGCTTACGCGCATATTTCCCAGTTCGGAAGCTATCTTGGAACCTACTACACCTGCCAACACAATACAGATGATTGTCGGTGACAATTCAAGAATTACGGAATCTCGTACCACCTGCGCCATTACATATTTCGGGATGATAGGACTGATTAATTGATATGCAGTCTGAACAGTCATTACCGCTCCTAAAAAGACAGAAATTATAATAACAATAGGCAAAGAACGAATGCCAATGTCCATGCATTGGTTCATAAATTCTTTCCAATAAACTTTTCCGTTCTCAGGTTTTGTAAACATACCTTTCAACAACAAGGTATATTTACCCAAATGCTGCAAGAACTTGGTTAACATTTTTAGCATAGCGATACAAATATAACCGAAAAAGCACCTCAAAGTTGAGGTGCTTTTTAAAATTTTATAATCTTATTAAACAGTCGCTGGTTGACGGCCTGATATTCTTCCGGTTTTCATCAAACCATCATAATGACGCATCAATAAATGACTTTCAATTTGTTGCAATGTGTCAAGGATTACACCTACACCAATTAACATGGATGTACCGCCAAAGAAAGCAGAAAAACCACTTGTAACACCGCAAAGCGCGGCAATACCCGGCAGAATACCTGCGATGGCAAGGAATACAGCGCCAGGCAAAGTAATTCTATCCATGATAGCTCCGATATAATCCGCAGTTGGCTGACCCGGCTTAATACCAGGAATAAAACTGTTATTACGTTTTAAGTTCTCCGCCATTTCAGTCGGATTGAATATCAATGCAGTGTAGAAGTAAGTAAATGCAATTACCAGTACGGCATAGATAACATTATACCACAAAGAAGTATGGTCGGATAAAGAACGCATGAAATCATTAGGAGCGCCGTCATTACCTGTAGCAAAACCGGCAATCATTGCAGGAATAAACATTAATGCCTGAGCAAAGATGATTGGCATTACACCTGCAGAGTTTACTTTCAATGGAATAAAGTTGCGGGAACCGCCACCAATTTCTTTAGCAGCATTTGTACCTACTATTCTACGTGCATAGTTCAATGGAATACGGCGCACACCTTGTGTAAGCAATACCAGACCAATGATTACAGCAACGAATATGGCAAGCTCTACCAGGAAGAACAATAATTTATCTGTTTGTTGCTTAGAGGTAAATTCTTCTACCAAAGAGTGTGGCAAACGTGCAAGAATACCAACCATGATAATGATAGAAGTACCGTTACCAATACCTTTATCCGTCATTTTTTCACCAAGATACATTACAAACAATGTACCTGCAGTCAATACAATGATAGTGGAAACATAGAAAAACAAACCATCGTTAACTATAGCGCCTCTTGCAGCAGGCCCGCGAAGGTAAGCAATGTAGGCACTTGCCTGGAAAATGGTAACCAAAATAGTTATGTAACGCGTGTATTGGGTAATTTTATTACGTCCGCTTTCTTCTTTTTGCATTTTGGCAAACTGCGGTATAACGATACCTGCCAATTGCATAAAGATCGAAGCAGAAATATAAGGCATTACCCCCAACGCAAAGATAGAGGCATTACTAAATGCCCCACCTGCAAACATATTGATCAATCCCAACAATCCTTCCTGATTCTGGTTTTGATTTAATGCAATAGGATTAATGCCCGGCAAAACGATGTAGCAACCCACACGATATACTAAGATTAAACCAAGCGTAAACAGAATACGCTTACGAAGCTCTTCAATGCTCCAGATGTTCTTCAGTGTTTCAATAAGTTTCTTCACAAAAACTGTATATTTTTTTTAAATAGGTTGCGAATAAACGACAAAAGACGCATTTTACCAAATCTTTAATAAAGATAATCTTAATTAAAGCAAATTTTGTAAAAAGCGTCTTTTGAAATTATTAAATACCCGTTCGATTATAGTAATTCAACAGTACCTCCGGCAGCTTCTACAGCAGCTTTTGCTTTTTCACTGATTGCATTTACTTTAATAGTTACTTTATTCTTAATTTCTCCTGTAGCCAATACTTTTACAAGATCAGTACGGTTAATCAAGCCATTAATGTAAAGATTATCTAATGAAAATTCAGTCATTGCATATTTTTCAACATAGTAATCAATCTGACCAAGGTTGAACGCTGTGTATTCAACACGATTTCTGTTTTTGAAACCACGTTTTGGCATACGGCGTTGAATTGGCATCTGACCACCTTCATGACCTTTCTTGGATTGATAACCGGTACGTGCCTGCTGACCTTTGTTACCTTTACCGGCTGTTACGCCATGTCCACTACCTTCACCGCGACCAACGCGTTTTTGGTGATGTGTTGCTCCTTCTGCCGGCTTTAAATTGTGTAATTCCATTGTTATGTTGTTTTTGGACTTGCGCGGGTATTCATTCCCGCTCGCGTTAATAATTAGTTGTTATTAGTGCTGTATTACCAATGATTTTACGGTTGAATTGTTATAAGACAATTGAACAATTAAGCCATTTAATAATCAACAATTTATTTTACTTCTTCAACCTTCACCAGGTGAAGTACTTTAGTTACCATGCCTTTGATTTGTTCGGTAGCTTCGTGTTCTACTGAAGAATTCATTTTGCGTAAACCTAAAGCTTTCAAAGTACGTTTTTGACGCTCAGAACGGTCAATACCACTCTTTACTTGCGTTACTTTAATTTTAGACATTTTATTTAGATTTGAGATTAGATGTCAGATATTAGATGTTATACATTAGAAATTGGATTCCCTGATATTAAAATCTGAATATTGAAATCTGAATCGTTAATAATATTGTTAGTAGAAAAACTATCAACTAATCGCTATCGACTAATTAACCGTTGAATACTTTTTTCAAACCGATGTTACGTTTTTTAGCAACTTCGATTGGTTCTTTCATTTCGCTCAAAGCTTTAACTGTAGCTTTAACCACGTTATGAGGATTAGCAGAACCTAAAGACTTAGCCAAAACGTCTGTGTAACCTGCCATTTCCAGAACAGCACGCATGCTGCCACCTGCAAGTACACCCGTACCATGTGCGGCTGGTTTAATCAAAACCTTTGCAGCGCCTGCTTTAGTCCACTGATCGTGAGGAACGGTACCATTCATTACCGGAACTTTGATCAGGTTTTTCTTAGCATCGTCAATGCCTTTAGCAATCGCTTCTTTTACTTCTTTAGCTTTACCCAAACCTTGTCCTACGATACCGTTACCGTTACCAACTACTACAAGGGCAGAAAAACTGAAAGCGCGGCCACCTTTGGTAGTTTTTACTACGCGGTTGATGGCAACTACTTTGTCGGTTAATTCGACTTCTCCGGATTTAACTCGGTTATTTGTCATTTTATTTAGATGTGAGATATGAGGTTCCGATGTGAGATATAAGATGTGAGATATCGCTATCCTGAATCAATCTTAATCCTACTCTTCGCTCAAGATTTTTTAAAAATATTTATTTCAATTAATCAGGATGGATGAAATTAGAATTTCAAACCACCTTCGCGTGCTCCGTCAGCTAATGACTTAACACGACCATGATACAAATAACCACCACGATCAAATACACAAGCTTCAATACCTAAAGCAACGGCTTTTTGAGCAATGATTTTACCAACGTTAGCCGCTTTCTCAGATTTTGTACCTGCTACTGCAGCTATATCTTTCTGACGTGAGTTAGCAGAAGCTAAAGTCGTGCCGGTTGCATCATCAATCAATTGTGCATAAATATCTTTGTTGCTTCTAAAAACGGAAAGGCGTGGCTTTGTAGCAATACCGTTTACGTTTTTACGAATACGCCAACGCAACTTCTGACGACGTACTACTGTTTTTGCTGTTTTTGACATTTTATTCTATTTGTACGGGCTCAACTTTGAGTTGTATTGGGCAATGAAACACATCCCTTTTTGATGCTATATTTCTTCACCCTTCAACGAACAACGTCGGCTTCCGAAGGTTACGATTTAATTACGGATTTTGAATTTTGAATTTTTGATTTAGAAATGCATTTATCACATTTAAAATCAAAAATTCAAAATCAAAAATTATATTACTTACCTGCAGTTTTACCGGCTTTACGACGAACGATTTCACCTTGGAAACGAACACCTTTTCCTTTGTATGGTTCAGGTTTACGCAATCCACGAATCTTAGCAGCTACCTGACCTAACAATTGTTTGTCGATAGAAGTTAAAGTTACGCGTGGAGGTTGACCTTTTTCCATTGCAGCAGTTGCTGAAATTTCTTTTGGAAGATCGAAGATGATATTGTGTGAATAGCCTAAAGACATATCCAGTTGTTGGCCTGCTACGGCAGCACGATAACCCACACCGACTAATTCCAATACTTTAGTGTAACCATTAGTTACACCTTCCACCATGTTGTTGATCAAAGCACGGGTTAAACCATGAATTGCGCGGTGACGGATTTGGTCAGTTGGACGGGAGATAGTCACTTTACCATCAGCGATTTCAACTTTAAGGTCGCGGTCAACAGCTTGTTTAAGCTCACCTTTAGGACCTTTTACGGTTACAACGTTAGCCGCATCAACAGTAACGGTAATTCCGGATGCCAATGTGATTGGCGCTTTTCCTACACGAGACATTTTTTGTGTAATTTGAAAATGTAAAAAATCGGAAGAAGCTTTGCAGCTTTTTCCATTTGATTAAATATAAGGAAACCTGTTTTCAGCGCAGTATAGGAACGCTTAGATGGCGGGAATCCTCTTTACCCAAATTAATTGGGAGTGCAAAGGTATTGTATTTTTTGTTTAAAAGTGCAATCAGATTAATTTATTTGAAATAAAGGAATCTGCGGATTCAGATAATAAATCAACCTGTAACCTTGTTATTGATTTTGAACCAATAACTATCTAATTGTAACTTTCCTGTAAATACATGGCATCATCTTGTAGCAACTTACAATAGCGCCGGGACATTAATGACTATATATCGTGACTGCGTTCTGCAGGAAAGCAAAAATGGTGATGCCTATTGTGGTGCCTGGTCGTCAGTCACCATGCAGGACATCGGAGATTTATTTTTAGGCAGAAATTTTACCGGAAAACTTGATGATGCCATACTTTTTAATAAGGAAATTAATCAGCGGGAGGTAAATAATCTGTTTACCATGGGAAATTGTTGCCTGTAATATTCACAAAATAAAAAAAGAGCAAATGTTCAAATTTGCTCTTTTTAATATTATATTATTAAGATAAGATTACCAAACCTGGCAAAGAACCTCACCACCAACGTTTTGAGTGCGGGCTTCTTTATCTGTCATTACACCTTTTGATGTAGAAATGATAGCGATACCTAAACCATTTTTTACACGACGAATATCGGATGGTTTAGCATATTGACGCAAACCCGGACGGCTTACACGCTCCAAAGAACGGATAACCGGCTCTTTGCTTTCAGCGTTATATTTCAATGCAATCTTGATAAGACCTTGTTTGTTATCATCTTCAAATTTATATTTAAGGATATAACCTTTTTCGTATAAAATTTCAGTGATGCGTTTCTTCAAATTGGAAGCTGGTATTTCAACAATACGGTGGCGTGCCATTTGAGCATTACGAACGCGGGTAAGGAAATCTGCAATAGGATCAGTTACCATTTTAATCTTTTGTTTTTTTAAATAAGTTGATAATTGATGATAGTTACATGTTAAATCCGATTAAGGTTTTAACTGTCTTTTCATCTAATGTTTCAATCGTTGATAGATTACCAGGAAGCTTTTTTAACACCTGGCAATTTACCATCCAATGCCATATCACGGAACATAACACGTGCTAAAGCAAATTGACGGATATATCCTTTTGGACGACCTGTAATTTGGCAACGGTTGTGAAGACGTACCGGAGAAGCATTCTTTGGTAATTTATCCAAAGCTTCAAAATCACCGGCTGCTTTAAGAGCTGCGCGTTTTTCAGCAAACTTTGCAACCATTTTCTCGCGCTTCTTTTGGCGTGCAATTATTGAATTTCTTGACATATCTTAGTTGTTGTCTTTTTTGATATTTTTAAAAGGCATACCCATTTCTTTCAATAACTCATAAGCCTCTTCGTTAGTACGGGCCGTAGTTACGAAAGTGATATCCATACCGCTGATACGGCTAACTTTATCGATATCAATCTCAGGGTAGATGATTTGTTCAGTAACACCGAAAGTGTAGTTACCATAACCATCAAATGCTTTATCATTGATACCTTTGAAATCACGTACACGTGGCAAAGAAACAGATACCAAACGATCCAGGAATTCGAACATGTTAGAACCACGCAAAGTTACGCGAGCTCCGATAGGCATATTCTTACGCAACTTAAAGTTGGAGATATCCTTTTTAGACATGGTAGGAACTGCTTTCTGACCAGCGATCATCGTCATTTCCTTTACAGCATCATCAACAAGTTTCTTGTCGGATACAGACCCTTTTACACCTTGGTTAAGACAAATCTTAACCAATTTAGGAACCTGCATTACAGAAGTGTAATTGAATTTCTTCATCAATGCAGATACTACTTCGTCTTTGTATTTTACCTGAAGACGCGGTTGGTAATTTACAGTGCTCATTATTTAATTTCTTGACCTGTTTTTTTAGATATACGAATCGCTTTACCGTCTTTACGTTCTGTACGAACGCGAACAGGAGCTTTCGCTTTTGCATCCCACAACTGTACATTAGAGATGTGGATAGTGGCTTCTTCTTTTACGATTCCGCCTTGTGGATTTTTTGCACTTGGTTTTTGGTGTTTAGTTCTGATGTTAACACCTTCAACCAAAACGCGCGCTTCCTGCGGATATACAGCCAGCACATTGTGAGGAGTAGTTCTGTTTTTGTCGTTTCCGGCAATAACAATTACTTGGTCACCTTTTTTAATGCTGAACTTAGGTTTGAATCTAGTACTCATTTCTTTAGATCTTGAGCCGCTTTTATATGAACGGGCGGCAAAGGTACGAAAATATTTTTATTATAATACTTCTGGTGCAAGAGAAACAATTTTCATGTATCCTTTGTCACGCAATTCACGGGCAACCGGCCCGAAAATACGAGTACCACGAGGATCATCGGAATTGTTTAAAAGCACTACTGCGTTATCGTCAAAGCTGATGTACGAACCATCTTTACGACGTAATTTGTTTTTTGTACGAACGATAACGGCTTTACTTACAGTACCTTTTTTCACACCACCTGAAGGGATTGAATCTTTTACTGTAACTACGATTTTATCGCCAATACCTGCATATACCTGACCGCTATTGCCTAGTACGCGAATGCAAAGTACTTCTTTAGCGCCGCTGTTATCTGCTACATTGAGCCTTGATTCCTGCTGTATCATTTTATGATTAAATTAAAAAGTCAAAATTCAAGAGGCAAAAATATTTTTCAATTCCGCCTAAGCTGTTTCAACTTTTGTTGCTTTTTAAATTGATTATGGTGTACTTATTTTTCCACCGTTAATAACGAAAAGAGGCTAATTATAATTTCAATTCCAAAGCTAAAGAGGTCAGATTTTGACTTTTGCCTTTTGAATTTTTCCTTTGGAAATTATTTAGCTTTTTCAATAACTTCTACCAATCTCCAACGTTTTGTTTTGCTCAACGGACGGGTTTCCATGATACGTACTGTATCACCAATTCCGCATACGTTGGTCTCATCATGAGCGTGAAACTTGGTAGTTTTTTTAAGGAATTTACCGTAAAAAGGGTGTTTCACTTTACGTTCTACAGCTACTGTAATGGTTTTATCCATTTTATCGCTGGTAACAAGCCCTATACGGCTTTTCCTGGTTTTTCTTTCTACTACTGACATTATGAAAGATGTTGAATTCGTTTAATTAAGATGCTAATTGTCTTTTACGTTGTTCTGTTTTCAACGTTGCAATCGTACGGCGAATGCTGCGGATAATCATCGGATTTTCGATTGGATTAACTGCATGGCTGAACTTGGTTTTTTTCAAGCGCAGGGTTTCTTCACCTATTTTGTCGTTAAGAGCTTCCATGCTTAATGCACTTAGATTCTCAACTTGCGCTGCTTTTGACTTTGCCATTTTTTTATGATTTTAGATATTGAATTTTTGATGCTGGATGATTGACCTTCGAATCAAGTAACCGCCATCAACTTTTCAAATCTTGTTTTTAATTGTTGATTTATCATTTTGAACTTCAAATGGCATCATCTAAAATTCAAAATCACACTTTCAAAATTCCTTAGCTTGCTGCGTAATCAGGGCGAACTACGAATTTGGTTTTGATTGGTAATTTCTGAGCAGCCAATTCAAATGCGCCACGTGCAATTTCTTCAGAAACGCCGTCACATTCAAACATGATACGACCCGGTTTTACAACAGCAGCCCAATATTCAAGACTACCTTTACCTTTACCCATACGTACTTCTGCAGGCTTAGCTGTGATTGGTTTATCAGGGAAGATGCGAATCCAAACATTACCTTCACGTTTCATGTGACGGGTAAGTGCCTGACGTGCTGCTTCAATTTGACGGTTAGTGATCCAGATTGGCTCCATAGCCTTAAGACCGAAAGAACCGAAAGAGATGGTAGAACCACGTTCTGCATTACCTCTGATACGTCCTTTATGCTGCTTACGATGCTTTACTCTTTTTGGTTGTAACATTGTATTATTTTTTTAGTATCAAGACACCAGTATCAAGACTTAAGTATCAAGTATCAAGACTTAAAAATGTTATTATAATATGGTAATAAGGACGAAGTATTCAGATTTTTTGTCTTAAATATCAAAATCATTCGGTATTGAAGCCTTGATACTAAATACTGTATACTTACTACTCAAAAATTAATCTTTCTTTGGAGCACCGCCACGGCCTTGTCCGCCACGGTTACCACCTTGACCACCGCCACGGTTGTTGCCACCACCTCTACGGTCGTTGCCACCGCCTCTGTGATCTCTGCGTGGTTCATCACCACCTCTGCGATCAGAAGCACCGCTTGTTAAGTTTGGATTCAAATCGCGTTTGCCTAAAACCTCACCTTTACAGATCCAGATTTTCAAACCGATTTTACCATAAACTGTCATTGCATATACAGAAGCGTAATCGATGTCCATACGGAAAGTATGTAATGGAGTACGACCTTGTTTGATTTCTTCACTACGTGCAATCTCAGCACCACCTAAACGGCCACCTGCTTTGATTTTGATACCTTCAGCACCCATACGCATTGCAGTTGAGATTGCCATTTTGATAGCACGTTTGTAAGATACACGGCCTTCAATCTGACGAGCAATAGACTCACCTACAATCTGAGCATCCAATTCAGGACGACGGATCTCCATGATGTTGATCTGAACGTCGCTGTTACCAGTCAACTTCTTCAGCTCTTCTTTAATTCTATCAACTTCCTGACCGCCTTTACCAATAATGATACCAGGTTTAGACGTGTGGATAGTGATAATCAATTTTCCAAGTGTACGCTCGATAACGATACGGGCAACGCCGCCTTTATTGATACGTGCATTAAGATAAGTACGGATTTTGTGATCTTCAACCACTTTACCGCCGAAATCTTTTGGATTGCTGAACCACATAGAATCCCAACCACGGATAATTCCTAAACGGTTACCTATCGGATTTGCTTTTTGACCCATTTTCTTTTGATTATGAATTTTGGATTTTTGATTTTGGATGATTTATTCAAAACCAAATCCTTAATTAATATTGTTAGTTATACTTTTGGAAACGAATTGGATAACCATTCAAAATCCAAAATTCAAATTTATTTTGCTGCTACTACTTTGCTGTCAACAGTAATTGTTACGTGGTTACTGCGTTTGCGTTGGCGATATGCGCGACCTTGCGGTGCAGGCAACATACGCTTTAACATACGGCCACCATCAACCATAATTGTTTTTACAACAAGATTAGCGGTTGCTACATCAGCACCTTCATTTTTTTGTTTCCAGTTGTCAATTGCACTCAGCAATAATTTTTCCAAAGGAACAGATGGGTGCTTAGTATTGAATTTAAGAACATTCAAAGCTTTTTCTACTTCCATGCCACGGATCAAATCTGCCAAAAGGCGCATCTTGCGTGGAGATGTAGGTTGATTGCGTAAACGAGCTGTTGCTTCCATTTTAATTTGATAATTTGATGATTAGTCAATTTGATAATTTACCAATCGTATAATTTAGCTCAGAGCTAACGTTATAATTTATTTTATTTTCAACTTTCAATTCATTAGCCAATCATCAAATCAGCTAATCAACTCTTATTTTTTCTTATCACCACTGTGACCTCTGAAGTTACGTGTAGGAGCAAATTCACCTAATTTGTGACCTACCATGTATTCAGTTACATACACCGGGATAAACTTGTTACCATTGTGTACTGCAAAAGTGTGACCTACAAAATCAGGAGTGATTGTAGAGCGACGGCTCCATGTTTTCACAACTGTTCTTTTAGCACCTTCGCCACTCATCTTTGCTACTTTCTCTTCAAGATTGTGGTCAACGTAAGGACCTTTTTTAATTGAACGACCCATTTAAATTGGTGTTTTTGATGATTTGATGCCAATTGCTCAACATCCATTTTATCGTGTTAATGTATATTATAAATTGTCTAATTGTTGTATCGCTAAATGGTTTTAAAACAATTGAACCATACAACAATTAAACAACAGCTTTCTTATTTCTTAGCTTTACCAGACAATTTCTTTCCGTCGCGACGTTGGATAATCAGTTTGTTTGAATCTTTAGTCAGGCTACGTGTTTTCTCTCCTTTAGCATATTTACCTGTACGGCTACGTGGGTGACCACCGGAAGATTTACCTTCACCACCACCCATCGGGTGATCTACAGGGTTCATCGCAACACCACGTACACGTGGACGTTCACCTTTCCAACGGTTAGCACCTGCTTTACCGGCTCTTGTTAAAGCGTGGTCAGAGTTAGAAACGATACCAACTGTAGCGATACAAGAACTTAATATTTTACGCAATTCGCCACTTGGCATTTTAATAACTGCATATTTTTCTTCTTTAGCGTTCAACTGAGCATAAGTACCTGCTGAACGGGCCATTGCACCACCTTTACCCGGTTGCATTTCAATATTGTGAATTACAGTACCAAGAGGCATGTTTTTCAACAATAAAGCATTACCAACTTCAGGAGCAACGTTATCACCGGAGATAACTTTTGTACCTACTTCAAGACCCTGAGGTGCAATGATGTAACGTTTTTCACCATCAGCATAAGCCAACAAAGCGATGAAAGCTGTACGGTTTGGATCGTATTCGATACTTTTAACAGTAGCAGGAATATCTTTCTTGTTACGTTTAAAGTCGATGATACGGTATTTTTGTTTATGACCACCACCGATATTGCGCATTACCTGACGGCCTTGCACATTACGGCCTGCAGTGCTTTTCTTTGGAGCTAACAAACTCTTTTCAGGAGTGTCAGTTGTAATTTCTGCGTATGCATTACCTACTCTCCAACGGGTACCCGCACTGGTAGGTTTATATTTACGTAAAGCCATTTTCTTTTTTGTTTGACAATTAGTTCGTCTTCCGATTCACTAATTAATTTTATAGTTTGTTGTTAGCGGTGGTACTATTCAGCCACCATTCCTGATTGTTTCGTTTTTCTTAGAAAGCGAACAAATCAATGTTTTCACCGTCAGCAAGAGTTACGATTGCTTTTTTGAAAGATTGTTTACGGCCAGAGATAAAACCGGCTTTTGTAAAACGACTTTTGCTTTTTGCAGGCATAACGATAGTGTTTACATCAGTAACCTTAACGTTATAAAACTCTTCAACTGCAGCTTTAATTTCTAATTTGTTAGAACGCTTGTCAACTACGAATGTGTAACGGTTTTGTTTTTCCATTTGACCGTTCACTTTTTCAGTAACTTTTGGACGAAGCAATACTTCAGAAAGTCTCATTGTTATTTATTTTTAAACACTTACTAACCTTTAGAGGTTATAAAAGCGTGTAATTTTAATTTATTTTCACCTGTTGCAATTAAGCAACTTCAACAACTTCTTCAGTGAAAACTTTAGCGGCACTTTCAGTCAACACGATTGTGTTTGCGTGAACGATGTCGTAAGTATTGATATCACTTAATACACTTGCTTTTACTCTTGGAACGTTACGTAAGCTCAGGTAAAGATTTTGATCGTAATCAACATTAACCATCAATAATTTCTTACCATTCAATTTAAGACCGTTCAGAACGCTCAAAAATGCTTTAGTGCTTGGCTTTTCAATTTTGATATCTTCAACTACTACGATGTTCTTAGCTTGAGCTTTGTATGTCAATGCAGACATTTTAGCCAAATCTTTAACCTTACGGTTCAATTTGAAATCATAGCTGTGTGGAAGAGGACCGTTAATAGTACCACCACCTTTGTATAAAGGGTTGCGGATATTACCTTTACGGGAACCACCTGTACCTTTCTGACGGTGAAGCTTGCGGGAAGAACCTTTAACTTCAGCACGTGTTTTGGTTTTGTGAGTACCTAAACGTTGAGCCGCTAAGTATTGCTTTACAGCAAGGTAAATAACGTGATCGTTAGGTTCGATATTGAAAATATCTTCCGGTAATTCTACGCTACGGCCGGTATTTTCACCTTTGCTATTTAAAACTTCGATTTGCATTTCTTATAATTTTTAGCTTGTTAGCTAATTGAAATATTTGTTGTTCCGGAATTACACCGGATTAATTATCCTACACTGTTTTGAATCAAAACGATAGCACCGTTATGACCAGGAACAGAACCTGTAACCAAGATGTAATTTTGTTCAGGGAAAATCTTAACTACTTTCAAAGATTTAACCTTTACGCGGTCGCCACCCATACGGCCTGCCATACGCATGCCTTTGAATACACGACTTGGGTAAGAGGAACCACCGATAGAACCCGGAGCTCTTTGACGATCGTGCTGACCATGCGAAGCTTCGCCGACACCGGAGAATCCGTGACGTTTAACAACGCCCTGGAAACCTTTACCTTTTGAGGTACCGATTACATTAACTTTTTCACCTTCTTTAAAGATGTCAACGGTAATGCTTTCACCAACTTGTTTATCTATGGAACTGTTGCGAATTTCTTTTACTACAGCTTTAGGAGCTGTTTCTGCTTTCGCGAAGTGGTTTAACAACGCTTTTGGCGTGTTTTTCTCTTTACGCTCACCAAAAGCAATTTGTAAGGCTTCGTACCCGTCTGATTCGACTGTTTTCTTTTGCGTAACTACGCAAGGTCCGGCCTCAATAATGGTGCAGGAAACCTGCTTTCCATTAGATTCGAACACGCTGGTCATGCCGACTTTTTTGCCAATAATACCTTTCATAATATTTTGTTTTCACAACACATTGCCGTAACGGAGCTTTAGTGTGTTGCTTTTGTTATTATTTATTGCTAACGGAAAGCCAGGACTTTAAGCCTGCTTCCCAGCCAAGCGCCAGATAAATGATTTTTGATGTTAATTCAAAATCCAAGTGCTGGATTAGCTGTTATACTAATTTCTTTAAAAGAACATTTGAGCTTTCGCTTCTTATAATCAGGGGCACGTTGAAACGTGTCTCTACTTATGCTTTAATTTCAACTTCAACACCGGAAGGTAAATCCAACTTAGAAAGTGCATCTACTGTGCGGCTTGAAGAAGTGTAAATATCCAACAAACGCTTGTGAGTACACAATTGGAACTGCTCACGTGCTTTCTTATTTACGTGCGGCGAACGCAATACGGTAAATATCTTTTTATCGGTTGGCAATGGAATTGGACCGGTTACTACCGCGCCTGTATTACGAACTGTTTTTACGATTTTCTCTGCAGACTTATCTACAAGATTATGGTCGTAAGACTTTAGCTTAATGCGAATACGCTGTGACATATCAAAAAACTTCCTTGTTAAAATTTGGAGTGCAAAGGTAAGTAAGATTTTCAAAGTACCAAATAATATTTTGAAATATTTTTATTTACCCTTGTTTAAGAGGCGCAAAGATAGTTACTAAATATGGAGATTGCTTCATTTTCTCAAAGAAATTATAATCTTAAAGGAATAAAAGGATTTATTGTGTTGCGTTGCTATAATAAAGCGGATAATTATTTTTTGTCCGAAAACAAATTTTCCAATCACAGCTTTATTTATTTACAGTAAAATAATATTTAGTTATTTTAGCTCATTCTAAATATTTAAAAACTCAAAAAAACATGAACCTTAAATTTTCCCTATCCCTGCTTCTTTCAGTGGCTGCAAACATGGCAATTGCCCAACCAACATTAACAGCATTGACCTCTACTCCAACGGTTGGACTAAAAGACACTTTACATCAAAATACTACTTATTTGCCCGGCAATGCAGGAGCCAACCAAACCTGGGATTTTTCCGGTCAGACTTTTTCAAGCATTGTTCCTAACGCTTATGAAGCATGCAACAGTACAAATAATTGCGGAGCTTTCCCTGGAGCAAATTTAGTAGATAACGCAAATGGCAGTTATATCTATTATAACGCAACATCGACGGCACTTTCGATTCAGGGTACATCTGTTAGCGGTACAAACATTCCTAATAGTGACGCAGAAGATTTTTTTCAATTTCCAATCACATTTGGCAATTCCTACACAGATACATGGCAGGCTACCATGACAAATGGAGGTATGACGTTCTACCGTTCTGGCATTGATTCTGTTTCTGCTGATGGTTGGGGAACCTTAATTACACCCGCAGGCACTTTTGCTAATACGCTGCGTGTTAAAAGAATAATGACTTATAAGGATAGTGCCAATGTAGGAGGCTCTCCCATTATTATTAATTATGTAACAACACTTTATTCATGGAATGATGTTTCCCATAAAGATATGCTCTACTCTACCAGCCAAATTGTAGCGACTACAGGAGGAACGCCGAGTACGACAAATACTTCTACTTATACAAGCGGCCAGGTTTCGACAGGACCAAGTGGTATCAGCAATACTGAAGCTGCTACAAAACTGAATTTGCAAATTTCTCCAAATCCGGCACATGACAAAGTTCAGGTAGCTATTACGCTTGAAGCTAAAACTACCGCAACCATTAACATAACAGACATTACCGGACGTGTAGTTTATACGTCAATTTCAAATAATCTTTCAACCGGTAATAACCGAATAGAAATTTCTACTACGAATATTCCTGCCGGTTTGTATATTTTGAGAATTATGGCTGGTGATACTATTTCAGCATCTAAATTGGTAATTCATTAAGCTGTCGAATAGGAATCAAATTGCATTTTGTTTAAATGAATAAGGCCATCAAAATTGATGGCCTTATTTATTCTATTTTAATATTTTCCTTAATTATTATTACTTCATCCATTTCAAAACAACATATCCCGCCTTTTCATTTTTCATTTCCAGATAATAAACGCCTTTAGAAAATTCATTCACATCAATCGTATTTATGCCTGCACCGACCCTACCCGACTTCAGCCTCTGACCAATAGTATTATAAATGCTGTAATCATAGCTTGCAGTAAGGTTTTTAATTTGAATAAAATCTTTTGCAGGATTGGGATATACAGAAATTCCCTTTACGTTGTTCAATTCATCAATTCCAACAGTACCGCTTGTTACAGATTTACAATGTGTATCTTCTCCACAAGGGTTTTTCACGGAAAGACAAACCTGGTAAGTGCCTGCAGCCATAAATGTATGCGTAGCGTTTTGCGTGGTTACTTCCGGTGTACCGTCACCAAAATTCCATTTATAACTGCTTATCTGGCTTCCCATTGAATTATTTGTAAAAGTAAAAGTATTATTTACGTTGGTGTAAGTATACGAAGCAGCCAATGCAGCAGTGTTGTATTGTCTCCAGGTTGCCAGGCTGTCATAAACAATCATTTTAACCACATTTCTGATAACTGCAGCATCATTAGCATTGACATTAAAATTATAATTGCTCATTGAGGCATCCTTACCAAAAAGTACAGCATAAAAACTTAACGCAGCAGCATAAGAACCGGCTTCCGAAGGATGGCTGTTGTCAGCCTGATATAATTCTATAGAGGTTGTCATCTCTCTCAGATGGCGCCAGACTTTTGCAACCGGACTAAGCCAGGCATTATTCATCTGAGCCATCATTGTATAACGAAGTTGCAGTAAACTATCCATGCCTTCATATGTGCAAACGGGCGGCCAGCCGGGGCAATTATCGGGATCTCCATTCTTTCTTCCCCAGGTCATATAAAAAACAGTTTTAGCACAGGGACTTGCAATATGCACAAGGCTGTCCAGTTTTTTAGCAAACGGAAAAACTTCATCCTGTACCTGGCCTATAGGAAAAGATGGGTATTGACTTTGTTCCTGTAATACAACATAATCCCAACCTCCTTGTGCAATTAATCCGAGCGTCGCAGCATTTGTAGAATGCTGATTAAAAGTATAACCGCCCGGAGTCGATTTCGAATAAACAAGCGTATCGTTCATACTGGCAGCAATCTGCTTTACTATTTCCGGCAGATTATTCACATCGGTATAGCTGTTGCCTATAAAAAGTACATTCAGTTTTTTTGCCTGAACATTCAGAGACAAAACCAGACAAAGGGTTACATAAAAAAAGTGTTTCATATTAATGCTATCTGTATTGTGCAATTCGCTTTCATAAGACATGCGCTTAAAAGAATAAGTTGGTCATCCTTCAAAATTCCTGTCAGTCTTTATTTTTATCTTTTTTCGTCTAAATGCTTTGTATAATTTTTTTTCTTTACTTTTGCCGCCCTTAAAAGTTGAAACCCTCTCAGGAGCAGCATTAATAATTATGGAATACAGACAAATCGTAGCAGTAACCGGCCTAAGCGGTCTTTTTCAGTTGATGAGCACTAAAAATGATGGTGCTATTGTACGCAGCCTTACAGACAAAAATATCAAGTTTGTTTCCGCTCGTATTCATAACATTACTCCGCTTGAAAGTATTGAAATCTATACAACAGGCGATAATGTACGTTTACACGAGGTTTTGGAAAAAATCAAGCAAGATGATACTCACGTTACAGTATTGAACGGCAAGAAAGATGATAAAGCCACCAAAGCTTACTTCAAAACTATTTTGCCTGATTTTGATGAAGAACGTGTTTATACCAGCGATATCAGAAAAGTATTAAAATGGTATGAAATTCTGAAAGCAAATGATCTTTTGAATTTCGACTACCTGCAACATCAGGCTGAAGAAGGTGATACTGAAAATGCTGTTGAAACTGAAGCAAATGTAGCTGAAGAAGTATCAGTTGAAGAAAAACCTAAAAAGAAAGCAGCAGCTAAAAAAGCAGCAGAAGAAGATGGTGAAGAGAAACCTGTAAAAAAAGCAGCAGCTAAAAAGAAAGCAGTTTCCGAAGACGGTGAAGAAAAGCCTGCCAAAAAAGCGGCTCCTAAAAAGAAAAAAGAAGCTGAATAATTTTTTGAAAAAATATAAAAATAAAGAGCAACACAAGTTGCTCTTTATTTTTTATCGAAAATTTCAACATTACAACTTCTAAATAAAGATGGTTTTGTAATTCCGGTAAATTTGGAATGAATTTTACAAAGCTATTCTGTACTTTTGCACAAATTTTCAAAAAAGAATAATGGAAATCAGTCAGCTAAAGGAAATGGCCACACAGGTGCGCCGCGATATCGTAAGAATGGTGCATGGTTCTCAAAGTGGCCACCCCGGTGGTTCGTTGGGTTGTGCCGATTTTGCTACAGCGCTTTATTTCAAAGTCATGAAGCACGATCCAGCATTTAATATGGATGGTGTGGGCGAAGATTTATTCTTCCTTTCCAATGGACATATTTCTCCATTATTGTACAGTGTTTTGGCTCGCAGCGGTTATTTCCGTGTAGAAGAACTGGCTACTTTCCGTATGCTGAATTCGCGTTTGCAAGGTCATCCGGCTACGCACGAACATCTTCCAGGTGTCCGTATCGCTTCAGGTTCTTTAGGACAAGGCATGAGTGTTGCGATTGGCGCAGCTTTGGCAAAAAAACAAAACAATGATGACAGAACTGTTTATTCATTGCATGGCGATGGCGAATTACAGGAAGGTCAGAATTGGGAAGCTATTATGTTTGCTGCACATCATAAAGTAGATAACCTGATTGCAACTGTAGATTATAACGGACAGCAAATTGACGGACCTACTGAAATGGTAATGGGCCTTGGCGATTTGAGGGCTAAATTTGAAGCTTTTGGCTGGGCGGTTTTAGAACAAAAACAAGGTAACGATATGGAAAGCATATTGGCCACGCTGGCTGAAGCAAAAGCTTTGACAGGAAAAGGCAAACCAATCTGCATTTTGTTACATACTGCAATGGGTTCAGGTGTTTCCTTTATGGAAGGAACACACGAATGGCATGGCATTGCTCCTAACGATGCCCAACTGGCACAAGCTTTGGGTGAATTAGCCGGCAATTACAGCGATTATTAATTTGATTATAAAAATATCAGCATAGATTGGACAACTTTTGAAAAGTTGTCCAATCTTTTTTTATTAAAAATCATAATAAATCAGGAAATCAAACAAATCATAGTTCAGACAAAAACCGTGTAGTTTATTCTACGCGGTTTTTTTTGTATCATGCAGGCTCAAATTTTTCAATTGCATGCAAACAGAAAATACAAACAGCAAAAATGTTTGGCTCTTAGTAATTGTAGCTTCCCTCGGCTACTTTGTAGATATCTATGACTTATTATTATTTGCCATTGTAAGAGTCAAGAGCCTTACGGATATTGGTGTTTTGGCAGAAAGGACACGCGAGACAGGCGAATTTGTAATGAATATTCAGATGGCAGGTTTGTTGATCGGCGGAATCTTGTGGGGCATTATCGGCGATAAGTTCGGCAGGATAAAAGTGTTGTTCGGCTCTATACTTTTATATTCCATTGCCAATGTTATAAATGGTTTTGTTCAGGATGTACCTTCTTATGCCATTATACGCTTTATTGCGGGCATTGGTCTTGCCGGAGAATTAGGCGCAGGTATCACTCTGGTAAGTGAAACCATGAGTAAAGATAAGCGCGGATACGGAACAATGGTAGTGGCCGTGGTAGGTGTTTTGGGAGCCGTTGCTGCTAATCTTGTAGCCAAACATTATAATTGGCGTACTGCTTATTTTGTGGGTGGCGGATTGGGCTTTCTGTTATTGCTCTTACGTATGGGCACTTTCGAGTCTGGTATGTTTACACACGTGAAGGAAAGCAGTGTGGTTCGTGGCGGTTTTAAATTAATTTTCAATAGCAAAGAGCGATTCCTGAAATACCTGTATTGTATTCTTGTGGGCATTCCGTTATGGTATGTTATCGGAATTCTAATTGCGCAATCACCTGAGATAGGCAAAGCCATTGGCGCCAAAGAAACATTGACTGCGGGAGCTGGCATTATGTATTCTTACATCGGTATTTCCGTTGGCGATTTATTGGCAAGCTTATTTGCACAGTTAACGAAATCAAGGCGGCTTACCATTTTTGTCTTCCTTTTATTGTCTTTGGGAACCGTAATCTTCTATCTGAATTATAAAGGCCTTACAGAAAATTCCTTTATCTGGATATCGTTTGTAATGGGACTGGGCGTTGGCTATTGGGCTACTTTTGTAACGATTGCTTCCGAACAATTCGGGACAAATATCAGAGCAACGGTGACTACTACCGCACCCAATTTTGTAAGAGGTTCTTTAATCCCTATTACGTTTGTATTCGAATTTTTCAACAAACATTTTGGCATCATTAACGCATGCTATATAGTTATGATTCTGGTTACTGTTATTTCATTATTTGCATTAAGTCAACTGAAAGAAACATTTAATAAAGACCTGGATTATCTGGAGGAATAAATTGAATGGTTAAAGTGTTTTATTGTTCAATTGTTGAAATACGACACAGTAATTTATCGGCCAACAATAAAGCAATTTATCCGTTCAGCAATAAAACAATTGAAAAATGTCAAGCTACTGGGAACAGCAATCTTTACTGCATTACGACCATATCATTATCGGCTCCGGCATCGTCGGCTTACATACTGCCATTGAATTAAAGGAACGGTTTCCACATGCGCAGGTTTTGGTTTTGGAAAGAAGTTTGTTCCCTTTTGGCGCAAGCACACGCAATGCAGGTTTTGCCTGTATGGGCAGTTTCACGGAGTTGTCAGATGATCTGGCATCTGTCAGTGAACAGGATATGGTTGACTTGTTCCTGAAGCGGAAGGCAGGACTGGAATTGTTAAGAAAACGACTGGGCGATACCGCTATCGGCTACAAGGAAAACGGCAGTTATGAATTGATATCGAAAGCAGAAATGCCTTTACTGGAAAGATTTTCATATCTCAACGAACTTATTGAAAACGCAACCGGAATTATACCTTTTAAAGTAACTGCAAATAAAATAAAACCTTTCGGATTCAATGCATCGCTGGTGGAAAGTATGATTGAAAATACGATGGAAGGTGAAATCCATACCGGCAAAATGATGCGCGCATTAGTACAATATGCAATTAAGTCCGGCATAGAGATCAAGACAGGGGCTATAGTAGAAGCATTTGAAGAAGAAGAAAAGAAAGTAGTTGTTTTTGTAAAAGATAACACCAGAAAAACGCTGCTCCCCTTAAGCTGTGAAAAGCTTTTTATTTGTACAAACGCATTTTCCAAACAACTTCTACCGGATATAAGCCTCCAACCCGGCCGTGGCCAGGTTTTAGTTACAGAGCCCATCACAGGATTACCTTTCAAAGGCATTTTTCATTTTGATAAAGGCTACTATTATTTCAGGGAAATTGATGGGCGGGTATTGTTGGGCGGTGGCCGGAATCTTGATTTTGAAGGGGAGCGAACTACCGATATTGAATTGAATGAAAATATACAATCTCATTTAATCCGTTTATTAAAGGAAATGATTTTGCCTGATCATACTTTTGAAATAGCACAACAATGGTCGGGCATTATGGCATTCGGCGAAGACAAACGGCCTATTGTTAAATCATTCTCTGATAAAATTTACGGTGCCTTCAGAATGGGTGGCATGGGTGTAGCTTTAGGTGCGGGTACAGCAAAAGAGTTAGTTGATTTGGTCTTATTCCATTGAAGAGCATATGGTTACCTAAGAAAAAGAAAGGTACTACCTTAAGAAAAAGCAAGGTACCACCTAAGAAAAGGTAAGGTGCTACCTAAGAAAAAGCAAGGTATCACCTAAGAAAAGCTAAGGTACCACCTAAGAAAAGGTAATGTATCACCTAAGAAAAGATAAGGTATCACCTAAGAAAAGGTAAGGTACCACATAAGAAAAGGTAAGGTATCACCTAAGAAAAGGTAAGGTACTACCTAAGAAAAAGCAAGGTATAACCTAAGAAAAAGCAAGGTATCACCTAAGAAAAGGTAAGGTACCACATAAGAAAAGGTAAGGTATCACCTAAGAAAAGGTAAGGTACTACCTAAGAAAAAGTAAGGCATCACCTAAGAAAAAGCAAGGTATCACCTAAGAAAAGGTAAGGTACTACCTAAGAAAAGGTAAGGTAGAGGCCGTAAATCACGAGTTAATACCTATGCAGAATGACTGAACTCTTTATTATTTTATTATAAAAACACAATTATAATAACAAAAATGCAACATGAACACTTCTGACACACATAATCAGCGCATTGCAAAAATGATCTTTGCTTCTGTCTATCCTTTGTACGTTGCCAAAGTGGAGAAAAAAGGCAGAACCATTGAAGAACTGCATCAGGTTATAGAATGGCTGACTGGCTTTGATAACAAGAAGCTTCAGGAGCTCATAAAAGAAAAGGTAACTTTTGAAACTTTTTTTGAACGCGCTTCCTTAAACCCTAATGCACCACTCATCACAGGATTAATCTGTGGCTATCGCATAGAGGAAATTGAAAATCCATTGACAAAGCAGGTAAGGTATCTGGATAAGCTGGTCGATGAATTAGCAAAGGGCAGAAAGATGGAGAAGATGCTGCGGGGTTCATAAGCCCATTCCATCTTACACTTTGCTTTTGCCAAACCGGATGGTCAGCATCAAGATGCTACCCACTATTGCGGGCAAAACCAGATTCAACAACCATATCATATAACTTCCCGCCAAAATAGCCAATCCGCTTGCAGCAATATTGGTAGAAGTAAAAAGCAAGTTGGCAACATAACCGCGTACACCCAAATCGGCAAAAAAAACAGAAGGAATAACGGTTATCATCCAAAACATCAGACCTGATACTAAAATACCTTCAAGCCATGGTATGCCTGCTCCAAAGACATTTGCCAGAATCAGGAACTGAACATTATAAACACAAAACCTGCAAAAGGAAATACCTAATAATTGCAGCAAATCTGTCCTTGAATATCGCTTCAGGATACGGATGGAGACAATAACTTTCCGGAGCCATTTTTTACCGTCTGCCCAATCTGCAATTAAATCAATTCTCAGATAAACAAACAATAACACGGCCGCAGAAAGCAATGCAGCAATCAATGTTAGTTTCTGCCAGGTGCCCGGATAAGCAATATTGAAATAAATCAACCCCGCAATACCGAATGAATAAGTAACGATTGTCTGGGATAAATTACTGATAAGGGTGGCAATTGCTGCCCGCAGTTTATTTTTATCATCGACATACAATATTCTTCCGGCGAAATCGCCTATTTTATTGGGTGTAACCATTGAAAAAGCTATGCCCGTAAGAATAGAAGCCAATGCTTTGAAATAACGGACCGGTTGAATTTTAAGCAACAATTTATACCACTTTGCAGCCTCGAGCATCCAATTCACCGGCGCCATAAGCAACACCAATATAAGCAACCATTTATTCCCTTCACTGAAATGTTGTTTAAAACCTTCCCATTGCGTAGCGAAATCATCCTTTTGCGTAACCTGCCTGTAAATAAGCCACAAGAGAAGCACCATCAGCAATGGAGATAAAATATAATTGAGGAGTATTTTTTTGGTAGTTTTGTTCACTATAATAAAATGTTTTGATTCCGATGTCTAATGTCTGATATCTAACATCTAATCTCTAAAAAAATTGACAACTATTCTCGGCATCGACCCCGGCACACTAACCATGGGTTACGGCATTATTTCTGTGGACAAAAGTAATCTTTCGCTTGTGGAAATGGGCGTACTGCATTTGTCCAAATATAAAGAGCATTCCGAAAGATTGCATTTTATATTTGAAAGGGTAAGCGCATTGGTACAAATTCACAGACCTGAAATGGTGGCATTGGAAGCACCTTTCTTTGGCAAGAATGTACAAAGTATGCTGAAATTAGGCAGGGCACAGGGGGTAGCTATGGCTGCCGCAATGGCACATGGCAGCCAAGTGGTTGAATTTGCTCCCCGTAAAATCAAACAAATGGTTACGGGCAACGGGAATGCATCTAAAGAACAAGTATGGAAGATGTTGCAGCATCAGTTAAAATTTGAGGAAAATCCCGATTTCCTGGATGCAACCGATGCCGTTGCTGCGGCTTTATGCCATCATTTTACTACAGGAAAAGGGAATAACGCCAATATTACAAAGGCTGCGCCAAAAAAGAAATCAAATAGCTGGGCTGCATTTGTGGATGCAAATAAAGAAAGGGTGAAATAAAGTTAACAACTATAGTAAAAACGTTTAAATGGCTAATACTTATACTCAAATTCATATACAATTCGTATTCGCTGTCAAATTTCGCAATGCTCAGATAACGGAAGCAATCAAGGAAGAACTGTATAAATATATTTCGGGAATTGTTCAAAATTATAATCACAAACTTTTAGCAATCAACGGCATGCCTGACCATATTCATATTTTTATTGGAATGCGTCCAACACAATCCATATCAGACTTGATGAAAGAAGTAAAGGGCGGATCATCTTTATGGATAAACAGCAGAAAAGTACTTAATGAAAAATTTGAGTGGCAGGAAGGTTATGGTGCATTTTCATATAGCAAATCCCATCTTCAAAATGTAATCCATTATATAAATAATCAGGAGTTACATCATAAGAAAATGAGCTTTAAAGAAGAGTATCTTGATTTCCTCACAAAATTTGAAATTGATTTTGATGAAAAATATACTTTTCATGATTTGCTTTAATACATGTAGGTAATCTTGCCCCTACGGGGCAAAACAAAGAACATTTGCTTATTTTCTACCAATATTTCATCCCTATGGGATATAAGTAGCTACCAATATTCATCCTTATGGGATATAAACACGAATACAAAAAAATGTTCTGTAGGAATAAAATATTGACAGCAAATGAATCATACTATTGGTTTCGCCCTGTAGCTACCAATATTCATCCCTATGGGATATAAACACGAATACAAAAAAATGTTCCGTAGGAACAAAATATTGGTAGCAAATGAATCACACTATTGGTTTCGCCCTGTAGGGGCGAGATTACAACATTACATCTACTGTTTTATCAGACTATTATTTCCATCTCCACGAAACAAAAACTTCCTTCCTACCGAATTAATTACGATTTTTGCGGTCAGAAAATTATTATGGCTACAGATTATAAAAGAATATTGGTTACGGCGGCTTTACCTTATGCCAACGGGCCTGTACATATAGGGCATCTGGCAGGTTGCTATTTGCCTTCGGATATTTATGTGCGTTACCAACGTGCACAAAAACGCGATGTAAAATTTATTTGCGGAAGTGATGAACATGGTGTTCCTATTACCATTCGTGCAATGAAAGAAGGTATTACGCCGCAAGATGTTGTAGACAAGTATCATGCTTTAATCAAAGACAGCTTTGCGCAAATGGGCATCTCGTTTGATATTTATTCCCGCACTTCTTCAGCAACACATCGTCAGACTTCCCAGGCATTTTTTAAGAAAATGTATGATGATGGTTTGTTTGAGGAAAGAGAAAGCGAGCAATATTTCGATTCTGAAAAGAACATGTTTTTAGCTGACCGTTACATTGTAGGTACCTGTCCTAATTGTGGCAATGAAAACGCTTATGGTGACCAATGCGAAAGATGCGGCACTTCTCTTTCTCCGGAAGAACTGATTAATCCCCGAAGTGCCCTGAGCAATGCGCCTCTGGTAAAAAAAGCTACTAAACACTGGTACTTTCCATTGAATGATTATGAAGGCTTTCTGAAAGAATGGATTGTGGATGGAAAGAAGGATGAATGGAAGCCCAATGTATATGGTCAATGCAAAAGCTGGATTGACAGCGGCTTGCATCCTCGTGCCATGACACGTGACAGTGACTGGGGCGTACCTGTTCCTATTGAAGGTGCGGATGGCAAAGTATTATACGTCTGGTTTGATGCGCCTATCGGTTATATCAGTGCAACTAAAGAATTATTACCTCAAAGCTGGGATGAATACTGGAAGAAGGAAGATACCAAACTGGTGCATTTCATCGGTAAGGATAATATCGTTTTCCACTGCATTATTTTCCCTGCAATGCTGAAAGCTCATGGCGGTTTTGTGTTACCGGAGAATGTGCCTGCCAATGAATTTCTGAATATTGAGGGCGAGAAAGTTTCAACTTCGCGTAATTGGGCGGTTTGGGTTAATGAATATGTGCAGGAATTCCCTGACATGCAGGATGCACTGCGTTACACACTTTGTGCTAATGCTCCTGAAACAAAAGACAATGATTTTACATGGAAGGAGTTTCAGGATAGAAACAACAGTGAATTGGTTGCCATCTTTGGTAATTTCATCAATCGCGGCATGGTCTTGATGCATAAGCTGTGCGGCGGTAAAGTACCTGCTTTTCATGATGATGCAAAGGAAGAACGTGATATTGAATTAATCAAAGAAATCATGGCTTCTAAAGCGGCTATTGAAAAGAACATCGAGCAATACCGTTTCCGCGATGCCTTATACGAAGTGATTGATATTGCACGTAAAGGCAATAAATACTTGCAGGAAGTAGCCCCGTGGTCATTGGCTAAAACACCTGAATTGCAGGTAGAGAACCAAAAGAAAATTGATAACTGTTTGCACATCTGTTTGCAATTGACAGCAAATCTTGCTATTTACTCTAATCCTTTTTTACCTTTTACAGCAAAGAAAATCTGCCACATGTTGAAAGTGGTAGATAAAATGCTGGATTGGGAAAATGGTGGTCGAATGGATTTATTGAAAACAGGTTATCCCTTACGTGCACCGGAATTATTGTTCCGTAAAATAGAAGATACAGAAGTGGAACAACAGCGTCAGAAACTGGAAGAAAGAGCTATTGCATTCAAAGCACAACAAATGGCTAACGAACCTAAACCTCAAACAGTAGTTGAAGAAGCAAAAGCACACGAACTAAAATCAATTATTGAGTTTGATGATTTTGCAAAAATAGAATTGCGTGCAGGAACTATCTTGTCGGCAGAAAAAGTTCAGAAAGCCGATAAGCTTTTGAAACTGGAAGTTGATCTGGGTTTTGAAAAACGAACTATTGTTTCAGGGATTGCATTGCATTATCAACCTGAGGATATAGTTGGCAAACAAGTAACTGTTGTAGTTAATCTTGCTCCAAGAAAAATGCGTGGGATTGAAAGTGCGGGTATGATTCTGATGGCAGAAGATGCAAATGGTAAACTTATATTTGTTTCACCGGAAACTACAGTTGGCGCAGGCAGCGAAGTGAAATAGTCTCACTTCGCCGAAAAGCAAAATCATTTGAGTTAAGAATGATGGAATGAAGTTATCATTTACTAAATTTGATTTTAATAAGTTTAAATCCTTATTCCTATTATTGGCCGGGCATTTATTGCAATATCTAATTTATGAAGAAGAAAACAGTTTGGTGGGTTATTATCATAATTGCAGTCATATTAATACTTGCATTAATCCTAAAAAATTCAGGTGTTTTTGGCGATACCAACAGCCTGCGGGTGGCCGTTGATACAGTTGGCGATCGTACCATTATTCAAAGCGTGAGCGCGAGCGGAAAAATTTATCCTGAAACAGAAGTAAAGATAAAGCCCGATGTAAGCGGCGAGATAGTGGAGCTGCCCATACTTGAAGGCGATTCGGTAATAAAAGGGCAACTATTGGTACGCATCAATCAAAGCATTTACAGTTCCGAAGTGCAGCAGGCAGAAGCTTCTATGAATCAAAGCAGGGCGAGTGTGAATAATGCAAGGGAAATGGTAGCACAGGCAAAAGCTCAAATGAGCCGCACACAATCAAACTACGAAAGGAATAAAGAGCTGTATAAAAACAAGGTCATCAGTAAAATGGAATTCGAACAAGCCGAAGCTGATTACCTTTCTGCGAAAGCCAATTATGAAGCCATGAACGCTAATGTTACGGCAGGTAACTTTGGTGTAAGCAGTTCTCAGGCAAGTGTTTCGCAGGCAAGGGAAAATTTAAGGCGTACAATTATTACTGCTCCGACTTCTGGCATCATTTCACAATTGCTGGTAAAAAAAGGCGAACGTGTTGTGGGTACTGCTCAAATGGATGGCACACAAATAATGACTATCGCCGATTTGGGCAAAATGGAAGTACGCGTTGATGTAAGCGAAACGGATATTCCGAAAGTAAACATCGGCGATACGACTTTAATTGAGGTAGATGCTTATCGCAGCCAGAAATTCAAAGGAGTTGTTTCTAAAATTTCCGTTTCAAGTGTTCAGTTAAATTCAACGACAGCAACCATTTCAACCGATCAGGTTACCAATTATACGGTTCATATTCTTATGCTTCCTGAATCCTATGCAATGGTACGTAATCAATTGGGTAAAGGTAAGTTTCCTTTCAAACCCGGAATGACCGCGGGTGTTGAAATCCAGACTCAAAAACAATCAGGCATTCTTGCAGTTCCTATAAATGCGGTTACCACAAGAGACTGGCCCGATTCCCTAAAGAAAAAGAAAGATGCGGATGGCGCTGAAATTACAGATATCAGACAAGTAGTATTTGTTTATAATGCCGCTACCAAACAAGTGCTTATGCGGGATGTAAAAACAGGCATTCAGGATAATGAATATATACAGATACTTTCAGGGATCAAAAAAGGCGATGTAGTTGTAGTAGCTCCATACGGAACAGTTACCAGAGATTTGGAGGATAAGAAAAAGGTGCGAGTGGTTCCTAAAGACCAGATTTACGAAGCAAAAGAAAAAGAATAGTTTTATAAAGTGCAAAAGCCATGAACAACTCTGTTTTCATGGCTTTGATTTATTTGAACAGACAGACGGATTTACTACTATAGATGATCATTACTTTACTTTCAGATTTTGGATATCAGGATAATTATGCTGCCGTAACAAAAGGTATTTTACTGCAGCAAATGCCGCATGCCAATATTATTGACCTTAGCCATGATGTAGAACCTTATCATTTGCTGGAATGCAGCTATTTATTAAAAAGCGGTTACACAAATTTTCCCGATTATACTGTACACCTTTCCTTATTCAATATTCTTCATGAAAATCCGGCTAAAGTTCTTTTGGCAAGGAAAAATAATCAGTTTATCATTTCAGCCGACAACGGCCTGTTGCCATTGACTTTTGACGATACATTGGACGCCATTTACAAATACGATGCGTTTGCAAAAAATTATACAGAATGGATGCAACTGGCTGCCAGACTGATTAAAGATTTGGAGCAATCACAATTCGATTTAAAAAATCTGGAAGCATACCAACCTGCAACCAATGGCGCACAATTTTCAGCCATAGAATCTGAGAATGCAATTGAATGTCAGGTAATTCATATCGACTATTACGGCAATGTCATTGTAAACATTACTAATGATAAATTTGAACAGATAAGGCAGGGACGTAATTTTCAGATACACATTGTAAGAGATGTGCTGAACAAAATCGGAACTGATTATGCTGATGTTACCGAACCGGGCAAGGCTGTCTGCCTGTTTAACAGTGCAGGGTTTCTGGAAATTGCAGTTAATCAGGGAAGCGCTTCCAAATTACTGGGATTAAAACTCCACAAAGACAAGATGATTTATTACCAACACATAAAGATTGAGTTTCTATGATTGTGAGAATAGTAAAGATGGAATTTCAGGAAGATAAAGTGACTGATTTCCTCCAATTATTTGAGGAAAGGAAAGAGCGGATTCGTCATTTTGAAGGTTGTAAGCATCTGGAATTATGGCGCCAATCAGGGAAAAGCAATATATTCTTTACTTATAGTCATTGGAACGCTGAAAGCGATCTGGATCATTATCGTTTTTCCGATTTTTTTAAAGACACCTGGCAGTTGACCAAAGCATTGTTTGCAGCAAAGGCCGAAGCATGGAGCGTGGAACAGGAAGTGGTAATGGAATAAAAAGCAAATGCTTCAAAAGCATTTAATCAGATTCGTCTAAAAAACCCATAAAATGCACAAGTAAAAACGGCTTGTGCATTTTATGGGTTTTTATATTACTGTTGAGTATTCTCCTTTATTCAAATTCTCTCAACAGATTTCAAACGCTAATCAACCTTTATTATTTTTTGATTCTGAATATAATTTAGTTCTGCATTCGAAGTTGTCAATAAATACATTCCTGCAGGTAAATCAGCAACTACAGCATGTAAATCTGTTTCAAATTGTTTGCCTCTGATTACTCCTGAATAAAGGCTTCTGCCATTTATTGTTGTCAATGTAGTTACAACATCTTTATTTAATAAAACTGCGGGTATTGTTGTATGCAAATAATTTTTAAAAGGGTTAGGGGAAAAAGTAATTTTTAGATCTTTATTTTCAGTAACGTTACCAACGCCGGTTGTACCATGTCCTCTAAATGCTACATCTCCCCATTGATGAAACAAATGAGTTGATTCATTGTTATTTCCGGAATAGACGGCATACATATAGGAACTATATTTGTCATCTTTAGAAAAATGTAAATTCTTAGAATCAGGATCGAGGGAAATTAACTGATAATCGTAAGGGGCCGTGGGACCTACAAGCGTGGTCCCGTCACTACTGATTTCTGCTGCAAATAATCCTTCTAATCCGGGTGTTCCCGTAATTCTTCCTCCCACATGTATTGATTGTCCGGTTATATCATAAGCTATTGTTGATTCAGAGAAAGTTCCATAAGGCGTAACATCAAAATTTGGAAAATCAGTACCATTAACGATGTTCTTAGTAATCGGAGCTACACTTGTTACGGGTTCAGATAAGCGTACCTTTAGTCCCTCATTATCACAATAAGTATAAGCCCAACTCGCAGAAGGGGCAAAAGTGCATACCTGAGGACAATCAATCGTAGCAAAATTATACAATGTAGTGCCGGTGATATTATTTACATCTTCTACTACCGGGGAATAGCTTGCCGGATTTGCAGCAAAAACAGTCAGGAAAGGAATAGAAGCTTCAACAATTTCGGTAGAATTAAAATCATGATAAACGATATGCGCTTCAAGCCCACCGGGGGAACCACCATTACTTTTGCTCAAAGCGACGTCAGGATATGCATAATTCTCCGTTCCACTTAATGTAATAACCTGCGTTTGCGTCAAATCATTTACAAGCATACACTTTATCACATAACCGGGTATGGGCATTAAAGGATCATATTCATCCCAAACAATTGCAATATGGGCACCTAAATAGGTATCCATATTTATTACTTTGTGTGGCATGGTAGATAAAGTATCGCTGGTGTAAAGCACAAATGTAGTACCATTCCACTTGTACCGTTCAAATACAAAAGCACCATTTGTATAGTACGCTGTACAGATATAATCGCCTCCGTTTATTGATGAATAAACGGCTTCGATATTTCCACCGCTTATTGGAATTACACCCTGTGATATAACAGCAGGAGATGCGGGAGCACTAATTGTTGAAGATAAAAAACGCCATACTATTTTTCCGGAACAGCAAAGGCCGCTATTTGTCCATCCTGAAACACAAAACTCACCGGGACCACTATTATTAAAAAAGGCAGTAACACTATAAGCAGAATTAGCAATAATGTTAGTACCCGGAGTTGGATAAATGTCAGGATTGATACTGAGGGGTGTTAAATATGGCTGAGCATTTACAAAATAACTTAACAAAGTCATTACGGACAATAATGTAATTTTTTTCATTGGTTATGTTTTTTTGGTTATTGGTACAATTCAAATGCAATATACAATAATATTTTATAGTTTACTATCGTATTTTTTGTCATTAAAAACATCAATATTGTAAATAAAAGTTAAAATATCCTTTGATTGATAACTTGAAAAACTGAAGTGAAAATTGGAAGAGAATAAAATGTCAAAATATTGTACTTTAGATGTTCGATTGGATTTTAATTAAAAAATAATTGACAATTCACAATTAAGTCATAAGCCGATAAAGTATACCCATCTTTTATAAGGAACCAAATGTCTTTGTAAATGGTAACTTGATATTTGCCAGGCAGAGGTATTATTAAAATTATTCAACAAACAAATAAGAAATGAAAAAAACATTCATTACTTCCTTTTTTATGATTGGCTTTACTGTTGCGGGTTTTTCGCAAACAATAAACCCTATTAATACAGCTTTAATGACAAAAGCACAAGTTTTCACTAATGAAGTAATGCTTAATTGTCATTCATCACATAGCAACGACTCTATGCAATTTATTGCCAATGCTGAAATTCTGACTCGTATTGAAGTTACTACCGAATCATATCAATCTGCTGAAACTTATAAGCTATTGTCAACTGTTGCATTAAAGAATAAATGTAACCCGTCCTTAACAAGAGATGAGCTTAATTTCAATCCGAGTAATTTTAATCCATTGAAATATTTTCTTAATTGGTATCCGGGCACCATTACAAAATACAGGGTTGACAATACCAACTATGTTATAATTGTACACCCGAAACTATAATTACGGCATACGAGTTTGTACGCCCGTACTTTATTAAATAATTACAAATATCCAGACAACTGACATTATTCAGAATTTAATATTATAATCTATTAAAGATGAACAATCAAAAATTACAATTTGGCAAAAAGATACAACGACTTTGTTGTTATTTATTTGTTCTGACTTTTACATTATCTTTTACAAACGTCCAGGCTCAGGTATTATCACCTTGTGATGCCAACCCTTTTTGCAGTGATAGTAGTTACGTATTTCCTAATACAAGTGGGAATATTTTTTCCGCACCAACATCTCCTCCCGTTGACTATGGCATCTGCTTAAGTCAACCTAATCCGGTTTGGTATTGGATGCAAATTGGAACGGCAGGCACAATGCAATTGACTATGACACAAACAGCAGTAGGAGGTGGATTAACAGATATAGATTATGCTATGTGGGGGCCTTTTACCGATTTAGCCAGTGGTTGCGCTGCCATCCTTGCGGGCACTCCTTCTATACAATCAAGTTATGATGGAGGCGGATTTCCTGAAGTTGTAGGTCTTGGTCTGATTGGCGGAAGCGGCATTGGCGGAGGTAATGGCGGAGCCGCAACTTCCGGTACTACAACACCGCCTGCCGCACAAGTGGGTCAGGTTTATATTTTAATATTAACAAACTATGCAAATTCTGCGGGCACTATTTCTTTTAGCCAGACTGCAGGAACAGGTGCTGCGGATTGCGGCATCGTTTGCGGCCTTACTGCTGACAATTCGGGAAATGCCTGCATGGGTAACAATGTCACCGTCGAAGCACACAATACCGATACAACCATTTCATGGAGCTATCATTGGACAGGACCAAACGGTTTTACATCCAATGCTAAGAACTTTACATTTACTCCTACCGCTGCCGGTGTTTACAATTTTGAGGTAACAGCAATTTCATCTGAACAAGACACTTGCCATGCAGCAACATCCGTTACAATATTTGCAAAACCAAATGTTGCGCTTGTGGATAACAGTGATAAGGTAATATGTTTCCCTCAAACAGCTACTTTATCGGTAGCTAATCCGACTGCCGGAGATACGTATCAATGGTTTGACAACGGTGTGGCAATTGCAGGCGAAACAACATCCTCAATTACTATTGATACAACAGGTGTATTTAAATTAATTGCCCAAAACGCGAATGGTTGTGTAGATAGTACTATACCTGTTCATATAACATGGGATAAAGTGGATTTGGATTTCAGCTTTCAGGTTTCAAAAGGATGTACAGAAGACACAGTCAGGTTCACAAATCTGAGTGAGCAAGGAAAATATTGGTGGAATTACGGAGATCTGACATCGCCGGATGATACTGTTAAAAACCCAACCCACATTTATGACGTTCAAAATATTTATACAGTAAGGCTTAAAGTTAAAGATTTAGGTGGCTGTATAGATTCCGTACTTAAAACAGTTGATGTAACGCACCCTTTGAATGCTGCCTTTACGCAAAGTGTAGATACAATTTGTTTGAGTGAAGGCGCTCCTGTTGTATTTACAGATGCATCAGTTGGCGACATAAGCAACTGGAACTGGAATTTTGGAGAAGGGGCGCCCTCAACAGCACAAAACCCTACTTATATCTTTACACAAGCAGGAAGTCATAGCATACGATTAGTTGTAAAAGAAGATAATCTGCCTTGTTACGATACTGCTTACAGTACGGTTCAGGTAGATGCAGTGCCTTTTTTCAATATTACACAGGATAAACATGTTATCTGTGCAGGTGAAGCACTGAATTTCGATGCAGATTACTACGCAAATACCATCAGGAATATTGCATGGAATTTTGGAGACGGGACTCAGTGGAATCAATTTGGCGCATCCACACACCATTATGAAAATCCGGGTGTTTACTGGATTACGGCTGATGCCGATTTCGGTGCCTGTGGTATAAGCCATGCCACAGACTCTATTGTGGTGAACGCATACCCGGTAGTGAATCTTGGTCCGGACAGTGTTCTTTGCCTTGACGGCCCTGCTCTTACTGTTTCAGATTTAAATAATGCTTCGGATCCTTCCATAACATGGCATTGGAATACAGGAGCCATTACGCCTTCCATCGAAATTGTTCATCCGGGAACATATTCACTTACAGCAACAAAAGATGAATGTGCTACAACGGAAACTATTGAGGTTAATAAAGATTGCTATACCGATGTTCCGAATGTGTTTACTCCAAACGGTGACGGTGTAAATGATTACTTTTATCCAAGGCAACTGCTAAGCAAAGGCGTTGTAGGATTCAGTATGACTATTTTCAACAGATGGGGACAAAAAGTATTTGAATCCAACACAGCAAATGGCCGTGGATGGGACGGTAAGTTTAACAGCAAAGACCAGCCGGTGGGTGTTTATATTTATCAGATAAATGCCACTTTGAAAAATGGCCGTAACGAAAGTTTTACCGGAAATGTGACATTGGTAAGATAATTCAACAAATAAAGTTTTCATCAAGAAGTCCCTCCTGGCTCAGGAGGGACTTCTACATTTACATGTAGCCCAACTTTTATAAAGAACATATTGTCTAAAAGTATGACCAAAAAACCATTCCTGAATTTATGACTAAAAATATATTACGATTTACAATATTATGTATTGTATTTTTCTCTGGTCTAGGAAACAAAAAAAGCTTCTCCCAAACAACTGCAACCATTCCCGCTGCAGTTAAGCAAGCCTACGGAGACGCAGCTACATCTTTTTCAAAAGAACAAATAGATTGGCTGATAAATCAGCTTGAAAGATCTAAAATTCAGAAAAAGAAACTGATAACAGGAGAAGCTATTCCTTTATTATCAAGCGTCAGCCTTATGTCCAAGTTTATCCCTTCTCTTCAAAAGGACAACTTCAACAATCCCCAATCCATTAACCCATTAAAATATAATATAGATTTCTTCAAGACAGAAGACCAGTCTTTCAGAATTGACGGCACAGATTATGTGCTTTTTATTGCCGGTAAGAAGTAAACTATCCCTGATTATTAACCAATGCAGCAATATTTTTTGCTGCAATATTCTTTACTCGTTATTAAGCCTGAAATATGAAAGCAAAAAAAATATACACCTCTATATTGCAAATTCTGCTGATTTCCTGTCTGACATTTTTATTGCCGGGCAAGGCTTTTTCGCAATGCCAAACGATAATGGCGCATGTAACCAGCACTGCACCTGCAGCAGATCCTGTTGATTCTGTAATTAAGATTTGCAAAGGAGATGGCGTAACCTTTAACGGTAATGCTACTTTTTCAACAGGCGGAACAGGTGCTACTTACAGTTGGCATTTCAATGATGGCGTTATTCTAAATGGTCTATCGGTAAGCCGTGCATTTCCTAACGAAGGCGTGTATGTAGTTGATTTTGTAGTAACCGACAATCAGGGTTGTGTCAATAAAAACTGTGACAGCCGTCGTATTATACATGTTTCAACAACCCCACACTTCAATCTTACCACTTTTCCCGATACGGTTTGCATCAATAAGCTTTCCTATATTCACGGTGTAGTCACACCGGTGGAAGGGGTTTATAACTGTGCCCCGCCAATTGCTGACACTACGTATCTTCCCGATGGTTCAGGTGTTTCTTACACAACAAGCATTACTGTTTCTTGCTTTACACCCTGTGATACCGTAAGAACAGCTGCCGATGTTGAAAGTATTTGTATTGATATGGAGCATTCTTATATTGGAGATCTTGACGCTAAAATAATATGCCCGAATGGTCAACAAAATAATCTTTTTCATACAAATGGAGCACCAGGTGCAGCTTCGCAGTATTTAGGTGTTCCCGTTGATTTTGGTCCCGCTAATGGGCCGGAGGATAATCAATACTGTAGTGGCTCCAATTACTGTTTCAGGATGGATGCAACATGGGGACCTTTTATAAGTATGTTGAGCAATACAACACCGGTAAGCTGTACCTCCACTTTTGGTAATACTACTACCGGTAGTTCAATGATAGCCGGAAACTATCAGCCGGAGCAAAGCTATAACAGCCTGATAGGTTGCCCCTTAAATGGTAACTGGACTATTCAGATTACGGATCATCTCGGCTCCGACAACGGCCACATTTTCAGCTGGGGCATAGAATTTAATCAAAGCCTTGGCAGCTATTCTTTTTTACCTACTTACCCTGTTACGCATTGGGCTGCCAATGCTGACATCGTTGCTACCTCAAACGGAGGAAGCGATATCACCATCAAACCCACAACTCCGGGGATACATTGTTATACCTATCAGGTTATGGATGCCTTTAACTGCAGCTATGATACAACTATCTGCCTGTATGTAATTGATCCGGGCAATCCGGGTAAAGATTCTTCTGCCAATCTTTGCCTTGATCAGGAAACTGTAAATGCATTTGATTATTTAGCAGGTAATCCGACTCCCGGCGGCACATGGACCGGAACAGGAGTTACCCCCAATGGAGACTTTAATCCTGCTGCTGTAGGTGTAGGATATTATCCATTAGAATATAAACTTACAAAATGGCAATGCGACACAACGGCAATAGTTACTTTTCATGTAGTTAACAGCGTGAATATTGATTTCAGCTATGATCTTGGTTTAGGTTGCGTAGTAGATACCGTTCATTTTAACAATCTAAGCGATACCGGAAAATACTGGTGGACATTCGGAGACGGAACCTTCCCTGCTGATACTACCATGAATCCAACACACATATATCAGGATCAGAATTTCTATACTGTAAAATTAATTGTGAAAAATGAGCTTGGATGTATTGATTCTGCTCTTAAAGTGATTGATATTACTCACCCGATAAATGCTGCGTTTACACAAAGCGCAGATACTATTTGCTTAGGCGAGGGCGCACCTGTGGTTTTCACCGATGCTTCTACCGGCGCTATTACTGATTGGAACTGGAATTTCGGAGAAGGCACTCCATCCACAGCCCAAAACCCTTCTTATATTTTTACGCAAGCAGGAAATCATACCATTAGGTTGATTGTAAGCGATGCTATACCTTGTTACGATACAGCTTATAAGCAAGTGCAGGTTGATGCAGTTCCTTATTTCTCTATTTCTCAGGATAAACATATGATTTGTGCCGGTGATGCTTTAAATTTCGAATCGGATTATTACGCTGCTACAATCCGAAACATTGCCTGGAATTTTGGCGACGGTACCCAATGGAACCAGTTAGGAGCTACTACTCACCGCTATGAAAATTCCGGAATTTACTGGATCACAGCAGATGCAGATTTCGGAGCATGCGGCATTAGCCATGATACAGATTCTGTTATAGTAACTGCGCTTCCGCTTGTCAATCTTGGGCCCGACAGTGTACTCTGCTTAGATGGCACTGCGCTAACTGTTGCAGATTTAAATAATGCATCGGATCCTGGCATGCAATGGCAATGGAGCACAGGTGCAACAACACCTTCCATACAAATAGTGCACCCCGGTATCTATTCTCTGACTGCAACAAAAAATGATTGTGCAACCACTGAAACAATAGAAGTGAATAAAGATTGTTATACCGACATTCCAAATGTATTCACACCGAACGGAGATGGTGTAAATGATTATTTCTATCCTAAACAATTACTAAGCAAAGGCGTTGTTGGATTCAGCATGACCATTTTCAACAGATGGGGACAAAAAGTATTTGAATCTACTACGGCAAATGGTCGTGGATGGGATGGTAATTTTAATAATAAAATGCAGCCCGTTGGTGTGTACATTTATCAGATGTCTGTTATAATGAAGAATGGCCGTTCAGAAGAATATACCGGTAATGTAACTTTAATGAGATAACCCCCATTTTTTCTTATTTTATTAAATGAAATAGTACATAACAGTTTGAGCAACTTGTATGTACTATTTCGTTTAATTACCTTTTATAATTGCACATTCCTGTTCTAAATAGTTCTTTTTGTTGTTAGATTAATTTATATTTGTAGGGCTTGAATTTGATTAGCAGATTGTTTGTTCTGAACGTGGCTGAAAATATGATGTCTTTTGTGCCAAAACCAGTTTTAATCTTAAATACAGAATTAAACCACACAAAATAAAATCTTCAATATTTGTGAAAAAAATCTATACTCTATTTGCATTATTGTTTCTTGCAACGTCTGGTTTAAAAGCCCAAATATCGTTGCAATACAATGATACCACGCTTTGCCCGGGGCAAACTATTACGATGTGTGCTTCTTTAACCGGATTGGCAGATGCCTTGAATTCTGACGATCAGTCCAGCGGCATTATTAATTTAGGTTTCCCTTTCGTTTTTTTCGGCAATACTTATACCAAATGCGTAGCATCCGGCAACGGGATGATCAATTTTGATACAACGTTAGCCAATACCGGATGGGGATGGACCTGGGGACAAATAACAGGCGGAACAAATCCTGTTGCAAATGAGGCCATTTTTGCCACATTTTGCGATTTATTTCTTCCTTCAGGCGGACAAATCAGATATCAACGCCTGGGTTCTGTAGGCCAAAGAAAATTTATCATTGAATGGTGCCAGGTACCCGTTTACTCAGGAGCATGTGCTTCTGCTATTGTTACAACTCAGATTGTTTTATATGAAGGTTCCAATCTGATTGAAATTCATACAACTAATCTTCCGGCAATAGGTCCATCTTGCCCAAGTGCTTCACCTGGATATTATCAACAGGTAGTTCAGGGTGTGCGTAATAGTGACGGTTCAGCATCTTTCTTCCCTACCAACAGAGATCCTGTTGTTAGCACAACCAACTGGGCAGTTACAGGTCTTGCTAACGATGCTGTGAGATTTACGCCCACCAGTAATACCAACTATACTATTACACCAATTCCTTTTAATCCATTTCCTATCATTGACTCTGTTTACTCTGATAATTTAAAATGGTATGCTCCCAATACAACAACACCTTTTGCGACAGGTGCCTGTGCAACCACAACGGTCCTGCCCGGTGTAAATTATTATACTGTTCACTATGACGGCATTGCAGGCTGTCAGGCAGATAGTGCGCACCTTATAGACACCGTGCATATCCTTTATGGTGCTAAATATGATACTTTAAATGTGGACATATGCGTTGGCAGTACTTACAATTTTTATGGGCATGCACTTCATCAAACAGGTCAATACGATACGACTTTTTCAACTGTCGGAGGTTGTGACAGCGTTATTACTTTAAATCTATCTGTTAATCCTTATCCGATTGTTTCGCTTACGGATACAACCTCTCGTGTCATTCTCTGCAGAGATGTAAACGGAACTATTGCTCTTTCAAATCCTGCAAGTAATTATAGTTACCAATGGTATCGGAATGATTCGCTTTTAACGGGACAAACGGCATCATCTATCAGCTCATCAATTCCCGGAGCTTATAAAGTAGCAGTTACTACAGACAAAGGCTGTTCATCCGTTTCGCAAACCGTTCATTTTGAGACGGACGCTATTCATGTTGATTTTAATATTGACTTGTTTAAAGGCTGTGTAAACGATACTATACGACTTACCAACCTAAGTACCGTAAACAGTACCTATAAATGGAATTTTGGAGATGGAACTTTTCCTCCTGATACAACCTTAAATCCGACACATATCTATCAGACGCAGAACGTTTACTTTATTAAATTAATAGCTACAGATACCAACGGTTGTGTTGATTCAACACTTAAACAAGTCAATACGCTACACCCTTTAAATGCTGCATTTACATCAAGTGCAGATACAATTTGTCTAAGTGAAGGAGCTCCTGTAGTCTTTACAGATCAGTCCGTTGGCGCCACTTCCTGGAATTGGAATTTTGGTGAGGGTTCTCCTGTAAATACGCAAAATGCATCTTATACTTTTACACAACACGGGGCGCATAATGTAAGGCTGGTTATTCACGATGATATTCCATGTTATGATACAGTTTACCATATAGTACAAGTAGATTCTGTACCTTACTTTTCTATTGCTCAGGATAAACATGTTATGTGTGCCGGTGAGCAGTTAGATTTCACCTCTGACTTTTATGCAACAACGCTCAGAAGCATTTCATGGAACTTTGGAGATGGTTCTCAATGGAACCAATCAGGTGCAACTTCACATCATTATGAAAATCCCGGTATATACTGGATTAATGTAGATGCAGATTTTGGTGTTTGTGGAATAAGCCATGCCATGGATTCCATTGTGGTAAATGCCTTCCCGATAGTTGATCTTGGCCCTGACAGCGTGTTGTGTTTAAATGCATCAGCTATCAGAGTTGCTGATTTACACAATACGGGAGACCCTTCTATACAATGGGCGTGGAATACAGGAGCAACAACTCCATTCATTGAAGTCAATACGCCAGGAACTTATTCTGTAACCGCTACTAAAAATGATTGTTCCACCACTGAAAGCATTACAATAAATAAGGATTGTTACAACGACATTCCAAATGTATTTACGCCAAATGGCGATGGTGTAAACGATTATTTTTATCCTAAACAATTGCTGAGTAAGGGTGTAGTCGGATTTAGCATGACTGTATTCGACCGTTGGGGACAAAAAGTATTTGAAAGCAATACACCTAATGGACGTGGATGGGATGGTAAGTTCAATAATAAGGTTCAACCGATGGGAGTATATATCTATCAGATGTCTGTTGTTATGAAAAATGGCCGTACTGAAGAATTCACCGGCAATGTAACTTTGGTAAGATAATTTACAATACAGACAGATACAAAAAAGGTCAGGTTTTTTTAAAAACCTGACCTTTTTATTTATCAGAAAGAGATTAAGCCCTTGCCTCGGTAGGCTTTACTACCGGAATACCTTTCATATCTTTAATTTTACCAAAACCGCCTAATACATTTCTCAGATTATGAAAGCCCTGACGCTTCATTAAAGAACAGGCAATTACACTACGGTAGCCCCCTGCACAATGAACATACAGATTAGCTTCATCGTCTATTTGCGCCATGTGCAACGGATTCACCAATTCACTCAATGGCATATTCTCCGCTCCCTTAACATGTCCGCTTTCAAACTCAGCAGGCTTTCTGACATCAATTACCTGCAGTTTGTTATCGAAAGGAATATCCATCGCTAATTCTTCCGGTTCAATATCAATGATGATATCGATTTTCTTATCTGCATTCAACCATGCTTCAAAGCCCCCGTCCAGATAACCGATTACTTTATCAAACCCTACACGTGCCAGACGAATCACGGTTTCTTCTTCTTTACCTTCATCTGTTACCAAAACAATATTGGTATCAAAAGGCAAAATACTTCCGGCCCATTCTGCAAACCGTCCGTCAAGCCCGATGCTTATAGATTCAGGGACAAAGCCATTGGTAAATTCTGTAGAATTCCTTGTATCTAAAATAATAGCGCCTTCTTTTACGCATTTTTCAAATTCAGCTATGGTTAAAGCTTTCAAAGCATTTGTTCTGATAGCATCCATACTTTCATAACCTCTGGAATTAATTTCCGCATTGATAGGAAAATAAGCAGGGGGTGCATTTAAACCTGTTGTTACTTCTTTTACAAATGCCTCAACTGTTTGATCCTGCAAAGCATAGTTCGTCGCTTTTTGAGTACCTATCGTACTGAATGTTTCTTTACCCAGATTCTTTCCACAAGCAGAACCGGGGCCATGGGCCGGATAAACTATAACATGATCCTGCAGGGTTTTGATTTTGGTGTTCAATGAATTGTACATCATTGTAGCTAAATCTTCCTTGCTTAGATTACCGCTGAACAAATCAGGACGGCCTACATCACCCACAAATAATGTGTCGCCCGTAAATACAGCATAATCCCTTCCTTCTTCATCTGACAACAAATAACAAGTACTTTCCAAAGTATGGCCGGGCGTATGCAGTACTTTCATCTTCAGATTACCGATGTTGAAAACTTCACCGTCTTTTGCCAAATGAAAATCGAAAGCGGCATTTGTTTGAGGACCATAAACAATAGTAGCACCCGTGGCCTTTGCCAGGTCTAAATGACCACTTACGAAGTCGGCGTGAAAATGTGTTTCAAAAATGTATTTGATAGTAACATCATGCTCCTCTGCTAATTTTAAATAAGCATCAATATCACGAAGCGGGTCAATGACAGCAGCTTCTCCATCATCTGCGATAAAATAAGCCGCCTCACTGAGGCAACTTGTATATAATTGTTCTACAAACATAAATTCATTTCAATTTTAAAGGGGCAAAAATTGTGCTTTCGCCTGTTGCAAAAGTACGCAATATCTTCAGGAAAGATATTCGTTGGGGCAATCGTAATATAAACAGAAATAATCAGGTTTATCGGACTGAAAACAATTGCATGCTCATTTAAGTTCAGATTAAAGTATTAATCTTCTATTTTAAAATAGACCTTTTTATCGCCCATTAAAGCAAATGGAGGTTCAAATCCGGGCATATAGGTTGCCCTTATTGTTTTTTCAATCGTACCGGCATCCCGGTTCAAATCAATTTGTTTCAGTTGTTGAATTTCGTTCCTGAAATGAAGATGTTCTTTACGGGTTTTAAATAATTCGGATTGTGGCGTTTTTTCGTATTTGCCTTGAATTAAATCTGCGACAGAGGTTTCGAATAATCGAATTGCAGCGCTGAATGTAAGTTCATACAAATCATTCACCCAGCAATTTTCCGGTACGGAAAATCTTTCTTCAAATAACAAGGCCCCATGATCTATTCTGGTATCCATTTCATGGATAGAGACGCCAAATTCTTTTACTTCGTCCATTATGGCAAAAGAAAACTGATTGCAGCCACGATATTCCGGCAACGGAGCCAAATGCAGGTTCACGGCTATTTTTGCAGCTTTTTGAATATGAGAAGTCTTTAGCAATTCATGATGCTGAACAGAATAAATAATATCGCATTCAGGTATTTCATCCAGGCTTCCAATCAATGGAATTTTATGTTCGTTTGCTAATGCTGCCAGGTCATTTCCGTCACCGAACTCTGTACGTAAACGAGTCCTGATTCCGATAACTTCAATATTCAGCACATCTTTATGATTCAGCAAATACTGCAAACATTGATAGCCTATTGGTTTGGAACCTAAAAAAACAATTTTTGTTGCCATGGCCACAAAAATAAGTATATAATGTGCTCAAAGGACATGATATGCTTTAAAATAACACTTGACTTTATTCAACCGCATTGAGTTTCCCTATTTTTTAATAGGCAAAACTTTATTACTATTCCGAAAAGGGCGTTTATCTTTGCGACGCAAAAACAAAATAGTAATTCAAAAATTCAAAATTTAAAATGAGTAACAAAACAGCTTCAGTAGGTAGCAAATTCCCTGAGTTTAAGAAAAAAGCAGTAGTAGCCAATGCATTAAATGCAACAGCGCCCGGACAAGAATTCGCAGAAATTACAAATGAAATCCACACAAAAGCAGGCCAATGGATGGTTATGTTTTGGTGGCCAAAAGATTTCACTTTTGTATGCCCTACAGAAATTGCTGCATTCAACAATGCATTTGGAGAATTTGATGATCGTGATACAGTATTGATTGGAGCCTCAACAGATTCTGAATTTGTACACCTTGCATGGAGAAAAGACCATGATGATTTACGTGGTTTGAAATTCCCTATGTTGGCTGATACTTCAAAATCATTGGCTGAAGAATTAGGTATTTTGCAAGCAGAAGAAAAAATCGCTTACCGTGCTACTTTTATCGTTGACCCTCAAGGAATTATTCGTTGGGTAAATGTAAATGATTTGAGTGTTGGTCGTAATGTGGATGAGGTTTTACGTGTATTGGATGCACTTCAGACAGATGAGCTTTGCCCTTGCAACTGGAAAAAAGGTGAAACCACTTTGACAGCACAACTGCAGGAAGCATAATTTTAATTAAGACATGAGATTTGAGATGTGCGTATTGAGATTTAAAAAAGATTTCAATATTCGCATCTCTTCCTTTTTATTTTAAAATAGGAATTTAATTTTTCAAATACCATCTCTAAATATAATGAACGATACGATTCAGAATCTGTTTACAGATTTACAAATTCCGGCTGATCATAAAAGTATAAGCCTTGAAAGACTGGCTGCTGTTGACAGCCGTTTTTTAAAAGATTTAAAACTGAATGTTGCAGCGGTATTAAAAAGTGCCCACATTAATAAGAAAGAGTCCTACCTCCTTGCCCTTTCAGTTGCTGTAAATGAAAAGTCAGATGTTCTGATAAATTCCTTCGAAGCCTTGGCACGTCTGGAAGGTGCTACAGATGCAGATATTGCGGAAATTCATGCTTGTACCTCTATCATGAAAGCCAACAATATTTTCTATCGCTTCCGTCATTACATGCACGATAATCAGTACTACAATAATACACCTGCAGGCTTGCGCATGAGCACTATGATGAATCCTGTTCTGGGCAAAGAGTTTTTTGAATTGGTAAGTCTTGTTGTGTCTTCATTAAACGGCTGTGAGCTATGTGTTACATCACACGAAGCATCTGTAAAACAACACGGTGCAAGCGAAGCAAGAGTATATGACGCTATTCGTTTAGGCGCTGTAGTGAAGAGCCTGGTGGTGGTTTTGTAAAAAAGGCTGTAACTTTATACATCTTAAAACAGCAAAGTATGAGTGTGCAATATATTTCAGATAGTCATGGTGTAACTACCGGGGTTTTTATTCCAATCAATGAATGGAATGAATTAAAGGACAAGTATAAAGACATTGAGGATGAATCATCTGATGGTGTGCCGGAATGGCAAAAGGAAATCGTTCTCAAAAGAATAGCACAATATGAAAAGGATGGCATAATGTTAGATTTTGATGAGGCTATGAAAGATATTGAAAAAGATCTTTGATGTATAAAGTTGTTATGTTACCATCCGCAAAACAGGATATTAAAGAAGCTGCCACCTGGTACAATAAAATACGAAATGGCTTGGGAAGAGAATTTACAAAAGAAATAAGATTGAAAACATACTTTCTGAAAAATAATCCGTTTGGGTACAGTATACGCTATAAAAATATAAGAGTTTCAACTATAGAGAGGTTTCCCTTTCTGATCCATTTCAAAATTGAGGAAAGTATCCAAACACTATTTATAATTTCAGTATTTCACACAAGTCGAAATCCTGAAATCTGGAATAAAGGATTGGAATGAAGGATAAAAGATTTGCTAACTTTTAAAAAGTTGGCAAATCTTTTATCCCAACTGCCTTTTATACAACTGCACTGTATTCTGCAATCCAAAATATAAAGCATCGCTTATTAAAGCGTGCCCGATAGAAACTTCATCAAGATTTGGAATTTGTTGTGCAAAATATTGCAGGTTATTCATGTCTAAATCATGACCGGCATTTAACCTAAGACCAACACGTTCTGCTTCTTTAGCAGCAGCAACATAATTTTTAATCGCGGCTTCTCTGTCATTGATAAAATGTTTGGCATAACTTTCAGTATATAGCTCAATCCTGTCTGTTCCGCATTCTTTTGCAGCGGTAACTAATTCAACAACAGGATCAACAAATATAGAGACGCGGATGCCTGCATTTTTAAAAACAGGAATAATGCTTTTCAGGTAAGTCGCTTCCTTAATAGTATCCCAGCCATGATTAGAAGTAAGCTGGTCGCGGCTGTCAGGCACCAATGTTACTTGTGCCGGTTTATTCTCCAGAACTAATTTAACAAAACTGTCTTCTACAGGATTTCCTTCAATATTTAATTCCGTATGAATTACTTTCTTCAATTCATACACATCCGAATATCGGATATGCCTTTCATCAGGACGCGGGTGAACCGTAATGCCATCGGCGCCGAAGCGTTCTATATCAAGCGCGGCTTTAACGAGATCAGGATTATTACCGCCACGGCTATTACGAAGTGTGGCTATTTTATTGATATTTACAGAAAGTTTTGCAGGCATTTTTATTCAGATAAAGATTTCAGCAAAAGTACATAAAGCAACAATGCCACCTTAGTATTAAAGGTGGCATTGTGCTAAAATCTGAATTAAAACTTAACGGCTCAATTGGCCGGATAAAATCTTACGTGCGAAGTGAATACGACTTTTAATAGTTCCTAAAGGTTCTTGTAAAGTGTCGGCAATTTCCTGATATTTATAACCCAGGTAGTGCAATTCAAACGACAATCTGAATATATCAGGCAATTTATTAATAACACCTTTAATTTCTCTGATACCGGCATTTATCATACCATCATTATGAGCCACTTTGCTTGTCTGGAACATGTAATAATCCTGCGGCACGTCAGATGACACTTTGGAAAATTTCTTGTTCCTGCGATAATTATTAATAAAGATATTGCGCATGATAGTATAAAGCCATGCTTTTATATTAGTACCGGTCTGGTATTTTTCTCTGTTTGCCAAAGCACGATACATCGTTTCCTGAATAAGGTCTTTTGCTTCTTCAGAATCATGTGTTAATGATACAGCTACCGGTTGAAGGAAATCGCTGTTATTGATAAGCATCTCATTAAATTCTGTTGCGGTCATGTCTTTTGGTTTTTGTTTGTGATGTAAAAGTAAAACGCTTTTCCGACAAAAAACATTCATAATCAATAGATTATAGTTCCTTAAACACAATTTTAAAGTATTGTTTAGCTTTGGGAAAATTATTACACGCTATTCCCGGCGGGAAGCAAATATTTCCACGATTTTAAACCCCAAATAGCCATCAAAGACTATTATCAAACGTTAGAAGTAAGCCCGGCAGCAACTCCGGATGAAATTAAAAAGTCATTCAGGAGGCTGGCGCACCTCTATCATCCTGATAAAAACACTACAAATGCATTTACAGAAGCCCGTTTCAGAGAAATACATGAAGCATATAGTACTTTAACCAACGAAAGCAAACGAGCTGCTTATGATAATGAACGCTGGCTTTCAGGACGTTTCAAAAAGAATGCAGCAGTTTTAACACCTCAGTACTTTCTTGCAGAAACCCAAAAATTAAATCGCCATTTATCAGAAGTAGATGTTTACAGAATGAATAAGCAATTGCTCCAGGAATATTTGTTGTTCCTGCTTTCAGCTGATAAAGCAGCTATTATTATTCAGCATAGCGACAGTAAAACCATTATTGCCATTGTAACAGAAATGACACTTGCAATAAAGTATCTGCCTGCTTATTTTGCATTACCGGTTTTGGAAAAATTAATTAGCGTGGCTGCAATCAATGATGAAGCTGCACAAATGGTTGCTTCAAAAATAACAGGTATAAAGAAAGAACAAAAATGGCAAAAGGCTTATCCATGGCTGATTGTATTGATTACCATCTGCATTCTCATTGCAATGTATCTGTTCAGTAAAAAATAAATTACATTTTAATTCAGCATATTAAGAAAGAAAAAAGTCTTCAAATATTACCTTTGCACTATACATCTCAACCGATACACACGTGCGCTATCCTTTTCTTTGTTGTCTTTTATGTTCATTCCTGTTTTTATTTCAAGCCTCTGCAGCCCCAAAGCGCGAATTAAGAGCCGTATGGATTGCTACAGTCGGCAACATTGACTGGCCTTCCAAGCAAGGTCTTTCAGCACAGCAGCAACAGCAGGAATTCATCAATCATCTTAACTTTTTACAAAGTCATGGTTTTAATGCGGTGATTGTACAGATACGTCCTGCGGCAGATGCATTCTATCCTTCGGAATATGAACCGTGGAGCAAATACCTTTCAGGAAAACAAGGCCAGCCGCCTTTTCCGAAGTACGATCCTTTGGAATTCATGATTGCGGAATGCCATAAGCGCAATATGGAATTTCATGCGTGGTTCAATCCTTACCGTGCATTAGTGGCAAGCAACAGCAATCCGAATCCTGCAAATCATGCTACAAGAACACATCCCGATTGGATTATCAGTTATGGTGGTAAATCCTATTTCGATCCCGGTAATCCTGAAGCAAGAGAATATATTCTGAAAGTTATTTTAGACGTAGTGCATCGTTATGATATAGATGCGGTTCACATTGATGACTATTTTTACCCCTACCCTGTTGCCGGCAAAGCCTTTGGCGACCAGAATTCTTATACAAAATACAGCAATGGCCAAAGCCGCGAAGACTGGCGCAGAGACAATGTCAATCTTTTTGTATCGCAACTAAATGTCAACATCAAAAAAGAAAAATCATGGGTCAAATTTGGTGTAAGCCCTTTTGGCATCTGGCGTAATGATAACAAAGATGCGGAAGGCTCCGCCACAAGAGGCTCCAGTTGTTATGATGACTTGTACAGCGATGTAAAATTATGGGTAGAAAACAAATGGGTTGACTATGTTGCACCTCAATTATATTGGCAACAGGGTCATCGTGTGGCTAATTATGATGTGCTGCTGCCCTGGTGGAAACAACATACGCCTGCTCGTCAGTTATATATAGGCCTTGGTGTTTACAATATGGTCAATGCGCGTGCAACGCCCTGGAATAGCCCCAATGAGATTCTTGAACAAATAAGAGATGCGAGGCAGGAACATGCAAACGGCTTTGTGTTCTACAGCATGTCGAGCTTCTATAAAATCAGTAGCGCATTGAGCGACAGTTTACAGCAAAATTATTTTGGCACTATTGCTGTTCCGCCGGCCATGCCCTGGTTAGACCGCACTGCGCCGCCTGCACCTGTTGCGAGGATTGCTGTGGTAAACAACGGTAATCTCATTCAGTGGGACCCTGTAATTGCGGGTAAAGAAGCTACAAAGTACCTGGTTTACCGCTTCGCACCGGGAGAGAAGATGGATTTGGAAAATGCCGATAACATTGTGGCACTTACGCAGGCAACCAGCTTTCTGGACAGGGATAATAGCAAACAATATCAATATATCATAACTGCGTTGGACAGGGTGTGGAATGAAAGCGAGAAAAGCAATGCAGTATATATAAAGAACTAATTACCTATCAGGCCAAAACATTATCAAAAGGAAATATTCCAAATAATAATTTTAGTCCCCTGCAGCCCCTTCCGCACATATTCGTGTAAGTAGACTGTTAAAAGTACACGAATTTTTGGGTTATTTCCAGAGAAATGACCTAACTTGCCGCCGAAAAATAATCCAAAAATTTAACCAAAAAACAATTTATGAAAAAAATTCTAGCTTTAGCGGGGCTTGTTGCCTCTGTGTTCATGGGTGCTAATGCAAATGCTGCTCCTGATACCGCCTGGGTTACTCCTGTTTTTATTACTGAAAGCGTAACAATCAATGGTTGTACTCCTTCTGATTCAGTTTTAGTAAGATACGGTTTCATCAATCACGGACCTTATACGATTAAAACAACTGATACTGTAGCGTTCCTTGATTTCACAAATCAAAGTTCTGATCCTTCTGATGGCGTATGGACATATTCTCCAGCTGCTAATGTTGCTCCTGGCGATACTTTCGCTTTAGAAGATTTCAACACATTCTATACAGGAATCGGAACTGCTCTTCCTATTAACTGGTTGGTTGATGGTAGCGGAGCAGTTGTTGTGCCTCCATTCGCGAGCGGTAACTATGCCGGTGTAGCACAATGGCTTGGTGTTATGACTCAAACTGCTAATGGCCTTGACTTCAGATCTGACATTATCAGCAACAATCAAGATTCTACATCTGCTTACGCAGACAGCTCTATTGCTTTTATCGGCATTTCACTACACTGTACTACAGGTATTAAAGATGCTCAGTTCAGCAAATCAACTTTAAACGTATTCCCTAACCCTGCTTCAGGCGAATTGTCATTTACAAATGATTTTGCAGCTGCAACAAAAGCAGAAGTTATCGTTACTGATATCGCAGGACGTGTTGTAAAAACAATGGATTTAGGAAAACAAAATGCAGGTACAAAAACGTTCCGCATTGATATCCAGGATTTACATAAAGGCATGTACTACATCAGTTTGATTACTGAAAATACAAAAAGCATCAACAAGTTCATAAAGAACTAAGTTCTTAAACGAGGCTATTTTCAACCCCGGTTAACACAAATTAACCGGGGTTTGTATTTTTGTGCCCAATCCTGTTTTACCAATATTGTAGTAAGTTAATAATCCTATTTTTGCAGCAAGATGTTTATAGAACCTTTTAAGTCGGGAAATAATACCGGTTGGATTGAAGTCATTTGCGGCTCTATGTTTTCGGGTAAGACCGAAGAGCTTATCCGCAGACTGAAACGTGCGCAGATAGCCAAACAAAGAATAGAAATCTTCAAACCTTCGGTTGAAAAGCGCTACCATGAAACAGAGGTCGTTTCGCACGATGAAAGCCGTATACGTTCAACCCCTGTTACAGCTTCGCAGAATATATTGCTGCTGGCGGAAGATGCCGAAGTTATCGGCATAGATGAAGCCCAGTTTTTTGATGCGGAACTGCCAAACGTTGCCGAAACACTTGCATCCAAAGGTGTAAGGGTCATTGTTGCGGGCCTGGACATGGATTTTCAGGGACAACCTTTTGGGCCGATTCCTGCCCTGCTGGCCAAGGCAGATTATATAACCAAGCTACATGCTATTTGTGTAAAATGCGGCAGCATTGCCAACTATTCTTTCCGGACGTCTTCCGAATCGGAGAAATTCGTTTTGGGAGAACAGGACAAATATGAACCCCGTTGCAGGTCATGCTTTCAAAAGGTCTGACATCCTGTTTCTACGACTTCAAAAGCTTAATTTTACCGCATGGAACCATCGCATTTACGCCCCAATGATAATCTGAATCCGGCAGAGAAAGAATATGAGAACAGCATCAGGCCGCAGAGCATTGAAGATTTTTCGGGGCAGCCGCAGCTGATTGAGAACTTGCGCATATTTATCAAAGCGGCAAATATGCGTGGCGAAGCTTTGGACCATGTATTGTTTCATGGGCCTCCGGGATTGGGAAAGACTACCCTGTCAAGGATTGTAGCCAATGAACTGAATGCAAATATTAAAGAAACAAGTGGCCCGGTATTGGACAAACCCGGCGATTTAGCCGGATTGCTTACCAATTTAGAAAACCGCGACGTACTTTTTATAGATGAGATACACCGTTTGAGCGTGGTAGTGGAAGAGTATCTCTATGCTGCTATGGAAGATTATAAAATTGACCTGATGATTGAAAGCGGCCCTAACGCCCGCAGCATCCAGATTGCTTTAAGCCCTTTTACTTTAATTGGTGCAACAACACGTTCCGGGCTACTTACAGCGCCTTTGTTATCCCGTTTCGGTATTAAATCCCGCCTCGATTATTATCCGCAGGAAGTACTGCAAAGAATTATCCTGCGCTCCGCCAATTTGCTGAAAGTAAAGATTACTTCGGATGCGGCAGGTGAAATATCAAGGCGCAGCCGTGGCACACCGCGTATTGCCAATGGCTTGCTACGCCGTATGCGGGACTTTGCACAGGTACTTGGCAACGGTGTGATTGATTTAGGCATTACAGAGCATAGCCTGAAAGCGCTGAATGTAGATGCCAGCGGACTGGATGATATGGATAACCGTATCCTTTCTACTTTAATTGAAAAATTCAAAGGTGGTCCTGTAGGCATCAGCAATATTGCCACAGCGGTTGGCGAAGAATCAGGTACCATCGAAGAAGTGTATGAACCCTTCCTTATTCAGGAAGGTTATATTGTACGTACGCCCCGCGGCAGGGAAGCTACCGAAAAAGCCTATAAGCATCTTGGCAAAGACAAAGGCTTACAAGGCGGCGTACAGATGTTGTTTTAATGTAGCTGTTCACACTTTTTAGATGCAGATGTCCCACCCTTTGAAGTGTGGGACAAAACTTTAAGCCTGAAGACCATTAACTGCATCTTACTTTTTACCCTCTACCCCTTTCCTTTTTGCCAGTAAATCAGCATAATACTTACGGCCATTATTAAAGGCGTCAAGCAATGGCGGATAAAAGCCTTCATCCTTTTTGAAATCACACATGGCAAGTATATATTTTGCCAGGCTGCTGTAGGTTCCGAGCATTTGGCTCTTCAGCATTTTACCGTCATATGTTTCTTTAGACAAGACAGTTAATGAACGGGTGGCGAATACGTTATCAAATGCATCTGCAACTTCACTCAGGTTGGAAAGATGCAATTGCAGTCCAAGCACTTGTACATGATAGTCATTTTCTTCTTTATTCCATTCATCCAGAAATTTACGGATGCCCTTACTCTCGGCTTCATAATTGAGGAATTCCAGGCCTTCGTATCTCGACAGAATAATGTTAGCAACAGTTAAAGCTTCTTTGATTTCAGGCTCTTCACGATAACGGAAGGTAGCAATACAGAGACGGATAGTACTTAATTTTCTGTCGCGCAGCAGGTCAAGCTCTTCCAGGCGCTTCGTATCGGCCATAGCCTGTATCTGTCCCAACGCATTGTAAAATTCATTGGCTTGTGCCTTCAGGAGCTGAAAGCGTTCGTTCATTTCATTATCCTTCGTAAGATCCAGATTTAAAGACGCTATATCGCTAAAGAGGCGGGTAATAAACTGGCTGGTTTCAAAGTATTGCAAATCTTGGCTTGCAATTGCATGTAATTTCATAATATTATGTTTTAAATTCGATAACATTATGATATCTGCAAAAACCGTGCCAAACTTTCTTTCTTAGCCTGAAATCTTGCAATTATTGTAAAAAAAATTCTGACTCAGGCAACCGAAGTGAAGATTAGCCTACTTGTTTTCTGATTTTTTCCTTCCAGGGACATTTCTTTTTTCACAGAAATATGTGGAGAGAAAATCAGGAACCGCATCCGGCGTACCGGACGGGCTGCCGGAAGGTTGGGGGAAAGTTTCCAGTATGCTGGACGGCAGATCGGAGCATCGGGGAAGCTTTCCAGTACACTGGACGGGCCGCCGGAAGGGTAAGGCAAGGTTTCCAGTGTCCTGAACGACAGACCGGAGCATCAGGGAAGCTTTCCAGTATACTGGATGGGTTGCCGGAAGGGTAAGGCAAGGTTTCCAGTACGCTGGACGACAGACCGGAACATCGGGGAAGCTTTCCGGTATGCCGGGATAATGTGCCGGGAGTGGGGAAAAGATTAAAACAGTCTTGCTATTCAGATTCCTTTTTCCGGCTTTCATAACCTTCTTCAAAATATTTCGAAAATTTTCCGGCCCTTATTTTATCTATTTCTTCTGCAAAATTCAATACTGCCCTCGACAATACCTCTTCGTACGCGGCTACATGTTTATCACCCATTTCAAACAATCCGGGATAAATTTCAAAAGTGGTTTCATGCAAGGCAATCTCAATGGCATCGAGAAATGCGGTATACCTTATCTGGCTGTTTCTCAAACTATTTTCTTCTACTGTGGCCTTCAGGTCTTCATACTTTTTGGTCATATCTTTATAAACCTCCGGTTTCCGGATATTTTTATTGATTTCGATTTGCTTCTGAAAATAGCTGTCCTCCAGTGTCGAAAAATATTTCGCCACATATTTATCCAGATCAAAACCTTCTTCCTGCAATGTTTCCAGTACTTTGCTATGTTTTGGACCATAACCGCGCATATTTCTGCGGATGTTAAGCAAGTATTTTCCTGTTTCCGGCTCTTCATTTTCAACAAACCCGAATAATTCATCCAGGTTAATCATAGCCGGCATGTGAAATTCTTCGCTATCATCAACTTTAAAGAAGATGTATATCGTTACCCAGTCATAGCCCAGGTCTTCCAGCGAATTGTTGTACTTTATTCTTGTGATGGCCGCCTGCATAATACATATTTTTTGCAGGCAAAGTTAATATTTTAAAAATAATAATAGCAATATAGGTCAAAAATGATTATAAAATATACTAAAAGGAGAAAGTTAAATGAATTTTATATCAAGTAACATCTTGTTTCTATTGTTTAAAGCCCAATCCCGCATGAGCCAATGCGCTGCGTAATATGGGTAAAGAAGCTTTGCCAAAACCATGTAGTTTGAGTAAAGATGCTTCGCTGTATGCCGATAATTGTTTCAAGGTTTTTATGCCTTCATTTGCCAATGCTCTTTGAGCCGGAGCAGATAAGGACTCCATGAAATTCTTTCCCGGTGCGGCTTTTGAGGGTTTGGTTTTCACTTTCTCCTCCATCTGCTTTACTCTGAATGCTGTCATTTTACTAATCAAATCCAAAGGCATGGGTTTGTCCAGCGGAAATTGTACGGAACCCTTTGCATTCTTATAGTCTGCTATTTCAGCGGCAAATGCGGTAATAGCATCCGGCGTGGGATAGAAGCCTATATGATGTTCGTAAGCGGCAAAGTGAACGAGGTTTTTGCCATTCAATCTGAAGGTGGGCATTTTGTAATTGATGCATTCCATAGCATCGGGCGCTGCTTTGCGAATGGTCTGCCATACAGATTCCAGCAGCTTCTGTACCGGCTTGGGAAATACATCGATATAGGCATCTATGGTTTCAATATCGGAGAGTTTGGTCATGCTGCATTGATTTGTAGCAAACAAAATATAAAATCATATTGTTTAAGCAAAATCTGCAGGAAGATTTGCATCTATCAAACCTATCTTGATTCCATGCTCAATGGCTTCTTTGCTGTCTTTAAAAATACACACAGGTATGCCGTTCGTACTATGTACTTCCAGCAGCATCTGTGCATCATCCGCTCTCGAATTTCTTACGTTTCTGATATAGATGGCAAATATTTGCGCAGCAAATTTATCTGCAATCTTCGCATAGATTTCGGGGTCTTTCTGCGAGTTGTCTCCCAATAAAATAAATTGTTGATTAGGGAAAGCTTTGAAGAGCCTTACTATGCGCAGAAACTTACCGTCATGCCCGGTTTTGCCCGTCAATATAAGTTCTTTCCATCTTTTTATCTGGTTCAGTAGAAAAATGCCTTCGGGTAGTTTTTTTACCTTAAAAACATTTTTGAGGTAATCGTACAGATTCCATTCGCTGCTGGAAACATAGAAAAAGGGGTTGGGCAATTTATCTTTTGCAAATGAAAAGGCCAGCAGGTTATATTGTTTTGCCGTTTCGTCAAAAAGCCTTCGCTTGGCGGGATTGCGGGAGATAAGCTCGTACAGCCGTTTGAAAATTTTTGCGGAGAAGGAACGGATAATAGTATCGTCGATATCGGAAATAAACGCAAACTGAGAAAGGTGCGGAATAAATACTTTTCCTGTCGATGATGAAATCTCATTGCCGTTATCATCAATGGCATGTACCTCTAATGCATGCCAGCCGGCAGCAAGATGGTGCTGAGGCGTCAGTTCTATTTTAAAAAAGCCGTCGGAGGCTGTTATTGCTTCTACAGATTGCGATTCGAATGTCAGTTTTACTTTTGCATAAGGCACCGGCTTTACTTTAAAGAGCTTGATGAGTTGCCATATATTTTGCAACAAGCCGTTCTTTTCATAGTTCAGCGTCACGTGCGGCTGCTTTTGCAGTAAATGACCATAGACTATCAGGTTTTCCGAATGTCCATAGCCATCATATACTTTTACAAAAGGCAACTTTTCAGGGCTTTTCATTGTTTAAAAAATCTATATTGTAACGCATTCAAATAAGCAATCAGCTAACGGCTATGTCCAATGTAACATCAAAACGTAAAATATTGTTTGCCATTAACAAAGCCGCCGGAAATAATACAATGGATTGCCCTGCATTAATTCCATCTTTCTTTGAAGATAAAAAAGAAATACAATATCTCTTATTCGATTTGCCTGCCGATAATTTAAAAGAAGCGCTCAAAGAGTCCATTGCATCGTTTGAACCGGATATAGTAGTGGCTGTTGGCGGCGACGGCACTATTAAACTGGTGGCTGAGGTGGTAATGCAGACTTCCATTGCGATTGGCGTGATTCCCGCCGGGTCGGCCAACGGCATGGCAAAAGAATTAAAAATCCCACTGGAGCCATTGGAGGCGTTGGAACTGATAGTTAAGGGAATAGCAAAACCGATTCACCTGACCAGGGTAAATAATAAACTTTGCATACATCTGAGCGATATAGGCTTCAATGCATCTTTGGTAAAACGCTTTCAGAATATGGAACACAGGGGTATGTGGGGTTATGTGAAGGCAGCATGGAGCGAGCTCTGGCATCATTCAAAAATGCAGGCAAGTTTCGTACTTAACAATCAGAAGATAAAAAGAGATGCGGTAATGATAGTTGTGGCGAATGCCACGAGCTATGGTACCGGCATTACGGTTAATCCGGTAGGCAAGCTGGATGACAGGCTTTTTGAAATAATTATTATCCGTAAAATTTCTCTTGCCGAAATATTGAAGATGCGTTTCTCTACCGGCGTTTTTCATCCTGAAAAGACCGAGGTTTTTCAAACGAATCATGTAACGATTCATTCAAGAAAGAAGGTGCATTTCCAGGTAGACGGCGAATATTACGGGAAGGTAAATGAACTGATAGCAGAAGTTATTCCTGATGCTATTAAGATTATTTATTGATCTCGCATTTCCAAACACTTAAAAGTACTGTAAACGAATAAAGCATAAGCCGGGGCTTATGCTTTATTCGTTTCTTTTATGATGGTTATTTTTTAATTTCTTCTACCATAAGCCCTACATTTAATACGGAAGGCAGGGGATCCATGCGCATCAATTGTTCTATCCTGATTTCATAAATGCCGGGTTGCTTAAATTGCGGCATAGCTTTGGGGTCCATAAAAATTTTGTGCTCCCATATGCCACCCATGCCTTTTCCCTGCCATACGCCGGAAGCATCTGCCAACGGCACTTCCAGCTTTGGCCCGTCTTTAAACGTTTTTTCACCGGGGCCTTTTATTTTCAGGCGCAACCATAAATTGGAATTGGGATAAGCTTCATCATGTCGAAACAATAAAAAACAATAATGATTTGCAGTAGTGTCTTTAATTTCCAGTTTGAATTCGGGCATGAACTTTGCAGCCCATGCAGCCGATGGTACCGGTACCTGCTTCTGATAGTATGCTGTTTTCATACCACAGGAGGAAAGCATAGAAACTGCTATCATTAAAGGAAAAACAAATGCTTTTATAACCCTTGATTTCATTGTTGCTTTTGTTATTTTACATTTTAGAATTTGGAACACAAACATCTGACACTTGCTTAAAGTACATTTAAAACCTGCTCTTTTGCTTTTTCCAGATTATCTTTCATATTAACTACAATCTTTTGAATATCGGCATCGTTGGCTTTGGAGCCGAGGGTATTTATTTCGCGGCCTACTTCCTGCAATACAAAGCCAAGCTTTTTGCCGATTCCTTCCTCGTTACCTTGTTCCATTAGCTGAGCAAAGTAACCGGTATGCGAACGCAGCCTTTGTTTTTCTTCAGAAAAATCAATTTTCTCAATATAGAAAATAAGTTCCTGTTCCAGGCGGTTCAAATCAATTCTTTCCTTTTCCACCCACTCTTCCAGGGAGCCATTAATGCGCTGACGGATGCGCTCCATCCTTGCGGGTTCAAATACTTCTACCTGTACCACCTGGGTTTCAATGCTATTGATGTTTTGCAGCAAATCTTTTGCAATCTCAATACCTTCTTCTGCTCTGTGGTCCGCCAGTTTCTGTGCGGCTTCCTGTATCAGGGTTTTAATGCTCAGCCATTCTTCTTCAGGCAATGTGTCCATATCGGCCGCTACTATTTCGGGCATACGCATCAATGTTGCCAGCACATGTTCGGGATGACCCGTAACATTCAGGTTCAGGTCATTGGCAATGGTCGTCATGGCGTTATAATAATATCTTGCCAAATCGGTATTGACCTGCATGGGCTTATTGGCGCCTTCCTGTTTAATGGTAACAGTAAGGTCAACCGTGCCACGTTTCAATATGCGCATCAATTCATTGCGGATGTCGGCTTCATAAGCTTTCAGTAAGGGAGAAAAACGGTTGTTCAGTTCAAACTGTTTTCCGTTAAGTGATTTCACTTCTACAATAACCTGTCTGTTGCCGGCTTTACCTTCGGCGCGGCCATAGCCGGTCATGGAGTATATCATTCAGAGTATGTTTTACAATTCGGTTTATTTCTTTTCCGCAATGATGTAAATAAATGCAGTGATTTTCAAGCCACCTTTATTTCCCAGTAATCCTGTTACAAAATTCATGGACTTTCCTACTATATTTTTTATGCCGCTGCTGTAATGGGTGTCCCAGAATGCCGGCAGAATGGTAAGGTTATAGCCTTTGGTTGTAATGATTTTTTCATAATCTTCCACAGGAAGAATATGCTCCGACCAGACTCCATTTTCGGGATTGCAGGTATTGCTGTAGTGGATATCAGGATTAGGCAGCACACTTTTAACACGATACATTTCGATGGCATTGTCCAGATCCTGCATTGCCAAGCCTCTTGTTGCCAGAGCAAGTTGTTCAAGCTCATTGGCAGAAATTGCATTCAATTTACTGCTGATAATTGATTTCCTTACTGGTATAAAAACCTGTTCATGCTTTTTATGGAGTCTTTTATGAAACCAGAGCATGGCAGGGTTTTGATAATTTGCCGTTGTTGAGAAATAAATAAGCGCATTGGGTTGCCCCGCTGACATTTTCTTGTAGAAGTCATTCAGGTCATAAATATGTTCAACCACATTCCTGCTCAAAATTATATCACATGAAATGCCTTTTTCATTCAGCTGTTCAATGGTTCCGGAATGGTCGGCAGTAATGTAAAGATCAATCTGAATCTTAAGATAGTTTGCCACTTTTTCTGCTGCATCTGTCATTTCCGCCATGATATCATTGTAAACAACCATTTTACAACCTATCATTTTGGCCAATAAATATAAACTACCTACACCTGCACCATAATCCATTAGCACGATCTCCTCAACCGGTTTCCCTTTTAGAAGGATGGACCGGTATAGAAGTTCGGCAGCAGTCTGCACCGAAAAGAAGTTTCTTTGCTGATGGCAGCCTTTAAAATAGCTTTTTGACAATTCAGAAAGATCCAATTGTTCCAACGGCAATTCTTTAAGACTTAGATATAACTTCTCTGCTTTTTCATTAATCAGGCGACTAAGGCTATCAACAGGTTTTACAAAATTATCCATTGTCAATCCGGTAAATTTAAATTTATGCGCAATATTACTAATAACCGTTCATTGAAACGACAATAATTAAATTATTGAAACAATAAGGATGATCGCTTTAAGCATATTCTTAAATACCAAAATATGCTCATTTATAAAAAATAGGTTAAAGAAAAAAGATGTATGCTTGAAAGCGCAGGATAAATAATTAGCTTTACAAAACCAACATAAAACACAATAATAATGAACAACAAAATTGTACCTGCATCAATCGCCTTTGTTACACTACTTGCACTCAATGCCTGCAACAACGGCACAACCGAAAACACAACCACTGCTGATACTGCTCAGGCGACCACTGCCCCTGCAGCTCCGGTTACTATTCAACCGGTAACAGGGTCTCCTGAATTTGCAGATGCCAAACTGGGCATCAAAAACGTAAAAGCCGAAATGCAGGGAACTGACTCTGTAAAGATTACTATAGATTATGATGTAAAAAATTATGAGTTAAAAAATCAGACAAGTGATGCGACTACAAAGGAATGTAATAATTCCAAAGATGGTCAGCACATCCATTTTATTTTAGACAATCAACCTTATGCCGCTTTGTATGAACCTACTAAAACTTTTACTGTAGCCGCCAAGAGCGAACATTACCTGATGTCTTTCCTGTCACGTTCTTACCACGAATCTATCAAAACTCCTGACGCAGGCGTGTTATACCATTTCTCGGTTGATGAAAAGGGTAAGCTCACTAAAATGGATATTCCAAAAACACCGATGATTTTTTACAGCCGTCCGAAAGGTCAATACATCGGCGCAGATACCAAAAATGTTTTATTGGATTTCTATGTTTATAATACTGCATTAGCCGCAGATGGCAATAAGGTGAAAGCAAGCATTAACGGCACCGATTTTACAATTGACAAATGGCAGCCTTATTTTATACAAAATGCACCGATGGGTGATGTAACGGTTAATGTTCAACTGGTTGACAAAGACGGTAAAAATATAGAAGGCGTAAACACTTCCGTAAGTCGTTCTATTAAATTGGCCGAACAGGAGCCTGTTAAGTAATAATTGTTTCCCGCAGATTCAGAAAGACGCCTCAACAAAACAGGTATAAATCTGTATAATCTGCGGGAAATACATTTGCAAAGGGATTAACAATTAAAACGACATGAGAAAATTACTGCTGCTTTTACAAATAATACTTTTTGGATTAACAAGTAAGGCCCAGGACACATTATGGGTAAAAAAAGCAGATGGAAAGGCTTTTGTCATACATAAAGTAAAAAGCGGCGAAGACATTTTTCTCCTGTCAAAAAAATACAAAGTCCCGCCTGCAGCTTTAGCAGATGCCAATAACCTTAATTATCAAGGCGGATTAGCTTCCGGGACTATAGTATGGGTTCCCGTTGATAATTATAATTTCATACGAATTGAAAGTGTGGTTAAAAGCAAGCCCATTTATTACAAAGTCGGCAGGAACGAAGCGCTGAAAGATGTAACAAGAATGATAAATGTTGCTCAGAGCACGCTTCAAATGTGGAACCACATGAGCGAACAGGATATTTTCCCCGGGCAGGTCCTGCAAATAGGGTGGATTGCCTTTGATGATACGCAAGTTCCGTTTTCGGCTACATCCGGTAATTCCGACGTTTCAGGTTTAACACAAAAACAAAAAGGTGTTATAGGCTATCCCGGCCCTAAACCACAAGCTACCGTTGTTGATTCAGTAAAAACTAAAGCCGGTTTAAACGAATCTTCCGCAAATGAAGAAAATGATACGATTGCAAGCCCCTATGAACAATTGTATGAAACACAGACTATGGGTAATGCAAGTAATAATGAAAGCGGAGCTGCTGTATTCTATCCTTTAAAAATGAAGATGGCTGAGGGGATTTATTATGCTTTTCATAATACCGCAGCAAAAGGAACCATTATAAAAGTAATGAATCCTGCAAATGGAAATTTCATTTACGCAAAAGTCATCGGCACTATTCCCAAATTAGGCGATTATAATAATTGTATTATTGCGCTGAGCACCAATGCTGCAAAAGGCCTGATGGCAAAGGAAAGGCGTATGTTTTGCAAGATTGAATACCAATAGTGCGTTTTTTTTAAAGTAATCGGGAATCTGAATATCAGAACCCGGAATTTTATAGCAGGCTGTGAAAATATTTCACAAAAAAATAAAAAATACTTTGCCCTTTTTGCATTTTATTCAAAATCAATCTTTACTTTTGCACTCCATTTTTGAGTCGCGGGTGTGGTGAAATTGGTAGACACGCTAGACTTAGGATCTAGTGCCGCGAGGCATGGGGGTTCGAGTCCCTCCACCCGCACTAAGATGAAAGCCCCGCATTTGCGGGGTTTTGTTTTTTTTCCGATTCAGGGATGGCGTATTATTCATAACATTACAATCATCTAAAAAAAATCATAACACATGGCAACGGTAACACGTGAAACCATCGGTAACTTACACGATAAATTGGTGGTAAAAATCACTAAAGAAGATTATCTTCCTTCCTTTGAAAGTGCTCTTAAAAAATACAGCAAAAATGCCAATGTACCGGGTTTTCGTAAAGGCCAGGTTCCTGCAGGCATGGTTAAGAAAATGTACGGCCAGTCTGTATTTGTTGAAGAAGTGCTTAACAGCGCCAATCGCGAATTGCAGGCATATCTTCAGGAAACAAAACCTGAAATTTTTGCTCAGCCGATTGCAATGGAAGACAATAATCTGAAGTTCGACATGAACCAGCCTGCTGATTTCGACTTCTCTTTCGAAATCGGTTTGAAACCTGAATTTGAAATTACTCCTTTGAACAAAAAAGGTGCTTTAACTAAGTATAAAATCAAAGTAAGTGACAAATTAGTTACTGACGAGATTGAAAATATCAGTCGCCGCGCCGGTAAGGTAGAAAATCCTGAATCTTTTGAAAAAGATACGGATATCGTTTACGCTTCTTATGAGGCTTGCGATGCAGAAGGCAATGTTGCAGAAGATACAGCTAAAACGGAAGATGTTGTTACATTGGAACAAATGCCGAAAAAGCTGGCAGAGCAGTTAAAAACTATCAAACCTGAAGGAACGATTGTTTTTGTTCCTGCCGATGTTTGCACAGAAGAGGAATTGCCTGTTTTCATGAAGAGCGCTATCCACAAAACAGACGAAGAAGCAACTAAGGCTCATTACAAAATGACGCTTACAAAAATCGGTCGCTTGATTCCACGTGAATTGAATGAAGATTTCTTTGCGGAAGCTTTTCCGGGTGCTGAAATCAAGGACATGGATGCTTTCAAAGAAAAAGTAAGACAAGAGTTAGAGAAAGAAACGGACCGTATTGCAAAAGACCGTATGCAAAATGAAATTTTCGAAACTTTGGTTCATGAAACACCAATATCATTGCCTGTCGACTTCCTTAAAGCATGGATGAAAAGAGGCGGTGAAGAAGTGAAAACAGACGAAGAGGTAGAAAAAGAATTTGGCAGCTTCGACCATCAATTACGCTGGACATTAATTTCAGACAAGTTAATCAGGGAATATAACATTCAGGTTACACTGGAAGAAGTAATGGCTGATATAAAAACCAAAGTAATGGCTTATTTCGGCATGAAAGAAGGCGACGATGCGCCATGGATGGAATCTTACCTTGAAAAAATGCAAAAAGAAGAAAAGACTATGGACGAAACTTATCGTCGTCTTTTGTTCGATAAATTGTTTGAGAAATTAGAAGAAGTAATGGAAGTTAAGCCTGCCGAGGTTACAGAAGAAGAATTCAGCAGCCTTGCACCTTCTCATCACCATCACCATTAATAAGTTGCAATATTTTGCATTTTAAATATTGAAAAGGGGTAAGCTGACGCTTGCTCCTTTTACTTTTTAAGAAAAGAAATTATTTCAAACACGTTCGATTTTAAAATTATTTTGTATCTTGACACCCAATTACGTCAAAAAACAATTCATAGCAACATAAGAAAATTTTACATAGACAAATGAAAAATTGGAAATCCATACTCATTACAGTTTTCAGCTTCTTTGCCATTTCCGGCATGGTTTTGTTTAACTCTTGCGTAAAAGATCCTTGTAATGACCTCAGATGTCAAAACAAAGGCACTTGCAGCGACGGTTTTTGTCAATGCCCTACAGGCTTTGAAGGTTCCGAATGCGAAATTACTGCTGCCAGCCGTTTTACGGGAACTTGGGTAGGAAATTATCGTTGTAATAACTATCCTATTACTCCGGACACTGTCAGGATTGTATTGCAGGAAGCGCCTAATACTGTAAGATTTGAAAACTTAGGATTTGGTAATACCGCAGCTCATAGCTTTACCGGAACCGCAACAACCCCTCAGACAACCTTTGTTGATCTTCCATCTCAGGGTTCTACTACACATGCTTATATGTATGTAGACGGAGGTTTATTACAGGTTTATCTTCAAACAGTTGATGCAAATGGTCTTCCAACTCAGAATTGCCATTTCTCAGGTGTAAGAATCAGCAATTAATAAAAGATATTAAGGTATAAAGAACAGGTTGTAACATTAAGTTACAACCTGTTTTGTTTATACCTATTTTTGCAGCATAATCGGAAAATTATGAATGAAGTAGCATTTATAGACTTAGGGAATATAGAATACGGGACAGCCTGGGATTTACAGGAATCTTATATGAAAAAAGGATTGGATATCAAGTCTGCAAGGTTTCATAATGAACCTTTAGGAGAACAGGAGATAAAACACTATTTGTTCGTTTGTCAGCATCCGCATGTATATACATTGGGCAAAAGCGGTTTCATGGAAAATCTGCTTATTAATGATGAACGTATGAAAGATTTGCATGTTACTTTTTATAAAACAAACAGAGGGGGTGATATTACTTATCATGGCCCGGGGCAAATGGTCGCTTATCCTGTTTTGGATCTGGAGCAATATTTTACTGATTTAGGCCGGTATATGCGTTCATTGGAAGAAGCCATTATTCTTACCTTAAAAGAATATGGCATCGAATCAGGAAGGCTTAAGGGCTCTACCGGTGTCTGGCTGGATGCTGATAATGCCAACGCACGCAAAATATGCGCAATGGGCGTAAAAAGCAGCCGTTGGATGACCATTCACGGATTGGCGCTTAATATTAATACAGACCTTCAGTTTTTCAATTACATAGTTCCTTGCGGCATTGTTGATAAGGGAGTGACAAGCATGGCTAAAGAATTAGGAAAAGTAATTGACGAAGAAGAAGTGAAGAAAATATTTGTAGAAAAATTTGCCGAAGTGTTTGAATCTGAAATACTAACAGGGCAGATAGTTGCAGCCTGATATTACTAACTTCAAAAAAGATTAAAAGGGTTTCAGAATATCTGAAACCCTTTCTATTTAATAAAATACTTACCGGATTTAATCTTTTAATTTAAGATCCATTTCAACTCTTCTGTTTTTGGCACGGCCTGCGGCAGTTTTATTGTCGGCAACAGGGTTTTCTATACCGTGACCATTTGCTGTAATTCTATCTACAGAAATACCTTTACCAACAAAATAAGCTTTAACAGCATCCGCCCTCAGCCTGGATAATTCCATATTCTTGGCAGCATTACCTGTATTATCTGTATAACCATCTATAGTCATGTTATAATCAGGATATTCATTCAAAATGGTAACGATTTCATCCAGCATGCTATAAGATTGTTGCTTAATTGAGCTCTTTCCTGTTTCAAACTGGATAGCGGTAGCAGCAAATGCCAGCTTCTTCTTCACTTCTTCTTTTACTTCCGGACAACCGCGATTTGCAGCCGTTCCTGCAACCGTAGGGCATTTATCCATTTCATCATTTACACCATCACCATCGCTATCAGGTACGGGACAACCTGCATATTTAGCCAAACCGGCAACGGTAGGACATTTATCCTCCTCATCGTTCACGCCGTCTTTATCATTGTCAGGAATGGGGCAGCCAAGGTATTTAACCGTACCTGCAACATCCGGGCATTTATCATACTTATCGGCAACACCATCATTATCTTTATCAGGGCAACCTTTCAATGCAACAGGTCCGGCTAAAGTAGGGCATTCATCCATTGCATCTGTTGTTCCATCTCCATCCTGATCAGTCGGTGGAGGCGGAGTCACAGGAGCAGAAGCAGGTGTAGATTTAGAACGAAGCGGTACTGCGAATCCTAATGAATAGAAAGTATTTTTATCCAATTTTGTATCCTGGAAACTGAATCTGTAATTTGCCTGCAGGAAAATATAGCTTTCGCTGTATATATTGAATTGCAATCCTATACCGACAGGAGCATAAGCAGCAAAAGAACCGCTATAAGTTCCGCCACCAATACCCGCAGAAATAAATGGATTGAGGAAATGGTTATCGCTCAAAGCCCTGAGATGTAAAGAGCCTTCCAACTCACTTATAAGTTTATTATCCTGGTTAGGTACAGGCTTGGCATAATCAGAAAAAAGACCATTATACCTGATTGAAAAATCAAGGTTTTTATTAATTCCCTGCCAATACATAAGGGAAGCCCCTAAATTAACAGTTCCGACATCAGGAAGGGATGCTGAAAAATCTGTAAGATTCACACCAAAACCTAAAAGCGGACCTTTAACAGGGCTTCCAAATTGCATTGTTGTGTTTTGAGCATTAGCCTGCAAAGAAGCAAATCCCAAGCAAAGCCCGGAAAAAAGTAGTTTCAATTTCATATTACATTGGTTTAGAATGGAAAAATATTTTCGTTAGTATTTCAATTACCAATATGATCAATAATCATGCCAATTATTGCGATTAAAGAAAAATAGTTGCACAAAAAGGGCTGAATAGTCATAAAAATAAAATTAGTATATATTTTTACAGCAAACAGGTCGATTTTATAGCTAAAGAACTGATGTAATTACTGCAATAACCTTATTTAAAGAACCTTACAATCCAAAAAATATAGACATTCATTAATGAGATAAATAAATGAATATAATGTAATGTATCATTTCATTGATAGACGAAATATTTCAGGACATACAAGACAAACTCGCAGAAATTTCAGAGGAAAATGGAAAATAGTATAAAATTGATACTCACAAAAAAATCCCTTGTTACTTTCGCAACAAGGGATCAACAAATTATAATAGTCTATCTAATGTTCTTCTTCGCCATCTCTTAAAGGAACGGTCTGAGGAATAAAATCGTTTCCATTACCATCTTCTTTGAAGTCATATGGCCAGCGGTAAACAGTTGGAATCTCTCCTTCCCAGTTACCATGACCAGGATGTAATGGCGTAGTCCATTCCAATGTTGTAGAACCCCAGGGATTTAATGAAGTTACTTTTCTTCCTTTAAAGATGCTCATAAAGAAGTTGAATACAAACAACAGTTGAGCAAAGAAAACGATGATAACAACTGTACTTATGAAATGATTTAAGGTTGAAAATTGCTTGAATGATTCCCATGCGCTGTAGTCATAATAACGACGAGGCATACCAGCAAAACCTTCATAGTGCATTGGCCAGAAAATAAGATAAGCACCGCCTAATGTTACAAAGAAATGGATATAACCCAATGTATTGTTCATGAAACGACCGAACATTTTAGGGAACCAGTGATAGATACCGGCAAACATTCCAAAGAAAGCGCTCACACCCATTACCAGGTGGAAGTGGGCAATTACGAAATAAGTATCGTGAAGGTGCAAATCCAAAGCAGAGTTACCTAAGAAGATACCTGTCAAACCACCGGAAATGAATAAGGAAACAAAGCCTAATGCAAACAGCATCGGAACATTCAAACGAATATTACCTTTCCAGATAGTTGTAAGCCAGTTGAACACTTTAATCGCTGATGGAATTGCAATCAATAAAGTGAGCAATACAAAGATACCGCCCAAGAAAGGACTCATACCTGTTACGAACATATGGTGCGCCCAAACTACGAATGCAAGGACCGTAATACCTGTCAGAGAAATAATCATCGCAAGATAACCAAAGATTGGTTTGCGGCTATTCGTAGAAAGAATTTCAGAAGCCATACCCATACCCGGCAACATTACGATGTAAACCTCAGGGTGACCCAGGAACCAGAATAAGTGTTGATAAAGAACCGCAGAACCACCAATATGAGACAACGCTTTACCACCGATGAAGATTTCAGAAAGATAGAAACTTGTACCGAAATGACGATCAAAAATCAACAATACAAAACCTGAAAGCAATACCGGGAAAGAAAGTACCCCAAGAACAGCAGTAAAGAACAATGCCCAGATAGTCAATGGCAAACGAGTCATTTTCATACCCTTCGTACGCATGTTCAAAATCGTAGTGATATAGTTAAGACCTGCCAGCAATTGCGAAACAACGAATAAAGCCATTGAAATCAACCAAAGATCCATACCTAATCCGGAACCTAAAGAAGCTTCTTTTAAAGCACTTAACGGCGGATAGGTAGTCCAACCACCTGCTGCAGGACCGGTTTGCACAAACAATGAAGCAAACATGATAACAGAAGAAATGAAGAAGAACCAGTAAGAAAGCATATTCATGAATGGAGAAGCCATATCACGCGCACCAATCTGCAAAGGAATCAAAAAGTTACTGAAAGTACCTGATAAACCTGCTGTCAATACAAAGAATACCAGAATAGTTCCGTGCATGGTTACCAATGCATAGTAGAATTCAGGTGTTAATTTACCTCCTTGCGCCCAGTGTCCCAGGAATTTTTCCATAATAGGAAAAGTGCTGTCAGGAAAACCTAATTGAAGACGGAAGAAGACAGAAAACAAGGCACCGATTATAGCCCAGATAATACCGGAAATAAGGTATTGCTTTGCGATAACTTTATGGTCCTGACTGAAAATCCACTTAGTAATAAAGTGTTGCTCATGATGTTCATGGCCATGCGCGTGTGCATGTCCGTGAGAATCCATGTGAGCGTGCGCATCATGCGCGTGTAAGGTAGTTGCTTCGTTACTCATTTTATTTTTAAATTTCCGACCCTTTCGAAAAAAAGGGGAATTCTTATTTTATATAAATAAACCTCAGTACTTCTAAGATAATTTCTCTCTGCTTATTAATTAATGTGCCATTGTAACTGCACCGGCTCCGGTTGTATCGGCCGTAGCAGGCGCTGCTCCTGCCGGGGCTGCCGGAGGCGCAGGAAGCATTCCGGTATAATAAGCCGGTTGCTTACTAAGCCATTCTTTAAATTCATTTTCAGTCTGAACAATAACAGTACCTCTCATTGAATAGTGGCCTTTACCACACATCTGATCACAGGAAATTTCATATACAAAATCAGGATTGCCTGTTTTGTTCTTCATTTCGTCTGTAGTAAATTTAGGCGTAAACCACATTGTTGTTGTAATACCCGGAACAGCATCCATTTTCATACGGAAGTGTGGTAAACCAACATCATGAATTACATCACGTGAATTAATAACCAGCTGAACATTGTGCTGCTTAACAATATGCAATTCTCCATTTTGAACAATAATATCATCTTTTGCAGCGATATCATTTGTATCAAGACCCATTACATTAGTCGCGTCATCCATCAATCTGAAATCTGTTTTTCCTAAAATACCGTCGGCACCCGGGTAACGAATCAACCAGTTAAACTGTTTACCCATTACCTGAACAAGCATAGAACCTTCAGGAGCTTTATCAGTTACGTTAAACCAGTTTCTCAAACCAATTACAACCAAAACAACCAAGGCCAATGCAGGAACAGTTGTCCATAAAACTTCCAGTTTATTGTTATGAGAGTAGAAGAATGCTTTTGAATGTTCTGTTTGTTGATATCTGAAGATAAACCAAAACAAAAGTGCCTGAGTCACGAAGAATACAAAGCCTGTCAATATTAATGTAACAATTAACATGGAGTCGTAATGATCTCCCTGCACAGAAGCAGATTCCGGTAACATTTTACCGATTAATGCTTCATGACATTTCCAGATACCTATCATTCCAAGTACGAAGAATGCTACCATCAACCACGCCATCAGACGATTGGTTTGCGATTTAACATTCTCCTCACCACGAATGATGGTTGCTAATTCACTGGCTTTTGCAATCTGATAAATGACAATAAAAACCAGAATAACTAAGGCGGTAACTATTAATCCCGACATTGCTTATTTTATTTTATATACTCTTACCTTCGGAAAGGATAATTATTATTAAAAATTCAACTTTAAATTCCAAACTTTAATATTCAAGTTCCAATTAACTTTCTTTCGGAACTTATCTTTCTATTTGGGATTTTAACTCACGTGTATCAAAGTTTCTTTCAGATATGGATGATTCTGTGGAATCAGGTTAGCTTTTGAAAGTGTTCTTGTAACAACCAAAATCATTATACCGATAAATCCACATGGAATACCTAATTCATACCAGCTTAAATGCCAGTTTTCCTGCAAAGGTCCGGGCATAGTCATCAAGTAGAAATCTAACCAGTGACCAAAAATAATTGCCATCGCCATGAACACGATTGTAAAGTAATTACGCTTGCTTGGGCGAGACATCAAAATCAAAATCGGAATTGCAAAATTCAAAATTAAGTTAGCCCAGAAGAAGAAGCTATAAGGACCTTGCATTCTTATTTTGAAATAAGTAGTCTCTTCAGGCATATTTGCATACCAAATCAACATAAACTGAGCGAACCAAAGGTAAGTCCAGAAAATACTAAATGCAAACATGAATTTACCTAAATCGTGCATGTGTTCTTTAGTAACCAGTTCAAGCTTATTCTGATTTTTCAGATAAACAGTGAACAAAAGAATCAAAGCCATGCCACTCACAAAGGAACTTGCAAAAACGTACCAGCTAAACAATGTAGAATACCAGTGAGCGTCAATACTCATGATCCAATACCAGGGAGTTGTACTCATCATGGAAAGTGCATATACAAATAGGAAAGCACCGCCCATAGCAACTATTTTCCAGTGTAATTTTGTACTGTTCTTTGGAGCAGATTCCTGAGCGATGGACATCTGACGGAATTTAATACCGAAGAATGACCAAAGGGCAACAGTTACGATAGAGAAGCCTGCGAACATTCCTTTATTCAAGAAAGCAGATTTTCCTTCCAATATTTCATCACCATGAGGATGAACCCAGTGGTAAATAGGATTATGTTCTCCTAATCCGAAAACGATGCAGAATAAAACGACTAAAGCAATCAGTCCAAAAACCCAAACGTTAGCTCCGATGGATTCAGGTACACGGCGATAAGCTACAATCCAGCTTGCCTGTGCCAGACTTGTTGCAGCTTGAATAAAAATAGATGCTGCGGAGATGAATAAAAAGAAAACACTGTTCTGTAATAATACAATCCAAAAGCGTGCTTGCTCATGTTCGTTTCCACCTTTCAACGCTATAAACCCGCCTATCAGTGCTATAATACCGATTAGCAACAAACCAATAGCGGTCGATTTTAAACGGGAGGGTACTTCAAAACGTTCCGAAATCATAGTAAAAATCCTTTAAAAGGCATTTTAATTTTTAATGTAATATATTTTTGCGCCTGAATATTTAGCAACAATAAATTATTTCTTAGCAACTGTAGTATCTGCTGTTGCAGGTTTTGCAGCTTCAGCACCTACTTTCGCAGCGCCGCCTTCACCCATTGTAAATGCATCACCACCATTTTCAGATTGTACTTTTTTAATGTAAGCCAATACCGCCCAACGCTGGTGAACGTCCAACTGAGCTGCATAGCTTCCCATCATATTCTTACCATACATGATAGCATGATACATTTTGCCGACAGGCATGTGAATATAAGCAGCACCTGATTTCAAATTAGCAGGCATAGCTGCAAACTTTCCGCTTGCATATAATGGACCGTTACCATCTAATTGTGTACCATGGCAGATACCACAATAAATGTTGAATAATCTTTTACCTTCAGCTAATCCTGCGTCATTAAAAGTAAATGGTGACTGCAAGGCAATGTACGCTGAAGTATCTGCTTCCGTAAGATGGTCAGGTAAAGCATGGCCCCTTGCAATAGTACCTTCAACAGGTTTTTGGCTTGTCAGACTATCGTGCGTTACAGGGTTTTTGGTGTATGCATCATAAGCAACCGAATAGGTCATATCGGGTACATAAGTCTTACCCGGATTACGACGCGTATCACCACTGTTGCAGGCTGCAAACGTTGCCGCTCCGGCCACCATTAACGTTACTAAATATTTTTTCTTCATGTTATATTCAATAATAGGCTAAGCCCATCAGAAAATTTTTACTATTTATTGTTAGTGAAATCAACACCAACAATGGCATTTATGCTAATTGTTTTTGATACGCTTCTTCTTTATCCCATCTGCCATACCACCAACCTTCTTCAGCAATCTGAACATTGGTTTCAATAGCGCCTGTTGATTTCATAAAATCAATCAACTCTACTTCACTTGTACCTTCTGTAATCTCCATTGCTATTACAAACAAATCATCAGTTTGGCGTGGATGGAAAATATGTTTTTTAACACCCGGCATGATTTGGTTTAAGTAGCAATAAGTAAGTACCATTCCTACCGCGGCAAACATTACAGTCAACTCGAATGTAATCGGAATAAAAGACGGAAGATTGAAAAATGGCTTACCACCATAGTTAATAGGCCAGTCTTTAGTGAAAATCCAACTCATAAAACCAAGCGCTGTAGCTGTACCGGTAATACCGAAACAAAAGCCTGCAATGTGCAAATCTGTTTCTTTCTGACCTAAAGCTACATCCAATCCGTGAACAGGAAAGGGAGTATAAACATCGTGCAGTTTGTATCCACTGTTACGTACTTTGTCAACCGCGGGAAATAATACCGCTTCATCATCGTAACAAGCAACTGCAAATTTTTTAATAGCCATTTTTTTATTAATTATTGATGTTGGATTTTGAATGAATCAAATCGGACATCATTTATTTAATTATGGGTTTTTATCATTTTGGAAATTTGATTAAAATCCAAAACTTAAAATTCAAAATCCTAATGAGCGTGTTCTACAATATGAACAAATTCTTCTACTGATTTTTCTTCCAAAGGCAACATTTCACGTTTGTAATTATCACCTGAAGTTTTCAACACAAACTTAATCTCAGCAATAGCAACAACCGGGAAGTATTTAGCAAATAGGAAGAAGCATGTAAAGAACAATCCGAAAGTACCGATATAGAAACCCATCTCAGTCCAGGTCGGGCTATAATAAGTCCAGCTTGAAGGCAGGTAATCACGATACAAAGATGTTACGATAATTACAAAACGCTCGAACCACATACCGATATTTACCACGATTGATAACAAGAAAGTAAACACGATATTTCTGCGCAATTTTTTGAACCAGAAGAATTGAGGAGAGATTACGTTACAAGTCATCATCGCCCAATAGCTCCACCAATATGGTCCTAATACTCTCCATTTAAATGCTTGTTGTTCGTAAACAACCTGTGAGTACCAGGCCATGAACAACTCTGTGATATAAGCCACACCTACGATAGAACCTGTCAATACAATTACTTTATTCATTGCCTCGATGTGTCCGATAGTGATGTAATCTTCTAATCTGAAAATCTTACGAACCAATACCAATAAGGTATTTACCATTGCGAAACCGGAGAATACCGCACCCGCAACGAAGTATGGAGGGAAGATGGTAGCATGCCAACCCGGAATAACGGATGTAGCAAAGTCAAAAGATACGATAGTGTGTACTGAAAGTACAAGTGGCGTAGAAAGACCTGCAAGTACAAGGGATAGCGCCTCAAAACGTTGCCAGTTCTTAGCTGTACCTGTCCATCCGAAAGATGCGATACCGTAAAGATGTTTACGTAATTTGGTTTTAGCTCTGTCACGGATGGTAGCAAAGTCAGGCACCAAACCTGAATACCAGAATAATAAGGATACTGTGAAATAAGTAGAGATTGCAAATACGTCCCAAAGCAAGGCTGAACTGAAGTTTGGCCATAAAGCACCACGGCTGTTTGGTAAAGGAAGTACGAAGAATGCGTTCCAGACACGACCCATGTGGAATATAGGGAACTGACCCGCACACATTACCGCAAAGATAGTCATCGCTTCAGCGGCACGGTTTACGCCTGTACGCCATCCCTGACGGAAAAGCAACAAGATGGCGGAAATCAATGTACCGGCGTGACCGATACCTACCCACCATACGAAGTTGGTAATATCCCAACCCCAACCTACAGTACGGTTAATACCCCAAGTACCGATACCCCAGTAAACTTCCCAAGTCACCGAAAAGGCACCGAAACCCAGCAAAAGCAATGAGAAAAAGAATCCCATGTACCAAAGTCTTGTTGGTTTTTGTTCTATCGGGCGGCAAATATCCTCGGTAACCTGAGCATAAGTTTTGTTGCCGTTGACTAAAGGCTCCCGAACAAACGATTCGTATTTAAGATGCATAACGATTATAATTCAAAAGGTAAAATTCAAAAAGAACAAATCCGATTTATCCGTCTTGACTTTCTATTTTTAATTTTTAATTCTGATTAAATGTGTTGATTTGCCATTTCATCTCTTGTATTGTTCTTATCACCGTTTCCTGCAAGGACTTCTTTCGCATTACGGATTTTTGATAAGTAGTTTACATTCGGTAAAATGTGCAATTGTTCCAACATATAGAACACACGCTCTTTATTGTCTTCGTAACGTACTTTGTAAATTTCGCTTTCTTTATCATTTACGTTTCCGAAAGTGATACAGTTGGAAGCACATGCAACCTGACAAGCCGTTTTAGCCTGACCATCTTTCAAAGGATGACCTTCTTTCTTGGCTACCAGTTTAGCATCTTGCAAACGTTGAACACAGAAAGAACATTTTTCCATTACCCCACGGCTACGAACTGTAACATCAGGATTCAATACCATTCTTGTCAATGAATCATTGATATCATCGCGTTGGCCATCTTCGTATTGGTTATCTGCAAAAGCATCTGCACCATTGAAATCGAACCAGTTGAAACGACGAACTTTATAAGGACAGTTATTAGCGCAATATTTAGTACCGATACAACGGTTATAAGCCATTTGGTTTAAACCTTCAGAGCTGTGGTTGGTTGCAGAAACCGGACAAACGTTTTCACAAGGTGCGTTATCACAATGCTGGCACATTACCGGTTGGAAAATTGCCTGGATAGAATCGCCGTCATCAGGATTACCGCTGAAATAACGGTCAATACGGATCCAGCTCATTTCCTGCGATTTCATAACCTCATGCTTACCTACAACAGAAACGTTGTTTTCAGCCTGACAAGCCACAACACAAGCAGCACAACCTGTACAAGTATTCAAATCGATAGACATACCCCATTTGATACCCGGCTTTTCATGTACAGGATACATGGTACCGTTCTTTACAAAGCCTTCTTCATCGAAGTCAGCATTAGGATCATCTGCTTCATGGCCTTCCCACTCAAGATGCGTAAAGTGTTTTAATTCTTCTTTGCGCTCGTTGATTAATCCGCGGGGGTCTTTCTTAAATTCTTCTAAAGTATATTCACGTACATGCGGACGATTTTCAGAGCTTAAGTGTGTCTGAGTAATCGCTACAGGATATAAATCTGCAGTTTTTTCAATTTTAGCTTCACTTGCATAACCGAATGTCTGACCATTGAAACCAACTAACGGGAATGCGTTTTGACCGTTTGTAGATGCACGACCGACTTTTTCATGACGACCATAACCAACTGCAACAGCGATTACGTCTTTATGCATACCAGGTACAACCACAATAGGCAAAGAAACTGTTTTACCATTAGCGGTAACTTTCACTACTCTTCTTTCTCTCACTACTTCATTGATACCGCTTAGTTCAGCATCAAACTGAGTTTTAGCAGTCAAAGGAGCCATCATCACATAGTTATCCCATGTTGCTTTTGTAATCGGATCAGGTGTTTCCTGTAACCATGGGTTATTACTCCAGGCACCACCGGAACCGATAGCCATTGTTTCATAAACCACTACTTCGTAAGCGCCACCTTTTACAGCAGAAGCTTTAGTCATAGCATCAGCAACATTACCGGAGAAAGAAGCACCGCTCATTGTTGGGCTTGCAGGTTCTGCAACACCATCCTGAAGAGCTTTATCAAAATTGGATTGGCCACCTAATTTAGCTACCCAATATTGATTATAGAAATTATGATAATTATCTGTAGCTAAATCAGCACCAGTCCATTTCAAAAGGCTGTCCTGAAAAGCACGTGTTTTGAATAATGGTGCAATGGTAGGCTGCATGAAGCTGTAATAACCTGTTCTCGGTTCAGCATCACCCCAGCTTTCCAACCAATGGTTATCAGGAACAGCATAATTACAAGCTTGTGTAGTTTCATCCAATCTGTCATTGAAAGAAATGGAAACTTTTGCTTTTGCTAATGCTTTCTTGAATTTTTCACCGTCAAAATAATCATAAACAGGGTTAACGCCATGTATCAATACAGCACCAACTTGTCCTGCATCCAAAGCATTAACGAATGTTACCATTTCGCTGTCAATACCTTGTTTATAATTTGAAGTAGCAGACCAGTCTATTGTTGTGCCATTAGCGCCGATAGCACTATTAATAGCATTTACAACTACCTGAACATTTACATCATTGCTGTTACAAACTACTAAACCATTTCCTTTTTTAAGGTCGGCAGCAGCTGCAACAATAAGTTTATCAACATTTTTAGAACCTGTATTTACCGAACCGCCGGTAATTGCAGCATATAATGCAGAAGCAACTTTACCATATTCAGAAGGTTTGCAGGTAGCACGCTCATCGGCATTAGCTCCTGAAAGTGTCATCATACCTTCCACCTGATAATGCTTACTCATTGTAGCATTCTTTGCATCTTTCCCTAAAATCTTACGTGTTTTAGAGAAGCCTGCGGAGAATTCAACAGGTGCTAACCATGTACATAGAAAATCGGCACCGATACTGAAAACTGTTTGTACTTTATCGAAATGGTAAGTAGGCAAAGCACGCTTTCCATAACTCATTTCGTTTGCCAATAACATACCGCTGTATGAAACGGCATCGTATTGAATATGTTTGCTTCCAGGATATTTTGCAAGGAAACGGTTGATTATTTCTTTTGTTGTAGGACTATTGATGGTACCTGTAACTAAATAAACTGCGCCGCCTGCATTTGCCAAAGCTTGTGTAATCGGAGCATCTACCTTATCCCATGTTGAAACAGGCTGCTGATTTACATAAGGCCCTCTTAAACGTGCAGTATCATAAAGACTCAAAGTAGCCGCGATAACACGAGCTGAAATACCGCCTTGTGTAACCGTAGAAAGCGTATTAGGCTCAATCATGATAGGACGGCCATCACGTGTTTTTACAATAACAGCGCATGAATCACCATTATCGGAAAATGTAGAAGCATAATAGTTAGGCACACTTGGAGTAAGCAATTCAGCATCCGGTCTGATAGCATAAGGAATAGCTTTGCGTACCGGCATTTCGCAACTTGCCGCCAATGTAGCCGCCACCGTGCTGAAACCTAAAAATTTCAGGAAATCTCTTCTCGGTGTGGTTGCATCCAACAATTTATCGCTCAGGCCTAATACGGGCAAGTCTTGTTGAAATTCATTTGCAACAGCTTGTTGATGTTCCGGAGTTTGCTCCAGTTCTTCTATCCCTTTCCAGTATTTTTTGTGACTCATAAGTCTTATATGAAAATATGAAAATGCGCTTCAGGAATGCCGTGGGCTTGACCGCTGCCCCATCCACACATTAATAGTTCCTCAAAAATTTATTCTTTTTTTTTTATAAAAATGCCAGAATTAATAGTGACATTTTTGACATTCAGTACCACCCATTTCACCTTCAGTTACACCTTCACGTTTTCCTTCTTTGATTTCCTGATGGTATTTCTGATAAATGCTATAGTAATCGTTTTCTTTGAATTGTACATTGGTAGTACGGTGGCAGTTGATACACCAGCCCATTGACAACGGTTGATCCTGATGTACTTCATCCATTTCCTGAATAGCACCGTGACATGTCTGACATTGAACCTTACCAACTGCAACGTGTTGACTGTGGTTGAAGTAAACGTGGTCAGGAAGGTTATGGATTTTTACCCATTCAATAGGAGTAGCTAAGATATTGCCTTCCGCATCACGGTTATATGCTTTTTTAACAGGATCCCAACCGGCAGCTTTATACAGTTTTTGAATTTCCAAAGTACCATTTACTTCTTTTCCTTCGTAAGTAATCAGCTTTTCTGTTCCTGTATATTCATTGATTTGCTTATGGCAGTTCATACAAACATTGGTGGAAGGAATCATTGCCTGACGGCTTTTTTCAGCACCTGCGTGGCAATACAAACAGTTGATTTGGTTTACACCTGCGTGAACTTTGTGGGAATAGAAAATAGGTTGCTTAGGCATGTAGTTTTGCTGACGGCCCATATTGATAGCACCATTCGTAATCCAGTAACCTGCAAGGCACAACAAAATTATAGAGAAGATTGCGATGGTAACTTTGCTTTTGAATAAAGGTGTTTCACGTTTTGTAGGTTGTCCTTGTTTGTCGTTAGCAACTTTATTCAAAGTTTTATTAACACGTGTCAAAATGAAAATCAACAAAGCAAGACCTAAAGTGATGATAGTGTACATCACAGTATTATCTTCCTGAGGGGTTTCCTCTTTAGGTTTAGATCCACCATCACCACCTGGTTTAGGAAGGCCATCTACGTAAGCAATAATTGCATCTATATCCTTTTCGCTCAATTGAGGGAAAGCGGTCATAGCCGTCTTGCCGTATTCATTATATACCGCAACCGCATCTTTATCGCCGCTGGCGATCAATGCTGCTGAGTTGTGTACCCATTTATATAACCATTCCTTGCTCGGAAGCGTAGCAGCCCTACCCTGTAAAGCAGGCCCGGTAGCATCCTTAAATGGATTGTGGCAGCTTGCGCAGTTAGTTACAAATAATGCCTTACCGTCTTGCGCAGAAGATCTTGTGGTTAGAAAAGAGAATAAAACAGTCAGTATAAGAAGACTTACCCGCTGTAAAAATGTTTTTGACTTTAAATATGCAGACACGTGTAAACTATTTTTTTATTTTACGATCCTATTAGTCCCAATGTGGGGGCAAAAGTACAACACGATTGCCAAAGTTTCTACACATTTGTTAAAAAAAATTTTTCAAGCCTGGCAAGGGTTTCAGCACTTTCAATTGTCATTTCAGAAATATGTTTGTCATCTCATTGTCATTGAATCGTCTGTTTTCTGTCATTTTTTGGTCAACAAACTGTAAAAAAATACAGTCGCATATTAAATTCAAATCTATAACAGCACGCTAATTCTTCTTTAGTTTTAAAGACAATATTTTTTTGGTTGCAGCATTGACCTTAAATCTGTCGTCAGCTCTCATCCCTATTACCCAAATTATCTTCTTGTCACTTTCAAGTACCCAAACCAGTTCTTTTTCATGTAAGGGTACTTTTTGTTCAATTAAATACTTGCTGACTTTTTTCTTCTTGCTATTTGTTCCCAAAGGGTAAAAATAATCACCTGTTTTTTTAGGGCGGAGCAATAAGGGAAATGTAACTTTCTCTAAGTCAATGCAAAGTTCCTCCGGCTGTAAATGCTTTATAGAGTCCATATCCAAAGGCCTGAAGTCTTTTTCTTTTAAAGCAAGAGAAAAATTGCTCGTCGAGATTACAGAATCATTCCTTTCGACTAATACATGAGTACTTTCTGTTGTAGTATTGGGTGTGATAATCAAAAAATCACGGTTTTTAATAATTCTATGCGTTGATGATTCAACATATTTACCCGTTTCCGCGTCCTGCAAACGGATAATATCTTTTAATTGTGCGGGATTAAATGAAAATGGTTGCAGCAATTCCCATAATATAGTTTGAATGACGGGCTGTAACTTTTTTAATTTTAAAACAGGTATATACCAATCATGCTGCCTTTGCTCTAAAAGCTTTTTGGTATGCCTTTCCAAAGATTCACGATAAAGAAGCTCAACTTCTCTGAAACGATTGGTATTTCCAGAAAGATTTTCCAAAACATTAGGGAACAAAGATTCAATTACAGGAAATAGTTGATGCCTGAGTGCATTGCGGGTATAGTCATCTTTTGCATTACTCCTGTCTTCCCGCCAGGGAATATTGTTTGCGGTAGCATATTCTTTTATTTCATCCTTCGTAAACTGTAATAAAGGCCGAATAATTTTGCCTTGTTGAGGCAAAATGCCATGCATGCCCGCTATTCCGGTTCCTTTAAAGAAATTGATAAGCATCGTCTCAACCGAATCCTGCTTGTGATGGGCTGTGGCAACGAAATCAAAGTTCATTTCCTGCCTTAGTTCTTCAAACCAGGCATAGCGCAGTTCCCGCGCTGTTTCCTGTAAATTACCACCTTTTGCTTTTAATATTTCAGGTATATCAAACCGCTTTATATAAAATTCAATATTATTTTCTTTAGCCCAGGTATTTACAAGTTGCTCATCCAAATCAGAATCTTCGCCTCTTAATCCAAAATTGCAATGCGCAATTGCAATTGTTATACCCGATTCTTTCAAAAGTGCTGCCAAAACCATGCTATCAGAGCCGCCACTTACGGCAATGAGCATCTTTTTATGTTTCCATAGTTGTTCTTCCAGTACTTTGGTCAGCAAGTGCTTCATGCTTTGGTTTTTCATCGCTTATATTGCGCAAAAGTAAAAGGAAGCTGCAAGCAATTCACGATTATTTTTGAATATTATAGCCTGTTTTTTTTCTACAAATAAAAATGCCTCCATTAAGGAGGCATTTTTATTAAAAACCTATATTATTATCTTAATAGTGTAATGGATTCTTTTTTCTCATAAAGCTTACCATCGGCACAAGTATATTTAACATAGTACATATACACTGCTGATGCTGCAGGAGTACCATCTTTATAATTACCGTTCCAACCCAGTTTAGGGCTTTCATTATCGTAAACCAATTTGCCGAAGCGGTCATAAACTTTGAAGCTCAAAAGAATCTGGCCATTTTGCAACATAGGGTTGAAATAGTCATTTTTATTATCGTTATTCGGAGAGAACGCGTTCGGAATCAATACTTCACAACAAGGTTTTGTTTGAACCAATGCAGTGTCAGAATCATAACATCCGAATTCGTTAAACACAGTAAGTACAACTTGGGTAACAGGGTCAATGAAAACACCTTTTACTTTCTGACCTTCTGCGCCTGTAATAGCTCTGAATGGTTTTTCAGGACTCCAGCGATATTCATAGTTAGTACCTTGATCTGCCATCACTTCCATTGTATCATAAGCACAGATAATTTCATTAGATAATGGTTGTACTTTAGCTACAGGATTTGGATTAACGGTCAGGTTAAATTCTGCAGAAGTTTTAGTACATCCTTTATTTGTGGTAGCAACTACTTTATATCTTCCTGCTTCAGAAGCTTCAATAAAATAATTAGTCTGGCCCGATACAGGGTAACCATCACGCATCCATTGATAGGTAACGTTTGGTTCACTGGTAATAAGTGATAATTTAGTGGATGAACCCGCACAAATACCTAATGCCATAGCACCTTTTGTAGCAACGTTAGGAAGAGGATTCACCGTAAGGTTTAATCTTACAACACTATCGCAACCTGCCATATTTGTAAACGTAGTATCATAAGTACCTGCATTATAATATTCTTTGCCGAACCAATTATACGTTTCTCCGCTACAAATAGAGATATCCGTAGGCATTAAGTTGGTAGCAAGTATTTCTATAGTTGTTTGTTCATTACAAGTGTCATTTTCATTTGAAATAGACCTTACTGTAAATGTGAAAACACCGGGAGAATTTATAATAACGGACGGATTCTGAAGTGTGGATGTAAAACCACCAGGACCTGTCCATAAATAATCAAAAGTATGGGTTGTATCATCATTGGTTGCTGTTAATGTTGCAGGAGTACCCTGACATACAGGACCATTGTTACTTGCATGAAGGCCGCAAATAATAGAGCAATCCGTTTCACCTGTACCACCACTTTGGTTAAACGTTACCGTTCCGGGTTGATTGGAGAAGTTTGTAATTACTATTAAATAAATTTCTCCTGCATTAGGTATAGGAGGAGTTGAAGCACCACTTCCCGTTCCACCCGGCATACCCAATCCTGCCTGCTCCACTGCTGCTGCTGAATAGCTGCATTGAATAGGTGCTGCATTAGAAGAAACCTGAGAACAGCCTTGAGTCATACTGGTAAAAGGCCCCCACATGGCGAAATCCACATCAATAGGAGTACCTGCTGTATTATTTTGAGAAATATTAAACTGCATTGGGCCTGTTGTTGCAATCTGCATATAGAACCAAGCCTGATTAGGCGCAGAGCCTAAGCAACCCAGATTAAAATTGAATGGAGGTGTTGGTACACCTGTTTGGTTTGTATACGTAGTAGTATCATCCGTGCAAAAAGGGCTTATGGAATCACAAGGACCGGCAGCCTGGGCGTTTGCTTTATTACTAAAAAGCAGACTAACCACTGCAAAACAACACGTCAATAGGACATGCCATTTTGATAGAATTGGTGTATTATTTTTATTTTTCATTTTGTCTCTTTGTAAAATTTTCAAATGTGTGTGTAGAAAAAATTATTTTACTGCAGGGTGAATAATAACAATATAATTACTGTTATCGATTCTGTAAGTCATTTCTTTCTTACTGTAGAAATCAAAGAAGTATTTAAGCGGGTTAAATTGCTCTACTGTAAATTTTTTAGGTTCAGTCAGCAAATAGTTATTACACTTTTCTTTGATTGGAAGTGTAGACAAGGCAGGAAGAGATTGAGAAACAGATTTATCCACCTGTTTTACTTCTACTCTGCTCATCCATTCTTCATAAGTCGGAATGTACTGGTCTGTAGCATACATCATACAATTTTGAAATACTTCACTTGCGTATGTACGCGTTTTGGACTTAAAATAGTTACCATCCTGAGCAAATAAATTTCCCAGAGCAGGTACTACTAAAGCAATTAATAATAAAAATTTTTTCTTGTTCATTTGGTAGTTTTTAAAGTAATGGTTTGAATTGGAAGCTTCCCATTAAAGAAATTCATAACCATAGACTAATGAAAATAAAAAAAAGGTTGGTAGCTATCAAAAAAAGTACCGATACCTACATTAACATGCCTTAACACTGACTTAATACGCCTTGGCAAATAATACTCTTTCTTTTGAAGGATTCCCTGTTAGTATACATTTCCCTGCCTCTTGCTTATTATTTAAAGGAATACAACGGATTGTAGCTTTTGTTTTTGTTTTAATTAACTCTTCTGTTTCAGGAGTACCATCCCAATGGGCAGATATAAAACCTCCATTGGTTTCCAATATTCTTTCAAAATCTTCCCAGGTATCTGCTTCCCTTATATTTTCATCTCTGAAAGCTTTTGCTTTGTTGAAAATAGCTGTTTGAATTTCGTCTAAAAGATTGGTGATATAATCACTGATACCATCTAAAGTTACAGTATTTTTTTCTTTTGTATCGCGACGGGCCACTTCTGCCTGATTATTCTCTATATCTCTCAATCCTAAAGCCAGACGTACAGGCACACCTTGCAGCTCATATTGCGCAAATTTCCAACCCGGCCGTGAACTGTCGTCATGGTCATATTTTACAGAAACCCCCTTTGCCCTCAAATCCTTCATAATAGATTCTGCTTTTTCATTGATTACAGCTTTAGAATCTTCACCTTTATATATCGGTACAATCACCACTTGTAATGGAGCAATTTTAGGAGGTAAAATCAAGCCGCTATCATCACTGTGAGCCATTACCAATGCACCTATCAAACGTGTACTAACACCCCAACTGGTAGCCCAGACATAATCCAGTTTATTGTCTCTGTCTGCAAATTTCACATCAAATGCTTTTGCAAAGTTCTGGCCTAAAAAATGAGAAGTACCCGCCTGTAAAGCTTTACCATCCTGCATTAACGCTTCAATGCAATAAGTATCTTCAGCACCTGCAAATCTTTCGTTGGCCGATTTTACGCCTCTGATAACCGGCATTGCCATATATTCTTCCGCAAACTGTGCATAGACGTCCAGCATTTTGGTTGTTTCTTCCAATGCTTCTTCTTTGGTAGCATGTGCGGTATGCCCTTCCTGCCAAAGGAATTCTGCAGTGCGCAAAAACAAACGGGTACGCATTTCCCAACGGACAACATTGGCCCATTGGTTCACCAGAATGGGTAAATCTCTATAAGACTGAATCCATCCTTTATATGTATTCCAGATGATGGCTTCAGAGGTCGGGCGTACCACTAATTCTTCTTCTAATTTAGCATCCGGGTCTACAATTAATTTACCTTTATTATTGGGATCTGACTTCAGTCTGTAATGCGTTACAACAGCACATTCTTTTGCAAAACCTTCTGCGTTTTTTTCTTCCGCTTCAAAAAGACTTTTAGGGACAAATAAAGGAAAATAGGCGTTCTGGTGACCTGTTTCTTTAAATCTTCTGTCCAATACATCTCTCATATTTTCCCAAAGCGCATATCCGTACGGTTTAATAACCATACAGCCTCTTACGGCAGAATAATCTGCCAATTCTCCTTTAATAATCAAATCGTTATACCACTGAGAGTAATCTTTGGCGCGACTGGTAATTTCTTTGCTCATGCAATTAAACCTTATTTGTTAGTTAATGTCTATATATGGATAATAAAAGGAACATCTCTTATTGAAGCAAAAGTAGTATTTTTGAATGCAAAGATTCTATTGATAGGTGTAAGACTCTGATTATTTAGGATTATATTATTGAAATTCAATTAATTTCTCAATTATGAAACGGATCATTTCAGCCGGATTTATTCTGGCAATGGTTTCTGGCATCACTGCTTCCGCACAGAATAACGGCGGCTATCAGGATGATGTATATTACAATGCTTCACAGGCTGAGAGGGATGCAAAAACAGAAGCAAAGAAACAAAAGCAAGAACAACAGCCATCTGATAACGGAGCCGATTATTATAACAGTTCGGAGAATAATTCCAACTATGATAATAACAGCAACAATCAAACTTACAGCTCTTACAACGGAGACGATGATGCGTATGTAGATTATGATGATGATTCCTACACGACGCGTATTCGCAGATTCTATTATCCAATGTATAGCGTAGGATACTGGGGTAGTGTTTACAGCCCTTTTTATAACGATCCATTTTATGCTAATCCTTATTACGGTTGGGGTAGTTGGTACACACCGGGTTTTAGTGTAGGCATTGGGTTTGGTTATGGATACGGCGGTGGTTATGGCCCATACTGGTCTAATTGCTGGGGCATGAATACCTGGTTTGGCTATGGCGGTTTCAATTCGTGGTATTACCCTTACGGTGGTTTTTATGGCGGCTGGGGCGGTTATGGTGCAGGTTATTGGAACGGATATTATGCAGGTGCTTATGATGGTCGTGGTAATTATGGCGGACGTGGTTATACTTCAAATTATGGTCCTCGTGGTGCGCGTAATAGTTCTTATAATGTAGGCGCTTATGGCAGAAATAATTCAGGATTAAGAGCAAGCAATATTGGCAATGGTTCATTTACACCTGTCAATGGCCGTATGCCTGCCAATAACGGAGAACGTAAAACAGCAGATAACAATAGCAACTTCCAGATGGATAATAATAATCGTGGAAGAAGCGTAATGAATAACAGAAATAATGGCAATATCAATTTGGATCAAAATCAAACTGCTGATGTCAACAGAAATAATCAGGGAAGACAAGGAGTAAATATTCAGCAAAACCAAAGCCAGGAAACACAGCAAACGCGTAGAGGAGGATTCTTTGGTTTTGGACGTAATAATGGCAATGTAAATAACACTCAGCAGGAACAACGCTCCGAAAGAAGTTACACTCCTGCTCCGCAACAACAACGTACTTATACTCCTGCTCCACAACAACGCAGTTTCAGTCCTGCCCCATCCCGTAGTTTTGGTGGCGGTGGCGGAAGCAGAAGTGGTGGTGGTCGCAGATAGTCAATAATTTTTGAAAAGTATATTTTTAAGGAAGGCCACACTCGAAAGTGTGGCCTTCCTTATTATAATTTTTCCATGAAAAAAAAGTTAAAAATGGAAAATAAATTCAGAATGCAATAGCGTAAATTATTTGGTTTTTCCACAAATCTGTGGATATCTAATTATGGGAAAATGGGCTTTTAAAAATTATCTTCGTTAACCTCCATTTTCTATTTCAAAAACCATTTCTATGAGTAAAATTCCATCCGCCAATAAATCAAAGGGCCTCAGCTTTAACCGGCACTATACGAAAGAAGGCAAAGACGTTTTCCAGCTATTTGAATACGATTACCGGACTTCTGTTATCCGTAATCCGAACGGCGAAAAAGTATTTGAAATGACCGATGTAGAAGTGCCCTCGCATTGGTCACAAATAGCAACCGATATACTGGCTCAAAAATATTTCAGAAAGGCCGGTGTTCCTCAGGCTGACGGCACATCAGGAAGAGAAACATCCATTAAACAGGTGGCCCACCGTCTGGCAGATTGCTGGCGTGGCTGGGGTTTACGTTACGGTTACTTTGCATCAGAAAAAGATGCGCAGATTTTTTACGATGAACTTGTTTTTTCCATACTTCAGCAAAGTTGCGCCCCCAATTCCCCCCAATGGTTCAATACGGGCTTATACAGTAGCTATGGTATAAACGGAAAGGCACAAGGTCACTATTATGTTGATCCTGAAACCGGCAATTTAGAACGTTCTCAAAATGCTTACGAACGTCCGCAACCACATGCCTGCTTTATACTAAGCGTGGATGATGATTTGGTAAATAAAGGCGGCATCATGGATTTATGGACACGTGAAGCAAGAATTTTCAAATATGGAAGCGGCGTTGGCACCAACTATTCAAACATAAGGGCAGAAGGAGAGAAACTAAGCGGAGGCGGTACTTCAAGCGGATTAATGAGTTTTCTGAAAATTGGAGACAGAGCTGCCGGAGCCATTAAAAGCGGAGGTACTACAAGGCGTGCGGCAAAAATGGTATGCCTGGATTTAGACCATCCTGAAGTGATTGATTTTATTGACTGGAAAGTAGAAGAAGAAAAGAAAGTAGCAGCATTGATCGCTGCCGGTTATGCTTCCGATTATGAAGGAGAGGCTTATAAAACCGTATCAGGACAAAATTCCAATAATTCCGTCCGCATTCCCAATGCATTTTTTCAACGATTGATAAATAACGAAGACTGGGCATTAACGGCAAGGACCGACGGAAGGATTATGCGTACAATCCCTGCAAAAGAAATGTGGGAAAAGATAGCTTATGCTGCATGGCGTTGCGCGGATCCCGGCACACAGTATGATACTACTATCAATGAATGGCATACATGTCCCGAAGGCGGGGCTATAAGAGCATCCAATCCCTGCAGCGAATATATGTTTCTGGACAATACCGCCTGCAATCTTGCATCATTGAATCTTCGCCGTTTCTTTAACGAAGAAACATCCGCATTTGATGTTGAAGGCTTTGAGTACATGGTTCGCCTCTGGACAGTTGTTCTGGAAATATCGGTACTGATGGCGCAATTCCCATCGCCAGAGGTAGCACAATTAAGCTATGATTACCGCACATTAGGTCTGGGTTATGCGAACCTTGGTTCTTTACTGATGGTAAGTGGTATTGCTTATGATAGCGATGAAGCAAGAGCTATAGCAGGTTCCATTACAGCAATCATGAACGGCGTAGCTTATAAAACATCGGCAGAAATGGCACAACATCTCGGCGTATTTTCAAAATATGAAGCCAATAAAAAACACATGCTTCGTGTGATGCGCAATCACCGTGCAGCTGCTTACGATGCTACGGATGCTTATGAAAATCTCGAAATAAAACCGATGGGCATCAATGCCCGCTATTGTCCTGATTATTTACTAAGTGCCGCTACAAAAGCCTGGGACGATGCTGTTCAGATGGGTGAAAAATATGGTTACAGAAATGCACAAGCTACTGTAATTGCACCAACCGGAACTATCGGACTCATAATGGATTGCGATACAACAGGCGTCGAACCTGATTTCGCTTTGGTAAAATTCAAGAAACTTTCAGGCGGTGGCTATTTTAAAATTATCAATCAATCTATACCGACTGCTTTGAAAAAACTGGGGTATAAGCCCGAAGAGGCAGACGCAATCGTAAAATATGCCAAAGGTCACGGAACCTTTGCAGGAGCCCCTTTTATCAATCATCAGACATTAAGTGAAAAAGGATTCATTGCAGATGAATTAAAGAAATTAGATGTTTCGGTTGAAAGCGCATTTGAAATCGGATTTGTATTCAATGCTTATAATTTAGGTGAAGAATGCTTACAACGTCTGGGCTTCAAACCGGAAGCATATTTTGATAATGCCTTCAACCTTCTGGAAGCTTTGGGCTTTACGGAAGATGAAATAGAAGCAGCAAATGATTATGTATGCGGAACTATGATGATAGAAGGCGCTCCGTATCTGAAGCCTGAACATTTACCGGTATTTGATTGTGCCAATAAATGTGGCAAAAAAGGAGAAAGATATATTCATGCACATGGGCATATCCGTATGATGGGCGCTACACAACCATTTATCAGCGGTGCTATTTCCAAAACAATCAATCTGCCTAATGAGGCTTCTATTGATGAAATAAAAGATTGTTATTTATTAAGCTGGGAGCTTGGAATCAAGGCCTGTGCTTTATATCGTGATGGTTCTAAACTAAGCCAGCCACTGAGTAATAAAAGCGATAAAAAGAAAAAAACGGAAGAACCAGCAGAGACTACAACAGTAGCTGTTTCACAGGAAAGCAATATTGTGGACATGGGCAAACTTTCTGTAGAAGAACTTTTAGAGGAAGTAAACAAGCGTGTACAGGCAAGCCCCGATACCCAATTGAAAAGGCAACTGTCCCGCATTGTCGAAAGAAAAACTTTACCTGCAAAACGCAGAGGTTATACTTACAAAGCCAAGGTGGGCGGACAACCTTTGTTTTTGCGGACAGGAGAATACAGTGACGGCACTTTAGGAGAAATATTTATTGATATGGCCAAAGAAGGCGCTACAATGCGTAGTTTGCTAAACAGCTTTGCCATAGCGGTTTCGGTAGGAATGCAATATGGTGTCCCGCTGGAAGAATATGTTGATAAATTTACTTTCACACGTTTTGAACCAAGCGGCATTGTTGAGCATCCGAATATTAAAACAGCAACTTCTGTACTTGACTTTGTATTCCGTGCATTGGCTTATGAATATCTCGACAGAGAAGACTTGGTACATGTACCTGATGAAAATAAAATGCCTCATGATCCCTTACCGACAAATGCCGATCAGGCTTTATCTCAATTAAGGATTACGGCACCACAACCTATCACACCTCAAAAGGTAAAAAACATTGCACCAAAACCCGTTATAGCAGATGCAACTACTAAAAAGCTGATGGGAACAAGCGCGGATGCTCCTGCCTGTAAAAACTGCGGTAATATTACGCTAAGAAACGGAACCTGTTATATGTGTCCCAATTGCGGCACTACAACAGGTTGCAGTTAGTTTGAGATATTAAAAATTCAAAGAAGCAGGTTGTCAATTAATACACAACCTGCTTCTTTTTATAATGACATAGAAATCAAAAAAGGGAATAAATTGATCGTCAGATTTTATATATTTGATAGTATTAATTAATCCCTAAAAAAGCAAAAACACTATGACCAAAAAAATCTGGCCTATTTTCGGCCTGTTAATGTTTGTATTGATTGCCAACACCTTCGGACAAAAATTCAAAGTATTGGAAGGCAATAAAGAAATACTGAAAGGACAAAAAGAGATCAATATCCTGTTTGATTACAGTCATCTGGCAGTAGGAAAATATGATGACGAAGCAGACTACATTGCCAAAAAGAAAGTAGATTATAATAAGAAAGAAAGCGGCAAAGGCACTACATGGGAAAAAGCATGGAAAGGTGACAGAGCAAAACGTTATGAGCCTCAATTCATAGAATTATTCAACAAATATGGCGAGGGTATGGAAGTAGGTAATTTTGCTTCAGCAAAATATACTATGACTGTTACTACTACCTTTGTGGAGCCTGGATATAATATTGCTATCTCAAGAAAGAATGCGGAAATTGACGGAGAAATTATAATAACTGAAACAGGGAACCCTGATAAAGTGGTTCTTAGAATTTCATACAAAGGAGCACAGGGTAAAACCTTTGGTGGCGGTGATTATGACACAGGATTGAGGATACAGGAAGCTTATGCAAAACTTGGCAAAGAACTCGGACAATATTTCAATTAAATAGTTAACAGAAACTGAAATAATAATGCCGGCGCATGTTTGCGTCGGCATTATTATTTCCCCTGGTATTGCAAGAAGAATGCTTAATGCTTTCTGAGAATTTTCAACAAATCTTGTTCCACACTTTTATCAGGCACTTCCGTTATCCTTCCTGTTTCTTTATTATCTTTCAATACAATAATTGTTGGCACACGCGTAATTTCATATGGAGGCGTTATGTCATTTTTGTCAAGTTTCTCCCTGTCCAAAGCAATAAGTGACAGGCTTTCCATAGGATAGTTTACCAATTTCAGAACTTTGTATAATTCAGGAATCATACGATGAGAATCTTCACACCACGTTCCTAAAAATACCACCAGTTTATAATCAGCCAATTCATTGCTTAGAGCTTTTATAGCTTTAGTTTTAGGATTATAATTTTCAGCAGCAGCTTCAAGATGAAAAGCAGGAACACGGCTGATATCGTCAAATGTCAATGGCCCTCTGTATACAATGTCGCTATCGTTTTTGCCCTTTAATATTTCAAAATTACTTTGGACTTGTGTCTGAGCCATTGTTTGGCTAAACGACAGAATATTTATTATTAAAAATATTGCGGCTAACAGGTTTTTCATGGTTTCTTTTTAGACAAAAAAATTACAATTGTTCTCTGATTTTCAATAGTGTATTTTTCAATTCCAATAATGATTCTTTCAGATCGAGTTTATTATTGACACCTGTCTTTTCCGCTTTCAGCTTTTCGCGGGCACCTTTAATGGTATGCTTTTTTTCTTTCACCAAATGGTGTATCAATCTAAGCTCGGCAATGTCTTTAGGACTATATAACCGGTCACCTTTACGGGTGGTACGTGGCTTAAGCTTAAATTCGTTTGTCCAGAAACGTATGTGAGAAGTATTGACGGCAAATAGTTGTGCCACTTCCCCGATGGTATAATACTTCTTATCTAAATTCCATTCCGGCAACGGCGCGACTTCTTCAAAAACTTCATCTTCCACAATGTCTTCATCATCATTGTTTTCGGCAACAGGCGTGGTTGTTTCTTTCGGCAACTCCTTATTGATTACAGTGGCATTGTTCAGGTCAAATGCATAATTCTTCTGCATCAATGCCGTGTAATCCAACTGAATCAATTCGCTTAATATCTGTTGGTTCAATTCTTTGTCAACACCTTCAGAAACTTCTTTTATTGTTTCCTGCGTTGTTTCAGGTTCGTTTATAATCTGAGGTGTTTCTTCTGATGTTTCAGCATGAGTTACAGCAGTATTATCTGATTCGGGAATACTTTGGTCTTCTTCGTTTCCTGCAGTAGCATAATAAGCTATTACAGATTCATTTTCAGGTACCTTGTCATCAACCAAACGCTCCTGTATATCGTTTTCAGGTTGTGAATCGGTTTGCAGATCATCATTCCCCGGCGCTGTATCATATGCAGCAATAAATTCACTTTCCGGTATTTTGTCATCAACCAAACGTTCCGATTCAGATGCGATTGCCGGAATATCTTCTTCTTCAAATATAGATGGGCCAAGATCCTGTAGTTTCATTTCCTGTGAAACGATTTCATCTTCATTTTTATCAGTATCACTTTCCTCAGAAACAGTATTTGCAGCAGCTTTTGTCGCTTTTTCTTTCTTTGGTTTTTCTTTTGGCGGTTCCTTCGGAAAAAATTCTTCGTCGTCAAATAAGGTTAGTACGCGGGTTTCCATATTCAAATGATTTGCTGAAAGCAAAATAAATTATTGTTTGTATTAAGGTGCTGATTGATAGCAAAGATACCTCATTCGTAAAAGCGAAAACTATAAAAATATCCACCTTTTACCGAAACTCTTTAGGGCTTTACCGAAAGGTGATTTAATTTCTATAATGCATTCTGCTACTTTTGCACTACAATCAAAAAATCATGAATAAACTTTTTACTTTTTTATTCTTCATAATGCTTTCATTGGCTTCCATCAATGGATTTGCACAAAAAATCATTAAAGGGAAAATAACGGATGAAAAAGGAGGTCCGCTGAGTGGTGCCAGTATTTCATTGGAAAATACATTGGATGGAACTACCAGCGATTCGCTTGGCAATTTTAAATTATCCACGACCGAATCAGGTGAGCAAGTCCTGGTAATTTCAGTAATCGGATATGAAAGTGTGAACAAATCTTTGAATGTTGACAATGCTACTGATGTACTTGATTTCAAACTGGCTTCGGCTACAAATATGCTGGAACAGGTAAACATTACAGCCGGAAGTTTCGGTTCAGCAGACGGCACACAAAAAACAGTTTTAGAACCTTTGGATATCGTTACCACAGCAGGTTCGGGCGCTGACCCTATCCAGGCAATGCAAATGTTACCCGGTGTTCAAAAGAATGGAAACATGACTGGCCTAATGGTACGTGGCGGAGATGCAAGTGAAGCAGCAATTGTGGTAGACGGATTGACTTTGCAAAATCCGTTTTTCAGTGATGTGCCCGGTGTTCAGCAACGCAGCCGTTTCGGGGCTTTCCAGTTTAAAGGCATTGCTTTCAGCAGTGGCGGATACAGCGCCCGTTATGGTCAGGCAATGTCTTCCGTTCTTGAAATGAACACGCTCGACATTCCCGATAACAGCACTATTAATCTGGGCATCTTTATGGCCGGACTGTATGCATCAGGTACCAAATTATTTGACAATAACAATATGAGTGTGACTGCTACAGCAAATTATACCAATCTGTCGCCATTTTACGGTATTGCCAAAACCAATTTCGATTTCTATGATGTGCCTGAAGGCGGTGGTGGTTCCTTAAGCTATATCTGGAAAACGAAGAAGGGTGGCATTTTGAAGGTAATGGGTAATTATTCGCAAACAAATTCCGGCATCAGGATACCTGACCCTTATGAAGCCGGAACAGATGTAAATTATTCCATCAAAAATAAAAATGCTTATACACAGGCTACGTTCAAACAGAATCTGGGAGAGAAGTTGAGGTGGTTTACTGCAGCCTCTTATTCTTACAATAAGGATAATACCAAATGGGATACTTTACCAATGGGTAACCTTGAAAAGCGTGCACAAATAAGAAGTGAACTAACCTGGTATGCCAATACAAGATTCAATCTGGTTATGGGTGGCGAATATCAATATTTCGATGTAAACCGCAATTATGATTCTTTCACCAATGCATTTACAGAACATCAGATTGCGCTGTACGCCGAGGGTGAATGGACTCCCATTTATTGGCTGGCATTTAAGCCGGGCGTACGTTTAGAGCATAGTGCATTATTAAAAACAACCACGTTGGCTCCGCGCTTTGCTGCATCTGTCAAAACAAGTAAATACAGCTCTGCTTCTTTTGCTACCGGCTTGTTTTACCAAAACCCCGACAAGCAATATTTATTACAGGGGTACAGACCCGATCAGCAACTGGCCATTCACTACATAGCCAATTACACTTATATGGTTAATGACCGGACATTCAGGCTGGAAGGCTACTATAAAAGCTATGACCAGCTTGTTCATGAATCTATTGCCCAAACAATTAACCAGTATGATCCCAATACTTACAGATACATTAACGGGCCTGTTGATAATAGCGGGCATGGTTATGCAACAGGGTTAGAGTTCTTTTGGCGCGATAAAAAAACGGTTAAGAATCTTGATTATTGGTTATCCTACAGCTATATAAATACAAAGAGATTATACCAGAATTTTCCGGTAGAAGCTACGCCAGGCTTCATTTCCAATCATAACGTAAGCTTGGTAACCAAATATTGGATTGAAAAACTCAATTGTATGGCAAGCGGTACGTTCTCTTATGCAAGCGGAAAGCCGTATTATAATCCTAATAATCCTGAGTTTTTAGGAGACAAAGCATCTGCTTATCAAAATCTTTCATTGCAGGTTGCACATCTTCGTTCTTTTGGAAAATGGTTCGCCGTGTTTTATGTCAGCGTAGATAATGTGCTGAACAGGAAAAATATATTTGGTTATCGTTATTCTACAGATGGCCAAAACCGTTATCCCATCGAACCCGCCATGTACAGGACCATATTTGCAGGGATTAATATTTCATTAAGCAAGTTTGACAAGGATGAATTGTAATTTTGTCTTTTTAAAAGTACTTATCTACACGGATTTCTATTTTAAATCAAATGTCGAAACCAAAACTTACAGCAGAACAAAAGGCAGCCAGACCCAATTTGTTACATTTGCTAAAACCATATAAAGGCCTCATTGCAGGCCTTTTATTGTTTGCGTTATTAAGCAACGCATTAACACTTGTCATTCCTAAACTGATTCAGATCGGTATAGATGATTATACAAAGGGTAGCTTCAGCCTGAAAAATATAGTTATCGAATTCAGCATTGCATCAGTATTGATTTTTGTTTTGCTATATGCCCAAAGCATTCTGCAGACTTATGCTTCGGAAAAGGTAGCGCGGAACCTGCGCAAAGATTTATCTGCAAAAATTTCGCAGCAAAGTTTCATACATATACAGGAAGCCACGCCGGCAAAGCTTCTGACTAATCTTACTTCTGATGTAGATGCAATAAAAATGTTTGTGTCACAGGCCATTGTTTCTATTGTTTCTTCCATTGTATTAATTATTGGTACGGCTGTATTACTGGTAAGCATTAATGTAAAACTTGGCTTGATGGTCCTACTTATTATTCCGATTATCGGCGTAACATTTATGGTGGTCTTTAAAAAGGTAAAAGTGTTATTCAAAAAAGGACAGGAAGTAATTGACTGGCTAAACAAGGTTATAAATGAAAGTATAATAGGGGCAGCATTGATACGTGTTCTGAATGCACAAAGTATAGAATACAACAAATTCATGGACGCAAGCCTGGAAGCAAAAAACCTTGGTATGTCTATTCTTCGCTTGTTTGCATTATTGATTCCTGTCATTGTTTTTACTGCTAATATGGCCAGACTTGCCGTGGTTGCCATCGGCGGACATTATGTTATAAATAAAGGAATGACTTTAGGAGATTTTGCGGCATTCAGCAGCTATATTTCTATCCTGATTTTCCCGATACTTATGATAGGCTTTATGAGTAATGTCATTGCCCGCGCTTCTGCATCTTACGGAAGAATACATGCTACGCTTCATACGCCCGGCACCATTGACAACGGAACTGTTACAAATGAGCTGCAAGGCAATATTGAATTGAAAGATATAACCATCACTTATGGAGAAAAAGCGGCATTAAAAGATGTTTCGTTTAAAGTGGATGCAAAGACCAGAACGGCTATAATCGGGCCTACAGCAGCAGGTAAATCGCAATTATTATATCTGTTGACTACTTTAATAAAACCAGATAAGGGCGCAATACTTTACGATAACATTCTTATTGATGAATATAAACAGGAAGCGTTACTAAGTCAGATCGGGCTTGCATTTCAGGATAGCATTATTTTCAACATGAGTGTAAGGGAGAATATTGCATTCAATGCAAATGTTACGGAAGCAGCCATGAATAAAGCAATAGAAACAGCCGAGCTTGGCGATTTTATTGAGACGCTACCCGAGAAACTGGAAACAATTATCTCGGAAAGAGGCAACAGTCTTTCAGGCGGACAGAAACAACGGGTAATGCTGGCAAGAGCATTAGCTATTGAACCCCGGATTTTGCTGCTGGACGATTTTACGGCAAGGGTTGACAACCAGACCGAACAAAAGATTTTAGCTAATTTAAAAAGAAATTATCCCGGTATCACCTTACTGTCTATTACTCAAAAAATAGCTTCTGCGAAAGATTTCGACCAGATTATATTACTAATGGAAGGCGAATTGATAGCAAAAGGAACGCATGAAACACTGATGAAAACCTGTCCTGAATATATTCAGATTTATGATTCACAGCAATCGCTTGAAGCATCACATTAACAGGGAACATACACCAATTGTAATAGTTTATATCGAAAACAGAAATGAATTACGATCTTAATATCGAACAGAAAAGCAGTACAGGCGCAGCCTTGCGAAAGATGCTGCAATTCATGTCTTCGGAGAAAAAAGAACTTTACCTCGCTTTTTTTGTGATGTTGCTGAATGCAGGCATTACAATGCTGGTACCTTATGTTATTGGTTACACCATTGACCATTACATTAAAAACAGCGACTATAAAATGCTGATGACTTTTTCGGGCTTTCTTTTTGTATTGTATATTATCTGGGCAGGAACAGAATATTTACAAACAAAATTGATGGGAGGTGTTGGGCAACGAATGCTGTATGCGTTACGTAATCAGGTTTTTGAGAAACTGCAACAATTTCCTGTGGCTTTCTTTAATCAAAACAAAAGCGGTGATTTAATATCGCGTATCAATAATGATACGGATAAAGTAAACCAGTTTTTTTCCCAATCGCTGATGCAGTTTGTAGATAGTATTTTCACTATGTTGGGCGCAGCAGCTTTCTTGCTGGCAATTAATATTGAGCTCGGAGCAGCCTCACTTGTGCCCGGTGTGTGTATCTTAATATTTGTTCAACTGGTTTCGGGATGGGTGAAAAAGAAAAATGCAGGCAGCATGAAAAGTACGGGCGGCATGAGCGCCGAAATTCAGGAAAGCCTTCAGAATTTCAGGACTATTATTACATTCAACAGAAGGGATTATTTCAGAAAACGTTTTGATGAGGTAAATGAAGAAAACTACAAAGCGGCTATAGGCGCAGGTTTGGCAAATAATATTTTCACGCCTGTATTTACATTGTTCTCAAATATTGCGCAGCTTATTGTTTTGGCTTTCGGTATTTATCTCATTACAAAGGGGCAATTTACGGTCGGTTTGCTGATAAGTTTTATTGCCTATGTCCAGAACTTTTATTTTCCCCTGCGTCAATTGGCTGCACTATGGGCAAGTTTTCAAACAGCTATGGCAGCATGGGACAGGATTGCAGTAATACTGAGTCTGGAAGCCCCTGCAGAAAAAGTCAGGGAACTAAATGTAAAGTCGTTGAACTTCGGTCAGTCGCCCCTTCTGGAATTCTCCAATGTTTCTTTTGCTTATCCGAATGGGAAACAGGTATTGAATGATATCAATTTCAAAATGGAACAAGGCAAGACTTATGCTTTGGTTGGCCCTACAGGTGGAGGAAAAACGACAACAGCAATGCTGATAGCAAGGCTTTATGACCCTACAGAAGGAATGGTACTCCTGCATGGCAAAGACATCAAACAATTTGAAGCAAGTGAACGTACCCATGAAATAGGCTTTATTCTTCAGGAGCCATTATTATTTACCGGAACGGTAAAGGATAATATACTTTACGGGAATGAAAAGTATAAAGATTTCGACGAGGAAAAGTTAATGGAAGTGTTGCAACATGAGGGATTAAACCAGCTTGTTCAAAGGTTTGATGACGGGCTGAAAACAAAAGTCCAGGCAAATGGTGAGAGCATCAGTTTAGGACAAAAACAGCTTATAGCCTTTATCAGAGCTGTTTTAAGAAAACCTTCCCTTCTGATACTGGATGAAGCGACTGCAAATATCGATACCGTAACGGAACAATTATTGGAAGATATCCTGAAGAAACTACCTCAAGAAACCACCAAAGTAATTATCGCACACCGGCTCAATACAATTGAAAATGCTGATGAAATCTTCTTTGTAAACAGTGGTTCTTTGCAAACTGCAGGCTCATTGAAAAACGCCATGAGCATGCTTTTGGAAGGGAAACGTGCAAGTTGATATTTAGCTGTGAACTGAAATTCACAGCTATACTAAAACCAACCTTTTTTCCTGAAGTATAATAACATTAAAACTGAAATGGATAACATAATCAATACTGTATAAACAAATCCATGTGGATGATCCGAAAATGGAATCTTAACAAAATTCATCCCAAACACGCCGCCGATAACGGTTGCAGGTGCCAATATGGTTGTAACCACAGTCAGGATTTTCATTACTTCATTCATCTTTGTGTTGACCTGATTCACATATAAGTCCTGAAGGTTTGTCGCCATTTCCCTGTAATTTTCAGTGTATTCGATAGCTAATGTAATATGGTCATAAACATCTTTGAAATATTTACGATTTGCATCAAGCACTAAAGGATTTTCTGAATGCCGGAAAGAATTAATCAATTCACGAACCGGCGTAATGGCCCGTTTCAAGGTCATAAGTTCATGACGGATTAAAGATACTTTCAATAAAATGGAATCATTCGGCTTTCTGATAACTTCATCTTCCAGTCGTTCCAGCCGTTCCGATAGTTTTTCAATAACGGTATAATAATCATCCACTACCGCGTCCATTAAACAATAAGCGAGATAATCGGCTCCCCTTTCCCTTACAGGTGTTTTAGGATTCTTTAGCCTTTCCCGTAATGGATTGAACGGATCCTGGGTCGGGTCAGGTTGAAAAGAAATGAGTAGATTCTCTGACAATACAATGCTTAACTGTTCTATTTGTATCAAACCCGTATTAGTATTATAATACAGCATTGGCATGAGGGCGAACAAATGAGAATCTATGTCGTCTGATTTTGCACGTTGGCCAATACTGAGGATATCTTCTGCCAACAGCGGGTGAATGTGAAAACGTTCGCAAAGTTCCTCCACTTCTTCTTTTCGCAAACCATCTACATTAATCCATGTAACGTTTTGAGGATCTATATGGAATGTACATTGCTCAAAAGACTTTGTAGCAAAGGTTTCTATTGTTTTTTCATTGTAACTGTAATTCGAATATACCGTAGGCATATCAGGCAGCGTTACAATTTCTCTTTTAGGATTATAAGTGCTGAGTTTCTTCCTTTTGTTCATAATAGGAAGAAACTGACCAATTGTTTTATTATAGGCTCTGCGAAACAATTTGCGTTATTTGTAAGTATAAAAAAAGACACCGTTTGGTGTCTTTCAAAAGTAAAATATTTTATGGTTAATAACGCGGCCTGTTTGTTACGTTAAAGAAATAACCAATGGTAATACCGCCGCCTGAATTGCGGAATGCATTGTCAGCACTGCCACCCGGCGCAATGTTTAACAAACCGATACCATAATAGGCGCGAAAGAAAACACCGACAGGCAATTCATATCCTAATGTTACGTTTGCGCTCATATCAAATCTACGTAAATCGTTATTAACGCGGTCATTTCCATAACTTACAGAGTTATCATAAATAGTTGGCCTGTCAATGCCATTAGTTGTGTAAGTATATTCTCTTTTAAAGCCGCCGCCTACACCAACATTGAAGGATGGTCCCACACCAAAAAAGAAATGCGGATCATCAAATTCAGGACCTGTTTTAAACAAGGCATAAACCGGTAATTGTAAATAGGTTATTCCATATTTACGATGATCTGTTTCACTGGAAGGAATTCCTGAACCCGTCTTGTAATAACGAGTATAATTGCTTTCAGTACCATTATTGGTAGAAATATAAAGTCCTGTCTGTAATGAAAATGATTGGCTGAACTGAAAGTCGGCAGTTGCTCCTGCTTTAAAACCCAATTGATAATTGGTGGAATAATCTGTTCCGTTAATATTTTGAGACATGGTAGTAAGCGTTGCTCCAACTTCCGGGCCTACTTTAATATCTTGTGCCGTAGCTACTGAACCTAAGCCTAACAGCCCAATAATCGATAGAATTTTTTTCATTATACTTCTTTTGGTCAAACAAAGATAATTTTCCTGAGGGTAAATTAAAATTTTTTACGAAAAAATAGTAAAAAGTACTCAAATTATAATCCTGCAATGTTTTCAGATAGAATGTGAACATTATGCTGAACACTTTCAAAACACCGATTCATATAAATACAAAAATGCCTGGACATATCTTTTATTTGTCCAAACATATTTTGTAAAGGATAGGAGGGGCCGTTTATTATCGCGAAAATAAACTACTGCCCGGATTGTTTATACATTGTTTTGATAACGGGCGTTTTTTCTTGAGAACGTTTTTTCAAATAGGAATCTGGCATTATAAACAGTTCAAAAAGGCTTCTTTTCTTCTTACAGCAAGAGGTATATGTTGATTGTTTTTCAGAATAACCACGTCGTTTGTTACTTTTTCGACAGATAAAACATAGCTTATATTTACCATGTATGATTTATGTACCCTGAAAAATCCTTTCGTGCTGAGCATTTGTTCATATTCTTTAATGCTTTTTGAGCTTGTTATACGTTTATCATTATTTAAATGAAAAGTGGAATAAGAATTATTGGCCTCAATATAGATAATCTGGTCAAGCTCAATAATATCAGTTTCCTTATTACCATTTATTACCAAACGTCTTATATCATTTGGATTTTGAAGAATAGATTGAAAATAATTGGTATTCAGGCGTTGGTTACGTTCAATCTTAAGCTGTGCTTTTTTTATTGCGTCTTTCAGATCATCTACCTTAATAGGTTTTAATAAATAGTATAATGCTGAAAATTTAATTGCTTCAATTGAATAATGATCGAATGCAGTAACAAAAATTACTTCAAAAGGCAATTCTTCGTATTTACGCAATAAATCAAATCCTGTGTAAGGCGGCATATCAACATCAAGAAATACTACAGCAGGGTTCAATAATTCTATCTGCTCATAAGCAGTATTTATGTTTTGGCAACGCCCTACAATTTCCAGCTCGGGACAATAATTACGGAGTAGTGCAGATAAATTATCAAGGCTCCTTATTTCGTCATCAATCAATAGTACTTTCATATAAATTTAAATTGGAATAGTTATAGTTGCAGTGGCACCTGTTTCGGATATCTGCAAATGATATTCACCTTTTACTTTGTTCTTTGTATAAATATTCAACCGGTCCTTAATCGTCTGCACCGCTATAGAGTTACCCTTAAAGCTTTTGCCGCCAGACGGCTGGCCGTTATCTTTTATTGTCACGCCAAGCAGGTGCTTGTTAACAAGCCCGAAGGTCACTTCAATATGGCCCTTTACATCATTTAATGCTGAAACACCATG
>NZ_VWSH01000003.1:309687-869355 GCF_008629695.1 Taibaiella lutea
CTTAAAGCTTTTGCCGCCAGACGGCTGGCCGTTATCTTTTATTGTCACGCCAAGCAGGTGCTTGTTAACAAGCCCGAAGGTCACTTCAATATGGCCCTTTACATCATTTAATGCTGAAACACCATGCTTTACCGCATTCTCAAGGATAGGTTGTATCAGCATCGTAGGGATGTAAATATCCGTCAAATCTTCCTCATCCAGCTTAATGTCCCATGCAATATCAAAGGAATGTTTGTACCTCGTTATCTCCAGTTGCATGTACTGCTTCAGGAACTGTATCTCGTTCTCAAGGCTTATAAACGTATGCACAGACTGTTCCAGTATTTCTCGCATCAAAACACTGAAATCCGAAAGGTAATCAATTGCGCCGGCTTCATCCTTTTCCGTAATAAAAGATTGTATCGTGTTAAGAGAGTTGAAAACAAAATGGGGGTTCATCTGGCTCTGCAAAGACTTAAGCGTCGATTCGTTCAGCCTGGCCTGCAGCTCGGCCTGCTGTATAGCCCGTTTCTTGCGCCGGGTCAGGTTCCACAGCATCAGGCTTGTACTGATTATGATTACCAGCAGGCTTGAGCCAATGATAAACCACCATGTCTTGTAATAGGGAGGCTTTATCGTAAACTCAAATGGCGTAGACTGACCATTGTTATAATGGTAGTCCTGGTCAAAGGCATAAAGCACCAGTTTATAATCGCCGTCGTTGAGCGAATAATAATCTATCTTGTCTCCCGTAACGTCATTTTGAGAAACAAGGCTGTTGTCCCGGTACAGGTAAGCCTTTATTTTTAAACGGTCCCGCCTCAAAAAATACAATGCAGAAAACCCGATAGTCAAATTGTTCCGGTCATGCTCCAGTTCAATGGTTTTTATCGTGTCATAGCCTTTGTTCGCAGCCGCATTTATTGCTGTAAGCTTAACGTAAACAGGTATCGGCATGGTATCGGGGCGGTAATTTACATCGTCCAGAATGTTGACTCCTTTATCTGTGGCTATATACAGTTTATTGCTGTCCAGCAATATGTCACTGATATTGTCTGACCTTAAGCCGTCTGATGCAAAAAACTTACTTAAAACCTTGAATTTCAATATGCCATTTTCACGGTAATAGCCAATCCGGTTTAAGCCATCCTTGGTAGCCACCCAGAAACTGCTGCGAAGCGTGTCGATAACTACCTTGCTGCACTCGTTGTCGCTCAAAAGACTGGCCTGGTCTATCCTGTACTTATGCTTCCCGTCATATACAAAAACACCACCATTGGTCGTGAAAAAAAGGTTCCCTTTGTTATCTTCCCCGATGCTTTTGCAAAATACAGGGCTTGATGGGTCAAGGACAAACTCCCTGCTCCTTTTTATGCCATTGTAATATTCATCCGTATAATAAACCTTATCAGTCGTAGAATACCAAAGACGGGAATGGCTATCCTCAAATATACTGTAAACGGACTTTTGCCGCTCTGCCAGTAAAGTATCGCAGGTATGCGTTTGAGTATTGATCAGGAGAATATTAACGTTAATTCCATTTGCGGTAAAGAAATAATTGGCCTTCTTACTCGGAGAAATATATTTAAAGTTCGTATGCCCGGTATAGTTTAAATCTTCAACTTTTTTATTTGGATCAGCAAAACGATACAGGTCAAAAGACGTGCTTAAATAAAATTTACCGTCAAAGCTCAATAGGTTATATAAATTAATTGCGTTGCTTTTAAGCTGGTTAATCTTTTGCTGTTTATTTACATCTATAAGCTCATACTTATTATTGACAATATATACTTCCCCTCCGTACCTGAAAAGAAATTTAGCATTATTCTTAATCTCGGAACTTTGTTCATATTCAAGAACAGGTATCTGACGACAAAATAATAACCCCGATGTCGTCGCTACGTAAAAGCTCTCCTTTATTTGATAAATATGGCCGCGATTACTGTAATCAATTCTTAATACGTAATTATTTTTCTTCTGAATAATATAATTATTATAGCCTTCCAGTATTTTTCCATTGTTATAAATTGCACATTTAAGATCGCCATTAACATATTTTGCCTTATAAAATGGCGAATCAAAGCCATTCAAAAAACCATACCATTTATTTTTACGGTCCATACAGATAATAGTGTCAGTGTTTGGAAAACTGGGGCAGAAAATATACGAAGTATAAAACGCAGTATCTTCGCTTAGTATAATTCTCCGGGCATCCAAACCGGTTTCTTTTGAATCTTCTATTCCCCACACCTTACCTTTATGCTTTGTAAATAGAAATAAGCGAACCTCCTTCTTTGCAGATACTGTAATTATTTTTCCGGTTAAAAGATTAAATTTATTCAGTTTGCCATTATCAGCATTATAATACAATTCGCCCGTTTGTTCTATTAGTTTAGAGCCGGTTTGTATTTTAATTTTATTTAAGAAGGGAGCATTTTTACTATTATAAATACGTCCATTAAAATAATAACAAAGTTCCTTACTGAAACAGGAAATCCAGATCCTTCCCTGAGAATCTTCATACACATATAATACCTCGTTATTGGGCAATCCATCGGCAATAGTAAAAGTTTCAAAATTCTTACTGTCCCAACGGCAAAGGCCATTTTTTGTACCAATCCATACATACCCCTTTGAATCCTGCATCATGGTATGAATTTCAATGCCTGGTAATCCGTCTTCAGTTGAAAGTGTCTTATAAGTAAGCAATTGCGCGTTTGTTGTCAGGATGCAACTAAGAAGAGCAATTGATAAAGCAATGTAATATTTTGATATCGTAAAATGCATTTATGCGTTCTCAGAATTGTATTTAAACTTCTTTATAACATTATAGAAAGGTAACACTAAATTGGAATAGTTATAGTTGCAGTAGCACCCGTTTCAGCTACCAGCAAATGATATTCACCTTTTACCTTGTTCTTTGTATAAATATTCAACCGGTCCTTAATCGTCTGCACCGCTATAGAGTTACCTTTAAAGCTTTTGCCGCCAGACGGCTGGCCGTTATCTTTTATTGTCACGCCAAGCAGGTGCTTGTTAACAAGCCCGAAGGTCACTTCAATATGGCCCTTTACATCATTTAATGCTGAAACACCATGCTTTACCGCATTCTCAAGGATAGGTTGTATCAGCATCGTAGGGATGTAAATATCCGTCAAATCTTCCTCATCCAGCTTAATGTCCCATGCAATATCAAAGGAATGTTTGTACCTCGTTATCTCCAGTTGCATGTACTGCTTCAGGAACTGTATCTCGTTCTCAAGGCTTATAAACGTATGCACAGACTGTTCCAGTATTTCTCGCATCAAAACACTGAAATCCGAAAGGTAATCAATTGCGCCGGCTTCATCCTTTTCCGTAATAAAAGACTGTATCGTGTTAAGAGAGTTGAAAACAAAATGGGGGTTCATCTGGCTCTGCAAAGACTTAAGCGTCGATTCGTTCAGCCGGGCCTGCAGCTCGGCCTGCTGTATAGCCCGTTTCTTGCGCCGGGTCAGGTTCCACAGCATCAGGCTTGTACTGATTATGATTACCAGCAGGCTTGAGCCAATGATAAACCACCATGTCTTGTAATAGGGAGGCTTTATCGTAAACTCAAATGGCGTAGACTGACCATTGTTATAATGGTAGTCCTGGTCAAAGGCATAAAGCACCAGTTTATAATCGCCGTCGTTGAGCGAATAATAATCTATCTTGTCTCCCGTAACGTCATTTTGAGAAACAAGGCTGTTGTCCCGGTACAGGTAAGCCTTTATTTTTAAACGGTCCCGCCTCAAAAAATACAATGCAGAAAACCCGATAGTCAAATTGTTCCGGTCATGCTCCAGTTCAATGGTTTTTATCGTGTCATAGCCTTTGTTCGCAGCCGCATTTATTGCTGTAAGCTTAACGTAAACAGGTATCGGCATGGTATCGGGGCGGTAATTTACATCGTCCAGAATGTTGACTCCTTTATCTGTGGCTATATACAGTTTATTGCTGTCCAGCAATATGTCACTGATATTGTCTGACCTTAAGCCGTCTGATGCAAAAAACTTACTTAAAACCTTGAATTTCAATATGCCATTTTCACGGTAATAGCCAATCCGGTTTAAGCCATCCTTGGTAGCCACCCAGAAACTGCTGCGAAGCGTGTCGATAACTACCTTGCTGCACTCATTGTCACTCAAAAGACTGGCCTGGTCTATCCTGTACTTATGCTTCCCGTCATATACAAAAACACCACCATTGGTCGTGAAAAAAAGGTTCCCTTTGTTATCTTCCCCGATGCTTTTGCAAAATACAGGGCTTGATGGGTCAAGGACAAACTCCCTGCTCCTTTTTATGCCATTGTAATATTCATCCGTATAATAAACCTTATCAGTCGTAGAATACCAAAGACGGGAATGGCTATCCTCAAATATACTGTAAACATTTTTTTGTATGTCAAGCAATAAGGTGTCGTAAGTGTGTGTTTGAGGGCTAATCAGAAAAATACCAGGCCCCAGTCCATTTGCGGTAAATAAATGATTGGCCTTCTTACTCGGAGAAATATATTTAAAGTTTGAATACCTCAAATAGTTTAAATCTTCAATTTTTTTATTTGGATCAGCAAAACGATACAGATCAAAAGACGTGCTTAAATAAAATTTACCTTCAAAGCTCAATAGGTTGTATAAATTAATTGCGTTGCTTTTAAGCTGATTGATCTTTTGCTGTTTATTTACATTTATAAGCTCATACCTATTATTGACAATATATACCTCCCCTCCGTACCTGAAAAGAAATTTAGCATTATTATTAATCCGGGAATTCTGTTCATATTCAAGAACAGGCATCTGACGACAAAATAATAACCCGTCAGTTGTTACCATAAACAGATTCTTTTTTATGTCAATAGTTTGTTGCCGATCCGGATAATCAACCTTTATTTTATAATTATCTTTTTTCTGCAGGATATAATTATTATAAATTTCCATTATTCTCCCCTCATTATAAATAGCAAATCTGAATTCTTTATTTGTATAATTTGCATGATAAAATGGAGTGTCCAACCCTTTTTGAAAGCTATAACGTTTATGTCTGAAATCTATGCAAGTCAGAATATTGTTACTGGGTAAGTTGGGGCAGAAATAGTAAGGAGTATAATAGCTGGTATCTTCATTCAAAATAAGATTTCTGGCATCTTTAGCAATCAAACGATTCCGGTTTCGTTCATCCTGAAACCCCCATACTTTACCTTTATTTATTATAAAGAAAAAAGCCGCTGCTTTTAAGCTATCGTGTATAACTGTTGACTTTTGAGTCAAAAGATTGAATTTAATTAAACTGGCATCAGTAGATTTATAATAAAACTCATTGTTTTGTTCAATAAACATAAGGCCCTGCTGGCTCTTGATTTTATTTAAAAAAGGAGCATTTTTACTATTATAAATACGTCCGTTGAAATAATAACAAAGCTCTTCGCTGAAACAGGAAATCCAAATCCTTCCTTTGGAGTCCTCATATACGTATAACACCTCATTGTTCGGTAACCCGTCGGCAATAGTGAAATATTCAAAATTCTTACTGTCCCAACGGCAAAGGCCATTTTTTGTACCAATCCATACATACCCCTTTGAATCCTGTATAATAGTATGAACTTCTATGCTTAGCAATCCATCTTCAGCTGAAAGTGTCTTATAAGTAAGCAATTGTGCATTTGCTTTCGTAAAAAAACACATACATAACAGAATAATACAGTATCCGGATTTGATGAAATTCATATATGGTGTAGAAACCAATTAATTGGCTGGTTAAATTGAAACGGACTATTTTAAAAACGTCTTCGTGTTGAATCTACAAAAATACTATCTCAATCACAATCAATATCTACATTTTGCTGCCCATAATTAATAATAAATCCTACTGCTCCGATTTGGAAAGATATCAGATGATAGAAAAACTTGTATTACTTTTGGGAGATTTTTTCAAAAAAAGCTTGAATGATAAATATTGGCATTATAGGTTATGGCTATTGGGGTCCGAACCTGGTTAGAAATTTTAATGGCGTGGATGGCTGTTCCGTTTGTTGTGTATCTGACTTACGCGAAAACAGATTGGAAGCAGTTCAGAAAATGTACCCTAAAATAAATGTAACGACGGATGCGGATGCTATGATTAATGATCCGACAGTAGATGCAATTGTAATTGCAACGCCCGTTCATACACATTTCCCATTAGCACAAAAAGCCTTAAAAGCAGGTAAACATGTTTTGTTGGAAAAACCAATGACACAATCTGCTGAAGAAGCTGAAATACTCATTGAACTTAGCAAACAAACAGGCAAGGTTTTAATGGTTGACCATACCTTTTTATATACAGGCGCCGTTCAAAAGATTAAAAGCCTGATTGAAACAGGGGAAATAGGTGATTTGCAATATTTTGATTCCACAAGAGTTAACCTCGGACTTATACAACATGATGTAAATGTGCTTTGGGACTTAGCCCCGCACGACCTTTCCATCCTTTTTTATTTATACAACGAAAAACCTTATAGTGTACAGGCTACAGGCGTTTGCCATACAAATAACGATATTGAAAACATTGCATACCTGACAGTAAATTATTCTACCAGGTTCATTGCACACTTCAATTGTTCCTGGTCCTCACCGGTAAAACTCCGGAACATAATGATAGGCGGAGACAAAAAAATGATTTTGTTTGATGACGTGGAGCCTACCGAAAAAGTAAAAGTATATGCTAAAGGTTTTGATATAAAAACAGATGAAGACAAACGTAATTTACTTGTAAATTATCGTTCCGGAGATGTATATTTGCCACATTTGCCAAATACAGAAGCATTGTCCGGCATGGCTGCCGACTTTGTCAGCGCTATTGTAAAAGGAACAAAACCTGTTTCCAACTTTGAAACCGGCATTGAAGTAGTAAGGATTCTGGAAGCGGCACAGAAATCAATCAAGCAAAAAGGACAGGAAATCATTTTATGAAACTAATAACCGAAATCTCGGAAAAGAAAAATCTCAATAACATTACCATTGGCGAAAATGTAAAGATTTTCGACTTTGTAAATTTATATGGCTGTTCCATTGATGATGGTAGCAAAGTAGGCACTTTTGTAGAAATCCAGAAAGGTGCGGCTATCGGCAAAAATTGCAAAATATCTTCCCATACTTTTATTTGCGAAGGCGTGCATATTGCAGATAATTGCTTTGTTGGACATTCGGTAGTTTTCATAAACGACAAATTACCAAGAGCTGTAAACCCTGACGGATCTATGCAAACGGAAGCAGACTGGAAAATGGAAAACACTTATGTTTCTGAAGGTGTTTCCATTGGCAGCAATGCAACCATTATGTGTGGCATCACGATTGGGAAAGGTTCTATAATCGGCGCCGGAAGCGTTGTTACAAAAGATGTACCCGAAGGCGTTATCGTTGCCGGAAATCCTGCTAAAATTCTAAAAAGTATTTAATAAATAATCATGAGCGCTAACGCTTTTAATATTCCTTGCTTAGATCTGACAAGACAAAATCAATCGGTAAAAGCCGAAATTTTTGAACAGTTTGAACTTGTTTTCAATGAAAATGCTTTTGCAGGCGGTAAGTATGTAGAACAATTTGAAAACAGTTTTGCATCCTTTGTTGGTACTAAATATGCTATAGGCGTTTCAAACGGAACTATTGCGCTTCATTTGGCTATGCTTGCTTTAGGTATTGGCACAGGCGATGAAGTTATTGTACCGGCAAATACTTTTATTGCAACAGCCTGGGGCGTAAGCCATGCAGGCGCTACACCTGTATTTGTTGATTGCGATGCAGATACCTGGGAAATTGCCGCTGATAAAATCGAAGCAGCCATTACCCCTAAAACCAAAGCTGTTATTGGTGTGCACCTTTACGGCCAACCGTTTGATGTGGATGCAGTGCAAGCCATTTGCGACAAACACAAGCTTCATTTAATTGAAGATGCCGCTCAGGCACAGGGCAGCACCTATAAAGGCAAGCAATGTGGTTCTTTGGCATCGATCGCTACTTTCAGTTTTTATCCCGGCAAGAATTTAGGCGCATGTGGCGAAGCAGGCGGCATTACTACTAATAATGAAGCTTACGATACCCAAATACGTTCTTTGAGAAATCATGGCATGAAGGTGCGTTATTATCATGATGAAATTGGTTATAACTACAGAATGGGCGGCCTGGAAGGCGCTTCTTTAAGTGTAAAATTAAAACACCTGCCATCCTGGAACGAGAAACGCCGAGCCATTGCAAACCGATATCATACAGAGATTACCAATCCTAAGATAAAGATGCAGGTGCAGCCCGAATGGGCAAATTCCAACTATCATTTATTTGTTGTTACAACAGAAGACAGAGACGGCTTTCTGGAGTTTTTAAAACAACATGGTATCAACGGAGCCTTACATTATCCTGTTCCCTGTCATTTGCAAAAAGCGTATGAACATTTAGGCTATAAAGAAGGTGATTTTCCTAATAGCGAATATTTAGCCTCACATTGTGTTTCTTTACCAATGTTTGCAGAATTGACACAGGAAGAATTGGAACATACGATTAAAATAGTAAATCAATATTAATCGATGATTCCTTCAACAATTTTCATCTTTGGAAGTGGCGCTCAGGGAAGAGTGATTGCAGATATTTTTATTTGTCAATACCCTGCCGCTCATCTGTTTTTTATTGATGAAAATGAATCATTAGCAGGTACAAAAGTCAATGGCATTGAGGTATTAAATATAGCTCAAATGTTATCGAAAGAAAATAACCCGATGGTTCATGTGGCAATCGGCAATCCGAATACACGAAAAATAATCGTAGAAAGGCTTTCAGCAACGGGTTGTGATTTCATAAGTGCCATTCATCCTTCAGCGGAAATATTACCTTCCGCCACTGTAGGAAAAAACTGCATGATTGGTGCAGGTGTTATTGTCAATACCAACACTTCCATAGCAGATCATGTTCTTATAAATACAAGAGTATTGGTTGAACACGATTGTATCATTGAAAAATATGTTTCTCTTTCGCCCGGTGCAATAATCGGAGGCAGAGTACATATTAAAGAAGGTGCCTTTATCGGTAGTGCCGCCGTACTTGTTGCAAGAATCACTGTTGAAAAAGGAAGTATTATCGGAATGGCATCAACAGTAATGAATGATATCCCGGCAAAAGTGATAGCTTATGGCACACCGGCAAAAAAAGTCGCCGAAGTAACAGAAAGTTATAACTGGAGCAGGTTATTTTGATTTAATTTCATAAAGTTTAGAGCAGAAGCAATTTTAATATGAGTTCATTATTTGACAATCAGGTACCATTAATGAAACCCTGGCTTGACGAGGAAGAGTGGTATGCCATGAAAGACGTAATTCTTAGTGGCTGGGTAAGTCAGGGGCCTAAAGTAAAAGAATTCGAGCAAAAAGTAGCAGCTTATATCGGCGTAAAACATGCCGTTGCTATGAATGCATGCACTTCTGCCATGCACATTGCCATGAAAATTGCAGGTGTAAAATATGGCGATGAAGTTATTGTAGCAGATTCCACCTGCATGGCAAATGTAAATGCCATCAATATGGCGGGAGCCGTCCCTGTGTTTGTAGATATTGATCCGGACACTTACAACATTGATCCGAAACTTATTGAAGCAAAAATCACATCAAAAACCAAAGTCATTATGAACATTGACCAGATTGGTCTGTCTAATGATTTGGATGCATTGAAAGCTATTTGTGATAAACATAACCTGACTTTGTTAGACGATGCTGCCACCGCTTTCGGAGGAAAATATAAAGGCAAATTTTTAGGTAATCATAATGTTATGGCAACCTATAGTTTTCATCCGCGTAAGATGATTACAACGGGCGAAGGCGGCATGTTGGTTACCGACAACGATGATATTGCAGAACAAGCGCGTATTCTTCGTGCTACCGGTGCTTCTGTTTCCGATTTGGACAGACATAAAGCAAAAGGCCTGATTCTTCAGAAATATTACGACAGCGGCTATAACTACAGAATGACCGATATGCAAGCTGCTATGGGTATTGTGCAATTGACCAAGATTGATGCAATGCTGGAACAACGCAAGTATCAGGCAGAATATTATAATCAGCATCTTGCAGCAATTTCAGATTTACAACTGCCTTTTGTTCCTGAATATGCCGACCCGGCATGGTCTTCTTACTGTATTAAAATAAAACCGGAATCAAAGAAAACAGTACAGGAAGTGCTGCAAACATTGGCTGCAGCAAATATATCTGCACGCTTTGGCATTCAGCCTTTGCATCAGGAGCCATATTTTGAAAATCAGAATTATAAAGACGAAGATTTTCCTGTAAGCTGTACCGTTGCAGATCAAACATTTTTTGTGCCTATTTATCCGGGCATGACTGAGCAGCAGCAGCAACACATTGTTCAGACCTTAAAGCAAATCTTTCAGTCCTGATGCAAGAAAAATCCAACATTGGTTTAAGCCTGGTGATACCTATCTACAATGAAGAAAAACTTGTGGAAGAAGCCTTGCGCAACTGCATCACACAATTGGATAAAGACTTTGCAGATTATGAAATCATAGTGGTGGATGATGGCAGCAAGGACAATACTTCTGCAATTTTAAAAGAGAAATTCTCTGCTCAACCCAACATTGTTTTTTTGCCAAACCATATCAATCTCAATCAGGGCATTTCGGTTCAAAGAGGATTTGCGGTGGCTCAAAAAGAGTTCGTGGTATTTAATGGCATTGACCTCCCCTTGGCTATAAGCGAAATACGGACTTTGCTTGAAACCATCGGCGATGCAGATTTGCTGGTTTTGGAACGTAAAATATACGCAGGCGCCACATCCTGGCGATTGGTGACTTCCAATGTCAATTTCTTTATCCGCAAAATGCTGTTCCCGATTCTCACAAAAGGTTTGAAGGACATGAATTTCACGCAGATTTACCGGCAAAACATTATTAAAACAGTATTGCCCTTAGCCAAAAGTCCCGCTTTTACTACACCGGAAATGATTATGCGCGGAAAGATTAATGGCTTTAAAGTAGAAACACGTACCATTGAATTTCATGCACGTAAACATGGTTCAGGCTCATTAGGTAAATTGCATGATATTTTATGGACTATTTACGATATGTTCCGTTTCAGGTATCTGCTATGGATAGGCCTGGATGTACACGGAAAGGTTAAATAAGAAACACAATTTTTAATTTTTACAGTATGAATATAATTGAGAACAGTACCATTTTAGTTACAGGGGGCGCAGGTTTCATCGGTTCTTATGTAACAGAGGAGTTATTGCTGCACAAACCTAAGAAGATTCTTATCATCGATAATTTTATCAGAGGCTCTATGGCCAACATGGTTAATTTCTATGATAATCCTGTTGTTGAATTTCACGAAGGCGATATCAGGGACAATGAATTACTGGAAAGCTGCATTGCTCAGTCAGACTATGTTTTTCATATGGCTGCGTTGAGAATTAATTCCTGTGCTGCCGACCAGATACAAGGTTATGATGTGATGATGAATGCGACTTTCAATGTTGCAAATCTTTGCGTTAAACATAAAATCAAGAAAGTCATTTACAGTTCTTCCGCTTCCGTATATGGCCTTGCGCAAAATTTCCCGACACCTGAAACGGACAATCCATATAATAACCAGACCTTTTATGGCGCGGCAAAAATGTGGGGTGAACAATTATTCAGAAGTTATAAATTCATGCATAACCTTGACTACGTAGCTTTACGCTATTTCAATGTTTATGGCGAACGCATGGACACCGACGGAAAATATACCGAGGTGATGATTAAATGGCTGGACTGCATAAGGGATAACAAGCAACCGGCAATCTTTGGCGATGGCAAAGATTCAATGGATTTTGTACACGTTAAGGATGTGGCACATTCCAACATACTTGCATTATTGGCCGATGTTACAGACGAAGCCTTCAATGTAGGCGACCAGATTGAAACAAGCTTGCTTGAGTTATTGGAAACCTTGCTTAAAGTAAATAACAGCCAATTGGAACCTGTATTTAAAGAAGCAAATAGTGTCAATCCGGTTTCAAGAAGACTGGCAGACATCAGCAAAGCACAAAAATTATTAGGCTATCAGCCGTCTATATCATTGTCCGAAGGCCTGAAAAGCCTGACACAATGGTATTTTGAATTACAAAAAGAAAAGCAGGACTAAAATGATTCCTATAGCAAAACCATACATGAACGCTGAAGAAGCGCAACGGGCATACGATACCATACTTTCGGGCTGGATTACACAAGGCCCTATGGTAAAGGCTTTTGAAGATAAATTTGCAGCATATACCGGAGCAGTTCATGCTGTGGCAGTTTCCAATTGCACTACGGCTTTGCATCTTGCAATGATTGTTGCCGGCATCGGGGAAGGCGACGAAGTTATCTGCCCTTCCATGAGCTATATAGCCACGGCAAATTCTATTAAATATGTAAATGCAATTCCTGTTTTTGCAGAAGTGAACGAGCATTACAATCTTGATGTTGAAGATGTAAAAAAGAGAATTACACCAAAAACGAAAGCGATATTACTGGTGCACCAGATAGGCATGCCTGCTGATATTGATGCGTTTAAAGACTTGTGTAAGGAAAAGAATTTATTGTTGATTGAGGATGCTGCCTGCGGCATCGGTTCGGCTTATAAAGGTGCAAAGATTGGTTCGCATTCCGACTTGGTTTGCTTCTCTTTCCATCCGCGAAAGATTGTTACAACCGGTGACGGTGGCATGATTACAACTAATAATGCCGCATTTGCTGAAAGGCTTCGTCTGCTGCGCCAGCATGGTATGTCTGTCAATGACAGGGAAAGACATTTATCCAAGAAAATAGTGTTTGAAGAACATGTGGAAGTCGGGTATAATTATAGAATGACAGATATACAGGCAAGTGTAGGCATTGCACAAATGGATAAGCTTGATGAGATCATCGGGGGCAGAAGAGCTATTGCCGATATTTACCTGAAAGAACTTAAAGATATTGCAGGCATAAGATTACCGCATGAGGCTGATGGTTATTTTACCAACTGGCAATCTTTCAGCATTTACATAAAGCCCGAATGTAAAGTCAGCAGGAATGAATTAATGGAACTTTTGCTTGAAGATGGTATTTCATCAAGGAGAGGCATTATGACTTCACACCGTGAAAAGGCTTATGAATATATGTCTCCGGTAAGTTTACCCGTGTCTGAAGATTTGTGCGACAGAAGCATTATCATCCCGTTATATTATCCGATGGAGCAAAGTGATGTTTATAAAGTAATTGAAGCGATAAAGAAATTTGTCGGTTAGTTTTATTCCTTCAGCATCCCCATAAGTTTTAATAGCTTATGGGGTTTGTTGTTTTTATGATATTTTTGTTTGAAATTATTTTAATACTCTGTATTTATGGAAATGACTACCTCCGGTCAATGGCAAAAAATATTTTGGATAACGCTGGGCGTAATTTTTATTTACTGCCTTTTTGTTGTGCCTCATTACGGTATCACCGGTGATGAAGTTACTCAATGGAAATACGGGCATTGGGTTTGGGATTACATGAAATCCTTTGGCAGCAACAAGACAATGGAAATACCCAAAGAATTGATCGGCAAAACGTATTCTTATAATGAAGTCTTCGATTCCCCGCTAAAATATTATGGCGGCTTCTACGACGGTATTGCCGCTATGCTGATTGATATCTTTAACCCGAAAGATGAATTTCTCGTTCGCCATTACTGGAACATGATTTTCGGCTTTGCAGGTTTGATATTCGGTGGTTTGCTTGCCAAAGAATTTGCAGGATGGCGTGCGGCTTTCATCGCGGTTATATTTATGGTTTTCACGCCTCGCTTTTTTGGCGAGATCTTTAATAATCCAAAAGATATTCCATTCGCAACAGGCTATCTGGCGGCTTTGCTTTGTACTGTAAAATGGTTAAAAGCATTAGATACCGATACGCTCAACTGGAAGAAAACCATTTGGCTGGGGCTTTCTATAGCGCTTGCAATAAGTGTGCGTGTGGGCGGTATTCTGGTAATTGCTTATTTAGGCATGTTTTACCTTGCCGAAATGTATCGCATCAAAGGCTTTGGTACCAAGCTTTTTGGCAAAAGCCTGAAACATATTATTGTAGCTGTCGTTATTGGCTGGATAGGTTCTTGTTTATTCTGGCCATATGCTTTGGACAATATTATAGGTAACCCTATAGAAGCAGTTAAGAAAATGAGCGCATATCCTTTGGCAATCAGGTCTCTTTACGACGGACAGCTTCAAAGCATTGCCACTATGATATATGATGATGCAGGGAAACCGGTTTCTGGTACATTCAATTTACCTTCCACCTACTTACTGAACTGGCTTGGAATGGGTATGCCTTTGTTTGTCCTTATTACTTTTATAGGCTCTTTCTTCTACGGGTATAAGTACACCAAAACAAATAAAAACAGTTATTACTTACTGCTCATCTTCGCAACCATATTTCCGGTATTCTATATTATTTATAAAAAGTCTGTTGTGTACGACGGCATCCGTCATATCCTGTTTGTACTGCCGGTAATGTCCATTCTGGGCGCTTTATTCTTTGATTATATCATTGAAATGTTTTCAGGGAAAAAAGCTGTTCAATATGCCGTTGTGGGAATAACCGTAATATTAATTGCCTTACCTGCAAGGTTCATGTTTGCCAATCATCCGAATGAATACATTTATTTTAATGAGCTGAAAGGCGGCATCAAAGGAGCCTATGGTAACTACGAAACGGATTACTATTTCAATTCATTGAAAGAAGGATTCAACTGGCTAAAGGAAAATAAATTAAAAGATTTTAAACCTACGCCCGGTCATGACTCTATACTACTCGCGTCCAATATACCCGACATGATGAACCAGTACGTGAATATTTCGGGATTGCCGATCAAATTTATATATGTGCGTTATTACCAACGTGGCGAATCTGATTGGGATTACGGGATATTTGTAAGCCGCTTTCTGGATAAGGAACAATTGCAAAATGGTTATTTCCCGGGAGCAAAACCTTTGCATATTGTAGAAGCAGACGGCGTTCCATTGAGTACTATTCAGGCCAACGACCCGGAGCGCAATATACTTAAAGGACAGGAGGCGACGAAAGCCAATAATGATACTTTGGCTATGCAATATTTTGAGAAGGCTGTAGCTTATGATTCCAAAGATATAGAAGCATTGCGGAATCTTGCTATTACTGCGTTCCAGCTTGGCGATAAACAAAAAGCTATTGATGCCATTGGCAAAGCTTATGCTATTTCAAGTTTAGATATCAGCACTGCAAACTACGCAGGCATGATTTACCTGCAATCAGGCGATGCCAATAAAGCGCTTCAGGTATTCAGTAAATTAACCGAAGACCAGCCTGATATGGCGGAAGGATGGATGGGCCTGGGACAGGCACAGGCAACTTTGCGTAATTATCCTGCAGCCATCGAAGATATTAATACTGCGCTCAGCAAGGACTCCCGTTTTGCGCCTCAGGGTTATATGATACTTGCAGGCATTTATCAGCAAATGGGCGATATGCAGACAGCTCAGAAATATGCTAATGCAGCACGGCAGGCAGGTGGCGGACGATGAAAGAAATGATTATGATATAAAAAGCAGAGAGGCGTTGCAATGCAACGCCTCTCTGCTTTTTACCTACGCTGTTTTAAACATCTTCGCCATCATACATTGCCTCGATTTCTTTCTTGAATTTTTCGTCAATCACTTTTCTTCTGATGGATAATTTTGGTGTCAGGATACCATTATCAATGGTCCATTCTTCAGACAATAAAGTAAATTTCTTGACCTGTTCCACATGCCCGAATTCAGGGTTATAACGATCTATTTGTTGCTGTATCATTTTTATAACGGCCTCATCCTTTATTAAATCAGCATTAGAACCCGGTACCTTATGGCCTTCGTTTTTCAGCTTGCTCCTTACATGCTCGTAATTCGGAACAATCAGTGCGCTTACAAATTTTCTGCCGGGACCAACCACCATCATCTGCTCTATGTAAGGGCTTTCACGCATTTTATTTTCTATAACCTGCGGTGCCACATACTTACCACCGGAGGTTTTGAACATTTCTTTCTTACGGTCCGTAATTTTCAAAAATTTATTATCAACCATAATACCGATATCCCCTGTATGAAACCATCCGTCTTTAGTTATCTCTTTGGCAGTAGCTTCCGGATTTTTATAATAACCCACCATCACGTTATTGCCTTTGCAAAGTATCTCTCCGTCTTCCGCAATTTTCACCTGCACATTCTTCAATATCGGGCCTACCGTTCCTATTCTCCTGTTTTCGCTTTCCAGATGGTTTACACTGATTACCGGCGATGTCTCCGTCAACCCGTAACCTTCCATAATAGTTATTTGCGCAGCCGAAAAAATACGTATTAATTTCTCCGACAAAGCAGCAGAACCGCTGACTACCGCTTCTACCCTGCCTCCCAGAGCTTCACGCCATTTATTGAAGATGAGCTTATTAGCCAGTTTTAATTGTGCGCGGTAAAAAATACTTCCTTTATCATGATTATCGTATTGTCTTCCAAGATTCACGGCCCAGAAGAACATTGCTTTTTTCACACCCGTCAATTCACGGCCCTTCGCCATAATACGCTCATACACTTTCTCCAGCAAGCGGGGCACACAGGTAAACACCATCGGTTGCACTTCACGAAGATTATCGCCTATAGTATCCATACTTTCGGCATAATAAATACCAAGCCCGCCTTTGATGTACACGTATGTCACCATTTTTTCAAAAATATGATTCAGCGGAAGAAAGCTCAGCGCCCTGTCGTCTTTACGTGCAAAATGAAATAAGGGCGAACTGTCAATAACATTGCTCACAATATTCCTATGGCAAAGCATTACGCCTTTTGGAGCGCCTGTTGTACCTGATGTATAGATAATAGTGGCAACCGTTTCTGAATTGATTTCACTACAGATTTTCTTTCTTTGGTCTTCCCCGTCTTCGCTTGGTTTTATCGATTCCCAATGTTCTGCACCTTTTATTTTATCAAAACTATAAATGTATTTTAAAGAAGGAATCTCGTGAAATACCGGCTGAAAACGATCGTACAACTCTTTATTTGCAATAAAAATGATTTTCACCTCGGCCTCATTCAAAATATAGGCAAAGTCCTGAGGGCTTACAGTGGGATAGATAGGTGTGAGAATAGCTCCGGTCTGTTGCACTGCCAGGTCTGTAATAATCCACTCCGGCCTGTTGGGAGATATAATAGCTATTTTTTCCTGTAGCTCAGGATCCGAAATGTCGTTTTTTATTCCTAAAGCCAGTAAACCAGCAGCAAGATTTCTTGACCTGTTCAAAACATCTTTGCATGTAATAGTTTGCCATGCCCCGTTAATTTTTGAAGCAAGCATAATGCCGGCCGGCCTTGTTGCCACCTGTGTTTCTACGAAATCAAATAATCTTTGCTCCTGCATGATAATGTATTTTAATCCGACTAAACCGGTTGTTGAAAAATGAACAAACGTTCATTCAAAGATAATGGATTCATTGCATTAAATGTATATCAATATTGCAGCTATTTTATAGCATAGATTTTCATTTTGAGGAACAATTCAGGCATTTCAGATGCAGGAAATGAAGAAATCAGGGAAGCTAAAAACCTTCACCTCGTTCCGGACGAGGTTGACCTCGTGAATTACGAGGTATGGGGTCGTGAATCAGCAGGTTGACCTCGTTCCCTACGAGGTAATACCTCGTGAATTACGAGGTACAGAGTCGTGAATCAGCAGGTGGACCTCGTTCAGTACGAAGTAGTACCTCGTGAATTACGAGGTATGGGGTCGTGAATCAGCAGGTGGACCTCGTTCAGTACGAAGTAGTACCTCGTGAATTACGAGGTATGGGGTCGTGAATCAGCAGGTGGACATCTTTGGGTGTTTAAAAATCGGTTATGTATATTTGACAACAGTAACAATTATATCAAAATGTCAAGGAAAAATATAAAAATAAAAATTCATGAATAAATACTTGTTTTTTATAGGAATAATGTTGATAATTTTAGGAAATAGCAGTTGTAATAATTCAAAAAATAATCAACGAACAAAACATGATAATAATCTTCTCGATAAAGATTTAGAAAAAGCCAATGCTACAATTGAACCAACCGGACCACTTTCTGATTTTTTGCCCAAAGGCTATGTGACTTTTGATACAATTTATGGAGATCTGAATAAAGACGGGTCAGACGATTGCATTCTTATTATTAAGGGCACAGACAAAAGCAAGATTGTTAAGGACGAAAATCGTGGTGAGCTGGACCGTAACCGCAGAGGCATCATTATTTTGTTTAATAAAAATGGCAACTATGAATCCGTTGTCAAAAATTACAGCTGCTTTTCATCAGAAAATGAAGACGGAGGTAACTATTATGCCCCTGAACTATCTGTTGAAGTAGATAAAGGAAATTTGTACATCCGTTATGCTCATGGAAGATATGGTTATTGGAGTTACACATTCAGGTTTCAAAATTCGGATTTTGAACTGATTGGTTATGATGCAAGCGATAATTTCGGACCGGTAGTGAATACCGAAGTGAGTATTAATTATCTGACAAAAAAGAAACTGACAAAAGAAAACACAAATACAAATGCAGAAGGAGGGGATGAAGTTTTTAAGGAAAGTATGCAAAAAATTGAGGTACAACAACTTATGAAATTATCTGATATTGAAGATTTTGATGGACTTGAAGTTGATGGTATGTAGTGAAGCGGTTAATTATCTCTAACAAAAGAACCGCTAATGGCATTATTTAGCGCTCTATAATTTCATCAACAAAAGGAATATTTTCAAAGCCTTCTTTTATTAAAATAAATACGAAGTTTGTGTTGTAAAAATTCAGAACATTTATAGTTTGGTATTGTTCCTGTAAGATGGATAGTTCTGAAGTTAAAAAAGAGAAGTATATGGATTTTGAAATTGCAAAGTCGGCAATAGAGCGCCGCGGTTTTCTGGATGTGGAAATAGACCCGACGCTGGATTTATTTGAAGAGATTGAAAAATTAAAGAAAGAAAAAAATGCGGTATTACTGGCGCATTATTATCAGGAAGCAGACATTCAGGATGTTGCAGATTATATTGGCGACAGCCTGGGGCTGGCACAGGAAGCTGCTAAAACCAATGCTGATATTATTGTGTTTGCAGGTGTGCATTTCATGGCCGAAACCGCTAAAATCCTGAATCCTAATAAAAAGGTTTTATTACCCGATTTAAATGCCGGATGCTCCTTAAGTGATAGTTGTCCGCCTGCAGACTTTGCAAAGTTCAAGGCGCAGCATCCCGACCATCTTGTAATATCTTATATCAATTGCAGTGCGGGCATTAAAGCGTTGAGCGATATTATCTGTACCTCTTCCAATGCAAAACTGATTGTAGATAGTTTACCGGGAGATCAGAAAATAATCTTTGCCCCTGACAGGAACCTGGGCGGGTACATCAATAAAGTTACCGGAAGAAACATGCTGCTCTGGGACGGTGCCTGTATGGTTCATGAGATATTTTCGCTTGAAAAGATAATCCGCCTGAAAGAACAAAATCCGGATGCTAAAATTCTGGCACACCCGGAATGCGAAGAACCATTGTTGAAAGTTGCCGATTTTATCGGTTCTACGACGCAGATATTGAATTACGCAAAAACCAATCCTGCAAATGCTTTTATTGTAGCTACAGAAACAGGCATATTGCATCAGATGCAAAAAGATTCGCCTGATAAAACCTTTATTCCTGCCCCGCCTACTAATAATTGTGCCTGTAATGATTGCCCGCATATGAAGCTGAATACACTTGAAAAGCTGTATTTGTGTATGAAATACGAACTGCCGGAAATCAAAATGGAAGAAAATTTACGCTTAGCGGCTAAAAAGCCTATTGACAGAATGCTGGAGCTAAGTGCACAATTGGGATTATAAAAAAGGATTAAATAAAAAGAGCCGGTATTTTCAGAATACCGGCTCTTTTATCATTTTTATATTTTAATGCTCATTCATTTCAACATGCGCTCCATGCGATTCCAATAAAGTTTTTGCCTTTGCCATCTCTTCATCGCTTCCTGTAAAGCTCAATAGTACTTTCCCTGATTTTAATTCTTCGGAATAACGATCCGCTACTTCTTTACCCATATTTTTTATAGCCAAAGTAGAAACAATAGTTCCACCGATTATTCCTGCATCAAATCCGGCTACGGCACCTGCAACAGCACCGATACCATATAAAATCCCTATTCCCGGAATCATAGTCAGGCCTATTCCTGCCAGTACACCCACCAACGCACCAATACCAACGCCTTTGGCTGCTATTTTAGAATCCTCGACCTGAACATCATCTCCGACATCCGTTTTTCCTAAAAGACTGATGTGTTTTTCGTTAAATCCTCCGGTTTTAAGGAGGTTGACCGCTTCTATTGCAGAAGCATTATTGTCGTAAAGACTTACAATATGCTGACTCATTGCTTTTTGTTTGTTTATATAACAAGTAGCTCCTAAAATAGTTTATAAATAAACCCAAACAAAAAAGCGCTCTATAAGAGGAAAATGAAAATAATTATTGATTTAGATTTCTTCTGATTTCCTGAATAAGTGAATCAGTAAAGCAGGGATACCAACACCTATTATAAGTACTGCATTCCATGAATGAGCAAGCAACAAGCTCCAACATAACTTACCCAAACACAACAAAGAGAAAATCAGCATCATTATATATGATTTTGAAATATTCGTTTGTGCCAATCTTCTTTTTCTTGCAGAGAAGAATAAATCACTTTCCGCAAGGATATCTTCGTCTGTGTGCCCTTTTGTTTTAAGATTGCAAATAATTTCCTCCTCGCGGAATCCAAAATTGAGTTGGGCCCTGATGTCGTTTCGTAGTAAATCTGATTTTAAAGCGTCCATTGTAGAGAGTATTTGTGGTTCTACAATGAATACTGCAAATTTCGTGCCAAACTTCTAAATTTCTCAAACTATTTTTGATTTTTGTATCTTAGCCCGCAAAAACAAACACAATTTTCATGAACAAACGTTCTGTAACTATATTAGGTGCCGGGTTAGTGGGCTCGGTTTTAGCCGTTTTACTACGTAAAAGGGGTTATGAGGTCACTATTTACGAACGCAGGCCGGATATGCGCAAGGAAATTATAGGCGCCGGTCGCTCCATTAACCTTGCCATGAGTAACCGTGGCTGGAAGGCTTTGGAATTAGCAGGCCTAAGAGAAGATATTGAAGCAATTGCAATTCCGATGCCCGGCCGCTTTTTACATCAGGAAGATGGTTCTTCCGCATTTCAGTCTTATGGTAAAAACGGTGAAGCCATTTACTCTGTAAGTCGCGGGGAATTAAACAAAAAACTGATGGATCTGGCTGAAAATAATGGTGTTACGATTCATTTCAATCAACGTTGCACAAAAGTTGACACAGCTACAAATACTATTTACCTGCAGGAAGACAACGAAACAACAGAAATTAAATGTGATTTACTTTTTGGTGCAGACGGCGCTTTTTCTTCGTTAAGAACAGCAATGGCTTTTAACGACAGGACAAATTTCTCGCAATTTTATATAGAAGCAGGCTATAAAGAATTAAATATACCTGCCGGGCCAAATGGTGAATGGTTGATTGAAAAAAATGCGTTGCATATCTGGCCTCGTCATAATTATATGATGATTGCTTTACCGAATATTGACGGAAGTTTTACTTGTACGCTTTTCTTCCCTTTTGAGGGCGAGCCATCATTTGAGTCGATTAAAACAGAAGAGGAAGTGCGCACGTTTTTCAATAAACAATTCCCTGATGCTATTCCTCTGATGCCGACTTTAGTAGAAGATTTCATGAACAATCCTGTTTCTTCGCTTATAACAACCAAAATTTTCCCGTGGAGAAATGCTGATAAAAGCTGTTTGATTGGTGATGCAGCACATGCCATTGTTCCGTTTTACGGACAGGGCATGAATGCAGGCTTTGAAGATTGTTCTGTACTGGAAGAATTAATGGAAGCGCACGGTGAGGATTGGGAAACCATTTTATCCTCGTTTGAGCAAAAAAGAAAGCCGAATGCTGATGCTGTTGCCGACCTGGCTCTGAATAATTTCATTGAAATGCGTGATAAAGTAGCTGATCCGGTTTTTCTTGAAAGGAAAAAAATAGAAAAAGAATTGGGCCGCCGTTACGCAGGACGTTTCAATTCAGTTTATGAAATGGTTTCGTTCAGTCATACGCCTTATGCTTATGCGTTACATTGTACAAAAGCGCAGGATGTTCTTTTAAGTAAGATTATGGCGGAAGGCGATTTTTTTGTAAATGTTGAAAAGCCTGAATTTGTAAGCCAGCTGGAGAACTGGATTGAGGAATACGAAGCGTTGGTGTAATTGCCGTAATTTATATTCTTTCAGAGACGTTGCAATGCAGCGTCTCTGCTTTTTAGGGGAAACGGATGAATTATGGATGAAAACAAGACTCCGGTGCATCATTATTTTTTACAAAAACATGACATTGCTATAAAATTAGCAGCAAACAATGTATTTTCGCAGGGTGTTTTCAAAATGAATGCTTATTCATTTTGAAATGGTAAATACCTCTTTAATGAAGGTAACTATTCAGGATTTTGGCTTCGACAGGTTCAGTCAACATCTTTGACCATTGAGCTTGTCGAAATGATAAAAGAAAATCAATTTACATGCATATAATTCAGCAAATCCTATTCGTATTATTGGTTGCAGCGGCAGTCTTTTTGTTTGCCCGTAAGGTGCGCGAAATCCGTCGGAACATCAATCTGGGAAAGGATGAAAAGATAAATGATAATCCTGCGGCCCGTTGGAAAAATATGCTGTTACTGGCTTTCGGACAAAAGAAAATGTTCAAACGCATGACGCCGGCTATCCTGCACTTTTTTGTGTACGCAGGATTTGTGATTATCAATATCGAAATCCTTGAAATTATATTGGATGGCATTTTTGGTACGCACAGAATGTTCGCACCTTATCTTGGCAGCCTGTATCCTGTATTGATAGGCATTTTCGAAATATTGGCGGCATTGGTTCTTGTATCCTGTGCCATTTTCCTTGTACGCCGTAATATCTTGAAATTAAAAAGACTAAACCAAAGTGAATTAAACGGATGGCCAAAGACGGATGCGAATGCTATTCTGATTACGGAAATTGTGTTGATGTCTTTGTTGCTTACCATGAATGCTGCCGATTTCAATCTTCAGCAATTGGGAAGCGAACATTACCATCCGGTAGGTGCATTCTGGGTTTCAGGATTTATTGCTCCCTTGTTTAATGGTATGAGCGAAGGGGCATTGATGGGGTTGGAACGTGGTGCATGGTGGCTGCATATCGTGGGTATTTTTGCTTTTTTAAATTACCTTCCTTATTCTAAACATCTGCACATTGTCCTGGCTTTCCCTAATGCTTATTATGCCAAATTAATGCCGCAAGGCGAAATGAAAAATATGCCGGAGATCCAAAATGAGGTCTTATATATGATGGAGCCGGATAAAGCCCCGACCGATTTGGATCCTAATGCTGCGCCTCCGCGCTTCGGAGCAAAAGATGTAACCGATTTAAGCTGGAAGAATCTGATGGATGCGTATAGCTGTACTGAGTGTGGCCGCTGTACCGCTAATTGTCCGGCAAACATGACGGGTAAGAAATTATCGCCACGTAAAATCATGATGGACACCCGCGACCGTATGGAGGAAATGAGTAAAAACATAGATGCGAATAAAGGTTCTTTTGTTGAAGACGGGAAGTCTCTGTTGCACGATTATATTACTACAGAAGAATTAAGGGCCTGTACCACCTGTAATGCCTGTGTGGAAGCCTGTCCGGTGAGTATTGATCCATTATCTATTATTTTACAGTTGCGTCGTAACCTGGTAATGGAAGAAAGTAATGCACCTCAGGAATGGAACCAGATGTTTGGTAATATTGAAAACAATATGGCCCCCTGGAAGTTTAGCCCGGATGATAGAGACAAGTGGGTTGGAGAGATGGGGTAGTCAATTTTTTGATTTTTGCTTTCCTAATTTTGTAAAATAAAATTACAGCTTATGAAACGAGATATAAATGCTTTAAGAAACGAGTTATGTGATTTCATTCGCATAGCAGATGATAAAAGGTAAGCGCATTATATGATTTGTTAGAAGAAGAAATGGAAACCAAAAAGGAAATTCAAAAAGGATTAAATGACAGGTTTGTAGAGGAAGTAACCCATCAAGTACAGAAGATAACAGAAAATCCATTTCAATATTCACGAAAAATAAATGAGTGTAGGGGAGCATCATTGAAAGTATTTCCATTTTTGATTGTTTACCGAATGAATAGTCAAAAGAATACTGCAAGAATCATTTCTGTCTTTCACACAAGCAGAAATCCTTACAAAAAATTCAAGCCTGAATAATTGCCAAAACAACAACTGCCACTAATTATGCACTTCCAATTTGCAATAGCAACAAGAAAAAAAATAGCCGATAAAATAAGCAAGCTGTCGATAGAACAGCTTAACAAAATACCGACCGGTTGCAACAATAATATAGCATGGCAATTGGGGCATTTGGTAGTGAGTTCTGAAATCCTGTGTTATCACAGAACAGGCATACAGCCTGACAAGGAAATTGATTTAGCTGATAAATACCGTAATGGTTCAAGGCCCGAGTCTTTTATTGAACAGTCGGAAATTGATGATTTGTTGAAAAGATTTCTGAATAGTTATGAAGCCATTTTAGAAGATTACAATAAAGGCATTTTTAAAAATATTACACCGTACACTACGCATACATTTGGCGTGGAAATGACAACAATAGAGGAAGTATTTAGTGTTTGTTCTCATCATGATGTGATTCACGCAGGACAAATATCAATAATGGAAAGAATGATATAGTCGCAGTCTAATTTTTAATTTTTAATTTTCATTTTATTACATGCACATAAAAACAATGGCCGAATACATGGCCGAAGGAACACAGCCGGAAGTTTTATTTTGGGTAGGGTGCGCAGGTAGCTTTGATCAACGTGCACAAAAAATTACAAAAGCATTTGCAACTATTTTAGATAAAGTAGGCGTTTCTTTTGCTATCATGGGCAAGGAAGAAATGTGTACCGGAGATCCGGCACGTCGTTCGGGCAATGAATTTCTGTTTCAGATGATGGCTTATAACAATATCCAGTTACTGAATGGTTATGAGGTAAAGAAAATCGTTACCGCTTGTCCGCATTGCTTTAATATTTTCAAGAATGAATATCCGTCTTTGGGTGGCAACTACGAAGTGATTCATCATACTACTTTTATTAATTCTTTGATTAATGAAGGAAAGATTGTGATGAAAGAAGGCGGCGCATTTAAAGGTAAAAAAATCACTTACCATGATAGCTGCTACTTAGGCCGTGCCAATCAGATATATGAAGCGCCGCGTGCCGTACTGGAAGCTTTGGATGTAGAGCTGGTGGAAATGAAACGTTGCAAAACAAATGGACTTTGTTGTGGTGCCGGTGGCGCTCAGATGTTTAAAGAAGACGAACCGGGAGATAAAAGAATCAATATTGAACGTTCGGAAGAAGCACTTGCAACAGGCGCATCTGTGATTGCAGCAAACTGTCCCTTTTGTACAACGATGTTGATGGATGGCGTAAAGAATAAAGAGAAGGAAGATGAAGTTCAGGTTTTGGATATTGCTGAAATGGTGGCTCAATCAATTTAAAATTCCAATGAAATATTTTTTCAAAATACAAATGCCTGTTAGTTACACTGACAGGCATTTTCAATAATTTGATTCCATGTTACAACATATTCCTACGCTCGAAAACAACAAAACAAAATTACAGCCGCTCGATAAAAAAGATACGGATGCTTTGGCTGAAATAGCAATAGCACAACCTGATTTATTTCAATTCATGTCACAGCAATTGAACAGTACTGCTGATGTCTATGCTTATATCCGCAAAGGATTGGATGAATTTAACGAAGGCGCATCTTTACCATTCCTGATTATCGACAAAGAAAGCGGGAAAGTCGCCGGCACAACGCGTTTTGGCAATTTAGTCAAAGAACACAAACGCGTAGAGATAGGCTGGACATGGATTTCAAAGGAATTTCATAATACCGGCTTGAATAAAGCCATGAAGTTTCTGATGCTGCAATATGCTTTTGAAACATTGGAATTTAATAGAGTTGAAATCAAAACAAGCGAGATAAATTATATTTCCAGAAGAGCTATCGAAAGCCTTGGCGCTACATTTGAAGGTATATTGAGACATCATATTATTAATGATAATGGAAGTTTGCGTAATACCGTTTATTATAGCATTCTGAAAGAAGAATGGCCGGAGATTAAAGAACGTATCTTTGGAAAATATAAAGACAAATGGTAAGTAAGCATGAACAATAGAATTGAGAATAGACAAAGAAATCAGGATGATTCAATTGTCAGCAATTTAAATTTCATCAAGTTAAATAAACGCTACCCTTGGACTACCAAACTGACAATGCCCATCGTTGTGTATGCTATTGTCTTTTTACTGACCGCCTGCCTATCGCTGACATTGCTCAATAATAGTTCTGATGGCAACCCTACAAAAATATCAGGCAGAATTATATTGCCGATCGGTTCCTTATTAGTTTTAGGACTTACAATTTCCATTTATTTAAAATCGCTAAAGTTTATTGTATTACCAACAGGATTAAATAAACAATTGAATCATGATTTGTTAGTCTCTTTCCTGAATCAAAAGCATTTACTGATTTACCATCATCCGGATACAAATGATGTCCTTCAAATTGTAAGCCGTCCGCTTAATTTTCAAGACGACAGAAGGGAAACTTTGGTTTTTGTAACAGATGAAAATACAATTTTGATTAATAGTCATTTTACAGATAGCGGTTGGAGATTAACCGCTGCATCAAGGCACGATAAACAAATAGGCGGGGAATTAATGCAATGGATATTGCAATATAAAAATCAAAACGAGACGGCTGTTAAATATCGTTAAGACTGTTGCCTAATTTTAAAATCAAAACAATGTCTTCTAAAAATCCTTTGCTTATACCTTCTTTGCTTACTGAAAAATGCCCTAAATGCAGACGTGGCAATATCTTCACTCAAAAAAGCATTTTCCCTCTAAATACTTGTTTGCAGGTGAATGAATACTGCGGTCATTGTAATCAAAAAATAAAAGTAGAGAATAATTATGGGCAGGGTATGAACTTTGTATTCATCGTAATTGTCTTCATTGTTACAGCTATCATCTACAGTTTGACATTAGGCTTATCTTTTAAAGACAACAGCATTTTCTATTATTTAGGTGTCGGTATCATCTTAAGTCTTTTATTGCAACCTTGGCTGATGCGGCTTTCAAGAGTTTTGTTTTTGTATCTGGTCATTCCTTTTGATAAGACAAAATAAAACCTGCAAACAAAAAGAAGGTGTGTTGCTTGCAGGTTACAAAAAGTGTTTACAAAAGTTTACTTTCCTCTCAGCTTACTGTTATTATAGCCATAAATGAAATAAACTACCAATCCTAAACACAACCAGCCTATAAACCACAACCAATTACTTTTGCTCATGCCTGTAAGCAAATAAGCACAGGTTATAACACCCATCAAAGGAATCAGGGAATATTTTTTCACAAAGGCAATCAAAGCAAGAAGTATTGCAAAGCCCCAGAAAATAATAAGGCTGACTTTTGGTGTGGCTAAATCCCAGAAACCTGATTTACCATTTACAAAATCTTCATTACTGCTAAAATCAAATTGAAACATTTCTGTAAAATAAGTTTTGCTTAGCAGATAAGCGGTAACGAAGGCAACCGCAACAATCAACGGAAATATAAAGCGACCATTGATATACGGCATCTGGAAGCGTCCCGGAATCTTTTCTTTCTTTGGTATTAACAACACACCACCGCAAACCAATAAGAATGCAAACAAAGTAGCGATACTTGTAAAATCAAGCACAAAAGTCTTGTCGGTAAATATAATCGGAATGCCCACCACCAGGCCTGTAATGATAGTACTGAAAGAAGGTGTTTTATATTTAGGGTGAATTTTTTGAAACACCGTTGGCAATAAACCATCACGACTCATACTCATCCAGATTCTTGGCTGTCCCATTTGGAATACCAATAACACACTTGTCATGGCAACTACAGCAGTGATAGCAACTAAAAATTGCATCCAGCCTACATTCAGATTTTCGGGTTCAAAGATAAAAGCAAGCGGATCTCCGATGCCTTCAAACTTCTGATAGTTAACAGCCCCTGTTAATACCAAAGTCAATAAAATATAAATTATGGTACAAATAATGAGGGAAAGCATCATGCCTCTTGGCAAATCTCTTTGCGGGTTTTTACTTTCTTCGGCAAGTACGCTAACGGCATCAAATCCGATATAGGCAAAGAAAACTCCGCTTACAGCCATCATAACCCCGCTAAATCCTTTAGGCATAAAAGAATGCGAGCCACCGCTTATCGGAGGTGTCCAGTTAAATGTCAATCCATTACTAAATACAAAATAACCGCCTACTAAAATGATAATTAATACAACCCCCAGTTTCAACCACACCATAAGGTTGCTGAAATTCTTGCTCTCCTTTACCCCTCTGAAAACCAGATAAGTAATAGCCAGATTTATTATCAATGCTGGAATGTCAATTATAAACCGGAGCCCTGCAATAACAGGAGCTGTATTCCAGGCCAGTATTGCTTCTTTGTTACCACTGCTGTTTGCAATAGCATCTTTGGCTTCCATATAGCTGGTACAAAAATATGCGGGAATGTGAATGTCGAATTTACTCATGAGCGAAGTAAAATAATCACTCCAGCTATAAGCCACATATATATTGCCGATAGAATATTCCATTATTAAAGCCCAGCCTATAATCCAGGCAAATAACTCCCCAAAGCTTGCGTAGGCATAAGTATAAGCGCTTCCCGCTACAGGAATACGGCTTGCAAATTCAGAATAACACAACGCTGTAAAACCACATGCAATAGCCGTAATCACAAATAAAACAACCACACCGGGGCCTCCGTCAAAAATGGCGGCTCCCAAGCTACTGAAACTTCCTGCACCTAAAATAGCGGCAATCCCGAAGAAAGTAAGATCTTTTAAAGTAAGTACTCTTTTTAAACCACCCTCGCCATGCACACCATCTCCACCTTCTGCCAATATGTTGGTTATATTTTTTCTTCTGAACAATGAATTACTCATTAATTGAAATTTAATGGGCTAAAGTAAAAATTAGCAAGCAATAATTTTAATGATTTTATCCAGTGGTAACGAAATGCCTGTTGATACACATCCCTATTCCTTACTTTTCAAAACAAAAGTATTGCATATCCTGTCGTGCAATGTTCTGCTGTATTTATCCCAAAGCATCATAAAGAAGCCCAATAAAAGCAATGCGTAAGAGATATATTTCGCAAAATACCGGCCACTTGCTTTCAGGAAAGAAATACGTTTCCCATCTGTATCAACCACCTGAATTTTAAAGATTCTCTTCCCGATTGTTCCCTGATGTACGGATGATTCCTGAATAGCAAAATAAAGCCACCCGGCTATAACAGTAAGCCAAGTGCCTTTATAACTGAAAACGATTCCGATAAATATATGATCGGGTTGCTCGTTCAAAAGATTTCCCAGAAACGCCAATAAAACCCACATTATAATAGTATCCAAAAGACAGGCGGCAAAGCGTTCTTTAAAATTGGCATAATGAAAAACAGGTGTATTCAAAATTATTTGATTTTAGTTATGATATATAAAGCAACCTGAGCCCAAATACGTTGCACATAAGGCTTGTAATTATGTGCAAATGTCAATAATAAACAATTATCTTTCCCGTTTATTAAACCCTACATTAAAAATGCAATCAAACCTGCCCGATTATATAATTAAATTTTAAAAACTGACACACTCGAATGTTAAAGAAAACTGTTAAAAAGAAGTATCTTTACTTAACATTTGAAAATCCATTATTGATCCGCGCACCATATCCCTACCCTTCTATCCGGACTCAATACAATTGGAAGCCAATATAACCAATTAATTATGTCAAGATTATTACTGCTGACAATACTTTTGGTATTCTTTTTTCAAATCAATGTTATACATGGGCAAAAACCCATTTTGACAGAGTATGCTATTGAACAAATTAAAGGAATTCCGGAGGAGAAGCAAGACTCGTTTTATATTGTTCAGGGCAAATATTATTACGCATTCTATACACGCGAAAGCTACAGGAAATCAATGGAATGTTATCTTGAAGCGCTCAGGCTTGCCATCAAGTACAAACATCCAAAGGAAATTCTAAGATGCTATTTCTATATCGGTTCTGTATTTGATGCCAATAACAATGTCAAACAAGCTGTTCGTTACTATACGATGTACTATGAAGGCGTCCTAAAGGAACGTCCGTTCAATGCCGAAAACATATTAAGGGCGACTTATAACATCGCGTCCATATACACAAAGGCTCAGGATACGACTAATGCTTATCTCTATACACTGAAGATGGCAGAAATGGTTGGCTGGGTAAAAACACCGAAATCACGTAACCAACACTATTTACTGATTGCCCATAATTTTGTGATGATTGGCAGGCAAAAGGAATTCCTGGAATATTTCAATAAAATTCCGTCCAATGCTACTTTTGAGGATGGCGAACTGGCTTATGGCCGGTATTTCGCTGAATCAAAGAGCAGGTACGCTTTTTTCAATGGCGATTACAACGCAGTGATCCCTCCTGTTCTTTATGAATTGTCACGCACAAAGGATTCTGTTTCACTAATGAATTTTCTTATAAGTTCTTATGCTGATATAGGTGATTACAAATCAGCTTATCAGGTACAGAAGAGAACAATGGAAGCAGACTGGAGGAGCATGGACAGAAATACTTATGGCGATATCAATTACAGGTTATTGGAAGCTGATAATCTGCTAAGGCAGAAAAAGAATTCCGAATTAATGATTGCACATGAGCAATTAAAATTCAGGACATCGTTGTTGTATGCCTCTACTTTTTTAATGGCGCTGGGTTTTGCTATTACATTTTTCCTTTTCAGAAGATATAAGATTCGCAACAAACTTAAAGATCAGAAATCAAAGCTTAATAAAGAACACGAAGAAGCAAGTCATTTGTTATTAGCAGAATTGCATTCCGGCATTAAAGAAAGCCTTGAAGCGTTGTATTCAAGTCTTGATGCCCAATTTCAGGCATCCGGTCAATCTATTGATGATATAAAGAAGGAAATAAAAGCGGGTATCAACTGTATTGCACTATCACACAACATTTTACAGCAAAACGAAGAAATAAGCAGCGTTGCATTACAACCTTTCTTCGAGAAACTTACCAAAGAAACACTCGAAATTTTTGATGCAGATGCTTATCAGATAAGATGGGAAGTAAAAACCTCTTCTTACTATATGGAAGTTGCTAAGCTGGTGCCTTTGGCTTTGGCAGTGGTAGAGCTTTTAAAAAATACCGTTAAGAACAATATTCATTTCGAAAAGCAGGTTGATTTAATTATTTCCTGTAAGCTCTCTGATGGCGAATATCATTTCAGTTACACTGAAAATACAGCTGCAGAACCTGATTTGGGCACTGACGTTATAACAAGAATCGACACTACATTATTACATAATTTTCTAAAGCAAATTGACGCAAAAGTAATGATTGATGATAGCATAAATGGTAAAAGCGAAGCGATCATTGTATTTAGTAAATAGTTCCTGTTTTTCGGGGCTTTGATAATATTATATGCTATTCCAAATGCAAGAGGATTCAAAATAAAATTATCTTTGCGCTCTTAAAATTAATACCAGCATATGGAATTACCGGAGCATTTACTCATTGCATCTCTCAATGAATTACTACATCAAAATATTGAGTTAACAGAAAAAGACCTTGGTAAAATCAATGCCAACAGAAATTTTCTGGATAAAAAAATTGCAAGCGGACAGACTTATTACGGTATCAATACCGGTTTCGGTTCTCTTTGTAACGTCCGCATCAATGATGACGAACTTGCAGATTTACAGAAAAACCTTGTAACCTCCCACTCTTGTGGCTTTGGTGACGAAGTTCCTGCTGAAATCGTAAAGATTATGCTGCTGTTGAAAATTCGTGGGTTAGCTCAGGGATTCAGCGGCATTCATGAGGAAACCATTCAACGCCTGGTTTATTTCTACAATGAAAATATCCTGCCTGTTGTCTATGAGCAAGGCTCATTGGGCGCTTCGGGAGATTTGGCTCCGTTGGCCCATCTAAGCTTGCCATTGTTAGGCTTAGGTGAAGTAAACGTAAACAACAAAAAAACAGCTTCAGAAGAAGCCCTGAAAAAAGGTAATCTTGAAGCATTAAGTCTGCATGCAAAAGAAGGGCTTGCTTTATTGAATGGTACACAATTCATGAGTAGTTATGCTACTTGGGCCTTATTACAGGCAAGCCGTTTGCAACGTTGGGCAGATGTAATTGCAGCACTCTCTCTGGAAGCCTTTGATGGTAAATCGGAACCTTTCTCCCATCCTATTCACAGGGTGCGGCCACATAAAGGACAAATTGAAACAGCTGAAGCTATACGTGCATTGCTTGAAGGCAGCGCTTTACAGCAAAATGTAAAAGTACAGGTACAGGATCCGTATTCTTTCCGTTGTGTACCACAGGTACATGGCGCTACAAAAGATGTCATCCGGCATATTACCTCAATTGTCGAAACAGAAATAAATTCTGTAACAGACAATCCTATTGTGTTTGAAGAAGAAGATCTGATTTTAAGCGGCGGTAATTTTCATGGCCAGCCATTGGCTTTGCATTTAGATTTTTTCGCTATCGCAATGGCTGAACTGGCCAATATTTCAGAGCGCAGAACATACCTTCTGGTAAGCGGACAAAGAGGCCTGCAACCCTTCCTGGCACAAAATCCAGGCTTACACAGCGGGTTTATGATTGCACAATATACGGCGGCATCCATCGTAAGTCAGAACAAACAATATTGCACACCTGCTTCTGTTGATAGCATTGTAAGCAGCAATGGACAAGAAGACCATGTAAGCATGGGAGCCAATGCAGCAACCAAACTTAAAAAAGTAATTGATAATGTGCAGCGCGTATTAGCTATTGAACTGTTGTGTGCTGCTCAGGCAATGGATTTCCGCCGCCCGGGTAAAAGCTCTGCTAAGCTGGAAAACCTGATGACAGCCTTTCGCAAAGAAGTTTCATTCAATGATGCAGACCGCGTTTTGCATGATGATATGATAAAAGCAGAACAATTTCTAAATCAGCATGCTGATCCTATTTTAGGATAATGCCTCTGAACTATTTTATCAATCCCGTAGTAACTATGTTGCTGCGGGATTTTTGTTTCCCGGTTATATAATAAAGTCTGACAACCGAAATAAAAAATTAGTATCTGGCATTTAGCAAATAAACTTCTATTTTGCATATCCAAAATTCAAACAACACTTTTCATGTTCATTCCGGAATTATACAATCTTTTTTTACAATTCCCATCCATACAGACAGATAGCCGAAAGATTAAAAAAGGCGATATTTTTTTTGCATTAAAAGGCGACAATTTTAACGGAAATGCTTTTGCGGCAAAAGCATTGGAAGACGGCGCTGCTTATGCAGTAATAGACGAATCTCAATACGCAACCGATGACAGATATATTCTTACCAATGATGTCTTAACCACATTACAGTTATTGTCGCATCATCATCGCCTGCAATTGGATATTCCTGTAATAGCCATTACCGGTTCCAACGGCAAAACAACAACAAAAGAGTTATTAATTGCTGTCTTATCTGCCAAATATAAAACCTATGCTACCGAAGGCAACCTGAACAATCACATTGGCGTACCGTTAACTTTACTTAAAATAAAACAAGATGCGGAAATAGCAATCATAGAAATGGGAGCCAATCATATTGGTGAGATTGCTTCCTACTGTAAATATGCAAATCCTGATTTTGGTTTAATTAATAATGTCGGTAAAGCCCATCTGGAAGGCTTCGGAAGCCTGGAAGGTGTTAAGAAAGCAAAAGGCGAGTTATACGATTACATCAGGAAATTTGACGGCACCATCTTCAGGAATGCAGATTTGGATTACCTGGAAAAAATGTCGCAAGGCATTCAGAAACAAATCACTTATGGAACTTCGAACGCCCAGGTAATAGGAAGAGCTATTGGCGACGACACCATGCTTAAAGTAGTGATACTGACTTCTGGCATGGAAGTACAGATAAACACACAATTAGTAGGCGCTTATAATTTACCGAATGTATTGGCTGCAGTTGCTGTCGGTCATTATTTTAATGTGGATATTGATACGATAAAAAAGGCTTTGGAAAACTATACACCATCTAATAGCCGTTCACAGTTGATTGAAAAAGGCAGTAATAAAATCATTCTGGATGCTTACAACGCCAACCCCACAAGTATGAAACTGGCATTGGAAAACATGGCTTCTTTACAGGCCGAAAACAAATGGCTGTTACTTGGCGCAATGAAAGAGATGGGTGAAGAATCTGTCGCGGAACATCAGTCATTAGTTGATTTGGCAATTCAGTTAGGCTTTCAAAATGTAATTCTTACCGGAAAAGAGTTTGAAGCGACAAAACATAATTATATCTGGTTTGCCACATCTTCGGAAGTGAAAGATTACCTGTCGGAAAATAAGGTTGAACATGCAACAATTTTAATCAAAGGTTCACGCGGCTCTAAAATGGAAGTAGCTTTGGAGGCCTTTTAAATGCTATAAACAATGTCAAAGAAAATCATACTTGTACTGCTTTCTATTGTTTTATGTAATACCGGTTTTGCGCAATACACTGCAAAACTGGATAATCGCTCGAGTGTGGTTTTCCCATCAAAACCACAAGAAATGAACCAGGATGGACAGATTATTTTGTACAGCATGATGGATAAGGAAAATAAAATAACAGGCATGGCAACTGTAATTGACGTAACTCAATATGGCGTTGACTCAAATGCCGTTGCTGCCAACTATAACAATAGCATGTTCGTTGATATTATCCTTCAGAATGTTGCGGGTCAATTTACAGGTGCGGAACTGGTTTCGAAGAAAAAGGTTGCCATCGGGAAATTAATGGGCTATGATGTTGTTTTTAAAAATCATAATCCTACCGAGGCCGTTCCTTATGAAAATATCTACGCACATGTCATGTTTGCCGGTTCTCATATTTATGCGCTGAGTATTCTGGATGTAACGGGAACAGATGGTTTAAGCTTTACCGACAAGTTTTTCAGCTCATTAAAAGTAGATTAGAAATGCATCACATTTTCAAGCAGCCAATATCCGGCAGCGGCTAATACTATCAAAACGGAAAAGCCTAAAATAACCTGTGTTATAGCTAAAGCAAAAGGGTTCTTTCGGATATATTTACCCTTTAGCCAACCAAAAAGACCCATCAAAATAAACTCTGTAATTAAAAAAGCAACAATTCCAAAAATGCTTAAAATCAGACAGAGAAAAGGTAGTGAAATCAGATAAGCCCCTGTTAAAAAACCGAGACCTGTTTGCAATCCGCTTCGTCCCGCTCTCTTTAAATCAAGGCTTTCCCAATCCATATTATTTTCCCTGACCTCTTTCAGCCAATCTTCCTGCTCCTTCTTAACCTGTTGCATCATTTCATTTACCAGGCTTTCATCAATTCCAATACGCTTCAATCGTTCCGCGTCTTTCTGCGATTCTTCCTTTGCTATGGAAGGATGATTATGTTTGATTTCATTTTTCTCACCGCTATAACGTGCAAAGCCATATACAAAAGCGCCCAAACAAACAGTAATTGTAAACCAGACAAAAGCTTCTGTTAAGTCATTTCCAAAATAAAGGCTTATCAATGCACATGGAATAATAGGCAGTAACATACCGTCCGATATACCGGTAATATAATTTACCGTAGACAATGATGATTTTGACTTCGTCATGAAACAAATATAGCTGTCCTGTTTTAAATACTAAATATAATAGGATAAAAAAAAGAGATGCCAATATCTGACATCTCTTTTTAAAAATTAAGTAGGATTTTATAAACACTTCAAACTTTTCTCAATTATACCAACGCATTCATCAATCTGGTCTTTAGTAATAACCAATGGTGGTGCAAAACGTATTTTATCGCCATGTGTAGGCTTTGCCAGCAATCCGTTTTCCTTCAATTCCAGACATAGTTCCCAGGCTGCTTCCGGATTATCATGCTTGATAACAATGGCGTTCAGTAAGCCCTTACCTCTAACCAGAGCAATATTCGGATGATTCAATCCACGTAATTGTTCCCTGAAATATTCACCTAATTCCGCCGCATTTTCCATCATGTTTTCCTCCTTCAGAACTTCCAGTGCCGCAATAGCAACCTTACATGCCAAAGGATTACCACCATAAGTAGAACCATGATCACCGGGTTGAATAGTCATCATAATTTCATTATCAGCCAGAACTGCAGAAACGGGTATAGTACCGCCGCTTAAAGCTTTTCCTAAAATCAAAACATCAGGACGTACGTTTTCATGATCACAGGCAAGCATTTTACCGGTACGCGCCAGACCTGTTTGTATTTCATCGGCAATAAATAATACATTGGCAGCTTTACACATGTCATAAGCCTTTGCCAGATAACCATCATCCGGCACATACACGCCCGCTTCGCCCTGGATAGGTTCTACTAAAAAAGCCGCTACATCTTTATCCTGCAAGGCAATTTCCAAAGCCCTGGTATCATTATAAGGAATGGTAACATAACCGGTAGTAAAAGGGCCAAAATCCTTACGTGCACTTTCGTCTGTACTGAAAGAAATTACATTTATAGTACGTCCGTGAAAATTACCTTCAACCGTAATAACTTTTGCCTTATTACTTTCAATACCTTTTACCTGATATGCCCAACGACGTGCAAGCTTCAATGCCGTTTCAACAGCTTCAACGCCTGTATTCATGGGCAACACTTTATCATAACCAAAATAGCCGGTAATATATGCTGCATACTCACCCAATAAATCGCTATGGAAAGCACGGGAAGTTAAAGTCAGCTTTTGCGCCTGTTCTATCAATGTTTTGATAATCTTAGGATGGCAATGCCCCTGATTAACTGCCGAATATCCTGAAAGAAAATCGTAATATCTTTTACCTTCCACATCCCACATAAAAACACCTTCGCCACGATTGATAACAACCGGAAGCGGGTGGTAATTATGAGCACCAAATTGCTCTTCTCTTTCTATATATGACTGTGTCAACGGTTCCAAATGAGTAGTTGTATGCATCCCGCAAAGATAATAATTATTTGCTTAGTCATGAGTTTCAGGTGATTGGTCATGTGCATCGGGTGAATGGACCTGTGCAACGGGTGAGTTGCCATGAGTCACGAGTGAATGGACCTTTGCGTCGAGTGAATTGCCCTTTGCAACGGGTGAATTGCCTTGTGCATCGAGTGAATTGCTTATAGTCACGAGTGAACAAGCCTAAATTTCGAGTGAGTGGCTTTGAGTCTCGAGTGAACAAGCGTGAGTCTTGAGTGAACAGTTGTTTGACTTGTGCGCTTAGGAGTACGAATCAGTCAAGATAATCCGAAGTTACAGAAGACATTCCTGCATTTCCGAACATCATTCTGCAGCAAAAAGTGATTTCTCTGGTGAGTTAGAGTATATTTCCGGAGAAAAAGGATATTTACTTAAACCATCCGCTGTACATGGTATAATTGTTGGCAATACGGGTGATTTCCCCTTCAATGAGTTCCGCGCTTATTTCTTTAACCTTTTTGGCCGGTACGCCCGCAAAAATACAACCGGCCGGCACTTTTGTATTTTCCAGAACCACAGCTCCTGCTGCAATAATGCTGTTGCTGCCAATTTCCACATTATCCATTACAATAGCCCCCATGCCGATTAATACATTGTCGTTCACCGTACAGCCATGTACAATTGCATTATGGCCTACAGAGACATTATTGCCTAAATGGACTTTGGTTTTTTCGTAAGTAGCATGAATACAGGCGCCGTCCTGAATGTTGACTTTATTGCCCATGCGAATGCTGTTGACATCGCCACGCACTACTGCATTGAACCAGACACTGCAGTCTTCGCCCATTACCACATCACCTACAACGGTAGCATTGGGCGCTATAAAACAAGATTCGGGAATTTGAGGATCAACTCCTTTTACGGGAAGAATTACTGGCATAATAATTAAAATTCAAAAGTAAAAATTTTGCTTCGCACTAATATTATTGAAAAATAGAAATTGAATAACGGAGCAAGTATTAAGATTAATAAATCCAGATTCTAATGTTTGTCATCAAAATCCATCATATTCCTTTCTGGCAATATTCAGCCTCAATCCGCCATACATGGTCACGGAGTTAGCAACACCAATAATGCCGTTATCAAAATTTCCTTTAGTATAAATGGCACCTGCTTCAAGAAACAGATTTGGCCTCAATTCATAAGCTGCATTGACATTTCCATAAAGGCCTTTCCATTGTTGTCCGGCAGTTAATCCGAAATCTTCTTCTCCGCTTCTTGTTTGTGTAGATTGGAAAATATTATTGCCATAATTTAAAGCGCCTGTACTGTCAGTTCCCCGCATAGAATAAATAACTTTCGCTGAAAGATACAATTTCGTTAAAGGCTGGTATTTTATAATGCCTATGAACTCTGCAAAACCTGCACCATAAGGGTGTGCAAGTGGCTGGTTATAATTTGCATAATTCGTAATGCTGTCATTGGAAGCATAAGTAAAAGGACGAACTACATTAACCTCGGCCTGCAAATCAAGATTGGAAATGCTGAACGCATTGAAATATTTAGCCCCAAATTGAACACCGAATTGATTGCCCCACCATCCGTCGCTTATCTTATCAAACTTTAACTGATCGAAATAAGCCTGACCATATAACTGCAAACGTCGTAATGCCAATGCTTTGAAATTGAAACCCAGAGAAGTTTTTTGATTTGCACCCAGTGCCCTTGCTGTAGTATTGTAGAATATTACAGGTACTAAGTTCTGAACCTGAAAATTATCTTTTTGTGAGAATAAGGTTGACTCAAATAAACCGACATTCAACCAGGGCAAAACATTCATGCTTGCCTGATTAAAAGTAGCATAGCTATGCGGTAACTGCCTGTCGATACCTCTTAAATATTGTGGCGTCAATTCCAGGTAAAGTGTCTCGTACATCAGCTTCCAGACATTGGCACGCAATCTGAGGAAGGTTGCCGGAGCGCCAAAATCAGAATGAAAAAGACTTCGCATACCATCGCCCGAAAATTGCTTGTCGAAGCCAAAAGTTACATTGAGGTGTTCGTGCAACGCGGCCACATCCACATAACCCCTTGCTATTAAATTATCAAAAGTGCTGTTAGATTGAGCAGTACCTTGATAAGGTGTAAAGTAATCGTTTCCGGCAAATGCCTGATATTTATTGGCATAGTTATATACGAAACCTGGCGGTTTTTCCTGATTGTCGGCTAACATGGAGTAGAAGCCTATCCTGCTGAATATCTTTCCACGGAATTCCACGCCTCTGGTGTTGATATATTTAAGACCATCTACATGATTTTCCTTCATTCCTTCAACATACAAAACAGGATTTACCACCAGGTATAAGCCATCTGTATTGACATGTACCATGTCGGGTTGTTTCTCATAAAAGTATTTCAGTATTGGCATTTTAGAATTGATAGCGCCATCATCTCCCTCCGCAGTTTCAGACCATTCGCCACTAATGGAAATGGCTCTTTCGATATCATAATAGTCAATGTTATTAATAGCGCTGCCAGGGGCACTTGCTATTCTTCGCAAACTTGTAAGGAATTGAACTGCACCTTTGCGAGGAATAGGCTTGAATGAGGTATAGAAATCATCGGAAAGAACGCCATTCATAGTTTCCAGTCTGTCTAAAAGATGATACTCCGGTGTATTTAATGGCAGATAAGTAGTTTGAGCCATGACGGCTTTACATGTTATTATCGACAAAAAAGAATAGAGTAGCGCTTTTTTCAATGCAGGAGGAATTTTATTCGGGTTATCGATTTGATGAATGACAAGATATTTCAACAAGTATTTGCAGGGTAAAGATAAAAAAAATGAGAAGACACACGCCTTCTCATTTTGTTATCAATTCATTTTGAGTAAATAAAATCAGTTGGTAAGCCATCCGATTAAAACATCGGGCATAATACCGATTAATAATACAATGACAACTACTATACCAAGCACTACTTTATCTGTGGATGTTACTTCCATTGCCATTTCGGGATCGCCTTTTTTGAAATACATAGCCATCAGTACTTTGAAATAATAATAAACACTGACTGCTGCCATTATCAGGGCAAATATAACCAGCCATGCCATATTCGTATTTTGTTCCATAACAGCAGTTAATACAAAATATTTGGCGAAGAAACCGCCCGTTAATGGAATACCTGCGAGGGAGAATAAAAATATAGAAGCAGCAAAGGCGAGGAAAGGTTCTTTTTTTGCAAGGCCGTTAAAACCATCGTAAGTATAATCTTTCAGCTTCATTAATACAGCGAACATACCAATGGTAGCTACACTATAGGCAACAGAATAGATGATTAAACCTTTCATGCCGGTTGCATTTACAGACAAAACCGCAAATAACATAAAACCTGCCTGAGCAATGGAAGAATAAGCAAGCATACGTTTCACGCTTTGCTGGAATACGGCTGTGATATTTCCTATGAATAAAGTTAACGCCGTAACGATAGATAAAACCAGTGACCAATGTGCGTTAATGCCTCCGAACGATTGACTGAACAAACGGAAGAAAGCCATGAAAACACCTGCTTTTACTATGGTTGCCATTATAGCAGTGAAAGGTGTCGGTGCGCCGTCATAAACATCAGGCGTCCAGAAATGCATAGGCGCTGCCGATACTTTAAATCCGAATGCGACGATCAGAAATAGAATTCCCGCCAAAGCCATCATATTCATGCCGCCCGGTTCCATGAAATTGAACTTAGTAATATCGAAAGTGTGCATCGCGCCATACAACAGGCAAATTCCCATTAAAAGAATACCGGTTGAAAAAGAACCCATCAAAAAGTATTTCAAAGAAGCTTCACTGCTTTTCAGACTTTTTTTATCGCTACCCGCTAAAATATATTGAGGAATAGAAAGGATTTCGATTCCTAAGAATAAGATTAAAAGATTGCTATAGCCTGTCAATAGATTTGCACCACAAAGAATAAAAAAGATAAGGCTGTAATATTCACCTACATGCTGACCAACGCGTTCAATATTTTTACCACAAAGCAATACATACAGAAACGTAATGAAAGTCATCAGCGTATTGAACCAGATGGAAACAGAATCATATCGTAACATGCTGCCAAAAAGGGTTGTGTCGCCGTTGGCATTGTGCATTACTTCGCATAACTCATAAACATTGACACCCACTAATATTGCCAGTAAAAAGGCAGCTATAAGTGAAAATGTTTTTTTCTCTTTAACCGATAATGCGGCGAACATCATGATAACGCCGAATAATGCAGATGCTATTAATGGTTTCATATTTAACCTACCCTCAAAAGGGTTTTTGTACTATTAATTTTTTATATCTCTATACTTGTTGGCGGAAATATCAACAAGGCGGAAAATATTTATTTTAAAATCCCCATCAGCAAATTAGGATACACGCCTAATACCAGGATGATAGCAATGATAATCACGATACCTATCAGTTCATTTTTGCTTACATCTTTAATAACATCTCCTGTTTTCGATTCACCATAGGCAACTTTCTGAACCATGTTCAAAGTATAAACCGCACCCAATATCACACCAAGCCCTGCTAATACCATGAAAGTAATGTGATTGGGATTGGCACTTTGGAAAATGCCATGGAATAACATAAACTCTCCTATAAATCCATTCGTAAGAGGCAGTGCAATATTTGCAAAAGCAATAATAACCAATGCAATTGTCATTGTCGGGGCAGTACCAGCCATGCCACCTAATTCTTTCAGGTTGCGTGTTCCGTAACGTTGTTCAATCATGGCAACGATTAACCACATTCCGGTAATATTTATACCGTGGTTAAACATCTGAACCATTAAACCATTGTGTGCAATGTCTGTATTGGCAAAAATGCCTAAAGCCATCAACCCGATGTGAGCGATAGAAGAATAAGCAATCAGGCGTTTAATATCTGTCTGAACCCATGCCAATAAAGAAGCATAGATAATGCCGATAACAGCTAAAATCATAACTGTATTGGACCAGTATGCTGTCCCTGCAGGGAAAATATCTACCAGCCAATTAACCGTTGCAAACAAACCCATTTTCACCATCAATGCACTTAAAATAACGGTTACAGGTGTTGCAGATTGTTCATAGGTATCGGGTTGCCACGTATGGAAAGGAAAGATGGGCATTTTTATACCAAAGGCGATGAAAAACAATCCGAATAATATTTGTTGCTGCATTGCAGGTAAAGATGCTCCGGTTTGTTTTATCGCTTCCCAACCGAACGAACGGTCAGGAGTTTGAAGGTATAAAAAGATAATGCCGGATAGCATAATCAAACTGCCTAAAAAAGTGTACACAAAGAATTTGAATGTTACTTTGATACGTTTTTCTCCACCCCAGGTAGAACAAAGGAAATAAACAGGAATTAAAGCTAATTCCCAGAAGAAATAGAACAGCAACAAATCATGCGCAAGAAAAACACCCATCAAACCGGCTTGCGTCATCAGCATCAAACCCATAAAGCGATTCAGGCCTTCAACAGGTTTGTTCCATTGAGAAATGAATACAACCGGAAAAATGATTGCAGTCAATAATGTAAGCATTAAACTCATGCTTTCACCCTTCAGATTAAAGTGCGCGCCTAAAGATGTAATCCAGTTATGCTCATAAGTCAAGTCATTCATGGTACCTATCTGACAGGCAACTCCTGCTACTATCAATGTGATTAAAGACGTGACCAATGCCCATCCTTTTACGCTTTCACTTTTCCAGAGAAAACTGATGAGGCCGGATACAAACGGGATTAAGATTAATAGTAAGAGTATCATTGCTGTATTTGAACTGTGTATTTAATATTTGTTTGGTTTCAAGTTGAAACCGGTTATTTTTTATCTTTTAATTACTGTAGTAATTGTTTTGCCGGAGTCTGAACTACTTTGCCATCACGCTCCACAGCTAATTAATTTATTTTTTAACACTTTTATCATTTTTGATCCCAACGGACAAGTCATGGATTTAATTCCGTCTTGGCCTACTATGATATGATTAGCGACCATATTAACACTATCATAAAAATGTCAGTATTCATAGTAATTATTTTCCATAGAAAATGTCCACCCAGAAAAACTGCCAATATTACCCTCTACTCTAAACCCTGTTTTAAAATCGGAAGCAAGATTATGTCTTTTACCAACAATCCAATTGCCGTAAGAATTAGCTATCATTTTTTCATACAAATCAAATTCTGTTGCATTAGTATTGCAAAGTTTCCCATTACATCTCACGTCGCTGATTTTCCCATTTGCGTCCACTTTGAAAGTAATATAACTTAATAGACGTTTTGTTACCTCGTTACTCAATTTAATATTGTTATCCTTAATTAATTTCTCAACCTTTCCATTATAATATGGCTGAGCAACGATACATTTTAACCAATCTACATTCTTTAAATTCACTATTTTCTTTTTCCCAATTGAATCCCATGTTGTAAGTTTAATTAGACCATAATCCCATACTTCTTCCTCGGCGATTTGACCATTGCTATAAAACCATTGAGATGTGTCAACCCAAACCCCTTTCGTTCCTGCATAATACATCGCAACATCTTGTTCAAAAGCCTTAATCAAAGCCATTCCTTCTTTTTTTATTTTCCCTATTAATGCTGTATCATTGGAATATTTTTCATTAGCCTTTAACATATTATCATCATACCACATTTTCCAATTACCTATCTTATAATCTAAATAATATTCTCCTTCTCTAAATTTATTTCCATTTTCATGATAATAGACAAAATGACCTTGTTTCTCATTTTTACCATTATAGCTTCCGATAGTTTTTAGTTGTCCTGTTAAATAATAATCATAAACATTCCAAAATCCATTTGCAAAAAAAGCTTTTCTGAGAAAAGAAGCGCTATCTTTTACCGTCTTTTGTTCTCCTTCATTACAGAAATAAGTAAGTGTATCTTGTGCCTTTACAAAAGTGCTTAACAACATACAAAAACCGAGTAATAAAAATTTGCTCCTCATTCCAATTATCCCACTATTAATAACCCAATCGCAAACAAAATAACCACACCAACCACCATCGCAAAAATATAAGTGCCTACCTGACCGCTTTGGAGTAAACGCATTCTGCTGCTGCCCCAATTCACCAATCTTCCGATGCCATTTACAGCACCGTCGATACCGTTGCGTTCTGCATATTTATCCAAACCTTTGGACAAGTTATTCAATGGAGTTACAATAACAGTATCATATAATTCGTCTATATACCATTTATTCTCCAGCACTTTCGCTATGCCTGTATTCTCTCCAAACTTAGTATTCTTTTTGGTATGCATATAAGCCCATATAATCATAGCCACAATCAATGTAACTGACAGTCCCATCAGGCTTAATTCGGTAGCTTCTTCCAAATGAAGATTACCAAAATTTTGTACTACAGGAGATAAATACTCATTTAGTAAATGATGATGACTTATTACTTCAGGCAAACCTACATATCCACCAATCACAGCTAAAATAGCCAGTACAATCAATGGAATGGTCATAGCTGCAGGGCTTTCATGCAAATGATGCTCCTGGTCGTGTGTGCCTCTGAATGAACCTGTAAATGTGAAGAAATATAAACGGAACATATAGAAAGCCGTCATTAATGCGCCGGCCAATCCAACATAATAATAAACCGGGTTTTTAGCGTAAGCAGCAGCTAAAATTTCATCTTTTGAAAAGAACCCGGAGAAACCCGGAATACCCGCGATAGCAAGACAACCTAACAGGAAGGTAATGCTCGTAATAGGCATTTTCTTTTTTAGTCCACCCATAAAACGAATATCCTGTTCGCCGCCCATAGCATGAATTACAGAACCTGAACCCAAAAATAACAGGGCTTTGAAGAAAGCGTGTGTCATTACGTGAAATACTGCGCTTGTGTAAGCGCCAACACCTAAAGCCAAAAACATATAGCCTAACTGACTTACTGTAGAGTAAGCCAATACCTTTTTTATATCATTTTGTTTGATGGCTATGCTTGCAGCAAAAATTGCGGTGGCGGCACCTATTATGGCAACTAATGTTTGGGCCATCGGAGCCAAATCATATACTGCACTGCTGCGTGCAATCATATAAATACCGGCAGTAACCATGGTAGCTGCGTGAATCAATGCAGAAACAGGCGTAGGACCTGCCATTGCATCAGGCAGCCATGTATATAAAGGAATTTGTGCACTCTTGCCCATTGCACCTATAAAGAAACAAATAGCAATGGCGTTCATTGTACCGGTATCAACATTAGTGCCTGCTTTCAACATAGGAAACAGTTCGCTGTAACTTGCAGTTCCGAAATGATATAAAGTAAGGAACATACCAACCAGGAAACCCAGGTCACCAATACGGTTCATGATGAAGGCTTTCTTGGAAGCATTGGTATAGTCATTACGTTTGTACCAGAAGCCGATTAATAAATAAGAAGCCAATCCTACACCTTCCCAACCAATAAACATCGTTACATAGTTGGAACCAAGCACTAATATCAACATTGCAAACACGAAGAGATTCAGGAAAGCAAAGTATTTGGTATATCCGGCATCATCGTGCATATAAGCAGTAGAATAAATATGGATGAGAAACCCGATACCCGTAATAATCAACAGAAATAAAGAGGACAATGCATCTACCTGAAAGGCAAATGGGATATGTAAGCTTCCGGAATCAATAAAGTTGAAGAACGGCACCACACCTGCATTTTCAGGATGGCCGTTTATTTGAAAGAAAATGCCCAAAGACACCACAAAAGAAGCCAGAATGGTTAAACTCGCCAATGAGCCCGAAACCTTTTTAGGCATGGATTTCCAGAACAAACCATTGATTAAAAAACCAATCAGTGGAAACAGCGGAACTAAGTAAACTAAATCTTTCATGTAAATTTAAAAGTCAAAATTAAAAAGCGAAACCAGCGTTTTAATTGAATGTTTTATTGATATCCTTTTAGCATCGTTGATACTCTGTCAACAATCTTAATGTTTCAATCTGTTCAAAATATTAATATCGACGGAATGCACTTTCCGGTACATCATTACAATAATAGCCAGCCCGACTGCAACTTCAGCGGCAGCTACCACCATAATGAAGAATACGAATATTTGTGCATCGGAATTACCGTTCATCTTACTGAATGCTACCATCAAAAGATTAACTGCATTCAGCATTAATTCAATGCACATAAATACAATAATGGCATTGCGGCGCATTAACACACCCATAATGCCAATGGCAAATAATGCAAGACTTAAAAATATATAATGTTGTATCGGCACGAAACTGAATTTTTAATTTTTAATTTTTGATTCTAAATGATTTGGCACGTCTTCTTTTTTACCTAACACCATAGCCCCAATCATAGCACTTAAGAACAAAACACTGCTTACTTCAAAAGGCAAAACATAATCCTTAAATAAGGCTATACCCAGATTTTTAATAAGCCCGATTTCACCGCTACTGTCAACTGCTGCACCATCAATATTTAAACCTGCTTTGGTAAATGCCGCAATGATTACAAGAAATAATGCTCCACCACTTAAAACGGCTGCAAATTGCACCAATCGGCTTTTCTGTGGTTCGGCATCTGCATTAAGATTCATCAACATGATAACGAAAAGGAATAATACCATAATAGCGCCGGCATAAACAATAATATTTACAATAGCCAGGAATTGTGCATTCATCAATACATAATGACCGCTGATGGCAAAGAATGTAGCAATCAGAAATAATACACTTTTAACGGGATTGCGGCTTAGGATGACACCTAATGCGCAACCGATAGCCATCGCCGATAAAAACCAAAAAAGTATTTCGTGTAAACTCATTTTAATAGTATCAAGTATTTAGTATCAGGTATAAAGACTTTCTTAGCCTTTCCCTGTTGCATTACGTTTAGCTAATTGTTCATCTGTAATCAGCATATCCTGCTTTTTGTAGATGAAATAATCGCGTGTATAATTTGATGGCATCACTGTTTCACTCATATAAATAGCGTCCTTCGGGCAGGCTTCTTCACAATTACCGCAAAAGATACAACGCAGCATATTGATTTCATATTTAGCGGCATATTTCTCTTCGCGATATAAATGTTCCTCACCCTTTTTGCGCTCCGCTGCTTCCATTGTAATAGCTTCTGCCGGACAAGCCAATGCGCACAAACCACATGCAGTACAATTTTCGCGGCCTTGTTCATCTCTGTTCAAGACATGCAAACCACGAAATACAGGGCTGAACGGACGTTTTTCTTCAGGGTAACTTACCGTTGCCTTCTTTTTGAAGATATGGCCCAATGTAATTTTCAATCCTTTGGCAATTGCAGGAATATAGATACGCTCGCCCAAGGTCATCGGGCTTCTATCTACTGCTGCTGCTCTTTTAGTCAATTGCATATTGCACACTCCCTGACCAATAAAGGTCTATTTTGAAAAACTTATTTATTAAAGAAAAATAAAATTACGCCACCGGTAATCACCAGATTTATCAACGCCAATGGTATCAATCCTTTCCAGCCTAAGTTTAAAAGCTGGTCATAACGGAAACGTGGTAATGTCCAACGGATAAACATAAAGAACAAGATAAAGCCAACCACTTTTACCATCAACACTGTTACACAGATGATAGAAAATAATCCACCAGGCATTGCATCTCTTACCGCATCCATTCCGGGAAAGTTATAACCACCAAAGAAAACAGTAGCCAATACTGCCGAGCTGATAAACATATTTATATATTCCGCAAAAAGATACAAGCCTAATTTCATGGAAGAGTATTCCTGATGATAGCCCATGTTCAATTCACTTTCGCATTCAGGCATATCAAATGGAGCACGGTTCAATTCTGCAAAAGAACAAACCAGGAAGATTAAGAAAGCAACGGGTTGCTTAAAGAAATTCCATGTAAAATAGCCGTCTGCCCAGAAACCATGTTGTTGTTCTACGATAGTTTTCAGACTTAAAGTTTGTGTTACCATTAAAACGGCTATCAGACTCAAACCCATGGCCAATTCATAAGAAATAGACTGAGATGCAGAACGGATGGCACTCAACAAAGAGAATTTATTATTGGATGACCAACCTCCTAACATAATGCCATACACGCCTAAACTCACTACGCCAAAAATGTATAGAATACCAATATTGATATCAGCAACTTGCAAAGCAACACTGTGAACTGTTCCACCAATCGTTAAGGTAAAATCAGGTCCCCAGGGAATAATAGCGCTGGTCATCAAAGCTGTAACCATGAATAAGGCCGGACCTAAAATGAAAAGCGTTTTGGTGGAATGATCGGGAATGATTTCTTCTTTGAAGAATAACTTTCCACCATCAGCCAGTGGTTGTAACAAACCAAACAAACCGGCACGTGCTGGTCCGATACGGTCTTGCATAATGGCAGCCACTTTACGTTCCCCCCATGTTGCATAAGCTGCAACACCAAAAGAAGAAAGTATGATTACCAGAATCAGGGCAATCTTTTCGATAAAAAATATCCAGTCAATAGATAATAAAAGCATGTGGGCGCAAATGTAATAAGATTGTAAAACCTTTGTTTAAAAACTATTTAAAATCATCGGAATGAGCCGGACCTTCTATTTCACTTAAATGAATTTCGGGTTTATTTACTTCACTCACCTTATGAATATCTAAAGTCAATTTAGGACGTTTGCCAATAACTTCATCAATTAAAATCGGTTGTGTAGCTGTCCCTACTTTACCCTGATAATGACCTTGCGCAATTACACTATGGCGGTTCACCTTAGTCGGTCCTTCAATAGTCCAGTCGCTTGTTTGCTTTTTCTCAAACCTGCATTCATCACATATCCAGCCTGTCTGACCATTGCTTGCTGTAGCCACTTCGCCCCATTCGTCTTTACGGGCAGTTACCCTATAAACCTCTTCACCACGCATCCATAACCTTGCTTCGCCGCAACATTTCGGATTGCTGCAATTACGATGCGCATCCACAGGCTTCGTAAACCAAACCCTGTTTTTAAAACGGAATGTTTTATCAGTCAATGCACCGACAGGGCAAACATCAATTACGTTTCCAATAAAATCATTGTCCAGTGCTTTACTGATGCAAGTACTGATTTTTGCATGGTCGCCACGGTCCAATATACCATGTTCGCGGGTTTCGGTTAGCTGGTCGGCTGTAAATACGCAACGGAAACACATAATGCAACGATTCATGTGCAATTGAATATGAGGCCCGATATCTTCCGGTTCGAAAGTGCGGCGGTCATATTCGTAACGCGTAGTTGCAGCACCATTTTCGTAACTCAAATCCTGCAAATGACATTCACCTGCCTGGTCACAAACAGGGCAATCCAAAGGATGATTCAGCAACAAAAATTCCGTAACACCTTTACGCGCATCAATTACTTTTTCGGAAGTCATGCTTTTAACCTCCATGCCATCCATCACACCTGTACGGCAGCTTGCCACCAATTTTGGCATTGGACGCGGGTCTTTTTCAGAACCTTTGTTTACCTCAACCAAACAAGTGCGGCATTTACCGCCACTACCTTTCAACTTGCTGTAATAGCACATCGTAGGAGGCGCTACTTCACCACCAATCTGACGGGCTGCTTCCAGGATTGTAGTTCCCGGAGCCACCTCAATAGTGATGTTATCTATTGTTACTTTAATATTCGGTTGTTCTGACATTGTATATCATTTTTCTCACAAAGGCGCTAAGGCACTAAGTTTGGTGAGAACAATTTTCATATATCAATTGTGCTTTTGTCTCTGTAAGATGCTTAAAAAGGCGAATTCACAACTCTTTTAATTCCATTTTTCAAGAGGGCTTCATTAAAATTAATCAACAAGCCCAATTTTAATTTTGTCAATTTTAAATAAGTAATTACTTGTTTAAAATGAACATCTTCCAATCTTGAAATGCTCTTTAATTCTATTAAAACAGCATCCTCAATAATTATGTCAGCCCTGAAGCCTAACTCCATATTAACATTATCGTGTATAACCTCAATAGGATATTGGCAAACAAACTCTAAATTGTGCTTACCTAATTCGTAACACAATATCTTCTCATAAACACTTTCAAACAATCCTGGACCATAGGCTTTATGAATATCAAAACAAATATTCAAAACTTTGGCGGCAATTTCATTTTCAAAATCCATGTTAGATTCTCATTTTCCAAAAGGACTAAATAATGTTGTCATTATTCTTTTCATAGTGCCTTTGTGCCTTGGCGAGCCATCTAAACTGCTACTACTTCTCTCGGCTCAGCATAATGTGCCAAACCGAAATTTCTTGTTTGTGATTCTTCAGGATTCAAAACATGCCATTCAAATTCATCGCGGAAATGCCTGATAGCTGCTGCCACAGGCCAGGCCGCTGCATCTCCTAACGGACAGATGGTATTTCCTTCAATCCTTCTTTGAATATCCCAAAGCAAATCTATATCTTCCATACGGCCTTTGCCGTATTCAATACTTTTCAAAATTTTGTACATCCAGCCTGTTCCTTCTCTGCATGGGCTGCATTGTCCGCAACTTTCATGGTTATAGAAATGGGCCAGGCTCATAGTGTGACGTACTACACATTGGTCTTCATCTAAAACAATAAAGCCACCCGAACCTAACATGGAACCAGTTGCAAATCCGCCTTCAGAAAGACTTTCATAATTCATCTGACGCGCATTGCCCTGTGAATCTTTTAATAATAAATTGGTTGGTAAAATAGGTACAGACGAACCACCCGGAATACAGGCTTTCAATCTTTTACCATTTGGGATACCACCACAATATTCATCGCTAAAAATAAACTCTTCGACAGTTAAATCAAAAGGAATTTCATAAACGCCTGGTTTATTCAGGTTGCCGCAAGCCGACATTAGTTTAGTTCCCGTTGAACGGCCAACGCCTAATTTACCATATTCCTCACCGCCCATGTTAATAATGGGAACTACGGCCGCTAATGTTTCTACGTTGTTTACCACCGTTGGGCGCATCCATAAACCTGCAATCGCCGGGAACGGAGGTTTAATACGAGGATTGCCACGCTTGCCTTCCAATGATTCAATCAATGCTGTTTCTTCACCACAAATGTAAGCACCACCACCGCGTTGCACATATATTTCACAATCAAAGCCGGAGCCCTGAATGTTCTTACCAAGCCAGCCATTATTTTTTGCTTCGGCAATTGCCTGCTCCAATATATCCGGAATCCAGGCATACTCACCGCGGATATAGATATAAGTAGCATTAGAACCCAATGCGAAAGATGATACAATCAAACCTTCAATCAACAAATGGGGTAGAAATTCCATCAGATAGCGGTCTTTGAAAGTACCTGGTTCCGATTCATCGGCATTACAAACCAAATGACGTGGCACACCTTCGGGCTTAGCCAAAAAGCTCCACTTCATTCCGGTTGGGAATCCTGCACCACCGCGGCCACGCAAGCCACTTTTCTTCACTTCTTCCACAATTTCCTCAGGAGTCATCTTCAATGCCTTTTCCACACTACGATAGCCACCGTTTTTACGGTATGCTTCATAATAGCGGATGCCTTCAATATGTGCGTTCTCTAATAGTAATTTCATTATAAGTCAAAATTAAAAAGGCAGAATTCAAATTAGCAATGCCTTTTAAATAAACTATTTTTCAAACAATAATTTTGCCGGAACAAAATCACAAATAATTATCTCTTCACTTAAATCCAGATATGCAATAACATATTTCCGTTTATAATTGATACAGGAATATTCTAACGACTCCCATCTTTTATATTCACAAAAACGGTGTTTTACATTTGGAACAGACAGCTTTTCTAAAAAGGCAAAAACATCATCTACGTATTTCTTAGCAGTATCAGGCATTCCTTTACTTTCTATGAAAAATGCAATTTCAGAAACAGTCTCTACCACATTTTCCAAAATGGTTACTTGCTTTCTTTCGCCCATTTATCAATCAACTTATAAGCATACTTTTTGCCTTCGTTCAAAGAAAGTTTTTTGTGTGAAGGCATTTTTTGAGCTGCCAATGTCTGCAATTTTTCAAACTTTTTCTGCTCAACAACTACATACTTTTTATTGCTAAGTGTTATTGTCTCCATCGTTTCTCAAAATTAAAATCATATAATTTAATTCTTTGCTGCCGCTCTCAACTCATCCAGAATATTATCCACTTTTTCAGTAGTCAAATTTTCCCTGAATGTTTTACCTAATTGCATCATCGGCGCATAACCACATGCACCTAAACACTCAGCAGGTTTCAAAGTGAATAATCCATCTGCAGAAGTTTCACCTTCTTTAATGTTTAACCTGTTTTTGATATGGGCAATAATCTGGTCGCTGCCACGTAACATACATGGACCTGTTCTGCAAACTTCCAGCAGATATTTTCCAACCGGTTTCATGTTGAACATGGTATAAAAGGTCGCAACTTCATATACCTCAATCGGCAGAATATTCAACAGGCTCGCCACATAATCCATCACGGGCACATCCAGCCATCCGCCAAATTCATCCTGTGCCAAATGCAATAATGGAATTAAAGCACTCTTATGTTTCCCTTCGGGATAACGTGCAATGATTTCGGCAACCTTTTTTAATTTATCTTCTGAAAATTGTATCATTCTTATTTTTGAATCTATTTCAGCCAGAGGCCTATAAAAACAATTATTCTTTATTTCTTGCTTTCAACTTTTTGATATCAGCTATATCTTGAGGCCTCCCTGCTATAGCTTTCACTTTAAGTAATTCATGATAACCAATGAAATTAATTGGCACCCCTCCATGAATTATCTCTCTTCTTTTCTCCCAGGCTTCATCAAAATTTACTCCCTGTAAATCATTCAAAATGTCTATTCTGACAGGCTCAATACCCAATTGGGTAACAAAGTCATTTTTTAAGAAATCTTCTTTACTCAATTTTAATGAACCAAAACCAAACTCTTCCATCACTTGAACCATAGCTGTAGCATTAGTATCCGAAATTTTTATGCAAACATCTAAGTCTTTAGTTGAACGTGGATAACCATGAATACTTACAGCATAACCACCTATGACTAAATATTGAACTCCATGTTTATTACAGATTTTAAGGAAGTCAATAAAATCATTTTCAAGCTTCAGTTTCGGATTCTTCATCTAACTTCCTTTTAAAAACAACTTTTTCGATACTTGGATTAGCATCACTAAAAAAAACATCTCTTAAGTCTATTAGTGCTTCTAACCTTTGTTGCATGCTTTGGTTTGCCCAATAAATGTCATCTTTTTCTTCAGCTTCTGCAAAACTTCCTTTCCAAACTATTTTTTCCATTTTCATAAAAAACAATTTTACGCATCTAACTCTCCTGCAATTACATTCAATGAACTCAATGTAACAATACCATCACTCAACAAACCACCCGAAATAATTTCAGGAAAAGCCTGATAGTAAATGAAACATGGGCGACGGAAGTGCAACCTATAGGGACTTCTGCCACCATCACTGATTAAATAATAACCTAACTCACCGTTTGCTCCTTCTACCGATTGATATACTTCACCGACAGGCAAATCTGTTTCGCCCATTACAATTTTGAAGTGATAAATCAAAGCTTCCATTTTGGTATAAACAGCGGCTTTTTCAGGTAAATAAAAATCAGGCGCATCCGCATGGTAAACATTCGGGTCAAGGCCTTTTATTTTTTCAATTGCCTGATTAATGATTTTCAGACTTTCCCACATTTCCTTATTACGAACCAGATAACGGTCATAAACATCGCCGGTAGTACCTACAGGAATGTCAAATTCAAAATCTTCATAAGAGGAGTAAGGCGAATGTACACGTACATCATAATCAACACCTGCAGCACGTAAATTCGGACCCGTGAAACTATAATTCAACGCACGCTCTGCACTTATGGGACCTGCGCCAATGCAGCGGTCCATAAAGATTCTGTTTCTGTCCAATAATGCTTCAAATTCTTTCAGCATTCCCGGGAACCCTTCTACAAAATCATGTAATTTTTGCCACGCAGCTTCTGTGAAATTTCTTTCAAAACCACCAATACGACCAATGTTCGTTGTTAATCTTGAACCACAAATTTCTTCATAGATTTCATAGATTTTCTCACGCCATTGGAATACATATGTAAAAGGGGTCAAGGCGCCCGTATCCACTGCAATAACTGAGTTACAAACAATATGGTCTGCAATACGCGCCAATTCCATGATAATAACACGCAGATATTGCACACGTTTCGGAATTTCCATTCCAACCAATTTTTCAATGGTCAGGTGCCAGCCGATATTATTGATAGGTGCAGAACAATAGTTAAGCCTGTCTGTTAATGGAGTAATTTGGTAATAAGGACGACGTTCTGCGATTTTTTCGAAAGCACGATGTATATAACCAATGGTAGGTTCAGTGCTGATAACACGTTCCCCATCAATCTCCATAATATTTTGAAACACGCCATGGGTAGCAGGATGCGTAGGCCCCACATTAATGGTGGTGGTCTGTTTCTCCAACGATTCCTCAGCAAGTTTTATATGATGTTCTGTCATAAATAAGATTTCCTTTTTGGAAATTTATGATAAACTGTTTTTTTATTCTTGAATTTTATCTGCCAAACATTTCATCATCCTTATCCATACGGGTAGGATCTTCCATCGGATATTCCTTTCTCATCGGGAAATAATCCATTTCATCCACATTCAATATTCTTCTTAAATCCGGATGTCCCTGGAAGTTAATTCCAAAGAAATCATACGTTTCTCTCTCCATCCAATTGGCACCGGAAAAAACGGATGTTGCAGAATGGATATCAGGATTTGCTACAGAAACATAGCATTTCATTCTGATTCTTACATTCTCCACCAAATTATGTAAATGATATACTACACACAGTTCTTCGCCCGTTCTATCCGGATAATGAATCCCGGTTAAATCAGTTAAGAACTGAAACTGCATGGATTCATTATTGTATAAATATTGCAACACTTCCAGATTATCACCTGCCGGTACGCTGAATGTAAGCATGCCGTAAGGCTCTTCCCATTCTGTAGTTGCAGGGAAATGTTCGGAAAGTTGTTGTTTTATTGTTTCGTTTGTCATTTATAAAAATCAAATTCCAAATTCTAAATTTCAAATTCCAACATCAGGAATCAAAAATTAAAAATCAGAGATTATTGAATGCCATACTCATTTAAAAGTCCTTTGTATTGTTCGCTATGGCGACGGCGAAGGCTTTCATTCTTTACAATTTTCTGCAATTTCAAAACACCGTCCAAAATTCCTTCCGGCCTTGGCGGACAACCCGGCACATAAACATCTACCGGAATTACCTGGTCAATACCTTGCAGGACAGGATAAGAATCAAAAATCCCACCGCTGCTTGCACAAGCTCCAATGGCAATCACCCAACGTGGTTCTGCCATTTGCAAATAAACCTGACGTAAAATAGGAGCCATTTTTTTAGCAATCGTTCCTGCTACAAGCAACATATCACACTGACGCGGAGTAAAACCCATACGTTCAGAACCAAAACGCGCCAAATCATAGTTGGCACCCATTGTTGCCATAAATTCAATACCGCAACAAGATGTTGCAAAAGGCAAAGGCCAAAGTGAATTTGCTCTTGCCAAACTAATTACAGATTCCAATTTTGTAGCCATAAAACCTTCTCCCTGATATACGCCTTCAGGTAAGTCAGCCACGGTTACTTTTGAATTCTCATTATACTGTACCGGTCTCATTTCTATTAATTTTTAAAATCTAACTACACAATTAATCGGCTTATTTCTGCCAATCAACTTAATCATCCCACTTCAATGCACCTTTCTTAATAATATAGTAAAAACCACAAAAGAAGAAAGCTACAAACATTAATACTGCATAAAAACCTTCTTTTCCCAATACCCTGAAATTGACAGCATAAGGATAAAAGAAAATTACTTCCACATCGAACAATACAAACAGAATTGCTACGAGAAAATACTTTACAGCCATGGGCTGGCGCGCATTTCCAACAGAAGGAATACCACTTTCAAAGTTAATCAATTTGTCGCTGGTGCGACGCTTGGGGCCTAACAACTGCGAGGCAATCATCATGATAGCCACAAATCCAACTGCAATCAGTAACTGTATGGCAACGGGCATAAAACTGCCAGCTCCGGTAGAAGTTTCTGCTGCGAGAAGTAGTATATCCATAATTAAAAATCGATTGGAATTAACAGTACCAACGTACAAAAATAGGGCTTGTAGAAGGAAATTACAAAATTATGACAATAAATTATTGATGACTTAAAATAACAAGCCTGAAGCGGTTTTGCTTCGAATAGATATTGTTTTTTTATGTAAATATGAATTCCGGGAAAATTATCCCATTATTAGCCATTTAAAATTCGTCTAATGTAAAATGAGAATATCCACTTCTTTGTTCCGCTTTATGAAACCTATCGCTTTATTACTTTTTCTTGGTGTATTTGTATGTTCCTGTGTGAAAAAGGATAGAACCAGTAATGTTTGCATGGACGATTGCACAATTGTTCAGGGACAAGTTGTTACTCAAAATAATATTCCGATACCGGACGTATTATATACGCTGACCTATAATATATATAATCCACCTTTTTATAGTGAAGAACGAAAACTGGCAGAAGGGAGGAGTGACAACTCGGGTAACTACAAATTTAGTTTCTATCTTAAAAATGATGAATTAGGCGCTGCTGCTAAGGGCGGGCTTCAATTCAGAATGAATACGAACTCGGTTGATAGCAATAAGTATATTGTTTTAGATGCTGTAAATGGATTTAGCGTTTACTCAATACCAAGAAGAGATACCATTATCAATGCATCCTTTTATATTCCGACAAAAACCTTTATTAAGGTAAATGTAAAGAATTTCAATCCTGTAAATCAGGATGACTTTTTTCAAATCATTACTTTATTTCCTTATGGACTAAATATCGGCAATAGTGGCGTTTTGCCAACTCCTTACAGAACCGGCACTATAATTCAAGATGTGACAACTTCAAATCCTTCGCCTGCTGATATACAAGTTGCAGGTAATGAAACAAATATTGTAAGAATTTTTAAAAGAAAAAGCAATGTCTCCACTTATCAGGATACCATGATTTTTATCCCGGTTAATAATAAAATTGAACTTACTTACGAATACTAATTAACTTATAGAAAAAGCCTGAAACATCACATTTCAGGCTTTTCTTTTAATTAACTATTAATTTAATTCATTGCCGGCAGGAAAGAATAATCTTTTGCATATTCCATCATTTGCTGATAGAAAGAGGCAGGATATTGGACTTTTACATCTGTAATATTTCCGTCTCCATCCATTGTTGGCACCAAACGTGGCTGAACAAAGCCTTTATATGCTTTCAGATTCAATTTTGCGTAACGATCCAAAACCTCTTTGTGTAATTCCTGATTTACTTTTACACCATAAGTTTCGACAAGACCCTTTCCTGCGTTGAAATCGCCTTCGGATTTGATACGTTGAATTTCTCTCAGCAATTCTCCAAATAATACACGTAATTTATCATAATCATTTACCTGCACGTAAGTCTTGCCGTCTTTTTTCACGAATTCTACGACCTTGTCTTTTTTGCCCTTTTCATAAACCCAGTAAGCATTTAAAGCTCTGTTGCGCATGTGTGCTTCTTCAATATTGTCGCCCAATTTCAAACGGGTTAATTGTGTCATCAATCCATTCATCATATAGCTGTCATATTCAGCTTTACCAACTTCCAGAGATGGCATTACACCAATTTCTATCAATTTTGGATCCATGATGTAGTATAAACCGACTAAATCGGCGCGTGCTTCTTCAAGACAAGATGCATAGTTTTTCAACGTTTTATCCGGTGTAGCAACACCCGGATTTATTTGCCCGGAAGCATGGCCAATACATTCGTGCATATCGGTGTGTAAGTCACTGGCAAGATTTCCGTATTCTTTGATTCGTTTTAATCTGTCTGCATCTACTACAAATTCATCCAGCATTCCGCCACCTGCGCTTGATTCATTATAAGCATGTACAATGTTGCTTAATGCCACAGATTTAGAACCATGTTCTTTTCTTAACCAATCAGAATTCGGGAGATTGATACCAATCGGTGTGCTTGGCGCCGCATCGCCTGACTCGACAATAACTGTAATGGCTTTTGCTGTAATGCCTTTTACTTCTTTCTTTTTATGTTCCGGCATCAACGGCGAATTGTCTTCAAACCACTGTGCTTCTTTTGCAATGGCAGCGATTTTCTTGGTAGTTTCCATATCTTTTAAAGAAACCACAGATTCAAAACTTCCTTTCTTTCCAATCGGATCATTATACACTTCAATGAAGCCAAGGCTTGCGTCGATACGACTTTCTGTATCGTTTACCCATGCAATGTTGTATTCATCCCATTTGTGCAAATCGCCTGTTTTATAATATTCCGAAAGCAAAGTAAGCGCCTTCATTTGCTGTTCATTTTCAGCTACGGTTGCAGCTTTATCCAGCCAATAAACTACCTTCTGCAAAGCAGCATCGTACATGCCGCCAACTTTATAGGTTTTTTCTACTATCCGGCCATTTTCTTTAACTACTTTACTGTTCAATCCCCATTCAGGTTCCTGGTCGGTATGTGGAAATTTATCGGGATTGTTATAATAATCCTCCACTTCTTTTTGGGTTACACCTTCGTAAAAATTTACGGAAGAATTGGCCACATTATCTATGCCCGCACGCAGATCCACCTGTTTAGGCTGAAAATTAGGATCAAAAATAACAGGTTTCATCCTGGTTAAAAACGCATCTACACTTTCGCCGTTCATTAATGGCAACAAGCTTTGGTCACTGCTTTTAACCAATTGCGAGAAATAATCAAAAGAACATTCCGGAACGAATTTTTCTTTTCCGTAATGATGATGGTTACCTGTGCTGAACCATACGCGGCCGGCATAAGTTTTAAATTTATTCCAGTCATCGCCACTTTTATTGCCGGCATAACTGCTGTAAATAGCTTCAATGGTTTTACGCAGGGTCAAGCCATATTTACTTGCCTGATCATAATATATATCGCGGCCTGAAAGCGCAGCCTGATAAAGATAGTAAGCTAAGGTTTTTTGTTGCAATGTCAATTCATCAAAGCCGGGGACCTGATAACGTAATAACTGCAGGTCAGCAAAGGCTTCTGCATTTACCTGAAATTGCTGATTCATCTTAAATTTTGTGAGTGATTTGTTTGAAAACGATGTTTTTGAAAGTGACGTTCTTGAAATCGGTACTGTTTGGGTTTGGGCAATTGCTTCCATGCCAAGGCAAGAGAATAACAATGTTCCGGAAAGCAAAGCTGTTCCCAGTTTGGTTTTATTCATAATTATAGATTGTTGTAATATTCACATTAAAATTTCAGAAACAGGCTGTTTGCAAAGCATATTTCATATTTAAGAGGCGTAAAAATAGGAAAAAATGGCCGTCAGTTATGACATGAACTGAAAATCACCTCTTTGACGTTAATTCCGCTGATGCTTAAGAGAGATAAATTTGTACCATCTTTAAGGTACGCTGAAAATAGTCCTTACACAGATTTGCACAAAGAATATACTAAGCTTTCACAAAGAAAATTATGACCAGGAATCTCAATACCTCCAGACTTTCATTACAAACATTGACAGCGGAAGATGCAGCATTCATTCTTGAATTAGTAAATACTCCGGGTTGGTTACAATTTATTGGCGACAGAAATGTAAAGGATGAAAGCAATGCATTGGCTTATATCCAAAAGATACTGGATAATCCCAACGTTACTTATTGGGTAGTGAAATCTAATGTCAATAAAACATCTATCGGAATCATCACTTTTATGAAGCGTAATTACCTGGAACATCATGATATCGGATTTGCATTTCTGCCGCAATATAACGGCCAAGGTTTTGCTTTTGAAGCTGCAGAAATAGTGCTGAACTATGTTTTGGAAAAACATCACTGTATTTTAGCAACAACTTTGCAGGAAAACAGAAGTTCAATAAGGTTATTGGAGCGATTAGGGTTTACCTTTAAAAAAATGATACAGAGGGATGAAGAACAGTTGATGGTTTACAAAACTCAAAAGAAGAAACTATAATTCATCATTATCTGATTCTTTAAAGGAATCGTCAAGAGGAATCAATCTATACCCAAAATAACCGTTTATTATTCCTTCCAAACGGACAAATGTTCATACTACAATATTTTCTCAGGCTCTCCGTTAAACCTCTTACTTTTGTAAAACAATTAATAATAGTCTTTACATCTTGAAAGAAAGAATCCATACCGTCGAGTTGATTAAACGCTATCGTGGCCGCACGGTGGTGAATAAAAGTTCTATTGAAGTATCACAAGGTGAAATCGTCGGGTTGCTCGGCCCAAATGGTGCAGGTAAAACGACTTCCTTTTATATGGTGGTAGGTTTGGTAAAACCGGATGAAGGCGAAGTATTTCTGAACGATGTGAATATTACCAAACTGCCCATGTATAAGCGTGCGCAGATGGGCATAGGTTATTTGCCACAGGAAGCATCGGTATTCCGTAAACTTTCGGTAGAAGACAATATTGCGGCTGTTCTGGAAATGACAAAACTGAGTAAACAAGAGCAAAAAGATAAACTCGAAAGCCTGCTTGCAGAATTCCGGTTGGGTCATGTGCGCAAAAGCCCGGGAGATGTATTGAGCGGAGGAGAAAGAAGGAGAACCGAAATTGCACGGGCATTAGCCGTTAATCCCAAATTTATATTGCTGGACGAACCTTTTGCAGGTATTGATCCTATTGCCGTAGAAGATATTCAGGGTATTGTGGCCAGACTGAAATATAAAAACATCGGTATCCTTATTACCGACCATAATGTTACAGAAACTCTTTCCATTACAGACAGGGCCTACCTTATGTTTGAAGGTCGCCTGTTAAAAGCCGGCAATGCTGAGGAATTGGCTGCAGACGAAGAAGTAAGGCGCCTGTATTTAGGCCGCGACTTTGTATTGAGAAGAAAAGATTGGTTGCATGAAGAGGCATTGAAAGATACCAATGACGAAAAAAATGCAGCCCAATCCAAAATTGATTTATCAAAATAAAGCCGTTCTTAATTTTGACTTAGTGCGAAACCATCTTCAATCCCACTACAGAACCGATTAAAGTGAAGATGAAAAACACGCGCCAGAAAGTAACCGGTTCTTTAAAAAAAAGAATACCAATCAATACGGTTCCGACCGCGCCAATGCCTGTCCATACAGCATATCCGCTGCCTAAAGGTACCGCCCCAATGCCGGAAGTAGCTTTATAAAGCAAATACATACTAAGGCTAAGGCTAAGGAAAAAGCCCGCTATCCAAAGTGCAAAAGTATTTCCCTGGCTTTGATTGGCTTTGCCGAGACAAGTGGTAAAGCCAACTTCAAATAATCCGGCAATGATTAAAAGTATCCAATGCATTATATCTGTTTTCTTATGCCTGCGAAATTAGGTTATTGCTCCGGCTATATTTTTGTATTTTTTAGTGTATAATGTAGACTGTATTTTTTTGTAATTTTATAAAATGGATATCAGAGATTTTATTTCAGCCGATAAAGATACTTTAAGCGGGCAAACGGTATTTAAGGGAACACGGGTACCCGTCGAATCTATGTTTGATCATTTAGAAGCAGGCATTCCATTAAATGAATTTTTAGAAGACTTTCCAACTGTTTCTAAAGAACAAGCTATTGCAGTTCTGGAGTGGGCTAATAAAACTTTAAATACCAAAACATTGGATGCGTATTATGCGACTGTTGCTTGATGAAAACTTACCGAAGCGGCTGAAAGAAGATTTCAAGTTACATGAAGTTTTTACGGTACGTGATATGGGTTGGAATGGTAAGAAGAATGGGGCATTGATGCAATTGTTAATTGAAAATAATTTTGATGCACTTTTGACTTTTGATAAGAATCTTCAGTATCAACAGAACTTTGTTAAATATTCTATTTCTGTTATTGTACTTTCTGCCCCCTTAAATAGCTATTCGGTTTTAACCAAACTGAGCAATAATATATTGTGTTTTTAGATAAATAAATATTGCCAATTGTTGCTACCATTTTTCAAATAGAACAATAAATTTCAGGTCTTGAATAAAAATTACATTTTATACTCCCTACTATTATTCTTTTTTTTTCAGGATATAAATGCGTTTGCACAAAACCTTCTCAAATCTATTCCTACAGAAGAAGCAAGGTTTATTACTACAGACGAATTAGGGAATGTATATCTGGTAAGGGAAGACAATGCCTTGATACGATATAATAACAATGGCGACAGTACCGGGAATTTCAGAAGCATCCAGAATGGAGAGTTAAAATCTATAGATGCTTCCAATCCTTTACGCATATTGCTTTATTACAGCAATGCTTCCAAAATTTTGTTGCTCGACAGGATGCTTTCTGTAAAGAATGAACTGGATTTAAAAAAGCTGCAGATATTCAATGCCCCGGTAGTGGCTATGTCAACAGATGGCAAAATATGGGTGTATGATTATGTAAACGCCAGACTTAAAAAATTTGATGATCAGTTGAATATTACCAACACCGGAAATGACATGCGTCAGGAATCGCAAACGGTTCCCAATCCGGCTGTGCTGATTGAGAGAGATAGCAAAGTTTATATGGCAGATCCTCAGAATGGTATTTATACGTTCGATCGTTTTGCAGGTTATATCAATACACTTGAGATTAAGAATGTTTACGGACTGCAGATTTTCGGAACACAATTGGTTTACCCCGAAGCAGATTCTCTGATTTCGTATGATCTTCAAACACTTGCCAGAAAAGCTATTCAATTGCCGGGCGACAAAAAATTCCTGCAAGCCAGAATGGAGCGAAACCGTCTTTATTTTCTTTTCGAAACCAGGTTAGAAATTTATGAGATTGGTAATGAAGAAGGAGAGAAATAAAACGGAATTTAATGGATAGCAAATATTACGTAACAAAACGGTGTAAAAAATGCGAAAATCAAGATAGGTTTTATCTTACAAAGAAAGAAAAAGCTTTTGAGTTATTCGATCTTTCCAGAATTAGAGATACACCATGTACTAATTGTTATTCAAAAGAATATCTCTCGATCGGTGGCGATTTAATTGAATTAGATAAAGAGTTGTTTCTCGAATGGGCTTTTGATCTTAATCTTCAGTTTATGGAGCAAGATGAAGATCTTTTGATAGCAGAGAAAAAGTACATTGATATAATTCTTGACTTAATCGATAATTATGAAATTTTAAATGAAAAGAAGATAGTATTGATTGAGGCCTTATGTACAATAGTATATGACAATCTCAAAAATCAAGAAAATAAAGGCAGATTAGAAAGACAAATGCTTATTGATAACGTTGTTTATGAATTGAGAAAACGACGAGAACAAGTATTTGATGTAAGAGCTTCAATATTTGGCTATATAAAAGATGTTGTTTTCCCCCTAATCAAAGTGGATAAAGAGTAAATCTGCTTCTATTATCTGATATCTAAATTCTATTTTTCTCATTCCCGAATATTTCCTGACCTTTGCGGCTTCAATAAAATGCTATGAATAAACATTCGATAAATATCAATGTGCATCTGGATAATGAAAAAATGCCGGAACACATGGACTGGAGCGCAACAGGAAGCAATGCAGAAGATCCTAAAGCGGCCAAGGGCATGTTACTGTCTTTATGGGACGGAACAGAAAAAACTGCCTTGCGTATTGACCTTTGGACCAAGAAGATGATGGTGGATGAAATGAACGATTTCTTTTTCCAAACCTTAATGACTATGGCGGACACTTATACAAGAGCCACCCGCAATGAAGATCTTTCAAATGAAATGAGAACTTTTGCACGCGATTTTAAAACAAAAGCGGATCAAAAGCTGATGGATGAAGAAGCTGCAAAGTAAAATTCAAAAATCCATTTTAAAATAGAATGGCGGTTGCATTTGCAACCGCCATTCTATTAAAACCTTTAAAAATTAAGCTAAAGCATTACTAACCTGTGGAATCTCTTTAGGATACAGTTGCTTCTCAACTTTCTCGCGCACAGCAGTAAATGCCTCTAAAGTCAATTCAATATCTTCATCTGTGTGAACAGCCGTAGGAATCAATCTTAGAATCAATTGTCCTTTGGGAATAACGGGATACATTACCATAGAACAGAAAATATTATAATTCTCACGAAGGTCAACAACCAATTGTGTGGCATCCGTTACACCACTTTCCATATAAACAGGCGTTACAGGAGAATTCGGATTGCCGATATTAAAACCTCTTGCTCTCAAGCCTGATTGTAATTTGTTTACATTATCCCAAAGCTTTGCTTTCAGTTCCGGCATGGTACGAATCATTTCCATACGTTTCAAACCGCCGATAACCATTGCCATTGGCAATGATTTTGCAAAAATCTGAGAGCGCATATTATAGCGCAAATAATAAATCATATCTTTTGTACCGCCAATAAAGCCACCGACACCTGCTAAGGATTTAGCGAAAGTGGAAAAGTATAAATCAATGCCGTCTGTACAATTTTGTGCTTCCCCAACACCGGCACCTTTTTCGCCGATAGTTCCGAATCCGTGTGCATCATCTACAAATAAACGGAATTCATATTGGTCTTTAAGTGCAACAATTTCAGCAACTTTCCCCTGGTTTCCGTTCATGCCGAAAACACCTTCGGTAATAACCAAAATACCGCCGGGCGTACCTTCTACTAATTTAGTGGCACGTTCCAACTGCTTTCTGCAATCTTCCACATCATTATGGTTGAATTTAAAACGTTTGCCCATGTGCATACGTAACCCATCAATGATACAAGCATGGCTTTCCGCATCGTAAACCACCACATCATGACGCGATAATAAGGAATCAATTGCCGAAAGCATACCCTGATAACCGAAGTTCAGCAGCATAGCGTCTTCTTTGCCGATAAAATCTGCAAATTCTCTTTCCAGCTGGTCATGGTAATTAGAATTTCCGCTCATCATACGGGCGCCCATAGGATAAGCCAGACCCCATTTGGCAGCGGCATCCGCATCTGTTTTCCTGATTTCAGGATGATTGGCAAGGCCTAAATAATTGTTTAAGCTCCAGACTATTTTTTCTTTGCCACGAAACATCATTCTGTTACTGATTTCACCTTCCAGCTTAGGGAAAGCAAAATACTCATGTGCTTGTTCTTTATATTGGCCGATAGGGCCACCGTCTTTTTGAAATTTGGCAAAAATGTCCATTATTATGTGATTTGAACTATGATTTGAGCATGTTAAAAAAACTCAACGGCTCATAGGGTTATATAGTTTTATATTGTTAATGCAAATTCATTTTACAGTATGGAATTCTTTAGCGCTCAACAAATATTTAGTATCAATGTTTTAAAAATAATAAAAAACAGGTAACATTTTTTTTGAACATAAATAAATTTCGTATTTTTCTTATGGATTTAAGCGATAATTTATTAAGCATAAAAAATCAACACAAACTCTGTTTCTTTCACAACGGTGCAAATTTAATAAAATATAGATCAATATTCCTTTTTAGATTATAATGCTGTTTAAAGTCCGGGAGTTATTGCAACACTTCCAAAAGCGCGGTTGGTGTATTACATATTTTTTTAAGTTCATAATCATAACTGACCATTCCAGTCTTCGCTTCTGCAATTTCAATAGAAATCTCATTTCTTGTTGTGCTGATTTTATATAAGAAGTCAAAGGAGCGGGTTGTAATGTTATCAGAGTAAATTTCTATCTTCAATACATCGCCATATAATCCTTCGTTCTTATAAGCTATCATAACATCAGCCATTATCATACCTTTGCCATTAATATTCAGCTCTGTAAAGCCGAGTGAATGCAAAAATTGCATCCTTGCATCATGAATTATAGACAACATTGCATCATTTCCAAGATGGTTTCCATAATTCATGTCCGTAATCCTCAAAGGAATATGGGTAGTAAATGTGGGAATTTTGAAAGGAAAATTTAATTTTACACGAGCCATAGAAAACTGGATTTAAAAAACCGAGATGAAAATAATTTGTATCGGGCGAAATTACGCCGATCATGCAAAAGAACTGAATAACCCTTTACCGAAAGAACCCGTCATTTTTATGAAGCCAAAGTCTGCTTTGGCAAGACCCGGCATTCCTGTTCATTACCCCCAATTTACAGATAATTTACAATATGAATGCGAAGTGGTATTACGTGTATGTAAGAACGGGCGACAAATACCACAGAAATTTGCAAAACAATATTTTGACCATTGGACGGTTGGCATTGACTTTACGGCAAGAGATTTACAGAATAAGCTAAAAGAAGAAGGTTTGCCATGGGAACGGGCCAAGGCATTTGATGACTCTGCGGTTGTAGGCAATTTTGTACCTGTAGCAGAAGCTGATTTATATACTACTCAATTTTCTTTAAGTCAGAATGGAGTAATGGTTCAGAAAGGGCATACCTCCGATTTGATTTTTTCTTTTGAACATCTGATAAGTTACATCTCTCAATATTTTACACTTCAAATCGGCGATTTGATATTTACAGGAACTCCGAAAGGGGTGGGTCCCGTTTTGCCTTATGACAAGCTGGTTGGTTATCTGAATAATGAAAAAATGTTTGATATAGAAATTAAATAGCCACACAACGAAGTTGCCAGCTTTCAAAAAGTTGGCAGCTTTTTCTTCAATAAGTAAGACACATCATTATACCGCTTTATGGGTGAATGCAGGCTCAGAAATTTTGTTGTACTTTGTATAGGTTGAAAACGATATTCAGATGAATGTGAAAGTAAATATACAATGCAGCAGAATTATCAGAATGCTTTGCTATAGCTACTTTTTTTTGCTTTTAATCTTTGGCGCAACCGCTTACGCGCAGAAATACAATTTCATCAATTTTAATGTAGAAAACGGATTGTCCCAATCGCAGGTAACCGCCTTTGCGCAGGATAAAAACAATGAGCTGCTTATAGGTACTTTCGGCGGCCTTTCCATTTTCGATGGAACTAATTTTGTTAATTATAACAAAGCAAACGGACTATCTCAAAACAGGGTACAAACAATAGCCTGCGATAAAAAGCAAAATATCTGGATCGGTACGAATAACGGCATCTCGAGATTTGATGGCAAAAGCTTTAAGACTTTCAATCCCATTAATAAATCGGGCGACAATACGGTGCAAACCATCATTACGGATGTTGACCAAAATGTCTGGGCATTGGTTAATAGTAGTCTATATCGCTTTGACGGAAAGAGCTTTGTACAGGAGCGCATGCAGGATACTATAAGGTGCATTACGCTCGACAATACGGGAAAACTATGGATGTTCGCTTTTCATAAAGGCATTTATGTTTATAAGTCAGGTCGATGGCATCTTGAAATCGATGTAAAGAAAGATCCCGACCTTGACATTTTCAAGATGAATTTTGGTGCTTACAGTGGCACTCTTTTTACGTTTGGCAACCGTTATATACAGATTGCGGATAATGGTGAGCTGAAATCTCCCGATTGGCTAAAGTCCATGCCTGTACAGAATTTCGTATTAGACCTTATCGAAGATAGTAAAGGAAATATCTGGTTGGCATCTATTGATGGCGGTGCATGGCTTTTTACGCAAAAGGACTGGATTCATTACACCTACCAGAATGGCCTGACGGATGATAACGTAAATGACTTTTATGAAGATAATGAGGGTAATATCTGGATAGGCACCAATGGTTCCGGCATTTTCAGATATACGGGCAGCATCTTTACTTATTATGATCGCTCATCGGGCCTGGCTTCGCCAAGTGTGATGAGTATTACCCAAACAAAAAAGGGCAATATTTTTTTAGCCAGCAGCAGTTCCGGTTTGTATCAGCTGTCGGATGGTCATCCGCAAAGAATGGATTTGCCTGTATATTCCAGGCGAATCAGTACGGTGGTTATTGATTCTATGAATACGCTATGGATTGGAACAGAACAGACGGGTATCTGGAAATATAATAGCAGCGGTATTCATTTTTTCAGGCCTTCTTTAACGCAAAATGCTTTTAGCATTACAAACCTTTACAGAAACGGCAATATTATCTGGGTGGCCTCAAGCGGAGGCTTGTTCAGGTTGCAGAACGATAATCTGGTAAAAGCAAATACCGGAAAAAGTTTAGTGTACGCTACCATGTCAATCGGTACTGATTCTCTATTAGTCGGCACATTAAAGGGCGCTTATATTTACAGAACGGATATTGAAAAATTAATACCGCAACCTTTTATAGAAAATTCCGCTACTTTATGCTTTGCTACGGATGCTACTAATGTTTATGTAGGCACGGATGATAAAGGCGTAATGATCTGGAACAAAAAAACAAAGACATTTACCAATATCAATCATCAATCGGGGCTTACATGTGATTATGTTTACAGCCTTTTGCGTGACCGGAATGGTAATCTTTGGGTCGGGACAGGCTGCGGTATTGATAAAATCACATTTGCAGATAATAGTTATCATATCCGCAGCTTCGGAAAATCAGATGGTTTGTTAGGCGTTGAAAATAATGCCAATGCTTCTTTTGAAGACCGGGAAGGTTATCTGTGGTTTGGAACGACAAAAGGTGTTTTCAGATATAATCCTTATGTCTCAACGGCAAAGCAGCAAGCACCTAAAGTATTATTGCAAAATGTAAAATTGTTTTCAAAAGATATTCCCGCCGGAAAATATACGGACAGTACGACACCGTTCAACAATCTTGAATGGAATCCCATATTACCGCCGGGGCAAAATCATCTGACGTTTACTTTCAAAGGCATTTACTTATCTAATCCGGAAAAGATAAGATACCGCTATCAATTGGCAGGTATTGACAGAGCCTTTACAGAGACAGATCAGAATACCGTTGTTTACCCCAATCTTCCGCCCGGAAAATATCTGTTTAAAGTTTGGGCTTCTGATGCGGATGGTAATTGGTATGATAATGGAGTCAGCTACCCCTTTACTATTAACGCGCCTTATTATACTACCTGGTATTTCAGGTTGGGCGGAACTTTACTGCTAATAGGACTGTTTCTTGGAGGTGTATATTACCGTAACCGTCAAAAAGAATACCGTCGTCGCTGGCAGGAAAAATTAAGAGAAGAGCAACAAGCTATTGTAAGGCAGAAAACAGCAGAAGATTTTCATGATGAAATAGGCAACAAGCTGACGCGTATCAATTTATTGACGACGATTGCAGAAAGTAAGTTACAGAAGCCGCCGGAAGAGTTGCAAAAGATCCTGCATCAGATTCAACAAAATGTCAACTCTCTTTATCGTGGGTCTAAAGATATTATCTGGTCGTTGCAACCCGACAGTGATTATCTGAATGAAATCATTTTCCGCATTCGCCAGAATACGGAAGAGTTGCTGGAAGGCACCAATATTACATTCCGCTATAAAGAAAGCGAGGATTTAGACAGGCAGGTAAAAATGCCGGTTGACTATAGCAGGAATATGATTATGATTTTTAAGGAAGCGGTCAACAATGCAGTAAAACATGCAGATTGTACTATTATCACATTCTCTGTTGAAGTAAACGAACAGCATATTTTACTCAGACTTAAGGACAATGGCATTGGCTTTAATGCGCCCTTAATTAGTAACGGCAATGGATTAGGAAATATGAAGAATCGTGCAAAAAGAATCGGTGCACAATTGAATTGGAAAAGTGAAGCAGACAGAGGTACTGAGTTATCCCTTTTAGTACTGGTAAAGTAAACGGTTATTCTTTTTGCTTGCTTTCATTTAATAGCTTTCTGCTCAGTGTATCTTTTTCTTCAAGACAAGCGTTGTATTTTTCTAACAGGTTATAATACTTTGTTTTCCAATAAGTTTTGGTGTATTCTTCATCTTCATCTTCGTTTACAATAGAAATTCTGTTGTAACTCTTGTATTCTTCCACATCTATACCAAATACTTCATTTAATTTATCAAGAAATGAGTCGGTAATTGGCTGCCTCCCGCTCTCAAAATTTGACAAAGATGCACGGCTATAACCCACCATAGCCCCCAAGCCATCCTGTGTTAATCTTTTTTCCTTTCTAAATCTCTTTAAATCAAATTGATACATAGTTTAGAATAAAATATTTCATGTAATTACTTGGAATGTGTTGAAATGTGCTATAAATTAGTGCATATTTTACGTAGTCTCTCTGAGGCGGACGCATAATATGGCCTAAAAATAGAAAAAAATTCCACAATAATGGAAAAATCACGTAATTCTTCAGATCTGAGATACAATATAAAATTGCGTATGAAACCAATGAAAAGAGCTGCCAAGGCAGCTATAAAGAACAGCGTTCTGAAAGATTCCGGTATGTGTAAGAGTTCTTATTACAAAGCCTGGACACTAAAGCATAACGATCCGAAAGACATTCCGGCTAAAATGCTTCTTGCATTCTCAAAAGCGCTTAAAGTCGAAATGGAGGAATTGTTCAACAAAAAATGAAGGAAATCCATTTAAAACGAGCTTTCTTATTTTTTCAACACCTAAAAAGATGAAGTACGAAACAACAGAATTTTTGAAAATGAAAGTAAATGACCTGATACATGAAATAAGGGAAACAGATACCAGGTACCAACATTGGTATCATAAAGGTTGTTACCAACTGGCTTCATTATATAAGAAAAAGCTGGAAAGACTCTTTACCGAATTGTCGGATGCTAATACCTCTTTCCTCAAAGAAAAAACCACGGATCAATTAAACAGGATTTCAACTTGTGTATTACTTTCTGATATGGGAATTTCATACAATGAAGCTGATGGGCTTATATACATTTAAGCCATCCGGGATAAAGAGATTTTTATAAGTTTTTAAAAAGATCTTTTTATCCCGGAAATAATTGAGAGCAGTTTTAAATTTATCAAATCCATTCATCAACAGTTAGTACATCGGCCTGCGATGGAAAAACTTTAGTGGTCAATATGCGATGTACTTCTTCATCTCTGTCAGCACAGCAATCAGACAATACCGTCATTTTGTAATCTTTATCTGCTGCTTCACGCAAAGTGGACAATACCACTCCGCTGGTTGCAATGCCGGTTAATACCATATGCTGAATATCGAATGATCGTAGAATCATTTCAAGGTCGCTGCCTGCAAATGCACTGACACGACGTTTTATGACAGTCAGTTCGCCTTCTGCCGGAAATAAATCAGGATGAACCTTCATAAATTCGTCCATATCAACAGTTGAGAAATGTGCTTTGGCAGCAGAAAAGCCTTTATTCCTTTTGCTCACTTCAGGCGCTCCGTTCCTGAATCCTACAACCACATAAATAACAGGGATGTTATTATTGCGTGCTGCCTTTATTGCTTTGCTCACATTCTCTATAATTGCTGATGAATCAGGAAGCATAGCCACAATGCCGGCTTGCATGTCCATCACCAAAAGTGCTGTATTCGAGGTGTTTTGTTCCATTTTTTTTATTGTTGTTTTAATTGAAATCGTTTATTTATGCTCAGTTATCAATGCTTCTTTTTCCAATACTACGTTCCCCGCTTCCTGCTGTTTCTTCTTTTGCAATAACTTATAGAAAATTCCGGCAACAATAAGTGCAAACATTCCCTGACAAAGCATGGTCAAAGGCGCCCCTATTTTCTGAGAAACGATGCCGACCATCAGGCTGCCAAGAGGAAGCATTCCAAAATAGGCCAAAGCCACAAAGCTCATCACACGCCCTCTCATATGCGGAGCTGCTTCCATCTGTATAATAGTAATGCTGGTGGACATGGGCGTTATAGATCCCAGTCCAAGTATAACTGCAAAAGGTAAGGCTAATCCTAAGTAGTTCATACGGGAGAATAAAATCAATCCTGTGCCTAATACTGCTATACTCAATAGCAAAATATTTCTGTAGCTCGTTCCTTTTTTGGCCGAGGCCAGCAAGAAGCTCCCCGTCAGTGCACCCAATCCTATAAAACCGCTTATATAACCATAGGTCGTGGCATTGCCTTTAAAAACAACTTTAGCAAAAACAGGTTCCAAAGTATCGTACGGTAAGATGAACAGGCTCAAACACATTAGCAGAAGTATAAGTATACTGATAGCCGGCGTTTCCTTCAGGTAGCGAAGCCCTTCAGCCAATTCGGCAATAACTTTTTTCTTAATAGCCGGTGGTTTAAATTCTGGAAATTTCATCAGCAGTAAAGAAGTAATGACCGCTATGAAGCTCAATGCATTTAAACTAAAACAAACGCCTGCACCAAATTGCTGCAATACCATACCGGATAATGCAGGTCCTATTAATCTGGCCATATTCACCATAGCCGAATTAAGCGATATTGCATTGGCCAGATCTTCTTTATTATTTACCATATCATGAATCATGGGCTGTCTTGCAGGAACATCAAAAGCATTGATGATGCCCAATAATACGCTCAGGGTAAGTATTTGCCAGATGACATAATGATGGGTCAATATTAATATGGCCAGCAAAATAGCCTGTACCATTGATGCTGTTTGGGTTGCAAGCAGAATTTTGTATTTGCTGTATCTGTCAGCAACGACACCGCCAAACAAAGAAAGCAGGAATGAGGGAAATTGCTGGGCAAACACTGCGAATCCGATCATGGAAGCAGAATGGGTAAGGGAATAAATGACCCAGATCACGGCAGTACGCTGCATCCATGTTCCGATTTGTGAAATGGATTGCCCTGCAAAAAAAAAGGAATAGTTTCGGTTACTGAACGCACGGAAAGTACTGTTGGTTAAGTTTATTTTCATTAATTTTATTCCTTGGCCGTTTCGACATTTTTTGTCTTTTTGTCGAATGGGAGACAAAAATTTTTATTTTATTAATCCACGCATCAATAGCCGCGTCAATTGAGCCACAACAGGTTCGATATTTCTTACATTATTCTCAAGTCTCATTTCGGATTTCAGGCCATGCAAACTACTTAGCAATACAAAAATCAGGGATTCCATATCCTTTTCATCAATAGTTCTTAATTCGCCTTTTGCAATTCCGTCTTTTAATATCTGCATCATTAGAGCGCCTTCAAATTTCAGCGTCTGTTCGTGATGGACAATTTTAGCTTTACTAAAATAGGATATCGTATCTGCGTCCATACCGGACTCTAAAGTGCGGAAGAACGGACCTTTCTCACGTACGACTTTCAGTTTTGTAGTATAAAATGCACTGATTTTTTGTTCAACTGTTACTGCTTTCTCAATAGCTTTCTTCATGGCCGCCCTGACTTCGGAGAGTTCAAGGTTTATCACGCCATCCAATATTTCATCCTTGCTTTTATAATAATAGTACAATGAACTTCGGCCTTTGCCAACGGCTTTAGCTACATCATCCATCGTTACTTTGGCAACGCCATATATTGCAAACAGCCTTTTGGCTGCCTGTAGTATTTGTTCCTGAATGATATCTTCTTTTATTGGAGTATTTAAAGACATGAATGAAGTGTAAACTTATATCGGCAAATGTAAATAGTTTTAGACATTTTGACAAATTTTGTCGAATTGATTTAAAGCAACACCTGAAATTTCAGGCATAAAAAAGCCCCGCAAATTTTGCGGGGCTTTTTTACTGTGGAGGATACCGGAATCGAACCGGTCACCTTTTGCATGCCATGCAAACGCTCTACCAAATGAGCTAATCCCCCATGGCCGGGTTGCAAATGTAATCCAAATCAAGCCGTATTTCCAAATCTTTCAATAAATTATTTTTATCGAAACCGGCTTAATATCCGTACAAAACAGCGTTCAGTTTTGCTGTCATTTCGCGTAATAACGAACCGTCGCCACTGCTGTTGCCAATGCCTACCATCTTACGACTGTATTCTTCCAGCAAAGCTATGCTTCTGTGAATATGTGTCAGTGAAAAACGTTGCGAAGCCTTTCTGTGATGCGACCAGATTCCTAATTTCCTATCCGACTGAAAGTCTGCGGGCGAATAGTGACATAAATAAAGCTTGTTGAGATAACCATAAAAAGTTCCGATAACCAATGCCATAGGGGCAGATTTTGGATTGGCCGAAAAGTAGCTCACCATTCTCGCAAGTTTACTATTGTCTCCTCTGAATATTACATCAGGCAAATCAAAGACATTGTATTCCCTGCTGATGCCTACATATTTTTCAATATGCTGTACGGTTAATTTTTTAAATCCTGTTTCATTGATAACAATCTTTTCCAGTTCATTGGAAATTTTTTGCAAATCATTACCAAGATAAACGGCCAGCATTTCTGCTTCCTGCGGGCCAATCTCAAATCCCTGCTGTTTCCCGAAAGCCATTACCCATTGAGGCACTTCATCGTCTTTCAGTTTTTCGGAAGTAAAATAAATGCCCTTCTTAGGAATCAGTTTTGCAAGCTTGTTACGGCCGTCCAGTTTTTTAAATCTATGTTCAATTACAAGAATGGTGGTAGGCGAAGGATTTTCAATATAACCGCTTAATTCTCCCAAATCCTTCATTTGCCAGGCTTCTTTCAATATTACAACCATTCGTTCTGCAAACATGGGAAAACGGCGTGCCGCATTTACCACATCTTTCCATTCAGACTCCTTGCCATAAAGTGTAATAAGGTTAAAATCACGTTCTTCCGGGCTCAGTATTTTTTCTTCGAAATGGTGCAATAATTTATCAACATAATAAGGTTCTTCTCCATCCAATAAATAAACGGAGGCATAATTGCCTTTTTGTAAATCCTGAAATATCTGCGTGTATTCTTTCATGAACAATCTTTAAACATAATGCGCCTCGGGCAATGTGTCCGGCCAGCCTTTTAATTTCAGCATTACCAATGTAGTGGTATAAACATCTTTTAAACAATAAGAAGCGATTCGCCCTAAATCTCCTTCATGCCAATAGATATGCGCTACTTCACTTCCGTCAATATCATTCTTTGAAGTGGGCACCTGCAAAACCTGTGCCAGCAAATCAAGAGAAACATAACTTTTATAATCTCCGAAGCGCCATAGTTCCAGAGTATCCAGATGATTTACCTGCCATGGCTTCAGGCCTGAAATATTGAGACATGAGGGCAGTGGCAGTCCATTGATGATAAGCCGCCGGCAAATGTAAGGAATATCAAATTCCTTGATGTTATGTCCGCAGAAGAGAAAATCTTTTTGCTGTGCTTCATATTGTCGCAATAAATCACAAAACTCTTCCAATAACTGCTTTTCATTGTCATTTTGTATAGATTTCAATCTAACCACGTTCTGCCCGTCCTGTTTTGAAATATAGCCCAGACCGATACAAACTATTTTTCCGAATTCGGCATAAATACCGGCCTTGCTTTCAAAAACAGTGTTGGGTTGCTGTAAATCTATTTCATTAAGATACAGAAATTGTGTTTTATGAATCCAGTGATGTTGCAGGGGCTCAGGCAACATATTCCAATGTTTGGTAAGCGGTACTGTTTCAATATCAATAATTAATGTTTTGTGAAAAATTGTCTTTTCACTTTTCATTTGCGTCATCATAGAACTATATTTGTTAATCGAATTTAACCAATACATTCTTAAATATCACCTGAATCATTTTTAAAAAACAAAAAAACAGGAAAAGAAATGGAAGGAACAAACCAAAATCAAGAATTAACCAACAACTCAAAACCAAGACGTAGCAATACCTGGATTTATTTAGTAATTATTGCATTGCTGTTAGGAACCAACGTTTATCTCTATTTACAAAAAAATAAAAGTACAGAGCAGTTAGGAGTTTCTCAGGTAATGCTTCAACAGGCAGATACTTCATTAAACCAACTGCAGACTGAATATAATGCATCATTAGCACGTCTGGACGAGCTTACCGGTAAAAATGCGATGCTTGATCAGCAATTAAAAGATAAGGATTCCGAGCTTGGAAAAACAAAAGCAAGAATTAAAGAGCTTTTGACAAAATCTAATGCTACGAAGGCCGATTTGGCAGAGGCCCGTACGTTGATCAATTCATTGAATACTACCATTACAGGTTATGAAGAGCAGATTGCAACCTTGAAAAAAGAAAATACGGACCTTACCGGACAACGCGATTCTGTAGTAAAAACGAATAATGATTTATCTCAAAAAGTAGATCTTGCCAAAGTACTACATGCGTCTAATATCAGACTAAAAGGTATTAATCTTACACATAGCGGCAAGAAAGAAAAAGAGACAGAAAAGGCACGCAGAGTGGATTTGCTTAGAATAACCTTTGATATTGATGAAAACAGAATAGCAGAAAGCGGACCGAAGGAATTACAGATTTGCATTACCAATCCTGCAAATGAATTGTTGAGCAATGCAGCTTTCGGTTCAGGTAGCTTTACTACTGCAGACGGCGCTTCAAAATATTACTCCATCTCAAAAACAGTTAATCTGACAACCGGTCAATCTGTTACAGATATTAGCGCTGATTGGCAACAAAGCGCAGAATACGCAAAAGGAAATTATTCTGTGGAAATATACCATAAAGGATATCTCATTGGAAAAGGTACTGTTAGCTTAAGATAAGTTACCGAATGCTGAACAAAGTTTTATGGACTGACATTTGATTTATTAATCGGAATGTCGGTCCATAAATATATAAAGAAGAGAAAAACGAAAATCCCGAATTGTACTTCGAGCATCGGTTCTATCATTAACCCGAATAAAAGAATGACCCAGGTTGTTATGAAATAAATACTTCTGCTATTATTCTTTTCCAGCCAAGGAAAGAATACCATAGGAATTAAAGTCAATAAGGACAATACTATACCAATTGCCATTGCACCGCACAAAAATTCATTATGAGGTATTATCCGTGCATCTACATTTAATTTCGGAAAATCGCGCACATACAGCTTATCCATTTCCTGTTTCACATCGCCTGCCCCCACTCCGGCAACCGGATGCTGCTTTATTATTTTTGATGCTACTTTATATGAATTTAAACGAAGAATAACGGAACCGGTCTGATTTGCAACTGCTGTATCATTAGGGATTTCTATTACTTTTTTTTCGTCTGTAAAGCGGTTTATTTGAGTTGAAACGGAAGGCGTTTTACTGAAAGCATATTCTCCGGCGGCAAACAGCCCCAGATATATAATCATCGCCCCGAACTTCTTTTGACGGATGCCATAATCAAGAATAAAAGCAACGCTCAAAATACTAAAAGCCACGATTCCGGATTTGGCTGCCTGTATATGTATATAAGCGACTGCAATTAATGCCCAAACGATCAATAAGCCTGCTACTGCCTTAGGCAGCTTTAACTGATTGCTGTTATTAATGAAAAAGACAAAAAACATCAACGCCAATACAATAACAATGGTGAAACGAATATAATCGCCTTCCATAGGCGAGGGCATATGACCAATTGCAGAAATGGAATCAGGCTGAAAAATGGCAAAATAGAAACTATAACACATGCCTCCCAACAGAAAGATGAACAATCCAAAACCCACTATTTTAAGCCATTTGTTGTTCTTTAACGGCAGGCTGAACATTGCAAAAGGGAAAAAAAGAAAAGGTAGCTTTGTTTGTATAACCGAAAGCCAGCTGCTTTTGTCTTCACTCCAGAAGCCTGAAATCAGATAAGCTATGAAAAAAGATAATGAGGCCCATGCAAATCTTGAAGCTTTGAATTTCTGCCAGCATTCTTTTATCTGATTGGGATGTAGCGCATTTAAGAATAATAAAATCATGCCTACCGACAGCAACAGCCGGGAAAAGACCATACCGCCAAGCATAAGAAGACAGCTTAAACAAGACACCCAATCCTGCCATTTTAATGAATGTTCATTACGATGGTAAAATTCTTTTGGCATAAATGGTTTTGGTTTTATTGAACGGTTGGTTTTTTTAGAATACTAATCCACGTAAGAATGAAAAACAAATAGGTAAAGACGCCGAACTGCAATTCCAAAGGGGCTTCCACCATTAAACTTATAAACAATGCCAGCGCTGTAATAATCAGGTAGATTCTGTCATTTACCTTTAAGAAAAAAGGAGCAATACACATTGCCAATAATATAAGGCAAAGCGGAATACCTACCGAAAGTGCTGTAAATAAAAATTGATTAATAGGCCCGAATTGTTGTTCTTCACTTACTTCCGGATAGTATTTTCTATAACCTTCCCTCATTTCATCCATAAGATCTCCTGCACCCATGCCTGAAACCGGATGTTCTTTTATGGCTTTTATTCCGATATCATAAGTAATCATCCTGCCTGCATCACTCAGGGTGTAATCGTAATGTTTATCCTCTTTTGTTTTTTGTTGTTCATACCGGACATAATCAATCTTGGTTTTGAAAGTAGGAACAAAAATATAACCGAGAAACGGCAGGCTTGCAATTATCAATGTCAGCAATAAGGCAAGCAGTTTATTCTTCCTGCCTATTTTGAAAATTACAAAAACAAGCATTCCCAGATACAGGCAAAGTATTCCGGATTTGGCTGCCAGGATATGGATGTAAACAAAGAAAATACAAAGTATGATTGTCAATATCCATTTCGCAGATTTATTGATTAAGTCTTTTTTCTTTTCTAATAATAAGTAAAGCAAAAGGAAAAACGATAGCACCAAAGAAAGGCTGAACCTTATGTGGTCATTATATTTTGTGGTAGGAATCGGCCTTGAAAAGTGATAGCCTTTCATGTAATAATTCCAGTGTAAAGCCAATTCGGCAAGACTGTACCCGATCAGCAATAATTGCATAGCAGCTAAACTAATGATGATCAGCCGTTGTACTTTTTCTTTATGAAGCGGAACGGATAGGAAAGAAAACGGCAATATTACAAACGGCAATTTGTTGATGGTGGCTTTCAGCCAATAGTTGTGGTCTGCGCTCCAAAGCCCTGAAATAAAATAAGAAAAGAAGAAAGCCACACAAAGCATAAAGAAGGCATTTCTGCGCCATTCTTTCCAATATTGTCTTAAAAACCGGGGATGTAAGGCATTTACAAACATCACAAACATAGACAAGGATAGTAATGCCCGTGAGAAAAATAATCCGGCAATCATCAGCAAACAACATATTATGCCAATTTTTTCATGGATATCATTCCATTTATTCAGCAATTTAGTTGTCGGCTTCATTCAGTATTGTGAAATTATTTTAAACGGCAAAGTACGCTAAAATACATTTTGTGTACAAAAAAACGAATGCGGTAATATAAAGCTGCATTTTGCGTTATTGCAACGATTCATTTATTTAGCCTGTTCATTATTGGAATAAGCTTATTTTTGATGCCAATATTTTTCATAACTCCATCTGACATACTGTGAAGGTTTTAAAAAATTACCTTTTACCGCTACTTGTTTTTGTAATCTTTAATATGTGTAGCTGTGCCAATATGGTACCGCCATCGGGTGGTGTTACAGATACTATACCTCCGGTTTTACTTGCCATTGCCCCTGCAGATTCCGCATTGAATGCCAGGCCAACCAGAATAGAGCTGAGGTTCAATAAATTTATGGTGGTTAAGGAATTAGATAAAAATCTGGAGCTTTCACCAATTTTATCTGTTGCGCCGACTGTAACAGCCAATGGCAGAAGGATCACCATTAAATTCGCCGATTCTGTCCTGGAAGAAAATACAACTTACAGAATTGGCCTTGGCAACGCACTCACAGATAACAGGGAAAATACTCCTTACAAAAACTTTGTTTATGTTTTCAGTACGGGGCCTTATTTCGATTCACTGGAATTACATGGAAAGGTTTTTGATGCCCAGACAGGTAAAAACGATACGGCTGTACTTATAGCTCTTTATGCTACGACAGAGAATGATACTGCTGTAATGCGTAAAAAACCAAGATATATCACAAGAGTGGACGGTTCAGGTAATTTCAGTTTTAAATCTTTGCCAAAAAGAGACTTCAGAATGTATGCCATTCAGGATGCAAATAATAACTACATCTATGATTATGGTGAAGAGAAAATAGGATTTTTGAATTACAACGTAACGCCATCTTTAGAGAAAGACAGCAATTATGTTTTCTATACATTTAAAGAAGTAAAAGATACTGCCGTTGTCGTAAATACGCTGGATTCTGCAACTGTAGATAGTTTGGCAAAAAAGGCCGCTGCGCTTGCTGAAGGAAGAGAAGCCAAGAGGAAAAACTTTTTCGGTGTAAAGATGGGTAAACTATCTAAGACCAATATGGGTTATCGGGTTCTGGCTGATACAAGCGATCTCAATAAAAGAAGTTTTGATATAAGAACCGATTTAGTCATTCAAATGACGACAGAGATTGTTACGCTTGATTCTTCAAAAGTTTATCTGAGTTATGATAACAATGGCATTGAAGTGGAAGCTATTCAAAAGCTAAGCGTGGATTCCGAAAAAATAAAGATAAACACACAATGGCTTTACGACAAAGTTTATACGCTCAGGTTGGTAAAGGGCTGGGCTAAAGATTCTGCGGGAACAGAGCTGGCACCCGGTAAATATAAATTCAGGACCAAAGGCGAGCCTGATTATGGAAGCCTGATTCTTCATCTGGATAAGGCTTATGTAAGCGATTCGTTAGTGCTGAATGTTTATAAAGGAAAAGATTCTCTTATCTACGCAAAAAAAATAACCGACTCTATCGTTTCGCTGAAGCTGCTGGATCCGGGCGATTATAATGCGAGAATTATAATTGACGATAATAAAGATGGCAAATGGAATACCGGGATTCTGTTCAAACATTTACAGCCCGAAAAAGTGATAAATTACCCAGGTTCTATTTTGCTGAAAGCGGGTTGGGACAACGAAATTGACTTCAATCAAAAGAACGCTTCCGTTCCCGGAAGCAAAGACACAAAACCTGTTGCGGAACCTACTCCGAAAGATGCCCCCAAACAGAATGAAGCACCTGAAAAGTAAATAATCCTTATGGATACAAAAAAGAACCGAATGACATTCGGTTCTTTTGATTTTATGCAATTAAATTATTGAACAGGCGCCGGTACCGTATCTGAAGGATCAGTAGCATCCCCATTCCCTAAAATGTCATCAATGATATTTGCAGGTGCTTCATATACAAATGAAGCAATATTCCCATCGCTATTTTTTTGAGACTTATAATTTGTAACGGCATTTGTCAGGCAATCATATAATACAATACGCCCATCCTGGTTAATGAAACGATAAGCGCCTGTCATAGGTTTCGATTCGCCATCAGCATCAATCATCATTATTTTTTGCGGTGCTACATATTCGTTGTTTTGAATGTCTCCGACAAAACTGTAATAATATCCATCCGACAAACCTGCTATAATATTATACTTTACATTGGTTTTAATAGACTGCTTAACAATGCCATAAGTAGCATTAACAGCCGATCTCGGAAGATTATTGGTATGTAGTGAAATGTATTTTTCGCCTGTCGATGCATCAATGCTCATAGAACCTATAATAATCTTACGATAAATTGCTTTTAAATCTGCATTTTCGTCTTTGTTATTCTTCACTTCTTTAAAAGCTGTTTGATACAGGTCAAATTCCTTTACATTATCCACCACGTAATTTGTGTTTACATAACCTGTTTCTTTATTTTGTCCAAAGAGATAAGTAATGAAATTATCTTCTTTCAGCAGCACTTTACGGAAAGGAAACAATTGTCCGCTATTGTCAATGCTTTTATAATAAATCTCATCATCCTGCGCCTTTAATTTTTGAAACGATGGCGTAGAACCTTGCACCGGAAATAGATCCATCCTTGCTACAATCCTGTTATCGTCATTCCTGATGGAAACATTATCTGTAATAGTGTACAGGTATTTTGTGTTTTTAAAAGCAATGTATTTATATCCCAGAAAACATAAGAGTATCAATAAAACAGCCGTTCCGTAACGGACAAGCATTTTATTGCTTTTTTTCTTTTTAAATACCGGTTGGTTTTGTTGCATAGTATCTGATGGAGGTGCAACAATAACCGCCGGTCTTTTGACGGGAGCCGGTTTGGGTGTAAACAAATAATCCTTCAGGAAACTATTAATTTCCATTCGCTTGTCTTCATCTGTCAGTCCCCATGATTGAAAAAGTCCGCTTAATTGCGTTGCAATTTCATCATTGCTCAAAGCAGACCAGCCATCCAGCAATGCTTGTGGCGGCTCAGTGCCTTTTCTTTTCCTGAATAAGTACCTGATAAAATCAGCAATATTATTTTTATTGATTGACATTTTTTCTGACTATGCTTTTCCTGTTTTATAAAAGTAATTAAGGGAATTAATTTTGACCTATTAATTCCTGAAATAATTGGCAAATGAGTTAGATGCCATGGTTTCATTTAATATCTGGTTTAATAAGCTCCAATCGAAATCTTTATTGTTATCAATAGCGAAATACAAAGCATAAAGTTTAGTGTCTTTACTGCCGATGTTTTCTGGCTGTTGCATGTTTTTATTTGTTATTACAACAACAAGCCTTCTTGAATTGCGCACACCTGAACCCTGTTCATTTATCGTACCTGTTTTTGCATACACAAAATAACCCGGATGTGCTGCCGCTAAACCACCGATACCATGCGCTGTACCCCATGCACCATAAATCACATCGTTCATGCCTTTGAAAATATTCGCAGCAAGAAAACGGTTAAAGTTTGCATTGCCATTCCATGTTGTATCTACCTTCCATGCTACATTCCGCTGCGGGTTTTCTACTATGCTCAACCCGAAATTTCTGTTTTGAGTAAACAGAGAAAGATACATTTCCAGCATCTTATAAGCAGAAACCTGATAAGGATATCCGCCTAATGTAGTGGTCTTCAATCCGATATTAAAATTCTGATAAGGCTCTTTAAAGCTACGTTGAGATTGCAATAGCGAAGATTGCTCCGGCATACTCCATAAGTAGTAAATAGATTTATTGGGAGATAAAAAGCTATAGTTCATACTGTCAAGCATACTTTCTTTTCTGTAAGATGAAAGGAGCGTATCTTTCTGCATTACCGTTTTTGTTTGCAATCCTGCATTGGTTTGTAATCCGTTTGCCAATAACGAGTTTTCATTTCCGAAGAAATCTTTATGCTTTGCTTCTTCATCAGACGCCGGCCACGCTCCCCTTCTGTTATTATAATTAGGTAAGTGATAAGCAAGGCCATTTACTTCAAACAAAGGATAAGTATTGTTATTGCCGGCTTGTGTGCTCAATACGTTCCTGATGCTGGCCTTATTGTTTTTTATAAATGCATTGCGTGGATAAGAACCCAGAAATATCATGGCAGATTGATAGAAATTACTGGAAACTTCCAGGAAGCGACTAACGTCCATATATCCTGCACGATAATGGTCATCATTTTCCCAGGGCTTCAATAATTTGAATCCTGCATAGCTTTCATATTGCAATTCGCCCGGAGCCTGCATGTGCAACGATTCCCAGCCTGCATTTATCTGTGATGCGATAGCTGCTGTTGTTAATGGTTTTACAGAAGATCCGGGCCCTAAATGCAAAGCGATAAGATTGCTGTTGCCCCATTGGTCTCTTTCGTTCCTGATATTACTGAAGAAGAAATGCTTCTGTTGCAGTTTTTGAATGGCGTAATCATCGTTAGGATCTAATGGCTTTCTATTGGTTACAAAGTCATTCATCAGGCGTATATTGCCATTGCCGTCAGCGGCAATAACACTAAACCTGAAACCGCTGTTGTTTTGGGTTACATCGCCGTAAGTATTTTCAATTAAGTTTTGTGTGCTCTTCAGCAAGTTATAATCCAGGCTGATAGCCACATTCTTCTTCAGCAAAGTATCTGCTTCATAATTGCTGCGGATGGCATTCGCAAAATGATACAACCAAAAGCTTTTTTCCTTCAAAGGATATAAGATCTCATACCGGCCATTGATCCATTTGTTGATAGCAAAATGATTGCTGCTGTCATAGAGCTCAACAATAGAACCATTCCATACTGATTTATTTTCTACCGGTTGTAAATGCAGGTATAAATGGTCATTGTACAAAGCGCTGTATTGAAAACCATTATAAGTGATATACAGCGGATTGTCTATGCGCATGGCACTTGAAGGCTTTTCTACCAGTTGTTTCAAAATACTTCTGGTATAATTATCCGTAACAGAATCATTTAATAAGGCTTTGAAATTTTTGTCTTCAGCCATGATTTTCATGAGCCCCGAATAACTGTAACGCAATCGTTTTGCATCAAGGCTGTCCTGTATTTCGCCCATTACGGCATTCAAATCATTGTTGATCCTGTTCTTTGTTTTCTCTACAATAATCGAAAAATTATTACTGCTCAATTCATTGCTTTTAATAGTTGTTAATGCAAAAGCTGCTATCAAAACAGTAAAGAATGCATAACGCGTAAAGTTAGATTGAAGGTTCAATTGATAGGAACGATAAGTATTCGGCTGTTGTGTCAATGTAATGCCAAATAATATCAAAGGCAATACTACACTCAGTTTACTTGTAAGGCTGAGGAATGGAAAATCCTGTCCAAAAAATACAAAACGGTTTGTTGCAGTCAACCAGACAAATAAACTCGTTGTAAAGAATAACAATAAAGGTAAGATGCCTGCATAGCTTTTGTAGTTCAACTTGAAGTAAGCATCATCCGTAAGCCTATATGAAATTAAGTACAGAATCAGCGGCAGCAATGTAAGTATCAATGTCAGATACATAGTGAAGTTGCCTAACTCGCCAATTACAAAACGTGCAATCACCACATCACGCGTCTGCGTATTATAATTCACGCCTACTCTGGAATATGGCCTGAGATTTATAGTAGCATTGTTATTGTATTCCTTGCTTATATAGGAATTGATGAACCATTGGTTCTCTGCCGTCTCAATAATTTTTTGTGTCTGAAAAGATGAATACGGATTCTGTGAAAGCAGTTGGCTTAACGGCTGGTGAATGATGGAAGCACGATATTGCACATGTTTGATTGCCGCAGTGGCCCTGGCTTCCATCATATTTCTTGTCGGAGGTATTAACAATAGCAGAAGGTATAACGCTAAAACACCACCCAATATCTTTGTAATCTTTCCCTGTTTTTTATAGAAAAAAAACAGTATGATAAAAGGTATCAGCAATGCCAATCCTATTACAATCAGTTTGTAAGTCAGGAGATAATAGAAAAGCGATTTGAACGAAAGAATAGTCAGGTATGCAATCAAAGAAAGGATGCCGTAAATCCAGTAGTTGTTCGGATTGAAAACCATTCGCTTCAGGTTTGTTCTGGAAGAATCGAACGGCTTTTTAAGGAAGTTGAAAAAGATGTTTTTCAACAAAATAAATAAAGTAAACAGAATAGCAAATCCCCTGTCTGTGACGGCAAAAAAGGCAATGGTCAATATCGTTATTACGAATGTCGGGTTATTCAGGAAGTAGTGAAAATAAGCTTTCAGCTTTACATAGCCTTTCGATTCGCCTGCGTTTACCCACTCATGTTCAAAACTGAAATGTTTGTTGGCAAGCATTGCAAAATAGCAGTAACCAGCTACAGGAATAATAATCGAAATTATCCTTGTCAATATTTCGATATGCACTAAAGAACTATTGACAAAGAAAATCAGGAGGCATGCTCCGATAAAGTAAGCGTAGTATTTATTGATGCGCTTTGAATTGGTAAGTTTCCATTTTTGTTCAGGCGAAAACTTAAATGGCTTTCCAATGCTGATGCGATAACGGAAGAAAGCTAAAATTGCTAAAAATAAAAACACCCAGATTAAGGTAAGGGGTACCGGAAGCTTAATGCCCCATCTGTAATCGAAATTGAGAATAGTATTTTCCAGTTCGTACTTCGAAATATTTTCCAGTGGCGGAAACGTTGCCAGACGCCAATATAAAATGAGCCTTAGTATCAACAGCAGATATACAACAGTAAAAATGATGGGTTCTATTCTTACCAGATTTTTCCCGGGAAAGAATATTAATAAAGCCAGCATGCCCAGATATATCAAGGTAGCAAACAATAGTAACCTATGAAAGTGAAACCCATTTTGTGAAAAATCACGGATGTTAAAGAGATACTTTTCACCTGCATTAGTCGAATTCAAATAGAACTGATGACCAGCTATTTCCTTATGAATATTATTGCCGTTATGATCTGACACGCCAACTTTTAACGGAACATTCGGGCCTTGCGACAAATAGTCTATGTTGCCGCTGATACGGCCTCCCGTTTGTAATCCGTTATTGTTGAAATAGAAACCTTCACGTAAATCGGTTGCAATTATATCATCATTATTATTGGATACAAAACGCAGGTTTTTATTACCTGTTTGTTGTGAGTTTGCAGGGCTTGATAAAAGGTAGGACGACGGATAATCGTACATAAAAGCAATACTGTTATCACTTGCATTAATGCCGTAATCTGCGCTATTAATAGAAGTAATATAGTTTTTTGCCTGGGTATTATGGAACCCGATATAAAATTCTTTGCCAAATGACAGGTCAGCATTTACCTGCAATTCAGGCTTGACATCTGTCCCGTCTGCTTTTAGATGATATCCGTTTAACATAAAATCTCTGGAAGGAAAAATGGAATAACCTTTTCTGTCTTCAGATGTATAGTTCATTAGCAGATAACTATCTCCCAATTGACGTAACATAAATTCCAGCACAGCATAGCTTTCATTCTTGCCGGAGTTAAAGCTTTTGCTATTCAACAAAAGATTGTAAAGCGATTTTCCTTCCGTTAATTCCTGTTCTTCAATATGTAAATGGTCATTGTATGGCAACTGGATATTTTGCTCATCAGCTAATCTTCTGTCTTTCGAGCTTATTTGAATATCATAAACAATATTTGCCTTTCTGTCAGGATGTAGAAAACTGAAAAACCCTTTGGATTTGGCTTGTAATGTTACAGTGATGGTATTGATTCCATTGGAAATGCTAAACTCTTTTTGAAAGAGTTGCGGAAAAATATTGTTTACCGGAGTAAAAATTTTAGGTGTTTCCGTCGCAGCAAATACAGGTTCGTAGAAGTTGCTGAAATGCAACGCCGCACTATTGACACCATTTTTAGTAATCTTGATACTGCCTTCTGATTGTAAACTATCCTCAAACTTTTCCGTAAATGTCAAATCCTTGCTGAAGGCTATGCCCGTATTGCTGATGGCGTGATAATCATTATTGAAAAACCAGGGATGCGCGCCGGATGGGTTTGTTGTTCTGTAAATGCAAACCACACTACTTATAAATACAATGGTTAGTAAACCGGATGAAAGCAACACTTTATATTTCTTAATAACCTTCGCTGCATGGGCTTTCACTGCATCTGAAACATTTTCAACATTTGTTTTTTTGAAGATTAATTGCTCAATCCCGATTTGTGCAAAGAAATATAACAGACATGCAATAATACCGATGCTCAACATCCAGCTGATAGCGCTGCCGTACATTATGTTCAGCAGAACAATGATGATGCTTGGTATTGCAATATAAAGGCTTCTTAAATTCATAGTGTTCTCTTGAAGAGCTACCCGCTTTTCTGTTTAAAGGTTTTTTATCTTATAACCCGAAATAATAGATTCGTCCAGACCGGTGGATGATTGCTCGGAAAGAAGGTCAACAAGGACTTTTATGTTTTTGGGTATCTTATCAACCGGCGTATTACTGTCGATTTCGACCGCTGCATCATTCTTCATCCTTTGGTTCATCAGATATTGCATATTAGGTTCATCGTAAGCTTGCTTTTTTGCAATCTTATACCGTGTAAGGCTGCTGAAGTGGCTCATGATTTTCAAAAGCGTTTCAATGATTTCCTTTCTGGAACCTTTTTCCATAGCATCATTCATAGGCGAAATAAGCTTTCTGAATGCCTCGTTATAATACTTCTGGTCAAAATCAGTATAAACATCCAGGTTCTTTTTATAAGCTGTTGTTTCATTCTTCGCTTCTTCCAGCTTCAACTTCAGGTCTTTGATTTCCGCCTTTAGTTTCTTCACATCTGCTGCACTTATTTCTTTGTTGCCTGATTTTACTTCCACGCTTTCATCTATGAACAATTTTGAGTCAGGTATACGCTGTTCTTCCTGCGTTTTTTTCTTTCTGGAATTAAAATAAGATGTGATGCCAAGCATCAATACCGCTCCGATGGTTCCTCCTATTAATCCCGTCCATAAACCGCTTATTGCATCTTTATTGTTATTGGCTATTTCATTGGCATCAATGCCACCGGCTTCGCCGTGGTCGTTAACAATATCCTGCTGCACCGTATCTCCGGAGTTTGTGTCAGGCTGATGGGTTGTGTCTTGCGAAAAGCCTATCCATGGCGTCAGTCCAAGTATCAATATGAAAATTATTCGCTTCATTTCTTATAAATTTTGACAGACTTAAAAATATAATGGATTCTGAGATTGATTTGGCGTTGCGTCGCTTACATTGTTATTGTCCGGCGGCGCTACAGTAGTTATTTTTATATCGTCGCGCAACAAGCTGTTTAAGTATTTTTCGTCAATATAATTCGGGAAAAGACTTGGAACCACAAGGCTCATATCGCTGCTATCCGTATCATCAATCGCCCGCATCGGCGCAATGCTATCTATAACGCCATCATGCATTCTTCTTACGAAATAACCTTTATGCGTGAACTCAACATTGGCCTCATATTTGGTACCCGGCGTTTTTTGAAATATTTCATTGCCGCTGATCCTGTATGTTTTGGAGCCGATCAGGAATTGGCTGTTCTGTAATTTGTCAAATTTTAAATTCGTGTCAAATGCCAATACCTTTTCCGCCTGCTCAAAATTATTCAGGTCATTGAAAATCCTTGCAAACAAAGACTTCCGGTTAATCAATGGTTTCTTAGGCTCTTTCGTTTCTTCCTGTGTCGCTTCATCCGCAAAAATCAATTGAATAGGATAGCCCGTCATCTCTGCATTCAAACGGATAGAATTATTAAACACACCTTTGATACAGATATCTTTTAGTTCGTTGCTGTTCAATAAATTTATTTTAGAACCGTCAACGCCCAAATCTTTTGTCAGCTTGTCTTTCAGCTTATCCACCAATGGTTTAAACATAAAGCTGCGGCCCGTAAGTATTACCCCTGCACAATTAAAGTCTTTTTTATTTTCCTTTATAAGCTTTAAATAACTGACGGTACTTTCTGCTATAAAGTTGCAGGCATCATCCACATAATGATAGAAATCGGCAGCATTCTCAATGCCCGAAAGCAGGCTGATTAAGGTATTGATGCCATCGCCATATTCAATCAGATCTTTAAAAGTAATATCTCCGCTTTTTGCATAATCCCATGTGCTTCGCACCTGGTCATTCATGTTGATGCCTTTATAATTAAACTTCAGGCGTTCCAGTTCTGTATAGAAATTATTCTTGCGTTCTAAATCATCGCTCGTTAATATGCCTACAATCCTGTCTTTTATAAACTTGATGCTGCTTTGTTTTGTTTCCGCAGTTTCACGTATATAATGCAGCAATGTTTCGAACAAAGCATAAGTAATCATATTGCCCGCACCAGAAAAACCATTGCGGTATATAGGTTTCAGGTCAAAAATGCTGTCCTTCCCTGTTCTGATAATAGAAAAATCCGTTGTGCCTTTTCCCGAATCTATAATAATATAATCCCTGTCTTTTTCAACATGAATATTGCTCTTGTTAATGTACCCGATAAAGCTTGCATCACTTTCAGAAATAGTCAGTACTTCCCAGGCCAGGATCTTTCCCTGATATTCCGACTCGCTTAATTCCCTGAATATATTACCTAACTGATGCTGTATATAATTAATGTCGTTAGTGTCATAAATGTTCGGAACCAATAACATTAACCGGATAAAGCGGGTGGCATTATTGTACCGGATAAACTCTTTTTTCAGGAAAGAAGTTATCATGACTTTCAGGATCGTATTGTAAACCTTTTGTTTGATTTCACTCATCTTGATAGGAATGCCATAGCCATCCTTTTCAATTTCAAAGCTGATGCCATTCAATAAGTCTTCATGCTTGTGAATGATTTTCAGGTTAGGCAGCTGATGAAATTTCTGTTCCGTCAAAGTATTGAACCCGTCTTTGGTATTAACCAGCATCTTTAAGTTGTCGGCAATATTTTTAATGAAGACCTCTTTGTCTATATCTTCATATTCGCCGCTCAGCTGCTCTTTCAGGAAGAACAGGGATTTATAGAAATTCGTATTCTTTTCTTCCTGATAGAAATCCACTATTTCATTTTGTGAAACCCAGCCATTGCTTTTATGAAAGGATACGATATTGCGAAACAGATTTTCAATTTCAGGTTTCTTTTCCAGCAAATTAAAATCATTGGAATAACGCTTAACCGCCATCTGGCTCGATTCCGAACCGAAGTCCAGCGCAATACCCAGAAACTGTGACGGATGTGCCAGATAAATATCCAGTGTATTGGAATAATTTTCTCCGTTAACCTCCAGTACTACTTTCAGGCTCACTTTATTACGGTCAAAAAGTTGCTGGTCAATTGCTTTTATCTGGCGGCTTTTAATATAAACGCCCATTGCCTTCGATTCAAACGAAAGATTCAGATGGCTGTTGGCATTTCCTAAAATCTCCTGTTGCTCATGTAGGGTAAACTTATTTTCAGGCGTTGCAGGTGCTAATTCCGGTAAAAAATCTTCAAGATCTTCATAGCTTAATTTCTCTTTTTGTTTTTCCGGTTCTGCTGCCTTCTGTTCTTTGGGCTTTTCCGGCTGACGTTCATACAGGCGAAGCGTCACTACATTGTTCTGGTAGCTGCAAGCGGCATCCATTTGTGCCATGTTCAGGTCACGACTGCCTTCTACAAACGTTTTTATGACGCTCGATCTCAGTATGGAAAGCAGGTTAAAGCTCGTAAGGCTCGGCACTTCCACAATATAGCTGCTGTTCCCCGTTGTAACACTCGATTCTGTCAGTTCAAGCAGGATTTCTCTTCTGTCGTTTATGATTACCGGTATGGAGTAGAATTTCATTTTCGCTTATTTTTCATTCTAAAAAATGTAAACAAATGTAATTAAAATAGTAGAGACGTTGCATTGCAACGCCTCTACTATTCTGTATTTTAAATAATCCGGTCCGTTTATTTCTTTGGAGGAATGGTTCCAAAAACATGGTCCCACATAACAGAGCTGACACCAAAACCTTTTTCCGGATATTTGTAATGATGCAAGTGATGGTTACGCCACAAGGCTTTAAGAAAGGTTGGCGGAGTAAAAGCATGGATAGCGTAATGCATGCTGCCATAAAGCAGATAGCCGAAAAGGAACCCGGAAAAGAACCCTAACACATTCCAGCCGAAAATTAAATATTGTAAGGAAAAAAAGAAAGTAGCCACAATAAGGCTTGGCACCGGCGGCATAAACAAACGTTCCCTGTCTCTGGGATATTCATGATGAATGCCATGCAGCTTATAAATAGCACGCTGTACCTTAGGGCTATCAGATACGATATGAAAGATAAAACGGTGTATGATATATTCTATCAGCGTCCACGCAAACAAACCTGCAATAAAGAAAGCAGCCATGCCTGCTACAGACAGTTCTTTATAAACTACACCGTAATATAAAAGGAAGACAATAGTTGGAACATACATGCTGTAGATTACAATAGGATGCGTTTTAGTCATCATTTCCAGATATTCGCTCTGGAAAACCTTGCCTTGTCCCTTGTTTTTTATCTTTTCAATATGCATCTGGTTGGGCGGTTATTGTGATACGAAAATAACAAAACGAATGCTAAAAAGTTTGTAAAAACAGAAAGGCAATTCCGGAGAATTGCCTTTTAATAATTTGATAATGATGTAGTTTTGTTATGCCGCTTCCTTTTTTGCCTTGCGTTTTTCGGCATGGGCCTGCGCCGCTTCTCTTACCCATTCGCCTTCTTCCCATGCCTTTTTGCGTGTTTCCAGTCTTTCTTTGTTACAAGGGCCGTTTCCTTTTACCACATTCCAGAACTCATCCCAATTGATTTCACCGAAATCGTAATGGCCTCTTTCTTCATTCCACTTCAAATCTTTATCAGGAATGGTAAGGCCCAATATTTTAGCCTGTTCCACCGTTACATCCACAAATTTCTGGCGTAGTTCATCATTGCTGAAACGTTTAATTTTCCATTTCATGCTCTGAATAGAGTTAGGACTGGCATCATCCGTCGGCCCGAACATCATAATAGAAGGCCACCACCAGCGGTTCAGCGCATCCTGTGCCATTTTCTTCTGAACAGAAGAACCTTTGCTTAAAGTCAGCATAATTTCATAACCCTGGCGTTGATGAAAGCTTTCCTCTTTGCAAACCCTTACCATGGCACGGCTGTATGGACCGTAAGATGCACGACAAAGCGGCACCTGGTTCATAATAGCAGCCCCGTCTACCAACCAGCCAATGGCGCCCATGTCGGCCCATGTGATAGTCGGATAATTAAAGATAGAAGAATATTTTGCTTCGCCGCTATGCAGCTGGCTGTACATTTTATCGCGCGAGATACCTAAAGTTTCGGCAGCGCTGTACAGGTACAGGCCATGTCCGGCTTCATCCTGAACCTTTGCCAGCAATACCGCTTTACGGCGTAAAGACGGTGCGCGCGTAATCCAGTTTCCTTCAGGCAGCATACCGATGATTTCGCTGTGCGCATGTTGGGAAATCTGACGGATTAAAGTCTGGCGATATTTTTCAGGCATCCAGTCTTTCGGCTCGATGCGCAATTCGTTATCTATTTTTTCCTGAAACTTTTGTTCCAAATTAATTTCAGCCATAAAACAAAGTTGAAGAGGCAAAGTTAAGGTAATTCTGCCATTTACTTTAATGATGTGCTATAGCCTTCCTGTAAGGCCGGGTTCTTCTTGTCGAAGTGCTAAAAGGGACTGACGTTTGACGGATGCTTTAATTCTTTGCTTACTGTAGCAAAAATGTTTGCCACTTCTTTTTTGAACAATCTCACCTGCCTGAAAAAATACACAGGCAATACGATTGGGATGAGAAATAAAATAATTCACTATCAATAATTGTTTCAATGTTTTTGCGGATAGCTTCCGCCTCCCACCTTGTCATACCGAGGCGGGATCTTTTAACGCAATTGTCATTAACCCCATTCACCAAAATAGAAAACCCTGAAAGGGTGAAAGACAATAGCGATGGGTGCAACCCATCGTAAAAATGTAATTGCATTTGCCACAAATGGAAACTCATTTGTTGCAGACGCATTACTATTTGCTTTAAATCGAACTTCATTTGACACACATGGAAACTCGTTTGCCACAGATGCATAATAATTTGCCATTAATCGTTATTCATTTGTTACCGGTGTATTAATATTCGTCCGGCATGCACTTGATTAAGGTCAATTTCCATTTTCCGCAGGCATTTCTTAATCTGGTTTATGGCTAAACGATAGATAAATTCTAATTTTGCGCCCTTATTTAACCGAAATGACAAAGAAATCAGAAGACCAAGTGGTAGATGTGGTGCTTATCGGCGCAGGCATCATGAGCGCAACATTAGGCGTTTTCCTGAAACAATTACAGCCTGATTGGAATATAGAGATACTGGAAAGATTGGATGAAGTAGCTGCCGAAAGTTCTGCGGCATGGAACAATGCAGGTACCGGCCATGCCGCTTTATGCGAGCTGAACTATACCCCGCAAAAAGAAGACGGTTCCGTTGATTGCAGCAAAGCCTTTAAGATTAATGAACAATTTGAAGTTTCAAAACAGTTTTGGGCCTATCTCGTAGAGCATGACCTTATAAAACCCGATTTTATAAAACCCGTGCCGCATATGAGCTTCGTGCGCGGTGCCGAAGATATTGCTTACCTGAAGAAACGCCATGAAGCCCTTACGCAACATGAATTGTTTAAAGGCATGCAATACTCGGAAGACCATGCCGTATTGAAGCAATGGTTTCCCCTCATGATGGAAGACCGTGATCCCACCGAAGAAGTAGCGGCAACAAAAATGGACCTCGGTACCGACGTTAATTTTGGTGCATTGGCCTGGTCTATGATTCAGTATCTGTTCAGCCGCGACAGATCCATTCTGAAGCTGGCGCAGGACGTAAAAGATATTGACCGCAGCAAAGACGATAAATACTGGGAAGTAAAAGTAAAGAACCTCACTACCGATGTTACCCGTATCATAAAAGCAAAATTTGTTTTCATCGGCGCAGGCGGCGGCGCCTTGCATCTACTGGAAAAATCCGATATCCCCGAAGCAAAAGGTTATGGCGGATTTCCTGTAAGTGGCCAGTGGCTGCGTTGCACCAATCCTGAAGTTATAGAAAGGCATCATGCAAAGGTTTATGGTAAAGCAGCTGTAGGTGCGCCACCAATGTCCGTTCCGCATCTGGACAGCCGCATGATCAACGGCGAAAAGGAATTGCTGTTCGGGCCTTATGCAGGATTCTCCACCAAGTTTTTGAAGAACGGCTCCTACATGGACCTGCCTACTTCCATTAAGTTCGGCAATATCGTTCCCATGTTACAGGCAGGCATACACAATCTTTCGCTTACCAAATACCTGATTCAGCAAGTACGCCTGTCTCCGGAAGAAAAACTGGAAGTGCTGAAAGAATTTTATCCCGATGCAAAAATGGAAGACTGGGAGCTTGCCATCGCAGGACAACGGGTACAGGTAATCAAGAAAAATGCAGAAGGCGATGGCGTGCTTGAATTTGGCACCGAACTGGTAAGCGCTGCCGATGGCTCTATTGCAGCCTTGCTCGGCGCATCTCCCGGTGCATCTACAGCAGTTTCGGTAATGTTGGAATTGTTGAAAAAATGCTTCCCTGAACAAATGAGTTCGGCTTCATGGCAAAGCAAAATCAGGGAAATGATTCCTTCCTTTGGCCGGGAATTAGGAAACAACCCTGACTTACTGCACGAAATGAGGAAATGGTATTCCGGAGTTTTAAAGTTGGATACTGCTGAAACTGTGTAGAATGGTCACTCCAAAAAACAGGACGCATTTTGGAAAAGAAGGGCGCTGTTTTTTGAAAATGATAAACATAAATTCAAAAATATTTTTTGAATAAAAAAGAAAAATATTATACATTTGCATAGAATTTCGAAAGAGAGGGGGCTACTAAAGCCCCCATTCTTCGTTTTAAACCGGAATCGGAATATTAAACCTCGTCTTTTAAGGCAAATGGAAAACAGTATAGTAAAGCAATTAACGGAAAAAACAGAAGCGCTCATTGCTGATTCAGCTTTGTTTTTAGTAGAACTGACCGTATCTCCTGCAAACAATATCAAGATATTTATTGATGGTGATGCAGGCGTAACGATTGAAGCCGTTTCAAAAATAAACAGAGCCTTGTATCGTCAATTGGAAGAAGAGGAATTTTTGAACGGAGATTTTTCGCTGGAAGTAAGCAGTCCCGGTGTAGATGAGCCCCTGAAATTTTTACGCCAATATAATAAAAACATCGGCCGTAAAGTGGAAGTAACCCTAAATGAAGGCGAACCGGTTGAAGGTAAATTGATGGCAGCAACGGAAACCGAGATCACTATTGAAGAAACCATCGGCAAAAAGAAAGAAATAAAGGAAACGGTTATTCCTTTTAGTAATATCAAAAAAACAGTAGTTCAAATCAGTTTTTAACATTGAATAGAAATCAGCAATTCAGCTATTCACTATTCACTATTCACTAAAGTAAAATGGCAAGTATCAACCTTATCGAATCTTTTCAGGATTTTAAAGAGGCGGAAAATATTGACCGTCCCACGTTAATGAAGGTATTGGAAGACGTTTTCAAAACCTTGTTGCGCAAAAAATACGGCTCAGATGATAATTTTGACGTAATCGTAAATGACCAGACAGGTGATTTGGAAATCTTCCGTCGCCGTATCATTGTTGAAGACGGTTTTTCTGAAGATGACTTGGCCGAAGTGGAACTGGCAGAGGCTTTAAAACTTGACCCGGATTATACCGTTGGTGAAGAACTTTATGAAGAAGTAAATGTATTTGACTTTGGCCGTCGCGCCATCCTTGCTGCAAAACAAACATTGGCAGCACGTATCAGCGACCTGAAGAAAAACAGTTTATTGCAAAAATATGCTGACCGCGTAGGTGAAATCATTACCGGCGAAGTGTACCAGATCTGGCGTAAAGAATTGATGTTGCTCGATGACGATAACAACGAGTTGTTATTGCCTAAAGGAGAACAGATTCCGGGAGATTTCTTCAAAAAAGGAGAACCTATCCGTGCCGTAGTAAAGAAAGTGGAAATGCGTAACAATACACCGGTTATCATTTTGAGCCGTACGCACCCTTCTTTCCTTGAAAAACTACTGGAAATTGAAGTACCTGAAATATTGGATGGTTTGATTACCATCAAGAAAATTGTTCGCGAACCGGGCGAGCGCGCTAAAGTAGCCGTTGAAAGCTATGATGACCGTATTGATCCGGTTGGCGCCTGTGTAGGTATGAAAGGTAGCCGTATTCATGGCATCGTTCGTGAGCTGCATAATGAGAACATTGACATTATCAATTATTCTCAGAACATCCAGTTGTTGATTCAACGTGCATTGACACCTGCAAAAGTGAACCGTATTGACGTGAATGCTGAAAACCACCATGTAGATGTTTATATGGATACGGATCAGGTTTCCCTGGCTATCGGTAAAAAAGGCGTGAACATCAAATTGGCACAACAGCTTACAGGATACGGCATTGACGTATTCCGCGATGTGAAGGAATCTGCAGACTTCGATATTGACCTGGAAGAATTCAGCGATGAAATTGAAGAATGGGTAATTCAGGAATTCAAGAAAGTAGGTTGCGATACTGCATTAAGCGTATTGGAGCTTTCTGTTGAAGAACTGATTCGCCGTACCGACCTGGAAGAAGAAACCGTTCGCGATGTGCGCCGCATATTGGAAGCAGAATTTGAAGATGATGGCACAGAAGCATAGTTCTCTTTTTGTGAACAATATAATTGCTCATAAAGACACAGGTCTTACTTTACTTTTTGGAATGTCCCTGTGTCTTTGTATGAAACATCAATGTTATGAATAAGTCATTGATGTTATTATTACAATTTAAAAGCTGCATCAGTAGGGAAATTAACTACATTTGCAGGTTTATACAATAAGTACCGCTCTCTTTGGTTTTCAACCGGATCTAAAGATGGGCTATTGTCAATAAAAATTGCTAAAGGGAATGTGCCCGATAGCCCATAAAGGTTGAAGCTAATTAAAGAATGTCCATAGGAACAAACACACCACGTTTATTGGCAGCTGCCAAGGAATTTAACATCGGAAAGGAAACACTCGTTGATTTTCTGAAAGGGAAAGGCTTTGAAATTGATGCAAGCAAGCCAACAGCAAAATTGACGGAAGAAATGTATTCAGCTCTTCAAAATCAATTTGCACAGGCTAAAGATGCTAAGAAGAAAAGCGAATCCATCGCACTTCCTAAAGGTTCGCTGATTGACAGCCTGCATAAAACACAAGAACAACTTGACATTACTGCCAAAGATAAAAAGGAAGAGAAACCTGTTGAAGCCAAAAAGGTAGAAAAGGCGGAACCTCCGAAAGCAGTAGAAAAGCCGGTTGAAAAACCTGCGCCTCAACCGGAACCAAAGGTGGAAGAGAAACCAGCACCTGTTGCAGAAAAACCAGCGGAACCGGTTAAGCCCGAGCCTAAGCCGGAACCAATACCGGAGCCTGTTGTGCAAAAAGCAGAACCTGCTCCGAAACCTGTTGAAGAGAAAAAGGCGGAACCACAGCCTGAGCCTGCTCCTGCAAAGGAAGAAGCTGCAGAGCCTGAGCATATTGAAATGCAATCTCCGAAACTGGAAGGCCCCAAGGTGCAAGGGAAAATTAATTTAGACGATCTGAATCTGAGCACGCGCCCTAAAAAAGGTGCGCCTGCCAAAAAGAAAGAAGAGCCTAAAAAAGTTGCAGAACTGAAGAAGGAAGCGCCAAGAAAAGAAGCGCCTCCTAAAAAAGCAGAAACACCGCAAGCTCCGGAAGTAAAGGTAGAAGCTCCGAAACCCGCTCCTGTGGCTGAAACGCCTAAGGAAGTACCGGCTCCTGCTCCGGAAGCAATAGAAGATAATACGCCGGAACATATTGAAATGAAGGCTCCGAAACTGGAAGGCCCGAAAATCATCGGTAAAATTGACTTGCCTGTAAACACCGTTGGTGGCAAGCAGGAACGTAAAGATAAACGCAAACGCAAACGCATTCCATTAGAAGGCAAAAAGCCTGAAGGTGGCGGTAATACTCATCAGGGTCAGGGTGGCGGACATCAGGGTCAGGGACAAAATCGACCTCCTCGTCCTGCAGGTCAGGGTGGAGATAACAGGAATCGTCCTGCAGGCCAGGGCCAACAAGGTTCGGGTCAGGGCGGTCAGAATCGTGGTCCCCGTCCGGGTGGCGGTTATCAGGGTCAGGGCGGTCAAAACCGTCCGGGTCAGGGTGGCGACAGAAACAGGCCGAACCGTAATGCTCCCGTTGCAGATCAGGAAATTGACGCAAAAGCAATTCAGGACAAAATCAGGGAAACACAAGCCAAACTTTCAGGCGGCGGTGCCCGTAATAAAAATCTTAAAGCAAAATACCGTCGTAACAAACGTGAGGAAATGGCCGAAAAACGTGCCGCAGCCGAACAGGAGAACGATGGTAGCGTAATACAGGTAACCGAGTTCATCTCTGTAAGTGAATTAGCAAATTTACTGGATGTAAGTTTTGCCGATGTCATCAGCAAATGTATGAGCCTTGGTATCATGGTGTCCATCAATCAACGTCTGGATGCAGAAGTTATTGAATTGGTGGCAAGTGAATTTGATCGTGAAGTAGAATTCATCAATCTTGAAGAAAGCTCTGATGATGAAGTAGAAGATATAGATGCACCTGAAGACTTGAAGCCGCGTGCGCCAATCGTTACCATCATGGGTCACGTTGACCACGGTAAAACATCCTTGCTGGATTATATCCGTAACGCAAGCGTTGTGGCAGGTGAAGCAGGTGGTATCACACAACACATCGGTGCTTATAAAGTAACAACAGAATCCGGTAAAGAAATTGCCTTCCTGGATACGCCGGGTCACGAAGCGTTTACCGCCATGCGTGCGCGTGGTGCGAAAGCTGCGGATATTGCAGTTATCGTTATCGCTGCGGACGATGCTATCATGCCTCAGACGCGTGAAGCCATCTCCCATGCTCAGGCTGCAAACCTTCCGATGATTTTTGCTATCAATAAGATAGATAGAGAAGGTTCTAATCCTGAAAAAATCAGGGAACAGCTTTCTGCTATGAATATCCTTGTGGAAGAATGGGGCGGTAAATTCCAGAGTCAGGAAATTTCTGCCAAGAAAGGAACGAACATAGATTTATTATTAGAGAAAATATTATTGGAAGCCGAATTGCTGGAACTGACTGCTAACCCTAATAAAGAAGGTGTCGGTTCTACCATTGAAGCATCCCTCGATAAAGGACGTGGTTACGTTTCAACCGTATTGGTTCAGTCAGGTACTTTGAACTCAGGCGATATGATTGTTTCCGGTCAGTATTTCGGTAAGATAAAAGCCATGTTCAACGAACGTGGACAGAAAATCTTAACCGCAGGACCTTCAACACCGGTACAGGTATTAGGTTTGAACGGAGCGCCACAGGCTGGTGAGAAATTCAAAGTTTATAAAGATGAATCGGAAGCGAAAAACGTAGCCAATCACAGAGCGCAGATTATGCGTGAGCAAGGACTACGTAGCCGTAAACATATTACCCTTGATGAAATCGGTCGTCGTCTGGCATTGGGTAACTTCAAGGAATTGAATGTTATCATTAAGGCTGACTTTGACGGTTCTGCAGAGGCATTGAGCGATTCATTACAAAAACTATCTACCGAAGAAGTTGTAGTAAATGTAGTATTGAAAGGTGTTGGTCAGATTACGGAATCAGATGTAATGCTGGCTTCCGCATCCGATGCAATCATGTTGGGCTTCCAGGTTCGTCCTTCTCCTCAGGCTGCGCGTCTGGCTGATCAGGAAAACATTGAAATTCGTTACTACTCCATCATTTACGATGCGATTGCAGAAATCAAATCGGCAATGGAAGGTTTATTGGAACCATCAGTTGAGAAGAAAGTGGTTGGTAATATCGAAGTGCGCGAAGTTTATAAAATCAGCGGCGTAGGTACGATTGCAGGTTGTTATGTTACGGATGGTAAAATCAGCCGTCAGACCAAAATCAATATCATTCGCGATGGTATCGTAGTACATACAGGAGAACTGGCATCATTGAAACGTTTCAAAGACGATGTGAAGGAAGTGAACTTCGGTTATGAATGTGGTTTGAGTATTAAGAACTACAACGATATTCAGGTAGGTGATGTCTTGGAAGGTTACGAAGAAGTAGAAGTAAAACGTAAATTGGCTTAATGAAGTAAATATCTGAAACGCCGGTTCTTACGAACCGGCGTTTTTGTATTCATAGATTCCCATTCTCAATACTAATTTTCTATCTTTGCCCCATGTCAGAAAAAATATCTACCGATAAAGCGCCAAAACCCGTAGGCCTTTATCCGCATGCCCGCAAAGTCGGCAATTTATTGTTCTTGTCAGGTATTGGTCCGCGCACGGTTACGGATGAAATACCCGGTTTGAAACTGGATAAAAACGGCAATTTCCTTGAATTCGATTTCGAAGCCCAATGCCGTAATGTATTTGATAATGTAAGGATTGTATTGGAAGAAAGCGGCAGCAGCTGGGATAAATTAGTAGATGTAACCGTCTTTTTGGTGAATATGAAACGTGACTTTGCTGTTTATAACAAAGTATATGCAGAATATTTTAAAGACAATCAACCTTGCCGCACAACAGTGGAAATCAATTCATTACCTACGTCGATAGCTATTGAGTTGAAATGTATTGCAACCATAGACTAACGGATTAACACAAGCTTATAAAGCCTTTCACAAACACTAAATCTCTTTTATTGTTTTCTTATTGTCTTATGCGCAACAGACGATTTGATTTTTAACCCAATAAAAGATTTTTATGAATACGCAATCAATTAAAGGAAACTGGAACGAGTTGAAAGGAAAGCTGAAGCAAAAATATGCGGATCTGACTGATGATGATTTGCTTTATACAGAAGGAAAAGAAGACGAATTATACGGAAAACTTCAGCAGAAGCTTGGTAAAACAAAAGATGAAGTAAAAAAGGAAATTGATTCTTTGTAAATGCTGCAATGATATCATTGCAGGGAATTATTCAGCAAGATGGGGAAAATCGAAGCCCTCATTAAGTTGAATAACGAGTGCAAAGTTCAAAAAGTGTGGAGGATTCATCCTTCACGCTTTTTTATTATTAGGAATGGTGAAATTATGTTTAGTTTTGAATATTCATAATTATCAACCTTCCGGCTATGAGCACAGCAAGCTCCGATATCAGAATTGTCATTATCGAGGACGATGAAACCATCAGGGAATCTTATGCTTATCTTATCAATGAAACAGATGGCTATAGCGTTGTCAATACTTATTCTTCAGCGGAAAACGCCCTGAAAAGCATTAAGGTGGATGATCCGCACATTATTTTGCTGGATGTGGAATTGCCGGGAATCAGTGGCCTGGAAGCCATTCCCAAAATAAAAGCACAGGTTGAAGATATTTACATTATCATGCTAACGGTGTACGACCATCAGCAAACGGTATTTGATGCATTGGGAAAAGGCGCTGCCGGCTATCTTACAAAAAGCACGCCGCCGGCAAAAATTATAGAAGCACTTGGTGAAGTCATGGAAGGCGGTGGCCCTATGAGTGCAAATATTGCAAGAATGGTAGTTCATTCATTTCAACGCAGCCAGGAATCTCCGTTGACCCGCCGAGAAACAGAAATACTGGAGCAGGTCGCCGACGGCAAAACCCGCAGCCGTATTGCTTCTGAAATGTTTATCGATCTGGAAACAGTAAAATCCCATCTTAAAAATATTTACTCCAAACTGGATGTCCATTCACGCGCAGACGCTATTAAAACCGCAAGACAGAATAAATACATTTAATCTCACGAAAATTTTGTTCGAAAAAGGTACTTAACCTCTTAAAATCAAAGGCATAATACGGATTATCCCAACAAATCGGGATGGCAGCCCGTCTTTATAAACATTGGGTTTAATTTATTAATTTTATACCCGTTCCATTTTCAATTCACTTTGCTTTATAAAAGATATAGGTGTATTGTCAATGGGAATCTTTATTAGTATAAAATCAGGCTGGATGAAAAAACTTTTTATTTTCCTTACTTATATCTTTTGCCTTTCCATCACTGTTTTAGCACAGCAAAATAGCGGGCCCCTGCCATTGCTTTTTGTAGAGAATCAGGGTCAATGGCAACAACCTTTTCTGTATAAAGGCATATCGGCCAATGCAGATATTTATTTGGAAAATGGAGGCATAACCTATGTGGTAGGAGATGCCGGCAATCCTGAAAAAATACATGCTGTTAAAGAAGATGGCTTACAGGATGCTACATTAAAATACCACGCCTATAAAATGAAATGGATAGGCGCCAACCTGAAACCAACAACGGAAGGCAGTAAAAAACAAAGCTTTTATCATAATTACTATTTAGGAAAGGATGCTGCGCACTGGAAAAGCAAAGTGCCCGTTTTCGGAAATATAGATTACAAAAACATTTACCCTAAAATAGATTTACATATCAGTTCTGATAAAGGACATGCCAAATATGATTTCATTGTAAATGCAGGAGCTGATGCCGCTCAAATCCGTGTTGCCTTTGAAGGTTTGAATGGAATGAAAATTAACCAGGGAAGTTTGCTGCTTCAAACTTCAGTGGGAACCATTACAGAGATGGCTCCTTATGCTTATCAATACATAAATGGCAGCCTGAAAGAAGTACGTTGCGAATATAAATTATCAGGTAATGAATTGACTTATACTTTTCCTGACGGATATGATAAGGCGCAAAACTTAATCATCGACCCTACAGTTGTCTTTGCAACATTAACAGGTTCAACGGCAGATAACTGGGGCTTTACCGCTACCTACGATAAAAACGGCAATTTCTACGCAGGTGGTATTGTAGGTGGTTTAGGCTATCCCACAACTACCGGGGCATTTCAGGTTGTATTTCATGGCGGTACAACTCCAAGCACAGAGTTGCCCTGCGATATTTCAATTACAAAATTTAATCCCGGCGGAACAGTGCCCATTTATTCAACCTATATCGGCGGCGCACAGGACGATTTGCCGCATAGCCTTGTAGTGGATCAGAATGATAACCTTGCTTTGGTAGGCAAAACACTATCTATTGACTATCCGGTATCTTCAACTGCTTTTGACGGTGTTGCCAATGGTGGTTATGATATTATCGTTACCAAGTTCAACGCAACAGGAACCGCTTTAATCGGTTCTACTTATGTGGGAGGTTCGAATGATGACGGAACCAATGTGACATCCGGGTTTTATGGAAATCATGGCACGCTGAGATATAACTATGGCGATGCTTCACGTAGTGAAATTCTTTGTGATAAGCAGGGCAATGTATATGTTGCCGCCAGTACGCAATCCGGTAATTTTCCTCTTACGCCTACGGCAGCAAAAAGTAACTTGGGTGGTACTCAGGACGGAGTGTTTTTCAAGTTGAATACCACACTTTCCACAATGACTTACAGTACCTTCATAGGAGGCAGTAATAATGATGCTGCGTATGTTCTGGCATTCGATACTGCACAGGCAAATGTATATGTAGCAGGCGGAACACAAAGTTCAGATTTCCATACGTCAATCATGACCGGAGCATATCACAATGTTTATCAGGGTGGTTTGGCTGACGGATATATCCTTAAATTTTTAAACAGCGGTAACTATGCCTTGCAAAAAGGAACATTTATCGGCACCTCTGCTTACGACCAATGTTATGGATTGCAGAATGATCTGGAGAATAACGTTTATGTAATGGGGCAAACCCTTGGCGCTTTCCCTGTCTCAGCAGGCGTTTATTCAAATGCCGGATCACGTCAGTTCCTACAAAAACTGAACAGCAATCTGACTACATCCATATATTCTACCGTGTTTGGTACAGGAGCGACAAGTACCCCTAATATTTCACCTGTTGCATTTCTTGTAGATACCTGCCAGAATGTTTACATCTCCGGTTGGGGCTCCAATATTCCATTGGATGACGGTTCATCTTCAGGACTGACTACCACCGGTCTTCCTATTACAGGCAATGCCTTGCAAAGCACCACAGATGGTAATGATTTTTATTTTATCGTACTTAGTAAAAATGCATTGAGTTTGCTTTACGGCACTTATTTTGGAGCAGCAGGCAAGGGTGAACATGTGGATGGCGGTACAAGCCGTTTTAATCCGGATGGTGTGGTTTACCAGGCTATTTGTGCAAGTTGTGGCGGTGGAACGGGTTTCCCTGCGACACCAGGCGCTTATTCCACCGTTAACGGAAGTAACAATTGTAATTTAGGGGCTTTGAAAATCGCATTCAATCTCGGTAGCGTTCGTGCCCAGGCCGATGCCAATCCTAATGCTACAGGCTGCGCACCATTGACCGTAAATTTTGGTAATAACTCCAGCAACGCGACTTCTTATTTCTGGGATTTTGATGACGGAGGTGCTACATCCACTGCATTTGCACCGACACATACTTTCAATACGCCTAACACTTATGAAGTGATGATGGTCGCTATCAATCCGAATGCCTGCAAGACTCACGATACCGTTTATCTTACAGTAGTTGTGCTAACCGATACCATCCATGCCGATTTTAATTTTCAATTACTGGATACCTGTACAAACCCGCATATCAATATCACTAACACTTCACTGCCCTTGCAAGGCCAGACACAGGCCAATTCCACTTATCAATGGTTTTTTGGTGACGGAGGTACTTCAAATGCCGTGAGTCCCGGTTCGCATAATTATTCGGGTCCCGGAACGTATAATGTGATGATGATTATGACAAATCCGGATGCGTGTAATTCTCCTGATACCGTTGTGAAAACATTGTCCTTTGAGCAACTATTTGTTGATGCAGCTTTTAATATGCCAGATTCTATATGTTTGGGCGATTCCGCAACATTTGTAAATAATTCCGTAAACGGAGTTACATACAATTGGGCATTCACTGATGGTCAGGACATTGCTAATACACAAAGCACAGGTTACAGGTTCAATACTGTCGGAACCTTTACTGTCAAATTAATTGTTACAAATCCAGGATCCTGTAATGGAGTTGATTCGGCAATGCATACTTTGACGGTGTTCCCTAAACCGACAGCAGCTTTCAGCTACAATCCGGTTATTCCGCAAACAAATGTGCCAACGACCTTTGTAAATGCAAGCCAGAATGCCACGCGGTATAATTGGAGCTTCGGCGACGGGCAAACCAGTTCCGAAGTAAATCCTGTGCATGATTATGCCAGAACAGGAACCTATAATGTGTGTCTGACCGCTTATAACGAAATCGGATGTCCTGATGAAATGTGCAGGAAAGTAAGCGCCGACATTACACCTTTGGCAGATATTCCGACCGGATTCAGCCCTAATGGCGATGGTTCCAATGATGTTTTGTACGTAAGAGGTTACAGTATAGCCACTATGAATTTAAAGATCTATAACCGTTGGGGTGAATTAGTATTTGAATCAAACAGCCAGGATCATGGCTGGGATGGCACCTATAAAGGCAAGCCACAGGAAATGGAAGCCTATGCCTTTGTGCTTCAGGTTACATTCCTTGACGGAACAAATTATCATAAACAAGGAAATGTTACTTTATTGAGGTAATTTCATTCTTTTAAATAAATAAAGCACTGATTTTTAATGGATTTCAGAATAAAATGACCATTTCATTTTTTCTGATATGTTCCTGAAAATCAGTGCTTCTTTTTATCAGGATATTAATGCATTTTCAAGGAAAAGCCTTCCACATTTTATCCTCAATCAAGCCATTATTACATGGCAAAAACATTTGATAAAGCCCTTATTTTTTAGTACTTTTGCGTAGTAAATTTCAGATTCACAAAACAATTAATTGTTTTGTTGCGGTTCAAATTATTATGGCCGCAAATATGGTACTGAATTTCATTTCTCAAACAAAAATTTCGTTGTTTAAAACGCAAGAATGAGTACAGAAAATCAAGAAGTAATTACGCCCGCCAATCCGGGATATGGTGCAGATAGTATTCAGGTATTAGAAGGTTTGGAAGCGGTTCGTAAGCGCCCTTCCATGTATATTGGCGACATTGGGGTCAAGGGTTTGCACCATCTGGTTTATGAAGTAGTTGATAACTCTATTGACGAAGCACTTGCAGGATTTTGTAAAAACATTACTGTTACCATTAAAGCAGACAATTCTATTCAGGTAGATGATGATGGTCGCGGTATTCCTACAGGTATCAATACAAAAGAAGGCAAATCGGCGTTGGAAATGGTTATGACCATGTTGCATGCCGGTGGTAAATTCGATAAAGATACTTATAAGGTTTCCGGTGGTTTGCATGGTGTGGGCGTATCCTGCGTAAATGCGTTGAGTAACCCTTTACACGTAACTGTTTACCGCGAAGGAAAAATATTTGAACAACAGTACAGAGAAGGTATTCCGGAATATGGTGTACGTGAAATCGGCGATACCGACCGCACCGGCACAACGGTTCATTTCAAACCTGATGCAACTATTTTCAAGGATACCGTATATCATCGTGATATTCTTGCGGGTCGTTTGCGTGAATTATCGTTTCTGAATAAAGGTATTCGTATTATTCTTATTGACGAAAGAGCCAATGAGGAAAATGAAGACAATCCGAGAGAGGAATTTTATAGTGAAGGCGGTATTGTAGAGTTTGTGCAATTGCTGGATGCCAATGGTAAACGCGATGCGTTATTGCCGGCACCTATTTTTGCCGAAGGACATGATGAGACCTCGAATGTGGCTGTAGAAGTAGCTTTAAGCTATAACACTTCCTACAGTGAGCATATTTTCTCTTATGTAAATAATATCAACACCATTGAAGGCGGAACACACGTCGGTGGTTTCCGTCGTGCTATTACCCGTGTTTTCAAATCCTACGGTGATAAGAACAAATTGTTTGAAAAAGCAAAAGTTGAAATCTTGGGTGATGACTTCCGCGAGGGATTAACTGCTATCATTTCAGTAAAAGTTCCGGAACCGCAATTTGAAGGGCAGACCAAAACAAAATTGGGTAACAATGATGTTGGCGGCGTGGTGGATTCCACAGTAAGTAAGATTTTAGACTTCTTTTTAGAGGAAAACCCGAAAGCTGCAAAAATCATTATTGATAAAGTAATTCTTGCTGCGCAGGCACGTGCTGCTGCTGCTAAGGCGCGCCAGATGGTACAACGCAAAAGCGTTTTAACCGGCGGCGGATTGCCCGGTAAATTGGCGGATTGTTCTGAAAAAGATCCTGAAGCTTGTGAGCTTTACTTAGTCGAAGGAGATTCGGCGGGTGGTACGGCCAAACAAGGTCGCGACCGTTCTTATCAGGCTATTCTGCCGTTAAGAGGTAAAATCCTGAATGTAGAAAAAGCGCAGGAACATAAAATCTACGAAAACGAGGAGATAAAGAATATGTACACGGCATTAGGCGTAACCGTTGGCACACCTGATGATCCAAAGGCATTAAACCTTACCAAACTTCGTTATCATAAAATCATAATCATGACCGATGCCGATGTGGATGGTTCCCACATTGCAACATTGATTTTAACTTTCTTCTTCCGTTATATGACCACATTGGTGGAACAAGGCCACGTTTATCTGGCACAGCCACCATTGTATTTGGTTAAAAAAGGAAAAGATTCCGAATATGCCTGGACCGAAGAAGACCGCAAAGCTGCTGTGGCAAGAATGGCTAATGGCAAGGAAGACAGTGTAGGTATTCAACGTTACAAGGGTCTTGGAGAGATGAATGCAGAGCAGCTTTGGGAAACTACTATGAATCCGGCGACACGTAACCTTAAACAGGTAACTATTGAAAGCGCCGCTATTGCAGATGAGGTCTTCTCTATGCTGATGGGTGAGGAAGTAGGCCCGCGCCGCGACTTCATTGAGAAGAATGCGAAGTACGCCAAGATTGATATTTAACTTGATTATGAATTTATACACAAAGTTGCCAATTTTCGAAAATTGGCAACTTTGTGTATATAAAACCTATACCTATTATGAAAAAAAAGAAATTTCCCTTACTTGTAATTATTAGCGTTTTTTCATTTTTTAGCTGCAAACATGAAGATAAGCCAACTCCAACCCCGTCGACTACCACGGATATCTACATTGCAGGAAATAAAAACTATAGTTCAGGAAATCCGATTCCGGTATATTGGAAAAATGGGGAAGCCCACAACCTTTCCTTAGGAAGCTATTCATCCGGAATTGCAAAATCAATTAGCGTTTCAGGAAATGATGTCTATGTTTGCGGATCAGTAACCGAAGGCATATATAAAGCTGCGGCTTATTGGAAGAATGATACATTGCACACATTAACGGATGAAGTCCATGATGCCATTGCAACGGGAATTACAGTTGAAAACAATGACGTTTATATTTTGGGTCAGGAGTATAATGCTTCAACTATCCGGGTGCCTAAATATTGGAAAAACGGATTAGAAACGGTTCTCACTAATGGAACGAATGATGCTTTGGGAGAAAAGATGATAGTTAAAAACGGAGAGGTTTATATAGCCGGATATGAATATGTTGGCACTACAATGATACCTAAATATTGGAAAAACGGTGTAGGGATAGAGCTTCCTTCAGTCGATTCCAAGACCCGGGCATCAGCATTAACCTTTGTCGGTAATGATTTGTATATAGCCGGGAGTAATTTTCAAAATGGAGATATGGGAGTTATTTATTGGAAGAATGGAAATCTGCAAGTCCTTTCACAAGGATTGTCTTATGTGCATGTCAATTCTGTTGCTGTTTCGGGGAATGATGTGTATATCGGCTATACCGATGAATTGCAAGCCGGAAAATATTGGAAAAACAATACACTTATTCCACTAATGGATGGAAGTTCGGTTGCGTCATTGACAGATTTATATTCTTATGAATCAGATATTTACATGCTTGGAAATGTTGGAGAAAATACCATTTTATGGAAGAATAATTCCAAAATTGCAACTGATACCAATGCCAGCTTTGAAGATATACAGATAGTACAACATTAATGCAATCGATACGACCTATAAAAATTCTGATTTAAGATAACTCCAGAAAAACTTTTGCTCTTTCAGATGTCTTAATACTTGTTTGCCAACTTCTTAAAAAGTTGGCAAACTCATTCTCTAAAGGTTCTGGTTTCGCCATTTAACGCGGTTTTAACCCTGCCTCAGATATGGTATTTTTATTTTTGTACGTTATAAAAACCAATTATAGTATTTTGCTACAGATATGATTAGGAAAGGTTTCATTTGGATATTTATATTGGCATGCTTTCATCTGAATGCTTTAGCGCAGGAAATGGTTTTTTCTGCTCAGGCGAGTTCACAACAGGTTGGCACTAAAGATCAGTTTCAGGTTACTTTTATTCTTACCAATGCCGAAGGCGCAAGTAACTTCAGGCCGCCTTCTTTCTCCGGATTTTCAATTGTGGGCGGCCCATATCAATCAAACAACAGTAGCATCACTATCATAAATGGGCAGACGAAGCAAACCAATTCTTTAAACATTACTTATGTTTTAGTGCCAAATAAAGCAGGACTTCTTACGGTTGGGCCTGCAAAAGTCAGCTACAATGGTCATGACGTAGCTTCCAACGCAATTAATATCCAGGCTGTAAACGGAAGCCTTGCACAGCAGCAGCCACGCAGGCGGCAAAGCATGGATCCTTTTGGGGACGAAGACGACCCTTTTGCACAAATGCAAAGAATGCGTCAGCAAATGATGCAGCAAATGTCGCAGGCACAGCAAAGCCGCAGGCAACAGGCACAGCAACAAAACGACCAGTTGCAGAGCATGAGCGAAGAAAATATCAATAAGAACATTTTTATAAAAGTTCAGGTTGATAAGACGAATCCATACGTTGGCGAGCAGATAACAGTGAGCTATAAGTTATATACAAGATTGGCTATGAACGTAAGTCTTTCCCAGCTGCCATCATTGAATGGTTTCTGGAGCCAGGATTTCCAAATTCCCAATCCGCCCAAACCTGTTGAAGAAGTTATAAACGGACAACGATATCAGGTTTTTCTGCTTAAAAAAACAGCCTTGTTTCCACAGCAAGACGGTACCCTTGTTTTAGACCCTGCAAAGGCTGATGGCGTTGTGCGTGTAGTACAGCAAGTAAAAGGCCGTAATCCATTTGCCGACGATCCTGCTTTCGGTTCTTTTTTTATGGACGATCCGTTTTTCAATCAGGATATGTTTTCAGGATATAATTATAAGGATGTTCCTGTAAAACTTTCGAGTACACCCGTCAAGATAAATGTAAGACCATTACCGCTCGAAAAACAACCGGCTTCCTTTACAGGCGCTGTTGGTAATTTCACGGTAAGTACGGAAATGGATAAACATTCCTTAAGTACGGATGACGCGGCGAAATTCACTTTTACTATTAAAGGTAGCGGTAACCTGAAATTGATAGTTAATCCAAAAATTCAGTTTCCGGCAGAGCTGGGTGTATATGAACCTCAGGTAACAGACACCATCACCAGCAGGAATCCGGCTATTACAGGAAGTAAGATATTTTCCTATAACATGAATCCGCAAACCCCGGGCGATTATGTAATTCCTGCTGTTAAATTTTCCTATTACGATGTAGCAACCGGCAGCTATAAAGAGTCTGTAACTGAGCCTATCAAAATACATGTAACGAAAGGGAAACATTATAATCCCAATGCGGCAAAAAGCCTGGCATTGAGCGATATCCACGATATTAATAAAGCTGCTTTTGTAACCAATAGTGGCAATACGAATCCGATAGTAACAAGGCCGTGGTATTGGATGCTGTACGGCATAAGTTTAATCGGTTTGATTGTACTACTGATGCGTAAAAAGCAACAGGAAGTTTATGAAGGAAATCAGGCCTTATTTAAAAATAAAAAGGCTAACAAGATTGCATGGAAGCGTTTGGCTACGGCACGCAAGCTATTGCCGCAACAGCAACATAAAGCTTTCTATGAAGAGGTGTCAAAAGCAATATGGCTGTATCTCAGCGATAAATTAAGTATTCCGTTATCGCATCTCTCCAAAGAAACGATGGAAGATGAGCTGACGCTTAAAAATGTACCGGCTGCGCAAGTAAACAGAGTAAAAAGTCTGGTATTGGAATGCGAGATGGCCCTTTACAGCCCTTCCGGCGGTCAGCAACAGCGTCAACACACCTTGGAAGAAGCGGTAGGAACCATAGGTGAATTGGAAATCGTATTGAAAAATAAGAAAAATGCTACGCAGTATGCGGGTTAAAGGATTGTATATGAAATCGAATTTCAGGAATTATTTTTTGATGTTTGTATTGTTGCTTATCAGCGCTCCTGTTTTTGCTGCTGATAACGATGCTGCATTATGGAAAAATGCCAACCAGCTTTATGTACAAAAGAGTTATGATAGCGCTGCCAGGATTTATGAGACTTTATTAAAGACAAACGAAGGCAATGCGCAGCTGCACTATAATACAGGCAATGCTTATTTCAGATCGAATAAAATAGGGCTTGCCGTTTTGCATTATGAAAAAGCAGCACGCCTTGACCCATCCAACAAAGAAATAAGTGATAATCTTTTATTGGCCAGATCAAAAGTGCAGGACAATATGCAGGAAACAAACCCTATCTTTTTTGTAGCCTGGTGGAATGCATTGAATCATGCTATCAATGTTGATATGTGGGCTATTGTGACATTGATTATCTTCTTAGCAGTTCTTTCATTGTTATACTTTGCCCGTATGAAGAAGGGAAGTTTTTCCAATGCCGGCAGATGGATTTCATTGTGCGTAGCTATATTCCTGCTTTGCGGTACTATGACATGGATTTCTTACAATGAATTTGCGCATCCGGGCAAAGCAGTTGTTATAACTACTAATGCGGTCTTCCTGCAAACGCCACAAAGTAATGGTAAAGTAATAGGCAGCCTACCTGAAGGCTTGGTAATAGAGATTTTGAAGAAACAGGACGGGTTTTATAATGTAGCATTGCAAAACGGAAAATCCGGCTGGATTGCAGCAACGGAAATTGGAGAAGTGTAAAACAAAAATCAGTTTAAGATAAAAAAAGTTGATGGTTTGTTGCCATCAACTTTTTTGTTTTGCTTTATATATTTCCTACAAAGTTTCTTTCAGCCATTTAAAGAATTCACGTTGCCAAACCAGGCCATTGTGAGCGTGTAATACCCAGTGATTCTCATTTGGGATATACAGTAATTTGCTCTTAATACCTTTTAATTGCGCTGCCTGAAAAGCTTCCAATCCTTGCTCTATCGGAACACGGAAATCAATACCACCCTGAATAATCATAATAGGTGTATTCCATTTCGCAATGTAATTAGACGGATTGTATTCACCGTAACTTTTAGGAGTTGGGCTGTCCCAATAATTACCACCTAAATCAAAATTGGCAAACCACAATTCTTCCGTAGTACCGTACCAGCTTTTCATGTCAAACAAACCATCATGTGCAATGAATGTTTTAAAACGATTATCATGAATGCCTGCCAACATGTAAACGCTGTAGCCACCATAACTTGCACCAACACACCCTAACCTGTTTTTATCGACATAGCTCTCTTTAGATACATCATCAATAGCGGCAAGATAATCGCGCATCGGCTGGCCACCCCAATCTTTAGCAATGTCTTCGTTCCACTTTACACCCCAACCCGGCATACCGCGACGATTTGGTGCAACAACGATATAACCATTTGCAGCCATCAGCTGAAAATTCCAACGCACACTATAGAATTGAGTAAGCGCTGATTCAGGTCCACCCTGGCAATATAATAATGTCGGATATTTTTTTGATGGATCAAAATTAGGAGGATAAATAACCCATACACCCATTTCCTTACCATCAGAAGTTTTTACCATTCTTAATTTAGTATCACTCATTGCAATGTTGCTGTAAACAGCATCATTCACATGCGTCAAAGCTTTCATTTCACCGCCTTTCAAATCAACACTGAATAATTCAGTGGCATGATTCATATCCGTACGCGAAACAACAAGCTGATTACCGTTTTGCGCAGCTATACCTGTAACATCATAATCGCCTTTTGTTATCTGAGCTACTATCTGCTTCGATTTTATAGTGGTAAACGGAGGAACATTTGTACCGAATAATTGAATAGTGCCTTTTATTGCAGCATTGAAATAAATCCTGTCGTCTTTGGCAGCCCAGAAAAATCCGCCATCAACAGTCTCATCCCAATCGGCAGTTAAATTTGCTTTAGCTTTTGATGCCCAATCCATAACCACAATATCATTTTTATCTGCTTCATAACCATCACGTTTCATACTAAGCCAGCCCAGTTTTTTGCCATCGTTACTGAAAGCAGGCGCTACATCATAGCCCACCATCCCTTTTGTCAAATTGGTTGTTTTCGCATCGCCAATATCATAAGCATAGATATCTGTATTGGTGCTTTGTGCGTAAGCCTTGCCCACAGCCTTTTTGCAGACATAAACAATTGTTTTGCTGTCCGGACTGAAAATGAAATCTTCAGCACCGCCAAAAGGCTTTTGCGGACAGTCATAAGGTTCGTTTTCCAGAATATCACGTACCGGCGTACGTGGATTATGGATGCTTAATACAAATACATGCGATACTTTGCCATCATTCCATTTGTCCCAATGACGGATATTCAAATCGGTATAGATCTGCGCTGTGCTATTCTTTACATCATCATAAATTTCTTTGCCTAAAACTTTAGTCGCGGAAACTTCTTTTGAAAAAGCTACCCATTCACCATCCGGAGAAATGCGTACATTCTCTGCGTCTTGTAACCGGTCGCAAAAAGGAGCCCAGGTTTTACCCATATCCTTGCTTACAAACACCTGATTGTCCTTTTGTGCATATAAACCATTTTTATCCCATTGAACAAAAGATTTATCTCCCATCACATCTGTTTTGGTCGATTGGCCATTATCAAGATTGATAAAGAAATAATCATGTGCAGTCTTCTCGGTGGCAAGATCTACTTTCCCCACACTGTACAAAAGGGTTTTACCATCGGGGCTTGAACCCAAAGATGCAACTTTGCCCAATGACCATAATAGCTCCGGCGTCATAAGATTTTTACCTTGACCGAACATAACAGCCGGCATCATTAATAAAAGGAATAGAGATATTTTTTTCATCCTGCAAATTTGAATTATTTTATTTAGATATGATTCCCCCCTTTGGGTGATATTTTATAAAAACACTTTTTGATATTCAGCTTCATTAAAGCGGATGGCAACAATGGCATCATCTTTCATAATAATGGGTCTTTTAATAGCGCTTGTATACTCCATCATTACATTTATTGCCGCAGCTTGCGTTGTTACATCGTTTTTAATTGCTTCGTCCAGCTCCTTCCATGTTGTACTGTTTTTATTTATTAAATTTTCCCAACCAAGTTGTTTGCTCCATTGTGTAAGTTTAGCCTTGGAAATGCCTTCTTTTTTATAGTCGTGAAATGTATAAGGAATGCTGTTTGCTTCCAGAAAAGTTCTTGCCTTTTTAACCGAATCGCAATTGGGAATACCGTAAAGAGTGTACATTATTAAATTTGAAATTAGAATAAATGGAATTTAATTCAATTCTTGGCTTACAAAAGTAAAGAATAAGCGGAAGGAATTATTGGCTAAATTCGCAATGGACATAGAAAGTATATTTAAAAATAGAGAACAAATGCTTCAGACAGATTTTTTGATTATTGGCTCCGGTATTGCAGGATTAACTTTTGCAGTAAAGACAGCACAACGATTTCCGGATAAAAAAATAACGATACTTACCAAAGTTAATGCAGACGAAACCAATACCAAATATGCGCAAGGTGGCATTGCCGTGGTAAATGATGACGAACATGATAGTTTTGAAAAACATATTCAGGATACATTGATTGCGGGTGATGGCCTATGTAATGAAGAGGTGGTGAGAATGGTAATAACAGAAGGCAGGCAGCGCGTTGATGAAATGATTAAGTGGGGGACCAAGTTTGATAAAGATGAAAGTGGCGAATACCTGCGCGGTAAAGAAGGAGGGCACAGCGAATTCAGGATATTACATCATAAGGATATAACAGGCTTTGAAATTGAACGTGCTTTGCTTGAGGAGGCAAGCCGCTACGAAAATATCCATGTCAATAACCATTGGTATGTTGCTGATATCATTACGCAGCATCATTTGGGATATCTGGTTTCTAAAAGCACTTTCGACATTGAATGTTATGGTGTGTATGTGATGGACATTAAAACAGGGCAAATTGAAAAACTGCTTTCCAAAATTACATTGATGGCTTCCGGTGGTTGCGGACAGGCATACCGCACTACAACCAATCCACGTGTCGCAACGGGAGATGGTATAGCAATGGCTTACAGAGCCAAAGGCAGAATTGAAAATATGGAATTCATTCAGTTTCATCCCACCGCATTATATGAGGCTGGAGTCAGTCCTTCATTTTTAATAACAGAGGCTGTACGTGGCGATGGCGGCATTTTACGAAATAAAGACGGGGAAGCTTTTATGGAACGTTATGATGAACGTAAAGATCTTGCGCCGCGTGACATAGTGGCCCGTGCTATTGACAGTGAAATGAAACGTACAGGTACGGAGCATGTATATCTTGATTGCAGGCATATGGATAAAGAGAAATTTTTGCATCATTTCCCTAATATTTATGAACGTTGCCTGAAGAGTGGTGTTGATTGCCTGACGCAGATGATACCGGTTGCTCCTGCCGCACATTATTGCTGCGGTGGTATTAAAGTAGATGAAGATGGCAAGACTTCCATTATCAATTTATATGCCTGCGGCGAATGCAGCAGCACCGGCCTTCATGGCGCCAACCGCCTGGCGAGCAATTCGCTGCTGGAAGCATTGGTGTTTGCACATCGTTGCGCAGAAAGCGCAGCAGAAAGAATTGACAGCATTGCTTTTCAAGAAGAAGTACCTGATTGGAATGCCGCCGGAACCAACCATCCGAAAGAAATGATTTTGATAACACAGAGCCTGAAAGAACTGCAATCTGTAATGAGCGATTATGTCGGTATTGTGCGAAACAATGTTCGTCTGGAAAGAGCAATGCGCCGTCTGGATTTATTGCATGAGGAAACGGAAAGACTTTATGCCACCACAACACTTTCGCCGCAATTATGCGAACTGAGAAACCTGATTACTATCGGATATCTTATTGTGAAAGGTGCCCAATTCAGGAAGGAAAGCAGGGGATTGCATTATAATACCGACTATCCGAAGCACAGCCAGAGAGTAGAAAATATGGTTCTGTAAAGAAGGTTATATAAGCCTTATGCGTTCTTCTTCCAGATCAATCTGAAAGGCTTGCCAGCGTATAATGTCATCATGTATTTCAGGATCGTTGCTGCCAAGTTCAAGCAGGAACAATCTTTGTTTTTCTAACAACTCAAGATAAGCCTCTTTGGTAGAATGATCCATTTTCAGGTTTTCGGGTTGGCTTATTTTGTGTTCCCATTGTTCCACTATGCGTTGCAGATAAAAGTTGTTTTTGTACGCATCCTGTTGTTGCATTTCTTTCAACAGCCGTACTGTTTCAACTACTAACAGGCCCTTCACTTTCAGCTTTGCTTCTTCTTCCTGGAGTTCGCGGGAATAGCTTGTTATATTAATGCGCCTGATGAAGTATGGCAGCGTAAGCCCCTGAATCAGCAAGGTCAGTAATATCACCATAAAAGTGATGAACAGAATAAGATTGCGATGAGGGAAGGGCGCACCATTTAATGTAACAGGAATAGACAAAGCAGCCGCCAGTGAAACGACACCACGCATTCCGGTCCAACCCATTAATAATGGCATCTTCCACATTCTTCGTCTGTTGCCTCCGCCCGGAGCTACGTTTGGCCTGAACAGAATAGTCGCCAACATCGCGATATAAGAACTTATCATTCTGACTAATATTAAAACAGCTGTTACTACTACGCCATACAAAATGGCTTCGCGTAAAGGAATGCCGTTACTTCTCAGCCCGGCAACGATTTCAGGAAGCTCTAACCCGATAAGCATAAACACAATGCCATTCAGGATAAAAATCATCGCCTCCCAAAAACTATAACCCATTATGCGGCTGGCGCTGGTTAAGAAAGAAAGTCTTCTGTTAGATAAAAGCAAACCGCCCGCCACTACAGCCAGTACACCGGAGCTGTGCAGATGTTCGGCAATCCAGTATAGAAAATAAGGCTCAATTAAAGTAAATACAATATCGGAAGGAGCGTCGGTTGGCAACAGCTTATGAGCTTTCATAAATAGCCATCCGAACAGAAGGCCTATACCTATCCCACCGATAATCATCCACGAGAATTCCAGCATTGCTGTCTGAAAAACAAATTGACCGGTACCTACGGCAACTAATGCAAAGCGGAAAATAATCAGTGAGGAAGCATCGTTTAAAAGACTTTCTCCTTCAAGGATAGCAGAAGTGGATTTGGGTATTTTTACAAATTGCGTAATAGCGCCGGTACTCACAGCATCGGGCGGAGAAACAATGCCGCCTAATAAAAAACCTAAAGCCAGCGTAAAACCAGGAATATAATAATTAGCAACCACAGCAACGGCAAGTGCAGAAAACAGTACTACCAGAAATGCAAAACTGCCGATAATACGCCACCACTTTTTCATTTCCTTAAATGAAATACTCCAGGAAGCATCAAACAGCAAAGGAGGTAAGAAGATAAAGAAAATCATATTCGGATCTATCTGCACTTTGGGCAAACCCGGCACCAGGCTGATAAGTAAGCCGGCAACCACAAGTAACACCGGATAGGCTATCCGCAACTTTTTTGCCAGCATTTCTATCAATACAATAGCAGCAACAAGTGCCAGCATAAAGGGTAATTGCTCATGCATATTTTCGAATGTAGATGAAACCGAAAATACGGAATTAAACGGAGGAAAATGAAGAATCAGGATTCATACGAAAAAGAGGTGTCGCACATTTTGAAAATGTGCGACACCTCTTTTTATTTCAAACCTTTTTTAGAAAAATTTCTTTCCTTCCACACCCATTTTGCGCAATAAAACACTTGCCCTGTAACGATCCTCATGATAAGCATCAAATAATGTATCCAAAGTGGCTAATACAGCATCGGCTCCTGTTTCATCGCACCAGTGTAATAATCCTTTCGGATAATTTACACCCTTTGTCATGGCCAATTCTATATCTTCAGGAGAGGCGATATTCCAATGAACGGCATCAACAGCTTCATTGATTAACATTGCCAAAACACGCGCTACAATTTTTTTACCTAATGCTTCATCTTCCGTAGCCTTTGGCATTACTGCATTTTCTGCATAATTGTAAAATCCCCTTCCTGTTTTTCTGCCAAGCCAGCCCGCCTCCAATAAGCGTTTCTGGGCAAAAGCAGGTTTGTACCGCGGGTCAAAATAGAAAGAAGCAAATACTGTTTCGGTTACTACGTAATTCACATCATGCCCGATATAATCCATCAACGTAAAAGGTCCCATTTTGAAACCTGCAAGCGTTGTCAATGCCCAATCAATCGTCGGCATATCGGCAATGCCTTCTTCGTAAATCCGTAATGCTTCGCTATAAAAAGGGCGTGCTACACGGTTTACAATAAAACCTGGTGTATCTTTCGCAATAACGGGCGCTTTGCCCCATTGCAACATCAGTTCTTTAATTTGTTGAGGCAAGGTTTCATCTGTCTGGATAGCAGGAATAATTTCAACCAGAGCCATAAGGGGCGCAGGATTGAAGAAATGTATACCAATCACTCTTTCTGCTTTCCGGCAGGCAGATGCAATAGAAGCAATAGAAAGCGATGATGTATTAGAGGCTAAAATACAGTCATCTTTTACTGTTTCCTCTAATGAAGCAAACACACCTTTCTTTATCTCCAGATTTTCAATAATTGCTTCAATCACCAAACCGCAATCTGCAAAAGCATTCATATCAGCTACAAAAGAGAAGCGGCTTAATACTTGATTTGCATCTTTTACTTTTCCCTTCTCCTGCAGTTTGTTCAGGACAGCCGTGAGATTGGCTTTGCTTTTTTCCAAAGCAGTTGGATTGGTATCAAAAATTGCTACCGGATGCCCTGCCATGGCTGCAACCTGTGCTATGCCGCTGCCCATGGCGCCGCTTCCTATAACGCCTACTTTTGTATTGTTGGTAATGCTCATTACGATAAATTTAATGGCCAATTGTATATATTGGGTTCACAATTCACCATTGACGATTCACTAATTAATAATTAAAACTTATTCTTCCACATCATGCTCTCTACAGGACGAATAGTGCGTTCCGTGTATTTGGCATTTTGTTTGGTATTGTATTTATTTTCCACTTCGCCGTCAACAGGGAAATAGATTAATTGCCCTATGGGCATACCTGCATAAATCCTTACAGGATGCACGCAGGAAATCTCCAAAGTCCATGTATTACAAAAGCCTACATCGCCTTTGCCTGCAGTTGCATGAATATCAATGCCCAAACGACCTGTAGACGACTTCCCTTCAAGAAAAGGAACATGCGCATGTGTTTCGGTGTATTCTTCCGTAACACCTAAATATAAAACGCCTGGCTGAAGTACGTAACCTTCTTCGGGTATTTCAAAATGCGTAATGGTGTTGTGTTTCTTGGCATCCAATACTTTATCCTCATAAACGGCCAGATGTTTTCCTAAATGGACGTCGTAGGAATTGCTTCCCAGATATTGCCTGTCATAAGGTTCGATTACGATGGTACCTTTTCCAATTTCTTCAAGAATGCGAAGGTCTGAGAGAATCATTATTTAGATATGAGATGTTAGATATGAGATATTAGAATCTGGAAATTGAAATATACTGTTGAATTAAAAAAGAATTCAATCATGGAATAATGACCCATTCACTATTGCCAACTCACTATTAATTATTGATAGGCAGTTGAATCTGATTTTTCATCCAGCTGAATTGCAAAGGCTGAAGCCAATGTTTCAAAAGTTCTTCTTTGGTAGCAACCAGATTATTGAAAAGCAATGTTTCGCCGGTAATATACCCTTTATCAACAGCATATTGAACCTGACCCATTGGTAAAACTTCGGGTTGTCCTTTTACAAGGAACGTAATAGACAAACGGTCAAAAAGGTTTGCTTCATATTGACGCTCAATGCTTTTAATGACCCTTACGGAGCTATCTGTACTGCAGCCGCTCACTTCTACATTTGTTTCGTCTGCCATCATCACAATAAAGCGGCGGAACAATAATTTAGCCCATCCTTTTACAGGTGCGCCATGTGCCTGCCATTGGGTATAAAACTGTAGTAATTGCTCGTTTATTTCCAATTCCTGTTGCTCACTGAACGGACGGCTGCTTTGATATACCCAAACGCGGGAATCAGCTGCAAAATCATTGGGAATCAAAGCGGTTAAATCGTAATTATTCATATTTGCAAAGGTAATGAAATTGCATAAAAATGGCCTATGCTACAAATGCAGATAGGCCATCTTAAAATAAAGTATATGGTCAACTTAGAAACGTTCTGTCATGCTAAAGAAGAAATCGCCTTCTATTTTAGCATTCTCATCGCTATCAGAACCGTGTACAGCGTTTTCGCCGATTGATTTTGCAAATTGTTTGCGGATAGTTCCTTCTGCAGCTTCAGCAGGATTCGTTGCTCCGATTAAAGTACGGAAATCAGCTACTGCATTGTCTTTTTCTAAAATGGCAGCAACAATCGGGCCACTGCTCATGAAATCAACCAACTCGCCATAGAAAGGACGTGCGCTGTGAACTTCATAGAATTTACCTGCTTGCTCTTTGCTCAATTGAGTATATTTCATTGCGATGATTTTGAAACCACCTGCATTGATTTTATCTAAGATACCGCCAATATAGTTGGAACCAACGGCATCAGGTTTAATCATCGTGAATGTTCTGTTAGACATTTTAAATCTTTTTTATTTTAGATATTTCGCCGCAAAGGTAATAATTAATTTCCTTTTCTTTCGGTCAAACGTTTAATTATTTGTAAAGGCGATCATTCTCCTTTTCTACCATTGATGCAGGAGTCCATTCACTCGACGCAATGGTCCATTCACCCGTTGCAGAAGTCTATTCACTCGATGCACAGGTCCATTCACCCGATGCAAAGGGTAATTCACTCGTGACTTAAGGCAACTCACTCGAGACTCAGGATCACTTACCCGGAGCACAGAACAAACATACGAGATTCAATACCGACTATATAGAAAGGGCAATATTACAATCTGAGATTATGGATTGATAAATGTAAATTTATCCCAGGTATTTGGCTACAATAGGAATTCTCCGCCCTACCCCAAATGCTTTGGGAGAAATACGGATGATGGGACAAAACTGGTTACGTTTGTATTCATTCATATTCACCATGCGTAAAATACGGCTTACCATTGCTTCTTCAAAACCCATTTTTACAATGGCCGGCGTACTTTGCCGGTGTTCAATATACTGATACAATACTGCATCGAGATCTTCATAGGGAGGCAAACTGTCGCTGTCTTTCTGATCCGGCCTTAATTCGGCCGATGGCGCTTTATCAATGATATTTACCGGAATAATTTCTTTGTCTTTATTGATATACCGGGCCAAAGCATAAACCTGCATTTTATACAAATCGCCCAATACACCCAAACCACCGGCCATATCGCCGTAAAGCGTGCCGTAACCTGTAGCCAATTCGCTTTTGTTGGAAGTATTAAGCAGAATATAGCCGAACTTATTGCTCAACGCCATAGCCAGCAAACCCCTTATCCTCGACTGTATATTCTCTTCTGCAATATTGAATGGCAAATCTTTGAAAATAGGTTTCAATGCCCCTTCAACCTGCCCGAAAATATCTTTGATAGGAACAATATCATAAGGGTTATTCAGATTGCGCGAAAGGGCTTCGGCGTCAGATACAGAATGCCCCGTTGAATATTGGGACGGCAATAACAAAGCATGTACATTTTCAGCACCAAGTGCAGCACAAGCCAAAGCCAGTGTTACTGCGCTGTCAATACCGCCCGAAGAGGCTACAATGGCTCTTTTGAAACCCATCTTTTCAAAATATTCTCTGATTCCCATTACCAGGGCGTCGTATATTCTGCCGATATTCAGTTCAGGTTGAAATGTGGAAGGATTCAATGTTTCAGCAGGTAAAGCAGAAAAATCTCTTATAACAGATTCTTCAAAACCTCCGCTACCGTTTAGCGTAACATAAGAAAGTTCTTCTTTAAAAGAAGCCATTTCTTTCACGACATTGCCTTTACTATCTGCAACAAGCGACCCTCCGTCAAAAACAATTTCTGTTTGCGAACCAACTGTATTGCAATAAATAATGGGTAATTTATATCGCTGAACATTCTTATTGATAATAGCCAGCCTGTCTTCGGCATGTGTATAATCAAAAGGGGAAGCACTCAGGTTAATCATTATTTCAGGTTGCTGTTGCATCAGCATATCCATAGGCTGCAGGCGATACATTGCATTCTCTTCCACATCCCATATATCTTCACAAATGGTAACGGCCAGCTTTCTTCCTTTAAATTCAACTATATTCCAATCGAAGGCAGGTTCAAAATAACGGTATTCGTCAAAAACATCGTAGTTGGGCAGCAGCGTTTTATGAACAATTTGTTTTATTTCTTTTTCATAAAGAAAATAAGCGCTGTTAAATAAATCCTTTCCCTCCACCCGTTCATTTACCGAAGGTGCACCTACCAGAACTCCGATGGTGTCAGCCTCTGCAGCAATCAACCGGATGGATTGATTACAGCGTTCGATAAAGTCTGTAAACTCCAGAAAATCCCTTGGCGGATAACCGCAAACAGCCAGTTCACTAAACACAATCAAATCGCCGCCTTTGGCTTTGGCTGCTTTAATTGCATCAATAATCTTTTGAGTGTTGGCTTCAAAATTGCCTATATGATAATTCTGTTGCGCTATATATATCTTCACAGGATTGCTTTGAGTAAAAATGTAAAAGTAAAGAGTAAAAACAGGAAATTGTCAAGCCTGATGTTTTGAATTTGATATTTGCAATTTAAATTTTCATTTAAAGCTTTCATCCCAATTACGAAGTAATTGCATACCATATTCTGTCAGGATAGATTCAGGATGAAATTGAATGCCCGTTGCGGGATAGACCTCATGCCTGAAAGCCATCAATTCATTTTCGGGTGTAAACGCCAAAGGAATAACAGATGTGACTTCCCAATGTTTAAGGATTAAGGAATGATATCTCATGGCATTAAAACTTGCCGGGATTTCTTTAAACAAACCTTCCCCATTATGAATAATGGAAGAAGTATTACCATGTACGGGTTTTGATGCGAGTGCAAGTTCGGCACCAAAATATTCGCCTAAAGCCTGATGTCCAAGGCAAATACCCAATATAGGAATTCTGGTTACGAAATGCCTGATAACTTCGTTTGTTATTCCTGCCTCCTTTGGCGTTTGCGGCCCGGGAGAAATAATAATCCGTTCAGGGTTCAACTTAATTAACTCCTGCAAAGTAATAGCATCATTTCTGAATACTACAACATCAGTTTGCAATTGCAGCAAGTAATGGTGCAGGATATGGGTAAAAGAATCGTAGTTATCAATAAGGGCCCACATAGAATCAACCCGGCAAATTTACGGAATCGATAATGGAACTGAAGTCTTTAAATAAATTCTTTGCGAAAGGGAAAAGTATACCAATTAGGGAAAAAGCCTTCGGTGCGAAAACAATGAGAAAATTATAGCTATAAGAAGCATTTTTTGTTTCAGGTTTAATCATTCCCCAATGATTGAAAAACCATAAAAATGAACTGAAAACAAGCGTAATCAATAATCCATATAGCAAAGCACCACATATTCTGTTAAAGAACCCCAGAAAGGCAACTTTCATAAGCTTATCAATAGCCTTAGCTCCCAGTCTCACTAAAAATACAACTCCGATAAATACAATTACGTAAGAAAGAAAAGGTACCCAGAAAGGAGTTGCGTCTTTGAAAATCAGGTTTGCAATAAACCCGGAAAATTTAATGGCGCAAAAAATGCCGATAATAACAGACAATACAGCAAAAAGGGCTATAACAATTCCTTTGCTATAGCCTCTTATTAAGAAAAATATTAAAAATATCAGATAGAGGACATCAATAATCATAAATACGATTAAGCTGTCAGAAGACGTTTAACAGCTTCTGCTATAAGTTTACCGTCAGCTTTTCCTGCCATTTGTTTAGTGGCCACGCCCATTACTTTCCCCATATCGCCCGGGCCTGATGCGCCAACAGAAGTAATAATTTCTTTTACATTGCTATCTATTTCCTCCTGCGATAATTGTTTTGGCAAAAATTCTTCTATCACTGCAATCTCCTCTTCTTCCTTAACGGCAAGATCTTCACGATTCTGAGCACGGAAAATATCAAGGGAGTCTTTACGTTGTTTAGCCAATTTCTGCAATAGTTTCATTTCATCTGCTTCCGTCAACTCCCCGCTTGCACCTGCTGCTGTTTTTTCTACCAAAATAGCAGCCTTGATAGCTCTTAATGTACGCAATGCAGCATCATTCTTATCACGCATAGCTTGCTTAAGCTTATCCATAATATTTGTTTCTAAAGACATAATTACATTTTTAAAAAAGACAAAGAAAACAAAAATAAAATTAGCCACCCAATTTTACAAATGGGTGGCTAAAGATTATTTCTTAAATTATTGATTAAGGATTTTGATCCGAACCATTTAGGCTTGCATTATTATCCATTTCACTTTGAGGAATCTTGAACAAGAATTCATCAGAATTTGCAGGTAATTCAGCAACACCACATGTAGTAAGATCGAAGTTACCAGTTCCTAAAGGTCTTGACAATGGTTTTTTCAAACGAACCATATCAGAGAATGCTTTACCTTCCAAGAAAAGTTCTATTCTACGTTGCAAATAGATTTCTTCCAGCAAATTAGTACCACCAGTGTAAGGAGTTGTTGCGAAAGAATAACCTGAATTACGTTTTTTAACCAATGTTTCCAAAGTAGTTGTCGCATCAGCAATATTGCTTTGTTGAGCCTGAGCTTCAGCTTTAATCAAATACATTTCAGCTAAACGCATGTAAAGATTGTCATAAATCCAGGTACCGTAATCTACCATGTAGAATTTACGTTGCTTTCTTGCATTATCAAATGTTGTTTTTCTTACATCACCGGTTTTAATCTTATCGAACAAATATTTTGGTATTTTACGGAATGTACCGCCGCCACCTGCATAAGAGCTCGGGTTAGATGCATCAACAAAAGACATAAAGCAAATGATACCATAATCATCAGTTTGACTTGCAGATAATTGAGAAGCCCACATCCATTCTGAGTTAGTTGCATCTCTGAATCCGCTGTTTCGGTAAGTAGCAGAATCCATTAATTTAGAAGCACCACCCACAGTTTGAATTGCAAGATCAGAATACTTTTCAGCGTCAGCCCATTTATTCATTACTAAAGAAACTTCTGCATGAATACCATAAGCAGTTGCCAAAGAGATGTAAGATTTATTAGTAACAGTAATACCAGAACCTTCAATCAATGCGATAGCAGAATCGATATCTACTGTAATACGGTCATAAACATCACCTACTGTACCACGCGGATTACCTTTGGTTGTTGATGTTGTTGGTGTTGTATAAATCGGAACTCCCGGACTATTTAAACCAAGGGAATAGGTTTTACAATAGTAAATAGCAAGTTTAGAATAACACCAGGCTCTCCATGCATAAGCTTCACCTCTGATTTCATTTAATTCATTAGCATCGCCTGTAGCTTTGTCAATATTAGCAAGCAAAAGGTTTGCTGAATTAATTAACTTGTAATAAAGAGCCCAGGCTACGATAGCATCACGATAAAGTGCATTTCTGTGTGTTTGAAATTTATACAAATTTCCAAACCAGTCATAATCATTAGCAGCACACACAACATCAGCACTCATAACATCTTCTTGTAAAACAATAGACATGTGACCGAAATCGTCATGTTGAGCTGTAGAGCCCTTTGTGCTTAATGCAGCTCCTGTTGTTGACATTAAACGTGCCATACCATCCAATACCGAACGGCAACCTGCTGCATTATCATAAAGATTCTCATCCGTAACAGAATCATTGGGAGTTGTATCCAGATAGGATTTTTTACATCCGAATGCAACTAATGAGATAGCCAATATAGCTATATATAAAAATTTATTAGTTTTCATAAATTAGATTTTGTTAAAATTAAAAATTACAAGCCCACTCTTACTCCCACCATTATTGTTCTTGAAGGAACATAAACATAATCAGACGCTCCGCTAAATGAACTTTGTGGATTCAAACCTTTACGTGAACTCATCAAACCGATGTTATCAGCAAGGATATATGCAGACAATGAACTCATCCCGGTTCTTTTAACCATGTTTTCAGGGAAACTGTAGCTTAAGCTGATGTTTCTGAAATTCACCCAGGTAGCATTTGTCAAAAATCTATCACTTACTTGTCCGATATTTTGATTTCCGAATTCCATTCTTGGTAAAGAAGCACTTGGATTTGCTTCAGTCCATGAATTCTTTATGTCTTCATGGAAATTAGTTCCACCAATATTACCAGCAGTCATTAAGCCTTGGTAGATACCATCAAGATACTTTCCACCAATTGAGTAAGAGATAAGGAATGATAATGAGAAACCTTTGTAAGTGAAGGTATTTGTTATAGCACCTTGTAAATCAGGAATCGCAGAACCTCTGTAATCTCTACCACCATTGCTTGTTGCAAAGTTATAATCGCTTGTATCTCTTGTTGAACCGTCAGCAGCTATATAAGAATAAAGTTCATCACCATTGTTAGGATCTACACCTGCGCTATGTGCGATGTAAAAGTCATATACAGAGTGACCTGGCTTGTACATATAGTTACCTGTTACAAAAGAATCCTGATTAGGTGCAAGCTTTGTAATTTTATTTGTCAATTTAGAGAATTGAGCATTAACAGTCCAGTTGAAATTAGTTGTTTTAACCGCAGTTAAATAAAGGTTTAACTCAACACCTCTGTTATACATAGTTGCAGCATTATCCAATCTGGTTCTATAACCTGTAGAAGGTGCAACCGGAATGTTATAATATAAACCACTGGTTGTACGATTATACACGTTTAATTCACCATTCAAACGGTTCTTGAATAATTCAAATTCCAAACCGATATTAGCTTGCTTTTGAGTTTCCCAAGTTAAACTTGTATTGATAAGAGAGATAGGAATGGAAGCAGTATTAGATCCGTTTGGTCTGCTTTTATCATACAAACCTTGCCAAGCATAATAGTTATTTGCTCCGCCGGTTAGAATACCGTTGTTACCTTGCGTACCATAACTTGCTTTTAATTTCAATGTATTTACGAAGCTTACACTTTTCATAAAGTCTTCTGCAGAAATAATCCAAGCCGCACCTACAGCACCAAAGGTACCCCAACGGGAATCTTTATAGAAACGAGACAAACCATCGCGTCTAACATTACCGGATAATAGATATTTACCTTTAAATGCATAATTAAATAAACCGAAATAACTTTCAATTCTATCGTCTAATGTGTTAGAAGTAGAAGATGGAGTACCTGTTGCAACAGCTAAATCACGGAATTTATCACTTGGGAAACCTGTGTTAGATCCAGTAACATAAGAAGCACGGAAATAATAATTTTCATGACCGGCGCTTACACTTAAACTATGGTCTGTACCAAATTCTTTATTCCATGATAATGTTTGATTCCATGTGTAGTTGAAGTCATTTTCATTAGATAATGTTAAAGCTCCACCTTGTGATACAAACTGACCATGCAACGATGTATTGTAATTAGTTGTAGAATAGTTTGTATAGTTTGAAGTCAAATTAGTTCTGAATGTAAAATTCTTTAAGAATTTAGCTTCGAAATAAGGAGAAATAGTAATGTTCTTAACTCTTGTACTATTTTCATCCAATTGCATTTGACCGATTACATTACTACCAGGCAATGTAGCTCTTTGTCCCATGCTGAAATTAGGATCACCTAAAAGGGAACCATAATCATATTTATCTTTTCCTGTATAAGGATCCAAAACCTTATTATTTAATGAATCACGATAATAAACAGGATAAACCGGAGCCATTGTCTGAGCGATGAAAGTCGGGTTACCACTGCTGGTACCGGAACCACCAAGGCCTTTTTGGCTTGACATTGTAGCAGAAAGATTCATACCTACTCTTGCCCAATCTGCAGCTTGAGAATTGATATTCATACGGGTAGAAAATCTTTCATAATCCGTATTAAGGATATATCCTTTTTCTTTCAAGTAACCTGCAGAAAGATAGTAATCTGTTTTATCGCTACCACCGGATACATTTAAGTTATAATCCTGACGGAAACCGGTCCTTTGCAATTCTTTAGTCCAATCATCTTTGTATCTTAATTGGGCATTAGGATTCAATTTTCCTGTTACAGGATCCAACAAATATGCATTTGCAGTATCTGAAGCAACTCCCGGAATTGTATAGGCATTATAACCTAACTGATCTACAACACCCTGACCACTAAGACCTGATGCTGCCAATCCAGCTTCTTCTGGCGTAGCGCCTCCGGTAATCAAGCTATTGTACTGAGCTCTCCAGGAAGCTTCATAGTAATCTTTAGGATCAGTCATAACGTTGTAGTTTGGAATACCACGTTGGATTGTACCTACTTTACCATCAACATTGATTCTTGGTCTTTCACCGCGTTTACCTCTTTTTGTTGTAACAACAATTACACCATTAGAACCACGGGAACCGTATAATGAAGTAGCAGTTGCATCTTTCAATACAGTCATGCTTTCCACATCCAATGGATTGATTGAGGTAACATCACCATCATAGGGGCTACCATCTACAACAATCAATGGAGCATTACTACCACCCAACGATCCAAAACCTCTGATTCTGACAGAAGAACCGGAACCCGGCTGACCGCCACCATTTGTTACCTGAACACCAGGTGCAGCACCTTCCAATGCTTTGGTGATATCAGCAACAGGCATTTTTGCAATTTGTTCTGCTGTAATAACATCGGCAGCACCAACATATTTACCTTTAGCAATCGGCGGACCATATGGTTGAGCAATTACAACTTCAGTCAATACGTTATTACCTTGTTCCAATGAAACTGTCATATTTGCACTTGCATCAACAGTTTTCTCCGCTGCTCCCATTGCAGAAATGACAAGCTGGGATCCTTCGGGTACATCCATTTCAAAATTACCATCAGCGTCAGTCATTGTTCCTGCCGTTGTTCCTTTTACTTTAATTGAAGCGCCTGGAACTCCTTCACCATTAGCATCAAGCACTTTTCCTTTGGCTTTTGTTTGAGCCATAACAGTCTGAACACCAACCCAAAGTAGGAGCGCAAACAAGAGTAAGCTTTTTTTCATACACTTTTATTTTGTTAAAAAATTAGCAATTAGATAATTTAGAAGTTGCAAATTTAATTAAAATTTATACTTTTCCAAATGCTCTATGTTATATAATTTATTCGCAATCATTGAACTTTCTAAATAATTACATTTTTATAGTTATTCAGAAATATTTTTATTTGTTTATTACAAATTTCTTTGTGATTCTTACATTTTCAGAAGATATACTCATCATATAAACTCCGCTTTGAAAGCTACTGAAATCAAACTTGAATTCTTCATTAAGGCCTACATTCTTTAAGGTATAAGAACCTACATGTTGTCCTACTATATTGATTACATCAACTTTCAGTTCAGAAACTTTTGCAAGGTTCACTTTCATATATACAAATCCGGAATTTGGATTAGGATAAAGAGATATTGCATTTTCCAGTTCCTTCACTTCCTGTATGCTCACAACATCACAAGGGTTGCTCAACCATTTAAATTCTGTAGAAGTAGCATTTGTATTTCCGGGGTCTAAAAATTTAGACAATTTAGAATTATTTGCATTCACTATACCATTGCTATAATAAGCCGTATCATGTTCATTATTCCAGGTATAAGATATTTTAGAGTACAAATTTGATCTGCCCACAGTACAAGCACTTCCTGAACCACCTGAAAGATCACCAATTAATCTGCCTGTTGATGCTTCCCAGATGCCGCTTCCTGATGATCCGGGTTCTGAACCTCCAATCACTTGTTTAGCAGCCCAATGGGTACCTACTTCTGCAGTATTAAAAGAACCATTTGTATTTAAAGGTCTCATTTTTGTAAATTTCATAGCATCTCCCTTTGGATGATGGAAAGAAACCCATGCAGTGTCAGTACTGGTTGGCGCACTATTCCAACCGGCTAATGCAAGTCCCCAGCTGCTTAAAACACTATTAGAACTCTTTAATTTCAATAATAAAAAGTCACCGTATAATGGACCGCTTTCCGAACCTCCGGGAATTGTCATGTATGACCTTGCTAAAAAATCTGCCCCTTTTGCTACTTTAGTATAATTAATATTTCCGCCGCCGCCACATAATGGAGTCCATATATTAAAGGAAAACTCCCATTGGCTAAAATTTGAGCTGCTATATGAATTATTTCCATCGCAATGGCTCGCTGTTAAAAATAATGGCGCACAATCTTTTGCAGTATTATTAATCAAGGTACCGGAACAAAACCCTCCGGAGTTACCATCAGTAATCCAGATATGAGCAACCGCATTCGCATAGTTGAACCAAGGAGCTGCCGGTGCACATTTTGCGTTTATCTGGCAACTATCTGCTGCATCTATATCATAGGTAGCTTCTGTTGTAGCATTACCGTAATCATGGTTAATTCTTTCCGCTCCTCTGTATAAACCATAAACCTGGTTTATCTCAAACTGAACAGCGCTTAAATCAACTCCTGCTTCTATATCCATTTCCAAATTAACGGCTGAACCCTGAATCATTTCGTGAGCCATTGATTTGGTGTAAGTGTTAGAAGAGTAACTATAACCACCGATTAATTGTTTTCTGTTTTCATTTTGAACATAATAAGTAACTCCTGCAGGCAAATAGAAATCACCATACTGTAATTTTAAAGCTTGTGAATTCGGAATTTCAACATGCAATCTCCAAATACGTCTTCCATCTGATAGATATGTAAAAGATCCTTTAGCTAAATTTATATCTGAATTTACAGCCAATGCAACTCTATACTTTCCGGGTTTGCCTATAGTCTCATTGTACTCATCTTCTTTCTGAGCCTTTACATAATCAGGAGTCGGAAGACTCAACACAGAAACTTTACTACTTTCTAATGCGACTTTGTTACTTACACTCCAAGGAATTCCACCAATACTTTCCTGGGCATTAATAAATCCCGCAACCGCGCCAGTCAACAAAAGGGATAAAAATACTTTCTTCATTTATTAAATTTTTGAAACAAATTTTAGCTTGTAAATGTAGGGGTTTTTATTTTAAAACGCTGAAGGAAATTAATTCAGCTTTTGTGTTCAATTTTAGAAACAAGTGAAGTAGCTTCCCTCACTCCTCCTAATTACAATGCTTAGTTTTTTATTTCTGTTAACATACATTTCAATGTAACGGGCTCTTATTGTTAAAGACTTTAAATAATTGAGATCCCTTTGTATTTAAAATGTTAATGTTTTCCTAATTAAGTACTATGTATTGCATATTACTATTCAATAGCTATATCTTTGCATTGTAAAGTCGAAGGGATGTCTTTAATAGCATTTCTATTTTAAAAACTTCAAAGATTATGAATACCGAAAACACAAGTTCGCAGATGCGCAAAGGAGTGCTGGAGTTCTGTATTCTTTCTATCATTCGAAAATCAGAGGTCTATCCTTCTGATATTATTGAACAAATGAAAGCAGCAGGTTTATCCATTTTGGAAGGGACTTTGTATCCTTTATTGACAAGACTTAAGAATGCAGAGTTATTAAGCTACAGGTGGGAGGAAAGCGCAACCGGCCCGCCACGTAAATATTTCAGCCTTACGGACAAAGGGGAAACTTTTTATCAGGAGCTGCAACAGACCTGGAAACAACTGAGTGATGCAGTTCACCAAATAACACAGGAATAACCCTTTAATTATAATCTACTACTTCAAGCTAAATACAAAACACAATGAACAAGATAATCAACATAAATCTCGCCGGCAGATTGATACCTATCGATGAATCTGCTTATGACTTATTACGCGATTACCTGAATCGTATCAAATCATTTTTCTCAAGGGAAAAAGGCGGCGATGAAATCGTACGGGATATGGAAGACCGCATGGGCGAGCTTTTTCAGGACCAACTGAAAAAAGGTAAACCCTGCATCATGGCCGAAGATATTGAACATATGATTGCCATTATGGGAAGCCCTGAACAGATTGAAAATGAGGCAGGTGAAGAAGAGCCTTCCAATAAAGAAAAGGAATCAAAACGTTCATCTCAACAAGAACACACCTTCTTTGACACAAAAGGTAAACGTTTGTCTCGTAGCGGGTCAGACAGTATGGTAGGGGGCGTTTGCGGCGGGCTGGCTTCTTATTTCAATATAGATCCGACTATAGTAAGGGTTGCGATGGTATTGATTACGCTGGCATGGGGAACAGGTCTTTTGGTTTACCTGCTCCTTTGGGCTGTTCTGCCTGAAACCTTTACACAGGCACCGTCTATTAAAAGAAGACTATATCGTGACCCAAGCCACAAAGTTGTTGGTGGCGTTTGTGCGGGAATAGCTGCTTATTCCAATGTTGATCCTATTATCCCGAGAATAATATTTGCAGCGCCCGTACTTGGAACCATATTCTTTAATGTTATAGATTCCAATACATTTCTTTTACCGGTTGTAACCGGAGGCATTCCGACACTGGCATTATTGTATATCATACTTTGGGCTTCACTCCCAAAGGCTGTCACTGTTGCAGAGAAGCTTGAGATGCGCGGTGAGAAAGTGGATATCCATAATCTGAATCAGGCGATGAAAGGCGAAGAAACTTTCAAAAATACAGGTAACCAAAGTTCAGGACTTGCGAAGGCAATTTCAATCATTATAAAAATATTCGTTTTCTGCGTTCTGGGCTCCATCCTTTTGACTATTGGTGGCATAATAATTGCGGTCATTGTCGCTATGTTCGGCGTTGCAACTTCATCTTTCTTCTTATTTCCATTCAGCGGTTTGGTAACTGAAAATGAAACATACAGAACATTGCTTTGGATTTGCATTATCATAGCCTTGATTGTTCCGTTTATAGGCATTATCCGGTTACTTGTAAGGGTAATTACCGGAAGAAAAAGCAGTACTTCAAGAAGATGGATCAGTGTTGTACTATCTTTCTTATTTGGAATAGCAATTTTCGGCCTTTTCTGGATTGGCGCAACGATTGCTTCTGATTTTAAATCGGATTATACAAAAACTGTTGAGCTGCCAATGGTTCAACCTCAAAGCGACACCTTGATAGTGAGGCAAATGATGATTGATGATAACGGTACCATAGGCGACCATGACTGGGATAATGAATTTTCAGGAAGATGGGACCATGGCGATGATGCCATCCGTTTCAAAGATGATTCCACTATTGCAATCGGAAACATGAACCTCCATTTTACCAATAGCCTTGACAGTAATTTCCACCTGTTTATCCAAAAAAGTTCACAAGGGAAAAACAGCAGCAGGGCACAACACCTGGCAGAATCGCTTGACTTTAATTTCCGTCAGGAAGGAAATGTGCTGATACTTCCGAACGATTTCAATTTACCCAAAGGTCAGCCGTTCAGGGGTCAGAAAATAAGCATAGAAGTTCAGATTCCGAAAGGAAAAGTATTTAAAACAGAAGGTATTAATGATGATTTTTACACTAACAGGGTTTTCAGAATCAGAAGAAATAGTTTTAGCTATCATTCAGAAGATATGCCGAACTGGGACAATGACGTGTTTTATAAAATGGACAAAGACGGCCCGGTTTCCTTAGAACCCAAAACAAAGGACAGTTCTGATACAGATGAGAATAATGATTAGATACTTACAAAGATTTTTTACGTCTGATGCTATGTAGTAGTAGTTTTCAACACAAAGGGGTGCATTCTTGCACTCCTTTTTAAATAAATTTAAATTCAAAACTCAAAACAATAAGGTTACATTCAATTAACTATATTTGGAAGAAAGAAATTTTATGAGAAATATAGCCGCTACTCTTTTGGTTCTAATTTGTATCCAATTTACACTAAATGCTCAAAGCCAGGATGAACAAAGCATCAGAAATATTCTGGCTAAACAGTCTGCTGCATGGAACGAGGGTAATATTGAAGGGTTCATGAAAGGTTATTGGGAAAATGACTCATTGATGTTTATAGGTAAAAAAGGGCTGACTTACGGCTGGAAAAACACCTTAAATAATTATAAAAAAAGCTATCCCGACGCAAGGGCTATGGGACAGCTAACTTTTACTATTATAAAGCTGAAACCTTTATCCAATCAATACCAGGAAGTAATTGGGAAATGGCACTTAAAAAGAGATGATGGTAATCTGGAAGGTCATTTCACGCTGTTGTTTCAGAAGATAAAAAATAATTGGTTTATTGTAATGGATCATAGTAGTTAGAAGTACGTAAGTGTTGTTTTTACCGGATAGGAAATGGTAAATAACTCAGAGAAATGTTGATTATTAAACAGCAATATCAGGAATAGATAAATAGCGTAGGACAAAACCTGCGCTATTTATTTTTGTATTATCTATACTTTCAAAATATCAGGATATTCAGATTCTCATTTTTTAATTTTATTTTGCCATTGTAAAACATACGAAAGATGCTTACAGTAAGCCCTGAAATTGAATTGAGAAATTATCGTGAGGAAAATGCAGAAGAGTTATTTGCACTTATTGAAGCCAATCGTCCTTATTTAAGACCCTGGCTTACATGGATTGACAGAACACAAAAAGTAGAGCATTCATTAGATTTTATCCATTCCGGCCTTCAGGATCAGCATGATCAGAAAAGCTTATTTCTTGGTATTTTTAAGAATGAAAAACTTATTGGCGGTATTGGCATGCATGATTGGAACCATACGGTGAGAAGGGCTGAAATCGGATACTGGCTTGCTAAAGAGGAGACAGGCAAAGGTATTTTACATCAATGTGCGACAACCTTTATTACATTTCTCTTCGAGAAATTACAATTGAATAAAATAACACTTCATTACTTTCCTGCAAATGAAAAAAGCGCTGCTGTTGCAAAGCGTCTTGGATTTAAAGTAGAAGGTTGGTTACGTGAGCAAATTGTATTCAACGGACAATTACAGGATATAATCGTTAATGGATTATTGCGTAAAGAATGGCAACAATCCATTAATAATAAAGATATTATCGGTGTAAAATAAATTTTCCGGTTATTTTCTGTGTCCCGTCTTTATTTACGCCAAATACAAGATAGACACCACTTTGAGCTTTACGGCCGGTATAGTCCATTCCATCCCATACGGCTTGTCCGCCATTTGCTTTTGTCCGGTAAATTAACTGACCGGAGATATCTGTAATTCTTACATCGGAATTTTCTGCGAAACCGCGGATTGCTATCATTCCAGTGTAATTAGAAGGTACAGGATTCGGATAAATGTATAGTTCATCTGCATTGGTAGCTCCACCTTCCGTTGCAATACTTCTGTAAGCAATAAGGCCTTTATCGGTAGATATATAAACATCACCTTTGACCGGGTCAATATTTATCCTCTCAATATTATTTGATGGCAACGGACTGTTATCTTGCGTAAAACGGAAAATCGTTTTTTCCGCATCATCTGAAACCAACCATATACCATTTGTTGTGCCTACCCATTTGCGGTTAGCACCATCAACAGCCAATGCTTTTACATATTGGCCCTGAAATAAATAACCCGCAAAAGAATCGGCCTTTAATACTTTCAGATCGCCCTGGCAAATAGTCGGATCCAGTACATCTGTACCCGTACAGGAAATAATGCCTATACCATTGGCCGTTCCAACCCAGATAGCACCATCTTTATCTTTGGCAATACTCAATGTATTATTATCGGGAAGATTTCCTGCACCAGCTCCGGCTTTAAAAATTCTGTAATTATCATCCGAGGTATTGTCAATAGTTCCGTTATCATTATAAACAACAACACCACCACTGTTTGGGGCAATAAACCATTTTTGGCCATAATCATCAACAATTACATCTGCAGCCGTATGACCGGAATTTCCAACGATGGAATTCATTTTATACCAATTGCCGTCTGCTGTTTTTACAACCAACTCCTGTGCACCTCCATAATTGGTCATCCAAAGATTACCACTTTCATCAAGCGCCATCCCGGAAACAAGAATAGTGAGGTTGGGCGTTGTTTGTTGCGGAGAAAAGTATTCTTGTCCCCTGTATGTAGTAATTGTGTTATCGGGATCTAATTCATATAACCCACCTGTATAAGAAGCAGCATAGAATTTTCCTGTAGCATTATCTTTTAATACTCTTATAAAATCCTGAAACCAAGCATCATTACTGACAAAACCGAAATGATCCCAGTGCTCATTAGTGAAATGAGAGAAGTTGGCTCTGTTTTTCAGAGGTACCCAACCTACACTTTTTGCCCCATGCGCCACCCAAAAATCACCATTATAAGCCGTCACGTCATAAGCTCCTGAAGTAATCGGACCTACAGGAATATATGCCTCCGATTCGGTTGCCGAAATCCGCTTTCTTAAACCATGTGAATTGGTAAAAACGTACCTCCCGGCATCGCCATACCATATATCTCCATTACCTAATGCTATAATTTGTGTTGGATAAACAGAAAAGAAAGAATCTACAAGTGTTCCATCTTCTTTTCTGTGGATACCATAGCCTTCATCATGTGTATCCGTTTTTGAAGCTGCAATCCATATACCGTCTTCTGATGCATCCAGATGCGTAATCGGATAAGCGGCTTCATACTTAAAGATCATTGCATTTGAACTATTCATCTCAAACAAGCTATCAGACGCAGCTGCATATATCTGATGATTGCTGCCCGTTAAATAACTATAAATATTATCGTTAAGCTTTGTCCATGTAAGATAATTCTGGATGAAAGGATTCTCCTTATTAGTCTTAAATAAACCTACACTGGTGGCAGCATACAAATCATTGTTGTCAATTACCGTAGCATAAACCGATGCTGCAAGCGTACTGTCATAAAAAACAACAGTTTCTTTGATTTCTTCTTTGTTCAGATTCAGGATAATAAGCCCGATTCCCGTACTTAAATAAGCTTCTCCCTCTGCTGCTGTAATATTATAGACAGTTTTATCTCCACTGCCTTGCGATAATTTTATAGCAGGAATATTGGTAAAACTACCATCCTTGAATAAATCAATATTACTATTTGTATATGCAAGAATGGTTTTTGTGGTTAACGGATCATAGCCAACGCAACTGAGGCCAATATCGTGCATTCCGTTTTCCTTGGCATAACTTGTAAGCGAACCGTCATTACGATCATAAGTAAAGAAACCGGAATTCGTTGAACAATAAAAAATAGTTCCGTCAGTAGCAATACTGTTTACTTCGCTGTATGGAAGATAGGAACGCCACTGTCCAACGGCAGGGCCTCCGGGTTGTGCGTAAGATAAAGATATATTTAAAGCAACTAAAGCCGCCGCTGATAAGATAGTCCTGATAATATTTGTTTTGCTCATACTTACATCAAAAGTAGGATAAAAACGTGGTTTTAGGGTAGATTATTGCGTTGATTCATTTTTGTTTCAGATATAAAAAATCCCGTAACTCATGTAAGAATTACGGGATAATATTTTAAAAATATTCCTTCTTATGTGAAGACAATTTTACTAATGCATGTGCTTTAGGTTAATTACCTCTTGTTTTGTAAGCAAGCGCCATTTACCACGCATAATGTTTTTCTTGGTTAAACCCGCGTAGGAAACCCTATCCAGTTTTTCCACAACATACCCCAATGATTCAAAAATACGACGTACAATACGGTTTTTACCACTGTGGATTTCAAGCCCGATTTCATTTTTACTTTCAAGATACTCTAACTGGTCTACAGGTGCCGGCCCATCTTCCAGAATCACGCCTTTTTTTATTTTTTCAAAATCCTCTTTAGATAAATTCTTATCCAATGTAGCCTTGTAAACCTTTTTAATATTGTGTTTTGGATGAGATAATTTCTGCGTCAGTTCACCATCATTCGTTAGCAACAAAAGGCCGGTTGTATTTCTGTCCAGGCGGCCAACGGGAAATACTCTTTCATCAATCACATTTTCAACCATTTCCATTACAGTACGACGGCCTTTCGGATCATCAGTAGTAGTAATGAAACCTTTCGGCTTGTTCATCAGTATATAAATCAGGTTCTTCTGCACCTTGAGTTTCTGACCGTTTAAAAGAATTTCATCTTCGGTTGTTACTTTATGGCCGGGTTCAATAACCAATTCTCCGTTGACAGTAACTTTTCCTTCTTTGATAAGTGTAACGGCATCACGACGGCTGCAAACATCACAATGAGCAATGAATTTATTCAATGGCATCAATTGATCATCAATTTCCTTGCCTTCTATTTTTTCTGCTTTTTTGCCACCCTTTGCAGTATATGCTTTTTCATGTTCGTTTTCATCATCAAATTGTTTGATGAAACGGCTTGTATCTGTATGTTTGCGACGCTCTCTTTTTTCTGCCTGATATTCATCTTCCGATTTTCTTTCCTTTGGCTTGATATCACTTCTGCCCCAGACTTTTTCGACCGGAGCCTCGTCCCACTTTCCGTCAACCTCTTTGCTGAAAGTTACTTCTTCCTGTTGTTCCTTTTGCGCACGCCTTTCAGCTTGTTTCTTTTTTGATGCTGCTAACTCTTCATCATCCAGATTACCGAAGGCATTAGCATACCTGTTTGGTTTTTTTTCTTCCTCGTTTTTATCTTTTCCAAAAGGCTTTTTGAAAGATTTGTTATCATCTTTATCAAATGACTTTTTAAACGGGCGGTCTTCACCATTTCCAAACGATTTTTTAAAAGGCCTGTCGCCATCCTTATCAAATGATTTCCTGAACGGACGTTCTTCATCATTACCAAATGATTTCCTTGGCCTGTCGCCATCTTTATCAAAAGACTTTTTAAACGGACGGTCTTCACTATTTCCAAACGATTTTCTAAAAGGTTTGTCGCCATCCTTATCAAATGATTTCCTGAATGGACGTTCTTCGTCATTACCAAATGATTTCCTTGGCCTGTCGTCATTTTTATCAAATGATTTTTTAAACGGACGATCTTCGCTATTTCCAAACGATTTTTTAAAAGGTTTGTCGCCATCTTTATTAAATGGCTTTTTAAATGGGCGATCTTCGCTATTTCCAAACGATTTCCTCGGTCTGTCACCGTCTTTATCAAATGACTTTTTGAACGGACGATCTTCGTTTTTGTCAAATGATTTTCTTGGTCTGTCACCATCTTTATCAAAAGATTTTTTGAATGGACGGTCCTCAGTATTGTTATATGATTTCTTGAAAGGTCTGTCACCATCTTTATCAAATGGCTTCTTAAACGGACGATCTTCATTAGCACCAAATGGCTTTTTGAAAGGTCGTTCCCCATCTTTATTAAATGGTTTCTTGAAAGGTGGTTTATCTTCCTTATTTCCAAACGATTTGCGGAAAGGTTTTTCCTCTTTATTGTCAAATGATTTGCGGAAAGGTTTTTCTTCTTTGCTTCCGAAAGGCTTTCTGTCGGAACGATTGTCGTTATGGAACGGTTTTTTGTTCATTGTATGAAAATGATAAATTGTATAAAATGTAAAAACAACAGGAATTATTGAATAGTTTATTGGGCAATAATGGCACCGGGCAATTCATTACGATCAATATTTGCAAGTTGTCCGCATGCTGCATCGATGTCCTTGCCACGGCTGCGACGCAGGCGTGCGTTTACACGCTTGGAAGCAAGGTATCCCATAAACTTATCGGTGACGCTTTCATCAGGTTTTGAAAAATCAGCTTCATCAATGGCATTATATTCAATAATATTTACCAGGTCGGCCGGTATCTGCCGATAAACTTTTACAAGTTCGTCGGCATCCTGGATACTGTCATTAAAATCTTTGAAAAGAATGTATTCCAGTGTGATTTCATTACCTGTTTTCTGATAAAAATAGTTCAATGATTCAATCAATGTTTTTAAATCGTTGCTTTCATTGATCGGCATGATTTCATTGCGTTTCTTATCGTTTGCCGCATGTAAAGACAAGGCCAGTTTGAATTTTACTCCGTCGTCTCCCAATTGTTTTATCATCTTGGAAACGCCGGCAGTAGAAACCGTGATACGACGCGGGCTCATGCCCAAGCCATCAGGAGAAGTAATGCGCTCAATAGCTTTCAATACATTTTTATAATTCAGCAAAGGCTCGCCCATGCCCATAAAAACGATATTGCTCAGATGACGGTTGAAGTGTTTCTCCGCTTGTTGATTAATCAAGGTTACTTCATCAACTATTTCATCGAATTCAAGGTTACGCATGCGCTTCAGGTAACCCGTGGCACAAAATTTGCAACTAAGGCTACAGCCCACTTGCGAGGAAACACAAGCTGTTATTCTTTTTTCGGTAGGAATAAGAACACCTTCGATAAATCGTTCGTCGTGAAGTTTTAAACGGCTTTTAATAGTGCCGTCATTGCTGAATTGGCTATGGTCGATAGTAACTTTAGGAATGACAAAGGCAGATTGCAGTTTTTCGCGCAAAGCCTTGGAGAGATTACTCATCTCGTCGATAGAGGAGACATGCTTTTTCCAAATCCAATCATGAATTTGTGCAGCCCTGAATTTTGGTTCTCCCCATTCTTTCAATGTTTCTTCTATTTCCGCAAGAGGAGTGTGTCGCAGATTTTTCATCTGTGAAAATTTTAAATGAGCAGCAAAGGTACAATAAATAATGCTGTATTTCCTTTTTCTGTTATAGATGATGCTGAATACGCAATAAGACACTTGTTTTACTTTTAAAAATACTTTATCTTTATTTTGAAAATGAATCATTTTCTATATATATTTGTCTTGTCAAGCAAGTCTGCAAGGGTAGATTTTGATTCTTATCAAAGTCTAAAGACGTTATTTTAATATTGAATATTATCCGGATAAGCATATCCGGTTTTGTGAATCTTTTTTCTGACTTTTTACACCCCTTTAGTCGAATGAGTTCAAAAAAAGCAGATAGCAGTAAAAGCGTTGGAACTGCCTATTTTACAGAGAATGCCCGTGTTCAGGCTTGCCTGAAAGACCTCAATCAACATTTTGCGGAAAAGCCTTTGGTTGTTTCAGATATTCTGGATCCGCAAGGCCATCAGTATGTTCATCTTGTGCAAAAAGGCGGTGGTGTTTTAGGAATTGCACTGGTAGGTTATACCTATGTTCTTGAACAAATGGGCATTCGCTTTATGCGCCTGGCAGGAACAAGTGCCGGAGCCATTAATACTGCTATGATGACCATCATCAAGAATAAGGAAGATGCTAAATCTGTAGATATTGTTGAAATACTTTGTAACCTCGATTTTTTTAAACTTGTGGATGGCCATCCTTTTGCAAGATTTATTATCAGCAAATTTGTAAAAGAGCCCGATTTCTCGGTTATGGTAAAAAAGTGGGTTAGCCGTTTTTTTATCATATTCGCATTGTTGTTCTTGTGCGATTTTGTAACCTTTGGATTACAGCCTTATTATGAATGGGCCAGGCCACTATGCCTCACGTTATTTATAATCACAGGTTTATATACTTTGGTATTATTTATCGCCTGTTTTTATTTTTCCACCCTGCTGACGATGCTTAAAAACTCAGGTTATGGTATCAATCCGGGTGACTTTCTTTACGACTGGATTAAAGATAATTTTAAGAAAAACGGTGTCAATAATGTTTCGGAATTAAATGCAAAAGCAAGCCAAGATATTCCCGGATTGCACCTCAGAGATGGTGTTATAAATGAAGCGGGTATTGACGATATCAAAGGTGATGTTACTTTTATTACTTCTGAACTGGTAACAGAAAACAAATTAGAGTTCCCAAAAATGTGCTACTTATTCAGGAAGCCTGAAGATATTGATAAGTTGCATCCGGCAGGCTTTGTGAGAGCTTCAATGTCAATTCCCGTGTTCTACGAATCTTACTATATTAAAGATATACCTTGTGACGATCCTGCTATCAAAGCTGCATGGAACAATGTTTTTGATGAAGAGGATCCTCCTTCAACAGCAAGGTTTGTAGATGGCGGTATCTTATCAAACTTTCCAATCAATTTGTTTTTTAACGAAAATGTTCAAATACCGAGATTACCTGTTTTTGGTATCGATCTTGATGACAGTACACCCGATGATTCAGGTAAGCATGCAGAGAGTTGGAGCCTTGGCGGATATTTAGGCCGCATGTTCAACACCATCAGAGATTATTACGATAAAGACTTTTTGCTGAAAAACAAAGTCATGCAGGAAGGTATTGGTGTAGTGCCTTTATCAAAATTTAACTGGCTGAATTTCTTTATTCAGGATCCGGAAAAGCTGGACATGTTTGCTACCGGCGCAGAAGCGGCAGCTGCATTCCTGAAAGGTTTTGACTGGGATACGTATAAAAATTCTTATTCTACCGTTCAGCATCAGATAACACCCAATCTTCAAAGTAAAAAAAGCAACTGACATGGAGATAGATATTACTAATGCCTGGTTCCATTTTTGTATTGCTTTTGGCGGAATGCTTACAGGCACTTTCATAATGGGAAGATTAGGCAATCGCTTTTATACCATGGATCCGCTTAAAAGAAAAGTATCCATGCTGGCACTTGAATTTCCGGCTAAGGAAACAGAGGTCGCCAATATTTTAAAAGGAGTTTTCCTGTTGGATGAAGAAGAAAAGAAAGCTTCTATTAATTCTTTTCGCTGGCAAATAATACTGGACTTCCTGCTATTTATGCCTTGCGCCTACGGCAGTATTTTTATACTATGCAGCACCATTGCTCCCACATTGAAATCCACGGGAGAAAATATTTTTATGATATTAGCCTACGCACAAATTCTTTGTTTTGCCCTGGATGCTATTGAGAATATTTATTTATGGTCCAATCTAAAACCCAATGCTAAAAACGCAAGCAAATTCACTTTCAGGCTAATGCAGATATTGGAAGCACTTAAATGGGGGTTTGCATTAATTGGCGCGATTGGCGGGCTTTCTGTTATATGCTTCTACTGGTTATCCGGGAATTATAATAGTGGTTCTTTGATTTATATACTGATATTTTTCCTGGAAATAGTTGTCTTTTTATTGCTAAGTAAAATCAAAACTAAAAGCGCATAAAAGGAATGGGTTCTAAGTAAAAAGTCTTTGACAATAACAACTCAACCAAAACTCTTGAAATGCTATCGCATAGCATGACAGGCCACCTGAACCTTTGCTTTGATGATTTATTCCTGCAAAGAATTATTTTTCAGATAATACTTGTCGATAAACACGCTTACATTTTCTTATACTTTGCATATGCTGCAGCAAGCTTTGTATCGTACTTATTGGTCTTATATCCGGGGCCGTTATAACCTGATGCAAACCTGGCCCAGTTATGATCTTTCAAGGATTGCAGAAGTTTATTTGCTATTAAAAATCTCCCGAAGATTTCCAGCTGATTCGCTTCATCTATGCTTAGAAAATCCACGAAGTCTTTTGCAGTGGCAAATTGCATGGCGTTGTAATGAAAGCCCATTACCTGAAATAATCCGTAGGATGCAGCACAGTAAGCAGCTTCTGCATTTATACCTAAAGCTTTGTTTAAACGTGTATATTGATCGAGTCTGTAATAGGGATTTGGAGAAAAATAACTTTTGTACAAAATGTCTTCATTGCCTTTTTGTAAAGGCACAGGATTGATATTTCGCTTTTGTAATTCTTTCCAGAAAACATGTCCTTCAAAAAGTATTTTGATTTTCCCATTCAGAAAACCGCGACCATTTGATTCCACTTCATGAACTGCTTTAATAGCTGCGATCTCAAGATTATATTTATCAGCAAACGCAATAAAATCCTGTTCACTTAAAAACTGGTTGATGGCTACTGAAGTTTCTGCTTTCTTTATTTTGGAAGATTGCTCCTGCATCAGAATCCATGTTTTGGAGCCTACAATGCCATCTACTTTCAGGTTGTTTTTCTTTTGGAAATCAAAAACGGCCTTTTCTGTTCCACTTCCAAAATCTCCGTCAGTACTTATTGTATAACCTGATTTTTTCAGCATTTCCTGCATAAGCTGCACAAGTTCTCCCTTGCTGCCTCTTTTTAAAACCCCATTCATGATGAAAATATTTATTGGTTAATATTGGTTCAATACAAATATAATAAAAACATTATTAAATTCAAATATTAACTTTTTCAGGTTGTCAAATGCAAAGCTGTTTCAGTAAACTAAAAAGAGGAAACTAATTTGTGTTAGTTCCCTCTTTTAATGATAAAATCTTTATCGATTATCTCGCTACATTTACAGCACGTTTCTCGCGAATGACAGTTACTTTAATCTGTCCCGGATATTGCATTTCCTTCTGAATTTTCTCAGCAATTTCATAGCTTAAACGATCACTTTCAGAATCCGTTACTTTATCGGCTTCTACAATTACGCGAAGTTCGCGCCCCGCCTGAATAGCATAAGCTTTCTCAACACCGTTATAAGCTACAGCAAGGTTTTCAAGATCTTTAATACGTTGTAAATAGCTTTGCATAATCTCACGACGTGCTCCCGGACGTGCTCCGCTAATCGCGTCGCAAGCCTGAATAATCGGAGAAATAATATAGGTCATTTCCATTTCATCATGGTGAGCACCAATGGCATTTATAATAGCCGGATGTTCACCTGCTTTTTCAGCCAGTTTAGCGCCTAACAAGGCGTGGCTCAATTCTGTTTCTTCATCAGGAACCTTTCCGATGTCATGCAGTAAACCTGCACGTTTAGCCAATTTTACCACTTTTTGTCCCAATCCCAATTCTGCAGCCATTACGCCGCAAAGATTTGCAGTTTCTTTGGAGTGCATTAATAAATTCTGACCATAAGAAGAACGGAAACGCATTTTACCAACCATACGTACCAAATCTTTATGCAAACCGTGAATGCCTAATTCAATAATGGTACGTTCACCGATTTCCATTACCTGGTCTTCTATTTGCTTTTTGGTTTTTTCCACCACTTCTTCGATACGGGCAGGATGTATACGGCCATCCTGTACCAAACGCTGCAAAGACAGACGTGCAACTTCTCTGCGAAGCGGATCGAAACAGCTTAATACAATTGCTTCAGGGGTATCATCAATAATCAAATCTACGCCGGTAGCAGCTTCCAGCGCGCGTATATTTCTACCTTCACGGCCAATAATCTGGCCTTTAATTTCGTCACTTTCAAGATTGAAAACGGTAATTGCATTTTCAATAGTCTGCTCTGCAGCTACACGCTGAATGCTTTGAATTACAATCTTTTTGGCCTCTTTGGATGCATTTACCTTTGCATTCTCAACAATTTCCTGGATATGAGCCATTGCACCTGTACGTGCCTCTTCCTTCATAGCCTCAATCAGTTCGTTCTTTGCCTCCTCGGCTGTCAGGTTCGACACTTTTTCAAGACGCTTAATGTGTTCTTCCTGATGCTTTTCCAGTTCCGTACGCTTAATACCTACAATTTCCAATTGCTTATCCAGATTGGCTTTCAATTGGGTATATTCATTGCTTTGTTTTTGTAAAACCTGCGTTTTGTCGTTTAAAGACTGTTCTTTCTGACGAACCTTGTTTTCTGCTTCTACTACTTTTTGGTTGCGGTTATTTACTTCTTTTTCGTGTTCTGATTTTAGTTGCAGAAATTTTTCTTTTGCTTCTAATAATTTTTTCTCTTTGAGTGTTTCTGCTTGTAATTTGGCATCTTCTGTTATTTTATTTGCCTGCTGTTCTGCGTCCTGTACTTTTTGTTCCGTGTTTTTTGCAAATATTGCTTTACCCAAAAATATGCCGATTACCAAGGCCGCGATGACAGCCAACGCGGTAATGATTAATGTTAAATCCATATATTCCTATTGTCATTTATGTGTTAGTGAAAATTATAAAAAAAGAACGCCCCAATTTTTAGATTGGCGCATGCTTTAACCTGCGAAGTTAATATTTATTCCCGTATTTTCATTTCTGGCTTTTCGGTGTTGGAATGGTTACGTTTTTAATGAATTTCAACAAATGTTGAATGAAAAATAATAATATTTTAATTTTATTTACTTCTTGTATTTAATTTAACAGCCAAAACTATGGTGAAAAAGTAAAATATGCCTTAATTTGTGGGACGAAATATTTCAATTTAGTATAAATAGTTAAAGACATGAAAAGTGTAATTTTACTTGGAACAGCATTAATTGGTTTTATTGCCATCTCTTCTTGCCAGAAAGATAAAGCTGTTAACGCTCCAAATACAAGCACAGCAATCAATAGAACTGCAAACACCACAAAAATGAAACCGATACTTATATTCGGCCCGGATAGGTACAGAATATATGTTCAGGCTGATGCAAGTTGCGTTTATACAGGCGGCAATTGTCTGGATGACATTGTGATAGTTGCACCTAAGGTAAAGCAATTGATGAATACAATCATGGATGGCGGCGATTATTCTGCTTTTATCCGTACTAACATGGAAGATTTATCAGCCGATATTCCGGGAGATTATCTGCAAGGTGTTGTTGATTCAAAATATACATTAGCTATAGACAATAACCAAAGTACCGGCATGCAATATCTGAAGTTTATGGATAGCAAAGATTTTGTTCTTGTTATTCCGATTAAGAAATAAGAATTGTCTCAGGTGATTGAAGTAATGTACTGCTTTTAGACAAAGGCAGCATGTAACGTCATGTCTTTAACAACATCTCATACGCTTCTAATGTATTTTCATATAAGATCCTATCCCATTCTTCTTACCATAATCTTACTTTTCTTTCTCTCTTCCTGCAAAATAAATACAGGTACACATCAATTTTCATTAACACCCGGCAAGACTTTTTCTTTTTCATCACAATTTCCTATTCAGAAGCGCTACAGCAAGGTATTTAACGATAAAAGCGGCCAGGCTATTTTTTGCAGTTACAATACCAAGACCTATAAACAGATTGACCTTTTCACATTAGATGGGAAATTATTAAAATCTATCCCATTAAAAGATGTACTTACAATAGAGAAGTCAATTTATGATGTGGCACCCATATCAACGGATTCTTTCTGGGTGCTTGCAAATTATTCCAACTATGTGTACTTAATAGGTGCGGAAGGCAATATTCTAAAGCAAATTAAAGTAGATACCTCTGTTCCGGATTCAATGCGTGCAGAGGTAAGAGGATCGATGCTTTCAGGCTTCTGTATTAATAACAATACCTTTTTATTTAATTGTGTCTATTATTATAAAGATGAAAAAAGGGCCTACACGTTATCTGATTATTTTAAAGCAAATAAAGCGCACCCCTATTTTTTAAAAATGGAATTAGCTTCTGATTCCAAAATAACTTTTGGCCTCCCGGGATTTTATAACAGGATACTTAAAGATGGGGATGCGATGCCCGCAGAATCTGCATTATATGCACCTATACCGCAGGGTATATTACTAACTTCATGGTACAGCGACAGCCTTTATCTGATAAACGATAAAGATTTTTCAATCAAAAAGGCGGTTAAGATGACTTCAAAATATTCAACTATCGGCTGTGTACCTTTGACAACAAAAGAATTTCAGGAAGGAGCGGACCTAAATGCTTTGTTTAATCATTTAGGCGGTGTATGGAGTATAAGCTACGATTCCTTCAGGAACCTGATTTATATCGTATTACGAGGAGAGGCCGATAAAAATGCAACCGAACCCAGCAAGAAAAAATCATTGCTTATTTATAATACAAATCTCCAATTGCAGGAAGAAATAAAACTGGACTGTAATATATATGATCTTTCGGAAATGTATGTGATTAAAGAAGGCCTTTTGATAAATAAAACCGATAAAAATAATGGCAATATTACAAAATTCCAATTGTTTCATGTGGATAAGAAATAGTCTTGCTGTGCTCTTTGGGGTTTGTGGGATTTTGTCTTGTAAGTCGGAAAAAGAGAAGGGCTTTAATGAACAAATGCAACATCTGGGAGTAAACATTACGCCCGAAACACGTGCTATACTTGAAATTGGTGATGAAGGATGTCCGAATTGCAATCAATCAATGGTAAATGCTTTTTGCCATTTTAAAAATAATGACAATGTTTTTTTTCTGGTGGCAGTAAATCCGAATAAACTGGATATCAGTTGTTTTCTGGAAGATGATAGATGCAGTAATATAATAGTTTGCAAAAAAGAGGATTTTGAAAAATCAAAACTTGAGTTTAACACAAGAGTCTTCTTATTGAAAAACGGAACAGTGGATTCTACTATTCATTTTGATGCCGATAATTGGGAAGAAGCTACAGAATATGTAAGCCGGGCCCTAAGCGATGATTAGTTTTTTACAAGCTCCTGAACAGAACCTATGTGTGAACCATCCTTCATAGATACAAAAATATAGTAAGCTCCTTTGGGAATAGTAGCAACCCCAATTGGAATTTTGGATTGCTCAGTTACGATTTCCCTATGAAATTCGATTAACTGATGGCCATGGTCATCAGTGATTACCACTTTAATTTTTCCTCTGTAATCTGTCACGACACTCAATGCTGTCAGCCATTCATCATTGATTGAATTCGGATAAACAGAAACAATCCCAGATGCTTTTGTATCAACCTGACATGTTAAAGGTTCGGTATAAGCTGTACTTCCGTCTTTATCCAAAACCTTTAACCTGTAGTAGGAAAGGCCATTTTCCTGAGGGATTATTAAACCATTTATTTTTTCTTCAACGTCCATCATGATAACCGAAACTTCCTGAAAAAATGTTCCATCTATACTTTGTTCTACTATAAGCTCTTGTGCATCTGATAAATTGGATGCCTTCCATTGTAAAATGGCGCTATTGTTGGAGACAATAACACTGAAATTCAATAAATCTGAAAGTAAAATTGAAGGCTCCGGTAACAATTCAGATGTATCAATAAAATGGATACTCGATTTTTTATTTTTTGTACTATTATTATCCATTTTCAGCATTGCCGGCTTTGGAATTAACTTTTCATTTTCCCATTCAATGCCTGATATTATAGCTAAGCTTGCCAATGATAAATTGCTTGTTTTAGCAAGATTTACATTGTTCTGTGCTGTCGTTTTAATTATTGTAGTGAAAAAAAACAAAATTAAAATAACAAAATATTTATAAATATTGAATTTAATATTCATACAAACACTATTTATAAAGTGTTATATAAATTTAAGCAGTTTTTTGTTTATTTTATAGATTGCATGGTTAAATCTTTTATAAATATTGATTAATCTTTTAAAAAATTTAGCCATTTTCAGCCTATACTTCCTGCTAATAACTACAAACAAAAAAACGCAACCAATGTTGTGGTTGCGTTTCCAGATCTTTCTGACAGTTTCGTTTTATTATCCTTCTTTTTTTACTTCTTTTGCCCAGCTGTCTTTCAGGCCTACTGTTTTATTAAAAATTAAATGACCAGATGTGCTGTTTTTATCTGTAGTGAAATACCCCAAACGTAAAAACTGGAACTTATCTAAAGGATTTGTTTCAGTCAATGCCGGCTCTATGTAGGCCTTCGGAAGAATAGTCAATGAATCCGGATTGATATAATCTTTGAAATCGCCTTCTTCCGAAGCAGGGTTTTCTACTTTGAATAATCTGTCATACAACCTTACTTCTGCTGTTTTTGCATGGGGCACGCTCACCCAATGAATTGTACCTTTTACTTTTAACCCGCTTGTATCACTGCCACTCTTGCTTTCCGGAATATAGCTGCAGTAAATTTCCGTAATATTTCCATGCTCATCTTTTTTGAAATCATTGCAGGTAACAATATAAGCATATTTCAGACGAACGGTTAAGCCCGGTCCCAGACGGAAGAATTTTTTCGGCGCATCTTCCATGAAATCTTCTCTTTCAATCCAGATTTCTCTGCTGAAAGGAACACTTCTCGTACCTCCGTTTTCATTTTCCGGATTGTTTTCAGCTATCAAATCTTCCGTTTGCCCTTCAGGGTAATTGGTAATGATAAGCTTTACCGGATCCAGAACCGCCATTCTTCTATCGGCAATTTTATTCAGGTGGTCGCGTACACAAAACTCAAGCAGGCCAACATCGGTAATATTTTCACGTTTGGCAATACCAATTGTATCTGCAAAGTTCCGAATACTTTCAGGTGTGTAACCTCTGCGGCGCAAACCACTGATTGTAGGCATTCTTGGATCATCCCAACCATCTACATGCTTTTCATTAACCAATTGCAATAATTTGCGCTTACTCATTACCGTATAAGTAAGGTTGCGACGTGCAAATTCATATTGGTGCGATGGAAATATTTCCAGTTTTTCAATAAACCAATCGTACAACGGGCGGTGATGGATGAATTCCAATGTGCAAATGGAATGCGTAATATTTTCTATGCTGTCGCTTTGTCCGTGTGCAAAATCATACATCGGATAAACGCACCATTTATCACCGGTACGATGATGATGCGCATGCTTGATTCTATAAATAATCGGGTCGCGCATCAGCAAATTCGGATGTTCCATGTCTATTTTTGCACGTAGCACTTTGGCACCATCGGGATATTTACCTTCACGCATTTCTGCAAATAACTGAAGGTTTTCGTCAATGCTCCTGCTGCGGTAAATACTGTTAACACCCGTCCTGTTGATATCGCCTTTTTGTGCGGCCATTTCCTCGGCAGTAGAATCATCCACATAAGCAAAGCCCTTCTCAATTAGCTTTACTGCAAATCCGTATAATTCTTCAAAATAATCGGAAGTATAATGCAATTCGTCCCAATTAAAGCCAAGCCATTTCACATCGTTCATAATGCTTTCCACATATTCCGTTTCTTCGGTAACAGGATTGGTGTCGTCAAAACGCAAATTGCACTGACCTTTATATTTTATGGCAAGCCCGAAATTCAGGCAAATGGATGCCGCATGGCCTATATGTAAATAACCATTTGGTTCAGGCGGGAAACGGGTATGTATATTTTTATATTTGCCTTCGGCAAGATGATTTTCTATTATTTCTTCCAGAAAATTCAGGGAACGTTCTTCCATGATTTATATTAGAATTTTGTATTAAAAAATTGATGTCAAAGTGGGTAAAACCACTAATTGACGGGTTGCAAATGTAAGCATTACCAATCAACAAATCAGAAGCCGCGTATTTCAAACTGCATCTCCGGCAAATGAGTTCTTTTGCACAAATAATACAGTTTTTAAAACAGAATCAAAAAAATGCCTGATACGAAATGTATCAGGCATTTGAATATTATAGCAGAGAACTCAGGCTTCTTTTTTCTTAGTAGCCATTTTTTTTCTGTTCCTGCTCAATGTTTCAGGCTTGATACCTAAATAAGCTGCGATCATATGCTGTGGCACACGCTGGACTATTTCAGGATAAAAACTTACAAATCTTCTGTATTTTTCTTCTGCAAAATGCATCAGATAGTTCAATACACGAAGGTTAAGGGCATAAAGCCTTTTTTGCAAAACCATTCTGAAATATCTTTCAAGTTTTGGTATTTGTACCATAAGATTCTGGAAAACTTCGCGGTCAATGCACAGGATTTCTGAAGGTTCCAGTGCGTCAATATTGTAAACAGATTTTATATCAGCCAATTGATTAAAATCCTCGGAAATCCAACTGCCTTCTGCAGCAAACTGAACAATATGTTCTTCATCATTCGGCCCTTTGATATAAGAACGTACAATACCCTTTTCAATAAAGTATAAATGACGGTAAGAAGCGTCCTGTTGAACTAAAAACTGACGTTTACGTAATTTCTTTACGGTAAAGACCGATTTGATCAAATCCTCTTCTGCCTTTGTCAGCACAGTTTCCTTCGCGATTTCAGATAAGAGTACGTTCATGATTTAAATATTTTGAACATTTATGTTAGAAAATGATTCTGCGATGGCGTCCCAAAGCTGAATTCTGCATTTCAAAGCCTGTTTAATGTAACGGGTGGCTTCCTCCCATTTACCGGCATCGTTTCCACATAAAGACACCGTCATCTGATAAGCAAGGTTGGAATGGTGGTCGCCGTCAACTTCAATATGCCGTTCCAGATAGTATTTAAAAATGCTGATTTTCTCAGGTGATTGTTCATGCAATTCATTCACAAACGAAATGAACATCTGTGGTATTAAATCTTCGCGGCCAAAGGTGAAAACAGCAGCCTGCAAATAAGCCTTTCCTGTATTTATAACTTCGAAAGTGTTATTTACAAAGGTTTTTACAGAAACAGGAGCGCCACATATATCCAGGCCATTTTCTACCGATTTACCTTCCAAAACAGTTGCAAGCATTTGTTCTATCTGTGTCGTGTCACAACCCGCCTGCTTCATGGCCATGAGGTATAATTCGAAATGGCTGTGCCTGTTACCGTTTTCGTCCACATCGCTTTCTTCACCGGTAACAATTTCATTAATAAGATATCTTGTATTAGCGTCGCCTACAGGTACCCACGGAATGTCAATACAGGTGAGATTGCGTTGCAAACTTTTCAATAATGACATAAAATCCCAAACGGCAAAAACATGGTGTTGCATAAATTCATGCAAATGCTCAATCGTTGTTATTTTACTATAAACCTCATGTTTAATGAGCCGGGATTTTAAAGGTTCTATTTCAGCCTTTAAATTTTCTAAAAAATTCATTTATCTGTTCTTTTGATTCAAATTCCCCTTTGCGGCGCCAAAGTTAGCACATCCGCTTTTTAATTAATGATAGAAACTCACAATAGCAGGTTAATCGTTTAATTAATCAATTATACAAGTAATATTTTTATATTATTGACTTAGGTCAAGTTATGCAAGTTACGGAAATGTTGAAATAAATATTCAGTAGTTTCTATAAAGAAATTAAGAAATCTACTAAAAAAGCCCTTCAGGCATATTCCAAAGGGCTTTAATTATAAAAAAATGAAAGATTATTCTGCTACAATTTCGGCAATGTGAATACAAACCTGGCATGCTTTTTCCATATCCTGAACACTTACATATTCCTGTTTGGAATGAATTCCCATTTCACCGGTAAAAATATTAGGGCAAGGCAATCCCATAAAGGAAAGGCGTGAGCCATCGGTACCGCCGCGTATGCTTATGCGTTCCGGTGTCATGCCTGCGCGCTTATAAGCTATTTCAGCATATTCCATCACTTTAGGATGTTGATCCAGAATTTCACGCATGTTCCGGTATTGTTCTTTTACAACAAAATCGTATTTCGCGCCCGGATATTGAGCCACAGCAGCTTTCAGCATTTCCTCAAGCTGCTTTTCATATTCTGCAAGCTTAGCTGTGTCATGATTGCGGATGATAAAGTCTATCCTTGTTTTTTCAGCACCGCCTTCAATATGTACCGGATGCACAAAACCTTCTTTATCGCTGGTTGTTTCAGGACTCCATTCGTTTTTGGGTAACGTATCAAGGAATGCAGCAGCTACTTTCGTAGCATTTACCAGTTTATTTTTCGCATAGCCTGGATGCGCACTTATTCCGTGAATAGTAATACTTACCCCATCAGCAGAGAAGCTTTCGCCTTCCAGATGGCCCCTTTCGCCGCCATCTAAGGTATAACCAAAGTCAGCGCCCAGCTTTTTCATATCAACCTTATCCACACCACGGCCAACTTCTTCATCAGGCGTAAATAAGATACGGATTTTGCCGTGCTTCACTTCCGGATGCTCCATCAGGTATTGTGCAGCATCCATAATTACGGCAACGCCTGCTTTATCGTCGGCACCCAGCAATGTCAGGCCTGAAGCCGTTATGATGTCATCACCGATTCGCTGTTTTAGATAGGGATGGCGTTGTGTGGTAATGACTACATTGTTATCATCAGGCAATACAATATCGTTGCCATCATAATTTTTGTGCAAAATAGGTTTTACATTTTCTCCGCTACAATCAGGCGATGTGTCCACATGCGCACAATAGCAGATAACAGGAACATCTTTATCAATTGTTGCAGGGATGGTGCCATAAACATAGCCATATTCATCAGCTTCTGCATCTGTAATGCCAATGGCTTTCAACTCATCAGCCAAAAGCTTCGTGAGGTTCTTTTGTTTTTCAGTAGAAGGTTGAGCAGTAGAATATGGGTCGCTTTGCGTGTCGATTTGCACATAGCGCATCAGCCTTTCGGCAACAGTATGCTTATAATTTGAGTCCATTTCGGAGGATAATTTTAGGCGACAAAGGTATGGCTTTGAATGTAATTTTTAACCTGATGCTCTTTGTAGAAAGCTTGAGCTAAAAGTCCAGGATTGATTTATTTTGGCTGATAAAAAGGATTTTCTATCGCTTCGCAAAACTCTTTCCATAAATCTTCCACAATTTCAGCCGCAGGCTTGATATCATGAATCAAGCCGCTTACCTGCCCGATCTCCAATTCACCTTCGTCTAAGTCTCCTTCAAACATACCCAGCTTTGCCCTTGCTCTTCCCAACAATTCCAGGAGCTCTTCATTAGCCGCGCCACGGTTTTCAGCTTCCGCTACTATTTGAAAGAATTTGTTTTTGATAAGGCGTACAGGTGTTAGCCTCTTTAAAGATAAATGCGTATCTCCTTCATTGGCTTTTACGATGGCCTCCTTAAAATTCTGATGGGAAGAAGCTTCATTGCTGCAAACAAAACGGCTGCCAACCTGAACACCTTCTGCTCCTAAAGCCATTGTAGCAAACATAGCTTTTCCGGTCGCAATGCCCCCTGCTGCAATCAATGGAATATGAATGGCTTCTCTTACCTGAGGTATCAGGCAAAGTGTGGTGGTTTCTTCTCTTCCGTTATGGCCGCCTGCTTCAAAACCCTCGGCTACAATAGCATCCACACCGGCATCCTGACTTTTCAATGCAAATTTTGCACTGGAAACCACATGCACCACTTTTATACCTTCTGCTTTTAAAACAGAAGTCCATGTTTTAGGATTGCCGGCAGAGGTAAAAACAATCGGTATTTTTTGTTCAATAATATACCCGATATGTTTATCAACATCAGGATAAAGCAATGGCAGGTTTACGCCGAAAGGTTTATCTGTAGCTGCCTTGCATTTCTTAATGTGTTCCAGTAACGTATCCGGATACATACTGCCGGCGCCAATTAATCCAAGCCCGCCGGCATTGCTTACCGCAGATGCTAATTTCCATCCGGAAGCCCAAATCATACCTGCCTGTACTATCGGGTATTTAATATCAAAGAGTGCTGTGATTCTGTTTGTAAACTGTTCCAAGTTATTGGTTTGACTTTTTATCTTTTGACTTTGCAAAAGTGTATTTAAAATTTAAAGAATAAAAACTACGATCGTTAAAGGATGTAAATGGAAATTCAACAAGTCCTCCAATGAAGTATCTGTTTAAACCGATACCAAAACCCACATTAGCCAAAGGATTAATCGAAAGCAGGTTGGTTTGAAATTCGAAAGAAGGACCGAACTGAATTATCGGCATTACATTAGGTTTATCAGAAAGATTAAAACCTCCTAATATCTTGATCCTTCCCGCAAAATAATTATAAGTTTTGTCAGTAACGAATTCAGATTTATACTTCGCATATGTAAGACCTAAACTGAATTCTGTAGATATTTTTTTTGAAATTGCCGGGTAGATTGCTTGTAAGCAATATGCTACATTGAAGCCTGCCCCACCGCTATACCTTTCGATATATATATCATCACTACTTAATTGAGCTTTGCTTGCTATTACTCCTCCAATCAGTAATTGATGCGATACTATTGCAGGAATTTGAGGCTTGGTATTTATAGTAGCAGGTGTTGAATTGGGATCTTTGCACTTATTATAACTTAAAACGACATCAAGAATATCCTTTAATGTATATCTCAGGCGATTCATCTGCTGTTGATCATTGCATTCTCCTGTTGCATAATTAAGGATTCCTTTGAATTTATTATATTGTCTTTTTGTTGGATCTGTATTATGTAGAAGAGGAAATGTTCCTCTTGATGACTTAATCACGTAAAATGGCGATACTGCTTCGTCTAATCCTAATCTTTCGGGATCAATCTGAGACTGATAGAGCGTTGCAGCACCTTTTGTTATTACTGAAGCCAAAATTGTAACAGTATCCTGGCTTGTTTTGAAAGAGACAGGTTCAAATTGAATTTTATAATCTGTAAGTATAAACAACTTAATCTCTTTTGCTTTAAGTTCTTTAGTTGCTTTAAGCGAATCTCTTATGATAAATCCAAGATAAATATCTTTTCATTTCTATATTTTATTTCTCCGGTCAGACTGTCGCCGTTTTGAAGAATAACAATACCATTTTCCCAGTTACTATTTTGTGCAAATAAAATTTGTGTATAACACAAGCAAAATAAAATAAAGAATAAACTTTTTTTCATTAAATAGGTTTTTAGCCGGCAATGTTACATAATTAATTCTTTATTTGGTTGCTACATTATAATTATATTTCTCTATCAAACGGCTTAAACTTTCGGTTGAATATGGTACCTCAGTTATATAAGATTCACTTTCATCCCATTTTCTCAAACAATACCTCAGCATACCGATATATGGCTGGGAAACTACTTGTGCACCTATTTGTTCGTGGTGTATAAGCGGCACCGTTTCTCCATCTTCTGTTTTAATAAAATAGAAAGGATTGGTTCCATATCCGAGATTACATTGACCAGGATATGCATTTACTTCATAAAGGCTTATTTTTCCTTTTACGAGCACTCTTCCGACAATATTCTGTTCCTTGGGTATGGTTGCTGTAACAGTGTTTTTCGAACCAAAGATTTTATCAAACAGGGTCGGATTCCTGGGCGTTTGGCTTTTTGTTTTGTAGGTTAAAGTCTCGAATGCAGTATCTTGTCCGTTAACTTGTGAGAAGATTAGTAGCGCTAAAGCTATAGCAAGTAGTGATTTTGTCATTTTATAATATGTAAGCATTTATCCTAAGTCAATATCCGTATTATCCCCTATGTTTAAACTTTGGCTCATGCCATGTATATAAGCATCACTCCCAATAATGGAGGATTTTAATACAACTTCATCCAGTACAGCAAAAGAGCCGATAATGCTGTTCTGAATAATAGAAGAACGGACAGTTGTATTTTCTCCGATAGAAACGGAAGGGCCGATTATCGAATTTTCAATTTTACAGCCTGCGCCAATATTTACCGGAGGTATAATTACAGAATCAGGGAATTGCGGGGAGGAAGTTTTTTCTGCAAGGCTTTTAAGCAAGGTAGCATTGGTTTCAAGCAATGTTTCTTTTTTGCCGCAGTCAAACCAGTTATTTACTTTGAATGCATGGAATTTTATACCCTTTTCAATCATAGTCTGCAATGCATGTGTCAGGTGATATTCACCATCATCATCGGCGCGATTGTGCAAATAAGTATCCAAAGATTCAAAAAGCTGTGCTGTTTCATTTATTTTATAAACGCCCACCATCGCCATATTTGATTTTGGAATCAACGGTTTTTCAACAACACGTAAGACATTGTTTTCATCATCCACTTCTGCCACACCAAAACTGCGGGGATCGTCCACACGGCGAATGCCAATCTGTGAAACTTTACTTTTCAGGATGGATTGAACATCGAAATCACAAATGGTGTCACCAAATACAATCAGTACCTCATCATTTTTTACGGCCTCTTTCGTAAGCCAAATAGCATGTCCCGTACCTCTTCTGTCGTTTTGAGTTACGAAAGTGCAGCGTAATCCGGGATAGGTACGCATTACATAATCCTGTATTTTATCGCCCAGGTAACCAATGATAAAAATATATTCTTCAATACCTTCATTAAGCAATGCATCTACAATAACAGCAAGAATTGTCTTACCGGCCATTGGCATAAGCGCTTTTGGCTGTGTGTAGGTATGTGGCCTTAATTTAGTACCGGCTCCGGCAACTGGAATAATAGCTTTCATATTACAGGATAATAATATTTTATATTGAAGGCAATAAAGGTAACATCAAATTTTTATTGAGAAGAAATAATGTCATTGCTTTTTTCCCGAAAATGATACGAATGACGCTGCTCACAATATGTTTTTGTTTAAGGCTTGCACACTATGCCGCAATTAATTACTTTTGCAGCATTCTTTTAGAAAAATACATTTATGGCAATTGTCGATTTAGTAATGCCCAAAATGGGTGAGAGTATCATGGAAGCTACTATTTTGAAGTGGCACAAGCAACCGGGCGATAGCGTTAAGATGGATGAAACCATTCTTGAAATTGCTACAGACAAGGTAGATAGCGAAGTTCCTTCTACCGCGGCCGGTACTATTACAGAAATTTTATTTAAAGTCGATGATGTTGTTCCTGTTGGTACTGTCATTGCACGTATAGATTCTGCGGCTGCCGGAAACGGCGCTGCTCCGGCAACACAAGTTGCCGCTGCCCCTCAACCGGTTGCAACAGCAGCTCCGGCAAGTTCAGTTCCGGCTGCGACCATTGCAAAAACAGGAAACAGTTTTTACTCACCGTTAGTGCTGAATATAGCTTCGAAAGAAGGTATTGGCATGGCTGAACTGGAAAATATTCCGGGAACAGGCAATGAAGGTCGTGTTACTAAAAGAGATATTTTGAATTATGTTGCAAATCGTGGCGCTGCTCCGGCACCACAAGTTGCTGCCGCTCCTCAACCTGTAGCAGCTCCGGCAAGCCCGGCTGCAACTCCTGCCGCTGCGCCTGCACCATTTGTTGCACCAGGCGGAAATGTCGAAATCATTGAAATGGACAGGATGCGTAAACTTATTGCAGACCATATGGTGCGCAGTAAAGCTACCTCACCGCACGTAACCAGCTTTACCGAATGTGATGTAACCAATCTGGTAAAATGGCGCGAAAAAAATAAGAAAGTTTACGAAAGCAAATACGGCGAGAAAATTACTTTCACTCCCATTTTTGTGGAAGCAATTGTAAATTGTATCAAGAAATATCCGATGATAAACGCCAGTGTTGATGGTGATAAAATCATTGTGAAGAAAGATATTAATATCGGCATGGCTACTGCATTACCAAGCGGCAACCTTATTGTTCCGGTTATTAAAAACGCAGGTACCAAAAACCTTTTGGGTCTTGCAAAAGATGTAAATGGCCTGGCTAATGCAGCACGTACCAATAAATTGAAAGCTGATGATACACAAGGCGGTACATTCACCCTTACAAACGTGGGTACTTTTGGAAGCCTGATGGGAACACCAATCATTAATCAACCGCAGGTAGCTATCCTGGCTGTGGGCAGCATCAAAAAACGCCCTATGGTTCTGGAAACAGAAGATGGCGATGTAATCGCTATCCGTCAGATGATGTACTTGTCTTTAAGCTATGACCACAGAATTGTAGATGGTTCTTTAGGTGCCAGTTTCTTAACTGCAGTTGCAAATGAACTGGAAGCTTTTGATATCAAAAGAGAAGCATAATTTTTGAAGTGAATAAATGTATAAAGGAGCGCAATTGCGCTCCTTTATACATTTATTGTGAACCCCCACAACAGATTCTTAAGGATGAACTTGCCACGGGGATTATTTATCCCAAAAATCTTTCTTCTCTGCCCTTTTTGCTTTGAAATTAGGATTAGGTTTCTTTTTTGGCCTGTTTGGCTCAAAAGCAGGAACTGCATTTGCTTTGGGAACAACCGATTTATTCTTCGGGGCCCTGAACTGAACTACATCTGATCCTTTTGGTAAAAAGGGATGAACAGCAACAACAGGAATAGAAAAACCTATTAGCTTTTGAATGGCTTTCAGATTGTCTTTTTCTTCCACATCGCAAAAAGCAATAGCAATACCGCTGTTCCCTGCCCTGCCCGTACGGCCAATGCGGTGTACATAAGTTTCAGGGACATCGCCTAAATCATAATTGATAACATGGGTCAAATCGTCAATGTCAATACCACGTGCAGCAATATCCGTAGCTATCAGCACACGTGTATGAGAAGCTTTAAAATTGCTTAATGCGCGTTGTCGTGCGTTCTGTGATTTATTACCATGAATAGCTTCTGCCGAGATATTTTCTTTGTGCAAATCTTTCACTAATTTATCTGCACCATGTTTGGTTCTGATGAAAACCAATACACGCTCAATGTTTTTATCCTGCAGCAAATAAGCCAATAACTTCTTCTTCTCTTTCTGATCTACAAAATAAAGCGACTGCTGTATAGTTTCGGCAGTAGAAGAAACCGGTGTCACTTCTACTTTTTCAGGTTTTACTAAAATGGTATTGGCTAATTTTTGAATTTCATTTGGCATGGTAGCCGAAAAGAAAAGTGTTTGCCTTTTAACAGGCAGTTTGACTACTACCTTCTTCACATCATTGATGAAACCCATATCCAGCATACGGTCTGCTTCATCCAATACAAAAATTCCGACGTCTTTGAGGGAAATAAAATTTTGTCCCATCAAATCCAAAAGTCGGCCGGGGGTCGCAATCAATATATCTATACCGGCTTTCAGGGCCTTTACTTGTGCGCCTTGAGGTACTCCACCAAAAATAACAAGGTTCTTTATCCTGAGATTTTTGCCATAGGTAGAAAAACTTTCCGCTATCTGGATGGCCAGCTCACGCGTTGGCGTAAGTACCAGAACTTTTATCTTCTGCGGGCCTGCAGCTTTTGGCTGTGCCTGTAATAATTGTAAAATCGGTATTGCAAATGCTGCCGTCTTTCCTGTTCCTGTCTGGGCACAACCCAATAAATCATGGCCTTGTAAAACTATTGGAATAGATTGTTCCTGAATGGGTGTGGGATGCGTATAACCTTCGTCTTTTAACGCATCCAGAATCGGAGCAATAAGACTTAATTGTTCAAATGTTGTTTTATTCATTCTTTATAAATTCCCGATAATCATGGGAAATACCATAACAATGAGAATTTGCAAAACTACCTGCTTTATTTGGAAAAATCGTTTAAAATTAATTCGGGCGCAGGATTAAGGGGTTTTAACATTCTTTAATTAATTCCTTTTTGTACTTCCAGTATAAAAGGAGTTTCAGTAAGCAGAAAGAAAATTTTACCGGCTTCCCGTTCAACCTTAATCTCAATAAGAACAGAACGGTCATTATTTTTATCCTTCCATTCCTGAATAATATAAGACTTGGATATTGAATTGTATTTCCAGTGACCATTCTTCACTTCTATATCCTTAATATCGATATCAAAAGAAAAGTTTTTATCAGATTTAAAAACAAACGTGGATTTTAAGAAGGAATTTTTGAATACTTCCGTTTTTTGAATTTCCGTTTTAGAAAGGCCATCTGAATTAACCTTCATTCCAACAACTTTCCATTTACCGATTATTTCAGCATCAGGATTCTGTGCATTCACTTTTGACAGCATGAATAGCAACGCTATACTTATCAATAAAAACGTTTCATGGATTTGTCTCGAATTTGTTTTGTATTGCAAAAAAATCAGGGTTTCAATCTTATTTCGAAAATAAGTATTATTTCAACATCTTGGAAATTACTCCAAACAAAGTTCTTACTATAGAACGTTGCACTTGTTTACCTGCCGAGCTATTCATTGCTGTTTCGAGCCATGATTTTTCTGCTTTCGGTTTTGCCGCTGAAGCAGTTGCATGAGGACTTCCGGTCTGATTAGCATTCTGAGCAGAAGCGGCGTTCAGTTTTTTATTCAACAATTCATAAGCGCTTTCTCTGTCAACTATCCGGTTGTATTTAGGAATGAGTTTCGATCGGCTTATCAAATCGTTTATTTCTACTTCGCTTAAAATATCCATTCTGGAACGGGGAGCGATCATATAAGTGTGTGCCAATGGTGTCGGGATACCTTTTTCATTCAACAATGTTATTAAAGCTTCTCCGATGCCTAATTGTGTTAACAAATCCTCGGTTTTATAAAATGTGCTCTCGGGATAGTTTTGCGCTGTTTGTTTAATTGATTTTCTGTCATTTGCTGTAAAAGCTCGCAAAGCATGCTGTACTTTCAATCCTAACTGGCTTAAAACCGGCGGCGGTACATCCATCGGATTCTGGGTACAGAAAAAAATACCAATGCCTTTACTTCTTATAAGTTTAACAATAGTTTCAATCTGATCGAGTAATGCTTTGTTGGCTTCATTAAAAATCAAATGTGCTTCATCAATAAACAATACAAGTTTAGGTCTGTCCAAATCTCCTTCTTCCGGCAAGGTTGTATATAATTCTGCCAACATTTGTAACATGAAAGTCGAAAACAGTTTAGGCCTGGTTTGCATATCCGTAATCCGCAAAATATTAATGACCCCCCGTCCATTATCGTCAATGCGCATCAGATCATTAATATCGAAAGAGGTTTCTCCAAAAAACAAATCAGCATCTTGTTGTTGCAGTTCTATTACTTTCCTGAGAATGGTCCCGGCAGATGAGGTAGAGATTTTGCCATATTCCTTTTCAATTTCAGCTTTACCTTCATTACCCGCATATTGTAACATTTTGCTCAAATCTTTTAAATCCAGCAATGGCAAAGCGTTGTCATCGCAATATTTGAATAATATGGCTAAAAGTCCTTCCTGTGTTTCATTCAACTCCAAAACTTTAGAAAGCAATACCGGTCCGAATTCTGAAATCGTTGCACGTAATCTTGCGCCCTTTTCTTCACTCAGGCTCAATAGCTCAACCGGAAAAGCAGCAGGCTTAAACGTTTCTTTCAATACAGCATATCGTTCCTGAATTTTTGAGTTATCAGTGCCGGCAGCAGCAATGCCGCTCAAATCGCCTTTAATATCCATCATTAAAACAGGCACACTTGCATCGCTTAACGCTTCAGCAATGAGTTGTAAAGTTTTGGTTTTACCGGTACCGGTGGCACCGGCAATCAAACCATGCCTGTTCAAAGTTTTGAGCGGGAGACGCACTTCTGCATTCTCTACAATTTTTCCATCCAGCATAGCCAAACCTAATTTTATACTATCACCTTTAAAGCTATATCCCGTTTGTATGGTTTCTGAAAATGTTGCTGTCATCTGGTTGCTTTTTGTAAAATACAAGTTTAACGAATTTGGAGTATATACATAAATTAATTCCCCAATCCCTTTGAATTATTATGATTTTGTGAGAAAATTTCAATGTTCCATAAAATTCTTTTGAAAAATGTGCTTTTTAAACAATTTTCAAACTGATAAGCCGTTATTCTCTTCCGAAAAGGATAAAAAGGCGGGTTAAGCAGGCGTTAAATATAATACCTTCCATACATGGCAAATGATAATGGCTATTTTTGTAACTTTGCACACTTTTGTAATAACAAAGGCCCTCAATGGAAAGCAAATCATTAATCGATAAATCATATCTGCCTAAACATATTGCCATCATAATGGATGGTAATGGAAGATGGGCTAAAGAAAAGGGTGAAGACCGTATCCATGGCCATCATGAAGGTGTGGTAAGCGTGCGGAATATTGTGGAAGGCTGTACGGAAATCGGGATTAAATACCTTACGCTTTATGCCTTTTCAACTGAAAACTGGAACCGCCCTAAGCATGAAGTAGACGCGTTGATGGAACTTTTGGTCAGCACTATCCGCAAAGAGGTAGATGATTTGAAGAAGAATAATGTTAAGTTGACTGTAATCGGGGACTTTAAAGCATTGCCGGAAATTTGCCAGAAAGAGATGCAGGAAGGAATGGATATGACGGCACATTGCACAGGTGTGAACCTGATATTGGCTTTAAGCTACAGTGCACGTTGGGAAATTACACAGGCAGCAAGAAGCATAGCGATGGAAGTGGCGGAAGGCAAGCTGAAGGCAGATGAGATTAGTGATGAAACCGTTCAGCAATTTCTTTGCACAAAAGATTATCCGGATCCTGAACTTATGATAAGAACGGGCGGAGAACACAGAATTAGTAATTTTTTATTATACCAATTGGCCTATACAGAACTGTATTTTACAGATGTACACTGGCCGGCATTCAGAAAAGACAATTTGTTTGATGCAATTCTGAATTATCAGCAAAGGGAAAGAAGATTTGGGAAGACGAGTGAACAAGTAAGGACATCCTGATTATTTCAGGAAGAACATTAACAAAATTTAGATAATAGCTTTAATCAATCAATGCCTAAATTCAAACTACGCTACATCCTTAGTGCCTTTATCCTGCTTGGCAGTATTCCCTCAGTTACCCAAGCACAAATGGGTGGAGTAGGTGGCAGCACTTCTCAAAATGCCGATTTGACCATTGGTGATATAACCATTACCGGCACAAAGTACTTGGATGCGGAGCTATTGAAATCAGTTTCAGGCCTTGCTCCGGGTGATAAAATCAAACCTGAAAATGACCCGGGTGTCGCTAAAGCCATCAAAAATCTCTGGTCACAGCAATTATTTTCAGACGTCGGTATCTATATTACCAAAATAGAAGATGGTAAAGCATCTGTCGAAATCAGGATAAAAGAGCGTCCGCGACTCGCAACTTTCAAGATTACAGGTATTACAAAAGGGCAGGAATCTGAATTAAAAGATAAATTAACTATTGTGCCGGGCCGTATGGTTACGGAGGCAATGAAAAAAGATATTGAACAGAGAATCAAAAAATTCTTTGGCGAGAAAGGTTTTGCAAATACGACTGTTAATATATACGAAACTTCCGATTCTTCAGGCGGTACAGGTGTGAACCTGATTATTGACGTTGATAAAGGTGGCAAAGTTCATATCAACCAGATTATATTTTCAGGCAATGATAATGCAGAAGACACTAAGCTGAAAGGAGAAATGAAGGGAACCAAAGAAATGGCCCGTATATCATTGCATTCTGCAGAAGCTGCTTCTGTATATGGAAGTGAAAAACGTTCTTTCAAAAACTACCTTGACCAGAAAGGATATCTTTCCTTAAGTAAAACACTGGACGCCCTGAATCCTTATTTCAGGTGGAATATTTTTGCCGGTTCAAAGTTCAACCCCAAGAAATACGAAGATGATAAGAACAGCGTAATTGCTTATTATAATTCCAAAGGTTATCGTGATGCTCAAATAGAAGAAGATACTACATATTTCGCCCCTAACGGTAGTATGAATGTGGAAATGAAAGTTAAGGAAGGAAGGAAGTATTATTTTGGTGATATCAAATGGAGAGGTAATACAAAATATACGGATTCTGTTCTGACTTTACTTCTGGATATCAAGAAAGGTGACGTTTTTGATCAGGAATTATTTGACAGAAGGTTGGGAACCGGTGGCGGCGGACCGGAAGGCAGCCAGGATATCGGTAGCCTTTACATGGATGACGGTTATTTGTTTTTCAAGATAGAGCCACATGAGAAATCAATTGATGGCGATACTATTAATTACGAAGTTTCCATTCAGGAAGGCCCGCAGGCAACAATTAAAAACATCGGTATTATTGGTAACGACCGTACAAACGATTTCGTTTTAAGACGTGAATTATTTACACGACCTGGTTATAAATTCTCGCGTACGGACATCATACGTTCTATTCGCCAGTTAAGTAACCTTGGTTTTATTGATCCGGAAAAAGTAGTGCCTACGCCTAAACCAAATTATGCAGATGGTACTGTGGATATCGATTATAACATTGTCGAAAAATCGAGTGACCAGTTAGAGCTTTCCGCCGGTTTCGGTGGCGGTATCGGTTTTACAGGTACGGTAGGTATCGTTTTCAATAACTTCTCGCTGCGTAATATTTTCAACTTTAAAGAATGGACTCCTTTACCAATGGGTGACGGACAGAAACTTTCGCTTCGCTATCAATCCAATGGTAAATACTTTAACTCTGCCAACCTTTCCTTTACAGAACCATGGCTTGGTGGCAAAAAACCTGTGGCACTTACGGTAAGCGCCGTTTATGGCCGTCAGGCTTATTCAGGCAATGGCACTATTCAGGGAGACCCGAACGAACACTATTTACGCAACTGGGGTGGAGGTGTTACATTGAGCAGAAGATTAAACTGGCCTGATAATAACTTTATTTTCTCTTACGGTGTCAATTATCAAAACTATTACCTGCACAATTATGAATACTTAGGTGCAAACAATTTCTTTAATACAGGTACATCAAACAACTTGTATTTTAAGTTGACTTTGGCGAGAAACACCGTAGATCAGCCGATTTATCCGAGAAGCGGTTCCAACATTAGTTTCAGCTTCCAGTTCACGCCGCCATTTTCTGCATTCAGCAATACAGATTATGCAACTGCGAGTGTAAATGACAAATACAAATGGATTGAGTACCATAAATATCGCTTTACGGCTGAATTCTATCAGCGTATTGCAGGAAACCTTGTATTCAAATTCGCAGCTAAATACGGTTATCTGGGGTATTATAATAAAGACATCGGTTATTCACCTTTTGAGCGTTTCAACGTGGGTGGCGATGGTCTTTCAGGCTTTAGCTATTATGTGGGCAGAGATATCATTTCGCAACGCGGTTATGAAGCAGGATACGGACTTCAAAACAGCCCTGCTTTAGATGCAACGATCTTTAATAAATATACGGCAGAGATTCGCTATCCGTTCTCTTTGAACCCAAGCGCTACTATATTTGGTCTGGCATTTGCAGAAGGTGCAAACGGCTGGCAGGATTTCAAGAGTTATAATCCATTACAGTTATATCGTTCGGTGGGTGTGGGTGTCCGTGTGTATTTGCCGATGTTTGGTTTATTGGGTCTTGATTATGGTATTGCGCTTGACAACCTTAATATACCGGGAGCGCAAAAAACCAAGTTCACGTTTATGTTAGGATTTGAACCGGAGTAATAAAATGTTCAAATGCAATATAGGAACCAAAGACGTTGCTGCGCAACGTCTTTGCAGTTAGTTTCCTAATGAATTATTAAGACCTTGTATTTTGAGCGCCTCCTTATTAAACTTATCTTATTTTTGATATTCTAAAAAAACACAAATTTGTTTTATTATGAAAAAAATATTGTTGGCGTTTTCGCTATTGGTTATAACAAGTATTGCAGCTCAGGCACAACGTTATTGTGTTATAGATTCCAAATACATTCTGGAAAAGGTACCGGAATATAATAATGCTCAAAAACAGCTGGATGCAGCTTCTGATGCATGGCAGAAAGAAGTAGATGCTAAAATGCAGGGTATTGACCAAATGTATAAAAGCTATCAGGCCGAACGTCCTATGCTTTCTGAAGATGCCCGCAAAAAACGTGAAGATGAAATTGTAGCTAAAGAGAAAGAAGCTAAGGATTTACAAAAGAAATATTTTGGTTACGACGGTGAAGTTTTCAAGAAACGCCAGAGTCTTGTAAAACCTATTCAGGATAAAGTATTCAATGCAGTACAACAATACGCCCAAAGCCGCGGCTACGATTTAGTGTATGATAAAGCAGGCGGTATTACTATTTTCTACGCAGATCCTAAATTGGATAAAAGTGATGATATTGTGAAATTGATACCGGGAGCGAAATAATTTCTTACCTTCGCAACTCATTTTTTATAAAGTATAATAAAAACTATATTGCTATAACCCCTGGAAATAGCAGAAAACAAAAACTAAAAATTTAGAATTCAACAGATGAAAAAAATCATTTTTTTATTAGCCATTGGAATGACAATCGGCTTCGGTGTAAGTGCTCAGTCCGCAAAAAAAACAGGTTATGTAAATTCTCAGGAATTGTTGACAAACATGCCTGAAGCCCGTAAAGCAGATTCATTATTGGCAAAATACAAAAAAGACCTTGCTGATCAATACAAAACAATGACTGATGAGCTTACAGCTAAATACGCTGCTTATCAGAAAGATGCACCGACTATGTCTGATGCAGTGAAAGAAGTGAAAGAAAAGGAATTGAATGACATGCAAAACAGAATTCAGGATTTCCAACAAGGTGCAGAAGAAAAAATCGGCAAGAAAAATCAGGAATTATTCAAGCCAATCTTTGATAAAGCGCAAACAGCCATCAAGGCAGTAGGTACTGAAGGTGGTTATGACTATATTTTTGAAGGTGGTCAATTGTTATATGCAAAAGATGCCGAAAATATTTTACCGCAGGTAAAAGCCAAATTAGGTATTAAGTAATCAGTTATAAATATCAAAGTAACAAAAAGAGTGATGGTCAGCCGTCACTCTTTTTGTTTTATAAATTTCACCTTCACAATAAATACATTTACCGCAATTCGGCATTCAGGAAATTTATGATCAGGTAACTTTGATTTAAAGCAGATATTCCATGAAAAAAAAGTCATACTCCGTTATTCTTCATGTTTTTTGCAGTTTGGTATTCCTGTTTTTCCCGATACTTTCTTCTCCGGATTTTCCTGATGTAAAGGCTACTATAAGTAATCCGTTCGGCGTCAATGAAGTCATTACACATTGTTTATTGCTGGCCTTCTTCTATCTCAGTTATTTTGTGCTTATTCCAAAGCTTTATTTTCGTCAAAAATATTTAGGATTCGGACTTAGCATAATAGCCTACATGATATTGATGATTTTGGTATTAAGCTTTATTTTTCTCCGGTTTCCGCACCTTCATATACGTCATAACCCACCTCCCAATAATGAAAGTTTTGGTCCGTCACCACATGATAAACCTTTTCAGCCCTGGCATCCGGGCGATATCCCACATGTAAATTTATTACGTGTTGTTTTCTTTGATTACAGCATGTATTTATTGATTATCGTACTTTTCATTGCAATGCTTCTTAAAATCAGCCAACGCTGGCGCCAATTGCAAAACGAAAAACTGGAAACAGAATTATCTTATTTAAAAGCACAGATAAATCCGCACTTCCTGTTCAATACGCTTAACAGCATTTATGCTTTAGCCATTGAAAAATCGGATTATACTGCAACAGCTGTTGTAAAACTTTCAGGTATGATGCGCTATATCATCAGCGAATCCAATAAGCATTTTGTGTCTTTGCAAAAGGAAATAAATTATATAGAAGATTATATAGAATTGCAGAAATTTAGATTAGGCAACACCGTTCACATCAACTATAGATTGACAGGCGCGGCCACAGGAAAGGAAATTGCTCCTCTTTTGCTTATTACATTTGTAGAAAATGCATTTAAATATGGCGTAAACCCTGAAAAATCTTCAGCTATTTTCACCGAAATAAATATTGAAAATGATAGCTTATCTTTAATGGTAGTTAATAACAAAGTAAGTTATCAGATGCATAAAGAAACTTCAGAAGGGTTGGGCATTAAAAATACAAAACACCGTCTGGAGATGCTTTATCCGGGACGTTATAGTCTTGATATTGACGATGGCCCTCAAAAGTTTATAATTCACCTGCAAATTTCTCTTAAATGATTACTGCCATTGCAATAGATGATGAACCGCCGGCACTGAAAGTAATCGAAGCTTTTTGCAAAGACTTTGATTTTATTGATCTGCAAAAGACTTTTACACGAACTGATGAGGCAGCCAGACATTTGAAAAAATTTCCGGTTGATTTACTGTTTTTGGATATTCAGATGCCAAGTATTACCGGCATCGATTTCTATAAAAGTATAGAACAACATACAATGGTTATATTCACAACAGCTTACAGCGAATATGCTGTTGAAGGATTTAATCTCAGTGCCATTGATTACCTGTTGAAACCCTTCACAAAAGAACGCTTTGCACAAGCTGTACAAAAAACAAATGACTATTCCGGTTATTTAAAGCAAAGCCATCAGAGCATTACCGATTATCTTTTTGTGCGTGCCGACTACACACTACATAAGATTGCATTCGATGATATTATTCTGATTGAAGGCCTGGATGATTATATCAAAATACAACTTGACAACGGCAGGCCGATTGTGGCGCGCATGACAATGAAATCTATTATGGAGAAGTTGCCGGAACAGCATTTTATCAGGGTGCATCGTTCTTTTATTGTTGCTATAAAAAAGGTTTCACAAGTGCGCAATAAAATCATTTATCTCAGCGATATAAAAATCAATATTGGTCAGAGCTACGAAGCGGCGGTTGCTGAGAAATTCAGAATCTGATTCTACCGCAACAAATTACAATTCTACCGCATTTATTTCCCATCATTATTTATACTTTTTATTTTCGGATAAAATATATGATATGGAAAGGAAAGAATTCTTAAAAGGCGTAGGCTTGGCGGGAGCAGCATCTTTGTTACCATTTGGCCGTTTATTTGCGGGAGGTGACAACGAAAGTAAACCCACTTCCTGTACTTTAATTCCTTCAGAAACAGCAGGTCCCTTCCCTCTCGATTTAACAGCCAATACCTATTATTTCCGTAATGACGTCCGTGAAGATCGCACCGGTGCGCCACTTACTGTCAGACTGAAAATTATTGGTAATAGTAATTGCGAACCGATGAATAATGTACGGGTAAATATCTGGCATTGCGATAAGGATGGCGTTTATTCGGGCTATGATTCTGCGCAAAATCCAGGAGGAAGTGCAAGCACGAAATGGTTACGTGGCTATCAGATGACAGACGCAAATGGTGAAGTAGAATTTTCAACCATTTTTCCGGGATGGTATGCCGGCCGTATATGCCATATTCATTTTCAGGTTTATGTAAGTACAAGTTATGCTGCAGTATCGCAATTGACTTTTGATATAGCTCAGAAAAATGCTTTATATGCTGCCTTCCCTTCGTTATATACAAAAGGTGATGACCCGATGACCGTTGCGCAGGACAATGTTTTCTCCGATGGCGTAGCTTATCAATTAGCTACACTTACAGGAGATGCTGCTTCAGGTTATGAAGCTTATCTGGAGGTTACTGTACAGGGAACCGGCAATTCAAGTGGAACAGGCATAGGGCATATCGAAAAAGAAAATGCAAAGCAATTCGTTTTAGGACAGAATTTTCCAAATCCGCACAATGGCGTAACAAGCATACCCTTTACATTAGTGAATGCTTCAGCGGTGAAATTTGAAATCTATGATCTTATGGGGAGAAGAGTGCAGGAATTAAATCAGGGAAAACTCAGTGCCGGCGACTATTCGGTTAAAGTTGATCTATCTGCTATGGGGCTAAGTAAGGGCAATTATGTATATCAGATTCAGGTAGAAAATAATGATGGCATATTCCGTCAATGCAAAATAATGACGGCAACAAAATAAAAATTGTTTGATTCGGGGCATACACAAACAAAAGCCCTAAGCGTAAAAGCTTAGAGGCTTTTTGTTTTAGTAAATTATCCTTCAAATGCAGCAGGAATATGGCTTCCGTCGCAGAACGGCTTATTCTGTGATTGGCCGCAACGGCAAAAAGCCGTCACCTTGCTTCTCTTGGATTCATTGCCATCTTTGTCTTTGAGCACTATATTTCCATAAACCAGTAAAGGCCCGTTGGGAGCGACTTCTATCCTTGTATCGTTTCCTATAATTTTTTGTTCATCATTTGCTTCATTGAAGAAATAACTAAGAGCTCCGCTCGGACATTTATTGACTTGCTCTACTATTTTGGATGTAGTAGCGCCTTCAGGTTTAATCCAGGGCTTTTCTCTTGGGTTAAAAACATCGGGCAAGCCCGTTGCACTCTTCCAGCAAACAGTTGAATGAATGCACATAGAAGGTTTCCAGACAATGGTCACTTCTCCATTGGTATACTTCTTGGTAATATCCATAATAATTTTTTTTACAGCAATTATTCTGTTTATAAAGTTATGATTCTGTCCTATATTATGGATTACACGCCGCAATTTTAGTTTATCATTAATCCTTTTCGTAACTTTGCAATTCGTTCTTTGAAAAAATGGGTACTACAATACATGACCTATTTATGATGAAAACACGGGGCCGCCCGGTTTTGACAGCATCATGGAGGGGGAGGTGTAAGCATGCAACGCGTTGTGTAATTAGCGTTTAAATCTGAATACTCAAACTTCAAATGGCAATACTCAGTATGCCATGGCTGCCTAATCAGTGATTAGTTAGTCATTAGGGCCGCCCGGGCAGGTTGATCTGTTACCAAGCCCCGCCGCCGACTCAAAACAAAATACAGGTTGCTGTTGCAGAATGCCATGACTGCAACTTAAGACCATCTGGCTAAGCATTGATTCGGTTTGTCCGCTTCCTGATCATTGCCGACAAATAATAACGGAATAAGCATGTAGAAAGCTTTTTCATCCGGTGTTTGGACGCGGGTTCGATTCCCGCCGGCTCCACAACAAAAAACATAAAGCGCTAACAATCAAATGTTAGCGCTTTTTTTATTTTCAAATTTTGCGAATGGGTAGCAAAAAAGAGGAAGCAGAAATAGATGGAAAAAACCGGTTGCTATTTTTTATTGTAAAGCATTAAGTGCATTCTCACCGGTTGTAGGATCTCACTTCGACTCAATTAGCTTACAGCGCTACGAACTTCTATAGAACACAAAAAGCAGGAGCCCGAAAACCCCTGCCTGTTGATATTCAAAACCTCGTTTTTAACGGATGCTCACTTTTCTTGTTTCCATTGAACGATCGCTGTATGCAATGTGGATCACATAAATTCCGCTTGTCAATGGTGCGTTAAAGTGCTGTTCGTAACGGACGTTGTTGATGTCGTGCATTTCAGCAATAGACCTTCCGTCAATGGTAAAGATACGTACAGATGTAATTTCTTTACTATCGTTACTAATAAGGATATGCGTACCATCCATAGTCAATTCACTGTTTTCGTTATGAATCAGTTTGTTGGCATTGCCTGTTTTTTCAGATATTTTTTCTTTTTCTGCAGGACAATTCAGTTTTACGCTAACCGGTACATCAATTTCTTTGTATTCAATTTTCTTCGGTTCATAAGGCCCGTATTTATTGACATCCAATTCTTCTTTGATCGTTTTAAGGCGTTTCTCTGTTTCATGTATATCGTGTGGTGTGGAGCAGAAAAATTTCTCAGGTGTGTTAATCAAAGTATTTCCGGTGCCATAATGGAACCCGGCTTTAGTGTCCAGGCGGTCAGCAATAAACGTATAATTGTTGATATAGTCGGTCCAGAAATAGCCCGGATCATAAGAAGTGCTCGGGAAGCTGCCGTCTTTATAAACACCTATGCCCGGTATGTCATAGATTCTTGGCTTTGCAAGGTCGCCATTGGAGCCGTCGAAATGCAGTGCGGTCAGGCGGCTTTTTTTCGGATCCTGGTTAGGTTCCCATGCACCCAGGAAATAACCCATGCTGTTGCCTTCTTGAGGCCATGGGCCCATCTTGGTACCGTGTCCGTCTCGGCCCCAGCTTAATACAAAAGCTTCGTTTTCGGGAAAACTGTAACAACGCTCCCAGTTGGTCGTCAGTAATTCGTCTTTTTGCTGGATACAAATACCCCCTTCGTTGTCTGTAAAAGCCATATCGATGCGGTAGTGCGTACCGTCATTGCCATAAGACCCGTTCATTTGTACACCTTTAACATTCTTTACACCTTTAAGCGAAGTGAAAGAATATCTTTCGTACACGGTAGGATTAACACCGCTCGGATCTTTGAAATAACAGAAAGCTGTCACTTCATCGCCATAGTCTGCCAGACCATAGAAAGAAGGCGCACCAAGACTTACGCTACCATAATGGTAAGCACGTACATAGTGGGCGGATAGGTACGATTTAGGCGGCTTAGATGTTTTGTATTCATACACGTAATATGTGCCGGATACGTTGTTATAGATTATTTCGGCAATAAACGGTACGTCCCCTTTGTTGATAGTACAAAGGATCCGCTGAGGGTTGGATTCCGTAAAGTTTTCCATTACGTCAAAAACCCTGGTGTAAGTATAACCCTCGGGTAATGTAGGAAATTCAATGGCGCTGGCCAGGTCTCCTTTTGGCAAATCATAATTCAGCAGTACAGGATCTATTACGGCACCATCATTGCTACGTTGCTCGCCGACAAAGTAGATCGGATGCGAATAAATAAGGTATCCTTTCAAAAGACGTAGATAGTTCTCGTTGCTGAGTCCATAATGCCTTGCATAAGTAATAGTGCCCGCTACCGGGTTAAAACGGGTCAGGCCAAAAAGCCTTTTATCTTTATAAACAAGGTTATACCCCTCCAGTGTTTCTTCATGGCCACTGAAGTTTAACTGTTCTCCGCTGATGTGGTCGGCGACCTTTACTGTTGTTTTATCGTCACCGACGTCAAAGGTGTAGGTTTGGGCGTGAATGGGCATAGCCGTAGCCAGCTGCAGGGCCACCAGCCCCGAAATCAATTTAAGTTTCATTAAAAAAATGTTTTGCGTTGTTGATCCTTACTCTATTAAAGGCTTTTCAGGTTCGGCCTCATTGTATGCAGACATCCGGATGCTAAAAAAAGGTCTCAATCTTAAGTCAACCTATGGAAATGGTAAAGTGCGGCGCATGTTAAAACATGACTGTCGGTGAATGGTTGATACTACGAATGGCACCTAAAATCAAACAAGATAGTTACCTGTTCGTTAAAAGCCAAGCTTCTTTTGAAAATACTTAAGAAAAATATTAATTGCAATATATTAATTATAGATAGATAAGAATTTATAAAATATTTTAAGATAAAGAATTTTTTAAATAAAACTAATAATACAGGTTTATAGTAACAATATCCCTGTTTGTCGCGAAGAAAAAGTACACTCCGAAACTCAAAGAAGTTAAGTTAGAATTGAACGACTGAAGTAAATAAATGAGTTTGGAATAAGTGGGGGTTGCAAGTTTAATCCTTAAACTGTACTTTACACTTCGTTCCGGATCATTGTATAATCCGAAAATCTATTAATAATGGCTATAATGTTTGCTACAGTAAGGGTATAGCTGGCTCACTTGCTTTTTCTTAACCTGATAATCCATAAGTAATGAAAAAATTAACCGTATTTTTTTCTGTAATCCTAATTACAGCAATTTCATGTTCTAAAAAAGGAGATTATACCTGTTCTTGTTCCGTAACAGCTCCCGGATTTCCAACTAACACTGTTTCAGTACCATTTATGGACGTTAAAAAGGATTTTGCCCAGCAACAATGCGACGACCTTCAGGCAACTTATATTTCCGGAGGAGCGTCAGCAACATGTACTTTAAACTAAATAAGTTTATACCGAAATAGTCTCGGCATAACCCACATAGGATAGAAGAAATCAGCCAAAGCGTTACAAGGATGTTATATCAATATCTGTCCTTGCTGCTCTGTGTGTAAAACTTTGTACCTTTTGATAAAAGCGCATAAAAAGAGCCCGTCGGGCCTCACTCATTTTTACTTCCGAGCAAAGCCAAAGCGCCGGTCATTAATTCTTCAGTCAGTTTTCTTGCCGCTATAGCAGTACATAGCTCTGCGCCTTGCCCACACCACATTTGAAGAAAATCATTTGACTGCAATTCTTCAGACTTTGAACGAAGCGGATTTATATAAACAGAAGCATAAGGAAATGCCGGAGCATCGGCGCTAATAATGCCCATTTCTTCCACAAAACGATTTAATATACCTCTGGCCGGTCGACCGCTGAACAAATTAGTAATAACAGTTTCATCAGCAGCAACAGTTGAAAGCCGGTTGCGGTATAAAGTAGAAACCTTCGCTTCCGGACAGAAAAGATATGCCGTTCCTAATTGAACAGCAGATGCCCCAAGCATAAAGGCAGCGGCAATTCCCCTTGCGTCCGATATGCCGCCGGCGGCAATGACGGGAATTTTTACCGCATCCACTACTTGAGGGACAAGTGCAATAGTTCCTACCTGACGTCGCGGATCTGAATGTAAAAAGCTTGCCCGATGGCCGCCGGCTTCCGCCCCCTGAGCAATGACTGCATCACATCCTCTTGCCTCGAGCCAATGTGCTTCCGCTACAGTAGTGGCAGATGAAATAATTTTTGCACCTGTAGCCTTAACGCGTTCAAGCAGCCCCGGCTCAGGTAATCCAAAATGAAAACTAATGATTTCAGGTTTAACCTGTTCTAATACTTTATACATCTCATTGTCGAATGGCATTCGCAATGCAGTTGGCGTAGCATCATTGTAGTTTATGCCCAATTGTTCATAATATGGCTGTAGCTTCTGTTTCCAATCCGCATTTCGTTTTGGATCTGCCGGAAGCATTTCATGGCAAAAGAAATTCAGGTTGACAGGTGCCGGAACATTATTCCGAAATTCAGAGACAGCATTTTTAATGGCATCCGGTGTTAGTAATGCACATGCCAGAGAACCAAGCCCTCCTGCCCTCGCAACTTCAATAGCAAGTTTGACAGAATCACTTCCTGCCATTGGTGCCTGGATAATCGGCAACCTGATACCAAAATCGGCGCAAAACTCTTTGTACTTCATACGATTGAACCCATTAATACAGCGTTAAATTCAATAACTACGAAGTTATAACATTCCCCATTTCATTTGTTTTGATCTTTCCCGGGAAGACATTTTTGGAAATGAATTTATTGCTTTATTTCTTATTTTTGATTTACAACCATCCCTTAAAACCATGTCCTTTATTCTTGAAAACTTGTGGAAGCGGGCAACCAGTTCACAATCTGTGAATACATCGGAAAATATCCTTTCATGGAATAAAGAAATTGAAACTTTGTATGAATTAGGTATCAATATGGAGGACACCATTCGTTATCTCTTTTTTGAGAAACCTGATTGGGAAACTTTTATGATATGGATAAATAACAGAAAAAAAGAAACAATGCCTCTTTTTGAAGACTATCCTACAAATGTTCTTTCTGATGAAGACTTACTCTTCTGGAATGAAAAGGGATATGTAATTATAAAAGAAGCTATTTCACAAAAGGACTGTGAAGATACGCGGCAAGCTATCTGGAACTTTTTAGGGATGCATCCAGATAAGAAAGAAACATGGTATAACAAACATGAAGAACAAAGAGGCCTGATGCTTAATTTTTCAGATCACGAAACATTAAACAAAAACAGGTTTTCCCCAAAAATCAAAAAAGCCTACGAACAACTTTATAAAACTTCGGCCATTTACAAGACAATTGATAAAGTAAGTTTTAATCCACCGGAAACGGACGATTTCCATTTCAGAGGAAGTCGGCTTCATTGGGATGTAAGTTTGAAATTACCGATCCCATTTGCATTGCAGGGATTGCTTTATCTGACAGATTGCGGAGCTGAAGAAGGTGCATTTCACTGTGTGCCGGGGTTTCATAATAAAATAGAACCATGGTTAAAAGGTCTGGCGGCAGAGGAAAATCCCAGGGAAAAGATATTAGAAATCTCAAACCCCATTCCTATAACAGCCAATGCCGGTGATTTTATTATATGGCAAAATTCATTGCCACACAGTGCTACACCAAATCGTGGATCCCAACCGCGAATGGTTCAATATCTTACTTATCTTCCAAATAATTACAAAGCAACATCGGAATGGATATAATAAACGGCGGTAGCCTAATAGGTCCCATTGTTTTCTTCAGCGTCACAGAAATAAAAGCCTTGTAACTATTTTGCAAGGCTTTTATTTTAGCCGCTATGACCTTAAGAGATACTGTTTTTACTATGCGTATGCTTTAAATGATGAACCATTCCCTGAGCTTTTGAAGCAGTTTGAATTTCCGGATGTGCTCCGTCTTCAGTAATAGATGCATGTTTGTCAGACCGTATAGATTCTGCCACTGAAATGCTGTTGTTTAAGGAGGTAATGTCACTAACTAATTCATCCGTAATTGATTTACTCCCACTTATTTTTTCAGGAAGTACGGGATGCTGCAAAAAAGAATTTATTACAATCGAGCAGGCCTTCATCGTTGCGGCTCCCGGAACAGTTAATAAATCAGCGCTTTCGTTTTGATTTCCTTCTTCAATTAGATTTCTGAAAGTATTCATGTTATTTGTTTTAGAGAAGTACAACATCTTAAATGCTGTTAAGTTCCCTGATATCAGGTTATCTTTTTGTTTACTGCTGTTAATATATTCCTGTACAATATTCACAAACATTTCAAAAGTAAAATCGTAGCTTACCTTTTCTATTTCAGCCCTTGCAAAACAATTTTGCTTTCAAACTGTAATCCTAATCCAAACTTTCATTAATGATTTCAGGACAAAACATCCGGCAATACATAAACTTCCTGCACGAAAAGCGCTATAATGCACCTGCGGATGAAGAACTGCTGGACAGATGGAACAGCCTGAATGATTTTGAGATTATTCAGCAATTACAAGGTCTGTACAACTTCTGGGGCATCGACAACATAACGGCTGCTATGTATGAACGTTTATTTATACAATCGCCTTACTTACCGCCGATGCCACAAGCAGAACCAACTGAAATCGCATCTGATAATATCGGTAATACAAAAACAAAGAGATCTTCAGGTCTCAGAAACTTCATTATCGGCTTGATTGCAATTGCTGTTCTTATTCTTGCCTTCTTCTTGTGGAAAAGAGCAGGCACAATGTCGAACACCAATACAGAATTGCAGAAAAGAATGCAACAGGTTAAAGATTCTATCAGTCAGGAGCAGGCCATAAAACTGCAACAGGAGCAGGAAGCACAACGACAAGCTTATGAAAAGGCACAGAAAATAAAAATAATTAAAGATAACATCGGAAGATTTGTCACACAAAAAGTAACGTATAATTATGACGGTTTCTTTGGCGGTATAGATGATGTGCATGTAACCGTTTCCAACAATTCTGATTTCAAAATAGATGAGGTAACCGTTCAGCTTTCTTACATAAAGAAGAACGGCGAATTATATGACACACAATACATAACTGTTTCTAATATCCCCGCCCGTGGACAAAAAACAGTTTCTGCACCTGAAAGTAAAAGAGGTACGAGCATGAATTCAAAGCTTGGCAAGGTTGTTTTGGATGAGCACGATATATAACAATAATTCACAGCAATTGATTCAATAACATTTTCAGCCTGCCATGTGCATTACAAAGCACAAGTATTTTGGGTTAATCAAGGAAAATAGCATAATTTCAACACTTTCAGATTAGAATAAACAGATTGATGCTTACTATACGAGCAACACAATTTTTTATGCAGCAGTCACATACTATGCTTGAACATCCCGGAATATTAATTGGTTTTGGTATTCTTGTTATTATAATGCTATTATTGGATTTAGGTATTTTTAATAAAAACAGCCATGCCATTTCCAACGAAGAAGCCGCGTTCTGGTCCATTATCTGGATTTCTTTATCCATGATCTTCAGTGGTGTTATTTATCTTGTTTTTAAAGGAGATTCCAAGGCAATTGCATTTGAAAAATTTTCTCAGTTCCAATCTGCCTATTGGATTGAAAAAGCATTATCGGTTGATAATCTTTTTGTTTTTATACTGGTGTTCAAATTCTTTAAGGTTTCCAAAGAACTGCATCATAAAGTACTCTTCTGGGGAATCATCGGTGCGCTTGCTTTCAGGGCTATATTTATTTTTGCCGGCGTAGGTCTTATTAACCTTACTTATTTGCCATACATGGAAGTGTTGGGCAAACAAGTTCAGATAAATATACTGCTTTTGATCTTTGGTATCTTTCTTATCTACGCAGGCATTAAATCAGCTTTTACAAATGACCACGATAATGAAGATAAAGATTATAACAGCAATCCCGGAGCAAAGCTCATTCACAGGTTTTTTAAAGTAAGCCGCAACTTCGATGGCGATAAATTTTTCACTATTGAGAATGGTATCAAAATGGCTACACCATTATTGGTAGTAGTTGCAGTTATTGAGTTTACAGATTTATTATTTGCGGTAGATTCTATTCCGGCTATATTTGCTATCGCACCTAAAGACCCCTTTATCCTTTACACCTCCAATATATTTGCTATCCTTGGTTTAAGGGCTCTGTACTTTCTGCTTGCTAATTTCATTGATAAGTTTTACTTCCTCAAATACGGTCTTGCAGCAATTCTCACCTTCATTGGTGTAAAAATGGTGATAGCTCCGTTCTTTCATATCTCCTCACCCGCATCCTTAGCAGTTGTAGGGGGCGTCTTAATACTATCTTTAATAATTTCCTTAACGGTTCCTAAAAAATAAGTGTGGGACACCTTCAAGGTGTCCCACACTTATTTTTTAGGAACCCTAAATTAGTTCTGTTTTCTTACATACTTCGTCAAAATCACAATCACCTGCCCTTCAATCTTTCCTTCAATCTGTTCTGTATTATTCTCTACTAAACGGATATTCTTTACCACAGTTCCCAGTTTGGCATTTAATGTAGAACCTTTCACATCAAGCGATTTAATCAATACAACAGTATCCCCTGTGTTTAAAACAGCACCATTACAATCTTTATGTAAATCAACACTGCCATCATTTTCATGGTCGCCGGTTGCTTTTGCCCAGGCCAATGTTTCATCATCCAGATACATCATATCAAGGCTTTCCATTGCCCAGCTTTCATTACGTAACCTGTTCAAGATTCTCCAGCTTAATGCCTGCACACCCGGCACTTCGCTCCACATACTTGTAGTCAGACAATTCCAATGTTTACTATCCAATTCAGCTTTCTTTTCTATCTGCGAAAGACAAGTATCACAGAGCATCACACAATTATTTTCATTGGTGTAATCCTGCGGCGGCACTTCATACACCTTTGTATTTTCAGCCGATTGACAAAGCTCACAAACGTTTCCGCTGCGCTGCTGAATGATAGCTTCTAATTTCATCTTTACAATTCGTTTAATCTGAGGCGCGAAGGTAAACAGAATATATTGCAATCCGGAATGCAATAACAGACCAGCCTGCACATTTAAAATTATTCTGCAAGCATCGCTTGTGTTTTAAAACCGATGATTGAAATCGCCTTTGGTTCTGCTTTTGACTCATGTTGATTCTTTATTTCAGCCACCGTCATAGGTTCATCAATTTGTTGGTCGTAGCCAAAATGCTTACTCAATGCTCTGGACTTCTCAACAGACAGTTTACCAAATTCATACTTGGCAATCAACCTGCCTTTACGCATCAAAGCAGAATCAACCATTGTCAGGGAATTGTTGAACGTACAAATCAATTGCACATTCAAAAAATCAGAGAGCAAACCATCAGAAATATTCAGAAGATTAGACACCGCATTGTTCGAATTCATCCTTCTGTCCATCAGTATGTTTTCCGCATCTTCAATAACAATAACCGAATTCGGATTGTCAATCAAAAGCTGGATAAAGCTTGGGTCAGTAAGGCTTGCGGCAATTCCAGGAGATAAAAACATTACTTGCTTCTTTAGTTTACCAACAAGATGACGCAGATAAGTTGTCTTTCCTGTTCCCGGCAAACCATGTAGAAGAACAATGCCTTTATCATTCTTTTTATTCAGTCGCTTTTGAATAACTGCATCTACTTCCTTAAAATCATTTTCATAAAAAAGATTCAAATCCAATTTCGTTCTCTTTATGTCCATAGACTTTAATTCAAGTCCGTCATAGCCTTTCACAATCAGGTTAATTTCCTGAGGTATAGATTTCCTTCGCTCCTTGAATTGTTTTAAGAAAGTTGTTGTCTCTTCAATAAAGCCGGGCTCATGCTCACGATGAAATATCTCGCAATAGTCCTTATTAAATTCAATAATGCATTCATTATCCATAATCAATAAGGTTCTGTCGAAACTATATTTCCTGCGCTTATGTTCAAACCAACGGTAAGTATGTGTCTTAAGAATATTGTTTGTGTATTTCTCCACAAACTTCTTATAAGCTTTCTCCCCATCAATCTGGTCAAAATAAATAATACTGGGGATCGTTTTAAATAAGGTCAGATAAAAAGACTTGTTCTCTACTAACCTGTAATCAAATACCGGAATATTCTGAAAAGAAATGTTTTGATATATATTGTTCATTACTAAAAATTTAAAATTGAAAATAATGCATGCCACCCCCAATAAGGATTACAGCATTCACAAGAAATAAAAAAGCCCTGCTTTGTAAAGCAGGGCTGTATAATACAGTCGAAGATTGCTAAATGAAATCCAACTGAAATAACGAACGTCCTGCCCTATCATAACCCAGAGGGCTATTAAGGTTCTTGTGTGCGATATGTAGTTTTAAGAAAAACACCGTTATTCAGTTTTGTTTAGGTTGCAAAGATATAAACATTGAATTTATATTTCCAAATAAAAAAAGAAACCTCAAAAATTACTTCATAAATTCATCAGAACATTTCATGTTGTAAAGTAAAATGACAAAGCAAAAATACAAATACGCAATCACCATTCTTGTCATTATTGTCCTGGGATTGTTATCAAGAAGAACAACCGTATTACCTGCTGCAACAGGCGATGCGCTCTATGCAGCCATGATGTATTTCATCGTACGTTTCTTTATGGTGAGGCATAAAATAAAAAAGATAGCAATCATTAGTTTAGTCATTTGCTTTATGATTGAATGCAGTCAATTATACCAGGTAGCATGGATAAATAATATCAGAACAACGCTGCCGGGAAGATTAATACTGGGTCAGGGATTTCTTTGGAGCGACTTACTGGCTTATGTTTCAGGTGTTGTTATTGCAAGTTTAACAGACATAGTTCTTAAGCGCAATAAATAAAAACTATCTACAACATTTGGAATTTTGCAAAAAACATTTATACATTTGCAACCGAAATAACAATTGTGTTGACCTTATAAAACACAATACCCATGACTGAACGTTTCTACATATCATCCCTTTTCTTCGCTGCCTGAACCAGGCGGGCGTTGCAATTCCCTTCAATTTTTTGATTAAAGGAAAATGATTACGATTGTAATTCATTGTGCCCAACGTCTGCTTACAACATTCAAAATATTTTGATTGTCATGCTTTAGAATTGCATTACATAATGCATCCAGCATAGCCATGTTTAATTTTTAGCATCGTCTGAAAACCAATAGGGATATATCCTTCACGCAAGGATGAATTTGATTCACACAAAATTCTTATTGATAAATCCATTTTTATGGACAACGACTTATGGTCGTTCGATACCGGCTATTTCAAATTAAAAACAGCCAGGCAAAAGAAACGACTGCAAAAAGAAGATTCAGAAAAACAATTAAGAGCCTTGCACAAACTTGAAAATAAGTTGTGGCGCGAAAAGCAAAACCTGCCGTTTGTCCCCTTGGAAATTCCTTATCAAAAAGGATGGGTAAGGACTTTCAGATTGAGGGACGATGTTGCAAGAAGCAACCAGGCTGAATTCTATCAAACTTTATTGAAAAAGATAAATACTAAAGATTTCTGTAACGATAAATCATTTTTAAGAAAGAAAAGAGGAAAACGTAAGAAAGGCTACGAACCAAAAGAACAATGGCTGAGAACCTTTACAGAAGAAGAATGGAGCAATCCTAAGCTTAAAATTACCGAACAGGAAAAACAACATTTCTTCCTGAAGGAATATCCAATGTCTCATAGTAAGTGTATCAAAAAGCGATACACTTTCATCGAACCCTGGAGATATGTTTTTCAGATAAAGCCACACATGATTACACATGCAAAATTAGTAGATGAAGTTCTGGAGCAACAGATGCAGCAATTAGAAAATCGTATTGAAAGGCATCATCTATACCCCAAAATCAGAAAACTGATGCATGGAAATGTTTACAGTTATCATGATGGTGAAAAGCATCAGTATTATAACCCAATCAAAAACAAACAGCTTCCTGATATAATATGGGAAGCAATGAAAGGCATTTTATAAAATGGCAAACTTAAAAACTAAAGAACTAAGTAAAATAGGTTACACTAATGATGTAACCCGAAGCCTTGTGATAAATATTGTTTCCAAAAATTTCAAACATGCATCAAAGGAAACTATCATCACATTATTAATTGACATTAAAAACAAACCTGAAGATTATGTAAATGATGAAATCATTGGAAAGATAGCATCCACCTTTATTACATCCGAACAAACCTGTAATTATAAAACATTTGATTTATTGCAGGAAACAGGAAGATTAAAGATTTATGGCGGCAAGGAGATAGAGCACAGCGCCAAGAAACAAATGGAAATAGCTATGTCTTTACCTGTAACAATTCAGGGAGCTTTAATGCCGGATGCGCATACCGGCTACGGTTTACCCATTGGCGGCGTATTGGCTACAAAGGATGCTGTAGTTCCTTATGCGGTTGGTGTCGATATAGGTTGCAGAATGTCTTTATCTATTCTGGATGTGGGTGAAAACTTTTTGAAAAGCCATAGTTATCAAATGAGACAGGCTTTAAAAGATTACACGCATTTCGGAATGGAAGGCAGGCTTGAATTTAAACAAGAGCATGAAGTGCTGGACAGTCCTGCATTTCAGGAAACTGACTTTCTGAAACGATTACATGCAAAAGCAGCAAGACAATTAGGGACATCCGGAAGCGGCAATCATTTTGTGGAGTTTGGATTGATAACATTGCAAGAACATAATGCAACCAATTTACCCGCAGGAAAATATATGGCTTTGCTATCACATTCCGGCAGCCGTGGGCTTGGAGCAAATATTGCACAACATTATACAAAGATTGCAATGGAAACCTGTAAGCTTCCAAAGGAAGCACAACAACTTGCATGGTTGGATATGCATTCAGAGGCCGGACAGGAATATTGGCTAAGCATGAATCTTGCCGGCGATTACGCAAAAGCCTGCCATGACAGGATTCATATTAATGTGCTGAAAGCCATTGGTGTCAAGGCTTTGACAACTATTGAGAACCATCACAACTTCGCATGGAAAGATACACTTGAAGATGGAACAGAAGTTATCATCCACCGGAAAGGAGCAACACCTGCACATAAAAATGAAATGGGTATCATTCCGGGAAGCATGACAACAGCCGCTTATCTTGTTTCAGGAAAAGGAATCCCAAATGCATTGTATTCTGCATCACATGGTGCCGGAAGGGCCATGAGCCGAAAGCGTGCAAAAGAAAACATGACGGCCTCAGCTATGAAAAAGTTACTGGCATCGGCAGGTGTAACGCTTATTGGTGGAAGTGTTGAAGAGAATCCATTAGCCTATAAAGATATTGAAACAGTCATTGCAGCACAAAAGGAGTTGGTAAATATTGAAGGCGTATTTCATCCCAAAATTGTAAGGATGAACAGGGAATAACAGATGTTAAATTTCAAAAAGCAAAATTCAAATTTCAAGAAATGAAAAGCAAGAATTTGAATTAAAAAAGCAAATCAATGGACAAAATTATTATACAAATAAGTTCCGGCAGAGGGCCTGTTGAATGTTGCAGGGTTGTGGCCAAAGTACAGGAACTTATATTAAAGCAAGGCAGGAAAGAGGATTTAAAAATCGAAATTCTGGAAAATAAAAAGGCAGACTTAAAAGGGACCTTGTTATCTGCGACATTATTGGTTGAAGGAAAAAATCTTGCACCTTTTATCAAAGAATGGCAGGGTTCGGTACAATGGATTGCACAAAGCCCGTATAGAAAAATGCATAAACGAAAGAATTGGTTTGTGGGTGTTTCTGTATTCCATGTACAGCAGTTATTAGAATGGAAAGATGCGGATGTACACTTTGAAACATGCAGGGCTTCAGGTCCCGGAGGACAAAATGTAAACAAGGTGGAAAGTGCCGTGAGAGGCATTCACAGTCCAACAGGTATTCAGGTTTTGGCAATGGATAGCCGTTCCCAATTGCAGAATAAGAAGCTTTGCCTTGAAAGATTGAAAGCTAAAGTTATGGCCGCGCAAACAGAAGCACTGATAGAACGGCAGCAGGAACAATGGCAGGGACACAATGAATTGGAAAGAGGCAACCCAGTAAAAACAATCACAGAAAGCCTTCATTAAAAAAGGGCTTGCATTATAATGCAAGCCCTTTTTAACAAAAATCCTTTTACAATGACCTTAAAAATGCTATTACAGCATCTCTATCGGTCTTTGAAAGTTTCACAAAAGCATCTTTAGACTTCCGGGCTTCACCTGCATGCCACATAACTGCTTCCAGCAAGCTTCTCGCCCGGCCGTCATGCAGGTAAAAAGGCACTCCGTTTGTCTTTTCAAAAAGGCCTATTCCCCATAATGCAGGTGTGCGCCACTCGTTACCATCGGCAAGAAAATCGGGGCGGCCGTCAGCAAGGTCGGCTCCCAAGTCGTGCAATAGCAAATCAGTATACGGATGAATACGCTGATTACTTAAAGCAGGCAAGCGTATATCAACACCTGTATAAACAGTCGGCGTATGACAACCGGAACAATTCAATTGGTTAAACAGTTTTTCTCCCTGAACCACGCTGGCATTTGTAACGTCACGACGTGCGGGCACAGCAAGTGTTTGCACATAAAAAACAGTAGCATTCAATAAGCTGTCTGCCAATTCGGGATCGTCATTCAACCCGTCGCTTTGAGCTTGGCCATAACTTGACTCTTTAGGAAATACATAACTTGTAATACCCATATCCTGATGAAAAGCACCCGCAACCTGTACTAATAAACTCGGGTTATTTGCCTTCAATCCAAATTTACCAAGAACACGTTGATGCGTATAAGGGTCATAAACATAATTAGCCCTTCCGCTAATGCCATCCTGATTTGCATCATTTTCATCTGCATTTTTCAGGATAGTAGCATCAGATATTAACGCAAGTAAGCCCATACCAAATACAGGCGGAGCAAGCCTTACAGAAACATAATAGTTTGCCGGCAAAGCGGTATAAGGTGTATTTAAAGTATAGGTCGGTTTACGAAGTGAGACGGTTTCTCCATCCGGGAAAGTAAACGGCAGCTCTGTATAAGAAATCTGAACTTTCGCTTCAGGAGATTTGCCTGTAGTAGCTTTATCCTGCAATTGCACACCATAGCCGGGAATAGAAAGCGGTCCTCCATTTTCGTCAGTACCTGAAATACTGATTCTTGTAAGCAACGAAGATGTGATAGAACCGATAGTCGCCGTACCTTTTCCGTCATTATGATGACAACTTACACAAGATACATTATTGTAGACAGGGCCTAAACCACCAAATTTTGGTGCGGGTGCAGAAACAAAGGTCTGCCCAAATAAGGCATCGCCCAAATCGTGCGTAAAGACATCATAGCCTGTCAGACCGGGAATGGCTGAACCGAATGCCTGTGAGTTGGCAAGAAAAACGGTTGCTGCCCCGCCTGACAACCTTGAGTCGTATTGCTCTTCAGGAAAGGGCTCCGCCTTTCTGCACAAAGTGCCTGTTACGACGATAACCAATAAAATACAAACTACACTTATCTTTTTCATCTTGTTAATCAAAAATCCTGAAAGATGCTGCTGATGCACCTTTCAGGATAGTATTAAGGAAATACTTTAGACTTTATTCAATTAGTCTTTTACATACTGTTGGATATACGGCACCAGACTACCTTCCAAAGTTCCTTTCAAAGTAGTCAATGCTGTGATCGTATTCTGCACCTGGCTACGTTGATTATATACAGCTTTTTCAAAGGTAGTAGTGATACCGTCAAAAGAATTGATGGCAGCATCAAACTGGGATTTGATTGTTTGATCAAGTGTTGCATTATTAGCTTTAACCAAATCACTCAAACTCTTCCCTGTTGCAGATCCATAGCTGCATAAGTAAGCATTTCTCGCACCTATAATGTTATTTCTGAAATCAATTAAAGAATTATGCGAATACGGAGATTCTGTAATAGTAGAATCAGCTTCGTTTACTGTTGCACCAAATGGTTCAACCATTTTGCCGTCACCTACTTCGCCAACAATATCAATCAGGCCATTTGCAATAGCTTCAATAGCATCTTTCTTGCTGGTATAACGGCTTCCCGTAACACCTGGTTGTGACAATTCTGAAGCAAAGAAAGTAACTCCTTTTGTTTTTAAAGCCGAAACGTTGTTATGGATATCTGTTGCCAAAGCAATCATATAATCCTTTTCTCTTTGAGTAATGGTTGAAGCCTGACGGTTACCATCTGTTCCCCAAAGCAAATATTCCAACGGGTGAAATCCTCTCAAAGTCATTTCAGCTTCTTTATCAGGGTCGTTGTAGCCTGTTAAAAAGTCTGCAGTAAGCGGGTCAGAGCCTGCTAATAAATTTTCCATAGCATTATGGTCTGTAGGCCATGTATCCATGTAAGGATCGTAATTATCATCTTCAACAGGCCCGATAAGAAACCCTTCACTTTGCTCCCAAACCACACGAACGTCTTTCCATGCAGTACGCGCAGCATCAAGGTTGGCTTGTGTTGGCGTAGCAGCCAATGTTGTAACTGCCGTTTGTAAACTTGCAGCCTTCGTCTCAAAATCACTGTACAAAGGATTACCGACAGTAGGTCCGAAATCAGAAAGTACTTTCACTTTCAATTCATCGAAAGTCATGTCAGGTTCTACCTTTTTATCATCTTTACAACTTGTGAATGTTGCTGTAAGTAATGCCAATCCCACAAGTGGCAATAAACTGTATTTTTTCATACTTGCTGTTTTATATAAATGGATTCAATAAAATTTAAAGTGTAACGATTACATTATCGTTGATAACTGCTGTTTTCAAATGCACCATAGGCTCTGATGCCGGACCTTTCTCCACTTTCCCGTCTCCCGAAAATTTACTTCCGTGAAGTGTGCAATAATAACCGCCTCCTGCTTTTGTTAAAGGATGACGTGCATGCGTACACATCAAAACCATTGCCGAAAATTCACCTGTCTCTTTCTTTTGCAATGCAATATCATAATTGTAATTAGCAACCCTTAATAACTTAAAAGGGTTCGTATCAAACTGGGCCAATGGTATCGTAACTTTCCCTTCGTTCGATTCGGTTTTAAAGACACTTAGTCCTGTGCTGGCACAAGATTCCAATAAAGAAGAACCGAAAATCATACTAATGCTAAACGCAGCACAAGCTCCACAAGATTGCTTTAAAAAGGTACGTCGTTGCATTATTGATATTATTTAGAAAGAATAACCAAAGCCTATGTTCAAAAATTGATTTTGTTCAGGATATATTCTCGAAACCGGCGGTGGATTTATCTGTAATGCTTTGTTGAGCGGTCCTGTGCTTGTTAATCTTACATCTGCCTTAATCGTAATATTCGGGATTGGCATAAAGTTGAGTCCTGCTATCAAATGCGATTGCTTCAACGTGCCGTCATAAATGCCATTCTCCGGGATTTTTGAATTCAAATCCAGTTTTTCATATCTCACAAAACCTATCAGTTGTTTATTATCAAAAGCTTCTGATTTTATAGTTTCAAAGAAATTATAGCCTAACTCTGCATAAGCGCCATACATTGCAGAAGGTGTATTATTGGCATAGGCTCTGTTAATATCTCCTGCATCAGGGTAAGAAATATAAGTTCCTAAAAGCTTTGCTGTAAATCCGGCTTTTGAATATTGCACATCTGCTTCACCTAAATATAATGGTGCTGCAAACATACCGGATTGAAGTCCGATGCTGTCTGCGGTATAATGACTTGCTCCGATGGTCCCGCCTGCATAGCCCGAAACCTGAATTTGAAAATCGCCTACAAAAGCCTTTACCGCTGCGGTGAACGCAAGATTATTGGCATTTGCAAAACTACCTTCGCCTTTTCCTCCGCCAATACCTGTACCATGTGAAAAAGAAGATGCATCCAACCCATTCAGTGCCGCAATACTATAGGCAATCGGCAGAGTGCTCATCTGGCCATAGAAACCAATACCCATTTCGCTCCATGTGGAAGGTATTACCAACTGTTCTACCAATGGCCTTTCAACGCCATTATAGTTTGTAGGCAGGTGATTTTCGTTAAGAATACCGATACGGGGAATAAAAAGGCCTGCAACAAAATACTGACGTGGATTTAAGCTGAACTTTAAGTAAGCCTGTTCCATTCCAATCTCGCCTTTCGGTTTCCCATTTTCCACGCGCGCGTCGGTAACTTCCAGTTCCGAGAAAAAAGCGATGTTATTATTGAACTGATGTCCTACGAATAAAACAACCCTGTCGAGATTTATTTTAGAACTTTGATATTGAAAATCTCTTTGATAAGAACCCTGGCCGTAACCCGAAATAACAGTTTGGGAATGCCCTGCATTGTTACCTGTTAACAAATCCTCACCGGTATTGGCAATCAATTGTTGTGCCGGAGTCATGCCAGGTTGAATCCTGGATTTTAAATTAACCGTATCCTGTGCTTCGGAAGTTACTCCCAACAACATAATACCTAATCCCAATAATACTTGTCTGAACATGACCTTTTGCAGGTTTAAATAATTTGGCGGCAAAGGACGGCAACATAATAGATATACTTGTTGCAAACAACATAAAATGACACTTTTATGACAATGAAACAGCATTCATTCTTCTTTCCCGATATTTCAAAACAGTGCTTTTGCCGAAATTTCTACCCCATTTTACCGAAATTTGATTTCGCACAGCCAGCCAAAAGCTACATTTGCATACTCAACCAATAAAAAAACAATCGTTATGACAAAAAGAATTTTATTTTCATTAGCCTTGATAATGGGAATTTCGGGAACCCTGTTGGCGCAAGATTTTAAGCAGACATTAGGTACAACAGTCGGTGCATTTTTCGGCACCAAAGACCGCACCGAAATGATAAATCAAAGCAATAGATTAGGACTTATTGCCAAAAAGTTTAAGGATGAATGGACTGCTTCGTATTATGCTGCATTATCAAAAATTATGTTGAATTACGATGAAAAAGAGGCAGCTAAAAAGGATGCGTATTTAGATGAAGCAGAAAACTTCTTAAACGACGCTGCCGATCTTTCAAATAAAGAAGATAAAATACAACAATCAGAAATTTATGCGTTGAAAGCAATGCTTGCCAATGCACGCCTGGGCGTAGAGCCAATGAAGCGTTGGCAGAAATATGGTAAAATCTTTGAAGAAAATTTAGAGCTTGCAAAAAGCAATAACGCTGATAATCCGCGTATTTATTTCCTGAAAGGTACAAGTGTATTGTTTACGCCTAAAATGTTTGGTGGTGGCGGAAAAAAAGCAATGGAATATTTCCAGAAAGCCCAACCGCTGTTCGAGAAAGAATCTCATGATGATATTACAAAACCTTTTTGGGGTAAAGAAAGCAATGAAATGTTTATGAAACAGGCTGAAGCAGATAAATAATTTTGCTTTTATGTATATTTTTAAAAACTACGACACTTGAAGCGTCGTAGTTTTTTTATGGTAAAAAGATCAAACTTCAATATTCATTGAAATAGTATTTGAGTAAAAAAATCTTATTTTAGCTGCCTTTATCTTTACTTGCGTTATAATATAAGTATTTATTTCATGAAAAAAATTACATTATTAGCTCTTTTCCTTTTGTCAGTAAGCCTTTCCTTTGCTCAAAAATACAGAGCGACCATTACGACAGCTTATGGCAAAATTGAATTATTTCTGTATGATAATACTCCCAAACACAGAGACAATTTTGTAAAACTGGCAAAAGAGCACTTCTTTGATAGTACTTTGTTTCATCGTGTAATTCCTGAATTTATGATTCAGGGTGGTGATCCGGAGTCAAAGCATGCACCTGCAGGAACACCTTTGGGAAATGGTGATGTAGGTTATAGGGTTCCGGCAGAAATCAATAATATTGACTTTCATAAGCGTGGCGTTCTGGCTGCGGCACGTGACAATAATCCCGACAAATCATCTTCCGGCTGCCAGTTTTATATTACGGTAGGAAAGAAATATACAGATGCAGAGTTGGATAATATTTCAAAAAGAACGGGTCGCATATTTACTAAAGAACAAAGAGAAGTTTATAAAACCACCGGCGGCACACCTCATCTGGATGGCAATTATACTGTTTACGGAGAAGTTACGAAAGGTATGGATATTGTTGATAAAATTGTGACACAACCTCGTGCTGCAGGCGATCGCCCTAATACAGATCAGCGGATTTTGAAGATCAGGGTAAAGAAGAAATTCCTGTTTTTTTGGATATAAACTAATAAGGAGAAAAGAGTTACAATGTCTTGCTATTATTAATTACTATAATTTACAATTCAAATACATGAATATGTAGCTGTTCATATAGCGAAAAATTTTCTTTAGGCTTTTAATTTTGTTAACTTCATCCTCTTTTAAATTCAGGTAGAAGTAAAAGTAAAATTTTGTGTCAAATTCTCAATGTCTGTAAACGCTATTAAAAATTTGCTTGATCAAAAAGTAAAGGAATATAATCAGACATTTTTTATAGAAAAAGATCCGGTAAGTATTCCGCATCGGTTTCAGCAATTACAGGACATTGAAATAGCAGGTTTTTTTGCGGCGCTTTTTGCATGGGGCAACCGAACATCGATTATTAACAGTTGTACGCGTTTGCTGAATGCAATGGATAATGCCCCTTTCGACTTTGTAACGAATTATAAAGAATCAGATCTGAAACCGTTACTGGGCTTTGTACATCGCACATTTAACGCTACAGATTTATTTTGGTTATTACAATTTTTAAAAAGACATTATGCAGAACATGTAAGCCTTGAAATAGCTTTTGCACAGTTTTTGCACCCATTGTCCACAGATGTTTCACAGGCGCTCATTGGATTTCATAATTATGTTTTTGCAATACCTGAAGCACCGGAAAGAACAAAAAAACACATTGCAACACCTGCAAAAAATTCAGCCTGCAAAAGGCTGAATATGTTTTTAAGATGGATGGTAAGGGATGATAATGCTTTAATGACGCAACCGGTTGATTTTGGGTTATGGAAACAAATAAAGCCTTCCATGCTGATATGCCCATTGGATGTTCATGTAGGGAATGTAGCGAGAAGGTTAAGCTTATTGGAAAGGCAGCAAAATGATTGGAAAGCAGCGCAGGAATTAACAGAATACCTAAGGAAATTCGATAAAAATGACCCGGTGAAATATGATTTTGCACTGTTCGGATTAGGCGTAATAGAACGTTTTTAGCTAATAATATGATAAAAAACCAAGGTTTAGCCAACTTTAGTATACAATAAATAGTCTTTTTTGATATATACACTCCCAATGAGTGAATTTTTTATTTTCTTACAAAACAATTTAATTTTTATAAAATGAGCTTAAAATTTTTTACAAAAATTACAACGCTTGTTATAGTTGTATTTGTTTTTTTTCAACAGAAAGCAAATGCTCAGTTTACAGCATTAAACAATCAGACAGCCCAACAATTGGTTGATGCCCTTACTGGTTCAGGAGTTATAGTATTGAATCCTACAATGAATTGTCCGGGGCAATCCAATGCAACATTTAAACTGGCTCCGAACGGATCAACCAATTTGGGTATTGACAGTGGTATTGCACTTACATCCGGAGATGCATTAGGTTCTTTCGGTCCACAAATAGGTGCAGGCCCCGGTGGTGCCGGTAATGGCCCTGCAGCAGATGCAGATTTGTCCAATTTGGTATCGCAATCGTTGAATGACTTATGTAAGCTGGAATTTGATTTTGTTCCTGCAGGCGACTCCATCAAGTTTGATTATGTTTTTGCTTCTACTGAATATCAGTCTTATTCCTGTTCACAGTTCAATGATGTTTTTGGATTTTTTATTAGTGGCCCGTCCTTTCCATCTACGTACAATATGGCCATAATCCCAAACACTACTATTCCTATAACAGTTAATACTACTACGGGAGTTCCTGCCAATCCGGGACCTCTATGTACAAACGTTGCTCCGGGCTCACCTTTTTCACAGTATTATGTAAATAATACAGGTGGTACAAGTATTACCTATCAGGGATTTACTCAGGTTTTTACGGCACAGGCATTGGTATCTCCCTGCGATACTTACCATTTGAAATTAGCGATAGCCGATTGTTCTGACGGCTCACTTGACTCAGGCGTATTTTTAAAAGCAGGAAGTCTTAGCTCAACGGCATTATATGTTAATACATACGGTGGCGGCGGTCTGGAATTACCATTTACAAATACAGTGCGTGGCTGTCCTCCGGGCGTAGTTCGTGTCAGCCGTCAGGGTGGTAACGTTAATCAACCTGTTACTATTCCATTGACTTATTCCGGTACAGCTGTTCCTGGTGTGGATTATACACCGTTACCGGCTTCCATTACCATGGCTCCCGGCGACACTGTTGTTTCATTAAACGTCGACGGTATTCCTGTTTCGCCGGCTGCCGGACCCAAATCAGTTATTATCTCTATTTTCTCCCCTTATACTTGTAGTAATTCTGCTCCAATCGTTTTGGCGAGTGATACGATTATGATCTACGATTCTATTTACGTAAGCATCATTAATCCGGACACCGCTATCTGTATTGGAAAACATGTTGATGTATTTGCTATTGCAGATTCATTCCTGAATGTAATATGGACACCCGGATCGACTGTTGACAATCCTACACAAAGAAATGTAACTGTCAGCCCGACCGTACCCACTAATTATACTATTTCTGTAAACTTACCGGCTGCAGGTACTGCCTGTCCCGCTTCTACCGCACATGTTTTTGTGGATGTAAAGGTACAGCCGCAAGTGGATTTAGGGCCAGATAAGGTGACTTGCGGATCAAGTGTACAATTGTATGCAAATACTTCGCCATTGAATGACGATGAAACTTTTTCATGGACACCGGTCACAGGATTAAGTGACCCGGAAATCAGAAACCCGATATGTACACCACCGGCAACAACAGATTATGCTGTAACCGTAAATCCGGGAGCAGTTGGCTGCGATGGACACGATACAATAAGGGTGCGTCTTTTACCGGATCATATAACTGTTCTGAATAATGATACTGTTGTCTGTGCAGGAAGCAATATTTCCCTTCGTACAGATGGGGATACGGCTTTCAGTTATAACTGGGATCCCGAAATAGATATTGTTAATCCTTTGGCTTCAAATACAGTATTAAATGCGCAAACAAGTGGCTGGTACACGCTTACCGCGTCTTATCCAACCTGTCTGCCTATGCCTGATAGTTTTTACGTGGAAGTACAACCTGTGCCTCAGGTAAATATCGGTCCTGACAGAGTAATATGTACTTATGATACTATTCAGATGCAAGGTGCTGTAATGCCGGAAAATTATGCCAATTATACCTATGACTGGACGCCGGGGATAGACCTGACAGATTCTACTGCAAAAAATCCTGTTTTCAGCGGAGACGGCAATGTTCCGGAAATGTCATTGGTTGTAACAACTCCATTAGGTTGCAGAGGTGCTGATACTATGCAGATAGTTGTATTTGCAGGTGATTTCATGGTCGTAAATCCTATAGATACAGGCTCTTGCCAACCGGTGAATATTCAATTAGGTGCCACCGGAGCTAACACTTATACATGGTCGCCGGGCTATGGCTTGAGTAATACTGATATTGCTAACCCTGTTGCAACGCCCAACACAAGTACTGACTACAAATTAATAGGTTCCAAAACTTATGGCTCTCATGTCTGCTATGATACCCAAATAGTGGCCGTAACAGTGTATCCCAATGCAATTATAACTTTACCTGACAGTGTTCAGATATGGCCGGGCGAATCTTATCAAATGGATCCGCAAGGCAATGGCTTGTATTATAGCTGGTTCCCGCCATCAGGGTTAAGTGCTTCCAACATTTCAAATCCTGTAGCACAACCTGAAGTCAGAACAAGATATTTTGTAACAGCAACCACAGAAGCAGGTTGTATCGTTAAAGATTCAATAGATGTGCTTGTAAATACAGAAACCTTATTGGATGCACCAAACGCATTCTCTCCGACTTCAGGTGATTTTAAAATTGTAAAACGAGGCATTGCTACCCTGCAATATTTCAGGATTTACAATCGTTGGGGCAACAAGGTTTTTGAAACCACCAATATTGATAAGGGATGGGATGGTACATTCAACGGAGTGGCGCAGCCTCTGGGAGTATATGTATACTCTATTGATGCTACAACCAGTACTGGTAAGCCTTTCAGAAAAGACGGCAGTGTCACCTTGCTGAGATAATAAAAGATTCAATAAAAAGCGCGAAAATACTTTCGCGCTTTTTATTGAATCTGAATATAGCAAAAGCCCTTCAAGTGATATAACCGAATACCCAACTTTATTTACAAAAACATGGGTCTTATGGTTTTGGACGCGCTATAGCCAATAAAGCAATTTTGTGAAACGCGATAACTTTCACAGCAAAACAACGTTTCTTATAAAATATTATTTAAATGTTTTAGCATTAAAAGAGATAGAATTCCATTTTTAATACTAAAAAAACTAAAACTTTAAAGTTTATATTGGCATTCTGAAATACTTGCGTATATTTATCCATTGGCGGTAGCTTTTAAGAAAGCGGATGAAGGGTGGAACGGGCTTCCGGAGAGATAAAAAAATATAAAAAAGGCAATCTTTTTATTGAAAAAAAGAGGACAATAAATAAAAATAGAAACGAGATGTAACTGAATTTGGAAGGTAATAAAAAAAATATTTTGATAATTTTATGGATAATCAATTTTTTTTTGCACTTTTATCTCCCAAAAATTTCTAACAGGAAAATATCTCACGGAAATAAATTTGATAAACAGCTTAACAACCTACTTATGAAGTGTAGAATTACGTTTGCCGGCGTCGGCCTTATTGTGGCAGCAATGCTCAACTCAGGAAACGCTCAAGCTCAAGATGTCCACTTTACACAATTCGATGCTTCCCCGCTTACATTGAACCCTGCTAATACAGGAGCCTTTGGTGGTGACTTCAGAGCATCTGCTATATACCGCGATCAATGGCGTAGTGTAACAGGCGGGGACGCCGCTTTTAAAACTATCGGTGTTTCTTTGGACATGCCAATTATCCGTGATATTTCTGTGGATGATTATTTAGCCGCCGGTCTTCAATTCTATAAAGATCAGGCAGGAGACGGTAATCTTTCCAATACAACCGTAATGCTTTCTTTGGCTTATCATAAATTTTTGGGTACAGACGGCAAGAAAGTTTTGACAGTCGGATTACAAGGTGGTTACAGCCATAAAAATATCGACCTTAGTAAATTATATTTTGGTGATGAATATCTTGAAGGTGCATGGCAACCAGGTACATCTGCAGAATGGGGTTGGTTAACAACCGGTACATCTAATTATTTGATTAATGCAGGTATTAACTATTCTCAGGCAATAGGCGAAAAATCAAGCTTTGTAATTGGTGTAGGTGCCAACAATCTTAACCAACCGCTTGAAAGTTTCGATAAACGTCAGGCAGCAGCAGACGTTGGTTTAGGAATTCGTTATACCGGCCAATTAGGTGCTATTATCGGCATCAACGATAAATTTTCATTAAGACCGGCAGCTTTCGTACAATCACAATCAACTGCCATGGAATTAGTGGCAGGAAATGAATTCAACTTAAAAGTTGGCGAAGGTTACGATTTACCAACTGCAACTGCAATTTATGCAGGTATCTGGTACCGTAATCAGGATGCAATCATGGTAACTGCAGGTATCGAATATCAAGGTTTCCGTATCGGTGTTGGCTATGATTACAACACTTCTGATTTGAAAGCTGCATCTAATAACAATGGTGGTTTTGAAATCTCCATACGTTACATAAAATCGAGCCCGATTGATTTTGCTAAAAAACTATTATATCCTTGCTCAAGATTCTAACAATCGAAATTAAGGCTCTTTTAAAAACTCATATTTTACGACATTCTTGGGTGATAAAATAGAACATTGAAAAAATATATGGGAGCCTGCCGAATAATTTTTTAAAAAATTTTGGCAGGTTCTTCGTTTTTAATAAAACTATTTTTACTTTTAGAGCCCAAGTTCTAATTTAACATTAATAATCAACGTTGCATGCACATGAGACGCAAATCGTTACTTTTTCTATTCTCAGCTTTTTTATTGACAGCTGTTGTACATGACGAGGCTCTGGCTCAAAAAGATAAATATCGTAATAAAGCGAACGACCCTGTAGCCGAATTAGGCTATGAAAAGAAGTTGCGTTGGGCTGACGGCCTTTTCAAATCCGGCAGCTACTACAATGCTTACGATTATTACCTGCAATTGTTGCAAGAACAACCACGTAATCCGTATTTAAACTATCAAGCCGCAGAGTGCGCCTGGATGATGAGGGATTATATACCTGCAGCAAAATATTATGGGTTTGTATATTCACTTGCTCCGGCATTATATCCTGAAGCAGTTTACAAAGAAGCTCAGATGTTGAAAATGCAGGGTGAATACAAGCATGCTATTGAAAGATTTCAAAAATTCATAGTTGATAATCCTAAAACTTTCAAGAAATTGAAAAAACGTGCTCAGGTTGAGATTGACGGTTGTAACATGGCTATGAAGTCATTGACCGATCCAATTCCTGCCAACGTTAAAAACTTAGGTCCTAACGTCAACTCTGCATATACAGAATTATCTCCGATGCCATTAGGCGATACTGCATTATTGTTTGCTACAATGAAAGCAAATAATGTTCAGGAAGCCAGCAACGAAAACCGTTCTGACTATGTTTCAAGATTCAATATTTCACATAAATTCAAAGGTTTAGACGATCGTGATACGTTCCAATGGTCTTTACCATTTATGGATGGCAAATTTAATGACGCTAAATTCCATGTTGGTAATGGTTGTTTCAGCCCTGGTGGAGACCGTTTCTATTTCACACGTTGTCTTGAAAACGAGAAAAATGAAATGACATGCCGTATCTATTGCTCTACATTCGAAAAAGCACAATGGGGCGCTCCGGTATTGTTAGGCGAAGGTATTAACGAAGGTGATTTCTCTAATACACAACCTTTCATTGCTAAAGTGGGTAAAAAGGAAGTTTTATTCTTCTCTTCCAACCGTGTGTTACAAAGCCGTGGTAAATATGACATCTGGTATTCAGTTTATGATCCACGTCAAAAATCTTACCGTCGCCCTCAAAATGCCGGTAAACAAATCAATACAGAAGGAAACGAAGCATCACCTTATTATGACAGTAAAACCAATAAGTTGTATTTTGCTTCCGATGGCTGGGTAACTATGGGTGGTTATGATATCTTCTGTGCAGATGGTGGTCCATCCCGTTATACAAACCTGCATAACTTAGGGTTCCCGATTAACACGTCTGCCGATGAATTGTATTACATCAATGACCCTGTAGGTAAACCAGATGCTTATGTTGTAAGTAACCGTATCGGTTCAATAGCATTGAAAAACCCAACTTGTTGCGATGATATCTGGCGCATTCAGTATGAGCCTAAAATCTATGCTATGGGTAAAGTGTTGAACCAAAAAACACAACAACCTATTCAGGAAGTTGCAGTTAAAATGGTGGATGAAAACGGAAACATCAAAACATTCAACTCAACCGATGGTCAATTCCAGTTCTCTGTAGCCCGTGGTCATAATTATGTTTTAACAGGAGATAAAGCGAATTTCATCTCTACCCGTGCAACTGTAAGTACAGAAGCTATCAAGCGTCAGGATCCGGATGATACTGTTTTTGTAACAATTTACATGGACGAGTATAAAATAGATGCCGATTACATCATGCACAACGTGTTTTATGATTTTGATAAAGCCAGTTTGCGTCCTGAATCTGCTGCCGAGCTTGAGAAATTGACATCATTGATGAAAGACAATCCATCTTTACAGGTTAAGATATTGTCTTACACTGACAGCAAAGGAACAGATGCTTACAACAAAAACCTGTCTCAGCAAAGAGCTCAATCCGTAGTTGACTATCTTGTGAGAAATGGTGTTGAACGTAGTAGATTATCTGCTGAAGGTATGGGTGAAACCAATCCGATTGGAGATAATAAAACAGATGAAGGTCGTCAGCAAAACCGCCGTACTACATTCCGTATTATGTCTGATGTTCCGACATTGCGTACTGTTTATGACAGCACAAAACCCGGAACAATCGGAGAACAGGAAAAAAATCTGCAACAAGGAGAAGGAGAAGAAAATCCTGAGCCAACAGATTCAGATTCCAACTTCGGAAATCCTGGTAGCCGCGTTAACTAATCAACTATTAATAGATAAAAATAAAGCCCTGCAAGTTGCAGGGCTTTATTTTTATCTATTCCTATACAGATTCAACACCAATGTAGATATGAATAAGTAGTTGTCCTTATTTGAATTTATATTTGCCAATTTTAGCAGTTCATGAAAATCAATTCTATTCAATACCTGAGAGCAATTGCAGCAATCCTTGTTGTTTACTGTCATGCAATTGATATTCAGAAATTATTTGGCATTTCAGAACAACAGCATTTTTATTTCTTACAGAATTTTGGCGCCATCGGAGTTGACATATTCTTTATCATTTCCGGATTCATTATATCCTATGTTTCATTTAACATGGAAGGAAAAGATGGAGGTGCTTTATTTTTGAAAAAGCGGTTACTTCGTATTAATCCTTCATATTATTTGGTAAGTATACTTGTTTTATTGCTCAATTATTTTTCAAAAACAAACTATTCCTTCCCAAAAGAGCAAGCCATTAAGACATTTACCATTCTACCCATCTTTGAAACAGGGTATGTATTTACCTATCCGATTATAGTGGTGGGGTGGACTTTAGCTTTTGAGTGGCTGTTCTACCTTTTTTTTGTGGTACTGATATTTTTAAAGATCAGGAAAAGGGCTATAGCATTGGTTCTTATTATCAGTGCATTGACACTGCTCAGTTTTCTTCCCGGCAAAAACATTCAGCTCACATTTATCAGTAATCCTATTCTTTGGGAATTTTGCTTTGGCGTATTGATCGCCATGCTCTACAAGTATTGCAATATCGGAAAAGGAATTGCATGGCTGTTTTTAGCAACCGGCATCTTCTGCTATCTTCTGCTAATCTACTTTGGATATTCGGGGGTTTCTGAAGCTACTTATATTTTAGCAGGCCGATATACCTGGCTCAGAGTAGGAATATGGGGCATACCAAGTGCAATATTGGTAATTGGTTTTTTGTATCTGGAAAAGTCAAAAGCCATCTCTTTCAATAATCGTACTATGTTATTTCTGGGCGACGCTTCTTTCGCAATCTATCTGGTGCATCCTCGAAGCCTTGAATGGCTTTATGATACGATAAAAAAGTTTCCGGCATTACTCCATTTCCTGTCAATGGATGTATTCGTTATCTTGCTGGTTACGTTAAGCACTTTAATTGGAATAGTATATTATTCTGTGGTCGAAAAACGACTCAATAAATATTTTACCGGATTGCTAAAAAGCAAACAAAACAGCAAGCTGCAATAAATTAAAATAAAGTAAAAGCGAAGCTGCAACACTTTGGTTACAGCTTCGCTTTTAAGAGTTATATTCAACTTATCGGGTACAAAATATCTTTTCTGCATAACGATTGCCATCTTTCAATACATATACCACCCAGTAGATACCGATTGCACAGACTCAATTTCAAATAAATTGAGAGAAAGTCTTTTCAGTGTTACCTCCCTTCCGGTGACATCATACACCTTCACTGCTTTAATAGTTTCTGATGATTGAAAGGAAAAAGAGCCATGACCCGGATTAGGATACAACTTCACTTTAGCTGTTGATTCAGCATTATTATTTCCGACACCTAAACCTAAAGGAACCCCATTCTGACCATTACAAATAGAATTGGAATTGAGCCCATAGTTTGAATTGTTCACAAGGTCATTACCAAAAGCAGTAAGATTGGCAAACATGCCTGTACTGCTTGCTTCTCTGGCAGCCGCACAATCCTTATTATAACACCATGCCAGCCATCCGATACCCATTGGACAGGCATTAGTAAGCACCCGCTGATAAATACCGGTAATATCAGCATCTCCGCAACTGCCTATATCTTGCTTATTAGCTATTTCACCAAAAACATAACAGGCGTTACTGGCATTCATTTCATTCATCTTTGCATCTATTTGTGCATTACCAGCCGCATAGGCTGACCAATAAGCATGAACCGAAAAGATAATGTTATGTAAATTATCAGCCGATACAATCTGGCTTGCTATGGAAACGATAGAAGAAGAGGAGGTGCCACAATTAGGTGCGTCTATCATAACAGGAACTGTAATGCCTGCTACCCGTAATGCCTGAACTGCAGTAATATAGTTGGTTTTAAATGTATTCAAATCCCCACCCCAGTTTTGGTCATTGCCAAATTCGTTGGCTATATTTACAATCAATCCTGACTGCCTTGCATTAATCAAATTAACAACGGGGGTACTTGTCCAGAACGGCACTATGGTACTATTGAAAGCGGCCCAGTCATTGCTGCAGGTAAGGTCATGAATTTCGAGGATAACCTTAAGGTTTTTAGAAAAACAATAGTCAATCATTTCCCCCAGCCTGCCACTTGTAAGATATCCCTGCATAGTACCCGGAGTAATACCATCGCGCCAATGCTTACCATCTGTATTCCATGGAATACGGATACAATTGGCACCGGTCATAGCATATTGATCAATCAGGGTCTGATAACTGGAAGCATTATTTAAGTCCACATTGCCATCATCCATTATAGGATAGTTCATGCCTCTTAAAATAATGGTATTTCCTGTGGCTGTTTTCAGCAATTTTCCATCCACATGCATAGGTTGCGCTTGTACGAGGCCTACCAAGGCAAATAATCCGGCAAACAATAGTAGTTTTTTCATATCAATTAATTTTAAAAAAATTAAATACAAATCGAAGTACTTCATTCTTGATTTGCTTTCATGAGTAAAACTCTATTATTTTTTCAGCCGGGCGAACAGGCAATAAACCAAATACTGTTTTGACTCAGCCAATTGCAGGAATGCCATCAGATGCGCTGGAAAAGATTCAGGAAATCCTGTTTTTTGTTCCTGCTTACTGCAATGCTTTTACCATCTTTCATGATTATTTCTCCACCTTCCCCGCGTATATATTGTTTAATGAATTTCAGATTGACCATGTAAGATTTGTGAGGGCGGAAAAATAAAGGATTATCGAGCAGCACGTCTTCAAATACGGCAATCGTTTTACTGACCAGATGTTTTGTACCGTCAACCATTATAATATTGGAATAACAGCCGCTGCCTTCTATATAGGTGATATCTTCCTGCTTTACGAACATAAGCCCTTCCTGTACAGACAATGCTATCGTATCCAGAATTTTGCCTTCAGAGAAACGGTATATCTGGCTTATCTGTTCCCGGGTTTGCAATAGCTGGTCCTGATGGTATTTTTCCAATACTTCTTTTATTTCTTCCAGAACAACCGGTTTTTGAAGATAATCGAGTGCATTCATCTTTAACGCTTTTACTGCGTATTGGTCGTAGGCAGTTGTAAAAACCACCTTGAATGGCAACACTTCAAATTGCTGCAATACCTCAAATCCCGAAAGATTAGGCATTTGAACATCAATGAAAACAATATCAGGCTTTAGAATTCTTATCTGTTCTGCAGCTTCTCTGCTATCTTGAATACAGGCTAACAGTTCCACCTCCTTTGCTTGTCGTAACAAATATTCCATTGTAACAAGACAATGCTTTTCGTCATCAATCACTACTACTTTAATCATCGTTATAACTTATTTGAAGTTGAACCATTGTACCAGCCGGTATATTGCTTTCATCATAAAGGTCAATAATTTTCACACAATTATCCCGGTCATTCATTTTAAGACGTTCCATAGTAATTTCCAGCCCATGTGACTTATAGGCTTTGCTCCCGGATTTATGGGTTGCTTTACGACCAACTCCGTCATCCGTAATCGTAACGATAAGCCGGTTTGTGATTTCTTTATCCGGTTCAAAATTAATTGTAATAAAACCATGCCCGTCTTTTTGGTTGATACCATGCCAGATAGCATTTTCAAGAAAAGGTTGCAATATCAGCGGCGGTATGAATATTGATGCTGCATCAATGCTGTTGTCAATATTTATACGGTAATCGAATTTATGCTCCATGCGAACGGCTTCTAAATTGAGATAAAGAACGGTTGCATCCAATTCTTCCTGCAAGCTGATGAATTCCTTACGCGAATTGTCCAGTATCTTTCTCATAAGCCGCGAGAAAGAAGTAAGATAACCGGAGGCCTCTTCCTTTTTATTTTGAATAATAAAGCTATTAATCGAATTCAGAGAATTGAACATAAAATGAGGATTCATTTGCGAACGCAACATCCGGTTTTCATTCTCCTTAATTTTTCGCCGGAGATTTCCTTTTAAGGTTTCCTGTCTGACAAGGTAACGGTTAATGATCCATGCCAATAAGACTGCAAGCAACATCAGCAAAACATAAAACCATGTAGTTTTATAAAACGGCGGTATTATATTGAGCTGAAAAGTCAATGTCTTCGATTGCCAGTTACCTAAATTATCTCCTGCTTCAATGGTAACATTATAGTGCCCGGCTGCAGGTTTTATAATCTGAAGACGTGGTTCTGAGCCCAGGTAACTCCAGGGCTCATTGTCAAACCGATAACGATAAATTACTTTTTCCTTATTAGTGAAATTGAGCGCTGAAAAATAAAGTTCTATTTGTGTTATATCTTTTTCTTTTTGACTTAGCTCAGTCGTCAAGGGACTAATAAAATTACCATTGCATTTAACTGCTGTAAGTTGCAATTGACTTATAAGCGAGGTCTTCAGTACTTTAAGCAAATCTACTTGCTGCACACTTTTTTCGGTAGCTATATAAAGCAAATTGTCTTTCCCTAAACAAAATCCACCCGTAATATTATTGGATGCAAGTCCGTCAATCTCTGAAATACGAACGGCAGTTCTGGTATTATTATTGAACTGATACAAACCTTCGGCGCAACCAAACCAAATGTTACCTCTCTGATCTTCTGCAATACCTTGTATATTGTCGTTGGCAATATTATAGGTGCGTGTATTCAGGCTTTGTAATATATGTCCGTCGCTAAAAACCCGGTTCCAGCCTCCATGTGCTGAAAAAAGCAAGGATCCGTTTTCTGCAACTGCTATGCGATTGTAATAATCACCAACAAATAAAGTATCGTTACTTTTTATCTTGCTTATTGATTCAAATCGTTGATTCGATTCATTAAAAAAGGCAATTCCATAATCTTTTGGCGCCCAGGTTGCCAGCCATACTTTACCATGGGCATAACAAATATCATTTACAAAATTATTCTGAAAGAAGCTGCTGTCCTGAATTACATAATTCTTTATTTCTTTAAAAGAAACAAAGTCATACACTTTTAAACTACCTTTTACCGGAACAACCCATATTTTGTTTTCAGCTTCAATCGCTTTTTTCAATGGAAAATCTGCTGTAATAATTTTCCTCGGCTTATCCTGCGGACTTAAGCGATAAATACTGTTGGCTGCTGCAATGTATATATTCGTGTCTTTTATGGAAAGTCCATTTATCTGTTTGCCAAAATCATATTTTTTCCATGCTCCCTGCCTTGTTTTTTGCAACAATGAACCCTGAACATCTGCCATCCATAAATTACCGGATTTGTCAAACAATATATCAGTTACAGAAGCATTGCCATTTTCGGGCAGTACAAGCGATTGAACAGCAATATTGTTTTTTTGCAGTTTGATTAAACCATTCTGCGTTGATAGCCAAACAATATTTATCAGGGAATCATAGTAAACATGGTTTATCTTATTGGTCGATTCAAATAATTTCCTTGTTTTTCCTTCCCGGAGATCGTAAACAAATAATGCCTTATTGCTATAGTACATCAATTCGTTATTAACCTGATATTCTTTTACAAAAAAACACGAATCATCCATTTTCAGGAAAGGCTTTATGGTATTCGTTTCAGGAAAATATTCGCAAAGGCTGCTATTCCTGTTAAAACAGAAAATACGTGATTGCTTTTGCAGACATGAAGCAACCGATTCTTTATTCATGGGGATTAAACGGTCTTCCTTGCTAACCCAATAAAAAGTGCCGGTCGAAGTAGTTATAATCAACCCGTTTTTATAGGGAATATAATCTGCAGCAAGGTTGAGCGATTGATTATCAGGAGCAAGAAGAAAGCTGCGCCATTTACCGGTGGCAGCAGAAAGATACTTTACCTGATGAAAATCTGTAGCCCAGATATTGCCATACCTGTCTTTATAGATATTCTGAAAATGGTCGTTATCAGGATTATTGTCTTCAAAACGTACCGCCTGAATAATCTTTTTGGGTGAATAGATATTATCTTTTTCACACAATCCAACGCCCGCCTCTTCAAAATAAATATGCCTGCCATCTGAAAAGATACTGCTAACGGCATTCTTAACATCATTAGCAGCTACAAACAAATATCCATCGTATAAGCACAGTCCTCTTTGTGTTGCCACGTACAAAAACCCATCTTTTCTTAAGGTAGCCGATACCACATCCGAAGGCAAGCCGGATGCAAACCGTATGGAATCAGCATGATATACGTTTTGTGCGCAACAAAAGAATGGCAAAACCAATAATAAGACTAAACGCAACATTGCTTTTGATTTACGGCATACTTACAAAAACAGGAGGCAAACACAACATTAACAAGGTAAGTAAAATAAGGAATATTAACAAAGCAGACAGGTTACCGTTAGCACGGGCAACCTGTCTGAAGTCATTGCAATAAGTTATAATTCAAAAGCCGTCTGAACACCCTGCCCAAGATCGGATATATTTGATTGAGTCACCATCTTAATACTGCTGTTTCCCTGCCATCTTGGAACAGCAACGCCTATAGTGCTTTCATCACTGCTTTTCCATCCTATGTTATTTGACAGCATATAATAAGGCAGGCTGTTACTAAGGCCTAATGCGGGTGAATCGTGGCGCCATACATTTCCGTTTTCATAATCGAAATACAGATAGACGCCGTCGCCATTATTGCTATAATGGAATATATTGTCTGTTCCGTTGGTACTTGCAAAAGCAGGAGCATCGGAAGTTTTAAACATTTCCAGATTGCTGTAAACGCCTTCGGAGGAAGTATAGCTTACCATGCTGATATTACCGGAAGCATCTTTTTTTAAGGTAAAAGAATAAGTCTGTGAACTGATAGTACAGGTAAATATATTATTGGAAATCGCAGGGCTTTCAATCCCTCTCCTAACTTGCATACCATCTCTGTAACCATTAAAATTGCCATTGTCCTGAAAGAAGTAAATCACTCTTAAATCGCCATCAGAATTAACGTACACAAAATAATAACTCAACAAGTCATTTAATACTATCGTAGTATTATCGTTGTTTCCGTTGTTGTTATTACCATTGTTATTATTACCATTGTTGTTCGGACTAACATTGTCTTTCTTGCAGGAAGATGCTGCGGTAAGTAAACAAAGTGTAAGCAGAGAAAATGAAATAAGCTTTTTCATATTTATTGTTTTTACTGTGATTAATAAATTCTGACCCAAAAGTAGGCTGAGAAATGGCGCTCGAAAGTGCCTGTAAACCAACGGAGGGTTTGAACAAACCAAATGCAATTGCCGGAGATGATGTGTAAAAAGCTATTTACTATTTTTATTGTCAAAGCCCAATCAGGAACAGCTCAATTCGGGAGAAATAATATTCCCCTACATTTGCGCCATGAATTACACTCAATTAAGCTTCAGCGTGGCTGAACAAGACGCGAAAGACACTTTAATGGCCATGCTTTCCAATCTTGAATTTGAGGGCTTTGAGGAGACTGCAGAAGGGCTTAACGTGTATATTGAAACACCTTCCCTGGATTTGGATGCAATAAATGAAATTTCAACACAGCTAAACATACCCTATACTACGGAACAAATTGCAAAACGCAACTGGAATGAAGAATGGGAAAAGAATTTTGAGCCTGTTATCATCAATGGCTTTTGCAGTATAAGAGCTGATTTTCATCCGAAGCCTGATAATGTGGAATACGACATCGTCATCACACCTAAAATGTCTTTCGGAACAGGGCATCATGCCACAACAGCTTCCATGATGACTCTCATGAAAGGTCTGGATTTTAAGGGGAAAAATGTCTTTGATTTCGGAACAGGAACGGGCATATTAGCTATTCTTGCAGAACAATTGGGTGCAGCATCCGTATTGGGAATTGACAATGACGAATGGTCGATTGAAAATGCTGTTGAAAATTGTGGCAGAAACAAGGCCACTAAAGTTGATATTCAAATATCGCCGATAGAAAGCATAGAAAAAGCACAACAATTCGATATCATTCTTGCAAATATCAACCGCCATATTTTGTTGGAATACATGAACAATATGTTTGCTTTACTAAAAACCGGAGGCACTTTGTTGTTAAGCGGTATTCTGCAGGAAGATATAGCTATTATAACAACATCAGCCGCCAACGCAGGTTTCAGCTATCAAAAAGAAATGATTGAAAATAATTGGGTGTGTATGCAGTTTGGAAAATAGAGACTGATAATTAGCTCTGCTAAGCAATTTTATTATTCCAGACCTTCGCTCTCGATTTTTTCCAAAGCCTTCTGTGCAGCCATTTGACCGGCTTCTTTCTTTGTATAACCTGTTGCAGTAATAAAGCTTTCACCGTCAACTTCTATGGCAACCTGAAATACTTTACGGCCAGCCTGAATGCTTTCATCCAGAGTTACAAATTCCATTTGCTTCCCTTTACGTTGTGCCCAGGTATAAAGTCTGTTTTTGAAATTCTTTTCAGTGATTTCCAGTTCATCGATATCAATATGGTTTCCGATGAGTTGTTTAAGTAGAAATTTACGCGTTTTTTCAAATCCTGCATCGAGGTAAATCGCTCCTACCAAGGCTTCCAACGCATTTCCAAAAATATGGCTGCGCCTTAGCATCTTGTCGTTTTTGTTGAAACGTACAATTTTCTGAAGGCCCATCCGCAATGCAATTTCATTCAAAGACATCCTGCTGACTATCTTTGAACGCATTTCGGTAAGGAAGCCTTCATCTTTGGAAGGATATTTCTTGAAGAGGTATTCCCCGACAATAGAACCGATAAAGGCATCGCCCAAAAATTCCAGCCGCTCGTTATTGCTGCTGGTATTATCGGTTTGAGATCGATGTGTTATGGCAGAAATATAATATGGCAGGTATCCGGGTTTGTATCCCAAAATATTCTTCAGGGCTTTCTGAAGTTCCTTGTCTTCTTTCGAATAACTGCTAAAAATATTCCTTGAAATACTCAATCTGTTCTATGCTTCGTACTTTTTGAAGATAACGGTGGCATTATGTCCGCCAAAACCAAACGTATTACTTACTGCTGCATTCACCGTTCTGTGCTGAGCCTTATTCAGGGTCAGGTTTAAACGGGAATCAAAAGCAGGATCAATAGTAGTATGATTAATGGTCGGCGGTATAATATCATTTTTTACTGCCAGAATAGTAGCAACCGCTTCAATGGCGCCGGCCGCACCTAAAAGGTGGCCAGTCATTGATTTGGTAGAGCTGATATTCAAATTGAAAGCATGATCGCCAAAAACTTTTTGGATGGCTGTAATTTCTGCAATGTCGCCTAAGGGTGTAGATGTACCATGTACATTGATATAATCAATGTCTTCAGGTTTCATCTCTGCATCTTCCAATGCGGCATTCATTACATTAATCACACCTAATCCTTCGGGATGTGGAGCTGTGAGATGATAAGCATCGGCACTCATGCCTCCGCCAACTATTTCGCAGATAATATTGGCACCTCTTGCTTTTGCATGCTCCAGTTCTTCAAGAACAATGGCTCCCGCACCTTCGCCCAACACAAATCCGTCTCTGTTTAAATCGAACGGACGGCTGGCTGTTTTCGGATCATCGTTTCTTTCTGAAAGGGCTTTCATAGCGTTGAAACCGCCAATACCTGCTTCTGTAACTACGGCTTCTGAACCGCCGGTAATCATTACATCTGCCTTACCTAAACGAATATAGGTAAATGCATCAATCATACCATTGGTAGAAGAAGCGCAAGCGCTTACCGTAGCAAAATTAGGACCACGGAAACCATATTTCATAGAAATATGACCTGCCGCAATGTCCAGAATCATTTTTGGAATAAAGAAGGGATTAAAACGAGGTGTACCATCGCCGGCATTGAAATTCTTCATTTCTTCAATGAAGGTAATCATACCGCCGATTCCGGAAGACCAGATAACACCCACACGGTCACCGTTGATGGATGGATCATCTAATTTTGCGTGAGCTACGGCTTCGTTAGCCGCTGCCATAGCTATTTGCGAGAAACGATCCAGTCTCTTGGCTTCTTTACGATCCATGTGATCTTCCACCTTGAAATCTTTCACCTCGCAGGCAAACCTTGTCTTAAACTTTGCAGCATCAAATTGTTTAATGAAATCGGCGCCCGATACACCATTAATAAGTCCATTCCAATATTCATCGGCTGTATTACCAATGGGGGTTAGGGCGCCGAGACCCGTTACAACTACTCGTCTTAACGTTACGTTCATCTAAACTAATTAGGTTACTGTTTCTTCTTTAATGTAAATTTACTTCACGTGCTCTTCCAAATATGAAATAGCCTGACCTACGCTACCGATGTTTTCAGCTTGATCATCCGGAATAGAAATGTTGAATTCTTTTTCGAATTCCATCATCAATTCTACTGTATCCAATGAATCAGCACCAAGATCGTTGGTAAAACTAGCTTCAGGAGTTACTTCTGATTCGTCAACGCCTAATTTGTCAACGATGATTTTCTTTACGCGATTAGCAATTTCAGACATAATGTTTGCAATTTAAGTTAATGGTGCAAAAATATACTTTTTAGTAAAACAAAGAAATGTTTTTTGAAGCAAATAAATAAATAAAAATACCTAAGTGTACTGTGTTTCATCAAAAACAGACTTTATTAATTGAAAAGCCCGCAATATGGTATCCTTTACTTATAAACTAACTTCTTTTTATTTAAAATCCGATGAATTTTTCATCCGGATTTTATTACTATTTAATGGCATGATTAAAGATTACATCCCTACCATATCTTTTGGAATGACCCAGGCATCAAATTCTTCAGCCGTTAAGTAACCCAAATCAATAGCAGTCTGCTTCAATGTGCTGCCGTTTTTATGGGCAGTTTGTGCAATTTCTGCTGCTTTATAATAACCTATCTTAGTATTCAACGCGGTAACCAACATCAAAGAGTTGTTTACGTGTGCTTCAATGTTCTTTTCAATCGGTTCTATACCAACTGCACATTTATCATTGAAAGATACACAACCGTCACCTATCAAACGTGCACTGTGCAGGAAGTTGTAGATCATTACAGGTTTGAAAACGTTCAACTCAAAATGACCATTGGAACCTCCGATACTGATAGCAACATCATTTCCCATAACCTGGGCAGCAATCATAGTCAATGCTTCGCATTGCGTAGGATTTACTTTACCTGGCATGATGGAAGAACCCGGCTCGTTATCAGGAATGTGAATTTCACCGATTCCGGCACGTGGCCCTGAGCTTAGCATACGAACATCGTTTGCTATCTTCATCAGGCTTACAGCAACAGTCTTCAATGCGCCATGTGCTTCAACGATTGCATCGTGTGCAGCCAATGACTCAAATTTATTCTCAGCAGTAACAAACGGAAGGCCGGTTAGTTCGGCAATCTTTTTTGCAACGGCAACATCATACCCTTTTGGTGTATTAATTCCGGTTCCTACCGCAGTTCCACCCAATGCCAATTCGCTCAGATGCGCCAAAGTATTGTTGATGGCTTTCAATCCATGATCCAACTGAGATACGTATCCGCTTATCTCCTGGCCCAAAGTCAATGGCGTCGCATCCATGAAATGCGTACGGCCGATTTTCACAACGTTCATGTATTGTTTTGCTTTCGCATCCAATGTGTCGCGTAGCTTCTTGATACCGGGAATAGTCGTTTCCACCAACATTTTATATGCCGCAATATGCATTGCCGTAGGGAAAGTATCGTTGGAAGACTGAGACTTATTTACATCATCGTTCGGATGAACAAACTTTTCTTTATCTGTCAACTGACCGCCATTGATAACGTGCGCACGGTAAGCAATTACTTCATTGCAATTCATATTGCTTTGCGTACCCGAACCTGTTTGCCATACCACTAATGGAAATTGGTCATCTAATTTATGGTCAAGAATTTCGTCGCAAGCCTTTGCTATCAATGCAGATTTCTCCGGAGCCAAAACACCTAAATCAGTATTCGTCAAAGCCGCTGCTTTTTTCAGATAAGCAAAAGCCTGTATAATTTCCTTCGGCATCTTATTGATGTCTTGGGCTATTTTGAAATTATCAATGGAACGTTGTGTTTGTGCGCCATAATAAGCATCTACAGGAACCTGTACTTCTCCCATAGTGTCTTTTTCAATACGAAAGGACATAAATTAGATTTGAGATGTTAGATATTAGATTTGAGATTTTACTTTAACCTGATAAAATCAAAAATTTGACGGCGCAAAGGTATAGAAGATTTTATTAGCTAAAAGCAATAAGCCAATTTTATTGCAAAAGGTATATAAATATTTAAATCATGATCGCCTACCCTGTCTTCATTGGGCAGTTCCAGGGAAACAAAAGAGCCTTTAAAATAAGGCGTGGCAACATTTACATCCCAGACGGGCGACATATTAATAATTCTGAAACCAATTCCGATATTACCTTGAAGCAACAATCGATTCGCAAGTTTATAGGAGTTGCCGAATATTAATCCAAAGCCAAATGCATCCTTATTGGCCTTTGCCTCTGAAAATTTGTAACAAGTGTTATCAATAAAATGGAAATAGGAATTTTGCAGTGTCATTTTCTGATTCCTGTAAAAAGCTTCGGCACCAAAAAACAGGCAATTATGCTTTCTGAACATGAAATATTGCCTTATATCTGCACGGAGCTTAAAATCGGAATTAATGGTTTTATGATAATCAAAACGTTGATTGTTAAGAGCATAATACAGCGGAAATCCGAAATCGAGGCTTATGCCATATTTATAATTAGGATAATATTCGAAACCAACGGGAAGCAAGGCTCCATAAGGGTCTAACAAAGAAGAGGGCGTCAATTTAACTGCAATCCTGTTGCTGAAATTCCAGCTATCTGTATAGTTAGGTTTGCGGTGGTTTTTTGAAAATGGAACCTGCGCATGAGCTGCATTCGCCGAAAGTAAATGAAGGAATATTATTATGGTTTTGGTTTTCTTCATGGTTATTGGTGCTTCAAATTTAACATTTACTAAAGAAATATTCAAGAAATCTATTTTATAATTTATACTTGCAAAAAGGAGATGCTGTTATTACAAAATATATAATCCTTAACTTTGCTGCCATTTTTGATATGTTATGGTGAAGATTGGACCAATAGAATTACCTGATTTCCCGCTGTTGCTTGCTCCTATGGAGGATGTAAGCGATCCGCCGTTCCGTGCTGTTTGCAAGGAACAAGGCGCCGATATGATGTACACCGAATTTATCTCTACAGAAGGACTGATTCGCGATGCTATTAAAAGCCGTCAGAAACTGGACATCTTTGATTATGAGCGTCCGATAGGAATTCAGATTTTTGGAGGCGATGAAGAAGCAATGGCATTATCGGCAAGAATTGTGGATGCCACGCAACCCGATCTGATTGATATCAACTATGGTTGTCCGGTAAAGAAAGTTGTGTGCAAAGGTGCTGGAGCAGGTATTTTGAGGGATGTTCCGAAAATGATCAAGCTTACGGAAGCAGTTGTAAAATCTACAAGCTTACCCGTAACCGTAAAGACGCGTCTGGGTTGGGATCATGAAAACAGAAATATTGAAGAAGTGGCTGAAAGACTTCAGGATGTCGGTATTCAGGCTTTGTCCATTCATGGGCGCACGCGTGTGCAAATGTATAAAGGTGAGGCAGACTGGACTTTAATAGAAAAAGTAAAAAACAATCAGCGCATCAAAATTCCGATTTTCGGTAATGGTGATATTGACACACCGCAGAAAGCATTGGAATACAAAAACAAGTATGGCGTGGATGGTGTTATGATCGGTCGCGCTGCTATCGGTTATCCATGGATTTTCAGGGAGATTAAGCATTTTGTAAAAACAGGCGAAATGCTGGCTCCGCCTACTGTTGAAGAACGTATTGATATCTGCACGCGCCACCTTACAAGGTCTGTAGAATGGAAAGGCAGCAAATTAGGTATCCTTGAAATGCGCAGGCATTATGCTTCTTATCTGAAAGGATTGCCGAATGTAAAAGAATACAGGATGAAACTGGTTAATTCGGATAATCTTGAAGAGCTTTTGGAAATATTAGAAAATCTTAAAGAAGCACAATTACAATTGATATAAACGTATTACAAAGAAAATGCGCTACGTCTCTGTAGCGCATTTTCTTTGTGGTAAAAGGTTTGACAATCTTCTGCAGAGATTTGACAACTTTCAAAAAGTTGTCAAATCTAAATACATGAAATTAATAATAGTTTATCCCGATAGCTTTCCTTGCTGCAGCAATTGTTTTAGAAGCGCTTTCCCTCGCCTTCTCCGCACCCTCTTTTAATATCTTTCTCAAAGCATCTTCATCTTTTTGCAATTCGGCAGCATGCTCACGGATAGGTTTTACAAAATTGCTCATGTCCTCTGCCAGCTGCTTTTTGAAATCGCCGTAACGCACATTACAATTGTTATAATTATCCAGGAAAGTTTGATGAACATCCTGCTCAGAAACCAATTGCATTAACTGAAACAGGTTCTTAATATAGTCCGGCATTTCCATGTTCGGTTCCGTAGGGCCACTGTCCGTCTTGGCCTTCATGATTTTTTTGCGGATTACCTCATCTTCATCGCTCAGGAAAATTGTTGCGTTGATATTCTCGCTTTTACTCATTTTTCCATTGCCATCCAGGCTCATGATCTTAACCGTATTTTCATCAAAACGGAACACATGCGGTTCGGTAAACACTTCACCATAACGACTATTGAAACGTTGTGCAAAGTTGCGCGCCATTTCCAGGTGTTGTTCCTGGTCCTTTCCCACAGGTACTTTGGAGGCGTTGTGAATCAATATATCTGCTGTCATCAATACCGGATAAGTCAACAACCCGGCATTCACATTATCAGGACTTAAACGAACTTTATCTTTAAACGTAGGCACTTTCTCCAACTCGCCTTTATAAGCAAGCATGTTCAGCATCAGGTATAGTTCCGGTATTTCCGGAATATCGCTTTGTGCGTATAATGCAACTTTATCAGGATTCAGGCCGCTGGCAATATTTTCAGCAGCTACGCGAAAAACATTTGCTTTCAGATCTTTAGGATCAGGATGCGTGGTAAGGGAATGATAATCGGCTACGAAAAAATAGCAGTTATAATCTTCCTGCATCTTTACGTAGTTATGTATAGCGCCAAAATAATTGCCGAGGTGTAAATATCCGGTAGAGCGGATGCCGCTCACAACTGTTTCTTTCATAGGAACGCAAAGGTAAGGAAAAGGCTGATTAGCCTTAACCTCTGCGTACAATTTTGAAGGCTGCTTGTACCAATGTCCGCATTTTCTTATTGTCCTTTCAGTTCAAGCTTCATCATGATGTCGGTCTGTTCGTCATTGCCTAATCTGAAGATATGTTTGTCAAATGCTACAAAACCGTTTTTCTTATAAAAAGAAATTGCCCGCAAGTTATTTTCCCAGACACCTAACCAAACGTAATCTGCATTTTTTTTCCTTGCAACCTGAAGCGCTTTTTCATAAAGCAATTGACCTACTTTCTTTCCATGAAACTCTTTTAAAACATAAATCCGTTCAATTTCAAGCCCATTATCATCCTGCAACTCTGTTTGCGATGCTCCGGTGTTCAGCTTTAGGTAACCAATCACCTTACCATTAAGCATAGCAAAGTAAAATGCAGCATCCCGGTTATTAAATTCCGCCGTCAGTCTGTCTTTAGAAAGGTCTTCCTCCAGATATTGTTTCATGTCTTCTTCGGTGTTTTCCACCGAAAAAGTTTCGTAAAAAGTCTGCCTGCTGATTTGTTGTAATTGGTCGATATCGTCTCGGGTTACGCTTTTTATATCAATGTTTTCCATTCCCTGGTGCTATTATTAACAGCTGTCTTTAGCCTTCGTATTTATGAAACTCGGTTATCGTCAGGTAATAACCATCCGGATCTCTGAGTGAAAATTCTTTCTTGGTTGAATTGGTGTTCAAATGGATATCTTCCTCAACCGCATAACCCAGCCTCATTATATTTTGTCGCATCATGTCCATATTTTCAGTCCTGAAATAAAGAATCAATCCGTTCCCGGGTGTAATGTCCGGGTTCATCATAGTAGGATGACCATGTGCAGCCCAGCGGTGAAGACAAAGCAATATCTCATTATCTTCCGATACCAGTATATCAAACTCTTTTCCACCATGCATGCTCCTGCAACCAAACACAGATTTATACCATTGTGAACTGGCTTCCACATCTTTTACGGCAATAATAGGGTCAAGTCTTGTCATGGTATATTCTTTAATGCAAATCAGATAAAGGTTGTTCGGTAAAATTCAGGAATGCCTTTGCTGTCAAAAGGTTGAAGTTCAAATTTAAATAAAAAAGCTATCCCAAAAGCCCGCGCCTTCTTTCAACCGAAAGGAAGCAGCGACTTTTAGGATAACCCCAATTAAATTCTGTTTTATGTACGAATGCTTAAGTCAGTGCAACAGATTACATACGTAATCCGCGGCCACCATCTACCAATAATTCTACGCCCGTAATATTAGCAGCAGATTCAGAAGCTAAAAATAACACCGTGTCTGCAATCTCTTCAGGTTTTCCAAGGCGTTTTATCAGACCATTTTCAGACATACCGGCTTTGAAATTATCAATAACATCATGAGGAAGTGATTTTCCGAAAATAGGTGTATCAATCGGGCCGGGACTAACAATATTTACCCTGATATTTTTTACTGCCAGCTCATTTGCCGCAATACGGCCAATGGCATTTACAGCAGCTTTTGTAGCTGAATAAGCGCCTGCATTTGCCAATGCACCTGTAGCCACAACAGAAGAGGTAAGCAATACAGAAGAGCCATTCGCTAAATGCGGAATCAGTTTTTGCAATGTAAAGAACAAGCCTTTTACATTCGTGTTGAATTGTGAATCAAATTCTTCTTCCGTGGTGTTTTCAATAGATGCAAATTTTGCGATACCTGCATTTAAGTAAAGTACATCTACCTGGTTGCCTGCTTCGGCAATGGCGCTTTCCAATGCGGCAATACCTGTTAAATCAGAAGTATCGGAAACAATGGTTTTCAGTTTCGGGTTATTCACCTCGGCTGCAGCTTTTTGCAGATTGTCAGGGTTTTTACCTGTTATAAGCACATTTGCACCTGCATTGATAAATGCTTTTGCGGTTGCCAATCCAATGCCTGTGCTTCCGCCTGTAATTACTACGTTTTTGTTTGTGAAATTCATTTTTTAAAGTTTAACCGTTTGAAAGAATCAATACATCTAAATATTTGAATGAGTTTTAAAAAAAGCATTCGGTTTCTCAGATGCGGAGACAAAGGTATATCAACTTCCTATTCATTTAAACATTTAAATGAATAGATTTACTCTATTTCAGAAATGAATTTAAGTATTGCGCATAATCGGCAAAGACTTCCTTATTAAGCGTATATCTCATGGTGCGGCCTTCCTTCTCGGCAATGAGCAGGTCTGCTTCTACCAACAGTTTTATATGATGTGAAATGGCCGGTTGTGAGAGCGCCAGCATCTCTACAATATCGCTGCATTGCATACAGGTAGTGTCGTATTTTTTGACTGACTCTATAATCTGCAATCGATATGGATCACCCAGCGCCTTCGAAATTTTCTCTATTTTCTTAAAATCCAATAACGTTTTCATACTGCAAATATATTCAAGTTTTTAAATTAATTAAAATCTGCGGCTATCTTAAACTCAAATGTGAGGCATTCCTGGCTTTTGTAAAGAGGTTGGACCATTATACCATTAGGTGAAAACCCATTTTAACAAATAGGGTTCACGCCTATCTTATTTTGTGTCGTCCTTACAGGAATCTAAATACATTAACACAGTTAAGCGCAAACCTGCGGTTCGCGCTTAACTGTAAATATCTGACAGATTTATTGCAAATCTTAGTTTCTGGTGAATGTAAACTTACCACCGCCTTGTTTTAAGATCATCTTTTTTTCTGCCGGTAAAAATTCAAGTTTTATACCTGCCTGTAAAAACTCAAACTTATCCGTCTCCGTGGCATCGAGAGGAAATGCAGATTGTCCTGTAGCCTGTGCTATCAGCTTATTACCGTCTTTTGTAACAGATATCTTCAATGGCAAATCCGGGCTTGAATATTCGCCGAGGTATTTATCAAGATCAGATGATTGCAGTGCAACGGTATTAAAAGCAGGAATCTCATAAGGCATGCCATAATAATCGCTTAAAGCAGCAATCACAATGTCATTGTTATCATACACTCCTCCGTTTGATGTGATGGCAACAGATACTTTATCGGCCGGAAAATAAGCAACCGCAGAAGAAAAGCCATCAATGCCACCTGTATGCCCAAAGCCTTTTTTGCTATGAAACGGCACCTGGAAAATACCCATTCCATACCCGTCTTTTATAGTGGTCATTTGTTGCAGGCTTTCATTACTTATTATTTTATTTGCAAAAAGCGCTTCAATAAAGACTACCAGATCCGAAGGGGTAGAAAGTACAGAGCCCGCACCCATGGGTATAGACAGGTCTGTTTCGCTTTCCTTGTTCCATTTACCCGTAAAGCTGTAAGAATAAGATTCGTTGTTTTGCAGATTGGTTTTGCCGCCGAAATAAGTATGCTTCAGGCCCAATGGCTTAATGATTCGGGCGTTCAATAATTCCTTGTACGGCTTTTTATAAGTCTTCTCCAGTATATAGCTCAGCAACACATAATTTGAATTGCTGTAGCTGGCTTTGCTGCCGGGCTCAAAATCGCTTTTGCCTTTGGCTATGATATCTATCATCTGCTGTTCGGTTTTGGCTTCCGTATTATAAGTCAGGTAGTTTTCGTCATCCGTAAAATTGTGTATGCCGCTCCTGTGGCTCAGAAGATCGCCGATGGTTATCTTTCCCGCATTTTCAATAGCCGGGAAATACTTGTCTATAGTCTGGCTCAGGCTTAGCTTATGTTCCTCTACCGCCTTAAAAACAAGGCAGCTGGTAAACATTTTTGAAATAGAGCCTATACGGTATTCCGTTTGGGTCGTAGCCGGTTTGTTAGTTGCAATATCAGCCTTGCCGATAGCTTTTGTATAAAGCAGTTCTCCGTTTGCAGAGATGGCAATGCTGCCCATGTATTTGTCTTTGTCGGCCAGTACCTGAAACAGGCTGTCCAGCTTTGCGGTATTTACACGTTGGGCAAATATGTTGCAACAGAATAGCAATGCCGGTAATAAGATGAGTGTGGTTTTCCTTGTCATGTTTGTGTTGTTTTTATGGTACAAAGAAACTTATTACTCCATAAAAGCGTTGTACATTTTAGACAAACGGCGTTTATTTTGTGACATAAATATTGGAACAGGCGCCCAAATGATTTGGGCAATGATAGTTTACCAATCACCTTCAACCAAAGTTTGGTTTGTTATTACATCAAACCCAAATAGGCCTTTAGTGATTTCAACATAAACGTTGTTATAGTTCTCAATCTCCGTACCACATGGAAATACAAGTTGTTTTTCCTGATTCTTATAAATCACATTAACGTACGGATCTCCGCAACTGTGCCTTGATTTTGCCAAGTGACCGGATGAAACAACCGGAAGTTCCTTAACAATTTTTATGTGGTCGTTTAAAGTTTGATTCGTCCACATAAACAGAAAAATTACAATGCCCCCAAAAGAGACGATATTAAATAAGAAATGGAAGAACAAGGGCGAACGTTCCGGTGTGTATGGATTGAAACAATATATATTAAATGTCTTTCTAAAAAGCGGTGTTATTAGTACGCCTGTTAAAACCCAAATACTTAAAAGGATATAAACAGATATAAAGGTTACTCTGTAGATATTTATTTCCCAGATGGTAAGGAACAAACCTCCCAAAAAAGGCACACCTATAAATAAATTGCTTTTAAGATTATAGTAAGGATACTTTGCTTTCAGTTCACTCAATGCCTTTTTCCGGTAATTGGCAGGCCTTGCATTAGTATATTTTTTCTTTGCCATAGCAGCAATATTGAGCCAGATTTATTTCTCTTTGCAATATTTCAATTTTAAATGTTGTGTCTTATTAATATTACAACCTAATACAAATGTTCTATAAACCGTCCTTTCAAGGCCGTAATATGGAATTTCATCCTGAAAGAATTCAATATTTGCGTCTTTGAGAATATTTTCAAGTTCTTGTTTTTCGGCTTTGCTTGTTGTAAATCCGATACAATGTGCTTTTGCCCATTTGTCAGCTTTAATTTGATTGAAAGCATATTCAACAATTTCGGGTTCAGATGGAAAATATTTAAGCACAGTCCTTTTCCCTCGCTCAGTATAATACCAAATAAAAAGACCTCCGGAATTGTCTATGCCACAGCCTTCATAAATTGAATTGCCGTTTATTGAGTAACTTTTAAAGTTGTAGCAGTTTTCTTTCATCCAACTTTCAAGTTCTTTTTCTGTCGCAGGCACATAACTATTATCCATTTTGAAGCCGTTTGTAGGTAAACGGTCTCAATTCAATTTCATTTTTCAACCGTTCAAATTCATTGTCAAAATATAATCGGAAAAAGTGCTTAACCTCATCCCAATTGTCAAGCTTTGTATGTATCTGTTCGTCCTGGTTTTCGCCATAAACAAAAAGCAAATCCAAGGTCTTATTAATCTCAAGCACAAATTCTTTTTCCATATGTCCGACCCAGAATGCTCCGTGTTCGTCATCCATTTGAATTGTCTCTGCAATGGCAGTCTTTATGTCGTCAAATATTGCATCCTCGACTGAGTCACCCCAGCCTTTTTCAATCCAGATGTTTGTTGCCATACATGTTGTTTTAAAATTACTATCAATTGTCATAATGGACGATTTGCTGATATTTTAAAATCGAAACCTTATAAACGAGAATTTACAACGTAAAGGTTATAAAATTCATTTTCTCCGAATAGTTCATTGTTTTCTTTAAACAAATCTATCCTTAGTTCTTTGTCACCAAATTTGAATTTGTATTTATCCTTAATTGTAAATTTGCCTATGGATATTTTAAAATAATCATCTCTCATAAAATCCCATTTACTTTCGAAATAATGATAGCTATCATCGCTCCCTTCGTAATAATATCCTTTAAAGGTTGAAGCGGAATTCATGATAAAAGCTCCTTTTAATTTATCATTCTTTACCTCTTTGTAGTTGTTGCAACTTGTAAGACCAACAAGAACCGCAATTAAAACTATAATTAATCCTTTCATAGAAATATGATTTAGACAGACCTCCTTACCCTTTATTTCAAATTCAAAACCATATCCAACTGAATAACTGCCCCAAACGGCAATTGATTTACACCCGTTGCAGTTCTTGCGTGACGGCCGTCTTCGCCAAACAATTCAATCAGCAATTCCGAGGCTCCGTCAAGCACCTGCGGCTGTTTTGTAAATCCCGCGTCAGAACGAATGAAGCCTTGCAACTTAACCACTCCGGCAATGGTATCCAGTTCAATATTCTTTTTTAAGATTGATAAGATGAGCAACACCGTATCTCTTGCTGCTTCCTTTGCTTCCTCAATGGTAACATCTGCCCCAACCATTCCGGTCAGCTCACTTACACGGCCCGATACAAATAAAAGCTCGCCCACCCGTTTGCAGTCAAGATACTGCCCCACAGGCGCCTTCGGCATTTTTAGCTGCAGGCCCAGCTTATTTAACTTGTCTTCAATATGGCTCATGGCATTGTATTATAGCTTCATTTCGCGGGCTCGTAATAATGTATCACGGCACCACAGTCAAATGTTTTAGTCTTTAAAAGCTTAAGCTCAACCCTGTCCTCCACATTTTTAAACAATGGCAAACCCTGTCCTGCAATAACCGGATGAATACAAAGCTGGTATTCATCAATCAGGCCAAGCTGCGTCAAGGCTGTTATTATACTTGGGCTTCCGGCACAAATATCTTTATCCACCTGCTGCTTAAGCGCTGAAATTTCTTCTTTAAGCAATTCATGTTTCAGAGTTGTATGCTTCCAGTCCACACTTTTCAGCGTACGGGAAAAAACAACTTTGGGAATATTGCCTATCAGCACCGCAAACTCATCCTCCGCTTTGTTACCCGTAGGCTTTTCCACTATAGCCGGCCAGTAACTTTCCATCAGCTGATAGGTTATCCTTCCGTACAAAAGAGCGCCCGAATTCTTTAACAGGTCATTGTAATGCTCATGTATTTCATCATCTGCAATTACTGCAGTATGGTCGCAAAACCCGTCAAGCGTCATATTGATTGCTGCAATCAGTTTGCCCATCTTGCTTTGTTTTAATGATTATGCCTTGTCTTTTTTATCGCCTATTTCTTCTGCCAACCCTACAAGCAGCCCTTCGGCGCCTCTGATATAGCATAACTTGTATGAATTTTCGTACTGCACTATTTCCCCAACCAGTTGCGCACCTTTTTTAATCAGCCGCTCCACCATTTCCTCAATGTCTTCAACGGTGAACATAGCCCGCAGATAACCCAATGCATTTACAGGCGCAGTGCGGTGGTCTTCTATAACAGAGGGTTTAATAAACGTTGAAAGCTCCAGGCGGCTATGCCCGTCGGGCGTAACCATCATGGCAACTTCTACGTGCTGATTACCAAGGCCCGTAACCTTTCCGGCCCATTCTCCCTCTATGGTTCCGCGGCCTTCCAGCGTCAGGCCAATTTCCGAGAAAAACGAAATGGCATCATCCAGCGATTCTACAACGATGCCTACGTTGTCCATTCTTAGCAATCTGTTTTTTGTCATTGGTTTATGTTTTATCTGGTTAAAATTGGCATAAATGAAATGAAGGTTTTGAATCGGATTAAATAACCGGCATTGTCATTGCTCAACCGCATTGTCATCCTGACGAAGGAAGGACCCCAAATGCTCTTGTCAAATAGCACGCAACACCGTCATCTCGACCGAAGTAATTTTATGGAATGAAATGGAATAAAATTACGTAGTGGAGAGATCTCCCGGACGTGGAACTAACTCGGCCTTTGGGAGATCTCTCCGCTCCATAAAAATCATTTCGCTGTGGCTTCATGATTTTTAACTTCGGTCGAGATGACGAAAGGGCCTGCACTATTTCCCTTCCATCAGCTTCTCCAACCTTGCCATCATTTCATCCTTCTCCTTCAGCATCCTTTCGTATAAAGCGATCTTTTCTTCATGTAGTTTAATGAGTGCATCAATCGGATGAAAAACAGGATAGTGATTCACTACTGCACCATTATCATTATTGGTAATGGTATTTGCTATAATATTGATTGCCTGTTGTTCATCAAAATTTTGAAAAGCTTCCACAGGTATTTTCAGAACGGAGGCTATTTGTTGCAGCAGCGGAGGGTCGATGTTTTCCTTCTGCTCCAGTAAGGAGATTTTCTTTTGGTTCCAGTCTTCGCCCAGGTCATAGGCCAAAGCTTCCTGTTTAATGCCCAGCATTTCCCTGAAACGTTTCACATTGCGGCCTTCGTGTATTTTGTTGTCCATATGATACTGTATTTTCAAAACTCAAATGTAAGTTTTCCCTGTATAAACAGCTTATATAAAAGTAGGTAAATTATCGGTTTCGATAACTGAAATATCTTGTTTGTCCTGAACCAGCAGCCTGTAGATGTGTCTGTTAAAGCAAGCAAAGGTTTTCGTACAGGGCTGACTGTATACTTATGCGAGAAAGGCAATACCCAAACCATTGTGCGATATGGAGCAAAAAACGTCTTCCAAAAACCTAACAATAATAATTTGTAAATTTGCGAATATGAATGACAAAAAACTTTACGTAATTGCAGGTTGCAACGGAGCGGGTAAAACTACTGCTTCGTTTACGATTTTACCTGAAATTTTGGATTGTAAAGAATTTGTCAATGCAGACGAAATAGCAAAAGGATTATCTCCTTTTCAACCCGAAAAGGTAGCATTTGAAGCGGGGCGAATAATGTTGAACAGAATCAATGAACTGCTTTCCGAGAATCAAAATTTTGCATTTGAAACAACTCTGTCAACCAAGAGTTATAAAAACAAAATCATTGAAGCGAAAGAAAAGGGCTATCGGGTAATATTACTATTCTTTTGGCTTCAAAATATTGAATTGGCTAAAGAGCGTGTGAAAGTAAGAGTTTCCGAAGGTGGACACAATATTGAACCGCAAGTTATTGAAAGAAGATACATCCGAGGAATTAAGAATTTATTCGACATTTATCTTCCGATTGTTAACGGAGCTTTTATTTTTGACAACTCGGAAGCAAAGCACGAACTTTTAGCTGATAAGCAAATTGATGCTTCGCTAAATATTATAAACGTAGAAAAGTTTGACCTTTTGAAAAATTATTATGACAACAACTGAAAAACACATAGAAGAAAAAAACAAAATCCTGAAAGGGCTTGAAAAAGTCTATGAAAAACTTTTAGAATTTAAGAAATCTAAAAATAGTGAATTGGTTATTCTACGGGACAATAAAATCGTAAAGATTAAACCTGAATAAAAGCTTTTTTGTTTTAACATAGGGAATAATTTCGAGAGGTGCATTTGCGCAAACTGGGATTTCAAACGTTATTTTCATCATCGAATAATCTAGTTTGATTTCTGTTGGCTTCTTTTTCCGCTGCTAAGAAGTTCTTTCCTTCCTATTGCTTCAGGAGATTGTGTAAGAAAAATGAAAATCTTTATGCTGTAAATCAAAAGAATGAAAACAATAATTAACATCAAATATCCGATGATGGTATCAGTCATATTTGGATGATTAATAGATTCTTTTACAAGTCTTTCAATTTCGTTCATTTCTTTGTCCATAAATTTCATTGTTTAGAAAGCTTATAACAAATAAGGAATTTCATGTAAAGCTAATTTTTCCTATTTGCAACAAATTCATCGCTTAGCACAATTACATACTGCAAAGGCTTTACTGCAATATTTGCGAGAGAGGGTGTATTATAGAATTTTATTTAGCCATTTTAGTCCATAGAAAATTAGATAAGATATTAATTACTATTCCTATAATAACTGTAACAAAAACAAATCCCAATATTAAATTCCTTCGCTTAATCATTTTATTATGTTTTTCAATGTAGTCTCCCCAGAAAAACAACTTATTTGGAAAATATTTTGCAATAACACTTTCGATACTATCTGTAAAAAAAAATAACATCATAGATGGGATCATAAACCATACAAGGTACTTTAGTTTTCCTAAAAGTGTATTATTAATATCTCCCTCCATCATTCTCACTTTTTCTATTTTGACAATAGAACTTAAAACATCAACATTCTGATGTTGCTGAATTTTCTTTTCTAAATTATTAAGTAATGTCAATAAATTTTGATTTTTATGCCCTAAGGAGGAAAAGCTGGCGAAAAGTATGATTGATAAAAAGATAAATAATGGAGCAGAAATAAAATGGGAGACTTTTAAGCCAACAAAATTTGATTTAACAATTTTGTTTATTCGATCATCAAATAAAGAGCTACTAACAAGTGCCCAGTCTCTATTTTCAGATTTTATTTTATACCGAATACTGTTCAGTTCTTTACTTTTTTCAGAAGATGTATTGGAAAATGTAAGCTTAATTTCTTCATTTGGTATATCACCGATAGCTTCTACAGTTAATGTTACAATTTCAGATGGTCCAATATTCTCGTAGTTAATAATATATTCTAGACTTGTAGTCTCAATTACCTGACCGTTTGCATTTTCAATTATATAAGTTATTTTTAAATTTTTATTGCTTTCTGTCTTCTCAAATTGTTCATTAATCACTTCAATTATTCTCCGAAGCTCTTGTTCATTTAATAAGAAACCAGTATCAATACTTTTAGACGACTGTGTATAGCTTTTTTCCATTGAATTATTTTTCAAAATTGAAGATTTCTATTATTAACATTCTTATCCTCAAATATACAAATATCATCTTATGAAACAACAAAATATGAAAGGTTACTTTTGTTAGCTAATACAATAGAATGATTTCCTACTAATTTACGAGGTACTACATCGTCCAGAACGAGGTTAACCTGCTGATTTACGAACCTATACCTCGTGGTTCACGAGGTAATCCTACTAATTCACGAGGTAACACCTCGTACGGAACGAGGTTAACCTGCTGATTTACGAACCTATACCTCGTGGTTTACGAGGTAATCCTACTAATTCACGAGGTAACACCTCGTACGGAACGAGGTGCAGCCGGAAAATACAATGCACAAAAAAACCGGCAAATGCCGGTTTTCAAATGTAAACGCCCCGAATTTATGCTGATTATTGCGGCAATTCGCTGCCTGGCTCACCTGCTTCAAGCTCCGGGTCTTCTTCTTCCATCACCTTTTTAAAGCGTGCGTTATAATCATCCAGTTCTTTGATGGCTTCGTCCAGATCGCCGTCATATTTGCGCGCACTTTGCAGGCTGTCGCCGAACTTGTCCACATAGCCCATAATATCCTTACCCAGAGCTTTGTCGGTATCATCCAGTGCCTCGCACAATTTTTGAGCGGCTATCCGGTACGCTCTCAACACCTGCAGGTAAGCTACCCTTTCTTTAAGGTCTTTTGCATTGTCGTTTTTTGCAAGCTTTTCATCATACTGCGTGGCAAGCCTGGAAACGATGTCCACCAGCCCCAGCCTTGACGATCCTACCACACGCATTTTCTTGCGCGCATCATTGCTAAGCGATACTTTAAAAGGATCCAGGTTGTTAATCAGCCCATTAATCTGGTTTATTGCATCTTCTAATTCGTCGGAAGGTGCGAACGATCTTACCATTAAATTCATAATAGTGAATTTTAAAGTTTATAAAAATATGTATAACCTTATATGTGCAATAATCGTGCCAAACTCATGGCAGAAAAGAAAAAAATTTAAAATTTCTTCAGTTATTTAATGTGAACGATAAAAATGTAACATGATAAATCGCAGACAATACAAAGAACACACGCAAAGGCAGCAGAGAAGCAGGATTCCTCATTTTGACTTTGCTGTTCTTTGCGCAAAACGTTGCGGCCTCTGTGGTAAAAGTTCATTACGCAAAAAGCCGGGCTACCCATTACGGATAACCCGGCTTAGATAAGAAACAAATGCTTAGTTCTTTATAACTTTTCCTTTAAAGGAACCTTCATGGTTACTGTATTTTATAATATAGATGCCGTTGCTCAGGCCGCTCATGTCTATCTCCGCTGTGTTGGAGCTCATTGCTACGGTTTTTACAACTTTACCTACAATATCGGTTACCTGTATGGCGGCATCGGCGTCCACATTGCCATCAACAACTATTTTCAGTAGCTTGTTTACAGGGTTAGGATACAGGCTCACAGACATATTGCTGCCTTCATTTGAGCGAAGCTCTACGACTGTTGAAACAGATGATTTGCCATTGGCATCCACCATGTTTAAACGGTAGAAATTCTTACCCTTTAACGGGTTAGCATCCGTATAGTCATAGTTTCCTCCGTTGTTTCTGTCGGCAGCTATTATACTCAGCTTGCTGAACTGTTTACCATCGGCCGAGCGTTGCAGCTCGAAATGGCTGAATCCTTTTTCGTCAGCGGTTTTCCAGTTCAGCAGGTTTATTGCGCCTTTGCTTTGACCGGTAAAGCTGATAAGCTCTAACGGCAACGGAGCACTACCCGGCATAATAAAGAAGTTTGAAAAGCCTTGTGTATTTACCTGTATATAGTTAACCCCGCTTACCGGCTGCTCGCTGCCTGTTTGCAAAAGGGCCGTATTGGTGCCGGGTGTATAAACAAAATCCGGCGCACATGTATTGCCTGAAACTTTGGTAATGTTAAGGTTCCCTAATGTTGACCCAAGGTTCGCCAATTCAGCATCCGTAAAGAAAAACTGTACATCGGTGGAACCGGAAGTGCCCGTGGCCCTGATAAGGTAATTCCTGTTAAGGTAAGGTGTGCCGTCAAAATCTGTCCTTGCCATACCTGTTTTGATGGTAGTGGCAGGCCTGAATGAAGCGGCAGAACCGGATAGCGGGCGAATGTTGGCAATCAGTTTGCCGTCATTGTCCACCAGCGACATCCATCCATGATAAGCAGTATTAGGATTTGTGATAAACTGGCCGTTCATACAATCGCCTGCAGTTGTAGCAAGCATAGATGCATTCATTTCATCCACCGTCACGCAATAGGTACCAAAAGGATCGGAAGGGTTGAACATATCGAAAAGGTAATCTACATTGATGTAATAAGTAGTGCCGGCAGTAAGGTTTGTGGCATAAAACATGGAACGTTTGTCCGATACTACCCCATTCTGATCATCGCAGGCAATGATGCTGAATGTGCTGTAATCTGAGGGATCCAATGCGCTGAACAATGCCATTCTCGAATCTCCCATCGTTCCCCCGCCATCGCAGGAAACTTTTACCATGCCGGATGACGGTGCTACAAATTTATACCACATACCCGCATACCCGGTCGGGGCAAAATCTTCCTTGCAGGAAGGATATGGTTCGCCGCTGCTTTGCGTAGCATTTGTGTTATTGTACGGGGCACCGGTGCAGCCGGCATTTAAGGTTAAGGTAATGGCGCCGCTTGCTTCATCATTAACAGGAGGCAGCGGCCCCAGGCAAATCGTAAAATCAGCACCGGCTCCGGCATCAAATGTATAGACGCGCACTTTATATTGCTGGCCTACGGTAAGGCCTGTAACATTCAGCGAAGTGCCGAAACCTGTTGTCAGAAACGTTAAATTACCACATGCACCGCTATATACTGCCATCTCCATATCTGTTGCCGGTGTGATACCGGACAAAGATATACGGTGGCCTGTATCTGTGGCCGTGAAGGTGTACCATACATCATCATCGGTTCCCGGGGCATTCTGATCGGGAGAAGTCGTTTCATTGGAATGCGTGGCAGACAAGGTAGTTCCTGTCTTCGTAATGTTGCAAAAAGAGTTGGCATTTGCAGTCAATGTTTCTGCAGTTGCACATTCGTCATTAGCCGGAGGCGGCGGAGGCGGTCCCACGCAAATATTAAAACCTGTCGCATCGCCGCTACTTACATATGTGAATACCCGGATTTTATAGATAGCATTTGGGGTAAGTCCTGTCAGATCCATGATCAGCTCTGATGCGCCCCATTGCGATTCCGCCTCCTGTACGTTAACAAGGGAACCGCAAACACCGCTATATACTGCCATTACCATACCTGAGCTGGTATAACCTGATAACGTGATCCTGTTAGTGGTGCCGGTTGCTGTAAACTGGTACCATACATCATCATCTGTGCTGGCATTGTAACTTGCATTTACCGGAGGTGTTTCATTGGAATGAGTAGCCTGGTCAGTAGTGCCCATTGTTGTATTGGCGCAACCGGGCATAGTATTCATAGTCAGTGTTGCCGCAGCGGAACACTCATCGTTTGCAGGCGGCGGTGGTGTTGTTCCTATACATAACTCATAGGAAGCATAAACGCCCGGGTCGGAAAATGATGTGTAAACCCTTAATTTGTAAACATTCCCTATAGTTAGCCCTGTTGCTTCCATTAATTCATAATAATCCGCGGTATCTGACTTTATAAAAGTCAGTGCATTGCAGGTGCCGCTGTACAATGACATTACCATGCCGTAAGGGCCGGATTCATGTGTAAGCGATATCATATGTGACGTAGCTGTGGCAGTAAACTCATACCAGATATCATCGTTGATCCCCATAGGATAAGACGCACCGCCGGCCGGCTGTGCTGACTGTGTAGCTCCCAGGGTATTTGCTGTCATTACGCTATTACAATTCAGGTCGCTGTCAACTGTCACCACTGTGGCATTGGCGCATTCATCATTCGCAGGTGGGGCTTGTACAGTAGTGAAGGCTGTAAAAACAGACCAGTTGCTGATATCCGTGCCGCCGCAACGGGAGCGCACCCATACATAATAAGTTGTAGAATTGGCAAGGCCGTTTAAGCCAATGGGAGAAGCCGTAACATTTCCCGAAGGAACGGTAGCGCCATCGGGTGCAGTATTAACCGTACTGTAATAATAATCATAACTGACAGGTGTGGTTGCAGGCGCCGTGAAACTGATATTGGCAGTCGTTCCGGTAATTGCAGAAGCTGTCAACGCAGAAGGCGGAGCACAGGAAGGTGGTGTCAGCCCACCAAACATGATATCCGGGCGTTTGTTATTGAGTACCAGCGTTTGGGTAGTTGGCGGCGCATTCACCGTTTGTAATGATCCGTGCGTATTCGATCCTGCAGGAGTATATCCAAACGTTGGAACCGCAGTGGCAAACGGATTCAGTCCTCCGTTGCCATAATTGGATTCTACCAATACAGCCAGGTTTTGACCGGAGTTTATGGTAAAATCAATAATGTCTATAGTGTTCCAGCCTGAAACTATAGCAGGAGATGTAGCGTCGAATACTAAAGTGGCACCTGAGATGGTGTTGCTCCAGGTGTCGCTTGTTACGCTGCCTGTGTTTCCTACTTCTTTTAAATATATTTTTAGCGGCGTAGTGACATTTGTATTTAACATATTGTTCCATCCAAGTGTGGTAATGGTGCCTCCTGTTGTAAGTGTATTCAGCTCAGATGCAGTATAAATGGTAATATCCCTTGAATGCCCGTATGTAAGATCTATAGGGTAGTAATCGTCATCAACACCTGTTCCGATGGTGATTTGTGCATTGCTGCTTAAGCCCAGGCCCGCAAACAGGAGCGTTAGTAAGAGCTTGGCTATTGTATGCGGGAACAGCCTCTGTTTCATTGTTTTTGTTCTTATCATATTTATGCAATTTAAAATTCGCCTACTCTTTTTCGGTTTTTCGGTATCCACCGTTAATATTTTATAGAGCTATTGTTAGCGGATCAATGTGATATCTCCCTTCAATTCATACCTTACATCTTCTATTGTAACGGTGGCATAATAGTAATAAACACCGCCATCGCAGGGCCTGCCATTAAATGTTCCGTTCCACCCTTCATTCTTTATCGTATTGAATACCTTTTCTCCGTATCTGTTGTATATGGAAAAAGCTATAATAAAAAACCTCTCGTCATTGGTATTCAGATTGAATACATCATTCAACCCGTCACCATTAGGACTGAAGGCATTGGGTGCCCCGAAATGGGCTATCGTTACTTTCGCCGAATCGCGACTGATGCAGGTATGGTCTTCCGCATTGATATAATACCAAGTAGTCTTTTTTGGAGTTGCAACAGGTGTAAGCGAGGTCGTTGAGTTGAGTGTAGGATTGGCATCCCAGTGAATATCGGCACCAATGCTCTCCGAGCCATCCAGCATAGCGGATTCCTTTTTTCCCAAAATGATAATCTGGTCCGGCCCTGCTTCTGCAAAAACGCTGTACTTGCCGATGTGCACGCTTTTTGTGTGTTTACATTTATGGCTGTCGGTTATGTTTACCGTAAGGTTTGTTTCCCCGTTATTGGTTACCCTCACCATAGAAGCCGTGGGGTTGTCAACAAGTGCTGCCGGCATCCAGGCATAAGTTGCCCCTCCCTGTACCGTTACCTCCACGGGGCCTGCGTTACAGGCTACTGTATCCTGCGGATACACCGTTACCACTTCAGGCTCCAGTACCGAAACTGTTATGGAATCCCTGACCGTGCTGAAGTCACAACCATCAACAGGTGTTGCCTCCAGTATCACATTATAAACACCGGGAGCAGCATAGGTATATGCGGGATTGAGGTTCAATGTTTCATTTGGGCTGCCGTCACCAAAGCTTAAGGTAAAATCTGCGGGATCTGAAAGTGTTCCGTTAAACTGAAAAGCATCTCCTATACATAAAAAGCTATCGGGAAGTGCAGCAAGACTGATCTCCAGGGTGTCACGTAGCATTTCCATGTCCACCACGGTAGATGCAGCATCCCAGGCGCCTCCGTTTTGCGAAGAAGGACTCCAGGCACCTGCTGTTCCCATTCCTGCACGGAAGCACTGGTTTACGTAAAGCCTTCCTTCGGGATCAATATCCTGGGTTCCGCCATGCCAATGAGAAGTCTGGCCGCCACCGGGCAATGTGCCGAAACCTAACCAGCTTGCAAATACCAGCTGAAAATCTTTATTCAGCTCCATCAGGTAGTAACCATTCGTATTGTTTGTTGCTCCGCCGGCAAGTGTATTTGGCGTAAATGGCACCCCGTAAGGCGGAGAGGTGCCAACATTGGGATCGGTACATGTATAATACATATAGAAATGCCCGCAGTTGCTGCGTTCAAAAGCATAGCGGTCACTTATTAGATTGGGAGGCAGGTTTGTCTGAACCAATGCCGCAGAAAGGTCTGAGTTCATCTTTGCCAAAAAGGTAAAACTCCATACAGGATCGTTTTCGGAATATACTCCGGGAGAAGGGGTTACAAGATCATTGGCGCCTGTTTGTCCCAAAGCATAAATATTGCCATCCGGATCTACATCAAGCCCGCTTACTACAGTGTGAAGGCAACTTGAAGCTTCCAAAGTAGTGAGGTCTGCATCAAATTTTGAAATGGTGCCATATCTTTCATAAGTTGTATTTGGCTGCTGAAAGGCATTGGCAGTAGTAGGATAGTTGGCATTGTTGGTGGACCAGCCGCCTATCAGTATTTCACCTGTATATTCGTTGAGGCGCAATACGAGTGGTTCATATTTGCCCGAAGGACTGTGGCCGATATAGGTACCGGCAAGTAATTGTGTTTGCTCCCTGTTCAGCTTTAATACAAAGCTGCCATACCTTCCTGTATTGTTTGGCTTAAAGGCATTGGCCGGCATTGCAAAAGGAAGTTTGTTGGGAGGAGGGGTGTTGCCACCGCATTTCCCATAAATATAAAATTCATTGTCATTGGCCCAAACCACATCCTGAATCAGGTCATCGCCTGATTTTGATCCATAATAGGAGCCCGACAGGAGCATAGCGCCATCATTACTAAGCACAGCCGCCACGCCATCATTACCCCGTTGCAGGGTTTGCAGGCAACCCGCAGTGGTGGGAAAATCCGAACTGGAAGTATAGCCCACAATAACTGCCTGGCCCAATTTGTTTACAGACACGGAAGTAGGTTCTTCGGCTCCTGCGCCACCTACATAGCTGGAGTACATCAGGCCTGAACCGTCAGGAGTATAGACATTCATCGCTATATCCATATCGCCGGCAAAAGCAGTCTGAAAGGCGCCAAGCGTAGCAGGCCACTGATTATTGAATGCAGTTACCAAAGCATACATATTGCCATTTGGGCCGTAAGATGATCCCTGTGCATTGACCTCATCAGTTGCACCGCTGAAGGTCTGGTATTCTACTATGGGATCTATTACCAATTCCCGTGCCTGATCATAACCTTGGGAGAACGCAAATGAAACTACTCCATTATCTATTTCAAAATGTGACGGAACCGTAACCTTTTCACCGCCTATTATCTGGAATGAGTAAGGAGCGTGTTCCACCACATCACCCAGGCTGGTCTTTATAACCAGGTTTCCGTTTCCTGCAATGCTTAAGTCGGCGCCTGTATAACGCATCTGAATGGATTCCGGACTGGCATGTGGTGCTACAATAAATTCATATTTAACATTATTATCCTTATTAGACTGATAGCTCAGGTCAATACCGGGATATATCTGCCGGTATCTGAGTCCTCCAAATACATTCACATGTCCTTTCCATCTGTTCCGGTCGTTCCCAAGGAAATAATTATGATAATAAGGAGATGCGTTTTCACCTGTTATTTCAGTTGTGACAGCATTCAAAAACGTTATTCTGTAGGCATGGTTGTTTACCATACCGGCATTGTGCGCTGAAGTCTCGTTCTCTCCTGTTTCATCTTTCCAAAGGGAAGCAGGGGTAATGACAGCCGGTTGTTTATGATGTCTGTCCTCTACCTGACTGTAATCAGAGAGTAAAAAGGTCATTGCATTTTTTTCAAAAAAAACGGTATAGCCTGAGCGAATCGTAGCCTTGAAAGCAAAGGGAGCATTCCACTGGTCTTTATTGGGAATAAATTGTATAGGGCTGCCTGATGCCACAGAAGCAAAAAGCAAGAGAAGCAAGATTGTTTTAAGTATAAGTTTCATTTTTTTATTCTTGGTGATTATTAAAAAAGTAATAAATACAGACAGTATTAATTATTTAAACGTTGGAAACGACTCTAAATCGATTTATTTAGTTGATATATGCCAATGTATTGCATTAAAAAATTTAATAGGAAATTATTTTTTATGCTTAATTTGATTTTTTGTCTTGATTTTGGTTACTAAGGCATTAGTTGTTTATAACAATACATCAATAATCGTGCCAAAATATTTTAAGGAGGCTGCAATACAAGGTTTAAATTATGTCAGGTGTGTATAAAACCTTGCTGTAATGCATTTTTAACGGGATCAGAATCGTCAATTTTTTTATAGAGCGTTCAATGACCATAACAGAGGTTGTATTAACTATGGAATAGAAAGGAATTTTATATATAATAATAGCAAATACACTAAAGCTGATTCCTTTTTAATTGTTCTTCCAAACTCAAAAAAATATTTTCTCTTGCTTGTCCAATTCTCTTTCTTCCGGTTGTTATATGTTTTTAATCTCTAAAAGAACCGAAATATGACACAAAGAATTAAAGTAATGGAAAGCGGCGCGGATGCGATGGCAGCTATGTACCCGATTGGTAAGTATCTTGCAAAATCGTCTGTGGAACCTGCCTTGCTCGACCTGGTTTATTTCAGGGTATCGCAAATAAACGGCTGTGCTTTCTGCCTCGACATGCATGCCAAAGATTTACGCTCGATGGGTGAATCGGAACAAAGGTTGTACCTGCTGAATGCATGGCGCGAAGCACCTTTCTACAGCAAAAGGGAAAAAGCGGCACTGGCCTGGGCAGAAGCACTGACTATCATTAAAGACGGCCAGGTGCCCGAGGCGGTTTATGAAGAAGCACGCAGCCGCTTTTCCGAAAAAGAATTGATAGACCTTACCCTGGGCGTCATGACTATTAATAGCTATAACCGTCTTAACATTGCATTCGGTGCAGATGTGGGCAGTTACCAACCGGGACAATTCGCATAATTTTTCAATCTTAAAAACTATAAACAATGAAAGAGTTCTTATTTATTTACCGCAGGGATGTAAACAATATTCCAAAAGGCTCGCCCGAAGAAATGCAGGCCGAAACAAAAAAATGGATAGACTGGATTGGCGGCATCGCTGCTCAAAACAAACTGGTGGACAGAGGTAACCGTTTGCAACATGACGGCAAGGTGCTGAAAAGTACGACCATGATTACTGATGGCCCTTATGCAGAAACCAAAGAATCGGTAGGTGGTTATTCCATCGTAAAGGCAGACACTATTGAGGAAGCCTGCGAAATGGCCAAAGGTTGCCCGGGTCTTGCCAATGGTGGCAGCGTAGAGGTAAGGGAAATCAATCCGATGTAATTTTAAGCATTACCGTCATCTCGACCGCAGTATTTTTTGAAGCGGCAGCACCGTCATCTCCACTAAGTAATTTTATTCCATTTCATTCCATAAAATTACTTAGTGGAGAGATCTCCAGGACGTGGAGCTAACTCGGCCTTTGGGATATCTCTCCACTCCATAAAAATCACTTGCTGTCGCTGTATGATTTTTATTCCGGTCGAGATGACGGTATTGTTTTGCTTCTTAGTCTAAAGAACGAACTTTGGAGCTCAATGCTAAGTGAAAAGATGTTTCGACCTTGCTTTTTATGAACGAAGAAAAATTAATCCCGCATTTGTTCCGCACGGAGTACCGCAAAATTGTAACGGTGCTTTGTAATACTTTCGGTATGCAGCACATCGAAACGGCGGAAGACATTGCAAGCGATACTTTTCTGCAGGCATCGGAAACATGGGGCATAAAAGGCTTGCCGGAAAACCCCGCGGCATGGCTATATACCGTTGCAAAAAACAAGGCAAAGAATTACCTGAAACGTGATAAAATCTTATCGGAAAAAATCATTCCGCAAATAAAATACAATACTTCCCAGACGGATGAACCCGAAATTGACTGGAGCGATGAAAATATTCATGACAGCCAGTTGAAAATGATGTTCGCCGTCTGCCACCCTTCCATAGCAAGGGAAGCACAGGTAGCGCTGGCTTTGCGCATCCTTTGCGGTTTCGGTATCGACGAAATTGCATCTGCATTTCTTACCAATAAAGAAACCATCAATAAAAGACTGTTCAGGGCAAAAGAAAAACTGCGTTCGGAAAATATATCGGCAGAGTTGCCATTGCCTAATGAAATCAACAATAGGCTTGATGCGGTATCAAGCACTTTATACCTGCTGTACAACGAGGGTTATTATACTTCGCAAAACGAGCACATCTTAAGAAGGGAACTTTGCAGTGAAGCCATGCGCCTTACTTTTTTATTAACAGAAAATGAACGCACCAATCTTCCGCAGGTGAATGCTTTGCTTGCATTAATGAGTTTTCATGCCTCCCGCTTCGATGCCAGGATAAATGAAAAAGGCGAATTGATTTTATACGATGATCAGGATGAAACACTCTGGGATAAAGAGCTGATAAAACAAGGGGAATATTTCCTGCGACAGGCATCACAGGGAAACAGGTTAACGCGTTACCATCTTGAAGCAGCTATTGCCCACTGGCATACCTGCAAAGAGGACACCAAAGAAAAATGGGAGAGCATTCTGCAATTGTACAATGAACTGTTGATACTGGAATATTCACCCATTGTTGCACTGAACAGAACCTATGCTTTATCTAAAGCCAACAGCATTGAAGAAGCTATAACAGAGGCAGAAAAACTGAATCTTTCACAAAATCATTTGTATCATGCGCTGCTTGGTGAATTATATAAACACACCAATAAAGACAAAGCTGCATTGCATTTCGAATCGGCCTTGCAACTTGCCAAAACAGCGGAAGATAAACAGCTTATTCAAAGGAAGATAGCGGCGTTGGGTTGTTGATAAAACTATACCGTCACCCAAACACTTCCTCTTCCTTCCTGTCCTCTCTGGGCGGATAAATAAAATCAACAGGATATTTGCGTACATATTTCCAGACCAGTCGCGCTACTGTGGAAAGGCTGCTGAAAGGAACATTACGCGAACGCATAGCGACATAAAAAGCCAGACCGAAGCTCACCAGAAAGTTGAAGAATCCGATACCTATAATACCAAGTGTGGTCAATATCCATTGATTGCGGCTGAGTGCATTGTTGATGCTTTCCACGCCAAAACCATAATAGGCCGTGGAAATGGTAACATGCCTTGTATCGAAAGGAATGCCGAAGAACTTACCTATCAACGTAGAATACCCCAACATAAAACCCAAAGCAATATAACCGACCACGCCACCAAGGCTGTGCACAAAAAAGTTTGCAATCTTATCGAGGTTTGCAGCGCTGAATGTCCTACGCAAACCATCGTGTTGCTTAAGCCGTTCTTTAAGATGTGTATAGATGGCTTTATTATCCATATAGCCGGATATAATACCACTTATGAATAAACAAACGCCTGTCAGTGCACCATAATACAAGGCAAGGCTTGTCACCGGATTTTGGTCGTTGATGGCATGGTTCACTTCCTCGCCCACCATCAACGGCATGTCCATAATGCTGCGCCAGGCAAAGGATATGAGGTAAGACATAGGAAACACTACAATCAGGTTGCCTGCAAAACAAACAAACTGCGTACGCCACACTTTTGCAAAAGAAATGGCAAACCCTTTCAGCGATACCCCACCCTTACGGCCGTCCAGCGAACCTGCAAGCGCAGCAGCCGTCATCGCGGGTTGCTTGGTGGCAAGCGTTGCTCCTGCCAGGTAAATGATGATGAATGCAATGGCATAGTTGAGGCTATAAAGGAAATATTGCCAGAAGTCTGCGATATGGTTCTTTTGCAACAATACCTTGATGAATGCAGCAAAAGAAATAATGACACCACAACCTGCGGCAGAAAAAAATAAAGCTTTGTATTCCGCCCTGGAAGTGGTTATCAGATGTTCGCCCGAAGCGCTCTTATGTTCGGTAATCTGATAAGCAAGCATGCCCGAATTTTTCTTGTACAAATCGGCAATGCTGTTTTGCTTATTGAGGCTTTCAACAACGGTCTTGAAAAAAGATACCGAATTGATAAGCGCATGTTGCGGCAATGCTTCCGGCGCCAGAAAACGGATAATTATGAAAATCCTTTTCAACAATTGGCTGCAACGCAGTAATATATAGGATTGACCAAGACTGGTACCGTTCTTGTCCGTACCGGCCCTGATATTGGCAATCACTTTTTCACATTCGTTCAAAATCTTTATCGCATCCTCTGCGCTCGATTGCACAAAGGCTGTTTGCTGATTTTTGGATTGAAGCAAATGGACAAGTGTCTGCACCTTTTTATTCTGTTCCAAAAAAGGATTGATGTCTTGTTTGAGCAACTTCAACGGATTAGAAATTTCGGATTCGAGCCCGAGGTAAGAAACTCTGAAAGAAAGTTCCGTCAAGGTGTTGGTAAGCGAATGAACCAGGCCGGTATCTTCTTTTATTAAACTACCTGCGGCAATCTTAAAAAATTCAATCCACAAATTATCCGGAATGCTCCTGACCCATATATAATCTTTCTTTTTGGAGAATGCACGTTCCAGTAAATGACTTAAACTGCGCTTATCTACCACCGGCGGCAAAATGCTGTGCCGTATCTGCCGGAAAAGTTCTGAGAAAAAAGTGCCACTTTCAAAAATACCGATACTTGTAAAAATGCTCTGGCTATCGTGCGTACGAAACAGTTCTGCAAACATTTTCTGAAATTGCTCCTCCAGTTGCTTATCATGAGCGAGCTGTTCCAGTAACTGCTGCATAAGGATTTCAGAAGAAATATTTTTCTTTGGCCTTAGTGCTGCAATTAATTCCACAAAGAGCATGTTATACAAATTCTTATCTGCATTCGTCTTAATCATTTCCATTATCTGGAAAAGATTCTTCCCTTTGTCTTTCTTGTTGTAAAAAACCATATTCCTGTAAAAATACTTAACCCTGCTAAAAATCATCGATTTTTAATCCGGAGCAAGCAAACAACATTCGCTATTTTTAATGAACAAATGGAAAATCAATGAACGAACAAAAATCACCGCATATACTCAATGCCTCTTCCAATCTGTTAGGATTATGTTTCGTAGTACTTACTTCCCTCAAAATAATGAAGCTTACGAATGGCACTGTTATTGATGAAATCACGGCGGGAACAACCATTTTATTTATGTCAAGTTGTATCCTGTCGTTCATGTCTATCCGGAACAGTTTCAATAAGGGAGATACGCTGGAAAAGATTGCAGATATTATTTTTCTGACGGGTTTGGGAACCCTGTTTGTTACAATTTTATTATTTTCCTTTAATGTAATTGTCTGAAAATACAGGCATAGAAAGACTCGATGCTTATTATATCCGATTATAATATTGGTTTGGAGCCATTATCGTAAATTCGCATTCCTAAACGAAGCATCCAACGAAATGCATTCCATCGGGATTTGCAAAGGAATTTAACCTATGTCCGAAAATATCGAAATATATGGCGCGCGTGTTCACAATCTTAAGAACATCGATGTCCATATTCCAAAAAATAAATTAGTAGTTATTACAGGCCTGAGCGGCAGCGGCAAATCATCGTTAGCTTTCGACACTATATATGCCGAAGGCCAACGGCGTTACATGGAAAGCTTTTCGGCCTATGCCCGCCAGTTTATGGGTGACCTTGAAAGGCCTGATGTAGATAAGATTACAGGTCTGTCTCCTGTTATTTCCATCGAACAAAAAACCACGAACCGAAATCCGCGTTCTACAGTCGGCACGGTTACAGAGGTGTACGATTTCATGCGTCTGCTATTCGCAAGAATAGGCATTGCTTACAGCTATGAAAGCGGTAAAGTGATGCAGCGCTTTTCAGAGGAAGAGATATCACATCATATCCGCGAAAACCTTGCAGGCAAAAAAATTATTTTGCTTGCGCCGGTCATCAGGGGGCGGAAGGGCCATTACCGGGAATTGTTTGAGCAACTGCGTAAACAAGGTTATGTGCGGGTTCGCATCGACGGAAAGATTGAAGAGCTTAAGGAGAAAATGCAACTGGACCGTTACAAAATCCATGATATTGAATTGGTAATCGACAGGCTTGAGGTGAACGATGCAGATTTGGTGCGCATGAATCAAAGCCTTCAAAAAGCTTTGCAGTTAGGTAAGGGCCTCCTTTTTGTACAGGACCATGAAAGTGATAAGATTCATCAGTACAGTAAACATTTGATGGATGCCGAAAGCGGCATTTCCTATGAAGACCCTTCACCCAATACATTCTCCTTTAACTCTCCGTATGGCGCCTGTCCGGCCTGTAAAGGTTTGGGAGTGGTGCACAGAATTAGCATGGAGGAAGTTTTGCCTGATAAAACCAAAACTATTGCGCAGGGCGGTATTGTGCCATTAGGTGAAAAACGCGAAGCGGGCAGCTGGCAACAGGCAGAAGCTTTTGCCAAAAAAAATAAAATCAGCCTGACAAAAGCTATAAGTGATATTCCTGAAAATCAGATGAATTTATTGCTTTACGGCAATGAAGAGGGCGTTCTGACTTACCAGCCGGATGAAGACAGCCAATATTCTTATCTGGCAGATGGCGGCGAATTTGAGGGTATATTGAACCGGATGATGCGTTGGTTTGATGATGCGACTTCCGACTATGTACGTGACTGGGCGGAGAAGTTTATGGTGCTGGATGATTGTCCGGAATGTGGTGGCGCAAGGTTGAAAAAAGAAAGCCTCTGGTTTAAGGTTGCAGACAAAAACATTGCGGAATACGCACGTCTTTCTCTGGCCGATTTGTTTGAATCGTTTAAGGATATTGAAAAGAAATTAAACAAGAAACAACAAACCATAGCAAAAGATATTTTGGTGGAAATACGGGACAGGCTTGGCTTTTTGCTGGAAGTGGGCTTGCATTACCTTTCTTTAAATCGCCCTTCCAGAACATTGAGCGGCGGCGAAAGTCAACGTATCAGGCTTGCTACACAGATTGGTTCGCAATTGGTGGGCATTACTTATATATTGGATGAACCTTCCATCGGTTTGCATCAAAGAGATAATCACCGGTTGATTAATGCCTTGAAAAACCTGCGTGATGGCGGCAATTCTGTATTGGTGGTAGAACACGATAAAGATATTATGCTGGCAGCGGATTATCTGATAGATATGGGTCCTGCAGCGGGTTTCCACGGCGGCAAGATAGTTTCAGAAGGAACGCCCAAAGAGGTTCTGGCAAGTAACAGCGTAACGGCCCGTTACTTAAATAATAAAGACCGCATTGAAATTCCAAAAGAAAGAAGAAAGGGAAATGGCAAGAAACTGACGCTGAAAGGCGCGACCGGCAATAACCTGAAAAATGTAACGGTATCTATTCCTTTAGGAACTTTTACTTGTATAACGGGGGTTTCAGGCAGTGGGAAAAGTACCTTGATTAATGAAACGTTGTACCCGATATTAAGCAATCATGCTTTCCCGGCAAGCAAGATGCAACCCATGCCTTACAAGAAAATAGAAGGACTGGAGCATGTGGACAAAGTAATTGAAATAGACCAAAGTCCTATCGGGCGTACACCCCGCAGTAATCCTGCCACTTATTGCGGTTTCTTTACCGACATCCGCCAGTTGATGGCGCAGGTGCCCGAAGCCAAAATCAGGGGTTATAATGCAGGTCGTTTTTCCTTTAATGTAAAAGGCGGAAGATGTGAGGTTTGCCAGGGTGGCGGCCAGCGTGTGATTGAAATGAATTTCCTGCCGGATGTGTATGTGAATTGTGAAAAATGCAATGGAAGGAGATACAACAGGGAAACGCTGGAAATTCGTTATAAAGGCAAATCTATTTCCGATATCCTGAATATGACGGTGGAAGAAGCAACTGAGTTCTTCATAAATATACCTTCCCTGCATCGGAAAATAAAGACATTGAATGATGTCGGCTTAGGTTATATTACTTTAGGTCAGAGTGCCGTAACCCTTAGTGGCGGCGAAGCACAACGCGTAAAGCTTGCAACGGAACTTTCCAAGAAAGATACCGGACAAACCATTTATATCCTCGATGAACCTACAACGGGGTTACATTTTGAGGATATCAAACACCTGCTTGCGGTAATTGACCGGTTGGTGGAAAGAGGCAATACGGTTCTGGTAATTGAACATAACCTGGATATGGTAAAGGTGGCGGATTATGTGATTGATATTGGTCCTGAAGGCGGTAATGGCGGCGGAACGGTTATGTGTACCGGCACACCGGAAGATATCGCTAAATGTGAAGGAAGCCACACCGGCGAATACCTGAAACTGGAATTAGCATAAAATTAATTGACAGGAGGTTTCCGAATGATTTTTATATTTATTAGATTTATCTTCAAAATCTAAAAATATGAGAATCGTAAAAATTATTGTTTGCATCTTATTCGGGGCCATGTTTGTGTTTGCCGGCACTAACAAACTGTTCAACTATATGCCGCCGCCAAAAGATATGCCGCCGGAACAAATGGAAATGTTCAGTGCTATGGTTAAATTAAGATGGCTGATACCTTTGTTGGGAGTTACTGAAACATTAGGAGGCATTTTGTTTGCCATTCCCAAGACGAGAGCATTTGGGGCTGTTTTTATTTTCCCGATTATGGTAGGCATTTTGCTGCACCATCTTGTTAACCTGCCTCCTGCGAATCTGGTTATGCCCGCCATTTTAATGCTTATCAATCTTTGGATGATTGGCGATAACTGGAATAAGTATAAACCAATGATAAACTAATTTTACTTTAAAATAGAAATGGCGCGGTTTTTAGCCGCGCCATTTCTATTTTGCTTATAGGAAGCATTATTTCTTTATTTCTTCAATCACCTTACCTATACAAGCATTTGGTACCTGAATATGTAACAATGCAGCCAGTGTTGCAGCAATATCTGTCATATAAGTTGTCTTGAATGTTTCGCCTTTAGGAATACCCCATCCGTACCAAAGTAAGGGTATGTGTGCATCGTAAGGATTCCAGCTGCCATGCGTAGTGCCGGTAACAGTACTGTTGTCGCCACTACCGTGACCACTATACCATCCAGGATTTAAGATAATCTGAATGACACCGCAACGATTAGCATAATATCCGTTAGTTACCATACTTTGCAAAGGTTCCGGAGTTACATTTCCGCCCGTATTTTCCAAGTCCAAAACAGCAGTTACACCATCCTGTACCTTAAACCAGTTCATAATATCTTCTTTAATCGTCTGCCTGTCCAACTTGGAAGTATTGATAATATTATCGTTCAGATATACCTGATAATTCATCAGTGATTTTACAATTCCGGAATTGCCGTAACGACTTTGCAAAAATTGATTCAGCTTTTCCACAGCACCTTCGAGGGGAATAGCTTTTGCCGGAATGCGATTATCATTCAAAAAAGCCGGATTATGCGCAGCACCATGATCGGCGGAAAGGAATACGGTATAAGCACCTTTACCGACTGTTTTGTCTAAATAAGCAAAAAAAGTTGCCAGTTCTTTATCCAGACGCAGATAAGTATCTTCTATTTCAATAGAGTTCGGTCCATATTGATGCCCGATATAATCAGTGCTTGAAAAGCTGACAGCAAGGAAGTCACAATTTTTATGTCTGCCCATTTGTTCTCCGTCTATGCAGGCTTGTGCCATCATACGCGTAAGGGTATTTCCCATTGGTGTAGCCCGGACAGCTCCGGCATAAGTTGCACCTGCTGTTATATGTTGAAATACAGGAGCCTGCTCGCCACGGGTTACTCCTTCATAGGCAGAATTGTCTGCAGTGCTTTCGGTATAGGTATGAATATCATACAAGGTATTCCAGTTCTGCTTTAAGAGACTGTCCGTTACCTTACGCGCATTAAATTGTTGCAGCCATTGAGGTAAGCTATTTTCGTAAAAGCTGCTTGTGATAAAACTGCCGCTTTCATCATCAAACCAATAAGCAGCATTGGCTGAATGGCCCGCCGGTAAAATAGAACCCCGATCTTTTAAGGCAATACCAATTGTTTTGGATTGAAAGTTGGTAGCCAGCCGAAGCTCATCGGTAATGGTTGTCGCCAGCATATTACGGGGACTCATCAATCCGGCTTTACCTCCGCCTACACTGATTACAGTAGTATCTTCAGCGCAATACCATTCTTTTCCTGTACGGTTATCTATCCATTCATTAGCTACAATACCGTGAAAAGCAGGAACAGACCCCGTATAAATACAAGTATGTCCCGGACCGGTAAAGGTGGGAAGATAAGGTATCATTGTGTTCTGACAGTTAAATCCCTCGTTCATCATGCGCTTAAAACCATCATTACCGTACTTGTCATAAAAACGGTAGAGATAATCCCATCGCATCTGGTCAATCACAATACCTACGACCAGCTTGGGCCTTGCGGGAGTTGAGGGTTGAGCCTTTGCCTGATTTATAAATAAGATGCAGCAGCATAACGACAATAATTGTTTCAAATTCATCAGAAGAAAATTGAGTTTAATGGAAATCTGTCTGCAAAGGAAAATAATTAATGTTACGTTTCTGTTGCCAATTTCAATTATCGATACATATTTATGAATTTCAAATTAACGAAGCCACATTGGCAGTTTAATTTTTTGTAACTTCGAGACAGTTTAAATGAGCAAATTATGTTATACGGACAAGTGAGTATCGACTCTGAAATTATGAACGGAACGCCTGTATTTGCCGGAACCAGGGTTCCTATTCAAAATCTTTTTGATTATATAGAAGGAGGAGAAGACTTGAACGAATTTTTAGATGACTTTCCATCTGTATCAAAAGAAACGGCGGTGGCTATTTTAGAAATGGCAAAACAAACATTGACAACTGAAAAAGTTTTAAATGAAAATTTTACTTGACGAAAGTTTACCAAGAAAACTTAAAAATGATTTTGGTACTGAACACGAAATATGGACCGTAAAAGATAAAGGTTGGTCAGGTCAAAAGAATGGCACGCTTTTAAAACTTATGATAGACAACGGATTTGAAATATTTGTTACCGTTGACCGCAATTTACCTTATCAGCAGTTCCTTCATCGATTACCAATAACAATATTTGTACTTTGTGCCAAAGACAACCGACGCGAAACGTTGGCCAAGCTCGTGCCAAAATTATATGAACATCTGACTTCCGGTAAACTGCAAAATGTAATTGAGATTTCGTAAAGTCATCACAACATTTAAATCGCAAGGTAAATTCATCTTTTTGTCTATTTTCAGACTAAAATCACGTATTGTAAATTAATCAACTAAGACAACCCGCCAATTTGGGAAGATAGCTGCTAAAGATTACCTTTGTCCATCATTGGTATATCAATTTAATGACGCATGAAAACTACTCAGGATAAATCTGCTGCAAACGGGAAACTATCTTTCGACGAATTCAAAGTTGAAGTATTAAAAGATTACGAATTAGCTGTAACAAGCCGTGAAGCCAGTTTGATAGGACGTAAAGAGGTTTTGACGGGAAAAGCTAAGTTTGGCATCTTTGGTGACGGTAAGGAATTAGGACAAATTGCTTTGGCTAAAAACTTTAAGCCTGGCGATTTTCGTTCGGGTTATTACCGCGACCAGACTTTGATGTTTGCAACAGGAATGAGTAATGTAGAGCAATTTTTCTCTCAGTTGTATGCCAATCCTGATACAAAAGAAGAACCTGCTTCTGCCGGCCGTATGATGAATGGCCACTATGGTACACGTACATTAGATGAAAACGGCGATTGGAAAGATTTGATGGCACAGCCCAATTCTACTTCCGATATTTCTCCTACTGCGGGCCAGATGGTTCGTGCATTGGGCGTGGCTTATGCTTCCAAAATGTATCGTAAATCAGAAAGCCTTAAAACAGGTTTTGAAAAATTTTCCAATAACGGCAATGAAGTAAGTTTCTGTACCATTGGTGATGCTTCTACAAGTGAAGGTCATTTTTGGGAAACCTTAAATGCTGCGGGTGTTCTGCAGGTTCCATTGGCGGTTTGTGTCTGGGATGATGGTTACGGTATCTCCGTTCCGCGTACTTATCAGACTACCAAAGGTTCTATTTCAGAGTCTGTTTCCGGACTTCAATATGATGAAAAGTTAGGTAGTGGTGTTGAAATTTACAGGGTTAAAGGTTGGGATTATGCAGCCTTGGTAGAAACTTTTCAAAAAGGTATTGCCCGTGTACGCGAACACCATATCCCTGCTTTATTCCACATACAGGAAGTAACACAACCGCAAGGCCACAGTACTTCCGGCTCTCATGAAAGATATAAAAGCAAAGAGCGTCTGGAATGGGAAAAAGAAATGGATTGCGTGAAGAAATTACGTGAATTCATCCTTGAAAATGCCATTGCCAATGAAGACGAACTGGCTGCTATTGAAGAGCAATCAAAAGATAAAGCACGTGCTGCAAAACAAAGTGCCTGGGATAAATTCTTAGCGCCGATTAAGCAACAAATTCAACAGATTTCGAACTTAGGACAACAAGTTGTATTTGAAGGTGGTCCGAACGCACAGGTTATAGCAAGCTGGATTCAGGAGTTAGCTGCCATTAAAGAACCGATTCGTAAGGATGTGCTACGTACTGCTCAAAGAATATTGAAAGCAAACCCCGGCAATAGCCAGGCGATTCGTAACCTCAGCAATTATTACGACTTGCTAAAAGCGGAAGCGGCAGATAAATTCAATTCGCATTTGCATTCTCAGTCATCGCAAGCAGTAAGCAATATTAATGTTGTTCCTGCTCAGTATTCCGATGCAAGCTCATCATTGAATGGTTTCGAAATTCTTAATAAATTCTTTGACAATACATTTGCTACAAACCCTGCTGTATTTGCTTTTGGAGAAGATGTTGGTAAAATCGGCGATGTAAATCAGGGCTTCGCAGGCCTGCAGGAGAAATACGGAGATGTGCGCATTACAGATACCGGTATCCGAGAAGCAACTATTGTAGGACAAGGTCTGGGTATGGCTTTGAGAGGTTTACGCCCGATAACGGAGATTCAATATTTAGATTACTTACTATACGGTTTACAGACTTTAAGCGATGATGTTGCAACTTTGCAATACCGCACCAAAGGCGGACAAAAATGTCCGTTGATTATCCGTACCCGCGGACACAGACTGGAAGGCATCTGGCATAGCGGTTCGCCAATGGGTATGATAATCAATGCACTCAGGGGCATTCATATTTGTGTGCCACGCGGCATGGTACAAGCAGCAGGTATGTACAATACTTTATTGCAAAGCGATGAACCTGCTATCGTAATTGAATGCCTGAACGGTTACCGCCTGAAAGAAAAGATGCCGGATAACTTATTCAACTTCACCATTCCATTTGGTATTCCTGAAATATTGCAGGAAGGTGAAGATGTTACTATTGTTTCTTACGGTTCTACATTGCGTGTGATACAGGAAGCTATGGACTTATATCTGACGCCGCAAGGTATCAGTTGTGAGTTAATAGATGTTCAGACTTTACTGCCTTTCGATACTACGCATCAGATTGTTGAATCGTTAAAGAAAACCAACCGCATCATTTTCATTGACGAAGATGTACCTGGAGGCGCTTCTGCATTTATGTTCCAGCAGGTAATGGAATTGCAGGGCGGTTATAAATATTTAGATGTTGCACCACGCACAATTGCTGCCAAAGCCCATCGTCCTGCTTATGCTACTGATGGTGATTATTTCTCCAAGCCAAATGCAGAAGATATTGCTGCGGTAATTGAAGAAATGATGGCGGAGTAATATTTGGTCTGATAATAATTAAAAAGAGAGTCAACTTTTAAAAAGTTGACTCTCTTTTTAATTTCCTAAATGCGTCATTTTAACTCCGTAGCTTATAAGAATAACTATAGTTGTAATGATATAGCCATATTTTACGTAAGCAGCGCCGTTTTTCAACCTAAACGTAATATGAATTGAGACTATTAACAAAGTACAGAGCACTAAAAGTAATGCAGGATATAAATGAAAACTCTCCTTGAAATTACCTTTAAGCAGGGCTATGAAAGACCTTTGTATGCCACATCCCGGGCAATCGAAACTGGTTACATGCTTAAAAGGACATGTCAGCATGTGATGTTCCAGCCAGTTAATTATTGCCATAAATCTAAAGTTCAGGCATTAAAATTTAATGAAAGCTTTTCCACGGCATCGTTGAAATCATCGTTCCCATCATAATAAAATAAATAATCATAATAAGAACGCCAACAGCAGCAAGGCTTAAGCCGATAATGGCACAAACTCTACCGGCATTCAGATTTTTATATGAGCCTTCCGTATATAAATCCGGGTTATTCAGATAAGTTCGTTTTGCTGAAGAAGCGAGCACTAATGCAATAATACTGCAGGTTAATCCCGGCACTACATAACAGAAACAACCAACTAAAGAAATGATGCCCAGAACTAAAACAGCAGTAGCATTAGGCAATTCCTGCCTTGGCGTGTTAAATATCTGGCCTGATGGTTGTGTAGAGTTTTCCATGAATATTTACTTTTAAAAATTGTGCTTAAAACTATGTGAAAATTTCGAATCGGTAGCAGGAATCAAACAAAATATTTCTGAAGGATAACTTTGTCAGGCGTAATTTTGTGTTTCATATAAGCTGTACTTTTGTAATTCCATACTCTTTATAATGCAACAATACCTCCGACTGCTCCAACATATATTAGACACCGGCAACGAAAAAAGCGACCGTACCGGAACGGGAACTATCAGCGTTTTCGGGTATCAGATGCGTTTTGATTTACAAAAAGGATTCCCTTTGGTAACCACTAAAAAGTTACATTTAAAATCGATTATCCATGAATTGCTTTGGTTTTTAAAGGGAGAAACAAACATCGCTTACCTGAAAGAACACAATGTAAAAATATGGGACGAATGGGCGGATGAAAATGGTGATTTAGGTCCGGTATATGGAAAACAATGGCGTAGTTGGGAAGGTGCGGACGGACAGGTTTATGACCAGATTAAAGATGTATTGCATCAAATAAAAACAAACCCCGACAGCCGCCGTATGATTGTCAATGCATGGAATGTGGCAGATTTACCAAAGATGGCTTTAAGTCCCTGTCATGCATTGTTTCAATTTTATGTTGCTGACGGAAAATTAAGTTGCCAATTGTATCAACGGAGCGCAGATGTTTTTCTCGGTGTGCCTTTCAATATTGCTTCCTATGCTTTGCTGACTATGATGATGGCACAGGTTTGCGGATTGCAATACGGTGATTTCATTCATACTTTTGGTGATGTGCATTTGTACAGCAACCATATTGAACAGGCAAAATTGCAGTTGACACGTGAACCATTTGCATTGCCAACCATGAAATTAAATCCTGCAATAAAAGATTTATTTGATTTTACGATTGATGATTTTACATTGGAAAATTATGAATCTCACCCGCATATTAAGGCTCCAGTAGCTGTTTAGAGGTTGTCTTTAGAAAAAATATTCCCCGCAGACTTCGCAGATGTATGCAGATTTTTAATCTGTGAAAATCAGTGGAATCTGCGGGCTTCTTTATAGACAAATCCAATTCTACAACATTCGTATCTTTGCCACCTTAAATTATTAATTGAATTCAGATGTAATGTCCGATATTTTATCTGATGTATAATGTCTAACGTCTAATATCTAATCATGCTATCCATAGTATCTCAAATAAAAATTGCTGCAGCACAGGCCTTGAATCATTTGTTTCCAGAAGCAAATGTTACTGATGAAGTTATTACTGTAAATGAAACCAAACCTGAATTTACAGGCGATTATACGGTTGTTCTTTTTCCTTTTGTAAAATCATTGCGACAAAATCCGGCTGTTTTAGGCAAAGCTTTGGGAGACTATCTGATACAGAACAATCCGATTTTTACCGCACATTCAACCGTTGCAGGCTTTTTGAATCTGACCATTTCTGATAATTATTTTGCTTCATTTCTGAACGAAAATTATAGTGTAAAAGACTTTGGCAGAAAAGAAAGCAATGGTAAAAAAGTGATGATTGAGTATGCATCACCTAATACCAACAAACCGATTCACTTTGGACATTTAAGAAATAATTTCCTTGGCTGGTCTGTTTCCGAAATATTGAAAGCCAGCGGCTATGATGTTATCAAAGCCAATCTGGTAAACGACCGTGGCATTCACATCTGTAAATCTATGATTGCATGGATGCGATATGCCAATGACGCCACACCAGAAAGCACAGGCATTAAAGGCGACCATTTGGTGGGTGATTATTACGTGATGTTCAATGATGTGTACAAACAGGAAGTAGCTGACTTAATCGCACAAGGCAAAGAAAAAGAAGTGGCTGAAAAGGAAGCTTCTATCTTAGTGGATGCACAAGATTTATTGCGTAAGTGGGAAGCCGGCGACCCCGAGGTTTACCGCTTATGGCAAACCATGAACAATTGGGTATATGCAGGCTTTGACGTTACGTATAATAAGCTGGGCGTTGATTTCGACCAGATGTATTACGAAAGCAACACTTATTTGTTAGGTAAGGAAATTGTACAGGAAGGCCTTGAAAAAGGTATTTTGTTCAAGAAAGAAAACGGTTCTGTATGGATTGATTTGACGGCTGATGGTTTAGACGAAAAACTATTGTTACGTGCTGACGGTACATCCGTTTATATGACACAAGACCTTGGCACCGCCCGTTTGAAATACAACGATTATAAAATGGACACCAGCGCTTATGTTATTGCAGATGAGCAAAACTATCACATGCAGGTGCTGAAGCTTATTCTTCAAAAACTGGGCGAGCCTTGTGCTGAGGGCATTTATCATCTTTCTTACGGAATGGTGGAATTGCCATCAGGAAGAATGAAGAGTCGTGAAGGAACAGTGGTGGATGCCGATGATATGATTGCAGAGATGGTACGTCTGGCAAAAGAACAGACTGAAGAAGCAGGTAAAACAGAAGGCTTTACAGAAGCAGAATTGGAACATTTGTATAATATGGTTGGCCTGGGCGCACTGAAGTTTTATTTACTTCGTGTAGAACCTAAAAAGAAGATGATTTTTGACCCTAAAGAATCTATCGATTTACATGGTTTTACAGCCACCTTTATTCAATATGCACATGCGCGTATCTGTTCTATCTTAAGCAAAAATGACATTGCTTATGGCCCTGTTTCAATTGGCAAAGACCCGTTGTTGCAACTGGAAAAAGACCTGTTGTTACAGATAGAACAATACCCTGCAATATTGGAGCAGGCCGCGAAAGAATATAATCCGGCATCTTTATGTAATTATGCCTTTCGCATTGCTCAGACATTCAATTCATTTTACGCGCAACACAGCATTGCCAATGCCGAAAGTGAAGAGAAGAAACAATTGCGTTTGATGTTAGCAACCATGACGGCAAACACTTTGCAAAATGTAATGGCTTTGTTGGGCATTGAAGTACCGAACAAAATGTAATATTCATTTAATTATAATGATTTAAATAGCCAAAGCCACGTGTTTTGGCTATTTTTTTTGTGTCAAATTATAAAAATCATTTTTTTCCATAATGAATGTTCATTAAATTCGCATAGCATCTTTTCTATTCCATTCATTTAGGTTTGAATGAATGGAGTAGATTTATTGACTTTAAAGAACCTGAAAAATTGCAAAAAATCGTTACAGTAAATTTATTAATGTTATGACTACACAGCAGCCGATTCAAAATGCAGACAATCAAATTACACCTGAAATGTGGAATGAGTTAAGCTTTGCAGGTAAAGAATTTTGTTCCCTGAATGATTCGCAGGAATTAGTTCTGAATGCCAACAAATATGGCCCGGAAAGAATCCTTGCAGGAATTAATGCAGAGAACTTTGCAACCGTAACAACCGCTCTGGCAGAGAAGTTCAAAGAAGTGGAAGGCAAGGTTCAGGAATTGAATACCGAGTGGGAACAGACAGAAGATAAATTAAAGCTGAGCGGCAAGGTTTCCCGCTTAAAGGATTATATCCAGAGAGCAAATGCAATTGGTGATTATGTTCCGTTCTACGAAAGCCTTGAGGAGAAAGAGAAAACGGTTCAGTCTTTATATGATACACATTATGCTGAAAAATTAAAACTGGCTGAAAAGGCAGAGTCTATACAGGATTCAGAAGATTGGAAAGCAACTACCGATGCTTACAGGGAACTGGTTGAAGAATGGAAGCATGCTAACCCGGCTGACAAAGGACGTAGCGATAAACTTTGGGAGCGTATTGAAAAGGCACGCAATCATTTTTACGAACGCAAACGTCAACACCAGGAAGGTGTGGAACAAGATATGATGCAAAATCTTGACCTTAAACTTGAAATCTGCGAAACGGCTGAAAAGCATGCTCAATCAGATGATTGGCGCAAATCATCTGATGTGATGAAAGAATTGATGGACCAATGGAAAACAATTGGCCGCGTTGCATCTCATGATAAAAACGAAGAATTATGGAATCGTTTCATTAATGCACGCAATGCATTCTTTGACAGAAAGAAACTACATTTTGAACATATACAAGGCGAGCAGGAAGCGAATTATAATCTGAAACTTGCTTTGGTTGAAAAAGCTGAAACACTTAGTGACAGCATCGATTGGAAAGAAACTACACTGACGTTAGGTACTATTATGGACGAATGGAAAGCCGTTGGTAAGGTGCCTTATGAAAAAGCTGATGAGTTGTGGAACCGTTTGCAGGTTGCAAGAGATAAATTCTTCTCTGCAAAAAGACAGAGCGCCGAAACTTTCAAAGTTAATCTGGAAGATAACTACGCTCAAAAGCAAGCTTTGCTCAATCGTGCGGAAGAATTGAAAAACTCCAATAACTGGAGAGAAGCAACTGAAGAGATGAATGAGCTAATGACTGAATGGAAAAAAATAGGTCATATCCCACGTGAATATGGAGATGTAGTTTGGGAGAAATTTATTTCTGCCCGCCATCATTTTTTCAAACGTAAGGATGAGGACAGGGATAAACGTAAAGCACGTTTCCAAAATCAATTGGATGTAAGATTGACACAAACAGAGCAATTCTTAGGTAAAATAAAGGAAGAATTGGAAGATGAAGAAGCTAAATTGGCTGAATTCACAGAATCGCTTAAAAACACTACAGGCGAAGGCCACAAGGAAGATGAATTACGTAAGCATCTTGAAAATCTGATTCAGCAGATTGAAAAGAAATTGCCGGCACGCAGAGAAAAAGTGGAAGAAGTAAGTAAGCAACTGGAAGAATTACAGCAAAAAAGAGGGGAAGCAAAGGAAGAGAAAACGATATCTTAATTGAATGATTTATAAATTAAAACTCGCTACAATGAAATATTGTAGCGAGTTTTTTGTTGTTTAGGTATAAAGATTTGACAACTTTTAAAAAGTTGCCAAATCTAAATTCAGATTACTCCGGTCTATCAAAACTGAATTGCATTAATAAATGTGATTATGATGGTGTCGTTTAATTAAGAAATTGCTTTTCATACTGTTTTCTTTTAGCTAACCGTTATAGGTTTTTAAAACCTATAAGGTTTACACCAGCACTTAAAACGATATTGAAACAATAAGGATTACTTTTTCCGTTCCGCCAAAAAACGCTCAAACTCCGCCAATCCCATAGAACTTAAATTACGTTCCTTAGTCAAACCGCCTTTTTGCGAAGCCAAAACACCATATTTCACCAAATCAATTCCGTCCATTGAATGTGCATCAGGATCAATAGATACCATTGCTCCTTGTTCCATTGCGTAGGATAGCCAGGACCAATCCAAATCCAGCCGACGGGGATGCGCATTTATTTCAATAACAACATTATGTGCCACACAAGCATCTATCAGCAATTTATAATCAACCGGATAACCTTCCCTCGACAATAATAATCTTCCCGTTGGATGACCTAAAATTGTGGTATATTGATTTTGAATGGCGGTGAGTAAGCGTTGCATAGCCTTCTCTTCTGTCATTTTAAGATTACTATGGACAGAAGCAACCACTAAATCAAAGGTTGCTAAAACTTCAGGTTCATAATCCAGAGAGCCGTCGCCTAAAATATCGGACTCAATACTTTTGAAGATTTTGAAAGGCGCCATCTTTTGATTCAGCTTCTCAATTTCTTCATGTTGCGCCATCACTTTTTCAACCTGCAAACCTCCTGCATAAGATGCCGTCTTGCTATGGTCGCTTATAACCAGATATTCGTAACCCTTATCACGCGTGGCATTCGCCATCTGTTCCAAAGTATGAATACCATCGCTATAAGTGCTGTGGTTATGAATAATGCCTTTTATATCGCCGGGTTGAATAAGCATTGGCAACTCCTGTGTTGCAGCTTTCTCGAGAATCGAAGTTGTTTCCCTTAAATAAGGCGGAATGTATTGCAACTTGTTTTGAGTAAAGATTTCAGCTTCGTCTCTAATTATTTCCGGTACTTTGAATTTATTATCAAAAGCTTCCAGGAATGCCGGTGATGCGCTTGAGTAAAATTGATGCAACAGAAATTCTTCTGCATTACATAATTGAAATAAAACTAAAGGTGCATTTGGAATATGAACGGAAAGTTGTGTAGCTTCTTCTGTAAATGAAACCTCCGGAATACGCCCAAGCTGAGCTTTTAATTGCTCTATTGATAAATCAGTGATGAAATCAATGGAAGACATAGTTGGCATTTGCCGCCTGTAATCACCTGTATAATCAGTTTGATTATCGGGATAAACAGTTCTTAGTTTCTTCCAGATTTGAGTTGCAAAAGTTTCGGCTTCCGACCAGAGACAAAAACCCTGATTGCTGCGAATGAATGCAATACTTTTTAAAATGCTTTCCTGCGTTTTTGCACCAAAACCTTTTAATGCTACCAAACGGTTTTCATTACAGGCATATTCCAGTTCACCGATAGATTCCGCACCTAACTCTTTCCAAAGCAAAGCAATTTTCTTTGGCCCTATCCCTTTAATACTCAACATTTCAACAACGCCGGGTGGTGTCTTTTCCAGATATTCCTGCAGAACAGCAAGACCGCCCGTCTCTAATATTTCCTGAATTTTCTGGACAACAGCTGCACCAATATTTGGAATAGTACTCATTTGTTCAGGCGTCATCAACGCCACCTGGTCTGCAATCTTTTCCAAACGAAAAGCAGCAATACTATATGTTTTAACCTTAAAACTATTCTCGCCATGAATTTCCATCAATTTGGCTAAAAGGTCGAAGATATCCGCGATAATCTGGTTGCTCATAGGGCAAAGCTAAAAAGAAACAATATGAAATTCGGGATTTATCCTACTTAAAAATGCATTTATTAGCGACCTCAGCCAGGCTGACAAATAACAATTGTACTGCAATAAAGCTTTGAAAATTCTTTCCTGATTCAATAAATTTATCGGGTCACATATTTCCTGCACCTTTTCTACTGCTTTTGCCGTAACTTTGCCGCTTGCTTTTTTCAAAAGGCCTATAGAATAGATAGCTCAGAAAATGTCCCTACCAGATTTAATTAAACACGTTTATCATAACGCCACAGACGAAGTCATCAGACGAGGAAAGAGAATCTTTCATACTTCCGGCGTACAGATGTTAGAAAATGATACACTTATCGAACAGGTTTCCTTTCGTGTTCGTAATGATGTATATAGCAATTATTATAAAGTAACAGTTCAGAATTACTTAGACCCTAAAAAGCTGAACCTGCGTTGCCAATGTCCTTACAATATGGGAACGGTATGCAGACATGAAGCGGCGGCTTTGTTTCAGTTGAACGATTTATTGCAAAGCGGTTACTTTGACAATGTAAATTTAGCGTATGACCAAAAACATACGACTATACGCATGCGTCAAATCACAACGCATTTCATTAAACTGTTTTCTTCCGCAGGTATTTTTGAACGCGCAGAAGCCATTATTGAAAATAAGGGTATCAAAATTCTTGAAGCAAAGAACGACGCCGTTAAAGCTGAAGTGAAAGATGCGGAAGGCAAGAAATTTGAACTTTATATTAAACAAAACGAAGAACGTTATTTTGATACATCCTGTGATTGTGATGAGAAAAAATATCCGTTATGCGTCCACAAAGCAGCAGTGTTTTTGGATGTTTTAAATAAACATGGCGGGCATTATTTCAGCACATTACGCAACTGGGATACGCAAAAAGAAAAGTTATTGAACCTGTATGGTTACAGCTTGAAAGACGATTTGACCAACAAGTTCGACTTTTCTTATCATGATGGAAAACCATTCCTGCGTGTCCTGGATACTTCCATCAAGAAAATCGCAATGGCCGCACCACAGCCAGTTTCAACCTACAAAAGAGAAGAAAAGGTTTTTGCAGTTGCAGATACGCCTACTTCCAAACGCAGGATGGGCGTACTGATGGAAGCAAGCCAGAGCCAATATTTTCCTTTTACAAATTTTGATTTATTAAGCGGAGAGCCTGATGAAAATGGCGAAGGCTATACCGGCACTGTTGAGAAAATTGAAGCGACTGCTTATATCAATCCCGCAGGTTTGCAAGACCGCGATAAATTGTTAGTAACAGCATTGAGGAAACAAAGTCCTGATGAGTTGTTTAAATTTATAAAACGCGATACGCCATTCGGTGAGTTCTGGGATTCTTTGCCAAAAGAATTGATGGAAGTGCCGAATGATGAATTACGTAAGCAAGTCTGGGATTTCTATTTACCACGCTACCAACGTTTATGTGAACATTTTTCCAGTTATCCTTTTGTATATTATTTACCCGAAGGAAAATACTTTGTTACAGGTAATCTTGTAAAAGCACATTTCTCCCAAAAGCTTTTCCAGACACAGATTCATGTTGCACCTTCGGCAGAAGACAATGGTGATGTGATGCTGGAAGTTCGTTTTGCATTAGGCGAAGATGTCTTTCATTATAACGATGTAACAGTTGTAAACAGCGCCCTTATCCGTATCGATAATAATTATCATACAGCAGAAAACCTGGATGTTGTTGCCGTAATGGAGCAATTCAATAAAGACGGTATCGTCAGAATTGCAGCAGAAGATTGGGCTGATTATCTCAAAAATGAATTATTGCCATTGTCCGGAAATACAGCTATCATTTTTGATGAAGCATTGAAAGAAACGGCAACAGAAGTAGATCCTGAACTGAAATTATACCTCCGTGAAACTGACAAGATGATGGTATTCAAACCCATCTTTGATTACGACGGCGTAGAAAAACAATGGCTTGATTATACACCTGCAGTGACGGCTGTCAATGGGAAAGTTGTAGTGCACGAACGCAACGAGGCTACAGAACAAACTTTCCTCACCATGCTGCGGCATTTGCACCCATTAATGCAGGAAAGCAGAAAATCGCATTCCTTTTTATTGCCTTCAAATGAAGCCCTGAAAGGAAACTGGTATTTCAGTTTTATGGATACTTTAGCGGAGGCCAATGTGAAAATATTGGGTTATGAAACGTTGAAGCAATTACGTATCAATCCTAATAAACCAAAAATGCAATTGCAGATAAGCAGCGGCATTGATTGGTTTGATGCCGATTTGGAATTGAGCTTTGGTGACGAAGGCGTAAGCATTGCCGATGTAAAAAAGGCATTAGGTAAAAAACAAAATTTCGTAAACCTGAAAGATGGCAGTATTGGTTTATTGTCTGAAGACTGGATGGAGAAATATGCTTTAATGATAAAATTGGGAACCACCACAGCTCCTAATAAAATACGTTTAAAGAAATTCCATTTCTCTGCTATCGAAGGCTTGAGCGAAGAAATCAGTGACTTGCAGGTATTGTCTGAATTGGCAGAGAAACGTGAAAAATTATTGGATTTCGATTTTGAAAATGTCACGACTCCAATTGGTTATCCTGACAACGTTCATGCAGAGCTAAGGCCATACCAACAGGCTGGTTTCCAGTGGATGTCATTCCTGAGTGAGATTGGCTGGGGCGGTATTCTGGCAGATGACATGGGTCTTGGTAAAACCTTGCAGACCTTGACCTTCCTGCAGCATTATCAAAACCAGAACCCGCAGGCAAAATTCCTTGTTGCATGTCCTACAACATTGATTTATAACTGGGAAAACGAGATAAAGAAATTCACACCGGATATTACCTACCAGATTCATCATGGCCCGCAACGCCGCAATAAGATGGAAGATTTTGGCGATACGCGCTTAATCATTACTACTTATGGCACTTTACGCAGTGATATTAAAATGTTGTCGCAGGTACAGTTTGATTATGTAGTACTCGATGAATCGCAAGCTATAAAAAATCCGACATCGCAAGTGGCGAAAGCTTCTTTGTTGCTGCAAAGCAAAAACAGGCTTGCATTGAGCGGTACGCCGGTTCAGAATAATACGTTCGACTTATATGCACAAATGAACTTCCTGAATCCCGGTATGCTGGGTTCCATGGAATTTTTCAGAAATGAATTTGCGACGCCGATTGATAAAATGCAGGAAGATGATGCAAAGAAACATTTGCGTAAACTGATACATCCTTTCTTATTACGTCGTACCAAAGAGCAAGTGGCGCCTGATTTGCCTGAAAAATCCGAAATGGTTTTATTCTGCGAAATGGGTACGAAACAACGTAAGATTTACGATGCTTACCGCAATAGCTTCCGCAGTAAAATATTGGGTGAAATTGATGAAAAAGGTATGGAGCGTTCGCAACTAAGCATCCTGACAGGATTGATGAAACTACGCCAGATTTGCGATTCTCCTGCTATCCTTAATGAAGATGAAAAATATGAAAATCATTCCGTTAAGATTGAAGAACTGGTGCGTGAACTAACAGAAAATACCGGCAACCACAAAGCTTTGGTGTTCTCTCAATTCTTAGGCATGCTTGGTTTGATTAAAGATGAATTAGAAAAGCAGAGCATTCCTTATGTTTACTTTGATGGCAGCACATCTTCCACAGAAAGAGAAAAGGCTATTCAGGCCTTTCAGCATGAAGAAGATTGCCGTGTATTTCTTATTTCATTGAAAGCAGGTGGTGTAGGTCTTAACTTAACAGCGGCAGATTATGTTTATATCGTTGATCCTTGGTGGAACCCGGCAGTAGAGCAGCAAGCCATTGACCGTACGCACCGTATCGGACAGACGAAAAACATTTTTGCATACCGCCTGATTTGTAAAGACACCATCGAAGAAAAAATCATGTTGCTGCAGGAACGTAAACTCACCCTTGTAAAAGAACTGATTGCAGATGACGGCAATGCCTTCATGAAACAACTGACACGAGACGATTTATCTTACTTATTGAGTTAAATTTTAAAGGCAATCCAAACGGGTTGCCTTAATTTTAAGATTTGTTTTTTATAAATAAAACTTGCTATTACCGCAAATCGGGGGATAAAAGACTCTCTGAATCTTACTAATTTAGCCTTTAAAAGAAATCGTAATTTCAATTTCTTTAATAGATAAACTATAAAGTAATTCAGATGGGCTGCCTTAATTTTATAATTCGTTTTTAAATACTTTTCATTTATAATACTCCTAATTGTATGTCGGGACAAGAAATGAATTTGAATATCAGATATGATGCAGGTAAAAATGTTTGGGATAAAATGCCGGATATCTATCAGCAACTTGAAGGTTGGTTAGGATTTGGAGAAGGAGGTTCGATGGGAGAAGTTAATATACCATATTGGTTTAGTTTTAATGAAAATGAAAAACACATCTTAGCTTCTGTAGAACCAGGCGGACTTCATTTCTCCGGATTTATGAATGACGAAGAATGGTTGATATGGTCAAAAAAGATTAAAGAAATTGCAACAAATATCTTAGGCTTTAAAGTTGGTGAAATAGAGTTGGGAGAGGTAGAAGGATAAAAACATCAAGAAAAAAATAAAAAATCAAATGCAACCCATTGGCATATTCGATTCAGGTTATGGCGGGCTAACCGTTTTCCGTTCTATTGCAGATAAGATGCCTCAATACGATTATATCTATCTGGGAGATAATGCACGTGCGCCCTATGGCAATCGTTCTTTCGAAACCGTTTATGAATATACCCTGGAATGTGTTGAATGGTTTTTTGAGCAAGGTTGTCCGTTAGTGATTGTAGCTTGCAATACCGCATCTGCAAAAGCGCTGCGCAGCATTCAGCAAAATGATTTGCCGGATTTAAATCCTGAAAACAGAGTCTTGGGTGTAATAAGGCCCAGTGCTGAAATTATTGGTGAATATACCCAAACAAAGAAAGTAGGTATTTTGGCAACAAAAGGTACAGTCACATCCGAATCTTATCTGAAAGAAATTGCTAACTTCTATCCCGATATTCAGGTGTTTCAACATGCCTGTCCCTTATGGGTGCCCTTTGTCGAAAGCGGCGATTATAAAAGTGATGCAGTCGATAAAATTATTCAACAGGATATTGAGCAACTGTTTAAGCAAGATGCAAACATTGATACCGTATTGTTAGCCTGCACACACTACCCTTTATTGAAAGATAAAATTGAAAAATATTTACCCGGAAATGTAAAGCTTATTTCACAAGGTCCGATTGTGGCAAACAGCCTGGTAGATTATCTGCAAAGGCATTCAACGTTGGACAACCGTATTACCAAAACCGGGTTTAAAGCATTTTACACAACTGACGATGTAAAAGACTTTGAAGAGCATGCAACTACATTTTTCGGAGAAGCAGTCAAAGCACAACATGTACATTTAGAGTTATAAATTCTATGGTTAAAAATCTTATTTTATTATTTCTTGGCTTCCTGTTTTCGATACAAGCCTCTGCTCAGAATTTCGAGCTGATACAATTATATTACACGAAAGATTCGTTTAAACTCAACAACCATCAAAGACACTTATTAGATTCCGTCGTTGAAAATTTCAGCAACAGAAGAATACTGATTGACGGTCATGCTGATTACAACGGTAATGAAAACAGCAATAATCTCGTTTCGGCCAAAAGAGCGAACGCCGTTTTAAGATACTTAGTTGACAGAGGATTTCCTGAAACACAGGTTATACATTCTATCGGAGTAGGCCAGCCTGTTGAAACCATGAATAAAGAATTCAAAGAAAACTCCAAAAACAGAAGAGTGGATATTTTCATAACAAAAGGAACATTGATAAAAAGTACATTAAAATCGTTGCCGGTTCCCGATGTTCATACCATAGTTAAAATAGAGCCTGTCAAAAAAGTAACCGAAATCGATTATAAGAAACTAAAAGTAGGAGATATTATTACCCTCAAAAATATAAGTTTCGTTCCCGGCACAGATACTGTCTTACCTGCCTCGTTTGACGAGCTGAACAATCTATATGATATATTGAGCCAGCATCCTACATTGAAAATAAAACTGGAAGGACACGTTTGCTGCAGTCTTTACCCTGATGGTTTTTTTGAAGATACCCCGAATTGGATCTTATCCGTAAAGCGCGCCTTAATGGTAAAAACATTACTTACAATAAAAGGCATCAATCCCGAAAGACTTTCCTACGTTGGCTTTGGGCATACCAAACCCATTTTTCAGCAGGAGATACAACCCGACCAGGCACAGGCCAACAGAAGGGTAGAAATAAGGATAATGGAAAAGTAGTATTTTCCGTTATATTTATATCCCGAATCTATCAATTGCAAGGCTATGCTAAAATTCATCTTCCTTATCTTCTCTTTGTTTTTAGCACTTAATGGCCATGCACAATACTTCGACACCATTCAGTTACATTATACCATCGGCACATCCCAATTAGATAACAAAGACAAACAACTCCTTGATTCAATCATCGCCAACTTCAGCAATAACCGGATGCTGATATACGGCCATGCAGATTATTTAGGCAATGAAGACCCCAATCTTTTATTGTCGGAAAAGAGAGCAAAAACTGTGTTGCATTATCTTGTGGTCAACGGTTTTCCCGAAACAAACATCATGCAATGCGTTGGTGCCGGTCAGGTTACCGCAAAAAAATCCGGTGAAGATGGCGACCCTGAAAGCAGAAGAACAGACATCTTTATTATAAAATCAACATCTGCCAATACAAATATAAAACCTCAAAAACCACTACCTAAAACATCAGCGCCCCCTTTACTTGATAAAACACCTGCAAATACTGCCCAGAACATAACCGCCATTGATTATGACAACCTTAAAATAGGAGATACCATCAACCTGAAAAATATTAGTTTCTATCCCGGCTTAAAAATAATTCTCCCCGCTTCCTATCCAGAAGTAGATAACCTTATTCAGGTATTAAAATCACATCCTACATTAAAGATAAGATTGGAGGGCCACGTCTGCTGCTGCATTTACCCGGATGGTTATTTTGAAAATACACCCCACTGGCAGCTATCCGTAGCCAGGGCAGCAGAACTGCGCGCCGTTTTGATAAAACATGGCATAAGCCCTGAAAGACTTGAGTACACAGGGTTCGGACGTACACACCCTATTCTTGATAATGAACAGACATCCGAACAAGGGCAAATAAACCGCAGAGTCGAAATAAGAATTTTAGAGAAATAAGCTTTAATTCAATTTCAGCCTTTCCGCAAACCACGGTTGAATATATTTTCTTAAATCCGAATAAGGCACAAACACAAATATAGAGCCATCCGCATAAGAAGCTACCTCATAAGGAAGATACGTGAAGCCTATACCTGTCGGCGTAAAATAAAAATTATCAGTCGTCGCCAAATGATTTTCAAACAATATTTCGTTCAGCGAATCAGTTGGGCCTAAATGCCGGTCTCTCCTGAATGCAGCTTCCACTATAGGTTGCAGTTGTGCTGAATCAGCGCTGAGAATATCATATATTCCAAGCTTCTTTTTATGCTGAACATCAAAACAATAATAACTATCACCGCCAAAACCATGCGCCCCTCCCGTATAACTGTAAAAAGAATTGTCGATAACCAAAAAGTCATTTTCGTTATACAAAATGGAAAGCTGCAATAAATCATCATAACCGAAACGTTCCGAAATATCAAACCCATCCGCTTTGGCCTCTTTCAAATCAGCCTCATAACCCTTAGCAAAAACAGCATTCAATTTTTTCCCTGCATCCGCAATATCATTACTCTTTGACAGAGTATCGCCGTTAATAATTTTTACTATCTGAACCGACAGCCATTCATTGGCTGCCCTATCATTCTCCGGAATAATCAGGCTTTTATTAACAGTTGCAACAGGCGAACTGTCAACACCCGGAATGGCTTGTATTTCCTGCCGCAAACTCAGTACAGAAAATTTCATGCTGCCCTGAGGATATATTTCTTTAAGCTCAATCAAATAACTTTTCTTACCATCAGCACTTCGCCAGCTACCCTTTATCTGTCCTGATTCATATACACAATCCAATGCAGGATAATTGTCGCTTTCATTTTCATCACTATACTCCTTCAACCGGAAATTACCTGGGTGAAGACTATCCAATGTTCCCGTCAACGTTATCAGTTTACCCTGTTTTACATAGTAATAAGTTCCCTGCAATTCTCCTTTATAACAATGCAGATGCATTACTACAGGCTGATTCGCAATAGTTCCTTCCAGTCTTTTATAAAAATCCAAAGACAGATTTTCGCCCGCACTTTCCGTCGGTATGCTTGTCCCATTAGTATTTGAAGACTTGTTATTTCCACAGGAAAGGCTGAAAATGCTCACCGTAATCAGTGCAGCTATAAAAGAAATTATGCGATTTGACAGTTTCATTGATATGTATCCTTTATAAAAAAGTAAAAGACCTCTTTGATATTATTCAAAGCCTAACAAAGCTTTCATCTTCTCTCCCACCTCCGTTTCCATCAGCCACTGCTTTACCTTCCCAAGACGTTCATAAGATGGAGTATCTTCTACAAATGGCGGCGCCAGCACACTCAGTTCATCATACATCCAACGCGTTGCCGGCGAAAGCTTTTCAACAAAACCCTTATAATGAATAGCCTGTATAATTGCCAAAGCGTGTACCGATAATATCTCAAACGTATTTTCAATAACCTTGCTGCAAATCAATGCCGCATTGGTTCCCATGCTTACTATATCCTGATTGTCGTTGTTATTCGGAATACTGTGAATATACATCGGATTACTCAACGTCTGATTTTCCGCCACATTTGAAACAGCGGGATACTGCATGCCCTGCACTCCGAAATTCAACCCTAACACACCCGCGTTTATAAACGCAGGCAATTTTTTATTCAGGCTCGGGTTCAACAAAAAGTTCAGTTGCCTGTCTGCCAGCATGCCTAATTTCGTAACAGCAATCTTCAATTTATCCATCTCAAGAGACACATAATCTCCGTGAAAATTACCCCCGTGAAAAATGTTCTTGTTCTTATAATCTATAACAGGATTATCATTCACCGAGTTTAATTCCTGCGTTATTATTTTTGCACTGTATTCAATCGTATCATAAACCGGGCCAAGAATCTGCGGCACACACCTCAAAGAATAATACTCCTGCACCTTATCCTCCAGTACACTTTCCGTAACCTTTTTATCATAAAGATATTCATGCCGTTTGCGTAGCAACTGACTTTTATTCGAGATGACACGCATTGCCTTCGCAACCCGTTGCTGGCCTTTATGCAGCTTTACACCATTCAGCTCTTCAGAGAAATGATCATCATAAGCCTCCATAATTTCATTTACCATCAATGAAAATAAAATCTGCCCCGTCAGTAACTTCCTTGCATGCACAACATTAATAGCGCCGATTCCCGTCATCGAAGAAGTCCCGTTCAGCATAGCCAAACCTTCTCTGATACGCACTTGCAGCGGTTTTAGCTTCAACGTTTCATAAACAACACTTGCCTTTACAATTTCCCCCCTGAACTGAAAATGCCCTTCCCCAATCAAGCCCAAAGCCAGATGAGCCAGTTGTACCAAATCACCGCTCGCGCCTACCCCTCCATGCTGATAAATACAAGGATAAGCTTCATGGTTAATCAGTTCAGCCATAAGCTTCACCACATCCGTATGAATGCCCGAATAAGCGCGCATCATAGTATTAAGCCTCGCCAGCATAGTTGCCCGCGCCTGCAAAGGACTTAACAACTGTCCCATGCCGCTGCTATGGCTTCTGATAAGATTCAGTTGCAACTGAATACGCTCTTTGTCTTCAATCCTGTATTGCGCCATAGGCCCAAAACCGGTATTGATACCATATATAAGCTTGTCCTGCGCAAAAGCTTCCAAAAAATCAAAACAATCATTAACCGCATCCAATGCAGATGCGTTAAGACTTACCGTTTCCTTTTGCAATACAATTTGCTCCAGCGTTTCTAATTCCAATATAGCGTTGCCAATGGGGGCCATGTGATTCAGGTTATTTCTTTCTGTTAATTTTATAGTGCTGACCGCAAATGTAATATTAAAATACTTTGATTAAGACCCAAATTGTTCCTAAAGAAAAATGGCAACCTTCATGATTTTATTTCTGAAGATTACCATTATCAATATATTGTAAAATTTATTCGCCTTGCTATATACACGTTCGCCACACATATCCACAAGTCCTGAAAGGACGACACAGAAAAGGATAGGGTTTCACCCTATCCTCTAAAAAATATACATTCAAATCCCATTCTATTGCTTCATTCCATCAAGCTTTTGCTTGTGTTGCTCTAATTCCTGACGCTTGGATTGCACCTCAGAACTTTGTTGTACTATTTTATTCTCTAACTTTTGCTTTTGATTAACCAGATCAGTACTGTCGCTAATAGCATTGTTATAACGCTTTTCCGCGTCAGCTACCATTTCCTGTTGTGCTTTCACATCCAATGCAAACTGAACATCCGTAGCAGTGCTTTCAAGGTCCTTTAAGAACTCTCTGACCGTATTTATAATTTCAGGATCCGTAGCCGAACTTGTGAAATTGTTATATCCTTTCGACACCAATACCGTAATCGTAGATTTGCTTTTGTTGCCATCTACTTTAAAATAAATATCAAGCGATAAATTTCCGGTACGCTTCCAATGTATATTGATATAAGACCAATAACCCTTCTTTTTATCATACTTCCCGAACCCCTCTTTATCCACCTGCGCTTTCAATGCATCCTCCATAACCGATTCAGGCCGCTTATACTCGGCAACAATCGCGTTTACATTATTTTTATCAAATTTTACAGTTGTTTCCTGTATAGACTGTGCATTCACGGTAGCATTCACCAGTAAAAATGCAATACCCGATAAGGTAATTAATTGCTGTATTTTCATTTCTCTATTTGATTATATATTTACTATAATCAAATAGCGTGCCAGAAATTAATTTTCTTACAAAATTCTTTCAATTTTATTTTCTCTAATAAGTACCAGGCCGGGCCTTTTACCCTTCTCAATCAAACCTATTGTGTTCATTTGCAATGCCTTTGCTCCATTATAAGTAGCCCAGGTCAACAAAATTTCCAGGCCTATTTCGGGAAAATATTTTTGAATGCACTCTATTTCGCTCCAGATATTCAGCTCATGATTCGAAGAATAACTATCTGTTCCCAAGCAAACAGGTAAGCCGCTTTCCATAAAAAGCTTTACCGGCGGCATCCTTTGTTCTATATACCAATTGGCATTCGGGCATACACATAAGTAAAATTCCCTCCCACTCTCTTTCAATACCTTTACATCCTCCGCATTCATAAAAGTATTATGAACCAACATCAGCGGATGCGATTTTGCCAGCCAGGGAAGATAAGTCTGCAACGAAGTCTTGCCCGAAGCCTCAAAGAAACCCGCATCAATCTTCAATGTTTCATAAAGCTCAAACATCTGGCCCGTCCCCTCTTCATAAAATTCATTCTCCGCAGCCGTTTCTTCATTATGTATGGAAATCAGGCTGCCCTCATCAAACCCATCAATTGCTTTAAACATTCCTTCCGAAACAGAATAAGGCGCATGAGGCACAATAGATTGCCTTAAAATCTGCCCTTCCCTTACCGATTGCTGAGCAGCGAATTGCCGATAAACATTTTCAGGCCATGCAAACCGCTGCTCAATATTTTCATTTGAAAATCCAAGCGCCTCTACAAAAGTATGGATATGAAAATCAGCCTCCGTCCTGTAAGGCAACGTATCCGTACCATTTGCAATATCGCCTACAGCTACAATGCCATTCTCCCTCATCTCCTTCAAAGCAGATACAATACCCGCTTGTTTATCTTCCTCCGTAAACTTGTTCCGCTCCGACACCACACTTTGCAAAAAAGGAACAAGACCTGTCCCTTCTTTCACAACCCCTTTCATGTGCGACAATTCTATATGGCAATGCGCATTTACGAAACCCGGACAAAGCACACCCTCCAGATGTATAATATCCGCTGCAGGAATATCATTTTCCGATAACACATCCATAACCGTTCCATCATCTGATATGGCAATTACACTGCCCTGTGGCAGCCATTGTTTACCATTATGTATTTGCGAAGCGCTGTAATATTTCAATTTCATTCGTTTTATAATACCCATGCAAATTTGGAAGGATAATTCCGTATCCCGAAAATTTATTTTACATTCTTTGTTTCCCGTTTTAACACATTTGTTCCCGCTTTTTGAATAATTATTCTATTTATTAATAAAAAACTTCCCTATATTATTAAAACAGTTTCGTATATTAACAAAAGAGTCCCGTATATTTATAAAAGAGTTTCGTGTACTAACAAAAAAGTTTCGTATACTAACAAAAGAGTTTCCTGAATTAATAAAAGAATCCCGCATATTTATAAAACAGTTCCGTGCATTTACAAAAGAGTTCCCTGAACTAACAAAAGAGTCCCGTGTATTTAAAAAAGAGTTCCGTGCATTAATAAAAGAATCCCGTGTACTATGAAAATGATTTCAGGTTTTACAAAAATCACCTCATGCATCAATACACCATTCATTCACGTTTCACTTACGCTACAGTGAAATCAACCATTATTCTTTTACAGAAATCATCTTATTCACCGCAACCTACAACATCTTGTTTCCGTATATTTAGCCCATAATATTACATACAATGCAACCGATTACCTGGAACGATTTTGAAAAAGTAGAATTACGCGCAGGCACTATTCTGGAAGTTCATCCATTCCCCAAAGCAAGAAAACCGGCTTATAAACTAATAATAGACTTCGGCCCCTGCGGCATCCTTAAAAGCAGTGCTCAAATCACAAAGCATTATACGCCCGAAACCTTAATCGGTAAACAGATTGTAGCCGTCATCAACTTTCCTGAGAAACAAATAGCCGATTTCCTGTCCCAATGCCTCGTAACAGGTTTTGCAGATGAAAATGGCGATATTGTTTTGACAGCTTTGGATAAAACAGTGGCAAATGGAACGAAGATTGCCTGAACAATTATCACAAACTTAGTGTTGGAAAGTCTTTATGATTCCCAGAAAAACAAATTATGAAGTCCTTTAGAATATTTTACTATATTTATGTGTAATAAAATCCTTTTTGGAATATATTATGACATAAATATTTAAAAAGATGAAACAACTTTTAGCTTCCTTTCTCTTGATGCTCCCCTGCCTTTGCGTAGCACAAGACAATATGGAATTTATTAAAAACAGTGATTTAAGCACATTCCATATTGACAGTGCCAAATACTCCGAAAGCACATCAGCTGTCAGGCTTAAAAATAACAACATAATGCTGGGTGGCTTTTATCGTAAGGATAAAGAAAGATTATCTTGTATCTTATTGTTCAACCCTGAAGGAAAGCGTTTGAAAAATGCATACAAAAGCGATTTTCTAAGCTTTTACCTGTATGAAGAAAATGAAAATTTCGTATCAGATTTGGCTAATGCCAAAGATGGAGGTGTTTATCTGTTGGGTACAACAGCACAAAGCAATTATTATACCGGCTACCTTGTAAAATTGAGTAACGATGCAGAAATTGATGAACACTTTCAAATACCAAATTCAACTGATACCGGCTTCATCAATATTCACAATTATAGCATAGCCGAACCTCATACCGAAAATAAATTGCAGGAACTGATTGACACCACGTATTCAGAACCCAAAAAACTTTTAATTCAACCGGACGGAAAAATACTCATTGTAGCCGTAACCAGAAAACAAAATACCGAAGCAAATTATGCAGATGGAGAATCCTATGTGATGCGACTGTTTCCCAATGGGCTTGTTGACAGTAGTTTCGGGCTGAACGGCATTGCTCACATTAACCTATCTGATAAATGCGACGATGTAGTAACAGCACTCCTCGATGATGAGGGGCGGATTGTTTTATTTGGAAAATATAATCACGACTATACAACTGGTGTAGTGGAACCGGTCTTACAAACATTTATAACCAGACTTACAACCCGGGGAAGGATAGATAAAAGTTTTGGCAATTCGGGAAGCTATATTTTTGAATATCCCGACAGTAAAATACGTCCTGTAAAGGCGTTGCTGTCAGGCAATAGCTCAATGTTGTTTTTTAGTAATATAGAAACACACGCTGAAAATGGACGTTTTTATTACCGCCTGAATATTTTGAAACTGGAGAAAGACGGCGTTCCGGATCTGGCATTTCATGATCAAGGCGTGCAGATTATTGGGAAAATGGGAATTGCTTTCGCTAATGACATACAACCCACCCCCGACAAAAAATTCCTCATATGCGGTACCAATCAGAATCTATTAAAAGACCATCTGGATGGAGACGAGGAAATATTATTCAGAAAAAATGAATCATCTACCCCTTCAATAGAATACACCGAAGAAGCCTTAAATAATCCGGCCGCAGTTGGCTTCCTCATGCGTTTGGATAGTGACTGTAACATAGATACTACCTTCCCTAAAAACGGAGGCTATTTTACTTCCCGCAATGACTTGACAGAAGAAATATTTTTTTCAGATTTATTAATCTCCGATGCAAATCACTTTACGGTTTTCGGGGCAGGTCAATCAGAAGAAATGCATGGGAAAACAGGATTTCTGGTCCAACGGGTAGTTACTGAATTGAACCTTGGAGAGATTGCCTGTAAAAAAGATATGGGTTTATCCTTTTATCCCAACCCCATAAAAGACATTGTGAATGTTGAGTTTGACTTATGTCAGCCAGGACAGGTAAGCGCATCATTATATAGTATGAGTGGACAGTCCGTTCAGGATTTTTTTCTGAATAAAAGCTTTTCAAAAGGACATCAGAAAGAAGTTTTACAAATAAATAAAACCCTTGCACCTGGTGTATATATACTAGTGTTGCGCAGCAAAGATCATTCCAAATCAGTAAAAGTCATTGTTGCGCAGTAAATTTCATGCATCAAAAAGGAAACAAATTACTTTACAATCCTATAGCAATGATGAATCTGCTTATTCCTGAAATCTTCCGGAATAGTCTGTAGCGAAATATCTTTGATAGACGAAACCTTCAGGCTCTCAAACTGAGGTTCAAACCCTCTTAAATTATTGGAGAAATAAATAACCCCGCCCGGCTTAACCTGTTTCAGAATGTAATGCAACATCGTAGCATGGTCGCGTTGCGTATCCCATGTCCCTTTCAGGCGCTTGCTGTTGCTAAATGCCGGAGGGTCAACAAATACCAGATCATATAACGTCTCCGGTTCTTGTTTCAGGAATAACATCACATCACTTTGAATGAAAGTATGTTTGTCATTCATCAGGTTATTAAGCTCCATATTTTCCTGTGACCATTGCAAATACGTCTTGCTCAGGTCAACCGTAGTTACAGATGCAGCGCCACCATCGGCGGCATATACACTAAAGGCCCCGGTATAAGAAAACAGGTTCAATACATTTTTATCCCTTGCCTCCTCCCTGAACGCTTTGCGCAAAGGCCGGTGGTCCAGAAAAAGACCCGTATCCAGATAATCCGTAAGATTTACTTTAAACTTTAACCCCTGTTCTTCCGCAATAATCAATTTGCTTTCTTCCGAAACTTTTTCATATTGTTCCGTGCGGCGCGAAAGCCTGCGACGCTCCTTCAGATAGATATTTTCAGGTACTACCTGCAATGTGTCCGCAATCGTATCCATACATTGCTGCAACCAGATGTCATGGTCCTCATCCGACATTTTATGATTAGCCTTATATTCAGCAATGTGCAGGTATTCGCCATACCGGTCAATGCAGAAAGGAAATTCAGGCATATCCAAATCATAGATTCTGAAGCAAGTAATATCCTGCCTTTTAGCCCATTTTGAAATATGCCGGTTCACCTTGTGCAAGCGATTCGCAAACGATTGCATCATTTTTCTCGAAAAAGATTTAAAAAAAACATTCCCGCAGCGACACCGCGCCGCTGCGGGAAATATTATGAAAGAAAATTATTTACAGATTAAGACGCTGCCGGAGGCGGTGCATTATTATCGTTTTTAGGCCTTGGCGGACGGTTGTTAAACTTTTTGCGTTGCTGATGCGAACGTTCCTGTTTATTATGATGGTCGCCGTCTCCCTTTGGCTCAGCACTTTCACCTTCAGGCCTTTCCCCGCTTGCTGCCGCCTGTGGCCTTGGCTGTTGTGGTGGTCTTGATTGTTGTGGTTTCTGTGGCCTTGGTTGATTTGCGTTTGCTTCCTTATTTACATCAGGCGCTGCTACCCCATCCCCATTTGTATCCTGTGGCCTTGGTTGTCTTTGCGGCCTTGGCGGTTTGGGTCCGTTTTGCTTCTGCTGCTGCGGCTTTAGTTGCGGAGCTGCGGCTTGTTGCGCATTCCTTTGTTCCGGTTTCAGTTGTGCCGCTCCGGCCTCATTACCTTGCTGGGCAGGCCTTGGCGGACGCTGTTGTTGATTTCCGGCACGCTTTTGTTGAAGCGGTTGTCCGGGTTTTGCTGCTTCTGCCGGAGCATTTGCTCCTTTATTAGGCTGCTGTCCCTTTGCTTGTTGCTGCGGACGTTGTTTATTATTCTGCTGACTTGAAGACTTTTTCTTGTTGGATTTTGACAAAGAACTTAATGTAAGCTGACCCACGTCATTTACAAAGCCCATATCAACCGTCTTCTCTGCATTCTTTGTTTTGATTTGTAACTCTTCTGCACCTAAATCTTCAGGTTTTTTACCCTCTGCATTTAATGCAAGAATTTCGATAACACGTTCTATAGCAAGCGGATATTGTTTATTGCTACCCCCAAAACTGTACCACATCAGGTTTCTGAAAATATCTTTCTTCTGAAGATAAGCTCTGCCGGAAGCAACTTCCAGTTGTTCTGCGCCTTCGGGAAAATGATGAAGCGCATCCATATATGTATCTAACTCATAATTCAAACAACATTTCAAACGGCCGCACTGACCTGAAAGCTTGGTTTGATTGATAGAAAGATTCTGATAACGTGCCGCAGTTGTGTTCACCGTTTTGAAATCAGTCAGCCAGGTACTGCAACACAATTCCCGTCCGCAGGAACCAATGCCGCCCACTTTTCCGCTTTCCTGACGCGCACCAATCTGGCGCATTTCTACTTTAGCTTTAAATTCTCCTGCAAAAACCTTAATTAATTCCCTGAAATCTACGCGGCTGTCAGCTGTATAAAAGAAGGTAACCTTCTTGGCATCTGCCTGAAATTCAACCTCCGCAATCTTCATTTCGAGGTTCAGCTCCTTTGCAATGGCGCGCGAACGAACCATTGTCTCCATTTCTTTTTGTTTGGAAACCTGATAAACTTCCATGTCACGTTCATTGGCAGGACGAAGCACACGCTTCATTTCCGTTTCCTCTGTAACGCCGTATTTTTTCATTTGAAGTTTCACCAATTCTCCGGTAAGACTGATTTGACCAACGTCATACCCTCCTGAACCTTCAACGGCCACCCAACTGTCCTTATCAAATATATGATTGGTATTATTCCGGAAAAAATCTTTCCGGCTTCCTTTATTGAAGGTGATTTCCATAATCGGATAAGGCTTGCCCAAATCACTGAAAGGCACATCCGATAACCAATTGAAGACATTTAACCTGTTACAGCCGCCTGTGCTGCAGCCGCCATTGCTTTGGCAACCTGAGGGTTTGCCGTCGGCAGAACTTGTTCCGCAACTTCCACATCCCATGAATAAAAAAATTTATATTGACGTGCAAGCTTTGCTATCTGAAATTATTTAGAATGTCCCCTGTAGTACAAATCGGTTCCGTAAAACCAAAATCCGGTTTGTAAAAAGATACAAACACACAAGGTATGAGAATGTGAAATTTCAAAAAATAACCAAAGCCTTTACACGAAAAGATTGTGTAAAAAGATATTTATCCTGACAAAGATAAAATTAATCGGCTAAGGATTGCTAAAATTTATCAATTCGATAGAAAAAATGAGAATTGAGTTTGGCGGAATGCCATTAATTTCATTGGCACCATAGGCAAAAGAAGGCGGAAGATATAACGTTACTTTACCATTTTTACCAACAAGAGGGACACCTATTTTCCAACCTATTATTAAATCGGCAAGATTGAACTGAACATCTTTTGCCTGATCGAAAACCTTCCCGCTGGTCAGCGTCCCAACATAATTAATAGTAATATTTGCACATGGCAAAGGCTTGCTGTAACCGCCTGTTGTATCAATTTTATAATAAAAGCCTCTCGGATCCTGAATGGCATCAATGCTGTCATGCTCAATATATTGCGTTAAAGCATTTACTTCTCCTCCCGGCGCATATGTATTATTTAAATCTGATTGAGAGTAAGGACATGTTAATGCCTCCTTTTTGTTACAACCGAAAAAGACACCTGTACAAACTAATATTATAACTAAGATTTTCTTCATTAACGCTTTTATTGTCTGATATGCGAAATTACCCTATTTCTGCAAGATAGACGAGATTAATGGGAAAATGATTGGTTTAGTCTTTGGTTTCTTTGCTCAATAACACCAGATTTACAATCCCACATTCTGCTTAAAAATCTTAACCGCAATAGCAATCAGAATAACTCCGAAAAACTTACGCACCACCATAATACCTGAAGGCCCCAAAAGTTTCTCGATTAAATTAAGCGAACGCAAACAAAGAAAAATAATAACAAGATTTATAACGATGCCTATCAGTATATTGGAATAATGATAACTGGCTTTAAGAGACATAATAGTGGTTAACGTTCCGGAACCGGCAATAAGCGGAAAGGCAATCGGAACGATGCTACCTGATTTACTTCCATTTTCAGTCTTAAAAAATTCGAGGCCCATAATCATTTCCATTCCTAAAAAGAAAATGATAATAGACCCGGCAATTGCAAAAGATGCAATATCCAGACCCATGAAATTGAGCATTTCGCCACCGGCAAAAAAGAATACCAGCATCAATCCGCCTGAAACCAATGTGGCCTGCAGGCTGTTTATTTCGCCCATTTTCTTTTTCAAACCAATCAATACAGGAATAGAACCAAGAATATCTATAACCGCAAAAAGAGTTATAAAAACCGTAATAATTTCCGAAAGCATTATATCCTGTAATCCCGGCATATTTATTAATTTAAAAGGTAAAATTAAAAAGCAGTGTTATTTAAACTTAAGCTTTGCCGGATGCCGGTAAGTATTCCAGAATAATAATAGCTCTAATATTTTTGTTTTAGGTTTAACTCTATATATCAGTAAAACCCTTTTGTGCAATACCGTTTGTCTGATATTTAACTGCATTTTTTTTGGGGACTTCCGGTTTCAGGGTGAGTAGATAATAATAAAATCTTCTCTTCAACAATAGATGCAAATTGATTGACTTCTCTTTGTGTCCATTTTTGCTGTAAATATTTCAGGTTTTCCAAAAAACTCTCGATTGCTTTAGGAGTCCAGACTATTTCATAAACCATTGTGGAAATTTTTGTTTAATTTCTTTATGGCTTATTGTTTCCCCTTTATCGGCTTGTTCTATCGCCGTTTGCACATCAATTTTTATATTATCAGGCATGGAATCCCACCAATCATTTTCAGAATCAACTTCCAGCATAGCATGTATCATTTTCACAACTTTATCATCAGCCTGGTCAATATATTGTTTCACTTCTTCTCTGATTTCTTTAATTGAAACAGTTTTCATAATCAACGCTGTTTTATGCAAATTTATTGATTTTATTTCAGCGAATAACAGCTCTTTCAATCTCAACCATTGTCCGTAACTTTGCCGCCTCATGAACCTGCAAACTTTGCTGGGATTTTATCAAAACGATAACCGCATAAAACAAATTGCGGCAGGCATCTCATTGCCTGATCCCAAAATGCGCTTACAATTGCGCAATCTCAAAGGCTCTTCCGTTTCGTTTATTGCAACTGCTGTCTGGCAACAATCCAATGTTAACCATGTATTCGTATTGAACGACCATGAAGAAGCCGCTTATTTTCATAATGATATAGAAGGCCTGACACAAGCGCTGGATATTTGTTATTTTCCCGATTCCTTTAAGAAAACCGGAGATTACAAAAACCTGAACAGCAGCCATATCATGCTGCGAACAGAAGCTTTGGCTAAATTCGGAAATTCAACCGTTTACGGCGAAGGGAAAGGCATACCGCACAAAAAAGTACTTGTTACTTATCCCGAGGCTTTGTTCGAAAAAGTAGTAAATGCCAGTTCGCTTTCCACCAACATGATTCACATCAAAACAAGCGAAACCCTGAAAGTGGATGCATTAATGCAAAAACTGGTGGAACTTGGCTTTAAACGTGAAGACTTTGTATATGAACCCGGGCAGTTTGCCATACGTGGCGGCATTCTTGATATCTATTCATTCGGAAACGAGCATCCTTACCGTGTGGAACTTTTTGGAAATGAAGTGGACAGCATCCGTATTTTCAATCCGGAAACACAATTATCTGAAAGAAAACTATTACAGGTTTCCATTCTTCCGAATATCGAAACCAAATTTGAAACGGAAGAGAAGATTTCATTACTGGAATATCTTCCGGCAAACACCGTTTTCTGGTTTAAGGACCTGACATTTACGATTGAAAAATTAGAGAAGTTAGCAGAAGAGGCGCGGGAGAAAATAACGGAAACAGGCATTGCATCTGTAGAACAGGAAGATCAGATCATAAAACAAATCAGCCTTGAGGATTTTGAAGAAATAAACACATGGAAATCACATTTGCTGGAACGGCACATTCTGCAATGGAGCGAAATAGAATCTGATATTGAAACAGAAAGTAAAGACATTACTTTCATTGATTTCAAAACAGAGCATCAACCTGTTTTCAACCGGAATTTCGATTTGCTGATTGCCAATCTGAAACGTCAGTCCGAGGCAGGTTATACATCCTATATATTTGCGGAAAATGCAAAACAATTAGAACGGTTAAGAACCATTTTTGAAGATTCCGGCGCCCAGATAAATTTTGTTCCTATCCCTTCTTCCATAAGCAAAGGCTTTGTAGATAACGAAAGCAAAATCCTGGCTTATACCGATCATCAGATTTTCCAACGCTACCATAAATACAAAGTAAAGCAAGCTTACAGCAAAGGCAAGGCCATTACGCTAAAAGCATTAAAGGAACTGCAACCCGGCGATTATGTTACGCACATAGATCATGGAGTAGGTGTTTACAGCGGCTTGCAGAAAATTGAAGTCAATGGCAATATGCAGGAAGCCGTTCGCATCCTTTACAGGGATAATGACGTGCTGTATGTCAATATTAATTCCCTCCATAAAATCAGTAAATATACCGGCAAAGAAGGAACCGTTCCAAAAGTAAACAAGATAGGCAGCGAAGCCTGGGAAAAGTTAAAAAACAAGACCAAGAAACAGGTAAAAGATATTGCAGCCGATTTGATAAAGCTATATGCCAAGCGCAAAGCCTCGGAAGGATTTGCGCATTCGCCGGACAGCTATCTGCAAACCGAACTGGAAGCTTCTTTCTTTTATGAAGATACACCTGATCAGAGCAAGGCCACTGCCGATGTAAAACGCGATATGGAAGCCACTGCACCTATGGATCGGCTTGTTTGTGGCGATGTAGGATTTGGCAAAACAGAAATTGCAGTACGTGCTGCATTTAAAACCGTTGGCGATAGTAAACAGGCAGCTATATTGGTGCCAACTACAATCCTTGCTTATCAACATTTTCAGACATTCAGCGAACGCTTAAAAGATTTCCCCGCCAATGTAGATTTCATTAACCGATTTAAATCGGCAAAAGAAAAACGGGAAACCTTAAAAAGGGTGGAAGAAGGCAAGATTGACATTATTATCGGAACACATGCCTTACTTGGCAAAGATGTGAAGTTTAAAGATTTAGGTTTACTTATTATTGATGAAGAACAAAAATTTGGTGTCGGTGCGAAGGAAAAACTAAGAGAAAGAAAAGCCAATGTCGACACGCTTACATTGACCGCAACACCCATTCCGCGCACGTTACAATTCTCTTTGATGAATGCAAGGGATTTAAGTATAATGAATACACCACCACCTAATCGCCAGCCTGTGCATACAGAGGTAATGGGTTTTGACGAACAGGCCATACGCGAAGCTATTTATTACGAAACAGAAAGAGGCGGACAGGTTTATTTTATTCATAATCGCGTACAAAGCTTGCCGGCTATGGCTGCCAAGCTTAAAGAACTCTGTCCTGATATTGAAATAGAAGTTGCGCACGGACAAATGGATGGCGCAAAACTGGAGAAGACCTTATTGGATTTTATGAGCAATAAATTTGATGTGCTTTGCTGTTCTAATATTGTTGAAAGCGGCGTGGACATTTCCAATGCAAATACCATTATCATCAACAATGCGCATCAATTCGGCTTGAGCGATCTGCACCAGCTGCGCGGCCGCGTAGGGCGTAGCAATAAGAAAGCATTCTGTTATCTTGTTGCACCGTCTTTAATTACTTTGCCTAACGACAGCCGTAAACGTTTACAAACGCTGGAACAATTCAATGAGCTTGGAAGCGGCTTCCAGATTGCCATGCGTGATTTGGATATCCGTGGTGCAGGTAATATTCTGGGTGGCGAGCAAAGCGGATTTATCGCAGAGATTGGTTTTGAAATGTATCAGAAAATATTAGCCGAAGCTATACATGAATTGAAAATTACCGACTTTAAAGAAGTGTTTGCAGAGGAAATGAACCGCAAACACGATTACGTTTCAGATTGTACCGTAGATACAGATCTGGAGATATTAATTCCTGACACTTATATTGAAAATATCACAGAACGTTTATCCGTTTACACACAGCTGGACGATATAGAAGAAGACATGGAATTACAGATTTTTGAAGAAGAACTTGTAGACAGATTCGGTCCTGTTCCTCCGCAAGTAAAAGATTTATTTACGGCCATCCGATGCCGCAAAATGGCGAAGGAACTGGGTTTCGAGAAATTGATATTGAAAAACAGGCAATTGAGACTTTATTTCATCAATAATCCTGATTCCCCTTACTTCGAAAGTGAAACATTTCATCACATCATGCAATGCATTCAGACGCAATTGGCAAATGCAAGGCTTAAACAAGTAGGAAAGAATTTCATGTTAATAATAGAACATGTAGGTTCAATGGACGATGTTGAATGGATTTTAAAAGGATTGACTATTAACAAATAGCTATAAAACAAAATCAAACCTTAAACTTTAGAAGTTTTACTATTTAGCAAAACTTAATGAAAAAGTTCTTGTAATTATAAATATATTAGCAAATTAAATAGAAAATGTAGTTTTACACATAACGTTGCAATTGACCATTAAACAATTAACCAGATATGAAGACTTTACTTAAAACCACCTTGGTTTTTAGTATAACTGTAGGCATAATTCTTTCTGTTTTTCCTACGACATTACTTCAGGCAAAGGTCAAAAGAGTCAGTATTTCTTCCGCGGGAAGCGATTTGGCTCTTAACCACTTCCATATAACAAAAGTGATTGATGAAAGACTGGATACAACAAATGTCGGATATATCACAACAGGTGCCAGCGCAGCTTTTCTTACAGCCAATTTTGAAGATGGACTTACCGCGGAATTCACCGGATTTCTGAGAGAAAATGTAAAACAAAATGCAGGTTCAGAAGCGCTTTCCCTGCATGTGTTAAATTTCAACCTGTTTGAAAAAACTTCCTTTAAAGGAGCAGAAATAGGATTGACAACACATTTTGCATTATACAATAAGGATGGTGAAAAACTGTTTGACTATGTGGTAACCGACACACGCAATACGGGTATGAACATGGCGGGATTTGCAGGTGAATTAATGCGGCGTGTAATAATGAATTTCCTTATGGATTCAGACAAAAATTTACCCTCATTACTCGCTATGTATAAAAACAATGAGCCATTAAAAGTTAATTTATACCTTGATAAAGACCCGGAGCAGAAAAACCTGTTGCCATATAACCCGCAAAGGCCGTTAAATCCTTTTAATTTTGTCGCTGCTCCTCCTTCAAAGCCTGCTACCCCTTCCGGATCCGTAACAGGTTTGAGAATTAATTACCAGATAAGAAATCTTGAAGGAAAACCCGAAGGCTTTATTGAATTATTGCCTTATTTCGATCAGGCAAAATCATGGATACTTACAAAAGAAAATGCACGGCAAGTGCTGAAATATGAACAGATAAGATTCAAGGTTGCTGCTTATGCCAATAATGAATTCTTAAAAGAACTTCAAACCAAAACCTTTACACTGGCTACCTTTCATGATGATATTGTTGCCTATCGGACTAAATACGATGCAATGATAAAAGACTTGCAAGCACAGATGGATAAAGAAACCGGCTATGGAACCAATACTGACGCCGTAGATAATTGGAACCGAAAAGTTTCATTTTATGATGCTTTCTCAAAAGACCTTAATAAACTCGATTAGTTTATTAATTTTATAGTAAAAGAGCCATACAGCAATTGCTGTATGGCTCTTTTAAATACTTTTCCTTTTACCGGTTACAATTGACTCAATGCAAACTGAATTCTTTCTTTAGTAGCCTCTTTGCCAATCATCTCCACAATATCAAATACATGCGGGCCAAATTTACCGCCAACCAGCATGATACGTAATGGCAACATCAATTCACCTTTCTTAATGCCCATTTCCGTAGCAAGGTTTCCGAAAGAAAGTTCCAGTGCTTCATGGTTCAAATCAGTATTATCCAATTGTGTCATCCACGTTTGGAAGAAGGCTGTTTTTTGTTCGTTCCATTTGCTTTTGAACGCATCTAAATCCAATGTTTGCGGAGCTTCGAAAAAGAACCTGCTTTGTGCCGGCAGTTCAGATAATAAATGCACACGCTCCTTAACCATACCGATTACTTTGGCCAAATGTGCTTTATCGGGATTAATATTTTCTTTCTGGTAAAATGGCAAAGCCAGCGTTGCCAGACGATCATTGTCTGCACGCTGAATATGCTGATGATTGAACCATTTTGCCTTTTCATAATCAAATTTAGCCCCGCCTTTATGTACTCTTTCCAAAGAGAATATTTCACCTAACTCCTCTAAAGAAAATATCTCCTGCTCTGTACCAGGATTCCAGCCCAATAATGCCAAAAGGTTTACAAATGCTTCCGGCAGGAAACCATGTTCCCTGAAACCAACGGTTACTTCTCCGGACTTCGGATCTTTCCAATCCATTGCAAATACAGGGAAGCCTAAACGATCGCCATCACGTTTGCTTAGTTTACCGTTTCCATCAGGTTTCAAAATCAATGGAAGATGCGCCCATTTGGGCATATCTTTTTCCCATCCGAAATAACGCCAAAGCAGAATATGAATCGGTGCGCTCGGCAGCCATTCTTCACCACGGAAAGCATGGGTTATCTTCATCAGGTAATCATCTACCACAACAGCCAGATGGTAAGTCGGCATTCCATCTCCTTTCAACAATACTTTATCATCAACCAGATTGGTATCATTACTGATTTCACCACGAATGATATCTGTAAAAGTTACGGTTTCATTTTCCGGAACTTTGATACGTACTACATAAGGTGTGCCGCCTAAAACCAATGCGCGTGTTTCTTCTTCTGAAAGTGTAAGGGAGTTACGCATATGGCCTCTCACTTTAGCATCGTATTGCGGATTCGGATTTTCAGGTGTCTTCAGGTCGGTACGCATTTTCTCCAGCTCTTCCGGTGTATCGAAAGCATAATACGCATGTCCTTGTTCCAAAAGTCTTTCTACATAATCTTTATAAATAGCCTTGCGTTCACTTTGGCGGTAAGGCGCATATTCACCTTCTTTACGCAAACTTTCATCAGGTGTTAGGCCGCACCAGTCAAGACAATCGAAGATATATTCTTCAGCACCCGGCACATAACGCCCCTGGTCGGTATCTTCGATACGCAATACAAAAGTGCCGTTGTTTTTTCTTGCAAAAAGGTAATTGAACAAAACCGTACGCACACCACCCAGGTGTAAACCACCCGTAGGGCTGGGCGCAAAACGTACTCTTACATTATTAGAACTCATCCGTAGATTTTTTTAGTTTTTGCCGAGATAAAATCGCATACTTGTTTTCATTGTGTGAAAAACGCACACAGCCTCAGTTTGATGGCGCGAAAATAAGCAGAAATGTTGAATGCTCCCGATTCATCGTGTCAGAGCCCTCTTAAGGATGTTATACACTCTTTATTGGCTTTGCATGAAAGCTATTTTCAAATGAAGCATTCAGCATCATTTACCGGAAGCTCTTCATTAATATTGCTTCTAAACCAGGCTACCTATTGCGGTATAGGTAGCCTTATATTAAAAACAGTATCGCCTTAATGGTTTATTGCAGCCTGCTCCTCTCCGTTTTTATCTCCGGCAATTCTGCTATCACGGGTATTTTTCTGAACGGCGATGGCAGCAAAAATGCTGAGTATAAACGACATAGCGTAAAAACCTTTTTCGCTCAGGGTAAGATTGGCATTCCATAATCCTACTGTCATTAATACAAGACAGAGAATAGTAGCAAACCAGGCAAGGCCATAATAAAGATTGGTAACCGGAATACCTTCCAACTGATCGCGTACTGCTTTTTGTACTGAAATAGCAGCGAATAATCCGAACATGAGCACCGTGAAATAATAACCCTTTTCATTCAGCAACATGTTGGCGTTCCATAAGCCAATATTATAAGCGCATACACCAATAAAGAGCGTGGCCCATGATGCTCCTATGAAGGCAGCAGACGGTTTTTGAAATTGCTTTGATTCCATATTTTTTATTTTGTTGAAACAAAGCTACATTGCCCTAAGGCTGTATTATTTGATATTGATCAAAAAGAGTTTCCGTTTTGCGCATGTTGTTTCCTAACCCGGCTCAGCGTTTCCTGCGTAATACCCAGATAGGAAGATATATAACCTAAAGGGACGCGGTTGAGCATCTGCGGCGATTTCTCCATAAGGTCGGCATACAATTCATTGGCTGTCTTAAATTGCAGATTGACATAGCGCTCTTCAAGTTGCATGTAGTATCTCTCGTAAATAATACGCACCATGCGCTCCACCTCATGGAATTCATCAAAAAGATGGGTGATATCTTTCTTTGATATCGCCCACAAACAACTGTCTTCCATAAACTGAATATGTTCCAGGGCTGGCTTTTCAGTGGTATAGCTGTGAAAAGAGGTAACAAAAGTATTTTCAAAACCAAACCAGTTTGTTATTTCGCGTTCATTGAGATGATAAAAGCCGCGTAAAGCTCCTTCCTCCAAAAAATACAAATGGCTGCATACTCTTCCTTTCTTTATCAGGTAGTCATTTTTCGAAAAAGTTACTTCCTGCAGGCGGTCTGTTAATGCCGCAATGGCTTCGTTACTCAATGGATAATAATTCCTGAGATGCTGAATCAGTTGTTCCATAATGCTGCTGCAATATAAGGAAGGGGAATTATTTTGCCGATAGATATAATTATATTCATCGGTATTTCTGTTTATTGAAATTTTTATTGCGGAGCAAACAGGAACCTCAATGTTACTCCGGCCCTTGTCGTGGTTATAGGGTAAGAGGAAGAAAGAGCAGGAATACTTTGCCTCCGGTCATAGAAGAACCTCAATTGCAGGTTATCGTTCACTATATAATCTACTGTCGGAGAAATAGAAATCACTTTTTGTCCTCTGGTCGGAATAATGGTGTTCTGAGCCAGATAACTATTCGTGGTTAAATCGTTTCTATACCCGACGGAGAAGTTAATGTTCAAATCATTCTTAAGTTTACGGACGCCAAACACAGCAAATGGCAATACAAGTCCTTTAACCCTTGCCCCGCCACCAACTATCAGTTCAGAAGACTTGGTTTCGCTCACCTGATAATCAATCAGGCTAAGACTTACCATTCTTTGTTTATTATAGGAAATTCTCAGGTTGAGTCCGTTTTTAAATGCTGCATCAAAACCCAATAATGGCCCCAGGTTTTCCGTAATGGTAACGTTCGGTACCTGGAAGAATGGTACAAAATTATTGGATGTCGAATCGATGAACGAGGGGAATCCTACTCCTAATAAATCCTGATAATAGAACGAGCTTAAGAAACTGTTCATCGACAATGTTCCTATATAGCTATGGTTTATCGTGAAATTAGTCAGGTATTCACTAAAGAAAGGAAGCTTGGTCAATCCATTATAAGTTAATTTCCAGTTTGGTAACGGGAAATAAGATCCGAAAGGATTACTGCGGAGATCTGAATTGTCATTCTTCATCAACGGAATAGTGCTTGCATCACCGCCTGTATAAGCAGCAAGGAAAGCCGGAATCAAAACATCCTGCGAATATTTGGTATAACCTTTGCTGTAATTAGGATCGTTAGGATCAGGAGCCCCGGCAGTATATGGATTTATATTACCTAATCTCTTTGAAACAGTCGGACCGTTATTCAAAAATTCCAGATAAGTAGATGACAATTCATTGGCATTACTTGACCTGAACATCGTTCCAAGTCCGATATAAGTAATGCTATAAGTACCCATGCTGTAAGGGCTGTAATGTTCATAATCGTTTACAGCTGGATCACTATTGTATTTATATGTTTCAGAATAGTTTTTACTGAATGTTTTATTCCAGGTAAGATCAACCCTTAAATTAGGTATAGGCTCCAGCGTCGCAGCAATATTATAATTCTGCGAATACGTTTGCTGTATCTGCCCATTGAACAATGAATCTCTTGATATACGCTGCAACTGCGCCTGTCTCTCAAACCAAAGCCTGTCAGGTTGCCCGCCAAATGCAAAGTCATACCAACCATCGCTTGATCTTGAATTAACACCAAGGAATTGCGTACTGTCCATAAATCCGGGAAGAATCGTTCCCCCCGTTTCAGCATAACTGAAGGTTACACGTTTCAGCATGGTTACCAATCTTCCTCCAAAGCGTACTCCGTCGGAAATATATGGTACTGTTGCCCTACGCTTTGCACGCCATGCTTTCAATTCTTTTTTGAAAGCAATTTTATTAGCATGTTTAAGGCTATGATAAATGGAATCCAGCTGTCTGGAGGCCATAGTATCTGCACCCGGAATCCTGCTTTTATCCACCTCTTTCCTTTTGGGTCGGGGTGGTAATTTATTTTGTTCCCGTCTTCTTTCCTCTTCTTCCTTGCGTTGTCTTCTTTGTTCTTTAGGGCTTAAAGGAGGTGCGTCTTCGCTGCTTCCGTCCTGATTCGATTTTATGTTACCACCACCCCCTGCAATATCCAGACCGCCTTTACTTACCGATTTGCTCGATTTGTCACCTGCATTAAATGCACCACCGGACTTTTTCAGTGGTTCAGGCGGAGCATTGATCGCCTTCAGGAACCTGTTTTTATTATAAAGCTGCGTGAAATTAAGCTCTCCGTTTATCTGTTTGTTTTGCGTATTTGCAATGGTATTACCCTGGCTGTAAGCAAGTAAAGAAGCTGCGGTATAGCTATAGGTTGAACCATAACTTGCCGTTGCCCTGGTCCAGTCAAGGAAAGGAATCTTTGTTGTTGGCAAAGTATAAGTTGCACTTAAGGATTGGGTAAAGAAAGTATTCCTGCCGAAATGCGATAAGTTACGAAGCAAAGTATCACGCTTTTCTTTTGAATCGATTTTACCATAAGGCTCATCAATACGCGATTGATTATTAGCCGTGTAATTCAACGACAACGATTTGGCTAACTCCCAGCGAAGATTGTAATCTCTGCTCCATGTGAAATTTTTGTAGAAAGTAGAAGGAATGGCATACGGCCCTCCGTCAATATTTCTCACTTGTGTTTCGTCAACCACTCTGTGCAAATCGGAGCGGAAAGAGAAACTCGAAGGCAGAAGATTAAAATTAAAATCTTTAATAGGTTGATACCATTTAGATTTCGACTTAATTATTTTCTTAAAAGGTTCTATGAATTTGGTTTTGATAGAATAATTATATCCTAATCCCAGGCGTTGCTCCACCAACTCATCTTTTTCCAATAAAGGACTACGCTTAAATGCACGGTTATAGGAATAACTACCATCAAAATTTCTCAGGCTCCATGGCATAATGGTTGCAGGCTGCTTTTCAGGATTACCTAAATAACGAATGTTAGCGAGATTAAAGCTCGTTACAGATGTAAAATCTTGCCCTGCTTTCCTGATAGAATCACGTTGTGCCGCGCTTTGCGCCCCATCCATCTTATCTGTAAAAAGTACATCCTTATCATAAGGATCATACTTAGGGTTACTTACAGTTCTGGAATAGCCTGCAAATACCGGCAATTGAAGGCCGAACGTCCGGGGCATTAGCTTTCCAAAATTCAGGTTTGTATTAGCATCATAAGCATAGTAATTATCACGGAAACGCTGATCCACCTTCTGATCAATATTTCCGTAACCATCCGTATGCATATTGGCTCCCACATGCACACTTCCTAAATCAGCCAGTTGAATATCGGCCTGACCCGATGCTGCATAGGCCGGAGATTCATCCGGATCTACCAATCTTAATTCATCAAACCAGACTTCAGTGCATTTACGCATTCCATCATCAGTCGGCGTTTGTAATGTTTTCTTCGGATTGGAAACACCCAACATAATATCTTTTACTTCTCCGAAATTCGGATGGCCGACCACTACTAATGTATTACCTGCAGCATCTGTTGCTGTGTAGGGTAAATAAGAAGGATAATTCTGTCCGTCTCTCTGAAGTTTCAGATTGGTAAGCGTTGCCATCTCCAAATCAAAATTATTGGCTGCAGGCCATACAAGCTCAGGTGTTGTAGATAAGGGATTGGTAACCGTAAGCGGAATACGGTATTCATAATAGTTGCTGATAAAATCACTACCGATTCTGATAATAGCCTGCAAATCACCATCTCTTAAAGGTGACTGGTTTGGCTGAGATTCGGCATGAATAAACATACGCAATCTTTTATATTGACGCATGTCTAACGTCATTTCTTTAAAGACAGCCCTTGTGTCTCCATCTTTCAGGCCGCAAACCTGCAGCGAAAGCGATTGTTCATCCTGTGCAAGGCTTTGACCTGTATTGGCAGGAGCCAATTGTCTGGCTACTCCCGGAGGCAAAACATAAGGAATCGGACTTCGTTGCGAGTTCTGTTCCAGACTTACAGCCGTTAATGCGAAAGACGTGGTATTCAAGTCTTCCTGAGGAATATTCTCGCCGGGCGACATCAGAGAATATTTATACTGGCGCCAATAATTTCTGTCCAGTTGCAACTGGGCAAAACGAACAATCGTCGTATCGTTAAATCCGTTCAGGAACAAACGCACGAATCTGATGGAGCGGAAATCGCTGATGCCGCCGACTGTCTTTTCATATTCGGAAATAGGTATTTTAAACTGATACCAGGTTTCGTCCTGAATACGGCCGTTATCCAACTTGACAGAAGATACTTTTTTATCAACTATAAAATTACTTCCGACACTCATCCGGGGATCGGTAGATGGAGCCAGGTGAACTTTATATTGATAATAAGCCTCTGTTTCGTTAAGCGCATTATCCCTGTTAATATCTTCTGATTCAGGAATGGTGGAACCTGAAGTTGTGTACTGTGTATTAAGATCCGTTACAGGTGAATTACCATGCGGATTATTAAAATTGATATAACGTTGGAAAGCCAGGCCCTGACCGGTCAGCGAATCATAATCCGTGCCCCTGAAATGATGGAAATCATCCGAAGCTGGGTCATCATTCAATTTTTGCATAGCAGCTGCTGTAATGCCCGGAATATTGGACATTGCTGTAAGGAAAGCTCCGAATTTCTTTTTTTCTTCCGTATTATCCAGTTCATCATATCCCACATCCTGAATACCACGAACAGCAGGATCATTATCGAATGAGCGGGTAACCTGCTGTTGCAACCGAGGCACGTAACCCCATTGCGTTTCATCAAGTTTTGAGAAATCTTTGGGTGAAGGAATACCATTCTCAAAGGAAATCCTTGAATCTTTCAATACATCTTCCGAAACATTACCCAGGTTAATGTATAAATCACCACTGTTGCTATTTTTGTATATAAAAGGATCCAGCATCCAGAAAGTGATATATTCCACATTCTGTGCTTCAAAGTCACTGGAGTTGTTATCTAACGAGCGTTGAATACCACCCCATTTTGTAATCGGGTTTGTAAAGTTGCCATTGATGTCAAATTCTCCCGGACTCGAATTGAAGTTATACGGCCCGCGGGTTTTAGGATAATATCCAATGTCAAAAGTCTGCAACCCGCCCTGACCTGCAACATAAGTCTTCTGAGGAAATACATCTTTCTGCTGAACCAGTCTCCAATAATCCTGATATCCGGTATCCGCTTTAATATTGGTCGGGGCACTGCTTTTATCAATAAGTGTAGGCTCTAAAGTGTACCAGGCAATCTTCGCCCTGTTATTATTGCTCGTCAGATCCGTATTATGACTTGACTCCGGAAACATGGAGGGCGTACTTGACAAAGTCCAGCTTGAATAAGGAAAGCGTAAATCAATAGAGCTGTTCGCGCCTTCAAAATTATCGATGGATACAGAACCTTCCGGATCAAGATAGTCGATAAAACGCTGGTGTCCAGGGAAAATACCTGCGACTTCACCTCTTAATGAAATTAAAGACGGCGCAGAAGTACTGTATATCGGTAATAAATCTAATTTCTTAGTCAGCCATGGAAATTCACTCTGATAGTTTGCATCAAGACCCATCACGGTATTCTTTATCGGGTCTTCACCATAATTTACAATCTGGGTAAAAGGCCTTTCTGTAAGGCGCATGATAGTTCCGCCCAAAGTCAGCTTATCATTGGCATAATAGTCGAATCGCGTACCCCAGAAATTCTGTTGTACCAAACCAAAGGTTGCGTTGTCCTCGTAAGAAATACTGATTGGAATACCCGAAGCCAATATACCCTGGTTCAATATTTTTACGGAACCATTACTGTAATCAACCTGATAATCTACGTTTTCAGAAAGGCGTTGCCCTCCGGCAGTTACCGTTACCGAACCTTGCGGAATATTATAACCGCCTAAATTCACCTGAGAGCCGCCGGCGGCTCCTTTATAATTTCCTTCCAGTACAAACCTGTTGTTTTGCTGGAACTGGCGGGCAATGGTTTTTGTAGAATCGTATAATATCTGATACAGGTATCTGCGTTCAAGAATATCATCGCCACCCAATGCAGGCTTCAGGTCTTTACCAAAAGGTTGCAGGGTAGGGAAAATGATTTTACCATATTGTGAATTGACTGTAATATTTTCAACATAGTCAAACACTCCGTCAGGCGAAGGATCCCGTTGGGCATTCAGCCTGTCAAGATTCATTAAGGTAAGCAAAGGCACCCCTTCTTTAGGGCCTTCCGGCAAATATCTTTTTTCTCCGCCACCCGGATCCTGATACATGACGTTCATCCTGAATCCATCCTGTGTAATGTTTCCGCCACCAATAGAATAGATGTTTTTCATCATCAAATTCCAGATAGGTAATCTTGGTAATGCAGAAACACTTTTCAGCATTTTCAGGTACAGCACTTTGCCGCTGGAAGAATCGGGTGAAACTAATTCGGGAAGATCACCAACTGTATAAATTTGCCCGTTTACGGTATATTGATAGGCCACACCGATGATATCATCGGCATTTACTTGCGTATTCAACGAAATGTAACCTAATTGCGGCTGAAAGGAATATTCCGAGCTATTCAACTTACGCATGGTTGCAACCGTATAATCCCTTCCCTGTGTGGAATCAAGACCGATGGAAACCAATGCTGCTCTGGTTTGTGGGCCCTGTTGCCTTAATGCCGGATTTTGATCGAGTAAAGTCCACAACCGGTTAACCTTATTGTCCGGATACCCTCTCGGATTGGAAGCAGGATCAGCCAAAGAGGCCTGGTAGGGCGTTTTCTCACCAAGATCAGTGAAGTTAATTGTATTTCTGACATTGGTTGTAGCGCCTGTCCTGTTGGTAACCCAAACGTCCACGCGGGTAATAACTATCTGTGAATTGATTACCGGATAATTTAAAAGGGCATTATCATAAGTATTATAGAAATATTGACCTAACAGGAAGTTACGGTTTTCTTCATAATCATCTGCCTTTATATTAAATGTCTGCGTTTGAGCGCCTCCCTGCAGATTAATGGTTTTACGCTGCGACTTTTGTTGGGAAAGTACGCCGGTCACAAATAATTTTCCGAATTGCAATTGGGTTTTCAAACCGAATAATGCAAGCGGGCCGGTAAGCAAATTGCTTTTCAAGGGAAAGCTTACTGTTCCTGCTTCTATCTTTTTTATGATATCATCTTCTTTACCTGTGTATTCCAGTTTCTGAAGATTTTGTTCGCCGAAAGAAGGTTGTGTGTTATTACTGATATTCAGTTTGAGCTTGTCACCTATTTGTGCCAGCAGGTTTACATTCATCTGCATGTCAAAATCGAAGATACCATACTTCTGCGCCCTTTGGGTCAGGTTGGGATTCTTCATATTTTGCCAGTTACCACCAAAAGTCAGATCGAGGTTACCCTGTGGTTTTACACTGATTTTATTGGATCCGAAAAGGCGGTCAAAAACACCATCTCTGGTCATTTCAGGCAATACCGGCTTTTGGTTGAACATACTCAACGCTTCCAGTCTTTGCTTCCAGTAGCCGGTTTCATCTTCCTGAGACTTCAGTTTCATGTACTCATCAGGCGTAAGATAGGTCGGGTTTTTTATGTCTTTTCCGCCAACGCGTTCATGCAAAATATATTTGTCTTCATCCGGATCGTACTCTATCGTTTTTTCAACATTTGCAGGATCCTGCAGATTGATAGCAGGCTGATTAGATGTAGAAGGTTCTATTTGTTCATTTTGCTCAATAGGAAAATGTAATTCCGGAGTATCCGTTGGGGGAGGTGGCGGTGGCGGATCAAAATAAGGATCATAGAAACCACGGGCAGTAAATACCTGAGCCAATGTTATTATGGTAATAACAAAGGCCAGAAGTTTATAGCCAAAATGTGTATGCTGCTTATTTGCCAATGCTCTCTTCTAAAATTCTCTTATTTGATATAAAAATGCCATTATAAAAGGCAAAAATAAAGGTATTCATCTCTAATGAAATCGATATGTATTTCAGCTAAGAGATTAGTACCTTATAAATTTTTCAAGGCTGTCTTAATTAAATCCTCAACGCTACCGACACCGGTTCCTGTAAGAGCATTTGCTTTTTTAATCGCAGATTCTGCCATTGCTTTGCTGATACCAAGACCTAACAATGCATTTAACGCGTCAGATTCCATAGTATTGTGTGGCAAGTTATTAAATTCTGGGCTAACAGCATCGGGCAACTTACCTTTTAATTCAAGAATAATGCGTTGGGCTGTCTTTCCTCCCACACCTTTCACTTTTTCCAATGCCTTACTATCTCCATTTGCCACAATCCTGCTGAGGTCCTGAGATGTTAAAGAAGACAGGATAAGCCTTGATGTTCCTGAACCGACGCCTGATATGGAAAGTAATTTTCTGAATGTTTCGCGCTCTGCTTCTGTGGCAAAACCATACAGCACCCAGCCATCTTCTCTTACCTGCAAGTGCGTATAGAGCAGACAGCTTTCCTTACCTGAAATAAGTTCATAAGTATTTAATGTGATTTGTATATCGTAACCGACACCGGCGACATCCAGATATGTGTGAGTGGGTGTAAGACCAACCAATTTTCCTTCTAAGTAACCAAACATATTTTTAATGGCCAACAGAACCCGAATGATTCTGTATTTATAATAATGGTTTATTTTTCGAACAAAGCAAATATATAAATTAAAAAAACGCTGTATGAATCTTACAGCGTTTTTTTAATTACATTCTATATGGTCAGGAGTAGTAATCTCCTTGTGAATTATTAATAAGTACTCCACCAAGGGCTGTTTCTTTTTTTGATTTTCCAATAAAACATAATGGAAACCGTAGAATACATATCCTTGTTATCAGGATTACCACGCAAACTGCCTGCTTTATTTTTATTACCTGCAATTATTTCGCTGGAACGGTCAGACATTTTATTTGAAAGATCTGCTTTTCCCGGATTGCCAAGGAATGCAACTTGTTGATCCAAAGGATCTATGTAAGCGCCGCTTACATCATCAAGGTAGTCGGTAAATGTGTAACGTAATTGATATTCCAACCCAAGTCCCAATCCTTTACCTACATCAAATTTGAATCCGATACCGCCAATACCTGCATAAGAAAACAGGCTGTAACTCTTAGGGAATGTTTTACCGGGTGCATTGAAACCTTCGCCTTCTGTACGCAATGGTTGCAAATCAACCGTTTTACTAACACCCGTTTCCAGATCTTTTACTGTACCGCGTGGATTGAAGAAGAACCCGCCGAAGCCAACTAAAATATATGGCTGGAAGCGCATTTTGCTCAATTTACCAAACTCCCAGTTACTAAGTCTTAAAGGAGAAATCTCTACAAGGAAGTTACTTTCCCAGATATTGGTTTTTACATCCAGATTACGAACATATCGTTGGTAATAATCATCTGAAATATAAGTTGCCTTTAATGCTTTTTCAGTATTCCACTCATCTGTTGCATATAACGAACCGTAGTTGACTCCCAAACGAAATGAAATGCCCGGAATATAAGTATATCTTACAAACATGCCGCCCATGAAGCGCATGCTTTTGAAGATATCCTTAGTATAAACATTATTGTTGTAATGGTCAATAACTCCCTTGGTACCTACATCTCCCCATAAATCTGCCTGACCAATGTTGAAGCCAATTGAAAAACCTCTTTGCTCAATATAAGGAATGTCAGGATTGCCCCAGTCATAATGATGTGAGTTTCTCCATTGGTTTTTCTCGTATCTGTTATCTTGCGCACTCGCTTGAATAGCAGTCAGGGTAGTAATACCCGCTGTCATCAAACCGGCAATAAAAATACTTTGTAATGATTTCCGCATGATGGAACAAAAATTTGAGCGATGAAAATAAAAAAAAACTTATTCCCTTGTATGCTTTTTCTCGTTTTTATTTTGTTTTAACTGAAAAATATTTGCTGAGGACGGATTAATCTGCCTCAACAACTATGGACCCAAGTCATACAATACCGGAGCAAGATAAAAAGATTAATTAAAAATTGCAATTTTTTTGCGACGCCGATGGTTACATTTTTTATATACGCTTTCTTTTATCTGAAATATTGCATCCTGCAATCGGGATATTTTTCTACAAAAGTCCTTCGATTAATCGTATTACTTCATCTGTCTGGCTTGGCCTTGGCGTTTTATTGACAACAAATTTTCCGTTTTTATCAATAAGAAAATAAGAAGGGACGCTTTGAACTTCGTAAAGCCTTGCTATTTCTCCTCCCCAGCCCGGTGTTCTGGTATGCATACCTGCAATATTCAGATTATTAATACCGTTTTTCCAGGCATCTTCTTTTTCGTCAATAGATACATACAGGAAAACCACATTTTCGTTGTCTTTAAAATGCTCTTTTACTCGTTTTGCGAACGGCATTTCTCCTTTACAGGGGCCGCACCAGCTTGCCCAAAAATCCATATAAACCACTTTGCCTTTTAAATCAGAAAGTTTCATTTCTTTTCCTTCCAGCGTTTTAAAAGAAAAATCGGCAGCGGGCTCGCCCGGATAAAATTTCTTTATTTCTTTCAATACATTTTCAAGCTCCGCATTATAACCACTTTTTGGAAAATGCGTTTTAAAACCGGCAGCATAAGTTTCAAAAGTTTGTAAGGGCCATGTTTTTGATTCTGTTGCAATGATTCTTCCTGCTGCAAAAGAGGCTGTTCCCGAAGGCATATTTTTATATACCAGTTTTAAGACACTGTCTGTTTGCTGTAATGCTTTGCTTCTCTCTTCTGTGCCGTCAGGGTTCCTGATTACCTGATTGCTGAATCCTTCCGCACTCAATTTATTACCGTAAAAAGTCTGCACATAGGTCTGATAAAAAGGAATGCTCAATAACTTATCATCGAATTTTGCAGGAACCTGACGTATAATATCAAATAACGGTTTGGGAATGTTCTGCAGTTCTGTTGGCTGGTGTAATATCATCTGATGCGTAAGCGGATAATTAAGCATGGCATCATAAACAGAATATTCTAAAAAGGAATGCCAGAAATCAGTAAAGTCTTTTGGAAACTTATTCTTTTTAGACATCCATGCAATATCATAAATAGCCTGTTCTTTTTGTTTAAGCGAGTCAATACCTTGCTTATAATCGGAAGGCTCTCTTTGTCCCATCTGCTGCAAGCTACCGTAGTAAGCCATAATGCCGCCTCTGCTTTTAACGGCAGCAGCAAAGTAATTGGGAATTTCCATTCCTCTTCCTGTAAAATGAGCTGTAGTATCGAAATGTGCGCCATCGGCAGTCAGCATTAAACTACTTCCTTCTTCGGCAAAGAAATCAAGTCTTATATTGTTGTGTACCAATATCAGCCAGTTATATTGCTCTGTTACAGGTATGGTGATTTTAAATGCCCCGCTTGAATCCAATATCAGTTTTTCCTGTTTATTTTCAGGAACGATCCTGGTATTGCTGGCATTTACGGCAATAATATTATCTGATGCGGGATTCGTTATTTTACCCGAAATCGTAATGCTCTTTTGACAGAAGGCAGCACCTGCAGTTATAAGACATAACAGCAATGCTGCTATTGATTTAGTCATTTTATAAGTTTTAAAAATTCTTTTTCAAACTTACGAACATTTTTAAGGCAAAATTAAAAAGCCGGAAATTAAACCTTCCAGAACGCATACAAACACGTTGGTGATAAGTATAAAAACTATGAAACAGAACCGGCTGTCTTAAAATCTAAGACAACCGGTTCTGTTTTAATCTTTGTATTAAATAACTCGTATTACTTTGTTTGCGCGCCCTCAATCAATTGCATCAATTCATCCAATTTAGGAGCAAGGATGATTTCTGTTCTGCGATTTTTGGTACGGCCTTCAGGCGTTGCATTGTCAGCTACAGGTTCGTATTGGCTACGGCCGCTTGCTGTGATGCGCACGGGGTCAACATTATAAGTTGATGTAAGTAAGCGCACAATAGCGGTTGAACGGGCTACACTCAATGCCCAGTTGTCTTCAAATTTTATTTTGATGGGAATGGAATCGGTATGCCCTTCAATATTTACATTGATATCCCTGTTTTCATTTAAAGCCTGTGCCACTTTTTCCAGTGCCATTTTACCATCGCTGTTTACTACAGCGCTGCCCGAAGGGAATAATAATTTTTCGGAAAGGCTTACATATACTTTACCGTTTTTTGTGAACACAGATAACTGATCGGAAGAGAAATTACCTAAAGCCTGTGCCATCTTCTGGCGAAGCGCTTCTGTTTGTGCCGATTGCTTGTCAATCATGGATTGCAGCTGCTGCAACCTTGCCTGCTGATCGGCAAGCGCCTGCGCTTTTGCATCGATTTCTTTCTGGTTTTCGCTAATGGTTTTATCTTTTTGGTCAAGCTGGTCTGCGGCAGATGCATTGGCATCTTCCATTAGCTGCAACCTGCTTTTGGTATTAGCCAGATCGTCGTTCAATTCATTGATTTTAGTTCTGGCATCGCGTAATGAAGATTGTGATTCATTGAACTTTTTGTTGGAAACACAGGAACTTAGCAATATTGCAGAAAAAGCAAAGCCGGTTATTTTCATTAAAGTGGTATTCATATTCATAAATTGATTGATTTTCAAAGAGATTATAAAATTAAGGTAAGCAAAAGAAACAGCCGAATAAATTAATTAAGCCTGAAACAAATATCTTTACTGCAAAAATTGTCTGCTTCTTTTATGATTCCTGGTTTTAAAAATGATTTATCTGTACGAATTACGGTTTTCCTTCTTTTTGTCAGCCTGCTTATCGGGTCTATGTACTATTATAAAGAACGGATGATGTTTTGCGATGCCGCACATATTTTTTTTGATGTAGTCAATAATCATCATTTTCAACTTTCTGCCGTTGGCAGAATAGGGTCATTCATTACTCAAATTTTCCCTCTAACAGCAAGTCTTTTTCATCTGCCATTTGAAACAGTACTTTTGCTCTACTCTATTAGCTTTAACTTATTTTATCTGACAGTCGCGACTATACTGCTGTTTAAGTTTAAGAACACAAAACTGGCCGTTTTGTTTGCATTGTATTTTGTCTTGTTTGTTTCCGATACTTATTTCTGGACCAATAACGAAATTCATCAGGCTATGGGCTGGTGTTTTTTACTGTTCGGTATCATTCAGAATTACAAACAACACCCAAAGCATCCTTTATTTCATTTTACAATTGTATTAATACTTGCTTTTCTCAGCTTATTTACGCATCCATTAATGCTTTTCATTTTTCCGTTTCTGTGGCTGTTTACTGTTCAGGAAAAAGACCTGAATCCCTACAATAAAAGGCAAATACTCTTTTTAAGTCTTGCTTTTGTTATCATTTTAGGGTTAAAATATTACAGTATGAGCAATAGCGGATACGATGCAGGTAAGATTCATAGTGCAACTCATTTTTCTTTTTTGGATTTATGGCATGCATTCAGTTCTCCTATGTCAAAAGCTATATCAGAAAAATTAATCAAAGATTATTTTTTCGTACCTGTTCTGTTTGGCTTAGGTTTGATTGCCGCTGTTCTTAAAAATAAGTACAAACAAATTGCTTTGGTCCTCCTTTTTGCTGTTCCTTATTACCTTGCGGTATGCCTTACCTACAGCGACTTTCTTACTTTTTATATAGAAAGTGAATGGATGCCTTTTTCTATAATTACGGGTATTCTTTTCGTTTATTATTTTGTTCCGATGATTGATGTCAAATGGATAGCAGTTTCGTTACTTGTTGTATTTGCCGTGCGCATTAATTTCATTGTCTGTTCTGCAAAAAAATTTGAAGCCCGCAATAACTGGATATTTGCCACAGTAGGAAAGATGAAGCAAGAAGGAATTATGAAAGGGTATATTTATATGAATGATTCGATTCAACAAATGTTACTCATAAATTGGGGTGGCCCTGTTGAAAGTATGATAGCATCCAGATTAATGGGGGAAAGCCCTCAAAGAACTTTTATCGTAGATACCAAAGAAGTGATTGATCAAAGGTTAATTCCGGCAAAAGATACTTTAATAGGCCCATTTGCGGGAATTAGTTATAAAAATTTAAACGCTCATTATTTTATCATGGATACAGTTCAGCAATACCAACAGGTAAAGTAATTCAATATTGAAAATCGAATCTTGGTGTTCCTCTTTTAAAATTTTACTTTTATTCCCTAATATCTGAAAATCACTTTGAACTTAAAACAAAAACAATTTCTTGACAGATATATTGGGTTTCCTCTTATTTATCTCAATATATTATTGGCCAGATTTTTGGGATTTTTATTGAGGCGCAATCATGGGATACAAAAACACCCTGAAGAAATTTGCATTATAAAATTATTAGGCTTTGGGAGTGTTATTATGGCTTCGGATGCTATTTACAGCCTTAAATTAAAATATCCGGAAGCCAGATTATCTATTATATGCTCAAAAGGTATTGAACAGGGCATCCAATCTATCCATCTCTTTGAAACAATATACGTAATTGATGATAGTAACTTTTTCAGATTATTGAATTCGTCTATCGGCACTCTTTTAAAGTTAATGATAAAAAGAAAACTTTGGGTTGCTGATCTTGAGGTTTATTCCAAACTAACGGGAACATTGTCATTATGGACAAGAGCAATAAACAGATTCGGATTTTATTTTAATCAGGTGCCTGTCCGATATAATTTATATACCCATAACATCTATTTCAATACGGTAATTAATGTCGAAGACAATTATGAAGAATTAGTAAGAGCAATGGGGGTATCTGAATTTAAGGCTTATACTATAAAAGGATTTCCTTCTCGTCAGCCCGGAAAACATTACTCTTTTATAGCAATTAATAATACCTGTAGCGAACTGGCACAGGAAAGAAAATTGACAAATAAACAATTGAACGAGATATGTAACTGGATAATTACTAATACCTCATATAAAGTAGCCTTATTAGGTGCTCCATCTGATAAAAAAGCGAATGATAAATTTATTCTCGATTATAATTTAAATAAAGATATAATTGTAAACTGTGCCGGCAAATATGAATTTGAAGACTATTATAGGTTTTTATATGATAATTGCGCATTTGTGATAACCATTGATTCTGCACCTTTGCATATTGCCAACAAACTCAATATTCCTAACATTTCTATTTGGGGGCCAACATCTCCTCAAAGCAGAATAGACTTGAATTCTGGAAATGAATTTATTTATCTGGCAGTAAAATGCTCTCCTTGCGCTCATTTCGTCGATAAGTTACCTTGTGGCGGAGATAATTTTTGCATCAAAAACATTACAATGGAGCTTGTATCAGAAAAAATCGAAATGCTCATATCACAATCAACAATAAATGGACAGTAATAAAAAGTTCTATCAGCGTCCCATATTTTGGATTATCTTTTTTTTCGTGTACGCTATTATAGCATCAAGATACGTCAAAATCGATATTCATGATCCGGGATTTGGCAGGTCCTGGTATTTCGGAGACAGTTCGAGTGAGGGAAATGTTGAAAGCGCTGCAAAATTTTATATGGAAAAAGGGTTCAGGCCTAATGCCGGATTACCCACTTATAACCATTTAGATACCATTCCTGATAATGATTATGTGTATACACATTATCCACCGATGGCAGAATGGATAGCCGGAGTTACGGCACAAATCACCCATAATTATAAAGACCATTGTACAAGCGTGCTTCCTCTTCTGTTGTCTGTAGTACTGTTCTTTATGATTTTTTACATCTTGGCACGATGGCTTAATAACGATATTGCAGCATTTATAGGTGCGTCGGTTTTGGTTTTATCTAATTACTTCATTTCCTGGGCTGATGACACACATCAACATTTATACATAGAATTTTTCAGGTGGTCTTTTGTGTATTTGTGGTGGTGGTATCTGACTATTCACAATAAAAAATATATTATTCCGATATTAGCCATCTGCAGTGCTATGATGTGCCTGCTATCGTTTGAACCTTACATTTATATCCTTATTATTATTATTGGTTTTCCGTTGGCATTGAGGCAAAAGATACTTCGTTGGGAAGTAATAGTATTGCTTCTTGTTCCTGCATTTTCTTTTAGTTTAAGGCTTTACCTTAATGCTGAATACTTCGGTGGTTTTACGGCAATGTTGCATGATATGAAAGGAGCATTTCTGAACCGTACCGGAGCTTCTGCTGATGTAAGCGAGTTACAACGGACAATGCATTTTTCCGATTACGTCTACTTGCTTCCGAAAACCAGGTTACACCGTTTAGGACATTTTTATATTTTTCCTTCTCTCGTAATAATATTGTTTGGCATCTTGGGTCTTATACAATTAAAAAAACACTTTCCTTCGTTTTATAGGATAGCTGTTGTTATTTATATAGCGTCTGTAAGTTGGGCTTTTGTAATGCCTCAACATGCATTGATACATATTTTTACATTAAGGCATATTGGTATATTTATTGGTATTGTTATCGGATTTGGACTGATAAAATATAAGGAAATCCTTGTTTTACACTGGAAATCTAAAAATTATTTATTGCTTTCCGGACATGTAATCATTTTAGGATACTCCGTTTTTTACATTGCAATTAATACGGTGTATTTTGTTTACTTAAAATATGGGCTATTATATCCACATTTAGGTACTGACAATTTTGAATTATTTGATTACTTTCTAATGTAAAAGCCTCATTTTTATTACATGTGTGCGTATGTAGCTATATTCTTCAATTTATTTTTGCCCATCCCTGTATAAATTAGTGTGCCTGCTGAAAATATACATCCTGAGATGTAATAATATTGTCCAAGACATTGACTTATTAAGATATTTTTCATGATAAAAAAGATACTTCTCCTACTTATTCTTTCCATATCACTGCTTTTTGCATTAAACTTTAAAAAACCGGGAGGAGGCAGTATTTTCTATGGTGATGCATTGGGCTATTATATGTATTTGCCGGCTGCCTTCATTTATCATAATCTGGATTCTATAACAAATTTTCCAGAGGAAGCATATATCCATCCTGATATCATGTGGTATGCCAATGAAATGAACGGCTCAAGCATCACTCCAAAGGGACATGTGCTTGACCAATATACATTTGGTGTTGCTTTTATGGAAATGCCTTTCTTTTTCGCCGGACATGCTTATGCAAAAATAACCGGGCAACAGACTAATGGCTTTTCAGCCCCTTATCAAAATGCCATAAGATGGTCTTCTGTTTTTTATACTTTAATGGGGCTAATATTGCTCTATAAAATACTCCGGCGTTATTTTACGGATAATGTCTCGATAAGCGCTATCGCCATCTTATTTTTAGGCAGTAATCTTTTCTGGTTTACGCTTTATCAGGCGGGCATGTCGCATATTCCGCTGTTCTTTCTTTTTTCATTATTGCTTTACCTCACTGTCAAACTTTATGAAAAGCCGACAGTAATAATGTTTTTACTGGTTGGCCTTGTCTGTGGGCTGATTACCTACATCAGGCCTGCCGATATTGTTTGTGTATTTATTCCTTTGTTTTATAACGTAACAGACAAAGCATCCTGGAAAAACAAAATAGGCTTTATAAAAGAGCATAAAGGAAAGCTGTTGCTGGCCATGTTAATCTGTTTTCTCATTTGGGTGCCGCAAATGGTCTATTGGAAAATAATGAGCGGTTCTTTTCTTTACGATTCTTACGGCGGCAAACAAACTTTCCATTTCAATAAACCCAAAATATGGGAAGGGCTTTTCTCTGCTTCTAACGGATGGCTGTTTTATTCGCCCGCCCTGCTTATCTTTTTTGCAGGTTTATTCTTCTGGAAGAAATACAGGCCTTTTTCCACGGTGGTTTTTATCATGATACCGGTATATTTCTATCTTATCTATTCCTGGTTTGTGCCGAATTATATTAATGGCCTTGGCTCGAGGCCTATGGTGGATGTTTGTGCTGTAGTCTCCTTGCCGGTTGCAGCCTTTACGGCACACATCTTTACGTTGAAAATATGGAAACGCATATTATTTGCCTGCACCATGGTCTTTTGCATTGCTGTTAATTTCAGTTTTTGTATCCAAGAGCATATGGGTGTGTCGAGAAGCGAATACAACAACAGCGTATTTGTACGTCAGATGCTTTTCCGTTATAATTTAAGGTATAATGACCTGATTGTAAATGATATCGGAGAAAGACAGCCTGACCAGCCAACGCTAAAACCTGTCGGAGCCCGCATATATGCTTCATTGAATGATACTATGAAGAATGTTACGAAAGACAGCTTGGGAGTCTTAATCTATAACGTGCCGGTTGATGAAGAAATAACACCTCTGCAAATGCACATTACTTATCATGAAAAAACAATGAAAACCGTGCATTGGATAAAAGGTTCCGGCATATTCAAAGCTACAGACCCGGCCGATACATGGACATGTCAGGCATTTGTTTTTACAGTAGAACGCAAAGATGAAACCCTGAAATGGAAGGGCGTCAGAATTAACAACAAAATAGGTCGTATGAATATTAATCTGGACGGCTCCAGAATATATGAATACAAAGTAAATAAATGGGGCGAAGTTTCTTTTTACACCTCATTACCGGACGATATAGAAGAAGGTGATGAAATTATAATGAAGATAACCAATAGCGGCAAAAATACGATGCAGGCAAAGAATGTTTATATTCAGATGTTTGAATGATAATTACTATAATTAATATCTTATAAATATCCTGGTTTTGGAAAACTGACGGTTTCAATTAATTGATTATTTTGCAAGCCCAAAACACAAACAAAAACCACCAATGAATACTCAGGCACAAATAAAGGAACCCGGTTTCTTTGAATACATTTTCAGAAATAAGCAAAACCAACGATTATTGCTGATTGCATTTGCGGCAAATATCATTATGTTTTTCATTTTTAAAATGTTTTGCCCGAATGCCTTTTTTGTTTCAGATTCAAATGCCTATGTGCTTGCCGCCATACAATCGAATGAGGTCATGTACAGGCCTTATGGCTTCTCTAAGTTTTTGCAATTGGTCCATTCTTTTTCAAACGGGCTGGATTTCTTTATATGGGTTCAGTTTTTGCTGCTTTTTGTTGCAGGCCAGTTTGCCTTTTATAGCGTAGATTACTTATTCCGGTTTAAAAATGAAATCTTTAAGAAGGTTTCCTGGTTTTTTATAACCTTCAATCCTATTCTTTTCCTGCTTGCTAATTTTGTATTGTCTGATGCTGTTTTTACAGCGCTCACAGTTGTTTATATCACACTATTATTATGGGTTGTCAGCCGTCCTAACTGGTGGGTAATTATATTACAGGCTATTGTCTTGTACTGGGCTTTTCAGATCCGGTATGCTGCCTTATACTATCCGGTTCTGACTGTAATTGCTTTTCTTTTAAGCAACAAATCCAACATTGCAACAAAAGCAATAGGAATGCTGGTGACATTTCTGTTGATATTTGCTTCGTATAAGCATATCAAATCTCAGGTAAATGAAGTTACGGGTGTTGATGTTTTCAGCGGATTCAGCGGGTGGCAAATGGCAAACAATGTGTTGGGTTTGTATCCTCATATAAATACTTCGGCGGATGAGTTTGACACACCCGAAGAAAAATTATTAGATTCTATTTCCCATATTTATGTTGATTCCATCGATGAAAAAAGCTTACAAATAGTAAAAGACGGGAAACTTATATCCGGTTTTTTGTGGGACAAGAAGGGTCCTTTAAAAGTCTATCTTTTTAATCATATTTATAAATACCGGGTTAACTATTTTACCTCCTGGTATCAGGTATCGGAAATTTTCGGCGATTTCGGAAAAACCGTAATCAAAAATCATCCCGGAGCCTTTTTCGAATATTATCTATGGCCTAATACTAAAAATTATTTCTGGCCGGATTCGGAAGATTTTGGCGCATATACAGTAAGCAACGGACTAATACCTGATGATACAAAGGAATGGTTTGATATAAAGACCAAACAAGATTTGGACAGTATTCCCGATTTTCAAAAAGTTGTATCCATCTATTCAACAGCATTAAACTGCCTGCTTGCATTTTTGAATCTTATATTGCCGGTATTATATTACATCAATAGAAAGAAAATACTAACGCAAGACACCACAAATGAAAAAAAATCGGTTATTTTTTGGTGGTTAATGGTTGGTTGTAACATGGCTTTTAGTATTTTCGCGGCGATGATTGTATTACGATATGAATGTTTATTGTTAATTATAGGATTTGGATTTCCTATGATAATGCTCGACAGATTGTTTACAATGAGAAAAACAACCCAATCCTAAAATTTTCAATATTAAATGAGTCAACAAAAATATGCAATAATTGCGGGCGCAGGTCCGGCAGGATTAACTGCTGCTTACGAATTATTGCTACGCACTGATATTATTCCTGTTATTTACGAAAAAAGTGAAGATATAGGTGGTATCAGCAAAACCGTAAATTATAAAGGCAATCGTATTGATATAGGCGGGCATCGTTTCTTCTCCAAATCCGACAGGGTAATGGATTGGTGGCTGCATATCCTTCCAATGGAAGATACGCATGAAGAAAACGTAAAGATTCAATATCAGAATAAAACAAAGGTTTTAGATACGCATCATGTTGAACTGACAGATGATAAAGATGCTGACAAAGTAATGTTGGTCCGCAGCCGGTTGTCGCGTATCTACTTTTTAAAACAATTCTTTAGTTATCCTGTAACATTATCGGGCGAAACATTGAAGGGGCTTGGCTTATGGCGTACCATGAAAATAGGCATGTCTTATATGTTTACCCAAATGATGCCGAAGCGTAAAGAAGTATCTCTGGAAGATTTTTTCATAAATCGTTTTGGCAGAGAGCTTTATCTTACCTTCTTTAAAGATTATACAGAAAAGGTATGGGGCCAGAAATGCAGTGAAATATCGGCTGACTGGGGTGCGCAGCGTATTAAAGGTTTGTCTATTCTGAAGGCGCTTCAGCATGCTGTAAAATCCAAAAAGAAAAAGCCATCGGGAGATGTAAGCCAGAAGGAAGTAGAAACGAGCCTGATTGAACGTTTCTTATATCCCAAATTCGGCCCGGGCCAGATGTGGGAAGAAGTAGCCCGTCTTGTGCTTGCAAAAGGCGGCCAGATTCACATGGGATATGAGGTTTCAAGTATTCAGACAGAAGGAAATAAAGTAAAATCGGTAACGGTTAAAAATAGCAAAACCGGCGAACAGCGTACGGAAAACTGTGATTACTTTTTCTCTACCATGCCAGTAAAACAATTGCTTACCAATTTGCAACCGGCAGCTCCTGCCAATATCAGTAAAATTGCAGAAGGCTTGTTGTACCGTGATTTCATTACCGTTGGTTTGCTGATGGATAAATTAAAAATCCGCAACGACAAAACGCAACCGGCATCAAAAGACAATACCGTAAAAGATAACTGGATTTACATTCAGGAAAGAGAAGTGAAAGTAGGCCGTCTGCAGATATTTAATAACTGGAGCCCGTTTATGGTGGCTAATCCTAACCATGTATGGATTGGTATGGAATATTTCTGTAATGAAGGCGATCCATTATGGAATATGAAAGATGAAGATTTGATGAAATTAGGTATTAAGGAACTTTCCGATATCGAAATCATCAGTAAAGAAGATGTTCTGGACAGTACGGTATTGCGTATGGAAAAAGCCTATCCTGCTTATTTCGGTACTTACAATCAGTTTGACGAATTGAAAGACTTCACCGACCAATTCGAAAATCTGTATTTGGTGGGCCGTAATGGCATGCACAAATACAATAACAGCGATCATAGCATGTTAACTGCCATGACAGCGGTTGACAACATTGTTGCAGGAAGAAAAGACAAGAAAAATATTTGGGAAATCAATACCGAAATGGATTATCACGAAGAAAAGGATAAATAAATTGATCTTATTAAGGGGCCAACTTTTTAAAGTTGGCCCCTTTTTTATTTCAGAAACGCAACGCGAGCCCGACTCCATTATTCGAGACCAAAAACATCAATTCTTTCTTATTTAAAAAGGAAGTAGTTTTTAATCCGGCATTGTATAATTGTGCAGCCTCTTTTGCTTTTTTACCGGATATTATTCCAAATGGAATTGAAATACCGACTACTCCGACTCCGACTCCCAACATAGCCCATTCCGGATCTTTCTTGCCGCCTATAGCTTGCCCCAAAGGATAGCCAATCAGGAAACCACCGGCACATGCAAAAACCGTACTAAATCCATTATAGGTTCTGGAAGCTTTCATCTTTTTAAAAGCAGCCTCATTCGGTTGCATCAGGCGAAGCATGTCTGTCGGTTTCAAGGTTACATCATGATACCAGAAATTACCTCTTTTAGCAATTATGGAATCGCTTTTCAATTGACAAAAGCCCGTGTTAAATGCTGATAGTAACAATAGAAATAATAATCCTTTTTTAATCATAGGGTTGTTTTTATGATGATTTGATTTTATAGGAATCAAATTACCGAACAATTTGAAAAAGGAACAAATTTATTTACTGTTTAACTATCAAACACTTAGAATACAAATTGAAGTTATTTTGGAAAAGGCAATCTATTATAATTTCCGGATCAAATAATTAGGGTCCAATAATTTTTGCGCCAATTCGTTTGCCCAATAGGGACCTGAAGAAAAGCCACGTGTGCCCAATCCGTTAAAAATAGCGATTGTTTTATATTCAGGATGAAAGCCAACAAATGGAATTTGTCCAGCCGTAGTAGGTCTTTGTGCCACAATATGATTCTTTATTTCAAATGGAATTTTAAGCCAGGATTTTAATTCGGCTTCCGATTCCTTTCTCCATTGTTCATCCGGCAATAAATCTTCAAAATCCCATTTATAGTTACTGCCGCACCAAAACTGATGGTTGCCTTTGGGAACCAATCTTAATTTTTGGTGATACACGGCATCTTCCGGTAATGCGGGAATGTCGAGCATTAAAACCTCGCCTCTGTTTTTTGTAAAAGGTAACGATTGAAAGAAACGGCCGGTTGCAGCTGATACTCCGTTGCAAAAAATAATTTTAGAAGCACTGATATTTTTGTAATGAACTTTATCTTCCTCTATTTCCAATAAATTTTCATCAAAATCTTCTTCAATGAATGCATCTTGTGCCAGTAAATAGCTTTTTACCGAAGAAAGCAATAACGGGGCATTGATAACAGAAACTCCGCTGATTATTCCGCAGCAATACAAGGCATTAAAATAAGGTGATTCACTATCTGCAATGGATAAATATTGTGGAAATAATTCTTGCTTTTGCTCAAATTGCAACTGCTTTTCTTCAGACTCATGAAAGACATACAGCTTTGTTTCCTGCAGTATTGAAATGCTCAAAAGTTTCTCTATGTTGCTGTAAACTCCATGGGCTTTTGGTAAAAACAACGCAGCCTGTGGTGAAGGCGACCAATGTTTGCCGGCCATCGGATTCAAAACGGCACCGGCTACCAAACTCGATTTATAAGGATTTTCTTTATCGATTACCAATACCTTTTTGCCATGCTTTATCAATTCAAGGCTTAACAAAGTTCCGGCAATGCCCTGGCCAATAATCAGGAAGTCTGTCTGTATCAAGTTTCAGGAGAGAATAGTAACCAAAGATAGCAAAAAAGAAAGGTTGCTTTATTCAAGCAACCTTATAATCAAGGATATTTCACCTTTTCGTAGCGAGATCGGGAATTGAACCCGAGACCTCAGGGTTATGAATCCTGCGCTCTAACCGCCTGAGCTACCTCGCCAATGGGCGGCAAAAGTAAGAAGGGTTTTTGAATTAAACAAAAAAATTCCATTCATCTTCATATTCATCTTTTTTGAAAGTAGCAATCCACTCAATGAATAATTCACGGAATTTTTCGATATCCAGCCTCACCGCATCCGCATGTTCTTCCTCAATAGAACCCATCAATACCATTGAACTTAATTGCGTCTGAATATAAATCGCGTTTTTACGGACAACAGCAGCGTTTTCCATCAGCAATACATACATGTCCACTTCGGCAGAAGTTTTAATTTTTACGGCAATTTGTATGGCATCGCCTATCATAAGTTCTTTTTGATCCTCAAAAAAACCTTCCGGCATATCCGGATTTTTTTCAGCGTAAGATAACAAAGCATAAATCCCGGTCATTACTTCCCGCCATTGATTATACAATGCTTTCGCCGATGTTCTTAATGCAGCATTTTTCCAGGCTTCCCCGCTTTCATAACCTTTGTTATCAAAATCATTGTCATCCCATTCGGGCAACTGGCTCAAATTGTCTAAAATATCCATCTGTATGTTTTCTAATTCTTTTTTACTCTTCTCAAATCAATAATGTTCAGCGCATTTGTCTGGAATCCTGTAATATTCTTTTGTGTAAAATGCAATATTTCATCATAAAACAGTGGTACGACGGGAGCTTCGCTGCTTACCAGACTATCCATTTTTGCATATAATTGAAGCCGAAACGTATCATCATTGATTTTCAAACTTTGCTGATACCAATCATCAAAAACCTTGCTTTTAAATTGTGTATAATTCGGAGGAGAGGGAAATCCACTGTAAAAACAAGCTAAAAATGTTTCCGCATCAGGATAATCGGCTACCCAACCGGCTTTAAAAAAGGGTAATTGATTTTTTGTCATCATCTGCCGCATAAGTCCCTTCAGCATTATTTGTATTTCGGTATGAATACCCACTTCATTTAACTGTGTGGCTACAAAGTTGCAGATATCCACATCGGCATCAGGAACGGTCAATGTAATTACCGGTAAATTTTTACCATTGGGAAATCCAGCTTCGGCCAATAGTTGCAAAGCTTTTGAAGGATTATACTCGTAACCTTCCACCACCTTATATTTATCAGGAATCATTACAGAAGGAATAAATCCACCTTTCTCCGCAGGAATCCCAATGCCGTTTCTGAAATAAGTAACAATTTTTTTCCGATCGATAGCATAATTAATTGCCTGCCTTATTTTCCGCAATCGAACAGGATTATTTTTCACCAAATCATTGGCCGAATCCATTACAAAACCTATGTATTCATCATATAAATAGCTATGCTTTAAAAGATTCATACTGTTTGAAAACCCGGGCTGCAAAGTGCCGTGCCTGGTAAGTACCATATCCTTCATAGACCCATCAATACGATACATGAAATCCGTTTTCTTTTGTTTGAACAAAAGAAACTCCAATGCTTTGGTATCATTGAATGAAACCTGAATGGCATCTAAATAAGGCAACCGCACCCGGCTTTCGTCAAATTCCCAGTAATGCGGATTTTTATACAAAACCATGGTTGTGCCTTCGTCCCAGTATTTCAATTGAAAAGGACCGGTGCCACAAGGATGATTCCTGAAATCTTTACCCCATTTTTCAACCACCTCTTTGGGTACCACAGCACAATATTGCATGGTCAATATTTGTGGCAAGGGCCGGAAAGGCTCTTTTAGCGTAATTAATACCGTCGTATCATCCAAAGCCTGAAATGGTTTATCTTTTGAAACCCTGTCATTAAAAACCCAGGCTCCGGCGGCGGCCACATCCGGATTTATCAATCTCCGGAATGTGTAAACAACATCGGCAGCAGTCATCTTTCTTCCTTTTCCATTTGGAAAGGCATCATTATCCTGAAAATAAACATCGTTTCTCAAATGAAAAGTATATTGTAAACCATCGGCAGAGCATTCCCAACTTTTAGCAAGCGAGGGAACTGTTTGCAGTCCGGAATCAACTTCCAGCAGCGTATTGAAAATAAAATGAGTACCCCACATAATGGCAATACTTTTTGCAAAAGCTGGGTCAAGGGTTTCAATGCCTTCAATCTGGTTATACCGGAAGATCATTTTCTTTTCTTCCCTATGCGTTTTACAAGCCGCAAAAAAAGAAAGCAGGATAATTAAAAAGGTTATTTTTTTTCTGAAAAACATGCAGCCACAATATAAACCAAAAAGAAAAGAGATGCCGCTTATGCAAGACATCTCTTTCAAAATAAATTCAATTCTTTTATTGTTTAATAAACTTAGAAGAAGCCACTCCTTTATCTGTGTCCATTTTAAGGAAGTACATGCCTCGTGGCAATGTGGCGATATCCAACTTTATTTCTCCGGCAGGAGCAACTGTCTTTTTAACAACAATTCTTCCTGAAATATCTGTAATAGTTACATTGTTCACTTTCAGATCTTTTGTTTCCAATTGAAGTACATCTGTGGCTGGATTTGGAAAAAGCGTAAAGTCAAGTATTTCACCATTTACATTATGAATGGCTGTACCGCCATTTATGCCGCAAGGTTTGTATGTTATAGTGTTCTGATCAGTATTATTAGTCAAAACTTCGTCAATAAAAGCACCTGTACCGTCCGGATTGCTTACAATTTTTACATAAAAATTTACAGTCTCGTCATTTTCGTTCTGATTAATATTATTCAATGTTCCGAAGCTGACATTCACACTACTACCCATCGGAATAGAATCTTCCAGAATGTAAGTATTATAAGAGACTAAAGGAATGGTTGGAATATTGTAAAACAGCGTATCACCAATGTTCAGCGTATTAGGGCCGTTGTTTGTAATTTTTGCGTCGAGATTATATTGTGCATAGGCCGGAATAACTTGTCCTTCCGAAGGTGATATCAGCTCAATATTCATTTCGCACTTTCTTTGCTGCGCCTGTAATGTCCAGGTTCCGGCCATCAGCAATGCAAAGCCAAGTAGTTTTCTAAGGTTCATTTTTTCTGATTTTGGTTAAAATTACAAACAAATATGCTAAGAATAGTTCAATATTATGTTTGTAACAGTTCAAATTTTTAAACTTTACAATAAAATATTCCGGAAAATTTTTTCAACAAAAAGTAACCAACCGATTCATTATTAAATATTGTTGACAAAAAACAAGCAATTGAAACAATTTTTTTTCTGCCCATAATCAATTCTTTTGATATAAACACGTTGGTTTTCCAATTTTTCCATTACATTTGCGCACTTTCGATAATTCTGTACTTTAATTTTTTATGGCAGTAATTCAAAAAATCAGGGATAAATATGCGAAGCTGGCGGGCGGTGTAATCGTTGTTGCTTTGTTGGGTTTTATATTAATGGACTATGGTAAAGGTGGCGGCAGAGGCCCTTCTACAACCATCGGCAAGATAAACGGTGACAAAATTGATGTCAACGAGTATCAGGCTGTTGTGGACCAGAAAGAAACCGAAATGAAGCGTCAAAGTCAGGGGCAACCTATTGATGATAATACGCAGGCACAATTACGCGATCAGGCATGGACTGATTTGGTAAACGACAAATTATTATCGGATGCTGAAGATAAACTTGGAATTGTAGTTACTACAGCCGAAGTAAATGACTTATTAACCGGTTCAAATCCTGATCCAACAGTTCTTCAGGCATTTACTAATCCGCAAACAGGCGTTTTTAATCCTCAGGAAGTAAAATCTACGATTGCGCAACTGAAAAAAGATCCGCAAAGAAAAGGAGACTGGCAGGCTTTTGAAAACAGCCTGATCAAACGCCGTCATCAGGAGAAATTCAACGGTATGATTAACGGGTCTGTTTATACGCCGAAATTTGTTTTGGATGATATCAATAACAGCCGCAACACTATTGCAAAAATCAACTATGTAAAATTACCATACACATTGATTCCCGATGCTCAGGTAAAAGTTACAGATGATGAAATAAAAAAGTACATGGAAGCTCATAAAGCCATGTTTACGGTTAAAGACGCCACACGTTCTGTTGATTTTGTTGCTTTCAATATTGTTCCTTCTGCAGAAGATTCGGCAAAAGCGTTTGCTGATTTGGCGAAAATCAAAGAAGAATTTACTACAACTACCGACATAGATGCTTTTGTAGCACGTAACTCTCAGGCTCAGATTCCTGTTGCTTTTTATACTAAAGAACAATTGAAAAGCCTTCCGAATGTGGATGAATTGATGAGTGCACCTGCAGGTAGTATTGTAGGACCATTTTATGATGGCAGCAACTATACTTTAGCTAAAATTCAGGAAACAAAAACTTTGCCCGATTCGGTTAAATGCCGTCACATACTTGTCGGATTAAAAGATCCGCAAACAGGACAGGAAAAATTAACGGATGCACAGGCGAAAGCAAAAATTGACAGCATCGTTGCAATGGCAAACGGTGGTGTTCCTTTCGATACATTAGCTGCACGTTTCTCTGATGATTTGGGAAGCAAAGATAAAGGTGGTGAATACGAATTCACATTGGCAAACAGATCCGGTCAGAATCCTTTAGCCCCTGAATTCGGTGACTTCGTTTTTGAAGGCCATACAGGTGAAAAGAAAGTGGTAAAGACAGAATTTGGTTATCACTATATTGAAATCCTGAGTCAAAAAGCACCAACAACTACCAGCAAAATCGCTTTTGTTGCACGTCCGTTTAATTACAGCGAAACAACAAATAATGCGCTTTATGCTACTGCTTCTCAGTTTTCAGGCAGTGCCAAAAACGCAAAAATGTTTGACAATCTTGCCAAATCAAAAGGTTATAATATTCAAAGCGCTGATGGTTTAAATCAAAACAGCTTCCTTGTAAACGGACTTGGCTCTTCCCGCGATTTGGTAAAATGGGCATACAGTGCGAAACTTGGCGACGTTTCAACCGTTTATACGATTGGAGACAGATACATCGTTGCAAAACTTTCGAGCGTTATGGATGCAGGTTTGGCTCCGGTAAATGATAAAACACGTCCGTTCATTGAACAATATGTGATGAAAAACAAAAAAGCTGAAGCTTTGAAAAACAAAATCAAAGGTCAGGCTTCATTGGAAGCTATTGCACAAAGTCAGGGTCAGGCAGTAGGTACTGCAGATTCTGTAAACTTTGTTCAAGGTTTTATTCCGGGTGTTGGCCAGGAACCAAAAGTCGTTGGCTATGCATTTTTCAAATCATTCAATGCAAACACAGTAAGCCCTGCAATTTCAGGACAAGACGCTGTTTATGTAATCAGCTTATTGGGAAAAACAAATCTTCCGGCCGCTCCGCGTGATATCAACATGGAACGTAAAATGCAGGATTATCAATTGAAAGCAAATGCTGCTCAAATGGTAATGGCAGGTATGAAAGATGCTGCAGAAGTTAAAGATCAAAGATCTGACATATACTAATATTGACAGGATAAGAATATAAAAAAGGGGCTTTATTGCCCCTTTTTTAATAGCTGAACTTATTTGTCTCTGCAGGAATAAGATAAATCTGAAATATTGAAAAATAAAAAAATCATACTGACTGTCATTAATGATCTGAATTTTGATCAGCGAATGATTCGTATTTGCACTTCACTTGCAAATGCAGGTTATGATGTGGAACTGGTAGGCAGATCACATAAAAACAGCAAGCCGCTTTCTAAAAAATCTTTTCAGCAAAAACGTTTTGCTATTGGTCCCGATAAAGGGAAAATGATGTATTTATTATTCTGGATCCGGTTGTTTTTTTATCTCTTATTTCAAAAAGCGGACGCTCTTTGTGCGATAGATTTGGACACGATTTTACCGGTATATTTTGTTTCAAGAATCAGACGCATCAAACGTGTTTATGATGCCCATGAATTGTTTACAGAAATGCAGGAAGTTGTAACACGACCGCGAGAAAAGAAAATGTGGGATTGGATTGAAAAAGTTACAGTCCCAAACTTTCCGGTTGGCTATACTATTGGGGAATGTTATGCCGATGTGTTCAGAGAAAAATATGACGTGCAATATTCAATTGTGCGCAACGCCACTATATTAAGGCCTTTCAGCATTCCGCCCAAGCCGGATAAATATATTTTGTATCAGGGAGCTGTAAATGTAGGGCGTTGCTTTGAGTTTCTGATTCCGGCAATGCAACATATAGAAATGCCTTTGATAATTTGCGGTGCAGGCAATTTTTATGATGAAGCGGTAATGCTGACAAAACAGTATAAGCTGGAACATAAAATCACTTTTAAGGGATATGTACCTCCGCAAGAGTTGAAAACGATTACAGAAAAAGCCTGGGTCGGCATAACCTTATTTGAAGCGGTCGGACCAAGTAACAGGCTGTCTATGGCTAATCGGTTTTTTGATTATATGCATAGCGGTGTCCCGCAATTGTGCATGGCTTATCCCGAATATGAAAGGGTGAATGCGAATTTTGAACTGGCATACCTTATTGAAGAACCGAATATCGACAATATTGCGAAAGCTTTATCTACGTTGATTTACGACGAAAGCTATCACCGGAAGTTACAGGACAATGCCATGAAAGCCCGCGAGGTTTATAATTGGCAGGAAGAAGAAATACGGTTACTTAAAGTATATGAAAACTTGTTTGCTTAGTCCTATTTTTACAGTATGAAACTACACATCATATCTTCCGATGTTCCTTTTCCGCCTGATTATGGCGGTATGGTTGATGTGTATTATAAGATCAAAAACTTACATGAAGCCGGCGTAAAAATATATCTTCATTGTTTTGAATATGGCCGGGGTGAGTCTGCTCGAATGAAAGACTTTTGTGAAGAGGTATTTTACTACAAAAGGAAAACGGGCGTAAAAGGGTTGTCGTTGAAATTGCCTTATATGATGTATTCCCGGAGGGACGACAACTTATTGAATAACCTTATTGATATAGATGCACCTATTCTGTTTGAAGGTGTCCATACAACTTATTATCTCTCGCATCCAGCTCTGGAACAACGTTTCAAGCTGATGCGCAATCAAAACCTGGAACAGGAATATTATACTTTATTAGCTAACAGAGAAACAAATCCTGCTAAAAAATTTTACTACAAAACGGAAGCCAGGCTGCTGAAAATCAAAGAAAGCAGGTTGGATGCCGCTGATGTGTTTTTAACGGTGGCGGAGCACGATCATAATTTTTTCAAACAGGCTTATCCGCAAAAACAGCATGCCTACATTCCTTCCTTCCAGCCTTATAATGAGGTGAAATCTTTACCGGGTAAAGGCAAATATGTTTTATATCATGGTAATCTGGGACATCCGGAAAATGTAGAGGCGGCTTTGTTCTTATTGAGTGAAGTGTGTCCTAAAATAGACATTCCATTCATTTTTGCAGGAAAAGATCCTTCTTCAAAAGTTACAGATGCCTGCAGTAATCTTAAAAACTGCACATTGATTTCAAATCCTGATATGAAGGAGATGGAGAGCTTAATAGCAAATGCACAGGTACATTTATTGCCAACCTTTCAGGCAACAGGGTTGAAGCTGAAGCTGCTGCACGCATTGTTCAATGGAAGACATATTGTGGTAAATGAAGCCATGGTAGCCGGAACCGGACTTTCAGACATCTGCAATGTTGCATCAGACGCAAATGATTTTATAGCAAAAACAAAACGGTTGTTTGATATTTCTTTTGATGAACAAACGATTCATGAACGCAATAAAGAACTGTTGAAACGTTACAATAATCCTGAAAATGCAAAAAGAATTATTGCATTTTTGGAACAGGAAAAGAAATAGATTTTCATCGGTAACAAAAACATTTTATGTCCAAAACATTTTTGAAAGCAGCATGGAGAAAGCTTGCTTTATTCAATTATGAAGTGGATTCCGCTATCCTTAAACCATTTCTGCCTAAAGGAACGGAACTGGATTTATGGAACAATACATGCTACGTAAGTCTGGTTGGCTTCATGTTTTTAAATACACGCATAAAGGGTTTCAAAATTCCTTTCCATACTGATTTCGAAGAAGTCAATCTACGGTTTTATGTACGCTACAATGATAAAGGAAGTCTGAAAAGAGGTGTGGTTTTTATAAAAGAAATCGTTCCGAAACCGGCTTTAACTTTTGTTGCAAATACAATTTATAGAGAAAACTATGAGACCTTGCCCATGAAGCATCTTTGGGAAGAAAAAGATGGAAAGCAGATTATAACTTATAGTTGGCGCAAGAAGAAAAAATGGCATTCAATGACATTGGAAACAGGTCCGGAATTAAGAGAAATAGGGCAGGGGAGCGAAGCGGAATTTATTACGGAACATTATTGGGGTTACACACAAATTAATAAGGACAAAACTTCTGAATATGAAGTAAAGCATCCGAAATGGCAAATGTATGATGTGCAGGATTATACCGTAGATGTTGATTTTGCAGCGATGTATGGACAACAATTTGCCTTTTTATCCGGAATAAAACCTTTGTCCGTTTTTCTGGCCGAAGGTTCTGATATCAGCGTAGAAGCGGGAAGAGTTATATAATATCAACTAAAAAGACGCACATGATGCGTCTTTTTTGATTATTCTGAAGTATTGTTATTCGAAGGGATGGTAAGCTCATGAACACCGCCCTGTTCAATTCGTATAACGCGGGCCGGGTATCTTTGAATGATGCCATAATCATGTGTTGCCATTACAACCGCTGTTTGGTAATCGCGGCAAATAGTAAACAATAATTGCATTATCTTATCAGTCGTTTCCGGATCAAGATTTCCGGTTGGTTCATCAGCAAGTATCAGCTTTGGGTTATTAAGCAAGGCGCGTGCAATATCAACTCTCTGTTGCTCACCACCACTCATTTCATAAGTCATCTTATAACCTTTGGCACGCAATCCCACCTTATCCAGCACACTTTCTATCTTCTCTTTCATTAAAGCTTTATCGGTCCAGCCGGTAGCTTTTAAAACAAACTCAAGATTGTCGTTTACATTCCGGTCGGTAAGCAATTGAAAATCCTGAAATACAATACCCAGATTACGGCGCAATAACGGAACTGTTTTCCAGCTCAGATCTTTCAGCTTAAATCCGGCTACTTCAGCATTTCCTTCTTTCAATTGTAAATCACCATACAACGTTTTCAGTAAGCTTGATTTACCGGTGCCTGTTTTACCAATAAGATAAACGAATTCGCCTTTTGCAACTTCAAGGTTTACATTGTCCAATACCAGACTTTTGCCTTGATATATCTGTACGTTTTTTAGCGAAACCGGAACTTCTGTCGACATGAATGCTGTTATTTGTGAATGGTTACAAAAATAGGCTTTATTTTCTTTTTTGCTCCGCCAAAAAAGAAACAAAAAAGGCGTTCGAAAACCAATTGCTCCGCTGGTTTTCGATGGCTTGCGCACTTCTGGCGATCAAAAAATTTGTGTTGAAAGCTTTTAACAGAATAGATAGCAAAATGATATTAATCCTTGTAAGGATTAAACTAACAATCCTCTTTTAAACTATTTATCTTTCTTATAAATATGCTTGGTTTCTACAATCCGCTTACCTGTAATTTTCCTGATGAAGTTTCGGAGGTTTCTGTCCAGCTTTAAAAAAACACCTTTTACTGATTCTTCAGGACGGCCGTAAAAAGAAGTTACATGAAAATAACTTTGATTTTCTGCGGGTACTTTGGAAAAATAATAATTGGAAACACAACAACGTTTTCCTTCGGCCACAACTTTGCTTACGGAATGATAGGAAGATTTATTGGTAATCATTAATGCCAAACGATTGAATGCGCTCAAAATAGTCCTGGGATTACCTTTTACACCTTTATCCCAAAGTTCAAGATTGCCTCCGTTTTCCAATTTCCAATCGGGTGTAACATAATAGAGCAGATTTAAAACCCTGTAATTTTCCCGTTCATTGTCGTGCGAATTATCGAGGTGCGGATTTAAAAAATTACCTTTTGCCATTAAACTGATGCCTCCGGCGTAAAGATGTTCGTCCGGCTGCATGTTTTCAATACCTGTTATTTCCTCGCAGATTTTCACAATCCTGTCGTCCTGAAAAGCAAACACAATTTCTTCCAGTAATGGATTGTACAAATCCATCTGGGCTGCAACACGCTTATTTTCCCGCATGGATTTGTGGATGGCCATTTCTTCAGCAGAGGGAAACGCATCGTATATCGTTGCTGCAATGTCTTCGGGCAAAAGGTTATCTATATAGCAGGAATTTATGCGGCCTTGCTGCTGGAACATCTCTTTTAAAGACTGCTTTTGTTCCTGTAATTTTTCAAGAATAAGGTCTGCCAATTGTCCTCGGGTATATGGAGTGTTGTTTTGCAACATGCTTTCTATGCTTTTGTGATTATGCAAATATAAATTATAAAAAAGAGTGCAGCCTATAATGCTGCACTCCAATAAATTTGCCTTTTACAGGTTATTGTTTCTTACTGCTTACACTAATCGTGCTTTTGATGTTGATATCTTCCGGAGCGTTCTGCATTGTCATTTTACCTTTAATATCAGAAATGGTTTTACTGCTGATTACCTGTCCTGTGGCAATATCCAGCTCAATAGTACCTTCCTGCTTCCCGTTTAATTCCATTTGTGTTTTTACAGAATCTGCACCCATTTCTGTTTTTGGCAAACTTAAATCTGAGGTTACCGAAAGCGTAGCTTTGCCGTTTTCTACAGACTTTAAGGAGTAGGTGTTTTCCATGCCGATATTGATCCCCGATACCGTCATTTGCTGTTTTTTATTCCATGTATCGCCTACTTTGACCTTATGCCCGGGATACATATCAAAAGAGCTTTGCATCATCATGCGGATGGCAGTATCGTTCAGTTGATTTTTTATATTTTGTTGGGCTGCGGGATTATTAACCATATTAAATGAAGCTACAATAGCGTCCAGGCCACTTACTTTTATAATCTGACCATCGGGAGCAATGTCCATCACAAATGACTTCCCAATCAGGCTATCCATTATATTCATACCCATCACATCTTGTTTCGGATCTTTCGAATCATATTTCATTTCGCCCATAGGAGAAGTCATAGAAATAAGAATATGGTTGTAGGTAGCTTCTATTGATTTAACGCCCGCATTATCGGACTTGCAATTATATACCATGTCCATTACCATATTCTGATTCATTGTGAGGCCTTGCATGATGCCGATGGTCTGGTCAATCTGCGTAGTATATAAATATTTGTCGCCGGCTTTAAAATTTAGTTTTAAATCTATGGCATCTGTATTGCTTCCCGACTTGCAGGATGTCATAAATGTATAACCACTCAAAAACAAACAGGCAAGTATTACAAGCTTTAAATGTTTCATGTTTTCTATTTTGATTCGGACAAAGATAACCTTTTGAAAAATATGGCCTGAAGCGAAAATCTTTTGTCAAAAAATAAGAATCTGTTTATGATGATGCCGGGATTTAATACTTTTGATAGAATATGTATTTAATACAAACGCCAAAGTTATTAAGGGCATTAGCGCCATCTTTTGCAATATGGGAAAAACCTGTTTTGCCTGCGCAGCCAGCCGTTTACCTGACCTTTGACGATGGGCCACATCCTTTAGCAACGCCATTTGTGTTAGATGTACTCGCTAAATATGAAGCCGGGGCTACTTTCTTTTGCATCGGTAAAAATGTTGTGGAACATCCTGAAATCTTTCATCGTATTCTGAATGAAGGCCATGCTGTGGGTAACCATACACACAATCATTTAAATGGCTGGCATACAAAATCTGACATTTATATAGAAAATACACATCAGGCGGCACAATATATAAACAGTAAACTCTTTCGCCCGCCTTATGGAAGGATAAAAAAGATACAGGCGGATAAATTACATGAAATGGGCTACAGCATTGTAATGTGGAGCTTATTAAGTGGCGATTTCGATATAAAAATCAGTCCTGAAAGATGTCTGGAAAATGTTGTGTTCAATTTGAAACCGGGTGATATTGTTGTATTTCATGATAGCCAGAAAGCCTGGGACAGGATGAATTATGTTTTGCCGAGGGTATTAGAACATTGCAAAAAAAACAAATGGTCCGTTAAAGCATTATAAATAAAAATGAAAAGATTCAACGTTCTTCTTAAAACATTATTTGTTCTTTTAATAGTAATGGTAGCAACGCTATTCGTTGTCAACAAATGGGTAACCGTTTCAACAGAAAAGCAATTGTATTCAGATGTGAATAGTATTCCACATAACAAAGTGGGATTGGTTTTAGGAACCTCAAAGCATTTGGCCGGCGGCTTTATCAATTATTATTATCAATATAGAATTGACGCTGCTGTTGCATTATATAAAGCAGGTAAAATTGATTTTGTTTTGGTGAGCGGCGATAACGGAACAAAATCATATGACGAACCTACTACGATGCAGGATGACCTGATTGCAGCAGGCATTCCAAAAGAAAAAATATTCATGGACTATGCCGGCTTCAGGACATTGGATAGCATTCTCAGGTGTAAATATGTTTTTGGAGAAGATAACATTACTGTTATATCACAGCCTTTCCATAATCAAAGAGCAGTGTTTATCGCAAATCATAAGGACGTGCATGCTATTGCTTTTAATGCAAAGGATGTAAGTAAAAATGCCGGGTTCAAAACACTGTTGCGCGAAAAGTTTGCGCGTGTGAAAATGTTGCTGGACTTGGTTTTCAATAAGCAAGCCAAATTTTATGGGCAGAAGGTTGTGATAGAATAAGATTTTTTACAATTCCCTCACGCTAATTCCGGTCATTTTCCTGTACAGATCAATAGCATACAAATCTGTCATGCCGGAAACATAATCAACTACAGACTGAAGGTTTTGATACAAAAATGCATCGCCATTTTGTATCGGGAATTGTTGTGAAATAAGCTGCAATAATTTTGCTGATTTAGCACGATGCGGTTCAAAAACTGCTTCTACAAAAGCTTTTAACAATGCGCCTATTATGTGAAAGCCTGCTATTTCTATCTCAACAACCGGTTTATAATTATAAACATGCTGATAAGAATAGGTGTTTATTTCTTTTAAAAGCTGCTGGTCTTTTTCCGGCAGCAAATCCATCAGTGATTTTTCCAACCGGCCTTCCAGTATTTGCTGTTCATTATCTAAAAAGATTGAGGATACCTTCTGCGTCATCAAACCAATCCATATAGCCCGTATGTATTGTACTTTCTGATTCGGATCTCTGATATCTTTCAGCTTTTCATTAATTTTTTCATAGGAATTATAACCCTTCTCTTCTTTGAAAAAAGGCAGGAATAACTCCTGGATTTTCTCAAGTGAAGTAATGCCCAAACGATGCGCATCTTCCAGATCAATTACTCTGTAACAAATATCATCGGCTGCTTCTGTAAGAAATACATAAGGATGGCGCACGTATACATTCTCAAAACCATCTTTCCTTAAAATGCCTAATTCATTTGCCAGCGATTGATAAGTATTGACTTCGGTATCAAAGAAACCCGACTTTTTACAGCTGATATAGCCACTGGCTTTATTAAAACCATTCGCAGATGTGCAGGGGTATTTTACAATGGAAGCTAATGTTGTCAAAGTAAGATTATAGCCGCCGGATACAGGCTCGTTAAAAGCATGTATAAGGATTCTGAATGCATTGCTATTGCCTTCAAATTTTTGAAAATCTTTTAACTGATTGGGCGTTAATGCCGTATTCAGTTTTTGCATTGTTGCGGCATCCAGTTCATTGAAATAAGCCCTGATAGCATCTTCTCCGCTATGGCCAAACGGAGGATTCCCGATATCATGCGCTAAACAGGCCGATGCAATTACTGTGGCGAGCTCATATCTGTAAAACTCCTGAAAAGAAAAGGGAGCATTTTTATATTTATCTGCAATGGCAGAACCAACCATTCTTCCAAGAGAACGCCCTACTGAAGCAACTTCGAGACTATGCGTCAACCTGTTGTGGACAAACACCGGGCCCGGCAATGGAAAAACCTGTGTTTTATTCTGCAACCTCCGGAAGGCCGAAGAAAAAACAATTCGGTCATAGTCTCTTAAAAAAGAGGTACGTAATTTATCGGGATTTATGGTCTTATCATCGGCATCACCGCTGCGGCGAGCAGTAAATAGTTTGTCCCATTGCATGGATTGTTGCATGAGGCGAAGATAAGAATTGTCGGCGTTTTCAATGTGTTCATTTAAAAGTCAAGGTTCTGGGGTTCTCCTTTCAGGCGGCGGGCGGCAAGGATTCTGTTTGTATAAAAATCAATGAGCCAGCGGTCATTCCTGTCGCAGGGAAATGCGATTCCCATTTCCTTGTTCATTTTGTATTGTTCCCATGCATCGGGTAGGGCCTCTATTATTTTTTTCCTTTTGTATTGATCTGTTGCCTTCCGTATCCCTTCTATCCAGTTTCCATTTGATTCAATAGGTATTTCTTCTTCGGCTGCTAAAAGCGTATCGATATAATAATTCAAATCACTTCTTTGGTAGCTGTTTTTATAATTCCAGACGTCGCTTGTGAATGCTTCTTTTACTTCGTTCGATTCAAATGTATTTACAAAGTATGCTGTTATCTCTTTATCATACGTATGAAGGTAAGGCCTTTCATCTCTTTCAATCTTTTTTTCAGGCTTCTCTTTCTTTTTGTCAACAAGCTCTTTTTGAAAAATATCTAAATATTCCTCTTCTTTCCCACCTCTGATATCGGGAAGTAAAAGCAAAGCATCGGCACCTGTTCTTACATTTACAAAATCATACCATTCCGGAAAACTCCGGTAGGCTTCCTTATCATCTCTTTCAGCTTTTTTTATTTCTTCATAATCCTGCCAGCCATGGGTAAAGGCCTGGCTATCTTCATCGAGGTCCCTTCCCGGAAATTCAAGATAGTCTATGTAGAGATCTAACTCTTCACGGGTGATGGGCTCCAGGAAAGGGCAGTTTAAAATATCAGATTCCCAATACGTAAACTCACAACTCAGTTTTATGCCTTCAATCGTTATATGCTCAGCGCGCCAATAACATTGCAGGTCAAATAATTTTTTCTGCAGGATATTCTCAAGATGGTAGAAGGCCTCTTTTATCCATTCTACACTTTCATCGTTCATCATTCTCAGACATTCGTCTTTATTCGTCATCCATCTTTCTTTGCTGTCTATATAATGATTGATGAAGCGCTCTATCGAATCTGCCCTGAATTTTGAAAAGTATTGTTGAATGGCATCATTTTCCTTTATTTCATGCAGCCATTTTGTTCTTTGTTCTTCCTGTTCAGGTGTTAATTCCTTTGCCATAGAAATTTTTTTAGAGTTCAAATCTTCGGGCTCGTCACAAAAACAGCGGCCTTTAAATAGCAACTATTAATAGCTTTATTGTTTCCGTAGCCAATCCCATATCCAGGTTTATTTTCATTAGATGATTGGTATTGGGGCATAGGCTTTCTTTTTATGCTTTTTAATACATCAAATATATTCAAATTGATGTTATAATACAAATAATTACTTCAACCTCTTTATAATAGTCCAAAAAAGGGTTTATTTACTTTTTAGCAAACATGAAGTATGCTTTTGCAAATTAATAAACGGAAATTTTCAAAAGAAATTATGCGGAGAAGTTCAAATATTTAAGAATATTGCTGAATGCAAATAGGCTGGATATAACAGACGTCAATTCATCTTTCTGCAGGGTCCAAAAGTCTGTATTAAATGTTTTCAGGCATAAAAAAAGACGCATCAAGGGCGTCTTCAATATTCAAAATATCTCTTTACTTATCCCGATACAAATCAAATGTATCGCTTCTCAAACCAATGCGCATTGCTTCCAAAGGAATCACTTCATTCGGGGCAATATTGCCAAGGTTTGCATTGCAGCCAAGGAGCTGTATAAAATAAAGTTGCTGGGCTTTTTGGGGAGCTTCCCATATTATTTTTTCCTGCGGAATTTTGGTCAGGATTTCATCTACCAACCCTTCCCTTACCTCTCCTGTACCTCTGTAAATACCTATATTTCCTGCCTCGCGCGCTTCTGCAATTACATAAGATGATCCTGCACTTAATTCTGCCGTCATCTGTTCAATCCATTTGTAAGGAGCCATTACATGCGAAGCATCTTTACTGCCCACTTCGGATAAAACCGTAAACCCTTCTTTTACCAGGCGTTCTATAATCTTACATTTATCAGTATGTGGAATAGAAACGGAACCATCTGAAACTTCTACGTATGTAATCCCGTATTCTTTTGCCCCGTTTATATAATCGTCCAATTGATCGCGGACCAGAAAAGCCTCAAACAGTGTACCGCCAAAATAAACAGGAATATTGTTTTCTCTGTAAATATTCAATTTTTCATTCAGGTTACCACTTACGTAGGGTGTTCCGAACCCGAGCTTTACTATATCTGTATAAGGTTTGGCAACAGATAAAAAGTTTTGTACATCCGCCGTTCCCATCCCTTTGTCCATAACCATATTTAAACCATAAGTACGAGGGGGCTGGGTGCGTTCCGGCATTTGCTTTAAAGAAAATTTCATGTTTATCCGTTGGATTTTTTTGCCTTGTGTTCTGCTTTAATGAATATCGGGAGCAAAAATAAGGGATAATCGTTTTATTCTGTAGCGTTAACTAATTTGTAAATATTAATTGCCCGATTGATAAATCCTTATCATGAACAATTCTTCTTATAAGGAGAAATAAATAAACTATCGGTAAACATAATGGGTATTAGCTTAATTTCGCGCCCATGATAAACAGAAAAGTGGCTCCGCCGATTCACGATGCTATCAGTTTTGAATTTAAACTGCAAGACATCCAAAAGGAAATATTTCAAAATAATGTTCCTTTATGGTGGTTGAATGCCGGAACGCAGGATGTGATACAGCTGGACTGGGTATTTGATGCCGGTCTGTGGCACGAACAACAAACATCTGTTGCACAGGCTGTGGCGGCTATTCTCAGAAATGGCACGCATTCCAGATCTGCTAAAGAAATCAATGAAGCGATTGAATTTTTCGGCGCATCTTTAAAGGTTTCGCCTAATAACGATTACACTATCATAAGCCTCCACACGCTTTCAAAACATCTGGGCGCTTTGTTGCCCGTTATTCGTGAAATTATTACGGAGGCGGCTTTTGCGGAACAAGAACTGGAAATTTATAAAATAAATGCACAGCAAAGATTGGCTGTAAACCTTCGTCAGTGTGAATTTGTCGCCAACAGGCATATCGATGTTTATCTTTTCGGAAAACAGCATCCTTATGGAAGGTTTACAGAACCTGCCGATTTGATAGCGCTGAATAGCGCTAATCTTATTGATTTTCATAAACATCATTATAAAGCAAACAATTGTAAGATGTTTATGGCGGGAAAAATAGGAAAGGCGGAAGTGGCACTGGTTAATGAATATTTTGGTAAAGAAAATTGGGGCGGCACAGAGGCCACACCCATCATGCACCACACTTTAACGCCGGCCGCAGAAAAGAAACACAGTATATTGAATGATGAAACCGGCGTGCAGGCTGCAATAAGAATTGCGCGTGATTTTCCGACAAGAAGCCATCCGGATTTTACGCCGATGATAGTGCTTAACACTATTTTTGGCGGTTATTTCGGTTCAAGGTTAATGGCAAATATCAGGGAAGAAAAAGGCTATACTTATGGCATATATTCCCAGATATATAATTATAAACATGCCGGGGCATTATTGATTGGAACGGAAGCCGGGAGAGATGTCAGCCGCCAAACGGTTGAAGAAGTTTATAAGGAAATGGATATTATTTGCAGTGAAAGAGTGGATGAAGAAGAATTATTATTGGTTCAGAACTATTTACTGGGCAATCTTTTAGGCGATCTGGACGGACCGTTCTCCATTCTTCAAAGGTGGAAGAATCTTATTCTGAATGATTTTACCGTTGAGCATTTCAATCAAAACATTGAAATTTATAAAACTATTACACCGGCAAAGCTTCAGGAACTGGCACAACGTTATCTGAATAAAGAAGATTATTATGAATTGGTGGTGATATAGTCAATAGTTATTTGTGAATGGAGAATGAAACTGACTTATAATCACAGCATTTAATTTATTGTCCTGTTCACGATTGCCTATTCACTACAAAAAGTTTTACCTTTACAGCCTCAATTAATTTAGAACTATGCAGTTTTTAGATTTCGAAAAACCTCTTGAGGAATTGAATTCCCAATTAGAGAAAATTAAAGTGCTTGCGGAAAAGAATCATGTGGATATGTCGGCATCTGTAACGCAACTTGAAACATCGATAGAAGAAACCCGTGCTCATATATATAAAAATCTTACTCCCTGGCAAAGGGTACAGTTAAGCCGCCATCCGGAAAGGCCTTATACAAACTATTATATCAGCCGCATGTGCAATAAATTCACCGAACTGTTTGGTGATCGTAATGTAGGCGACGATAAAGCAATTGTCGGCGGTTTTGCCGAGATTGACGGTGAAAAAATAATGCTAATAGGCCACCAAAAAGGCACAAATACCAAAATGCGTCAATTGCGTAATTTCGGTATGGCTAATCCCGAAGGTTATCGAAAAGCATTACGTTTGATGAAGATGGCTGAAAAGTTCAACCGTCCTATTCTTACTTTAATTGATACGCCCGGTGCATTCCCCGGTCTGGAAGCAGAAGAGCGCGGACAAGGCGAAGCTATTGCCCGCAACCTGTTTGAAATGATTAATCTTAAAGTCCCTGTTATTTGTATCATCATTGGTGAAGGTGCAAGTGGCGGCGCTTTAGGCATTGGCATCGGAGACAGGGTTGTAATGCTTGAAAATACCTGGTACACGGTTATTTCGCCAGAAAACTGTTCTACTATTCTTTGGCGTAGCTGGGATTACAAGGTTCAGGCTGCCGAGCAATTGCATTTGACATCTACCGATATGTCGGGCTTTGGTTTGGTAGATGACGTGCTGCGTGAACCTGTAGGCGGAGCGCACAGCCAACCTGATGAAATGGCTAATTCCCTTAAGGAATATGTATTGAAAACATTGGCAGAATTGAAAAAGATAAATCCCGAAAAGCGCATTGAGCAAAGGATTGAGAAGTTTTCAAATATGGGTTTTTACGAAGAATTGTAATTTCAGAATTTATAAGGTTAAACATAAAACCTTACAGGTTTTGAAACCTGTAAGGTTTCTTTCTTTAGAATAATACTAAACACTTAAATCAAATACCATGTTCGAAGGTACCGGCGTAGCGCTTGTTACGCCATTTACAAACGACAATGCGGTTGATTACACTGCTCTTGGAAAAATCATTGACAACGTCATTGAAGGCGGTGTCCAGTTTCTTGTAGCGCTTGGAACAACTGCCGAAACGCCAACGCTTTCTAAAGCAGAAAAGAAGCAGATATTGAATTTTGTACTGGATCATAACAAGGGCCGGGTGCCCGTCGTTGTGGGCATCGGCGAAAACAGTACACAGGCGTTGCTCGATACAATGGCTGAATATCCGATGGATAAAGTGCAGGGCATTTTAAGCGTAGTACCATATTACAACAAGCCTTTGCAGGAAGGCATTTATCAACATTTCAAAACATTGGCTTCAGCTACCGATTTACCTGTCATTCTTTACAATGTTCCGGGAAGAACGGTAACCAATATGCTGCCCGATACAGCAATTCGTCTGGCAAACGAATTTAAAAATATTGTTGCCATTAAGGAAGCAAGCGGCAATATTCCGCAATGCATGGAGCTGGTAGCAAAAGCTCCGGCTCATTTCACTGTTTTAAGCGGAGACGACAATCTTGTGGTGGCACAGGCTGCCATTGGGATGAAAGGCGTGATTTCTGTTGCTGCTAATTGTTATGCAAAAGACTTTTGCGCAATGGTACAGCACTCTCTGAAAAACGAAATGGAAGAAGCGCGTAAATTACATTATCAATTACTGCGTCGAATAGATTTATTATTTGCTGAAGGAAACCCGACCGGAGTGAAATATGTTCTGTATTCACAAGGTGTTTGCGAAAATATTTTGCGTTTACCATTGGTCCCGGCAACAGAAGCCTTACAGAAAGCTTTTGCTTCAGCATAATTTTATTGGAATATATTTAAAAAGCCAATGACTGCAATGTTATTGGCTCTTTGCTTTCAGGAACGATATATTTCCTGATTTATAATAAAAGCCTTTCTTTTTCGTTCATTGAAATATGTCGTATAAAGTAAAGCTCCTGTTATTGCTGGTTTCTGTTTTATCCATAAAAGCATTCGCTCAAAGCGACTATAAAGTACATTTTGGTATAACCGGCACCTTTTCCGGCAAATTGAGCTTTTTAGATCAGGACGGCAAAACGACTGAGCACTACAAACCTTTGGCTGCCGTTCAATCAACCGTTGCATTGTATATTGAAGACCCTAATACACTTTCATTCCTTTTAAAATTAGGCGTGGTGTATGATTATGTTGAATATTTGGTAAACAATAATACAGGATTGCAAGTCAGCACAGAGCAACAAAACCTTATACTTAACCCCGAAGTGCTATTCCCTTTATCCAATCAGAAATTCAAATTAGGCGCAGGCATTGGTTTAGAATACCTTTTAGGAAAATTTCTTTCATTGAATGGCTTAAGTAGTACGGAAATTGACAAGGTATATTATTACGGAAATATGGATAAAAAGCAAAGGAACCTTATACCCTTTATTAATGTCAATTGCTGGTATGAATTGAATCCAAAGGTCTGGTTTGCTATTGGCATCAAGCAACCCTTATTAAGCAGTTATTACAAAAATGAAACGATGGATTTCGATGGAACATCTTTTAATTTAAGACATCAGCCTACTTACTTTTCCGCATCTGTATTTTATCAGATCTTTTAACCGTTCTTACAAGTCGCCCAACTGCGGCCTCAAAACAATATGTTCCACTACAGCTTGTTTTGAAAGATTATAAGTACTCCACAATATTTCTGCAATATCTTCTGCTTTCATAATTCTTTCCTGCGCAATGCCGCTGCTGCTCCAGCTGTTACTCCATGTTGCTCCGGGACTGATGGCCGTTACTTTAATACCTTCATTCCTCAATTCGTACCTGAGATTTTCGGTAAATCCCAATAAAGCATACTTTGTTATGCTATAAGCGCCTCCGTTAGGATAGGCCTGTAAAGAGGCTACAGAGCATAAATTGAAGATGTGGCCCGATTGATATTGTTTCATAGCCGGCAATAAGCAACGGGTCAGATGATATGCACTGAAAAGGTTTGTGTCCATCATGTTCTCCAATTGATCGTCTGCTTCTATTGCCAGGTTACCCTGGGCAAAAATGCCGGCATTGTTTACAAGAATATCTATCTTCTTAAAATTGTCTAAAATGTTTTTTGCAAATTCTTTTACCGCCTCTTTTTTGCTCACATCCACATTTTGCATAAATATTTTGCTTGTGGGATAATTACGCTCCCATTCATCATGCAAATCACGCAACTGATTGGTGCTCCTTGCGCAAACAGCAACGTCAAAGCCTTGCTGCAAAAGCTTTTCGGCAATTGCTCTTCCTATTCCTTTTGTTGCTCCGGTAATGACCGCTGTCGGCATAGTTTCCTGTTTATAAAAGCTGAAATTTATTTTGACTGCAAAAATAACCTTTAAGCCTTTGTTTTGTTGTATTGCCAAACAAAATATAAATAGAGTACGGCTATATTTTCGTCTTTATTATATCAGGTTTGCTTAATTTGCTAATAATAATGACTAAAGCCTTTTTGTATTTCTTCTTATCTGTTTCCTTGTGGTTGTTTGCTTTTATGTGTTCAGCTCAGGGACAGGACAGTATTCGTGCTAAGAAAAGAAGTTTCGTAGGCAATATTCTGTATGGCATAAAGCAAAGTTTCGGGAAAGACACGCTTGGCAGAAGAGAAAATGTTACCGTCCTGAATACAGAAGCCTTATTGCCCTATGAAGGAAAAACCATACGCTCCATAAAAACAAGACAACTGGATTTTAATATGAGCTTTTCCGATACAACAAATGATATTTTGTATTTCGGTACCAAAGTACTCAATTCCATCCACGCTACTACCCGCGATAAAACCATCCGGCGCAATTTGTACCTGAAAGAAGGCGAAACCATGAATGCTTATCTGATAGCAGATAATGAACGTTATTTGCGTACGGTAGGTTATATTCAGGATAGCCGTATTATTGTAAACAAGCGGACTTCAACGGATGATTCTATCGACTTAATTGTCATCACAAAGGATCTCTTTGAATATGTGCCGTCTACCGGCGGTATCAGTCCTTCAAGGCAACGCGTAGGCCTTGGCAACAATAACCTGTTTGGAAGCGGACAAAGTGCTTCTTTCTCTTTTTTGCATGATACAAGACGGTCCGCTTCAGTGGGAATGCAGGTAAATTATGGATATAACAGCTTCATGAGCAGTTTTATCAATGTTTCTTTAAGCGCCAGCCGCATTGCCAAAAATATTTATGACCACAGGGAAGATGAAGAAAATTTCCTGCTTTCCCTGGATCGCCCGCTGGTTTCGCAATACAAAAGATTGGCAGGCGGTTTCAGTGTAGGTAAAGGCAAATCCCTGAATATGTATCCCAACTATTATGGCGGTGATTACTATAGTTATGATTATGGCTTGGTAGATGCATGGGTGGGCTATAATATCGGTGCCAGGAAATATTTACAAGATAAAAAGCTTCACATAAAAAAATTCCTGGCACTCAGGTATTTCAATACCACGTTTTTTGAAACGCCACATCAGATCAACGAAAATATTTTTGATCAGCGATTTAATTCAAGGCAGGGAATTATTGCTGGGTTAACACTCTTTCGTCAATATTATTACAAAACAAAATATATATATGGTTTTGGTATAACGGAAGATGTGCCTTCAGGTTTTAATGTTTCTATCAATGCCGGATGGTATAAGCAGTTAAATCTTTCCAGGCCATATTTAGGGGTGGATGCCTATCGTTATTTTGTTTCCCCCAAACGCGATATCGGGTGTCTTTTTGCAAGAACGGGTCTTTTCTTAAATGATGGGAATTTTGAAGACATAGGAATCCTTTATGGAGCAAGTTTTTTTACAAGGATAATTCCGGTTGGAAATATGAAATGGAGGCAATATTTCAGGGCAAGCTATGCTACCATTTTAAACCGGGTTGCGCTTGACCCGTTACGGATGAACAATGCTTTGGGTTTGCAAAATTTTAGTTCCGATTTAGCGTCCGGCGACAGAAGGCTGGCATTAAGGTCAGAAAGCGCCTTTTTCCTGCAGCAAAAATATTTTGGCTTTAAGTTAGCGCCATTTTTAACCGGTGATTTCATTTATTTAGGAGACAACAATTCTCCAATCGATGCATCCGGTATTTTTTATGGATTGGGAGGCGGTTTCAGGACAAGGAACGAGAACCTGATTTTTGGTACTATTGAATTCAGGGGCATTGTATATCCACGAAAAGTTCAGGGAGACAATAATGTGAAATTCAGTGCGGCATTCAATTTAAAGTTCAGATATAATGGTAGTTACGTAAGTAAGCCAGATATTGTGGAATTGAACAGCGATAATACCGGAGATATATATTAATTATATTTATTTAAATGAAAGATATTGTTTTGAATTGGAGCAGCGGAAAAGATGCTTCTTTTGCGTATTATTTATTAAAAAATGACTCAAAATATAATATTTCATCCCTTTTAACTTCTGTTTCTGCACAATATAACAGGGTTAGCATGCATGGAACCCGTATTGAAATTCTGGAAAAACAGGCGGATTTAATAGGCATTCCTTTGGAAAAAATAATGGTTCCTGAAAATGCAGACATGGAAACCTATGATAAAGCCATGCAAAAATCACTTCAAAAATTCATTGAAAAGGATATAAATACATTTGCATTTGGTGATATTTTCCTGGAAGATTTGAGGAAATACAGAGAAGCTTAGTTGGCAAAAATAGATGCCGAAGCTATTTTTCCGTTATGGAAAAAGACACAAAATCACTGGTGGAAGCAGTTGAGGATGCCGGCATTGTTGCCAAAATAATCTGTGTAAACGACAAATATCTCGGTAAAGAATTTTTAGGAACAACTGTAACCCGGCAACTATTAAAGGACTTACCGGCAAATGTAGATCCCTGCGGAGAAAACGGAGAGTACCATACTTTGGTGATTGATGCACCCTTTTTCAAAGAAAAAATGCATGTTCTGCAGGGTGAAATTGTCTATAAAAAATATCCTTCTGAAGATGGAAACTGGGATTCTAGTTTCTATTATCTGGATATGATTTTAGAGGAATAAATGATATTACTTACATCATTAGCTATGAAAAAGAGTTGATAAAGTTCCTTTATCAACTCTTTTTACGTATTAACCATGCATCTTGTTGCAATCCCCAGGGCTGCCTTGTTCCCGGCTGAAACGACAGCACTTCAGCATAAGGCGCTACTAATTTACGAATAAACTGTTCCGGATGATAAGCCACAAACATACGATGACCTTCTTTTACATTGGCTCTTACTACTAACTTCTCACCGTCAAATGCTTCTTTTTCAAAAGGCAGCAGATTCTCTTTTGTAATAGCGCCATGTGTGGTAAAATAGAAAAGGCCTCCCGGTTTCAAAACACGCATTACTTCTTCCATCCATTGATGATGAGTAGGTTCTGCAAGGTGTGTAAATATAGAAAGTGCGTAAACAGCATCCAAAAATCCGGCTTCAAAATCCAACGGGGGCTCCAACTGATTGTCTTTGAATATTACGCCGGGAATATGAGCTGCGCACCATTTTACATAGGATTCGTTATAGTCACTTCCGAATATTTCGGACCCTTGCGGCAATATTTTTGGTAAATGTCTTACAACCCTTGCTGGTCCGCAACCCCAATCCAATATTTTAACGGCACTTTTATTATCAAGATATGGTTGCATTTCTTTCCATAATTCCATCGCTGTTTCTTTCCCCGAGTTAAAATACCGCTCATAGCTCATCCGAAATGTCTCATAAATCATATAAGGTTCCGGAAATGCTTCATTGGGGTGCATTTTAATAAACTCCGTATTTTTCCCGCTGCTTTTGAAAGATTGGTAACGGAAACGAATGATATCAATTAAAGAAACTAATCCCAGTCCTCGCAGTGTATTGACTATTTTCTGGCGCATTTATAAAAAACTCTTTTTACTAAGATAAACAGATGATTTTCGCTTAATAACCTTTTTAAAAGAGATTAGCGCCGGCAAATTTAATAAAAGCATTTCACATTCAATGCCTTAATAAAGCCAATGGAAACAATCGTTTTGACCTCATACACTAATAAATCCGGTATAATACGTAAACTTGTTTAGGTTAAGTTGCGAATCGTTTAGGTTCTCCTGGCAATCGTTTAACCTCTTTTATGCCGGTTTCGGTCTTTTAATATATTATTTAAGTCTTTTAAAGATCCTTTTAAGTTCAGGATGGATGTGTTTAGGTCTTTTGAAGATGTGTTTAAGTTCCGGAAAGATGTGTTTGGGTCTTTTAAAGATCCGTTTTAGTCTTTTGATGAAACGAAGCACTTTTGCAAGACAAAATTTCTAAACAATTAGGCTGTCTGCCCAATAGATTGAAGTCGTGCTTAATTGAATTGATAAGAAGGCTTAAAAGATTGTAGAATTAAAAAGAGAAACTCATTTCTGAATTTCTCCTTTAAAATTTTATTTTTAGACTTTTCGCTTAGCGTCCCATATAAACCAGCAAAATCTGAATATCGCTTGGATTAACTCCGGAAATTCTGCTTGCCTGCCCCAAAGTATGCGGACGTATTTTTGTAAGTTTTTGTCTTGCCTCTGTACTAAGCGCCTGTAATTTTTCAAAGTTGAAATTCTCAGGAATTCTTAAATCTTCCATTGCGCTCATTCTTTGCACCATCTCTTTTTCCTTTTCTATGTAAGTATCGTACTTTACTTGTATCTCCGCCTGCTCCAATTCCTCCGGTTTGAAGGCTTTCAGATTTTCCTGTATCGAGGGAATGTAAAGGATTAATTCGTTCAGCGAAATATCAGGCCTTAAGAGTATTTTTCCTACTTTTTGACGCTCTTTTAGGGTCGAAGTGCCTTTATTTTCAAGAAATACATTGATTTCTTCAGGCTCAACGGTCGATTTTGCTAAAATATCTTTTATTTCATCTACCCTTGCTTTTTTCTGCCTTACCAACTCCATCCTGTCCTCTTTTGCCAATCCCATCTTATAACTGATTTCTGTCAGACGCATATCAGCATTATCCTGACGCATCAAAGTCCTGAATTCGGCACGGCTTGTAAACATACGGTAAGGTTCATCTGTTCCTTTATTAATAAGGTCATCAATCAGCACTCCGATATACGCTTCATTTCTTTTCAAAACAAAAGGCTCTTTTCCTGCAACATTCTGATGCGCATTAATACCGGCAATTAAACCCTGACAGGCTGCTTCTTCATAACCTGTTGTCCCGTTTATTTGTCCTGCAAAAAACAGGTTTTTAACGAGTTTAGTTTCAAGTGTAAATTGCAATTGTGTTGGCGGAAAATAGTCATATTCGATAGCATATCCCGGACGAAAGAACTTACAATTTTCGAAACCTGGCACCTTTTTCAATGCTTCATATTGAACTTGTTCCGGTAAAGAGGTCGAAAATCCGTTCACATAAATCTCAACAGTATTCCATCCTTCCGGTTCTACAAACAATTGATGCCTGTCCTTATCTGCAAAACGATTGATTTTATCTTCAATGCTTGGGCAATATCTCGGGCCGCTTCCCTGAATTCTGCCCTGATACATAGGACTCCTGTCAAACCCTGTCTTCAAAATATCGTGTACTTCCTGCGAAGTATAAGTAATCCAGCAGTTTCTTTGTTGGTTTGATTTTATTCTATTCGTGTCTAAATATGAGAATCCGACAATCTCTTCATCCCCATCCTGAATCTCCATTTTAGAATAATCAAGGCTTCTGCCATCAATTCTCGGAGGTGTTCCCGTCTTCAATCTATCAGCTTCAAAACCTAATTCCACCAATTGTTCCGTAATGCCCGTTGCTCCTTTCTCGCCCATTCTTCCACCACCAAACTGTTTTTCTCCAACATGAATCACTCCGTTTAAGAAAGTACCATTCGTCAAAACAACTGCTTTAGCTCTTATCTCCTGCCCCATTCCGGTCACAATTCCTTCTATTGTTCCACGTGAAACAATCAGACCTTTCACCATATCCTGCCAGAAATCAAGATTGGGAGTTTGTTCCAGCATTTCTCTCCAGGTAGCGGCAAACAGATGACGGTCATTCTGCGTCCGTGGGCTCCACATAGCAGGACCCTTACTCTTGTTGAGCATTCTGAATTGAATCATACTTTTATCGCTCACAATGCCGCTGTAACCGCCCATTGCGTCTATCTCTCTTACTATCTGCCCTTTACCTATACCACCCATAGCCGGATTACAACTCATCTGCGCAATGGTCTGCATGTTCATAGTAACCAATAAAGTCTTACTTCCCATATTGGCAGCCGCAGCAGCAGTTTCGCAACCGGCATGACCTGCACCCACTACTATAACATCGTATTCCTGAAACATTCTATTATCAATGCTGTGCTTTAATACAGCGGCAGCAAAGGTACAAAAGAATCCTGCATGGACATAAATCTAATGAGGGTATAATGAAACAACATAGCTTTACCTTTTCACCTAAACTACTAATATAAGGTTCATTGTTTCACGTGGAACAATAGGTACTTGCTTTAGCCAACAGAATTGAATATATTCGTAGTAAATATAATTATCATGAAAATCAGAATAACCTTTTTTACTTTACTTATTGCTTCATCCATTTCTTCCTTTGCTCAAAGCAATTGGACTGTTGGTTTAAGAAGCGGAGCAGAATTAGCCAAGACTGAAAATTTAGACCGGGAAAAAATAGGTCTGAGGTTCTCACAACAATTATTTATAACTAAAAGGCTTTTCAAAAACTTTGAACTTGAATTGAACGCTGCTTATAAATCTCCGTTAATAAACAAATACAATTTTGGTCCTATGATGGATGGTCCCTCTGTTGAACTTCATACCTCAACAACCCATCTTATAGAGGTTGGATTGTCCGCACGTTATTTTGTTTATAACAGCAATGGCTGGTCGCCATATCTATTCGGAGGGCTAAATATAGCAAGGACCTTTTCTAAAGATGTAATTTATAATGATGCTTATTTCGGTTGGAGTGGATATGTACCGGAGCAAACCAATCTTTATAAATATACCAACACCAACATTCCTGAAGAATTTTACATTGGTGCGGGGCTAAATAAAACCATTACCACCAAATGGACGCTGAACACACAAATGTCATTAGACTACAATAATTCAGCTCAAAAAATGATAACAGGAAATGACCTATCACCTAAGCTTCAGATTGGAATTGCCTATGCATGGTAAAATATGTTTCACGTGGAACAAATACTCCGATATTTTAGAGTCAAGGCAACCATAATAACCATTTATAAGTATAGACAAAGACAATAACATAATCATATAATAGGTGTGCTTCTTTGAGTTCACCTGTTACATTTTTAGTATCTTTGCCGCCCATTAAATAGATAACAAATAATGTCTTCGAACGCATTAGACAACTTTGACCCGAATTCTCCGGGTTTAGTATCTAACAATATCTTTGGTCTTCCATTTTCGGAAGATAATTCAGAACTTATTTTAATCCCGGTTCCATGGGAAGTGACTGTAAGCTACAGACCCGGAACATCAAGAGGGCCTGAACAAATCTTCGATGCTTCCATGCAGGTTGATTTGTACGATCCTGAATTTCAGGATGTATGGAAGCAAGGCTTTTACATGGTTCCTTATGATAAAAACATCCGTAACAAAAGTGATTACCTACGTAGCTGCGCAGAACTCATTATTGGTTGTTTGAGTGAAGGCAATCCGGTACAGTGCAGCAACCAGTTGGTTAATAAATTAAAAGAAGTAAATGATGGTGGCAAAATGATGCATGACTGGATTCATAACCTTACATCGCATTATTTAAAACTGGGTAAAAAAGTAGCATTAATAGGTGGAGATCACAGCACACCTCTTGGCTTTATAAAAGCACTTGGAGAAAAACATGAATCTTTCGGAATTCTTCAGATAGATGCTCATGCAGATTTAAGGGAAGCATACGAAGGCTTTACTTACTCGCACGCCTCCATTATGTACAATGTTTTAAAAGAAGTTTCACAGGTTCATAAATTGGTTCAGGTTGGTATCCGCGATTATTGTGACGAAGAGCTGGATATCATCAATAATAATCCTGAAAGAATTAAAACCTTCTTTGACAGAGACATAAAAATAAAACAGTACGAAGGCGCACACTGGAAAGATATTGTAGATGAAATAGTAGTAGCTCTTCCTCAAAAGGTTTATATCAGTTTCGATATTGACGGGTTGGATCCTAAACTTTGCCCTAATACAGGTACACCCGTTCCCGGTGGTTTTGAACTGGAGCAGGTATTTTATCTTTTCAGTAAAGTAAAAAAATCAGGGCGTGAAATTATCGGTTTTGACTTGAATGAAGTTTCTTCCGGATCTCATGGTCATGACTGCATTGATCCTATTGTAGGCGCAAGAGCACTATATAAAATGTGCAATCATTTAGCAGGTTCAAACTAATATTCTTTTATTAAAAAATATAGAGACGTTGCTTTGCAACGTCTCTATATTTTACAACAATACTGAAATAATTCTCTTAAAATGTATCAGATATTTTTAGAAGGCAAACAACTAAAAAGAAACCAGATAACAGGCATGCATTTAATGGTCGGTTTTTTATTGATTGGCATCGGAATGGTTACCTGGTTAGTACCTGATAATGTGAAACAGACAGCCCTGCAATTCCTGAATTATTTCGGTTTGGTATATGCTTTGCTCGGCTTTATTATTATTGTAACCTGCATTCTTTTCAATAAAAGAATTATTCAGACAAAAGCCAATCTTATAATAAGGATTATTGAGATAATTGCATTAGCGCTGATGCTTGTATTTTCCATTTACAAAAAATGGTATCTGCCTGTTGGTTATTCATCAGCAGCTTTAATTGGAATTATTATAACCTATATACTGGAGAAAAATAATAAAAAGGATAAGATTGCAATTTTTAACGAAACAGGCATTAAAATTCCAGGGTTGGGAAGACATTCAAATGCAGCATGGTCTGAAATAAAAAATATTATATTAAGGAATAATATTTTAACCATTGATTTCAGAAATAACAAACTATATCAGGCACATCTTTCAAAAAATAATAAATCTTTAAATCAGGAAGATTTTGTTTCATTTACCCGGGAACAAATCACAAAAAATATAGATAGTTATAAAGAGGACTGGTAATTTATAAGGGTTACCCCTTATATTTTACAAGAAATGAAAGTTTGGCACGGTATTTGTACTAATAGTATTATCCAATAATTAGTAACAAATAAAAAACCAAACAAAATGTCTAAAGTTATTTCTTTAATCATCGCATTGTTCATTACATTTTCATTCGCCTCCGCAAAAGCAAATAATAATCTTGAAGCGAATACTCCGGAAACAAAGGCTTTAAAAGGTTCAAGACTATTTTTAAACTGTCAGATTTTTGTGAGCCATGACAGTAAAAGTACGGAAGTTGATACTGTAAGCAATCAGGGAGATTATATAGAATTTGGTGAGAATGGCGTAGCTTATATGTTCTACAAAGGTAAAATGGATTCACTACACTATTATTTTACAGATAATAACAAAGTAAGTTTTGGTGATACGCCTTTTGAAATTAAAAGCCTTGGAAATGGTTACTATTCCCTTTATCAAAAGGAATTGGAAAAAAACGGCGATTATAACAGCGTAACCTATAATCTCAAAAAAGACGACAAAAACTATAGTTTCAAAAATTAAAGAAAAAACCTAATAAATTAATAATGGCCAACATGCGTTGGCCATTTCATATATAAGAGAATTTGATTAATTTTGCGCCGTCAATTTATTTTACTACTTTTCCTAAGTAGATAAAAAATAATAAAAAGATATATGACATTGAATCCTCTTGGACTTCTGGAAGAATTGTCCTCAACAACGCAGAAATTAATGAAAGGTTACGAAACCCTTCAGAACATTAAAGAAGTGGATGTAGCCACTCTTGAAAAAGAATTGGTATGGCAACGCGATAAAGTAAAGCTTTATCATTATGTGCGCGAAACACCTGCAAAATGTAAAATACCTGTATTGGTATCTTTTGCAATGCTGAACCGTCATGATGTTCTGGACCTGCAGCCTGACCGCAGCCTGATGAAAAAACTTCTGGAAGAAGGATTGGATATTTATATTATGGACTGGGGATATCCTACACAGGCTGATAAATATCTTACGATGGAAGATTACATCGACGGGTATATGAATGATGCTGTTGATTTTATACGTAAAGCACACAATGTTCCTAAAATTCACAAGCAAGGCATTTGTCAGGCAGGAACTTATTCCATGATTTACGCAAGCCGCTATCCTGAAAAATTACAGTCGCTTACAACTTATGTTGCACCTTTCGATTTCGGGGATGAAGACAATATGCTTTTCAAATGGGCTAAGCACATTGATGTGGATAATATGGTGGATTGTGTAGGAACCATTCCAGGCGAAATGATTGATTCCGCTTTCGGTTACTTAAAACCATCTATGAACGTCAGCAAATATATTGGCGTTATGGATTCTCTGGAAGATGAAGATAAATTATTGAATTTCCTGAGAATGGAACACTGGAAAGCAGATTTGCCGGCAATAGCAGGAGAAATGTACCGTAAATATATCAAAGATCTTTTCAGGGACAACCTTTTGATAAAAGGGAAATTCTACCTGGGTGGAACAAAAGTGGATTTGAAGAAAATGAACATCCCTTATTTAAACGTTTACGCTACAAGCGACAATATAATTCCTAACGACAGCACTAAAGCCGTTATGGAAAAAATCGGTTCTACTGATAAACAGGAAATTCCTTTTCCCGGTGGACACATCGGAGTATTTGTAGGTACAAAGTCTCAGAAAGACCTGGCACCTGCAGTAGCTAAATGGACTATTCAAAAAAGCAAGTAAATAGGTTTTTTATCATATTCACAGGTTACCAACTTCTATCAGTTGGTAACCTTTTTGTTTGAATACCAACCTGTGTTTCAAAGCTAATTTTAAAATAATGATTAGATAATATTTACCCACACTTATCAACACAATAACTAACTAAAAATCAATGATAAATGTGTGTTTCATTAAATAATAGGCAAAGAAATTTCTGCAAGGAAAACGCCGGATATTTATTCACAAACCGGAGGAAAAACATGGGAATAAATGGATGATTTTATTTGATAAGCTTGTTAAAAAATCTGAAAAGAAATTTCTTCATCAGCTGTTAAAGAAATCTTCACATAAAGTTCATAGTAAGTTAATGGGTTATCCCTATTGTTCCTTTTAAAAAGTTATTCTTCCACAATTCTGTTCTCCATGTTGAATAACTTTTTAAAACCCAATACAGTCAATATTTACAAAGAAAACTTAAATGTGAATTGACGGATGGATAACTGCTAAAATTTTATAAACCAATGTGTAAGAAAATATTTTACCCCCATATTCACACCCCTAATAGTAATAAGTCTTTTTTATAAAAAGATTATTTATTAAAATTAAGGGTGTGTACAACTCCGAAATCTGCCTAAACGCAAAATGATAATTTCCTGACCAAAAGGTTTTACTTTTGGATTCATGCCAGCCGAAAATAATTCCATCATCAGCGTAAAAAATCTGAACATCCGGTTCACCGGGCCGCAGCCCTTTCATGCGGTGCAGGATGTTTCGTTTGAAATTGCTGCAGGTGAAACACTGGCGTTGATTGGTCAGAGCGGCTCGGGAAAATCACTGACATCACTGGCTTTGATGGGCTTGCTGCCGAAAAATGCGAATATCACTGGTTCCTTAAGGCTGAATGATTCAACAGAACTGGCTGAAATGCCCGCCAATAAATGGTCTGAGATAAGAGGTAACAAAATAGGAATGATATTTCAGGAACCGATGACAGCCCTTAATCCGGTAAAAACCTGTGGCTACCAGCTTATTGAAAGCATTCAAACGCATCAGCAATCATCCGCAAAAGAGGCAAAGGAGAAAGCCATTCAATGGTTTGAAAAAGTAAAACTTCCCAACCCGGCTGAATTATTAAAACGTTATCCACATCAATTGTCCGGTGGCCAGAAGCAAAGAGTTATGATTGCTATGGCTATGTGTAACCACCCTTCCCTATTGATTGCAGATGAACCGACTACTGCATTGGATGTGACTGTTCAAAAAGAAATTGTACAGCTCATGAAGGACTTGCAGGCAGAATTTAATACTGCGATGCTTTTCATTACACATGATATTGCATTAGCCAGGACAATTACTGGTAACTTTTTGGTATTGGAAAAAGGAAAAATACTGCATTCCGGTTTTCCACAAATCAATGCAGACAAGTTAAATAAAGAAATACATATACGGGAAGAGCGCCCTATATTAAAAGTGGAAAACCTGGAAGTGATTTATCCACAAAATACCAACTGGCTGGGTAAAACAACTTCGTCTGTCACTGCGGTCGATAAGGTCAGCTTTGAATTATATAAAGGAGAAACTTTAGGACTGGTTGGTGAATCAGGTTGTGGAAAAAGTACTTTAAGTAAAACAATATTAGGATTACAAGCCCCAACTTTCGGAAACATAATATTTGAAAATCAAAATATTACCGGGTTTTCCTCTTCTCAGTGGCGAAAACTCAGAAAAGATATTCAAATCATTTTTCAGGATCCTTATGCCTCTTTAAATCAAAGAATGAGAATTGGCGATGCGCTGTCCGAACCAATGTTGGTTCATAAACTCGCTGATAAGCATAATGTGGAAAAACATGTGGACGAATTGTTAGAAATGGTACAATTACCAAGAGAAGCTGCCTTTAAATATCCGCATGAATTTTCAGGAGGACAGCGACAAAGAATTTGTATAGCGCGTGCTTTGGCTGTCCAACCCAAACTTATTATCTGCGACGAAAGTGTAGCGGCATTAGATGTTCATATACAGGAACAGATTCTGGAACTTCTGGTAAAACTGCAAAAGGAAAAAGAATTGACCTATCTGTTTATAACACATGATTTAAATGTAGTAAAAAGAATAAGCAATAGAATTATGGTGATGCAAAAAGGCATTATTGTAGAAGAAGGAAATACAGAAGAAATATTAGAGCACCCTAAAATGGCATATACAAGAAAATTGTTAGATGCAGTACTCGGTTGATTAAAAATAAAAAAATTCAGCGCCTTCGGCGCAAAGATGAAAACGTGATTTCACCGGCCGAAAAATTAATAAGAAATGCTTTTCAACACGCTTAGCTTTGCAATCTTTTTTCCAATAATTTTTGTGCTTTATTGGTTTGTTACTAATAAAAGCCTGAAGCTTCAGAATGCATTGATACTTCTGGCCAGTTATTTTTTCTATGCATGCTGGGACTGGCGGTTTCTGTTTTTACTTATCTTCTCTACCCTGCTTGATTTTTATACGGGAATAAAAATGTCTGATGCGCAAACGCAAAAAGGAAAAAAATTTTGGTTTTGGCTAAGCATAATAATAAATCTCGGATTTCTGGGTGTATTTAAATATTATAATTTCTTTGCCGACACATTTGCTCAGGGCCTTTCTACATTAGGCTTTCACGTAAGCCCCTGGACATTAAAGGTCATTTTACCTGTCGGTATCTCCTTCTATACTTTTCATGGGCTTTCTTATGTGATAGATATTTATAAAAGCAGGATCAAGGCCGAAAAAGACTTTGTAACCTATGCCGTGTTTGTTAGTTTTTTCCCTCTTTTGGTGGCGGGACCCATTGAACGTTCCACACATCTTTTACCACAGATAAAAGAAAAACGAACCTTTGATACAGCAAAGGCTATTGATGGAATGAGACAAATTTTATGGGGTTTGTTCAAGAAGGTCGTCATTGCAGATCAATGCGCTATCTATGTAAATGATATTTTTAACCACTCAGGCAATTATTCAGGAAGTACATTATTATTAGGCGCACTTCTCTTCACCTTTCAGATTTACGGTGACTTTTCCGGCTATTCCGACATTGCGCTTGGCACTGCACGGTTGCTTGGCATTGAACTATTGAGGAATTTTGCTTTTCCATATTTTTCGAGAGATATAGCAGAATTCTGGAGGCGTTGGCACATCTCCCTTTCAACCTGGTTCCGCGATTATTTGTATATCCCTTTGGGAGGGAGCAAAGGAGGCAATCTTTTGAAAATCCGGAATATTCTTATCATATTTCTGGTAAGTGGCTTCTGGCATGGCGCCAACTGGACTTTTATCATCTGGGGAGCGTTGAATGCCTTATACATCATGCCTTCCATACTTTTTAAGACCCACAGAGACAATCTGAATATTGTTGCACAGGGAAGAATTTTTCCGAATATAAAAGAAGCTTTTTCAATACTGCTTACTTTCAGTCTTACCGTTTTTGCATGGATTTTTTTCAGATCAGAGAATGTGACAAGCGCTTTTCTTTTTATAAAGAAAATATTTTCTTCGGATCTCTTTACTGTACCAACAGTTATGCCACGAATGCTTTTTGTTATGCTACCTGTTTTTATGATTATAGAATGGCTCGGCCGTGAACAGCAATATGCCATTGCGCATCTGGAATTGAAGCTTCCTAAAATAATAAGATGGAGTTTTTATTACGGGATGATAGTGTTGATCTTGTTCTTCTCCGGAACAAAACAGCAGTTTATTTATTTTCAGTTTTAAATTCAAAAAAATTCACGCGCCTTCGGCGCAAAGGGATTAACCGCAATTTCACCATCCGGAAATTTGCTGTAGAAGCAGTAATTCTGAAAATGGAATTTTATTACAAAAAAAGAGCGAAACAAGTCCGCTCTTTTTCTTTCTATATTTTAGTAAACTACTACTCTCCCTGAATCAGTAGACGGAAACCATTTCCATGAATGTTTACAATGCTAACATTTTCATCGTCGCTTAAATATTTACGAAGCTTGGCAATATAAACATCCATGCTTCTTCCGTTGAAATAAGTATCGCTGCCCCAAATTCGTTTCAATGCCTGTTCGCGTGGCAAAAGATCATTTCTGTATTCGCATAGCATCTGAAGCAAAGCATTTTCTTTTGGTGACAAAGTATAATCTTTACCCTCAATCGAAAGAATCCTCAACTTGCTGTTGAAATGGAATTTTCCGAAATCAAATTCAATTTGTGAAGGATTCTTTTCCTGGATTTCCTGATTGCGTTTAAGAATAGCTTTTATTTTCAATAATAAAACCTCGCTGTCAAATGGCTTGGTGATATAATCATCCGCACCTAACTTATAACCGTTAATAAGATCTTCCTTCATGCTGCGGGCTGATAAAAAGAACAAAGGAACATCCGGATCTGCGTTTCTGATTTCTTCAGCTAATGTAAATCCATCCATATTCGGCATCATGACATCCAAAAGGCAAAGGTCAAATTTTTCCCTGCGGAAAGCGGCCAGGCCCAAAATTCCGTCGCGGCAGAGTTCAACAATATAATCATGCAACTCAAGGTAGTTTTTTAACACCTGACCGAGGTTAGCATCATCTTCTACCAGTAATATTTTTGCTTTTTCAGATTCCATAATAATGTATTAATTGTTCAAAAATAGTTACATAGAACAGAAGAAAATCAGAAAGGTTCAAGAATGTTTTGTTAAAAACGGGGGCAACCGTAAGAACTATGATTCCTTAATCCCTTGCCATAAGAGCCCTGATAAATAATTGAAAATTCAAAAGCTCCGTTTCCGCCGTTATTGGGACTCATACCCGAAACACTGATATCTAAAGAAGAAGTAAAACGCACATTATTCCATTCCAGGCCTACTGTTGGAATGATGGCATCGCCTAAGCGATTATATAGTCCCAGAATGATCACCGTAGGCGCATTTTCCCGCGGCATTACATTATAGCTGAAAGAAAGGCCGTACACTAATTCCGAAGCGCTTCGCTGATTGGAATAATAGGCTGAAAAATTGGTTATGGAGTTATCGCCCAACTTGAAAAGCATATCCAGATTACCTGTAGGGCGTATGCTCAGTTTATTTTGCTGACCGTAAAAGCTCTCCGTTGGTGAATTGAGGTGTAACAAGCCGCCGCCTAATTGGAAATACAGATTTTCATTCGGGAAAAAAGCATAGTTCAGTCCCGCAGAAATGTCTGCATAAGATGTTTTTTGAAAAGAATAAGTTTCGCCGTTAGACGATTGCGGGTTGAATGTAAAACCGTCCCATTGCGTATCAAAAGTGAGTTTGGAAAAATTGACGCTACGCTGTACCAGGCCAATTCCTATACCGGCAGAAAGCATGCTGTATTCTCCCATCTGCAAATGATATGCCGCAAATACCTGGCCGCTGAATAATGCAAGGTTACCATCTCCTGCCCTGTCATTAAAAATAGCTCCGCCTACGCCAAGCCAGTTCGATTTTTCAAAATTCTCCAGCAATTTAAAATCTCCGAAAGCTGAAAAAGTATGAAAAGGCGCTGGAAGATTGCTCCATTGGTTGCGGTAATTTATGCCTGCCCTGTAATCCTTATCAGGCATCAAACCGGCATTTGCCGGACTTAAAAGCATGGGTGTATTGTAATACTGCGAAAAATGTATTCCCTGCGCTCTTCCCGTTTGAGGAAGAAGACAAGCAACACAAAAAGACAAAGAAAGTACAAGTTTTCGCATCTATGATTACAATTATAAAACCAATATACGGATGCTAATTTAACTCTTTTTTTAAAGCAAACCTTCATTTTTATTCCGGAAAGAAATAATACGAAATAAGAAAAGCGATAATTTAAAATATTCTGACAAAAAAGTAACTTTATGCATTATAAATACTAAATAATGAAAATAATATTTGCAGTAGCCTTTGTAATGTGCTGTAGTAAAGCTTTTCCACAGTAATACATTAATGCCATGTTTTATAACCTATACCGCTTTCCTGCGCAACCACCTGCAAACAGGGAAAATATTCTGAAAGACATATTAGATACCTATCATCCTGATATATTAATGAGCTGCGAACTGGTAAATGAGGATGGCGCCGAACGGATCTTAAATCATTCGTTGAATTACAATGGTGTTTCCAGGTATGCCCGTGCCGGGTTCATATTTACTCATGGTGATACTGCAGATCCGTTACAGCAAATGGTGTTTTACAATAAGGAGAAATTAATATTGCTGCGCCAACAGGTTTATCCCACCAAAGTGCGAGACATCAATCATTATACTTTTCTGCTGAACACAACAGGAGATTCAATACATCTCGATGTATTTGTAACGCATCTGAAATCAAGTGAAGGCGCAGGCAACAGGCAATTACGCCTGGAGATGATTGATACGTTTGTAAAAAAATCAGAAGCGGTTACGCCAAACCATTATGTGCTTCTGGCTGGCGATTTTAATTTTTACAGTTCCTACAATGAACCGGCTTATCAAAAAATACTGGACACTAATAATCATATTAGAATGGTAGATCCCATACACATGCCGGGAAACTGGAACGGCAACGATTCGTTTAAAGCTATTCATACACAAGCTACAAGGTTAAGTTCTGCCGGCTTTGGTGAAGGCGGCGCTTCCGGTGGCATGGATGATCGTTTTGATTTTATCATGATGTCGAAAAGCCTGGAACAACAAGGAGCTTTGAGTTATGTAGATGGAAGCTATAAGGCTTATGGCAATAATGGTAACTGTTTTGACAACAGGATAGATGCTTATGATTGCGATGGGCCATATTCATTACAGCTTCGACAAAACTTATATAACATGAGCGACCATATTCCTGTGGTTATGCAGTTAAAAGTAAACAGAGAATTTGCAGTAGGTGTCAATGAGGTTTCAACATCAGATAACCCATTTCATTTGAACGGGAATGTAGTGAAGGATTTTTTGGAGATAAAAATGAATTCAAACAAAAAAATAAGAAAAGAAGATTTTGCTATTTACAATATTATCGGCCAAAAAATGAATGTCGACATTCAGCACAGGGGAGATAGATTGACAATAGATATGCGAATGCTTCAAAACGGGATGTATTATTTAGCTTGTTTAAAAGGAGGTAGGTTTAAGATACTGAAATATTAGGCCATGTCAGGATTTTGTAAAAAAGCATGCGTATTGCTGCGTTTTTAATGACAAAAGATCCTTTATTCCAATTAAGCAATAGCGTGTGCGGGTTTGGAAAAATGTAATTTCTAAAATTAAATGTTCTTTAAAAATATCAGCAAGATTCAAACATTAGGCTATATTTTATAAAATACTTACCTTTGCGCTCATTTTTACACCTTGTGTGGAAAACAAATTTATAAATAACTCCAAAAAATAAATAAAAATGAGCGTTACTATATCTGCTGCAGATGTAAACAAACTACGCCAAATTACAGGCGCTGGTATGATGGATTGCCGTAAAGCTTTAGCTGAAAGCGATGGCGATTTCGAAAAAGCAATTGACTACTTACGTCTTAAAGGTCAAAAAGTGGCTGCTAACCGTAGCGACCGTGATGCTAAAGAAGGTGTAGCTGTTGCAAAATCAAATGCTGATGGCAATTACGGTATCATTATCCAATTGTCTGCTGAAACAGATTTCGTTTCTAAAAACGAAGAATTCATCGCTTTTGCTAACGATATCGCTGAAGCAGCTTTACATAACATGCCTTCCGATATTGAAGCGTTGAAAGCTTTGCCATTAAATGGCGCTACTATCGCAGACAAGTTGTTGGAAATGGTCGCTAAAATCGGTGAAAAAATCGATATCGTTCGTTACGATCAGGTAAACGCTGATGCTGTTGTTCCTTACATTCACGGTAACTACCGTATCGGTGTATTGGTTGGTTTAAACAAGCCGGAAAGCGAAAAAGTTATCGCTGCCGGTCGCGACGTAGCTATGCAAATTGCAGCTATGAATCCATTGGGTCTTAATGAAGATACTATTGCACCGGAAGTAATTGAGCGTGAAAAAGCTTTAGCAATCGAACAAATTGTTGCTGAAGGTAAACCGGCAGACATGGCTGAAAAAATCGCAGCAGGTAAATTGAACAAATTCTTTAAAGACAATACTCTTTTGGCACAACCTTTCGTAAAAGACAACGGTATCTCTGTTGCCGATTACTTAAAAGGAATAGAAGCAGGTTTAACTGTTACTTCTTTCCGTCGTGCGGCAATCGGATAATATCTTTTTGATAAAAGCTTGCAAAAATCCCGCTGTTTTCATGGCGGGATTTTTTGTAATGTTTATTTTACAATAGATAACATTTTTACATTAAAGCCGAATAAAATTGTATATTTTGTGTTTGTCAACTGTTTCAATTCTTGATTTTGAATTTAATATCTGTTTTCTTAGATAACGCCTTCTTAATCCCCAATAAGCACCATAATGAAGAACAAGATTAATTCTATTCAATATTTAAGAGCGATTGCTGTATTACTTGTGGTTTTTAATCATTTGTTTTTTATACGGGATTACATTGGGATTAAAAGAGAAGCAAGTATGTTAAACTTGCAGGGATTTGGAGCAATTGGTGTTGATATTTTCTTTGTAATATCAGGATTTATTATTACTTATACTGCTTCTCAGAAAAAAGGGATAGAAGGGGCTATTGATTTTGCTAAGAAAAGATTTATAAGAATTGCGCCTTGTTACTACATTGCAAGTAGCTTTCTCGTGTTACGTATTGCAATAAGTCATTTTTTTCATGCTGCGTCAACGGCTGATACTCTGAATACATCTACATTATTAAAAACAGTTACAATTTTGCCGGTTTTTGACAAGGGCTTTTTTCAAACACCCATTTTATTGGTAGGCTGGACTTTAAGTTTTGAGCTTCTGTTTTATGTGATTTTCAGCCTGTTAATTTTATTTACATTAAAAAACAGAGAAACATATTTGCTGGCCATTATTGTTTTACTTGGATTAACAGGTACTATTTTTCCTGTTCACCAGGTTCAGCTAAAGTTTATTACCAATCCGATAATTTTGGAATTTGCTTTCGGTGTTCTTATCTGCATTATGTACAGGAAAATTAAAGCTGTTTCATTCAACATAAATGTGGGTATTTTGATAGTTTCTTTGTTAATGTTTCTTGCCTTGATTTTATTTGGGTACGGAGACATCAGGCTTGTGTATAAAATTACAGATGGAGACCTGGCGCCTTTACGGGTTCTTTTGTGGGGAATACCTTCTGCTTTTTTTGCAGCAAGTATTATTTTTATTGGGAAAAGTAATCCTTATAAAATTAGGGAGAATAGGCTCCTGTTGTTTATAGGAGAAGCATCCTATTCATTATATTTGGTGCACGAATATTCATTTTCATTCTTAACAAGGGTTATTATTTATTTTCATCTACAGCAAATGAATATAATTTTGTTTATAGCAATAAGTATTATGACGGCTTTGCTCAGTGGAGCTCTTTTTCATATTATTATTGAAAGGCCATTGATAAGATGGCTTAATAAAATCTTTATTTCCAAGAAAAAGCACGAGAGAATCTTGTCTTTACATTAGTGCTTTTATACGAATATTGCATACAACCCAATTATTGAAAAGAAATACTTTAAAAAATTTAGCTAATGAGTTTTGATCCGGAAAGAAGCAAAAAGAATTTTGATAAAATGAGAGGCTATGCCGGCATGGGCATGGGCGCTGTTTACCTTATCATTGGCATAACGATATTGACTTATTCAAAAGTAGATCCCTTTCATATAGGCACCGGAATTTCCTATGTGGTTTCAGGTTTGATGCTTGCTTACGGTATTTTCAGGATTTACAGAGGTTATAAACTTTCAAAAGGCGAAGGGCTTTAACCTTTTATCTCAGACAAGCCATGGCCATTCAATATTTTGAAGTTGAAGTATCATCCAAGCTGAAACAAAAACGGAATCTCTCGGCGTTTCTGAAAGAGCTTATATTGCAATATCTTGATGTAAAAAAAATAGACATCAGTTATATTTTTTGCGATGATGCTTATTTGCTGGAAAAAAATCTTCAATTCCTTAACCACGATACGCTTACCGATATTATTACTTTCGATCTTTCGGAAAAAGATTTCGAGCTGGTTGCGGAAATTTATATCAGCGTGGACAGAATCAGGGAAAATGCAGAAAAATTCAAAATTGATTATCAGACGGAATTGCACCGGGTCATTTTTCACGGAGCATTGCATCTTTGCGGATTTAAGGATAAAAAGAAAGAGGACAAGGCATTGATGACCGAAATGGAAAACGATAGCCTGCAAAAATATTTTAATTAATGAAGTTTGAAATAGTTTACGAGGACGAAGATATTGTAGCATATAATAAGCCAAGCGGCTTGTTAAGCATTCCCGATCGTTATAATGCGGAAATTCCATGTCTTTACCACATGGCTGCAAAAAATTACGACAAGCTTTTTGTTGTACATCGGTTAGACAAAGATACAAGCGGGTTGATTGTATTTGCAAAAAACGAAGAAAGCCATAAATACATGTCGCAGTTATTTGAAAGCCGCGATGTAGAAAAATATTATCTGGCTATTGTAAACGGAAAACCGTTTAAAGACAAAGGAAGCATCGTTGCACCAATAGCCGAACATCCTAATCACAAAGGAAGGATGAGTATTCAGAAAAAAGGGAGATTTGCACATACCGATTATGAGTTGCAGAAATCCTGGAACCAGTTTTCATTGCTAAAATTGCGTATTCATACAGGCCGTACGCATCAGATAAGGGTTCACATGCAGCATTTGGGAAATCCGGTTGTTTGCGATCCTTTTTACGGCAGCGGAGGAACGCTATTGCTTTCATCTATAAAAAAGAAATTTAAGCTGGCGGAAAATGCAGAGGAAGAAAGGCCATTGTTGAGCAGATTGGCTTTGCACGCCTCGCAATTGAAATTCATAAACCAAAAAGGCGAAAAGCAAACCATTGATGCGCCTTTGCCTAAAGACTTAGCTGTTACCATTAAACAGCTGGATAAATGGGGATAAAATAAAGATTCCGGTTATTAATAACCGGAATCTTTATTTTAAGCGTTTAGCTCCTTCAGAATATTATCTATTCGTTCCTTCAATGTTTCAAAATCGGTATAACCTTTTGCCACCAGGTAAAATTTATTGTCGGATGCCTGTAATAATAATTGCGGAAAACTTGTAACCTGCAATTGTTTGCACAATGCAAAATCATAGTAAGCTTTCTCTTTAAATTTTTCGGAATGTAAATCGCTGTAAAAAGTTTCATTATCAATTCCGTATTTTGGTAAAAGGTGCCTGTAAGCTTCGTCGTCTGTTAAATCACGGCCTTCAAAGTTCAATGAGTATTGTAAATCGGCAGCGAAAGAAACGGCCATGTCAGGATTGTATTCTTTAATAATACACAATGCAATAGCCGGTTTTTCTGAATTTGGAAACCAATCGCTTTGTTCCGGGTTGAAAATATGCCAGAGAAAATCTTCACCAAACTTTACGCCTGTATATTCTTCAACCGTTTTATATGCTTGTTGAATATAAGGCGCAGTCAGGCCGATATGCCTTGGCTCCTCCGGTAAAATCATACCACCGCTTAACACTTCAACATGCAGCCTATCTTTGTAGAGCGCTTCTATCTTTTTAATAACCGGGCTGAAGCCGTAGCACCAGCCACACCATGCATCATAACAATATATCAAATTCATAATCCGGAAATAAGGGCAAAAGTAGGAAACAAAGACGCAAACACGCATTAAAACAACATAGAAATTGATAATCAAGATATTGCTCAAAAATAAATTCGTAAAAGAAATTTTTTTTTAACTAAAACAAATCGTAAACTTGCAAAACAAATGCACCAATTATTCCATCCCTTTGGTGTTATATCAAAAAACAGCTTACTTTTTTGCCCCAAAGAATAGGAAGCTCCAAAATTAAAAATTCAGTAAAACTTTATTGATTAACAACCTCAACATTTAAGAATCGTTTTGATTCCACACCTAATAAGATTAGTAAATCTCACATTTGAATGGCTTACGACATTTTGCAATTGAACGACATGATCGTTCCTGAATTACAGGATATTGCTGAAAAACTGCAAATTACCGACATGAAAAAACTTGGTAAGCAGGAATTGGTATATAAGATATTGGACCAGCAAGCACTGAACGATTCAGCAGTAGCGCCAATAGAAGAACCCAAAAAGAAACGCGGCAGAAAGCCAAAAGAAACGGTTGTGGCCGACGATACAGCAGAGGTTCCTGTAGCAACCGAAGAAATTCCTGTAGCATCACCAGAGGAACCGATTGAAAATACAGAAGAGAAACAAGTGCCGAGAGTTCGCCGTGAACGCAAACCGATTGCTCATGCAAGAACTGAAAGAGTTCCGGTAAGCTATAGTAGCCCTGAAGTCGAAGAAAAACAGCCGGACGTTTCACATGACGCAACAAGCTTTGAAGATCCGGCAGAAATAACACATGGCAAAGTCGTAACACCGGTTGAAATAACGGAAGAAGATAACAGCCCTCAGCCTCCGGAAGTTATATTGGCAGAAGAGTCCAAAGCCGGCGATGCACCAAAGCCACAGCAGAATAATCAAAACCGCAATCAGAATCCAAATCAAAACCGCCATCAACCACGTCAGAATGAAGGAAACTTCAATATTGAATTTGATGGCATCATTCCCGGCGAAGGAGTTATTGAAATGATGCCGGACGGATATGGATTTTTACGTAGCAGTGATTACAACTATTTAAGTTCACCGGATGATATTTATGTATCTCCTTCCCAGATAAAACTTTTCGGATTAAAAACAGGCGATACCGTAACGGGTAATGTCCGCCCTCCGAAAGAAGGTGAAAAATATTTTGCCTTATTAAAAGTAGAAACCATTAATGGCCGTTTGCCTGAAGAAATCCGCGACCGCGTTCCCTTCGATTATCTTACCCCGCTTTTCCCTAATGAAAAACTAAACCTGAATACTACTTCCAATAATTACGGAACACGTATCATGGATTTGTTTACGCCAATTGGTAAAGGTCAGCGTGGATTAATTGTGGCACAACCCAAAACAGGTAAAACCATGTTGCTGAAAGAAGTGGCCAATGCCATTGCTGCCAACCACCCGGAATGTTACCTGATGATTGTATTGATAGACGAGCGTCCGGAAGAGGTTACAGATATGCAACGTAGTGTAAATGCAGAAGTAATTGCTTCTACGTTTGATGAACCTGCCGATAAACACGTAAAAGTTTCTCAGATAGCATTACAAAAAGCAAAACGCCTGGTTGAAGTTGGCCATGATGTGGTTATTCTTTTAGATTCAATTACACGTCTGGCCCGCGCTCATAATACCGTTGCTCCTGCAAGCGGTAAAGTATTGAGTGGTGGCGTGGAAGCAAACGCTATGCAAAAACCAAAACAATTTTTTGGTGCCGCGCGTAAAATAGAAAACGGAGGATCGCTGACCATATTAGCTACAGCCCTTATTGATACCGGTTCCCGCATGGATGAAGTTATCTTTGAAGAGTTTAAAGGTACCGGTAACATGGAATTGCAATTGGATCGTAAACTGGCAAACAAACGCATCTTCCCTGCTATTGACATTACATCTTCCTCTACACGTCGCGATGACTTATTATTGGATAAAGAAACCTCTTCTAAAATGTGGGTATTACGCAATCATATTGGCGGCATGAATACAGATGAAGCTATGAACTTCCTGATGCAGCAAATGAGAGGCACTAAAAGCAACGAAGAGTTTTTGGCTACGATGAATAAGTAAATATTTGAACAATTCTTTGCATAATAAAGAGGCTGTCCCAAAAGGGCAGCCTCTTTATTATGCCTGACTATATATGGATATTTACAAATTTACTTTAAGGCCAATGTCGCCTCCTAAAAAGTAAAGGTGTTGTATAGAGTTACTTTCGGGAATAAACGACCATGTACCGGTCATTATATCATTAAGTGTATATTGAAATGCGGGACCTGCAATAATTTCAAAACGGTTATTTAGTTTATATTCTATATGCAGTGCTGTATTTCCCCATATATGAATTAAACCATAAAGGCTTTTAAAACGATTATGACCTATATTTTCCGAATGTTCTTTTTCGTCGGGGGCTTTGGTTGCGTAATTTATATTTAATAAGAAACCGGTAGATATACCAACAGAAGGCACTAACTTAAATCTGGAAGAAAGAGGTATTTGATAACCGATATCAATAGGAATGGCTATCTCCCGAAACTTTAATTTTTCGTAGCCGGTTGGCATTGTATCAGGAAATGAGCTTCCAAAAGTAAGACCTTGCTTATATCCGGTCTGTTTATATTGTAAGCCGGTTTCCAGCCTCCAGTTTTTTAAATGGTATCCGATTTTGGCTTGTGTATTAAAACCCGTTATGGAAGATATATATGGCTCCGGCCAATGAGAACCTTGTTTAATGGAGCTACTGCCAACAGCTCCTGATGTAATAATATACCATTTTTGCTGTGCATTGGTATGAGCCCACAATATGCAGGTGGCGATTAAAAGGGTTAATTTCTTCATTAAAAAATCATTTACCCTTAAAACGCAAATCCGGCTCAAATATTTTCCGGAGCAAAATAATCGTAAGAAAAACACAGTATTATAAAAATCTTACACACTACAAAGTGTACTATTATTTCAGCAAAACAAAATCTCCTTTCTTTACATGTGCCTCTTCCTTACAATCTCTATATCTCAGGTAATAAAAATAGTTTCCAATATCGCATAGCTGATTCCTGAAATGCCCGTCCCATTTGCCGTCAAGCTTATTGGTATAAAAAACACGTTCACCCAAACGGTTGTAAATACTTAATTCCATACCGGAAATATCTTCAGGATTCATTGGCATGAAGTAATCATTACTGGCATCATCATTCGGACTGAATGCATTGGGCATAAACAATTCTGAACATCTGGGTCCGCAGTATTTTGTAACGACTTTTACATCCGCCTTCTGCTCACATCCCTCTGCCGTTGTAATTTCTACGGAATAGGTTGAAGCTTTATCGATTTCAATAGATTTTGTTGTGGCGCCCGTATTCCATTCATAAGTCAAAGCATTATCAGGATAAGCGGTTAGTGTAAGAGTGCTGTCTCTGCAAATAACAGCTTCGTTTGGTAAAATAAAAGCAGCCGGTATTTCTTTTACTAAAACATCATCAAAAAGATAGTAGCTCATGCCGCTATGAAACTGTTCTTCGCCAAACGCACCAGGAAGTTGCGCCGTATCTGTGAGAGCATCGGTATTAAAATTACCGATGATGATTTTTGTTTCACCTCCTTTAGCAATGAAACAACCTGAAACCTTTGTCCACTCTGTCATTTCACTGATTACGCTATTGCTGTATTCTACTACCGGCGTTTCTTCAATGATATAAGAGGCCGTAGAATCATAGCGTATATAATGTTTGTTGGTCAGTACAATACCGATGTTCTTAATTCCAAAATTAATTACCGGAGATTTCAACATAGGCTTTACATACACTTCGGCATAATAAAGTGTATTTGGCTTTAACGGTTCGCTTAATTCCCCCTGAATATATTCTCTGTTATAAGCCGGCATAGCTCCCCAGTAACCCAGCTGATAACCGCCTGTCATTCCTGCTCCCGAGCGGGGCAAAGTCCCGCAATAATCCTGTACGCCTTCTATGGTCCACAATGCAGTATTGTAATAATCAGGTGTGGTAAAATAAGAATACCAACCCGGCAGCCAATCTTCAAGAAGTAAGCCTCCCGGCGAATTAGTGTACTGCTCAAAGTCGCCATTACGCACAAGATTCTGAGCACTTATTTTACCACACAAAAACGATGAAAGTAAAACAATAAAATAGCTGAAACGGAACATGACAATATTTTTAGGCCTATAATATCAGACGTAATCCATACCTTCTTTCTTTGTAAACAATACCGCTCGTTACAAGAAAATCATATTTATCGTTCTACCGTAATTCTTTTTACAACGTTTTTATCTTCAACATTTATTTTCAAAAGATAGATACCGCAGGCATTTCCTGTTAAAGAAATAATATGTTTATAATCAGGGTTTTTATTTTCAAAAATCACTTTTCCGGCGATATCCAAAACAGTAACCGTACTTTTTAGAGTTGACGTAATGGTAAAACATCCGTCATTAGGATTGGGATAAACGTTAAAACCATCTTCATTTAATGCCGGGTTATGAATACCGGTAACAGGAGGGGCAATTCTGTTAGTAACAATAAGACCGCTGTCACCTACTGCATAAGCAATGGAATCATTTACCATAGCAACAGAGCGCAACGGATGTCTTACCCTTTCAAAGCCGCTGAACATAGAGGTGCTGTCTCTCCAGTAAATCATTCCCTGCCCCTGCATCGTCGTAGATTCTCCGACTGCAATGAAAGAGTCTTTTTTAGATACGACAATACTTCTCATGATGGGATAGTCAAATGTCAGAGAATTGAAGTCCGCTACCCAGGTACGGCCTGTATCAAAACTCATCAACATGGTTCCTCCTTGCCCTGCACAGGCTGCCATAATAGTGCTGTCGTTTATGAAACGAATAGCATTGATTGTAGTATCTGTAGCCTGACAGGTAAGTGTATCCCAGCTAAGGCCGCCATCAAAAGTGCGGGCAATGTAACCTTTATCGCCTGCAACAATGCCCGTCTGCTCATTCCTGAAATCAATGGCTTTGAAGAAATAGCCCGCTGTCGATTGAAAAGTATGGTAATAAGAAGGCGTTCCTGATGGAATTTTATTAACTACATAGCCCGAAAAGAATGCCGAACCCGTTATAAAACCATTATTCTCTGAGAAGAAATGGCTGCAATAAGCAGCTATCGTTCCGGCATCTACCGGACTCCAGCTTAAGCCGCCATCCGTAGTTTTAAATAAGTCACCTCTGAAAGTCGGATCATTGTAATTTGATATAACGGCGTAACCCACACTTGCGCTGACGAAATCCAGATCGATTACATCATTAAAAGTATTCATTACCGCTATTTGTGACAAAGAATCCCAGGTCTGTCCGCCATTCACTGTTTTTAGAAGCACCCCATCGTAGCCCCCAATATAGCCCACCTGCTGATTGGCAAAAGAAATGGAAAATAATTGTCGTTGCGTGCCGGAACCCACTTCATGCCAATATTGTGCATTTGTCCGAATGCTGATTATAATAATCAGTAATACTAAAATCTTTATCTTTCTCATCTTCTTCTGTTTTAGTTGATGTCAAAATTAAAGCATTAACTTTTTTTATAATGGTACTTTGGGGCGTATTTAGGGTATTATGCGGTCATTTTTTGATTAATGGGAGTCAGCGTTTTCTTTTTGTTTGACAAGATTAATTGAAATTGAATCGTCATTACATCATTATTCTTTCATCACTTTACTCATAAAAACCTGTCCGTTTTTATCTTCACATTTCAATAAATATATGCCTTTGCCAAAGCTGTGGATATCTATTGATTCCTCTTGCTTTGATAATGATTTGGTAAATAAAATTCTGCCTGTCATATCGTAAACAGTTACAGATTTTAAAGCAGTGTTTTCGACACTTATTTGAATAATGTCATTTGCCGGATTTGGATAAACTTTGAAGTTGTTTGTTGCTGCTGACTCTGGCTCTGTGACTGCTAATGGTAAAGTGTCTGATATTGTAGCATCATTGATATAATAAGTCCAGTCATAAAGCGGCCTGTTATCTTCTAAAAAAAAGTCATAACCCGTAAGGATTATTCCCGAACGTTCGTAAGGCGAATTAATCCCATTAACTGTAGAACAGGAACTATGTGTTTTAAAATATTTCTTCCATTTTATATTTAAATTGGTATCAAGGCTGATTACCTCCAAATAGCCTTTGTCGCTATTCGCTGCACAGCTGGCAAAAAATAAATGGTGTGTTGTTGAAGCGTAGTATATAGTATGATCGTATGGATTGTAAGCAACAGAAACCGGCATCCAGATACTTTCATGTGCGGTATCTGTATTATCAAGAGGGCCGGAAACCACAAATTTATCAATACCATAACGGGTAGCGGCTGTATGTTTGCGTATCAACGGATAATTGCTTTCATCCCCTAAAGAGCCCGGCGCAAAACGCGTTGCACTTGCAGAAATAAGCGAGCCTCCGGGCAGTACAATAGTACCGGGGTTGAAAAAATAAGATAAGGCAACAGGATCCTGCACCGCTCCGTATTTGTCATTAAAAGTATCGAGCGTCTGCATGCTGTCGTTCACCAGGCACCAGCCAAAGCTACCGGGTGCACTACCCGATCCCGCAGCATAATTACCCGATACAAGGTATGTATGGTTACCCAAAGGCGTAAAACCCCGCATTAATGCAGTTTCACTAACCCTTGCATTTGAAATGGTATTGCCCATCGAATCCAGTATCAGGTGGTTGCGCCAGGGGAAGAGCGCAGGATTATATATCTGTCTATAACCTACAAAAAAATTGCCGTTATCCATTGGCTTTAAACAGTCAGAGAAAACAAAATCGATCTTTGCGCTGTCTTCTATTCTCTTCACCGGTACAAGCGTATTAAAGTGTATATCAATCCGCTGGTAGAAATAGTAATAAGGTGAAACTGTATTACCATGTTGGGCTTGCGAAGTATAGAAAAGATAAAACTGCTTATCTTTTAGTCCTATATAAGTTGCAAAAGTTATGCTGTCGCTGTTAAGGGTATCGCCGTACAGGTATTTCTGATCCAGTCTTTGCAGGGTATTTTTATCATATTTATTCAGGAAGTATTGGCTGGCCCAGCCATGCAATGTACTGTTATAAGGCCCTGCCTTTTGGCATGACACAAAATAATAATAATTACCGTGCTCGATCCAGTAAGAAGTTCCCCCGTGCTCTTTGTCCTGCATCTGATCCAGTAAATTCTGCAAATTATTTTGGGCATAAGAATGGAAATGCAGTATTCCCATCATCAAAAAAAGTGAGAGCCTGAAATATTTCGAAAGCATAAGTAGTATTTTAAGAGATGGAATCGAATCATTATGCAGCATACATCCTGTTGTATAATGATTCGATTTTAATTATTTTTTTTTATCTGTGAATCGTTATAGTTCAGTCAGAAGAAATCCTTGTGGAGCAAACCCGATATATTTACAGCTAAATGCCCATTAAAAATGAGTGCTTTATGTTGATTGAAATGAATAATTTAATTTTTAATTAAAAAATTTATGCTCAAATATGGACATTGTTTATGAATTATGATAATGTTTAACAGATAGTCTTAAAACTTTAACATGCGGTAATTATACATGCAAATTTCAAAGAATTTCAATATTTTCCATTGTTACGGAAAATATTCTTAAAAGGATAAAACAGGATGTTTCGCTTCTTAATTGATATTAAATGCTTTATGTAAGGATAGTTAATTTCCAAATTGTACATAAATATAGTTACATGGTACATATTCAGGAAAAATTCTGGCACAGTATTTGCACTATCTGAATTTTATTTATAACCCTTTAAATTTATTTAAAATGCCAATCAGCAATTTAAATAACGATCATTTCGAGATAGAAGATCGTGAACAGATTAATCAGGCCTGGTCAACCATTATGACCATATTGACCAGCAAAACCAGAAACCTGACGCCTAAAGAACGCCTGAAGTACGGCAGTGTCAGCGAAGAGAATAAACTGGTGGTACAGAAAGTACTGGAATACCATGAAAACCAGCCCCACCTCAGCAGCCCCGATGTGGATTTTTGGGAATTACAGGCCGATTGGAGCGACCGTATGTTCCTTGCCGGATTCATGTCTAAAATGGTGGAAGCTACCAATATTTGTAATAATGTGCGTATCACGCATGACTACGATGCCTTCCAGAATTCGAGAGTAGATTACAAGCATTGCAAGTACAAAATGGAGACCGAGCCGGGTGCAGGCTTTGAAGCAAAGTATAAAGACTTGCTGTATTTCTTTAAGAGTTATGTGGAACCGGCCGGAGATGATACAGAGGCCGGGAATGTAACAGCCGGACAGTAGAAACAGGATGTTACGTGGAAAGGGGATTAGCTTTAAGTTAATCCCCTTTTTTACCTCTGTATATCCATTAAGATAGGTCTTTACCCGTACGGACATAGGTCTTTACCCGTAATATGGGTAGTCAGACCCCGTCGGCTACGGGTGCTTATTATAGTTTTTACGGGCTTTGACCCGTTCCGGAACGGGGTATGAGCATTAGCGGAACGGGTTATGATTTATCTCCGTACGGGTTGTGTACATAGTTTTTACGGGCTTTGACCCATCGGCAGACGGGGGTAATGCACGGTCCGGACGGGGTAAGACCTATGTTCAGACGGGGTGAAGGGTATTATTTCAGTACAGATATGAGACATTTTAAATGTTCCATACCTCTTTTCATTGTGGCTTATAAGTTGTGAAATTTATAAACTATAAATTAATGATAGCAGTAAAGTAGAGCTTGCAATCTCTTTTTGATAAACACAAATCTAAGGTATTAAAGCATTCCTAGAATGAGTCTCGATGAGAAACTCTGCTGGGGGACAGACTATTCAATCACAAATTCGATAGGAGCCAAAGGGTTGCTTTTTTTATTAGCAGATATGTAATTCATATTTGAAAACAAAACTCTGCTATTGGACTTAAGTAATTTGAACATTTCAATCACTTCTGCAGGGAATGTGTTTCCTTCAAACGACTTTGAATAAATCGTAGTTTCATTTTCATATACTGTAATCGTATAATTTTGAACTCTGAAATTTGCTTGAAGTGTTGTTGCAGGTAATCTCGCAATAATTCCAAGTTGATTCTCAAAAATACTCTTATTGATTATTCCGCCACTTAAATTTGCCACAATAGCTACAGGAGCAGGTATTTCCCTTACTCTACATGGTACAACCCCTATTTTTTTATCATGTTTTTTTAAATAAACACTGATGTTTGCTGTACCCGATTTTTCGGGTATAATAGAATATCCGCAGCCTGTTTTGTCTCTAGAAATTCTTCCATTGTCAGTCTTTAAATAATAATCACTACATGAGTATTCGTTTATTGAAACACGGAGTGAATTTTCGAATCCGACATATAGAATATTCCCATCTTGCGAAGCAATAACATAGTTTTGGCTATATCCCTTATCAATAATGAATATTAATAGAAGTAAAAGTATCGCTAAATATTTCATTTTTCTAGTTTGTTGGAACGGTAGGGAGAACTTCTGATTTTCCTTCGCTTTTCTTGCGATCAATCATATTTTTTGTGCCACTTAAATCTTTATTATTAGTGGGGTCGTCAATATCCCCAACTTCATAAACCTTTATCGTAGTTCCATCCTCTAAAGTGACAGGTTCAAGATGGAATATTTCGTCTTTTGCATCTCCGCCAACTTCGTCGGCAGACCTAAAACCATCTTTTAAATCACCGGTATGAGTGGTTTCATCAATCATTGTTCCATAAAATTTGGTGATTGCGGCTTGCTTGTCTTCCTGACTTACGTTTTTATCAGACAGCATATTATCAAGGTTTTTAGCGTAGTCGTAATCTATTTGAATGTCTTTAGAATTGGATGTATGGGCATTAGCAGAACCATTCGTTTTTGCAGTTAATCCCTTTTCAAAAGTGATTGTAGGACTATTTTTATTGCTCCATTTTGCCACATTTTCGACTAGTTCACTGTTTGTATAACCACCATAAGTATTCTTCACAATGGCATTTTGAACAATAGTGCTTTTCCTCATATCATTCTGTATATGACTGGAAAGATACTTCGTAAGCATCGGAAACTCCTTTTTATAAGCCGCTGCTTTGCTAGCCGGATACTGATATAATCCATCAATGTCAACGAAATAGATTGGATTATTGGCCGCAAAACAATAAGGTGATTGAGACGGAAATTTGCTTGCCAAAGGGTCAATGGACAGCCACCTACTGATAATTTCCGGCGGCATGGCATTCTCACCTTCTTCTTTTTCGTCAATAAAGCCAACGATGGTTCTGGAATTGACATTGTATAAGATATTGCCGATAACCTCGATACTATCCTGATCAAAGGTTTCAACATATTTTCCCTTACTAAGGGTAAGCACTTCTTTTTTATCATCTCCCGCAAATGCGGAACTCCATAGCAAAAGGCTGATTAAGCCAAGGCAGAAATAGCGTAACATATGTGCATGTTTTATTTTGTGAAATTAATTTTTTTATTTGAATATTTTTCGTGTTGAGTTTTCAAAACAGACAGCCATTCCATATACATTTTGACCGGCATTCGTCTATAGCCAAGGTCATATATCTTACTTGTAAGCAGGGTCATATTTCCAAACAGCCTTTTGCTTTCAGGGTCTTTATCCAAATATTCTTGCGGCGTGCTATATCCGTCCGCTTTTAATCGTTCTGAAAACTGTCTTTCATAAATTTTGGATTGCAACAGCAACGCATTTATATAATTGGGGAAGTATGTCAGCGCAGTATTGCAGCACTTTAAGACAAAGGTATCAATTGCATTTCCTTTTGCCTGCATGTCCAGACCTTGCGCAAGGTCGACAAGACACATGGCAACGCTTTTGGTATTGCCAATCGTGTCCATATAAACGGCGTTTTGGATGGCGCTTAAATGCACATAACCCGAAGCCATTATCCATGCATCGATGGGAAAATCACCGCTTGTAAGTTCCGTATTATACCAGCCGTCCTTTTCGCTGAATAGTTTCAGATAAATATGATTGGGTGCCAACGCCAGATATGCTTCCTCACCGAGTTCCTGCACGATAATTTTGTAGAGATAAGGCATGGAATGGCAATTGCCCTGATGCGTTTCCAACAGCTTTGACACAAACATATCGCTCCAATCTGCCGAGCCGTCAAAATCGCTGAAATTATATTTATAAGGAATGTGGTAAAGTATCGTGTCATTAAAAGAAATGGGAATGCTGTCCGTCATAATTTTAAATACCGCCGCATATTTGCCAATGGTGGCACTGTCTTTCCCTTGATATAAAAGCGGATTGCTGCGCAAATATGCCTTTGCCAGTGCCGCAAGCCCTTTTATTGTCTTTTCGTAAGCTTCGTATGAGAGTGAATTTCGATAATAAGCATTTTCAACGGCAAATACGGCAGCCTTAAAGCTTGGCCTGCCTTTCGTTAACATAGTATAGATATTATTGTAAGCTTTGTTATATAAGCTAAGCTTAATGCTGTCTGTCTGTGCCAATGTCGCGAAGGAAAGCATCAATGCCAAGGCAAGCACCGTAAAATTTTTAATGTTGCCCATAGTTTATTTTTGAAGGATGTGTTTTCTGATATCGTAAAAACAATTCGTAATCCTGTTTGCGTTTTTCTTCGTCGATGGATTTCAGCCATTCCTCGTAGGCCGCTTCTGGTATTTGCGTATATCCGGCATCATCCATCTGCTTATAGATAGTGTGCATCTGGCTATAAAGCTTTCTTGCCTGCGGGATGGACAGGACTTCCTGCGGTGTTTTACCCGGCATCTGGCTTACGACATATTGAAACAATACGGTACAGTAATCCGATTTTATCGCCATGCCATAAGGATCATTGGGATAATATTGAAGCCCTGTATTGGCACATTTTAAGACAAAATCATCAAACCCGTACTTAACAAAGTAGCCTTTGCCTAAATCCTGCATCATCAGCGCGACAGCCTGTTTTGGTGAAAGCGTATCAAGATAGAGGTGGTTTTTGATAGCTTCTGATTTAATGTAACCACTTCCAAGAACATAGGCATCGGTCGTTATGTGTCCATTGGTCAGCTCCACATTTTTAAAAGCCTTCCCATGTCTGTATTTTATAAAAGATGTGAGGGGGAAGCGGACAAATAAGTTTCCGTCCCAAGTTCTTCGGCAAGTATTGCATAAAGCAACGGCATTGAATGGCACTGTCCAAAATTTGTATTCATCAGTTTGGTGACGAACATTTTCGTCCAGTCTTCCTTGCCATAGAAATCTTCAAAATCATAATGCACAGGGTAATGTGTGGCTTTCCTTTTTGTTGCAGGTTCTGTAACGGAGAGCGTATCGCTCATAAACCGAAACAGAAGGTTATTTACTTCCACATCATCTTTAGGGTCTATATTTTCTTCTTTCATTTTAAGGCGGCAAAACGTAACCAGATTTTGCACACTGCGGTCATAAATTTTATAATTCATTTTGTTTTGAAAATAGGCATTCTCCACAAGGAAAACTGCCTTTTTCAAACTCAAGGGGCTTTGCCCGGTCAGCATTGCATTGAGTTCATCATAGGCTTGCTGATAACATCCTGCGCCTGTATCGCTCAAATGCGAAGGCAGGGAATAATGAATGACTGGCTTTGAAAAAGCTTCTCTTACATCCACTAAAGCATTTTCATATTCCCTTTGATACTGTGCCTGTCTTCTTAGATCAGCATCATAAACCGAAGTGCCATTATTTGCATTAGGTAGATTAATAGGGCTTCGTTGATTAATGTCATTCACGCCTATTCCCTGCACAGGCGTGAATGTAGCAGGCTGTGGTGCAGACGGCATTATCTGTGCATTTATATTTTGGGTAGTCGATAAGCAAAAAATTACCAATAGGAATTTTCGCATAAGCTGTGTTTTGGTATCTCAAAGATAAAAATATAATTGAGATTGCATGCATTAAACAAACTTAAAAGGCTAAAATAATACCAATATGCTTGAAAGAATTAAATCATAAGCCATCAAAAATGACTTTGAAGAAATGCAGATAATTTTAATCTTACGAATAATTTGCTCGACTGACCTAGAACATAAAATTCAAAATGTTGCACCTATGTACCAATAAAACCCCCGCAGCATTAAGCTGCGGGGGTTTTATTTGAGCAGTTGATTTTGGCCTACCTTATTAAGGTAATATCTCCTTTGCGTTCATACAGCTTATTGTCGCTGCAGGTATATTGAACACGGTACATATAGATACCTGAATTTGCAGGCTCTCCGTTTTGGTAATTTCCGTTCCATCCTTTTCTTGGATTGGCATTGTCATAAACCATTTTTCCATAACGGTCAAAGACTTTGAATGAAGTCAGTAATTGTCCCGGTTCCATTGCCGGAGTGAAATAGTCGTTCAGGTCATCACTGTTCGGGCTGAATGCATTCGGTACAAAAACTTCGCAGCAAGGCTTCACCGTTACAAGCGTAGTGTCGGTTGAAGAACAACCGTAGCTGCTGTAAACCGTCAGCATTACCGGCGTGTTCTTATCAAAAACACCCCTGACTTCCGTACCCTCTTCTCCTGAAATAGCCCTGAAAGCCTTAGCCGGCTCCCATGTGTATATTCCGTCTGCGCTTAATTGGTCTGCTTTAAAGCTTAAGGTATCGTAAGAACAAAGCACGGGGTTATCATTTATAATAACGGCGGCAGGTACAGGCCTTAAATCAATTCTTAATCTGGAGGATGTGTCCACGCAGCCATTCAGATTTCCCGCCAGATGATAATCGCCGCCATCAAAAGCCTGGTATTTATCGCCTGTTTCTCCCGGCAACGCAGTGCCGTTTTTTATCCATTGATAAGCAGCGCCCGCTACCGGATTTAATACTTTTACGGTAATGGTATCTCCCGAACAAAGATCAATATGCGGTACTCCCGAAATAGAAGGATCAGGTAATGGCTTGGCTATCAGGTTAAGCGTTATATGAGAGCCGCATACATCCGCCGGCCCGCTGAAGATTAAAGTATCGTAAGTGCCGGTCAGGCCTACCGGCCTGCCATAAAAATCATAAGTATTTCCAAGACATACCGTTTCGTTCAGCACAACCTCGGGTGCAGAAAGAATCTGAACAACAGAGGTATCGCTTACAGCAACGCAGTTAATATTACCGGTTGTTCCCTGCGGGCCTGTAACATAACGAATCAGATAGGTGCCTATCGGCAAAGATGAAGGATCAAACACATAGCCTGTAGCAGGACCTGCCGTTCCCTGATCAAGCCAGGTAAGGCCGCCGTCTGTACTGTATTGCCACAAATATTCAGCAGGGTTATAAGGGCTGTTTATAACATTTGCCGTAAAGCCCAGCTGTGCATTCTGGCAAATAACCGTATCGAGCTTTGGCAAGATATGTGATTCGGGTACACATGGCTGAATAGTAATATCATCAATGGCAAGGTCGTTTCCAAAACCCGAACCGACAGAGTTGTTTACCAATTGTAATTTAACGGAAGTACTTGTCCCGTTATTGAATACCACAAAATATTGATGCCAGGCTGCATCTGCCGGAACATCTCCCGACGGGGAAGAACCCAGCACAACATTGCTGATTGCGTCAATAGCATTCAAGGTCATGTTGGCATACTGATAGGTAGGGTTTGTAGTAATAGAAGCATCATTTGCGTTCAGTATCCATACAGAAAGTTTAAGTGTCGTATTCGGGCACAGATTGTCCATTGTATATTCAAAGAAAACCGTTGCCGCAGTTGAAGGTGCATTAATCAACATCATTAATCCGAAAGGATCGCCGGTATGATCCGTAGTAGGAACCCAGTTGCCTTGTCCGCTGGCAGAGGGAACTTTGGCAAGCCCTGAAAATCCATCACTCAAAGTGCCTCCCGCCGGACCCGCTGCACCCACAAATGTAGTTGACGTAGATGCGCCCGGAGCATAAGTAGCTAAAGGCCCGTACCAGGTAGAGGTAGCATTTCCCGCACCGAAGGTTTGGTTGACTAATTTTTGCCCCCATACACCGTTACAGGTGTTTTGAGCAAAAGTGTTAAAATTTAACAATAAAATTAGAATCGAAAGTTCAATTATCCTTTTCATTTCTGTTGGCTTTAAGTTTGGCTAATATACTGAAAGACAAGGAGGAAAGGGCAAAGTATAGGCGCTACAGCATAAAATACATCAGAATGTAGCAAAATACAACATGTTAATTTTTACATTTACTGTTAAATGCCGTTATTATTTTTCAGGAAAAATTTTTTCTTGTATTCCTTCAGGAAAAATAAGCAAGACGGATAATCGGGAACAATGCTTCTTATTTTCCTTCCGGAAAACCGCTGCTTTTTCGTTACTTTGTAGCTTCTAAAATTTTGATGGCCGGGCTCCTTTTAATTGGTTTTGATTTTTAAGAAATCATTATCAAACCGGCGCATCATCAAATTATCATATCAAAAGAAATGCAGTTTTCTCACTTACATAATCATACACAGTTTTCATTATTGGATGGCGCATCCTCTATAGGGCGGTTATTTAAAAAAGCGGAAAAAGACGGCATGCCCGCAGTGGCAATAACAGACCACGGCAATATGTTCGGCGCTTTTGAATTTGTATCGCAGGCATGGAAGAATACAAAAGTTGTAGGAACTACGCCTGATGGAAAAGAGATAAAAGAACCGGTTGTAAAACCCATTGTAGGATGCGAAGTTTATTTGGTAGAAAACAGGCATAAACGCCAGTTTACAAGAGAAGAAGGGAAAGACAAGAGATACCATCAACTGTTTCTGGCTAAAAATGAAATAGGTTATCAAAACCTTGTAAAGCTTTGCTCTCTTGGCTTTATGGAAGGTCTGTACGGTAAATATCCGCGTGTAGATAAAGAATTGGTTTTAAAATATCATGAAGGGCTGATTGCTACTACGTGTTGTATCGGTGCATCGGTGCCGCAGGCCATATTGAAAAAAACAGAAGAAGAAGCAGAAAAAGAATTCAAATGGTGGCTCGATTTATTCGGCGATGATTATTATGTGGAGTTACAGCGTCATGAGATTCCGGAACAGCTAAAAGTGAACGAGGTATTACTGAAGTTTGCGAAGAAGTTTAATGTGCCTGTAATTGCATCCAACGATTCGCATTATGTAGAAAAAGAGGATGCCAATGCACATGATATCCTGCTTTGCATCAATACCGGCGAAAAACAAAGCACGCCAACCAATAAAGAATTTTCGGACGATGATGAAGTAAAAAACAAAAACACTCGTTTTGCTTTTTACAATGACCAGTTTTATTTCAAGACAAAGGATGAAATGACGCATTTGTTCAACGACGTTCAATATGCCGTTGACAATACGCAAATGATTGTGGATAAGATAAAGCCTTTAAAGCTGGAGCGCGATATTCTGCTGCCCCACTTTAAAGTGCCGCCTGAATTCAACGATAATCAGGATGCTTATCTGGAACATCTTACATGGATGGGTGCTAAAGAGCGTTACAAGGAAATCACACCCGAAGTAGAAGAACGGTTGAACTTTGAATTGTTCACCATCCGTACGATGGGTTTTGCGGGTTACTTCCTGATTGTATCTGATTTTATTAAAGCAGGAAGAGATTTAGGCGTTTTTATCGGGCCGGGCCGTGGTTCTGCCGCAGGCTCTGTGGTGGCTTATTGTACCGGTATTACAAATATCGACCCTATTAAATACAATTTACTGTTTGAGCGTTTCCTGAATCCGGACCGTAAATCTATGCCCGATATCGATACGGATTTTGACGATGTTGGCCGTCAGAAAGTAATCGACTATGTGGTAGATAAATATGGCAAGAACCAGGTAGCGCATATTGTGACTTATGGTACGATGGCGGCAAAGTCAAGTATCAAGGACGTGGCGCGTGTATTGGATTTGCCGTTGCAGGATGCAAATATATTGGCAAAGTTAGTACCCGATAAGCCGGGCATTTCTTTAAAAAGAATTTTACGTGCGCCTATTGAAACCAGTACTGACAGCGAAAAAAGCCTGAAAGATAAAGAAGGATTACAGGAAGAGGACTTAATAAACGTAAGAAGGCTGCGCGAAATACTGGAAGAAACAGGTATTCAGGGAAATGTAATCAGGGATGCAGAGAAACTGGAAGGATCGGTTCGTAATACGGGTATCCATGCCGCAGGTATCATTATTGCGCCAAAAGACTTGTCGGATCTGATTCCGGTAAGTACGGTGAAAGATATTAACCTGCTTGTTACGCAATTTGAGGGAAACGTCATTGAAAATGCAGGCGTTATTAAAATGGACTTTCTGGGTTTAAAAACCCTTACCATTATTAAAGATGCCTTAGCTTTAATCAAAAGAAATCACGGTATCGACATAAGCATTGACGATGTGCCGCTGGATGACAGAGAAACCTATGAGTTATATCAGCGCGGCGATACCAATGCTACTTTCCAGTTTGAGAGCCCGGGAATGCAAAAGCACTTACGTGATTTAAAACCCGATAAGTTTGCCGATCTCATCGCCATGAATGCTTTGTATCGTCCGGGTCCTATTGCTTATATCCCCAACTTTATTAAGCGTAAGCATGGTGAAGAAGCCATTACTTATGATATTCCCGAGTTAGAAGAATATTTGTCTGATACTTATGGTATTACCGTGTACCAGGAACAGGTAATGCTTTTGTCGCAATCTATAGGTGGCTTTAGTAAAGGCGACGCCGACGTATTGCGTAAGGCAATGGGTAAAAAGCAAAAGGCTGTACTGGATAAAATGAAAGTACAGTTTATGGAAGGAGCGAAGGCAAAAGGCCATCCTGCCGATAAGCTCGAAAAAATATGGACCGACTGGGAAGCATTTGCCCAATACGCTTTTAACAAGTCGCACTCTACCTGTTATGCATTTGTAGCTTATCAGACAGCTTATCTGAAAGCACATTTTCCGCCGGAATATATGGCGGCGGTGATGAATAATGCCAATAGCATTGAGAAGATAACTTTCTTTATGGAAGAGTGCCAGCGGATGGGTATTAAGGTGTTGGGACCTGATATTAATGAATCGCTGAAAGGGTTTTCGGTAAACAGAGACGGTATTGTCCGTTTCGGGTTAGGCGCCATTAAAGGTGTGGGAGAAGCTGCTGTTGAGGACCTCATTGCAGAGCGTGAAGCGAATGGCGTTTTCAAATCTATTTTTGATATGATAACCCGTGTGAACCAACGCACGGTTAATAAGAAGTCATTGGAAAGCCTCGTGCACGCTGGTGGTTTCGATTGTTTTACCGAACATCACAGGGCGCAGTATTTTCATGCACCTACTATGGATCCGGTTACAGGCATTGAACGCATCATCCGCTTTGGCAGCCAGTTTCAGGCAGCACAATCCATGACCGTAAATAGTTTGTTCGGCGATGCAGAAATGCCGGATATCAAACCGCCTGATTTGCCTGCATGTGAAAAATGGACCTTACATGATTTGCTGGAAAAAGAGAAAGATGCCATCGGCATTTATTTAAGCGGCCACCCGTTAGATGGCTTCAGGTTTGAAATACAGCATTATAATATTATTCCCATAAATGAATTGGATAACTTCAGAGGCCGCCAGATAAGAGTTGCAGGTTTTGTAAGCAATCCTTATCATGGCATTTCAAAGAAAGGTGATAAGTACGGAAGAATGGTATTGAATGATTACAGCGGTAACCTGGAATTGAATTTCTGGAAAGAAAACTATGTTCAATATGGCAACTATCTGGAAGAATCACAAAAACTGATGATTACCGGAACGTACGACGAAAGCCGTTTCCGTCCGGGTCAATTGGAATTCAGGATACAAGGTGTAATGCTATTGAGCGATGTAAAATCGAAGTTTACAAAACGGTTGTCTATGGCTTTGCCATTACAAAAACTGGATAAAGATCTTGTGGATTTTCTGCAAACCAATTTTCTGCAAAATCCCGGTGGCTGCGATCTGAGTATCATTGTAACCGATGAAGAATCTGAATACAGGGCAGCGCTAAGATCCAGCAGCGGCAAGGTTTTAGTAAATGATGATCTGATAGAATATTTACAGACTGCAGATATTGCCTATAAGGTGGAGGTGAGTTAATGAACGAAATTTGGGGCAATATTATATTTTACCCTTTTCAGATTCTCATTCAAGCTATTAAAAAAGAAAAGAACCGCTAGTATTTATTACAGCGGTTCTTTTCTTTTTATTTTTTGATAAAAAATTCTAATTAATTCCCGGAATCAGGCTAAATACTAAATTCTTATAAGATTCTAATTTAAATATTCCGGCAAAACTGAATTGCGGATTGGAGTGCTGCAATGCGCCGATGGTCATAATAGCAATACCTGAAACAAAGCAAAGAATACACATTACCAACAATAAATAAGCATTCCTTTTGCGAATTGTATTTTTAGTTATCATACCTATGATTGTTTAGATTTGGATGGTAAAGCTATACAATAAATCTATATATTCCTAATAACAAATGCTCACCATGGTCTTTTAATTTCATTTGTATTCGTTGTGCCGGAATTTAAAGTGTCCTTTGGCGTAAAAAAGGCATTTTGTTGTACTCCGGTGGATATAGGAAGGTTATAATCATGTTTTGTATCTGTTGCTGCCGAAATGGAGCCGGAAACCATCCTGATGAAATAAAATACCATCAATAAAATAGTAGCATAAGAAGCATAGGTTTTCCTTTTGGATTCAACAGGAGGTTGATATGCCTGATATTCATACTGTGGTTCATAATAATACGCTTCCAATTCCGGCCTTTCCCCTAAAACATTGAACCTGTATTGCTGATCATAGATTTCTTTTTTATAATTGTCCGACAACGCTTCGTAAGCCTCCGTTATTTCCTGGAATTTGGCCGTATAGCTTTCTGCATCTTCGGGATGCATATCCGGATGCAATAAACGGGCCATTTTCCGATAAGCAAGTTTGATTTCGGCCTCAGATGCCGAAAAAGGGATGCCTAATATGTCGTAATAATCTTTAAATTTCTGTGCCACGCTGTTTTGATTAAACCGTAGCAAACTTATTAAAAAATAATAATCCCTGATTATATAAGTATTCAATCAGCCTATTGTTGCAATATGATTTTGGTGTTACCTTTGTTCTTTCTTTGTAAATAATTAAACAAAAATAAAATGGCAGCAGTATTCACCGATGCTAACTTCGATAACGAAGTGTTGCAGTCTGATAATTTATCTGTAGTTGACTTTTGGGCACCTTGGTGCGGACCTTGTATCGCTTTAGGACCAACCATCGATGCGCTTTCAAAAGAATATGAAGGTAAAGTGAATGTAGGAAAAGTAAACGTGGATGAAAATCCGACTTTATCAGTTAATTATGGTGTTACAAGCATTCCTTGCGTGTTGTTCATCAAGAACGGACAAGTTGTGGATAAGCAGGTAGGCGCCGCTCCTAAATCAGCATTCGAAAAGAAAATCCAACAGCATTTAAGCTAAGGTTTTCCTGACTATAAAAATGCCACGTCAAAAGACGTGGCATTTTTATTTCTGTTTATCAAAGCTTTTTCTTTATCAATATTATAGATCCAGTTCCGCAAATACCGGGCAGTGGTCCGAATGTTTTACATCAGGGTAAATAGCAGCTCCTTTTAACTTTGATTCAAGCGATTTACTGACCGTTATATAGTCAATGCGCCAACCTTTATTATTGGCTCTTGAATTTGCCCTGAAACTCCACCAGCTATAATGATGCGGCTCTGCATTGAAATGCCGGAACGTATCTACGAATTCACTATTAAACCATTTGTCCATCCAGGCACGTTCTTCGGGCAGAAAACCGCTGCTGTCTTTATTGCTGATAGGGTTATGAATATCTATTGGCTTATGACAGATATTATAGTCACCTGTAATGATAAGATTAGGTCTTTCTTTTTTCAATGCATCAATGTATTCATAAAATTCCGCCAGCCATTGATACTTGTAGGTTTGCCTTTCGTCGCCACTGGAGCCGCTTGGAAAGTATGCATTTATTAAAGTAACATCCCCGAAATCGGCTCTGATAACACGCCCTTCCGCATCGCTTTGCATAATACCATTACCGTATTGCACAAAATTCGGCTCTGTTTTTGAAAAAATAGCAACGCCGCTATAGCCCTTCTTCTGAGCCGGAAACCAAAAAGTATGAAAGCCCAATGCTTCAATAGCAGCAAAATCCACATTCTCCTTATGTGCCTTAATTTCCTGCAAACAAATTACATCAGTGGGATTTGTAGCCAGCCAATCAATAAAACCCTTTGTAATGGCGCTTCTCAGCCCGTTGACATTATATGAAATGATTCTCATTTTTTTGATTTAAGATTCAAAAGTAAAATTGAAAATAAAGATAGCGTATTGCATTTCAATTTTAAAAACAGCTCAGCAATTTCAATAATAAAACCATGCAATAATTTACGAAGCGACCACCAGCTCTTTTCCGTTGTAGATAGGAACAACCGGATGTAAATTGGGCGTGGTGCAGTATTGCAGATCTTTTTGCAAACCAAACCCCGATAATCTTCTGTAATGATTGCTGTCCTTTACAAATTCCAGTATTGAAGGATATTGCTGAGATTGCAGGTACAGTTCCCTTGCCATTCTCGCGCTGTCGCACTCCATTGTAAAATGTTCTTTTATCTTTTCGGCAACGGCACCCGCAAAAAGGCTGTCTTCAATATTGACACGGTCTTTCCAGGCGGAGCAGGCCAGCAGCACTTTTTTATTTTGCCTGATTAAATAAGCACAAACCGCATCCATATTTAAAAACGACCCCGTGATGATAGAATCCGCATCGCTTACCATGTGCAATAATTTGGTGCCGTTTGTTGTGGTAAGCGCCAATGTCTTATGCTGAATAAAAGAGGTTGGATATTCAAGCGGAGAATTACCATATTGCAGTCCCGGCGCTACTTTCCCGTCTCTTTCTCCTGCGGTAATGCAATTGTCCAGCTTATCTTTCAGCGAAATGCATTCTTCTACCGAAGCAACGGGAACAACACATCTGGCCCCATTATCCAAAGCAGCTGCAATGGTGGAGGTTGCACGAAAAACATCAATAATTACAACAACTGTATCTTTAGTATCATATAAATGAAGCAATGCCGGCGAAAGGCAGACTTCCAGAGAAGGTAGGTTGGTCATGCTGCAAAAGTAAATAAGAATTAGTGCATTTTTTGTTCGGGATGATTGACTGCATTTTAAAATTTGAATATTAGTGTGGCATCGGATGGTATAATATTCTTTATTTTTGTATTTAAGTACTATTTTAGCATACTTTTAAGCCAATCAAAGTCACAGATTTTTTTGGAGCAATTTCTATCATCTTTTTAAAACGCATAATTATGATGTTATCACCAAACAAGACATCAGGCAAAAACGTACAGATAACATTTTCTGCGCTGATGTTAGCTGCATTTATATTATTTCAAAGTAATATACATGTAACGGCACAAAGTAGAAAAGGCGAGAAGAAAATTTTTACAATGGTGGACCAGACAGCAGAATTTCCCGGCGGAATGAGTGAAATGCGCACTTACCTGGCAAAAAGCATTCATTATCCTGATTCTGCAAAGAAGAATAATATTCAGGGAAAAGTAGTCCTTCAATTTATAGTAAATAAGGACGGCTCTATCAGCGATGTTGACATCATGCATAATCTGGCGGGGGGCTGCGGAGCAGAAGCGAGAAGAGTGGTGCTGGCAATGCCTAAATGGAAACCGGGTATGATGAATGGCCAGGCGGTAGATATGTATTATACCCTGCCTATTTATTTTAAAACCAGATAAATGGATTTTTAAAAATTGCCGGCTTTCGCCGGCAATTTTTTTATGGAATATATGAAATGACTTGTCTTTTCCCAATGAAAGCCATCATCTCAAAATGCTTCAGGCAAAACACTGTTCTTTGTTTGTCCTTCCTGTTCCTCTTCCAAATTGCATCTGCACAGAAGCAAGAACCACCCTTTCAATGCAAAATCGCAGAAGAGATGCCTGAATTTCCCGGCGGCCCTACAGCGCTCCTTAAATATATTTCAACTAATTTAAAATATCCGGAAAGCAGCAATGAGGATTTATGTGGCAGAATAGTCGCAAGATTTGTCGTTAATAAATCAGGGAGCACCGGGCAGGTTAAAATTATCAGAGGCTGTAATAATGCAGGATTGGAAGCTGCAGTTATTAAGCTGATTCAGGACATGCCTGCATGGAAGCCGGGCAAGGCAAACGGCACAATTGTCGATTGCGATTACACTTTGCCCATCAGTATAAATTTGAAAGAATAAGAGCTATAAGGTTTTGCGGATTTTCCGCTCCCTGTAATTATTTCGTATTTTCTCTGCATTGGTTATATAAACGCCCAGAAGAATTACAAATAAACTTCCTATTTCAGGTTTGGTAATGTCTTCATGGTAAAACAATCCCCATACGATAGCCATTACCGGTATGCAGTAAGTCACCATAGCAGCAAATATTACACCCGCATTTTTAATCAGCTGATAATATCCGACCGTAGCGATACCTGTACAAACAAACCCAAGCAAAGAAGTATAACCTGCCGCTTTCAGGAAACCGCTGTCATTGAACTGCAATGAAAAAAAGCCGGTGAAAATAAGTACCAGCAAGGCTATAAAGCCACTGCACAATAATGAAACCGAGGCAACGCCATAAATATTTATGCCTTTCAGATAACGGCCTACCATGTTTACATTGATACCATAAAAAACAGTTGCAATAATTATCAGTGAAATGTCAATCAGATTTTGCTGCCCTTCTACCCCGCCCCGGCTAAGCAATAAAAGCAGGCTTCCTAAAAATGCAATTCCAATGCCCAGTTGCTGCATGCGACTGGTTTTTTGCTGAAAAAAAGCTACACCCAGAATCAAGGTGAATATCGGCGTCAGGGAATTTAACATGCCCGCTAATGCGCTGCTGACACCCATTTCGGCCTTACAAAACAAATAGGCAGGAATCAAATTGCCAAACAAGCCGGAAAGGAAAACAACACCGAATTTCTGCTTCGGAATATCTTTAAAATGCCTGAATGCAAAGGGCAATAATGTAAGGCCCGCCACTAAAATCCGGATGGAAGCAACGTGGTAAGAAGACAAATGCTCCAAGCCCAGTTTCATCAAAATAAAACTACTGCCCCAGATAAAGGACAGCAGTATGAATAAAAACCAGTTACCGAATTTGGTGTTCAAAAAACAATATTTTAAAATTCAAAAGGATAAAATTCAGGAAACGCTGCTTGTAATCATGATAAAGCAGCTATTTACATTTGACAACTTTTTAAAAGGAAACGATGCTATTAATCCTGTTGATGCTATTAATAACATTTGATAACTTTTAAAAAGTTGTCAAATGTATTACCGGCGAATTATAAAAAGACCCTACTTCAATTCCAGCAAAGCCACATTTTCAATATGATGTGTATGCGGGAACATATCTACCGGCTGTAACCTTACAACCTTATACATCTCGTCCAACAATGCCAAATCCCGCGCCTGCGTCGCCGGATTGCAGCTTACATACACAACTCTGGGCGCTTTTATACGCAATAATGTTTGTATCAGCTTCTCATGCATACCTGCACGCGGCGGATCTGTAATGATAACATCAGGTCTTCCGTGTTCCTCGAAAAATGCATCCGTTGCAATATCAGAAACATCGCCCGCATAGAATTGACAATGCTCCAGGCCATTCCAGGATGCATTTAATTTTGCATCTTCAATAGCATCCGGCACAGCCTCAATACCGATAATTTTCTTTGCGCCTTTTGATAAAAATATACCGATGCTTCCTGTACCGCAATATAAATCGTACACCACTTCCTTGCCTGTCAGTCCTGCAAAGTCGCGGGTAATCTGATATAATTTTTCGCCCTGCTTGGTATTGGTCTGGAAAAACGACTTAGGGGAAATCTTAAAACGGAAATCTTCCAGATATTCTTCTATATAGCCCTTGCCATGATAAGTTACAACCTTCAAATCATAAATGGTATCATTCATTTTCGGATTGATGGTGTAATGCAAAGAAGTAATTTCAGGTACTTCCTTCAAAAGAATATCCAGCATCATTTTTAGCTCCGGCCTGTCTTCCTTCACAATCAGGTTCACCATAACCTCACCGCTGGTCGCTACACGTATTATCACATTGCGTAGCCATCCTTCCTGCTTTCTGTGGTCATAAAAAGGAAGGTTATTTTCCAATGCTATTTTACGTAACAGGTTTTTTATTTTATTGGTAGGCTCGGCCTGCAGATAGCAGGTCTGAATATCTACCACCTTATCAAACATACCGGGCGCGTGAAAACCCAAAGCAGGTTTACGTTTGATTTCGCCATCGCCCGCGGCTTCAATTTCTTCCCGTGTCAGATAACTTAATTCGCTGAATGTAAATTCCAGCTTGTTGCGGTATTCCCTTTGCAGGTCGCTTCCCACAATCGTTTCAATAGGAGGCAATGCCACATGTCCTATTCTTGTCAATTGGTCCGTTACCTGAATCTGCTTATATTCCAGTTGTTTATCATAAGGTAACATTTGCCATTTACAGCCGCCGCAAACCCCAAAATGATTACAAAAAGGAATAACCCTGTCTTCCGATGGCGTTACAATCTTCATGGCCCTTCCCTCTGCATAGCTCTTTTTGTTCTTCATGATCATCACCTCGACCACATCACCGGGAACCGCTCCTTCTACAAATAAAGTTTTGCCATCTTCCAAATGTGCTATAGACTTGCCTTCTGCGGCATAGCGTTCCAACCTTATTGCGCTTACTACTGTCTTTTTGTTTTTCCTTGCCAATGTTAAATATGCTTGTTAATCTCTTGCAAAGGTAGCCCGATTTTTAATGTTGCATTCATTCGTTTTTTAGCTTTGAACACAACGTAACAATTTTTAATCCGACTTTAGAAAATATAATCGAGTGGTTTAATTACTAAATTGTTTCAAGGGAAGAACTGCTCAACAAGTAAACAATAAGTAATAAAACCATTAAGCAATTTAACAATTTTACATACTTCGAATGAAAAATACCGCATTGATTGCATTATTGTTATTGTCTTCGTTTTTTTCTTTCGGCAAATCCGGATACAAGGTTGAGGTAAACTTTCCGAAGGACATCAACGACTCTGTAGTATATCTGGCTCATTTCTACGGTAAAAACCTTCCTACCATTTTCACGGTCGATTCTGCAAAAGTCTCTCCAAATAAAACAGTTGTATTCCAGAAAAAAGATGCTGTTCTTGGCGGCATTTACCTGATTGTTTATAACCATCGCAGCAAAATTGTAGAATTTGTATTAGATAACGGAGACGATTTTTCCATTGATTTTAAACCCGGCAAGAACGGTTCATCAACGGCCGTATTTAAAAATAGCGCAGAGAACAACCGTTATCAGGCTTATAATGCCGAATCGGAAGAAATGGGAACCACCAACCGGATGTTACTGGCTAAGTTGGCAATGGCAAAAACGCATGATGATACAGCTGCTGTTACCACTGCTTTTCAGCAATTGACAGCACGACAACTGGAACAGCGGGAAAAATATATAAAACAATATCCAAACACTTTCCTTTCAAAAGTATTTGTAAGCCTTCAATCGCCCGAAGTACCTAAAGGGCCGCATTATCTTGAAGATGGCAAAACAATAGATTCTCTTTTCGATTATACTTATTACAAAGCGCATTACTGGGACAACTTCGATTTTAAGGATGACCGCCTTATTAATACACCGGTTTATGATGCAAAGCTGAATGATTATTTCAGCAAATGGATTTATCAGATTCCGGATACCATTAATGCCGAGGCAGATAAAATTTTAAAAGCCACCAGGAACTCAAAAGAATTATTTCGCTATACCTTACGCACGCTTACGGCTAATGCCCTGCAAAGCAAGATAATGGGAATGGATGAAGTGTTTGTATATCTTGTGGAACATTATTACATGAAGGGAGATGCGTACTGGCTTTCAAAAAAAGATTTGGATTGGTACGAAGACCGCGCACGTAAAATGTCGCCTACCGTATTGGGCAACACTGCGCCGGAATTGATGATGCAGGACGTGTTTACCCTGGGCGACAAACCGCTTTCGGAACTTAAAGCAAAATATACCGTGGTCGTAATCTGGGATTATGATTGCCCTGTTTGTAAAAAAGAAGTACCTAAACTGGATTCGGTTTACAACGCCATATTGAAAAATAAAGGAGTGAAAGTTTATTCCGTAGCAAGCGGTGGCGAACTGGATAAGGTGCAGCAATTTATAAAAGACAATAAAATAGAAGATTGGACCAATGTTGCGGACGTCAATAACAATACCGGATTCAAAGAAAAATATGATGCTTATTCGACCCCTAAAATCTATTTGCTCGATGAAAATAAAAAAATCATCGGCAAGGGTTTGGACCATAGCAATATAAACACCGTAATTGAAATGTCTGAAAAGAAAAAGATTTAGAGAACCGGCTGAATAAAGCTTTAACCAATTATATACTTTTGCAATCTTATAAAAAACCAATGAAGAAATTATTATTAGGCGCATTTTGTACAGCATTGAGCCTTGCTTCTTTCGGCAAGAACGGCTACAGAATCGAAGTAAAATTCAAGCAGGACGTTTCAGATACATTTGTTTATCTGGCCCACTATTATGCAAAACCTTTACCTACCATCTACAAAACAGATTCGGGTTTGGTGGTCAACAAAAGGAGCCTGATTATTGAGTCAAAAGACAGCGTGCTTGGCGGCGTATATATGATTTTGTTCAACAACAAATCCAAGTTCACGGAATTCATTCTGAATAACGGCGATAATTATACCATCAATATCGACACAACCGATATGCCGAAAAACATCAGTTTCAAAACCAGCGAGGAGAATACCCGCTATGTGGATTATGAAAGATACCTGATGCAATACGGCGCAAAACAGCAGGCATTTGTTGAAGAGCTGAAACATGCTAAAAATGCCGCAGATACGCAGGCCGTCCGCGATAAATCCGGCAAGCTTGCAAAAGAATTGACCGCCTACAGGACCGATTATGCCAAAAAATATCCGAACACCTATCTGAGCAAAGTTTTCAATGCAATGATACTGCCAGTAGTGCCTGAAGGAAAGCATTACCTTGAAGATGGCAAAACCGTTGATTCTACCTGGGCTTATAAATATTACAAAGCGCATTATTGGGATAAGTTTGATTTCACGGATAACCGTATCATGAATTCACCTATTTATGATGCCAAACTGGATGAATATTTCAACAGGCTGGTATATCCTACGCCGGATTCCATAAACTATGAGGCAGATAAAATTTTAGCCAAAACCCGCAATGCAAAAGAGATATTTAAATATACATTGCAATGGCTGGCAGGAAACACAGATAACAGCAAGGTGATGGGTATGGACGAAGCCTTTGTACACCTTGTAGAAAATTATTACATGAAAGGCGATGTATATTGGCTGGATTCTGCAACCCTTGCAAAATATGAAGACCGCGCCAGAAAAATCGCCCCGAATGTATTGGGAAATTTAGCGCCTGAACTCAATTGTCAGGATATCTGGACATTGCAGGACAAAAAGCTTGGCGAGATGGAAGCAAAATATACCCTGGTGGTTTTCTGGTCTAAAGAGTGCGGGCACTGTATGAAAGAAATTCCGCAACTGGATTCTGTTTACAATCTTATTTTAAAGAAAAGAGGCGTTAAGGTATATGCTGTGAGTACGGAAGGCGAACTTTCCGATATCCAGAAGAAAGTGAAAGAACTTAAAATTGAAGAATGGACCAATGTGGTGGATGCACATGGAAATACCGGTTATAAAGATAAATACGATGTGTATGTAACCCCAAGAATCTACCTTTTGGATGAACATAAAAAGATTATCGGTAAAGGCCTGGATCATGGCAATATTGTAGATGTACTTGATTTTGTAGAAAAGAAGAAAAACAAAAATTAAGGTAAAACAAGAATATTAAACAAAAACGCTGAAGGGATTATCTTCAGCGTTTTTTGTTTTGGATCTGCTTGTTAGGGAAGCCGATCGATTGTTTTGCTCATGCCTTTCAGGAGTTTATGGCAGGACACGAGCCAAAGGTCTGCGCTAACTAGGCTTGTTGTAGGTGCATGAGCTTCAGGTTCTTTTTAAGTTGTTGTATTTTACTGTTATAGTGTAACACAGGTTCTACGTTAGTGATTTCTATTAGGAAAGTAAATGCTCCAATGAACGTGCCTCCGCTTCTACCAAAGGGATCAAACTTAACATTGATGCTTCAAATAAATAGAGTTTACTATTCCTTACATCAAGTAGTGCATGTATGTGGTTTTTTGTAGGAATTGCATGCTTCATTAAAGCAAGAACACTGGCTATTCTATCTTTTGACGGCTGTTCTGATTTTAGATATAACTTGATCAAATATTTATCACCACCCCATTCTAATCCTATTTCAGGATTAATTGGAATACTAAGATCTCCATAAATCCAATCTTTTTTAGGCGGATTAAACCATGTAATGTCTTTTTTACCGATAAACTTTTTATATCCAGTTGCCATTGCGCCATAATTGATAACTTTCTTATCAGGTAAATTACCAATAAGTTTATCTAGTTCTTTTTTGTCGTGACCTTTTGAATGGAGTTCTTGAACAGCTTCCCTAAATCGTTTATAATAATCTTTAGCAGGTTCGTAAGGTTCAGATAACTGTACTTTAATTTTGTCTGCACATGTTTTTTTGGGACTTCCTGACTTTAAAACAAAATCAATAAATGAAGTAAGTGGTATTTGCATAATGACGCTTTAAATTTGGTTAAAATTATTTGTGTTAGAAGTTTAAATAAATAAAATGTTTATAAAAGAACAATTATAGTCATCTTATAATTTTCATATCTAAATTCGTGCCAATGTTAAATATGTCAGGAAGCAATATCTGTTTAGTGTTTACATATCTCTTTTTTTTGATAAATAGGGAAATATTTACTTGATTTTAATTATTGATTTATGTCACTAAGACAGAAGATATTAGAGTTTAAGTCTTTTTGGCAATTAAATTTATATTGATATGATTGCTCGGCAGCTACCACCCAGTCTGTATGGTATCACCTTACTTTTTATTAGGTATCACCTCACAATTTCTTAGTTGCTACCTTGCCTTTTCTTAGGTCCACCTAACCTTTTCTAAAATACCACCTTACCTGTCAAAAAGGAACTACCTCGTGTTTTATCAGGTATTACCTCCAAATTTTATAGGTATCACCTGCCCTCCTTTAAAGGTACCACCTCGTTTTTTCTTAGGTTATACCTCGCTTTTTCGTAGGTACCTCCTAATCCTTTCAATAGGTACTACCTCCTGTTTTGTTAGGTATCACCTTCTCATTTTAATAGGTACCACCTCGCTGTCTGGCAGGCAGCACCTCGTTATTTCATAGGTGGTAGTTTAAAAAACCTTAGGTAGGCGTTTTTAAATAACGGATTACCTCTATTCAGGAAACAAGACTATTGATTTTATCCCGGAGGGATAGAATATCGGTAGCTTTTTATTATCTGATAGAGCATTGTCCCGTAGGGACAACATTGCAATGTTCATCACATTTTTTGTTTGGAGTAATTTGACCCTTACAGGGTCAGAAATGGATTGCTGATATGCTCTACCAATATTATATCCCTATGGGATAGGTAAGGTATTTTCACAAAAAAATAGAGCCTCTGGAAAGAGGCTCTATGCTGCAAAAACAGCTTTTTCATACACTATAAGTTAAGCAGCACACTCTGTATGGCGCTTACAGATTGTTGCATTGCAGGATTTGTCGTAATAGAAATATTGTTGCTTACCGTAATGTTTTCTTTCAGGTCAAAATAGTAAGCATTGTTCCTTGCGCTCAATACCACCACTTTAATATTGGTGCCGACAGGCAGGAAGTAACTTGGATAACCTAAGCTGAAGGTGCTTGTTGCTGCATCATAATGCGACAAGCCGGTTACCATATTCAGGTCAGGAAAAATAATGAAAACCCGCGTGTTCGCAACATTATAAGAGGAATCAGGCAATGTCACCTTTACATCAGACTTCGGATCCGGAGAAGAAATAAAATGATCGCAATTTATCCAGTTAAAATTGAGGCAGGAATCAAATGCATAATAGAAAGTAGGGTTGCTCAAGGAATCTTTCGTTGCACGGGGAACGGTATTGCTTGAATCGCTTGACCATATAGTTCCACTCAAAGGATCTGTGGAGGCGATGCCGTTAAAAAGCGCCATAGACTGCTCATTGGCGCCCGGCTGTTTAAAAGAAATGCTGTAATTGTTTGCAAATACTTCATGGTTGTTTACTTTGGCTGTTATATTTACGCAACCGCCACTGCCAAGCAATTCATGCGAATCTGTTTCTGTCGTTACATTGTTCAGCAACATTTGTCCGGGCGTGTAAGCCTCTGTCAAAGTAATATCAACCGTACCGGAAGTTATTATATTTCCTGAAGCGTCTTTAAATGATTGCGGATTGAACCTGATAATAGTACCCCTTGCGCCGGTGATGCTTTGCCAGGAGCCCGCGTTGACTGTAAATCCCTGTGGCGTTTCCTTTAATGACTGGTACAAAGAAGCAATAGACTTGTTTTCATTGGCCGGAGCAGGATCTTTATCATCGCTGCAGGCGCCAAAGCCGATAGCCATTGCCAATATCATTAATGGCGTCATTAGTTTTCTCATCATCATAATGTTTGTTTTATCAGTTGTTATCAATTGGTTCCTAAGCGGTATGAAAATCTGAAAGCCTTGCCTGAAGCGGCATACGGGTTCAGCAAAGAAATAAAGACGCAAATAAAAGCAGAAACCTTGGTTTCTGCTTCCCTATAAATTCCTAAAGTACTGTTACATGAATGTGAAGGTGCAATTGTTGTAATATAACGTTACACCCTTTATCAGCGAATTTCCCAGGATGAATAGTTGTTAGAAAAACAACCCAATCCTCAACGCAAAATTATTTAACCTTGTATTGGCATCCTGAAAGGGCAGGTCATAAGCCATATCATATTTGCCGGGATTGGTTGCATCAGGTGCAAAGCCATTATTAAAAAAGATACCACCATAAGCAGCCAGTTTTTGATTCAAAGGATATTCCAAGCCTGCCCCGATGTTCATCGAAAACATTACAGGTGCAATGGCAAGCGTACCTTTTATTTTTTCATTGTTGCCCGTTGCTGTTTTTTTGTTTCCCATATCATCTGTATAATCAACCGTATAAGTTCCTTTTTTAGCAATATTGAATCCGGTTGTAATACCTAACTGACCAAAGAAACGGAACCCGGCAATGATATCCGTACGTAATTTTAAGGCTGCGGGTACTTCAAGATAGTTAAGCCTGTAATTAAAATCACTGTGCGTCACTACCTTGGTTGTTGCCGTTCCCTGGTAATCCGAAATAATTTTTCCTCCGGTCATATTTACCTGCAGCCCCGTTACGATAGCATAATTATCTGCAAATCTGTACTCGGCCATTACCCCGTAGGTAAAGCCTATTTTGCTTCCGTTGCTTTTAGGAGCATAGGAGCCATCTCCGGTTTTTGCCGTGGTGGGTTTCATCCAGGACATGGTCGGTGCAACATATACACCAAAACGGATTTGTTTGGAATCAATATCCGAAGAACCGGAAACCGATGTCGTTTGGGCAAATACAAAATTGCCAGATAATAGTAATACTGATGTTGTTAAGCGTTTTACGTATTTCATAAAATTCAATTTTTGGTTAAAACATTTTCTTACTATTATACTATCAAAAATCGGGCCAAAAATGCAATTGTTTAGAAAATTCCTAACCCTACCTTTGCAGGAATCTCCAATAATTAAAAAATTAAGCACATGCAGCAACCCATATTGATTAAGAATGCAACACTTGTAAATGAAGGAAAACAATGGCAATCAGACGTTCTTATCAAGGCCGGAAGAATTGAGAAAATTGCAAGTGGAATTGAGACTAATGAAAATTGCATTGAAATTAATGCCGAAGGAAAATACCTTATTCCCGGAGTAATAGACGATCAGGTGCATTTCAGGGAACCGGGATTGACGCATAAAGCAACTATAGGTTCTGAAGCAAGGGCTGCTGTGGCCGGAGGCACCACCTCTTTTATGGAAATGCCCAACACCAATCCTCCTGCAACGACACAGGAATTGCTGGAACAAAAGTATAGCCGTGCCGCGGAAACATCTGTAGCTAACTATTCTTTTTTTATGGGCGTAGCGAATGATAATGTGGAAGAAGTACTGAAAACCAATGCAAAGAAAAAGGACGTTTGCGGCATAAAAATTTTTATGGGAAGCAGTACCGGCAATATGCTGGTAGATAATTATGTTACGCTCAATACCATTTTCTCCGAAACAGAAATGCTGATTGCAACCCATTGCGAGGACGAAAGAATCATTAAAGCCAATAAAGAGAAATATGCCGATGCCGACAACGCTTCTTACCATCCGCTGATACGCAATGAGGAAGCCTGTTTTGAATCTTCCTTTTCTGCGGTTCAGCTAGCAAAGCAGCATGATACGCGCCTGCACATCCTTCACATTTCTACAGAACGCGAACTGCAGTTGTTTACCAATATGTTTCCTTTAAAAGATAAACGTATTACTAACGAAGTATGCGTGCACCACCTGCATTTTACGGCTGATGATTATGCTGCGTTAGGCACATTGATTCAGTGTAATCCTGCCATCAAAGCGCCGCATCATAAAGAGGCCCTCTGGAAAGCGTTGCTCGACGACAGATTGGATATTATTGCAACAGATCATGCACCGCATACCTGGGAAGAAAAACAACAGCCTTATGGAAAAGCGCCCTCCGGCCTTCCATTGGTACAACATTCTTTAATGATGATGCTGGATTACGTAAAAGAAGGCCGCATTACAATTGAAAAAGTGATTGAAAAAATGTGCCATGCACCCGCTCAATGTTTTAATATTGAAGAGCGCGGTTATTTGCGCGAAGGCTATTGGGCCGACATGGTTTTAATAGATCCGAATGAAACTTACACTGTTGCTAAAAGTAATATTCTTTACAAATGCGGCTGGTCGCCTCTGGAAGGAAAAACTTTCCCCATGAGTATTTCAAAAACAATTGTCAGCGGACATATTGCTTATTCAGATGGAAAAGTAAATGATAGTGTAATGGGTAAAAGATTGCGGTTTAAAGATTAACTGCGATCTCTGATTTTATAAATAAAAGGCTCAAAGCAAATAATTGCTTTGAGCCTTTTGCTTTGAGAGAAATATTCAATTATTCTATTCTTTATTATGATTATGATAGCTTTTTATTTTATACCTATTAACATTATTTATCATTTTTTCTAATAATAAATCAAAAATTAGTGTTTTCACCAAGCGTAAATTAGTGGTTATGATTATGTTAAAACAATACACGCGATGTAGTTTTGAATTAACTAAACTATTTTTTTATGAAAACACTCATTTTTTACATCCGACCAATACTCACATTTACAATGTGCGTTATTTTCTTAATCTGCTGTTTCAGCATTAACAATACAGCCGCACAAACTATCAGATCTTATGCAACGAGACAAGCTGTAAAAATATCCTCCGGAGGTGGCGTTTCGAATGCGTCTATGGCAACTGACGGAGATCCGGCAACACATTCTTCACTCAACCAATCCATCTACATAGGCCTTGACAACCGGTATGTGGAGCAAATCCTGGACTTTAATCCTAATCCGGCATCTGTTTCAACTTACGCCACTATGATTTCGGCCAATACACCTATTACAGTAAAAGTCGAAATGCCGTCAACGATATTAGGATTAATGAATAAAATTGAAATTCAGGCAATAACAGGTTTGCAGCAATCCGGCGGCTCCTGGATTTATACAAATGTCGGCACCGCAGTTTCAGGCAACAATCTGTTATCATTACTTTCAGGAAACGGGTCAAATGAAATAACCATCACGCCGAACGTGGCTTTTCAAGGCATCCGCGTCAGGGTATCGGCTACCGCACTTCTTGCCAACAGCGCAGGTGTTTATCATGCATATGTAAAGGTTCCTGCAACAGGTAATACTCTTTGTAACGACAGGATAGATGTTATGTCGGGTATAATGCCTGTTACAATATTGGGGGTTTTAAGCACAACCGCCAGCGTCAGCAATCCCTGGGCTGCAGTTGATAATGACATGAGCACCTATGCGGAACTCAAAACAGGAATAGATGTTTTGAATGAAGTGTACCATACAACTATGTTTAATACCGTTTCCAAAATCGGAGATACCCTTCAGCTTGCATTGCAGGATATAAGCGGAAACTTACTTACGGTCGGTGCTTTAACAGGTTTTACAATCAGGCTTTATAACGGCGAAACCCTGGCTCAAACCATAACCAATAATCCAGCAATCTTAAGCCTGAGACTCTTGAACCCTGTCGGGAACATTATGCAGATGAGCGCTGTTCCTACTGTCGCTTTTGATAAAGCCGAAATCATGGTAGGTGGTGTTGCAAATGCTTTTTCAGGCATCCGGATTTACGAGATGGACAGAAAAAATGCAGGCGTTTTGCTTACATCTTCCCAAAAGAATATTTACGTGTACGCAGGTCAAACTTATACCTTGAATGCAACGGCAATTGCAACGGGCGATAATGTTGTGTTTTATGATGCTCCTGTAAATGGAAATGTAATGTCTGCAGGACCAACAACTACTACCGAAGCCCAAAGCGGAACAATGCTCTCTTTTTATACAGGCACTACCCGTAACGGCTGTCTTGAATCCTCAGAACGGAAAACTATAAATATCCACATCATTGGTTTCACAAGGCACTTCCCTGATACGGCTTATTTGGGTCAGCCTTATAACAGTGATATTATTGTTAGCGATACGAATAGCTTGCCTTTGCCTTCTGACTTTCAATACACAACAACTTCACAACTTCCGGAAGGACTTTCCTTAAATCCCCAGACAGGAGTAATTACGGGAATGCTTACTTCTATGACATCTGTGCCGCCAATAATTGTGAATATTTTCGATTCCGCCAATAATTTGCCGGTCGGCACATTTAGTTATCCATTCATATTGTCAGTAGGTATTCCACTTGGTATTGATAACATACTGACCTGTAAAACTGACGGAAACGAAGTGTTGCTCCAATGGAGTGCCGACTCTGACAAAGAACATATGGATTTCATTATTGAAAGAAGCATGGACGCAAAAAAATTCAATACAACAGGAGTTGTAAAAAGCAATTACGGATTTGGAACCGTTAGAACGGAATACAGCTTCACAGATAAGCAACCTGATAATGGAATCAACTATTATCGTTTAAAACAAACCGAAAAGAATGGGAAAGTACATTACAGCAACCTGGTTTCAGCCTTTATAAACACTAAACAATCTGTTTCTATCTACCCCAATCCGGTGAATACGATTTTAAATATCCGGACAGAAAACACATCGGCTGTTTATATCTATAATGCAGCGGGGCAACTGGTTCTGACAAAAACAATTGACGGTCAAAATAATACCGGTATTGACGTCAGCCATCTTGCCAACGGAATATATTCTTTGAGAATAGGGGATGAAAATGAAATTCTGATTAAAAATTTCATCATAAGTCATTAAAATTAATTTAACCAAACAGAAAACCCGAATCGTTACTGATCCGGGTTTTCTGATTTTATTTCGCCACTTCCACCTTTGCTTTCTTTCCCTTTATCCTTTCTTCCTTTACAAGGTGTAAAGCATGATTCACCTTCGTTTTTCTTACTGCTACAAAAGAGAAGAAATCTTTTACCTCAATCAATCCGATATCTTCTTTTTTCAATTCTGCTTTATTGGTAAGAAACCCTACGATGTCAATCTTGTTTACTTTGTCTTTCTTGCCATGCGGTAAATACAAGGTTGTCCATTTCGGCTTTTCAGGAACTTCGTAAGTGCCAAGTTCCAGTTTTATTTCTTCAATATCTTCTTTAATATATTCCGGCATTTTCTCGTCCGGCGAAAGAATAAGAATGGCCGTTCCGCTTGCCTCCATCCTTGCCGTACGTCCGTTACGGTGCGTATAGACATCTTCAGTCAATGGCAAATGATAATGAATAATATAGCGGATGTTCGGAATGTCCAGCCCGCGGGCTGCAAGGTCTGTGGTTACGAGAATATTGGTAGTACCATTTCTGAATTTACAAAGTGCACTGTCTCTGTCCCTTTGTTCCATGGCTCCGTGATAAAACTCATTGGTAACGCCCTTTTCCCAAAGCAAATGACTGGTGCGTTCCACAGACTCGCGATGATTGCAGAAAATAATAGTGGAACGATTACCCAAATAACAAACAAGGTTGAACAACACATTCAACTTATCTTTATCATCCGATATCACCTTCCTGATAGCAAGGCTATTATTCAGCTTATCTTCTTCAGAAAGAAAATTTAAAGTCGTTTCATTTTCCAGACCTACAAATTCAGGAATCGACACCGCATCTGTAGCCGAAGTCAGGATTCTCTTTTCCAATGCCGGCAATGCTTCTATTATTTCAGACATTTCATCCTGGAAACCTAATTCCAGCGATTTATCGAACTCATCCAGCACCAAAGTTTTAATGGCTTTAGTCTTAATATTTTCGCGGCGGATATGATCTGCAATCCTGCCGGGCGTTCCCACAATCAAAGCCGGTGGCTGAATCAAGTTGTTTTCTTCAATCTCACGTTTGTGGCCGCCATAGCAGCAAGTCACTTTATGGCCCGTTCCTAATTGTTTAAAAACTTTTTCAATTTGCATCGCCAGCTCCCTGGAGGGAACAACGATTAAAGCCTGTGTATCCTTGCTTTCATTATCTATTGTATTGAGTATAGGTAGCAGGAAAGCAAGTGTTTTTCCGGAACCCGTTGCTGACAACAGCACCACATTCGTGTTTTCTTCGTTCGTTGTAATGGAAGCTTCCTGCATTTCATTCAGGGCTTCAATATTGAGGTTGGCCAGAATCTGGTCCAGGTCATAATTTGGTTGCATTGGCGCAAAAGTACGAAACATTCACCGCCCCATATTGGAAAAAGAATTGCAGTATGGTAAAACAGTCCGGCAACAACCTTTTAATCCTCTTTATGTTTGATTACATTTGTATTTGCTGATAATGAAGTCCTTAAATATTCTCTTATAATATGGAAAGCACAAAAGACCTAAAACTTGCTGTATTGATTGATGCAGACAATGTTCCTTATTCCAACATAAAAGGAATGCTTGCAGAAATTGCTAAGTACGGCACGCCTACTTTTAAGAGAATTTACGGCGACTGGACCAAGCCTACTTTATCGGGCTGGAAAACCGTATTGCTGGAATCTGCCATCACACCTATTCAGCAATATGCTTATACTTCCGGAAAAAATGCTACGGATTCTGCTTTGATTATTGATGCAATGGATATTCTTTATACCGGAAATGTGGATGGATTCTGTATTATTTCAAGCGACAGCGATTTTACAAGATTAGCCACCAGGCTGCGTGAAGCAGGCAAACAGGTTTTTGGCATGGGCGAAAGGAAAACGCCGAAATCTTTTATAGCAGCTTGTAACAAATTCATTTATATAGAAATCCTGCAGAAGGAAGTTCCGGTTGTAGAAGAAGTGGTCAAACCGGTGAAACGCGCTAAAAAAGCAAAAAAGCAGGACGATGAATTTACAAGCTTGCACAAGCTGATTACAGGCTCTATCTCTGATCTTGCCGAGGAAGACGGTTGGGTTTTTCTGGGAGTTCTGGGCAATCTTATTTTAAAGAAGCAGCCCGATTTCGATTCCAGAAATTTCGGCCATAAAAAGCTATTGGACCTCATTAAAACCATTCCGGGCATAGAAATTGAGGAGCGCCCCTCCGGGAAGAACAACATATCTCATTTTTATGTAAAGAATAAATAAAAGCGGCGGCCGAGATACATATTAAAGTAATTTTTCTCTCTTTATTTTAAACAAAACCCATGTTTTGGCATTAATATTATGACCAAATATTTTTTATTCCCTCTTCATTTATCATAAAAATCCATGTTAGCCCGCGAAGAAAAATATATTTACGACTGGGAGACGACTCGGGGAAAAGGAAAATGGCAATATATATTGCTGAATACATTTGTATGGGCTACTTTGCTTACGGTAATCATTAAGCTTTTTAAGATTGTATTAAGCACCAAATTCAGTATACAGTCTTTTTCACAAACATTTCTCAATACATCTTTTCTGTTCTTCTGGCTAAAGTTTGTGGGAGGCGTTTTCCTTTATTCTTTATTAATGTGGCATCTTTCTTATAAAAAGTACAAAGAACTTAAACAAAAGCAGATAGCTCAGATATTGGAAAAAGCAGATGCGCTGGTTGAAAACATGATATAATACGCGTAATCAGCATTACCGGATTCTGTCCCTTATCGGCAGGCATTTTATTTGCAATAATTTTTGGTACGCTGTCAGGAAAAAATTATTGTTTCCATACAGCTTTTTAGCTGCTTTGCCATAATCTGTTCTGTTTTTCCGCTACAAAATCAGTCATTTCACAGGGAGTACGCTTATTTGCTCCTTATAATTTTAGGGCAAGGTTTCCTTTCTCCTTCCGGAAACTTATCTTTGCAAGCTTATGGAATCGTTGAAGACGCGCATAGAAGCGTTAACCCAGGAAATAAATACCATTGTTCCGGCTACGAAAGAGGAGCTGGAAGCATACAGAATAAAATACCTTGGCACCAAAGGCTTGGTAAAAGAGGTGTTTGGCGGCATGAAAGACGTGGCGGCGGAGAATAAAAAAGAAGCCGGCCAGGTACTGAATGCCTTCAAGCAATTTGCCGAAGCGCATTATGAAAAATATAGTCATTTGCAGCAAGGCGGCAATGGTAATAGTAAGAAAATAGATCTCAGCCTTCCGGGAAGCAATGTTCCTTTAGGTACGCGCCATCCTTTGCGTATTGTTGAAAACAAAATTGTTGAAATATTTGAACGCCTTGGTTTTGGTGTGGCAGAAGGGCCTGAAATAGAGGATGACTGGCATAATTTCACCTCGCTGAACATGCCCGAAGATCATACCGCACGCGATATGCAGGATACTTTCTATGTATCTCAGAATCCTGATTGGCTATTACGTACACATACATCTTCGGTACAGGCACGTGTGTTGGAAGAAGGCAATTTACCTGTCCGTGTAATTTGTCCGGGACGTGTTTACCGTAATGAAACCATCAGTGCAAGAGCGCATTGCTTTTTCCATCAATGCGAAGGTCTTTATATTGATGAAAATGTTTCCTTTGCCGACCTGAAACAAACGCTTTATGCGTTCGTAACAGAAATGTTTGGCGAAGGCACAAAGGTGCGCTTCCGTCCTTCTTACTTCCCGTTCACAGAGCCAAGTGCGGAAATGGATATCAGCTGTACGGTATGTGGCGGCAGTGGCTGCAGCTTATGCAAGCATACGGGTTGGGTAGAGATTTTAGGTTGCGGCATGGTACATCCCGATTTGTTGCGCAATTTTAATATTGATCCTGAGAAATATACCGGATTTGCTTTTGGAATGGGTGTGGAACGTATAACACAAATAAGGTATCAGGTAAATGACCTTAGGTTATACTCTCAGAATGATGTGAGATTCTTAAAGCAATTTACGGTTAAGACTTAGTTCATACGTAGTGTCATTGATGACACTTTTTTTGTTATTTTGTTTTGTTTAGATAACATTTAATAACTTGATTGTTCAATACCTCAATTTGTTGACACTCTATATTTTTCGTAAATTTGTTTAGTGAAAAAACAGCATCTTAAAGGCCTTGACTTTTTTATTGATAAGCTTACTAATTCTATTGAAAATGTTATTACAGGTGATAGTTTTCAAACAGAAGTTTCAGTTATATCTGCTTCCGATTTAAAAAATATTACAAAAAAGAATAGTTGGTTGTTCAATTGGAAATTTGAATATCAACAGCCCGAAAGAGAAGTTTACAAATTGACAATAGCAGGTAATGCTCATATAATTCAAGGATTGATTTCATTGGAAGTAAAATCAGACCACGTTTATATGCATTTGGTTGAAAATGCTCCTTTCAACAAAGGGAAGATAAAAATGTATACAGGTGTGGCAGGAAACCTCGTAGCATTTGCATGCAGACTTTCCTTTCAACGTGGAAATGATGGCAATGTTTCTTTTCTGTCGAAATCGCAGCTCGTACAACATTATGAAAAGACATTGGGTGCAATTCATTTTGGAGGACGTGTTATGATTATCGAAACAAGAGCAGCATTAAAGCTTATTGGACGTTATTTTAAAAATTAAATGAGATGAAAAAACAGATATCAGAAACAGATTTTATAGGAGGCCTTGGTGCTTTAACTAAAGAAGAAGAGGCAGCCTTATCAGAATATTTTGCAAAAAAGAAAAATAAGCAAACCAAATCCGCTTTGACACCAGTAAAAACAAAAACGAATCATTCAGCTACTGCGTGATTATCGGATAAAAAAGTTCAATTCCAGTAGATAAACTAACCAATATTGTTTCATCCCGATACAATATAAACACCATTACCTTCTTTGATACTTGTTACAGGCGCCAGTGGATTTTTAGGACTGCATTTGCTTCAGGCATTGGCACAACAGCCCTTGCCGGTATTGGCCTTGTACAACAAGCATGTTCCTGATGTTTCTTTCCCCAACGTTTCTTTCAGACAATGTGATTTGCTTGATCCTTTTGCGGTAGAAGATTGCATGAAAGGCATCACACACGTCTATCATTGTGCGGCCATCGTTTCTTTTGATCCTGCTTTCAAAAAAAGAATGATTGAAGAAAATGTAGCTGCTACTGCGAACGTAGCGAATGCCGCTTTGGAAGCCGGAATTGAAAAACTGGTGCATGTAAGTTCTGTAGCCGCATTGGGAAGGGTATTGTACAACGGCGAAGCTTCTATCAACGAAGAAACGCATTGGGAAGAAAGTAAGACAAATTCTGCTTATGCCGAAAGTAAATATCTTTCGGAGATGGAAGTATGGCGCGCTATGGCCGAAGGGCTGAATGCCGTCATTGTAAATCCAAGCCTTATTTTAGGTGAAGGAGATTGGGAAAGAAGCTCTGCAAAGCTCATACAAATTGTTGCAAAAGAATTTCCCTGGTACACGCTGGGCGTTAATGGATGGGTGGATGCGAAAGATGTTGCTGCTGCAATGGTTTTGCTTATGGATAGCGACATTTCGGACGAAAGATTTATTATAAGCTGCGGCAACTTTTCGTATAAGGATATTTTTACAAAAATGGCGGAAGCCTTAAATACAAGAGCGCCTTATCGTGAAGCAAGCCCGTTGATGACGGAAATCGTCTGGCGCGCAGAATTGTTTAAAAGCCGGCTGGCCAATAAAGAAGCCACCATCACCAAAGATTCTGCCAGAGCCGCACAGGCCAAATGTTTTTACAGTAATGAAAAGTTCCTGACAGCTTTTCCTGATTTTCAGTACCGGAGTATGGATGTAACTATTCAACGCATGGCAAAAGCCTTTATGGGCAAATAGGCCTGTTTGATTACTCTTATTCAATCTACCCCTTTTAGGGTTATTCTTTTTTCTGAAACCCTTTTTACTTTTAAGACCCCAGGAAAGCCGGGTTATCTTTCTTGACAGGCAAATGTTAGGCTACGTCGAAAATATATCGTGATATGTCGAAATTTTGATTTGCAGCGTTTGATATAATCCTACGTTTGCAATAGAAATAATCTTAAAGTACGTCCGTATTCCGAGTGAAATTCAAATTACTTATCCCTAAAATTCTAAATAAAATGTTTAAAAACTTTTTGTCGAAAGCTGCGCTGGCTTGTCTGTTTACAAGCGCAACTTTCAGTGCATACGTTGTTTCGGCACAAACAAGCAAAACAGAGAAATTGCCTGTTGATCCCAAAACCAAAATCGGCAAGCTGCCTAACGGGCTGACCTATTATATCAGGCCTAACAGCAAGCCGGAAAAGAAAGTGGAACTCCGTTTGATCCTGAACGCAGGTTCTATTCTTGAAAACGATAATCAACAAGGTCTGGCGCACTTCATGGAACACATGAACTTTAACGGGACCAAAAATTTTCCGAAGAATAAACTGGTTGACTTCCTGCAAAGCATCGGTGTTGAATTTGGCGCTGACTTAAATGCTTATACAAGTTTTGATGAAACAGTATTCATCCTTCCTATTCCTACGGATAAGCCCGGCAATCTGGAAAGCGGCTTTCAGGTTATTGAAGATTGGGCACATAATGCCAACTTAACGGAGCAGGATATTAATGACGAACGTAATGTAGTATTGGAAGAGAGCCGCCTTGGTAAAGGCGCGGATGACAGGATGTCTAAAAAATATCTTCCGAAATTATTTGCAGGTTCTCATTATGCCAATCGTTTGCCAATCGGTATCGACAGTATTTTAAGAACTTTTAAGCCGGAAGCTATCCGTGCTTTTTATCATGACTGGTACCGCCCTGATTTGATGGCGGTTGCCGTAGTTGGTGATATTACGGTTCCGGAAGCGGAAGCATTGATTAAAAAGCATTTTGGCGGCATGACCAATCCTGCCAATGAACGTAAGCGTAATGCATTTGAAGTCCCGACTTATCCTGAAGCTTCCGCTATGGTACTGACAGATAAGGAAGCAACAAACTATGCATTCCAGTTATTCTTCCCTGTTAAAAAAGAAACCGTAAGAATAACATTGGATGATTACCGCAGCAATTTGATTCAAACACTGTTTACGCAGGTTTTGAACCGTCGTTTACAAGAGTTGACTCAATCTGCAACCCCTCCGTTCTCTTTTGCTTCTACTTTTGCAAATTCTTTTTTAAGAGGCTATGAAAGCTTTGGCGTATTCGGCATGCCGGCTGATGATATCCAGACTTCAGTTAATGCTATTGTAGGAGAATTGGTTAAAGCTGAAACATACGGCTTCAATAATTCTGAACTTGAAATCGTGAAAAAGCAATTCCAGAGCAGCGTTGAAAAGAGCTATAATGAGCGTGACAAAACACCTTCTTCACGTCTGGTAGATGAGTATATAAGAAATTTCCTTACTAAAGAACCTATTCCCGGAATTGAAAATGAATACAACTATGTAAAAACAATGTTGCCTACCATTACCATCAATGAGGTAAATGCAGAGGCAAAAAAATGGTTGAACAAAGGCAATTACGATAAATATTTTGCTTTAATCACCGGTCCGGATGCTAAGAAAATGCCGGTTCCTACTGACATTGAATTAAAGGAAATGGTTGACAATGCCTTCCAGCAAAAAGTAAATGCCAATGAAGAGAAAAAAGTTGCGACCTCTATCCTGGATAAAGAGCCTGTAGCCGGAAAGATTGTTTCTGAAGCGACAGACAAAGAATTGGGCGCTACTACATTTACATTGAGCAATGGCGTAAAAGTAACTATCAAAAAGACAGATTTCAAAAGCGATGAAATCACTTTGGAAGCTGTAAAGAAAGGCGGTTATAATAATTATGGCGCTGCCGATAAAAGCAATACCAAATTCCTGCCTGATGTAATCGAAGCAATGGGTTACGGCAATTTCACGCCGACTCAACTGGAAGATTTGTTATCCGGTAAAACGGTTAGTCTTGTTCCGGAAATGGATGATATTTATAATGAAATAAAAGGTAATTCTTCAGTAAAAGATTTTGAGTCTTTGTTGCAATTGACTTATTTACAATTGACATCACCACGTACCGATGAAGATTTGTTCAAAGGATTTATAAATACACAAAAAACGCAACTGCAATTTCTTAGCCAGAACCCTCAGATTGCATTTATTGATACCATGCTGAAAACGGTATATCACAATGATCCGTTGACACCAATTCAGGTGCCTACAGTGCAGGATGTTGACAAGATTGATATGAATCGCGTAGTAGATATTTACAAAAACGAATTCAGCAATGCAGATGGCTTACATTTCTTTATTGTTGGAAACATAGATGAAAGCACGATTCGTCCTTTGTTGGAAAAATACATCGCAAGCCTTCCTGCCAATGGGTCACAACCTACAATGAAAGACAACGGGCTGCGTCCGATTTCAGGAAATAATTCATTGGTATTTAACAAAGGCGAAGAGCAAAAAAGCCTGGTGCTGATGATGAACCGCGGTGAACTGCCTTATACTGAAAGCCTTGCTTTGCAAACTCAAATGATTGCCGATATTCTATCTATCTCTGTAATTGAAAATGTTCGTGAAAAGATGGGCGCTATTTATGGTGGCGGGTTCCAAGGCCAGTTCGAACAATATCCTTATGCACATTACAGCTTATCAGGTTATTTCCCTTGCGGACCTGAAAACGTAGACCCAATTATGAAAGAAGCGAACAAGGAAATTGAAGACCTTAAAAAGAATGGCCCGAGCCAGAAAGATCTTGATAAAGTGAAACTGGCTATTGTAGAAAAACGCAAAGAGAATATCAAAACCAATACTTACTGGAACAATAAGCTGGAGCAATTGCTGTTCTGGAACGAAAGCAAAGACAGATTCCTGAACTTTGAAACAGAACTGAATAAAATTACTGTTTCAGATATTAAAGCCACAGCTAATAAATTGTTTGATGGCAAGAATAGTTTTAATGCGGTATTACAACCTGCTGTTGTTAAAACAAAGGGTTAATATCAGATAAAATTAATATTAAACACCGGGCTGCTATAAAATAGCAGCCCGGTGTTGTTTTGGACGGATTTCATCTTATTTCAGGTTTTTAATTTTCAATTTGGTTTTTGACTTTATTATCTTTGCAAACAATTTTTCCTCCAGACCATATGCCTTTATCTTTTGACAATACTGAAATAGCATTCCGTTACCGCAATAATAAAGAACTTAAAAGAGCCAATTTTCTTTTCTCATCTATGAGTTCTCCATTCTTGTCCAAAACAGGAATGAAGCTTACCCAATGGGCGATGAGCGTGAATCTTCCTATCAAAGGCATTGTGAAGAAGACTATCTTTCAGCAATTTTGCGGTGGCGAAACTATTGAAGAAGCTGCCGTAACTTCTGCAACACTTGGTAAATTCGGCGTTGATGTTGCTTTGGATTATAGTGTGGAAGGTAAAGAATCGGAAGCGGAATTTGATCATGCTGTGCCTGAGTTTATCAAAGCAATTGAATTTGCGGCTACACAAAATAATATTCCCTTTATTCCTATTAAAGTTACAGGCTTTGCCCGCTTTTCTTTGCTGGAAAAAATACACAGAGGAGAATCTTTGAATGAAGCCGAGAAGGCGGAATGGGCAAGGGTTGAAAAAAGAATTGACCGCATTTGTGAGGCAGCGGCACGTTGCAAAAGCATGATTTTAATTGATGCCGAAGAAAGCTGGATTCAAAAGCCGGTGGATGACCTGGCAGATTTTATGATGGCTTGTTATAATAAAAAGGCTTTAGTTGTATTCAATACCTTTCAGATGTACAGGCATGACCGTTTGGATTTCCTGAAAACTTCGCATAATAAAGCAATGCAGCTGGGTTATACATTGGGAGCAAAACTGGTACGCGGCGCTTATATGGAAAAAGAACGCAAACGTGCAGAAGAACAAGGTTACGCTTCTCCGATTCAGCCCAATAAAGAAAGTACGGACAAAGATTATGATACCGCAGTAACTTATTGTATCAATAACCTTGACACGATTGCTGTTTTCATCGGCACCCATAATGAGAACAGTTGCCTGAAAGCCGCTGAAATGATGCAACAGAAAGGAATACAGCCACGAAATGCTCCTGTTTATTTTTCACAGTTATACGGCATGAGCGATAACATTACTTTCAATCTTGCAGATGCCGGCTTCCATGTTTCAAAGTATTTACCTTATGGCCCGGTGAAAGATGTTGTGCCTTATTTAATGCGCCGCGCACAGGAAAATACTTCTGTTGCAGGCCAGACAGGCCGTGAGCTTGGGCTTATAAAAAAGGAACTTAAAAGAAGAGGAATTTAATATTATTCGGTTAAATATTGTCAAAGCAGCCATGAGGCTGCTTTTTTCTTATAAAAATTTTTTGCAAAAGATTGACAACAATAAATAAAAATGATAGATTTGTATGCAATCTATAAATAAAGGCGTTCTTCATGAATAAAATTTTTACTGCTCTAAGGCAAGCCGCACTTGCAAGTGTGATTTTGGCTGCAGCTACAAATACCGTAAATGCTCAAACCGGCCGTAGCTTCGGCAACCTTTCAGTTAAACGATCTAACGGCAAAAGCGTAACCTGGTTTCAACGTCTTGAGTTAGGCGGAGGATTGACCTTTGGTAAAGGCAGCGCCAGTTCTGTTGAGCGCTACTACGATCCCTTTCATCCCGGTGTTGTTTCAGGAACATCCAATACCCAAAATTTTTCTTACAGAAGTGCATGTGCATGGGTCAATACTTATTTCCCTATGACGGCATTAAGCCATAGCAGCATTCTTGCTTTAAGCGTAGGCCTTTACGGAAACAATAATTCTTTTACGCTGAATAATTTTAGCTTCAATGGTCAATCCACCGCTTCCATGGATATTAAAGACGGCTTCGTAGGGCTTCCTATTGGTGTCGATTATATTTTTGGCGGAGAAGCAACCAATAACCAGGCTGATAAAGTTTCATTGCGTGCGGGTATCGGTGCTATGCCGTTTATGAGTTTCGGAAGCATATCAGACGATTTCAGTAAATACAGCCGCCTTGGAGTAAGACCTTATATCAAAGCTGAGCTTGGGTTTTTTGCAGGTATAGAATGGAAGATAAAAACACAGGTTATAATTGGTTCACGTAATTTATACGACGTTAAGATAGGTGATTATGACCTTCAGGATGGCGCTAATTATTATTCCAATTTTAAAATGGATTTGCGTCCTTCTTATTCCGTAGGTATTGCTATTATGCCTTTTGCTGCCGGTTGGGATAATGACAATTGGTAAGATTTATTAAGGAAAAAAAGAACTGTAAATTGATTTAAAAAGCTAAAAGTCGCTACAGTATTAGAGTTTTGAAGAAAAATTTTTATTTTTTTATAAAAAAATCATTGTAATTTCAAGTAACTTTTTGTAACATCGCTTTTCAATATTTAAAAACATATCAGATTATGAACAAAGCTGAATTAATTGAACAAATTTCTAAAGATGCCGGCCTTACTAAAGTTCAGGCTAATGAAGTGTTGAATTCTTTTACAAATGCAGTAGTAAACACTTTGAAAAAAGGTGAAAACGTAACGCTTGTAGGTTTCGGTACATTCTCAGTTTCTCAACGTTCTGCGCGTAATGGTCGCAATCCTCAAACAGGTGAAGTGATTAAAATCAAAGCAAGAAAATTACCTAAATTCAAAGCAGGTAAAGATTTCGCTACTAAAATCGCAAACGCGAAAGCACCAAAAAAATAATCGACACAATACTTTGAAAAGATATAAAGCAAGGACTGAGGTCCTTGCTTTTTCCTTTTTAACTCCGTAACGAATTGCTTTTAAGCCTTTCTCAATGCAGATTTCAGGTGTGATGTTACACCGATTCTGTTCCATGCATTAATTGCAACTATTGCCATTAATACGCTTGCGTAATATTTTTCGCCTAAAACACGAACGGCGTTTTCGTATGTTTCATTTGAAACACCGCCATTGGTAATCAAGGTTACTTCTTCTGTCAAAGCCAGAATTGCTCTTTCCTCTTCAGTGAAGAAAGTTGTTTCGCGCCATGCATCCAATGTATAAATTCTTTGCTCGGTTTCACCGCCGGTTCTTGCATCGTGCGTATGCATGTCCAGGCAATAAGCACATTTGTTGATTTGTGATGCCCTGATTTTAATAAGCTCTCTGTGTGTTTTATTGATTTGCGTTGTATCAATATAATTCTCCAATGCCATTATAGCCTGGTAAGCGTTTACGTCTGTTTTGAAAACATTGATTCTTTCCTGCATAGTTTTTTGTTTTTTTGATAACACAAAGGTCATGCTCCTTTATCACAAAAAACTTGAACTACTTCAAGAAATCCGGGCTATACTTTTCCTGCTCTTATTTTACTTACAAATTCGGCAGAGATGCCAAGATAGGAAGCTAACATATATTGCGGCACCTTTTGTACAAAGTCAGGAAACATTTCGACAAAGTGAAGATAACGTTCCGTGCCCGAGTATTCGAAGATGTATTTAATGCGTTGTTGAGCGGCTGCTAAGTTACGCTGCATTAATATCCTGAAGTAACGCTCCATGGCCGGTATTTGCGCTAATATGGTTTCCTCTTTATGTTTATCCCATATAATAACTTCGGTTGCCGCAACAGCCTGAATATAATATTGGGAAGGTTGCTGCATATCGTAACTTTTATAATCGCACAACCACCAGTTGTCAATACCGAAATAAGCAATTTGCTCCACACCTTTTTCATTCACATAATACATCCGTAAGCAGCCTTTTACCACAAAGAAATTTGAACTGCAGATCTGGCCTTCTTTCAATAAAAATTCTTTGCGTCTATATTCTTTCTGCTGCAATAAATCATTCAGTAAATCTTTGTCGGATTGATTAAGTGTAACGAACCTTTGAATATGATTGAAAAGGGCTTCCATAAGCTTCTGAAATTACCAGTTAAGAAAAGGGTTCAGTGATAAGTTGGAATTATAATAGCGTGAATCATCCGTCACTTCTTCTGCAACCCAGTCAGGCTTTTCAAAAATAACCGATTCATTTTCCAGCTCTATTTCTGCAACAATAAGTCCCTCGTTCTTTCCATGAAACACATCGACCTCCCAAATGTGTTGCTGGTAAGGAAGCCGATATCGTTCTTTAATTATTTCGGTAATCGCAAACTGTTGCAGCATTTCGGTTGCTGTCGTTGCAGGAATAGTGCATTCAATTTCTGTTCTTGAAAATCCGGTCGTTTTTCCTTTGATAGTAAGATAGGCTTCGTTGCCTGTAATCCTTACCCTGATGGTCTTTTCAGCATCTGTTGTAATATAGCCCTGCCTTATGAATTTGCTTTCCGGTTTTGGCAAAGCATTCCATTTTTCTTTATTTATCAGAAACTTTCTTTCAATTTCTATAGCCATGTTGCAATATTAATAGGAACGTTTTGCTATGAGGATAATATCTTTCGTTGTGCTGCCGTCATTTTGCAAAAAGTCTTTTCGTTGCAGAGATATAATTTCAAAGTCATTTGATTCAAGCATCACAACAAGATCGTCAGCCATATAATAATGCATATAAATTTCGTGTCCTGCGCTGCTTTTTTCCGGTCCTGATTTGCTATACGGAGCTTCCATTGTACTTAAATAAACTATACCGCCTTCGTTTAATATCTTTGATGTATCTGCAATCAACTTTTCTGTTTCTTCTTTATCGAGATAAGGCAGGCAAAAGCCTATCATCACGCTATCATATTTTTTATCAATCGTGGAAACTGCCCGACAGTCCATTATTTGAAAGATTGCAGAAGGATTATTGGCTTTGGCAAGTTCAATCATATTAGGAGCTAAGTCTGTCCCTAAAATATTAAAATCAGGTCGTTTGCTTAGCAGATATTTCGTGATGTTGCCGGGGCCGCAGGCAAGCTCCAATATTTCAGCATTTGGTTTGGGAATGTTATCGCAAAACAAATCAAAAGTATCGTTGTACAACTCAAAATGCATGAACCTGTCCTGGTATTTATTGGCAAGCTCATTAAAAACAGATGCTGCATGAGCGGATTGATCCATGGCTGAAACTTATCGGTAAGTGTTTGTTCAAAATTAATGGTTTACGGACAATATAAAACGGTGTTTGAATAAGCATGAATCTTTGAAAGCAATCTCTTTTATTATCTTTAGGAATTGTTGTTTACTGCGATGCGTTTTTAAACAAACTATTATAATTATAGACTCTTTAATTTTTACCCAAAAAGATGCTTACAAAAATCTATTTTTCTATTCTTGGTATGATAATACTAACATCTGTTAAGCTGACTGCACAAACGGCTCCTGTTTTAGATGCGGCGCTTGCTGATAAATTAGCACATTTGCCTCTGCATTGTATTACGCAGGAATTTCCGAATAAGACTTCGCATTCGGCAGACAGCGCTACAGATGCAGTTTTGCTACCAAGTCAATTACATCCTGCTTTTTATGGTTGCTTTGACTGGCATAGTTCAGTGCACGGGCATTGGATGCTGGTTCGTTTGTTGAAAACATTTCCGGATATGGAGAGTAAAGACCAGATTGTAGCAACGCTTAATAACACCTTTCAGCCTGAAAAGACGAAAGAAGAGGCCGCTTATTTCAGTAAATATACTGTTGGCAAGAACTATGAAAGAACTTATGGCTGGGCATGGCTGCTAAAGCTGGATGAAGAACTACTGACATGGGATAACCCTGATGCCAGGCGCTGGCATGAAGCATTGCAGCCATTAACAGATACGATACTGAGCCTTTGGAAAAATTATATTCCAAAACAGGATTACCCCAACAGAACCGGCGTTCATCCCAATACAGCCTTTGCAATGGTCTTTGCGCTGGACTGGGCAAGAACCGTGAAGGATACTGCTTTTGAACACATGGTAATTCAAAAGTCGCTGCAATTTTATAAAAATATCAAAGCCATTCCGGCTTATATGGAACCTGACGGCGGCGATTTCTTTTCGCCCAGTCTTGAGGTTGCCGATTTGATGCGCCGTATTTTAACCAAAAAGCAATTTGTAACCTGGTTTAATCAATTCTATGAAGAAAGAAGCATACGTCAATTATGTCTGCTGCCAAAAGTGAGTGACCGCAGTGACTATCAGATTGTACATATGGATGGTTTGTATTTCACAAGAGCATGGTGCATGAAAGGCATCGCCGCTTCTTTACCTTCAGGACACAGATACAAAAAGCTGTTTGCCGAAACTGCAAATAAAATGTTGGCATTGGCGCTTCCCACTATTTCAAAGGAAAATTATGGCGGCGGCCATTGGCTTGCTTCTTTTGCGGTTTATGCCTTAAAATAAAGCAGAAAAGCACAGGAAATAATTGTTCGCACCTGATGCATAATTAAAAAGAGTTTGCTTATCAAATTATGGATTGAAATCAACACTTAATAAAGCCGTATTGACACTTCGTCGATACGGCTTTATTGTTGTTATGTAATGCTTCATCTTTGATGTGTAGTAATTAGAAATATTAATTAATCGTTATCTCCATATACTCAATTGTTACCCATGAGAAGCCAGACACTAAAAATCGGTTCATCCATGAGGCCAATATCATAATCAACGTTATGGTATTGGCTTATTTTTTATATTTAAAACATTGAAAAATGTAAATTAAAATTCGGACTTTTATTCCCCGGTCATTCATCTATTTCTTAACCTTTTAAAATAAAAATTATGCAACCACCACTTCCCAAAGGACTTATTGACAAAGAAACAGCGAAAGCAATGGAAAAATTGTATGTTGACAATCAATATGCAATTATTAACCGTTACCGACAATCTCATGGAGATGATGAACCTGACTCGCGTGAAACCATTTTCAGCCTTGAAGAAATAGAAAATTATATTGCTTACGTAAAAGAAGCCTCCAATGCTTTAGGTTTAAGGGATTTAGGTATCAGGATTTATCAGGGAGCAAAATCAGCAGACGAAAAAGTATTTACAACTGTTTTCTTTGCACCAACAAATGAAGGCAACAACAGCATGGAGATTCAATGCCTGAATCTTGGGTCTTATGGCAGACCGCCTACCGTTTACGATAACGGAAACAAGTAAACATATTATAAGAGAGGCTCTTTAGCTCCGGAATTTCTGAACCGGCACCTATATTTACAGAAGCAATGTAATATTCTTTACTAAAAACGAATTGCATGATTTTGGAATTAGCAGATTCTGTCAGGACAGGAGTTCTTATTATAGCATTTTTGGTTTCGGTATATTATTGGAAGAATTATAAAAACTCCGCACAGAAATATTTCCCTTTTTTAATGCTCTTTGCCACGATAGTTGAAGTAACCGGAAGTGTCAGATTGTATTATGAGAAGGAAACATCCAACTTTCTGTACAACGTTTATTTGATAATTTCTTTCGTCTTTTTGCTGATATGGTTTATTACAATATTGAAGCGAAAAATCATACCTAAAATCTTATTGTTTGTTTTTCTGGCAGCCACCGTTTTTTCTGTTTTTACCGAAAGTGCAACGGGAGATTTATACTTCTATATGCTTATGACGGGCTCTGTATTTATTTTAGCCGGTGCGTTCCTGTTTTTTAAGCAATTAATAGAAACAGATGCTGCTGTTTATTTTATCAAAAATCAGCAATTCTGGATCATGTCCGGATTGCTGGTTTTTTATATAGGCTTTCTGCCCTTCTATCTGTTAGTCAGAAATCTTGATTTGCATGATTACCGTATCGGCCTTGTGATACCATTATTAAATATATTACTTTACGGTTGTTTTATAATAGGGTTCAAATGTCCCAGCAAATAAATCTTGTCTTTTTTATACTGTTTGGAATTGCCATTCTGTTGGTGGCAACCATGATAGGGCTGTTCCTTGTTTTCAGCAGGAAGAAGAATCAGATAATTGAAGCAGGGCTGAAAAAAGAACTGGAACTGAAAATACATCAATATGAAGTAGAGCTAAAGGCTTTGCGTTCGCAAATGAACCCGCATTTTGTACACAATTCTTTAAATGCCATTCAATATTATATCCAGCGTAATGAAGTTGAAATTTCAGAAAATTATCTTGTGAAATTCTCTAAACTGATACGCCTGTTTTTTGAATATTCAGGGAAACAAAACATTACCATTCAACAGGAAATTGAATTATTGCAAAACTATCTTTACCTTGAAAAACTAAGATTTGAAGCTAAGCTTAATTATGAATTTCATATTGATGAAAGACTGGATATTGAATGTCAGCAAATCCCTTCGATGTTACTTCAGCCTATAGTGGAAAATGCAGTAAACCATGGAATATTTCACAAGGAAGAAGAAGGAAATATTTCAGTATCATTTGTATATTTAGACCATCAATCTTTTGTAGTTACTATTGAAGATGACGGTATAGGAATGACGCGCAGTAAAGCAATTCTTAAAAATAATTCCAACGGCCATCAGCACCGTTCTTCTAATGTAATACGGGACAGAATTGAGCTATTAAACCAAAGTAAGAGTTGGGAAATAACCTTTGACACACATGAGAAAATGCCGGAGCAAGGCTCAGGTACCACCATTACTATTTCATTTTCTCAAAAAAATTAATCATGGCAATTACTGCATTGCTTATTGATGATGAACCAAAATCTTCCGCTATACTAACCAGTAAGCTTGAACGGTTTTGTCCGCAAATAAAAATTATAGGCACCGAGCAAAATCCGGTTCTGGCTATTGAGCTTATTTTGGAACTAAAGCCTCAATTGGTATTTCTTGACATAGCAATGCCGCAGATGAATGGCTTTGAAGTATTAGCTAAAATACCGGAACCTCATTTTGAAATCATTTTTATTACCGCATTCGATAATTATGCCATTGATGCCATAAAGCATTGCGCCATAGGATATATTGTAAAACCCGTGGACAACGAAGAGCTTATTGTGGCTGTAAATAATGCGATGAAAAACATTGAGGCCAAAAGTGCACTTCAAAAAAATCAGCTACTTGTAGAAAATCTGAATCAAACCCATAAAAAGAAAATTGTCGTTCCGACACAGAGCGGCATGGAGTTTATAAGGATTGAAGATATTCTGTACTGCGAAGGCATAAAAGGCTATACCAAAATAAATCTTGTAAACAAGGCTTCTTTGCTAAGTTCACAAAGCATTGGCAATTTTAATAAAATGCTGGAGCGGCATGAGTTTTATCTGATTCATAAATCCTTTCTTGTGAATCTCAATGCTGTGGAAAGCTATCTCAATGAAGGCTATCTGATATTGATTAACAAAGAAAAGATTCCCGTTTCACGCAATCGCAAAACAGAGTTATTAAGTGTTCTGAAGATGGATTAGAATCAGCTTTTATAATTATTCAGCATCTTTATATACAGTTCCCGCCAGCCTTTGCTGGCTTTATCCGTACCCAGAATATAATTATGCCAAATGCTGATAAAAGTTCCATTCACTTTTTTTACAGCGTGCCATAAGCGTTCCCACTCCTGCCAGGCGTTTTCCGGATTTTGTTTCAGATAGAATTTATTGGTTGCTTCCATAAATGCAAAAGGGTGTACGCGCAAAGAAGTTACATTTTCTTCCTTCAGGTTATACCACAAAAACGGATTGGAAGTTCCTGCCCGGAAACCATTGCAGGAAGCATATCCCATAGAATAATCCTCCTGAATACCCTGTGAGATAAGATTCTCATACGTCTCCGGCAAAGAAAATTTTATATAATGCTGGCGGCTTTGTATAATTGGTTTTTGAATATTGCTTTCCAATATTTCAATCTCAGATTTTAATATTCCGGCATTTTTATGCGAACCATAAGAAGGATGAATGCCAACGCTATAATGTTTCCCCAATCTTTTCATCAAATCCTGCATTGCTTCTGAATCAGGATTTGCATTTTTATCAAAAGCGCCTGGTTGCCCCAACAGCATGAAATAGATAGGGTGCAGCTGATATTTTTCGTGAATGTTGTCAAGCCATTCAAAGCAATCAAACGGATCTTTGCTTTTGCCTGCATTTACCGCTATTCTTTCATTTACATCTGCCCATTTTAATAATATTATATCTTTGAAAAGACCACCTGAATGGCGTTTTGAACCTTTATGCAAATATTTCCAGGCAATGTCTATATCATAAGTCGGTATAAATTGAAATTCCTTTTTACGTAAATGCAATTGAAATTGTTGTTCCAGTATTTTTCCGAAATGAAAAATCCATTCATCTGCCACAGGCTGTTGTAAAAAAGAATATTGGGCAGCTACAGACTGTTCCCGCTTATATCTTCCGTGCCTGTCCTTTTCGCTTGGAAGATACTCTTCGTAACGGCTTAATAAATAAAAGGCAGCGGCAAAAATGTCGAACGGAACTTTGGCGCCGGGTTGGGTATAAAAAAGAATGGTGCTGTGTTTCCAGCGATTAATAGAAAGGCTTTGAGGAATGATGTCCGTTTCTTTTAAAATAGAATGCGGAATAATGTGAAGATCTTCCTTTCCTCGCTTATCAGAACTGTAATTGATTTTCGCCCCTTCAAAATCATTCCAATAACTCAAATCTGTTGTCAGTCCGAATGCAATACCAAGTTGTTCTCCGAAAATCCAATTCAGGATATACCGGAGGCGAGGGGAATCAAAATCGGAGTAAAGCAGTAATTCAGGTTTCAAAACTAAAAAGTTCGATAAGAGCCCAAAGATAAGGTTCTGCTTAATATAATAACCTGACATGCCATTGCCTCCTGAAGCGAGCATTTTTGACAATAAGTTTTTATCTTTGCCCAAATTCATGCCGAAATGAAGCAGATAACTACTATCTTATCGACATGCATCGCATTGATGTTTTTAGGTTCATGTGCTGCGCAAAAGACCACCGGTTCAACAGCAAGTAAAAGTAAAACCCCTCAGTTTATTGACGGGATAACACTGGAAGGTGGCAGCAATAATGTAAGACTTACACAAGGTAAACAGCTATATACAAACAATAAGAAGGCTAATAACGATGCTCCCGACATGGAAACGGCGGAGCAGAAGTCAACTGCCTTTAAAAAGATAAGTGAAGGTAAAAAGCATAATATCTCACTTTATTCTTTTATTGAAGACTGGTATGGCACGCCTTATCGTTTTGGCGGAGATAACAGGTTTGGTATTGATTGTTCTGCTTTCACGCGACAGCTTTATAACGACGTTTATAATCTTCCCATTGTCCGTACATCCATTGAGCAATTCACCCAGGTAGAACGTATTGCCACATCAGAATTAAAAGAAGGTGATTTGGTTTTCTTTAAAATACACAGCAAGCGCATTTCGCACGTAGGTGTTTACTTATATGACGGTAAATTTGTACATGCCTCCGTTAGTCAGGGAGTGGTAATCAGTGACCTTGGCGATGCTTACTGGACGCGCTATTACGCAGGTGGCGGGAGAATGAATCATATCTGAAATGAGGAAGAAAGTTTCAAAAATTAGTACCTAAATTTTTGTTGTAATAAAAAAAGACATTACCTTTGCAATCCCAAAGCGGGAAACAGTTCTTTTAATCAATGCAGAAGTAGCTCAGCTGGTAGAGCACAACCTTGCCAAGGTTGGGGTCGCGCGTTCGAATCGCGTCTTCTGCTCACGGAAATTCCAAGCCTTTATGGGTTTGGATTTTTTTTACCTTTTATCATTTTCTTTGAAAATGGTGGATGCCCTGGTGGTGAAATTGGTAGACACGCAGGACTTAAAATCCTGTTTGCAGCAATGCAAGTGCGGGTTCAAGTCCCGCCTGGGGCACACAGAAAAAGGATACAATTTTGTATTCTTTTTCTTTTACCGAAGTTCTTGAAATACAATGCAGAAGTAGCTCAGCTGGTAGAGCACAACCTTGCCAAGGTTGGGGTCGCGCGTTCGAATCGCGTCTTCTGCTCAGACAAAAACCGCATTCAAAAAGAGTGCGGTTTTTTTATTGGATCGAACATCGGTCGAACACTTTCGAATTTAATGTTTTTAAGAACTGAAAATCCTCGTATCACCGGTTGTATCCCGGCTCACACCACCTAACAGTCAAGCCTTTCAGCGATTCAAGCTGAAAGGCTTTTTTCATTCATGCTGATTATAAGTTGAGCAAATTGGCTTTTTTATTCAATATCAGACACAACAATCGGATAGAATTCAATGAAATAACTTTCATATTGAGAAACTAAATGCCTATAAAATAAAATGTATTACATTGTGACAAATATTAATTGTAATTGGGAACAATGCCCAAACACAAAAGAGAAAGCTCAAATTAAAATGAATAGATTGTTTAAAAGAGCTTAAACATTTGCCACATTAAGCACACAAAAGCAGATATAAAGTAATAATACGTTTATGAAAGAAAGAATTCTATTTGTTGTTACATCTAAAAATAACATGGGCGATCTTGCCTTATGCCTTAATTGGATAAAGGACCTTGGCAGGGAAGAATATCATTTTGGATTTGTTTTTGATGCGGAATTCACTAAATACATCAGCGAAGAGGATAGTTATTATATTTTTGAAAAGAGCAAAAATGTCAAGCAAACCATCCTGGATGCAGTTGTTCAATTTTCTGCGGATGCAATCATTTTTGGCACGAATAGTTTTTGGAACTTACCCGGATATACAGGTTGTAAATTCGGCCAATTTATATTGGATGAAGATGATGTAACCATTCCTGTGATGTCATTTGATCCTTTTGAAAGCGGATTTACGCATATAATGCCGCAAACGGGCAGCATTATTTCTTTTTCTGCCGTTCCCGATTGGGTTTACGCGTTGAGATATATGTCCATTGAGCAGCTATCAGCCAATGCACGTCATTTCTACTCTGAGTCCATTTACAATAAATCAACACTTATGGATCCTGCTCAAACTATGTTGAAATGGAAAAGTAAGCCCGGAGCCAAGACAATTTTCTACCCGCTTTCCAAAGATCGTTTCAACTCTATAGAAGTACTCTACCCTGACTATTTCAAATACCTTGCAACAATATTTAATGAATTAGCTGCCGATAACGTACAAATTGTTACGATTTTACCAAGAAAGATTCAGGAATGGCAAAGCCTGAGTAATGTGACAATTCTACCCGCTATGTCATATTCTGAGTTTTTGAGTATGATTAGTTACTCAGATCTGTATCTGACAGATTCGTATATCTCCTGCATTGTAGACGCTATTCAATTGGAAACACCCGCACTGCTTCTTATGAATTCGGAAGAAACCCTTCCTTCATCGGAAATCTCTTTTCTTAAAGGAAAAGTTTTTCCTTTTTGGGTATGGCCATATGGCATGCGACGCGTATGCATGCAACTGGAAAGGCTTTTTGAACTAAAAGAATGTTATGAAAAAGTTGAGATTCTAAACCGGAATGCAGTGCTTCATTCCATCCGTGATTTGCTTTTCAATGAACAGAAACAGAGCGAGCTGATTGGAAGCTGTAGCAAATGGAAAAATAAAAGAAAAGAAATGCTTCCTGCACCGAAATCTGTCATTAAAAATATTATGGATAATCACTTTCGCTTTGTAAGCGATAAGAAAACGTTGAAAAATAATTATTAAAAATTATGTTCTATGTAAAAACTTATATAGATATTTGTTGAAGCGGGTATTGACTTACTAATCCAATATTTAACCTGATTCCTGTTTATTCCGCGTTGGCTTCTTTATTAACCACGTTTTATATCCGTCGTGATGAATTGCATTGCAATTTGAAATAAAACTATAATTCAAATATGATGGACTTGCCGGTAAACGAGTGTATTCACCAGACATTGAGCGACACTGATAAGCTTATCATTGATCTCGAAGTTACTTCGCGATGCAATGCCACATGTGGTTTTTGTCCCCGTTCCGTAATGCCTGATACAAAATCATTCATTTCAATAAATACTGTTGAGAAGCTAGCGGCGAATATTATGGAAGGCCCTCAGCGACAGGTTGTGCTATGTGGTATCGGAGAATCATTATTACATCCTCATATTGATCAAATTGTAGCAATACTGTCTGCCGCAAATGCCGTAGTTGCCATGACCAGTAATGGTGCTTTAATGACGGAGAAAAAATTCAGGCAATTACTAAACGCCGGACTTAAAACAATCAACTTCAGCATCAATGCTGCAACGGCACCCATGCATGAAGTTATAATGGGAATGAAAAATTTCGACAAAGTTATCGCTAACGTTAAAAGTGCACTTCAAATAAAAAAGGATATAAACGCAGATGTTAAAATAAATATCAGTTTCGTTGCATGTGAGCAAAACATACATGAAACGGAAGCATTTGTAGAGAAGTGGCGAAATAGTTCTGTAGATCAGATATGGTTACATCCTGTAAATAACAGAGCCGGCTTGCTTGTATCCGGAATGAATCCGGTAAAAATAGATTCTTTCGCTACAAAGTATCTACACGATAAGCGCATAATCGTAGATCTTTTCAGGTATTCAGACGAAATGTACAACATCTGTAAAATTGCTAAAAATTTAGCATTCATTTCCGCTGACGGTACCATGCGGTTGTGTGCTATGGATTATCAAAGAGTTACTTCTTACGGCAATATTAATAATGAAAGTTTGCAGCAGCTTCAATTTGAAAAATTGTCGGGTTTTTTAAAAGGAGACTATAATAAACTTTGCAAAGATTGTGACTTCTGTCCGTCCGATTTGAAAAACAAGTTAAACCATAGTACAAAAGAAGAGAGTTATAGTTTGTAAAAAGCAGGCATGAAGAACCCAATCCGGATTGCAAAACCTGCTTCCATAGGCAATTGCACATGCCGTGGTTTGCTTATCGTGGCTATTTAATTTTTGGAACAAAACACTTGTACAATTGATGAAAGAACCATATAATCATGTTGAAGAATTCAGGCACCGGTTATTTCAATGGGTAGAGGAACAAGTTCAATTTGCTGATACGGGAAAAAGCAATCTGCCTGTTGTTTCTGTCGAAATCCCGGTTTTTAAAGGAGACTGGCTCATACCATGTATAGAATCAGTGCTTCAACAAACGGTAAACCGATGGGTTTTGTACCTTGTCTGGGATGAAGGTGATGCTTTGTCTCACCACATTCTTCAGATAATACATCAGCTAAACCATCCAAGACTTAAAGCATTTTTTAAGAAAAACCAGGGCATAGCGCGCTCGCGCCACTTCTTAAGTAGTATTGCAACTGAAGATTACATTATTCCGCTTGATGATGATGATGTGCTGGATGCGGCAATTGTAGAAGACCTTACCGGGGAAGCTGTCTTAAAGCCCTGGGCAAGTATTATAAGAGCAAGGCGCAGATTTATAGATGAGAATGGCGGTTTGGTAGATATGCAGGATTGGTTCCCTTTCGAACACAGGAAGTATCAGCAAGGGATGGTGACGGACATTTATAACCATTGCCAACCTACTTTGCTTAGCCGAAAGGCATATAAAGAAACAAGCGGATGGGAAGGTTTTTCTGATTTTTACTATGCGGGCGAAGATTGTGATATTTATTTAAAACTGGAAGAAAAAGGCGCTATTGAGCTATATGACAAGGTTTTGTATTACTACAGGCTCAATTCAAAACGCACCAGCCATTCACTGCGGCCGGAGGGCGCATACGAAATGTGGAGACGCCTCGCCGATAAATCAATTGCGCGAATGGGGTTACCGTTAACGCGAGTCAATATTCAGCCGCCCTTTATTTACGAGCGTAAATCATTGCCTGTTTATACGAAGGATATGATTGATTTCGTAATACCCTTTGTGGAAACAGACGAGAAAGAATCCGGCGATTGCAAAAATGCCCTTAACCGATGTGTCGATTCTCTGAAAAGAATAGGCATAAGCGAAGATGCTATTCATGTAGTTAATAAAAGAAATTCATACTCCGCAAATCGTAATTATGGTTATAGTCTTACAAAGCAACCATTGATTTGTTTTATGGATAGTAAAACGGAGATCATCCAAGAAGCATCTATTGAAGAAATGCTTTCTTTAATGACATCGCATAATGCCGACCTTATCGGTCCAAGAATGATAACTGCTACCAACAACATTTTCAGTGCCGATCCTTATTTTAATGAAAGTCAGTGGCCAATACCTCGCGGCGTTCACGAAAATGATGATGGCAGGTATCAGTATGCCTGTGAAGTGACATGGTTACCCTCCGCTTTTTTAATAGTAAAAAGTGAAGTAATGAAATCCATAAACGGATTTGATGAAACCTATGAGAGTAGCCCGATTGAGGATGCTGACTTCTGCATTAAAGCACGGGCAAGGAATTTTAAATGCATTTATGCCGGTACAACAAGTGTACGAAATCACAATAATGAAAGAAATGATTGCTTGGAGGAAAATTTTAAACGGTTCATTCTTAGATGGGGATCCCGTAAAGAATTGTTCCGGCAGATTAAATCAGAGAGCTTATCAGAGAGCCTGTTGTAAGAGAATATTATGGAAATATCTTCACGAATAGTTGAAGATGTTTTGTCTGACAATGTGAAGCAATATATAGTTCCGGTGCTTTACAGATCAGCCGTCTTGTCGCAAGTAGATATAAAAAACTTATTATGAATCTTGATCTTCCTGTTACAGCTGTTAAGTCGGTTGCTTCTCTTTGGAATGCAAAATTGAAGAGTAAAATAATGGGTACCAATCACGAATTTTATTCAATGATGATCGAAGACAGGCCGGCAATAATGCGACTTACGCCTGTTCATCACAGGAATCTGGAGGCAGTAACAGGGGAAATAAAATTTTTGCTCTATTTACAGGAAAAGGCACCTGTAGTAAAAGTTATAAAATCGCTTGAAAACAAGCTTTCCGTACAGCTGCAGATAAACGGGCAGCAATTAATTGTTTGTGTGTTTGAAATGATTGGCGGGGTTCCTTTATGTAAAGATGAAATGTGGAAAGCCGGGCAAATTCAGCTATGGGGAGAAACTATGGGTTCTTTACACAATCTCAGTCAGCAATATAATACCGGAGATCAATATTACCGCACATTAAACGGGAATGTATTATTGGATCTGGCAGAAGTGCTGCAAATAAAAGAAGTTCACGTTATAGAATCGGTTAAAGAAAAATGGAGCCAAATACAGTCGTGGCCAATCGCAGAAAGCGACAGGGGCATTATACACGGCGATCTTACAAGGTCAAATATTCATCTTTTAGATAATAAGCTGTATGTATTTGATTTTGACAATTGCATGCTGGCGCCTTATTTGTATGACATCGCTATAAGCTTTCATGTAACCCTCCTTAGCTTGGCTGATCAGGATGACTATCAAAAACGCAGCGAACATTTCATACAAAATTTTATGAAAGGCTATAAAAGTCAATGTAAGAGAACTATAGATGCCAAGCTGCTAATCCTTCTTATGGAATACTACAATCTCTTTTTGTATTTCTTATTAAGCGGGAACGACGAGCATCCATACAAGGAATACGTATTGAGTAACATGAAAAATGGCGTTTTAACTGGCTTTAATTTGCAAAAACTGGTAAACTAAATTGAGTTTAAAATGAGAATTGTATCTGCCGGCGGCGACTTTCTGATCGATGAGTCCGGCTTCAAATATTTTGATCTTTGCATGGGATATGGCTCCGTTTGCCTGGGGCATAATTATCCCCCTGTGATCAATGAGCAATTAAAACAACTGCAAACTTATGCTTCACCTGGATTTATTGAGTCTGATATATACGTACAGGCAAAACATCTGTTGGAAAAACATATTCAGGGCTACCATGTACATGGTTTCTATCCTTCCGGCGCAAATGCAGTAGAAATTGCCGTAAAGCTGGCTATGCAATCGAAAGGGTTACCCAAAATCATCAGCTTTGCCAAAAGCATGCATGGCAAGACAATATTTGCCAATAAGCTTGGTTTCGAATCTTATTTGCAGGATGACGATCAAATAATCAGGATTCCCTTTTTGGGTGAAAAAACAGAGCATGATGTATTGAAAAGCTGCGAAGCCCATATGCAATCAGGAAATGTAGCGGCTATTATTATAGAGCCTATTCAGATGAGTGGCGGCGGCTTTAAAGGACATCCGCAGTTTTACCGCAATTTAGAACAATTGGCTGTGCGATTTGGCGTGATTCAGATATATGATGAAATCCTTACGGGATTTTACCGGACAGGGTCACCCTTTTTCTTCAAAACGCAAGGCGTAAAGCCCGATATTGTTTTGGCCGGAAAAGCTATTGGCAGCGGCTTTCCGGTGTCGGCAGTTATGATTGAAAAAACATTTGTCATTTCTGATAAGTTTCGCGGAGGCGGCACATTCTTTAATCATCCGATGGCCTGTGCATCGATCGTTGCAACTATTAATGCCTGTGAACAACTTGATCTTGCTGCACGTACCCATGAAATTGAACTATGTATATTAAAGCATTTACCGGCTCAACATTTGTCCGGCCAGGGCGCTTTATGGAATATTGATCTGGGATCGGTAAGTAATGCAAACGCAGCTGTAAAAGAACTCCTTGCCAACAAAATTATTGTCACTTATTATGATAAATACATCCGGTTTTTCCCCAGCTTCCGGGTTGATCTCTCCCATTTGATAAAAGCTTGCCAAATAGTTAAACGATACTTATGACTATATGTGTTGGAAATACTTCTTTGCAGCGCTTCCTGCCTGAACATACAGATTTACTTTATGACTTGAGCAATCGTCCGGAAGTACGTAAGGGTATGAGTAAAAGTGCTGAAATTCCTTATGAAAGCCATGTTTCCTGGGTTAAAGAGAACCTGATTGAGGGAAACAATGTGCATCTTTTTTTGGTAATTAAAGAAAATCAGGCGCTGGGAGCGGCACTGATTAAAAATATCACACAAGACTCAGCAGAACTCGGTATAATAGTAGGCGACAGCATTGCTGCGGAAAGGATGTTCCTGACCAGCAAATTGCTCGCGGGAATTTTATTCTACACCTTCTATGAAATGAAGTTACAATATCTGAATATACGAATCCTGCTTGAAAACAGTAAATCTATTGCTACAGCTAAAAAAATTGGTGCAGCGTTTCAGGTGCAGGATGAAACCTACAATCATTTTTTATTAGAAAAAACAAAGTATGAAAACTTTCCCTTGAACAAACTGCTTCTTAAGCGCTACCAGCCATTTATGCATAGCAACCTGAACGGATAAAGGCACTCCTTAAAAGCTGCAAATTGGTAATGCATTTAGGGTGAAAGTGGATAGTCATTATATATATGATATTTTTTTCTTCCTTGTCAAAAAACAGGTATAAATACGTGTTTTATTGCTGAACTTTATTATTAATATTGTACCCATCTATTTATTCAAATATTCAAACCAAAAATTATGTCATAGAAATAACCGATGGGGTTTTTCGGATTAATTCTATGATAAATTTTGAAGTCGTCTTGCAGGTTAGCCCTTATGAATTAGAAAATCAATCGTGGCCATTAGCGTATAAATTTTGCTGAGTTTATTGACAGTATCCAATAAAACTCCTTAAAAACCAATTGAATAAGATTTTTAACCAAATCTTATAGAGCTTTTTTTGTCTTTATATTTTTTTAAAAAATAATATTTTATAATTATTCTTAAAAAATATATTTTTTAAAGAAAACTAATATCTTTGTTTCCATTGTTAACCACCAATAACCAACCTTTATGGGACAATTTCAGGATTTATTAAACGCAGTGATAAGCGCAAATTTATCTAACATTAACAGTGCCGCTACTTCGGCAATTCTCTCCAGGGGCCTAGACCCGATGCAGAATGTCACCTCCGGATCGCAGACGATAGGCAGTATCAATTTAGGTATCTGTACTGCCGAGGCCGTAGCAAGTTACGTACTGGAACACCTGACCGGACTTTCAAGCTTCCATATCAATTCGCTGGTTGTTACTTCTGCAAACGCAAGCCCCGATGGAAGTTCCGTTAATGGTGCAATACAATTAGATGCTGTGTTATCGTCCAATATTGGCATCCAGGTGGGTGGCAACTTCAAGGCGGGGTGCCTGTATTTCACTCCATCTGTAGGACTTAGCGGCAACGTTTCCGTTTCCGGTGTTTCCATAAGCGCAACAGGTGATTTTAATGCCACATTGGGAACTCAGCTTTGTCTGACTTCTATGGATGTGATGAACCCCAATTTAAACTATAATAACGTCAATATAAATATCGACGGTCTGGGAATTTTAAATGAACTGTTAGGCCCACTCGAAGACTTTATACTTGGCCTGGTTAAAGGACAGATAATCAGCCTGATAGAAAGTTCCATAACGCCGCCAATTAATAGTGCAATCAGCGGTGCGCTTCCACTATGTACCAGTTTAAGCTAAGATGCATCAATGAAAATATTTATTGATTCAAATGATGCGAGCACATCGGAGATAGGTGCATTTTACAAATTGCCTTGCCTCATTGCAAATGAACACTATTTGGAAATTGAATTAGAACAACAATTAAAATCCAGGTGGTGTTGGGTGTCTTTAGCATGTGCCATTGCAAAGTATTATGAAACAATGAATGTACAACAAGCTCATTTAGCAGATGAACTTGTAAAAAACACAGATACAGGATACGAAATTTATTCCCTTGAAGACCGGCAGGAAAAGAATGTAAATTTCAAACTTGATGTTGCATTGAAATATATCGGCTGCTTCAGTCATTGGTCGGCAGGAAAGCCAAATTTTGACAGGCTTAAGTTTGAAATAAATCAGGGGAGGCCATTATGCGCTCGTCTGGAGTGGCTCAAAGGCGGGGCGCATTACGTTATGATAAAAGGTTATGATTGGGAAAAAGGTACCTTGTTGATAGACGATCCCTTACATGGTTCAGATAGAATAGCTTTTGAAAATTTTCCGGAAAAATACCGGGTATCAGGAGCAATTTGGACAGAAACCTATTGGACAAATATACAAACTATTAAATAGCAATTAAATTAATTTAACATGGCAAATTTTGATGTTGCGGTTGGTTTAACCCAAAGCGGATTAAACTCAACCCTAGCGAGCTTGTTTGGTAACTCAACAGCTCAGAGTAAAATATTTACTCAAAGTTTTTCGCAAACGGTAAGTGGTATACCGGTTGATATAACTTTAAAGATTGACAGTGCTCCGACAATAGCACTTTCTCCACCCTCTACCACTTATTGGCAACAGTCCTATAATGCACAGGGACAAAACCAAACCGGCAATCCCCCATCAGGAAACGTTTTCCAGTTATTGATTTCCAGTTTGAGTGTCAGCGGCACTGTATCAGGCGTGGCTGTATCCGGAAGCACTTCGTTTCAGGTGTACGCACAAGTCTCGTTATCAAACAACAAGCTTTCTTTTGATGCCCTGTCAGTTTGGTTAGATGAAAGCACCTGGAATAAAATGGGATTAACCACCCTTATTGTCAATGCAATTATTATTCCATATGGATTGAATACAGCCAACAACCTTCTTAGCGCGATTTCAATTCCGCAAATCCCTTCTTTTTTGGGTGTTAGTTTTCAGGACCCGATACTTGGCATCACCAATGCTAATGAACTGGTGGTTGCCACTTCTATGACAACCAGTTCAGCAACAAGCCTGGACAGCTATACACCTCCGACGGGACTTGACATTTTTATGCAAGCGGATCTTGACGTGACGAATGCCGTATTGGCGGGGGCAATCAAAAATTATCCTTTTGATGAGTCCACCAAAAGCGGAGGTAGTGCGGCTTATGCAAGTGCGGAAATAAAAGGAACCGTACAGAGCGTTACTGCAAGTATTTCATCCGGAACTACAAATGCAAACATCAGCATTGCAAACATCAGCGGTTATGGAGAACTGGGAGGGACAGCTACGGCAATTGCTAAAACTGTGTTGTGTCCTATAGGCACGGCTATTGATGCCATTTCAAATCCAAGTGATTGGGATAAGATTGTTTCAAGTTTTTCAATAACCTATTCGCCCAATCCTCTTCCCGTACCATTTACATTAAATGTTAACGCTGACGGCGACGTACTTTTAAGTATTGGACAGCTAAGCACCGTAACACTTATTTTTTCACCGCAATGGAGTGGGGTGATCGGTTCAGCATTAGCAGCTGCAGCTGCCGGTTTTGCTGACCTTGTTACTTCAATTTTTAAGGAAAAAGTAGTGAACCCTTTCATCAGCAAGTTTGCGCAAAACATTAATATCTGGTCCAATCCATCAGTAAGTACGCAAGTTGAAGGTATAACTATAACCATTAGCGCAAATACCGGAACAGCCCTTGCAACACAAGGTGACAACTATATTGTAGAAGGCTTTACCGTTTCATTTTCTTAATATAAACATTATAAATTTTATGAAAAATAATAAAAAAGTTAACTGGCAAGCTCTTGAAACCGAAATGCTCAACGGTATCAGGAATAAACAAAATCAGGTATCATTAAAAGACACTCCTTTTTATCCGTTGGCTTTTCATACTGAAATGCCCGAAAATATTGGCTTTGACAATGGCCATGTGTCTTTCCGTTTCCACGATTTTAATATTAACGGACTTGATACACTGGAATTGAATACTGAGTTGTGCAAAACAGATAAAAATAAACTGCGCGTTGCGCTGCGCTGGAAGGACATTTCACTGAAAGCTAAATATGAAGTAAAAGCAACCTATGCCAGCAGGATTAATATTGATACCGGCGGCAACATGCAGGAATTGGATGAAAGTTATGCAAAAGCAGCGGGTGCAGACGGCACAGATAATGGAGTTACCCCGCTTTCGCCTGATGAGATCGATACAATGGTAACACAAGCAAGAGCACAAAAAGATCCCATCAATGGAACATATCATGGGCCTACATTGATGGCTTCCTATTATAAGAATAACGAATCTTATAACACGGTTTTCTGTACCAGCGCAAGATTAAGAGGCCTTTGGAGTAATGGCGGCGTAACGACTCAAATGTCCCGCGATACAAGCAGTGCCTTAAGTAGCAACGCCCCGGTAAATAATAATACTTATTCTAACGGCCTGGATTATAATCATAATTCTTTTCAACAACAGGTAAATGTATCAATAGCACTGTATGTTCTGGCAAATGCATCCCCTAAGGGATCTCCGCAATACCAGCAATATATGACTGCAGCAGGCGATTCTTCCAATTTTTCATCAACTATTCAGACAAACCTTGGCGACAATTCGGCGAATATTCCAACAATGACCGGAACGGACGTTTACAGCACTTTAAACGACAAAACCAAAACTCCGCAGGTAACTAACATGAAGGAGTTTATCAACAGTATGGACCAGGCCAATGGAGATGCAAGCACCAGTGCAGGCGCTGATGAAGAAGCTACGAAGAATGGCTGGAAAATTTTGAGTGAGCAGGAAAGAAGAGATATCAGAGAGCGTATATTTCTGTTTCGCGAAGAATTGATGGCAGACAAAAACACGCATTTCGATCTTTTATGGTCCGGCGATTGCCATACAGAGCTTAAAGGCGCTGAGGCAACAATGACCATAACTTATAATGAGGAAAAAGCAGCCTGGAAAATCACGGAGTCGGATGTTAAATTCCCCGCATTTGCCGTGGAAGTAGATGACTCTATGTGGACGGGCAAAGTTGCTGAAATTGTAAGAGAGCGTCTTGCAAGCATGCATTTTGTAAAAAGCCTGCTGCAAAGCAAGATTCAATCAGGTATTCAAAAAGTAACGGAGAAAGTGATGCTTCATACGCTGGCTACTCCCGGTATTGCACAATAATTAGAAAAACACTTACTGAAAATTGAAAGACTCGCTTTACGAAATCGACGAGCCAAGAGGCCAATGGCTTTATGCCGGAGAAAAATGGAAAGAAAATCCCTTAACGCGGATATATGATAAGTTGGTCGGCAACGATATGGAGAATTTTGAAGCTGCCCTGGCGTTAGCTTTGAAACCACAGGCAAAGTATTTAACAGATACCGAGCTTCAGCTATATGCGCGGGGAAAAAAAATCAGACCAATGATGCTGCTGCTTTCCTCCAGGCTATTTCTTGGCGATGGAGAATTAACGGACAAAGTTGCTAAGGCTTGCGCTTCGCTGGAAATGCTGCATGTTGCCACATTGATACACGACGATATTATTGACGATGCTTTATTAAGACGCGGATTAATGTCAGTGAACGCAAAAAGAGGTACCAATACCGCGATCCTCGTTGGCGACATGCAGTTTGTCCAGGCAATAAGAACCTTTGTTGATGCCATAGACACCCAAAGTGAAATGGGGTTGGTAAAGGTGGTACTGGACACGGCATTTAACATCTGTGCCGGAGAACTGGATGAATTGGAAACAGACCCCAACTGGAGTTATGAGGCTTTGCGGCAACGGTATTTTGAGGTAATTGAACGAAAAACTGCCATCATGTTTGGAATGGCTTGCGAAACCGGAATGTCCCTGGCAAAAGCAGGAAAAACCGAAACCAGGCGTATCGGTTTTTACGGCAGAAGGGTTGGCCGAGCCTTCCAGATTATGGATGATCTGTTTGATTTTTTACAGGACGAAAAAGACTCCGGCAAACAGGTGGGGGTTGACCTCATAAAGCGCCGGGCAACTTTGCCTATTATATATGCAATGGAAGAGCTGGGGGCGGAACACAGTGTCAGCAGAATTATGAGAGGCGAAATACCTGCCCCGATCGATCTGAGTGATGAAATCGATGCAATTATGTCAACTCAGGCCATTGAAAGGTCGTATGCAGACGCCAGACATGAAGCCTTAGACGCTTTGGAATATTTAAAACATTTTAAAAAGAATGCCTACAGAGATGCTTTGGAGGAGATAGCAATGTACACCGTTGACCGCAAAATTTAACCCTTTAAAAAGAAAGCCATGGCTGGTAATTCAAATTTATTTCAATTCATATTCACTACAATCTGCTCTTCCGCAAATAATCCGAAGAGTAACTTTTTTCTGCCTACTGTTTTAGCAGGCATTCAGAGTGGTGGTTCGTCCATTATTCCATTAAAAGAAAAAAACTGGGATATCGGAACATTAACCGGAAGCAATGGTAGCTTTATTGCCCAGCAGATAGCAAATTCGTATTCGCAGATTTCGGTACCTGACCCGAATCAGGAAGCAATACCGTTACCTTCCAACCCCAATCCTACCTTGAATCTGCAGGATCCCGATAATGTGAACATGGTTACCATTAACGGGTTGGAGAATGCATATGTACAGAGTTTTCAGAATTATAATTATAATGATTCGACAGGCTGTATAACTGCCGATATTGTTATGAATTTCAATTACTGGACAAACAATCCGGGAGGCTTGCAGCCCGGGCAGAAAGTTACCCCTTTATCGATTGACACACCATTTGTCCTGACACAAAATTTATGTATAGCTAACCTTTCTGCTCCTACAACCTGTGCTGACCCCAATGCAAGTCCGGTTATTGTACAAGGCGTGGGAGATTTTCAGGCGGGCATCAGTTCTTTGCAGTTCACTGCTTCTATACAAATTTCAGTGTTGAATAACAGAGCAGGGCTGAATTGTCAGGTTACTAACATAAATCTTGTTACCACGGGCTCAGGGGCGCCTCAATTTCAGAATATAAATGTTCAGTTAACAAATTCAGATCCTGCCCTGAGCGGAATAATTAATAATCTGATTACTTCCGCTCTTTCTTCTTCTGATGCAAGCGGCGCTATATTTTCACAAATGCAGCAATCACTCAATACGTCAGGAAACCTTGGTGCATTGTCTGATACGCTGACAAGTCAGATTGCAAGTTTCCTGAATGACCATATGTCGCCGGTAGTGGGCCAGTTGCCTTCCGATAGCGGCCAGCAGGCAGACAATCTGGTGGATCTGTACCTTTTCGACCGTGTGCGTTATTCATTGAATGATTCTACAAGCGGATGGTATGTGCAAACCTTGTTGCAGCAATACCAGAATCCACCGCTTAATCCGTTCAAGCCGAGTGACATTAGTTTGGGAAGCTTTGATTTGTTTGCAGGCTTAACATTGTCGAATGTAACATTGTCAAATATTGTAGTAAACGGATTCCCGAATGCCACTGTTCCGGCAGCCACCATGATATTAGCACCGCCTAACATGAGTTTTGCTATTCTGCTTGGTTCATTAGGGTCCGGTACCAATGCTTCCGCAACATTTTCAGCCAGTTATTCCGGCGGCGCAGGGCAGTTGAATTTTGGTTTAACGGTTGCTATAAACTCCGTTTCCCTTACCTCTACCGTTGCTCCTACAGGTTCCACCGTAAGCCAGTTGAATATTCCGTTCAATTCAATCGTGTTCGCTATTCCTCAGCCTTCAGCTATGGTCATAACACTGGACGATCAGTCCGGCCTGGCCCCTGCTGTACAAAATGTGCTCAATTCACCATCCGTTCAGACTATAATCGTTAATGCCATAAACTCGCAACTGACGGGACACCTTGGCGATATTGGTAATGAAGTTACCAGCATCATTCAGAATCTGGTAAACCAGACCATAGGTTAGTTCTATTGTTTTTTTAAGAATCTTTATTTAAAGTATTATAAAACATTATATCAATGAATATTGATACATGGAAAGCTAATGCTAAGGCACAGAAGGGCGTCCTTGTTGTTTGGGTGGATCAGAGTACGGATTCAGCCCTTAAGGCAATTAATAGCAACGGCGTTTGTTTTGCAATGGCCCGTGATTTTACGTTGAGTTTTCAGGCAGGCGGCACCGCTCCCTTTTATTTTATAAATGGTATTCGTGATGCGGATGTAGCTTCAGGAGGGACAAACAGAATTCCGGCTAAATATATAGCCGACCAGCAATTGTACAAGGCTGAAAATGCATCCTATAATAATACGGTCAAGGTGCTTCGCGCAGAAAGCAAAACGGCTACAAAAGAAGGAAAAGCAGCCATTTTAAAGCAATTAAAAGACATATTGCAGGCCTGGAGAGGTATCTGGTACGGAAAAACAATGAAGTCCTTTGATGAAGCAACAGAGGATATTATTATCTCGGCTTTTGATGATTTTCTGTATCCTAAAATGGACACGCTGGTTCAGCAAAACGGCCCGTCCTATTTTATTGTTTCGATGTCTAAAAAGGGAGGAGGGCATGCTATTGCTTTTGGCCTCCGTCCCGATTTAAGTACGGATACATTTTCGGGTATTTATGAATATTTTGATGCTAATCTGGGCTCATTTACATTTCCTACATTTCAAAATCTTAAAGATTTCTTTGATACGAATGTTCTTTCACTATATATAGATTACAGCAAATTTACCATGGCTTCATTTGTAGCTACCAATAATGACAGGCATATTCCTTAACCCGGATAATAGTTTGCATGTGCACTTTTTGGAATGTGCACATATTGACGTGTTTTTGTATCAAAGCATAATAAGAAAATAGTTATTGTATTTTTAAATAATTTATAAAATGGGTAGTTCAAAATCACCAAACAATGCCCCTTCAGTCGCCACAATAAGAACATTGCTAAATATAGCCGACGACGGGTCGATTGCCGGTGGGATAGTTTCGATTGGTGCTACTACATTACAGTCAATTGATGGGGCCGGTGTAATTCCTCAGTTAATTACATTGGCATACTCCACCAACACTATTGTAATCAACGAAGCAAAGGCAAATCCTGTTTCAGAAGGAACAAATGTTATCATAAACGGGACAGGTACGTTCAATTTTACACCTGACAGTGTAGCGGTAACCATGACCTTGAGCATAGTGAACAATAATGTTCAGGCTTTGCTGCAATATGAAATGATTCCGGCTACGCCGCCCACAACCCCCTGGAAATTTTCCGACAGTTTTCCGAAGCTGCCCACTTTAATGAATGGAACGCTACCCGATGCGGCCGTAATAAGCCCATTGGATCAACTTCAAATGTCGGATGCACAGTTTCTGCTTTCAACTTATGAACAGACTGTAAACGACATTGCCCTCTCGGTTGGCGTTAACTTTTCTGCCGCACTAACACCGACAGGAGTACTTGGGATATTTGAGAATTTAATAGGGACCGGGCAGATGATCATAAGCGGAACGGTAAACTCGCCTGATGCATCACAAAAATCTACCCCGTTAGGTCAGAATGAATTTCCCTGGAACCAGACAGGTATTGTGCCGGGCATTAATTTAATGGCCGATTTAAATGTAGCTGCCTTTCAATTGGGCAGCATGACTTTTTCGGCTGATTATTTCAGGGTTTACAGCCCGGCAAGCACAGATTGGCAGGCAAATAACTCAACCTATAATGTTACAGTGGGTTACACCGGAGCATTTGATATCCCCAGCGCACAGGCCAATATCGGCGTTGCAGTCGTTACACCTCCGGGAACTGATGCCGCACAGCTCGTAGCCGATTTTACAAATTCACCTATCGGCGATTTTAGTAAACTGGTCGATATTTTGGGCATCAACAATGCTTTGAGCCTATTCCCTTCGGAAGTGCAAAGCGGTAATCTGGGCGGGCTTGGGATACAGAACGCGAGTGTAAGTTTAGCATACAATAAGAGCATCGTAGTATCTGCTGTTTCTGTATCTGTGGGGATGCCGCAAATTGACTGGAAAGTCTGGCCGGGTGTATTTGAGGTGATTTCGGTAATGGCTGAATTTGACGTACAAAATCCATTTGACGATACTAACAGAGCAATCGATATCAATGTGACAGGCACGGTAGAAGTTGCAGGTACTACCGTAACCATTAGTGCGGTAAAGTCGAACAACTTTACAGTAACGGCTTCGGTGCCCGATGGATTCAATGTTCCTTTAAGTACTTTAATGGAAAGCTACGCACCGGGTATTCCTCCTGTGAGCGACCTGGCAATCGACACGCTTCAACTTGCCGTATCTCCGGGTAATTTTTATTCCTTCACCCTTGCTATGGCGCAGCAGCCGCAGCCCTGGGTAATACCGCTGGGGGTTACACAACTGGAATTCAGCGATGTGAACTTGTTTTTATTAAAACAAAGTGCAGGCGATCTGAGTGGTAACTTTTCCGCAACGGCTCAGATTGCGGGCGTTACTTTAAATGCAAGCTATGATATACCGGGAACGGTTGTTATCAGGGGCGATTTTCCGTCGGTAACACTAAGTGAAATTGTATCCTTTTTGCTGCAGCAACAATTGCAGTTGCCTGATGGTTTCGATCTCACCTTTACCGATTCCTACATCATATTGCAAAAATCAGGCAGCGATTACCAGTTGCAGCTGGGAACCGTAATTGATAATATAGCAAGCCTGGCTTTCGTGTTGGAAAAAGGCACTACAGGCTGGGGCGTTGCAGTAGGCTTACAGATTGAACTTAGCCAGTTGGGAAATCTGCCGGGAGGCATATCCGGTAGTGTGCAAACATTTGCAGACTGGTTTCCCTTCCAGACTTTCACCCTGGCAATCTCTACCATACAAGACCAGAATTTCAGTTTTCCGGGCTTCCAAACCTTTAATCAGCCATCGTTAGGAACTTCCAAGATTACCCTGCCGGCCATTGCCCAGGGCATTCAGCCGGGCTTCTTCCTGTACACCAGTACTGTTTTCACCAGAAAGAATAATATACTGGGTGCTTTAATTGACCTGATAAAAATTCCGGAAGGAACCCAACTGGATGGTTTCATAGCATACCTTACCGAGAAAAAACAATTTCAATTAGGCATTTCCATATCCACTTTCCTTACTCCGGACAGTGATGTAAGCAAAAGAACATGCACAGGAGATGCAGGGTATCTTAATGGTTGCCTGACAGGCACATTGATGTTTGTCGGAGGAGGTGGAGGCGATTTCGGCGTCAGTTTGATGGCTACCGTCAAGACAATTATCGATAGTAATAATGTTGAGTTTGATCTTATAATCGCAGTCGTGGAGAACGGCGTCTTCATTTCGGGAAGCATGCATGTTCAACAACCCATTTCGTTCGGCCCGTTGCAGCTTGGCGGTCTTGCCATTGAGCTTGGCATTTCGTTTGAAGGGCTGCCAAGCTTTGGCTTCTCGGCCGAATTAGAGGTGGACGATCTTTTCGACAGTTCTCTTTCTGTGCTGATAAATAGTGAGAATCCGTCCGAATGTATGATTGCGGGTGCGTTGAGTAACTTAACCCTCGATGATGTCGTATCAAAATTAGCAGGTACCACAGGAGATTCCGGCTTAGATGATATACTGAAACAAATTTCAATTTCAGGTACTTCTAACGGGGCTTTCCAGGTTCCGGCCGGCTCAGAAGCCAATACATTAATCGACTCCCTGAATAATTTCAATGGACAAAATATCTCCAACGATTTTGTTACCTATGGTAAATTGCCAAGCTTCCCTACTTCCAGTGATGGAATGATGATTTTCAATAATGCGGATAGTGGAAAGTGGTATATCACGGAGCAGGCGGGAGCAGGAAGCAATTCAACTATCACACACTGGCAAGTAATAAAAGACCAGAATACCGGTGCTTTAAATGTGTCAAGAGAAGCGCAGTTCTATTTTGTTCCTGCACCGGCCGGCGTTAATATCGGCACCTTCTTTTATCCGCAGGGAATGAGCATAAGCGGGAATATTAAATTTCTGTTTATAGACATTGATGTCGATATTGATATTGCGCTGAACAAGGGTATATTGGTGGATGCTGAAATGGAACCTATTACCTTTATCAGTACTAATTTATTCAGCATTACTGCCCAAAATGGTTCCGGCGGGCCGCAATTATCTTTATGCACCTATAGTCAACCAAACGCACCTCAGGGTTTTCAGGATCCGCATTTCTTCATAAGCGGGAAAGTTACTGTTCTGGGTGCGGGCAATAGTGTATTTGTCAATATTAATTCAAGTGGGGCTCAGTTCCTATTGTCGGGTTCAACACTTGGCGGATTTTTCAGCGGAACACTTACGGGAACATTCAACGAGAACGATTTACAGGTGGGCGGCCAAATAAACATTGGAATTGGCTCCATCGATTTAGGACCTTTGGGAACCTGGAACATAGATACAGGTGTAAACGCGGGAGCGAATATATATGCACACTTACAAGGCGGAACAGCAGGCGCTGACTTTAGTGCAGGTTTCGAACTTGGCGGCAATCAATATTCTATCGGTACGCTTTCTTTAAATATTAATACCGGTAAACTTTCAGATTTGCCTGCGGCAGTTTTTAATGCTGTCAAAGACTTTTTAGTCAATCTCTTCACTGATCCTAAGAAGTGGGCCGAGATGGCAGCAAAAGTATTGAACTGGGTAGAAGACCAGGTTACATCGGTGCTGGAAAGCGCATTTGGTTTAAGCGAAAGCGATGCAAAAGCTATCCTTTCCGCACTTGGCCTGTTCTGCCCTATCATTACTGCGGTGAATATCCTTGGCAGTTAATATAAGAGCGGGTGAAGAATGACAAATCCGGGCAATTACCAACAGGCAGGTAACAGCAATGTGATTATGAGATATCTTTATGCCCCGGACTTTGAATGGACATGATAACCTTGTAAATGAAACAGCAACAGAACAGAGCCGGGCAAAATTCTTTCGACGTATGAAAAGGACATTATTTATTTTTTCCGATGACTTTGGCGAATTAGTACTTTTAAGATTACTGATGTATAACCAGCCTGTTAACGCTACCGCTTTAATGCCGGAGCACATGCTGCCATACATAACATTACCTAATGTTGAGAAATTTGCGTACCGGAATGCGGATGATTTGAAAAGGTACATAGATGATATCATGCCGGAACAGATACTGTTTTTCAGTGCCTATATATTGGCTACCAATAATCTGATAAGTACTCCTGAGTTTTATAGCTTGATGGATTACCTTGATGAAAAGAAAATAGAAATATCCACCAGCGATCCTTTTATCCGGTATTATGATCAGGTGGATTTTGACCTGCAGGCAAAAGATTTTCTTTCCAATGCCAGAAATGCATTTAAAGAAATCGGCGAAAGGCTGGCCGGCTACAGGCACTTATATCCTATACCGGTACAACCAGGTTCAACACCGCATCAGTCATTTTCAAATCATTTCAGGAAAAATACCCTGAAACAAGCCCATGATAAGAAGCAATGGACTTTTGTTATGGCAATGCATGATTACAGATTGCTGCAGTTTGAAGGACAGTTAATATACCATAAGACCGTAGTTCCGTTATTTACCTCATTGGCCAATGATTATAACATCAGCGTTAACCTCGTATTACCCGAGGAATTCTACAAAATCCTGAAAAGAGAACTTAAGGATGTTTCCGGTATTAACTATATCAATTATTGCAGCATAGATGCCTTTGAAGATTTAATCATTCAATCGGATGTGATGATCTATTGGAACCTGTTTTCCGCTTCAACCTTGTTGTGCAGGCTTTACAACAAGCCGACCGTTTTTCTCAGCAAGGGGCATATGGAAACGATTTTCCCCGGCTTTCTGAATTACATCAGGCCTTCCTGGTTCCCTGAAAAAGAGCCCGGGATAATGAAAATAAATGACTCTTTAATCCCCGATATTATTAAGAAAATTGAAGCGGAGGAAGCCGGAACAAACGAGCCCATGCTATTCCAACCATATTTTGATTTAGACAGCCCGCTGACGGTACTAAACTCGATGTCGTTAAGTTAAGGTGCTTAAATCGAACAAATATAAAGACGCGTTCAATCGGCCTGTTCAGAACCCCGCAGCTTAATGCTGCGGGGTTTTTATTTGAGCAGTTTGTGTATTCGAAAACAGATATGAGACATTTTGAAATGCCCCATGCCTGTACCGAAATAATACCCTTCACTCCTTCTGAACAGATATTGGAAGCAAAAACGTCTGAATATAAGTCCTTCATTTCGGAAACAGCTCCAGAGTCTGCGTTAAGTCTAAGTTCTTGTAGTTAATACTTTCATGATGATGATTGAGTCTCGATCTATCACCCTTTATCTTCTTCAATGAGGAATATTTATCCTTTAAATCAGAATAAGGTACAGTAAATAATTATGCTGTTATAAATAATTGAAAATCACAGGGTTTAAATGACGTATCAGAATAATCGGCATAATATCCCAAACTCCGTAATACATATTTTATCAAAATTTGAAATTTAAAGAGAAAACACTTAATATCAGGAAAGTAGGATATAAAAATATATATGTTTGTGCTTTTGTTTTCCATTATAGTGGAAAATGCTGAATTTCTGCTTTTTGTGCATAAACAATACTTGCATGTTAAAGTGATTTCTCAATCTGTTAAAAAAAATCATAATTCATAAACAATGTCCATATTTGAGCATAAATTATTTAATTACTTAATTAAATTATTATGCGCAAAACAAAACACGCTTTATTAGCAAACATCTGTAAGGCAAAATCCGCTTACGTATTTCTTGCCATTCCTGTAATAGCTCTGATGGTGGCAACAGGTTCCTGTAAAAAGAACACGCCGATGGCATCAGCGCCCACAACATCCGGCGACTCGAAAACAGCATTAATATCAGGCGGAATGACGGAAGAACAGATAGACAGAATGGTAACGCAGTTTTACAGTGATGTTACCGCATTGAAAGACGAACCTGCTTCTGCCGACAATGTTTCCCTACAGCAAGCCGTACTTAACACCGAAGCTGTTTATAACAAGTATGTGGTTGTGAAAGATTATTCCGGCGATATAGCAACCGATGAAATCAGTTTCCAGATTCCCGCTAAAAATGACGGTTCCGGTTCTGTAAATATGAAGGAAGCAGCCAATACTTTCTGGGCCATCAAAGCAGCATTACTGACGAAGCAAAGCAACCTGACGGAAAATAATGTGGTGCCTGTTTTAGAGGCTTTTGACCTTGAAGTGATAACTGATGCTGACGGCAATCCTGCATTGACCGAAGGCAATTATACCCTGAGAGCAGACATAGCTTTTGCGCGTCCTGTTGGCAACAATACTGGCGTTGAACAAGATAACGATATTTTTACGAGTCCGCCTACGCATTCCTGGAGGGCATGGGGTTCAACAGATGGCACCTGGCCAACAAATGGACAAGCCACTATTGACCATACCAATATGACGGTTATTGTGAGTTCCATTGACCTGAGCAAGCGTTCTGCACCTACGGCTTTACGGGCATTGGGCATCCATAACTACCGCCAGACATATGGGCAAACCCCCACAGGTTATGCTTTTGACATCAGCACCGTAGGCGGGAATAGTAACAGCGGCATTGCATTTCCAGTCATGCCTTCAGTCAATTGTGATTATGTGACCAGAGGTATTAATGACTATGCCAATATCCGCTGGTGGGACACAAAAATATATGATGACATTTCTGCAGATCCTTATGTAATTTATAAAGTGTGGCTTACTACTCCTATGATGAATTATTATGTCGCGGCCATTAAAGATGCTATCAACCTAAACCTTGCGCCGGGAAAATATTTCTATGACTTTCATATCAAAACGAATACCGCCTCAGGAGGCCAACAAAGCCCTTATAGCTTTTACTTTCATGTGTATTGTATCTCAAGCAGCAAGCTGATCCGTTATGTTCCTGTGGGACTTCAATTAAACGAGCTATAACAATTTTTACAGATAAAAAGACAATAATTACATTCGGATTGTTTGTATGGCTCTACAATCAATCCGATTCCATCTCTTAAAAACACTACTTATGCTTTCAAAATATTTCAGGCTTGTCCTTTTTTTGATGATGGGAATGTCGTACTCCCACACTTACGCTCAAAGCAATTTGCAGAATTTACTGGATCAGATGCAAGACAAAGAGCACGGGAGAACTCCTTACTGGATCGAGCACGGTAATTATTATTATTTTGTGTCATGCCAAAAGGCAGGGCCTTATAACAGTGCACTGCATGGCTGGGCCAGCCAATACTTCCTGAATAAATATGATAAAAATACCCTGCAAAGACTGGATCAAAAATACTTGTATGGCGATACCCTTAACAGTGACAGCATAACCTTTGGGCCTTACATAGCATTAAAAGACAAGATGTTTTATCTTTTCTATACCTCACAAGCCCAACATGGCAATACGGTTTCGCCTTATTATTATTTCTACCAGCGAATTGATATAAACTTTAATACGCATGTACCGGAGAAAAGGGTAGAAGACAGCGCAAAGATCGATTTTGTTTTCTCTGACTGTTTAAAGCCAATGGATAACGGCAATTTTTTTGTAGGTTATAGACAGATATATAATCCTGCGCTCTTCCCCTGGCGCAACCACCTGATACTGGATTCGATGGGCAATACCATTTCAAATGCAAGGGTTAGTGGTACTGCATTAATGCGGGGTTTTACGCCTTTGGGTAACCATACATACCTTGTATCGGGTGATTATGCTGCGGGATCGGGTAGTGCACCCGGTAGCTTTGGCTGGTGCCTGGTGAACGACAGCATGCAGACGCTCGATACTTTTAATGACAAATACGGAGCGGTGCAGGATCCTGTTGCCTTATCTTATTTTTTCAAACCCGGTACTATTGTACTGCCCGGAGGATCGCTTATTTCTGCAAGTGCAACGCGTTTTGCGCCGGGCTCTTTAGGGGATGAAAGCAATTATCCGTTGATACGCAAACATACAGCCGCTTCTCGTTACGGTATTGATAAATTTGTGGTTTCCGGCCCTCTTGATAATACAGATACCGCACATGAAAGTATCTGGATGCCGGTTTCTGTTGCGTACAATCCATACGATCATACAATATATTATGCTTCAACCACGCATCATATTTTTTTTACCAGCTGTGCCGAGAACAGCGACAAAGGCTATTTGGAGGTAATAAGCCTTGATACCAATTTAAATATAAAATGGAAGAAATATTTTAAAACAAATAGCATTTGTTCTATTGTTAAAGGTATTAATCAGCCTTACGAACGTTCGGGAATAATCCTTACAGGGTATGACTTCCTTTCAGAAGATAACAATTCGATTTATGACTGGACGTATTACATCAATGATGCTACGGAATCAGACACTTTACCATTAGCAGTCACAGAGCCGGAGTCAGCAGTAAAAAACAACTTCAAAGTTTATCCCAATCCGGCCAATGACATTATTCAAATAAGTGTCGAAAACGCTGTTTTAAAATCTGTAACTGTTTATGATATAACAGGGCGAATTTTACTTTCAAAATCATTATCAAAGCAAAAGGAATCAATAAATATCGGACGCTTCGGCAAAGGCATATATTTATTGAAATGTGAAGATAGAAACGGGCAGGCTTTTATGAGTAAAGTGATGAAAGAATAATGATGTTATGACGATTAACCTTGCTGCTATCAGCTCCTCCGCTTCCAGAATGTTGCATCTTTCCAACGCTGCTCTTGGGTGTAGAAAAGATTTTTGTGCTGTATATAACGGTTCCAGATATTATCCATCTGGATTGTATATTCAGCTTGTATCTGTTCTGTTTTTTCAGGATTGTCGAGAGAGGTCTGCTTAAGCAATAGTTCTGCAAGTTGCAACGCGCCTGCCATAGCATTGAACATACCCTGCGAGGAAAGCGGGTCGAAGCTCATGGCGGCATCGCCCACGGCAGCCCATTGTTTACCGGCCACCTGATTCAGCCGTGTTGAATTGGCGGTAACAACACCGCAATAATCAACGTTACCCTCAACTGCATTCATAATTGCAGCCATTTCTTTATTGGCTTTTGCTGCTTCAGTAAACCAGCCGGCATCTTTTAAAGCAGCCGGATCAAGCAAATCAGGATCGGTGTGCATGGCCATAACTCTTTTATTGTCGGGTAATGGCGCGCTGTACCACCATCCTGTTTCCGCCGAAGATATAGTACTCATTCTATTCTCTTCGCGGTCAGGCATCGTTGCCCAATGAGCTATCAATTTGTCAGAATGCATCCTCGCAATTTTCAACTGCTTTGCAAAAACAGATGACCGCCCGCTGGCATCTACAACGAATTTTGAAACGATATCAAAGGGTTCGTTATCCGTAGTGGTTGATTGGAGGCTGAGCCGCCAACGCGCATTTTCATAATGGCTTTTATACAATTTTACACCCCAGTAACATTGCACACCGCTTTCCGATGTTTTTTTTCTGAGGTGCGCTTCAAAGGCATTCCGGTTAAGGTGCCACCCTGGCCCATCGGGATTTCTCAGATTGTCAACTACATGAAGCATTTCGCTTCCCCAATAAGATTTGGTACCCGGATTGGGTAAGTAAAGGTTATCCGTTGAATTTTGCTGAACAATATCGTCGAGCAAATCGAGTTTTCGCAATATCCGGCGCGCTGCGGGGGCAAGGCATTCTCCGACCCGCTCAACAGGTTCCGGCAATTTATCTATAAGCACTACCTTATACGTTGCGGAGAGAGCCATAGCCAGCGTACAGCCGGCTATGCCCCCTCCGACAATCGTAATGTCGGCCTCTGAAAGAAAGTTATGATTCATTAACGCTTGCGCACTATTTCTTCTTTAACAAATGTGTAAGGTACGTACCTGTGGAAACGACTGCCTTTTTCGCCTTCGCCAAGCTCGGTTTTGGTGTATCCCTGCGGCTTCATGGCAAGTGACTTAATGGCCTTATGTGCTTTGGATTCAAGCAGTCTCAACAGCCTTTTGATTACCGGAGATTCTTTAAAATCTTCAGACAATTCATGTTCCAGTAAAGAAGTCAGGTTTGCTTTTGCATCGCTCAGCGAATCGTATTCGTTCAAAAGATTTTCTTTCGATAGGTCTGTCAGAGCGGTGTTCAGCAAAGCTGTCGCTTTTTTATCTGTAATCTTTTTCCTGGCCATGATAGCATCCAGTTCTCCGCGGGCTTCGTTCAGCAATGCTGCTTCCTGCTCGGCGCTTGGAATTAAGCCGACTTGCATAGCGGCGGGGAAGGCGCCATTGTGAGGTGTGCCCGGTCTTAATTGTACCACTGCCAGTTTATCAAAATACTTGATCATGCTGTTGATCTGATTCGTATAGTTTGGAGCCATACCATCAAGCGGTAGATCGTTAAGCCATAGGGCACGGTATGCAAAAGCCTGCTTGCGGGTTTGTTCCGAAAGCTCAGGGTTAATGGCTTCTTTATACCTTTCTTCATTCAGGATATTGTTAGGTACCCGCGCAGGCCAGAACGTCGGCACATACGGATCATATTCCGATGTATAACCATCCCTGCAGCTTGCTGTATCGGTTTGCCATGGAATAGCCATCCACCTTGTAACGCCACCCGCCACTTGTCCGCCTAATAAGGGGCCCTTTGCCAATGTAAATACATCACTATTCATCACAGGACCGTAATAGCAGGAGTCCACAAGCGGCAGCTTCGGAGCGTGCTTTAAACGGAAAGCAGACATATACATACCCGCTGTACGCATCGGCCAGGTCATTTCGCATCCGGGATGGAATGCATCTGCCAGACAGAATTCCATTGCAGCTCTCGTAAGCATTTCCGGTTGTGCTGCAACAGGCAATGTATCAATGGTCATCGGAGGCGGGATATAGGGGCAACCGGTTCTGTCTTTGTAATCTGCATCAAAATCTCCTTTTACCCATTGGTCAAGGAAGGAAAGCTGCAAATCACTCAGGGTTGAATTCTGACGAACGGAACCAGTGCTCGGAATGCTGACAGCATCGCCGTATAACCAGGGCCACAATTGCGGCGCTTCAGCACCTGAAACATCATAGCGACGGAAGTTATTGGAAATCGTCCTGCGCATTTCGAGGTTTGCAGGAGAAGGGTCATTTAGTTTTATTTTCCATTCAGGCGTGGTATAGTCAAACTGACCTCCCCAGCCGAATGCAGATGCAAATCCGGCATTTACCCATTGCAGGTTAGTAAGGCGTTCGAAAATAGGCAGGATGTCTTTTGTAAAAGAAGGTCGTGCGGGTCTTGCCAGCATACCTGCTTTAACCGCTACGTCTCTCATCAGATCCCACATGGTACGCACCGATTTTTGCATAGGCGCATAATCGGGAGGCGCGCAGATTACCCAAGCCGGGTCAACTTTAAGTTTTACGCCGTTGTATTCTACTTCAGCAGTAACAGGCCCGTCTGATATATCATCATACCAGCCTTCATTGTTTGCAAAGGTAATGGCGATATCACCGTTTAAGTTTTCGGAAACACCATGACCGCCAAGCATAATCAGGCGGCCTTTGTCATCTGTATGCATTTCTCCCAGATACACTTTTTTGCCCTGGAATTTTCCGATGAACTTAGGCCCGTCTTCGATGCTTGTACCGCTTATGCTTTGCGCTTTACCGTCAATGATAAGGGAATCGCGATCTTTTACATCGATATTTCTCAAAAGAGAAGGCGGAGCAGTTGCTGCATCGGGAATATCAAGCGCCATCTGGAATTCATACCAGGATGATTTCTGGTTGGCGAGATGTGAATGCCATATAATGTTGGCATTTTCTGCGGTCAGTTCCTTGATGGCTTTACCTGCGGCATTGAATCCGTATATGCGGAATTGTGCAGCCTGACGTTTCAAAGCGCCTGTCTTGTCTCTGTAAGCATACTCATCAACGCGTGGTTCCGGATCTGTAACTTGTGGCCCGATAAAATATTCTTTTTCGCTGTTCCCTACACGCATTACACCGATAGGCGGATAAATACCGGCCGTTACGATACAATCGCTGTCTTCATCGCTGTTTATTGTAAAGTGCGGATTGACCCTGTCCGGTTCCTGAGACGGTTGCCCGTTTGCCTGATGGCGCGTTTGCGCACTGGCTGCGTAAACGGTTTTTCTGGCTTCTGCAATCGAACCTAAGGGTTCATGCGCTGCCAGTGTTCTCCAGATATTGAAGGCCAGCATGTTTCCAAATTCAGGCTGTCCGATAGCACAAATATCCTGCTGCGGGAAATGGAGTTCTGCAATACATACATAAGGACTTTCTTCAGTGCTCCAGACAACCTGTGCATCGTCGAGCGGCATCGTTGCAGGATTGGTGCGGGGTTGTATTTCAAAGCGGAATTTTGCTTCTTTGCTACGCAGGCGTTGCTGAAGGTCAAGCGCAAGATAATCGTTGTCATCAAAGGGTGCGCCGCGATCGGTATCTTCCGGAATAAGACGGTATTTGACAATATTGGTTTCTCCGAGCTTAAATGGAAGAATGGCCCAATAACCTGCACTTAAGCAGCTTGCCTCAACCTTTGACATGGCGTTTAAGATGCTTGCCAGTTCGGGATGCTTGTCTATATAGGCATCATAATCGCCATCTACCACGCCGGCTGTTGTGAAAGCACACATCTGCTGTGCGTCGCGTGCAAAGAAGCGGTCGATATTCTGGAAGATAAAATCGGCATTATTACCTTCGCCGAAAAGCTTGGGTCCTTCAACGCCGAAAAGTTTCAATCCGAGGCCAAGCGTGGAATGTAAATCGGGAGAGGTTGGTCCGGTATCACTGGAAAACCTTGCAGCGCATTCATATTCATTGCCTGCGAAGATGCCTTTTTTATATTCCTTTGGAATGTCTTTTTTGATAATGAATTTGCCGTAGGCTATGCCATGTTGTTTGCGGAAAACGGCGCGTTCAGCAGGCATCTGTCCTCTTTCGATTCTGGTCTTCTGCCCCATTTCAACGAACATTTCCTTAAGACGTTGTGTGACGATTCTGATATCGCCATCACTATCCCAACAAGCGACCTTATTGGCAGAAGCTTGTCCTTTGGGCATGGATTGCCCTTGTTTTTTTGATTCTTTACTCATGCGTTTTGCTTTAAATTGTGGTGATTCAATACGCACAAAATGAGAAGATTTTGAATTTTATGCAACGCGTATTTCTACCTGATTTATAAGTTAACGAAGGGTTGCACCCAATTCTCTATGTATCTATCCCGCCGCCGGGAAAAGGTGTGGTTTAAATGAAACACATATATATAGGATAAAGGTTATAGAAAGAAACCAGTAGTTCCGCATAGCAAAGCGAAGCTTTGAAGATTAAGTTAATGACACTGGGTTTGCACCCATCGCTTTTAGATTTCACTTTCAGCGTTTTCTGAAACTACTTACACAAAAACCGCACTCAGAAGAGTGCGGTTTTCTTATTTTTTTACTGCAACATCACAAAAAAAGCGCTCCGAAATGAGAGCGCATTCTTTGTTGAATCAAATGTAATTAACTACCAAAAACTTTCTGAATAATGCTGCTGGCTTGTCCCAGCGGATTTGCCCTGATCTTGGCTTCTTCGCTGCCTATTGTTGTAAATAATCCGCTTAATGCTCTTTCGGTTACATAACCTGTCAAATCAGGATTGACTTTTTTTATTGAGATTTTGTTGTAAGCGCTGAATACGGATTTCCATAATGCAGGTGCGCCGACTTTATCTAAAGATGTTTTAATAACAGGGCTGAAAGCTGCTGTCAATGAACTGGTGGTCTTGCCCATCAGGTAATTGGTTGCAGCATTGTTACCGCCTCTCAGTATGTTCAATCCGTCTTCAATAGAAATGCTTGTAATGGCATTAATGAAAATAGGCGCAGCTTTCTTAGATGCATCCTCCGCCGCTCTGTTCATGGAAAGGATTGCTTTGTCAACCAAAGAACCCATGCCAACGGAACGCAAGGTTCTTTCTACTTGCTGTGCTTCGGGAGGTAATAAAATTTTAATAGCCTGATTTGCAAAAAAACCATTGGTTGCCGATAGTTTGGTTGTTGCGTTTTGTGCGCCCACTTTAAGCGCTTCTTTCAATCCGCTTGCTATATCAGTATTGCTTAATCCGCTTCCTAAAAGACCATTATTTTTGGAATTGCTGTTAGAATTTTGGGTGCCGGATTTGGTGTTTGAACTGCCACCGGAAACTTTATTGAAGATATCGCCGATGCTTTGTGCATTAACTGACTGAAAGCCTAAACTTATGATGCCAGATAAGACTAAGGGCAAAAATATTTTTTTCATAACAAAATGTATTTTTCAAACTGCATTTAAATAACAATGTCTTTTGACCATATTTTATTCGCAAGGTTTGATTTGATGGTCGTTAAAATTTTACTTAAATAAATCCAGAATCTGGGAGGCATGCATTTTACTTTTCACTTTCTCAATGACGTGTCTGATAATGCCTTTTTCATCAATCAAAAATGTGGTGCGGTGCGTACCGTCAAATTCACGGCCCATAAATTTCTTTAATCCCCAAACGCCATAAGCTTCCACAATCTTCATTTCAGGATCGGCAATTAACGTAAATGGTAACTGATGCTTTGTTTCAAACTTTTTATGACTTTTTTCATCGTCGGTACTTACTCCGATAACTTCAATACCTGCTTTCTTCAGTAAAGAATAATTATCTCTTAAATTACAGGCTTCGTCAGTACAGGTAGGCGTATTATCATGCGGATAAAAAAACAAAGCAACTTTCTTCCCTGCGAAATCTTTTAATGAAATAACGTCGCCATTTTGATCTTTTGCTTTAAATAATGGTGCCTTTGTTCCCGGCTGTAATGGTGCTGCGGTCATTTGTATATTTTAGTTCAAACAATTTATCCGAAAATGAGTTCGGCATTTCGGGTGGTCATTTCTGCTACTTCGGCAATACTGCATTTCTTTATCTCTGCAATTTTCGTGCCAATTATTGGAATGTAGCTGCTTTCGTTTCTTTTACCTCTGTATGGAACAGGTGCCAGATAGGGCGCATCTGTCTCTAATACAATGTGTTGCAAGGAAACTTCCTGCAATACTTCGGGCAAAATATTTTTTTTAAAAGTGCAGACACCGCCGATGCCTAAATAGAATCCGAGGTCAATTATTTGCCTCGCTTCTTCCGGTGTTCCGCCAAAACAATGAAAAATGCCCTTTAGTTTTCCATTTTGTTTATTACGCACCATGTCAATACCATCCTGCAAAGAATCGCGTGTATGAATAACAATGGGTAAATTCAAATCCAATGCCCAATCCATCTGAAGATTGAATGCCTCTTTTTGTTCCTTTATAAACGTTTTGTCCCAATAATAATCAAGGCCTATTTCGCCAATGGCGCTAAAACTCGTTTTGCCAAGCCATTCTTCCGCAATTTTTAATTCTTCTTTATAGTTTTCCTTGATATAACAAGGATGTACGCCCATCATCGGAAAACAATGCTGCGGCCATTTTTCAACCATTGCCATCATAGGCTCAATGGTTGTACGGTCACAATTTGGCAAATACATCTTGTTCACGCCTGATTCAATTGCCTTATCGATTATTGTACTTCTGTCGGCATCAAACTGGTCGTCGTAAAGATGCGTATGTGTATCTATAAAATTTACTGTCATTATTGAATGTATTTGCTATCCGGGACTGATTAGTCATTGCCCAGGTTATCAAGCCAATCATTGTTTTTTTCATTAATGTCGGGTAGTGCATCGGCACGATTAAAAACAAACAAAGCAACTCCTCCTGCACATAAGTAACCGCTAATCAATGCAATCATTGTATCTGAACGAAAGAGGAGAAGGGATATCAGCATACCAAAAATTTCAGCGCCAATCCAGGATAAAACTAAATAAGCCTGCCATTTGCCGGCTTTGTAACCTTTAGGTTCAACTTTGGCTTTTATTTTTCTTGCAAGGAAAATAAGTAAAATGATTTCTAACATAAGTAGCAATGCTGTTTTTTTAAGTATAAAGACCACCGTTTATAGAAATAACCTGTCCTGTTATATAACCGGCATTTTTAGAAGCTAAAAACCCCACCAGTTCAGCTACTTCTTCGGCCTCTCCAAAACGTTTCATCGGAATCAATCCTGCCAGTTCTTTTTCGTTCAGGTCTTCCGTCATATCTGTTTTTATGAATCCGGGAGCAATGGCGTTTACGGTAATATTTCGTTTAGCCACTTCCTGTGCAAGTGCTTTGGTAGCGCCAATCATACCTGCTTTTGCCGCAGAATAATTCACCTGACCAGGCATGCCCTTTATGCCGCTTAGGGAAACGATATTGATAATGCGTCCGTAGCGGTTCATCAGCATCGGGCTCATAATTTGTTTTGTTACCTGATACATACCTTTCAGGCTTGTATCTAAAACGGAATGCCATTGTTCGTCATTCATAAAAGCGAGCAGCGCATCTTGGCGGACGCCGGCATTATTGATTAATATTTCAATAACGGCATCTTTATTTGCTTCCTGCCACTGACTTAATGCTGTTTCGGTTTCAGATTTATTGGAAACATCGAAGGGCATTAAAACGGCTTCCTGTCCCGCTTTGCGAACAAGGGCGGCTGTTTGTTCCGCAGCTTCTTTATTACCTTTATAATTAATAATAACAGGATAACCCATCAAAGCCAGCTTATGGCAGATTGCTCTGCCTATGCCTCTTGAACCTCCTGTTACGAGTGCGTATGATTGCATGATTTCTGATTAAATAACGAATGCAAAATTACCCTTTTACCGACAAACGGGAAATAAATAAAAACGCTCCGGAATCTTATAAATCCGGAGCGTTTTTTATCCTTGCCAACAAGGATTTTTGTTATTTAGCGCCTTTTGCTTTATTGGCTTTTTGATAATAATCCCTGATTTGAATTGCAAAATTATTGGTTGGTTCAAGTTCTAAAATTTTATTGATCCATTCCATTGCATTTTTCTGGTCATCATGGTTGTAATAGTAATATGCCAGATATTGATAAGCATTCATTAGATCCGCAGATTTTGGTGTATAACCTTCTTTCTTAACATCTAACCAATCTTTGTAAAACTGAACGGCACCACCTGTTTTGCTTTCACTGTCGATTGCTGCTGCAGTACGTGCCTGCCAGTAAATTGCTGACGGCTCATCAGGATATTTTGCTCTCATGGCAGCAAAAGCTTTTGTTGCTTCATCATAATTCTTGCCATAATAGTTATATAGACCCCAATAGAAATAATCTTCAGAAGTTGCATCAGGATTGTCGGAAACAATCTTTCCATACCAATAACCTACTTTTCCGTAAGATTTAGATTCTTTAAATGCTTCGGTAATTTGCAGGTATAAAGCTCTTTTGTCTTTTGATGTATCGGCAGTTATCACTTTGTTGAAATAGTAATCAGCACTGTCATTATATTTTGTAGCATTTACTGAATCGTTTACAGCCAATGCACTGTAAATTTTACCACTGTAGATATAATCATCGGGTATGATACGGTCGGCAGGTTGTTTGCTATAGAACAAGCCCATGTTCTCCAAAGCCTTGTTATAATCTTTGGTTTCATAAGCGCTGTACGCAACCAGACGGTATAAATATGGTTTGGAAATACCTTTGCTTTGTAATTCCTGAATCTTTACCTGAGCTTCATCATATTTTTTAGATAAGAACAACAGATTGGCATAAGTAATCTGATCATCAATTGATTTATCAGAAAGCTCTAAAAACTTTTTAATGTTTTCCAATGCTTTTTCATAACGGCCCGCACGTTGATAAGCATCTGCCAGTGCTTTATAAGGCAAAGGATTAGTAGGATCTGCCTGTTTTGCAGATTCATAATTAGTCAATGCTTTATCATATTGCTGTGCTCTGTACCATAGATCGCCGATTTTTGAATAACCTAATGAATTATTAGTTCCTTTTTCTACAGCGTTTTCATATTTTGTCATCGCCTGCCCGCCGCCGCCGGAAGTTTTAAGATAAGCATCGCCCAGATTAATAAGGGTATTTGCATCTGTTCCGCCATTAATTTCGTTTGCTTTTTCATACCAGGCTATAGCATCCTGAATATTACCGCCCTTGCTGAAATTAATTGCGTCGGCAGCAATTTTATATTTTTCCCATTCTTTCTTTTTGGCTTTGTCGATTATACCTGCAAGCATTTTACCTGCAGCATCCTTTTGATTTTGTGCAAATAAAACTCTTGCTGTACCGGCTTGGTTATAATAGCTGTCCGGGAATCTAGCAAAAGTTGCTTTGGCTGCATCAACATTTTCCAGTTCAAGATCCGCAATACCATAATAATAGTTTGCTAATTCATCTTTGGCGGCTAAAGGTTCTAAAACCTTCTTCGCGCTTTCATAACGACCATAATTGATCATTTTTTGGCCTTCCTGAACGGACTGAGCACTTACATTAAAGGCAAAAGCAGAAGCCATTACCGTAACAATTACTTTGTTCATTTTTGTTTTTCTATTTAATGTGGTGTAGATTTTTACTGATAAGGATAAATGTTTTTAGTTAGACTTTAAAACGTTCAGGAGTTTAAAATGTTTATTTGATTTCCGCCGGACGCAAATTTAACGGAACTCTTAAAGGTACTAAACGTGCTTTATTAAAGATTAATTGTCCTTGCTGGGATGTTAAAAAGTTGGCAAGGCCGCTTCCTAATCCATTATAGGTATCGCGTGTGATAAAATACATGGTTCTTGACAATGGATATTGTTTCAATGCGATCCATGCCTGATAAGGTTGATAAAAATCATTTACGGTTGTGTCATTTTCATCTTTTAATGAAACTACCTGAATTTGTTTTTTAAAGCTTCCTTCGGGTACCGTGCTTTCCGGATCGTAAACATGCGTAACACCAATAAATCCTATTGCATGCTCGTTTTTAGAAACATAATCGATCAGAGAATCATTGTTGTTTATTGCAAAAGTTTGTTTTGATAATTTTTGTCCCGGAATCAAAGAATCCAGCATATATCTTACTGTGCTTGACTTTTCATTTTCAAATACAACGGTATATTGTCTTGCAAATTTTCCAAGCAGGATTTGTTTCAATTGACCAATCGTCATAAAGCTATCAACCGAACCGGGATGTACAATTACTGCAATGGCGTCTTTTGCTATGCTCAATGATCTTATCCTGATGTCATTTTTCTCAAATGCATCTTTTTCTGCCTTGGTAAAATCCCTGGTAACTACAATTAAACGGGCGCTGTCTTTAAATAAATCAGCAAAACATTGTTGTTCTGAAGTATAAACCGGATGAATATGGCCTTCGGGATAAGAAGAATCAAAAACCGTTAATTGCTGCGCAATAACGGGCATTAAACTTTCGTCAACCGAAACTTTGATGTTGCCTTTTGTCGTCGTTTCAACCGGCAGTTCCTTTTCACCTTTAGGCGAATCACAGGAAGGCATTGCCAGGCTGATGGAAAGACCTGCAATTCCCGTAGCCAATATTGATTTAAACCGCATCATGCAATAATACAAGTTATTTGAAAAGATATAATGAATTTATTGACATGTGTAACAATAAATTAACATTGATTATTAAGGGGTTGTAAAATTACTTAATTAATGACGGGCAGGCAAAAGTTTTCCATAAAAACACAGAATCATGACAGAAGCTTAACTTTTATTCTTGATTTTTCTCATGGAATGTAAGAATCTTAATGACGGGCACAAGTAATTAAATGGTCATTTACCATTCCGGCGGCCTGCATGAAAGCATAACAAATGGTACTTCCTACAAATTTGAAACCACGTTTTTTTAAATCCTTGCTCATTGCGTCTGATTCAGGGCTTGTGGCAGGAATTTCATAGGTGTCTTTTCTTTTGCCGTCAATAGTTTTACCACCTGTAAACTGCCAGATGTATTTATCAAAACTCCCGAATTCTTTTTGTACTTCCATAAAAAGCCTGGCATTGATAACAGTGCCTTTTACTTTAAGTTTATTACGGATAATACCTTCATCCTGTAATAATTCCTGTTCCCTTGCTTCGTCGAATTTAGCAACCTTTTTATAGTCAAAATTGGCGAAAGCTTTCGCAAAATTCTTGCGGCGGTGTAAAATTGTTTTCCAGCTGAGTCCTGCCTGAAAGGCATCCAAGACTAAAAACTCAAACAATTTACGATCGTCATGAACAGGTACGCCCCATTCTTCGTCATGATATTGAATCATGAGTGCATCTTCGCCCGGCCAGGTACATTGTTTTTTTGCCATAGGAATTTCTTTGATGGAATATAATAAAAAAATCCCAAATTCCGGAAATAAAATTCGGCATTTGGGATTTTCAATTTCGATTATTTACTTTTTATAAACCTTCAACGCTGCTTCCAGGCAATCCATTGCTTTATTGATGGCATCGGTATTCAAAACATAAGCCATCCGAACTTCATCTTTCCCTAAGCCCGGCGTTGCATAAAAACCGCTTGCCGGAGCCATCATAACTGTTGCGCCTTCATGCTCAAATTCTTCCAGCAACCATTGACAAAATTCTTCACTGCTTTCAATCGGCAATTTTGCCATGGCATAAAAAGCGCCTCCCGGATTAGGACAGGTAACGCCTTCCATTGCACGTAAACGAGTTACCAATAAATCTCTGCGGGAACAATATTCAGCCAGAACATCATCAAAATAATCAGCCGGCAAATCGCAGGCAGCTTCTCCCAGAATTTGTTCAAAAGTCGGAGGAGAAAGACGTGCCTGAGCAAATTTTAAAACTGCGTTCAATACAGCTTCATTTTTTGTAACCAATGCTCCGATACGCGCACCACAAGCGCTATAGCGTTTTGAAATGGTGTCCAGCAAAATGGCATGTTGTTCCAATCCTTCTAATTGTAAAGCGGAGGTATGCGTTTGTCCGTCATAACAGAATTCTCTGTAAGCCTCATCGCTAAACAGAAACAAATCGTGTTTCAGACAGATGTCGCGTAAAACGCCTAATTCTTCTTTACTGTATAAATAACCGGTAGGATTGTTGGGGTTGCAAATCATAATAGCTTTTGTGCGGGGCGTAACAGCCTTTTCAAAAGCTTCGATTGGAGGCAATGCAAAATTATCTTCGATAGAAGAATTGATGGGTATTACTTTAATAGCAGCAGAAACGGCAAAACCATTATAGTTAGCGTAAAAGGGTTCGGGAATAATGATTTCGTCGCCGGGATTCAGGCAACTCATCAAGCCAAAAGAAATTGCTTCGGAACCACCTGTAGTAACGATGATTTGATTGGAATTTACATGGATGCCACGGCCTTCGTAATACGTAACCAGTTTTTTTCTGTAACTTTCAAATCCCTGGCTGGGACTATATTCCAGCACTTTCACATCTGCCTGATGTACCGCTTCTATAATGGAAGGCGGCGTTTCAATATCGGGCTGGCCGATATTAAGATGATAAACTTTAAGGCCTTTCTTTTTAGCTGCATCAGCATAAGGCGTCAGTTTGCGTATGGGCGAAGGTGGCATCAGCACACCGCGTTCGGATATATTTGGCATGGCGCAAAAGTAGGAATTTTTTTGAGCGATGGCATGGTTTTAAGCTTTTGGTTGTAATCGGGAGAAAATTATAATGTGTAAAAATAAAAAAGACCTATCCGTCAATACAAGATTGACGGATAGGTCTTTAATCTTAATCCCAAATTATTAAGGGTTAGTAAGAGAATAGTGGAGCAGGAAGTAGATATCTTCCAGATCGCATTCGTGAATAGGATCTGAGTCTGTCAGATTAATAGTCAAATCATTACTCAGGTCATTTTCCAAAATTGAAAAACTATCGGTATCAGGTGTCAATTCATAGTTTGATGATTTTCCGATTGCTTTAAACGAAATGCCGGATACATTAATTTCTTTACCCTTGGCATATTCAGGGAACTGGCTACGTAAAAGTGTAAGGTTAAACGCCTTATCATTCGCCGTGCCATTCTCAAATGCTTTATACCATTCATTACTGAACTCATGCTTGAGGCTGAAGTAACGCACAAGCGGTACATCAGTTGTTGTATCTGAGACAAATTCATCTAATGCGTCATTGGCTGTAGTTGCTAACTTACCATCATACTTGGCAGTATAATGAATATGGATGATAACATCGCTGATGCTGCTGCGGTCAAAAGAAGCATATTGGGATGGAAGCTCCAATACCCAGTTACTGATAACACCTGCGCCTTCAAAAGGAAGATAACGCTCATCACGGAAATTCATCTCAAACATACCACTATCATTTTGTGCCGTGCTGGTGGCAATAGATTGCCCGCCACCTGCAATAATGCTATAGTTGCTTTCGCTGCCATAGTCGCCTGAAACAATCGCTATATCCCTGTATCTGCTGCTATTCAGAGTCAGTTTAGCGCTTACGGTACTGTATGGCCCTGCCACGCATGGAATGCTGATGCTTACGGCTTTGATACGACGGAAATAATGCCCCGGATAATCCATATCGAAAAGCCATTCAGGAATATCAATATAAGCCTTTTCGCCTGATCTTAATTTAAGTAACTGATCCGGATCCAACATGGCAAGGGAAATATTTTTGGTAAGTTCATGCTGCCTTTTGTTTACATCCAGATAAGATGCATCCATGCGTTTAAGATCATAACTTAATCCTTCACCGGCAAGCAAGCCCTTTTTCAGACTGTTCCAATAACCAAATTGAATAAATGAAGTGTTGATGCCTAATTCGAAATTGTAACATCTTTCAGCACGCTTGGCCAGATCAAATGCAAGTTTATAGCAATTGAAATACGTAAGCGAAACTTCACCAATCATCCAGTCATACAATTCTTCATTGCTGTACTTATCGTGCATGGCAGCATCCATATCAATAGCGTTATTGAATTGCAATTCCTGAATCTCTGTTTCCTTACCGGCAATGGATGCCCTTATCTCTGCAGCGACCAATTGTTTTTCTATCTGCTTCAATTCCATATTCGCCAGTTTCAGTTGCAAGTCCCAATCTGCTTTTCTGCGCTCGTAGCCGCCTTTGATGCCTGCCATAGAACCTTTGATGTCATTGACTATAGAAGCGATACCGATAGCAGATGCAGCAGCGTTTGCTACGTTTCCTAAATTACTTCCACCTAAAGTTGTTCCAAGAGTAAATGGACCTCCGAGTTTAATCTCAGGAATTATATAAGCAACACTTGCTGAAGTCCTTGCAACACCTTCAGCCACTTTCAAAGGAATGCTTAACTTAATGCTGTCCAGTTGCGATTGTTCTTGTTCATTTAATCCGTTTTCTACAAGCCCGGTGTAATAATCCCTGCGGATAGTAGTGCTGTCAAATTGATCCTGCAGCACAGATATCTGTGTCTGGGCTTCCTGTAATTGCATCTGCTTTATTTCGCGCATTTTGTCCATTACATTCATTTCCTGACTGCTGCGTAACAAAGCTATTTGTTCGGCATCTTTTTTCTCAATGGCTGATAACAAACTGCCGCCCAAACCTTTAACTTCCTGAACCATTTCTGATGCTTTCTGCTGCAAAACAGTGAAACGGTATTGCGGCAACGGGGCAAACAATTCATTTACTGCATCGCTCAAAGATACACCTGCTGCTGCTGCCCGTACTAACAAGGCCGGATCGATTGGTGGTTCAAATAATGCCAACTGGCGTTCAACACCGTCGATGTTCTGACTATTACGGATTTTGAATAAGCGATCCGCTACCAAATCCCAGTAGGACAACAATTTGCTGTTAGGAGGAATGGCAAAATAGCGCATTGGTGCACCGCCTCCGGAACCGGCAGGTAAAGTCACATTCGCATTCATACCTGTCGGTGCCATGATAGTTTGCACCTGTACGGCTGCATTTGAAAATGCATTCATTGGGTTCAGGATCAATTGTGCATAGCTCATAGGAGTGGAAGCAAAACGACGCGGAACGCTGACCGGAGGTTTACCTAAAATTTGTGCAGCAAGTATATACAATAAAGTGGCTTCATTGATGGATTCCATAGTATCTCTCCGAAACAACTGATCACCCCAATTAATAAGATTATCAAGGTATTTCATCACTACTGTTCTCATATAAGCGCTTGTACGAGTGCGTGCCACAAGGTGCGGTTTAAACGGATCGGCAGCCCATTGATTTACAGCGTTAGCCAGATCAGTACCTTCCATTATCTGTTCAATGGAACGGATACCTGCAATAGATTCCTTATAAAAAGGGAGAAATTGCCAAAATCTTTCACGGCCATTACCATGAGGCGTTCCTGATTGGTTGGTCGGATTAAAAATATAGTGGAACCATTTCAATGCCTCATCAAACTGTTGATCCTGCATCAGCTTATTTGCAATCAACAATGGAATATGAAAGAATAATTCCCAGTTATAAATGGCAGTAGGCGCATCGCGGCGGAAGTCCAGCTTGGATGTCGGATAGGCATAAGTTTCAACATTGGCGGGAGTAGCAGGCGAATATTGCACTACATTGGCCGTAGGCTGATAAGCGGTAGGAAAATCCAGAAGATCCTGTTGCATAGATTGTATAAAATCCCATTCAAAAAGACCTTCAGCTCCATTTATATCCAATTGCCTCATCAGATCTTCTACCTTGTAGTAATTAAAAGCATAGAAGCGATATTTAGGTTGTACGGCAGCAACCGAAGTCACGTTTTCGGAGATGGAATCAACGGGAGAAGAAGTATAACGCGATGCCACACCATTTCTGCTTTGATAGGAAACGTTACCTAAAAGCGCTGTCGAATAATCATTCTGAAAATTAGCATTGCTTACCTCAACCTCAGTACCTCTTCCTAATGGGGTTGAACCTCCTGAAGATGACAAACTTAAGGTCAGGTAATCAAATCCGCCGGATGTCCTTTCAACAAAAAAAGAGCTGTTGTAATCGTTATAAAAGAAACGGGGAAACGAAACACTTGTGCCCATACCGGACAATACAACCATCTTATCAGCAACAGGCGCATTAGGAAAGGCCGGCGCCTGCTTCAGAAGTTTGTAAGAATCAGTATGTGTATATCCTTCCGCCTTAGGTTTATTATAGCGATATTGACTTTCAGAAGCAAAATAAGTATTGCCAGCCATAAAGTTACTATAAGTAGATGCTATATTACTACGGGAGCTTTTCGCAAGAACTTTATTCTGCTTTACGGTAAAAACACCTGCAGAAAGTTGTTCATATTCATAACCACCATTAAAATAGAACTGATTAAATCTGTTTTCTGTATCGTTCAGTCTGCCGTCATCTGTAAAACGATCCCATGCCAGGACAGAATCGTTATTGGCAGCTGATAAATATCCAGGGAATTGATTCCTGTAATCCATCATTTTCTGATCACTGAACGATTTCAATTTGACATATCTTCTTCTACCCAGCACAGCTATTTCCAAATCGCCATCTGCGTTCGTTTTGCAATAAGGGATAAGACTGCTGATATAATTGTTCAGACTATCATCCAGTGTTTGTGGAGTGTAAAGGCGGCTGTTATCTACCATCCATTGTGATAAAACAACACTATTATAAAGCAGGCCGGATATTTCAGTAGGTGCCCATGGAAGCTCTCCGCTCTTTGTAAGGGTATCTATCCATTCTTTACCTACTTTTTTAGCTTGCCATTTACCATTGTTTAACTCCGTCCAGCATAGCTTAATTTCCAGGTATCTTTCAGGAGTTGCAGCAGCTTCTTTGCCCGGATTTAATCTTGGTTGACGTCGTTGTGCTGTCTTTTGAACGACATTTAACCAGTAAAGACGTAAGCGTCCTCTCCATTTTACAGCCACAAAATTGTCTCCGTCAACCTGTGTATCCATCTTTTCCCAGGCAGTCCAGATATTTTGAACACGTTTACGGTAATAATAAATATGCGGGTCTGATTTGGTTCGCCCCCATACGTGCACTACATAATCGTTTGTAACCTTTTCAGCATAATAACCTACTATGTCCATATGCGAAACCTCTTCCAGGTTCTCCAGATAGTTGCGATAAGCTTCAGCCATTGTATCCGCATTCACTTCGTTCTGTTTGATGAATTTTTCCACATCTTTAAAGAATGGAGATTTATCATCACGCAACTCTGGTTCAATCCAATTTTCCGGATAAACAAATATCCTTCTGTTTGCTTCCCAGATACGGTACCATTTTCGCCACAGGTTCCATTGTGTCTGTGTTTCAGCAGTAAGCATAATATAATCCGTTCCGTTCAGGATTTTCTCTTCATTCAAGAGACATCTGTCTACGAACAACTGCACAGTACTTATTGCTTGCTTGATCCTTGATGTCTTAACAATTGGCATCATTTGGGTATCAATAAGCAATGTCTCAAAAATATCATTTGCTGTAATCCATTCATTTCGGTACTTGTTTGGCGGATAAGCCAGCAAATAGGCTACCATAGCATCTCTCCTTCCTATTCTCAAACGATCACTTGCCGGTTTGATTTGGTCTAACCAGTCTGTGCTTCCAAAGCGCGATTTAATGGCTTGCACCACTACGTCTGCTTCTGTCTGTGTTTCGGAGACGCAGACTGCTTCTGCCATATCATTGCATGTCTGCATGTTTACTTCCAATTCTGATTGCATATCAAAACAATCCAGTATTTTTTTATAATTTGCCGGGATGAGATAAGCAGGATCAGAAGTGCCAGTAAAATTAAAATCTGTTAATATTCCCAGGTTCGAAGCATTATTATAATTTCCTACCAACACTTCCAGATCGGAAATGCCAATCTGTACAGCTAAGGCAAATGCATTGACCCATGTTTCTTTCTTTTCATTATTTGTAGCGGAACCATCCAACTCAAGAACAGATTTCAATAGCTGGAAAATGCCTGTCGGAGAAGGATTGATTTTTTTTCTTACATCCATCCAGTCAATCAAATTAGTACAATGTTGATAATCAGATGTACCGGATGATGTGCCAGCCCATGCCATACCCACCGGAAGATTAACAATATCCGGAATTGATAACTCTTCTTTGTAGTTCAGTAAAATAGCAGCTTCTTCTAAGGAGAGTTTATATGCCAGCACAATAGAGGCTGCTTTACTGATTTTTTCAATAACCTTTAATGCATTGGCTTGCACTGTTACCGAAGGATTTATATCTCCTGTACTGTCAATGAAATCTTGCTGCAATAAAATAGGGTAGCTTTCATTGATTGCAGATAATAACGATGTTGTAATGTCCAGATCTATTTTGTTAGCCACACTCAGGCTGCTTCTTATCTGTGGCTTAAGCACTGTATCGATGTAAACATCATTATATATGCTATTAATATCCAATAGTCTTTGGTTAATGATAGCAGATGTTGGTTGAGTGCTAAACGAACCGGAAATAAGTGCGGTAACGATAGTGCTCAATCCAGGAGAGAGGTCTGACGGCAATAAGCCTTCAAATCTCGTTTCGTCTGCACTACTAAAGTTATAAGGTGCTGATTCCAAGTCAAACTCAGTAATATTGCCTATAACATTTACCAGAAAGTCGGCATCTTCTGCGTCCACAATCTTTTCAAGCTTAGATTGAAGTGTCTTACTATCAACGTTTCCGCCTTCGTCAAGAATATTAATGGTTAATTTGGATAAAGCAGCACGTAGGTTTTGAGCCTGATTGAACAGTGTTTTTCTTGTTGCTTCTTTGCCGGCATCAGAGATGAACGTATCTTCAAAAACATAGTGAAGTACTTCTGATGATAATACTGAACCTTTAAGTATGTTTACTTTATCGAGGAATGCAAAAACTTCATCCAATAATACCGGCGATGAAATATTTACACTTATAAAAGGATTATTGTTGTCAAGATTTGCAATCCAGCTTCTGAAAATGCACCAATTTTTTACACTCAGCTTTAATAAACGACATAATGTGAACTCTTTATATAAACGGAGTACGTTTGAATAGGAGAATTTAAAGTTGCCGGAAATGGTTTGGAAAATTGTATTCAGGTTGTTGTCTGCATTATAAAAAGCAAATAAAGTATCAAAATCTTTTTCAGAAATCTGCAATGCACCCAACATGTATTTGATACTATCAACTCCCGTAGCCGGCATAGGTAAGAGTGTTTCATCTCTCCATTCAATCATCTCTTCATTGACAGGAAACGGATAATCGGTTATCTGATCTATAACTGCAGGATCCCTGAACATCTGCTCATACTGCGTAAGTAAAAGTTGTTGCGGTATATCAGCATCTGTGTATTTACTGTAAGGAAGATGGCCAAAGTCGCCCCAGAAAGGCAGGACATCAAGTAAGTTGCACTTCAGGATATCCGTAAGTCTTTTAATTTGCGCAACAGCAATAATAATTTCATGGGTAATTGTACTATTGGCATTAACTCCTAAAGTTGTAAATGCCTGATCCAGCTCATATTTGTTCCAACCGGTTTTGCGTTGCAAACGAATGAAGCGATGAATGGATTTAAGATGATTTTCGGTCAGGCCTGTAACGGTCAGCTTAGAAGTGTCACAAGTAGTTTGAGGGTCACCATCTATTCTCAATGCCCGGTTCCCGGCTATTATTGGATTGATATAGTAGCAATCCAGCAATTCAAGAATATCTATGATGGTAAGCTCTGTTTGCTGCATCAGAATATCTACCCTCTTCATAAAAGGAATATTACCACTCACTCCAACTATTGTTGTGTTTCCTACTAATGCACCTGCTGTGCCACTATTGGGTACATTAATCAACTGGCTTCTATTAGCGGGATTCACAATAGTTCCTGACGATACAAGGCCATAATATGCATAAAGATTATTTGTGCTGAATGTATCTGTGATAATAGCATATTCTTCAGAAAAATTCCCCGTTTCTGTATTGCCACTTATATTCAGATAAGCACAGGCTGTTTTTATATCAAGAGAATCAATCCATCTTGACTTGCTCACAAAAGCCTGTGGCAACTTATAAGGATTGATGTCGATAAGATTCAGATGTTCTTTAACCTGCTCATGGAAATAGTTATAAGGGGCTGTCCAGGGATATTTTGCTGTTCTGAGCTTTTGATAGGCAGAAGGAGTAATCTCATCAATATGTTCAGGAACGGCATCGAGTGTTTTTTCATTGATGCCCGGAATATCAGTTCCGTTGTCATCCGCTCCTGTATTATAACCTTTTATAAAATAGTTGTATGGATTAGAAGATGGGTTGGCATTTGTTTGAGAAACTCTTACCATATCTTCCAATACTTCATTTGCCAGATCTATGTAAGGAAGTGTTGTATTGGTATTTTTACAAGTCAGTTTGACATCCCATAAATCCGGACGGCGTGCATGGAGTTGGTTATAGGACTGAAGATTGGATTGACGAAGTAATTCAAGCGAATCTACCAGATAAGCAGCCGGACTGAATATAGAAGAGCACTCGCTGCACGTACAAAAATCCAAAGTTCCGAAAAGACCTCTCAAGTCGGCTTCCGCAACAGGGTTAGGAGGATAGATAGATGGTATAGATAAGTCTACCATAGCATAAGCTGCAAGTGCTACGGTTTGCGACACTACTACCGTATTAATCGCATTGGTATAGGAGACAGCAGCCGTAGCTGCGTTCATAACATTTGCCGTAACCATCGCGTTTACATAAACATCTTTTGGCATTTGTATGACATCTGTTGCTGAATTGGCTCCCAGTTGCTTAATAGCAAGTACTGCTTCATGAGATGGAGCAATTACATTAAGACGCTGAATAGTTGCAACTTCTGCTACAAAAGTTTCTGTTACATATTCCGAAGGGAAAATTTCCGCTATTTTGTAAGATGGAGTACGTAAAATATCAAATGAGGGATTATCTGCAACAAAGCTGTCAAGATTTTCTTTCAACTCGGGAAAGTTATCCTCGGTGTCAGATATAACAGCTTGTTTAACAGCCAGAGAACGATATGAACCGGTAAAATTGTTTTTCAGGTTTTCTGCATAATTAGTAATCTTTTCTTCATCTGTATCATAACCGGAAATGTTGTCCGGAAATACGAAATCAGTGTCATCCTTAATGTCTGTAATTAAATTGCTCCATTCAATGTTAGATTTTAAAACTATATCCTCCAGGCTTTCTGCGACAAGTGTGTTTACCATAGCCGGATTATTACCTGTAAGAACAGCATAAATTGTAGCCGCTTTTAGCTTGTCAATTTCTTCAATTGTAATACCGGAAACAGCAGATTGGATATTAAGCGTGTCCCAGAATTCAGGTGCCGAAATATCATTTGCATAATAGTAATCTAAAAAGCCTGAAAGTTTTGCACCTGATATGGCTGTACTTAAAATCCTTACGCCCTTTGATTCATTTGCAGGCAAACTATCGGTACTTAAAATAAGCTGCTTTGCGCTATTTTTAATTTCAACAACATAACCTTGGATTGTTGAATCATCGTAATGTGGAATGATATTAAGACTAACAGCAAGCTTTAATGCATTAGTGAGATCTTCTGTCGGCATGTTTATTAGTACTTCCAGAGATGACTGCATTGTTGTTCTCATCAGACCATAAAAGGCTTCAATGAGAACAGAGGTCTGAATGCTAAACAACATAGCTGACAATAATGTTTTCACCAACATCTCATTTTCTCCTGTTGTGCCCGCCAGAAATTTGCTGACATTATCATCGGCCAGTTGTTCTTGTGACATATCTTCTGTATAATCACTTACGGCGGAAAACAGTAATTCAAATTCCGAAGAAATAACTGATGAGCCTTTAACAGGAATGATAAGATCAACATTTACTAAACCATTAGCATTATAAATAGTGTCTGAGTTTACAGGGTCGATGCCAGTTCTTGTAAACTCTACCTTTAGTGCTTTTGAATCAGCAGTGGTGAAAGAGAATTCATAATAACCTTCATCATTTGTCATTGTTGAACCTAAAAAAGTATTGCCGGACAAAGCTACTTTGTAAATAGTAATAGTTCCCGAAACAGGAAATCCATTTAGGTTAACAACTGTACCAACTAATTTATTTTCATCCGAATCATCATTTGAATCGAAAGGCCTCAGTAATTCCTGATAAGTGGCATCATCGATTGCAACTTCCGTTTCGAAGTTTGTAATTATTACATTTCCTTCTGTAATAAGCTGCGCATCTTTAAAAATTTTATAGCCGACCGACTCTACAACAGGTAAGTCATAGGTGGTAAATAAATCGAACTGGCCGGAAGTTTTTATAGGTGCCGACCCTATCCATCCACCGGGATTATCCGAATCCAATTCCCGGGTAAATTCAATAGTAATGCCAAAGGGAAATTGACCCAGTGCATTGTTGCTTGTATCGGTCAACTGACCTGATATTTTTTTCATTAGTTCCGAAGACATAAGAAAGAATATTTTAAAATGAATAAAATTTTATAGTGCCGGCATCCTACGCTACAGAAGCTGCAGCATGATGCCGGATAAATATGAATAAGTAATAGAAGGGCATAACCTGAAAAGGTTATCCACGAGAATCTACTTAATGGAGCAGAACTTAAACGAAACACTGCTGCAGGTCTTGACCGAAAAACATTCTTACTTATCTTTCAGCACCTGATAAATATTGAATAAATAAGAGTACGACTGTAGAAAGAGGAAGAGTTTACTCTATATCGTGAAAAGAATCTTCACAAACCAGATCAAATTGCTTGCCAATCATAAGCGCATTTCCACTTAAATCCCACTCCATTGCCAAAGGTATGTCTGGGCTTTTATTGCTTGCTTCGATAAATATTTTTCCTGTTGCTTTCATATTGGCCTCATTGCCCTGTGCTAATTGAAAAGATTCAAAAACGAAAGTTGTGCCACTTCTGGTTTGAGCATCTTTAATAAAAGCCATGAAAGTCTGCATAAGTTCCAAATCTTTCGGTAACATTTTTAAAATTGATTTGAGTTTAAAAAAGTACACAGTTATACTGCCATCAGAGATTATCTCTAATGAAAAAACCATCAATGACAAGTATAACTGTTGTAAACTTTGCGCAGATGCGACTATTTTTCTGCCTGAACAATAGGTGCATCGTCTGCCACCTCTTCAAAAGCTTCTCCGACAACCAGATCAAATTGCTCACCTATTAGCATAGCTTGCCCTTTTAGGTTCCATAACATTTCTTGCGGCACAGATTCTCTCTGTTCATTAAGAAGAAAAACCTGACCTTTTACGGCTGTAATGATACCGTCCATGTTTTTTTGAACGGTTTTTAATTCGAAAGAAACACCACATCTTGTTTCTGCATTTTTAGTGAACTCTTTAAATTCTTTGAACGACATAGTTTTTTGTGTTTTAAATATTTGAGAATTGATTATTGTTTTTATTGATTTTATCCGGGAATAAATATGCTTTAATTTTCGGGTTGTAGGAGTGTCGAAGCATCTTCTTCAACCGCTTCGACAAGTAGTTCCTTTATCAAATCAAACTGTTCGCCTACCAGCATAGCCTGCCCTTTAAGGTTCCATAGCATTTCAAGTGATGCGGATTTTCCGTCTTCATTAGGAACATAAACTACTCCTTTTACTGCAGTGATAACACCATCATAGTTTTGTTGCGCAGTTTTGATTTCGAAGGCAACACCACAGCGTGTTTGTGCCTGTTCTGTAAATTCTTTAAATTTTTTGAATGACATTTTAATTGATTTTTAATTTTTATGTTTTTTTAGTTTTTTAAAACCCTGTTTTCCTTCCTGCTTTAATTACCATCCAGTAATAATCAGGATTACCACCAACAGTTGTCTGAATTGACATTACCTGAATCCATTGAGGTAATGTGATATCTCCTTTTACAGATGAGAGATAATCTGTGACGGTACCAATCTCTGTATTCATTGGCATATAAAGGCCATCCAGTATAATTCCTGCGTCGGTATCAGTTGAAAAGTTAGTGATATTAAGCACTCTGTTAGGGAATACTGAGGGATCTGGTAATGATAATGTGCAATCTGAATTAGCCTGATCAATTCTATATATAAATTCTACATTATCCTCAACGTTATTAGGATTTTGCACAATTAATTCCTGATAATTAGAAGCATAACCGCCATTAGAATAGATGCCCTTGCCACCGCCGATATTAGGATCATTTGCTGAAAGGTAATTGTATGTGGTAACAGTATTATCCACCCATTGTGATACAAGGCTTCCAATTGGCTGAGTCGATAAAACTCCGTCTGCATCGGCAACTACCATTCTCGTGCCGGAACCATTAAGGCTGTTCAATTGAAGGTTTCCTTTTACAAACAATCCATTTGAAGGAGCAGAATCTGAATAAGAATCGGATATAGTTAATCCTCCGGTCTTTAAGCTCTGTGCGGCACTACCTGCAGTATATAGGGCGATAAATGCTGTGCTCGAATCAAGTTTAATAGTAGAACCATCTAGCCAGGCAAAATGATCAGCCACAACTCGGCCGTCAATCCACATATTTCCTGATTGAGAAGATGCATTTTGATTTATAATGAAAGAGTTTGTGCTTGGAAAATCTGCTGAAGTCCAAATCTTATGCCAAGCCCCATAAGAACCATTAGATATTTCTCGCCAACCTAAGTATGGGTTGGGACTTGTTCCCATTGTGCTAATTATATCAGCGCCATAATTATTATTTGTGTCAACATGCCTCATGTGTAACAGCACTTCCCACTCATTAATTGCCGTTCCCGTTGCCTGAAAAGCATTATAAACCCCACTTGGTAAAGCCTGATTAAAATTTGAAACTTGATTTGTTTTCGTTGTATTTTCGCCCGACCAGATTTTTGACTTATCAGCTGTATAAATCGGGTCTGTTTCATCTGTCAAATAATTTGAGGTAAAGAACTCGTATGCTGTGTTACTTGCATTCCTTCTTAATAACTGACCTGCTGTACCCGTTAATCCTGTCATTGCAGAGGTGCCATTGCCGATTGTAACACCGGTTAATGCAGTAACACCAGTTCCTCCTTTATTAACAGCAATGGTTGTACCATTCCAGGTACCGGTTGAAATTGTACCTAATGTTGTAATAGATGTTTGACCGACATAAGTGGATGCTATATCTACAGTTGTTCCTGTTACTACTATACGATTTGTTGTCCCTGATATCGAAGTTAAAAAGTTGTTTGTAATTGACGAAAGATTACCTAATGAATCGGCCACAACTATACGAGTACCAGTCCCAATTAAATTTGGTATTCCGATAACACCTTGGTAATCTATGGTAAATATGTTAGTAGTATAATTTTGAAATACAAATGCTTTACCGCCTGTTAGTCCACCGGTGCCGGCAGCATTATAGGTTCTGAAAACCGCGGCCCCTGTACTATAACTATCTATTGTACCTCTAAATAATTGATAGGCTCCAACAGTAGTTGTACCAGATGTAAATGTAATAGTTGGTGCAGCAGTAGTAGTTGTACCTGAGTTTCCAAATTGTAAACTACCACCTGCTACCGAAAAATTAGCGAACACACCAGTTGTCGCTCCGGCATTTACATCTAACTTATAGGATGGAGATACGCCTATTCCCAATGAATTGGCTGCTTTTACATTTCCATTGTTAAGAATTTGCATTACAGGACTAACGCTATTAAGGATATAGAAATTCATGTCAGGGGCATTGGAAAAAGTGTTAGAAGTTCCCACTGTTATTGCTGCTCCGTGCGATGATGCCCCTGATGTTAACTCATCTCCTAATTTCAAAAATAATCCAACTTCTCTATTTCCCGGATTTGCACCCCCTGAAGATGTATGTCTTACAACTATACCTTCTGCGTATGGAACGGCACTAGTTATCCCGGTTACAATTTCCATTTTAGGTACAAGTGCAGGGAAAGCAATGGCGTCAGCGGCAAAGGGTGTAGGTTTTGTTATTCCTATGCCTAAACTACCAGCCATATAATTATCTGCACTGCCAGATAGATATAAGTTCCATTTATTGGTTCCTGATGATAAATTACTTACAATTCCACAATTATTGCTTCCTATAGTCAAGTCGTCTATATAAATACCATACTGATTATTAACTGTATTAGAGCCGCCTAATGTGCCTTGTGATAATCTTAGGTAATGAATACTTGCCGGGCTGGCTGACGCTGCTAAGGCCATATATATACGTTGCCCGTAAGCAATAGTCGTAACATCAGTCTGGACTTCATGTAAATTGTAAGTACCATAGGAAGTTGTTCCTCCCGTAATATTACCTCTATTATATAATTTTACAGTTGAAGTACCTGTACCGCCAATCGCAAACCAATTATCAATGCGACCTGTACCGGCAATTCTAAAATCGGCCGTTTGAGATGCAGTATTTTGATTCTGAATAAAATTTGTACTGCCATTAATAGTTGTATTAACCCAGCTCTGAGTTGCCATTACATCTATTGGAATATTGACAATACCAGTATAAGCAGATAAATCATTTTCTGTGGTAACTGACCACCCGGATTCCCAGGCAAGTGTGTTCCAATTACTATGAGAAAGTATCAGTTGTTCTACTGTAACTCTTAAATATGTTGACCAGGATGTAGATACATCTGCAATCATTATTGATAAATTACCAGATGCGTCAAATCCAACATTAATATTTTCAAATCCTGCCGGCATTGATGAACTCGCAATGATATAAGATTTTTTACCCGATGCGGAAATTATACCTGTACTTTGTAAGTAGAATGTTATTCTTATTTCTGCTAATCTTGCTAATGCATAACTCCAAATCTTAATTTTAAAATCCTGCATTAAATTGGCTGCTGAAAATGCGTGTTTAATTACAATACATCCTGTTGTTGCTGTTGCTGCTGTAATTAATTCAGCAACATTATTAATTATTTTAGTTGATTGAGAACTTTGTTTAATAAAACTGCCGGAATTAACCAACTTGAAATTACCCAAGTAATCTATAGAGGCAAATTTGGTGGTGTAATTTTGCACTTCTACTACATTGCCAACATTGAGTGTACTTGTACCTGCTGCATTTGCACCTCTTAATACTACTGCTGCACTTGTAAATGTATCAGACCCTTGGCCAAGTAATGCTAATCCATAAGCAGGATTTGTACCTGCAAATGTTCCTTTAATAATAGGATTAAAATCTGCAGTTCCTGAACTAGCATTTTGTATAGAAATTGAACCTCCGTTTTGAGAAAAATTTGCTATAGGTTGGGTATAGTTAATTGTCGCGATATTTATATCTAATGGATATAAGGGTGCAATTGTAGAACCTAATTTTATACCTATTCCCGTAGAATTCCATTTTAAAATCGAATTATTATAGTCAGTCCCTGCCCAACCATAGGTTAAAGTGTTAGGGCTTCCTGAATAAAACCCAATACCACCAAGCTTCGTTGTGCCATTGCTGTCATACAATAGCACGCCACGTGCATATCCGTTTGCAGATGAAGTATTGATGTTGTAAGTCGAATTAGTACCATCTATTTTCAAGGATGATCCATTAGTGCCGCCAGTTAATAAAATGCTATTTGTGATGGAATTACCTGCAGTTGTTACCTGTTGTAAAGTTGGTATGGACGTAAGAAATGATGGTGCATTTGAAATATTGTTCCAATGAACAGTTCCGCCAGCTCCTGATGTGTTTAGCTGTGTTTTGGTATATACATCACGTAATAAGCCTACTTCATTCCAGCTATCCCATCCACTTCCTCCGTTCCAATTATATAAGGAACGGATCCATTTTCTCGTCAGGTTCGAAGATGATTCCTGCATAGATACAGCTTCTTGCGTTACACTATATCCGAATGAAACACCATGGAACTTCTTTCTGACGGTTAACATCAACGGCAAGTCGGAGCTCTGCGGAGGATATCCTGCCGCAGTAATTGATGTCAGGTTTCCTACTATCATATAGTCTCCTGCAATCATCAGATCATTTGCTATTACTACTTTTGCAGGATCGTTTGTTTTTATCTCCAGTACACCATTTTTATAACTCCATGGATCTGAAGTGGTTTTACGATACCAAAAGCCGCCACTTCTATCTAAAGAGCCTGTTTCATTATCTGGATAAAAATATTGTACTGCAGATGAGCCACTATTGTAAACTACAAGCAGGCCACCCGTTGCTCCATTATTGTTGTTGCCAATGTGCGGATAATTAGTAACAGAGGTTAAGCCCGAACTTATAGTATAAATACCTGATGTCGTGATGGTATTAAAATTTGTAACTACAGTATCTCTCTTTACCAGAGCTTTATCTGTGGTTGCCACTTCATTTCCGCCGTAAGTCAACAAGCCTCCCAATGGCTGCAGGTTTAAAGCGGTATAACTATCTGTATCGCCGGACTGTATTGCGCCACCATCGGCGTTAGTATAAAATGCAGTAGTAACATTATTCCCGGCTGCACTTCTGAGATAGAAATGCGCATCTTCATAGCTTCCTTCATTCATGGAGATATTACGGTTCATATCTCTTACCTGTTGTAATGTCGGGACAGAAGATAATCCTATATTCAGCGGCACCCAATCCGGATTGCCGCCATATTGTGCATACACACCGATATAGCTGCTGTCCGATGAAGGCACGAAGCTGAGTGCTCTTACCGGCGTACCATTTGATGACAGGATATAGCCGGATAGTTGTGATTGATTAATCATAAATAAAAATATTTTAGTTTCCAGAAACTGGTTATGTAGTGTTACAGGTGGAGCAATTTTGTTATAATTCTTATCGATTCATGTTGATGAGTCTTATTAAATGATGACGCTACAGCTTATTGGCATAATAATTTCTGAGCGGCCTTACAATATTTTTCTCTTTCGGCAAGCCCGTTTATACCACCATTAATTCTTTTCGTTAGACCCGTAAAATCATTCTTGTCCACATATCTATTGAGACGGTTGCTGCTCCAAAACCAGGCAGCACTATAAACGGCATATTGTGGTGTTTCCAATAATTCAGGAGTGGTCAATAACCTTTCATCATTAAACAAAGCCAACGAACAGACGCTATAATTATTTTTTCCTGTAATCTGAATCAGGCCTCTGCCTTTATAGCGTTGTCCGTCTCCGTCAGCCTCAGGCGTATTGCCTAAAGCTTTAGCCTTACTTCCGGTGTCATATGCTTTGCCTGATGCTATCTCCTTTACATAACGGAAAGCACCGCTTTCATGCGCAATTTGTGCAATAAATGCTGCCTGATATTGTGGCGTATCAATACCAAAGTTTTCAAATGCCTGATTTAAAAAGGGTACGTACTCGCCAAGGGTTTTAGGGGCGGTGGGTACTATTGCCCTCAATATTTTTTCGTCTATCATCAGAATCTTATTAAGTTATAATTCAAACCGAAGCCAAATGAAGGGTGCCATTGGTTATTGACAGGATTAAAGCTATATCCGGCGTGTAATCCTATTCCAAACTTTTTAGGTTTAGGCTCGGCGATGGTATATCGTTTTATGTTGTCGATTTTTATTCTCGGATCATCCGAAAATATATCAAGGTAATATTGCTTAGATCCCAGGATCCAACTGCGTTTCCAGTACCTTACTGTATTAAGTGAGACATCATAATGAAGATTGAACTTATTGCTGTCAGGATAATAAGATAAGCTCAGCCATTTGTCATGATGTTCATACAGTTTATTGTCTGTGGATTGTTTCAGTGTAATGCTCTCTGCTGCGAGGCTTGCGTTTATTTTCGTTACCTGGTCCATTTGTTTTTCTGCGATGTTGATAGCTCTCTTCAGTGTATCAATATATGCTGATCCTATTGTCCCGCTTTTATCTTCATTAGAAGCAATCATTATTTCTTTTACAACCAAATGCTCGATGCTGTCGTGTATATATCTGGTAACAACCGGAGCATAATGTGTTGTTTGTTGTGCTGCTAATGCAGATATTTTTATGGCGTCTGCTTTGGTGCGTATAAATTGTTTCAGGTTGAGGAAAAGACTTACCCCTAATAAGACTGCAAAGAGTAATAGTAATATGCCTGTTCTGATTTTCATGTTTGAGGTATTGTCTTATGCAAAAGTCAAAAGATATTTTGCCTGCGTCAAATAGTTGTGCAATCCTTGCCCGGTTATTTCAAGAAGCATAGCCGTCTTTCTCTTTCTACTATAATTAAATCTGATTTTGCAGTCTTGTCATACAATCGAAAACATTGTATGCATCTCTTTTAGTTTTAATTCCGGAGCCCTGGAAATTAAGAATCTGATTAAGAATCGATAATACATTCAATAGTAATAGTGCTATAAATAAGCGGGCAAGGATTGCATACTTCTTTGAAGAAAGCAGAAAAGTGTTGCACTTTTGTCTTGTCAAAAAGAATACAAAACTCTTCTTCTTCCTGATTAGCATTCATATCATCTGATCACATAATATTATTGTGAAGCATTGATTGATCCGGTATTGCATGCTATATCGGATGAATTCCCCCGGATAAAAATTAACCTATAAATTAAAAACAGTGTTTATGAAACAAGTATTAACTCCGATAGTAGAAACTATCATAAGAATCACCAGCAAATCACCTAAGTATTTTCAGGCATTGCAGATTGTATTAGTGGCTATTGCAGCATTATTAGGCATTATACGCAAAACAGAAGATATGATACATTATCCCGCCTTTATTATACAATTAGCAGGAGAATCCGGCTTCTTATCCGTATTGGTAGGATTGTTTATATCTCTCCTTCCTACTAATAACACAAACGCCACTAAAGCTAAAGTGGATAGTATTTTAAACAAATGAACAAATTCGGCACCATAGAAATTGACACCACAATAACGCTTGCGCTGATAAGTTCAACCACAGCGGTTTTGTTAGTCCTTGTAAATTATTATAAGGACAAAAGAATGAAATTATTAGAACACAATTTAAATGAAGCAAAAAGCAATGAGCGCAAGGTAAAGATGGAAATAAGTGTATTGAACCGATTACTGAAAATATCCGTTCACTCAAGAATAAGCAATGCTGTCAACAAGCTGATACACAGCACGAACATAGATCGGTATATGATTTTTGTTGCTGTCAACGGTGTGACAGATTTTAACAAAGTAGCCATCATTTTTGAAAAATACAGAGATGACCACAAGAAAGAAATTGCAGACAGAGAAGAAGAAGCGCTGGCGTTATACAGATCCATACCCATTGATGATGTTTACAAAAGCATTCTTAAAGGCGCAGAACTATATAAACAAGTTTATCTGAATGTAGAAACGATGCAGCAATGCATGCTTAAGGACATCTACTTGTATGAAGGTGTTATGCAAGCTGCCATTTCATTTTTATTCAGAGAAAGAATGGATGACAATAATGATGTGGTTTGCTTTTGTTCGGCTGCTATTATAGGTGATAAGCAACTTACGGAAGCAGATAAAACCAAATTAAAGCTTACTATTTCAAGCGCCATCATTCCTGCAATTTTAGAATACATGCAATAGTTGTAAATCCTCTTTTTAAAGCCTTAACCTAAATATTTAAGCAAGGTCTACACACCTTTTTGTAATCGGCTTTTAAAGATTAGATTTTTGTGTTGTAAAGCATGTCCTTGCTTATCAACAATAATTTTTATTAAATTTTTTTAACTCCCACTTTTTTCAAATTACCTATTATGACTGGCAATAATAATTCTCCTTCCTCTTCCTCTCCTTTAGACCGTTACAGTGTGCAGCCACAGCAAAAGAAAGACGATAGTCCCTTTTACAAAAGTACGGCGCCAACGGTTAGCCTTCCCAAAGGCGGCGGTGCCTTGAAAGGCATCGATGAGAAGTTCTCGGTTAATGCTGTAAATGGTACGGCAGGCCTTGAAATTCCTCTCCCGCTCAGCCCGGGGCGCGGCGGCTTTACGCCCGCCCTGTCGCTTTCCTATAACAGCGGCAGCGGCAACAGCGAGTTTGGCCTTGGCTTCTCGCTGGGGCTGCCGGGCATTCAGCGCAAAACTGATAAGCGATTGCCGCGCTATAACGATACTTCAGAAAGTGATGTCTTCCTACTTGCAGGCGCCGAGGACCTCGTGCCTTTGCCCGATTACGGAGACATTTTTCCCGGTACTGAAACCATCGGCAGTTACATCATAAAAAGGTACAGGCCCAGGATAGAAGGATTATTCGCCAGGATAGAATACATTAAAAAAACAACAGGTGGAAGCGGCGGCTGGTGGCGGGTTACGACCAAGGACAATATCACTACTTACTATGGTCTCACCGCCGAAGGCCGCATCGCTGACCCCACAGATGCTTGCCGCATTTTCAAATGGTTGCCGCAACTTACAGTTGACCATAAGGGCAATGTACAGCAGTATGTTTATAAAGTTGATACAAACGACAATGGTGTTACCATTCCATCTGCTGTCAATGAAAAAAACAGAAGGAATGGTAATGCAAAATATACCAACACTTACCTGAAGCAGGTATTGTACTGTAATCAAAAACCTTACTTCATTGATGATGTAATGGATAGTTCAGATGATTATAAGCTTGAATCGGATATCTACATGCCAGAGTTGAGCCGCATGATTACGGAAAATGGAGAAGAGCGCATCATCACCCTGGCTGAAGATCTGACCTTCCTTATGGAAGCAGTATTGGATTATGGCGACCATAGCAACCCTTATAACCCCATGCCGAACCAAAGCTGGCCGAGCCGTAGAGATGCCTTCTCTGATTTCCATGCGGGCTTTGAGATACGCACCTATCGCAAATGCAGACGGGTACTGATGTTTCACCATTTTCAGGAATTGGATGGTTACGATCTTATACGCGCGTTGGAATTGACTTATAAAGACGATGAGAATGACGATCCTTTTTCAGAAGCAGATTTAATTACAGCGGCTACACAACGAGGCTATACCTATGATACCATTCATGGTTGGCAAAACAAAACATTGCCGGCTATGACATTCGATTATCAGCCTTTGAAGTGGAACACAGATATTGAGGCTATAGATAAGGATGATTTTCGCAATGCACCGCAAGGCCTTACCGGACCGTATCAATGGGTGGATTTTGAAGGTGAAGGCATTAGTGGTATACTTACAGAACAGGGCGGCGGCTGGTTTTATAAAAATAACCTCGGCCATGGCTGTTTTGATACTGCAAAAAGCATCACTTCTAAACCTGATTTTACAGGTTTAGGTGGCGGCGGTTTGCAATGGCAGGATCTGGACGCAGACGGCAGGAGACAGGTAGTGTCGGAAGCGCCCGTCAAAGGTTTTTGGGAATTGGATGATGATCAGAACTGGAAACCCTTTCAAACCTTTGCAAAAAACCTGAACATTGACTGGAATAGTCCTTTCACAAAGATGCTGGACTTGAATGGCGATGGTAAAAGTGATATAATAATAACCGAAGACCGTGCCTGGACCTGGTATGAAAATCTGGGTAAAGACGGCTTTGATACAGGTGGTAATTCGCCTGTATTCAATGATGAAGAAAAGGGACCGGTATTGCTTTTGCGTGACGCCGTGCAAAGCATTTTCCTTGCTGATATAAACGGCGACGGCATGACGGATCTTGTGCGCATCAAAAACGGGGAAGTATGTTATTGGCCGAATATGGGCTATGGTAAATTCGGAGCTAAAGTGACGATGGCCAATGCGCCTGTTTTTCAATCGCCTGATATCTACAATCCTTTATACCTCAGTCTTGCAGATATTACAGGTACTGGCGCTGCCGATTTAATCTATGTAGGCGAAAACAAATGTACAGCATGGGTCAATCTTTCAGGAAATGCATGGAGCGAACCCACTGACATTAATCCATTGCCGGGTACTGACAATATGAGTAAAATTGCTGTGCTTGATTTCCTGGGAAATGGTACCGGATGTATTGTGTGGAGCAGCCCCTTGCCTCAACATGCGACAGCCCCTTTGCAATATATAGACCTGATGAAAGGCAAAAAGCCCTACCTCATGAAAAGTTATCATAGTGGCATGGGTAAATCCGTTTCCGTTACTTACAAAAGCTCCACGAAATTTTATCTCGATGATAAGCATAAAGGGATTTCCTGGGCTACCAGGTTACCATTTCCGATGCAATGCATTGAATGCATAACGACGACGGATAGTGTAAGCGGTGCCAGCTATACGCAAAGTTATCGCTATCGCCATGGCTATTATGACCATGAGGAACGCGAGTTCCGTGGTTTTGGTTATGTGGAAACAAAAGACATAGAAACGGCCGTTTATTCCGAAACAGAAAACCTGGATCAGAAACCTGTTCTTACAAAGACCTGGAACCATACAGGCGCATGGCTCAGGGAAGAATCTTTGCTGCAAAAATACCAACAGGAATATTTTCAGTTAGAAGACTGGGATAATACTGTCCCTGTAGCAATATTGCCTGATGCAGCGGACTTAAATGCACAGGAATGGCGTGAAGCGCATCGTGCACTTAAAGGCTCTCCGTTGCGTCAGGAAGTTTATGCACTGGATGGTGATACAGAAAAGCAAAGCATTCCTTATTCGGTTACCGCAACTACTTATAAAGTAAAACTGATACAGCCGCAAGGCGACAACCGGTATGCCTCTTTTATCAACCTGCAGGAACAAAGCATTGCTTTCAGTTGTGAAAGAGATATGGAAGATGCAAGGGTAGCGCATCAGCTCACTTTGGACACAGATGAATACGGCAATGTAAAGAAAAGTGCATCTATAGCCTATCCCCGGAAAGATCCACCGGCTATTTCAGGTTCTTATACGCAAAAGGTAAAAGACGAACAGGAAAAAATGCACATTTCCTATTCTGAAAATTTCTTCACCAACGATATCGTTACAGAGGACAATCATTACAGGTTACGTGTGGGTTGCGAAGCTAAGGCCTATGAAGTATTTATTGCTACGGACGATGAACACTATCCTTCCGGTTTATGGACTGCAACATCTTTGCTTGATTATCTGGAACCACTCCTGCCCGACCCTGACGATCCCGGGGAATTAATTCCTACCCCAATTCCTGAAATTGGTTTCTCCGATAATCCATCCGGAGATCCGGAGAAAAAGTTATTGAGCCATAGCAAGGTTTTGTTTAAAGATAACGATGCTGCTGATACACTGGATTTCGGTCAGATAGAAAGCCTTGCTATACCAAGAAAACAGTTCCAGCTTGTTTTTGCAGGCAAACTGCTGGGCTATTGTTATGATGGTCTGGTAGATGCGGAAATGATGGCTGAAGGAGGTTATAAAGAAACATACGTATTTACCGATGCTTCAACAGGAAACCCGGTAACAGGTTTTATAGAATATGAAGAACAATATTGGTTACCGTCAGGAACAGCAGCTTATACAAATCCTGTTACCAAATTTTATACGCCGGAGCATTTTTATGATCCCTGGGGAAATGAAACCCGTATCTATTTCTGGGATTCTCCGCCTTCTTCCAACCTTGATTATATAAACTATTGGTTGCTGCCAAAAGCTACCGAAGATGCTAAATACAATACGGCCACTATCGAAAGCTACGACTGGCGTACGCTTCAACCCTTGCGCATGAGGGATGCCAATAATAATATCAGTGAAATTCTTTACGATGCATTGGGCATGCCTGTCGCTATGGCTTTTAAGGGCAAGGACGAAGGCACCGAAGGTGACACCCTCGATGACTTAGATCTCTACAATGGTGATGATGCAGTGGCACAAAGCGGATTTTTCAATAATGATCCCGAATTGTATGCAGGCCAATTACTTAAAGGCGCTACCTGGCGTTGTGTGTATGATTTTAGCAGCGTGCCTGCAGCGGTAGGTATGATAGCGAGACAGCAGCACGTTTATCTGCCGGACGGCTATCCAGAAGAAAAAGATCCGCCTCCACACCTCATTCGCATTTCCTATTCCGATGGAATGGGAAGGGTACTGATGCACAAAGCACAATGCGAGCCGACAGTCATTCCGGGTGAAGGAGGAGGCGCTTCTATTACTGCAAACTGGATAGGTAGCGGACGTACTATCTACAACAATAAGGGCAATGCCGTAATGCAATTTGAACCTTATTTCAGCGATACATATCATTGTGAAGCTGCCGAACTGGCCACAAACGTAGGCGTCAGCCCAAGGCTATATTATGATGCATTGGGAAGAAATTACAGGACCGATTTGCCCGATGGTTCTTTTACCAAAACAGAATGGACGGCTTGGGAACAAATCGTTTGGGACAATAATGATACCGTGCTTGAAAGCGATTGGTATGCAGCAATCATAGCACTGATTGTGCCACCCGCAACCGGCCCTGCCGGAGAAACGATGGCAGAAGAAGCTATAAGGCTGGCTGCAAGAGCAGATACGTTGGCAAAAAAAGATGCGGCAGCAAAAGCAGCAGCCCATGCCAACACGCCCACCGTAATGCATACCGATACTTTGGCAAGACCTTTTTATACGATACAGATTCTGGAAGCAGGGCCAACAGTGGCCGAGCCGGTCAAAGCCATCGTAAGCTATGTAACCTTAGATGTTTTGGGCAACCGTATTTCCATAAGAGATGGTAATGATAATGAACCTTTACAATACCGCTACAATATGCTGAAGCAGCCCTGCTATCAGCACAGTATAGATAGTGGAGATGCCTACACGCTTACGGATGCCGCAGGCCAGCCCTTGTATCATTGGGATGCCGACGGCAGGGAATTCTTTGTTGATTATGATGTGCTCAGAAGGCCGGAGCAGAAAAGGGTTAGAATAGACGGGCTGAGCAAAACACTGGAATTGATGGTGTACGGAGATAATAACGATCTTACTTTCTACGGAGATCATGAAACGGTTGATTTCGATCCGCAGGAATTGAATCTCAGGGGGCAACTGTATGATCATTATGATGGTTCCGGCAGGCAATGGGTGCCACAGGGTTATGACTTCAAAGGTAATCCTGTCATTGCTTCCCAGCGTTTGCTGCAAGAACAGTCTGTTACAGATGTGGATTGGAGCGATGCATACGATGTGTTAAAAGCAAGTACTTTTAAAGACGATTGGAGCGGTTTCCAGGACATGTTGGAAACGGGTGAAGCTGCATGGTCTTCGCACGCTGTTATGGATGCGCTGAACCGGCCCATAACCATGACCGATCCCGGCGAGAATATTACCCGCCACACTTATGATAAGGCGGGAGCATTGAAACAAGTATTCCTTGCGCCTAATAACGACAGTGAGACAGTGTATGTTAAGGATATACATTACGATGCCAAAGGCCAGCGCAAAAGCATCTGGTATGGCAATCATACCAAGACCCGTTATACATACGACCCGCAAACATACAGGCTGAAAAGATTGCTGACCACCCGAAGAGAAAGTGATAACTCGCATACAACCTTGCAGGATTTGAATTACTACTATGACCCTGTTGGTAATATCACAACCATTAATGATGCGGTGCAGCCCACCTTGTTTTATAACAACAGCATGATAGAGGCAGCGCAATCTTTTACCTACGATGCCCTGTACCGCCTGGTGGAAGCCACCGGTAGGGAACTCGTAAACGATGCGTTTTCAGGGCCGGAAGATAACTTTTGCGATGAAGGCTATACCGGAACTGATCTGGGCAACGATGCGGTACGAAACTATACGCAACATTACGAATACGATGCAGTAGGCAATATTCTGAGTCTGCAACACTCCGCAGGACCTGGGAGCTATACACGTGAATATGATTACAATTCCGGCACCAACAGGCTGCAAAGCACCACTATCGGCATTGAAACATACAATTATAACCAGTATGATGCAAGAGGCAATATGAAGGATATGCCCCATCTGGATACGATGTTATGGAACAGCAACAATGAATTAAATAAAGTAGAACGTAGTACAATAACAGCTTACTACCAATACAGCGGCGGACAGCGTGTACGCAAGTTTGTAGACAAGGGAGGAGGCATCAAAGAAGAAAGAATTTACTTGGGTAATTTTGAAATATACCGTAAGTTTGACTCCGGAAGTTCTTTGAATGATATTGTGCTGGAACGCACTACAGTGCATATTAGCGACGATACAGGCCACATTGCCATGCTTGAACTGCGTAATACCGATTATGATGCTGATGACTGTGAAGATGTATTGATACGTTACGTCTACTCCAACCATTTGCAAAGCGCAACGCTGGAGCTGGATGGCGAGGGTGAGATTATTACTTACGAAGAATACCATCCTTACGGTACCTCTGCTTATAAGGCCAAGAATGATAATATCAATGCGCTTGCCAAACGTTACCGTTATACAGGTAAGGAGCGGGATGAAGAGTCTGGATTATACTATCATGGCGCGAGATATTATATACCTTGGTTGTGCAGGTGGACAAGCGTGGATCCGTTGGAGAGTAAGTATGCAGGAATGAGTCCGTATAATTATTCGTTCAATAATCCTGTGGTTTGGAATGATCTGAGTGGGGCTGATCCAAATGATCCAAAAGGAAATTCTTTCGATAGTACAGGACAAAATAAGAAGATTGATGTATCTGGACCTGCAAGTCATGTAATGGAAGATGGATCTATTGTTATTGACCAGATGGATAGGTCGATGAAAACAGTGGTTAGTAAAAAAGGTGGGATTACTGTAACTCAAGATGTGTCAACAGCAGCACCAATTTCGCCACCTTCACCAACAGCAGATGAAATACTGAATGATGCTTATTCTACTTTTATAAAGAAGATGCAAGCAGAAGATTATGCTGGCGCAATTAACGTGATTATAGATAAATATAACCTGAATGGCATCGTAAACAAAAATTTAATGTCAATTCTATTCGTTGATAACATGGGCGTACATCAATATCTTGAGACTGATGGAATTGGAGAGGGTAAAGGAATAAGCCAATCAACACAAATATCAAAAGGTGATCTTTTTGAAGCAGGTAAATCTAAAGATTATTTTAAAATGCTTGTTGTAGCGATAACACATGAATATATACATGGACGTCAAAAAGCTATAATGGGTATGTCAGACCATATTGAACGAGAGTTTCTTGCGAATCAATTTAGTACATTTCCAAACAATAGTATTTTAGCAAGAGAAGGGACAATTAATTTTACTGTGGAATTCCCGACAATAAGTGCTGGAATGAAATTTACATGGGCTGCGAATGCAATCAATTATTACTCCCAACTCCCTCCTGATTTACAACAGAAATATAAGAATGATGCGATTCAACTTTTGGATGCTGGATTAAAGGCATATAAGGAGACTAAAGTGTTTGCTGGTATGGAGGCAAAAAGTGAGAAGTTATATAAATATTTAATTGATTTTAAAAATAGCATTCAGAAAGAAACCCATTAAAAACAAATTTATAATTATGAAAAGAATAGGAATATTATTTTTTGCTTACCTACTATTTATTCCAATATGCAAATCTCAAGAATTAGATCTATGCGTTAATATTGAACTCTCAAGTAACAAAGAATCTTTGGTTTTAGAAACGTCTGAAAGTCTCAATGTTTATTTTACTATAACTAATTGTTCGTTGAAAGAACTATTAATTGACACAACAGAATTGCCAAACTATGAAATTTTTAGTCATTCAGACATTAATTTTACAATTACATATTACAACAAGAAAACGCATAATTGGGAAATGTATCCTTATACATTGAAAGATATTGGATTGTTAACGGATATTTCAAAGAATACCGTTAAGAAGTTAAAGAAAGGGCAATCTTATACCTTTAGGTATAATTTTCTTGACTTTTATGGATTAAAAGACAGGGGAGAATATCGAATTTATGCTTATTACAAAAAAGCACTACTCGCTAATAAAGGTTACTATGTTAAAGACTCTAATAATTATTTAAAATTATCAATTAAGTAAGTAACTTATATTTAATATCCAATCTTGTCGTAGCATCTCACTACAACCAATTTTGCCCCGCAGCGTCTCCATAAGGGGACGCTGCGAACGTTTACAGAAAGCGTTAGATTTGTGGTAGAAGTTCAATATAAATAAGATACTTGTGTACATTACGGTATACATAAGATGCTTGTTTGTCCTGAGTCACAGACGTCAGGACAGCAGCGGATTGAAGACTACGGAAAACAGGGTGTTAATATTGTTGGAAGACCATTGGAGGTAGTAGGAAGTGCTGCCAAAGGAACAAGAAAGGGGGTTGGATTAGACATTCCTATACAAAAATGCATTAAAAGTGATATTGACTATTTAGCCCACCCTAATGCGATTCCATACTTTGAAGGAATAAATTTTCCTGGTATAGACAAAGGAGGGATAATTCCAGGTTTAAGCAATCCATATTTAGGCCCGAGTGTAAGATTTGAACCTTTTTCATTACCTACTTTTCACCCATTTATACCATTTGGAAGTTAAAAAATTATAGAACTATGACACGATATTGGTTTGAATTCGATTTTAATACTTATGAAAAAAAAATACCACCTGGTCTGTGCTATGGCTGTGGAATAACCGCACGTGATTATAATCATGCGATTTCCTTACTAAAGGATAAAATATTTTTAGATAAAAATATGCCGCCTATATCGAAATGTATTGAAAATGTAGATATAAATACATTGGATGAAAGCAAAGTAATTCCCAATATGACACCTCCTATATATATGGGAATATGGTTTCCAATGAGATATCAATAATTTCACGCTAACAGCCTCTTTCGTGTGTCGCAAGTATGCGACTAAGCAAAGCAGCACTCGTATTTATGCAGCTAAACAGCAAAAAAACAACCGTTCCTTCTTGGTTCGGTTGTTTTTCTTTTCTACCCCGCAGCGTCTCCCATAAGGGGACGCTGCGAACGTTTGCAGAAAGCATTAGATTTGTGGTAGAAGTTCAATATAAATAAGATACCTGTGTATATTATATTTGTTTACGGTATACATAAGATGCTTGTTTGTTCTAAGTCACAGACGTCAGGACAGCAGTGGGTTTGAACACTACAGATAACAGGGGTCAATTTCTCGCTTAACAAAAGATGGATCTGGAGTGGCGACAGACTTAGAAACGCTGAGGAAAATCAGAGATTATCGATTCATTATTGATAGCAAAGATCCAGCGATTATTAACGCAGTGAAATATCAATTAATTAATCTTTCTAAAGCTTATCCCAATATAAGATTTAGTGCTTATTTCGGGAATTAATTCAAAAATATGTCAGTACATTTAATGTTAACAAAAACACATAATGGGGAAGAAATAAATGTGCCCATCGCAACAGAATCTTTTTTTTCAAGGGTATGGAGACCCTTAGCGGAAAAACATTCTTTGTTTTACGTAGTTGAAATGCAATCTGGATACGATATTGAACAAAAAGAGTTAATTAAAATTACAGAAGAGTTAAAAGTCATGCAAACCCATGTTATGCCCTCTCATGAACTTACTAATAATGAAAAGGAGTTTTTAAGTGAAAGAATTGCGCATGTCTTGAATAGATTGGAAAAAGAAACACAATATTCTGATGTAAAAGGTTGGGTTGCCTAGGATTTCGGTAACTCCCCGCTATCCTTAGTGTTTGTATTCCTTGCTGTCCTTATGTCTGTGACTAAGAACAAACAAACAACGCTCCCGCCTTAGCGGGACAAAACAAAACTAACAGCCGGACTTTGTAATTAAAGTCCGGCTGTTTTTTATCTTTATTTGGAAAACAAAAAATAAGAATGAGTGAAGGCGGATATAAAATAAGAAACGAGGCAGGTATTCATTTTGTAACTTTTGCCGTAGTTGAATGGGTAGATGTGTTTACCAGGAAGGAATATCGTGATATTGTTTTGGATAGCATCAGATATTGCCAAAAAGAAAAAGGATTATTACTTCATGGTTGGTGCCTGATGAGTAACCATATTCATTTGATTATATCAGCAATCGGACAGAATAGCAGTGATATACTCCGTGATTTAAAGAAATTTACAAGTAAACAGATCATACAAGCTATTATCAACAATCCACAGGAAAGCCGGAAGGAATGGATGTTACAAATATTTGAAAAGACAGGTGCAGAAAACAGCAGGAATACAAAATATCAATTCTGGCGTCAGGATAACCAACCGAAAGAAATATTCAGTGAATTGTTTTGGATTCAGAAACTGGAATATATTCATAAAAATCCGGTAACCGCAGGCATCGTTGACAATGCCGACGATTATTTGTATAGCAGTGCGAGAGATTATTATGGCACAGGGAAGGGTTTATTGGATATTGTGATATTGTAACATTGATTGTCCCGCTAAGGCGGGAGCATTGTTTGTCCTGAGTCGCAGACGTCAGGACAGCAGCAGGTTTGAACACTACAGACAGCAGGGAACTATTAATCAAATAATATTAAGGAGAAAATCATGACAAAGCTAATATATCAAGAAAACCTTGAGGAGATACATACTTTCGAATCTTATTTCGGAAAAACAATATTGAGCAACAAATGCTTGATAATGCCGTATGTCAATTTAGGTATTTCGGATCATGAATTAAATCCAAGCAGCAAGATGAAATATATAGATTATTGCTATGTAATTGCTTTGGACTTTTTATTCTTGAAGAAAAATAGTGATATACTTTTGAATAATCTAAATCAGGAATATGATAGTACAAAGTCTATTTATTTAGGAGGCAATGATCTGATCGGTGATCAAGGAATCTTTGATATTGAATTTCAATCAAAAAAATCCTTTACCCAAGTCGTCGAGGGATACCAATTAAGTTCTGAGCAGTGGTTACCTGTGCAAACTCCAAATTTTAAAGCTAATATGAATCCTGAGAGGATTGAATCATTTGTTCAAAACAAGCATCTTCCAAACAATATAGATGAGATAATAAATACTTTAACAACCTAACTAAGTGTTAAAGTAAGTAAATAAACAACCGTTCCTTCATTGGTTCGGTTGTTTTTCTATGAACCATATTGTTTCAACATGGAGTCCAGTTCTCACAAGTAAACTATGCTACAAGATCATGCTGCATATTTGCGCGAACTGAGGGCACTAGCTGAATAAACAAAAAAATGCAGAAATGAAACATATACAATTTGATGACACTATCATTGGAGAACCAAGTTTGTCTTTTAGTGTAGATAAGGACAACTTTGTTAATCTCTGGATTGGAACATTTAATTCATTAATGAAATATGCCAAACCTAATAAGGATGGATATTGGGATGAGCTTTCTCTTCATTATCAGATGCATGATGGATTCTATGAAGAACCCAATTGGAAGGTGCCTTCGACCGAATCTTATTTGAATTGTATAGCAGATATTGTTGTTCCAGGAAGCGATATGCAAACAATGCAAACAAAGGAAAACATAATCAGGCTTTTTGAATATGCACTAACTGAAAAATTGATTGTAGCAATAGACTATAATTAGTCGCGATAGTGGGTAGTGTTACATCAGTGTTGTTTTATAGAACTACTTGTTTAACATACTCATAATCAATTTCTATGATTTTTCCTCACAAACTAAAGACAAACAACCGTTGCATTAATGTGGCGGTTGTTTGTCTTTCTCAAAATGGAGTTTCAAGATTCAAAAGTAGTATCAATAGTTTAGCCTTAAATTAATTGAGAACTTGATACTCCGAAATGCGAAAGGAGATAAGTTAAAATGAAGGAAAAATGCTTACTTAGCATTAGAAATTAAATAGTTTGATTAAATCACTTAATAGGAGCCTTGTTGCGAAAACATTTATTTGCTCTTTGATTTTTCTTTCGGCTTGTTCAGATAATAGCAGGAAGAAGGAGTTGGAAAATGCTGTAAATATGATCCACATTCATTTAGATCAGCAAATTACAACTGCCAACGAATTGGCTGACTTTTATCATAAGGATCCATCGGCTTACAAAAGAACGTTTAAAGACAGCAACATTTTTATAATGGGTTACATTAATAGAATTGATACAGATTATAAAGATTTACTTCTTGAAAATATCCAAGGTCTTGACATAGTATGTCGTTTGAAAGATTCTACAGCATTATCTTTTTTAAAAAGATCAGACAGAGTTTTATTCAAAGGGACTTGTATGCCGACAAGAGGATATGGTTTAATTCTTATCGAGGAATGCGAATTAGCTCAATTAGTGAAATGAACAATGGAAGTTTCTTCTCAAAATGGAGCTTTAAAATTCTATGTTGTCCTGAGCCGCAGACATAGTACAACAGCAGATTAAAGACTACGAAGAGCGAGGAAATGATTTAAATTTCAAAAAGTAATCAGTATGGAAAATCAAAAAACGATAATACTTGGAACTGAATATGATGAGCAACTGATAAATGATCTTAATCGCTTGTTGATAAATGAAGGAGCAGCTTTTACTAATGGGATTGAAGGAGTTGCAGGCTCCCAAGATTATAAATCTTACGATATACGGTTTAAAAACTCAATTATTAAAGTTGAAATAGAAACCTATATTGGCTTATTAATCACAGGTGATGAATCAATAGTAGATTACATAAGCGCAACTTTTAAAAACAGGTAAAACAAAACAACCGCTTCATTGATTTGAAGCGGTTGTTTTGTTTATTTTCCCTACCGGCCAAACTTTATTTATTAATCAACCGCTCCAACCGCTCCATCATTTCATCCTTTTCCTTTAGCATCCTTTCAAATAATGAAATCTTCTCGTCATGAAGTTTTTTTATTTCTTCGATTGGATTGTTATTGAACACCTCAATTTTATTATTGAACATCGCGTTATCAGAAAAATTACAAGAAATTAAATTCACCGCCTGTTCTTCATCAAAATTCTGAAAAGCTTCCACAGGTATTTTAAGTACCGCAGCTATTTGTTGCAGCAACAGCAAATCAATCGTTTCTTTCTGCTCCAGCAGCGAAATCTTTTTCTGGTTTCAGTCATCGCCCAGGTCAGATGCCAGGGCGTCTTGCTTAATGCCCATCATTTCCCTGAAGCGTTTCACATTGCGGCCTTCGTGTATTTTTTTATCCATGTACTTCTGTATTTTCAAAACTCAAATGTAAGTTTTTCCCTGCATAAAATTGTTCACGGAAAGACAACGATATTGTTTAAGATGGTAACTGGCCCGACCGTCGGAGGGGTCAGATGGCTCCAATCTGTATCCAAATAGCTGTCTGAGGGGTCAGATGACTCCAATCCGTATCCAAATAGCTGTCGGAGAGATTAGCTTAGTCTCCGTTACTTTCCAAACGGTTATCGCAAAGGTTGTCTCTATCCGGAGGCAAAAGATCTCACCGGTGCCGATAAAAGTTCTGTAAATGCTGTTCCTTTGGTCAGATAAGGATAGAAAAAGCCAATCTCCTTTCAAAGATTGGCTTTGGTTTTTTAAAAACTGCTTTGCGCCGGCATTTTTTGCAGTTGCCCTGACTTTCTTAATGCTTTTTGCGGATGCTTTAATATCTGTGCATCGTTTCTTTTATCAGGCCGGGCAATGCTTTTACCCATAGGCGCGCCGTTTTTAATGAAGGGCGCTGTATATTTCGGTGGTGCGTATGTTTTTTATATTCATCCAGGTGCGGTAGCTTATGAAAATGCCATGCTTCGGAAATTCATAACGCAGAATATAAGTATCGGGTATATCCGGTTGCTTTACTTGATTGTAAACGGCTACAATGTAGCCAACGTTTTTCAGGTAATTACGACGATTGTAAGCCATAATAAAATTAAAATTAGATAGGGTTATAAAAATTCAAACATTTGTATTCTGCAAATCCGGCCTGATGCCGCGCCTCGTCTGCCATACATCCGGAATATTGTGCAGCGGCCAATCAGTTTATTTTTCGATTTAAAAGGAATAATGCGCATTTTATTCCGAATATTTCGTACTTTTATTGCCGAATACAAAAATAATCCGATTATGTCGGAAATCCAAAAAAATCGGATTATTTTTATCGTTTTAATTTCTGTAGCCATGCTTAATAATTATTTCGGAAGTAACCTTAAGTTTTTAAGAAAAAAAACAGTCAAAAGCCAGTCTGACATTGCCATACTGGTTAATAAACGTACCACTGCCATCAGCAGCTGGGAGAACAACCTTTCACAGCCGTCTTTCGAAGATTTATTCAGATTATCCGATTTTTTTGGAATTGATATAGGACTTTTACTGGCCAATGATTTATCGGACGAATCTTCCTCAAAAAGCAAATCGAATGCTTTGGGCAATGCAGCAACAGACTCGCTGACAGAGTACACCTATAATGTATATGATTTTGAAAGTAAGGCAGCCGCAGGCGAAGCCTTGTTTTTGCTGGATGCAGACAGAATGATGCGGGAGCCTAATTTATATCTGCCCCACCTTGGCCCGGGCCTGCACATCAGGGTGCCCATCAGCGGCGACAGCATGCACAGCACCATAAAGGACAGCGACAAAGCAGTAGCCACGCTTGTTACAGATATATCTGATATCAGGCAGGGCTATATTTATGCCATTCTGGACAAGCAGGACGGACTGGTATGTAAAAGGGTATATATGGAGAATGAAAAAACCCTGGAATTAGTAAGCGATAACGAAATATATAAACCCTATAAGCGCCATCTAAAAGATATTGTAAGCATGTTTAAAGTAAGGGAAGTACACAGCACCGATCTGCGTCCTTACTTTGAAGATTTGCGGAAAGAAATGCGGGATATCAGGACGGAAATGGCCGATATCAGGTTATTAATGAATAAATAAGGGCCTGTATGCTATTTAAATTAATGCCGCCGTGCAGGAGAAACTGTGGTTTAATTGAAACACATAGCCACATAGGATTAAGATTTGTAGAAAGAATACAATAGTTCCTCATAGCAAAGCTTCGCTTCGAAGCTAACAATTGACTATGTTAAAACTTGTTTTCTATGCGCCCTTTCAGCACAACTCCATTCTAAATAATTGCCTATGTCTCTATGTGGTTTAAATAAAATACATAGAAACATATGCTTAGCTTTTTAGTTAATGACATTGAGTACGAAATCATCTTTAATTGCAATTCGTGCGGAGAAATCCTGTTTGCCGTTTAATTCAGGAAAACAGGATTTGGTATATAACATACCCATAATTCCAATATTTTATCAGATAGCTTAATCCTGATGTCGGAAGGTTTATTGGGCAATGCATAATAATCGCCCGTTTCTTTAAACACCATCTTTTCTATATATTCTTTAGCTTCATCTATTTCGCTGAAAAAGGCACATTTTGGTATATCTATGTAATCGTCCGTGTCCGTCAGCGGAAGCACCACTACTATAAAATTTTTGTTCATTCTTTTACACATTTAAATTACTGTTTCAAAATATCAAATGCCTTTCAGCCGCATCCGGCTTGTGCTCTGGCCAATAATGCATTTGATATTTCCACTCATTATGTAAAGGTGGAATTCCCTGCTTTCAACAGCAAGAAAGTGTGCAGTTCTTGCTTGTTTTTAAAAAATAACGGTAAAAACATTTCAACTATTCAGCAAATAAAATTGTTTAGCTAAAGCGAAGCAGGTTATTGAATCAACACTCATTTTTCATTCTTAACAAATATAAAATCTGTGCTTATTTGCTATTTTCTCAAATAAAAGTAAATTGCAGGCTATTTTTTATTTTTTTAACCCAGTCAAAAAAGGGAAACAACTATGTCAACAGTGAAAGCGGGCGATACCGTAAATGTGCATTACCACGGAAAATTAACAGACGGAACTACATTTGACAGTTCAGAAGGTCGCGAGCCATTGCAATTTACGGTAGGCGAAGGTCAGGTGATTAAAGGTTTTGATGATGCCTTAATCGATATGAAAATTGGTGACAAGAAAACAGTAAACATCCCTGTTGAAGAGGCTTACGGCCCTGCAGCTGCGGAAAATTTTATTGAATTTCCTAAATCTGAATTTCCTGAAGATTTGAAGCCGGAAGTAGGCGTTCAATTGCATTTAAGCGATAACCAGGGCAATCATTTTCCGGTTATTGTGCATGAAGTAAAAGAAGACAGCGTGGTATTGGATGCCAATCATCCATTGGCCGGCAAAGCCCTTGTTTTCGATATCGAATTGGTTAGCATCGGGTAATTCCGTTGATTGACGGTTTAATTGCTTAATGATTTTAATGCCACCTTCTATTTGTGGAATAATCGTTTCAGACAATGACATCATCTGACAATAGAATAAATTAACGATAAAGCAATTCAATCATAAAAAATAACGCTTCATTAAACCCTGCCGGCTAATTCCGGCGGGGTTTTAATATTTGCTTTTGTATATTTGCCCGATATACAATTAAAACCATCCTACATTAAATGTCCTGGAATTTATTCTTACAAATACCTGCCGATACCGTTGCGCAAATGACGCAAGCTGTTACTCCCGCTGCTCCGGAGCAATTATCACTTTGGTTTTTATTAAAAGAAGGCGGTGTTTTGATGATACCACTTGCCATTTGCAGTCTTTTAGCCGTCTATATATTTATTGAAAGGTATCTGGCTATTAAGAAAGCGGGAAAAGCACCCAATGATTTCATGCTGCGTATAAGAGAAAAAATTACGGAAGGCAGTATTTCAGGCGCTCAGTCGCTTTGTAAGAACTATGAAGGGTCGGTGCCCAGGGTTATAAGTAAAGGTATCAGCCGCATTGGCAAACCGATGGATCATATTGAGAAATCGATGGAAAGCTCGGGAAAACTGGAAGTATATCAGATGGAGAAAAATCTGGGTATTCTTTCAACCATTGCTGGTATTGCGCCTATGTTTGGGTTTCTGGGAACCATTGCCGGTATGATTATTTTGTTTTCCAATATACAGCATACCAATACTTTTGAAATAGGAACGATTGCAGGTGGTATTTATACCAAAATGGTAACATCGGCCGTGGGTTTGATTATTGGCTTGCTGGCTTATGTGGCAGATAAATACCTGAATGCACAGATTAATAAAAATGTAAATAAAATTGAAGCAGCGTCGAGCGAGTTTCTGGATATTTTACATCAACCGGCTGCTGTTTAATTCCGGCAGTTGTTATATATTATCAATCAATGTTCTTTATCATTTCGCGGAAATCTTTTTATTGAGATTTCTTAGGAATGATAAAGTTTTTTATAGGAGATCCGATAAACAGTCATGAATCCTGCTTATTAATTTTATTCTTTAAAAGCAGGAATCACGTTTTTTTAAAATCTTTAAATTAAATGTCGCTAATGAATACTAAACAGATGAAAGGTTCGTTAGGAAAGCAATAAATTTCCATCATGTTGCATGAAGTACAATATTTTTACATTCTGATTGCTTTTTCCTTATCCCTACTCGTTCACTATCTGGTGATTGAGGTTACGCATAGGAAAGGTATCTTTTTGGACGAGCACGATAAGATTCAGAAAGTGCATGAAAAACCGACGCCACGCATAGGCGGTCTTGGTATTTTTCTTTCCTCCATGTTTATCCTGAATGATAATCTTTTGGGGGGTTATTTAATTCTTGCCGCTATTCCCGCTTTTGTTGCCGGATTTTTAGAAGATTATTCCGGTAAAATAAGTCCCACACAAAGGTTGGCCATCATGTGTCTTTCCCCTGTAATGGCTTTTATAATGATTCCCGCCAGTTTATTGACCAATTGGGGTTTTGTAATAGTTCCTGCAGTAATCGGAATGATAGCAAGCGTTGTTTTTATTGTGGCAATGGTTAACGGCGTCAATTTTACAGATGGACAAAACGGCCTGGCTTCAGGGACGGTCCTTATAAGTTTTGTTTCCTTTTCGGTTATTTCCTTTTTGCTAAAAGATACCTCGTTGTTCTACATCTGCCTGGTAATGTGTGCAGCTGTATTCTCCTTCCTGATTTACAATTTTCCCGACGGAAAGATCTTTTTGGGAGACGGCGGTGCTTATTTATTAGGTTTTATGCTTGCCGCTATTGGTATCATTACCATACAAAGCCATAACCAAATAGTTTCTCCATTATTACTACCCGCCATTTTGATTTATCCCCTTTGTGAAGTTGTTTTTTCAACATTCCGTAAAATATTTTACGATAAGATTTCTCCGTTGAAATCAGATGATTTTCACTTACACCAGTTATTGTTCCGCAACAGAGCCAATGGCAAAGCTTATGCACCTGCATTAATAATATTGCCTTTACAAGCTATTGCTGCTATATTTGTAGTTTTATTTCTTAACGACGGATTTGCATTAGTATTGGTAATGCTTGCATTTCTGTTACTATACAGTTTGGTTTATATCAGAGAGCGTCGGTCAGACACTTTAAAAATGGGACAAGCCATAACAGTGAAATAACACGAATCAGGGACATTTTTTTTAAAAAGCAATCATGAAAATTATAGTTGTTGGTACCGGATATGTTGGACTTGTAACCGGTGCCTGTCTGAGTGATGTTGGCGTGGAAGTGGTGTGTGTGGATGTGGATCAGCAGAAAATAGAAAATCTGAACCGTGGCATTTTGCCGATCTATGAACCGGGGCTCGAAGAAATTGTTCACCGGAATGCGCAAAAAGGAAGATTGACTTTTACAACTTCCATAAAGGAGAATATTGCGGAAACCGATGCTATTTTTATTGCAGTAGGAACGCCGGAAGGCGAAGACGGTAGCGCTGATTTGAAATATGTGATTGCCGTTGCAGATGAAATAGGTACATATCTGGAAGATTATGCTGTAATAATTACAAAAAGCACAGTGCCTGTCGGCTCTTCGCTGAAAGTAAAAGAAGCTATTGCTGATTCAATGAAGCGGAATGGGAAAAGCATTCCGTTTGATGTGGCCTCTAATCCTGAATTTTTAAAAGAAGGAGCAGCCATCAGCGATTTTATGAGTCCGGACAGGATTGTGGTAGGCGTGAATAGCGAACGGGCAGGAAAAGTAATAGAGCAGATTTACAAACCTTTTCTTTTGAACGGATATCGTATGATTTTTATGGATATTCCTTCAGCCGAAATGACAAAATATGCTGCCAATGCTATGCTGGCTACACGTATCAGTTTCATGAATGATATTGCAAATCTTTGCGAAATCCTTGGGGCTGATATCAATCAGGTAAGGAATGGCATTGGTTCCGATCCGCGCATCGGCAATAAATTTTTATATGCAGGGATTGGCTATGGCGGTGCTTGTTTTCCGAAAGATGTAAAAGCCCTGATGAAAACAGGCGCCGATAACGGGCATCCGTTACGTATGCTTGAAGTGGTGGAAGAGGTAAATAATCGTCAGAAACTGGTTTTGTTTCACAAATTGAAAAATTTGATGAAAGGGGATCTTAAAGACAAAAAGATAGCAATCTGGGGGTTATCTTTTAAACCGCAAACTGATGATATGAGGGAAGCTCCTTCTATTTTAATCATTAATGAGCTTATAAAGGAAGGGGCAAAAGTAAATGCCTACGATCCGGTTGCAATAAAAGAAGTACACAGATATATTACAGTTCCGGTTAACTATACAGATGATGAATATACTGCTCTTGAAGGAGCAGATGCCCTGTTGCTGTTGACCGAATGGCGCGAATTCAGACTGCCTGATTGGGGAAAAGTTAAGGAATTGATGACAAATCCTTTGATTCTGGATGGAAGAAATATTTATAACGAAAAAGAATTAGAATCATTAGGCTTTGAATATCATTGTATTGGCGTTGGCAAGGCCATGAAAATTTAAAGAATGTTAAACCACAATTATTAATGAATGTGATTTTTCAATACCTTGAAAATAATTGTAATTTCGCCACCAATTAAAAATATAAGAGTCGTTTTATATTTTGAACCATCAATGTCTATAAACTGATTATGCCGAATCGTATAGTTAAATATTTTTCAAAAGCCTTGTCTGTGTTAGTATTGACTATGGGTCCATATTTTGCAACAGCACAGCAACCTCAACCTAAAACTCAAACTCCGACTACCGTTCCAACCATTGATCCAAGCACGGTGACACCCGAGCAAATAAAGGAGATAATGGATCAGAATAAAGATCAGGCTGACCAAAAGCAGGACAATAATTCAGATCAGCAGCAAGATCAAAATAACACCCAAAAAACCACAGAGGTTGAAAAAACCAGGAAAGAGAATAGAGGTATTAATATAGAAACAGGGCTTCCGATCTTTGGTAATGAAATATTCAATAACAACGCTTCTACATTTGCCCCTGAAGCCAACAGGCCTGTCCCTTCAAATTATGTATTAGGCCCCGGAGATAAAATTGTAGTAAATGTGACAGGAAACTCTGTTGTAAGCTTTAATACTATAGTAACACCTGATGGTTCTGTTTCATTGCGGGAGTTTGGCAAGGTTTTTGTTGCGGGAAGAACAATTGAAAATGCAACCACTATTATAAAAGAAAAATTAAAAGCCAATAGGTTTGCGGTTGATAATGGTACGAATGTAGATGTAACTATTACCAATATCAGAACCATCCATATTCATATTATAGGTCAGGTAAGGACTCCGGGCGATTATGATGTTTCATCTCTGACCACCGTTTTTAATGCATTGTATCAATCAGGCGGCATTACCAATAACGGAACATTCCGTGCCGTTAGAGTAATCAGAAATAATGAGCAGATTGCGCAGATAGATATCTACGATTATTTATTGAAAGGTGATTTAAGCAATAATATTACACTAAGAGATGGTGATATTGTACAGGTTAAGGAATACAATGTAAGAGTAAGTATGGAGGGCGAAGTAAAGCGACCTGCTTATTTCGAAGTACTGCCCGGAGAAACGTTGAGTGATGTTATAAGGTTTGCCGGAGGTTTTACAGATCTTGCCTATAAATTCAGTATAAAAGCAATTCAGCTTACGGACAGGCAGCAACGAATTAAGGATATCCCGAGGACTGAATTTGAAAGTTATACTCCGCTTAAAGGTGATAAATATACTGTTAGCAGAATTCTGAATAAAGTTGAAAACAGAGTTTCTATTGCCGGTGCCGTTTATCGTCCCGGAGATTTTGAGTTAACAGATGGTCTTACGTTGAGAGAATTGATTTTGAAAGCGGATGGATTAAAAGAAGATGCTTATCTTGAAAGAGGCTATATAACACGTCAGAAAGAAGATAATAGTGCAGAAGTTATTCCTTTCTATGTTAAAGGAATAATGGATGGAACAGACCCTGATATTTTGTTAAAGAAGGAAGACCAGATTCAATTGTCATCTTTGTTTGATTATACGGATGCTTATACGGTGAGTATTGCAGGAAAAGTGAGGGTTGCAGGTACATTCCCGTTCCATAGTGGCATGACCGTAGAAGATTTGATATTGAGCGGTGGCGGCTTTGCTGATGGCGCCAATATGATGGAAGTGGAGATAGCACGTCGCGTGAAAGACAGCGATAAGCAGAAAAAAGATGCAAAGCTTTCAACGGTTATAAAGGTTTTGATAGACCCTGAGCTAAAACTCGCCGATTCGAAATTCAAACTGGAGCCATTTGATGTAGTCTCTGTTTTTGCATTGCCGGGATATGTTAAGCCTCAGTTTGTTACCATTGAAGGTGAGGTAATGAATCCCGGAACATTTGCATTGATTACAAAAAATGACAGGATTTCGGACGTGATCAACAGGGCTAATGGCTTTACAGCGTTTGCAAATTTGAAAGGAGCATCACTTAAAAGACATGATTTGATTGAAACCCAAAGTGATGCCGAACAACAGGAATATAAAAAGCAACTTTTGTTACAGCGCCAAAAAGAAGAAATAGCTGATACAAGCATGCTTAACGGACTGATAAACAATCAAACCAAAAGGAATGATTTCGTTGGTATTAATTTACCGGAGATTATGGAGAAGCCAAAAGGTAAAAAAGATTTGATTGTGTTGGATGGGGATGTTATCAATGTACCAAGAACCTTGCAAACGGTAAAAGTAACAGGGGAAGTGTATTCACCTAAAACAATTGTTTATACAAATGGTAAAAGTCTCAGGGAATATATAAGCAGAAGCGGTGGCTTTACGGAGGATGCAAAAGCGAGTGATGCGTATGTTTTATATGCCAATGGGGATACGAAATCTACCCGGAGTTTTCTTTTCTTTAGAAATTACCCTAATATAGAACCGGGTGCTGAAATTTTTATACCGAGAAGGAAACCAAGAAAAGAAAGAGACGGTGCATCAGTTGCACAAACATGGGTAGGGTTGACAGCAAGTATGGCATCTGTAGCTGCCATTATATATGCTATTGTAAACGCTAATAAGTAATTAATTTACGGATACTAAATTAAAATTAATGAACGCTCTTGAACATGATGTAAGACCCTGGGGTGAATATTGGGTGCTTGAAGACTCGACATCGCATAAAGTAAAACATATTGAAGTAAATCAGGGAGGAAGATTAAGCTATCAATATCATAAATATAGAGCAGAAGTTTGGACAATTGTAAGCGGTGTGGCGACTGTTACATTAGAAGGCGAGATAAAAGAATATGTTGCAGGCGAAGTAGTCCGAATTCCGCAAGGGGCAAAGCATAGAGTTGCCAACAATACGAAAGAGAAGCTTATTATTATAGAAGTCCAGTTCGGAACTTATTTTGGAGAAGATGACATTATCAGGCTTGAAGATGACTATTCAAGAACAGATTGAGCCACTTTTAAAAATCAAAAGCAAGACGAGTAAATCAGATAATTATTTTTAAGAATCAGGAATGGCAGTAATCAATGTAATATTATCAGGTGGTGTGGGAAGCCGACTCTGGCCCTTGTCCAGAAAATCAAGGCCAAAGCAATATATTCCTCTGTTTGATGGTAAGACGCTGTTTCAGATTTGTGCAGAACGGAATCGTGATTTGGTAGATCATATCCAGGTAGTAGGTAGTATCGATAATTACAAGCTTTCAAGAGTTGATTTTGAACAATGTGGTATCGATGATTATACTGAAATAATTGAAGCTGTTCCGAGAAATACATCAGCTTCCATTGCTTTCGCTGCCTTTTCTGCTGGCCCAGATGATATTTTGATTGTCACCCCTTCGGATCATATTATTAAAGGATTTGAAAGCTATAAAAAAGCAATTAATGATGCGGTTAAGCTTGCTGAGCAGGGGTATATAGTAACTTTTGGGGCAACACCGACAAGACCCGAAACCGGTTATGGATATATAGAGCACGATAGTGACATGAATGTATTATCCTTTAAAGAGAAGCCTGCATTGGAACTTGCAAAAGAATATGTTTCCAGCAGAAAATATTTATGGAATGCCGGTTTTTTTTGTTTTAAAGTATCTGTTTATCTGGATGAACTAAAACAATATGCTCCGGAAGTTTATGAGACTGCCGGTAAAACTATAGATAATATAAAAGATGGATTTTTGCCATTGGATGAAATGATGAAAATTCCATCAATCAGCGTGGATTATGCTGTAATGGAACATTCAAAGAAAATAAAAGTTGTTCCATTCAGTTTTGAATGGAGTGATCTTGGTTCTTTTGAGTCTGTATGGGAATATTTAGGAAAGGAGTCAAAAGAGAATGTTGGTGGCAATTTAGTTTTGGGCTCTGAGAAGCATGTTGAATTTATTGGCCTGGAGAATTTAATATTAGTAGAAACAGACGATGCAATATTGGTGATGCCAAAAGATAAGGCACAACATGTGAAGGAGATATACGAAAGACTGGAAAGAGAAAAACCGGAATTGTTGAAATAATATTGTACTGAAACTTAAAGAGCAAAATATGCGCAATAGTGACAAGAAAGAGGAGATGACGCTAAAAGAAGTTTTTACCTCCATTCAGGATTGGTTAAAATATTTCAAATCGAAGATTTTAATTATTTTAATCATTGCAATCATCGGTTTTTTGTTGGGGTTTCTTTATGCTTACAGGAAGCCGCCTTTATATGTTGCCAAAAATACTTTTGTTTTAGATGAAAATAATGGAAGCAATGGCTTAAGTGGTCTTTCCGCATTGGGTCTTGATGTAGGCGGTGAAGATGCAAGAGGGCTATTTAATAGTTCCAAAAATATTTTATGGTTATATCAAAGTAACCTTATGTTGAGTGAGGTATTATTGACTCCTGTTTCAACCGACAATACTCATAAAGATCTCCTTTTAAATCTTTTTTTAAAGGAAAGTGGCCTTAATAAAGTATATAAAGGAAATATCTTCAAAGTAGGAGATAGCCTTAATAATCTTTCATTAGAACAGAATGCTGTTATTAAAGAAGTAGTTGAGTATGTGAAGGCTCCCAATTATATGAAAGTAGAGGAGATGCCAAAATCGAATGGGATAATAACGGTGACTGTAAGTTCAAAGGATGAAAAGTTTTCAAAGTTGTTTTGTGATGTACTCGTTGAAATTGTAAACAGCTATTACATTGAAACTCAGACTCAAAAAATATCAAACGAAATTCAGGTTTTAGAACAAAAGACCAATTATACAAGAGCATTATTAAACAATCAATCAGTAGAAGCTGCAACATCAGTCGATAACGTTCCGTATGCCAATCCCAATAAAACTATTTTAAGAGTTCCTCCACAGAGAAAGCAAATAGATATTGAGGCTAACAGAGCTATATATGTTGAATTGGTTAAGAATTTGGAGATGAAGCAGATGCTCTTAGCTCAGGAAACGCCCCTTATCAAACAAATTGATGTACCAAGTTATCCTTTATCAGTAGTTACAAAACCAAAAATCTTTTACGGTATTGTTTTTGCCATCGTTTTCGGATTATTGACTATAGGGTTCCTGTTTGTAAGACGCTTGTATAAAAAGACTATGAACAGCTAATGGAACAAAAAGGTTCTTTATAATATCATTATTAAAAATGTTGTATTAAATACCAGAATGAATAATAATATAAAAATTGCTATAATAGGCTTAGGGTATGTAGGGTTACCACTTGCAATTGAATTTTCAAAAAAGTATAAAACAGTCGGTTTCGATATAAAGGAAGAAAGAATAAAAGAACTGGGAGAAGGAAATGATAGTACTAAAGAAGCTAACTTAGAGGATTTGTCTTATGCAATAAAACAAAAGAATTTATTCTTTAGCAATGATATGGAAACGTTGAAACAGTGCAATGTTTTTATTGTCACTGTTCCTACGCCTATCAATCAGTTTAAGGCGCCCGACTTAGGACCGCTTATCGGCGCATCCAAAATGCTTGGAAGCATTTTAAAGAAAGGGGATATCGTAATATATGAATCTACTGTTTATCCGGGATGTACAGAAGAAGATTGTGTACCCGTATTGGAAAAATACTCCGGCCTTAAATTTAATTCAGATTTTTATTGTGGTTATTCTCCCGAAAGAATTAATCCGGGAGATAAAGTAAATACACTTACAAAAATCAAAAAGGTTACTTCAGGGTCTACTCCTGAAATTGCGGACATTGTAGATAGCCTTTATGCTTCTATTATCACCGCCGGAACCCATAAGGCGCCAAGTTTAAAAGTTGCCGAAGCTTCAAAAGCTATTGAAAATGCACAGCGTGATGTAAATATCTCTTTTGTAAACGAATTAGCTTTAATTTTTGACAGAATTGGTATTGATACTACTGATGTATTAGAAGCTGCAGGAACCAAATGGAATTTTCTGAAATATAAACCGGGATTAGTTGGCGGCCATTGTATTGGTGTTGACCCGTATTATTTGGCACATAAAGCAGAATCGTTAGGATATTATCCGCAAGTTATACTCTCCGGCCGAAGGGTTAATGATAATATGGGTATGTTTGTAGCTAATAAGGTTGTAAAGCTTCTGATTGGTAAAGGTCATAAAGTTGCAGGAGCAAAGGCGTTGATTTTAGGCATGACATTTAAAGAAAATTGCCCTGATATACGTAATTCAAGGGTGATTGATATTTATAATGAGCTAGAACAATTTGGCCTGGTTGTAGATGTTTATGATCCGCATGCAAACAACCATGAAGTAAAAGAAGAATATGGTATTGATTTGATTGATAATATTGATGATAAATACGAAGCTATAATATTGGCTGTATCTCATAATGAATTTATCAATTTAGACTTCAAAGAAATCAAAAATGGTAATGATGCTGTTTTATTTGATACAAAATCGTTCCTGAACAGGAATCTTATTGATTCCAGATTATAATATTATTTAGTAATTAAACAACGATAAAATTGGAATCATTTTTTGTACATGAATCAGCTGTTATTGATGAAGGATGTACCATCGGAAACGGAGTAAAAATCTGGCATTTTTGTCATATAATGCCTAAGTGTATTATAGGAGAAGGAAGTAATATAGGACAGAATTGTGTAATTTTTCCCAATGTGGTTTTGGGCAGAAATGTAAAAGTTCAAAATAATGTTTCTATATATGAAGGTGTGACTTGTGATGATGATGTATTTCTTGGGCCTTCTATGGTATTTACGAATGTTACGAATCCAAGAAGCGGTGTAAATAGAAGAGGGCAGTATTCAAAAACGAATGTTGGTAAAGGAGCATCTATTGGTGCAAATGCTACTATAGTCTGCGGCCATGATATCGGAGAATATGCTTTTATAGGAGCCGGAGCCGTTGTAACAAAATCGGTGCCGGCTTACGCTTTAGTTGTTGGAAATCCTGCTAAACAAATAGGCTGGATGAGTGAATATGGATATCGTTTGGCTTTTGATGCAGATGGACATGCAATTTGTGCTGAAAGCAGTCAGGAATATAGACTTGAAAATAAAATTGTTAAAAGAATAAAGTAAATACTGTTCATGCAGACTTCAGAACAAAAAGTAAAATTTGCCGTGGTTGGTTGTGGCCATATAGGAAAACGCCATGCCGAAATGGTGAGCCGTAATAGTGAAAGCGAATTAGTGGCATTAATTGACGTAAAAGAGAAAGATCAACTGAATATTGATCATTTTGATGTGCCTTTTTTTAAGTCTCTTGAAGAATTTTTGCAATCCGGCATTGAGGCTGATGTAATAAACATAGCGTCCCCTAATGGATTTCATGCTAACCAGGCTTTGCAAGCCTTAGAAGCAAGAAAACATATCGTCATTGAAAAACCTATGGCATTAAATAAGTCTGATGCTGAAAAGGTAATTTTTAAAGCCCTGCATGTACATAAGCAAGTATTTGCCGTAATGCAAAACAGATATTCTCCTCCATCTGTCTGGGTAAAAGATTTGATTGAAAGCGGCAAGCTGGGAAAGATATTCATGGTACAATTAAATTGCTATTGGAACAGAGATAATCGCTATTATAAAAACGACAGTTGGCATGGTAAGAAAGATTTAGATGGAGGAACATTGTTTACCCAATTCTCACATTTCATTGATATCATGTACTGGTTGTTTGGTGATATTTCAAATATTCAGGCAAAGTTTAATGATTTTAACCATAAAGACTTGACAGACTTTGAAGATAGCGGGTTTGTTAATTTTGATTTTGTAAATGACGGCATGGGATGTATCAATTATTCTACCTCAATCTGGAATCAGAATCTGGAAAGTTCAATGACCATTATAGCGGAAAACGGGTCGGTTAAAATTGGCGGTCAATATATGGATAAAGTAGAGTATTGTCATGTGAAGGATTATGTTATGCCGGAATTAGCACCCACTAATCCGGGTAATGATTACGGCGCTTATAAAGGTTCAGCAGCAAACCACCATTATGTAATTGAAAATGTAGTTGATGTTTTAAAGGGAAGAGCAACTATTACCACCAACGCATTGGAAGGGTTAAAGATTGTTGATATCATTGAAAAAATTTATGCTCTTAAATAGAATAAAATGAACTTAAAAGATAGTAAGATATTAGTAATTGGAGGCGCCGGCTTTATTGGCAGTTTTGTAGTTTCTGAACTATTAAAAGAAGATGTAGCAGAAGTAGTCGTTTATGATAACTTTGCCAGAGGCCAAAAGGATTATTTAACAGAATCATTAAAAGATCCCAGGTGTAGCATTTTTCCTATCGGTGGAGATATTCGTGAAATTGATATTTTGAATGATGCCGTTAAGGGAAAGGACTATGTATTTTGTCTGGCTGCAATGTGGTTATTGCATTGCAAGGATTATCCCCGCACCGCATTTGAAGTAAATATGGCCGGTACTTTTAATGTGCTTGAAGCATGTGTGAAGAATAATATCAAGAAACTAATCTGGTCATCTTCAGCTTCTGTATATGGCGATGCTGTGCAGGTTCCTATGACTGAAGAGCACCCGTTTAATAATAAAAATTTCTACGGGGCAACTAAAATTGCAGGAGAAGCTATGGCTACTGCATTCTATGACCGTTATGGATTAGAGGTAATAGGATTGCGTTATATGAATGTTTATGGACCTCATCAAGATCAGACTGCTGCTTATACCGGCGTTATTCCTATTATGTTGAATAAAATTGATGCTAATGAAGCTCCCACAATTAATGGGGACGGAAGTCAGGCGTATGATTTTATTTATGTAGAAGATGTTGCGCGTTGCAATGTTGATGCCTTAAAAAGCGATACTCCATTCGGATTTTACAATGTGGGAACGGAAATTCAGACATCTATTAAAGAACTTTGCGATACTATTTTGCGTTTGAAAAATTCGGATCTTAAAGTTACTTATAAGCCATATTCAGAAGACGATGCCCGCCAATTTGTACAAAACAGAATCGGAAGCCGTCAAAAAGCCGAACAAGAACTTGGCTTTAAATATAAATACGAGCTTGAGGAAGGACTAAACAAATTGATTGAATGGCGTAGCCAAAACGTAGGCAAGAATTAAAATAATGTATCATTCAATAGGAATAGTAGGCGGAGGTATTGTGGGATTGGCCATTGCCTATAAATTGCAAAAACAATACCCAAATTCGAAGGTTACTTTATTCGAAAAAGAACCTCAGCTTGGTAAACATCAATCTGGTAGAAACAGTGGCGTACTCCATTGTGGTCTTTATTATGAGCCGGGATCTTTAAAAGCTAAATTAGCTGTTTCGGGAATTAAACAAATGACCGCTTTTTGCCGTGACCATGAAATTCCTCATGAAATTTGTGGAAAAGTAGTTGTGGCCTCTGATGCAAGGGAAGAAGGGTTTTTAAATAATTTATATGCCAGAGGAAAAGCAAATGGGCTTTCTGAATTAAAATACCTGACCAAAGAAGAGCTTGCAATAAGAGAACCTTTTGTAAAAGCTCATAAAGCATTATTGGTTCCCGAAGAAGGCATCGTTGATTATAAGGCTGTAATGCAACAACTTTCTTCATTGATTCTGGAATCTAACGGCAGTATTTTTCTTAATACTGAAATCCGGAAAGTCGAGGAACGTAATGATGGCATTGTTGTTAAAAGTAAAAATGGTGAGACCTGGCAATTTGATCTTTTAGTGAACTGTGCAGGTTTATATTCCGATAAAGTATTCTCAACATTTACCGGAGAGAAAAGACCATTAAGAATTATACCATTCAGGGGAGAATATATGATGCTAAAACCTGAAGCGGAGAAACTGGTAAATCATCTTATTTATCCGGTTCCGGATCCTGAATATCCTTTCCTGGGTATTCATTTTACCCGGATGATGGATGGAAGAAAAGAAGTTGGACCCAATGCGGTTTTTGCATTTAAACGAGAAGGGTATACCAATAGGGATTTCTCACTAAACGAAACGCTTGATGCAATAACCTATAAAGGTTTTGGAAATTTTATTTTTAAAAACTTTTCATTTTCAATGGGTGAATTAAACAGCTCCCTGTTTGTTAAAGCATTTTTAAAAAAAGCAAGAAAGTTAGTTCCTGATATATCTGAAAATGATTTTGAAAAAGGCTCTGCAGGTGTAAGAGCACAAGCTATGGATGCAAAAGGCAAATTGATTATGGATTTTAATGTGGTCAGGAAAGGAAAACAAGTTCATGTATTAAATGCTCCTTCACCTGGTGCTACAGCTTCTCTTGCCATTGCCGATTATATAATTGAAGAATACATAAAATAATATTCTTTAATATAATCCACCGAGCGAACAGTGCTAATATAAAAGATTCAAAAGAATGTGTGGTATAGCCGGAATATTAAATATTAACAGACAGCCAGTATCGCATCAGGAAATTATTCTGATGACAAATGCTCTTGCTCATCGCGGGCCTGATGGAGAAGGAACTTATATCGATGAATACATGGCTTTGGGTCATAGACGTTTAGCGATTCTCGACACATCTCCTAAAGGCGCTCAACCTATGGCCTCTAAAAATGGAGAATGGGTAATTATTTTTAATGGATGTATTTATAATTATCTTGAACTTAAACTGGAATTAAGAAATAAAGGGCATGAATTTATTTCCACATCAGATACAGAAGTATTAGCAGAAGGAATAAGTGAATATGGAATGGATTTCATGCACCGCCTGGACGGTATGTTTGCTGTAGCTGCCTGGCACAAACCATCTCAGACTTTATGGTTAAGCAGAGACAGGTTTGGGGTAAAGCCACTCTATTACCATTTCAAAAATGGCACTTTGCTATTTGCATCAGAAATTAAAGGCATTATTGCTCATCCTAAATATCAGGTACAACTCAATTATTCTGCGTTAAACGAATATTTTACTTTCCAGAATATGTTTAGTTTTAATACACTATTTGATGGAGTAAAAATGTTGCCGGCTGCCAATACTGTAAAAATAAATTTAGAAACAACAGATATCAAACATCAAAGTTGGTGGAATTATGATTTCACGCAACCGGATGATTCATTGACTTTTGAAGATGCAAAAGAAGAAACCATGCGTCTTTTTAAAAAGGCTGTTGCCAAGCAAATGGTAGCAGACGTTCCTGTTGGAAGTTATTTGTCTGGAGGAATGGATTCCGGATCTATAGCCTCGGTTGCAAGCCAGCATGTACCGCGATTATACACGTTTACCTGTGGCTTTGACATGAGCACAGTTACTGGCGTAGAGGCAAATTACGATGAACGTAGGGATGCAGAGCTTATGGCCAGCTATTTTAAAACAGAGCACTATGAGCAGGTCATTAATGCCGGAGATCTTCGATGGTCATTACCGAAGTTAGTGTGGCATTTGGAGGACCTCCGGGTGGGAATGAGTTATCCCAATTACTATATTAGTGGTTTAGCTTCCAAATTTGTTAAAGTGTGCTTACAAGGAACCGGAGGAGACGAATTGTTTGGCGGATATCCCTGGCGTTATTACAGGGTATTTCAATCCCTTAATCAAAAAGATTTCTTTGATCAATATTATGGATTCTGGCAACGCCTGGTGCCGGATGAGCAGAGGAAAGAGTTGTTTACAGATGTCATTGCAGGAAAGGTAGATGTGGGCGAACCAAGAAGAATATTTGAGAAGGTGTTTACTTTTAATTCAAATCTGAATTATGATACGCCTGAGCAGCATATAAATAATTCTCTTTATTTTGAAATTAAAACTTTTTTATCCGGCTTACTTTTAGTAGGCGACAAGTTATCAATGGCGCATGGCCTGGAAGAACGTTTCCCTTTTCTGGATAATGAATTGGTTAATTTTGCACAGAAGATCCCTATCAGGCATAAGCTGGGTAATCTGGAAAATATGAAGCGGATGGATGAGAATAAAGCCGGTAATAAGGTAAATGCTTATAGAGAATTCGATGACGGTAAAAATGTATTGAGAAAAGCAATGGGTAACTTTTTGCCCGAACAAATCATTAATCGTAAAAAACAAGGATTTAGTGCACCCGATGAAAGTTGGTACAGAGGAGAAAATGCTGATTATGTGAAAGAGCTTTTATTGAATAAAAAAACGGTGAGTTCTGAATTTATTAACCCAAAATACATGGAGAAAATAATAAATGAACATACTAATCAACGCATTAATCACCGATTACTTATATGGAGCTTTATGAACTTTGAATGGTGGTGCAGAATATTTCTTAATAATGAAAGTGTTTAGATGAAAAAAATATTAATAACAGGGGCAGGCGGATTAGTGGGAACTCATTTAATACAACTGCTGCAACAAGATAATATTATTTATACCATTTCGCAATCAATAATAAGCGAAAACAATATAAATATTGACCTTTCTAAAGAATGGGATATTGCATTATTGCCAAATGATATAGATGCTATAATCCATTTAGCTCAGAGCAGAAAATTCAGGCAATTCCCTGAAACAGCTACAGATATATTTTACACAAATACACTAAGCACTTTAAAATTAATTGATTTTGCTCACAAGACCGGAGTAAAGAAATTTATTTATGCATCATCAGGTGGCATTTATGGGACAGGTGATGTAGCTTTTATAGAATCTGATGCAATAACCTATCCGCAGAATCAAGGTTTCTATCTTACTTCTAAATATAGCAGTGAACTTATTTTGGATAATTATGCAAATCTTTTAGACATTGTTCAACTACGATTTTTCTTTGTATATGGTAATGGACAAGATCAAAGTATGTTAATACCAAGGCTTGTCGATTCCGTTAAAACAGGGAAACCTATAATATTGCAGGGGAAGGAAGGAATAAAAATAAATCCTATTCATGTTTCTGATGCTGTAAAAGCAATAAAAGATGCTATTGATATAAAAGGAAGCCATAAAATAAATATAGCGGGGCCGGAATCAATGACAATAAAGAGGATCGGTGAATTAATCGGAAGATTAACCCAACGAGAACCAAATTTTATTTATGAAGACGATAAGCCTGTAAAAAGTATTCTTGGAGATATTCAAAAAATGAAAGATGTCTTGCATGCACCAACTGTGACAGTTGAAGAAGGTATAAAATCAATAATTTAATATTTAGCAAATATGGAATCAAATAATACTTCGCGCAGTTTTAGTGATAAATGGCATAAAAACGCACAATTGGCTTTCAAAACTACATCTGACCCGCAATCAGAAGTTTTCAATTGGATTGTTGGTCGCAATGGATTTAAAGATGAACAAGGCTTGGTTAATTATTTGTCTGACAAAAAAAGAATTCTTGATGGTGGTTGTGGAAATGGCAGAGTAACTGCTCTCCTGCGAAAATATTCGAACCCGGAAACAACAGAAATTGTGGGCATTGATTTAACTGCGGCCGATGTTGCACAAGAAAATTTGTCTGATGAAAAAAATGTTCATTTCTATTCAAAAAATTTGCTTGATAACCTGGAAGATCTTGGCAAATTTGATTTTATATATTGTCAGGAAGTATTGCATCATACAGGTAATGCATTAAAAGGGTTCGAAAATTTAGTGCAGATTTTAGAACCAGGTGGAGAAATTGCAATTTATGTCTATAAGCAAAAGGCTCCGGTACGCGAATTTGTAGATGATTATATACGTGATAGAATTGCCGATTTGAGCTATGAGGAAGCTATAAAACATTGCGATCAACTAACTGAATTAGGTAAAGTGCTGTCAGAGCTTAAATTAAATATAAAAGTGCCCGCTGTCGATCTTTTGCAGATTGAAGCAGGCGAATATGATATTCAAAGATTTCTCTATCATTTTTTTGCAAAGCTTTTCTGGAATGATGCATATACATTTAATGAAAACTCAGTAATTAATTACGATTGGTATCATCCTATTGATTGTACAAGGCACACCATCGAAGAAGTCAGAGACTGGTTTAATCAAAGTGGCCTTGTTATTAATCATGAATGTGTTGATCATTATGGTATTACTGTAAAAGGAAAAAAAACAGATGAAAAATGATTTTACTTTACAAGGTTATGAAACCTTATTAAAGCAAGCTTTAGATTCCGGATATCAATTCTGTAGCTTTGAGAATATATATCAAGAAAATCTTGACAAAATATGTTATTTAAGACACGATATTGATGCAGATGTTACAGCCGCGTTTAAGCTTGCCGAAATTGAAAATAGCCTGGGAGTAAGAGCAACTTACTTCTTCATGTTGCGTTCACCTGTTTATAACTTATTTAGTAGATTTAATCAGAAGCTGGTTGAGAGAATAATTAAACTTGACCATCATATTGCATTGCATTTTGATGAGAATTTTGCTTGTGAAAGACCGGAACCTTTGCAAAATCAAATTGAACGTGAGTTGGATATACTTAATTCGAACTTTGGCATTAATACAAACATAGTTTCTTTTCACCAACCTTCGGAACGCATTTTGCAAAATAAAATTCAGCTTAAAAACATTATACACACTTACGATAAGCCTTTATTTAAGGATATTCATTACGTTTCAGATTCTAATAAAAACTGGAGAAATGATCATCCATTTGACACATTCAAAGAACAAACTGTTGATAAAATCCAACTTCTGATTCACCCGATGTGGTGGGTGTTTGAAAAGAACTATAATACAAGGACCGTTTGGAAAAAAACGCTCATTAATAATTTTAATTTGATGCAGAATCAAATTCTGGAAACAGAAGGAGCTTTTGGTGGTGCCGTAGAAATTAAGTTAAAAGATAAGTAATGTGTTTTATCGTTAGATTTTTTTTATAAATAAATATTTGTTCTTAATGAATTTTACAGTAGAAGATATCAAGCCAATAGTCAAAGAATGCATTGTTGAAGGAAATGAAACTATAATATTCAACAATGTAAAACCAATAGACGAGGCCAATGAAACATCATTAGCCTGGATTTCTTCTCAAAGAGCAGACAAAGAGGACTTAATTAAGAATACTAAAGCCCGTGTAATAATCTGTGATAATGATTTTGTTATTTATGATGATGCGGAGAAGAAGTTAAAGTGTTTTATTAGGGTAAAGAATCCAAGACTTAGTTTTTTAAGAATAGTTTCTGCCTTATTTGAACATAAAATTCTACCATCCATTCACGCTACTGCCGTAATTCATAACGAAGCAGTTATTGGTAAAAATGCTTATATAGGTCCTAATACTGTTATTGGAAAAAGTGTTATCGGTGAGAATGCAGTTATATTTGGAAACGTATTTATTTACGATGATGTAATTATAGGAAATCAAGTGGTAATAAATGCAGGTGTTACAATTGGCTCAAGTGGATTCGGATATTCTGAGAATGAAGAAGGAAACCTGGAGCGTTTTCCTCATATTGGAGGAGTCATTATAGGGGATAATGTAGAAATTGGTGCGAATTGTTCTATTGATCGCGGCACTTTAGGAAATACTATATTAGGTAATGATGTTAAATTAGATAACCTTGTTCATGTGGCGCATAATGTGAAAATTGGCAACAGATGTCTCTTGCCGGCAGCTTGTATGATTTCCGGTTCTGTTGATATTGGTGATGATGTCTGGATTGGACCTAATTCGAGTATATCTTCCAATATTAAAATTGAAAATAAGGGTTTTATTACAATTGGTGCTGTTGTTACAAAGAATGTAGCTTTTAATGAGAAAGTAACCGGAAACTTTGCCATTCCTCATGAGCAATTTATAAAAAATCTAAAAAGGCAAGACTAAAAGATATTCTATCCACTTTATAATGAACGTTTTATTTTTACCTGAGAATATTGCATCAATGCCAGCCATCACTATGGAGGCAATGAATAAAATAGAAGGGGTGCATGCAAAGGCACTTACAAAAAACATAAACAAATATCAGTCTGTTTCTGAAAATGTAATACATATACAACCACCATCTATTTCAAGACGAAAACCTATAAAATGGTTGGTACATAAATATAAATATAGAAAGCTGATTAGAAAATGGATTGATTGGGCTGATGTACTCCAATATACCTGGGGACCTGTATTTGATAATGGATCAGACTTAAAATACGCACATAAAAAGGGAAAGTTAATCTTTGTGGAATGGGTTGGGAGTGATATTCGTAAACCGAAATTTTTAAGTACTATAAACAAGTTTTTTAATCATGCCTGGCAAAACGGCTATGAGTATAAAGAATATGAAAGTGAGGAGCGATCAATAAAAATGCAAACCCTGTTTGCTCATTATAATGCTATACCTGTCGCTTTTCCTGAAATGAGTTTGTATTTGGAAAAAAAAATATTTAAAAAAACAATTCCTCTTTTCTACAGGATAAATGTATTCGATTTTGTGCCTGATTATCCCAGCGTTGAAAAACAAAGACCTCTTATTATTCATTCCCCTACAGCATTGGTAGCTAAAGGATCAAATATTATTTTTGAAGTAATCAAAGAATTGCAAGCTAAATATTCATTTGATTTTAAACTGTTAAATGATTTGCCCCGAAATGAAGTGTTGGAGATTATGGCGGGTGCAGACATTTTTATAGATCAGATTATTGTAGGCAGCTATGGTACCGCCGCAATGGAGGCGATGTCATTAGGAAAACCGGTTATGTGTTACATTATGCCTGAAACATTTGAAGCAGGAATGCCGAAAGAATGTCCGATCGTGAATTCAAGCCCTGATAATTTAAAGGAACAACTTATTAAACTTATTACTGATTCTAAGCTACGCTATGAAATTGGAATAAAGAGCAGGCAATTTGCTGAAAAGTACCATAATGTGGATAAAGTTGCTTTAGAGATGATTGAAATATATAAGAATACGTTCACTTCAAAAGGTAATTAATCCGGTTTGAATTTATGTCAATTAAAAGAGTTAAATCTTTAGCCAAGGATAGCCTTATATATGGTGTCTCAGGAATAATAACCAGATTAATTACCGTTTTTCTCGTTCCTATATATACCCATATATTTTCGCCTGAAGACTATGGAACGTTAAATATTATAAACACAACATTTGGACTTGTTGGTATGTTCGCAGTCTTTGCCTTGGATTCTGCTTGCGCAAGATGGTATTATGATACTACAGATGAAAGTGACAGAAAAACTACTTTTGCATCATGGTTTTGGTTTCAATTTGTAACATCCTGCATTTTCATTGTTCTTTTGATTGCAGCTACTCCACTTGCATCAAAACATTTATTAAAATTGCCGCTATCAATTGTATTTCCCCTTTGGTTGCTGCCTGCCGTTACTCTTATATTCAATATATTGCCCACAATGATCATAAATTGGTTTAGGTTGCATAACCGTCCTGTGGCTACTGTAACTTTTACCCTTACCCAATCAATAACTACAATAGGATTTACATTACTTTTTGTTGTAAAAATGAAAATAGGGCTCTTAGGGGTCTTTTATGCATTATTATTATCTGGCGCAATATTTAGTTTTGTTGCATTGTATCAAATGAAACGATGGCTTTTACCTCGTTACTTTAGTCGCAAAAGATTAATTGAAATGCTGCGTTTCTCTTCGCCTCTTATACCTGCTGCCTTAGCTTATTGGGTGCTGAATGCGACAGATGCTTATTTTATTTTATGGTTTAAAGATAAAATCGAAGTAGGATTATTTGCTATCGGAGCGTCATTGGCTTCAGGCGTGGCATTAATTACAGGAGCTTTCCAACAAGCATGGGGACCATTTGCTTATTCTATTATAGATGACCCGGATGCCCCAAAAACCTACGCTGAAGTTTTTTATATTTTTGGTGTCATTAGTAGTATTGTAATATTAGGGATGTTCCTTTTTTCACCCGAAGCACTTAGATTGCTTACCAGCCCAATGTATTACAGTTCGGCAAATGTGGCTGCTATTTTGAGCATAAGTGTAGTATTAACAGCATTTTCCTATATTGCATCCATAGGAACAAATATAGCAAAGGATACAAAGTCTTATGCTATTGGCATTTTTATAGCCGCTATTATTACCGTTATATTCGATATAGTTTTAATTCCTTATTGGGGAAAAGAAGGTTCTGCAATTGCTACAGTATTAGGACAAGTTATAGTGCCGATTTTTATATTTTATCGTGCGCAAAAGTTATATCCTATCCCATATCGTTTTGGCCCTGTGATCCTTATGCTTCTGCTTGCTATAAGTATTGGAATATTAACAAGTTATTGTATTGCAAAAGTTACATTCGGTTATGCGTTATTAATTAAACTTGTCGTATTTATTATGTACTTTGGTCTTCTTGGAGCAATCTCCAGGAAATATTTGATACTAATATTAGAAAAGCTAAAGGCAAAGAATAATTAAGAGTAACTACAGTAAAAAATTAGACGTAAATTTTAATGTTGACAAAAGCTAAAATACTAATCATTACCAATAGAAGTCTCGCCTCTGCCCCAAGAGTTATTAGAGAAATAGCAGCTTTAAAAAGTGATTTTGAAGTTACAGTTTATGGAGAGGGGAAACTGGTAGATTCTGATATTAGAACTTATGATTTTAATAAAGAATTGGAAGTCCCGTTTTTCGATAAAGTGCTCCGTAAATTAATACTTGCTGTAAAAAGAAAACCTACCATTTATTTACTTCCCTTCCTATATCTGAAACTTAAAAAGATACTTAAAAAAGAACAACCTGATATTGTAATTATTCATGAGCCTGATTGGTTAGTTTATTTGAAAACATTGAAAAGCAAATTGGGATTTAAGGTTACTCTTAATGCGCATGAATATTATCCGTTAGAGTTTGAAGACAGACCAGGATGGATGGAAACTATGGGAAAATATTATGATAAACTCTATGATAAATATTTACATGAAGCAGATTTGTTGATTAATGTTTGCGATAGTATTAGAAATAAATGTATTGAAGTGTATAATAAGGATTCTATTGTGATCCCTAATGCAGCATCTTTTTACGAAAATATAAAAGTAATAAAAACAGAAGCTGGGAACCCAATAAGAATGATACATCATGGAAGTTCAATAAGAGAGAGAAGATTGGAAATAATGATAGAGGCAGTTGAAGGGTTGGGTTCTGGTTACCAACTCGATTTAATGCTTGTTGATACGGATAAAAACTATCATAAAGAATTAGAAAAAAGAGTCATAGAATCCTCAAATGTTCGTATAGTTTCTCCCGTGCCTTTCAATCAGATTGTGCCTTTTTTGAATCAATATGATGTTGGCGTTTTTAATCTTCCACCTAATAACTTTAATTATAAGGTTGCTTTGCCCAATAAGTTATTTGAGTTTATACAAGCCAGACTTGCAATTCTTATAAGTCCGTCAATTGAAATGAAGAAAATTGTAGAACAATACGATTTGGGTTATATAACTCAAGGGTTTTCGGCAGCCGATTTTCGTACAGCTACTGTAGGACTTAATGCAGATAAAATTAATAAGTTTAAAGAAAATGCACATAGTAGTGCCGGGAAACTGTCGGCAGAATGCTATAATCAGCAGTTGTTAATTGCTTTTAAATCATTTTAGTTCAAAATTATTTACAAAATGTGTGGAATTGCCGGAGTTATAAGTAAAGATCCCAAACAAATTTCAATACAAAAATTGAAAGCCATGACAGATGTGATTTCGCATCGGGGCCCTGATGGCGAAGGACATTGGATTTCTTCAGAAGGCAATGTTGGGTTAGGTCACAGACGATTATCTATAATAGACCTGAGCCATGAGGCTGATCAGCCTATGCATTATCTTGGCAGATATTCAATTATATTTAACGGAGAAATTTATAATTATATAGAAATAAAAGAAACGCTTATTAAACAAGGTTATCAATTCAGAACACAATCGGATACTGAAGTGCTGATGGCTTTATATGATAAAGAAGGAGTCAATTGTTTACAACAATTAGACGGCATGTTTGCTTTTGTAATCTACGATTCACAAGAACAAAAAGTATTTTGCGCCAGAGATCGTTTTGGTGAAAAGCCCTTTCATTATAGTTATCAGCCCGGTCAATATTTTATTTTCGGTTCGGAAATGAAATCTCTTTGGAAGGGCGGCGTTAAGAAAAATATTCATAATCCCACTCTTTATAACTATATACAGTTTGGCGCTTTATATAATCCGGATAATCAGGCTCAAACATTCTATGAAGATATATACAGGCTTGAACAATCACATTATATCCTTATAGATGTAAAAACATTGGATTTAAAAAAGCAACGCTATTGGGATATCGATCTTTCTGTTCGAACTCAAATATCTGAGAAGAATGCTATTGAAAAGTTTAATGAACTGTTTTTTACTTCTGTTTCACGAAGACTAAGATCGGATGTTCCCGTAGGGAGTAGCCTTTCCGGAGGTTTGGATAGTTCAGCCGTAGTGTGCGCAATAGATCGATTGAATAAAGATAAAATGATTCATCAAAAAACCTTTTCAGCGCAATTTCCGGGATTTGCAAAAGATGAGGCATTTTATCAAAATTTGGTAATAGAACAGACTAAGGCAGATGGATACTTTACCTATCCGGATGCTGAAAAAATGTTGCAGGAATTGGACCGTGTTTTTTATCATCAGGAAGAGCCTTTTGGTTCTTCAAGTATAATGGCGCAATTTGAAGTTTACAAGCTTGCCAAAGAAAAGGATGTTACTGTTTTATTGGATGGACAAGGGGCGGATGAGGTGTTGGCTGGCTATTATGGTTATTTTGTCCCGTTTTTTAATGAAATCCGGGGTAATAGAACTTTATTCAAAGAGCAGTTTAATGCTTACCAAAATCTTCACAAAACAAACACAATAAATGTCCTTCATAAAAATGACCTGAAATCCCAGGTTCGTAATGCTATGCCCGGTTTTTATGAAGTTTTGGGAAGGTGGAAGAGCAGATTAAAAGCAAATGGAACCGTTATCAACAAGGATTTTTTTGAAGCAAATAAAAGACAATCTGTTATTCCATCTCCATCATTTAAGAATCTTAATAAATCGCTTTATCATTCATTACTGAATGGTAGCTTGCAGGAACTGCTCAGATATGCCGATCGCAATTCAATGGCACATTCGTTGGAAGTACGTTTACCATTTCTAAATCATCAATTTGTAGAGTTTGTATATAGTCTTCCAATTCAATATAAAATAAATGAAGGTTGGACGAAGTATATAATGAGAAAGGCATTTGAGCCTATTTTGCCATCTGAAATAACATGGAGGATTGACAAAATCGGTTATGAGCCTCCTCAAAAAAAGTGGATGGAACAACAGGAAATTCAAGATAACATTAGAGAAGCAAAAAAAGTATTGGTTGAACAAAATATACTTGAATCTTCAGTCTTAAATCAACCTATAAAAGCAGCAGATGCTGCAGACGGCCAGGATCAGGATTGGAAATATTATATGGCAGCTAAAATCTTTGGATAGTCAAATTTTGCTTTAGGAATTATGGAAAAAGTTTTAATAATTGCAACTCTTTGGCCTCCAAACAGCACAACAGGCATGTATAGAACGAAAGGGTTTGTCAATAATTTACGTCAATCAGGATATGAACCAGTTTTGCTAACCTTAAATTGGTCTGGAACTCAGTCGGAACAAGATTATATTATCGAAGATTACAATGGAATTAAGATATTTAAAGTCAGTCATAGAGAAAGCATTACTAAAAGAATAAATAAAGCTTTTGAAAAAAAATTCGGAGTTATACGCAAAGTATATAACTTGATAGATAAAGTACTTTGGACAAAAGGCATTTGGGCTTTTCAGGAATATAAAAAGATTTTCAGAGTTTCTAAAATTGTGATGAAAGAAAACCCCGGTATAAAAAAGGCTATTATAATATCAGACCCTTATCAATTGTATTATATTGGCTATTACCTTAATAAAAAGTACGGAGTTAACTGGATTGCCGATTATAGAGATGCCTGGACTACAATGGAATTTAACGAAGGTTATACGCCTGAATCTCGAATAGCTGTAAAATTAAGATTATGGCTCGAGTCAGATGCTGAGAAAAAATGGGTTGGGACTGCAAAATATGTCACATCCGTTTCGGATCATTATTCGAGGCGAATTTCTGAGCTCGTAGGGTTGCCATATAAGACAATATACAATGGGTTTTTTGAATCTGAACTAAAGCTTTATCATTTTAAAAAATCAAGCGGGAAAATAGTTATTGTATATAACGGGACTCTGTATGTTAATCAGAAAATAGAAATATTCTTGGATGGATTTAAGAGTTTTATTGACTCAGCCAAACATGTTGATATAGAAGTCAGATTTATTGGTGCCGGTAATTCTATCGAATCCTGCGAGACCATATCAAAGCATCTAAAAGGATATGAAAAACATTATTACATTTCCAAAAGAGTCAGCAAACTTGAATTAATTAATGAGATAAATAATGCCGATATGTTATTATTGGTTTCTCATAGCAAAAAATATAAAGGAGTAGCCACCAGTAAAATCTTTGATTATTTTGCTTCCCAAAAGCCGGTAATCTGTTGCCCTGGCGATGGAGATGTTGTTGAAAAATTATTGACTGCATCCGGGCAAGGCTTTTTTGCAAACTCTTCTAAAGAAGCAGAAGAGTTATTGTCTTCTTTAGTTGAGCAAATTCAAAAAGATGGAAAGATAAAATATGATTTCAATTTCGAGGAAACACTTAAGTATTCCCGCGAAAATCAAACAAAAGAAATGGCTGCTTTACTGGATACACTATGATACATTTCTGACAACAAGCAAAAGCAACTACCTTTGCTCAGGTTGATGTACAAAACTAAGTAAAACAACACATGAAGATAGCTTTAATCGGAAGTAAAGATTATGACAGTTTGGAATATCATATTAATGATTCGTTGACTTTTCTTGGTCACGAAGTTTTTCATATTGATATTAAAGATGTAATCAGACTTCCTTATCGCTACAACTACTGGGCCGTAAGACTCTTTCCGAAATACGATGCCCAAATATTTAAAAGAATAGCTGATAAGGTAATTGAACAAAAGCCCGATTTGGTAATTGCTACTTATCGATTTATACATCCTGATTGCATAAGAGCTATAAAGGAAAATTTATCAAATGTAAAGGCAATACATATAAATCCTGATGCACTTACTACGTTTGAACATCAGCAAGTATTTGCATCGCCTTATGACGCCTTTTTTACAAAGGACCATTATATTGTTCATTTTATGAGAGATAAAATGAAACTAAATGCTTTTTATTTGCCCGAAGCACTAAACGCAAGAGTGCATAAGCCATTAGATAGAAACAGAGAAGAAATAGAAAAAGAGATTGATATTGATGTAACAGCTTTTGGTACTATGTATCCTTATCGTGCAAAAATGGTAAGCGAATTAATTAAAGCCGGAGTAAATGTTTCTTTATTTGGTGTGCCGGACAAAAGATTTCCTTTACCGGAAATAACAAAGAATTTCAGGAATGAATATATAACAGGTAATAGAAAAGCGGAGGTTTTATATGGTTCTAAAATTATTTTTAACAACTTTCATTATGCCGAAATAGAATCTGCTAATGCAAAGTTTTTTGAAATAAACGGCATTGGAGGATTTCAACTTTGTGATTATAGAGCTGTACTGAAAGAATATTCAGCAATAGATGTAGAGAAAGTAACTTTTGTAACTATTGATGAAGCTATTGAAAAAGTAAAATATTATCTGACACACCCGCAAGAACGATACAATATTGCTAAGACTCAAATGCAGCATTTTCATAATAATCATACTTATGAACATCGCATGAAATATATATTTGAAATGATAAATAGTATTTAAGCGATGTTCATATACTTCTTTGTTATATTCACGTTGTCTTTTTTTGCAATTATTGAAGTAAATATTCAGGAATATTTTAAAAAGAAAACGGTAGATATTTTTTTCATTCCAATTACATGGCTACTGATAGTAGGGATGATGGCGCTTCGATGGGATATGGGGACTGACTGGAAACCTTACTTAAGTTTTTTTGAAAGATTTGCTAACTGGGAAGAGTTTTATAACGGACCGCCGATCTTTGAAAAAGGCTTCTGGTTGTTGAATATTTTCGCAAAAAATATTTATAATAACTATACTTTTTTGTTATTTATCATAGAAGGTACGTTTTTCACGCTTTTGTTTAGGTTTTTTAAATTTTCTACCCCTTATGTTTTGTTATGCATATTGTTATATTTTGGTCTTAATATAGGTATTACAGGATCCCACAGGCAACTTTTAGCACTGGTAATATGCCTTTCAGGGTTGAAAAGTTTAATAGAAGGTAATAAACTAAAATTTATTGGATTAGTCATCCTTGCCTTTTTCTTTCATGCTTCAGCTTTGCTTTTCCTAATCTTTTTATTTCTAAACATTAGTATTCCGATTGCAATAATTATAACTGTTATTGGTGCTTGTTTTATTATAGGCCAGACGAAGTTACCGTTTGTTATATTTTCTTCTTTAGCAGGAATAAGTGAACATAATGCGGAAAAAGTTGATGCTTATATTAAAAGTGCCGAAAGCGAACTGTCAAGGGCGCAGGTATCAACAATGGGGATAGTAAAGAAAATTCTATTGCCATCTATATTCTTGCTTACAAGAAAAAAAATTGTAGAAAAATATAAATACTATAACTATTTTTTAAATGGATATCTTTTTGGTGTAGCTTTTTATTTTTTATTTTTTAAAAGTTTGTTGGTAATGGTAAGCCGTGGGAGTTTATACTTTAATAGCATGGAACCTATATTACTTTCCTTACAGCTTTCTATCATAAAAGACAAGAAAATAAAAAACATAGTTTTATTTGCGCTTTGCCTATTTGCTATAGTATTCTTTTTCCAGTCTATCAAGTCATATCCTGACTTGTTTATACCTTATAAAAGTGTATTCGAGAAAGAGTAGAAGATTGAAAATTTCGAATTATTAGACGCGAGTCGTAAACTATGAATATCATTTACTTTGGAAACGGGTCCTTTAAAGCTCACAAAAGGGGAATAGAGAATGTCATTGATATTCAAATCAAGTCTGTGCCTTTTAAAAAAATCTATTACCTCCATTGGGGAAGCAGCAACACATCATATAAACATGAGAAATACATTTGCATCTCTCTCAAAAATTCATTCACTCTTTTTTTTGCCATTAATAAAATTTTAAAAAGAATTAAATCTCCTGACACAATAATTCATTCGCATAATCCGCTAATGAGTTTTTGTTACCTGGGTAAAACGGATATTTTTTCTGTTCACGACGGACTTTTTTATCAGGCTAAGAGTGAAGGAGCCGGCTTATTTAAATTATTTGCCTTTTATTTAATTGAAAAAGTAAATTATCGAAGAGCAGGAATCGTTCATTTCATTTCGGTATTTACCAAAAAAATGAGTCTTTTTGGAAATAAAAGCAATTATTGCATTATTCCAAACACTTCATTTATGGAACAGGATGTAGTTATGGACGAGCTTAGGCCAAATCTTCCTCTTGATGATATTGAAAATAAAATAATTAACGTACTATCTGTACGCAGTATAGAAGAGAGAGCCCGATTCGATTTACTATTGGCTGTTGCACAAAAGTTGAAGAAAACGCATCAATTTACTGTTGCTGGTAAAGGGCCTCTATTAGAATTTTATAAAAATGAAGTAATCAGAAAAGGCATTAAAAATCTGGAATTTCTTGGGTTTGTTTCTGATGCACAACTTAAGACATTATATAAACAAACGGATTTAGTGCTTACCCTGGCTCAATATGGCGAAGGGTTTGGACTTCCGATTATAGAAGGTTATTTGTTTAATAAACCGGTATATGCTTCGGATGTATGTGCAATGCCGGAAGTAATCATTAATAACGATTATATATTTGACAATACTACTGAATCCATAGTGGCAAAACTGCAACAACCAAAATTTATGAGTGGAATGGCGTATCGTTTGTATTATGATAATAAATATGCTAATGGTATTATTTTGCAACAAGTTAAGAATTTGTATGAAACAATTCTTTAATTTCGTTCTTCCTCCTTCAATCTGATTGCAGTATTCATATAAATGGGTCAATTTAAATACAATATCTTTATCAATGCCACTGCCATACAACCGGGTGGTGGGCACACTATATTATTACAGTTTCTTAAAGCTTATACCGAACACCCTTTACCCGATACAAGGGTTTTTGTATTTAATAGCATTGGACTTAAAGATTACTTATCTCCGGAAATCATTTCGGTAGAAATGCCCATTTTTAATTTTCTACAACGCATTTATTGGGATTCGGCAGGTATGAAACAATGGGCTTCTAAAAACAATATAAGGCCTGATCTCCTATTATCGTTTCAAAATACAGGTGTCCGTTTTCCGGGTATTCCGCAAATTATATATTTACAACAGAGCATCCCTTTTACAAAACATCAATGGAATCCATTTAAAAAAGGACAACGTAACTTGTGGAGGTATAAAAATATTTATTCATTTTTCATTGGGCTTTATCTTTTCAAATACACGCATGTTGTTGTCCAGACGAAATGGATGAAGCAAGCATTTCTGAAGAAATTCAATACCCATAATCCTGAAAAGGTGCATGTGTTTTCTCCGGAAATTGATATAGTCGATGTTAATGAAATTCATGTTGAGGATTTTGATGCCATTGAGCCGTCTACATTCAACTTTTTTTATCCGGCCACATCTTTCATTTATAAAAATCACATTGAAATAATAAAAGCTTTTGCTGCAATCAAAAAGGAAAACAAGCTTGGAAACATACGATGTTATTTCACAATATCCTTCGATGAATTAAGCAAAGAAGCGCAGCAGCTTATTATAATCAATGAACTTTATTCAAATTTTGTATTTTTGGGTGCGCTATCGCTCAGACAGGTATATTACTATTACACGAGTTTAGATGCGTTGATTTTTCCAAGTTATATTGAAACTATCGGACTTCCTTTGATAGAAAGTGCAGGTTGTGGGCTGCCCATTCTGGTGGCTGATGAACCTTATTCAAGAGAAGTTTTGAAAAGCTATGACAATGTAAGGTATGCAAAGACAAAGGACACCGATGATTGGAAAAACAAGATATACGAGGTTTTAGAATTAAAGAAAACATATCCCCAAAAAATCAGGATATCAGAAGAAGGTTGGCAAAACATGCTTCAGCTGACTGAATTCTTGATAAAGACATAAAAGATGTTACAAAACAAAATATTGCTTATAACGGGAGGGACAGGTTCCTTTGGGAACGCGGTGCTTCAGCGATTTTTACATACCGACCATTTCAGCGAAATCAGAATTTTTAGCAGGGACGAGAAGAAACAACATGATATGAGGATTGCAATGAACAATCCGAAACTGAAATTCTATATTGGTGATGTAAGAGATTATAATAGCGTTGAAATGGCAATGAGAGGTGTCGATTATGTTTTTCATGCCGCCGCATTAAAACAGGTTCCCTCTTGTGAATTTTTTCCGATGGAAGCCACCAAAACCAATGTTTTTGGTACGCAAAATACCATTGATGCAGCTATTGCCAACAATGTAAAAAAAGTTATTTGCCTTAGCACCGATAAAGCTGCCTATCCGATTAACGCAATGGGCATTTCTAAAGCATTAATGGAAAAGGTAGCTATTGCTTCATCCAGAAATCTTAAAGAAGATGCCACAACCGTTTGCCTTACCCGTTATGGAAATGTAATGGCCTCCAGAGGTTCGGTCATACCACTGTTTTTAGATCAAATCAAAAAAGGAGAACCATTAACAATAACAGATCCCAATATGACACGGTTTTTGATGTCATTGGAAGAAGCTGTTGATTTGGTGCTTTTTGCTTTTGAAAATGGCAAGCAGGGCGATTTGTTTGTACATAAGGCACCTGCGGCTACAATCGGCGACCTTGCCAATGCTATTTTAGCCTTAAGCAATACTTCGAATGAAATTAAAATAATTGGTACGAGGCATGGAGAAAAGCTATATGAAACACTTTGTACACGTGAAGAAATGACAAAGGCCGAAGATCTTGGCAAGTTTTATAGAATTCCTGCCGATAACAGGGATTTGAATTATAACCAATATTTTTCCGAAGGGGAAGCCGAAATGGCAACTGTCGAAGATTTTCACTCACATAATACAGAACGCTTAAATGTAAATCAGGTTAAAGAGCTGCTTAAAGAACTTCCTATTATCAGAAAGCAAATATTCGGTGAAGCAATTACCTATGATTCATTTTAAGTAACAATTTTATTCTGTAAAGATTTAGTAATGACAAAATTAAAAGTTGCTACCGTAGTCGGTACCCGCCCTGAAATAATCCGGTTGGCGGAATGTATTAAGAAGTGTGACCAATACTTTGATCATGTTTTGATTCATACCGGCCAGAACTATGATTATACGCTTAATGAAATTTTTTTCGAAGATTTACAGCTGCGCAAACCTGATTATTTCTTAAATGTTGCAGGTGAAAACCTGGGGCAAACTATTGGGAACGTTATTGCCAAATCATACGAAATATTAGCAGCAGAAATGCCGGATGCTTTGCTGGTTTTAGGTGATACCAACAGTGTGTTATGTACTATTGCAGCGAAAAGATTGAAAATTCCGATTTTCCACATGGAAGCAGGAAACAGATGTTTTGATCAGAATGTTCCGGAAGAAATTAACAGGAAAATTTCAGATCATATCAGTGATATTAATCTGACATATACAGAACACAGCAGGCGTTATTTGCTAAGTGAAGGATTTAGAAAAGACCATGTATTTGTTACCGGCTCACCACTTAGGGAAGTGCTTTCAAAATACCAATCTAAGATTAACGGCAGCGATGTGCTAAGCAAGTTAAAACTTGAAAAGGAAAAATATTTTGTAGTAAGCGCACATCGCGAAGAAAATATTGACCTGAAGAATCATTTCGAAATTTTAGTTGAAAGTTTGAATGCTGTTGCAGAACAATACCAGCTTCCTATCATTTTCTCTACACATCCGCGCACTCAAAAACGGATTGAAGCGAACGGAACTACCTTTCATCCATTAATTACAAATATCGCTCCTCTTGGATTTTTCGATTATGTACACCTGCAGCAGAATGCTTATGTTGTTTTGTCTGACAGCGGTACTATAAGTGAAGAATCTGCTATGATGAACTTTCCGGCGGTAAGTATCCGGACCAGTACAGAACGACCTGAAGCGGTTGACGCAGGTACTATTGTTTTAGGCGGTATTTCAAAGGATCAGATTTTAAATGCAATAGAGATTACAAAAGGGCTTTCCATAAACAAGGATACAAAACTGCCATGGGAATATACCGTAGAAAATACTTCAGAGAGAGTTATAAAAGTGATTCAAAGTTATACGCCTATTATAAATAAGGTAATTTGGGACAAGGCTAATTAGTTTTCTATGGAAAAGGTTTTAGTAATCGGTGCAAAAGGAATGGCAGGACATGTTGTAAAAACATATCTTGAAACAACCGGAAGATATGAAGTGTGGGGTATTGCAAGAAATATCAATGAGTCGGCTAATGAAATTAGCCTGGATGTAAGCAGGGAAAAAGAATTGGAAGATGTTATAAAAAAGCATCAATTCGATTATGTTATAAACTGTATTGGCATTCTTAATAAAGATGCAGAAGACAATCCTTATAAAGCCATTTGGTACAACAGTTATTTCCCTCATCTGTTAGAAAAGTGGGGAGCAGAACTGCGATTTAAACTAATTCATATCAGTACAGATTGTGTTTTTTCAGGGAAAGGAAATGGCGGATATACGGAATCCTCATTTAAAGACGGAATCGGATATTACGCCCAATCCAAAGCATTGGGAGAAGTGGATAATGATAAAGATCTGACTATAAGAACTTCTATTGTAGGACCCGAATTAAAATCAGATGGAATTGGTTTATTTCATTGGTTTATGCAACAAGAAAAGCCAATAAAAGGATATGTCCATGCTTATTGGTCAGGCGTTACAACTATAGTTTTGGCGCAGGCAATCGATCAGGCAATTCAACAAAATCTGAAAGGCTTGTTTCAGCTTACCAACAATCAGAAAATCTCAAAATTTGACTTAATAAGTTTATTCAACAATCAGTTCAGAGGCGGTAAACTTGAAATAAGCCCGGACGCAAACTATAAAGTAGATAAAAGTTTAGTAAGCACGAGAAACGATTTTGACTTTAAAGTGCCTGATTACGAAACGATGGTTTTGGAAATGAATAAATGGATGCAACAACATCAGGAAACCTATAGGAATTACAAATGAAAATATTAATTGTCTCTCAATATTTTTGGCCGGAAAGCTTTAAGATAAATGACCTGGCACTTGGACTTAAAGAAAGAGGGCATGAAGTAACAATCTTTACCGGTAAGCCAAATTATCCGAAAGGAGCATTTTACGAAGGATATTCATTCTGGAAGAAAGCCGATGAATATTGGGAAGGTATAAAAATTTACAGAAGTAATCTGTTGCCAAGAGGCAAAGGCGGCGGATTGCGTTTAATGGCCAATTATTTATCGTTCGCTTTTTTTGCATCTGTTAAAGCCTTTTTCCAGAAGGGAGACTTTGATGCGATATTGGTTTATGAGCCGTCTCCTATTACTGTTGGTATTCCTGCTATTGCTTTAGGGAAAAAACTGAAAGTACCTGTATATTTTTGGGTACAGGACTTATGGCCTGAAAGCATTTCAGCGGCAGGGCAAATAAATAATAAACTGATACTTAATACCGCAAATGCAATTACGAAATGGATATATAAACATAGCAAAAAGGTCTTAATCCAATCAGAAGCCTTCACTGAGTATATTACTAATCAAGGTGTTCCTTTAGAAAAATTGGTTTATTATCCTAATTCCACAGAATCTTATTATAAGCCGGTAATGCCTTCCGATGAAATTAAAAATCTGTTACCGAAAGATGGCTTTATTGTTTTGTTTGCAGGCAATATAGGAGAATGCCAGGATTTTGAAACAACTGTTGAAGCCGCAAGATTAGTAATCGAAAAAGAAAAGAAAATTCATTTCGTGATTTTAGGTGATGGGCGAAAGAAAAAATTTGTAGAAGAGCAAGTGAGTAAATACAACCTTCAGAATAACTTCCATCTTTTAGGTAGTTTCTCTTCACAGACTATGCCAGCGTTCTTTGCTTGCGCAGATGCACTTCTCGTTACACTCGGAGATGACAGAATTTTCGATCTGACCATTCCGTCAAAAGTTCAATCTTATCTGGCATGTGGAAAAGCAATTATAGGATCTTTAAACGGAGAGGGAGCAAAAGTAATTGAAACCGCAAACGCGGGAGTCGTTGCTCCGGCCGGCCATCCTGAAAAATTAGCAGCGAAAATTCTTGAACTTTTCAATACTGATCCTGAAACGCGTGCAAAGATGGGAAAAGAAGGAAGACAATTCTTTAATGAAAATTTTGAAAGAGAGTTGTTACTTGACAGGCTTGTGGAGATTTTGAAGAAATAAATATTGCATCCATTAAAAATATTTTTTGCCATGACTAACCTCATCGTTACAGGTTCCAATGGATTTGTCGGAATAAATTTATGTCCTTACTTACAAGTCCAGGGGTTCAATATTTTTCCTTTAAACCTTAGGCAAATTGATTGGGCTGCTAATGTCAACATGCAGGCAGACGCCATTATTCATCTTGCAGGCAAAGCACATGATCTTTCTAATACTTCACATGCAGATGAATACTTTAAAATAAATACAGATCTCACGATTGCTTTGTTTGATATATTTTTAAAAAGCAATGCACGTGATTTTATCTATTTCAGCAGTGTAAAGGCTGCTGCCGATACAGTTACAGATGTTTTAAAAGAAAATGATAATCCCAGTCCCGTTACACCCTATGGTCAATCAAAACTTAAGGCGGAAAAATATTTATTAAGTCAAAAATTGCCCGAAGGAAAAAGGCTTTTTATACTTCGTCCCTGCATGATTCACGGGCCCGGGAATAAAGGCAATCTAAATCTCCTCTATAAATTTGTATCCAGGGGAATTCCTTATCCGCTGGCTGCTTTTCAAAACAGGAGATCTTTCCTGAGTATCGATAACCTTTGTTATGTAATTGATTCAATCCTGAAAGATGAAAATATTCCATCAGGAATATATAATCTTGCAGATGATGATGCTTTATCAACTAACGAAGTTGTGAGTATAATTGCAACAACACTACATAAGAAACCAAGATTATGGAGCATCTCTGCATCTCTGCTGAATGGTGTGGCAAAAGTCGGAGATGTTTTAAAACTACCTTTGAATAAAGAGCGTTTAAAAAAACTCACGGAAAACTATATTGTTTCCAATCAGAAAATTAAAGATGCTTTGAATATAAAAGCCTTGCCGGTTTCTTCAAAAGACGGATTGAAGAAAACAATTCAAAGCTTCTTATCCAAATAATATTAATTTAGCGGCAATAAATAAGGGAAGAGATTCAACATAATTCCATGTCAAAAATATATCTAACAGTTACTGCCCATCCTGACGATGAAGTGCTTGGTTTTGGAGCAAGTGCTTATGTGCTGAGTAAGCAGGGGCATACTATTATAAACTGTATTCTTTCGGGAAATGTAGATGCGCGTATGAACCGGCCTGAAGTGGAAGAATTAAATAAACATGCTAATAATGCTCAGGAAATAATTGGCGCCCAACCCCCGATCTTTGGCGATTTTCCCAATATTAAGTTCAACACGGTTCCACATCTGGAAATGGTTCAATTCATAGAAAAGATTATTGCCGGAGTTCAACCGGATTATATTTTTACGCATCATCCTTCCGACCTTAATGATGACCATCTGTGTACTTCCAGAGCTTGCCTTGCTGCTTCCAGATTGTTCCAGAGGCGTTCGGACATAAAGCCGGTAAGTGGGGTATATTTTATGGAAATTCTTTCTTCGACAGACTGGGCCTTCCCTTCCAATGTATTGCCTTTTCAACCAAATACATTTATTGAAGTCGGTAAAGAAGGGGTTGATAAAAAGATAGAAGCATTAAATGCTTACGAAGGTGTAATGAGGCCATTCCCTCATTCCCGCAGCAATGAAACCTTATCAGGACTTGCCGCATTAAGAGGAAGCCAATCAGGTAAAAATTATGCTGAAGCATTTCAGGCCGCTTTTCAAATCCTAAATTAAGATTATGTACCAGGGATTTATAAAACGTTTCATTGATATTATAGCATCATTCTGTGTCATTTTGTTGCTGTCGCCAATTTATTTAATAATAGCTTTTATCATTTATATTCAGGATAAAGGCAATCCTATTTTTAAACAATTCAGGGTTGGGAAAAATGAAACAGAATTTAAGGTCTTCAAATTCCGGAGTATGCCTGTAAACACACCCAATGTTCAGTCTAAAGACGTTTCTAAAATAAGTATAACTCCATTTGGTAAATTTATCAGAAGAACAAATCTGGATGAATTGCCACAGCTGTTTAATATACTGAAAGGAGATATGAGTTTGATAGGCCCGAGACCAAGCCTGAATTCACAAACGGAATTAATTGAACTCAGAAGAAATAAAAATGTTTACAAATGCAGACCCGGTTTGACAGGATTGGCACAGGTAAACGCTTTCGACGGAATGCCCGATGATACAAAAGCCATGTGGGATGGACGTTATGTTCAGAACATAACATTTATGAACGATGTCCGTATTGTTTTGAAAACCTTAATCTATTTGACAAAAAAACCACCCACCTATTAGTATGAAATTTGGATTTGTTACTTGCGTGCAGATAGGTTTAAGCTGCATGGAAGCTATTTATGAGATCGGAGGAAAACTCGACTTGATTATTAGTATACCTGATGAGAAATCAATCAATAAATCCGGCAGGATATTTGTGAATGATTTTGCAGAGAAAAACAATATACCTGTTGTGAAAACAAGGCATATTAATGATGAAACAGCAATTAAAGCGATTAAAGATTATGAAATTGACTGGCTATTTATAATCGGATGGTCACAAATCGCATCAAAAACGTTAATTGAAACACCAAAATCAGGAACAATAGGGGCGCATCCAACCTTGCTGCCACAGGGAAGAGGAAGAGCTGCTATTCCGTGGGCTATTATTAAAGGTCTTGATAAGACAGGTGTTACATTTTTCAAAATGGATGAAGGCGTTGATACGGGTCCTGTTTTAGGACAGGAAATTATTCCTTTGAGCAATGATGAAAATGCAACAAATCTTTACCGGAAAGTAAATAAAGCACATGAAACGCTGATTAAAAATATGTATTTTCAATTAGTGGAGAATAAAATTTCAGGTGAAATCCAGGACGAGTCACAGGCGACGGAATGGCCAGGCAGAAGACCTGAAGATGGAGAACTGTTTTCAACAATGAATATAGAAGAAGCAGATCGCTTAATAAGAGCTACTACACATCCTTATCCTGGTGCCTTTATGATGATAGAAGGTAAAAAAATAATTATCTGGGGTGCTTCATTGCAGTCAGTTGACAACGCAGTAAAACTGGATTTTCAAGACGGCTCTTTGTATGCAAAAGAGTTTATCTGGACATCTGAGTAAAAATACATATTATAGGAATTACAATCATCCGGATTGTTGGAATATATCTCTATTAAGCATACACCTTAATAGCCTTTCATCTGTGATATTTTGATTAAAATGCAAAAACTATATTCACAATCAGGGGCTATATTAACAGATATTTTTTATATTGTCATCATATTTTAATTTGATGACCGTAACTAAGCCTGTTATTCTCATTTTTACAGCATCTTATCTTCCGGGCTACAAAGCAGGTGGAATTTTGAGAACGATAGTTAATACTGTTGATCATCTTTATAAATATTATCATTTTAAGATTGTAACGTTAGATCGGGATTTAGGAGATAAAAAGGCCTATGATGCAATTACATCCGAAACCTGGTTGCAAGTTGGGAATGCCGAAGTATATTACCTGAAAGGGAATATAAAATTAGGAGAGAAAATTAAAAAACTCATCCGAAATACAGAATTTGACATTATACATTTGAATAGTTTTTTTGATCCTGTTTTCACCATAAAAATAATATCTTACCATTGGTTGCGATTATTTAAAAAGAAACCTGTAATTCTTGCACCAAGAGGAGAACTAAATAATACACAGCTAAAATTTAAATGGCATAAAAAGCAAGTATATATCCTGTTTTTTCGCTTTTTTAATTTGGATAAGCAAATTATTTATCATGCATCAGATCAGCAGGAAGCAAACGATATTTCAAAAGCATTGAACATTCCCCTTTTGCGTATAAAGGTGGCGCAGGATTTACCAAAGCCTATAGATACAGATATTCTTTTTGGTAATTATTATCCTCAGAATAAGCAGTTGAAAATACTTTTCTTATCAAGGATTTCAAGAGAAAAAAATCTGAAATATGCCATTGAAATACTTCAAATGGTCAATGTGAATGTTTGTTTTCATATTTACGGACCAATTGAAGATACCGTTTATTGGGAAGAATGTAAAGTGCTGATGAAATCAGTACCTGGAAACATCAGCATAGAATATTGTGGAATGGTAAGGCCGGAAGAAGTAGATGAAACAATGCAAAAATATGACTTGTTCTTTTTGCCAACATTCGCCGAGAATTTCGGGCATGTTATAGCAGAAGCATTGGTAAACGGATTGCCGGTATTAATCAGTAACGGAACTCCCTGGATAAATTTGCCTGCAAAAAGCTTCGGTTGGGATATTGATTTAAATGATCGTTCAGCATTCGTTCGTGTCATTGAACAATTTTCGAAGACAAATATTGAACAACGTATTGAAGAGAGGCTAATCAGGAAAACAGCTTTTATAAAGCAACTTCCAATAGCAAATATTATTCAGGAGAATGTTGAACTGTATAAAACGATATTATAAAAGTATATAAATCAACTTACTATTAAAATTGCACAAAGCCTATTGTGGTTATTAAATAAGTGATGATTGAAAGATGGAAAACAGAACTTACCAAATTTGCACCAAAACAATTATGGATACCTCAGATTCAGATATTAAATTTGATGAAGAAGGAATATCGGATTACTATCATAATTTTTATAAAAACATTTTACCCAATTGGAAGACTGATATAAATGGCTCTGTAGAAATACTAAGAATAGCTGAGGAAATTAAAAAAGCAGGGAAGGGGAAAAGCTTTGATTGTATTATAGGTGTAAGTGGCGGGATGGACAGTTCTTATGCAGCCTATATTGCAAAAGAAAAACTTGGATTAAGACCATTGTTGTTTCATGTAGATGCCGGATGGAACACACATCATGCCGTTGAAAATATAGAACGTCTGGTAGATAAGCTAAATCTGGATTTGCATACCGAGGTTATCAATTGGGAAGAAATGAAATCGCTTCATCGTTCTTTCCTGAAAGCCCAGGTTCCGGATCAGGATGTTCAGGATATTGTATTTTTTTCTGCCCTGTATCAATTCTCTAAAAAGCATAAAGTAAAACATGTTCTTACAGGCAGCAACATTTCAACGGAATGCGTAAGAGAGCCCGAAGCATGGGGGGCGTATGTTGGTATTGATAAAATGCTTATAAATGATATTCACCGCCGGTTTGGAGAACGGCCCCTGAAGACACTTCCAATGGTTGATATATTGTCTTACAAGATTTATTATAAATACCTTTTGGGGATGCAGGTAGTAAAGCCATTGGACTATTTTCCCTATATAAAAGCAGATGTTGAACGGGAATTAGAGCAACGGTTTGGATGGCAGCGATTCCAGCACAAACATCATGAATCACGTTTTACCCGTTTTTTGGAAAGCTATTGGCTACCTCAAAAATTTGGGGCAGACAGGCGAAGAGCGCACTTTTCAAGTCTTATTCTTACTGGTCAGATGACAAGAGAAGAAGCATTGGCCAAAGTTGCTAAACCGGAACTCGACGCTGTTTTTCTGGAACAGGAGTTTGAATATGTTGCACATAAACTGGATTTCACTGTCGAAGAATTAAGAACCATTTTTAACGGTGAAAACAAAAAGTGCACTGACTACAAAAACAAAAGGAATATTATCAGATTCGGAACAAAAGCAATGCAATTTTTAGGTATCGAAAAAAGAGTTTTCAGATGATTGCGATTGTTGACTATGGCCTGGGAAACATCAAGGCATTTGCCAATGTTTATCAGCAATTAAATATTCCCTTTCTGATTGCCGGTAAAGCAACCGATTTGAATAATGCCAGCAGGCTGATATTGCCGGGTGTAGGCGCTTTCGATCATGCAATTTTGTCTTTGGAAAAGTCCGGTATGCGCCAAACTTTAGATGAACTTGTTCTCGGAAAAAAAATGCCGGTACTCGGAGTGTGCGTAGGCATGCAATTATTCGCCAAATCAAGTGAAGAAGGCCTGCTCCCCGGATTAGGATGGATAGATGCCGAAGTCAGAAAATTTACAGCAACTTCTGATTCAAATGAAAATTTTCGTTTACCACACATGGGATGGAATGATGTAACACCTACCGCTGAAAATTTACTATGGCCGGGAATAAATGAAAAAACAGGTTTCTATTTCTTGCATTCTTATTATTTTGATTGCGAAAATAAAGAAGACGCTATCGGAGAAACAGTTTTTGATCATCGGACATTTACCTGTGCCGTAAATACGGATAATATTTTCGGTGTGCAATTTCATCCTGAAAAAAGCCACCAAAACGGAATACAATTATTAAAAAACTTTGCAGAACAGTAATGCTCAGACCCAGAATTATACCATGCCTGCTGATTAGGGATAAAGGCCTTATTAAAACGCAACAATTTAAATCATCAAGATATCTGGGTGACCCCATAAATGCTGTCCGCATTTTTAACGAAAAGCAGGTAGATGAATTAATGGTTCTGGATATTGATGCCAGCAAACAAAATAAGGAACCGGATTATAAAATGATCGACAAGATGGCGTCAGAATGCAGGATGCCGCTTTGTTACGGCGGAGGTATTCAGACAGTAGAGCAGGCACAAAGAATTTTCAGTTTAGGCGTTGAAAAAATTTCACTCAGTTCTGTTGCTATACGCAAACCTGAACTTATTCCCGATATAGTGGAAAAAGTGGGTAGCCAAAGTGTAGTAGTAACGCTCGATGTTAAAAAGAAAATTTTCGGTGGCTATGACGTATGGATTCATAACGGAACAATAAACACCAAAATAAGTCCCGAAACATGGGTAAAGAAATTTGAAGAATTAGGTGTAGGCGAAATTGTTATCAACTCCATAGATAAAGATGGGATGATGAAAGGATACGATTACCAACTGACCGATAAAATATTTAAAGCAACGCATGTTCCGGTTACCTTCTTAGGTGGTGCCGGCTCCCTTGCAGACATAGAAGAAGTTGTAAAGCGATATGGCTCCATTGGTGTTGCCGCAGGCAGTATCTTTGTCTTCAAAGGCAACTATAAAGCTGTGTTAATCAATTATCCGACTTCCGAAGAGAAGAACGAAATTAATTATCTTTCGCCTTTAGAGGCCTGAAAATATTAAATCGTTTATGCGTTATTACATCATTGCCGGCGAAGCCAGCGGCGACTTACATGGCAGCAACCTTATCAAGGCATTGCATGAAAAAGATGCAAATGCTGATATACGTTGCTGGGGAGGCGATAAGATGCAAGCCGCAGGAGCTACATTGGTAAAGCATTACAGGGATTTGGCCTTCATGGGTTTCGTAGAAGTTATTAAACACCTTGGAACCATTCTTAACAATATAAAATTCTGCAAACAGGATATTCTCCAATACAAACCTGATGTTTTAATCTTAATTGATTATCCCGGTTTTAACCTGCGTATTGCAGACTGGGCAAAGCTTCAGGGTATTAAAGTAGTTTATTATATTTCTCCTCAGATATGGGCATGGAAAGAAAACCGCATCAAACAAATCAGGCAATCCGTTGATAAGATGTTGGTGATTCTTCCATTTGAAAAGCCTTTTTATCAGAAGCATAATTATCCCGTTACCTACGTCGGACATCCTTTGGTGGAAGTAATTGACGCCGAACTACAAAAAACACATATTCCTCTTTCAGAAAAAGAAATCATCGCGTTACTCCCCGGCAGTCGCAGTCAGGAGTTGAAATTGAAGTTGCCCATCATGTTGAAAATGGTAAAACGTTTTCCGGAATATCAATTTGTCATTGCACAGGCACCGGGGCAAGATGCCGCATTTTATAAATCTTTGATAGGCGATTTGGATGTAAAACTATTGCAAGGCCAGACATATAACATCTTAATGCAAGCCAAAGCTGCATTGGTTACCAGCGGAACGGCAACATTAGAAACCGCATTATTTGGCGTTCCTGAAATTGTATGCTATAAAGGCAACCCCATTTCTTACTGGCTTGCAAAGAAGCTCATTAAAGTAAAATATATTTCCCTGGTAAACCTCATTTTAGATAAACCCGCCGTGAAGGAACTTATTCAAAATGATTTAAACGAAGAACAGTTGTATAAAGAGCTATACGATTTGATTCATAACAAAGAACGCATCGAACAACTACAAAGTGACTATACAAAATTGTGGGAATTGTTAGGCGCTGAAAAAGCTTCTGCAAGAGCAGCAGAAGAAATTGTTTCTATGTTGTAACAGTCATTGCTATTATTTAGCAACATTCAAACTGACTACAAAAGTACTTCCCGACCCATACTCACTATCAACAGAGATATTGCCGCTCTGCGCTTCTACAAACTCTTTACTGATAGCAAGCCCAAGGCCAGTCCCTTCTTTTTTTGTACCCGGAACCTTAAAATAACGGTCAAATATTTTATTGAGGTATTGTGGCGCAATGCCCTGCCCCGAGTCTTTTACAGCAAATTGAATCTTGTCATCTTTACAAACAATACTTAATGTTATTTCCGAATTATCATAAGAATACCGGATAGCATTTGAAATAAGATTAGTAAGCACCCAGGCTGTTTTTTCATTGTCCGCAAATACATCCGGCAGCAAATCAGAAACCTCGGTTTTCAATTGAATCTGTTTTTGCTCCGCCTGGACTTTATTAGCATCAATGGCAAATTGCAATATTTCTTTAGCATTTGCCGGCATCAGCGATAATTGAATATTGCCGCTTTCCACTTGTGTCATATTCAACAATTCTGCCGTTATTTTTAATAAGCGGTTGGAATCATCCTTAATACTGCCTACAAGGTTTTGTTGCTCCGCATTTAACTTGCCTATCTGTTCATTTTCCAAAAGCTGCAAACTCATTTTAATAGAAGCAATAGGCGTTTTAAATTCATGCGAAACAGTTGCGATGAAATTTGTTTTGGCAAAATCCAGCTCCTTATAAGCAGTTATGTTTTTCAGGATAATCACATGACCTATAACCTGAGGCAATTGCTCACCCGTCGGAACAATCGAAATGCGTACCGTTTCACGCTCAAAATACCCTTCCTTATTATCCGAAAATATTTTAATTGGCGGTTGCTTATTTTCTTTCAGATTTGTCTCCGGTGTCGTAAGCGTCTGAACCAACTCCCTTATCAAATCATTATGTATAGCAAGGTTCTGCGCCTGATGGCCAATCATATCTTTTGCAGGAATACCGGATAATTTAAATGCCTCTTCATTTGCAAAAATCACTTTTAATGATTCATCCAGACCAATGACAGGGTCATGCATATTATTAATCAAAGTCTCAATCCGCTTCTTCTCCATCATCAGCTTTGCAAGATTGCTATTGTTATATTCCTCCAGCTTCTGTGCCATCGTATTAAACGAAGCAGCCAGAGCGCCATACTCATTATGATGTTCAAGGTAAATCCGTTTCGAATAGTTTTTGTTTGCAATCTCTTCGATAGCAGAAGTGAGATTTCGTATCGGGTCAGCAATATTGGAAGGCAGATTGAAAAGTAACACAAACGCAATCAGGAAGCAGCAGGTACCCGTTATTGCAATATAAATGCTTGCATTCGTAGCCGTCTTCTTTGCCTGTTGACTTTTGCCCTGAATCGCTTCCATATTCATTCCCATCAGAATGGAAATATTCTGCCTGATATTTTTTCTTACCAGGCTGTCTACCGGATGCTGTTTCAACAATTCAAAATTCGTCCTGATATTTTTTGTTATTTCATCCTCGCCCGGCTCCGTAATATTGGCCTCCTGTTGTTTTAAACTGATATTAAACTTTTCGTTTGCATCCGTTCCATTTTCCTCCAGAGCAATCATCATATTCCTCGAAAACTCAAGAGAATTATAATTGTCAATAAGAATATTATTCGTATCCGATTTTAAAGCATTGATGTAAATAGCAGCCACCCCACTCAGTAATATAATGAGTACAAACAGCAAGCCCACACCCAGCGTAAGTTTGGTTTTAATTTTCATTTAAGAAAGAATTATAAGGTCAATATCATTGGATGATAATTTCTTTAGCAACTCATTGAAAATATTAGTAGCCAAAATTACGCGTAACAAATTCAAATGTGGTTTTCCGATGGCAATTGTTGAGATATTCCTTTCCTCAGCCTGTTCAATAATGGCCTTGGCCACACTCTTACTTTTTATTTTAATAATCTCTGCACCCAGCTCCGTAGCCAGCTTCAGGTTATTGATTAAATGTCGCTGCTTATCCAAAGGTATATGCTCCGCGCTTTCCTTTGGCGTCTGAACATACATTACATACCATTTGCTGTTGTAATAATTGGCTAACCGCGCTGTCTTTCTTATAACGACCTTGGCCGTTTTTTCATTGCTGCTGATGCAAGCCAGAAACCGCTCATGGCGAAGGGCTTTCGGCCGGCTCACTTCATGCTCCACCTTACGTTCCACCTGCGTCGCAACCTCCTTCAATGCAAGTCCCCGCAACTGAAGTATATGTTCACTTTGAAAGAAATTTTTGAGTGCGCTCTCAATCTTATCCGCCTTATATATCTTTCCCGCTTTAAGCCTTGCAATAAGTTCATCAGCCGTTAAATCAATATTTACGACCTCATCTGCCTGCGCCAGCACACTATCCGGAATGCGTTCTTTTACCTCAATCCCTGTAATTTGTTTTACCTCCTCATTCAGGCTTTCAATATGTTGAATATTGACTGCCGATATTACATTAATACCTGCATCCAGAATGTCCATCACATCCTGCCAGCGCTTTTCGTTCTTGCTGCCTTCAATATTAGTATGTGCCAATTCATCAACAATAACAACTTCCGGCCGGAGATTGATAACAGCATTTAAATCCAGCTCTTCCAGCTCTTTCCCTTTATAGAACAACTTTCTCCTGGGTATCACAGGCAATCCTGTCAGCAATGCATGAGTTTCGGCACGCTGATGCGTTTCAATAAAACCAATCTTTACATCAATCCCGTTTTTAAGCAAAGCATGTGCTTCCTGCAACATGCTGTAAGTTTTACCCACACCCGCGCTCATGCCGATATAGATTTTAAACTTCCCTTTTCTCGACTTTTGAATCAAATCAAGAAAATGCTGTACGGTTTTACCCTTTTCATTCATCTTTCATAATACTATTGATGTATCATTTCTGATTATAAATCTTTCCGGTTTCTATTTTATTTTCTCGCAGCGTCACTGCGACGCCGCGAGGAAAAAATCAGTTTTATATTACGAACCGGAAATATTAAATCTTATAAGCTCTGGTTCATATAATTATTTCATTAGGCGATACAAGAAAATTATATTTTGACTCGCGTCCTCCCCTCCTTTAGAGGGGAATGAGGGGAGGTAATTTATAACTTACAACCTGAACAATATAGCAGCAATAATCCTGTCTTCTGACTTTACTAAATCCGGTCTCCAGTTCGGGTCAAGAGCCGATGTAGTATACCCTGTTTGAGAAGTAACGCCACCTGGTCCCGCAAAATACGGAACGCTTGAATGGCGATGTACATATTCCACCCTGAATGTAATACTTTGGTTTGGCATAAAATCGAAATTAGTAGAAAAGTCCCATCCCTTGAAAGGGTCTCCCGGATTGGCGCTGAAAGGGAAAGCACCTTCTGTTTGTGTAGGATTATTAGGATTAGGTAAAGGACTCGCCTGACCTGTTGGATATAACACCAGGTATCTTCCCGGATTAGTCATAACACCTCCGCCCACAGTCCATGCTATTTTATTCTTCGCAAACCAGATGCGGTTATAAAACATAGCACTTGCAAAATACTGTGCAGGACCTTTGCTCGAATCGCCATTACTAAAGCCATTTACACCACCGCCCTTCTCAAATCCGATATCTCCCGTTAAAGAGAAAGCCATGCGGCTGATACCATTCGATTCAGGTTTGTTATAATAACGTACCAGCAAACTGTTATCTGAATGGAAACGTTTGCGTTGCGGAATATTTGCGGCATCTGTTCCGTAATAATCATTGGTCAGTAACTTCACATTGCTTTTCGGTACCCAGGTAATGTTACCGCCAAAACCCGGCATGCTGTTGAATTTACCATAACTCTGCCAGCCATTAATAAGCCATCCTTCAATCTTTAAATATTTTGAAGGAAATATCTGAAGCCGCACACCATTAAAAAACCAGGGCGTATTATCTGAAGTGAAAGATGCCTGGTATTCCCAGTTTTCCGGTTGGTAATAAGAATTCAGGCCAACATACGACATAAACATACCTGCATCAATATTAATGCCGTTCCATTTATTGAAATGATAACCTACATAGGCCTCGCTTAGGTTTCTATACACATTGGCAAGGCTATATTGTCCGCGATAAGGGCTCAAATCATTGCGTGGCACCACTTGCGAACGTGTTCCGAATTGCGTCATGATGCGGGCCCTCGCGCCTTTAAATTCAAAGTCACCGCCAAAATGCAATGCAGATAATTCCACTTCGTTATTTCTTGCCAGAGCTGTAGAACCAACAACTGTATTGTCATTTGGCTTATTAAAAGAATGCGTATAATTCACATCAACCATAAGGCTGGGTGTAAAATAAGGGATGTGGAATACAGAAGAATCCCTTCGGTCGTTCCCGTTTTGCCATGTCTGGTCCATTCCTTCAAATGGTTCTCCTTTTTGCTGTGCAAAAGATGGGATGCTTATGGCTGCACCCATTGTGAGTAGTAAAATTGATTTCGTAACTGTTTTCATTTTTGTCTATTTATGAGAGATTTTATCAAGAGCCAGGTTAAGATTCAATACATTGATTTTGCTTGTACCAAATAATCCCAGCATGGGCTTTTCTGTTTGTTGTTCAATCAGTGTTTTCAATGTTGCTGCGTCTATGCTGCGCACCGCAGCAATACGTTTCATTTGAACCAAAGCCGCATCCACAGATATATTGGGGTCAAGGCCGCTGCCACTTGCAGTTACAATATCTGATGGAATATCCTGTTTGCTTATACCCGGATTACGTGCCAGAAAAGTATCAATACGCTGCTGAACCTGCGCTAAATAATCAGCATTGGAAGGCCCTTTATTGCTGCCACCCGAACCGGCTGCATTATAATCAACTGCAGATGGCCGTGACCAGAAATAGCGGTCGCTTTTAAAGCTTTGCCCTACATTAGTATAATAACTTTTGTCGTTTTGATTAATAGTAAAACCCTTTCCTTTATTGGGAACAAGTTGCGCAATACCCCAGACCGCTGTTGTATAAATGCCGCAAAAAAATACCAAGCAAACAAGCGTTAAGCGTATGGCAGGAAGGAGATTCTTTTTCATTTGATTTTGTTTTTAAATAAAGAAGGAAACTAACAGGTCTATTATTTTAATACCGATAAAAGGCACAATCACACCGCCCAATCCATATATCAGCAAGTTGCGGCGAAGCAACGCACTTGCTCCTATAGGTTTATAAGCCACGCCTTTTAATGCCAGAGGTATAAGCATCGGAATAATGATAGCATTGAAAATAACAGCAGAAAGGATGGCGCTTTCCGGCGTATGTAAATGCATGATATTTAAACGTTGTAATGATGGTATCGTCACAATAAACAAAGCAGGAATGATGGCAAAATATTTGGCAACATCGTTCGCAATACTAAAAGTTGTCAACGTACCCCTCGTCATTAAAAGCTGCTTGCCGATTTCAACTATCTCAATGAGCTTGGTAGGGTCATTGTCAAGGTCAACCATATTGCCCGCCTCTTTTGCAGCCTGCGTTCCGCTGTTCATAGCCACGCCGACATCTGCCTGTGCCAATGCAGGCGCATCATTCGTACCGTCGCCCATCATAGCTACCAACCTTCCCTCACTTTGCTCTTTCCGGATGTAATTCATTTTATCTTCCGGCTTTGCTTCCGCAATAAAATCATCCACGCCCGCTTTTTCAGCAATAAATTTCGCAGTTAAAGGATTGTCACCCGTTACCATTACAGTCTTGATACCCATTTTGCGTAAACGCTCAAAACGTTCCTGGATGCCGGGTTTGATAATATCCTGTAATTCGATGACGCCAATAACCTTTTCATTTTCTGAAACAACCAACGGTGTTCCGCCATTGCCTGATATAGCCTTCACCTGTTCATTTGTCTCTTTTGGATACGCATTTCCTGCTATCTCGGACAAGTGTTTTATAGCATCCGATGCGCCTTTTCTGATGCGCGTGCCATCATATAAATCGATGCCGCTTGAACGTGTTTCCGCAGTAAACTTTATAGTCTGTGTAATCTTTTCCGTCTGCCTTGAAATGATTTTATTAATGCCTCCTGTCGGGTCCCATTTCAGTCCCAACTCCACAATCGACTTGCCCTCCGGCGTTTCATCGCTTAAAGAGCTTAACACAACGCATATCGCAAAATGGTTTTCATCCACGCCATTGGCAGGATAAAAATGAGTGGCCTTTCGATTACCGATTGTGATGGTTCCCGTTTTATCCAATAACAATACATCAATATCACCTGCGGTTTCAACAGCTTTTCCGCTCTTCGTAATAACATTAGCCCTCAGTGCCCTGTCCATTCCTGCAATGCCTATAGCTGAAAGCAAACCACCAATGGTCGTCGGAATCAGGCAAACGAATAAAGAAATAAATGCAGCAATAGTAATAGGAGCGTTAGCATAATCCGCAAAAGGCTTTAAGGTTACCGTTACAATGATGAAAACCAATGTAAAGCCCGCAAGCAATATTGTCAAAGCAATTTCATTCGGTGTCTTCTGACGGCTTGCACCTTCTACCAATGCAATCATCTTATCTAAGAAACTTTCACCCGGCTCTGTCGTAACCTTTACCTTAATCTTGTCAGACAATACCTTTGTACCACCCGTAACCGAACTTTTATCACCGCCCGATTCGCGTATGACAGGCGCGCTTTCACCTGTTATGGCACTTTCATCAATAGTGGCCAGTCCTTCTGTAATTTCGCCGTCAGAAGGAATAACATCACCTTCTATGCAAATAAACACATCGCCTTTTTGAAGTTTCGAAGAAGGTATTTCCATATAAGGCTCTTTAAGGAAAGTACTATCCTGTGTGGCTTCCGATGCGTTGAAAGATTTGCCCGCTATTAATCTTGCCGGCGTTTCCTCACGCGTTTTACGTAAATTGTCAGCCTGTGCTTTACCCCTTGCCTCCGCCAGACCTTCAGCAAAATTTGCAAATAAAAGTGTGAGAAATAATACAATGAATACCGTGAAATTATACACGAAACTACCTTGCGTTTTTTCACCTGCCAATGTCCAGATACTTACCAACAGCATAATGAGCGTTCCAATCTCTACCGTGAACATGACCGGATTACGGAACATTTTTTTGGGATTCAGTTTCAGGAAAGATTGCCTGAAAGCATCCTTCATCATTTCTTTCTGAAACAGCGATGTATTTTGAGTTTTCATTTTGATGAAATCATAGTTTTAATGCATGGTAAAATATTCTGCAATAGGCCCTAAAGTCAATGCAGGAAAGAAAGAGAGTGCAGCTACAATTACAATTACGGCAAACACCATAAGGCCGAATGTAGAAGTATCTGTTTTTAAAGTACCGTTCGTTTCCGGTATGTATTTTTTATTTGCAAGAATCCCTGCAATCGCTACCGGGCCTATGATAGGTAAATACCTTGCCATAATCATAACAACGCCGCAGGCAATATTCCAGAACGGAGTATTATCTCCCAAACCCTCAAAACCACTGCCATTATTAGCGCTTGAGGAAGTAAATTCATAAAGCATTTCGCTAAAGCCATGATGACCCGGATTATTTAACCAGCTTGCATATAATGTTGGATTTTTTGAATACAGAAAACAGGAGATAGCTGTGCCTGCCAATATCAGTAACGGATGAAGCAAGGCTATAATCATAGCTATTTTCATTTCCTTAGCCTCAATCTTTTTTCCAAGAAATTCCGGCGTTCTTCCCACCATCAGCCCGCTGATAAACACACCCAGAATAATGAAAATATAAAAGTTCAGGAAACCTACACCGATACCCCCAAAGAAGCAGTTAGCCATCATTCCCAATAAAGTAGTCATGCCCGAAAGCGGCGTAAGGCTATCGTGCATCGCATTCACAGAACCGTTACTGGTGCAGGTTGTATAGATAGCCCAGTTGGCAGATGCGGCAGAGCCAAACCTGACCTCTTTACCTTCCATGCTCCCCATGCTTTGTGTAATACCCAAATGAGTAAGTGCAACATTGCCCTGCGTCTCATTGTATACAGTCGGAATTAATAAAGCTAAGAACCCGATAGTCATTACCCCGAAGATGATACGCGCCAGTTTCTTTCTTTTCAATACATAACCCATTGCAAATACCATTGCCATAGGTATTAAGATGATGGAAATCGTTTCAACAAGATTGGTAAAGTAGTTCGGGTTTTCCAAAGGATGCGCTGAGTTTACGCCATAAAAGCCACCGCCGTTTGTGCCAAGCTGTTTGATAGCTACAAAAGCCGCAACAGGCCCTCTGCTTATCTTTTGAGATATTCCTTCCAATGTTGTAACCGTTTCTTTTCCTTCAAATGTCATTGGCACACCATTAAATGCCAACAGCGTTGCAACAACCAATGCTAAAGGCAATAAAACCCTCGTGCAGCTTCTTACAAAATAAGAATAGAAATTACCCAGAGCAGGTTGCGTTTTTTCTCTCATAGCTTTAAATACCACTGCACAAATAGCCATGCCCGTTCCGGCGCTTATAAACTGCCAAAGCATCAGCATCATCTGGCCTAAATAAGAAATACCCGTCTCGCCCGAATAATGCTGCAGATTCGTATTGGTAATAAAACTGATTGTCGTATTAAATGCCAGGTCCGCAGACATGGAAGGATTATGGTCGGGGTTCAACGGCAATCTCCCCATATTCGTAAGCACCAGCATCGAAATGATATACCAGACTGCATTGATACTTAAAAGTGCAGCCAGATGCTGCTTCCAGCGCATTTCCCTTGACGGGTCAATGCCGCTTAGTTTGAAGAAAAGATTATCAATCGGATTAAATATTTTGTCAGCCCATGTAGCTTCGTATTTGAATACCTTGCCAATATATCTTCCTAATGGAATAGCAAATATGATAACCAAAGCATAGGTAAGTATAACACCCGGTATTTCTGTGTTCATAATATCTTTAAAATTTTTCCGGTTTAAGCAACACATAGCACATATAGGCAAACACCACAATGGCTACAATAAATAAGATTGTCATGAATTATATGTTTTCAAACCAGTTAACAGATTTAAAGAAGAGCGCGAAAAACAGCAGCCCCAGTAGAGTGAGCAATATCGTTATCATAAACTCGAAGTGTTGATTTGTTTATAATATTCTCCCTGAAGACGCAGCGGAAGAAGGCTTTTGATATCGTAACGATACATTTCCAGGAACGATGTAAGCGAATACAGATATACATTTGAAATAGCATTCTTTAATTCGTTATTTCCTTTTGCAAATAAGCGGTCTACAATCTGAAGACATGTATTTGCACGCTCTACATTTCCCTGCATCAGTAAGTTCTTGGTAGTAGTTGCAAATGATTGCATTTTCAGATAGACATTTCTTTTTCCCTGAGTTTTCATTGTTGGTTACATTTATACACAATGAAACTCAATAATCATGCCATCTTAATACAATACGCTGTAATCAACTGTATGTCAATTACATCTTTACTTTTATTATTCCTGCAGCAACAAAAAACCCTTTCATTTTGAAAGGGTTTATACTATCGTTTCGCTAAGGTTAACCTATATTGTAATCATCAATTTTGCGGTAAAGCGTCGTAAGTGCAATACCTAAAAGCTCCGCAGTCTTTGTTTTATTTCCGTTGGTATAATTCAGCACCTTTTGAATATGCAGTTTTTCAACACTTGCCATATCGAAAGCAGAAAGTTGTTTGTCCCCTTTTATGGGAACCTTATTCTGAAATTCGAAAGGAAGGTTATCTAATGTAATTTCAGTGCCGGTAGCAAGTATTACACTTCGTTCAATAATGTTTTTCAATTCCCTGATATTGCCATTCCAGTTATGTTGCTGAAGCGCTTCAATACTTTCCTCGTTTATTTTTGAAATACGTTTATTGGTTTTAGCCGAAAAAGTCCGGAGAAAGAAATCTGCTAAAAGCTTAATATCAGAAACCCGCTCCCGCAAAGGCGGCAACTGAATCTGGAAAACCGAAATCCTGTAAAACAAATCCTCCCTGAATGTACCTTGCTGCACCTCTTTTTGGAGGTCACGATTCGTGGCCGCAATAATTCTTACATCAATATTCGTAGGCTTTGTTTCTCCCACCTTAATGAAAGACCCCGTTTCAATTACACGCAGTAATTTGGCCTGCAGTTCCAATGCCATTTCGCCTATTTCATCTAAAAAAATAGTACCATGATTGGCTTCTTCAAAAAGCCCTTTCTGGTCTTTGGTAGCCCCTGTAAATGAGCCTGCTTTATGGCCGAACATTTCGGCCTCCAGTAAATCCTTACTGAACGCCGCACAATTGATGGCCACAAAATGTTGTTTATTTCGGTTACTTTCCTGATGAATTGCCTGTGCAAAAACTTCCTTGCCTGTGCCCGTTTCACCCGTTAATAAAACCGTTGTATCTGTTGCTGCTACTTTCTTTGCAAGGTCAATAGATTGCAAAATTGCTTTTGATTTTCCTATGACATTTTCAAACGAATATTTCTTTGACAGCTGGCTTTCCAGTTGCTCTACCCTTTTGGATAAAGCTACTTTCTCGAAAGCGCGATATAATAATGGAATGATTTTATTATTGTCATCCCCTTTCGTAATATAATCAAAAGCCCCGTTCTTAATAGCCTGCACACTATCCGGAATATTGCCGTAAGCAGTCAGCAATATGATTTCGATATAAGGAAACCGGTCTTTTATTTTCTTTACAATATCAATACCATTGCCATCCGGCAATTTTACATCACACAATACAATGTGAATATCATTTTGTTCCAGTTTCTTCAATGCCGTCTTGCAATCACCCGCCTGTACTACCTCAAATCCTTCAAGGCTTATAATACGAGCCAACAAGGTTCTTAGTTTTTCTTCATCATCAATAATTAAAACCTTTTTCAAAATCCGATATTATTTGTTGCAGCAAAATTAGGCATTGTAACAGGATTGTGATGCTGTTGTGTTTTTAAAACAATTTATGCTTCAAATAAAAAGGCGAAGCATTACAGCTCCGCCCTTCAAAATATATTTAAACAACCTTACAGAATAGACAACGGATGTCCGCTCATCAATAAAGCAATGATTATAAGACCTACAATGATTCTGTAAATACCAAAAACTTTAAAACCGTATTTGGTAAGAAATGTAATGAAAGATTTAATGGCAATCAAAGCAACAATAAACGCAACAACATTACCCACAGCCAACAACTTTATCTGCTCTCCGCTGAAAGAAGCCCCGTGGTCTTTATAGAAATCGTACATCTTCTTTGCTGTTGCCGCAAACATAGTAGGTACCGCAAGAAAGAAAGAAAATTCAGCAGCAGCTTTTCTCGTAAGCTTTTGAGACATACCGCCTATAATAGTTGCAGCAGAACGGCTCACACCAGGAATCATAGCCATGCATTGAAACAAACCAATAATAAATGCCGTCGGATATTTGATATTATCGGCATTATCCTCCGTGTTTTTATTGAAAACCTTATCGATAAATAACAACACAATACCACCCGCAACCAACGAAATAGCAACCGTCATCGGACTTTCCAGTAATTCATCAATCTTATCGCTGAACAAAACTCCGAAAACGGCAGCAGGAATAAATGCAACAATCAACTTCAGATAGAAATCTATCGTCTTAAAAAACCTTTTAAAATACAATACAAGCACTGAAAGTATCGCGCCAAATTGGATAGCAACAGTAAAAAGTTTCACAAACTCATCTTGCTGAATACCCATGATAGAGCTGCCGATAATCATATGGCCGGTAGAAGAAACAGGCAGAAATTCAGTGATGCCTTCAATAATGGCAAGGATAATGGCTTGAATAAATGTCATTGGAATGGTTTGCTGTAAATGAATGTGCAATAATAAAAAGAAAAGAGGTATTTCTTACAAAAGAAGCAACGTTATATTATTTAAACAGCAGCCACCCTGTTATCACATAGGTAAAACAAGCAATATGACATGATGCATTTAACATTTTGTAGATGCACGCTGTTATCTCCTGAATGCACGCAGATAATTCCTTGATGCACGCAGATAATTCTTAAGTGCACGGAGATAGTTCGTGAGTGCACGCAGATAGTTCTTAAGTGCACTCAGATAGTTCCTTGATGCACGGAGATAGTTTTTAAGTGCACGGAGATAATTCGTGAGTGCACGCTGTTATCTCCAAGGTGCACGGAGATAGTTCGTAAGTGCACGCTGTTAACTCCAAGGTGCACGGAGATAGTTCGTAAGTGCACGCTGTTATCTTCTGAATGCACGCAGGTAGTTCCTTGATGCACGGAGATAGTTTTTAAGTGCACACAGATAATTTTCAGATTGCACACATACAGGTGTCCCACACTTTTAAAGTGTGGGACACCTGTATTAAGAAATTAGCACTATGGAATATTAATATACTTATGCGTTTGCAACGAAAGCTGCCATTTCGGATGTTGTTGGATATAATCAATAATCAAAGGCGTCATAGCATCGCGTTTATCCCACTCCGGTTGTAAATATAACTTACATTCCGGCTTCACCTGTGCCGCAAATTCTTCGGCCCAGGCAAAATCCGATTTATTAAACACAATAATTTTCAACTCATTAGCCAGATGCATATTCTCAGGCAGCGGCGCTTTGAATTTTTTAGGTGAAAGCGTTACCCAGTCCCAATTCCCGGTTAATGGACTCGAAGCGGAAGTTTCTATATGCGTACGCATGCCTGCAGCATGTAATACATTCGTAATTGGCACCAAATCATGCATAGAAGGTTCGCCACCCGTCACCACAACAATTTTGCCGGGATGAAGCTCGACCAGTTCCTTCATCGTCTCCACACTCATTTTAGGATGCGCATCCGCATCCCAGCTTTCCTTCACATCACACCAGACACAACCCACGTCACAACCGCCTAATCTTATGAAATAGGCAGCCTGACCCGAATAGAACCCCTCACCCTGTAAAGTGTAAAAGTGCTCCATTACCGGATATTGCACATCTGTATATTCTTGTATTACCGACATTATTTATTTTTTCTCAAAGTTCTTTTCATATCACCCATTCTCCATATCCTGATTCCCAATTGCCTATTCACCATTCACTATCCTCTATTCCCAATTGTCTATTCACCATTCCCCTATTCACAACTCTCAATTGCCTACTCCCAATTGTCTATTCACCATTCCTCTATTCACAACTCTCAATTGCCTACTCCCAATTGTCTATTCACCATTCACTAACCACTAACCACTATCCACTAACCACTAAATCACCTATCCTTCACCGCCAGCAAAGTATTCTTCATCAACGCACAAATAGTCATTTTGCCAACACCACCCGGAACAGGAGTGATATAAGAACATTTTTCCGCAACATTTGCAAAGTCAACATCACCCACCAAACGGAAACCGCTTTTCTTGCTTGCATCGTCAATTCTGTTAATGCCGACATCCACTATGATAGCGCCCTCTTTTACCATATCAGCTGTAACATAATTAGGACGGCCGATTGCTGCCACAATAATATCCGCCTGCAGGCAAAGCTCTTTTAAATTCTTTGTTTTGGAATGCGCTAATGTCACTGTGCAATTACCCGGATTCGTATTCCTGCTCAATAAAATACTCATCGGCGTTCCGACAATATTACTGCGGCCAATCACAACACAATTCTTTCCTGCAGTATCAATATTATAATGCGCCAGCATCATCATAATACCATTTGGCGTTGCCGAAATAAAAGTCGGCTGACCCAACACCATCCTGCCAAGGCTGATAGGATGAAAACCATCCACATCCTTTTCAGGATTGATGGTGTTAATCACCTTCTCCTCTGAAATATGCTTAGGCAAAGGCAATTGAACCAATATGCCATCTATGTCATCATTTGTATTGAAGAAACGGATTTGGTTTAACAACTCATCTTCCGAAGTATCTGCCTCCAGACGAACCAAAGTAGATGCAAAACCAATCTGTTCACAGGTTTTTACTTTAGAAGCCACATAAGTCTGACTTGCAGGGTCGCCACCCACTAATATTGCTGCCAGGTGCGGCGTTTTCTTTCCAGCCTTTTTCCTTGCAGAAACTTCCTCAGCTATTTCCGCCAGTATCGATTCAGATACCAATTTACCGTCTAATAATTGCATGGCGCAAAGGTAAATAATAAAAACCTCGCATAACGATTTTGCTATACGAGGTTTTTTATAATAATATATGATTCTTGTTTATTGTCAACTATTTTGACAATCCATCTCTGAAAATTTCATTCACAATGCAGACTTTAAAACTTTACACCCATTGTCAATGCCACAAGATTATTGCCATATTTCAAGTCAGCAAGGTTAACCGGTGTCTGACGGATACCAAGTTGGTCATTGCTTGCTGTAATGTTCGGATAGAGGAATTCAGCATTTTTCTGGATGCTATGTACATAAGTCAAATCAACAAAGAATTTACCGAAACGGCCACCTACCCCAGCTGATAAATCCATTCTGTCACCCGCAAAATAATCAGCGTTTTTGTAAGGACTGGAATAATAGGCAAATCCTGCACGGGCGCTGAAATTGTCCATTTTGCCTTCTATACCTAAACGGAAATTATGGGTTCCTTTATAAGTGTCTTTTATAGCATTGTTCACGATTCTTTCATAATCATAGTTGTTGGTAAAGCTATACCTCATGGAATTATAAGCAGCATATTCATAATCGGCAGTTATAAATCCGTACTTACCCATGAATGCCGTTGCGCTCAAAACACCTCTCCACGGAGTGCGCAATGAGTAATCATATTGATATATTATCGTATTGTTTGATTGATCAATAGGTTGAACATTGGTATGCGGATCCTTGTCTATTGCCCCTAAAGACGCTTTATATCCTTCCGTGTAAGAATCCATATTGTAGCTGCTCACATCTGAGAATGACGACCATGTAGGTGAATGAAAGGCGCCACCAATTCTGAAATAATCATTGACAACATAAATTGCTCCTAACTTAAAATTGATTCCGATACCCGTTGTAGAAAGATCTTCATCGTAATACATCTCCTGAAAATCATTGTTCGTGTTACCCGTAGCATCCCCTTCATAATAGGTTTGCGTTCTGTCATATTTATAAGAAGTGATACCCATGGTTGCACCCAGCATAAGCTTTTCCATGTAATTGCCTCCTACACTGAAAGCCCATTCGTTAATACCACCCTTGCTTTTCCATTGTTTTGACTGGTTCAGCGAACCTCCTTTCTTAATAATGTTTTCATAAGGAATGGAATTGTAGCCGGTATCTATCAGATAACCTTCATAACCGAAATAACCGAAAGGAGGTACAAAATCAACACCCACGCCATTAACCTTTGCATCTGCGGCAAAACCCTCTGTCATTGAACTTACGGAGTTAGTCCCTTCATAATAACCATGACTATTAAAATCGGCTACGCGATTATATCCTACTCCGAAAGAAAACGCTTTCCATGCACTCTTCTGATAATTTTTACCTCTGTTTGCTGTCGTAAAAACAGCGCCGAAATTTCCTAAAGTCATCTTGGTATTATCGTCGGAAGAAGTAGTTCCGAGATAATTACCCGTCATGTTATTGAACCGTAAAATTGGCGTAACCATTATTTCGGAACTTCTGTAAATACCAATGCCGGCAGGATTAATGCTGAGTGAAGAAAAATCACCACCATAAGACCCGCCTGCGCCTCCAAGCCCCAAAGATCTTGCTGTAGCTGCTCCTGTAACCTGGCTATATCTTAATGCATCTATTTCATTCTGTGCCATTGCTGTTGCCGGAAAAAGAACGGCTGAAGCCAGGATTATGTTCAAGTATCTCATATCAATTGTTTATTTAAAAATCTATAGACAAAATTAAAGGGCTTTCCGTTTAATCGAGGTTAAAAATGATTTTTTAACCCAAATTGACAGTCTGCCGCATATTAACATGCTGATTATTTTTGATGGCAGACGCGAATAATGTCAAAAAGAATTTTATCCTGTCTGCAATTATCATCATGAATTACAAAGCAGGTTTAATATTGTTGTTTTTATTTCCAATGCCTGAAACCCTTTTCGTCAATTAAGGTTGGCAGACAGTGCCCCTTAGATTGCAGGCCTGTTATAGTTTTCGGACTTATAGTTTGTTTTTGATAATATCTTCCACAACAGCCGGGTCTAATAATGTAGAAGTGTCGCCAATATTTCCGGTCTCGCCTTCTGCAATTTTGCGCAATATCCTGCGCATTATTTTTCCGCTTCTTGTTTTAGGTAAACCGCTTACCAATTGAATTTTATCAGGTTTGGCAATCGCCCCTATAAGCCTCGAAACTGTTTGCAGAATATCATCTTTATTAAGTTCATGTACATGTGAGTTTTCTGTTACTACAAAAGCATAAATCCCTTGACCTTTAATAGGATGAGGATAGCCAACCACTGCGCTTTCTATCACGCCCGAATGCATATTGATGGCATTTTCCACCTCGGCAGTGCCAATACGGTGGCCGCTTACATTCAGCACATCGTCCACACGGCCCGTTATTCTGTAATTACCATCCGTGTCTCTGAAACTACCATCTCCCGTAAAATATTTGTTTTCATAAGTAGAAAAATAAGCTTGCTTAAAGCGTTCGTGATCGCCATAAGTAGTTCTTAAAATACCGGGCCACGGAAACCTGATACATAGATTGCCGCTTACAATTGTTTCTCCCTTATCATTTGTAACGGGCTGCGCATCGTTGCCGTTTTCATCAACTAATACCGGTTGTATGCCGGGCAACGGAAGCGTTGCGTAGCTTGGTTTAGAAGGCGTAACGCCTGCCAGGTTTGATATCATGATACCGCCTGTTTCTGTTTGCCACCAGGTATCTACAATCGGACATTTTCCTTTGCCGATATTTTCATCAAACCAATGCCATGCCTCTTCATTAATAGGTTCTCCAACAGATCCCAATACTTTCAGGGAATCTAATTTGTATTGCTTAATAAGATCGGTTCCAAAGCTCATTAAGCTACGAATAGCTGTAGGAGCCGTGTACAAAATATTCACCCTGTGTTTATCCACAATATCCCAAAAGCGGCCTGCATCAGGATATGTAGGAATACCTTCAAAAATTAAAGTAGTAGCGCCTGCAGCTAACGGACCATAAACAATATAACTATGGCCTGTAATCCAGCCTATGTCTGCTGTACAGAAATAAACGTCGCCGGGAGTATATTGAAACACATTTACAAAACTGTAAGTAGTGTAAACCATATAGCCGCCGCAGGAATGCACAACACCTTTTGGCTTGCCTGTAGAACCCGACGTATAAAGAATAAACAAAGGATCCTCAGCATCCATTACTTCGGCTTCGAAATAAGGATTGCCCATAGTTTCTACATTTTTAATTTCATCTTCCCACCACACATCCCGGCCTTTAATCATACTTACAGGTGTATGAGTACGGGTAAGTACAATCACTTTTCTTACAAAAGGGCAAGTAGTCAAAGCATCGTCAATAGTACTTTTTAGCGGTATGTCTTTATTTCCTCTGTAAGCGCCGTCGGCAGTTATAATAAATGCTGCATGTGCATCCTGAAGCCTGTCTGCAATGCTTTGTGCACTAAAGCCTCCGAAAATTACAGAATGAATCGCACCTATACGCGCGCAGGCAAGCGTTGCGATAGCAAGTTCAGGAACCATTCCAAGATATATACAAACCCTGTCCCCTTTTTTAACACCATTATTTCTAAGCACATGTGCAAATTGCATAACCTTAAAGTGAAGTTCTTTATAGGTCAATATCCTGTGCCGTGATTCCGGATCATTAGGTTCCCAGATAATTGCCGGCGTGTCGCCACGATCCTCTAAATGCCGGTCAAGGCAATTTTCGGTAATGTTTAGTTTTCCTCCTCTGAACCATTCAATAAAAGTATCCTTGAAGTCCCAGTTCAAAACCTTATCCCACTTTTGTTTCCAGGTAAATTGCTCTGCCACATCAGCCCAGAAACCTTCAGGATCTGAAACACTTTGCTGATAAGCCTTTTCGTAAGCTTCTTTCGTCTTTATTTGAAACGGATATGACATTGTCTTTTTAAGTTGAAAATTGAAAGGGTAAAAATTAGAAAATATGCTAACCGTAAATGAATCCTTCCAGACACAATTTACGCAATACCTTATTCCAATAATAGGATATTTTCTGAAATTAAATGGAAGAATGGATTCATAAAAATGCAAAATCCGGTTCCAACAGAAACCGGATTTTTAATTTTGCGTTTTGGCTTTTTACTCACATTTCATCAGCAGAGGGGCCGTACATACCGGGAACTTGTATGTCCAGCAATCTCAGATAAACACTTAGCTGACCGCGATGGTGATAAATATGATTGAAGCACATGCCTCTTAATACTGCAATTTTCGGCAATTGAAAAATGATATGTTCGCCGTTACGCAATGTCCATGGCTTCATCAGGTCTTCATCAGACATATTGCGGATTGCAGCAACAGCCTGCTCTACGCCTTTTTCGTGAATATCCAGAAGTTCTTCCGTAGTTGTTATAACAGGCGGTTTGTAATCCATCTTTGAAAAATCCAGTTCATCATCATTCACCACAAGCACAGGCCAGTTGGACAATTCGGCGACATGTACAGCCAGACGCCTTAAAGGCATTGATTTGTTATGCGGTTGCCACTCTAATTTATCTGCAGGAACGCGCTCCAGCATTTTGCGTGTGTTTGCTGCCTCCATAGACAACTCATTTATCAATCCTTGTTTGATATCCATTAGTTTGAATTTTGTTGCAATTACGTGAAATTTAACGAAGATTGAATTATGTGAAAATTATTTTTTGTGAACGCGATTTTCCTGAAAATTGCTATTGTATGATTGCTTTTTCCCTATATTTGCAAGCATACATTAGTTTTGTATTGAAATCTCTATACTACTTCAGAAAGAATCCTGTTTAAAATAATAAGTATAAAACAGGCTATTATTTTTACTATTAAATTTTTTGATGAAATATAATACGACGCGTGAAAAGCTGGTGATGCCCGAATATGGAAGGAATATTCAACAAATGGTGGATTATTTGCGCACCATTGAAGATCCGGTAAAGCGCCAGAAAAATGCCAAGGCTATTATTGAATTGATGGGTGTTTTAAATCCGCACCTTAAAAATGTAGAGGACTTCCGTCATAAGCTTTGGGACCATCTATATCTTATTGCTGATTTTGACCTTGATGTTGAGTCGCCTTACCCTACGCCTACAAGAGAAAAAATATTTAAAAGACCGGAGCCGCTTTCTTATCCGAGTAAGCAAAGACGTAAACAACGTCATTTAGGTAAAAACCTTACGGCTGTTATTGATAAAGCATTAGCCGAAAAGGACGAAGAAAAACGTAAAGGATTTACGCAAAGCATTGCGTATTACATGAAACTGGCTTATACCAATTGGCATAAAGAACCGGTTCATGATGATATGATTCGGGAGGAACTGTCGGAAATGACCAATGGCGAATTGACCTTAGGTGATGGCAATATCAAAATTCGTTTTGATAATAATAACAACCGGAACAATAACAACAAAAAGAATGCCGGTGGTCAGAACAGAAATAACAACAACAGAGCACAGGCTTCGGGAAATAATAATAGCCGCAATAGCAACAATCCAAATAACAGGAATCCGAATAATCCCAATAACAGAAATCCTAATAATCCGAATAACAGAAATAACAATAACAATAATAAAAACAGGAAACCAAGGCCGAATATGTAGGGTGTTGTTTTCACTGAAAATGAATAAGGGATTGACTTTCGGTCAATCCCTTATTCATTTATAAATTGTATTTAAATTGCCATTTCTAAGGCAGGCAAACTTCTTGGTTTTAATTCCTTTACAGCTTTTGCTATTGCAGCAATATGATCCGGCGTAGTGCCGCAACAACCGCCTACAATGTTTATCCAGCCGTTCTTTGCAAAGCCTGCAATAATAGCTGCCGTATCATCAGGCGTTTCATCATATTCTCCCATCGCATTTGGCAGTCCCGCATTTGGATAACAGCTTACATAGCAGGAAGCAATCTGTGCCAGTTCTTCCACGTAAGGACGCATCTGAGCCCCGCCCAAAGCACAGTTGAGCCCGATGCTGACAGGATTGGCATGCGATACGGAAATGTAAAAAGCTTCCAGTGTCTGACCGCTTAATGTACGTCCTGAAGCATCAGTAATAGTTCCTGAAATCATAATTGGCAACTCCGTATCGAATGCATCAAAATATCTTTGAATAGCATACAGTGCCGCTTTTGCATTTAATGTATCAAAAATAGTTTCCACCAAAAGAATATCTGCTCCGCCTTCCACCAAACCTTTAATCTGATCGAAATAAGCATCTGCAACTTCATCAAATGTTACCGCCCTGAAACCGGGATTGTTTACATCAGGAGAAAGGGATAATGTCTTGTTCATTGGGCCGATAGCGCCGGCCACAAATTTCGGGCCTGCATCCGGATTGTCGCTCATATATTCTGCCACAGCTTGTTTTGCCACCTTTGCAGATTCGACATTCATCTCATAAGAAATGCTTTGCATGTCGTAATCAGCCATAGATATAACCTGTGCGCTGAAAGTATTGGTTTCAATAATATCGGCACCGGCATCCAGGTATTCACGGTGAATAGCTTTAATGATTTGCGGTTGCGTAATGGAAAGTAAATCGTTATTCCCTTTCAGGTCGCTTGGCCAATCTTTGAAGCGCTCGCCTCTGTAATCTGCTTCCTGCAACTTATAGCGCTGGATCATAGTACCCATTGCACCATCGATAATCACAATCTGCTTTTGTAATAAATCCGATAATATTTCTTTTGTCGTCATTTGCTCTGAAAATATATTGCAAGTTAAGGCTTGTTGCCTTTTTTAATTATGTAATTTTCTTATGGCCGAATATATAGTTGACTACTCTTAAAGCTTGTCAAACCCAATCGCCTGATAAACTACTCAGCAGCCTTCAATTCCGCTACCCATTGCTCCACAGTCAAAGCATCATCAACATTATAGTCGCCGATTTTTGTTCTTCTTAATGCCTGTAAATAACCGCCGCAGCCTAAAGCAGCGCCAAAATCATTTGCAAGTGAGCGGATATAAGTACCTGTGCTGCATACTACCCTGAAATGAACTTCAGGCAATGCAATCTTTGTAATTTCAAATGTTTTTATCTGAACATCCCGAGGTTCCAGTTTTATTTCCTTTCCTGCTCTTGCCAGTTCATAAGCCCTTTTGCCATCTTTCTGAACGGCAGAATGTATAGGCGGTGTTTGTTTGATATCGCCGGTAAATGCTTTGGTAGCTTCTATGATTTCATCATCCGTCAGGTGTTCAAAAGGTTTTTCCTGTTCAGGTTTTGATTCGAGATCATAAGTAGGCGTAACAGCGCCCAGGTGAATAATACCTGTATATTCCTTCTCCTGTTTTTGGTATTCTGTAATACGCTTAGTCATTTTACCGGTGCAGCATATCAACAAACCGGTTGCCAATGGGTCTAAAGTGCCGCAGTGACCAATTTTGGCTTTCATCAAGCGTTTTATTTTATTAATGGCGTCAAATGAAGTCCAGGTCAAAGGTTTGTCAATCAGTATTACAGCGCCTTCTATTAATTCCTCCTGAGTAGGTATTGCTATCATGCTGCAAAGGTGCGGGAAAATTATGATTTACTAATAATGGCAATCGAGCCCTTAAAACATCAGGATATCGGCATTTGATCAACATTTTTAAAAAAATGAGGTTTTAATAATAATAAAAGCCTGGCTGAATCGGTTATGTTCTGACAATTCTCTTGTTAAAATCATGGGAAAAGCTATATTATTCTTATTTTTGCCTATTGCCATAAAAATTTTTTCATGCGTTTAGATGAAATAACTGCAGGTCCTTTACTGAGCCAGATTGAATATCCTTCCGATTTAAAGAAATTGGACAAGATGCAGTTGCAACAGGTTTGTGATGAATTGCGCCGGTTTATAGTGGATACTGTAAGTGTGAACGGAGGCCATTTTGGTGCGAGTTTGGGTGTAGTTGAATTGACAGTTGCGTTGCATTATGTGATGAATACGCCTTATGACCAATTGGTTTGGGACGTGGGCCATCAGGCGTACGGGCATAAAATCCTGACCGGACGCAGAAAAGTATTTCATACTAACAGAAGAAAAGATGGCATCAGCGGATTCCCTAAAAGAGATGAAAGTGAATATGATACTTTCGGAGTAGGGCACTCTTCCACTTCTATTTCTGCAGCTTTAGGCATGGCCATTGCCAGTAAGTTAAAAGGCGAAACTGACCGCCAGCATATTGCTGTTATTGGTGATGGCGCTATGACTGCAGGATTGCCCTTTGAAGCTATGAATCATGCCGGTGTGAGTGGCGCCAATGTATTGATTATCCTGAACGATAACAATATGAGCATTGACCCGAATGTAGGTGCTCTGAAAGAATACTTAACCGATATTACAACTTCACATACTTATAATAAATTACGAGACGATCTTTGGAAATTGATGGGCAAATTACCTTATGCTGATTTGCAAAGGGATATGGCATCGAAGATTAAAGATGGTCTGAAAGGTGCAATTACAAAATCAAGTAATTTGTTTGAAGCGCTTGGCTTGCGTTACTTTGGTCCTATTGACGGGCATAATGTTACAAAGCTGGTAGATACATTAAAGGATCTCAGAGATATACAAGGGCCTAAGATTTTACACATCAAAACGGTAAAAGGCAAAGGTTATAAACTGGCGGAAGAAGACCAGACGCTCTGGCATGCACCGGGTTTGTTCGACAAAGTAACCGGAAAAATTAATAAAGTAACATACGATACGCCACAAGCACCGAAATATCAGGATGTATTTGGCCACAGCATTATTGAATTGGCCAAAGCCAATCCTAAGATTATGGGCATTACGCCTGCAATGCCTTCCGGTTGTTCGTTGAAATATATGATGGCAGAAATGCCGGATCGCGCTTTGGATGTTGGTATTGCCGAGCAACATGCGGTTACCGTAAGCGCAGGTCTTGCTACGCAAGGAATGAGGGTATTCTGCAATATCTACAGTTCGTTCATGCAACGTGCTTATGATATGGTGATTCATGATGTGGCTATTCAAAATCTGCCTGTTGTTTTTTGTCTGGACAGAGCGGGTATGGTAGGCGATGACGGCGGTACGCATCAGGGTGCTTATGATCTTGCGTATATGCGCTGCATTCCTAACATGATTGTAAGTGCACCGATGAATGAGCAGGAATTGCGTAATCTGATGTACACCGCGCAATTGGAAGAAACAAAAAATCCTTTTGTAATCCGTTATCCCCGCGGACAAGGCGTGATGCCTGAATGGAAAACACCTTTTGAAAAAATAATAATTGGCAAAGGAGAAAAAATAAAAGACGGAAATGATATCGCTATATTAACCATAGGTCATCCGGGTAATTTTGCCATTAAGGCTTGCAAAGAATTAGAAGCAGATGGTATTAATGCGGCGCATTACAATATGCGTTTTGTTAAGCCTTTGGATGAGGCAATGCTTCATGAAATCGGCAAGAAATTCTCAAGTGTTATTACAGTTGAAGATGGTTGTATTCAAGGTGGATTCGGAAGCGCAGTTTTAGAATTTTTCAACGAACATAATTACAAACCTCAGGTAAAAATTTTGGGTATTCCCGACTATGTCATTGAACATGCTTCTCAGGCGCAGCAATATGCTGAATGTGGCTATGATGCTGCCTCTATTGTAAAAGCGGCAAAGGAAATGATGGTTAAGAAAGATAATGAGCTCAGTTTGGTATAATGTTAAATTATCTGAACTTTATGAATTAATATTCATTTGCCATGAGAAAAAATTTCTTGACGATTCTATTATTATTCTCTTATGCTATAACATTCGGACAAGCGAAATCTAAACATTATGATGAGATACTTTTTGAGAAAGGGTTGGCATTACAAGAATTAGTAAACAATGAGTTAGATACAGATGAAGGATCAGAAGATAGCATATATGTCGAGTATTCTAAGGAAATAAAAGAATCTATTTTAGAAAAAGCTCAGAATTATTATAAAGAATTAATCAAAGATTATCCAGGTTCCAAATATCTTTTTAGAACTTATAATAACGAAGCATTTATTGCGCTACAATTAAATAACAGAGCAGAAGCTATAGGATTGTTTCAAGAAATTTTGAAAAGCAATGCTGATGATAAAGAGAAGGGGGGCATAGGGTCGGGAATAATGGGAGAACCCTATGCTAACTACAAAAACAGAGCCGCGAAAGAAATAGCAGAACTGTATATTGCCGACAGCAATTATACATTGGCGTTAACTTATCTTGAGCTTACAAAGAAATACCAATATCAACATTTCTGTGGAAATGAATTTGCTGCTGATGCATTATACATAGCAGAACAATATGCGAGATGTTATATTGGACTAAAGGATTTTGGAAAAGCATTGGATTTTTTATTGCCATATATATTGGAAAATGGGCTGGCCAGTAATTCTTCTATTGTTCATCTTGCGTTTAATACGTTAATGTTAAACTATGGTAAGGATGAATTGAAAGTTAAATTTGAAGAGGCATTTAAAAATTATAAAGTTGAAAAAGTTAAAGAATACAGGCAAGAATATACAAAGTATTTTATTTATTATTTAGAAAGGAAAATTGAAATTCCTTTATGGAAAATTGATTTTATGTATAATGGAGAAATAGATAAGGGTATTGAAGCACTATATAAAGAATCTCAATTTTATAAACTTTTAAGCATATAACTCGATAAAAATGGCTACAATGTTGAATTGTAGCCATTTTAGATTAGGTTAATTCATTTATATCCCAAGAAACGCTTTTGCATTTTTGTATAGTAACATATTTCTTAATTCAGTGTCCTTAATATGTTCCTCAATCAACTTGCCGGGATGATGTTCGCCGAGAGGAAAAGGATAATCGCTGCCCATGCAGATTTTATCGCCGCCCATAATATCGATGATGAAATCCAGAGCTTTTGGATCATGCACTAAAGAATCAATCCAGAATTTACCAATGTATTCGCGGGGATTAATGGCATTGTCAATCGCTACCAAATCCGGACGGACCTGAAAACCATGTTCAATTCGTCCGATAGTAGAAGGAAAGCTGCCTCCGCCGTGAGCAAAAGCTACACGTAAGTTTGGAAACTTTTCAAATACCCCGCCAAATATCATGGAACAAATAGCACGCGATGTTTCGGCTGGCATACCTACTAACCAGGGTAGCCAGTATTTCATCATATCATTCTCTCCCATCATCTCCCAGGGGTGCACAAAAATGCAGGCGCCTAATCCTTCTGCAACTTGCCAGAAAGGGAAAAAATAAGGGTCGCTAAGATTCTTGCCATTGATATTGGAACCGATTTCAACACCGGGCATTTTTAATTCCTTCACACAACGTTCCAATTCTTTTACAGCAATATCAATATCCTGCAAAGGAATAGTGCCAAGGCCTACATAGCGGTCAGGATAACGTGTAACGGCTTCTGTAATATGGTCATTAAAGAAACGGGAACTTTCTAAGGCATGTTCAGGTTTTGCCCAATAATTAAATAGCACCGGAATGGTAGAAAGTGCCTGCATGGTCACTTCTGTAGCATCCATTTCTTTAAGACGCACCTCTGCATCCCAACAATTATGTTCAATTTCACGAAACACTTTGTCGCCTTTAATCATCTTGGCGCAGCAAGGTTTATGATGTTCCAGGGTTATAAAATCTCCGTAACCAAACTTCTGAAACCAGTTCGGTATTTTCTCCGGCATAATATGTGTGTGAATGTCTATTTTCATATTGAGGACAAAATTAGAAAATTGTTGGAGGAATAAGATGTCATAAAAAAACCTGTCAGGTTTTAAAAGACTAACAGGTTTTTTTATCAAAAAAATTATTTTCTTCTGCTCCACCAACTGATGAAGAAGCCTATTACCATGACAATAATACCGAACCAAAGTACTCTGATATAAGGAAATACAATAGCTTTCATTACAATCCAGTCGTCTTGCTGTGCTCTTTGTTTAATGCCAAATTCGACAGCGCTTTCCTCAGGAATAATTTTATTGATTTTTACAGTTAAACCAAAATCCCTCAGGGTATCTGCTACCGAGCCGGCCTCATTGCCCCTTATAATATATAAAGGTGAAGCATCGCCCAGTTTGCCACCGGCACCATAAACCGAAAGGTTTGCCTCTACTGCAACATCTCCTTGTTTTGGTTCATATAATTTATTGACAATTTTCTTGCTGATACTGTCAAAAACGATGAATCCATTGGCAAGAAACAAACTATCACCCATTTTTATTTTAGCAGGCCGGAATGTGCTTGTATCCGACTTTTCATTCGGATCGCTGATGGATGAAATGTAAGTAAACACGTCATGCGACATATAATGTTTTGCATCCGGATTGGAGCTTATGCCTTCCTGTCCTTTTACATTTACGTAAGCTTCGGGGTACAATATAAAAGTTTCTTCTTTGTCGCCATTATCAGGATTCAGCCTGTCGAAACGTACTTTGTAAAAGGTCTTCGGCGGATCATCATGTACAATAGAATCACCTAAATAAGTTACCAGATATTTACCCATTGTAATGGTTGTATTCCTGAATAGCAATACATTTTCATGGCTTTCTTTTACGTTCTCTTCAAAAGTTTTCTTACCGAAATCTTTATTCAATAATGCATTTGTGGTATCAATGGAAATAATTTTCTTTTTATACCCTGAAAGTAAAATTCCTAATAGCATCAAGCCAAAGCCTATGTGCGCAATAGTTCCGCCGGCTTTCAATATTTTTACCTTTTGTGTTGTAACCAGATAATAAATATTTCCTATCAATGCAAAAAACACGGCAAATGCAAAAACCATTATTTGCTTATGCTCAATTTTTTGTCCGATAATTAATGCGATAGCCAATGCCAAAGAAATTACGGAAATGATAATGATAGCTTTCCAAAATGCGTTGATTCCTGTTTTCTTATATTTCAGGAACTGAATGGCTCCGGTCAGAATGGCAACCAATACGGCTGCCCAAACCTGTATGTTATTGTAATAAGAAACGGGATCGGCCGGAGGTGCAATATCGCTTCCGGTGATTTTTTTCCATAAAGGCGCCCAAACAGGCAATGAAGTAGCTGCAATAATCTGAAAGCAGGCCAGCAATAAAAGTATAGAGCCAATCAGCATCCAGAATTCCCTTGTATCCAATTCTTCCTCACCTGCTACGCGCGGCATTTTTTTCCATGAACGTATCATGAAATATAAGCTGACAGCTAAATAAATAGCCATTGCAATAATCAGATGCCAGTACAAAGCTTTGCCCTCACCGGTAAAAGAGTGTACGGAAGTATCACCCAGAATACCTGTTCTTGTAAGGAAAGTAGAATACCAGATCAACATAAAAGTCAGGATGAAAAACATCAGTGTAGTTTTCAATGACCTTCCGGTGCTTTTATAAATGACCAATGTGTGCAAGCCTGCAATTAAAGTCAACCATGGAACGAGTGATGCATTTTCAACCGGATCCCAAGCCCAATAGCCACCAAAGTTTAAAGATTCATAAGCCCATGCTCCGCCCATCATAATGCCGGTTCCTAAAATGCCACCGCCAATTAAAGTCCAGCGCAACGCAGGTTTTACCCATGTTTTATATTCGCCCTTCCACATTGCTGCAATAGCATAAGAAAAAGGAATCAGGGTTAACGCGAAACCAAGAAACAAAATGGGCGGATGTATTACCATCCAGTAATTCTGAAGCGTAACATTCAGTCCATTACCATCTTTAATGAATTCAAGATAATTGGGCATGGAAAAAATAGGAGCTTGTGCCATCTCATTTCTCAGCAAACTGAACGGCGTACTTCCGACTTTTACTTCTGCACCAAAATAAATTCCCAATAACATGGTTGCAAGGATGGCTTGTGCCAATGAAACAATCGTTAATACGCGTGTTTCCCATTGTTTGGCTGTCCTTATCAAAATTAATCCCAGTACGGAATGCCATATCAACCATAAAAGAAAACTACCTTCCGAACCTTCCCAGAAACAAGCCAATAAATATTTTACCTGTAATCCCCGGGATGAATGCCTCCAGGCATAATTATATTCAAAAAGATGGTGGGAGATGATATAATAAAGTGTGATGAAAATTCCTGCGATAGATAAAGCCTGAATAATGAAAGCCGCACGTCCGAGCTTTTTCCAGATATTGCCATCCGGAGTGTCTTCCTTGCATGCCGCATTCATAAATGCAAAACAGGAAAAAAGGGAAGCAACAAACGCGATAATTACAAACAGATGACCGAACTGGCCGGGAGCTAAATGTTCGCCTATGAAATTTGGTTTCAAGAGAAAAAAATTAAAATTGCAAATGGTATAAAAACAGCGGCACCGTATCACGGTGCCGCAAATATGTTAAAATCAGGAAGCCGTCGACTTACCAACTACTATCTGGTCGTTCTGATATTTTGAGGGGCACTTCATCTGTATCTTGCTGCAATGAAAATCACCATCTTTCATGAAGCCTGTCATTACTAATTGTTCGGATCTTTCAAAGTCCTGTGGCTTAGTGCCATTGAAAATCACCTTATGTGTGGCGCCTTTTTTATCCTTTGCAAAAAAGGTAAAATTATTGGGGTCTTTAACCGGGTCATATTGCTGACCTTTTGTTGTGTCCAGATATCCTACTACATGAAAAGTACTTTCCGGTTTTTCGGCTGCGGAAGCAAAGGTTTCATAAGTGCTGAACTTTCCATAAGAACCTACTACAATCCCGATTGCTGTAGCAATCAATACCAAAATAAGAATACTTGCTTTCTTCACTTTACTAAAATTTATTGGAATGCAAAGTTAAGGCTTAAATGAATTGGAAGTGGTAAGAAGATGTAAATGACCGGATTCGGGTTAAGTACCATTTCTCAAAATATAGATCAGGTCAGATTTGCTAACGTATATAAAATATTTTATGTCTTTTAGGTAGATTCATCTTATTAACTCCCGATGAAATTAAAAATTATTCATAAATTTTAGATTAGGATGTGTTAAATATGATTTTACGTTGTATTTTTTGTGCAGAAACCATAACCGACCCCATTTTTTAGCCTGCAAAAAGTATTTCTATGAAATTAAAATTTACTTCCGTTTGCTCTTTGTTTATTGCCCTTTTTGCATTTCCCTTTATCGGAAAAGCGCAAGTTTCTGTCACTGCCTCTGCCGGAATAATAGGACCTACGGCATACACTACGCTCAAGGCATCCTTCGATGCCATCAATTCGGGAACACATCAAGGCAATATTACTATTACAATCTCGGCTAATACAACCGAACCTGCTACAGCAAGTCTTAATGCAAGCGGCAATGGTTCGGCCAGTTACACTTCAGTTATTATAAAACCCGGTGCCGGTACAAATCCTACAATTTCCGGCAGCATCAATAACGGCCCACTTGTCAAATTAAATGGTGCCAATAATGTAACGGTTGATGGTTCTAACAATGGTAGCTCCTCAAGAAATTTAGGCATTACAAATACAAGCACTACAGGCAGTAATGCAATGATTATCGGTTCGGTGGGTAATTCAGCTATTCATAACGATATTATCAAGAATTGCAATATCACAAATGGAACTAATGCCTCAACAGCAGTCATTATAGGTGATGCAGGAACTGTTGGAGGCCCTGGTTATTTTAATAATATTACCATGCAAAATAATGCAGTAATGAAAGCATTTATCGGTATTTATGTATATGCGGTTGTTGCTACGAATAATGGTAATAACACTATTATTACCGGGAATGATATGACCTCTTCTGCAGGAAATGCTATTCGTTTGGTTGGAATATATGTACAAGGCGCTGACGGAGTAACTGTAAGTAATAATCAGCTCGGTAATTTTGAAGCCGCAAGTGCCGAATTTGACAGGGCCATTTGGTTTGCAACGGCTACTAAGAATTCCGCTATTACCGGGAATAGTATTTCCAATCTGGCATATACAGGTACAAGCTCCTATGCACCTATCGGCCTCAATATATCATGTGGGATAACAAATGCAAATATTACTGTCTCAGGAAATACTGTTTCAGGATTGACCACGAGCGGAACAGGAAATACGATGGGCATCTTCTCCTATTCTGCTATGGCTGACGTTTTTATTTCCTCCAACAACATATATAATATTAAGAACACAAATACTTCCGGTTACGGAGCTGCAGGTATTGTATTGGTCGCCACCATTAATAATGCAGCTACCAAGGTGTACAATAATTTTATATCTGATGTGGCAGGTTACGGATTTAATGGATATGATATTTCAGATAATGGAAATGGCATAGTGATAGATGGCGGGGGAGGGTACGATATCAACTTTAACACCGTGGCAATGACCCAGAGCAATTTACCTGCATTGACAGGAGGACATAGGTCTTCGGCAATGCTTATTACCGCAAATGTAACTTCAACCGGTTCTGTTAATCTGCGTAACAATATTTTTGCAAATCTTCAAACTACGGGGAATGCCAATTCAAGAATTGTTTTATCAAATCTGGCAGGAAGCGGCGTGTTTAGTGCAATAAATCGGAATGATTATTATGCTACAAGTACCAATCTATCGAGTACCGGTACAAATGCTTCTATTACAAATACCATAGCTCAGCTGCAGACAAGCCTCGGTGGTAATGGAAGCTCCGTAAACATACTTCCTGTATTTGCAGGCGTCAATGATTTGCATATACCGTATCCAAGCAATATACCGCTTAATAATCTTGGTACCCCAATTGCCGGAATTACCACAGATATTGATGGTGAAACCCGGAATGCAACAACACCTGATATTGGCGCAGACGAGATTCAATGCATGCCTGTAAATATTACTTTACAACCTGTTCCCAGTATCAAATGTTCGGGAGATACCGTAATGTTAGTAGTGAATGCCAACAATGGAACGACCTATCAATGGCAGCAAAACACAGGCTCAGGATTTTCTAACATGTCTAACAGTACTATATATAATGGGGTAACTAATGACACGCTTTATATTTATAATGTTCCGGCAACATTGAATGGAAGCAATTACCAATGCATCATTTCTTATGCTCCGGGTTGCTCATCTGTAACCTCTTCTGCTGTTGCCCTCACAATTAATCCGGGTATTATTCCTACGTTCACAATACCAACACCCATCTGTAACGGGTCTTTGGCGCCGGTTTTGCCAACTACCTCTAACAATGGTATAACAGGAACATGGAATCCTGCAACAGTAAATAATACCGCGACAGGGACTTACACGTTTACGCCAACTGCCGGACAATGTGCCACTACTACCACTTTAACTGTCACTGTAAATTCTATAATTACCCCGACTTTCAATGTCGTTTCTGCAATATGTAATGGTGGAGCTGCGCCCGCTTTGCCTGCAACCTCTACTAATGGAATAACCGGCACCTGGAATCCCGCAACTGTTGACAATACAACAACAGCAACTTATACTTTTACACCTACTGCCGGACAATGTGCCGCCACAGCTACTTTAACTGTGAATGTAAACAATAATACGCTTCCTGTATTTACTGCAATAGCGCCGATATGCAATGGAAGTACGGTACCGATTCTTCCTGCTACCTCCACCAATGGCATAACAGGCACCTGGAATCCGGCAACGGTTGACAATACTTCAACAGCAACTTATACTTTTACACCAACGGCAGGGCAATGTGCTGTCTCAACTACTTTAACTGTAACGGTCAATCCTAATATTACGCCGACATTCACAACTATTGCTCCGATATGTAATGGCGCGGTGGCTCCGGCATTACCTGCAACTTCTAATAACGGCATAACAGGAACATGGACACCATCTACAGTAAGTAATACAGCAACAGCTACTTATACTTTTACACCAACAGCAGGATTATGTGCAACACCAACAACTTTGACTGTGACAGTTAATCCTAATATCACACCGACATTTACGGTCATTACCTCAATTTGCAATGGCGCAACGGCCCCTGTATTACCAACCACATCCAATAATGGTATAACAGGTATCTGGAGCCCTGCAACAGTGAGTAATACTGCAACCGGTACTTACACTTTTACGCCGACTCCCGGCTTGTGCGCATCCACTACAACATTAACAATAACGGTCAATCCTATTATTACGCCAACCTTTACTGCTATTGCTCCCATTTGCAGCGGCGCAACCGCACCGGTATTGCCAACCACATCCAATAATGGTATAACAGGTACATGGAACCCTGCAACAATAAGCAATGCTACAACTACCACTTATACTTTTACACCAACTCCCGGTTTGTGCGCAACTACAACTACATTAACAGTAACGGTTAATCCAAACATTGTGCCGGCCTTTACAGCCGTTGCTCCGATTTGTAACGGAACGCCGGCTCCGCTTTTATCGACAACATCAAATAATGGAATACCGGGTACATGGAACCCTGCAATAGTAAGTAACACAGCAACAGCTACTTATACCTTTACACCGGCAGCCGGTTTATGTGCTACAACAGCCAGCATGACAATTACCGTAAAGAACGTACCTGCTATAACCGTCATGCAAACAATATGTGCAACAGAAGTTCCTTATACATGGAATGGAATTCCAAATGCAACAACCGGAACGGTTTATACTACCACGGCGGCTAATGGCTGTGACAGTATCGTTACTTTACAATTGACTGTATTGCCACCTGCTGTTACAGTAGTTTTTGATACCGCAGCCTGTGGTTCTATGATATATAAAAATGTAGCCTACACACACAGTACAACATTGAGGGACACATTTACCAATACATTTGGCTGTGATAGTTTTATTCTGGTTTCAAATCTGGTGATATATCCTAATACACCACAAAGAAAATCACTTGATACTTTAGGATGCAATCTGGTAGTCTTTGAAGGCAATACCTATGCAAGTGGTACCAAACTAATTGATACTTTCAGAAACATCTTAGGTTGCGACAGTGTAATAAGAACGGTTAACATTATCATCGATAATTTTGAATTGAACCTGAGCGTCAATCCTAAAGAACCATATAAAGGAGAAATGATAGACCTTGTTGCATATTCCGACGATAACACCTTTTCTGTCCTCTCGTGGTCACCTGCGGAGTTATTCCCTGTTCAGCAAAAAGTATCTTATTCAATCGCCGCAAATGCAGATGGTATTATTATTGTTGAAGGCATTAATGAACATGGCTGTACCGATACTGCATCCGTCACCTACCATGTGAAACCATTGGATTATGGCGTATTTATACCTAACGCATTTACACCGAATGGAGATGGCAATAATGAGAAATTTGGCCCCCGGTTCTACATGGAGCGGGCTTATGCAATTAAAACACTGAAGATTTTCAATCGTTATGGACAAACTGTTTATAGTGCGTCTAATACCCCAAATGGAGCATGGGATGGAAATTTAATGAATGGCTCGCCTGCAGATGTTGGTAATTATAAATACTACATGATTGTAAAATTTGTAGATGGCACTGAAAAAGAATTCAAAGGCGATTTGACATTATTGAGATAAATAAAAAGAGATGGTACATTCTAAAAGCAGCGCATTTGCGCTGCTTTGTGCTTTTTAACAAATCCGTTTCAGTAATCAGGTATTTATACCTGATTATAACTTTGGGTCTTTTTACGTTTATAAACCTGTCATTTATTTTCTTCTTTTGTTACAGCAAAATTGAACCCTTAATTATATACGTCGAAGCCCTTATTAATTCTTTTTTCAGGCAAAGCATATTGCTTGAAAATAAGAACCTGTTACCATGGAAAATGTTTTTTTAAATTATTCAGTGAAGTAAAAAATGTAAATGTTATTATTCTAAGATGATTCTTCTGACCCATTGAACTATCTTATTATCAAACACCAAAACCAACACCATGAAGGTGTTTCCACACCTTCATTTTACATCTTTATTTTACAGTTATTAATGAATTACTGCAGCCCCTTCTGCCCTTGCATTCACATGAAGCCCGTCACCATGGAATTATTATTGAATTATCAGAGCTATTTATCCGGCCTTCATCACTATGGAAATAAATACTGCTATTCGGAAAGATATATTTAGACTTAATAAACAAATGTATCATCAGTTTCAAAAAGATTGGGGAATAAGACTACCATCTGTAACGCAAGCCGAGATTCATGAACAACTTTTTCTGTTGTTTGATGATATAACGGGCTTTATTGAAGATTGTCGTAAGAAAATTATGGTAAATATAATGCGTCAGGCAGAAGGCATTGATAATATTATGGACACACTCAAGTCCGTAATTGATAAGCTGCTATCAAAAATTTTAAAAGAGCCTGACAAGGAAATTTATAGTGAAAATCACCTGCTTGATTTATCCTCCAAACGCTTTCAGATAGCTATTTACATGCTTATTGACAAGTGTATTTACAGCAATAATAAAGTCAAAGAAAAAACGCAGTTTCTGGGTGTTATGCAAGTGCTTGTCTGGGAAGTTTAAAGAACAAAATGAAAATATTAAATAAATATAATAAACTACTTTGTCATAAATTTTATTACTTTGTTTCTCAAAATCAAAACACAAACACATGAGTTCTCTTTCATTTCCTACAATTCCTTTAAGCGTTGCTGAAGACGGTACTGAAAACTGGCGCGAATTTTATCAATTTTGCACTAAAACAGCTGATAGCCGCCAAATTTTCAGAGGTTTTCACATTCCTGTCGCTGATTTAAAAACTTTACTTGAAGAAGCCGGAGATATTGATGGTGTTCGCGCTTATTTTGCATTGGAAACGCGGTTTGACCCGCTTACTCCTGATATAGAAAAAGATATTCATATCTATCTGGTGCCGGTGAAAGATAATGTCGATATTTGTCAGGATCCTGAAACCGGAACAAGCAATGTATGCGACTTCACAACACCGTGTCCTAAGATTTGTGATACAAGCAGTCCTTTATATACTTTACCAACAAGCAGTCCTGCAGATCCTCCAACAAACGGATAAGTAATGGCCACGTTTTATATGGGAGTTTTGGTTCCTGCAACCATTTTTCTGCCTATTATAGTTGCTTTAATAAATAAAGTTTACTGGAAAACAACGGAAAGATGGGTATTTGTTTACCTGATCTTTTCGTTGTTTTTTAATACGCTGTCTAAAGTACTGTCCGATAGAAGAATTAATAATTTGCCTTTCTTGCATCTTTATACAGTACTTGAATTCTTATTGTTGTCCATTTGTTTCTTGTCGGTTATATCGCATCAATTGTTTCGAAAAGTGGTGGTGGCAGGAATGATATTGTTTCCCTTATTTGCGGGTATCAATATCTGGCATTCCGATTCTTTGTATAGTTACAATATGATGCCGCGTTCAGTTGAAAGTATTCTGATTATAGTCTATGGCATCTTCTTTTTGCTTCGCAAATTTTCTATTGAGAGCAAGACCGATTATGATTTTAATTACTTTTTTGTGTTCGGAATGCTGTTGTATTTTTGTAGTTCCATTACGTTGTTTTCTTTATCAGGCTTTATTTTGCAGGATACAGCGCTCAATTTCTTTTTGTGGAACATGCATGCAACCCTGGTATTGATCCTATATATTGTAATAGCAGTCGGTTATTTTAAATTACGAAAGAGACAATGAATATATATGCCTATGTTTTACTCGGGATGATCAGCTCTTTTCTTTTAGTAATCGCTATGGTATTACTATTCGTGAGGTATAAAAAGAACATGCTACGCCAGCAATACAGGCTTCAGACTGCCGAATTAAATCATCAGAAACAGTTAACCAAAGTTATTATAGAATCGCAGGAAAACGAAAGGAAACAAATAGGTAAAGAATTGCACGACGATGTTGGAAATGCCTTGGCATCATTAAGGTTATTCTTGGATGAACACATGGTGCAGTATTTGCAAACGGATGTGAAGGAAGCATACAAAAAACGAATCAACGCAATCTTTCACAAGGTTAGGACCATCAGTCATCAGCTTTCTATTGTTGAAATAGAATTATTTGGTCTGAGGGAAGCCATATTTATTCTGGCAGAAAACACGACGGTTAAAGGCGCATTAAATGTACAGGTTGAAGAAAGAGATTGTCGAATCCCTGATGATATGGAATATACAACTTCTGTTATTATTTATCGCGTACTTCAGGAATTATTGACCAATACAATGAAACATGCTAAAGCCGATACCGTAAATATCAGTATAGAATGTTTTGGTGAAAAAGATGAACTGATTATTAATTATACCGACAATGGTATTGGACTTAGCTCAAAGAAGATGTTGAAAGGAATGGGGTTTAAAAACATTGAAAGCCGCTTGCAGATTGCTAATGGTAGGTTCGAATTTGTAAACGCAGAGCAACAAGGCTTTCATGTCGCTATTTATATTCCCTTATCGAATGTTCATTTCAAAGGTTAGCTAATAGAATAAAACAGGATAGCTTATTATTAAAGGGTAGATTATGAATACAATTAATATTGCTATAGTAGACGATCAAGTGCTTTTCAGGCAAGGAATTATGGCATTGTTGCAACAAATTCCCGAGGTAAAAGTTATTGCCGATGCCGAAGACGGCATGGCTTTGCTTAGCATGCTGGAAGTTATGCAACCCTTGCCGGACATACTTTTAATGGATATGGAAATGCCGGGTATGAATGGCATAGAATTGAACAGAAAAATGCGGGAACTCTATCCTGGTGTAAAAGTAATTATGCTTACGTTGTTTGACCAGGGCCGTTATGTTTTTAAAATGGTAGAAGAAGGCGTATGTGGTTATCTTTCCAAGAGTTGTAATATGGGTGAGTTACAGGAGGCTATTCTTAAGGTTTACGACTCCGGATTTTTCTTTTCCGATTTAATTAAAAGCGCTTTGCAGAAATCTTCCGAATTCAGAACCAAACAAATACAAAGTTTTAATAGAATTGACATAGAACTTACAAATCGTGAGAAAGAAATTATTCAATTAATTTGCCATGAACTTACGAATGCCGAAATAGCTGAAAGATTATTCATTAGTGCGCGCACCGTTGAAGGGCATCGTAACAATCTGTTATTAAAAACAGGCAGCAAAAACACAGCAGGCCTGGTTGTCTTTGCAATTAAAAATGGCATTTACGAAATCATCATTTCGTAAACTTAGCCAATCCGATTTATTATCTTTGCCGCATGATAAAAGTATTGCCGCAACATCCCGATGTATTGCAGGAGATTGAAAGATTAAAGCTTTTCTTTGAAACAAACCCTATTCTTATAAAAGAGTGGGAGCAAGGATGCATGTCTGTAAAAAATATCCCCGACTTTATTAAGCTGGAATTGAATGCTGCCCGTACCTTCAATCCTGCTCACTTTTTCAATCCACCATTGAACAGGTTAAAGCAATTGGAGCAGGCAATTTTAAATCAGACTACTATTAAGATAGAACAATAGTTTTTCTTGCGTAACCCCAAGCTACGCAAGGGGCCGGGCTATCCGTTTCAATCTTTTTGGGTTCGTTGCCTTCCAAAAAAGGATTTACACTGCTATCCCTTACGCTAACCCCTTCACGTTTTTTACCTTCAAACCACCTTCCTCCCGCGCTTTGGTGCCTCTGCGGGGAAGATAATGCTCCT
>NZ_VWSH01000004.1 GCF_008629695.1 Taibaiella lutea
GTATTGCCGAGGGTGTTCACCTCTTCCCATTCCGAACAGAGAAGTTAAGCCCCTCATGGCCGATGGTACTGGTTAACTCCGGGAGAGTAGGTAGCTGCCATATTTATTACAAAACCTTCAACTCAAATAGTTGAAGGTTTTTTTTATGCACATAAGCGAAATAAGGAAATTACACTACATTTTACCGGATGAACTGCAAAATGAAACCTGAAATTTCTTGATAATTTTATAATGCTTCCTAAGCTCGCAAATCGGATATTTGTGATATGGAACTTCAAACGCGTAATTACCCGTTAATAGTGACGCTGGAACTGGATAAGGAATCAAAAACTTATTTCAACAGTATGCGTAAAAATTATTTTCCTAACCATGCTAATTATCTGGATGCGCACCTGACTTTATTCCATCATCTTCCGTCGAATAACCATTTTATTATGGATACACTCCAGGGTTTTATTCATAAGCCCTGCTTCCGGTTGACGGTATCGCATCTGGTGAATTTTGAAAAGGGAATTGCATTCAATTTACACTCTGAAGAACTGAAAGAATTACATACAGCCATGCAAGAGGCGTTCGACCCTTTTCTCAAGAAGCATGACAAGAAGCCGCTTTGGCCGCATATCACTATCCAGAATAATGTTACGGCTTTTAAAGCTCAAAGGACATTGGAAATATTACAGCAGGATTTTCAGCCTTTTGAAGTTGTTGCAACAGGTATAAGTGTGTGGTATTATATCGGCGGTCCCTGGCGGCCTAATATGTTTATTCCTTTCCGGACATGAATAACTGAAATTTAAAAAGCCTGAATCGTTTAGGATTCAGGCTTTTTAAATGATAAGAAAATGAGTTTAGTTGATGCTCATTTTGCTGCGTAAATCTTGCGGAACTGCATTTTTATTCAGCAGGAAGGCAGTTGTTTTATATAATACATACGCCTTGGTTACATAAAGATATCCTTTGTAATCATTGGTAGTGCCCCAGCTGTTTTTGACAATGTAATATTCTCTTCCGGTCTGGTCTTTAGCTGTACCTACAATGTGCATGCCGTGATCATCTGTCGTGCTATAGTTATCAATTCCTTCCTGGCGTAATTCAGGTGTAATGACTCTTTCGGGTTGAGGGCCGTCAAACATTTTCTTCTTTTCATCGTCGCTCATGTCATCATAATCTTTTTCAGGAACATAAGCCACGCCATTTTTCCAGCTAAATGATTTTTCACTTACATCTGTAGCCCATGCAATGGTATAGCCGTTTTTCAATGCATTGTCAATGATAGTGGTGATATCATTCATTTTTACATTGTAAGCTTCCTGCATAGCCCAGTTATCAGAAACCATCATCATGGTTTTTTTGTAGTAAGGCTTGTCTGCATAGCAAAGAAATTCAACATAGTTATCGGGGTTAAGACCTACTACTTCTTTTGCAAAGGTTTTTGGTGTATATGTTTTGCCTTCCCACTGAAAAGTTTCAGGCACTTTGCCAAGATAGGAATCCAATACTGCGTTGTAAGCTTCTTTCCAGTTTGGAGATAATCTGCCGTTCGGGTTTTTTACATACACTTCGAGCATAGCTTTCAATACGCCCTGCATTTCGGCAAACTTATTTTTACTGAAGCCGTAATGCAAACCAGTGTATAGTTTTTGAGGCATAGCTCCATATTTGGCATACATGTTAATTACATCATGGCATTCGCCGCCATCGCCTAAGGAAGAATTGCCCTGCATTTTGATATATGTTTCTGCTTTATCATTGTAGATGTTTCTTGCAGAAAAAAGAGGCGCAAGCTCAACGGGTGTCTTACCTGCTTTTACCATTTCACTTTCAAGAAAGGAGTTGGTGGAATAGCTCCAGCAAGTGCCTGAGCTGGCCTGGTTTTTAACCGATGTATTAGAAAGTGCAATGACTTCCTTAAATGTGAATTTGGCTTTTGAACTATCACTTGCGTTTTTGTCCAATGACTTCACAAGGTTGTCCTGTGCAACGGCCATTAAAGGCAGGCATAATCCTAATGCGACGATTATTTTCTTCATTTATGTTTTTTTTAAGATGGCTGCTAAGGTAATTAAGAAAGGAGAGAAATCAATATTGTTGGAGGGGGAAAATAAGGGGGAAATGCGGATGATTATGATTTTGGTTGAAGGAGTATTTGTTCTCTCTTCTTTTTTGCTTCGTCGAAAAGCAAGTAACAAAGCTGACAGAAATTGAGACGCTCCGTTGAGTTTGTGGCACCAGGGCTTTGAAGTAAGAATATAGTTCTCTCTTCTTTTTTGCTTCGTCAAAAAAGAAGCAAAAAAGGCGCCACAAATTCAAATGCTCCGCTGAATTTGTGAGGCTGCAGCGCCCCGGCTGTGAGCACAAATTTGGCTGTGGAACAGGTATATCAACAGAATTGGGGTTTAGCAATGTGGATGTTTGTGATTTGGTTTTAAACTTATAACGGTATTTATTCTCTTCTTTTTTGCTTCGCCAAAAAAGAAGCAAAAAAGGCGCCACAAATTCAATTGCTCCGCTGAATTTGTGAGGCTACCGCACCACAGCCGTGAACAAAAGTTTTGCTTTGGAGCGGATACATCGGCAAAATAAAGGACTTAACAATTCAATTGCTCCGCTGAATTTGTGAGGCTTACGCACCCCAGCTGTGAGCACAAATTTGGCTGTGGAACAGGTATATCAACAGAATTGGGGTTTAGCAATGCGGATGTTTGTGATTTGATTGAAGCAGTATTGAACAGAATTTTGGCTTTGGAATAGGTATAGTTCTTTCTTCTTTTTTACCTCGCCAAAAAAGAAGCAAAAAAGGCGCCACAAATTCAATTGCTCCGCTGAATTTGTGGGGTTGTCGCACCCCAGCTGTGAACAAAAGTTTTGCTTTGGAGCGGATACATCGACAAAATAAAGGACTCAACAATTCAATGCTCTGCTGAATTTGTGGGGTTGTCGCACCCCAGCTATGAGCACAAATTTGGTTGTGGAACAGATATATCGGCAGAATAATGGGCTCAGCAATTTTTGAAATGCAAGGCAAGCGGATTGAAATAGTTTCTAATGATTTGGGGGATTGCCTATTTATCCGGATTTTAAATATTTCAGATTTCTAACGCAGCAATGATGCTTTCATAGTCATATTGCAAATCTTCATGCAGGGACCGGACTGCTTTTTCAATTCGCTGCACCTGACGCTGGTAAAGGTTCAGAAGGGTGGGGCTGTTTGAAAAGCCTTTAACACTGCGCTTCATTTGCTGACAAAAGTAAATCAGCAGCTCGGCTTCGGTTTGCTTATTACCGGAGTACTTGATATATTTTGTCACCATCCTGAGAATCTTTCTAATGCTCTTTTTAGCCCAATGCAGGCTGCCCTGATTTATTTCATCGAAGGCTGTATTCATTTCTTCTTTTATTTCATGAATATAGGTTTCTTCATCGTCGGTGTAAAAGAGGAGGTAGCTTAAGAGTTCTTTGTTTTCTTTCTTGTATTTCGCAAGCCGCAGGCATAACTCTTTAATGCCTTTCTGAGAAAGTGTATCTAATTTCTTTTTAAGTTCGGCTATGCCTGCTGTTTCCATATTTACGGCAAAAAATATTGGTTTACGATATTCTTATAAAGACTGCAAAGAGTTCGGTCATTTGTAAATATAACAAAGACGCACAATTGTGCGCCTCTCTATTTCTTATTTAAAAATGAATGCTTGTTTACAGCATTAAAAAACAAAAATCCGGGATCAATTTTTATTCTTCATCCTGCATCATCAGGTAAGCTTTGATAAATTCATCAATCTCTCCGTCCATTACAGGGCCTACGTTACCGACTTCATATTCGGTTCTGTGATCTTTAATCATTTTATAAGGATGGAAAACGTAAGAACGTATTTGCGAGCCCCATTCAATTTTTTTCTTTGTGGCATTGGTAGCATCTTTCAATGCATTGCGTTTTTGTAATTCTATTTCGTAAAGACGGCTTTTCAGCATTTGCATAGCCAATTCCCTGTTGCCCAACTGGCTTCTGTCTTGCTGGCAAACTACCACTATGCCTGTCGGAATATGGGTTAACTGTACTTTTGTTTCTACCTTGTTCACATTCTGGCCACCCGCACCACCACTACGCGATGTTTCCATCTTTACATCAGCAGGGTTTATTTCGATATTAATGGTATCGTCCACCAAAGGATAGGCATACACACTTACAAAAGAAGTATGCCTTCTGGCATTGCTATCAAACGGTGAAATACGCACCAAGCGATGCACGCCACTTTCGGCTTTCAGTAAACCATAGGCAAAGTCGCCGTCAAACTGGAATGTAGCGGTTTTAATACCGGCCCCGTCGCCGTCCTGCCAATCAAGTTCAGTAACCTTCCAGCCTTGTTTCTGGCCGTACATGCGGTACATGCGCGCCAGCATTTCGGCCCAGTCCTGGCTTTCTGTGCCGCCTGCACCGGAGTTGATGGTAACTACGGCGGACATTTCGTCTTCGGGCTGATTTAAGGTAGATTTGAATTCGGCATCGTCCATTTCCTTAACGGCAGCATCATAAGCTTCTTTTACTTCTTCTTCGGTTGCTTCGCCTTCTTTCCAGAATTCAAATAAAGTTGCATAATCGTCCACTTTGCTACCGGCAGATTCATATAAATCTATCCATTGTTTATTGGCGTTCTGCTCTTTTACCACTTTGGTGGCACGTTCGTTATCGTCCCAGAAACCGGGGGATAAGGTAAGCTGGCGATCGCTTTCAAACTTTGCTTTGCGGTCTTCAACTTTAAGATATTTATGTAAATGCGCAACACGGTCACGCAATTCTTTTAGTTGTTCAATAGTCATAACGGGCGCAAAGATAAGAATTTGTTGCAGGAGGAAGCATTGAAAAGAACAGAATTGTATATGAAAGGGTGGTTTATAAAACAGCCGCCGCAGTTTATGAAAGAAATCCTCTTAATATTGTTTTATACAGCCTGATTTGTATAAGGAATGATGGAAATTTCCGTGCGTTCAGAGGTGTTTGCATTGCAGCATGAGGTGTTTGCATGAGTGACAGGGGTGTTCGATTTTGTGTAAGGGGTATTTGATTTCGTGTCAGAGGTGTTCGATTTTGCGTCAGAGGTGTTTGATTTTGTGCACATGTTCATTTCTTCTGTGTCAGCGGCAGTTTCTTCTGATTATATTAAAACCGATTACATGCATGAGGGGTTCGCACGCGCGTAAGAGGGGTTCGCAAGAATGTAAGAGGGATTGGAATTGTTGTAAACGATTGATTATTAATTGCTGTACAGGTTCGCTGCGGGAATAATGGGCTTCGCAGGGATGCAGGAGAGGGTTGCAAGAATGTGCGAGGGGGTGGCTTTATAGTGGCAGGCCTTCTGAGATTTGTCACAATGAATAGCATTGTGGCACGTCTGAATAAAATTGTCCCACACCTCAAAGGTGTGGGACAATTTATGCCTCGAAGGTGCGGGATACTTTGGCTACCAGCCGCTTGCCAGGACGTCTGCAATGTGCATGGTCTTCATTTTTACGCCTTGTTTCTGAATATAGGTGTCTATATGCATGAGACAGGAAAGGTCGGATGAAATAATACATTCGGCACCTGTTTCCACGGCGCTTTTTACTTTGGTATAGGCCATACCGGTTGAAATGGGTTCGTATTTAACGGCGAATGTTCCGCCAAAGCCGCAGCAGGTTTCACATTCTTTCATTTCGGTTAACTCAAGCCCGTTTACGTGTTCGAGTAACTGACGGGGCTGGGTTTTAATATTGCATTCTCTCAGTGAGCCGCAACCGTCGTGATAGGTCGCTTTCATATTGAGGGCTGCGCCTACGTCGGTTACATGAAGCACATTCACTAAAAATTCTGTAAATTCAAATAAATGAACGTTTACTTTTTTGACGGCATTGTGTTCTGCGGAATTTTCAAATAGTTTCTGGTAATAATTGCGCACATAACCGGTGCAGGAACCGCTGGGGGCTACGATATAATGGTCGTGCTCTGAAAAGTCTTTCAGGAATTTCTTGCCTATTTTCCTTGCTTCGTCCCAATAGCCACTGTTGAAGGCAGGTTGTCCGCAGCATGTCTGCTGTGTGTTGTACTGCACTTCACAATTAAATTTCTCTAAAACTTTTACCATATTAAAACCTGTTTCCGGAAACATCTGATCTACGAAACAAGGAATAAATAAATCTACCTTCATTTTATATATTGGTTATGTTATGGTAAGGTTTGGCGCTGCAAAATTTTACCGTATTTCATTATTCGTTACGATTGTCCGAAATTTATCTATATAGGCCGCCTTTTCAGGCCCGGCTCAAAGTAATTTCAATAATCTGTTATCGATATAGTCATAAAGCTGTTGCGGCTGATGTGTGCGCCATGCAGGATAGTCGAGCAAAAAAACATAACGGCTTATTCTGGTGTCTCTTATTTCCTGGTGCGAATGTTCGGGCATATTGAGCATTACTATCCAGCCGCCTTCGTCTTTAATGTCGTCATTCCATTCCTCATAGTAGCTTTCGTCGCTACCATGAAAGTTAAGCACATTTTCGGTTATGAGTATGAATTTATAAATGCCTTTTGCAATCATGGGGTCAATGAGGCTGCGTTTTAGCTGCATTACGTCATTTTCCACGGCATCGTTCCATTCGCCAATCATTTCAATGATGGCATAATTCAGATCATAGTCTGCGAAAAGTATTTTTACATACAGGGTGCGCGAACCGAATTCGTCCCATTGGGGATGAATGTAATAGTTATAAATGGTATTACTGAATTCAAATTCGCTGTATTCCTTCCCGTAAAAAGGTGATAATTCGTCTTCTTCGGCTGCGTATAAATGCCTCCAGTTGTAAAATGGTTCTATCTCGTGCATAAGCCAAAATGCTGCTGTTCTTTCACACAACAAAAAAATGGATAAATTGATTATCCATTTTTCTGAATTCTTTTAAGGTTATTTTATCTGCGCGTCGCCAAACTTAGCCTGCCAGTCCATAATGCCGCCTGCTACGTTCACTGTTTTGGCAAACCCCATGGATTCAAGGAGCATACATGCTTCCATGCTGCGTTTCCCGCTGCGGCAATGAACAATGATTTCTTCATCTTTCCAGTCGTCAATAACATCGGTATCCATCTGGCGCAATTTGCTCAAGGGCAAAAGTAAGGCGCCTATATTGGCTTCATCATATTCATTTGCTTCTCTTACATCGAGTACATGTAAATTTTCGCCCGCGTCCAGACGCGCTTTTAATTGTTCAACAGTTATGTTTTCCATTTTATGCGGTGTTTTTTTTATACAGTAAGCAAAGTTAAATTTTATGGGCAAATGCCAAAAAATATTATGGAGCACAACATTCCTGCAATATGGTTGTTTATGTAAAAGGTGTAATTTTAAAACATCTTAACAACCGAATTTTTAACCATTATTAAAACAATATTTGCTATGTCATTAGGAAAATTCACTTGCGGGATACTTACCGGATTTGCTATGGGATTACTATTTGCACCACAAAAAGGCAGAAAAACCAGAAAACAGGTTATGAATACTGCAGAGTCCTGGAAAAATTCATTGGATAACCTTTTCGGTAAAGGAGAAAACGAACTGGATAAAATAAAGGAGATGCTGGAAAGCGAAGCGGATTTACTGAATCCTGAAATAAGACACAAACTTTTAAGGCTTATAGAGCAAAATAAAAAGACGATTCAGGAGGCAAAACAACAGAGCTTATCCTGATTGTAAGGGCTGCAAAAAACGTTCGGATTGATTTGGGGAAAAATAATCATTCATAAGGGGCATGAATGATGGGTTTTAAACAGGGAGGCTTGCAAAAAGTCTCCCTGTTGTGTTTTATAAAAGCTTTATTTCAGGCCCAATAAAAATTTTCTCATGAATGGCATGAAAACCGGGAACAGAAATGACAATGGTTTCATGCTGCTGCGAAAGGTATTTCCAATAAAATGTTGCCCCGCTGCCACTTCGGTTATTTGTCCCAATGCACTTATGGCATTTTTGACTTTTCTTCTTCTGATATCTGAAAATTCTTTTTCTCTGTTTTGATGTAAAAGATTGGCAAACACATAGCTGTCTTCCATACACATATTCATACCTTTTGCACCTAATGGCGAATGTATATGAGCTGCATCTCCCAATAAATAGATATTGCCTTTGTTATATTTATCTGCTACTTTTTCACTAATGGTGAAATTCGTTTCCCAGCTTATCTTTCCTGTCTTTGTTCCCTTTGGTAAATAATTAAACACGTCTTTCAGATTGCCACCGATACGCCACACGCCATCTCTGATTGGGAGCATCAGCATGGCGCCATCTCTGTAAAAACGATAATGACCTTCTTTGTCTGATACAGGCGTTTCCAGTTCAATATCATACAAAGTGTATTCTTCCTTATGTTCCCGGCCTCTGAAAGCTATGGCTGTTAGTTCCCGCACGCTGCTCCTGCTGCCATCTGCACCAAGAACAATGTCTGTTTCTATCCGGGAAAGCGTATGGTCATTGAGATTCTGGAAATCAAGGCAAAGTTTAGATTGTTGTCGGGAAATATGTTGTAGTTCAAAATTTCGTTTTACAAAAATGTTTTTCTCATTCAGGTAATCTTCCAGTATCTGCTCGGTTTCAAACTGTGGCTGGATAAGCATAAAAGGATAAGGATGCCTGATTTTTGAAAGATGGTTTTTGTAAATAATTTTATCATTGTACCAGAAGTTCATACATTCCATTTTCCAGCCGTTATTCAGGAAACGTTGCGTTATGCCTGATTTTTCGAATAGTTGGAGTGTTACAGGATTGACGCCTAATGCTTTTGTTATTCTTGCTCTTTCTCTTTTTTCAAAAATATCTGGTGCATACCCCAATGCATTCAGGAATACTGCTGCAGAAAGCCCTGTAGCTCCTGCGCCAATGATGCTTATTGATTGGGACATTTTGCGGATGGAATGGTTCCTCAAATTTAAAACAAAAAAGTTAGCGATGGCTTTTAACCATCGCTATTAAATTTCACCTTCTATGTTGACGATGGGTTTGCACCCATCGCTATTATGTTTCACCCTTTCAGGGCTTCACCCAAGCTATTAAGACAGATGTTTGCTTCCTGAATTGTGTATGATTTTTTCAAAATTTATTTTACAGCAGTGATTTTTCCTGCACCTGAAATGTCCTGAGAGATGTTCGGAGAACCTTTATAGCTTACATTGCCGGCGCCGCTTATTTCAACATTCAGTTCTTTCTCAGCATACACATTCGCATTGCCTGAACCGGAAATGTCAATATGTGTTTGCTGGGTCTTTAATTCATAAGCATCTACTTTCGTGCTGCCCGAACCATCTACAGAAAAGGAATTGGCAATACCGCCTAAAATAATTTTACTTGCGCCTGAAGCATCAATGCTGATATTGTTTACTTCCACATCCAGTTTCACTTTTGTTGCACCGCTTAAATCCAATGCCAGTTCATTTGTTTTGATAATGCCTGTGCTGACGTAGCCACCGGCACCACTTGCACTCAACTCATGAAAATCAGGAGCGGTAATGTGTATAACGATATCTTTTGTGGGATTGACGGAAACATTGTTCTTAAACTTCAATATCAGCTTATCGCCTTCTTTCTTTACTTCAATCAAGTCCAGGATATTGTCTTCCGCGTCGATCTTCACTGCATAGTTATCGCCCTGCGTCAGATACACTTTCATGGAGGAGCTTATGTCTATATTTTTAAACCCAGTCTCATTATATTCTTTTGTTATTACATGGCCGCTGCCTTTGGTACCTGATATCATACAGGATGAGCCAAATATTAATGCAATAGCTGCAATGATGGAGAGCTTTTTCATAATTTCAATTGTTTTTGTGTTTTGGTTATTTGATGGTTCAGACAATAATAGATCTAATGTACGAGAAGATTCGTAACGGAGCCATTTTGATGCGTTACTATTTTAAAAAAAGTTAATGACGGGTTTTGAGATTATATATTTTCAAATGAGGGGATGTTAGCAAACAGGACAGGGCTGCATCTAACATACTTGAATCAGGCCCTTATTAAAACCTGTGAGATTTTCAAAACCTCACAGGTTTCCTGAAATGGAATACGGTACCTGTTAACATTAGGTTCGGACCCATTGCTATTATACTTCACCTCTTTCAGGGCTTTTAAAAATAACGACATTGCCTTTATCCCGAGGGCTGAGTTAGTAACATGTTCGGGAGTTCTCTTCGCTACATAAAATCATTTCGTTATACTACCTGATTTTATTTCGGTCGAGATGACGAGATAAGTTAACTTATTGTATAGTTCCTAAAACAATTTCAGCTTGCTCAATCTGTCCATTTCTTTCTGAAGGATCTGATCGAATGCGCGTAGCCTGGCTTCCTTGTTTCTGTAAATGAGGCGATGATCCAGAACTGCTTTTGCAATGGCCTGCACATCGTCTTCTGTCACAAAGCTCCTGCCTTTCACCAAAGCAAATGCGCGAAGGCAACGCAAAAAGGCAATGCCTGAACGGGTACTGGCTCCCAAGGTAATTTCACTATGCTCTCGGGTGCCTCTCACAATGTTTGAAACGGCCTGTATAATTTCGTCATGAACAAATACGGCGTCTGCTTCTTTTTGCAGATTTAATATATCATGCAGGCTTAATACTTGTTGCAGATGTTCCAGGTTACTTTGTATCTGTGTATAATTACGGTAGATGTCGATTTCTGTTCCGGCATCTACATAGCCAAAATAAATCTTCATGAAGAAACGGTCGAGTTGGGCAGCAGGCAAAGGATAGGTGCCTTCCATCTCTACAGGGTTCTGGGTGGCAATAGTAAAGAACAAGTCTTCCAGCTTAATAGTCGTATCGCCCACGGTAATCTGTCCTTCGGCCATACATTCCAGTAAAGCGCTTTGTACTTTCGGCGAAGCGCGGTTGATTTCATCGGCCAATAAAACATTGCAGAATAAAGGCCCTTTTTTGAATATGAAATCGGTGTTTTTTTCGTCGAACAAATGAGAACCGATTAAATCCATCGGTAACAAATCGGGGGTAAACTGAACACGTTTGAACAATACGGTTGCTTCATCGTTCTGCCCGCTGATGGATTGGGCCAGTGTGCGTGCCAATACGGTTTTACCTGTGCCGGGATTGTCTTCCATTAAAACGTGGCCTTTTGCCAAAAGACAGGTAATGACCATTTCAATCTGCGGACGTTTTCCCCTGATAACACTTTCCATGTGTTGTATCAGGAGGGGAATATTATTTGTGGTAACGGAAGCTGCGGAATTAAAGTCCATCTTAAAAATAGCTGTTTTGCAATATACAATGATAAGGATTTATTCTGTTCGGGAGCGGCAAATTGACAAAATTGCAGCAATATTCCCTGTTAAAATTCAGGATTCCCACCTCACTTCCGAGTAATCAACCTGACCCTGCATGGGCGGATGCAGCTTACGGACGGCTACCGTCATTTTACTGCCCGGATAAACGTATTCAATTTTATGAACAATGCGTTGGACGATAGTCTCGAGTAAAGCAGTGGGCTCTTGCACTGCCTCCATGGCAAACTGATGTAATATGGTATAGTCTATAAGCGGTAGTTCTTCAATTATGGCAGGCATGGAAACGGAAATATTAATTTCTATATCGTTTTGCGTAAAGGCTTCCTGCGGATATAAACCGATGGGGGCTTTGAATTTTACACCTGAAAGAGATACGGTAAGCATTTATTCTTTTGAATTTTGAATTCAAAGCTAAACAATTTTGAATGGCGGGGGATGTTGTGGGGGAAAGGTTTTGGAATGCAAATTAATTTTGAAACAAGGCTCTTCTTAAAAAGTCCATTATCATGCTTTTAAAATACAAAAAGAAAATTCTGTAATGATGAAACATAATAGCGATGGGTCCAAACCCATCGCTAATTCTATTACATTACAATTTTTATTTTGCTCTTATCAATTCAGATTCTTTTAAATATGCTTCGATTTCTTCCTCTGTAGGATTCAGTTTTACTATTTTATTTCCTTTGCCTACCAAAACCATATATGGTATGCTTTCAATGTTGAAATATTTAACGTCATCAGTTTCAGTGCCATTTAATGCAGAGTAGTTATCCCAGGGAATTTCATGCTTTTTAACTGCGTTAACCCAGGCGTCGTAACTCTTGTCAACTGATAATGAAATAATTTTGAATTTCTTTTTTGAATTTGCGGTATGTATTTTCTTAAGTGCCGGTAAGGCCTGAATGCATGGCATACACCAGGATGCCCAGTAGTCAATTAAATAAATGTGCTGAGGGTCCAGTTTTAGTTCATGCCAATGTTTGTTTACATCAGAAACCTTAATAACAGGAAAGGGTTTGCCGATTATTGAATCAGGATTAAACTGAAGGCTGTATCCAATTTGTTTGCCGACAGCGCTGTTCCTGATTTGCGCGGAGAATAAAGGAAATATTTTTTTAGCAAATTCCTTATCTGAATTTATAAAGTATTGGGCTGTTCCGAAGATTCCAAAACTGTTAGGATATATTCCGGTGAAATAAATAAGCGTATCCTTAAACAGATGTTGCAGAGAATCACCTGCCTTTGATCCTCTTATTGAATTCCCGATTGCATAATACAATGACTTTGTTTTCGTTTCAAAATCCTGCAGCATATCATTTTGCGGCGAATGAGCATAACGCACTGCAGAATCTGCATGCCCGGTTATTTTAGTTATACCCGTATCCAATACAATGGGATAAAAAGAACGGTTTGTATCAGAGACTAAAGAATAATATTTCATATCACTAAATTGTCCATGAAAAGAAAAGGTATCATTCAATGGGGCGACTGAGTCAATGGGTAGCGCATTTTCCCGGTTTTGCAATCCGCCATATACAGGCATGAGGTAGAATGTGTGTCCCTTGGCGTCTTTTATGTCAAGTGATATATGATAGTCATTTTTTTGTGCCCATACCGAAGCGGGCAAAAGAAGCAGTAAAAACCATATTTGTTTCATATATGTATTTATTTTTTTAAGTTCATTTTTTTAATATTTCCGTGGTTCTTTCTTTACACGGACGTTTTCTTGAATAAATAAGTGTTTGTAGTATTACCTACAAAAACCATGCCAAACTCTATGGGAATTGAAGTTTTTTCACAATCAACATTATTCATCGGAGCTATTTGTGTATTTTTCTATTCAATTTTTCTTGTTGTACAGCCATTAAATTATGTTTAGCACATTTGGACGTTATTTAAATAGCTTAGCTATGCTCTGAAATTATTTATCCATGCTTCACAACAGTTCATCTATTCTTCGAAGCAAAGGGCATCGTCGCTGTTGTGTCTTTTGAGTAACAGCAATAACAACAAAGGCCATTTCGTAAAGAAATGGCCTTTGTCTTGTCTTAAAATTATTTTTCTATTTTACTTTGCTGAATTTATAAGCGCCGTCTTTTATATTATTATTCTTGTCCAGCAGCTTTACGAAATAAGCGCCTGTAGCAAGATTATTCAAGTCGATAGTTATGGCTGTGCCTGTAATTAAATGTGTCAGAACTTCTTTACCCACAGCATCTGTAATGATGATTAACTGAGTAGTAGCAGCTTCGGCACCGAGGTCAACAGTAATGTAATCTTTTGCCGGATTAGGATACAGGGTGATGCTGTTATCATTGCTGAAATTAACCATCCGTATTTCGCTGTATTCCGATTTTCCGTCGAGGTTCACCATTTTCAGGCGGTAATAATTTTTACCTGCCAGTGGTTTTTTATCCCAATAATTATAAGCAACGTTTTCGTTGGAATTGGCAGGTGCCACAACTTTCCCTTTAAATTCAAAGTTCTTGATGTCGCCGCTTCGTTCAATCTCAAAGTGCGATGCATTCTTTGTACTTAATGTATTCCAGAAGAGATGTGCTTCGTCCTCAACCCTTACTGCTTCAAAGCCTCCGAGCGTAATGCCTAAAGGTACAGGCGCATCAATAGTAACAATGACCATTGCAATATTTGAAGGATTGCCGTTCACGTCATTGATTACATAATAAAAAGTATCGATACCCGTGAATCCCGGATTCGGATCGTATTTGAAAGTACCGTCGCTTAAAACTGTAGCTGTTCCGTGGCTTGGCTGTTGTACAATAGTAAGGGAAGGCGTATCGATAGGGTAGCAGGCAGATAAATCGTTGATAAGCACTCTGATGTTTACCGAACTGCCCGGAGTGGTAAAAGTACTGTCGTTGGTAGCTTTCAACGAGTCGACAACCACAGTAAGCGGCTGCGAAAAATCGCCCACGCATCCGGTTGTACCGGTACATCTGAGTGTATAAACACCGGGTTGTGTAATGACAAAAGCAGTATCTGTAGAAATCAGGACATTATCCTTGAACCATTCCACAGTAGTAGCATTAGGCAGCGCAAGCACTGCTGTGCTCAGTTTTAATGAATCGCCTTCGCACACATTCAATACCTGTGCATTAACCGGCTTAATGGAAAACAGGCATAAAAACAGCAGAGATAAAATAGTAAGACTTTTCATGAAATCAGCATTATTCTTAATTGAAAATTGAAAACCGGCAGCAGCATAAAATGACTGCTGCCGGTTTTTTATTAAACGGTTATACTAAAATTAGATACCGCTGATTGTTGTAGACGGAGCAATAGGAAGCGGATCGATTACGATAGTAGCTGTAGCTGTAGAGCTGCAAGCAGAACCTGTTACGTTCATACCACTGTAAGAAGAGGTAACAGAATAAGTGTAAGAACCTGCTGTACCCGGAGTCGGAGTTGTAGCAGCGCCATTTGAACCTTGAGTGATAGTACCAGTACCTGTACCACCAGACCAGTTACCCCATGTAATAGTTACGCCTGAAGGTAAAGTAGGAGCAGAGCTTGTAGGAGCAGTCAGGTTAATTGTAGAAGCAGTAGCACCGGTATTCATAGCACAACTGTTAGCCAAAGTAGGTGCAGTCAAGGTCGGAGCAGGAACCAATGTTACATAGATGTCCTGAGGATCAGAATAACAACCTGCGCCTGAAGATGCTTCAACAGTGTAGTGCAAAGTAGTAGTGCTGGTTACAGGTGTTGCTGCAGCAGAAACTGTAAGCGCTGATGATGTTTCACTTAAAACTGTACCTGAGTTGTCTTTCCAACGGTATCCGGAAGCATTAACAGTACCGGACGCGATAGATGTAGCAGCAGTCAGTTTGTAGCCTGAAGCTGCACAAACTGTGTAAGGATCGGCACTTGTACCTGTACCTGCGAAAGAAGCAAAAGAAGCGCATACTGATGCAACTACGATTGCAAGTGACCTGAAGATTGATTTTTTGTTCATTTTGTTTTAATTTTAATTGGTTGGTTAAATTTTTAAGTGTTTATTAAAGGTTATAAAAGACTAAATAGATTGGTAATCGATAGACGGTACCGGTGGTGCCGGATCTGCGTGGACATTCTGTGTAAGATTGTCATTGCAGGAACCAACTACATCACTGAGCGCATTTACGGTTGGGGGGTAACTATATTCTACTCTTACATTGTAATTATTGTCTATGGTGGCATCCTGAGGCGTCATTACCTGTGCCTGTGCCTGATCAGTCGGTCCCAGTATGCCGGCATTGCCCAAACTTCCTCCACCCATAATATTGCCCTGATCAACAGTCCAGTTATATGCTACGCCTATTCCCGGAGGCAGCGTCAAAGCTGATGTGCCTGTACCACCGTTAATTTTCGCAGTAAGCGTAATATCATGCGATAAGTGCTCACAATATGGCGGTGTATATCCTGTAATAGCTAACTCCATCTTTGGCAAAAAGTAAACGACATAAGTACCTTGTTCAGACCAGCAGGCATTATTATTCATCACTTTCAAATGGTAGGTCTTAGTAACATAACTATTGCCAACCGTAGCCGCACCTAAAGCCTGTACTATAATGTTATTGCTGTCTGCGCCGGGCATTCCCGTATTATCTTCCGACCAGGCATAATGATCAAAACCAACCGGACCTTTTAAACGAAACCCTTGTTCCGCACACACATAGTAAACCGCATCCGGAACGGATTGAGCATTACCCTTTACAGATGCCATCAGAACGATAACAAAGGCAAATGCTGCGGTTAATATGTTTTTTGAAAAGGTCATTTGTTTAATCAGTTCATTTATAAGTTTGATATTAATAAGGTTGGTTTATTGGGACTTACCGAAACCGTTGTCGTTATAGTCTTTACATCTGCGTATGTCAATGTGCTTCCGGACAGGGAACCGATTTTATAGCTGATGGTATTGCTGCCGGTATATCCTGTTGTCGGTGTGTACAAAACACTTGCCGATGTACTGTTATAACTTATTTTATAGGTACCCTTCGAGGTAACAGTAAGTGTGGGGGTTGTTGCTGTGGCCGACACTGTATCTGTACCGTTAATAATTTTAAGTGAACTCCAGCTTATTGTTGTACCGCTTGCCGCTGTTGCAGGCACATTAATACTTACTGCTGCATTTTTACAGGTAGTTGCCGTAAGGTTATTAACTGTCGGTGGTGTGCCACCGCAACTAACGGTAGAATTTACTGTTCCGCTAATGGAGCCTGAACATATAGAACCGCCGGAGAAAGTACCTCCTGAATTCGTTGTGGTACCGCCAACTGTTGTGGTACCGCCTGTTCCCTGCACCCATTGCGAGGTAGAACCTTGCAAATTCATATTATTATCTACAACGGTTGTACCATTATTATGGAATATAACACCCGTTCCTACGCACAAACTTCCATGAACTGTAAGTGAACCGTCATTTGTAAATTGTCCCGCACTCTTATTACCCATTGACATACAAGGATTGGAGCAGTCGCTTGAACTTCCGGGGCAGTTTACTATTATGCTACCCGCATTTTGCAATGCTCCGTGTTGAAAAGTCCCTTTTTGGAAAGTCAATGTTGCTCCTGCATTATTGTAAATAGCACCGTCATTGTTTTCAACATTCGAGAAACTTACCGTACCGTTATTGGTGAAGGGGTAATTCGTACCATTTAATATTGTCACTTTACTCGGGGCGGTAGCTGTAAATACGCCACCCGTGTTATTGGTAATTTTAGCACCTTGAATACTTACCTGTCCGGTGTTGGTAAAAATCATAGTACCGGAGTTGTTAAACACGCCGTTTGACAAGCTTGTTCCGCTATATTTGAATGTACCGCCACTATAAATATTCACTGTTACATTTGAATTTATGTTTCCATTGAATTCTAATGTTCCGTACACGCTCACTGTAACATTGCTAAGGCTCAGGTTTTGACTTCCGGTTAATGTAACGCCCGTTTTAATACACAATACATTATTACTACCATTAAAATTCATGTTACTGAGCGTTGCATTTCCCGTAACGCAAACTGTCTGACCATTTGGATTAACATTATTCCATGTGTTAGGATCGTTTGTCACGGTTATATTGCAGCCAGAGTTACATTGCTGTGCGTCAGCAAACTGAATTGTTAAAATGAATAATATAATAGTTGTTAAAAAACGCATTTATGTCAATAACAGTTATTTGTAATAGACTGTAATATTGTTTGTTGATTTGTTGTGGAAAACTACTGTTATTTTCCTTTTGACTTTCTTTAACAAAAGTAGGGCCGATTTTAAGATTTGCACAGTCAAAAAAGTCGGAAAATTGGTGCGATATGTATATGTTTATACAGAAAATTGATTTTTTAATCAGAAAGTCTATATCATGAAAAAAGATGTAGCTATATTGTGTAATAAATTCCCCAAATCGGGAATTTTATAATGTGATTTATTCTTCTGAAAATACTCCATTAAAATGCAGTATTTTCGATAACTTATTTTCTATTAAGCAGTTATCATTTTTTCTTTCTTTTTTAATTATATTGAATAAACATATGTTGCTTAATAGAAAGCTTTGACTACTTACAAATATTTGCATATTTAAGTATGCGCTTTTTAAATTCTACGGTTTATGAATGAAAAGTTATTTCAATATTTATGGAGCAATAAATTGTTTAACCCTGTCGGCCTTAAAACAACCGAAGGAGAAGATGTGGACGTTATACATCCCGGAATAATTAATACAAATGCAGGCCCCGATTTTCTGGAAGGGAGGGTAAGGATTGCAGACAAAATATGGGTTGGCAATATTGAATTACACCTTAAAAGTTCTGATTGGCATAAGCACGGACACGCAGCCAATCCTGATTATCAAAACATTATTTTGCATGTAGTGTATGAAGATGATGAACCGATAAGGGGCATTGTTTTTCCTACTCTGGAAATGAAACATCATTTTAATGAAGGGGTTATTGAACGTTATCATCATTTAATGAACCTGCAAAATCCGATAGCCTGTCAGCGTAAGATAAAGGAGGTGCCCGAAATTGTCTGGAATCATTGGCTGGACAGTTTGCTTGCAGAAAGGTGGGAACAGCGTCTGGAAGAATGGAAACAATATTGGGAGGAATCGGGCAATGACTGGCGCACCTTATTATATTACAGGCTGGCAGCTAATTTTGGTTTCCATACAAATCGGGATGCATTTCTTGAACTTACCTTTTCCGTTCCTTTGGATATCCTGGTTAAGCACAGAAAGAATATAATGCAGATTGAGGCCTTGCTTTTTGTTAAATCAGGATTACTGACAGGCAAATTACAGGATGAATACATGCAAAGCCTGGAAAAAGAGTATCATTTCCTCAGGCGTAAATATCAGCTGATACCGATGGTGGCGCATCGCTGGAAATTCATGCGGATGCGGCCGTCCAATTTTCCTACTATCAGGATTGCGCAATTTGCAATGCTGATTCACAAAAGCCTGGAGCTGTTTGCCCACATGTTGGAAATTAAAAATGCCAAAGATTTATTTCCTTTATTGGACATATATGCAAGCCCTTATTGGGATAATCATTACAGGTTTGGAGAAATCTCCGAAGAAGTTCAGGTAAAGTATCTTGGAAAAGACAGCATCCGGAATATTCTGATAAATACGGTTGCTCCTATGCAATATTTATATGCAAAATTACAAGGAAAGACTTCTCTGATTGAAAACAGCGTTCAACTGCTTCAGGGAATCAAAGCGGAGAAGAATAACATACTGAACGAGTGGAACAATATTGGCATCAAACCAAAAGATGCAGCGCAATCACAAGCGCTGCTGCAATTATTCAATCAATATTGTAACAACAAAAGATGCCTGGAATGCAGCGTGGGAAATCGTCTGATTAGAAAAGCCTGAATAGTAATCGTACCTTTAAAATTGATTTGGCAAGCAAGATGCTGAACCTTGCCTGCCAAAATATAATAGTTGCATTACCAATGAAAAGTAACGGTCTTTTTGATGTCGGGATGCAGGCTCAGGTAAACCGGACAGGTCAATGCCGCATGTTCCATAATGCTTTTTTGCTTATCTGTAAACGAATCCTGTCCCTTCATATAAATATGCACTACAATTTCTCCGATTCGTCTCGGGTCGGCGACCATAATTTTTTCAATACTGCATTCGGTAAGATCGACGTTAATATTATGTGTGCGCCCTGCAATGCCCATAATAGAAATCATGCAACTGCCCAAAGCAGTGGCTACAAGATCGGTCGGAGAAAACTTTTCTCCCAATCCATGATTATCTTTCGGAGCATCCGTTTCAATAACCGTTCCTGATTGCAGATGTGTTGCTGTTGTCCTTAAATTGCCGTTATAAATAATTTTGGAAGTCATACAGGTTTTTTAATTAAATTTACATTGCTAATATCCTCTTAATGAATTTAACAGCCAAATATATTTTCTTTTTAGCCTTATCGTTAGCGCCTTACAGTCTGTTGGCGCAGCGGAGTAAAATGACTTATCGCAATCGTCTGGGGGATACAACTGTTTTGGTAAACACGGCGGTAAAGCCGCCAAGAGTAAAAGGCCCGCCGGCATTGACAAGTGAATTTAGTGGCGGTATAAAATTCAATTCCGACGGTTACGGTATTTTCCTGGATAAAGGCTGGCTGAAAGGTGGCGAAGACTTCGGGGCTGAAAATAAAGACAAGCTCTTTAATGTGCGCCTGTTGGAATTTGAGTTGATAGAACGTAAACATCCTAAAGAAAAAAGAACCAATAGCGCTCCCGGCTTTGTGGGTATCCAATCCAATTCTTATATACTCGGTAAGATAAATAATTTTTATGTTGCCAAGTTAGGTTATGGTAATCGCCGTATGATTGCCGGCAAGCCCGACCCGGGTTGCTTTTCTGTCCATTGGGTTTATCTGGGAGGTATTGCCGCCGGTCTTGTCAAGCCTTATTATTTAAGAATTTACGGCGCAGGCGATCAGAAATATGTTGACTCTTCTGATATTGAGAATTTTATAAACCCCAATAATATTGAAGGCCGTTCCAGTTTCTTTAAAGGTTTTAATGAATTGAAAATAGTGCCGGGACTTTATTTCAAAACAGGATTGCATTTCGATTTTTCCAGCAGCCGGAAAACACTCTGGGCTTTGGAAATAGGCGTAAACGGAGAAGCTTATACGCAGAAAATCCAACAAATGGTTTTATCGGATCCTAAATCAATATTTCTGAATTTTTATGCCGGCCTTTCTTTCGGAAAACTCAGATAAAAATACTTTTCAGGGAGAGGCGTCAATATAAGGTCATCTTTATAGCATTTAACAATGTGGATATTAACATTCAGCATGTAATCCTTATGCTCATGTCGGGAAATGGTTGTAATATTGCGTTCCAAATTTATTAGCTGTATCAAAATGTAGCCCGCGTTTTTTAAACAAAGGTGAATATAATAGTATATGATTGAGTTACCTGTAATTTCTGCAAATCAAGCCGCTTCCAATAATGAACCCACACCGGGAACAACGGGTGTTAAAAAACCTAATTGGCTACGTGTGAAACTGCCTACGGGCGAAGGTTACAGACATGTAAGAGGGTTGGTCGACACGCATAAATTGCATACTATCTGCGAGAGCGGTAACTGTCCGAATATGGGCGAATGCTGGGGTGCGGGTACGGCAACATTCATGATTCTGGGTAATATCTGTACACGTTCCTGTGGCTTTTGCGCAGTTGCAACGGGCAGGCCTGAAGCGGTGGACTGGGATGAACCGCAACGCGTAGCTGAAGCGATTCATCTGATGAAAGTAAAACATGCGGTTATCACTTCCGTTGACAGGGACGAATTGAAGGACGGCGGCTCTATTATCTGGGCAAATACAATCAAAGCCGTAAAAGCTTTAAATCCTGATACTACATTAGAAACACTGATTCCTGATTTCCGGGGCCAATGGGAAAATCTGGAAAGAATAATAGAAGTGGCGGCAGAAGTGGTTTCTCATAACCTGGAAACAGTAGAAAGACTTACAAGAAAAGTAAGGATACAAGCCAAATATCACAGAAGCCTGGAGGTAATCCGTCGTTTGAAAGAAGGTGGCGTGCGTACCAAAAGCGGTATCATGCTGGGCCTGGGCGAAGAGAAAGAGGAAGTGTTGCAATCATTACAGGATTTGAAAGATAACGGATGCGACGTAGTGACATTGGGCCAATATCTTCAGCCTACATCCAAACATTTACCTGTAGTGCGCTTCGTTCATCCGGATGAATTTGCTTTTTATCGTGAAGAGGGCTATAAAATGGGATTGGATTACGTAGAAAGCGGCCCGTTGGTGAGGTCTTCTTATCACAGTGAGAAACACGTAATTCCAGGATATGGCATTCAAAAATGGCAGGAAGAAAAAATGATTTCTGCCTGATTTCTATATGAGGCTTAATAGCACCCAGAAGTTTTTACTTTTCTTTATTCCTTATTTTATTCTTTACTGCATCTCTTCCCACAATGCATTATTCTGGGACACCGTGCAGTTTGCAGGCGATCACCCCAATTGGTATTTCAGCACCAATTTTCAATATCCTCTTTTACCCAATAGTTGTGATAGCGGGCATCCGCCTACTTTTGGTTTTTTGATTGCTTCAGGCTGGAAAATATTCGGGCGAGGCCTTTTTCAAAGCCATACTTTCATGCTGCCGTTCATTGTATTAATTGTATGGCAGGCGGTTCGTACGGGCGATTTATTATTCTCTGAGAATAAAAAGGCATCATTTGCTTTGTCCTTATTAATCTTAACGCAGAGTATTTTACTGACACAATGTACGTTGGTTTCTCCTGATATCTGGCTTGCAGGATTCTTTCTTTTTACTTTTAACGGAATACTGAAGCAAAATAAGCTTCAGCTTATAATTGGTGTAATAGCATTGGGTTTAATCAGCAACCGGGCTATGATGGCTGCTTTTACGCTATATCTGTTTGCACTTGGTTTTGGTTATACCCCTTCCGTAAAAGGAATAAAACAATGGATTAGTTATGCCTTCTCAAAAGTACTTCCATTTCTTCCCGGAGCCATAATTGCGATTGCTTATTTTTCCTATCATTATCTGGTAAAAGGCTGGGTAGGCGCACCGAAAGATTCGCCCTGGGCAGCGGGCTTTGAGTTTGTAGCGCCACAGCGAATGGTATTGAATGTTTTAATATTAGGCTGGAGGATTGTTGATCTTGGAAACCTGGCCACGGTATCGGCTTTTGTTGTTGTTTGTTTTCTTTGGTGGAAAAATAAAATTGTCTTTCAACAATCCCGGCAGAAGAATATAGCTGTTGCATTATTGGTTTTAATACTTGCTTTATTTTGGATAACGGCTTTTCCGTTGGCGTTATATCAGGGTTTGCTGGCGCATCGTTATTTATTGCCGCTCAATACTTCCATCGTAATTTTCACTGCATATTTATTATTCCATTCGAAAATAAACAGGAAAAATACCTGGATTACTTTACTTGTTCTGGTTCAGCTAAGCGGCCATTTCTGGAACTATCCGCAGCGCGTTTCGCAAGGTTGGGAAGGCCGTTTGGCTTATTTGAATTTCTTTCCCTTGCAAAAGGATTTTAAGGATTTCATGTTGAAGAACGGCATTAAAAAAGAAGAAGTTGCCACTACTGGAAACATGACAGCTTCCGATTACAGAACACAAATGACAAATGATACGGCAGGCTACAAAGATTTTGAAGTGGATTCAGGTAAGTACATCTGGTATTGCAACGTCGCCAATGCAATGAATAAAGCAGTGCCTTATTATTTTGAACACCTGCAGATTTTGAAACGTGAAAAGAGAGGAGATGTGGAAATGGTTTTGTTTAAAAGGCCGGAAGAAGAGTAAAACAAACATTAACAGCAAACGAAACAGTATATGAAAATAGCATTGATTGGTTACGGCAAAATGGGTAAAGCCATTGAAAAAACTGCAATTGAGAGAGGGCATGAAATTGTGCTGAAAATCAAACGTGAAAACCTGCAGGATTTTAATAAGGAAAATCTGTCAAATGCCGATGTAGCCATTGAATTTACTTCACCTGAATCAGCATTAAATAATGTAGTGAAATCGATGGAGTGGGGCGTTCCTGTTGTTTGCGGCAGTACCGGTTGGAATAATAAATTACATATAGCAAAAGAGAAGTGCCTGGAAGTCGGAAGCGCATTTTTACAGGCATCCAATTTTAGTGTAGGGGTCAATATCTTCTTTGAAATCAATAAGCAACTGGCTTCCATTATGAATGACTGGCAGGAATATGATGTTAAGATGGAAGAAGTTCACCATACTGAAAAGAAGGATTCGCCAAGCGGGACGGCAATAACCATAGCAGAGCAGATTCTTGAAAACCTGAAACGCAAAAAACATTGGATAGAAGGTCAGCCGAAGTCGGACGATGAGATATCTATTACTGCTTTTCGTGAACCTAATGTTCCCGGAACACATGTGGTAAAATATGTTTCAGCAATTGATGACATTGAAATTAAACACACCGCTCATTCCCGTGACGGATTTGCTTTAGGCGCTGTTTTAGCTGCCGAATTTGTTCAGCATCGTAAAGGAATATTTACTATGAGCGATGTTTTGATGAAATAATATCTTACCAATAAACATCGGCCTGGTATTAATTAATTAAATTTCTTGCCCGCTTAATCTCAGATTTCCTGATATTTTAAAGCTCTTCAGATTTTCATCGAATATTTGTCCGTCAATTACATTTTGATGGATTTTTTCTATTCTACACTTTATCAGCAGGCCGTTTACAAAGCATAACGTTATCAAAAGATATGCCTACGTATTCAGGGCGTAAAAACATTTGTAATAACGTTATCAAGAAAAATGTTACGTACACAAGGTTTTTTATTTACAGAATTAAATTTACTAATATTTTTATAATATTATTTAACTTTTAAAACGTATAAACATGAAATCAATTAAAACAGCTTTACCCAATGTCTTTGGAAAGACTAAAAACCTACAGCTAATACTGGGAGTTGTAGCAACAGCGGCATTTTCTAATAATTTAAATGCTCAAAACACTTCTTACAACGCCAATACCATTCCTGTTAGCGGTAGTAGTAATTGCGCCTTCGGGTTGTATTCACTTCTATCCAATACAACTGGCATTTGCAATACTGCGGGAGGTTTTTACTCACTTAATGGAAATGTCGGAGGTAATTACAACTCGGCCTTCGGTTATCAGGCGTTATATGGTAATAAGGTTGGTAATAATACGTCAATGGGGTTCAGGTCATCGTATTTAACTACAACCGGTGCCAATAATACTGCTATGGGTTATGGTGCTCTTTATAACAATCATACAGGTTCCAATAATACTGCTATTGGCTATTTAGCAGATGTAGGTTTCGATACTTTATTTAATGCAACGGCAATCGGCAACGGAACAATTGTAAATGCAAGTAATAAAATTAGGATCGGAGATGCCAATATAACCCTAATTGAAGGAGCAGTGCCGTTTACTCCTTCAGATGGCCGTTTTAAGACCAATGTTAAAGAAGAAGATGTAAAAGGATTGGAATTTATCAAGAAGTTAAGACCTGTTGTTTATAATTTTGATACAAAAAAGCTGACAGAATTCTGGACCAGGAATATGCCTGATACCATTCGCAATAAATATATAAATCAGGATTTTACAGCTTCCACTAATATCCGCCAAAGTGGATTTATTGCGCAGGAAGTAGAGCAGGCAGCTAAAGAAGTTCACTATAATTTCAATGGCTTGCATGTGCCTGAAAGCGAAAATGATAACTACAGTATAGCATATAGCCAGTTTGTAATTCCTTTGGTAAAAGGTATGCAGGAACAACAAAAGATGATTGAAGATCAAAAACAAATGATTGATAAATTGCAGCAGCAAATAAATGACATGCAAAAAGGTTTGGGAAGCGCTACAGGAATAGGCAATGCTTTATCTGTTACAGGCGCATCTATGGATCAGAATGTGCCTAATCCTTTTTCTACTGAAACAGTTATCAGCTTTAATTTGCCAAATCAGATTGGTAATGCATACATGACCGTTTACGATTTATCGGGTAAACAAATTAAAACATTGCCAATCAGTAAACGCGGAGCTTCTTCTATTACTATTACATCCGATCAGTTGGAAGCAGGCATGTATATTTATTCAATAGTGGCAGATGGAAAAATTGTAGATTCCAAGAGAATGGTGGTGACAGGTAAATAATTATTTTTTGTAAAAGTAAAAGCCGCTCAACTAATTTGTTGAGCGGCTTTTACTTTGGGTTTATATTGTAATCTACTTTTATTCAAAGCAAATATCACCTCTTCCCTTCAATCTTTGTTTTATTAATTATTGATGAATATTATGCTTGATGTAAGGTTATTTAATTCTTGCGTTATCAAGAAATATGCTACGTTATCAAAAGACACTATATATTTTCATGTAAAAATGTTGCGTTATCAAGATATAATAAGACGTACTCAAATTCTCTATTATTATAAACAATGTGAGTTATTACATTTGATATTCAAAGAGGATGCAGAAAATCTTATAGAGTATGCGTAACTGATTAAATATAGTAATAATGAAAGCACAAACAACATTTACGAAAGTCTTAAAGACTAAGAACTTACAACTTGCCGCAGGCCTGGTTGTTGCTATGACATTTTCTAATCATTTAAATGCTCAAAACAATACATCTTACTCTGATAATGATTTTCCTATAGGGGGAACTAATAACTGTGCAATAGGAGTAGCAGCAATATCCTCAGGTTTTACAACTACAGGAAACACAGCTGTAGGTAGTCGGACACTTACTAATACTTCAGGTAATGATAATGTTGCAATAGGCAATCATGCGCTTCATAATAGTTCTACTGGAAATAACAACGCAGCCAACGGCTCTAATGTTCTTTTTAAAAATACCACTGGTTCCAGTAATGTGGCAAATGGTGCCAATGCAATGTATTCCAATACAGTAGGGACTTACAATACAGCAACTGGCGCCAAAGCACTTTATGCTAATACTGTTGCTAACCGGAATAGTGCCTTTGGTTGGGAAGCACTTGTTGCCGCAAACGGAAATCATAACGCCGCATTTGGGTTTAGGGCCCTGTTTAAAAATACATCAGGTTCCGAAAATACAGGTTGTGGTACAGGGGCTCTTGGTTCTAATACTACCGGAGCCGGTAACAGCAGTCTGGGAACCTGGTCTGATGTGGGGGCAGGTAATTTATCAAACGCAACCGCTATAGGCTATACATCTTTGGTAAACGCAAGCAACAAAGTAAGAATAGGTAATGCTTCTGTAACGGTAATTGAAGGGCAGGTTGCTTATTCATGGCCTTCGGATGGACGTTTTAAAACAAACGTAAAGGAAGAAGATGTAAAAGGGTTGGAATTCATCAAAAAACTAAGGCCGGTGGTATATAATTTCGACACCAGAAAATTTACAGAATTCTGGACAAAGAATATGCCTGAAGATGTTCGCAAAGAGCATTTGAACCAGGATTTCACCGCTTCTACCAATGTACGCCAAAGTGGATTTATTGCCCAGGAAGTGGAAAGTGCAGCAAAAGAAGCTAATTATGATTTTAATGGTGTACACGTTCCTGAGAATGAAAATGATAATTACAGTCTTGCTTACGCCGAATTTGTAGTTCCTTTGGTAAAAGCAGTTCAGGAACAGCAAAAAATAATAGAGGGTTTGCAGCAACAAATAAATGACATGCAAAAAGGCCAGGGAAGCGCTACAGGAATAGGTAATTCTTTATCTGTTACAGGTGCATCTATGGATCAGAATGTGCCTAATCCTTTTTCTACTGAAACAGTTATCAGCTTTAATTTGCCAAATCAGATTGGTAATGCATATATGACCGTTTACGATTTATCGGGCAGGCAAATTAAAACGTTGCCGATCAGCAAACGCGGAGCTTCTTCTATTACTATCACATCCGATCAGCTGGAAGCAGGGATGTATATTTATTCAATAGTGGCAGATGGAAAAATTGTAGATTCCAAAAGAATGGTGGTAACAGGTAAATAATTGTTTTTAATAAAAGTAAAAAGCCGCTCAACAAAAACATTGAGCGGCTTTTATTTTTGTATTTATTTTCTGGCAAAACCTCCTGATTAAATTACCACTGCAGTGCCGGAAGTAACCACCATCATCATGCCGTTTCCGGCTCCCAATGTTTCATAATCAACTTTTACACCGACAATTGCATTGGCGCCTGCCTGCTCGGCACGTTCCCTCATCTCTCTCAGCGATGTTTCACGTGCTTCCATCATCACCCTTTCGTAGGCGCCGCTTCTTCCGCCTATAATGTCACGAATACCTGCAAGTATATCTTTAAAGATATTAGCGCCAATAATGGTCTCGCCAAAAACAATACCCTTATATTCTTTAACAGGCTGACCTTCTATATTATTTGTAGTGGAAATAATCATAACACATTCAAGATTTTATTAGTAAAAATATCGATTAACTTTGACAAACAAATCATTCTTTAAAAAATAAATTATCATAGATAATTGCAAGATTATGTCAGGATTCACAACAGTAGAATGCCCGCGTGATGCGATGCAGGGCTGGGAGCACTTTATACCTACAGAAAAGAAAATAGCTTATCTGAATCAGTTGCTGAAAGTTGGTTTCGATGTATTGGATTTCGGTTCTTTCGTCAGTTCAAAAGCTATTCCGCAATTAGCCGATACACATGAGGTAGTCCGCAAACTGGATATGAGCAATACTCAAACCAAATTATTGGCGATCATTGCAAACACACGTGGCGCACAGGATGCAGTACAGTACGACGAAATCAGCTACCTTGGTTTTCCTTTCTCTATTTCGGAAACATTTCAACTGCGCAATACCAATAAAACCATTTTGGAATCATTAAAGCAAGTAGAGGAAATCCAGCAGCTTTGTATAGCGCACAATAAAAAATTAGTGATATACATTTCGATGGGTTTCGGTAATCCTTATGGTGATGCGTACAGTACGGAAATTGCCATCCATTGGTTTAAAAAACTAAATGAAATGGGTATTGAAATCATTGCAATGTCCGATACAGTCGGTGTTGCAAAACCCGATACTATCGAATATATTTATAAACATCTGGTTCCCGAATTTCCGGGTGTAGCTATCGGTGCGCATTTTCATTCAACTCCGGATGCATGGGAAGAGAAACTGGATGCAGCATATAAAAATGGTTGCCGCCGGTATGACAGCTCTATAAAAGGCATCGGCGGTTGCCCGATGGCCGAAGATGATTTGGTAGGAAATATCGCCACGGAAAATGTTTTGCAATGGGCAATGAAAAATAATATTGACCTCAACCTGAACAGAGATGAATTTGCAAAATCAATGATAATGGCAAATGAAGTTTTTATTTAAATAAGACAATCCTGCAAGGTTTTAAAAACCTTATAGGACTTAACCGGAGGTATGATATTTGATTCCAATCCATCGCTGACAGATAATTAATAGTATGATAAAATCAGGTTTGTACCGCCTTGGGAAATTTGGTTATATTTGAATAAGTAACTCCATTTAATCAACTTCAAAAACTAAAGACATGATCGTACAATCCCTTCTTGGTGAATTCCTGCATGAAGCAGAAAACACGCGTAAATTATTGAATGCAATACCTGACGATGCTTTAGATTGGAAACCAAGTGAAACCAGTTGGACAACAGGACAGTTGGCAAGCCATATTGCTGAAATATATAACTGGTATGATGTCACTTTACATCAGGATGTGTTTGATATGGCTACTTATAAGTATGATAAAGGAGATATCAGCAAAGCTTCCAACATTGTTGCAAAATTTGAAGAAAATGTAAAGAAAGCACAGGAAAGCCTTGAAGCTGCAAAAGATGAAAACATGATGAACGAATGGAAAATGACAATGGGCAGCGATGAACCTGTTTTTCCGGTAATGCCGCGCGCCATAGTTGCAAGAGGCTTTTTGATGAACCACTTATATCATCATCGTGGAGAAATGATTGTTTACCTGCGCTCTACCGGAAATAAAGTACCTGGTCTGTACGGACCAACGTACGAAGAAAGCATGAGATAATTTTTCTGCTGAATAAAAAATAAACGCCTTTGACATTCAAAGGCGTTTATTTTTTTAATATCCCTTACCCCTGTTTTAAAGCTGCGCTCATCTGATAAATTTCATAATTGCTCATACCATTTGCCGGGTCATTGGCAATTAAATGATCCAGATATTCTTTACTGTCAACCGCAGCCACTGCAATGCCATAAATACCATTTGGATCAAAAACAGGCCCCTGAACAATTATTGTGCCATCATTTACATAAGGCAGCCAATAAGCAATATGCTCTTCCATAATAAGCCTTTCATCAAATGTCATGTCAGTGCCGAAAGTTGGCCTTGGCGGATTCAGTTTTAAAAAGAAATATTGTTTGTTCATTGCTGATATTGATAAATTTAAGTGCGAAATTTCCTGCTCCGGACAATTGTGTTTGGAATTTGTGGCTAAGTTAATGACATTGCCATTGAATTGTATTGATTTGACAGATATGAACCTATTTTGATACTATTATTATCATGAAAGTGAATTTATTTAATTTAAATGTAAATTTAATCGTCAAATTAATTAATTAAATTACCAAATAAGTTAATAAAATTACCAAATTAGTTAATTAAATTGCTAAATAAGTTAATTATAGTAACAAATTTGATGCTATGATTGAAAAAAATGTTTAATGAATTGAATTGACGTTCCATAAAATTGCATCTATATACTATTAAGGTAGAATGAAAACAGAGATGCCGGATAGCAAAGCTTTGAGAGCTTAAGTTTAACGATATGGAATAAATGTCTCTTTAGATTACATTGAAATATTCTTCCGATTTAAATATTTATTTCTCAAGCATAATTTAAATATCAGTAAAATTGAATAAATTGCACATCGCAAAAATTATAAAATTCTAATTATTAATCAGTAAATGAGAAAAACGACCTTTTGGAGCATGACTTCATGCTTGATTGCTATGGCATTTATTACGCCATCTGTTAGTAATGCACAGCATAAGAGTGTGATAGGCATCAATATTGCTAATGAGAAGCAGCTGCACAACATCACATCTTATTCCCTATTTGAAAAAAGCAGTTTTTCCGATGCGGCCATAAATAAAGAAATTAAGAATGTTGTTTACCTTAAACTAAACAAACAAGTACTGCAAAAAATAATGGATGATAAAAATGCGTTGATTTCTATTGCTTTACCTTCAAATGATGGCGGAACAAAACAATTGACGCTTAATAATTATAATATCCTTGATGAAGGATTTAAAGTATATGAAAGAGGTGCAGATGGAATTAAAAAAGCTGTGAATGTGCCAATGGGCCAATTTTACAGGGGCATTGTAGAAGGTGCTGCAAATTCCCTTGCCGGTTTCACCTTTCAGAATAATAGTGTTGCCGCCGTATTCAGCACTGTTGATGATGGTAATTACAACCTTGTCTTAAATTACCATAATCCGGGAGCTGATAATGATGAATATATTTTATTTCGTGAAAGAGATATAGTAAATGGTAAAGGATTCAAATGCGGTGTTGATGAATCTGCAAATAGCATTAAAGTGAATGATGAAGGTGACGCCGCCGGTAAAAATGCCTTTAACAGCTGCCATAAACTAAGGGTATCTATGCATGGCGATTATAAATTGTATCAGAGAAACGGCAGTAATCTGGCTAATTCAACAGCTTATTTAACCTTGCTCTTCAATATGGATGCGATATTATACAATAATGAAGGTATTAATGCCGTATTGTCTGAAATCGTTGTCCATACAGCACCAGACGGATATACTTTTGGTGGCTCTGATGAAGTATTGGTAAAATTTGCCGCAGAAACACTGACAAACTTTGACGGCGACATTGCTCAGATGGTAACGGGCTACAGGCAAAACGGCTGGGCTCCTTTAGGTGGCCTTGCCTGGATCGATGTATTATGTCAGGCGCCTTTCAAACAAATTGATCAGCAATCCGGAGATACTATTTGGGTCGGACCGTATAGTATGGTTGATAACAACATTATAAACGATATTGAACAAGTCCCCGTTTATTCCTGGGACGTAGAAGCCTCCACGCATGAAATGGGTCATAACATCGGTTCTCCGCATACGCAAAGCTGTACCTGGCCCGGCGGTGCAATAGATGATTGTTATCCTGTAGAAGGTAGTTGTTCTCCCGGCCCTCACCCCGGCCCTAATGAAGGAACTATTATGAGTTATTGCCACCTGGATAATTCTGTAGGTATCGGATTTGCATTCGGTTTCGGACCATTACCGGGCAATAGAATCAGAAGCAGAATTGCATCCAAATCTTGCCTTTCGTCCTTCAAACCTACTACTACATTAACCGTTGCGAATACAGAAAGAATTGCAAACCGTCAATGTAATGATGGTGACTGGACTTATTTCTACTATGATAATAATACTGCTGATGAGACTGATGATGAATTACTGTTAATGCTGGATGCCAACGGACAGAGTATCGGTGATGTGGACGTAACGGGTATGGTAGTGAAAATGACAACACAAGGTTATGGCAGCAATACAGGAAGAGCAACTACAGCGCCTTACGGAACAGGAAGCTGGACAGAGTTTAACAGAACATGGAGCGTAACATTGCCTTCTTCAGTAACACAACCTGACGCTGCGGTAGGCGTTCGTTTTCCTTATACCAATCAGGATGTGCTGGATGTAAAAGGTACTTATGCCAATGCTACGGAAACCACATTAAAAGTCGTGACATTCAATAATCAGGCTGCAGCCGGAAGTCCGGCAACAGCAACATCAAATGATGTGAATTTTTATACCAATACTACAGGTTCTGCAAGTGCGACCAAATGGAAAAAAGGAACAGTTGGTAACTATAATTACGCAGAGTTTATAACCAACTCCGGTATTTTTGGTGGCAGCATGGGCTTCAAAGATGGCGAAACTGCGATAGGCAACGTAAAAGAAACGGGTGTATTGTCAATTTATCCTAATCCGGCATATTCAGTGTTAAATGTTCAGGTACCGGAAAACCTTAAAGCAAATGAATCGATCATTACCATCGTTGATAATCTTGGCAGAGTTATGAACGTGAATGCAAATAAAAACGGCAACCGTCTTTCTATTGATATTTCCCAATTGAGCGCAGGTGTTTATTGCATTCGTCTGTTAAATAACGGACAAGGCTTTAATGGCTATTTTGTGAAAAAATAATTACTGTTATTCTTTACGCTTAATAATAAAAGAGGATTTGGGTTTTAACCCAAATCCTCTTTTATTTTCTTTCAGCATTGCATATGCTCATTTGGCGCAACTCCAAATATATGCGTGAATTTAACCCGGGTTGATCAGGAATTTTCTTCACGTAGTTCCGGAAATTTCCTTGCATTATTTGCCATTGCCAATTGCCGTCTGCTTCTTTTGTTAATCACCCATACAGCCAATATACCTAACATACCGCCAACCATTGTGTTCCATCGTATCATTTCGCTGATGGCTATAAACGATGATAAAGCAGCGGCAAAGGGTACGATATAAATAAAAGTGCTTGTTTTTTCCGCTCCCATTTTTGTAGTGGCATAAAAGAAGAATGTAGTAGCAAGACCTGTATTTACGACAGCGTTGAAGAACATGTTGAGCCAGAACTTTATATCTCCTGCCATAATTATATGCCCGATAGCATGGAAATCGACTAAAAATGAAAGCATTACAATGCAGCACAGATACATCCATAAGCTAAAGGCCAATGGCGAACCATAGCGGCTTGATTGGGCTGTAACCCTGCTCAGTGTAGCCCAAACTAAAGTTGAACAAATAAAAAATAAATTTCCTGACTGAAAAATAAGTGTAATATGGTTCCATACACTCAGTAATATGCAACCGGCCAGCAAACCTACTGCCAGTCCTATAGCTTCCTTGGTATCCGGTTTCCTCTTTTTTATAATCAACACCAAAAGATAGGAAACGATAGGTGTCATAGTGGTTACTAATACGCCTCCTGCACCGGGCATGCCTTTGAGTATGCCGGTGAAAAAAAGTATGCTGTACAATGCAATTAAAGCAGCTGCGAACAAAAGGGAAGGAAAGGCTTTTTTATTGATTGACAGCCTGACTCTCATTATCAGAAACAATATCAGCAAAGAAGTGAACGTGAAAATGAAACGCAGAAATGCAATTTCAAGTGGTTTGCCGTAATGTGACAGTACTTTTGCGCTTGGCCAGCTCATGCCCCATATCAGCATACTGACAATTACGCCTGTAATGAGGAAGCTTTTGGTTTTGGGAATTGGAAACATGTGTGCGAAAATAATACAAGATTTTTATTTATTTTTTGCTTTGACATGCTTCTTTATGCAGTTTATGGAATAGCTGTTATACAGAATAGCAGCGGGTGCACAGAATTTCTTTAAGGAGAATATTATTAAAAATAAACAGCCATTCCTTTGAAATGAGGAATGGCTGTTTGATAATACCGGATTATGGTTGTTTTTATTTTACTTCCTGCATTAATTTCTTAACCAATGGAGATATGATAATAAGGACGATTCCTGCAATCAATGCATATAATGCCAGTTGTTTATAGCCGTCAGTATATGTAATCAGCTTTTGAGCAAGACTGTCATTTTCTCCGCCTTTTGATAATCCTGCGCCAAGAATGCCTGCTACATATTGTCCGTAAGCACTTGCCAAAAACCACATACCCATCATAACACCCTGCAATGGTTTAGGCGATAATTTGGTCATGATAGAAAGTCCTATTGGTGATAAACATAGTTCCCCGAATGTAATTACCAGATAGGCTACGGTAAACACATCAAGGCTTGCAATACCCGCAGTAGCAAAGAATTTGGTTGCAAAGAAAGTATAAAACGCACCTGCAAGGAAAATAAAACCTAAACCGAACTTTACTACTGTATTCGGTTCGATTTTCTTTTTAGCCATGCCAAGCCATATCAAGCCGACAATTGGTGCGAAGATGATTACGAATAAGGAATTGGCTGCGTTGTTTACACCGTTAGGGTCTAAAGTAAATACACCTAATAATTTGTCGTCAAGATTTTTCGCAGCAAATAAACTTAAAGAGCCTCCGCTTTGTTCAAAGAATGCCCAGAAAAGAATAGAGAATATGATAAACACCAAAGCTGCCATCAGTTTCTTACGCTCGGAAACAGAATATTTACTCATTTCATAGAAAAGATAAATTAACGTGCATGGTCCGATGATATACATAAACCAGTCTGTATATTCTGTTTTGGCAACCATAGTCATTATTACAGGAATAATAGCCAGCGATCCAATGTAAACTGCATATTCATACCATTTCTTGCCATTGGATGGTTTAGCTGTCTGTATGCTTGCTACTTCAGGTTTAATGGTTTCGAAGCCTGAAGTTTCTTCCAGTTCTTTTTCCCTGCTATCATTCTTAAATGGAGAAAGACCAATAGGGCCAAGGCTTTTTTGAGTGAAGATGAATGTAAGCAAACTGATAGTCATTACGATACCAGCCAAACCAAAAGCAAGGTGCCATGAATAGTTTTTACCGATGGCAATACAAGCGTAACCTCCAATCAACGCTCCGATGTTGATGCCGGAATAGAAAAGGGAAAAGCCTGCATCTCTGCGTTCATCATTCTTTTTATATAATGAACCAACCATTGTGGAGATATTCGGCTTGAAAAAGCCTGTTCCTATAATAGTGAAACTAATACCTAAGAAGAAGAATTTTTCGGGATCGAATGATAATATCGCGCTTCCGACAATCATCAGAATCCCGCCCCAGAAAAGTGATTTTCTGAAACCAAGGATTTTATCGGCAAACAAGCCGCCAATAAATGTAAAGGCATATACAAAAGCCTGTGTTGCTCCATATTGAAGATTGGCAACATCATCTGCCATCATCAAATGCGTAACCATGAAATAAGTGAGCATGCCACGCATACCATAAAAACAGAAGCGTTCCCACATTTCACTGAAGAACAAATACCAAAGCTGTTTAGGGTACTTGCCTTTAAAATTTTGAATTTCGTCGAGCGTTAGTTGTTGTTCCATATAATTAACCTTTCTAAAAATAAAATTATTAAAATAAAAAAAGCCTCTCAAAAGCTTGAGAGGCTTTGCAATCAGTATATATTAACGCACACCATGCATCATCCTCACAATTACTTTATTCAATAAAATAAGCAGAAGGCCGCAAACAATTACGAAACCTGAAATATAAGTGAATACTTCGCCGGCACCCAGTTTTTCAACTGTTGCAGCAAGGAAGCCTCCAATAAAATTTGCTACAGACGAAGCTAAGAGCCAAACTGCCATTAATACAGAAGCCAGTCTTGGTGGTGATAATTTTGTTACAACCGAAAGTCCAACAGGAGAAAGGCAAAGCTCACCAATGGTATGAATAAAATAAGTCATTACCAACCACATCAAACCAGCTTTGTTTGCAATATCAGCGATATCACCATGCGCTTTACGTTCTGCAACTGCACCTAACATAAACCAGAAACCTACACCAAGGATAACCATTCCAAGACCCATTTTTAACGGAGTAGAAAGTTTTTTTCCCCATTTAGAGCTCCAGAATGCTGCAAAGATTGGAGCCAATGCAACAATAAAGATTGGATTAATAGACTGGAAGAAGGAAGTAGGGATTTCGTAACCAAAGAAATGACGGTCGATGAATTTATCAGTATACAATGAGATAGAAGAACCTGCCTGCTCAAAACCGGCCCAGAAGAATACGGCAAAACAGAAGAAAATAAATATTACGCTGATTCTTTGTTTTTCTGCTTTAGGATCAACAACCTCTTTATTTGCTTCTGGCAAAATGGTCCCTTCAACTAACGATGGGTTTGTTTCATCTAAAGCTGCAGTATCTTTAATGGTTTCTAAAGATGGATGTCCCGGCCTTAAACCTAAACTGCCCAAATGTTTTTTTGCGAGTGAATTGAATAAAATCTGTCCGATTAACATACCAATGCCTGCTGCAAGGAAACCATATTTGTAACCATAGCTTACAATGTTGCCCGCTGCATCTTTTGTAGAAAAGATATTATCAGTAAGTAAACCAATGATTAACGGAGCAATTAATGCACCCAGGTTAATACCCATGTAGAAAATAGAAAATGCTGAATCTCTTCTGCTATCTCCCTGAGGATATAAGCCGCCCACAAGTGTGGAAATATTTGGTTTAAAAAATCCGTTACCAATAATCAGAAGGAATAAACCTAAATACATTCCGGTATGTGTGTTGATGGCAAATAATGTGAATTGCCCCAACATCATTACAATACCACCGATTGTAATCGCATTTCGCTGACCTATAAATTTATCAGCTAACCAACCACCGATTAATGGTGTGAAATAAACAAGACCTGTAAAATAACCATACAGCAAACTGGCCTGAGAAGTGTCAATAGCAAGACCACCTTCGATATATGCTTTTGTTAAATACAAAATCAGGATAGCCCGCATTCCGTAATAACTGAATCGCTCCCACATTTCAGTGAAGAACAACAGGTATAGCCCGGAAGGGTGTCCTTTTTTCTGGCCGTTTAAATCATTTGCTGTAATTGTTTGCGACATGCTACGTATTTGTATTTTTTCTAAAATAAATAAAAATTCGTTGCCAAGATAGGCAATTATTTAATAGACGCGCTTGCTGTGGAAAAAATTACCCCCAATTTTCACCCGCTACTTTAATCCCTTCTCCAGCATGACCTTGTTCAACCATTTAATGAGCATCAACAACAGCAAAGTGGCGCCTACACAAAGACCGAAGTTCATCAGGAAAAAATGCGCTTTGTTGTCGAACCCTTCCCATAATCCCGAAAGCATTCCCGAAAGCTTATTGCCAACAGAAGTGCTGAGGAACCAGCCACCCATCAATAAAGAAGTAAGTCTTGGCGGGCTTAATTTTGATACCAGCGATAAACCCATTGGCGAAAGACAGAGTTCGCCAAAACTGATGACACAATAACTCATTATCAGCCACCAGCTGCTTGCTTTTTCATCTCCTATCTGAGTTGCGGAAACTGCTGCTACCATCACCAATGCTGACAGACCGGTTACAAATAATCCTATTGCAATCTTTGCCGGAGTGCTCGGTTCCTTTTTCCTGCGGCGCAGCATACCCCAGATACCCACTACAACAGGTGTTAAAACAACCACCCAAAAAGGATTGATACTTTGATATAATTCTGTGGAATATAATAACAACGATTTTCCGGGTTCAGGCCTTTGTGCTGCAGGAAGGTTAGAATAATAGGTGCCTGCAATCTGGTCAGGATTATAGGTTGCATGTTGTGCCATTCCTATTTTATCTGCGGCATTGCCTAAAGCGGCAGGCATTTCCCTGTTGGTGTAATCTTTAGCCCAGATAGTCAAGGCATCACCATTCTGATGAAATACAGCCCAGAATATAATTACGCAAAAGAATACAGCCAGCAAAGCACCAATACCATTCTTATCTTCGGGAGCAGCACGTGACCATAGGGAAGTATAGAAAATAATGACCGGAATACAACCAAACAAAAAAGCATCATTGCTTGGTGTACCGAAAATAGTATGGCCTAAAAAATGGGTCGGCAATAAAAATCCCAGAACACCGAAAACTACCATGGGTAAAAGCACAAGCCCGAATATCTTAGCCAAAGACATATCTTCTTTTTGTGCAGGCTTCTTTATATCAGCAGCCACAAGATGCTTGCTTCCGCTTATAAATGTCAGGACACCGATAATCATTCCTACACCTGCTGCTCCGAAAGCCCAGCCCCAGCCTAAATTATTGCGCATATAGGCTGCTACGAAATTGCAGACAAAAGCTCCGATATTGATGCCCATATAAAAGATATTGTAACCGGAATCTTTATTGGCCCTGAAACGGTCATCATTATATAAGTTGCCAACTAAAGTGGAGATGTTAGGCTTGAAAAATCCATTGCCTAAAATGATCAGCAATAAAGAAATATAAAAGAACTGTGTACCCGGCATGGAAAGCCCGATATATCCGCAAGCCATCAGAAGGCCGCCGATAATAATTGATTTTCTGTAACCTAAAACCCTGTCGGCCAGCAAACCTCCGATGAAAGGCGTGAGATAAACAAGACCGAGGTAAGTACCGTATATGTCAGATTTCTTTTCAGGTGAAAATCCCATGCCGCCATTCTGAACCGTATCAATCATATACAAGGAAAAGATACCCAGCATAAGGTAATAGCCAAAACGTTCCCAAAGCTCTGTGAAGAATAAAATGTATAAACCACGGGGATGTTTATTCTTTGTTTCTGCTTGTAAATGATTCGGCATTTGCTATATTTTTCGTTTTCTGAAATTATTTGACGTAAACAAATATATGAATGTATTGCATTGTTAATTACCTGTTACCGCAATTCACCCTGAAAATCCCCCATCGAATTACAGGCAGGAATTCTTTATAAAATGCAATATTTCAATCTTCAAACTATATTTTTGCCACATGAAATTTTTAATAGTCGGTTTAGGAAATATAGGTGCAGAGTACGATGCAACACGTCATAACATAGGCTTTGATGTAGCCGATGCTTTTGTAATTAAACACGGTGGGAGTTTTAAAGTGGAACGTCTGGCAGCAGTGGCCGAAGTGAAATGGAAAGGAAAAATATTTGTGGTAATAAAGCCTACCACTTATATGAACCTTAGCGGCAAAGCTTTGAAATACTGGATGGATAAAGAAAAAATCGGCATTGAAAATACATTGGTGATTGTGGACGAAATGGCGTTGCCCATTGAAACATTACGCTTGCGTGGTGCAGGCTCACATGCCGGTCATAATGGTTTACGCAATATTCAGGAAGTGCTGGGAACCAATGCTTATCCGCGTTTACGTTTTGGCATAGGCAATGATTTTCCAAGAGGTAAGCAGGTTGAATTTGTGCTGGGCAGATGGACGCCGGACGAATTGCCATACGTGAAGGATAAGATTTTGAAATCGATTGATGTTATTGAAAGCTTTGCTACGATTGGAATTGAGCGGACAATGAATAATTTTAATAAGTAAGAATGGAAGACCTTTTAAAAGTAGAATCTACTTAACAGGTCTTGTAAATTAACTATAAACTTAAGAGCTATACAATTGAAATTATTACCAAAACAAATATCGTCTGAAGAATATGTTTATTATTCTTCGCAATCTGTAGAGGAATTGAAATATGGTATGGAGCAATTATCAGAGGAAAGAAGAGGGTGGAAAGTTAATCCTAATCTTTGCGTTGAATTTGTTGATGCTTCTAATTTCAGAGTAAGAGTAAACCGCTCTCCTTATTTTTACAGGGGTTTTGACACAGATAAATATGAAAGTTCAACTGTTACTATTGAAGGATGTTTATCACAAAGTGAATTTAATCATACACAAGTTAATTTTACCCTCAGGCCAAGTTTATTTTTTTCGTTTTCTTTTTTTTTCAATCCTTTATTTGGTATTGCTTTGATAATTTCAAGCTTTATTAACTTCTCTTATGAACTGAGAATATTTGGTTTCTGTGCATTAATATTAGGACCAATATCCGTGTGTGTGTTTGCCTTCATTGCTAAAAATAGATTAAAGAATGCCTTTGTTGATGCATTTACCTTAAAGCCTTTTAAATAATTACCAAATTGCAAATGCCATGAAATTAATATTTCTCCTTCTTACAATATTCTTTCTTCAATCATCCTGTACATCAGCGCAAGAATTCAATTTAAAATGCAACAACAACGCAGCACGCTCCTGGTGGGATGTTCAACATTATAGCATCAATCTGAATGTAGATACAGGATCAGGAAATTTGAATGGCACAGTTGATATTACTGCAAAAGTAAACGGCAAGATCGGTGACTCCCTGCAAATAGATTTGCAGGAACCATTGCAGATCAATGCTGTCGCTTTCACATCGGAAGATGGTGAAACTCATATTGTCAATCTTAAGAAGTATGGTAATGTTTATATCATCAAAGAAGACTTCAAAACGTATATCAAAGACAATATATTTACTTTAAGGATAGACTATAAAGGCATCCCTCAAATTGCCGCCAATCCGCCATGGGACGGAGGTTTGGTAATGAGCAGAGATACAAATGGGAACAGATGGATGGCAATGGCCTGTCAGGGCGTTGGTGCGAGTATCTGGTTTCCCTGCAAAGACTTTCAGGGCGATGAAGCAGATAAAGGCATGAGCCTTTCAATGGTCGTTCCTTCCAATCTGCAAATGATTGGTAACGGAAGGCTGCAAGCCAATAATGAAAGAAGGGGCGACGGAAATCTTCGATGGACATGGCTTGTAAGCAACCCTATCAATAATTATGACATCAGTTTTTACATAGGCGACTACGTACATTGGTCTGATACCTTAAAAGGAGAAAAAGGTCCTTTGAGCCTGGATTACTATGTGTTGCGTCAGAATGAAGCTAAAGCCCAAAAGCAATTTGCAGTAGTGAAGCAGATGTTACAATGTTTTGAAGAAAAAATAGGGCCTTACCCGTTTTATGAAGACGGGTACAAATTGGTGGATGCGCCTTATTTAGGTATGGAACATCAAAGCGCTGTTGCTTATGGTAATGGATACAAGATGGGATACAAAGGCAAGGACAGAAGCAAAAGCGGGGTAGGGTTGCTGTTCGATTTTATTATTGTACATGAATCAGGTCATGAATGGTTTGGTAATAATATCACCTCTTTTGATAAAGCAGATACATGGATCCACGAAGGATTCACTACTTATACCGAAACCATTTTTGCAGAATGCTTATTGGGTAAAGAAAAAGCTTTCCTCTATCAGCAAGGTAAAGTCAATGTAGTTAAGAATGATGCGCCGGTACAAGGCCGGTTTAATGAATGCGATGAAGGCAGCAGTGACCATTATGACAAAGCTGCCTTTATGATTCACATGATAAGGATGATTATGAAAGATGATGCTAAGTTCTTTGGAATGCTTAGAAGCATGAACGATACTTTCTACCATAAAATTATTACCGGAAAAGAAATGGAAGATTTCATCAACAGCTACTCCGGTATTGATTTCACTAAAGTCTTTCAGCAATATTTAAGAACAACGAGCCTTCCTAAGTTGGTCATTGAATATAAAAAGCAGACAGTATCTTATAAATGGGCAAATTGCGTGGATGGATTTAATATGCCTGTACTGGTTCATACCAAAGGAAAAGACTTATGGCTGAAACCTGCAACAGATTGGCAACAGATGAAGTATAACGGCGGTAAGTTTAGCATTGATAAGAATTTCCTGATTGAAAAACGTTAAGTGGTATTTTGATGATTCTAAAGCATTAAATTTACAATTGATTATTTGTGTAGAAATCGTATTGTAATCATAATCCCATTTATGAAAAAACGCTATAACCGACTTCATTTATTATTTGATTTCTCGATAAAAACATTACTGACACTAATGTTTTTGTTGTCAACAGTTACTACTGTTCCCGCACAATCAAAAGATTCTTCCGCCGGGAAACGCGATACTGCCAATCAGGGGTTACTTGCAGGATATAATTCAAAATTAGAAGAACTGGAACAGCAAAGACTGACGGATTCTGTTAAAAGAGCTCAGTTAGAAACCCAGATTAACTCCTTAAAAACAACTGACAATCTTAAAAAGCAGGAGTTACAAGCCAGGCTGGATGAGCTTAACAGTAAAGAAGCCAACCGGCTTTTACAGAAAAAACAGCAAATTGATTCATTAAGAAAAACAGCAAAAGGGGAACCTGTTATTGCTTTCTTCAACGATACATTATTCAGTATTTACAGCGGCATAGGAAGCTTTTCAGCGAAAGAAAGAGCAGATGCCACGTCGGAACGTATCCGTAATCTTGCCAATGATTATACTTTCTCTACCGATTCCTTAAATATTCAGGAGATAGAAAATACACTTGGGATTTGTTACAGGGATAGAACTATTTCAAGTATTTCTGAAAATGATGCTTTATGGGATAATACTTCTAAAGACAGCCTTGCTCAGATGCGTTTGAATATTATCAGAAAAGCTATCAGAGACTATCGCGATAAAACAAGTTTTCAAACGCTTGCAAAAGAGATAGGTTTGGCTTTGCTCTGCATTCTTGTTATGGCTTTGCTTATTTATGTTATCGTGAAATTTTTCAGATGGCTGGCAGCTCAGATTCGTAGTCAGGAAGGTAAGAAACTCAAAGGCATCAGGATAAGGAACTATACATTATTTGATTCCCAAAAGCAGTTGAGTTCCTTTTTAATGTTGAATAATTTTGTGAAATGGGTGGTTATTCTTACAGCTGTTTATATTGCTTTGCCCATCTTATTTGGCATATTTCCAAGTACAGAAGATTTAGCCGGAACCTTAATCGGATACATTCTGAATCCTTTAAAAGCCATAGTCCGTAAAGTCTGGAATTATCTGCCCAATCTGGTTACCATTATCGTAATCTATATCATATTCAGGTATGTTCTGAAAGTATTGCGTTTCTTAAAAGTAGAAATTGCAACCGGCAAACTCCGCATTCCCGGCTTTTTTCCTGACTGGGCCAATCCGACATTTCAGATAATAAGGATTCTGACTTATGCTTTTATGCTGATTGTTATTTTTCCTTATTTACCGGGCAGCGATTCGCCTGTATTTAAGGGCGTATCGGTATTTCTTGGATTCCTTTTTACATTTGGTTCCGCAGGTTCACTTTCCAATGTAATTTCGGGTTTGGTATTGACTTACATGCGCCTGTTTAAAATAGGTGATCGTGTAAAGATCGGAGATGTTTTCGGCGATGTGATTGAAAAATCAATGTTGGTAACCAGAGTAAGAACTATCAAGAATGAAATTATATCCATCCCCAACTCAACTGTAATGAGCAGCCATACTATCAATTACAGCAGTGATGCGCCGTTGAAAGGGTTGATATTACATACAACAGTTACTATCGGGTACGATGTTCCGTGGAAAGATATGCATCAGGCATTGATTGATGCCGCTTTAAGAACGGAACACGTTTTACACGAGCCATTGCCTTTCGTATTGCAGACAGGGTTGGAGGATTTTTATGTGTCTTATCAAATCAATGCTTATGTAAGAGAATCAAATAAGCAAGCCACTATTTATTCCAATCTTTATCAGAACATTCAGGATGTTTGTAATGAAAGAGGTATTGAAATTATGTCGCCGCACTACCGCGCGGGCCGCGATGGCAATCAAACGACCATACCTGAGCAATATTGGAAAAAGGAAAATGACGTGAAATGATTTTCACTTAAAAAGATTAAGTAAATTAAAATGCCCTGTTGAAAAACAGGGCATTTTAATATTTCAGACTTCCATGGCTTTACTCACCTTGCGATAAATAAATTCATGATAGATATGCCTGCGGCAGAACCTGCCGGGGATGTCGGAATTGATAAGTTTGATATACAAAGGGCGTGGTACACCGAAATATTCATAGCTGCTGCCGTCTATGAAATTAAGCTGCAATACTGATTTCTCGTAATTAAAATCCCTGATAGGAGAGTTGGTTACGGTCTGGGTATATTCTGATTTTGATTGTTCAATGGTTTCGGGTGCAATACTAACCAGGAAATGATAAGCTTCAATCAATGTTTTGCTTTTTTCCTCTGCTTCCTGTTTCTGCACTTCATCATGCTGAAATTTATCAGGGTGCCATTCCTTCATCAAATTTCTATATACAGATTTAAGTTCCTTCAAATCACTTTCTTTTGTGACGTTCAGCATCTTTCTGTATTCATTGATTCTTTTCATCTGCTTTATTATTTTTGGCTCCGTTTTTTTATTTTGGAGGCGCAAAGGTAAGGTTAATATTGTAAATAATATTAAGATAAGGATAACAATATGTAAATCCTCCGGAAATTTTGTGTTAAACGGCTATTAAACAGATACATACCGCAAAACACCACCTTGGATATTGTATTGGTCTGAGTCGTATTTAGAAACTTTAATATCCTGAAATTTCTATTTCAGGTCTTTATAGTTTTCTTTCAAAACCTCCCAGTATTCCTTGCCATAGCTTACAAGTACTTCTCCTCCGGCAGGAATGTCTTTTGTGGCATCGATGTAAACTTTTTTACCTACTTCCACATATTCAGAATTATTCAGAAGACCTTTTATTTTTTTCATGCCTCTTGCATCATTGGCATACCTGCCCAAAGATTTTTTTCTTTTAGAAGCATCAATTACGTGTTCATCCGACATAAAATAGATATAAGCATTCAGGCCATCCTGATGATCTGCGTCTTCCCAGTTGCTGACCCTGCCTGTGTATTGTATGATGCGCGTGCCTTTCGGAATAAAAACTTTAGTAAAGAGGCCTTGTCCGGCTCCGGGAATAGTGGATTCCCCGACATATAACTGAGATTCTAAAAAAGGCATGAAGATTTTTGTATGTTTAGATTATTGGTTGCAAATTTTGTTATTCTTCTTCTTCAGCTGAAAGGCTTGCCACACGGCCTATCTGGCCATCCTGCAGACGCACTTTGATTCCCCTTGAATGAAATGCAGATGAAGTTAAAATATCCTGAACAATGCCAAAAGTAAGCTTGCCGCTTCTCTGGTCTTTCTTTAAAATAATGCCTGCTTCCATTCCCGGAATAATATCCTTTCTGTATTGACCTTCTGAATTCATTAAAAAACAATAAGGCACAAAGATAACTCCCTTCATCAATCTTCCAAATGCCTGTATGTATTAGATAATCCGGTTTGCAGTTTTATTCCATTACATCCGGAAAATTGTTTCGCTTAATAGAAGGACTTCGTTAGAAACTTCTCTTTTTAACATTATTCCTAAAACAATTGAACGGTATAAAATGTCTTTACTGCAAAATAACAAGCTATGAATTTCAAAAAAGCATTAACTAAGAAAATTGAAAATGCGACGTGCCATACATCCACTTCCGCATCGTCCATTGCTATCGCTCTTATTGGCGGTATCGCTGTAGGAACATTAGTAAGCCTTCTGTTTGCGCCGCAATCAGGTGAAGATACACGCAATATGATTGCAAGTAAATCCAGAGATTTAAAAGACAGCATGAAAGAACAACTGAAAAACCTGAAAAGCAAAATGCAGGATAATGCAGAAAACCTTGCTGACAATGCAAAAGAAAAATTAAATACCGTTAAGCAAAGCACCAACAATGCTGTAAAGCACAGCACTACCATGGGAAGCTAAAACGGATTCCTTACTTTACTATTGAAGCATTGCAGAAGGAATTCTATAACGGATTCCTTCTGCTTTTTTTAAACGAAACGAAGAAATTAATGTCTAACATTTATTAATAGTCTAAATATTTTAAGTCATGAAAAAGATATTGATAGTGGATGACAACGAGAATTTCCTTGAAGTATTAAGTACACTGCTGGTTACCAAAGGTGAGTTTGAAGTCATTACACAACGAAGAGGAGCCGATGTTTTGGAAATAATACAAAACATAAAACCCGATTTTGTCTTACTGGATATTTTTATCGGAGAAACAAACGGCCTGGATATATATAAAGCCATAAAAGAAAACATACCTACACGTGAAACGCCGGTATTGCTTATGTCCGGTTCCGACACTTCTGTTTTGTCGGACAGCGGTGCAAATGTGATAGCAAAACCATTTGACCTAAAGCATTTAATGGGCAAGATAAATACGATGGCTGCATAAGTATGTGAGGGGAAAATTAAAAATTTAGCTAAAAAATTTTGGGTTGTATCTATTGCATTTAAAGGATTGTATATTTGTAAACCAAAAAACCAATTTAATTATGTCCGGAAATCAAATATTTAAACCACGATTTTCAATCAGTAAAATGACATCATTATTGGGCGTTTCCGAAGAGGAATTTCAAAAGCTGAGCCATAGCGGTGTGAGAGATTTAAAAGACAGCTATGGCGTAGTGTACAAATACTATATACAATTCAGCCCTAATAATGACCGCGAACTTCTGGAAAGGATGAATCTTAACCGAAGTAATACTGTTTACTTCACGCCTGAACAATTAAGCAAATAACTTAATCATTATACTCTTTATACTTTATTGGCTGTTACAATAACCATTGTAACAGCCAATTTTTTGTTCAATTATATTTTAGTCCGGGATTGATAAACAATAAAGGCCACCAATATGGCGGCCTCATTGATCAGGTGGAAATGGTCAGGGGGCAAATCAAAAAAATAATTGAAGGCAAATGAATTCAGATACAGAGAATTTTTTGCTTCTTTATTTTCGATTATTGATCCCGCTTAATTCCATGCTGCTTTAAATAAAAACGGTATAAAAAGGATTCTTCCTGTTTATATCTTATCAACATATCTGTTTTATTAAAGTTCATTTTTTACTTCTGTATAGAAAATAACACCCCAGTAATGTTGAATTAACCAATACAGCAAAACCATTGGAAAGAATGATGGGTAATTCATGAATCAGGAAACCGTAGTAAACCCAGAAACAAAGCCCTATAATCAAAATACAGATCATTGCTAATGACAAATAGCTTGCATCTTTCTCTTTGATTACTTTTATAAGCTGTGGCAGCATCGATGCAGATGTAATAAGTCCTGCAACAAGCCCGATAATGTTTTCGTAGTTCATGCTTTATTTATAAGTGATGCGCCAGACTGTATTGCTTACATCGTCTGTAAGCAATACAGAGCCGTCTGATAGCTGGGTAAGGCCGACAGGCCTGCCATATACTTCTTCTTTTTCTTCGTTGGCTACAAAACCTGTAAGAAAATCTTCGGGTTTGCCTGAAGGTTTTCCGTTTTTAAATGGTACGAATAATACTTTGTATCCTGAAATGACAGAACGATTGAACGATCCGTGCTGCGCGAGGAATGCACCGTTACGGTATTTTGCAGGGAATGCAGCACCTGTATAGAACATTAACCCCAGGGTGGCTGTATGCGAAACCAATGGCACATCAGGTACAATTGTTTTATCAACCAGTTGCGGATTACTTTCTTTTACACGTGGATCCGTATGTTGACCAAGATAGACATAGGGCCAGCCATAAAAGCCATTTTCTTTTACGCTTGTAAAATAGTCAGGTACCAAATCATCGCCTAACCCGTCTCTTTCATTTACAACCGTCCATAATGTATTTGTTCCGGGTGCCCAGCCCATACCAACCGGGTTGCGTAATCCCGAAGCATACACCCTCATTCCGCTTCCGTCAGGATTTACTTCAAGGATTGCTGCCCTTAATATTTCATTTTCCATGCCGTGTTCCCCGATATTGCTGCCTGAGCCGACTGCTATATATATCTTATCGCCTTTCTTGCTGGCAATCAGGTTACGCGACCAGTGCTTATTGTATTTTCCTGAGGGTAAATCTATAATTTTTTCACCTGCACCTTTTAATTGCATCGTGGTTTTATCATACTGATAACGCCATAAAGCGTCCGTATTTGCAACATAAAACCAATTGCCCAGAAACAGCATTCCAAAAGGCTGATTCAGGCCGGTAAGAAATGTATCTTTTTGTTCGGCTATGCCATCATGGTTAAGGTCTTTTAAAATCATAATCCTGTCGGCGCTATGTTTCAGGTTATTGGAATGCCCTGCTCCTATGATGTTTGCGCCGATTTGCTCCACAAAGTTATAATTGGAATTGGATTCTACTACTAAAACATCTTTATTCGGCGTTTCACATGTCCAGCGCGGGTTATCGAAACCGTCAGCATATTTTGTGACTGTAAATCCTTTGGGGGCCTGCGGCGTGAGATTATTTTCCCAACCTAAAACATGACTGTAGTTATTCACCGATTTGGTTGCAAACGGTTCAGGCAGATGGAGCGCCTTTTGCTCCTTTTGAGCAAAGGCAGCAACACTGGTAAACAAAATGACACTGGAGATTTTCCACTTCATAAGAATGTCTTTAATGAACAATAATATTTGTGTATAAGAGATGCCTTAACAACAAGAACTTTACAACTTAGTTTATTCTTTCAAAGTCATATTTGTCCTTTATATACTTATTCAGAAAAGTCCCTTTTGATTTGTATTTTTTGAAGGCTTCATAAATGTTTTCCGGTACATCATTATACGCATATACCGCACCTGAAAGGAAATGAACCTTAAGCACCTGCGTTGCGGCATCATAGCTTATATATTCAATAACGGTAGATGGCACGGTTTTCAATCATTTAATAATGTCTTTAAAAAAGCGGCATTGGAATAACCGGCTTCATACATGGTATTATTAAAATACACAAAGGATGTTATGTCTTCCGGAATATCCTTTGCCAATTTTATAAGTGTCGGTTCGTCGTAAGGCGATTTGAAAAGTTCAGGTATGCCATGCATACGTTTGTAGAAGATATCGCTTGTAACAATGTTTTCATCCGGAAGCCCCGGATAGCTTACTGCACAAAATGTCAGTTTTGCTTTATTGAATGCATCATATACTTTTTCCTGCCACCAGGATACATGCCTGAATTCAATAACGTTATTGCTGTTGTGCGCTACACAGTCAAGTATATTTTCAAGCCTCTCTTCCGAATAGCTGAATGATGGCGGCAATTGGTATAAAACGCAACCAAGCTTATCGCCCAGGCCCTCGGTAATGATATCCATAAACTCCTTTATCTTTTCTTTTGCGTTTTGCATCCGCAAAGTATGTGTAATGGATTTGTGCATCTTGACAGAAAACCTGAAATTGTCATAAGTCTGGTTTGCTGCTTTCTGAAGGTTGACGATAGTGGGAAAGCGATAGAAAGTATAATTCAGCTCTACTGTATTGAAGACGGCATTATAAAAGCTCAATTGCTTTACAGCAGGCAGCTTTTCCGGATAAAAGCGATTTTTCCAATAAGGATAACTATACCCGGATGTTCCGACAAATTTCTCTTTTATTGCCATGATAAACCTTTGCTTTGGTTTATAACAATCAAACCTGATAAATGTTATAACGGGTTCAGCTAATAAAGACGGGACAACTCATTTTGAGTTGCCCCGTCTTTGCTATCATTTCTGATGGCTTTTATTTCTTCCTGAACATAGAGATAATACCTAACAATACTACAATGACAATAACCACGGCTAATATGCCGACAAAGGCGCCGGCTTTAAAGATACCGCCAACAATCTGGCAGCTGCTTATGCTCAGGACTAACAGTAATAGTCCGCTAATCAATAGGTTTTTCATGATCTGTTTTTTTTGTTTTGATTGGAATACCACATTCATTTATGGATGCGGATTAATTGATTGTATTACAATCAAAAAAGAATATTGTTCTGACCAGCTAAAGTTTTATCATCTGCAAATCATTTATTACACGCAAAAAAATGGCTGTATCTATGAGATACAGCCATTTTTCGTCCCGGTTTACGACAAAATAATTTACATCAGCTCTTTCATCAGCTTATCGAAGGCTTCCTTTAATGTTGCCAATTCCTGCTCCAGAACAGTAACGCGTTGTTCCAGCGCTGCATTATTGGAAGATGGAGAAACGGTTGATTCATATAATGCTTCATTGTACTCGCCAAGAAGGTGTATGTATCTTACTTCTTTCTGGCCCGGTTGACGCGGCAATGCTTTTACGAACGCAGGTATTCCGTCAGATAATTTTTCAATTGTTTCCTGTACTTCTTCCAGCGAATCAAATTCATACAATTTGCCCGAATTGGTATTCAGTTCGCCCGGTGTTTGCGGGCCGCGCAATAGCAGCATACATATAACCGCAATCTCTGCGGGCATCAATTGATAATGCAAAGCCACATTGTGCTTATACTTCACGGCACGGCTCGAACCTCCTGTTACAGTAGAAACAAGCCCTTTCTTTTTAAGATTGTCAAGCGTAAGAATCACCGTTTGTTCATCATAATTGACAACGGGCCTGCGCGATGTTTTCTGGTTGCATGCTGCCGTTAATCCGTTTACAGATAATGGATAATATTCCGGTGTAGTCTTCGATTTTTCCATCAAAGCCCCAAGCACGCGCATTTCTTCTTCATTTAATACAGGTAGTGTTGTGTTTTCCATGCTTCAAAGATATTGATATAGTAAATTAGTTTGGCAGATTCAGAAGCACCGGCTTATATAGCATTGTCAAAATGAAAGCACCGTGCCTGCCGGCAATTCATAAGCCTCTTTGCCCTGCTCGAATATTCTTGTATCACAGCTGCCTTCTGTTGTTATAATTGTTCCCTTTACACGTATCCAATTGCCTTCCCTCAATCCAACTACCGGAATGTTATTTTGTGTATGGAATTCCTTAATCCGCGTTTCTCTTGTTTCTCCGTTATGTTTTAATTCAGGATTTGGATCAAGATAATGTGGATTCAGGTTGAAGGGAACAAGGCCCATTGTACTGAAATCCGGAGGATATACAATAGGCATGTCATTGGTTGTCTTCATATTCATGCCGCCTATGTTACTGCCTGCACTTGCGCCCATATAAGGCGTTCCGTTTTCAACGGCTTTCTTTAATGGTTGCATCAGATTCAATTCATGCAATTGCTTTACCAGCAAAAAAGTATTGCCGCCGCCTGTAAAAAAACCTTTTGCATATTGAATGGCTTCGGCCGGATTTGAAAAAGTATGCAAACCTTTTACTCCAATGCCATATTCTTTAAAAGCCCCCGCAGCTTTAGCGGTATATTCATCATGCGAAATGCCGCCCGGCCTTGCAAATGGCACAAAAATAATCTCATCAATGCCTTCAAAGAGTTCCTGAATGACCGGCTTTAAATAAGCCAGATAGTTTTCACCGAATAGGGTAGAGGTACTTGCCAATACTATATTTTTCATTGCTTTCTTTTTAAAATCGGATGCAAATGTAATGCTGTTGGTCAAAAGACGCAACAGCGGCGGATTGGGATAAATGTAATGCTGTTGGTCAAGAGACACAACAACGGCTATTAGCCATAATCGTAACCCGTTAATTAATTTTTATTCTGTTCTTTCTTATAAAATGCCATAGCCCCTTTTATCTCCGCAAAAGTATATTGTTCGCCAATCTGCAGCCTGATAGCGCCGCTTGTCGCATCCGGATTTTCTTTCACTGCTTTTAGAATGACATCTAATTTATGCTTCGGTACCAATGCATAAACATCGACTTCTCCCGTAACGATAAATTCTACCAGATGCCCTTCCACCGTACCTCTTACAAGGCTTCTTTCCGTCGCAATCTCATCAATGGTTTTACCTTCCTGAAACATTTTAAGTGAAATCAGTTTTGTTTCACCGACAGATGCTTTTGTTTTCGGAAGCTTTTCCTCTTCCGGTTTTATTTCAATAGGTGTATGCAGCTTTGAAACCCTTTCCATCAATTGTTCTCTATTCAAAGAAAGTGCCAGCCCTTCTGTAATAGCCACTGTTTGCTGTATCTGAATCTTTTTGCGTTCCAACAGCAATAAAAACTCTCTTATCTCTTTTACATACTTTTTGGTTCTTGGTTTTACCTTTACTTCTTCAATATGCTTCTTTAACTTCTGAATCACTTTTTCATCCAATTGCTGATTGAACCAACCTGCAGCGCCCATAGTCTTTAAGTGCATATCAGGATAGGCAGATTTGCCTTTCATAATAAACTCATTCAGCACTTTTTTAAACTTCAATGCCGTGTTTTGCTGTTCCAGTAAAGACTGCTGCATCTCCATAAACATAACATAAGCCGCATCCTGATCGGGAATACTTCTTGATACAAATGCTTCCAGGTTATCCTGACCCGCATCCGTAAGCTTTTCCCATTGATATGCCTGAATCAGGCTTTGTTCTGCAAATATGCCTTGTGCATCTTCCAGCACTCTCTGAATCGTGTCTTCACTTTCTTCCTGCTCCGAAAATTTCAAAATCCTTTCATCGGTCATGATGCTTGCCGGAGTGATTTTTGATTTCAAAACAAGCCCGTCCAGATTGGTAAGGCGGCTTAATGCAACATACACCTGCCCCGGTGCAAAAGATTGCCCTGCATCTACAATGGCTTTCTCAAACGTAAGCCCCTGGCTTTTGTGGATGGTGACGGCCCATGCCAGACGAATAGGGTACTGTGCAAATGTGCCTAACTCTTCTTCTTTGATCTCATCTTTTTCATTGTCGAACTGATAGCGGATATTACTCCATGTCTCCAACTCTAATTCCAGCTTATTATCTTCATCCGGGAAAGAAACAAACACTTTTTTGTCATACTCATCAATACGGTCAATGATGCCTATTTTACCATTATAAAATCTCCTGTTTTCTCCTTTGTCATTTTTGATAAACATGATTTGGGCGCCTTCCTTAATATGCAAAACCTTATCAATCGGATAAGCATTCTCCGGAAATTCACCTGATATTTTTGCCTCCAGTTTATGTATCTTCCCGGGCAGGCCATCCAATGCATGTTGGTTGATAGTATCTGCCTTGGCATTATGCGTGGTGAGCGTGATATAGCTATCGCCGCTCATGGGATTGAAATACGGATTGAAATTTTGCTGCAATCGTTCCAGATCCTCTTCCGTAACATCATTATTGCGGACATTATTAAGGATATTGATAAACTCCGTATCGCTCTGCCTGTAAATCTTTTTAAGCTCCAGATAAATCGGCATTGCCTCTTTTACAGCCAACGAATCGAAGAAGAAGGGACTTTGATAAAACTCACTTAATAATTCCATTTCGGAATCCCTCACCACCGGCGGCAACTGAAACATATCGCCGATAAACAATACCTGTAAGCCGCCAAAAGGCTGTTCCTGGTTTCTTCTGACGGAACGTAAAATTACATCCATGGCATCCATCACATCGGCGCGAACCATAGATACTTCATCAATAATCAGGAGGTCCAGTTCCTTCATTAAATCGCGTTTGGCTTTGTTCAGCTTTAAGCGGCTTAGTAATTGATTTTTATTGTAAATATTATTGAATTCACCACCCCAGACCGTTTTTTGCGAAGGCAAAAATGTTCCGAAAGGTAATTGGAAAAAAGAGTGAATCGTAACACCGCCCGCATTAATAGCCGCAACACCTGTAGGCGCTACCACAGCCATTTTTTTATAGCAATGATTACGGATGTATTTCAAAAAAGTAGTCTTACCTGTACCTGCCTTACCTGTCAGAAATAAATGTTGATTCGTTTGATTGACGAATGCAACGGCTTGCTGGAAAATTATATTACTTGTATCTGTGTTCTGCATAATTCAATGTATGAAATTATGTATTTTCTCTCTTCCGAAAAATTTACATGTGATAGATAATCTCGTAAATATGTAGAGACGTTGCAGCGCAACGTCTCTACGATGTATTTTATTGGTTTGCTGTTGTTGGTATCTTCACCGGCAACAACCGAAATTATTTTTTTCTGAAGAAAATCTTAATCGGTACACCTGAAAAATTGAAATGGCTTCTCAATTTATTATCAAGGAAATTACGATAAGGTGTTTTAATATCATCCGGGTGGCTGCAATAGAATGCGAATGCCGGGGTATGTGTCGGTATCTGCATTACAAATTTCACTTTCACCGAATGACCTCTTACGATTGGTGGCTGAAAACGTTCAATTTCCTTGCCCATAATATCATTCAGATGCGAAGTCTGAACCCTTCTTAATCTGTTGTCAAATACTTCCAGCGCCTTTTCCATGGCCTGGTATATCCTTAATTTTTCGGTTGCAGATGTGAATATTACAGGATAGTCGGTAAACGGTGCAGTACGCTCTTTCAGACGTTTTTCATAATCGCGGGCTGTGTTGGTTTCCTTTTCATCCAGAGTGTCCCATTTATTTACCAATACCACAATGCCTTTGCCTTTACGGCTTGCCAATGAAAAGATGTTTACGTCCTGTGCCGTCATGCCTTTTTCGGCATCTACCAACAACATACAAACATCGGCTTCATCCATTGCCCTGATAGCACGGATTACAGAATAAAATTCAAGGTCTTCGGTTACGCTTTTCTTCTTGCGTAAACCTGCTGTATCAATCAGTATGAATTCTTTGCCGAATTGGTTGTATTGCGTATGAACAGGATCTCTTGTAGTTCCTGCAATATCAGAAACGATAGAACGTTCCATGCCTATCAAAGCATTCAACAAGGTTGATTTACCCGCGTTCGGCTGGCCTATGATAGCAATTTTCGGAATCGGGTTTTTCTCCCTTTCCATTTGAATGATATTGCCATCTTCATCTTCAACTTCTTCAATAATTGTTTCTACCGCATCTACAACTCTGTCCTCGGGAATACGTAAAGTGATTTCATCCAAAAGCTCTCCCGTACCGCTTCCGGAGATGGAAGAAAGGAAGAACGTCGGGTCGAAACCCAGCACGTAAAACTCCGTGGCATCTAATTGACGTTCGGAATTATCTACTTTGTTCACTACTAAAAAAACCGGTTTGCGTGATTTGCGCAATACCTGCGCCATTTCATCATCCAGATCGGTGATGCCGGCTGTAACATCGGTTACGAATACCAGAATATCGGATTCGTCGATTGCAATTTTTACCTGTTTCCTGATTTCCTTTTCGAAAACATCTTCCGAACGGCTTACAAAACCGCCGGTATCGATTACGTTAAATATTTTGCCGTTCCAATCGCACAAACCGTATTGGCGGTCGCGGGTTACACCGCTAAAGTCATCTACGATAGATTTCCGCTGTTCCAGCAACCTGTTAAACAAGGTTGATTTCCCGACGTTGGGTCTTCCTACTATCGCTACTGTAAATCCTGACATTTATAATTTATTGATTTATCCGGCAAAGGTACGTTTTTAGATTTTGACTGTTGGAATAAAACGACAATTGCATACAGACAGGGATGATAGCTGTTAAGCAAATGACCGTGTTTATGGTTATTATGACTGTGTTTCACGGCTATCATGACTGTGCTTTACGGTTACAATGACTGTGTTTCACGGTTACAATGACTGTGCTTTACGGTTACAATGACTGTGTTTCACGGTTACAATGACTGTGTTTTACGGTTATAATGACTGTGTTTTACGGTTACAATGACTGTGTTTTACGGTTACAATGACTGTGTTTCACGGTTACAATGACTGTGTTTCACGGTTATAATGACCGTGTTTCAGGGTTATAATGACCGTCTTTCCGGCAACTGATTATTGTGAAAATGCGTTCTATATTGCCGTTTACTGTATTTTCAATCCATTCTTTTTGCCGGATTGTTTTTATGTCTTTGAACCCTGCATTTTCAAATAACTGAATTGCCTTTTCCAAAGAATACAAATGGAAACCATATTTAGTAAAAGGCAGTTGCTCCATGAAATCTGCTGTGGCAAAGCAAACAGCGATTTGTCCTGTGGTGTTCAGGGCTCTGTACAATTCCCTTGCCTGCTCTAAGGCATTATCCCAAAAGTAAATAGTGTTAACCGTAAAGATTTTATCGAAATAATTATCCTCAAAGGGTAATACAGCGTAACCATTATTGTTGGTTACCAATTGTAGTTTCACAGAGCCGGTTTCAATAAGTGAAGGATTGTTTTCTGAAGCCATTTCAATCATTGTTTCAGAAATATCAACACCGGAGTATCGCACGGAATTTTCTTTTTGGAACAGGTAGGGCAAATGTAATCCGCCGCCCGGGCCTATTTCAAGGACTTTTTCCTCCGGTTTCAAATCAAGCGAATCTATGCAGGAGGCAATCATAAAAGCATTGTTTTCGCTCATACGGACAGCGGTTTTAATGCCATCTTCTCCCTTTGGATTTCGTAGTTGGGCAGCGATTGATTGAAAGTCCGGTTGATCCATTACTATGATTTATTTTGGTTTGATTGGGAATTTAATTTTAATTTTCGCTACAAAAATGACTATAAATCTTTAAATCAAATGAATCTTTCAGTAAGAGAAATACAAGAACAAGATATACCGCTTATTTCGGATTATTGGGTAAATGCCACTTCCGAAAGCTTATTGGCAATGGGAGCTATAAAAGAAATGGTGCCTGATCAGAAATATTGGCAGGAGGCTTTACTGTCGCAAATCAAATCAAACTATGCTGAAAAGCAAAGTTATTGTACTATCTGGTTGGTAGATGGCGAACCTATTGGTCATTGTAATGTGAACAAAATTATTTTCGGACAAGAGGCTTATATGCATTTACAGCTATGGAAAGCTGATAAAAGACAAAGTGGCTTAGGAACTTCTTTAGTGAAATTGTCCCTACCTTACTTCTTTCAAAATCTTCAATTAAAGACATTGTTTTGCGAACCTTATGCTTTAAATCCTGCACCAAATTCCACTTTAAAGAAACTGGGTTTTGATTTTGTAAAAGAATATATAACTGTTCCCGGCAGCTTTAGCTTTGAGCAGCCCACTAACAGATGGGAATTGAGTTTGGAGAAATTCAATCTGTTGTTTTAAAACAGGAAACAATTTTGACAAGCTATTTTTATATTTCCTCAAAAACTAAATCTTGGTTATTTTTGCCACCCAAATTGGTAAATAAATATTTATGAGCACAACAGCACGAGTAATAAAATCACCGACAGGAACCACCTTACATTGTAAAGACTGGGTAACCGAAGCCGCTTACAGAATGATCCAGAACAATCTTGATCCTGAAGTGGCAGAACGTCCCGAAGACTTGGTGGTGTATGGCGGTATTGGTAAAGCTGCCCGTAACTGGGAAAGTTTCGATAAGATACTGGAATGCCTTAAAAACCTGAATGAAGATGAAACTTTGATGGTTCAAAGCGGCAAGCCTGTTGGTGTATTGCGTTCTCATAAAAATGCGCCAAGGGTTTTGATTGCCAATTCCAATTTGGTTGGCCGTTGGGCTACATGGGAAGTGTTCCGTGAACTGGAAGCAAAAGGCCTGATGATGTATGGTCAGATGACTGCGGGAAGCTGGATCTATATTGGTTCTCAAGGTATTGTTCAGGGCACTTATGAAACTTATTTGTCCCTTGCGAATATCCACTTTGGCGGTACTTTGAAAGGCACCTTGAATGTTACAGCCGGACTTGGCGGTATGGGTGGCGCTCAGCCTTTGGCCATTACCATGAATGAAGGTGTTTGCCTTGCAGCCGATGTAGAAGCATGGCGCATCCAAAAACGTTTGGACACACGTTACATCGATAAAATGTTTACGGATATTGATGAAGCTATTGATGAATCCTTACGTGCAAAAGCAGCCGGAGAGGCTATTTCCATTGGTGTTGTCTGCAATGCGGTGGAATTGCTGCAACGATTGATAGACAGGAATATCACACCGGATACCTTAACCGACCAGACTTCCGCACATGATGAACTGGTAGGTTATTTCCCTGAAAACATGTCTGTTGAAGAAGCAAATACTTTGCGTGATGCAGATCCTGAAAAATATAAATCACTTTCATTAGATACAATGGCGCATCATGTGCGTCAGATGCTGGAGCTTCAAAAACGTGGCGCTATTACTTTTGATTATGGTAATAACCTGCGTGGACAAGCAAAAGATAAACGCGGTGTTGAAAATGCATTCGACTTCCCGGGTTTTGTTCCTGCGTATATCCGTCCTTTATTCTGCGAAGGCAAAGGGCCTTTCCGTTGGGTTGCATTAAGCGGCGATCCTGAAGATATTTATACAACAGATAAAGCATTAGCGGAATTATTCCCTGAAAATGCAGGCTTGCAACGCTGGCTGAAAATGGCTAAAGAGAAGATTGCTTTCCAGGGCTTGCCATCACGTATCTGTTGGTTAGGCATGGGCGAAAGAGAAAAAGCAGGTTTATTGTTCAATGAATTGGTACGTACCGGAAAGGTAAAGGCGCCGATTGTAATTGGCCGCGACCATCTGGATTGCGGTTCTGTGGCATCTCCCAACAGGGAAACAGAAGCTATGAAAGACGGTTCTGATGCAGTGGCTGACTGGCCGATTTTAAATGCTTTGATTAATACTGCAGGTGGTGCAAGCTGGGTAAGTTTCCATCATGGCGGCGGAGTAGGGATGGGTTATTCGCTGCACGCAGGAATGGTAATTGTTGCCGATGGTTCTGCTGATGCGGATGAAAGATTGAAACGTGTATTGCATAACGATCCTGCAATGGGGGTACTGCGTCATGCCGATGCAGGTTATGAAGATGCAAAGGAAAATGCTGATAAGTTTGGCCTGAATATCTGGTAATTATATTTCTTTAATAATATGGAATGGCTGCAATTTTCATTGCAGCCATTTTTATATTCCGGCGACATTAGCTAACAAATATTCCTGTAATTCAATCTTCAAATTAGTAAATATTACGTTATCAAGAAAAAAGCATACGTTCTCAAGAAATAGTATACAATCAATTAAGTGGATATTACATTTGTCATTATATAACATTTCATTATAAAAACATTTAGGTTTCATTAGGATCTTTATTGTTTTTGATATGAAGTTTTTAATCCACTGATTATGATTGATATCTCAAAGAAAGCATTCTTTTTTGCAGCTGTTTTTTTATGCTCAATTGTTAAAAGTTACGGGCAATATGTAGTTTTCATGCCAATGGAATATTTTACCAAAATCCTTGCGCGTGAAGAAATAGGGTATGGTTATGCAATTTCCAATGCCACCTACAAATTTAAAAGCATGGGTAATAATGGTTTGCCTGATACTTCTATAAGTCAGAATGTAACTTCCAAAGCGGGCTTTACAGAACATGTGGGATATACATTTCCTATTTCAAAGTTGGGTGACAGGAGCCGTTTAGGTATGGATATCGGTTGTAATGTCAATCTTTTTACATGGGATTATAAAACACCGACCGTAATGACAAATTCAGACGGCAGGCCCTATTATTCTTTTACAGAAAATGAATTTGATTTTGAAACTATCTCAGGTCAGATAGAAATGCCCATAAGCCTGGATGCCCGTTTCGGGAATCTGGCGTATTACACGAAAGACCGTTTTGGCTGGGCAGTAGGCGCAGGTATCAGTCCGATGATTGGCTTTGCAACAGATAATAATAGTGCGGGCTTTGGTTTTGGTGCAAATCCATTCATTAAAGCTGAAGTGTGTTTGTTTGCCGGTATAGCTATGAAATTGCGTTCACAGGTTTCTTTCGGGAGAATACCTTTCTATGATGAAAATAAATCCATCAGCTATGACATATCCGGATACAATACTTCATCTTCTCTTACCGGCCATGTTCAGGCTTCCGTAACGTTAGTCGTACTTCCTTTTTCATGGCTTTGGGCAGAAAAAGGTTGGTGGAATACTTATTAATGTAATCGTACTTTATCTTTACAATTCAAAACAACATCCCGGCCAATAAGGCCGGGATGGTTGGTGTATAGATGTGTATAGCCTGATTTTTTAAACTACCTGAAGCATAAAACATTGGATTTGCATACCTGAAAAATAATTTAAGAAGATTCCTTTTAAGTTAAATGAATAAAGAAACCGAAACTTTAAAAACGACAAAAGGAACCTGAAGGTTCCTTTTATTTATACTGGTTATTTATTTTTATATTGAATTGTTATCGATATAGCATCCGATGTAATCCAGCATGTCATCACCGTGTTGTTCAACGATTCCACTATCTACCCACATAAGATCATTTTTTTTTCTTATCGTAAATGTGCTTTCGCCTAAATTGACAGTATATGTATTGTAATGTGACTTATTTCCTGAAACTTTTGATATATTCAAACGCTGCAACAAGTCTTCGGTCGGCAAATCCGGGAATTTAGTTTCCGTCATAAGGATTGAAATTTTACTCAAGCATAAAACAATATTACAAAAAATAATTTAGTATCTTTCATTTGCCTGGTTAAGTTTTTGTAAATGGTAATATAGAGAATGCCTTTTATCTTTTAAAAGACAATAAATATTAAATGCCTTTTTGGAGGCTTCACCAGACCTTAAGGTATTCATTCAGCCAAAATTAAACTTTAGTAACTCATGCCAATGCTAATATTTCATAAGTAAAAATGAGAGCAACAATTTATTGTTGCTCTCATAGAGAAGTTTTATAAGCCCAATGCCAATGGAGAAAAACAGCATTTTTTTTAAGTCAGTTTGTAAATAAATTCCTCTATTTCTGATTGCCTTGCATTTGCAAAGCCTCTGGCCATACCGATCCTTATAAAATTACATTTCTCCAAAACTTTCTGTGAGCCGAAATTGTCGAATGCAACCCGTCCGAAAATCGGCCTTGTGTTTTCACTTTTCAGAAACGTTTTCAGCGCTTTTGTTGCAATACTATTTCCCCAAAACTTTTTGTCAATCCAATAGGTAATTTCTGCTTCACCCTCTATTTCAAACTTTGCTATGCTACCGACAATAATATTGTTTACCATTATTGTCTGCATATTTATAGTCTTGTCATTCAGAAATTTTGAGTATTTCTGAAGATAGGCTGTTTCATCAGTCGGATCTTTCGATGTAAATGCCGCTAAATGGTTGGCTTCATCGTCAAGCTGAAAGATGAAGAAGAAAGGTAAATCAGTAATTACCGTCTTCCGCAATATAATTTCACTGTCGTTTATCATTTCCTTATTTCAAATTGATTATAACTGATAATTCCGAAAGCCGGCAAATAACAACAAGATAGAACAGTTAATGAGAACAAAGAATAATTCGACTTTATCTATGCATCAGCTGCAGCATCCCAGGGCGTAATCCGGCTGAACCAGGAATTTTCAAATACCGCCTGTGAAGGGTTTGCTGCAATAATGCTTTCGTATTTTTGTTTACGTAAGGAGCATACCGCATTATACAATGCCTCGTCGTTCAGGCTGTTTGCAGCTTGTATGGTTAAAGGGCCTACCATACCATCAACTGAAACAGGGTTTGCAGCCAGTGTATTAATGGCCTCTTGCAAAATTTTTCCGGCAGTTGAGTTTCCCATATTTACGGCTATGTCAAATAACTGATTGGCCGTTTGTTGACAATTGATGTCTGATAAGCTCTCTGTATCCCAAAAGTTTTGCTGGTAAAACTGTTCAACCATCGTATTTAAGGACGCGTCGGCAAAAAGAGCCTGATTTAAATCGGGAGGATTGGTTGCCACAATTTGGTCGACAATCGGCCAGCCGCTCCATTTGGGCCAGTAATTACGTGCAATGCCTCTCCATGTTTCCCCGCCGCTGTCGTTCGGATTGTTTGCATAGCCTCCTTCATTTTCCATTGTAATATTGAAGGCCGGTAGAAAATCTGCCATTGGTATAATGTTTTATTGATGATAGAAATAAAATGTGGTTAAGTGCTTTATTATTTTTCCGTTTGTTACTGTTTCTGAACGATATTATTCCTGAACTAAAGTTCTTTCAGGTTCATCTTTCCCGTAGAAAGAGCAGTTACTTATTTTCTGTAGTTTTTAATGCTACATAAGTACCGGCGCTTAGTCCTAAAAGGATAAGGTTGTTTTTGCTTATCACAGGCATAATGGAGCTCAATGTCTCTAACGGAGTCGATGCGCCAACACCTTTCAGGTGCAGGATGGATTGATAAATAAACCAGGTTCCGAAAAGAAGATTAAATACCAGCGCCTGTAACCGATGTATGCTTATACCGTTATTATCAGACAAAATATCTAACCAAAAGCCCTGACTGGGTTTGTTTTTACTAAGTGGCGGCGTTGCCGGAACCGGAGCGGGGGCAACCGCCTGAACAGGTTGGTTCGGGTCCGCAGGTTGATTAAGATTAGGTAGCGGCGTTACTATATTGTTTGCCTGTATATTGTTTGCCTGATTGGCCTCATCGCTGATATCAACAATGCGGGCCGAAGCCGTAGTTAAGGCGCCGATGCCGAGCAAAATAAGTGTGGAACTATCCAGTGTAGGTATTGTTCCCGAGGCAATTAAAATAGAAATGAAAGAAGCAAATACAAGAAAAGTCCACCAGAGCAATTGTAATCTTGAATAACTGTAGGGTTTCGGTTTTACGGAAGTGGCATCGCAGATAATGCAAAATCTTTTTTGCAGCCATATTGCAAGGAAAAACAGGCATGCGAATACTATAACATAGATGAGGCGGGCGTCCATATTGGTTTGGTTTGAATGGGTTAGCGTGTTAGTTAAAGTTCTTATATCAAAAATATAAAATTCAATTGAATAACAAAATATTCCTTCGACTAAATCTTTGATCGTTCCTGCAATCTTTATACGGTTATGCTTTTACATAGCCTGAATGCTAATAATAACCTGAAACAAAAAATCAAATCTGGTCGTTGGTTGATTAATGACCTGTCCTTGTCTGTTATCTGTTTCAGGCTTACCTTTATTGAAATAAACGGAATTGAAAATGAATAATGAAAAAGCCATTTTGGCCGGCGGTTGTTTTTGGGGAGTAGAAGAACTATTCAGACATCATCATGGTGTCATCTCAACAGTAGTGGGCTACACAGGCGGCGATGTGGCCAATGCAACTTATCAAAATCATGGAACACATGCTGAAGCAATAGAAATAGTTTTTGATCCGGCTCAGTTATCTTACCGGGCGCTTCTTGAATATTTCTTTCAGATACACGATCCTACCACCCGCAACAGGCAGGGGAATGACATTGGTACTTCTTACCGTTCTGCTATATTTTATATGGATGAAACACAACGGGAAACTGCGAAGGATTTAATAGCAGAAATGGAGGCTTCCGGGAAATGGCCCGGGAAAATAGTAACGGAAATCGTTCCTGCAACTGATTTCTGGAATGCCGAAGAAGAGCATCAGGACTACTTGCAAAAACATCCTTACGGATATACCTGCCACTTTGAAAGGCCCGACTGGAAATTAAGTTAATTGCAATCTTATTGCTAAATGGAAATACAACAAACCGATACACTGACATTAAGAAAAGCACATCTTTCTGAAAAAGCGATTATCTGGCAAATCCTGCAGGATGCCATCGAACAAAGAAAGCAAGAGGGCAGCAGGCAATGGCAGGATGGTTATCCCAATGAGCTTTCCATTATTAATGATATGGAAAAAGGGTATGCTTATGTGCTTACGGAAAATGAAACGGTATTGGCTTATTCAGCCGTCATTTTCGATAAGGAACCGGCCTATGAAATTATGGAAGGTAAATGGCTTTCTGATGGAGACTATCTGGTGGTACATAGGGTTGCCGTCTCCAGGCATGCAAAAGGAAAAGGCATTGCTACAAGGTTATTCAGGCAACTGGAAAGCCTGTGCCTTCAAAAGCAGGTTTATAGTATAAAGGTTGATACCAATTTCGATAATATTCCCATGTTGAAAATACTGGATAGATTAGGTTATACCTATTGCGGGGAGGTTTATTTCAGAGGCGGCGCAAGAAAAGCTTTTGAGAAAGTATTGACTGAACAGCCATAAACAAGCTATGATTGAACCTAAAACATTAATGACATTGCCCGCAGGCAATGTCATTAATGTTTCTGAATAAAACTAATCAGGAGAACCTAACCTTTCCATTCCCACTTTAATCAACGCTCCTTCCTGATCTTATCACGATGCATTGTGCCCCACTTAACCAGCGAAATCAACACATCACTTAATGTTGAAGCATATTCCGTAAGTTTATATTCAACAATAACCGGGCTTTTGGTGTGAATTATCCGGACGACAAAACCATTTAGTTCCAGGTCTTTTAATTCATTGGACAGTACGCGTGCCGAAATACCTGTAACTGTCCTTTGCAACTCATTGAACCGCTTATCTCCTTCGCTCAATGCAGCTATTACGCGTAGCTTCCATTTCCCGCCGATAACATAAAGCGCGTCATCTATTGCACCAACAGAACTAATGCACTCTTTTGAATTATATTTTATTTTGTCATTCATATCTATTTGTAATTAAATAACTAAACAAAAGGTTAGCGCTAACCTTTTGTTCACTACTAAACTTTAATTACCAAATGTAGATAGTTTTGCCGACATAAAAAATCAACAAACAAAATGAAAAAGATATTGCACATTATTTCCAGTCCCAGAGCGGATAATTCTTTCAGTATTAAACTTGGAAATGCCATCGTAGATAAAATAAAACAGGAATATCCCGGCAGCAGTACAAACGAGGTTAATCTCGTCGAGCATCAATTTCCGCATCTGGAAGAATCCCATCTTACTTCTTTCTTTACACCTGAAGAAAACAGGACGGCAGAACATGCGGAACTAATCAGGCATTCCGATCAATCTATTGCTGATATAAAAGATGCTGACATTATTGTAATCGGAGCGCCTGTTTATAATTTCAGCATCCATTCTACTTTAAAGGCCTGGATTGACCATATTGTACGCGCAGGTATTACATTTAAATATGATGAAAACGGCCCTCATGGCTTATTGAACGGTAAAAAAGTCTATGTGGCAATTGCTTCGGGTGGTGTTTTTTCCGAAGGCCCGTTAAAACCTATTGACTATGTGGAACCTTATTTAAAAACAATTTTAAGTTTCATCGGACTTTCAGACATCACTTTTTTCCGTGTAGAAGGAGTGATGATGCCTGATTTAAAAGATAATGCTCTGGAAAAGGCAATCAGCAATATACATCTGAATTAGTGGCAGGTTTAGAATATTAAAATATAAAAAGCGAAACTCATTACTTGAAATGGTTTTCGCTTTTTTGTATATAAATCCTTTCGTAGGAAGATTGCACAGGTAATGAAATAATTCCGGTTATTAAGTCAAATTATAATCCTTTTACAGGACGGCTTACATAAATATTATCCCTTATGTAAAACCGCCAGGGTAATAAAGCATCTTCACCGGCATAATCAATACCGATACGCGGGCATGCCACAATTTGTTTCTTATTTAAAGGATAGCTTACGTCTTCAATCCAGATAATGTCGCCATTAAGGTCCATTGCATTAATATCTCTGTCAACACCCAATGCCTGTGATAATGCGCCCGGGCCTTTTGTAATATTGGATTTCAAAACGGTCATATTCCTTCTTTGCAGCATAATATCTATGCCCGTAGTCGGTTCAATGGCTCTTATTAAAACCGCATGCGGTGTATCTTTCGGGCCCGTAATTACATTCAGCAGTGAGTGAATGCCATAACACAAATAGACATAGGTTATGCCTCCATCCTCAAACATGGTTTTGGTGCGGTTGGTAAATCTGCCATTATAAGCATGTGAGGCTTTATCGGTTATACCCATATAAGCTTCCGTTTCTACAATAATGCCCGCTGTAACATTACCATTTATATTAGTTGATATTTGTTTGCCAAGCAAGCTTTTTGCAATACTTATTACATCTTCACTTTGATAAAAGTGCAATGGCAATTTTCGTTTTTCCTCATGCATAACCGGAATATATTTATTTTGGGCGCCCTAAATTAAGAAGTTCCCTTTTGTTTATCTGAAGAAAAATTTTCTGAAAATAACTGCAATAATGCAACAATTCGGGCTCATATTTGTATACATTTTAATTGGCTTTAAAACCTTGTGAATAAACTTGTTGGAATTCTTAAAATAAGCAATAATTTTACGAAGCCAACTTACTGACCAAACATTTATGATCTTAATTGTAGATGACAAAATTGAAAACATTACAGCCTTAAAAAAAGTTCTGGAATCGCACAACTTTGTCGTAGATACCGCCCTTTCAGGACAAGAAGCCTTGAAGAAAATACTCAGACAATCTTATCAATTGATCATTTTGGATGTTCAGATGCCGGATATGGATGGCTTTGAGGTTGCCGAATCAATTTCGGGATTTAGTAAAACCAATGATATTCCCATCATATTTCTCTCTGCCGTTAACATCAGTAAGGAATTTATTACAAAAGGATATGCCTCCGGCGGGCACGATTATCTCGTGAAGCCATTTGATCCCGATATTCTTGTATTAAAAATAAGGACATTTATTAAGTTATATGAGCAAACTTTGGAGCTGTCTAAAATGCAGCAGGTGCTTATTGACGAAATTGAACAACGTAAAAGAGCTGAACAGAAAAAGGACGAATTTTTGAGTATTGCAAGCCATGAATTAAAAACGCCGCTTACATCCGTTAAAGGCTATATACAATTGGCTGAAATGTCTGTTCAGAGCAATGAAAAAGAAAATGCCCTCAATTTTATTAACCGTTCCTCTAATCAGCTCAAAAAGCTGGATACATTAATTACCGAATTGCTTGATATTTCAAAAATGACAACAGGAAACCTGGAATATCATTTTGCGGATTTTAATTTTGAGCCTTTTCTTGATAATGTAATAGATGTTATACTCCGTTCCAATCCCGGCCGGAATATTATCCGGAGCGGATATGCCGATTTTTTCATTAACGGTGACGAATTCAGGCTGGAGCAAGTGCTGCTCAATTATCTTTCCAATGCCATTAAATACTCCACGGAACCGCATCCCATTTTAATTCATGTAGAAACCACAGATTCCAATGAAGTTAAAGTGAGTGTAAGAGATAGCGGTATAGGTATCAGCAAAGCCGATCAATCCAATCTGTTCGGTAAGTTTTACAGGGCGGTACAATCTTCCAGCAAATATCAGGGCTTTGGTATGGGGTTGTATATTTGTGCCGAAATTATTGAAAAACATGGCGGGACCTACGGTGTGGAAAGTGAGCCGGATAAAGGTTCCACCTTTCATTTCACATTGCCTTTAACCAACAAAAACCATAATCATTAAGCCAAATATCTGATGATCTCTCAATCGAACAATAACCTGAAAACGGGTTTCGGGCTTTCCATTTCCCTGCTGATTATAAGTTCCATCGTCTCCTTGTTCTGCATCCAGAGTTTATTGGATAGCTCACAATGGGTGCGCCATACCAACGAAGTGAAAAACACATTGGAAAATGTGTTGTCTTCTATGAAAGATGCGGAAACCGGACAACGTGGCTATTTGCTGACCGGTAATGATGAATTTTTGGATCCCTTTAAAGGTTCCTATGAAACCGCCAATATAAATATTCAGAGAGTAAGGAGCCTGACTGTTGACAATGCTATCCAGCAAAAATCTGCCGTCAACCTTAAAAGCCTTGTCACTACTCAGATGTATAAGCTTCAATCAATAATTGACAAAAAGAAAAATGGAGATTCTGTGTCATTTAATGATCTTCTGGTGGGCAGGATTTATATGGATAGCGTGAGAAGGCAAGTTAAAATAATGAATGATGAAGAGAGTAAGCTTTTGGAAGTAAGAATTGCTTCACAACGTCGTTATGCCACTTTTACTCCGGTAGTTATTTTCATTGCCGCATTATTGGCAATTATTATTTCTATTGTATTCTACAGGCGTGCCGTCAAAGATTTAAAAGCAAGAATCAAATTACAGGCAAGCCTTGAAGCTAAAGATAAAGAAACGGTAGATCGTATTAACGCCATTCAAAATATTGCTTCTCAGATTTCAAGTGGTGATTATACCATTCGTCTGGATGACGAACAAAAGGATAATCTGGGCGACCTCTCCGTTTCTTTAAATAAAATGGCAGATTCCCTTTCTTATTCCTTCAATAAATTATCAGACAATGAATGGCTGCAAAGAGGCGTAGCATTGCTGAATGATAAAATGGTAGGCGAAAAGGATTTGAATGTACTGACCCAGCAGATTGTTGAATTTACAGCAGAATATACCGGTAGCCATGTCGGCGCTTTTTATTTGCATGAAAAAGGCGCATTGGTACTGCATGGCGGTTATGCTTTAATGGATTCCACCAAAACAGAAATACCGTTGGGTGAGGGAATTGTAGGACAGGTGATGTCAAGCGGAAAAGAAATTATAATTCAGAATATAGATCCCGATTATGTTACAATTAGTTACGGCATCGGAAATATCAGGCCGAAAATGGTGGCGGCATTTCCGGTTTATTTTGAAACCGAGAAAATCGGCGTATTGGAATTGGCTTCCATGAATGCCCTTACAGAAAGGGAACAGATATTCTTGAAGTCCGTTGTTGAAAATATAGGCAATGCAATTCAGGCTGCTATTAATCACAAAAAACTTCAGGAATTACTGGAAGAAACACAGGCTCAATCAGAAGAACTGCAGGCACAGCACAGCGAGCTTGAAAATATGAATGCCGAACTGGAAGCTCATACCCAAAAGCTTCAGACATCTGAAGAAGAGCTGCGCGTACAGCAGGAAGAATTGCAGCAAAGCAATTTTGAGCTGGAAGAGCGGAACCGGATTATTAATGATCGTAACGAAGAAATTGTAAAGAAAGCGGCGGAACTGGAGCAAAGCACCAGATATAAATCGGAGTTTATGGCCAATATGAGCCATGAGCTCAGGACACCATTGAATTCTATCCTCTTGCTGTCGAGATACCTTTATGAAAATTCGGAGAAAAACCTGAGCGAAGATCAGATGGAATCGGCTAAGGTAATTTTCAATTCAGGTAATGGGTTGTTGGAACTCATCAACGAGCTGTTGGATCTTTCGAAGATTGAAGCGGGCAAGATGGAATTGGATTATTCACAAATATCCGTTAGAGAAATTGTTTCCAATACCAAAAGCTTATTCCTGCCGCTTGCCAAAGAAAAAGGAATTGAGCTGAAATTTGCAGACGAAACGACTCAGGGTTTGCTGATGGAAACCGATAAGATGAAATTGGATCAGATTATTAAAAACCTTATTTCCAATGCCATTAAATTTACGGCTAAAGGCAGCGTTACTTTGAAGATCAATGAAATTGAAGGAAAGAACAATTTTATGGAATTTTCTGTAATAGATACAGGTGTCGGTATTCCGAATGATAAGTTATCACTGGTTTTTGAGGCATTTACACAAGCAGATGGTTCTACTAAAAGAAAATACGGCGGTACAGGTCTGGGGCTTTCCATCAGCCGTCAGCTGGCAAGATTATTAGGTGGTGAAATTACGGTTACCAGTGAAGTAGGGCAAGGTAGTGCTTTTGTGCTGATTGTACCTAAAGTACCCGTTTCATTGGAAGATATCAAAGAAGAGGAATTTATTTTACAGGCCAAAGCGCTTAAAGAGGCAGAAGAAGAACGTTTGCGTAAGTCAAAGTCAAGGAATGTTGTGGAAGTAATTCCGGAAGATGTAGATGATGACAGAAATGATATTCATGATGGTGATAAAATCATTTTGATTGTAGAGGATGACACAGGATTTGCAAAAGCATTGATGCAATTTGCAAAAAAAGCAAGTTATAAATGTATTATAGCCGTCAGAGGTGATGACGCAGTTCGCCTTGCAAAGAAATATACGCCCAATGCAATTTTACTGGATATACAGCTGCCGGTTATGGATGGTTGGGAAGTAATGAATGAATTGAAATCCAATGCTGAAACAAGGCATATTCCTGTACATATTATGTCCTCAATGGAGGCTAAGCGGGAAAGCAGGTTGCAGGGTGCGGTTGACTTCATCAACAAGCCGATAGCCTTTGAGCAAATGCGTCAGATGTTTGGAAAGATAGAGGCTGCATTGAATAAAAATCCGAAACGCGTTTTGATTGTTGAAGAAAATCCGAAACATGCTAAGGCGCTTTCTTATTTCCTGGAAAGTTATAATGTAACAGCAAGCATTGAGCATACCGTTAATGAAAGTGTACAGACCTTACAGAATAAAGATGTGGATTGCGTGATACTGGATATGGGGCTGCCCGATAAGACTTCTTATGAAACACTGGAAGTAATAAAAGCTACACCGGGCCTTGAAGACATTCCTATTATTGTTTTTACGGGTAAAAATTTATCACACCTGGAAGAAAGCCGCATCAGGCAATATGCCGATTCCATTGTGGTAAAGACCGCACATTCCTATCAACGGATTTTAGATGAAGTAGCATTATTCCTTCATCTGATTGAACAGAATAAAGTGAAAATGAAGCATTCGGAACGTTTCGACCACATGAACGATATTCTTCAGGGCAAGACTATTTTGGTGGCAGATGATGACGTGCGTAATATTTTCTCATTAACAAAAGCGCTTGAAAAACATCAGGTAAAAGTAATTACAGCTACTGATGGTACAGAAGCATTGGACCAGCTGGAACGAAACTCGCATGTCGATATCGTGCTTATGGATATGATGATGCCTCAGATGGACGGATATGAAACCACAACCAAAATACGCAACAATCCAAAGTATAAAAACATTCCGGTTATTGCCGTAACAGCAAAAGCAATGCTCGGCGATCGCGAAAAATGCATAGCAGCGGGCGCGTCCGATTATATTTCCAAACCTGTAGATCAGGATCAATTGGTTTCTTTATTGAGGGTTTGGCTTTACGATAAACAAGGCAATTCATAGCGTAAAATGACAACAGAGAAAAAGGTAATTCTTATAATTGATGACGATGCAAGAAATATATTTGCATTAAGTTTAGTATTGAGATCAAAAGGTTACAGCGTTGTTTCCGCTTCGGATGCTGAAACAGGCATTATGATTTTAAAAGAAAACAATCTGGTAGGTATTGCGTTGTTAGATATGATGATGCCTGAAATGGACGGTTACCAGGCCTTGCAGGTTATAAGAAACACAGAAGGAATAAAAGATTTTCCCGTTATTGCAGTTACGGCGCAAGCCATGAAGGGTGATAAGGAAAGGTGCCTCGAAGCAGGTGCTACCGATTATATTTCAAAGCCAATCAACATGGACGAGTTGGAAGCCAAGTTGAAACAATTTTTAATCTGAGATGAAATAAATTTAGATGATAACGGACGAAGAAATGGAAATGTTGCTTTATGACATTCTCGAAATTTATGGCTATGATTTTAATGATTACGCAAAAGCATCTTTCAAGCGCAGGCTCAACAGGCTTATAACTTTGGATCGCTTTCCGAGTTTTGCGGAATTCAGGTTTCGCTTAAAAGATGACAAAGAATATTTCAATCGTTTCATTGAGCAGATAACGGTGAATGTCACCGAAATGTTCCGGGACCCTGATTTCTATCAGACTTTGCGTAAGGAAGTATTACCTATTCTTTCCACTTATCCTTTTATAAGAATCTGGCATGCAGGCTGCTCAACCGGCGAAGAAGTATTTAGTATGGCTATTATATTGAAAGAGGCCAATCTGCTTCATAAGTCCATATTGTATGCTACCGATATTAATGCTAAAGTAGTAACACAAGCTTCAACCGGTGTTTTCAATATGATGCATATGAAGCAATACACGGAGAATTATAATTTGTCAGGGGGGATTCATGATTTTTCGCAATATTATACTGCCGGTAATAACAAAGTAATTTTCGATCAGAGTTTTAAAAACCACATGGTGTTTTCCACACATAACCTTGTTGCTGAAAGCTCGTTCAATGAATTTCAACTTATTGTTTGCAGAAATGTTTTAATTTATTTCGAAAAAGATTTACAGGCAAAGGTTTTTAATTTGTTTGATGAAAGTCTTGAACGTCTTGGCTTTCTGGCTTTAGGTAATAAAGAATCTATCAGATTATCGCCTGCAAATGCTAAGTTTAAACAAGTTGGAACGGAGAAAATATGGAGAAAGATGATTTAAAGAAAGCTACTAAATGTGTAGTAATCGGTGGTTCGGCCGGAAGCATCAAACCATTGTTGCAGATACTTTCCAAATTGAAAGCTTCATTGGATTTTCCTGTTATCGTTATTCTGCATCGCAAAAATGATCCCCGTTCCTCACTGGAAACACTTTTGAATAATGGATGTGCATTGCCGGTTAAAGAAGGCGAAGACAAGGAAACACTGAAAAACGGCATAGTGTATGTTGCACCGAGCGACTACCATTTGTTAATTGAAAATGACCATTCTTTATCTCTCGATGCTTCTGAAAAAGTACTTTGGTCAAGGCCTTCGATTGATGTTACCTTTCTGTCTGCTGCCGAAGTTTACAAGAAAAACTTACTGGGAATATTATTGTCCGGAGCAAATAACGATGGAAGTGTGGGCCTGGAAAGGATAAAAAATATGGGTGGAAAAACAGTGGTTCAAAGCCCCGATAATGCTGAAATGCCTGCAATGCCTCTTTCTGCAATCAACATATTCAAACCCGATTATGTGCTCAAGGATTCTGAAATAGCTGCTGTTATCAATCGTTTCAAATAACTCAATTTATATTCCCGAAACTTTATAATCCTTAAACGGAGAATGCCAAAATATTATCAATAATATTTTGGCATTCTTATGAAGAGTGGCAAACATTGATTATTCTTTATTGATTAAGAAAGTTACTACTTTAATGAAATTCTGATGTTTGTATAACATGCTCATTCCTTTGGTATAATTGTGCATAACGAAATTTACGATGGTGTCCATAATCTGTCGTTTTTATAAATCAGGAAGCTAATTCGTTTGTGGTTGTTAAATAGTTTCTTTCAAGTGATGCGGGCCTTGCACACAGATTTCTTGCAAAAGAATATAATCTGCCTTTTTTATTTTCTGTATATGCGTGGATATTATCTCTGATTTCCTGTACTTTGAATTTGATATAATACATTTCAAAAACCAATCTTAGTATATCTACCAGGCGGGAAAGAATGCTTCTTGCTTCCTGTGCATCGAATCCTTTAATAACAAGTGACTTTACTCTTTTATTATTAAAAAGGAATTTTGAATTTGTGTATTTTCTTGAACCGGTCATCGTATATAAGTTTTGATTGTTTGGAGTTATTGTTATGATAATATTTAATTAACTGCTAACGGTTGAGAAGCTATATAATTCATATTCGTAGATGACATATTAGTCTCGGCCGGCGACTGTAAACCATGAGCAGAATTAATTTCTGATTCTGTTTTATTTGCTATATAAAAAATGGCAGAAACATGCACCAATACAAAAGCAAAAAGAAAGGTCATTGTCCAAAGCATGTAATTTGACTTTTTCATAAAATGTGGTTGTTTAATGTTTTTTAGTTCGGTTGTTACAGGTATATAGGCAAAAAGCGTGCCAAACTTTTAAAGTATATGATAATCAACACTTTTGCTAATAGTGCCCTTGAAAATACTGGGGGATTTCCTACTCAAATCGGGAATTATTTCCACAACTTTTAAATGGGGCTGTGCTTATGATTTCCTATATTTGTACTATATCAGGATTTAACCAAATCCAAATCAAACAAAATTTGTGCCGAGAATAATGGGAAGAAGTATATTAATAGTTGATGATGAATTGTCTATTGGTCAGATTCTAAGTCAATTTCTGAGCAGGCATGGTTATAATACATCCGTAGCTACTTCAGGAAAACAGGCTTTAAAAGCGGTAAAGGATACCCGCTTCGATTTAATTTTATGCGATTATAACCTGGGAGATATAAGCGGAATGGAGGTGATGCAGAAAGCATTGGAACTGCAACCCGGCACCATTGTTATCTTCATAAGCGGCATGGACGATATTTCCACCGTAGTAAATCTTATTAAGGAAGGTGCTTACCATTTCCTTACCAAGCCTTTATATCCCGATTTGGTTTTAAAAACCATTGAAAATGCTTTTGTAGATGTCAAGCCCAGTGTTCCCTCCGAAAATACCGAAACTTATGTTCCTCAGAACAGTACAAGGTATATAAAAGGTAAAAGCCCGGCGGCACAACGTTTATTTCAGCACATTAATTTAGTAGCTCCCACCGATTACAATGTTATCATTCACGGTGAAACAGGTACCGGTAAAGAAGCCCTGGCCCATTTTCTTCATGTAGACAGCAAGCGTGCCAACGAACCTTTTATTGCAATTGACTGTGGCAGCCTTTCAAAAGAGCTTGCAGCAAGTGAACTGTTCGGACATAAAAAAGGGGCCTTTACAGGAGCATTGAACGATAAAAAAGGCGCCTTTGAATTGGCCGACGGCGGTACGCTCTTCTTGGATGAAATCGGCAACCTTCCTTATGATATCCAGAATTATCTGCTGCGCGCCATACAGGAAAAAACCGTCAGGAGAGTAGGGGATGTGCTGGAAACAAAAGTTGACGTAAGGGTTATTGCCGCTTCCAACGAGAATTTACAAGACCTTGTCGCCGATAAAAAATTCAGGGAAGATTTATACCATCGACTGAATGAATTTACCTTGGAAGTTCCCACATTAAAAGAACGTAAAGAAGATATAGCCTTATTTGTTGAAGAATTTTTGCGTCAGGCAGAATTGCATCTCGGCAGAAAAAACAAAGGCCTTACAAAAGAAGTATGGAAGTTGTTTGAAAATTATTCCTGGCCCGGTAATATCCGTGAGCTGCAAAATGTTATTAAACGCACATGCCTGCTTACACCGGCCGATGAGTACATTGATTCTAAAAGCCTTCCGCTTGAAATGACCATGCGCACCTATGATAATGCACAGGAAACCAATAACGGAACGGAAGCAAAACCGGCTTCAACCAATGGCCTGAAGGATGCGGCATTGGAAGCCGAGCGCATAAAAATCTATAAAGTTTTGGAGAAAGTAAATTATAACAAAACTAAAGCAGCCGAAATTTTGTCTATAGACAGGAAAACGCTTTACAATAAGCTAAAAACCATTAACGAAGAATTAAAATAAATGAAACGTTCATGATAATGTTTGTTGTTTTACTGTGCGGATTGAAAAATATTATCAATGATAAGTTCCATCTGGCCAACCCGATAAAATACAATTTCAGATGAAAAAATGTGTTCTGATTTATGAAGATGATCTTGATATCATGCAATTATGCAAGATTATCTTAACTGCAAGCGATTATCAGGTCGAAACCAGAAATACCTGTGAAAATATTATTGCTGATGTTAAAGAAGTGAACCCCAATATAATTCTGATGGACCTTTGGATTCCTGAAATCGGCGGCGAGCAGGCTATTATGCTTGTCAAACAGGAAGAAGCCTTTAAAGATATACCTATTGTTATTTTTTCTGCGAATGAAGAATTAGATACCATATGCAAAAGAATAAATGCATCCGGATATCTGAAAAAGCCTTTTGATATTATGGACCTGAAAAATATTATACAGCTTCACATAAGTGAGAAAAAACATTCGGAACAATCCACCCAATCGGTATGAATGAAATGAACCAGTCGGCCTTAAACGACAAGGAAATAATACCCGAAAACCCTTCCGATTTAATTCAATGCATTGCTGAGGATGATTATGATTGGTTGACCAGGCAACTTGCCGCGCTTTTTGGCTTTTCCGATACGTTTATGACATTATGGGACGGGCAACAATCCTCGCTTAAATCTTTTTCCGGCAAGCGGGAACAGGTTTCCGAAGATCTGCTTTATTCCTTATCCGCATTGGTTCATAGTGCTAAGGATTTTTATCTTATTGAAAATCTTTCTTCGCATCCTCAGACTGAAAAAATAAATATCCCTTCCCGTTTGAATTTCTTTGTCGGTGTTCCCTTCAAAACAAAAGCAGGTGCCGTAATCGGTGCTATCGGACTGATGAATGATATTGTGCCGGCCTCTTATAACGGGCATCAGCTGGAGCTTTTAAGAATACTGGTCATGTTGCTGACAGACAATATAGAACTGCGTTACAATCATAAATCCCAGACTGATAAGGAAAAGCTGATTAACCGGAAGTTTACCCACGATTTAAGAAACCCCTTGACAGTCATTTCCCTGAATGCCGAAATAATCAATATGGAAAACAATTTGTCTGCCGGTGTCAGAGATATGTGCAACCAGGTAAAACAGGCCACAGGCAGCATGAACCAATTGATTGATACCTTTGCGGCCATTCAAAAAAATGCCCAATAGCTATTTTTGTAAATAACTATTGGGTAATTGTATATAGAGACGCAACTGAAGTTGCTGATTTTTAAACGTCGTTGTTAGTGAATTTCACTAACAACATTCGCCTTGATAAGGAAAGGATACGGGGGTAAATGTATATATGCAGATGCAACTTTCCGTTGCAGGATATTAATCTTGTTCGTTTTCTATCTCTTTCTGGATTGTATAACTATCGCAATACCATTCAAAAAACTCTTTGGGAGTTGGCGCTATATCCTTTTTGAAATTTTCTTCTCCGTATTCCACCCAAAACCATTTAACAATAGTCGTTGCTTCACTATTGTGATAAGGTTGTATAATTTTGGCGCAATAATTCTGAAGAATAGAATAAGCGGTACTCCATTTAAGGCATTTTTTCAATCTGCTAAGCTGAAGCATTACGGCATCGGCGCCTTTTTTGCCCTTTACAGGTTCTTTTGCAAGTCTTTTCCAGGACATTTCAAATTTTTTGTCTATCGAAGTAAGTACGGCCTCTTTCATATGTCAATTGGTTTGAAGATTGGTTAAATTAGGTTCAGCTGTTATTTCCCTGCTGATATAATAACTATATCCAAATTTCGTGCCAAACTTTTGAAACCTTTCTCTGCTTATATGAAAAATACCTTGAAACCCTTATCTGGTAATGGTTTCATGTTTTATATTTTTTTTCAGCATTAAACCTGTCATATCATTTTAATTTCCGGAGAAAAAAATAATGGGGAATTCTATACACATGATGTGGCAAAATTTTGACGCTCTCCGCTGGCTTTAACATTATTTTTGATAACAATTTTCTTTTCAAATGCAATGTGTTGCCATTAGCTATAGTTTTGGCGACTATAGCATGTTGGGATAATATGTTTACAAGCCTTGTAAGGAACATTTATTTGTCTTAAACAAACAAAATAAAAGCGCAGGCATTATTATGAGAAATATAGATCTTCATAATGCAGCGCACCTTACTTTACCTCCTTATAATAACCATTACCGGTTGCGGCATAGCTAAGCCGGGTGCCAAATACCAGTTTTCGGATGGTTACTATAGTTCGCGTGGAATAGAAAATGTCCGTAAAGTATATATCTACAATCAGGACAGTACTATAAAAGTGTATCCCGTTACAAATGCCGGGAAACAAAGAAATGTGGACACGACGAGACATCATGTACTTATGTATGGACAGGTTGAACCTCATAATATTAAAAAAGAACCTGTTTTCACAAAGGGCAGCTTTGATATAGACTTTCTTACCATTCCTATTAAATACCGCTTTCCCTCAGATGGATTTGTAAGGCAATTGAATGCAAATCTGAACGGAGGTCTTTATCTGGGCTATAGAAAAGATTTCTATATTCTGCGTTATAACGTCAGTCCGATAGGCGTTTCTACAAGATCAACCACACATCTCGGCTTTTCTGCAGGCGGCTATATAGGATTCGGAAATACATTTATTTCGCAATATGTTACCCGGGGCTCAGTGCAATCGGAATATGACGGGTTAGTATTCAACCGCGGATTTGCCGCAATTGTTGCTTTAAACCGTTTTACAGCAGGCCTCGCCATAGGTTGGGACCGGCTTTTAGACAGGAACAATGAATATTGGATATACAATAACAAATCCTGGGTAGGTATCGTCCTCGGATTAAACCTCAACTGACAAATATTGCCCGATGTAGCAGCATACTTTTTATAAATAAATGACAAATTCCTTTCCGATGCAACCAAACATTCAATTATCTGTTGGATGATGGACTAACGACTCTTAATTACATTGCGAACATTAGTATAGATAGCGCAACAATTTTTAGTTGTCCGAATCAGATAAATTTCATTCATTTTAAACCAAAGTATTATGCTTAAACTTCAGCAACAAAAAAGAACATCCTCAACTATACCATTAACGGTATTGACAGGCGCTATTGTAGGCTCAGCCGTGGCTTTGTTATTTGCACCAAGAAAAGGACGCGATTTCAGGAATGATATAAAAGGCAAAGCCCTGGAACTTAAATCCAGGTTCAATAACACTGCTATCAAAAACAGTAGTAGTGATGAATCAGCATCTCATGTGGATATTTATAATAAAGCGACAATGCATACCGCGAAAACCAACAATATAAAAGAAGAACCCCGCACGTCGAAAGCCGCAGCGATGGTTAATCATCTGAAACATAGCAAGCATCCCGGCAGCGATCAACCTGAGATACTGTAAATAGATAATGTCTTCATTTATTACGACCACTTCATAACATAATTGCTTTCAGCAATCATTTCATTCATTCACATGTTACCGAAACATGGATATTAAAAATGAGCATGACATAGCCAAAGCCTCAAGTACTCCGGCAAACCACATGCTGTTTGCCGGAGGCTATGTGTTATTAGCTATTATAAGCCTGGGAGTTTATTTTTTATTCAGGTTGCACATCTTTGCGTTTACCCCTTTATTGGAAAAATTATTGCCCAAACTGGCCCTGGCCTGTTTTTGCACCTTTATTATACTGTCATTAGCCAGGTTTGCCGAGCGGTCAATTACAAGGCATGCACATGTAAAATCACAAGGATATAATCTGGTGCGGGTAATCCGTCTGCTTTCGCTTTTCGTAGTTTTTCTCGTTTTTATCTCTTTTCTGAATGCCAATTGGTATACTACTGCCGCTTCATTAGGCATTGTATCCCTTATTCTTGGTTTTGCCTTGCAAACGCCCATTGCATCACTGATGGGATGGGTTTATATTGTGATTCGTTCCCCGTTCAAAGTTGGCGATCGCATTCAGGTAAGTAACTTTACCGGCGACGTAGTAGAAATCAATTACCTCGATACTACTCTTTGGGAATTTGCAGGAGATTACCTTACCAATGATTTGCCAAGCGGCCGCCTCATAAGGTTTCCCAACAGCCTTATTTTTCAGGACGAAGTGTATAACTATTCATGGAACAAATTCCCTTATATATGGAACGAAATTCCCTTCCATGTTGCATATGAAAGTGATCTGCCTTTTATTGAGCAATCCATCCGGCGTATTGCCACAGAAGAATTGGGTGATATGGATGAAAAGGTAAAAGAACTGCGGCAAATGATTAAAAAGACGCCCGTTGATGAATTGGAAGTCAAAGAATATCCCTTTGTTCAGCTCCGCATCAATGCCAATACCTGGGTCGAAGTACTTTTGATTTATCTCGTAGAACCAAAACATTCCGGAACAACACGCACGAATCTGATTAAGCGAATCCTGGAAGAATTGATGAAAGAACCGGATAAAGTTATGTTCCCGAAAACCAATGCGCGTTAATACCTTATCAGTACATGTTTCAAAATGCAGGAATGACATCGTTTATAACAGGGTCTCATTTTATAAAAGAAGTTATGTACCGTAATTAGCAACATCGCATCAGGCCTTGATTATCTCAACAAAACATGAGCCTTACGGACAAGTAAATTGAGCCATTAAGGAAATCAGCCAATCGTTATAAAGCCCACCTTTGCATTGTAATTTATTTAAAACAAAAACAATGACAACAATCAAAAGAATAGCCCTTGGCGAAAATGGCCCGCTCGTATCCAAGCTCGGACTGGGATGCATGCGTATGTCTTCAGTTTGGGGAGGTCCTGTTAACGACGAAAGCGAAAGTATCGCTACCATTCAGGAAGCATTGGATAACGGCATTAATTTTCTGAATACCGGAGACTTTTACGGCAGTGGTCATAACGAACTGCTTGTAGGCAAAGCTATCAAAGGCAGGAGAGACGATGCATTTATAAGCGTTAAATTCGGCGCTATATTCTACAACGGTCAGATGCTTGGACTGGACCTGCGCCCTGTGGCTATTAAGAACTTTATCAACTATTCTCTGGTGCGCCTGGGCATAGATACTATCGATCTTTATCAGCCATGCAGAATGGACGGCAGCGTTCCGATGGAAGATATAATAGGAACAGTGTCCGACCTTATAAAAGAAGGAAAAGTGCGTCATCTGGGTGTTTCTGAAATAACTCCAGACCAGTTACGTAAAGCAAACAGCATATATCCCGTAACTGCATTGGAAATAGGTTATTCACTGGCCGATCGTCAGATAGAAACAGAACTTCTCCCTGTGGCGAAAGAACTGGGCATTGGCGTAGTTGCTTTTGCAAACACTGCTGAAGGACTGCTTACCGGTGAAATGAAGGCGCCGCTTGCAGCCAGCAGCTATCATAGCCACTTTTCACGTTTTCAGGGAGACAACCTGATAAAGAATTTGGAGAAAGTTGAAGTATTAAAGACAATGGCAAAGGAAAAAGGATATACACCCACACAATTAGCCATAGCCTGGGTAAATGCACAGGGCGATCATATCATGCCATTGGTAAGCATGAGCCGCAGAACACGCTTACCCGAAAATATACAGGCAATGGATATCGTTTTCACTCCGGAAGAGATGAATACTTTGAATACGCAGTTTTCGCAGGGTGCCATACTTGGCGGCACCTATTTGCAACGATAATGGGATGGGGCTTTACAGAAGCCCCATCTGTTTTATATCTTTACATCATGACAAATCCAACTGAAATAATTCCCGGCGTTATCTTTTATTCTTATCACTCCGCAATGAAAAAAGATAAAGTGGGTTTCTTTGAACACAGTACTTTGGTATTACAGGTTTCAGGGCAATTCACTTTGGAAACTGCCGGTCAGAAGATTTCAATGAATAGCGGCGAAATGCTCCTGATTCGTAAAAATCAGCTTGGAGAAATTACCAAGATGCCGCTGGAAGGAGGAGATTACCAGACCATTGTTATTTGTCTGAATGAAGAAATGCTACGGAATTTTGCATTAGAAGAACAGATAGAAGTCCGCCGGAAATATACAGGGCCCCTTAATGTTCTTATTCCTGAAAATGATTTCCTGCATGGCTTTTTCCAGTCAATAATACCTTATGTCCGTAATTCTGAAGAAAAGATAACCAAAGACCTGGGTATGCTCAAAGTAAGAGAAGGCGTAAAACTCCTGTTGCATGCCATGCCCGAGCTAAAAGATTTTCTGTTCGATTTTTCTGAGCCGCATAAAATGGATCTGGAAAAATTTATGGTCAGAAATTTTCACTTTAACGTGCCGGTTGAAAAATTTGCAAGGCTCACGGGAAGAAGCCTTGCAGGATTTAAGCGTGATTTTCAAAAAGCATTTGGAATGTCGCCCAGAGCATGGCTGCAAGAAAAAAGACTGACGGAAGCCATGCATCTTATAGAAAAAAAGAAAAAGAAACCATCATCCATCTATCTTGAACTTGGTTTTGAAAGCCTTTCTCATTTCTCGCATTCTTTTAAGAAAAAATATGGCAAAGCCCCTACCGAATGGCTGTATCAGATAAACTAACGCCGTTGTTGGTGTTTTCACCAACAACCCAAGCAAATATTATAGCTTCTTATATTTCCTATTCCCAATAAATGCACTGTAAAAGCCATTGTAATCATTTTTTGCTGCCGGAACAAGAACAGTCTCCACTTCAAGTGCTTTGAGCAATTGTATCTTATCCGATTTATCAGCTTTTGAAAATTCAGGTATAATCCATCGGATAGTATTTTTGATTTTTGCCTTTTTTCGCAACAACCTTGCCCTGAAATTCAGCAGGAACCACAAATGGTTTTCTGTATAGTCCATCCCAAACCCAAGTATATCTATATCACGCGTAAAAAAGAGATGCACCCAGTTTTCATCGGCAGCATCAATCAGGTTACCAAGCCCTTTGCCGCTATTGCTTTTAACCATATGGTGTACCTTTTCAAGATAATCGGCATAATGTTCAAAGCCAATCATTATGGAAGCCTCGGGATAACTTTGGATCTTTCCTTTATGCCATTATTGCACTCGCCATGAATATGCCATACTTTGTTGTTGCCGATCAGGTTATATCGATACAGACTGTACTTGGGCCTTTTCAGGTATTTGCCTGTTTGGCCCTCATACACATCATCAATCGACCTTTCTATACAATAATCATAATTAGTAGTAATGAAATGTTGGTAGATACCACTATTCACAAGTTCCATGCACCTGTCGTGCGGCTTTAACTTCATTGCTTCCTCTCCAAGTAAAACTTTCAGTTGCCGTATATTGTCCTCAATCCTTCCGCTGCCGTTCATAGCAAAAGCCATCTCTTCAAATAGCAAAGTATTGGATTTCCGTTCATCCAAGTCGATATTTATATTCACTTTGCTTTTTATGTTATTCAACAGTTCCTTCCATGATATCGAATCCTGATGAAGCTGATTAATGCCATTTCTAAGGAAAAGATATCTTTCTTCTTTCCGATAATAACTTTCAAGCGATGCGTAGTTTCTGTCTGCCATATTTGAATTACGAAGCAGTGTCTGGTATCTGCATTTTGTAATGACTGATTTTCATTACGAATTTCAATAAAAAAGGTAACTATATACATGTTTAGACAATATATTTAAAAGCCCTGAAAGGACGAAAGAGAACAGGATAGGGTAAACTTTATCCGCTAATAATAATGTGCAAATTCTATTTGTTAACTGTGGGCTGCAACTCATTGCTATTATATTTCATATTTTCATGGTTTTTTAAAAACGGTCGCCGTGGCATATTTTTATATTTAAAAACACCAGAATGATAAAGCATCAACATATTTCCGACGATAAAATAGATGCAGCAAAGCAGCTTGAAAAAGAGAACAAACCGGAAGAGGCGGAGAAAGCCTACCTCGAAATTATTAAAGAGATACCTGCCGCTTATGAAGCTTACAACCGGCTACTCATAATATACCGTAAACAAAAAGCTTACAGAAAAGAACTCGCCACAGTCAACAAGCTATCAGAGCTTTTGAGACCGAAATCCTTGATAAACAAAAACAATGGATAAAAGAGAATAAGGCGACAGCCAGGTTAAGCAAATCGCTTGCCGAGAAACTGGGCGTTATTAACAATAAAGGGCTGCCGGTTGCTGAAAATCCTGTTGTGGAAAAATGGCGTAAACGAAAAGAAGTTATTACCAAACGATTGAAGAAAGACTGATTGATATCTTACGGACTATAATCTTAAATCTTTTCCTAAATTAAAAATAATCAATCGATCCACCGAACATTTGATGCTTACACACGTTGACCTATCTTACAAAATATCATTACTATGCAAAATAATTCAGTGGACGTAGATGTGTTGAACGATCTTATTAAAATCAACAACGATCGCGTCAAAGGATATGAAAAAGCTTTATCTGAGGTAAAAGTGGAAGATACAGACTTGAAAGTATTATTCGCTAAAATGCTGAGGCAAAGCCAGGAACTTAAATCAGACCTTGGCATGGAAGTACAGGCTTTAGGTCACGATATGCCAACCGATACCACAACTGCCGGAAAAATATACAGAGGGTGGATGGATATAAAGGCAATTTTTACCGGAAATGACAGACATGCTGTACTAAGCAATTGCGAATTCGGCGAAGATGCTGCTCAAAATGCTTATAAAATGGCATTAGAAACCGATGGATTATCTGCTAATATAAGCAGCCTGATTACAACGCAGAAAGGGGAGCTGAAAATATCACATAATGAAATCAGAGCTATGCGCGATGCCGCAAAAGCTTAAACATTATTATTGCCGACGAAAAATGACGAATAGCTTAATGTGCTATTCGTCATTTTTTGATTGTTCCCATAGTTTAACCAGACCTGCATCTTTGCCAAATAAAGGATCATAATCAGGTAAGGGTACCTCCGAAATATTTTTATCGGCCTGCGGACGTTCATTCAGTTTTCCGTAGTTCATGTCATAATCATACCCCTTAGGATATGCTCCTATACATGTTACAGCGTTTTCATCCATAAGGTTCTTGTGTGCAACACCTGCAGGTATAACAACTATATCACCTGCTTGTATCCGTACTTTTGTACCGTCCTCTCCGCCAAACTGCAATATCGTACTGCCACGGCATACACCCATTAACTCATGTGTATTGCTGTGATAGTGATGGTATGTAAATATGCCTGATTCCCAGAAATTATACCAGTTATTTTGCTTGAAAGTTTCTTTGAAGATGTCGGATAAATCTTCGGTGAATGAAAACGCATTTCTGTAAACTACAACCGGCAATTTGCTGTTGGGAAATATTCCGTTATCCTCCAACAGGAAAAGCTGTGTCTGCATTTTTTCCATAGTACAATTAATTAAACAGGTAAGATATTCATAACGACTGGTTTGGCAGAATGTTGAGTAATGGAGAAAATTCCTTTTCCTTTTTAGCATACGTAACCAGCCATTTTCATTTGTCGTTACTTATCCGAACCATGAACAATAAGCGATGTTGTTTGGTTATAATACATTCCATACAACCAAAAACAACTATCATGGCAAAGAAAGCGACACCTCAAAAAGAAGATAAAAAAGAAATCGACCTTAATTTAAATAAGGAAAATAGTACAGAAACCTTTATGACTACCGATCAGGGAGTTAAAATAAATGATGATACGAATTCTTTGAAAGCGGGTGAACGGGGGCCGTCACTTTTAGAAGATTTTATTCTCCGGGAAAAAATTACTCACTTTGATCATGAAAGGATTCCCGAAAGAGTAGTGCATGCAAGAGGAGCTGCAGCCCACGGTTATTTTCAGGTTTATGAATCTATGAGCAAATATACTAAAGCAGGCTTTTTGCAGGATCCCTCCTTAAAGACACCTGTCTTTGTCCGTTTCTCCACTGTAGCGGGTTTCCGTGGTTCTACCGATCTGGCAAGAGATGTAAGAGGATTTGCGGTTAAATTTTACACAGAAGAAGGTAACTATGATTTAGTCGGTAATAATATTCCTGTCTTTTTTATTCAGGATGCTATTAAATTCCCCGATCTTATCCATGCTGTTAAACCTGAGCCGAATAATGAAATACCACAGGCTGCAAGCGCACACGATACGTTCTGGGATTTCATTTCCTTAACACCCGAATCCATGCATATGATTATGTGGGCAATGTCAGACAGGGCTTTACCCCGCAGTTACCGTATGATGGAAGGATTTGGCGTCCATACATTTCGCTTTATAAATGAAAAAGGCATTGCTCATTTTGTGAAGTTCCATTGGAAACCATTGTTAGGCATACATTCTGTTGTATGGGATGAGGCGCAAAAAATTTCAGGAAAAGATCCTGATTTTCACAGACGTGATCTTTATGAAGCTATTGAGAACGGCGCTTATCCGGAGTGGGAGTTTGGCGTTCAGATTATACCTGAAAAAGACGAACATAAATATGGTTTTGATTTGCTGGATCCTACAAAGCTGATTCCGGAAGAATTGGTTCCTGTACAGCGAATAGGGAAAATGGTTTTAAATCGTAACCCTGATAACTTTTTTGCAGAAACAGAACAAGTTGCCTTCCATCCGGGTCATGTAGTTCCCGGAATTGATTTTACAAATGATCCTTTGTTGCAGGGAAGGTTATTTTCATATACAGATACACAATTGTCAAGGCTTGGAAGTCCGAATTTCCATGAGATTCCAATCAACAGGTCTGTTAATGCCGTTCATAATAACCAGAGAGACGGCCACATGCGGCAGCAAATAAATAAAGGCCAGGCCAGTTATCATCCTAACACACTTGGTGGCGGATGCCCTTATCAGGCCAAAATGTCGGAAGGAGGTTTTGCTTCCTATCAGGAAAGGGTTGATGGAAATAAAGTCCGTGCAAGAAGCCAAAGTTTCATGGATTTTTTCAGTCAGGCCACTTTGTTTTTTTCCAGTCAGTCCAAACCCGAACAAAAACATATTATTGATGCTTTGCGTTTTGAATTGGGCAAAGTACAGACGGTTGCTATCAGACAACGAATGATAGGTTTACTGGCTTATGTTGACAAAAAGCTTGCGAAAGAAGTTGCAGATAACCTTGGACTGGAAGTAATGCCCGTTGAAGGTTTGCTGAACCATAATTTTGGTGCAGATGCCAATCCCGAAGATTATCAGAATCATAAAGCTAAGCAATCTATTACTCAATCTCCTGCACTAAGTATGGCCGGTAGTGCAAAATCAGTACAAACAAGACAGGTGGCTATTCTTGCTGCTAATGGCGTTGACGGAGCTTCATTAAAAAAAGTGAAAAATGCGGTAGAAAAAGAAGGAGGACAAGTAAAAATAGTTGCATTGACCAATGGCGCCATTACAGATAATAAAGGCAATTCCATTCCAGTAGATATGAGTTTACTTACATCGGCTTCCGTCCTTTTTGATGCCCTTTATCTTCCGGATGGGGAGCAGAATAATAAAGCTTTACAGCAGGACGGCGATGCAATTCATTTTATTAATGAAACTTACAAACACTGTAAAGCCATAGCTGCCGATGGTGCAGGCGCAGAACTTCTGAATGCAAGTTATGTCGGCATGAAAATAAAAGATAAAGCAAATGATAACCCGGGTGTTTTCATAGGCAAGTCATCCAATGGATCTATCGTTGCAGATTTTGTCAGTGCAATACCTACACGCTTTTATGAAAGAGAAGAAAAAGGTAAGGTGCCAGCTTAAACCCTGGATAAAAGCATAAACTTTATCCTTTCAATTAATAATTTCAAAACAATAAAATGGAACTCCACGAACAAATAAGAAAAGTCCTTTCAGAAAAAGGGATAAAAGATACAGAGGAATACAATTTGCGCGTATCAAAAACAGACATGCAAACAGAATTGACTGCACAAGGTTTCAGCAAAGAAGAAATTGATGAAGAACTGGAACGACTATGTCTTAATGGTACACTGGCAATGGATGAAATAAATATTTACGATTACGACGAACCGGTTTGACACATTTGAACCCTGGGCTTCTGATGATCATACTTATTCGCTTCGGTCTATTTTCCCCTAAAGCCGGATATAAATAACATAGTTAATCTGAATTGTTGTTATTTATATCCGGCTTTTATTTGCTTATTGCAAAATAAGCATCGTTAAAGGGTCACTAATATTTGATAAGTTCAACGGATTTCGGTTAAGATGATCTATCTCTGAAAATAAGGAATTCAAGGCATCTTCTTTATAATAAAGCAAGAAAACAGAACAGATTAATAAATATAAATGCAGGAATATTTACCTTACCTGAATGTTTGATAATATTAAGGTTTTTCAGAAAACCGGGGGAATAAAATAAACGTATAATTATATACATTTGCCTTTAATCCGGAAAGAGTAAACCAACCAAATTTCCCCGAATATTTAACCAAATAATTGACAGATGAATAGGATTTTAGTTATTGACGATGATGAAATTATCCAAAACGTGCTTGAAAAGGTTTTGACCAAAGAAGGACACCATGTAGAAATTGCAAAAAATGGCAAAGAAGGATTGCAAAAACTGGACCTTATGCCTTATGAAATTGTAATTACTGACCTTATGATGCCTTATGCAAATGGTTTTGAAATCATCAGTAAATTAAAACAACACCCTAATACCGAAAAAGCATCTATCATAGTTATATCGTCCATCACTCAGGAAGACTCCGTTATGGATAGTTTCAAACTTGGTGTGGATGAATATATAAGAAAGCCTATGATGGTAGGTGAGCTTTTACTTCGTGTCAATAAACTTTTAGCCAACAGATCGAAATATGCCTGATATTTTACCGGTAAATGAAACCGGTGAAGGCTTTACAATTCCTTATTTCGATCAATGGATGGCAATGCCTGTCATTATCAGAGTAGCGGTTGTTTTCATTGGTATCTCAACGATATTTATATTATATATCCAGTTCAGGATATGGTTTACACGTTATAAAGGTTATCTCCTTAATAAACGGGTTGAAAAAGTAGTGCCTGTTATTGATGCGCTTATTGCAGAAGAAATCTTTATGAAAAGTGAAACGGGTCAGAAAGGCGCACCTCATATTAATTTTGATGCCTTCAGGATTCCATTGTTTGCCAATCATAAAAACAAACAGATTCTGATTGATCGCCTGATTAACTACAGAAGAAGTTTTTCAGGAAGCATTGGCAATCATTTTAAGCAATTGTACCTGGAGCTCGGGCTGGATAAGCTTTCGACTAAAAAGATGAACCGCCGCAGCTGGAATATGAAAGTACGCGGCATTCGTGAATTAACCGGTATGGATGTATCCATTTCCGATGTAAACATATTGCCGCTTACCAATAGCAAACGGCACGAATTACGTACGGAAGCAAGAAATGCATATATCAAACTAAGTAAAAATGAGCCTTTCAAATTTTTTGATATCAGTTCGGAGCCTTTGCTTGACTGGGATCAGATTGAATTGTTCAAGACTATTACTACAACAGAAAATATCGCCATACCAAACTTTGCACGTTGGGTAACTTATAGCAACAACAAAAGTATCATATCCTTCTGCCTGAAACTGATTGTACATTACAATCAGCAAGATGCTGCGCCTGCCGTAATAAAATTGCTGGAAACGAAGGATCATATCTTAAGAGCTGAAGCTATTAATTGTCTGGGTAAATTAAAATACGAACCGGCAGAAGCCCAGCTCAGGCACATTTATAGTAACCAGCCTTTAAATTGCCAACTTGAAATATTAAAAGCCATCGGCCGTATGTCAACCGGAGAAAGCGCCCAGTTCCTTCGTCAGGAATTTATGTATTCTACCGACTTCGACATTCGTAAAAATGCTGCTATGTCTTTTGTTCGCAACGCGAGTCCCGAATATATTGATGAATTGATGGAAGCTTCAAACGATGAGAATAAACTCATATTGAAGCATAGTATGAACCCTTTAATCAAATATTAATGCATTCTATACTCCAATGGATTGCTGCTTTCTACGAAAGCACCGTGTTTGTCTATGGCTCGGTGCTGTTGGTTATATATGCGTTACTGGCTCTTTTGAGTTATATGGCTATCCGTGTTTTCTTACAAAAGGAAACCTATACCGATTATAGTGATCTGCTCAGTTCTGACCTTGCACCGGGCATATCTGTACTCGCACCTGCATACAATGAAGGTTTATCCATCATCATGAATGTGCAGTCGCTCCTGACCTTGAATTATCCTGTATTTGAAATCATTCTTGTAAATGATGGCAGTACCGATAATTCTATGGAACAGCTTATTAAAGAATTTGAATTAGTAAGAGTTGATTTTGCTTATAACCCGAAAATCAGGACCAAGCCGATTAATAATATTTATCGTTCCACCAATACAGCTTTCAGCAAACTGACCGTAATTGATAAAGTGAACGGCAAGAGCAAAGCAGATGCGGTAAATGCTGGAATCAATGTTGCTTCATTTGATTACTTTGTTTGTACTGACGTTGATTGCATTCTGGATAAAGATGCTTTGTTGAAATTGATAAAGCCTGTAATGGATGAACAATCAAAAAGAGTAATAGCAACCGGCGCTACTCTGAGGATTGCAAATTCATGCGTGATTGACAAAGGTGTTATTATTCAGATGAAGCCGCCACGAAACCTAATAGCACGTTTTCAGGAGATGGAATACGTACGCGCTTTTATATTAGGTAAGATGGGGTGGAGCTTTATCAACTGTGTGCCGAATGTATCAGGAGGTCTTGGTTTGTTTGATAAAGAAATTGCAATTAAAGCAGGTGGCTATGATCCTCTTTCATTCGGAGAAGACATGGAACTGATGGTCCGCATGTGTCGTTATGCCTGCGATAACCAGATAAAGTATGCCATACGATATATTCCTACGACCCTTTGCTGGACCGAAGGACCGGCAAATATTAAAGTATTGAAAGCACAACGCACCAGATGGGCCAGAGGGCTTGCCCAACTTATGTATGCGCATTTTAAAATGTGCTTCAACCCAAGATATGGCCGCATGGGAATGATTACATTTCCTTACAATTTTTTCTTCGAACTGCTGGCCCCTCTTATAGAGCTTAGTGGTATCCTGTATTATATTTTTCTGATTGTTACAGGTGGCGTCAATTATCAATATGCAATATTGCTGCTGTTGTTTGTTTATTCCTATTCCATTATGATTACCACCATAGCCATTCTATGGGATCAGATTGCATTCAGGCATTATAAATCCTGGAAAGAAGTGTTATTCCTGTGCTCTACCGCTTTATTTGAATTCGTTTTATATCATCCGCTGGTGGTTATATTTTCTCTGAGAGGCTATTATTATTTTCTCACGGGCAAGAAACATTCATGGGGCAATATGCAAAGGCAGGGATTTGCACAGGTAAAACAATAAGCAGGCAGGCACAATTATATTCAAAAGAAAATGGAAACAAGTATTTGGGATTATTTCAGTTCATTTTTCGAACGTGGCGTATTCATCTATGGGATGACTATGCTTTTGGCTTATGCCTTACTTGCCATTCTTTCTTACATTGCCATCAACCGCTTTCGCAAAAAGGAACAATATACTGACTACAGCCAGCTTACAAGCTCGACCCTTGCTCCGGGCATTTCTGTTATAGCCCCGGCTTTCAATGAAGCTGTTACCATCATTCAAAACGTGCGTTCGCTGCTGACACTGAATTATTCGAGATATGAAGTGATTATTGTAAATGATGGTAGTACTGACGAAACGCTTCAGAAACTGATTGACGAATTCGATCTTGTTCATGTTGATTTTGCATACAACGAAAAAATTAAATCAAAACCGGTCCGGAGAATATTCAAATCGTCCAACACTGCGTATGAAAAGCTGGTAGTAATTGATAAAGAAAACGGAAAGAGTAAAGCCGATGCATCGAATGCAGGTATCAATGTTGCTTCTTTCAACTATTTTTTGTGTACCGATGTGGATTGTATTATCGAGAAAGACACTTTGATAAAAATGATTCAGCCTTTTATGTCGGAAGAAGGCAGGAAGATAAAAGAGGTTGGTGAGCCCTGCCCTGAATGCGGTTATGTTCATGTTATTGAAGACAATAAAAGAGTTATTGCGACAGGTGCAACCTTGCGTATTGCCAATTCAAGCGATATTGAAGATGGCGTATTGGTACGCATGCGTCCTCCAAAGCACTGGATTCCACGTTTTCAGGAAATGGAATATATACGTTCCTATGTTCTTGGAAAGATGGGGTGGAGTATGATCAACTGTGTACCGAATGTTTCAGGAGGCCTGGGTTTGTTTGACAAAGAAATTGCGATCAAGGCAGGAGGCTATGATCCGTTATCCTTTGGTGAGGATATGGATCTTGTAACACGTATGTGTGCTTACATGCGTGACAACAAACAAAAATATGCCGTAAGATATATTCCTTCGACACAGTGCTGGACGGAAGGACCGCCAAACCTGAAAGTATTCGGAAGGCAACGTACACGTTGGGGAAGGGGCCTGATTCAGATAATCACCATCCATAAAAAAATACTGTTTAATCCCAGATACGGAAGATTGGGCTTAGTGGTATTTCCCTATAACTTTCTGTTCGAGTTTTTAGCGCCTATTATTGAGTTTTGCGGTATCCTTTACTACATATACATTTTAATTACAGGGCAGATAAACGTACAAAATGCATTGGTATTACTGCTTTTTGTGTACCTGTATTCTGTAATGATTACTACCATTTCTTTGTTTTGGGATCAATTGGTAAACCGCAATTATAAAACATGGGCGGAGGTTTTCGGGCTTAGTTTAATGGCGTTCCTGGAACCCATTATTTACCATCCGCTCATTGTGTTTTTTGCATTGCGTGGGTATTATTATTTCATTACAGGGCAAAAGCACGTTTGGGGCAACATGCAAAGGCAAGGCTTTGGACAAGCTCCTAAAAAATAAATTTACAATCGAAAAACTACACAGATCAACTATGAAAAGAAGATCCCTGTTTATAATTATTGTTTTGTTTGCAATAAGCCTTCCGCAAGTGTTCGGGCAAAAGAAAGACAGCGATGTATTGCTGAAGCAGATTAAAACCGAAATGGATGTAAACCGCAATTATGCCAGGGCCTTGTCTATGGCTAAGGACGCAGCAAAAGACTTTCCGCATGATGCCGATTTCAGATTCTTATTAGGTCGCCTGTATTACCTCAACCGTGATTATATCAATGCAGAAAAGAAACTGGATGAGGTGATTAATAAGACACCTGAATACAGAGATGCTTATCTGGCCGCTGCAAATGTGCAACTGGCAAAAGGTTACAACAATAAAGCTTTACAATATCTAAACAGGGGTCAGTCAAAATTTAATTATGACAAAGATATCAGAGCAAAAAAACTGGCAGTATATCAATTTTATGGACTATATCAATTAGGTGATTTATATGCCGACAGCCTTATCAATATGTTCTACAGAGACACAATGATAAAAAGGGCTTATGTGGATTACAGAGTTCAGACAGGGAATGCATTTCTGAAAAATGGATTGACAGAAGCAGCTAACCGGGAATTTGCAAAGGCAATCCAGGTAGCGCCCGAGAATCAAATAGTATTATCAAGCTTATTGGATGCAAGAATGAAATCAGGAGATAAGCAAAGCTCTTTAAATTTCATAAACAGCATGTTGTCGCGCCAACCTGATAATTATGATTTGCTGATGAAGAAAACCGGCATCCTGCAGGAATTGCATCAATATCCTGAAGCGATAGAGACAGCGCAGATTCTTCAAAAAAAATATCCAGGTGATGCAAAAGCACGTTCAATTGAAACGGAGCTTAAGCTGGAAGCAGCACGTTATTACAAGAGTACTGACCCTTACTATCAATATCAAAGTGTGCTGGAACACGCTCCGGGCAATAAAGAAGCATTAGACAATATCATAAATATTGCAATCAGCAGAGGCATGAATGACGAAGCGTTGTATTGGATAAATAAATCGCTTGGCAGTAATTCTTTTAATAAAGATCTGCTCATGAAGAAAATGAGCATTCTTGCACAGCAGCAAAAATTTACGATTGCAGCAGGTATTGCTGAAAGGCTTTATAAAAATGCTCCGGGCAAAGATACGCGCCAGACTTTCATTGACATGGAACTGGCCGCCGCAAGAGATTACAATGCTCAGGAAATGCCCGACAGCGCGTTGGATGCTTATACAAAAATATTGAAAGCGGAGCCAAGGCAGGCACAGGCGTTGAATAGTTCGGTCAACATCCTTTCCGCTCAAAAAAACTATACGGCGGCACTACAACTTCTGGATGAAGCCATTACCTATTACCCTGACGACTACAGATTGAAATTAAAGAAAGCTGCGATTATGCAGGAGAATGAACAATTTGATGAAGCAGCATTATTATTTGATCAGGTACAGGCGGATAATCCGGACGATCAGAAAGCCATTAACAGCATGGTGGACGCTTATCTGCTTACGGGCAAAAAGATGATGGAAGTTATGGATTATGACGGCGCTGCAAAAGCTTATAACAGAATATTACAAATACAGCCCGCCAACAAAGAAGCCATAAATAACATAACGAATATAGATCTTGCTTTAGGCGGGGATGGCAATCAACGTGCCCTTGACAGAATCAACATTGCATTGGAGCAATACCCGGATGATAAAGATTTATTACTTAAAAAAGCAGAAGCGTTAAACCGCCTGGGGCAGGTAGAGGCTTCCGGCAATATTACGGACAACCTCCGGGAACGTTATCCTTATAACACACAAATCCGCAGTCTTTATATAGATCAGCATTTAACAATGGCCAATTATTACCGAAAAAACGGCGATACGTTAAATGCCATAAATGCTTATTACAGCATTCTTTCAGCCAACAGAAGAGACACAACCGCATGGCTTGGATTAACCAATATCAGTTACGAACGCGGACAATATGCCGAGGCGATTGCTTATGCCGATACGTCATTGAATTTTTATCCCATGCAGGCAGATATGATGCTGAAAAAAGCATCGGCACAGGAGCAGCTAAAACAGTATGACAGCGCTGCCAATACTGCCGCAGTTGTTGCCAGACAATATCCTGACCAGAAGCGTTATACTGATTTTGCGGCTTATCTTAAAGGAAAAACATTCAGGAATCAATTAGGCCTTTCGTATCTCAATTCGCATATCGATTCTACGCAGTCATCTAATATTGCAACCTTGCAATACACGCATTTTTATAAAAAAATGTCGTTGACAGGTCGCCTGAATTTTGCGGGAAGATCGTATGGGACGGGGTTACAGCTTGAATTGGAATCCTATATTAATCATAGCGCAACCTGGTATTCATTTGTAAATGTAGGTGCTGCCAATAAATTGGTGTTCCCGAAATATAAAGCTGCATATAGTTTGTTTCACAATTTTGCACATGGTTGGGAAGCCGAGCTGGGTGGCCGTTTCCTTAATTTTGATTCCATATCAAGCGTATCGGCAGTTGGCTCCGTTGCAAAATATCTTGGTGATTTCTGGATTAATGCAAAAGGTTATGTCATTTTTCTTTCCGGCAAACAATATGGCGCTGTTAATCTCACCGCACGTCAGTACCTGAATAATAAAACCGATTTCTTTTATGCAATCATAGGTTATGGCAACTCACCTGATGACTATACACGTACCTATCAATTCACCGATAATATCAATTACCAGACTTATAGTATTGGTGCAGGTTATCAAAAAATGTTCAATTACAGAAATGTGGTAAGCCTTAACGCCAACTGGTATAACCAAAAAAGAGCAGAGGGTCTGTTTCGCAACCAGTATGATATCTACCTGACCTTTTTAAGGAAATTCTAAATGCATTTGAAGTATGAGCAAAGTATTATTCTTTTTGACCACACTTTTTTTACCTGTCGTTTTAATGACAGCAAGCTGCAAAGGACAATCGCTGAAGCCTGTTGCAGGCGGCGCTTCTGTTTATGCTATTGTTATTGCGGATGGGGCCAACAAAAATGATAATGAGTCTGCATTATTACTTCAAAAGTTTATAAAGCAATCAACCGGCGTTCTTCTCAATATTGTAACAGAAAATAAATACAAAGGGAATACAGCTTTTTACGTCGGACAAACCAGTAAGACAACTGCTCTTAATGAGTTTTCAAAAATTGAAAATGACGGTTACTTGATTGCAACGAAGGAGAAGAACATATTTATATCCGGCAGAAGAGGCCATGCTACGGAATATGGTGTTTATCATTTTATAGAAACCTACATGAATTGCAGAAAATATGACGGCTGGCCTGCAATAGTTCCATTTTTAAAAGAGGTGGTACTACCTGCAGACTTATCCTTTGTTTCCAATCCTTCATTTGTGTATCGTCAAAGTTATTACCCCATGAGTAATGATGCCGAATACCTCAACTGGCATGGCTTACACAAATTTGAAGATCTATGGGGCATCTGGGGGCATTCGTTTTTTAAACTGATACCGCCGCAGCAATATTTATCCACGCATCCTGAATATTTTGCGCTGGTAAACGGCAGGCGTACTCCTACGCAGCTTTGCTTAAGCAACCCGGAAGTATTGAAAATCGTCATTTCAAAACTCAGGCAAAAGATGACAGATAACCCCGATGCCGAATATTGGTCTGTAAGCCCAAATGACGGCGGCGGCAATTGCAGCTGTGATGACTGTAAAAAAGTTGATGCACAAAACGGCGGCCCTTCAGGATCATTGATCCGGTTTGTAAATCAGGTGGCGGCATCTTTTCCCGATAAGAAAATCACAACGCTGGCATATGGTTATACTTCTCATGCACCAACACACATAAAGCCTGCGGGGAATGTAGTCATTTTATTAAGCACTATAGATGCTTACAGGGAAAAACCATTATCTGAAATTCCTTCTGCAAGCGGATTCCGTAATGACCTTACTGCATGGAAAGATATCAGCACCGCAATTTTCATTTGGGATTATTGTACCCAGTTTACAAATTATATGGCTCCGTTCCCTGTCCAGAATAATTTTCAACCGGATTATAATTTTTTCAAAGATCAGCATGTTACCGGTGTCTTTGAACAGGGTAGTGGTGATACTTATAGTGATATGGCCGAATTGAATAGTTATATCCAGGCTAAGTTGTTGTGGAATACCAAGGCAGATATAAAAGCAATTACAGATGATTTTTGTAAAGGTTATTATGGAACCGGCGCATCATCTGTACAGCAATATCTTAATGTACGTCAACAGAATCTTATTGCTTCAGGCAAGCATCTTGATATTTATGGCAATCCGATTAATGACCGCAAAAGTTTTTTGTCACCTGAACAGTTGACAGCATACAATGCATTGATAGCTAAGGCTGCTGCTTCAAACACAAACCCTAAAATATCAGACAATATCGAACGCCTTCAATTACCACTTCTATATACAACATTACAACAGTCGAGGCATTACGGAACAGAGGAACATGGTTTCCTTCAGCAAAACAATACGAATGTTTATAAGGTTAACCCCGAAATAATGAACAAAGTGCATGAATTTGTTGCAAAGGCAAAAAAGGTGGGTGTTGTTGAATTGTCTGAAGGCGGCTATAGCCCTGAAAAATATCAGGAGGAATGGAATGTCATTTTTGCGCGTACCTGGCCGGTAAATTTATTTTACGATGCAAAAGTAAAACTGGCAACGCCTTTTGCAGAAGATTATCCGGCAAAAGGCAACCATACATTAACGGATGGCATGACAGGTTTTAATGACTTCAGTTATAACTGGCTTTGCTTTTACGGAACCGATATGGACGCTGTTTTGGACGCAGGAAAAACAGTGGATTTTAAGACTATCAGTATTAATTTCCTTGACGATCCAAGGCATTGGATTTTCCTTCCCGTAAGTGTCAGCATTGCATTTTCAGATGACGGAATAAACTTTAAAACGGCTTCCGAACAAAAAACACCCGTTGAACAGGAACATGATGACCTGTTTATCCGTAATTATAATTTTAAAGTCCCCGGTAAATCAAGATATATAAAAGTGATTGCCAGAAACAATACAGGATTGCCTTCATGGAGAAATTACAGCAACAAAAAGCCTATGATTGCATGTGATGAAATTATGGTTATGCCGTAAAAAGCTTACATCTTCAATTGCTTCATCATTACTATGTTCTCGTATTTATTATGCTCCATTTGAAAAGTTGCTTTGCCTTTCGGTTCATATTGCTGGCGTTCGTAAAAGCGGATAGCTCTGTTGTTGCTGTCCAAAACCCACAACCACATCCATTTATCTCCTTTTGATAAAACAGTTTGCTCCGCTTCCATAAGCAGCCTGTAGCCAATGCCCCGGCCACAAAACCATTCCAGGATGTATAGCTTGTTTAGTTCCGGTCCTGCTATACCATTAACCGGTGCTTTCTTGTCAAACTCAATTTCCGCAACGCCTACCAGATTGTTCTTATGAGCGGCCACTATAACGCTGTCGGGGTTACTTTGGATAATATTTTCCAGGCGTTCAACTGCAAACTGCTTTGTAATAAAGTTCGCAAATTCATCAGACACACCTTCAATGCCATACGTCTGGATATATACCTGCTTGTAAAGTATGGACAATTTTTTCGCATCGGAAAGAACGGCTTTCCTGTATTGAATATCCTGTGTCATCTTATTCCGTTTCAAGTGAAGAAAACGACAATTCACATACTCCGCTTTTCCAGATGTGGTTTCCCAATGAAGCAAGCGCTTCTTTATCTTCATCAAAGACCTTTGAAAAAATATTGCAGCTGTCAAGGCCTTTCCCTTCGCCGTAATAAATGCCCATGCAGTTAGAGGTTTTAACTCTTGACGGACGTAAAGGCCCATATACCACCTCTCCCGGCACCGTAAAAACAGATGCGTTTTCCTGTATGATATCCAGAGACGGGGCATTATCAATCCATATTTCTTCGCCCGATGTCCTTGCATGCATAAATACACGACTGAAGGGTAGGGCTGCAGCAAAGGCTTTGCTTGTTACAGGTGCATCTTCGTAATAGGCAAACCTGATAATGGTTCCTTCCGGTGTTGTTAGTTTATAACCTTTCATTTGTTTTTACTTGTTTCTTTTATAGATACCCAACGGTTAAAAAAACTTTGTGTTGATAGTTGCTGTTCCGTTTCATCCAATGCCATTAACAGGTTGTGCGGGCCGGTCGTGATTTCATTAACCACCTCATTCATTATATCGCAAACAGGCTGCATTGCTTCTTTAATGGATAATGCTTTCGGCGTAAGCGACAACATCCTTTTACGTTTATCAATTTTGTCTTTAGAAGATTTGATGAACTTCTTTGATTCCATTTCCCTGACGAGCGCAATTACAGAAGGATGTGCATAACCTAACTCATCTGCTAATTCCTGTACGCTTATGGGAGATCTTCTGATAAGTATCAGTAAAACCGGCGACCATTTCGGCTCCCATGCTATGCCTTGTTTTTCATAGATAAGTGATACATCTCTTCTGATAATTTCGCCAAGGCGTATCAATCTCGATGCTAATGCTATACCCTTGAGATCACTGATAATATAGGACATCCGGACAAAGTATGATTGTTAATTAAATAAATGTAGTTGACTACGTATTTAACTACGAAGATAGCATAAATATTGAATTGGCAAAATGTTTTCTAAAAAACAGGAAGCCCTTATCTGTTGAATAAGGGCTTCTTGCTTTATGAATATTAGTTTGTGTCGATTACAACGTACTGCGCTTGTCTTCTTTCTTCGCTTTTTTATCTGCTCTTTTTTCTTTCAGATTTTTATCTGCTTTCTTCTTTTCACCTTTTTGCACTGTTTTCTCTTTGGACATTTTATATTGTTTTTATACTTGTGAACTTATTTTTTCATGAAGATATTAATCGATTTCTAAACGGTCTGAATGCACTTTTAATATGGAACATCTAATTCTTCCAGGTTAAAATAAATGGTGTAATTATCATCAAGTCTTTCAATCTTATCTGTTATTTCCGAAGGTGTAGCATCTGAGAATTGCAAATAATAACCATATCTTGTACGATTGGTATCTCCATTGTTACATTCCACTTCTTCAGCATATTCCTCCAGCTCATCGTAAGAAATGCCTAACCATCTGGCCAGCTTTTTCCTGAAATAATCTTCTTTATTATCAATATTATTATTTGAATTCATCTTGTCCGGATTTTGATTTGTAATTCAGTGTCCAATAGATAGTAGCTGAAAGACAAGTGGAGTGTTGAAATGGTTATAATAAAAATGACAGCATAATATCATAACCAATGATTAGAGAAATTTATCTCAAAGGCATAAATAAATCTTTGAGTTTAACGGAAGCCTGCAATCAAAATCCTGTTACTTTTTTTGATCTTACACAAGGTAGGCTATTTCAATTAAAAAGACAGAATAAGGAGTTTATAAGGTACTTCCCATTACTTGAAATTTATTTATAAGCATAGCAGGCCTGTTTATAAATGTAAATGCAATAAAATAAAATTTAATGCGGATTTATCGGTATAGCTTTACATTATATAAAAATATAAAAATGCAAAATACATTTTCCAGATCTTTCAGACTGGATGCAACAACTGAAAAGAAATTTTATTTCGTACCCGAGCAATCGAAAGATGCTTTACATTACAATGTTCATATCAATAATGATCCTGAATTGAAGAAATTTGTATTGACCAAAGGTGAAGGCCAATGGAAGATTAAAGAGCAGCAGATAAAATTACCCGAATGGGTTTATACATTGCAACCGCAATTTCACGAAAAAATAGAAGAGTCCTTAGACAGCCGTAAATAAAGGGCAACCAAAGTAAAACCGGCTTCTTATTTTTAATCAAATCGAATAGAATGGTTAGCGAGATTAAATCTGATATCAGTATCATCCTGAATGAAAACACCGGCGCTGAGCAAAATATTGAAAACGGTAAGATTTTTAGTCTTTCTGCCTTGAGAGCACGTTTGTTTAAAGCAGGATACACTGCAAGGGAAATTAATGCTACAATGGCAAGCTATGCCAAACGCGGACTTATGACACCTTTAGCAGGAACAGAAAATGATGGGCAGTATGTTTTTAATAAAAAAGCCTACGAAGTATAAATGAGCATGAAAACATGCATCATGGCTTAATATCAGTGCTATTGGTTTTATACTACTATCAATCAACTTAATTATTTGAATAACCGGAGGGTCCGATGTGATTTGCAGCTATTCTCTCTCTCCGGTTATTTTTCATTTGATATTATACAGACCATGCAGATAAAGTTAGTAACGGCAGAGCAATTTCAGTTTTTAAAGGAAGGTGATATTTTAGAGAAATTTCCTGCAAACGGTAAGGCTGAAGCTATATTTGATAACCGGAGAAAAGCCGAAATCAACAAATACGAAATCAGAACGATTAACCACAAAAAGCAAAGCCTGAGCCTTGTGGCGGCAGAAAATGTTCAGGGAATTTTCACATGGCCTGGTGATGAGGAAAGGCTACATACCGATTGCCTGAGTCTTGTGTCTGAAGATATCTGGTGGATCTCTTAAATGACAGGAGTAAATGACGGTGGCACAGGAAGGTAAGCAGGATATGAATATTAAATCAAAAGTCCGTAAATGATTTGCCGGGTCACGCTTTTTTTATCCCTTCGGTTAAGAGCTTTACTGCTTTGTGGACGCAGGAATTGAATTTCTTTTCACCTAAAAAGTCCTTTAATTTTCCCAGTGAGTGTTCTAATTGGTAGGCTACCTTATCCTGTAATACTTTTTTGTTATAAGTTGGTTTCGTCTCTTTAGCCATATTGGTGGTTTGTAAATTTAACACAAAGATAATATATATTAACAACAGCCAATGTTAAGTTTTCTTCTGAATAAATACTGATAAAAAAAAGGTAAAACAATTTTACTTGTGTTATAAAGCAATAACAAGTGACCAGAGCTTCGCAGACAATCAAGCCGGATCAGAAATGGTCCGGTTTTTATTTTTACAAAGATGCTTCAATGACATGTAAATTATTAACAATAACTTTTTGCAACAATAAGAGTGAATAATTATAACTTAGATTAAACAAAAATCTTATCGTATGATTAATCTTCTACAAAAAAAGAATGGCTGCAACAGGTTCGTTTTCTTGCATAATGTGCAATTTTTGCGATTTGTCAGACCTTTATTTATTCTTTCTCTATTAGCAACTGCAGTAACCGGTTTTGCGCAATTCAACAAAAGTTATTTATTGTCCAACAGAAGGTTGACTCCGCATTCAGTAATGAGAGCGTCTTTCGGGGGCATTTATGCAACAGCCGGAACCTATCCTGATACAGCCTACAGCTTTTACGGGAAACAACATGCCATCCTTCGCCTTGATGAAGATGGTATCTTTGTTGACCTGCTGGAAATTGAAGGAGCAGAATTTGAAAGCGCCTCCCATATTATTGAGGCGAAGAACGAGCAACTTTTATTTGCAGGTTATAATACACACGAGAAGGCCGTTATTGTTGTCAAATTAGATAAAGACCTGAATGTAAAATGGTCTTTAAAAATCCCTGCGGAATGGTATGTATTTGCCAATCTTGACATTATAAGGCAATTGGTAGGAGAGGAAGATGCATCGGGCCCTGAAAAAAGAGACGAATTTTACTACATCGGCTATTCCGATAAAACAGGCGATCCGGCTTACCCTAATGATTACGCTTATTGCCTGGCCAAAATTGATGAGAATGGCAATGCCCTCTGGAATAACAGGTACATCATGAGCCCGCGCCCGGGCTTCAGCCTGCTTCAGGATAAGTTCGGTTCTTTGTGTGGTTATACGAACAGAGACGACCGGAAATTTAAAATAGCCCTTGCAGGAACAAGGGTAGAAGAAACTCCCGCTGCTTCACTTAAAATACTCGGTGTTCTGACAGTGAACGATGACGGAACGGTATTTGACGGATATCATAGTGTGTACACTTCAAGCTTTTACGAGTATAAAAATCCGCACATCAGCTATGACGCAGACAATGCTGTGTTTATCGTATCTACTATGGAGGTGTCCGGAACTCCTAATGTCGCCAGTGACCTTAATTTAATTCAGATTACACAAAATTTCAGTACGACTCAGGCGGCTATTTATTCAAGTGACTGCGAAAACTATAATATGGCTGTTTACAAAGCGCGCCTTTCTAATGAATACTTGCTTGGTTCAACCGAAACGGCCTGCACTTTGCCGGGCGGAGGTCTTTATGTAAGCACCTTTGGGTTATACAGGGTTGATGCGTCTTCGTTGGGTGTCAATGACTTTATCCGCTACAATATTTACTCCCAAAGACCAACTTCTCTTACAAGCAACAGAAATACTTTTTTTGTTGATCATGACGACAACAGCTACATGACCTCCAACAAGGTTTATTCGCCTTTTCAGTTTGACCAGCAGGTGCTCAGGACAGATTATTTCGGCGAAGCCTGCGGAGCCATCCATCTTACACCCCTTACGCGCAGGTACACCGCAGAGTTGCGCCCGCGGGTGGATTACAAAGAGGAAAAGCGTGATGTTACGGGATATGAACCTATTGTCAGCAAGGAACGGACAGATGTTTTCAACTGCGAGGATGCTCCGCCACAAATGTTCAGGGCTGTTGCACCCGATAACAAAACAGTGCTGCCAAAAGTGTATCCAACCATTCTGGCACAAAATGAATTCATAACGCTTCAACTGACTGCGCCTTATTTGTCAGGCAGTACCTGTTCCGTCTTCGATGTAAATGGCAAACTTCTGCTCTGTAAAGAACTTTCGGAACAGTCAGGAAATAATATTCAAATTAATGTAGGCGAAGCCCTCTCTGGGATATATCTGTTGCAATTAAAAAACAAGCAAGGAGACCTGTTTACACAGAAATTTATTATAAAGTAACCGGTATTTTGTTTATGTGTCCCACACCTCGAAGGTGTGGGACATATACACACTTATTGCTTTCTATTTCTTTCCTGCGAATTTTATAAAATAGATAAATAAGTTATTGTCCTGAATTTCTGTTTTTACTTTGTCGAAACCCAGTTTCTGTATCATTGCAGATAACTTATTGATATCATATCTTTTATTTTCCTTGTTATTTACAGGAATCAATACTTCATTGTTGTTTTCCGTACGGAAACATTTTACTTTGACTTTACCGGCAATAAGGTCATTGTTCAGTATAAAAGTGTTGCCTTCATCTGATTTGATATCCATATCTTTCAATGGAAAAGTTATGCTGCCCGAGCCTGAATAAATACCGGTGAATGTATTGGTATCCACATTCGTGATACCCAGCTTCCTGAAATAACTACCGATGCCTGCTCCCAGGTAATATTTGACATATTCGGTTGAGTAGGATAAGTCGAACAGGAACATACCATTTAACTTAATGCCGACATTTGTATTGGTGATTTCGGTTTCGTTCATACAGGCTTGTGTATTCTCAAACCTGCTGAATCCTTTTTCTCCCGTCAGGAATAACGACAGTTCTTTTCTTCCTGCCGAACTGATAAGTATGGGGGAACTTACAGAAGCTCCTTTGTTCAGCAATGGTTTCTTTGATGCTGTGTCCCAACGCCTGATAACCTTTTCAGAGATATTTATCCCGATACTCAGCAATTGTATAGTGACATCAAATGCATCTTCCCTGTCGTCGCCGAATACTTTGGACATGGCATATATCTCGTAATAATTTTGTGAAGATTTACATGGCGTTAAATTCAATCCGAATTTATTTTTATAAACAAGATTTATGGGTTTTGATGTCCAGATAGTCAGGTTACTCGGATCCAGATCCTTTATGAATAAATCTTCAAAACCCTGCTCTCCGTTTTTAAAATCAAAACCACTTGTCTTAAAATCGTTGTAACTTAATAACGCCTTCAGATCATTGGAGAAGGTTGTCTTTTTCTTGTTTACGTAACTGCATTCACAAACACTGTGTAAAGGATCTTCTGAACCGGTATTGTCCTGAGACTTAGCTGCAAAAAAAGAGGATAAAAGGCCTATTGTTAAAGCCAATTGTTTGGTGTGGTTCATTATAGGGATTATTGTTTTTTAATCGGTTGCGTCGATTATATGGCCGAAGGCGGTAAAAGTAGATTATTTTTCTTGTTGCTAACGTAATATCAATGTACGCAACTTTTATAGAATAATAATAACCCGGATGTATTGTTTAATAACAATGCTCTTATGGAAATGCAGGAATTGCTGCATCTGTGTTAAAACTTAACCATGAAAGCAGCTGTTATAACATTTTTATTGAATGCCTTTTGGATGGCTGGATTTTGCCGTGACTCAGAAATCAACCTTGCCGGATATCCTTTTGATATCAAAGTCCTACAAAACCTGTCAGACAAAAAGGACAGTATTATGCCGGTATTTAAAGAGGGTAAATTTCAGTATGTCGATGTAAAAACAGGGACAAGGATATTTGAAAAGACATTTGATATAGCTTATCCATTCGATGGGAGGAATGCGGCTATAATAAAATCAGATGGCAAATATGGTATTATAGATAGGCATGGTAAACTGTTGGCAGCACCTGAATATCGTAGCTTTCAATTATGGGATGCCCCTTTCAGGGAAAATTTTGTGTCATTCGACAATGCTTCGGATTATGGCTTTGATTTACAAAAGGGGATTTTTGTAAATCCGGGAAATGGTTGCGAAAAACCTTTTATGGAAAGGCCCTGTTGTGTCATTTATAAACAGGGCGATAAATATGGTATCAGTAAAATAAAAGATAATAATTATAGCAGCCAGCGGATACTTATAGCGCCTGTATTCGATACGGTATATCTGATTAATGCTGCAATGGCTATAGGAAGTAAAGAAGACAAAATCATTTGTATAGATAGCTCGGGCAAACCATTTTTTCTCGGCATATATAAAGAGGTAATAATGTCCAGACCCCTGAATGAATTTAGTTATCCCCAGGTAATAGGTCTGAATACAGGCAGGGACTGGGAGTATTATAGAGTAGGGCTGAAGCCGGAGCTGCTGTTGACCAGCGAATTCAAATGCTCAGGTATTGGTGAAGTCAGGATTAGAAATGCATTTGGCATTTATCAGGAAAAAGGAAAGTTCCATATCTTATATCAGGATGGCCAAGCGATGAAGGAGGCTTACGATTGGATTTCGTAAAATGGAACAATTGCAATTGCAGATGATGCTGTTTATATAATTGGGGATGATGGTGTTCCTTTTTTGTATTACAGGAAATGATATGCTGATAATATAATTCTTGTTATCAGCGCGTTGTAACATCCCCTTCGGGATACGATGCGGGAACATAGATATGCCAAAACATTCTTTTACATACGAACAGAAGGTTTCCGCAGCAGAAAACAATTAATCAAAGCAACCCTTCGATTCGTAATTTTCAAGCAATCTGATAATATATTCAATAACGATGGGTGGAAAGCAAAATACCATGCCCTTTTTTATCCATCCGAATGTTTCCGATTTTTCTAACATCATGTAATAACCATCCACGCTTACCGGATATACTTTCTTGCTTTCAGAATATTGGGCCTCGAAAATTTCCAGCAACCTTACATCTCCAACCGGATTTGGCTTAACCAATAGAAGTTTCATTAACTGAAAATAGTTGCCTTTTTGTTAAGACCAACGTAATTGTCCGTGAACGGCAAATTAATGAACCTGTAAAACCATATTACAATGCCAACTCCTAAAGAGTCGTCATATGTGTCCCACACCTCGAAGGTGTGGGACACATATTGTTAACGCGCGTTCCAAAACATTTAAGGTGCATGTAAAAAATTGTAACAATGGCAAGTATTTTCACAAACCATTTGAACAAGACACTACAGGATTCAATAGATAGATGTTTTAATGTTTTATTGATGTCAGATGTAATGTTTATTACATCTGTGAAACTTACAATAAAAATACAGAATTGTGTAATGACGAGGACTTGAATCAGGGATAATTTTGCCTTGAATCAAAACCATTCATATGACCAATTTTATAAAAAGCATTTCAATAGTAACAATCTTTTTTTTATTGCCGGAAATGAGTAAGGCGCAGGCTCCTAATCTTGGAACTGCAGCCTCGTTTGCACTCTTTACTGCTGTAGGTGCTGTAGGCAATACCGGAATATCCCAGATTACCGGTAATGTGGGAACGAATAGCGGCGGCATAACAGGATTTGGAAACGTAAACGGTGTAATGCACAATACCGATGGGGCAACATTAACTGCCGCCGCGGATCTTTTACAAGCATACATACAACTTGATACTATATCACCCAACTTATTTCATGCTCCGTTATTAGGTAACGGAGACACTTTGATAGCAGGTATTTATTCAATTTCGGGAAATACGGTGTTGGACCAGACACTTTATTTAAATGCTGCGGGCAATGCAAATGCAGTATTTATTTTTAAGGTAGCGGGTACATTCTCATTGAATTCATTAGCTCAGGTAAAACTGATTAACGGGGCAATGGCATGTAACGTGTTCTGGAAAATTGAAGGACTTGTTGAAATGGCGCCTAACGCTGTAATGCGTGGTACCGTTGTAGCAAATAATGCTGCCATAAATATAAACTCAGGCGTAACGCTTGAAGGACGAGCACTTTCCACAGCAGGAGCAATAGCAGTGAGTAACACACTAACTTATACTCCGGTGGGTTGCGGTAGTCCTTTGTTGACGGGACCTGCAGCTCCCAATCTTGGTTCTGCATCTTGCTATGCACTCTTTTCGGGAAATGGTTCGAATATCAATAGCGGCAACACTTTCGTTGTAGGCGATGTTGGTACAAATGTAGGCTTGACAACAGGATATAATGCCTTAAATGTAACAGGAGCAATACATCCCATTCCGGATGGTTCGACAGCAAGCTGTGCTTCCGATCTTTTAAGCGCTTATAATTACCTTAATACATTGCCGGCAGATATTGAATTATTATATCCTGCACAATTTGGCAATAGCCTTGTGCTCACGCCACACACATACCTGATGAACGCTGCTACTTCTTTTACAGATACTTTGTATCTGAATGCGCAGGGAGATTCAAATGCAGTATTTGTTATAAAGATAAATGGTCAGCTTTCAACAAGTACTTATGCAACAGTAACATTGATTAATGGCGCAAAAGCAAGAAATGTATATTGGAAGGTTGACGGAGCAGTAGATATAAATAATTTCTCCATTATTAAGGGAACAATTGTTTGTAATAACGGCGCAGTCAACCTGAACACAGGAGCGCAAATAGAGGGAAGGGCGCTTACTACCAACGGCGCTTTTACTGCTGATGCGATTAATATTGCAATTCCTTCACCTTGTATTGTACCGCTTCCTTTGGGATTGATTTATTTCAGAGGAAAGATGCTTAATAACAATGTATTGCTGGAATGGTCTACCGGCAAATACATGAATACGGGCAGATTCGTAATAGAAAAGAGCCAGGATGGCAATCATTTCGAGACTTTGTCTACACTCCATGCATTGTCAATCGCAGATGGCGATGCGTCAAATTATAATTATACTGATTATGAGCCTGCAACAGGGCCTAATTATTACAGATTATCAAGAAAAGATACAAAGGGTGATATAGAGTACTTTAAGACTATAATGATAAATATTGATGATAAAGCTTCTGAAAAAGCACAGTTTTATCCGAATCCGTGGACTTCCGGATTATATCTGGATGTAAAAGATGCTTCTGCCTTAAATAAAAGTCAGTTGAATATCTACAATGTTTTGGGTGCTTTGATAATCCATATGGATATTACAGAACCAACAACATTACTTGATGCAGGAATAATGCCGGCAGGTGTTTATTATTATCAGTTAATATCAGTCGATGGGAAAAAACAAACAGGAAAATTAGTATCAAAAGGAAGATAAAACAATGGCCATACGGCAGCACCTTAATAGAAAGGTGTTGTTGTATGTTTATTAAACTAAAAATTCTCCAGCATGTTCCTTCTTTTATATTTCATGTTTTTATAAAAAGTAGGTGTAAGACCGGTAATCTTTTTAAACTGGGCGGAAAGATGCGCCACGCTGCTGTAGCTTAATTTGTAAGAAATTTCCGTAAGATTGAATTCGCCGTATAACAATAATTCTTTTGCTTTTTCAATCTTGTGAATGATGATGAACTGCTGTATAGTTATGCCTTTAACTTCCGAAAACATATTGGCAAGATACGTATAATCATAACCGACCTTTTGGCTGATATAGTCTGAATAATTCATTTCGGGTGCTTCTTCCAGCACATGAATCATTTCTATTATCACGTTCTTCACCCTTTCAATTATAATGCTTCGTTTATCATCCAGCAGCTCCAGACCCGATACTAAAAGATTTTTTTTAAGGAGTTCGCGTTTTCTGGGAGAAATATTTCCATTGATTTCCACAAATCCAAGGTCAATAGAAATATAAGGTAACTTAATTTTATCCAATTCTTCCTTTACCAGCATTTTGCATCGAAGGCTCACCATGTATTTTATATATAGTTTCATTACCGGTGATTTTTATGGATTATTGGATTGTGGTCCAACAAAGGTAACTCAAAGCAGCACTGTGTGTATACGTTATACTTTATTGTTCACACAATCCCTTGCAGAGACGCTGTGAGCAATAATTGATTCATGCATTGGTCGAAGACATAAACCGTGGCGGAAAGACACTTCGGAACAAAAAACAAGCCGCAATCTCAGGACTGCGGCTTGTTCATTCAAAAGACAAAATCTTATTTCAACTCAAAAGTTTCGATAAACTTGGTAGTAAAGTTTCCTTCGCGGAACTGTTCGTTCTTCATTAATTGCATATGGAACGGAATAGTGGTTTTCACACCTTCAATTACATATTCGCTCAAGGCACGCTCCATAGTAGAAATAGCTTCTTCGCGGGTTTGTGCAATAGCAATCACTTTTGCAATCATGGAATCATAATACGGAGGAATGGTATAACCCGCATAGATATGAGAATCTACGCGAATGCCATGACCGCCCGGTGTATGCAATACCGTAATAGTTCCCGGACTCGGACGGAAGTCGTTGTAAGGGTCTTCGGCATTGATACGGCATTCGATGGCACACATTTTCGGTTCGTAGTTCTTACCACTGATCGGAATACCCGCTGCAATCTTGATTTGTTCTTTGATAAGGTCAAAACTGATAACCTCTTCCGTTACGCCATGCTCCACCTGAATACGCGTATTCATTTCCATGAAGTAGAAATTACGATGTTTGTCCACCAAAAACTCAATGGTACCAACGCTTTCGTAATTAATAGAGGCAGCAGCTTTGATAGCAGCTTCACCCATTTTCTGACGTAACTCCGGTGTTAAAAACGGCGATGGAGATTCTTCCACCAGCTTCTGGTGACGGCGTTGGATAGAACAATCACGTTCACTCATGTGGCAGACAGTACCGTATTGGTCGCCCGCAACCTGAAATTCAATATGACGCGGATCTTCAATGAATTTCTCCATATAAATACCGTCGTTTTTGAAAGAAGCAGCAGCTTCCGCTTTTGCCGTAGTGAATGCTTTTTCAATTTCGCTTTCGCTCCAAACCACACGCATACCTTTACCACCACCACCTGCAGTTGCTTTAAGTATAACGGGGTAACCCATTTCCGTAGCTAATTGCTCAGCCTCAGCAACACTTTCCAACAATGCTTCGGAACCCGGAATAACAGGCACGCCTGCAGCAATCATGGTTTCTTTAGCCGTTATTTTATCACCCATCTTCCGGATCATTTCAGGAGTGGGCCCGATAAATTTGATATTGTATTGAGCACAGATTTCAGCGAAACCTGCATTCTCTGCCAAAAAGCCATAGCCCGGGTGAATAGCATCCGCATTGGTAATCTCAGCAGCAGCCATGATGTGCGGGATATTCAGATAAGAATCCGCGCTTTGGGCCTTACCGATACAAACCGCTTCATCAGCAAACCGTACATGCAAACTATCTTTATCAGCCGTAGAATAAATCGCAACGGTTTGGATACCCATTTCACGACAAGTACGGATGATACGAAGGGCTATTTCGCCACGATTGGCAATCAGTATTTTTTTAAACATTATTTTGATTTGATGATTTGACGATTTGATGATTTGATAATGAACGATTGTCAGTAATCAGCTCATTATCAAATCATCAAATTAGCTAATTAGTTTATGCCGGTTCAACCAGGAATAATGGTTGGTCATATTCGATAGGGGAAGCATCGTCCACCAATACTTTTACGATACGGCCGCTGATTTCGCTTTCAATTTCATTAAATAATTTCATCGCTTCCACGATGCAGATAACCTGTCCTGTTTTGATTTCATCACCTACAGCAACAAAAGCAGGCTTATCAGGACCTGAACTGCGGTAGAAAGTACCGATCATCGGAGATTTGATAGTTACTGTATTAGAAGCTTCTGCAGCAGGCGCTGAAGGAGCAGCCGGAGCAGCAGCAATTTGTTGCGGAGCCTGAGGAGCATGCATCATTTGCTGAGGTGCTTGTTGCATCATCTGAGGCATAGAAGCCTGAACCGCTACAAACTGAGTTTCTGTATTTGCTTGCTTGATAGTGATTTCAAAATCACCGTCTTTAATGGATAATTCGCTGATATTTGATTTATTAACAGCTTTAAGCAATTCCTGGATTTGTTTATATTCCATGTTTCTTTATTTTGAAAAATGAGCTAATAATAAAAGATCATGATTCCCTGAAAAAAAATCCGGTTAAGGACTACGCACATTTCAGGCATATAATCTTTTGCTTTTGAAAAATAATTATCCTTTTACTCTTTCCATATATTCACCGGAAGTCGTGTTGATCTTGATAAGTTCGTCATTATCAACAAACAAAGGAACGCTGATAGTAGCGCCGGTTTCCAAAGTTGCCTGTTTCATGGCACGCGTAGCAGTATCGCCTTTAAGGCCTGGTTCTGTATAAGTTACACGCAATACAACCGATGCAGGTAATTCAACGCCCATCGGCATTTCAGTTTCAGTATTGATAACTACATTACATTCCTGTCCGTCTTTGTAAAGATCCGGACGGTCGATCATGTTTTCTGCAACAACTATTTGCTCAAAGCTTTCATTATCCATCAGGTTAAAACCGCTGTCGTCTTTGTACAGGAACTGATAGTTACGACGTTCTACACGAACAGGATAAATCATGTCGCCTGAGTTCCAGGTATGCTCGATACTGCGGTTATTGTCCACACCTTTCAATTTTGCCCAAACTTTAGCGGCAGCTCTTGCCGTTTTGTTCTGACCAAATTCTACAACGCTGTAAAGCGAGCCGTCCAATTTCAGGATAATACCATTACGGATGTCTGCTGTATTTGCCATTTAATTTTTATTTACCTTCCTAAAATTACAGGAAGGATTTTGTGAGAAATTTGCTTCAATAATAAACAGGCTGCAAAAGTAAATATAAAGTTCTTTATCCGAAATTTCAGCGCATTAATTTCTTCGATTTGTGTAAAAAAAGTAAGAAATCGGACGCTTTTTGTTTAAAATCTTAATATTTCAATCATTTTTTGATAAATTTTGGAAATTTTATTCCCCGATCGGATAAACTTTCAATCCCTTTATGACACCATTTGTAATATCCTCCACTATTTTTCCATCCCGATTTCTGAAAATATAATCATCCCCGCTGCCTTCATAAAAATAGAAATAATATTGAACGTTATACCTTTTTGCATCCGCCAACAATTCCGCAGTGCTATAATCATTTAAAGGATGGCAATACCAGGCATTTTCCGAAAACCAGGCAATCTTAATAATGGAAGACCCGGCGTCAGCATAAGATTTATTGGAGATGAAAGAGGATTTTACAATATTTTCCTTCCAAAGACGCATCGCCGTTTCATGTTCCTCATATCCTGACCTAAACATACCTTTCATATCTGAAATAGGTGTAATTATAAAACTCAGGAAGAAAACAGCAATGAAAACGGGATACAAACGTTTGCCCAACTTTGGTTTTATAAATTCATCCGACATAGTCATAGCCAGAATACTTGCCAGCGGAATGGTGAACCATAAATACCTGCCATGGTCAAAAGTCAGCAGCCAATAGGGTAGCGGAAAAATGATGAATAAAGTAAGGATGATTTTTAAAGCGGTAGATTGAAAAATGGTTTTTCTCTTCTGTACGAAAAACAAAATACTTAAAACCCACACCACAAAATAAAATGCCGAAATACGGTTAGAGCTTTCCGTCCATCCGACTATATTATATAAGGTGCGCATGATTTGTTTTAAAAACAAATGCGGGCTTTGCCAGAAATTGGAAAATCTGCCTTGCGCCAGATAAGGGTCTTCAAAATAATATAATGAACCCTGATAAGGCGGCGGTACAACGGCATGAACACTTGTCTTAAATTCCTGCGTGCCTACCAGCCACCAGCTCATATTCAGTTTGCCCGCTGTAGAATAAGTCCAGATACCATATTTTTCATGCAGCAAATAAACCCAGGGCGATAGACAAAGCATCATAACAACAATGCTTGTCAGGCTGATAAGAAGCCACCTTTTGATTTTCAAACCTTCTTCCGAACGTAATTTTATTGCGGTAATTACTAATATCATTACAGGAAAAAAGACAAATGAATAAGCCTTGCCAAAGAACGCCAGGCAACCCGTAATGCCTAAGGCAATCCACCAGACAGGTTTTTGATTGTAATCCTCTCTTAACAAAATCAGTACGCCAACCGTGAGAAAGAAGAATTGCCAGATATCGGTAAAAGACTGGAAATAAATAGTATAACTCCAGAAAACAGCCGACATCAGGCCAAAGCACCAACGTTCCCAATCATCATTCCTGAATTTCTGAAACAACCTTTGTCCCGCAAGGACCATCCCCACAGCAGGAATAGTATTGATAATAATAGCAGATTTGAAAAGCGGCCAATGTGTGCATTTTACCAAAACAGCCGTGAGCCAGCAACCCATCGGGCTCCAGAATGCATTGACGGCATGTTGATAATCGCCTTCCACATATTTTGCCGTAATGTTCAGATAGCTGATGGCATCGGGGTCGATATAGTACTGAAAATAGGGCCAGAGAAATGCAACCATACAACATAACAACGCAGCAGGTACTATCATTTGTAAAAATGAGTTGCCTGTAATTTTATTACCTGTATTTTGCTGTGGATTATCTGGCATAGTTACTTTTTATTTTTCTCCCTTTCCATTTTTCGATGAATCCTGAAAAGCCCAGAATGCTTAATGACGACATGACGAGCAATACAGGAAGAAAATATCGTGTATTTGCTACCGGACCTGTTATTACTGCAAAATAAAGAATATAAATTCCTGTAAGTACTTTTAGTTGCAATGAATATTTATGGTTGAATAGAAACAACATCCAGCCTATAACTCTTAATACATTGAATAAAACTGTCAGTAAAAGAAACGGCAGATAAGGATAGCCTTTCATGTAATTCCATGCGCCTTTTATGCCGTCTCTGGCGTATTCCTTATAAAAGTTAGGAGCTTCGGCATGAAAATAATAACCAATATAACCGGTGAACAAATCCATGTCCGCCTTTCCCGGTTCAATAAAGAAGCGAATGCTTTCTTTTAAGTGGTACAAACTATATCCGGCAAAATTTTCTTTAATAATGGCTTTGGCTTGTTGGTCGGCGAATTCATATTGGGCCTTTAATCCTTGCTTCAATTGTAATTGCGCATTAATAGCATGAACTACAGAATCGCCATAATCAGGGCCATACTTTCTGTTGAGAAAAGCATGCACATTGAAATCTAAAAGATTGTGTGTTTGTACACTTGAAATATGATACAAACCGGTTCTTGATTTATTCCAGAAACCGTAAGAAATCATAATGACAAAAGGAATTATTCCAACAAATAACACCAATACCTTCCTTATTTTATAACTATACCAAACAGCAAAAATGACATGCAGTAAAAGATAAGGGTACATGATAGGTTTTGTGAGCGTAGCAAGTATCAACCATAAGCTCATCCATGCTATTCGCTTTGCATTGGGATTATTAATGGAAAGGACCAGTTGCCTGAAATAAAGCATCAGGAAGAATTGCAGTAAATGGTCCGGTGTTAGTGTTGTTGCGAAATATAATTGAGCCGGATAAAAAAAGATGAACAATAAATAAAGCCATTTATACCTCGTTTCAGGAAATAGTTTCCGGAATAAATCGAAAATCATCCAGCAACAAGCTATGGATAATATATTCTGAAGAATAAAAACCGGTAAGTTCTGTAATCCGAAAATAGCATAAGAAACATACAGCAGGATAGAGTATAACGGCGTCCTGTTTGTCAATTGGAAATCTACAACCGGTAATGCAGGATTAGCACTGTAAAACCATCCATGTTGCAGATTTTGAGCGAGGTAAATGTATTCCCATGAATCCCCGTTATAGAAATGCCGCCAGCACATACCTCCTGTAAACCATAATGCGTGTAGCAGAATCAGTATGAAAAGGAATGTGAAATTCTTCTTTTGGAACATAAGGCTTGATATTGGAATCTCTTTTGACGATTCCCGCAATTAGTTTTCAAAAATAATGTGGAAAAACTATAATTTGGCATCTTGGAATTATAATGTGATTTATTTGTCCTTTTCATTTTACAAAACGCTTGGCCAAAGATTATAAACATATTGATGAAGCAACACTTATGGCTCGGTTCCGTGCTGATGGCAATACCGAATGGTTAGGCATTATACTGGAACGTTTCACATTGGTGCTTTTCGGGGTTTGTATGAAATATCTGAAAAATGAAGAGCAGGCAAAAGATGCGGTGCAACAGGTTTTTTTAAAAGCCCTGGCTGAAATACCAAAATATGAAATCGACAATATTGGTGGTTGGCTGTATCAGGTGGCGAGGAATCATTGCCTGAGCCAATTGCGCACCAGGAAAGACTTTACAGGTGATGAACCTTTAAAATATATTCCACAACCTGAAGAAGTGCCTGTATCTTTGTTATTGGAGAAGGAGCAGGATATTGACAGGATGAAAGCAGCATTGAAAGAAATTAAAGAAGAACAACGAATCTGTATCGCCTCCTTCTATCTTGAAAAGAAAAGCTATGCCCAGATTGCACAGGAAACCGGTTGGGATATAAAGCAGGTAAAAAGTAATATTCAAAATGGTAAACGAAACCTGAGAATGAAATTGGAATCCTGAATTATCATTGAAGCAATAAACATTAGAAATTGAATCGGACCAACAAAATATGGAATGCAGATGAAAGTATAGCGATTGATGAAAATCAATTGCTTGCTTATCTGGAAGGTCGTTTGTCTTCCGAAGAGCAGCATAGGTTGGAGGAAGTTTTAGAATCAGATCCTTTTTTGAATGATGCAGTTGAAGGTTTGGCAGAGATAAAAGATAAAGAACAGCTAAAGCAAATTGCCGCACAAATAAATCAACAACTCAGAAGGCAAATCAAAAACAGAAAGGCGCACAGGAAATCAAGAACCAGATTGACGGAACATTGGGGATGGTTGTATGTTTTGATTGTATTGGGTCTGGTATTGATGGCATGGTGGGTAATAAAGTTGATGGAGCAATAGGTAAATTTTGTAACGATGGGTTTTACCCATCGCTATTATCTTTCGCCCTTTCAGGGCTAATTGGATTCAATCCTATAAACAGAAATTAATGATTATTGCATAACGATGGGTTTTACCCATCGTTATTATCTTTCGCCCTTTCAGGGCTTAACCTGAAAGGACGAAAGAGGACAGGATAGGATGAAATCATATCAGATATAGAATACAATCCTGTCAAACATCTAAAGTCTAATATCTAACATCTCAAAACGGCAACCCGTCATCATGCACTTCTTCCTGTATATCATCCTGAATCTGCTGGCTTGATTCTGAAGTCTTCTTATCCAGTTTCATCATACTTACAGCCCTTACCTCCGTAAAGTATTTCTTAACACCTGCAGCATCCGTATAAGACCTGTTGACTAACTTTCCCTCAATCATCACAAAGCTTCCTTTGTTTAATTGTTGTTGCATTCTTTCCGCAAGTTGGTTCCAGCCTATGACCGTATGCCACATCGTTTCTTCCTTCCATTCGCCATTTTGAAGTTTATAACTTTCGTTGGTAGCTAAATTAATGCGTGCAACCCTTGCGCCGCTTTCCAGTGTTTTCATTTCCGGCTCTGCGCCCAGGTGTCCAATCAATTGAACTCGATTTCTTAATGTGCTCATAATACTAAAATTTAAAAAATGATAAATTGTGATTTTCTGTACCGGAAACCAAATTTTGTATTTCCTGATTCCTGATGCAAAGATGCTATCGACCGTAAAGCTTAGTCGGTTTTTACCCATTTATGAGCGGATGTAACTATTTGTACCCGTTTGTTATCGGATAATTCGTATATTTAAAGCATGGAAACAGCAACACCAAGAGTCTGCCTCGCTTGTGGAAAAGCGCTGAAAGGAAGGCTGGACAAGAAATTCTGTGATGATTATTGCCGTAATTCTTATAATAATCAGCAAAACAGCGACCAGAATAATTTCGTCAGGAACGTCAATAACATCTTGCGGAAAAACAGGAGACTGTTAGAAGAATTAATTCCTGAAGGAGAAGAAATGAAGAAAGTCCTGAAAGAAAAGCTCGCTTTATCAGGCTTCAATTTCAAATATCACACTCATCAATATCAAAATCAGAAAGGGCAGGTTTACTTTTTCAACTATGAATTTGGCTATTTACTACTGGATGGCAGCGAATGGATTTTAGTAGTGAAAAGGAAAGCAGAATTGTAAGTGGTAAGCATATCTTTATTTTAAACTAATCCTATGAAGAGAAAAATAGTTTTTGTCACACTTTGTCTTTTGTATTTATCAGGTTGTAACAGATCATCTCATTATTTAAAAATATCAGAGTATAAAATAAGAGAGAATGCTTTGGGAAATTTCGAACCTGTAAAAGTCCTGTTTGTAGGTCCAAGCAAAGAATATACTGAAAACAGGGATTATTATAATCAAGTAATAGTCGTATCTCTGATTGATGGAGATACTGTTAATGTACTTTATGCAGATGAACCTGACTTTAATAGAAATGATGGTGATACAAAATTTTACTTTGTAGATCCTGAACATATTGCCAAAGCGGTTAGCCAATATGCTATAGAATCAATTAAAGATTCAACTACTATCAACCTTATACATGATGCTGCAAATGACACAGCCATTCATAGTTATTCAATTGGTGATTATAAAAAAGTAATGGTAAATCCTAAATATATAGAAGCGGTTAAGAATAATCATCCTACCTTATTTGGCAAAGTAGTAAGAGATACAACACATGTCCTGTAATAGGCTTCAATTTCAAATATCACACCCATCAATATCAAAATCAGAAAGGTCAGGTTTACTTTTTCAACTATGAATTTGGTTATTTACCACTGGATGGCAGCGAATGGATTTTAGTAGTGAAAAGGAAAGCAGAGTTGTAAACCATATTACAATTTTAAATACCCATCCAAATCTTTCTTATGAGTTTTTCGTCTTTCGATAAGCATGCATTGCACTTTAATTATAAATCGAAATCCTATTACTCATCTGAAAATGATATTCATGAACAAACTCAGTTTAATTGCCGTAACCGTATTCACTTTTTTTGCTTCCTGCACTAAATATGAAGCAGGCCTGGGCTCAGGCGATGTAGCTCTTTCCGGAGATACCTATTCCGAAACCGAAGAAAGCCCTTTTATCAATGTCTCAGAAAAGCCCGTTTCCACTTTCTCCATTGATGCCGATGGTGCATCCTACTCGAATATACGCAGGTTTCTGATGAAGGAAAATCAGCTGCCGCCAAAAGGTGCCGTAAGAACAGAAGAACTGATTAATTATTTTCAACTCGACTATACCTTTGACAATCCATCCCATCCTGTTTCAATAAACGGCGAAGTAAGCCAATGCCCCTGGAATGATGCGCACAAGCTGATAAGAATCGGTCTTAAAGGAAAATCAATTCCTAAAGCTCAGCTACCCAATTCCAACTTTGTCTTTCTGATAGACGTTTCCGGTTCGATGGCAAGTGAAGATAAACTGGAGCTTTTGAAAAATGGCTTTAAATATTTTGTAAATGAAATGTCTCCTGAAGACAAGGTTGCAATCGTAACATATGCCGGAGATGCAGGTGTGGTTTTGGAATCAACATCCGGAGCAGAGAAAGACAAGATCAGGAAAGCAATTGATAAATTAGGCGCCGGAGGAAGTACCGCCGGAGCAAAAGGTATTACTACCGCATACGAAATTGCCCAGGCTAACTTCATCGAAGGTGGAAACAACAGAATAATCTTAGGCACAGACGGTGACTTCAATGTTGGGCCTTCCAGTCAGGAGGAATTGGTGAAATTGATTGAAGAAAAAAGAGACATGGGTATTTTTATAACAGTATTGGGAGTTGGCAGAGGTAACCTCAACGATGCTGCATTAGAGCAGATAGCCGATAATGGCAATGGCACCTATGAATATATTGACAACCTGGAACAATTAAGAAAAGTGTTCATCTACGACTATAATAAGTTCTTTACGGTAGCCAAAGATGTAAAAGTACAAGTCGAATTTAACCCTGAAAATGTGGAATCCTACAGGCTGATAGGTTATGAAAACAGGACATTGAACAAAGAAGATTTCACAGATGACAAGAAAGATGCCGGTGAAATTGGCTCCGGCCAGAACATTACAGCGCTTTATGAAATTATCCCCAAAGCTAATACCGAATTCAAATCCGTAAAAACCTTTAAGATAGATTTCAGGTATAAAATGCCTGATAGCAATGAAAGCATTCCGCTGTCCTTAGACATTTTTGATCAGGGTAAATCATTTGACCAATCCTCTGACTTTATGAAATTTACTGCAGGCGTTGCATCTTTTTCAATGCTCCTTACCAATTCGCAATACAAAGGCAATAGCAGCTACGATGCCGTTTCAGCCTGGTTAAATAGTACAAACCTGAATGATGAACACAACTTTGTTTCAGAATTTAAAACCATTGTACAGAAAGCAAAATCATTGTAAGCCCCTGAAATAAAAAATTGGCCTACTTTTATAAGCCGGCCAATTTTTTATTTTAATAATTCCCTTAAAATTTCTCGTCAAAATCCACTACAACCCTTTCCGTTCTCGGATGCGACTGACAAGTAAGGATATAACCCGCAGCTAATTCATCCGCTTCCAAAGCATAATTCACCTCCATATCCACCTCTCCTGAAACCAGTTTCGCCTTGCAGGTAGCACATACACCACCTTTACACGCATAAGGCAAATCAGCCCCATTCATCAACGCAGCGTCAAGAATATTCTCACCACCATAAGCAAGGTTCATCTCAAAGGCAGCGCCATCCAGCTTTACAGTTACCTGGCTTACCTTCGACGGATCAATTTTTTGTTGCTTTTCCACCCATTCCTTATGTACAGCCTTAGGCTGGTCAGGCGATGCAAACAATTCAAAATGAACTTTATGGGCATCCATCTTCCTGTCCTCTACAAAATAAGAACGCAAACCTAAAATCATATCCTCCGGCCCGCAGATAAATATTTCATCCATAGAAGCCGCATCAATCAAAGTCTCACTGAAAGCTGCCGCCTTTTCTTTGTTGATTCTCCCGTTGAACAAAGGTGTATCCATAGTCTCACGCGTAAAAACATGATACACCCTCAGGCGGTTCATATATTTATTCTTCAAAGCCTCCAAAGCCTCCTTGAAAATAATAGAACCACGATTTTTATTACCATACACCAAAGTAAACTCGCTTTGAGGCTCCAGCTTCAACACCGACTTCATAATACCCAGAATAGGCGTAATACCGCTTCCCGCTGCAAAAGCAAGATATTTCCTGGCGGTCTTTTCCTTATTCCTCGGCGTGAATTTCCCCATCGGCGGCATCACCTCTATTTCATCACCCGCCTTCAATTCTCCATTTACATAACCACTGAATTTTCCCTCATCCACCTTCTTAACCGCTACACGCAATTCATTATCATGAGGCGCAGCACAAATAGAATAAGAACGGCGAATCTCCGTACCACCGATAGTCTTGCGCAAAGTCAGGTATTGGCCCGGCGCAAAATTAAAAGTCTCTTTCAGTGATTCTGGTACATCAAAAGTAACCGACACACAATCAATGGTTTCAGGCGTTACTTCCTTTACTTTTAATAAATGAAAATGAGTTGTCGACATATTGCGCGCAAAATTAAAGAATGCAAGCCTAATTTCATTGTTTTTTATATCCGGCCTTAAAAATCAGTACATTTTCAGCAAATACGTTAAATCATTTCACTATTATCAAACCCCGATCAGAGACTATTTGCCCGATTATTCCCTCATTTACAAATTTTGTTTCCAGTTTTAACACATTTATTCCCTCTATTTTAAAAATCATCCCCTGCATTATTATAAGTATTTCGTGCACTTTAATAAGTGTTGCGTGTTTTGAAAGAATTCTTTCGTGTTATTAAATAAGTGTTCCCCGCATTGTAAGATTCATCCCGTGTACTTGTATAAAAATCCCGTGTATTATTATAAGTGTTTCGTGTACTTAAATAAGTGTCACGTATTTTGGCACGATTATTGCTGTATATTAAATAAGTGCTTCCGTAATTATAAACTTAGTTCTCTGTTTTGAAATAAAAATACAGTGCATCGAACTGACATATTTATCTTTTCTTTCACGTAATTCAATCATTATTATAATCATTTAGAAAAAATAACACGCTATGCTTACATTTCATCTGTCCCCCATCTTTAAGGCAAGAGGCATTGAAAAACCCTATACATTTCTTGTGAAATCAGGCTTTACACCACATACCGCCACCAATATTTTAAACAATGAGACAAGGTCTTTACGGCTCGACCATATTGAACTACTTTGCAAAGCTTTGTTATGTGAACCCAACGACCTTTTATTGTGGACACCTGACAACAAAGATGCCTATGCCCCCAATCTGCCCTTGCAACAGCTCCGTCAGTCCGAAAGCGACAATGATTGGCAAAATACCTATGCCGCCATGCCATACCAGAAACTAAAGGAAGTGACAAAAACTATTATGCAACGTGAAAACATGAAAGGGTGAGCGGTGTCCCCGCATCGTTTCCCATAGGGGACGTTGCGAACGCATCTGTCATAGCGCCATTAGAAGAATATTTTTCCGCCGTTTATTGATGTTTTCACCAACAACAATTCTTAAAACTATTTAATGATATCTAATGCATAATTGCTATTTTTATGCACATTGGAAATGATAAATCATTATGTTGGTAAAAGTATTTGCAAGTGCCGTTTTAGGAGTAGAAGCGCAAACCATAAGCGTAGAAGCCGATGTCGTGGCAGGCACAACAGGATATATAATCGTTGGTCTGCCCGACAATGCCGTTAAAGAAAGCATCGAGCGTATTTTATCCTCCCTCAAAAACAATAAATTTGAACGGCCACGCACTAAAGTCGTTATCAACATGGCCCCTGCCGATTTAAAAAAAGCAGGCTCTGCTTACGATTTGCCAATCGCCATAGGTATGTTAGGTTCTACCGGACAAATATCCGCGCATCTCTTCAAAGATTATATTGTTATGGGTGAACTTTCCCTCAATGGCGATGTGCAACCCCTTAAAGGCGTATTGCCGATGGCAATTCAGGCAAAAAGAGAAGGCTTCAAAGGAATGATATTACCGGCACAGAATGCAAGAGAAGCAGGTATGGTCTCCGGCCTCGAAGTATACCCGGTAGAACATTTGAGACAAGTTGTTGATATATACAATGGCGTATCAGATATACAAACCATAAAAGTAGATACAAGAGCAGAATTCTTCAACGCACAAAGCCATTTTGAATTAGACTTCAACGATGTAAAAGGACAGGAAAATATAAAACGCGCTTTGGAAATTGCCGCAGCAGGAGGGCATAACGCTATACTTATTGGCCCGCCCGGAGCAGGAAAAACAATGCTCGCCAAAAGGCTTCCCACCATTTTGCCGCCGCTTACATTGCACGAAGCGCTTGAAACAACTAAAATCCATTCCGTAGCAGGAAAATTACCCGCACACGCAGCATTGGTTTCTCAACGTCCTTTCCGCAGCCCGCACCATACCGTCTCAGATGTCGCATTGGTTGGTGGCGGAGGCAATCCGCAACCCGGCGAAATTTCATTGGCACATAACGGCGTTTTATTTTTAGACGAATTGCCCGAATTTAAAAGAACCGTTTTAGAAGTCATGCGCCAACCCATGGAAGAACGCAGGGTAACCATTTCCAGGGCAAAACTGAGCATTGACTTTCCTGCCAGCTTTATGCTCATTTCCTCCATGAATCCCTGTCCTTGCGGCTATTACAATCATCCTGAAAAAGATTGTACCTGTACCGCACAAATGGTGCAGCGATACCTCAATAAAGTATCAGGCCCATTACTGGACAGGATAGACTTACACGTAGAAGTTACACCCGTGGCTTATTCCGAGCTTTCGTCCACCCAAAGTTCCGAACCCAGTGCAGCGATCAGAGAACGCGTTATCAGAGCCCGGAATATTCAGGCCGAACGGTTTAAAGGCCAGGAAGGTATTTATTGTAATGCAATTATGACCAGTAAATTGTTAAAGGAAATCTGTGTATTGGATCAACCTTCAGCAGCTTTATTCAAAGCCGCTATGGAAAAGCTGAATCTCAGTGCCAGAGCTTACGACAGGATACTGAAAGTATCAAGAACCATTGCCGATTTAGCAGCTTCCGATGTCATAAAACCCGAACATGTTGCCGAAGCCATACAATACAGGAGCTTAGATAGGGAAGGGTGGGCAGGATAAGTAATCTTTGGGGTTGCAGATAATAACAGATAGACACCCGGGCCTCTATAAACTTTTTCTCGTAGCCAATGTAGAGGAAGTATTCGTATTGAAGTTACCATAACCAGATCTGTTAAACCTTGATTATGGGTTCTTTAAGAACATTATCTATCAATTCAAACATCTAACTTTGCATTCGACTATGTTATCGGAAGAATTAAAGAGCAAAACAGCCACGAATCATCAGCAACTGGAAAAAAAGATGATTTACAGCATTCGTATGATGCGGGACGCCAATGATTATGCCAGCCTTTTGCAGTTGTTCTACAGTTATTTTGGCGGGTTGGAACACTTGATTAAATTGCATATAAATACGGACATATTGCCCGATTATGCCAAACGAAGAAAAGCTGACCAATTGGCTTCAGACCTTTTAGCCTTATCCGCGCCTGTTCCATCGTTGGCAGAAGCAGAATACCTGCCGGAAATAACCAACGATGCACAAGCTTTGGGTGCTACATATGTAATAGAAGGCTCAACTCTTGGCGGACAGATCATTAAAAAAATATTAGGCAAACAATTAGGCATTGATGATGACCGTGTAATATCATTTTTTAATGGCTACGGAGAAAACACAAACAGCATGTGGGATAATTTCAAAAATGCTATTGATAAAAACAGTGACATTGAAACGTATGAAACTGTAATTGCAGCCGCTAATGAAACATTTCAAAAATTAAGTGAATGGTTCGACATTCACTATGAATTTATCAAATAGGTTATTGATAGTTAAGCGTTCTAAATAGTAAGATATGAATACGAGTGAAAGAAAAATAATAATTTTTGATGACGATGAAGACATTGTTTCCGTATGTCAATATATCTTAATGGAAAAAGGTTGGCAAGTATATCCTTTCGCTGATTGTAATGACCCGATTGCAAAAGTTGAAAGTATAATGCCTGACGTAATTTTAATGGATAACTGGATTCCCGATGAAGGTGGAATAATCACCACTCAAAAGATAAAAAGTTCCGAACACCTGATGCATATTCCTGTTATTTTCTTTTCTGCAAGTGGAAATATCAAAAATTTGGCAGAAGAAGCCGGAGCCGATGCTTATTTAAGCAAGCCATTCGACCTCGATGCACTTGAAAAAGTCGTCAGGTATCGCCTTGAAAGTTAGTGCATGCAACCACCTTGATTTTTTTGCGCTATTATTTAGAGCCATTAACAGGTATGGAAAACCAAAATGTCGATCCTTCCCCAAGGACGCTTTCAACTCCTATCTCTCCGTGGTGGCGTTTTACTATTTCAGCGGAAATATATAATCCCAATCCCAAACCGGCGAAATGTGTAGAGGACTCCTGCACACGATAAAAACGGTCAAATAAGAAATCTTTTTTGTTTTTCGGAATTCCAATCCCGAAATCCCTTACCTCAACACGAAACGAATTTTCGCTAAAGGAACATGTTATCTCAACTTTACCTGCATCAGGAGAGTATTTTATTGCATTGGTAAGAAAGTTATTTATAACTTGTTCTAAACGCGCTCTGTCTGCCTTTATAATGATGTTTTTCTCATTGCAATTTAGTATCAGTTCATGTTTATGATTTTGCGCCCTTACCTCGTCAATACTTTCCTGAATCATACCCCTGGCATCAAATTCAGAATAATTAAGGAGCATTTTCCCTTCCTGGATTTTGGTGACATCTAATAAATCGTTCAATAAAACAGTCAATTTATCGGTTTGCTTTACAGCCTTTAAAATAAAAGTAACCAACGGATCTTTCAAGTCCATTTTTTGGGTTAACCGTTCCAGTATCTGCAATGATCCCTTCAAGCTTGTGACAGGTGTTTTAAGCTCATGGCTTGCAATGCTCATAAACTCGTCCTTCTTATACATCAGTTCTTCTGCAGATTTGCGCGCACGTATAAGATCTGTAACTTCAAAGCCAAACAATGCCAGGCCATCAATGTTACCCGTATCATCATATACAGGTGCAATGATAATATCAAACCAGTGATCAACCTGCGTCGATGACTTGCCTTCCTTCCTGGTAACATGATAGGTTTTGCCTACGTAAGTTACGCCGGTTTCAAAAACATCATTTTCTGTCTTCAGGAATTCCGCATTGTCAAATAAAGTCGCAACTTCAGCAGAAGGCTTCCCAATCAGATTATCCTGTCCGTCAAACTTTTGATATGCTTTGTTTACAAACTCATATGCTAATTCCGGACCGCGTCGGATCGTTATTAAAGCAGGCGCATTGTCAAAAATGCTATAGAACTCATCTTTCTGTTTTTTTATAGTTTGTAATAACTCAATAAGCCGGTTTTCTGATTCTTTTTGACGCGTAATATCTACGATTGATCCAACTAAACGATAAGGTGTTCTGAACTCATCCTCCAAAATACTTCCGCGATCCAGAATATAGGCATAATTATTGTCTGCTTTTAAAAAACGGTATTCTGCAGACCATTGCTTATTATTATTGTTTATAGCATGAAATACTCCTTCCTGAACTCTTTTGCGGTCATCGGGATGAATCTTGCTAAACCAGAATTCGACGCTGTTAGTTTCTTCGTTGCATTCATAACCAAACATAATGGTGAAATTATCGCTCCTCCACATTGTGTTGGTAACCAGATTCCAATCCCATATCGTATCATTGGTAGCTTTTGAGACCAGATTAAAACGTTCTTCGCTTTCAGTCAATTTTTGCGTGCGTTCAAAAACCCGGTCTTCTAATTGGTTATTGAGCGTCTTGAGCCCCTCACGGGCTGTGATCAGTTCATGGTAATTTTTCCGCAATTTCTGCTCTGATGATTTACGTTCGGTAACATTTGTAAGATTAATCACAAATCCATCATCCATTTTTACGGCTGTTACCTGAAACCACAACTGATCCGCAGTCTGCAATTCTGTTTGCAGTGGTTTTCCGCTTTCTACCACCTTTATAAATTGCTCCATGCTTATGTTGCCGATTAAGTCAGCAAATGACTTAATAGAGGGATGTAAATTTAAATCATCCCCTGTCTTTTTTACAAGATCTAAAGCAGTACTGTTATAAGCTGTGCAAATAAAATCTATAATCTTAAAAGCATTATTCCTTAATACTTTGAATGCAAGTATCACCGATGAACTTGCATTGAAAACACCACTGATAATACTGTTCAGTTCTGTTATCAACGAAATATCGATGAACGTAATGACTACGCCATCCAGCTGTTTGTCCTTTCTGACAAATGGCATGATGCGCATTAAATTATTAGAACCGTTTTTCAGCTTCACTTCTTTTTCCAACACCTGTTCATTTGACAAAACAGCGTGTATGTCATTGATCAGACTATCGTATTCAATGTTACTGGAGATGTGATTGATAGGGCGGCCGACGTCATTTGGTATTAAATTAACCATCTTTACGGCAGCGGGATTAAACTTTCTGATTCTCAGGCTTGAGTCAATGAAAATTTGTCCGATGTCAGTACTTTTAAAATAATTATCGAGATCATCGTTAAGTTCCGTCAGTTCATTAATCTTTACCTGGTGCTCGGTGTTTAAAGTGTGCAATTCTTCATTTAATGACTGAAGTTCTTCGTTACCTGATTGTAACTCTTCATTGGCCGAAAGCAATTCCTCGTTACTTGATTGCAGCTCCTCATTAGTTGTTTCCATTTCCTCTATAGCCATCTGTAAATTGGTCCGTGTCTCGTTTAGCTCGGCTTCCAATTCCATCAGATACTCATGATCGTGCTCAATTTCAGTAATGGGTATATTTGTTATATCCTTGGTCCCGCCATCAATTTTTGCCTCACAAAACATAAGCTGTGTCAGTCCGTGTGGGGAGCGGGGTGAGGGTGGCTTAACTACAATCTGAAGAAACATATCTTCCTCATCTCTTTTAACCCTTATCCGGTTGAGCGTCATTTTTTTGTTTTCTTTCCAGGCTTTCCGGATTGTTGTGTTTAAGAGCAGTGCGACCTCCCGGTTGACCATGTTAAGGACATTGAGATCAAGTTTTTTCTCCGGCAAAGTAAGGTACTGATGAAAATTTCCGATAGTTTCTTTAATAGCATAATTTTTATCAATGAATATGGCTACCGATCCAAATTCTTCTATCATTAATTCACGAAATTCATCATCTAACGACTTTAAGCTTTCGCTGCTTTTGGGTGTAATTTTCTTCTCTGCCGGTAATTTAAGGCTGGGTGTAACTGCAGTATATGTTTGATGAAGGCCGTAATTGATCGTTCCTGTTTTCTGGTAAAATTTCCAGCGATTGCTAAGTTCCGTAACGCCTTCTTTAATGCTCGTAGCATTTTCACTTGAACCTAAAAATAAATAGCCACCCTTGTTCAGGGAATAATGTAGTGTCGCAATCACTTTTTGTTGCAACAGGCTATTCATATAAATAAGCATGTTACGGCAGGTTACCAGGTCATTTTTAATAAATGGCGGCGACTTTATAACATTATGTCGTGCGAAAACAATCTGTTTCCTGATAGATGGAATAATTGAATACGCTTTACGCTCTTTAATGAAATATTTTTTTAACAGATCGGCAGGCACTTCTTTAACTATGCTAAGAGGATAGCTATTTTTTGATGCAATCTCGATACTTGCATCATCCACATCTGTCGCAAAAAATTTCACCTCAAGATTTTTTCCTGATTTATTGATGCAATCATTCACCAATATGGCTACCGAGTAAGCTTCCTCACCTGTGCTGCAGGCGCATATCCACACTTTTAATAAATCTCCGTCCTGCTTTTTTCTGATAATTTCAGGCAGTATATCTTTAGCGAGAATATCAAAAGCAGGCTTATCCCTGAAAAATTTTGTTACACCAATAAGGAAATCCTTGGCCAATAACTTAACCTCCTGCGGGTTTTCTTTTAAAAATTTGACATAATCATCAAAAACAGCTATTCCCACAGCAGCCATTCGTCTTCCTATCCGACGGGTGATAGTGGGTGTTTTATAAAGATTAAAATCCTGTCCGCTGCTTTCACTGACAAGCTTAAAAAGCTCTTCAAGTAATGCATCATCCAGACTTTCTGTTTCAAGAAAAGAAGCTACATTGGGATAAATAAAATTATTAAGTTCTTCATGCATTCTTGACGGCGGCAGAATAAAATCTGCATTGCCTGAAGTTATAGCGCTATTGGGCATGCCATCAAACTTTGCGGTTTCCGGTTCCTGTACCAATACCATGCCGCCTGTCTCCTTTATTGCCTCAATTCCTTTGGTGCCGTCAGTGCCCGTGCCTGAAAGTATAATTGCAATGGCCTTTTCCTTTTTGTCTCGTGCAAGGCTTACTAAAAACGTATCGATAGCTGTATTGGGAGTCTTATCCTTTATTTTGTCAACAAGCTTCAATTTGTGCCCCCTGATGGTCATCAACTTTTTGTTGGGTATGATGTAAACACAATTTCGCTGAAGCATCATATCATTGGTTGCTTCAAAAACCTTCATATGGGTATGTTTACCTACCAATTCAACTAACAGGCTTTTATAATCCGGCGAAAGGTGTTGTATGACAATGAACGTCAATCCCGAATTCTCAGGCATATTATCGAAGAATTCATTAATAGCTTCCAGGCCACCGGCAGAGGCGCCAATAGCTACGATAAATCTGTCAAGGGATCTTGCTTCAGGGAAATTTAATTGGTTCGTTTTAGGCACAGGTTAATATTCTGCTTGTTTTGTCGTGTATTCATAAATAAATGTTCTCAGGTTTTCAGCTGCCTTTATTTCCAACGCATCCCACGGAGATGAAGTATGGTGAATCAATTCCTGCCATACTTTAAAAGATGCCCGGGGATGATACTTTTTACGATCAGGGTCAAAGTTTATAGTCTTGTTGGGATTCCCCCCCCAATTGATTGTTTGTATAACCTCAGGTCTGAAACAAATAATATATTCTCCTTTCTCTTTATTAATCGGGATAACCAATACACCACTCGCGGTTGCTCCGAAAGGAGTAGCTTCTTCAAAAATATCAGATAAATGATCTGAGTGAAACACATTTTCAATTTCTTTGCTTTGCAGCCAAAACACCATATTTTCTAAAAAATCCTTTTGAGGCACTTCACCCGAAAGTTGATATTTGCCCCGAAAAATTATGGCAATACCATTTGCTTTAAACATGTTTTGTAATACATCATTTTCGGAATTTAACAAACCTGTCAACAAATCGTCTTCAGCATATATTCTGGAGATTAACATGCTGTGGTATTGTTGTAATTCCGCTTCAACATCGAATCTTTGTTTGTGAAGAATGTGTGTTATGCGATTTGAAATGACGGTTGAAATAAGTTCGCAAATGGAGCAAAGTTCAAAGTTAAGATAGTGTGGTGTTACATGATGAAAGGCAAGCAGCCCCCATAAAGTTCCGTTATAAATGACCCTGATTGACATGGATGCCTGAACATTCATGTTTTTTAAATACTCCAGATGAACAGCAGCTACACCCCTTAAATTGCAATCCGAAAGGTCAATAAAGGCATTCGTCATTGAATTTACTACAGGATATAATCGCACCGGTTCGTACTCCCGTTCCGGAATAAGGCGGTAAGGATTCTTCAGGTAAAGTTCCCGTGCCTGTTTAGGTATGTCAGAGGCGGGAAATGTATGCCCCATGTAATCTTCCAGCGCGTCATTACTTTTATCCTGCGCAATGACCGTACCATTCCAGTCGCTGTCAAACCGATACATCATTACGCCGTCAAAACCGGTAAGTTTCTTTAATTCCTTTACCGCAATCCTGCTTACCTCTTCAATAGTTTCGGCAGATTCTATGACAGTCATCACGTATTTAACGTCTTCATATACACTTGTAAAAGATCTTTCCGTAACCAAATCAGGCTTTTCCAATTCAAGTATAATATACTCAGGCTTGAAATGTGCAAAAGCAAGAAGTTTGGCGCCGGACACGGTAAACGTTAATGGTATTTTTTCTTTAGACTTATTATCAAAGCGATGTTGGAGTTCCTTTAATTGATTGATATCCAATATATCTTCCAATGAAGTGCCGATTAGTTCGGAGGGATTCTGCTTAAGAAAAGTACCTATATTATCGCTAATCTGAATGATTCTAAAACTTTCTTTATCAATGACAATAAGAAATCCATAAGATTGGATGACATTAATATTATTAAGGGGTAGACTTCCGCAGAATTCTGAATCATAATTTTTAGCCATCAAACCGGATATTTAGTATTTGGGTTGCTAAGATAATATACAATTTAATTAAGGAAAAGTTACAATAAGCATTTGTATATGAATTTTAAATGTCATCAACGTCTTAAGTAACTATCAGATATAATAAGCAGGTGCGAAACTGCATTGAAATTTTAATCTTATTGGAAATTAAAGATGCCGCATTCCAGGTATATGCAGTGCCGGTCATTACGAATTTGAAACGGCGGGAATGAGTAACCGCAGATTGTTAATATTTGTGTTTTAAGAAATCATTTAAAAACATTGCGGGTAGCAGATTGTAAATAGATGTGGAATGCTGCAACACATTCCGTCAAAACATTTTTATTAACTAAAACAATTTGTTATGAAAAGTGCAAAAGGACCTCAGGTTCGTGCTAAAAACATGAATCCTGAAACACAAAAGAAAAGACCCGAAGTACGCGACAATCTTGACCACAGAGAAGGTGAAGAACAAGATGACAAAGGAAGCCATGTGACGCATAATAAAAAAGAGCATCACGCAGCTCCGAAAAAGAAATAAAGATTAAAAGCCGCTTATAAAAGCGGCTTTTTTTATATGTGGCATTTTAGTTAGATTGCAAAAGGAACATTTCTTTTCAATTTAAATCTGATTTATAAAGAAAAGCTATTCTCTTATCTGAGATTATTGAAACTCAGGCCTCTATTCCAAAATCTCAGTTCCTAATCCTATATCTAATAGGCTAATTCCTTATCTTCGTTCCCGCAAAACAAGCACAGATTTTTTTACGGCAAAAATTAAACATGCAATTAGCGAAGCGCCTCGACCGCATATCTGAACCACAAACAATATTAATGGCTAAGCTTGGCCGTGAATTAAAAGCAAAAGGCATCAACGTCATAGACCTGAGCCTTGGCGAACCGGACTTCAGAACACCACAGCACATTTGTGACGCTGCCACCAAAGCAATGGATGAAGGTTATACCAAATATCCGCCCGTAGCAGGTTTCCCAGAATTACGACAAGCCATTTGCACTAAATTAAAAAGAGATAACAACCTCGATTATTTACCAGAAGAGATAATGGTAAGTAACGGGGCAAAGCAAGTGCTTGCCAATGTAATCGCAAGCATCATCAATCCCGGTGACGAAGCCATTATCCCCACGCCATATTGGGTAACCTATTCCTCTATTGTAAGCCTGAATCAAGGTGCCAATGTTTTTGTTGCCGGAGCCATAGAAAACGATTTTAAAATTACGCCACAACAACTGGAAGCTGCTATAACAGAACGTTCCAGATTGTTTATATTCTCTTCCCCCTGCAATCCTACAGGAACTGTTTACAGCAAAGAAGAATTGAAAGCCCTTGCAGAAGTATTTGTAAAACATCCCGATATTGTAATTATCAGCGATGAAATTTATGAATATATCAATTACATCGGCAAACACGAAAGCATTGCACAATTCACAGAATTGAAAGACAGAGTGGTGGTTGTAAACGGTTTTGCCAAAGGCTTTGCCATGACGGGCTGGAGATTGGGCTATATGGCCGCACCCGTTGAATTGGTAAAAGCCTGTGAAAAATTACAAAGTTCCAGTACATCGGGTGTAAATTCCATTGCTCAAAGAGCCGCTATCACAGCACTTTTAGCAGATTTAACACCATCTATGGATATGGTTGCAGCATTCAAGCAACGGAAAGAATATATCATTCCCGCTATGGCTGCTCTGCCCAATGTACGCATCAGCAATCCTGACGGCGCCTTTTATGCATTCCCCGACATCTCTGCCTATTTCGGAAAATCTGACGGAACAACCAATGTAAATAATGCCGATGATATGGCTATGTACTTATTGAACACAGCACATGTAATCGGTGTAAGCGGCGCTGCATTTGGAGAGCCGAATTGTATCCGCTTCTCTTTCGCTGCTTCCATGGAAACATTGGAAGAAGGCGTTAAGAGAATTAAAGTAGCTTTGGAAGCATTGAAATAAACGATAATCACTGAACGACTTATAGTTTTTTGCCGGGATTTGACAACTTTTAAAAGTTGTCAAATCTTTTTTCTTACATGAAGTTCTACTTCCCATTGAAATAAGAGAATCCGATTTGATATCATTTTAAGTTTTCTGTAGAATCCTTATAGGTTTATAACCTATAAGGATGTTCTCTATAAACACAGCACATGTAATCGGTGTAAGCGGTGCTGCATTTGGAGAGCCGAATTGTATCCGCTTCTCTTTCGCTGCTTCCATGGAAACATTGGAAGAAGGCGTTAAGAGAATTAAGGCAGCGTTGGAAGCATTGAAATAACGATAATCACTGAATGACTTACTATTTTTTTAACGGGATTTGACAACTTTTTAAAAGTTGTCAAATCTTTTTTCTTACATGAAGTTCTACTTCCCATTAAAATAAGAGAATCCGATTTGATATCATTTTAAGTTTTCTGTAGAACATCCTTATAGGTTTTTATAACCTATAAGGATTAACTCTATAACACAGTACATGTAATTAGTGTTATAAAACCCATCATTAACCCGAACGTTCTGTTTTCCTACACGGCAATATTTATTTATCTTTGCACCTCTTTCAGCAAATTACTTTAAATAAATAATGAATATACTTCTATTAGGTTCCGGTGGACGTGAATGTGCCATCGCATGGAAACTTTCTCAAAGCCCGCAATGTTCCCAACTTTTTATTGCACCCGGAAATGCAGGAACATCCGCTTACGGAACCAATATTGCTATGTCCATTCTGGATTTTGAAGCAATAAAAACCTTTTGTTTAGATAATAAAATTGACATCCTTTTCCCGGGTGGAGAAGATAGTTTAGTGGCAGGTATCTATGACTTCTTTAAATCCGAGGCAGACTTAAAACACATCATTGTTGCCGGCCCATCTAAAGAAGGAGCGCAACTGGAAGGCAGCAAAGCATTCTCCAAGAAATTCATGCATAGACATGGCATTCCGACTGCCGCTTATCAGGAATTTGATGAAAGTAATTTTGAAGAAGGCCTTGCTTATCTGGAACAACATACAACACCCATTGTATTGAAAGCAGATGGTTTGGCAGCAGGGAAAGGAGTAGTTATCACAAGTGATGTAGCAGAAGCAAAAGAAGTATTTACCTCCATGATTAAAGAATCACAGTTTGGTGATGCAGGTAAGAAAGTCGTAGTAGAGCAATTCCTGACCGGTCTGGAAGTTTCTGTTTTTGGTTTAACCGATGGCGACAATTTCGTGATTTTGCCCGAAGCCAAAGACTATAAAAGAATTGGAGAAGGTGACCAGGGGCCTAATACAGGCGGCATGGGCGCTGTATCTCCGGTGCCTTTTGCAAATGATAGCTTCATGCAAAAAGTATTGGAACGCATTGTAAAGCCAACTGTAGAAGGGCTGAAAAAAGAATCCATTATTTATCAGGGCATCATCTTTTTTGGTTTGATAGAAGTTGGCGGTGAACCTTATGTAATTGAATACAACTGCCGCATGGGCGACCCTGAAACAGAAGTTGTAATGCCAAGGCTTGAAAATGATTTAGTGGATTTAATTCTGAAAATGAATGATAAGAAACTAAATGAAGTAACCGTTAAACACAACCCCAAAGCAGCTTGTACCGTAATGTTGGTTTCTGAAGGATATCCAGGAGATTATGCAAAAGGTAAAGTAATGACAGGGCTTGAAAACGTTACCGAAAGCATTTTGTTTCACGCAGGCACAGCCAGTAAAGGCACTGATATCGTTTCAAATGGCGGTCGCGTAATAGCAGTCACCTCTTATGGAAAAGACCTGAAAGACGCACTGGCTAAATCTTACGAAAGCATTACACATATTGATTTTGAAGGTAAAAATTTCAGAAGGGATATAGGATTTGAATTTATTTAGTCAATAGTGAATTGTGAATAGTCAATCAATATAGAGTATTCACAATTCACCATTAACAATTCACCATTGACAATTCAAAACAATGATTGCAATAGACAATAAACTGATTAGTGACGAAGTGGTAGAAAAGCAATTCGTTTGTAACCTTGATAAGTGTAAAGGTGGCTGCTGCGTAGATGGCGATACCGGTGCGCCCATCACGCAGGAGGAAGCAGATTTGATTGAAGATTTATATCCGCAATTCAAACATTTAATGACACCACAAGCTATTGCCCATGTGGAAGAAGAAGGTGCCTATACCTTTGATGACGAACACGGTTTGGTAACACCAACTTTGAATGGCGGCATTTGCACTTATGGATATTACGATGATTCAGGCATCGTAAAATGTGCAATAGAACAGGTATATCGCGAAGGCAAAATAAGTTTTAAGAAACCGATAAGTTGTCATTTATTCCCCATCAGAATTACGGAATACGAAAACTTCGATGCATTGAACTATGAACCGCGCGAAACACTTTGCAAACCTGCCTGTAAATTGGGCAAATCACTGCAGATTCCCGTCTATCAGTTTTTAAAAGAACCATTGATTCGGAAATACGGAGAGGAATTTTATGAAGCGCTGGATGCCACTGCACAACAAATGTATTTGAATAAAGAAGAAGAATAACAAAATGGGTTGATATGAAAATATCAACCCATTTTGTTTCAATATCCTTAAAGCTTTTGAAGATTATAATTAATTTGCCCTGTTAATTTCATCACTATTCTTATTGAGATTTCTTTTTGCCTGAATGTTCCTGTTGCCGAATTTCCATGTCAGCGCAAGTTGCAAAGACCTGTTATCAAAATAACTATTCTGGAAAGTACCATTATAAAGGTTTTTCATTTGCCAGATATCCGTCTTCAGAATGTCTTCGGCATCCAGCGTAACAATCAGCTTTTTCTGAAATAAAAATGTTTTGATACCCGCGCTCAGATTACAGAAATGTCGTTGCACATCAAAATCTGACTGCTGCGCCGATGTAAAAGAAAACCCTAATTCCGCTGATAATGTTTGAGAAGCATTCAAAGTAAAAGTGTTGTCGGTTTCTATTGAAAAAGAAGGTTTGACGTAGCTTACATCCGCATTATAAAACGTGGAATTGAATTTGCTGTAAGTTCCGAAAACCTGTGTTGTGTTTTCCCAGAAAGATAACGGTTGTATGCTTAGCGTCATTGTAACGCCATACTGAGTCTGTGTTCCTGCATTCGCAGATACGAAATTAAAAGAATTACTTACCGTGTCTATATTGGAAACCCGTGTTATCAGATTCGTTACATGCTGTGAAAACAAAGTCATTGTAAAGATCGACTTATAGGTATAGCCAAGCTCAAAATTATTACTGAATGCAGGTTGCAGAAAAGGATTTCCCTCCTCATAGGATGTTTCTGTTGAATAAATCCGGAACGGATTCATAATCCAGAAAGAAGACCTGTCTATTCTTCTCGAATAATTAAAATTCAGACTGTGCACTTCACTGAATTTGTATTGAACATAAGCAGTCGGAAAAATATTGAAATAATCATTCGTATTGGTTTGTGACAGGCTTAATGAATACCCTTTTGTTTGAGTATATTCCCCTCTGAACCCTAATTGCAAGTCCCATTTTCCAAAAGACCTTTGAGCACTTATATAAGCTGCCTGTGTATTTTCTTTATAGTCAAATGTATTAGTCTTGTCGTTGTCAACTATATAATCCATACCTTGAAACGTAGTAAAAACATTGTCGCTGTTATTATGTACAAATGAAGTTTTTGCACCTAAAGAAAATATGGCAAAAACAGTTGGCATTTCATAATCCACACTTACGGTAGTAATAGCTGTTTTGATTGTACCAAAAGTCTTATTGTCGCTTGATACGCCCGTACTGTTACCGTCTGCAAAGAAATCGGAAGTTTTGAAAGCCCTGCCTTTATCGCCTTTCCTTGTAAAATAATCTGCATTAACAGTTAGTTTTTTGCCACTGCTGTCTATCTTCCATTCATAGTTCAGATTGAATACATTCCGTCTTCCTTTATCAGTTGCAAAAGCATTGGTAAGTATAGTGGAATCTTTAACCAGAGAAGGGATGTGCAATACTTCATTATCATAATCTTCGTCCGTCTTTCCGTCCAGCGTCCCTAATGTATAACGGAATCCGAGTACGGCATTCGGTTTCAGATTGTAATCAAACCCAAGTTGCGTATAAGTGTACAGCGGTCTGTTATCCTGATTCAACGTCTGATTTTGCTGTTGTTCCGGATAAAACGTATTGGTTTGCTGTAAGGAAATAAACCGGTTTCTATTTATGCTTGAATTACCGTAAACATTTATTTTGTCCTTGCGGTAATTAAAAGAAGCATCTATATGTTCAGAGCCCTTTGTCCGCTGTTCATAACTGCCTGTAACAGTTCCGTTAAAGCCGTTTCTTCTTTTCTTTTTCGTCACGATATTGATAATGCCCGAATTGCCCTGCGCATCATTTTTGGCCGGCGGTGCAGATATAACTTCTATTTTATCAATCTCTATTGCAGGCATGCTTCTTAGTAATGCTTCCAACTCTTCGCCATCCGTTTGTACCAGTCTGTTATCTATCATGATGCTCACCGTACTTTTACCCGTCATACCAATATCTTCATGGCTTACCTGTACACCGGGTGTTTTCTTTAATAGTTCAAATACATCAGAACCGTTGGAAGAAATGCTATTGGCAACGTTAAAGATGACACGATCAACTTTGCGTTCTATCAAAGGAGCTTTGCTGTTGATAGTTATACCATCCAGTTCCCGTTCCTGTACAGTTAAATTGATATTCCAATTGAAGGTATCATTTGCCGGTGGCTGTAGCTGATAAATTTCAGCAGCATAACCCAATGCAGCAACCTCTATAAACATACCGGTTTGATAATGAGAAATAGTTACATAGAAATTGCCTGAAGTGTCCGGCGTTATTGATTTTATAATGGCACTGTCCGCTCCATTCCGCAATAATATGTTTACAAAAGAAAGGTCTTCTTTCTCTTTAATAATTATTTTTCCTTGAATCATCTGCTGTGAAAAGCAATGCAGAAAGGCAACAGAGAAGATGCAGGTGATAATTGCTTTCAGGAAATTCATGGAAAAAGGGTAGGAGAGTGTAGAATAATTGCAAATGTATTTATTTGCTAAATTGCTTTTGAAAATGACAGGAGATTTATTTTTGCACAACAAAAAAGCACCGGACTATTCGTCCGGCGCTTTCAATTTTATATAGAAAAGCTTATGCTAAAGTAATACCGCTGTCTAAATAAACATCCTGAATAGAATTCAATAACTGAATACCTTCATTCATTGGTTTTTGGAATGCTTTACGTCCGCTGATAAGACCCATACCACCTGCACGTTTGTTGATAACCGCTGTAGTAACTGCTTCTGACAAATCCGAAGCACCTTTGGATTCACCACCGGAGTTGATAAGACCTGAACGGCCCATATAGCAATTCGCTACCTGATAACGAGCCAGGTCAATCGGATGGTCCGTAGTCAATTTGCCGTAAACGTCTTTATGTGTTTTACCAAAATTGATGGCATTGTAACCACCGTTATTGGTAGGTAATTTTTGTTTGATGATATCCGCCTGAATCGTAACACCCAAATGGTTTGCTTGTGCAGTAAGATCCGCAGAAGTATGATAATCCACGCCATCCTTCTTGAATGCATTGTTACGGATATAGCACCAAAGAACAGTTGCCATACCTAACTCGTGTGCATATTCAAAAGCTTTAGCCGTTTCAATGATTTGGTGGTGACTTTCCTCAGAACCGAAATAGATAGTTGCGCCAACCGCAGTAGCGCCCATGTTCCATGCGTCTCTGATAGAGCCGAACATGATCTGGTCAAAACGGTTAGGGTAAGAAATAAACTCGTTATGGTTGATTTTTACAATGAAAGGAATTTTATGCGCATATTTACGAGCCACAGAACCCAGTACACCATATGTAGAAGCAACAGCATTACAGCCACCTTCAATAGCCAGTTTTACAATATTCTCAGGATCGAAATAAATAGGATTTGGAGCGAAAGAAGCGCCTGCACTATGTTCGATACCCTGATCTACCGGAAGGATAGAAACATAACCTGTATTAGCTAAACGGCCATGACCCAAAAGCGTCTGGATGCTGCGAAGCGTCTGGATATTACGGTTAGAACCTGCCCATACTTCATCTACGTGGTTAGGAGATGGAGCATGTAAAGAAGATGCGCTGATTGTTTGGCATTGGTGAGTGAGTAAAGACTCAGCGTCTGCACCTAATAATTCTACAATTTTGTTATGTGCCATAACGAGGGAGAAAACTTTAGTTAAACGTGTGAAAAATTGTTGGCAAAGGTAATATAAAAGAGAAACATTTTTTTTACAAAAAACGAAATAAATCAAGTCGATTCTTTTTTTTATTTCAAATAATACCATTACTTTTGCGCACCTTTCAAGGTAATCACAACAGTGATTGCTCCTATAGCTCAGTTGGTTAGAGCACCTGACTCATAATCAGGGGGTCCTTGGTTCAAGCCCGAGTGGGAGCACTGATAATGAAGCGTTTATGATAATTTCATAAACGCTTCATTATTTTCCCCACTACAATCGCGCCATAAACTCCTGATATTTTTAGCGAAAATCTTTAACAATAATCAGCTGATATTTTCTACATATGTTTGCTAGCCTTGTATCTCTTCTTTCAAAACTTCTATAGCCATTTTTATCAGGCGCATCCTCTCTTTTAATCTGTCCTGCTGTTGTTGAAGTGCACCTAATTCCTCTTCCTGTTCGGCGTACATTTGCCATAATTGTTCTAAGCGTTGTTCCAATGTTAACTTATCCATATTGTTGTTTTAACTGGTTTGTTATCTTGATATTTTCAATTTGCTATTAACTATGCCTCCAATAATGTCATTTGATTCATCTCGGTTCAATGATGCAACATAAATATCTATCTCAGGGATTAGCATGATCTTGTTTATAAACTCCTGGATAACTCTTGGCTTACTATCCATTTGGCCTTTTAAAAGTTTGACGTCTCGTCTGATGATGACATCTTTTGCTTTTGCAGGCCATTAAAACCATCGTTGTTGAATTTATCTGAAGAGTTCATGGAATGATTAGCTAAATATTCAATGCAGATGGTATATGTAAATATAGAAAAAATCAAGAAAAGACATAACAAAATTAGGCTCGTTGTATAACGAGCCCTTTCTCAAAAACAAATGACAATCAAAACGCCGCTTCAATCCTAATTGTTTCCTGACAGCATACACAATGCGATTGTACTCATTCGCCTCATGTATTGATTTGCCGATTGCATAGAAACCAAATAAACGTTCTTAGTAAAATCAGGTATTTATACCTGATTTTGAAATTAGCATTGAATATAGATTTGTTAATAATCTCATTCATATTAGCATTGGTAATAGTTTAATTGAATTGTTAAGTAAATCCCACTGTCTTAATTTAATTTATAAATTAAATTATGTGATATTTATAACATTTCTTTTGTAAACATAGTGTTATTTTAGCATTCTTTTATTAGTTCAGCTGTAATTGTTTCTTGAAACATACCTTATCTCACTTAATACATCTGGAAATGAGTAATGATACTACAAATAAAAGCTTTTCAAGACATTTGGAGAATAACAGGGAATTATTTATAAAGACAGGTGTGCGTTATGAGAAATTAGATTTAACCAATCTGTTATTTGTTCAAACAGAAGGCAAATATATCGCACTTCATTTTAAAGATGGGAAACGGCTGCTCAGGGTTTCGTTGGTTAATTTTCTTAAAGAATCTTCTCATTTAAACTTGATAAGAATCCATAAAGGTTTTGCAATAAATACGGACTATATTAACTCTTATACATCTCAGGAAGTGACAGTTTTGGATAATGAAATACCTATAGGCAGGAGTTACAAAGGAAATTGGGTTAATTATCTTAATAAGACTAATAAAAAAAATCTTGGACGGTAGGGTTGAGATGCTTTTAAATCGAATTATTGTCGATATAGCATCCAATAGAGTTTAATATATCATCGCCATGCAATTTTGCAGCATCTCCGCTTATCCACATGTGATCATCACTTTTTCTTACTGTGAAACTATCTTCTCCTATAGTAACAATATATGTTTTGTAAGGTCCATCTTCTTCTTCAACTCTTGAAACAGTAAAATTTTGCAATGAACATTCATGCGTTAACTCGGTCGGGATATTTTTTTTCATAATTAATATTTTCAAGCCCCACAATATACAAAAAATAAATATAAATTTATTTGAGAAATGTCTTCGTATGAATTTAAATAACATACTCCGAAAAATGTAACCAGAGAAATAAAAATAAGCTAAGTCAAAGAATACTCTATAAGCTTTCTTTAAACTGATATCATTCGGTTCTCTCTTCCATTTAACAGCCAAACCTTGTACGCAACGCCGTTGTAAATGGATGCTACTTTGTCCCAATCACGAGCCTTTAAGGCGACTTAAAGAGCATTGTCAGTCCTGATGAATTTTATTAAAACTGCCGCTTTGGTTTAGATTGTATAACCTATCATAATCCTTAACGCCATTTTTGCCGGTATCGTAATATTTTTTTCTTTATTAAAAGAAACGGTTGATTTACTGAAAATCCAATCCTTAATCCCGATTTGAGCAATTGCAAACTGCCTTATCTCAGTAGCGACACATCGCCCTTCAGGTGTACATTGCCATACAAAGGGCAATAAAAAACGCAGTTGTAAAAGTACACACCCAAATCGGACGGTTGCCCCTTGAAATTACCATCCCAGCCTTCATCCGGTTGTGCAGTGCTAAATACCCTTTGCCCTAACCGATTATAAATATTGAGGCTGTAATTATCTATCTGCCCAAAATATACCGGAAGCAGCAAGTCATTGAGTCCGTCATTATTAGGCGAAAAAGCATTAGGTAAATTAAAATTGCAATATCGGTCCAAACAAGAAATTTCGTTTATTACAATAGTATCAGAAGTAATCTCAAGTGTGCAGGTGTCCTGCAACGTAGCCCAATAAATACCCGGTTCCTGTACGATGATACTATCGGTTGTCTCGCCGGTAGACCAAACAGTAAAAGGTCCTTGCCCGTGTAGTACGATTGTATGCTCTTCGCAAATACTGGTGTCGGCACCCAGAGTCATAGGGACAAGATAACTCGGAGTAGACTTGATCAGGAATTTTTTTAATTTGCCTATACAGTCATCATCTTGAAACGTCAATACTGAGTATAACCCGGTATCGGTAACGTTGATCTCTTCGGAAGTCTGCCCCGTTGACCATTCATGGCTGAGTCCCGGACCTGCATCAAGTATCTCTCTATCCATTGCACAAACTTTTATTGTATCTGTAGGCACTTCATCAAAAAACAAATAAGGGTTTACATCACCCAGCGCAAAATCGATAGAGCCATGATATGCCCCAGCATAATAGTTAGCTACTATTTTATCGGACGACGTCAGATGGTATATGATGCCAGTATCGGGTGTTATATAAGCATACGCATAATCTGGATTGGCGGGAAAAGGTAGAAACTGCGAAGCGATGCTACTATTGTTAAGTAATATGCTAGGTAAATTATCGATTTTACTTACTATGGCGATAACTTGCTTTTGTAAGTAAAAATATTGGGCAAGTAATCCGGAAGTGTTTCCAACTGTTTGAAACCAGGCTTCGCGTATGCCATCACGCATGCTGATAACCATTGCAGAATTAGGATCAGAAAGCGAATCCACAGGGCCTATATTCGGGTAAACAACCACCTGTGTGTAGGATTGTTTTTGTGCAATCATGTGTTGGGAGATGCTTACCGGGAGCGACGATGCTATATGTACCGGTTCACGGATAATAGTATCAAGTGTACCACCCTCACTAAGTGTAGCAATGCCCGCTCCGTTCAAGGTGACCATATTGTTATTGCCTGACGAAACTATCTTAATGATAGTAAAGGGGTTGTTACTATAAGGAAGAACGTAATAGCTTGTATCCCAGGATGACACCGGTAGTATTTGGTCGAAGAAAAAGTCACATGCCGGATAGTCGCTAAAGGAAGCGGTATATGGCCAATAAGAAAAACCGCAGGCGCCGGTATTGAATACATTGATCGGGTTGCAGCAGGAGGCATTTTTAACTTCTATCTTAGTGCCGCTTAAGTCTTTTAATGGGTTGTTTGCAGCGTTGCCTATGGCATAGGTTTGGCCCTTATTCAACATTACATTAAAGGGCACTCCTGCGGGATGGCCAGTCAGGTTCTTAGAAGGGGTTATCTCCAGCATAACATTGTCGCAAGTAGCAACTATACTGAAGTTGCCCGTATTGCCGACGCTCCCTTGACCGAATGAAAGATAGGGAAGGCCGTTAAGGAAATAAACATCGCCATATTTCTGCCTGTCCGAGGGATAAATCAACCCACCATCGTCCTCCATTGAGCCCCAACCGGCGTACTGTACAACTATATCTGAATCAGAAACAATATGAAGACTTCTGTTTTGCACAGTTTCAAATGCAGAAGTCATAGCCAATTGTATTTCCGAAATAGGTATAGTGATTTTTATAATAGTATCAGGAGGCACATTTACGGTATGAATGGTGTTGTTAAAAGTATAGGTAAATGTTAACGTGGCATTATATATGGAGGATAGATAAAACTCATTAAATGCACTGTAGTCTTGCATGGTAATCCAGAAATTTTTTCCTGCATAGCGGGTATGCTGACTTGCCTGTTCCTGCGCATACAAATGGTAAAACGAGGCAACGCAAAGCAGCATAGATAAAAGAAAAAGGAGTAGATTTTTTTTCATGGTAATCAAACATTATGACACTAAAAACATCGGCAGATTCCTTTTGCTTTTTGTACTTATTAGAAAGATGTTTTAAGTCGGAGTTTGTAGTAAAAATAAAAAAATTAATCAAATTTAAATATCAATACAGTTCCTGTAGTGAAGTTATATTGAAAAGTTTGAGGCGGTAAAAATGTAATCTTCTGCTTTTGCTCAATGCAGAAACAAGTTTCTCGATACGGAAGTGATATCAACAGTCTTTAAATTGATACCCCCTTTAAAGTTTGCAAACAACACAATACAGTAATTTTTATTTGAAATTATCCAACAAAGAAAAGGATTTGTTGTTAATAGAAATGTTGCATTATTTAATGTCAATTTGTTTCAAAGACACCATCAGGTAAGTGCCGGGTGTAAAAATCTGAATTAACAATGGATGCTATTGTAGATACATTAAAGAACAGGGAGCTTCCTGATGTCAAAGTTCGGCTGGATGAAATATCCGAAGACTTACATCGTGAAGGCCTATATTTTGCTACATATAAAGACATGGAAACGCTATTGATAGTTTCAAATGATATTGTAACAACTTCCTTCGATTTGATAAAGAACATGAATAACGAAGTCCTTGTTACAAAAACAGATAAAGATCTAAAGTTCACTTTGGGTTCAAATAAAGAACATATTCAAGGTCATGAATCAAAATCATATTTCAGCAGTGAGAGCAGTAATTTTATAAAGGCCTTACAGACTCCTGAAAATATAACTTTAGACACGAATTTTCCTTCAAAACTGTTCAACATTAAAGTTAGAGGAAAGCTAATGCCCGCAATTATATTCAGCAAAGATGACTTGAAATAATTCCGGTACGTTAGTCGCACAACAACTTCTAAAAACAAAATTATCAAATGCGCACCCACGGCTGCGCATTTGATAATTGAAATAATAATAAGAGCTATTAATAGGCATTTAAAATTGGTAGCCAGGTGCCTGGTTATGAATTGCTTTTATTTTCCGGAATAGAGTCGTACCGGTTCTCACATTTTCCCAATAGAGTTTTCTCTCACAAATTGATGCTGTTTCCTCTTTTATATTAATACAAGTCAAATGTGTTTTAATTATTGAAGATTCGGGTGACATGTAATTATAAAAAGGGTGCTAAGAATAGCACCCACATTTTATTATATATAGCAGTGATGTAAAAGTATATTATTGTCCGGTATCTTAACTTAAAATTTCTTTAAGGTCTAAACTTATATAATACGGTCTTCTACCATTAATGTTTTTTGTTTTTCAAATTGTTAAATTAGTTAACCCTGCTAATTCACCTGAAATTTGAAAAATCCTGTACCTGCTGTTTGCTTTTTATCGCCTTTATAGGTAATAAACATTTTCCACAACCAAACATAAATTTATTTTTCAGAAAGGTAGCCGCTCTTTCTGTTATAAATCAACACCTGATAAAAATTTGGTTTTAGTTTGCACTTTTATATTATATATAGTCCTGCGATAGGGGATTTTCCATCTTAAAAATACGTTAACAAGAAAGATCCATACGTTCTCAAGATAGTGTGTTAAAAAATATAAGTTCTAACTTATATTCGTTAGGGAATAATTTAACCCGATCACCAACCACCAAACCACCACCTTGAGAGGAGCATTTATACATATGCTGCTGTTAATAATTGTCTTTTCAGGCAATGAGGGAAGCGCATATGGACAAAATCCTCCCGATAGTTTTTTTTCCCTTCTCCACTGCGACGCTGTTTATATAGAGAGCGGTAATTTATTTGAGGATGTTTACTTTATGTCTGCAGGAGCCACGAAAGTAAGCATCAGCTTAAAGCTCTATGAGCTGAAAGCCACAAATGACAGCATCCTCCTTTATTCGGTAAGCGGTACCGACTTTGAAGCCGGAAGAGGTGCTAATAGGCTGACCGTCCCATTTAAAGACCGCCGCGTAAAGGCCAATATCAGAGAAGACTGGCTCGGTGCCTTCAAATCCATTGAAAGGATGCCTGCCGGCAATTACGCCTGTATCATTCAAGTTAAAAATACAGATGCCGGAAAAGACTACACCGAAAGGATTTTACTTTCAAGCGACACCTTGATTACAGAATACACCAGGCTCGATGGCGGCATCGGCAGGATACTTGGCAACGGCTCCATAAAAGTATCGAAAGTGCTGGACAGCAAAAGCGCCGTGCTGGAACGCTACTACCAAAAGAAAGGCATTGCCTGCAGCAGGAGAAGCGAAGCAGGGAAAGAATTGCTGGATTTATATTACGGCAGCTGGTACCTGGGCCGCAAGGAGCTGCCTTCGGATATGACCACCGGTCAGTATGCACAAAGCAGCGACGCCCTAAGAAACAACCTCGACGCAACCGGCAAGGATGCACTGTCCGATTACCATTCCCTGCTTTCCCGGTTCAGGGACATGCAAAATACAAGCAAGGAAAATACGGAACTTGTTGCCGACATCTCCCTGTCAGGTAATTTTGCCAACGGCCAGGAGCCCAATTCAGGCCTTTCCAACAACTATTACGAAGGCAGGGCAGATGTGGAGCTGCCTCTTTTTGATATCCCGGTACAGGTATCGGGCTTCTACACCACACAGGATATGCACCGGCAGGCAAAGGCAAGCTATATTCACTTCCGCTACGATGCGGAAAAAGCCAGGGAACAGATGCTGAAGCTTATATCCGGCTTCAACAATAAATATTCGCAGGCCCTGACAAAAGGCTCGGGCTATGACCTTATTTATGGCCAGTTCGTAGCCAAGCTCCAACAGGAAAAAGACAGGTCGCTTGCAAACTTCACGAAACAGTACGGTATCGACGAAAACGGCCTTTCAGGCCTCAGCGAAGAAAGATTGCAACAAATCGTAACCGAAAGGGCGGAACAGCAGGGACAAAAGCTGACAGATTCGCTGAAAAACAAAGCAGACACTTCAGCAATAGCAAATAACCTTAACGATAAAAAGGACAAGGCGCTGGCTGCAAAACAACAGGCGGAAGAAAAGTACGAAAAGGCAAAGGAACAATATCAGAAGCTGCTGGAGCTGCAGCAAAAAATAGATAAATACAAGGCTCTTTTAGAACAATATAAAAAGTCCAATTTCTATGATTCGGCCATGGCCTATGGCAAGATAAAAGACCTGAAGAATTATGAAAACATGTCCTGCAAAGACATGGCAAAGAAAGCTGCATCGCTGCTGCCCGAAAGCAAGACCAAAGGCATGGTAACCGGCCTTGTCAACTTCGATGCCGGCATGTTCCCCAAATACGTCTCTGACTATACCATGTCCGGGCAGATGATGAAGGGCCTCGACATGAGCTATGACATCGGCTTTGCCACCGTTGGCGGCAGTTACGGCAAGATGGAGTACATTGACCGTAACGGCAATGTGGAAGGCTATAAAGCTTACAGCGGCAGGATTGAGTTCAAGCCCGTTGTGAAGCAGACCTTCGGTTTTGTGTATTATGGTTACAGCCCCGGCAAGAGCCTCCTTGGCGGCGGTAGCGGCGGTGATGGTTTCTTTAAAGACGTGGATGTTTCGATGCCCAGCTTCCGCAACCCTGTCAGCATCCTGTCTGCCACCTACAAAGGCGAAATCGGTGACAATGTTACCCTTAGCGGCGAATATGCCTTTTCAGATAAACCGGGCCAGTCGGATGAAGCAAAGGAACAGGTAATGTTCATGGACAAATCAGCTTACAACTTCAAGGCAGCTGCAATGATACCCCAAACAGACATCGAGATTGAGTCCGGCTACGAACATGCAGGCAAAGCATTTGAGAACAATACATTGCCTGTCCTGCTGGCAGGCACCGACCGGCTTTTTATAAAAACGAAAGGTGACTTTTTCAGGAACTTCCTTACCCTTGGCGCAGAATATAATTACCTTATCCAAAAGAGCTTTTACAGCAAAGGCAGCAACTCCAAATGGGGCTTTGACATTGCAACACATTCCAGGCGCTACCCATCGGTTGCCTTGTCCTACAAACCCTTCTCCACCTTCAGGAGCTTCAACGACACCCTAAACATTGCGCAGAAACCTATCTCAGGCGAGGTATGGACCGGCAAGGCAAATTATCAGATAAAAAGACAGGACAGGGCCATTCGCTTTACGCTTATCTATAGCCGCAACAGCAGCACGGACGATACGATACAATACAAGAGCTCCACCGCACAGCTCAGCACCATGCTCAGTAAAAAGACAACAATGCTGATGGTGAACATCGGGCATTCCAATATCGATGCCGGCAGCTATGAAACGGCATATCCCATATATAACAACAGTTGGTTTGCCAATGCTTCGCTCGGCGGCATGGTCGGGGAAAGCATACAACTTACAGGAGGCATAGATATTACGAAGGCAGGGCCGGGCATCAGCAAGTACGGTTGTTTTGTCAGTAGCGGCTATGCCTTTAAGAAGCTGCCTCTTACAATACGTGGCAATTTCAGGTACAGCAATTTCCGGATGGCAGAAACGACAAGCAGGCAGCAGCTGGTATCCGGCGGCATAGAGCTCAGCTGGAGGATAAAGGAAAAACTCTATACCGATTGATAAAATTGAATGAGGGGATTAAATAAAAAAACAAAACCATTGACGATATGAAACGCATTACCGGGTTTATTGTTTCGATAGTACTGCTGTTGGGTTCGGCGGCAGCATATGCACAAAACGGGCTGTTCGTGAACATGGCATTCCTGGACGGCATTGCAGTCACGCCCGACAACCTGCTTAACTATCAGGTACAATCCGGCCTGACCAAGGCTACCCACGCACTGGTTACAGGTACCATCCGTTACCGCAATTCCACCATGCGCATCTCCTACAGGTTTGAATGCAACCTGCAGCCCGGCATAAACAACCTTTCCACGGCAGGCATCAGGCCGGCTATGGTTTATTCCGAGCCTGCACTAAGGGAGCTGTTTGAACAGTACAAGGTACTTCCGCAGGGCATCTATGAATACTGCGTGGAGGTGACGCCGAACTTCAGCAGCGGCGAATCTACCAGTGAAAAATACAATGAATGCGTGTACCACAAATCGGAGGACATCTTCCTCATAAACTTAATAGACCCGGATAACGATGCAAAGATTTATGAATACAACCCGATGCTGAGCTGGACGGTCAACTATCCCTTTGCCTCAGAGCTTAAATACAGGCTCAGGGTTGCGGAAATCAAGGAAGGCCAGAACACAACAGTTGCCATCAACCGCAACAACCCTGTATATGACGAGAAGAACCTGATGCAGATGAGCCAGGTATACCCCGTCTATGCCAAGCCCCTGCAACTCAACCAGCCCTATGCCTGGACGGTGGATGCCTATTACAAAGGCATCCTGCTCGGCGGTGCCGAAACCTGGAAGTTTACCATCATAGAAGATAGCCTGCTGGCGGCAATCAATACAAACCCGTCATATGTGGATGTACAAAGGGAACAAGGCATCTATACCATGTATGCACCCGGCTTGCTCAAATTGAAATATGACCTGAAAGACTTAAAAACAGATACCCTTCAGATAGGCCTTTTGGATAATGAGGGCAAAACTGTAAAAATGAATAAAGGCCTTTCCATCCTGGATGCAAAATATGGCGACAACAGGTTCATCCTGAACTTCCATGAAGAACAGCCGCTGAAGCACCTGCAACAATATACGCTTACAATAACATCGCAAACCGGAAGGATTTACAAAATATCCTTTAAATACGTTAACCCTGAACTCATCCGAAAATAACAGCACATGACCAGAACTGACCTGAAGCAAATACTTATAACCATTGCGATATGCGGCATTACAGTAGCTTTTATATTGATAAACAACCAACGGATAAATAAAAAGATTGCGGTGGTCGATGCCATAAAGCTTTTCAATTCCTTTAAGATGAAGCAGGAGCTTGAGTCACAATCCGGGGGCCTGCTATCCGCCCTGGGACGCCAGGCCGACAGCCTCAAAAGCGACCTCGCTGCCAAAAGCAAGGTAAAGGACTTTCCGAAAGCGGAGCTCGAAAAGTTGTATGTGCAGTTCAGAAGTGCCCAGGAGCAACTGGAACAGACCTATCAGCAGACAAACCAGGGCATCAACGAAGAAGTATGGAAGCGGCTTAACCCCATGATAGACGAATATGGGAAAGAGAACGGGTTCAGGCTGATAATCGGCGCCAACGGGATGGGCTCCGTTTTATATAACGATGACTATTACGACAGGACAAAAGAGGTAATTGATTTTGTAAACAAAAAATATGAACAAGGCAATTAAATTGATTTTACCGCTCTGCCTGCTTGCAGCCTGTTCCCAAAAGCGGGATCCGGTTAAATATGCAGAAGATAAGAGCAACGGGTTAAGAAAGGAGATAAGTGTCGGCAACATGCATTATACTATCCAGTATAAGCCTGCTGATTACATCGTGGCTTCCGAGCACCTTGATTCCGGCAATGCAGCTGAAAGGCTCAGCCAGTTAAAAGGCATGGTATGGTTCAATATTTCTTTTCAGGTGGAAGGCTTCGGACAGTCGCCCTTGCGCTATCAGATAAGCGGGCTGGATGAATACACGGCAAGGCAGGACTACTACCTCAATAAGGCGCCTAATGACATGTACCTGCTTTATGGCAGAGACAGCCTTACCGTTAACAGCTACTGGTTTGAAAACAACCAGAACCTGACACCCTATGAAACAATGGTCGTCGGCTTTAAGCTGCCGGGTGCCGTAGAAGTCCCTAAGGAAGACCTGCGGCTATCCTATTACGACAGGGTATTTAAGAACGGCATTATTAAAACAGTTATAAAGAAAGAAGATTTCTGACCTGCATACCATAAAAATAAATTGTATTAAAAGCACAAATCCTACCGTATGTTATACAACAAAAGAGTCATCAGGTTCACAGCAAAAGTAATGCTGTTTACAATGCTTATTCAACTCATTGTTCCTGCTACGCAAACATTTGCCCTTACCTCAGGCCCGAGCCAGCCCGAGGTCCAGAGCTTTGAGCCTGTGGGGACTACGGATATGGTAGATATGTTTTCCGGCGATTTTGTCTACAACATACCGCTGATGGATGTGGAAGGCTATCCCATAAACATATCTTACCACGGCGGTGTGGAAATGGAACAGGAGGCAAGCTGGGTGGGCCTTGGCTGGAATATCAACCCCGGTGTTGTAAACCGTACTGTAAGAGGCTTGCCGGATGACATGAACGGCGAAACAGTAGGAAAGACCTTGAATATAAAGGATGAAAAAAACCTGAGAGTCGGTTTGGGAGCAAAATATGAAACATTCGGCGAAGATTTTGGTCTGTCGGCAGGTGCGGATGTATCAGTAAATTTTAGTAATTACCGTGGCGTAAGTGCTGATATCGGCCTTAATTGTGGGGTTAATATAATGGGTATGGCTTCTGCAGGCGTCAACCTTGGAGTCGGTTCACAAAACGGTGCAGATGTGGATGTATACGCAGGCTTGCAATTCAGCACTTCAAAGATTATAGGTGGCGATATAGCAGGTGGACTGGGGTTTAATTTCGGAACAGGTTACAGCACTCGTACCGGCCTGAAAGATATCAACCTTGGCATCTCTGCTTCTGTGACAACAAATGGCTACGGCAGCTATTCGAAAAATTTTAGTGCTACCATTCCTATAGGTGTGAAAAACATAGTTCCTGTCATAACCAACTCATCAAAAATGAATATGTACAGGGGAAGGTTGAAAATAGGCGCGGAACTTTATGGTGGCTATGTATATGGGTCTGCATTCGGTATGGTCAGCAAATTGCATTACAACACGAATGGAAGTCGCCCCGGCTATGGATATCTCTATGCTGAAAATGCAACTGACACTTCCATCATGGACTTTACACGGGATAAGGACGGCATGTTTAATGAAACAATGAAGTTGCTTCCTTTGGGCAATATGACCTATGATATTTATGGCGTGAGCGGGCAGGGAACAGGTGGCTCCTTCAGGCCTTTTCGTAATGATTTTGGAAGTGTCGGCGATCCTGTCGTAACAAGTGAGTCTTCCGATTTCAGCATGGAAATAGAAGCAGGCATAGGTAACCTTTTTGAGCTGGGCTTCAATGTTAGTAACGGCAATACTAATATGCAGTCAGGGCCCTGGGATAAATTCAAACATCCCTTCAGCCACAATTTTGGTGGTAGTTTGTACCAGAATTCCTATTTCAAACAAGCCGGGGAAATCACGGAAACTAATCCCGGCTTAATTTCTGCTATACAAGGACTCGGTCCTACCGATGGTGCGGCAACGGTTAATGTTCCATTCAAAAAGCCGAACTCTGAAAACATGCGGGATCCGAGAGGCAATCTGATCTATTATTTCACAGCTGATGAAGCCGGTCTTCAGGGAGTAGCCTCTTCTCGAAAGATTGTGAGTTATGGAAGCAGTGACGGGTTTCAAAGCGGCTCCGATATTACCAAAACAGAAATTGACAGAACAAGCAATGGCAGGACTGCTTCACAGATTTCAGAGATAGTTCAGGTACAGACCGATGGCCGTAAATATATCTATGGAATTCCGGCAATGAATACAAGCCAGGAAGAAGTAACAATGGCTGTAAACGGCAGCGATAATAATGATGGCACAGTTAACTATACAGGTACTGAAGCAAGTGCAGGTAACACAAGCGGGAGAGATAATTATTTTAGTAAAACCACTACTCCGGCATTTGCACATAGCTACCTGCTTACTTCCGTCCTTTCAACAGATTATGTAGATGTAAAGGGCGATGGGCCTACAGATGATGACTTCGGCACGTTCACTAAGTTCAATTATACCCTTAAAAATTCCTCTTTTGGATGGAAAGCGCCGTATGGGGAAAATAAAGCTCAATTTAATACAGGCTTTAAATCTGATAATCAGGATAATAAAGCTAATTATTTAAAAGGCACAAGAGAACAGTGGATGCTGCACAGCGTGGAAACCAAAAATTTTGTAGCGGAATTTTATACATCTTCCCGTCTTGATGCAAGAGGCGTGGATAAAAATACCGACCAGTCTTATAAACTTGACTCTATAAAGCTTTATAACAAACATGATCGGTTTATTAATCAAGGCAGTGCTATTCCTATCAAGACTGTTATCTTCAGGTATGATTACAGTCTATGTAAAGGCGTTCCCAATAACCTGAATATACTTAATGGCACCAGCTTGGACGATGCCGGTAACAGCGCAGCAGATACCCTTGTAAAAGGCAAACTGACACTTAAAAAGATATTTGTACGTTACGGTAATTCAGACAGAAGCATGATCAGCCCATACCAGTTTGAATATGCAACCAATAAAAATTATGCGGTCGCAAATAAAGACAGGTGGGGTGCCTATAAGCCTAATGAGGGGATGCCTAACTGGGAATATCCTTACGTAAATCAAAATGATACACATCTGGATGAATATGCAAGTGCATGGTCATTGAATAAGATCACTTTACCATCAGGCGGTACTATTGGGCTGCAGTATGAAGCAGACGATTACGCCTATGTAATGGATAAGCCTGCAATGGAGATGTTTAAAATTGCAGGTATAGGTAATTCTCCCAATTACTCAAGTGGCAATCAGCTCTATCAGGATAAAAATAATCCTAACCTTTATCTATATTTTACAAGAAGATTAAGCAGTGAAAAAGCAGGACTAAGCTTTGCTTCTAACTATCTCAACGGAAATCTTATCTATTATAACGCAGAAACCAGATTGGTAAATAATTCCTATGAACCTATAAAAGGCTATGCCGGCGTAGAAGATGTTCAACCTTGCAGCGACGGAATACATGGATATATTAAACTTGCTCCTGTATCTATTGTAGGTGGGGGAGCATCCTTAAACCATATTTCCTATACCGCTATCAATTTTGGAAGGTATTACCTCCCTCATATCATATTTCCGGGCAGCGACCCCGAGGCAAGCGGCATACTGAACGTAATTGCAGGTATCCAATATGCCTTTGGTGAATTACTGAGTGTGGCAAAGAACCCTGTTAAAAGAATGACAGAAGAAGGCAAGGCAAAAGATATCAAGCTAAATACATCTTATATAAGGTTAAATAGCCCCGGAATGAAAAAGAAAGGCGGGGGGCAGCGAGTAAAAAGAATTGAATTCTGGGATCACTGGAAAGACATGGCAGGTGGCAATACAAAGGATGCATCTTATGGCAAGACTTATGATTATACAACAGAAGATCAGGGAAGCTATGGCACAATCAGCAGTGGTGTTGCAAGTTACGAGCCTCAGATCGGAGGCGACGAAAATCCTTTCCGGGCGCCGCTTGACTATGTAGTACAGTCGGGCGGAGGCTTCCCGCCACATGATCCCGTTGGTCTTTATCAGGAATATCCTGTCGGCGAAAGCCTTTATCCGGGTGCGAGTGTAGGATATTCAAGGGTAACGGTTAAAAGCATACACCAACAGGAGGGCCGCTCTTCACAGGGAGAGGATATCTATGATTTTTATACGGCAAAAGATTTCCCGATTCAGGTACAATCTACGCCCCTTAATAAATTGACGGATGCAAATGATTACGGATTCTTTAGCCAAAAAAGAATTTTTGAAGCATCACAGGGTTATACGCTCACCTTCAACGATATGCATGGTAAACCAAAGCGTACGGAGCATAGAATAATAAAACCATCAGCAGCATCTCCCGGCCAATCGGAATTGGTTAGCTACAAGCAATACAACTACTTCACCAGTAGTGGCCACCTGAGCAATGACGTTCCGGTAGTTGCATACGATCCCGTCAGTCAGAAGATGAAGCTGCAGACTAAAACGGTCGGGCTTGAGGCTGATTTGACGATAGATACAAGAGAAAAGAAAGAAGAAACAATATCAAGTACCTTTTATATAAATGTAAACATATCGTTGGTAGGGCCTTTTCCTATTCCGTTCCTGCCTTTCCCGATACCGCCGTTGTCTACTGATTTCAATATGAAAAACGAATTCCGTTCTGTGGTTGCGACAAAGGTGGTCCAGCAATACGGCATATTAAAAGAGGTGATAAGCTCTGAAGAGGGAGCGCTTACAACAGTAAAGAATGAAGCATTTGATCCGGTCACAGGACAGGCTGTAATTACTTCAGTTAATAATGAATATAAGGATCAGGAATATTCTGTTAACTATCCTGCTTACTGGGGCTATAAATCTATGGGACCTTCTTATAAGAATACAGGTTATATAGAGAATTTCCATCAGGTAGAGGTCAGTAATTATACAGGCGAATTGCCAACAGCCGGTACTTATAAAAATTATCAGGTTGGTGACGAGTTGCTGATAACATATGTCTATGGCGGGCATTATTATACAAACAATGTCTGGGTAACAGGATTTAAGTACGACGTTAATCCTATTGATAAGGATTGTCACCCATTCTGGGATTCTATAAACAGTAACCCGGGTGTAGGTGAAATTCAGTATAACGTAAAAGATACAGTGACACATTATCATACTGCGAGCACATCCGAGTTTCCGCATCCCATAATAAAACCACGGTACAAGTATCAGTCAAGTGCCTGGCCAAATGAAACTGTAAGCGGTAACGGTACCCTGACGAGTGTAAGCATAAAAGTTATCCGTTCCGGTTATAAAAACCAGTTGACTGAATCCATGCAAAACTATACAGGATTGGACCGGCCTTTTGATGGTAGCAACCTGATGAAAAATAATCTGACAAGGCTGATCAATATATCTGCAAAAGAATATTCCGATACTTTGACGGCTATTCTACCAAAATACGACTCCGTTATCAATCCCACCACATGGGATTCACTTAATGAATTCGTAAATGGAACACGACAGATCAGGCGCGTAGCAAAGGAATATGCTTTTCTGGCACCCAGAATATATGACAACCCCTCTGCCCGTTCATCCGGTTTATTCTCGGCCAATACATTTTGGCAAAACAGCACAGGAAACGATGAACATCTCCACGATGAATGGTACTGCTATGAACATGTAGATTGCTTTGCTTTTAACGAGGAGCAACTGAAAAATCCTCTCAATTTACTTGTAAGGGCAAATGCAATTCAGTGTGTAATCGCTCATCATCATATTTACGATGGTGTCAATCCAAATCCGAACCTGAATTCCTATCTCGTTGCGAATCTGTCGATAGATCCGGGATGGGTATTGGCCAGGACTGTCACTAAATACAGTCCTTGGGGCATGGAGCTCGAGAACAAAGATGCAATAGGCAATTATACAAGTGCAATGTATGGTTATAATCAACAGTTGCCCGTAGTACTTGCTCAGAATGCAAAGCAACATGAAGTTATGTTTGACGGTTTTGAAGATTATCGCCTGCTGCAGGTAGTAAGTAATCTTGTTGGTTTTAATTTTTCCCCTTTTAGCGGTTATTTTGATCTGGCGACACTTACCGGCAACAGTCAGTATAAACAATATAAGATCATAGGCAATACCACATATAACCTGGCCGCAGATATGGCACATACCGGCAAGTATTCTATTCGTACTTCAGGGAACTTAACACTTTCCATGCCCGTTACTTCGAGCCAGCCGACGGGGCAAGCCAGGTATTCCACTTTCAACATGGAGACAGGAAAGCGCTATGTTATTTCTTATTGGATAAGGCCAACCAATGCATCTTCTACAGCAAATGGTTACACCCTGCCATCCGGCATGCAATGGAAATCGAAAATTATAGAAGGCTGGCAACAAGCTGAAAGCGTAATAACGGCCACCGGCTCAAACTACAATTTAGTATTGCCTGGCAATAGCTATATTGATGATATAAGGGTTTACCCACTGGATGCAAATATGAAATCCTTTGTATATCATCCGGTCAACCAGAAGCTTATAGCGACTCTTGACGAAAACAACTTTGCAACCTTTTATGAGTATGATCAGGAAGGCAACCTGGTACGTACCAAAAAGGAAACAGAAAAGGGTGTCATTACTGTGATGGAATCCCGCAGTGCTAATGTCAAGTACCATAACTGATAAAACAATTCAAGATGCGCAGAAAAACATATAGGTACATCCTTTCGGCTTTGGTAAATTGTTTGTTGTTCTCTGCTGTCTATGCACAACAGCATTCAATAACAGAACTTAAGCCTGTATTCGAAAGACTCAAAGGCTTAAAGACATACAGTTTTGAGAACCATACAAAAGCCACCTATTCCAATGGGCAAAAGCAAGAGGCTACGACAAAGATTTATATGGACAAAGGCAATAAATGCCTTTCCTATGTCAATGAAGGAGAATCAGTCCTGCTCAATAAGACCTGGGTATATAAAGCCAGCCATATTAATAAGACAGCACAGGTTTTTAAACTGGATGCGTATAATAAAAGGAACAAGGGCATATTGCCCGAATTGCAGTCTCTTTTCAAATTTGATCTTTCCACTGCCTTTGTGGACTCGGTTTTGCTCACGCATGGAAAGATGCTATCCTCCGATAAGAAAGGGACCAAAGTTACCTGTACACTTGCTATTGCAGGATTGCCCTATATCAAGCAGGTCATCATCGTTTATGATGAAGGTACCTTTTTGCCGGAAAGTATTTATATGCGTACAGAAAGCCCGCCTGACGCTTCCGGAAGGAAGACGGTTACCGAAACAATATGCGATAATTACAAAACGGCAGTCCCTGCATCTGTATTTGATGAACATCAGTTTTTTGCGATAGTGAAAGGCAAGCCTGTCTTGACCCAATACAAAAATTACAAAGTCTATTCTGTACTATAAACTCATGATATCATGAAAAAAGCATTTAAGTCAAGTGTTATCATTACAGTATATTTAATAGCTGTATCCATCTGTTTTTTCCCTGCCGGAACATTTGGGCAGACCTTTAACTTCAAGCAGTTTGATCATAATGTCATGCATACTGCCGATTCCATCAAAGCTCATGGACTCAATGATACTATTATCGTAAGTCATTCTGCATGGGATGACATGGTGAGCAACAGCTCTTCATGGGCGAGTTATATTAAGTTTAAGAGCGTGCATGATATTGTCCGGTTTTCGGTTAATCACCGATATCCATTCAAGATTTTCAGTCCTTACACATTAAGGCTTACTTATAAAGTGTATGGTTTCTCCAATCCTGCCACACCAAATACAGCTACCAGCCCTGTTATTAATGATACACTTACAATAAGCTTCAATCCGGATTCACTTGCTCTGTATCAGGACAAGCAATATAAAAAATACAGCAACTACCATAAAATCATGATAGTGCTTACCGGCCTTTATAAAATTGACGGTGCAGGCGGAACACCGACCCCCGTGACGCTCGGGCCCGGCAGCACTTTTAATCTGCTGAATTTCAATGTTGAAGGTGCAGTATTGTTTGAGCCTTACAATACCAGAGTAAAGAATGGTAGTAATTTTTATACGGCATACGGCGCTTCTGCAAATCTTAAGATTGATAAAAGTACTGCTACTCATGATTACCTGCCTGTTGTCTGGAAACCAAATGGCATGACCATCTTTGACAATCTGCAGCTTAATCTTTTACCTGTAAAATATGAATTGGAATGGACTTATGTTGATAATTACAAAGTCGATCCGTACAATAATACCACTCCGATATCTACGAAATCAGCAAGCAACTTAAGCTATAGTTTTGTTGATAATGCTACAAAAGTCTGGGTTGACACCAATTATTACAAGATACCGCTGATATACCAAAAAGGATATGTAATTTATCGTGTAAGGCTGGTCAGGCCCGACTCTTCTGAATATAAATATCCGATTTACGGGCCTTGGACACTTGCTTCGACCGGTACAGTAAGCGGAGTTGCAAGCAATAATATATATCAGATAGATACCGCCCACTTAAGTGATAGCCTGAATTGGCAATACACCGTTTCATTTGCGGAGCAAGGTAAGTATAAGCATGTGATGAGCTATTATGACGGAATGCTCAAAAATAGGCAAAGCATCACCCGATTCAATAGTACACCCGGTAAATTAATTGCCACCGAACAGATTTATGACTACGAAGGGCGGCCATCGATCAGTATTTTGCCTACACCTGTTAATTCTCCTTCATTCAGATACCAGTTAAAACTGGCGCTGAACAAAAATACAGGTAATCCATATCAACCTCAGGACTTTGATACAGTACAGCTTACTTCCTGTCCGGCAGATATACTGCTTCCGCCCCTGCATGACAGCTCTCTTGCAGATATTTATTATTCTCCCAATAACCCTGATAAGTCAGGCTACCAGAAATTTGTTCCCGATGCAGGAGGCTTCCCATTAGTACAGACCGTTTATTCGCCCGGTTATGATGAAAGAGTTGAAAAGCAGGGTGGTGCAGGAGATACACTTCAGATAGGCTATAAACACAATATCAAAAATGATTATGTAGGCACCGAGCAGAATGACCTTAACCGTTATTTCGGTACAAATATAGGATGGACTGAATATTACCGGAAAACCGTAGCCAGAGATCCCAACGGCCAGCTATCGCTTAATATTACAAACTATAAAGGCAAAACCATGATGAGTTCCATGGTTGGGCTACCGGACACTACTATACATGCCTTGGTTTCAAATGAAAACCTTGCTGACTCTGTACAGTACACGGATGATTTTCTTGCAGGTACCACCCAACAGATAATTGGCAACAAGCGTATCCTGGATAAGAATTTTTTCAATGAAGCCGCAGGTAATAACACAGCAAAATATGTGTACAAGTTCAAGCCTTTCGAAACCTTCTGTATTGGCAAATACCTTACGGTTAAGGCACAATACGATTACAGGATATTTGACGAGTGTGGTGTCATCGTTGCACATAGCGATAGTGTGTTAGGATATAGTGGTGTAGTTACATCGGGATCGCAAGTAGCATTTGAACAAACACCGCCCTTAGGCTTCTATATGGAAAAAGGCACCCATAGCCTTCATAAGGAACTTACTATAAATACGGATGATGTGGCATTTGCTGTCGATACTTTCATGTCATTGCCTACAACCGAAAACTGCCTGAAGGATGAACCCTGGTTTATAAAGCAGTCCGTTTTATCCAAACAATTCCCTTGCCCGGAAAATTATGTTGATCTGGATTGCCCTTCCTGTGGAAGCAAAAAATATGAAATGATTCAGGAATTATATCCTAATCAGGACAGCGCGTATATTAAAAGAAAATATGGTGTCTATCATACCATAAACGGTGTTGTCATAGGCAATAACAATTCTGATTTTACGATATACTGTGGCACCGGCACTAATCCTAATAACTGGCATCAAGAGTTTACAGCTGAAGATGTATTGACAGGAGGTGGCGAAGGCACTCCTTATCCCGGAGGGCTGACTTTAGGTAACTGGGAAAATTTAAACCAGGCAGGTTGGGGACCGACCGTTTTTCCTGCGGGCCCTTATATCATTTTAAATGGTACCGATACACTTAATTGTAAATACCGTTATCAGAATGCCTGTATAACAACCATGCCCGATACTATCATCAGGTTTGGAAATATCTATACCAATCTGCAACAATTACCGGTAGAAGATTTCATTAATATCTTCGACGACAGCATAGCTGAAGCTTTACTGCCGCTGCATCCTGAATATTGTAAGATGTTGGATTGCGTCGATGATCCGTATGCAAAAAAACTAAGAAAGATTCCTAATGCCGATATTGCGGACCAGTTAGGCATGATGAAGCTTGCCGATATTATCGCTAATGATCCGATACATGGTAAGATGATGGCATACCCCGCTTTGTTTCCTAATCCATTTGATACTATGGCTTATCTCCAGGACGGCTATTTGTGTCTTGATACTATTGCGTTCAATCAGGCCTATTGTCAGACATCAATTGGTAATATGCTGGAACAGTGCCAGTCGGAAATGTTCCAAAGTGAGATTGCATCTGGCACATTGATAAATGATTACGTCAAGGAAAAATACTTTGAAGCCATCCGGAATATTTATTTATCTAACCGCGCCCGGTACCTTTATATCCTGATGCCGGGCTTCCCTAATGGAATTGATTGCAGTATATGCGACACCGTCAGGATGCACCTGATTCCGGAACCTGTATTCCCTAATAATGATTCCATTTACTACACATTGCTGGATAATATTACCACAGCTGTAAATAATACCAGTACTACAGTTCCGGTTACCGGGCTTTCTGTTGTTAACCAATATCTGTCTATGCTTGATACGATTGATATGACGGGTTATCAGAACGCTTCAGATAGCGCAGTAGGTACATACATAGGTACAAGCAATACCTTGATGAATGCTGTGCTTGACAGCATGATGGCTCAATTTACAAACTGTTTGCCTGCTGCCAACCTCGACAACGTCAGGGACTACCTTGAAAACCTATACAATACAGGTCAGGTCATAAACTGGCAGTTTACACCTGAGCAAGTTACAGATGCATTGGTTTCTAATGGCATCAACATGGACGATCTCTGCAATCCCTATATTGTCAGTTACGATAAGTTAATGGCGCCTCCGGATGACTATGGATCGGGAGGTATCAAGTGTGGAAATGTTTCGATGTTTGACGGAATAACAGAATTCCTGAATGGTCTTTCGCTCAGTGCCCTGCAGAATCCGGGTAATGACTATTTTGTTCCGCTTACCGGCGGTAATCCGTTTGCTACTTTAATCTCCCAACAATTAGGCAATGTAAACACTTGTATAGCCAATGTTGAGTTTAACAGCCAACAGCAGCTATATACTATTAGCTATTCACGCTCCGGCCTTACAGTAAAAGTGTCACTTAAAGCAAGTCAGGGCGGGACCTTTGTAGATCCCTTTATCCCGGGCTCCGGCGAAACCGTTTCCTTACAGGCTTATTGCATGAAGGAGATCTATAATGCCTTCCCTTCAGGATACATAGCAGACTATTCTTTTGCTGTGGTAGCAAAGCATGAATCTTCTTCTTCTACGCATTATTATAACATGAAAGCGTGGAATGACAAGATTACAATAAATAACCTTGGTGAAAACCCCATCAGTGAATGTGTTCCATGTACAGAGATGAAAAAATTGTACCTGCAATTTCGCGATACCTGTACTGCATATAATGTAAAAGGAGTAATGCATCCTTATTACAAAACCATGTTGAAGAATTTCATGAACTATAGGCTTAAAAGGGCCTTCACAGATGAACAATATATTGACTTTGTAGAAAGCTGCGCTCTGGCCGACAGCATGACGATCAAAGATATGATTGTATTTCAATTGGTATTCGGCGACAGTACTGCTGCTTTTACCTTTGTTGATGCACTCAACAATTATGACCCTGTGGTTAATATTATTCCACTGTATGTTTACAGGATTTCAGGCTCAAACTATAAAGTAGGAATAAGCTTAAAAGATATTCCTAAAAACAAACTCAGGCTTTTTTACGATTACATCCATACATACCCATGCACCAGTCACGCATTGAATGTTACCTTTCAGGATATAGACGACGAAAGTTACCTAAGCACCGTTTTTGTACCTGTAGGTACAACACTGTCCAATTCGGTTGTATTTCCCGGAGCTCCGAATTCCCTCACTTTCTACAATATAGGTACTTATGATGCATGGAACGGGACCGCATTTACACCGTGTTATATGTATAGCATTTATACACCCAATATAAATGACTTTGCAGGTAATAACAGGAAAATGGCGACACTTGAACAGTATGTTTATAACCATACCGCTTCAGTAATATTCCTTCATGGTATACAACACAGCATAAACAGTGAGTATTACCTGCCGGAAAAACAAGGCTACCTTCAATATGCTTACTATAACCAGTCACTCCCTTCAATAACTGTGCTTGATAAATTGCAGGTTGTCAGCCTTGAATCCGGAATACCGGTGCTAAACGGCAAAGTACTCAGCTATGGTCATCCGGCACAACCCTCTTATATCCAGAACTTATATATTGGCGATCCCTCAACAGCTACCGATAATACACATTATGACAAATTGCAGTACATCCTTAGTAGGGTTATGGCACATTTCGGTGGTGGGATTTTCTTTACAGGCCCTAATACTGTGAATATACCTGTAGGCACCGGCATGCTTACTGCCTTCAGATGCAGGGATACCGCTTTCTGGTACCGCTATTTTGACACAGGCGATACTATGTATAATGTTTTTATCCGTACACCGGAATATATTGATACCAATTATTTACCCGGCTATATGGTACAGGATTACGGCTTTAACCTGGGGGATGATAATTCGCGTTCTTTTCATATTACGCTTAACAATACCTCCTCTCCTGTACCGGATCTTGATTTGAACGGTTTTACAGATTTTACGGTTGCAAAAAACAAAGTATTACATAATGTTTTGCTGGACCATGCAATCGGTGAAAATTCACTGCTTGCAGATACCGTGGATAATTGTGAGCGTGATCTTCTCAATACGGCTGTTTATGAAGGTAAAATAAAGTATAAATTTTATATAGACTCAATAAGAGAAAGGCTCTATGCTGACTTCTATGACTATATAATGAACGAAGGCATTTCAGAGAACCTGTTTATCTCTTACCGTAACCAACGATTCAATTATACTCTTTATAACTACGACAGGGCAGGGAACCTGACACTAACGGTACCGCCCGCAGGTGTGTTCCCTGTGCCAAGTCCTAATCTTTCTTTGGTTGATGACTACAGAACTAATCCTTCTGCAGGTAACATCATCCCTCCGGATGCTAAAATATCGGAATATAAGTATAACACCTTAAACCAGGTTGTTTATCAGAAAACTCCTGACGGAGGAGCGACAGATTTTTATTATGATGCCGCAGGACGTGTGATATTTTCACAAAATGACAAGCAAAAGCCATCCGGCAAAATGACCTATACCTTATATGACAAACAAGGTCGTATAGTAGAAACAGGTCAGGCAAAAGTGGCATGTCCGTATTTCACACCCATTTATCCTGCAACAGTTTCAACCGTCGGGCCTCCTTGTTCTTATTATGATCCGGTAAACCATAAGATCACCTGTTTGCCGCCAATTGTTACATCACTTGCCCACAAGTCAAATGAAGAAATTATAGCCTATGTCCGGTCAAAGGATAGGGAGGAAGTTGTATTGACCAATTACGATACAGTGAGTGTAAATATTGCTGCTAACTTAGGCTATTCGCCACAGGAGAATCTTCGTAAAAGAGTTGCAACCATAAAATACTTCGATTTCCTTGGAACAACAGACAGTGCAGCTGCCAATTATACCTATGCTATGCATTTTAGTTACGATATAGCGGGAAATGTAAAGACCCTCACACGTGATTATCCCGAATGGAAAAATATCGGGCAGCGGTTCAAAAGGGTTGATTATGATTATGATGTTATCAGTGGAAAGGTCAATCTGTTAAGTTATAATCGTGGCTTTGCAGACCAGTTTTACCAAAAATACAGCTATGATGATGATAACCGTATTACCGAAGTAAATACCAGCAACGACGGTATTATATGGCAAAGAGATGCTTCCTATCAATATTATCAGCATGGTCCGCTTGCCCGCATAAGTGTCGGTGATTTACGGGTACAAGGTGTCGATTATGCTTATACTATTCAGGGTTGGTTAAAGGCAATCAATGGCGACCAATTGAATCCGCAGATGGATATGGGTGAAGATGCAATCGGTAACAGTGTGCATGCAAACGATGCCGTGGCGCTTACGCTCGATTACTTTAAAGGCGATTATAAACCGATTGGCGATACAGCAGTGATGCATATAGCAGCCATGGGTAAAAATATGTATAATGGCAACATACCAAGAGCAACCACAAGTATATTACCATTCCCTGATCTTGCCTCCACTTATACTTACGATCAGCTTAACAGGATTGTAAGAGCCGACTACGCTAATATGAGCAGGGCCACTGCTGATCTTACAACCACGGCCGACTATTACAGCAGCTACGCGTATGATCCTGACGGAAACCTTAAAAAACTGGTGCGCAACGGTAATAATCCAAGTCATCAGCAAATGGACAGCATGCGTTATTATTATGGAAGCTATACCAACTATTCCACCAATAACAACAAACTGGTGAATATTACGGATATGGCTGATGATAACTATTCAAACGATATCAGGAAGTATGTGAACCAATATACCAATCGGTATAATTATGATCCTACCGGAAATGTTACACAAGACCTGGTAAGCGGTCAGGACGATATTGTATGGAACCACTATAACAAGGTAACGCGCGACTTCAATGGAACACAAAATCAGACACTTGGGTTTCAATATGATGGCGCAGGCAACCGTTATCTTAAATCCGTATCTCAATCTTCTCCGGGTAAAGATTCTTCTACTGCATATTCCGACTATTATGTAAGAGATGCACAGGGCAATATCCTTGCCATCTATAAAAATGAAGCAAATTATGCTATGACGAAGCAACAATGGATAGAGTACATAACCGCTTCTGCAATGGTGCTATGTAATCCTAAGATTTATATAAGGGACTTTATAAATCCTTTTTATTCCTACAATTCATATTTCAGGGATCACGTCCTTCAGGTTGCCAATACCAATGACTCCTGGGTACATGATCAGATTACGGATAGTGCCGTATCTTTCTATATGAGTGGCGATCCTACTATTTTTTATAATACTGTATCAGGAGCTTACAGTGCCAATCACATGTTCGGAGACATGGCTCTTTATGATCAGGCAAATAATATAAATGTACTTGGAGATAACCTGAACAACTGGCTAAGTAACAATGATGAAGCTCACAATAAATTCCTGCACGATTTGTGTTCAAACAATCTTCAATTGAATCCTGATTTTGTTCAGCTATTGTGCAGTACCGCACCTGACCTTTTGGAAGGTATCATGTCTGATTATAGTATTGACGGTTACAATCCGCATAATTGCGATGTAAATGATAGCCTGCTTAACAAATACATTATCGAACATGGTATAGAGCCGGTAGCCTTCTTTAGCGAAATAAACGCTGCAGGGAAAGATTTCCCCACAGCCTTTAACAGTTTTCTGGCAGGATTATATAATTCGGCAACCCTGTTCCATTTGGATAACGATGAGCTCACGGCATATCAATTGCTTTGCTTGAAGGCTCCGAACGCATTTCGCGCTGCAATGAATGCATTTGGGATTCCGAAGCATGATGATTGTGATGCAGATATCAGGGAAGTGGATAAATGGGTAGGAGAAAGCAGCAATAACCTTGCTTATTTTAATAATACCCTTTCAACAGATAGAGATAACACCGATGAATTAAATAATTTCATTGGCAGCCTGATTTATGATAACAATGCTGTTACAGAAACAGATGTTCTTCAAAATGTATTTACCCATCTATGCGAAACAATGCCGGAATTGACAGAGGCATTGATGGATCATACCGAGCTTGACTATCAGGAGGACGTTTGCGTTGATAATGCAAAAGCCTTGAAGGATTATTTTACTCAGAATGCCACAAACCATGCACTTTTAACAGATGTTGTAAACTGGTTGTATGACAACAGATCGAATTATGATAATAAAGAAAATTACCCGATGTTCATAGATTCAATAGCATCTGATACAGCTATATTAAATGACGCTTATTATACGGGAAGCATGGGGGCTGTACTTATGCCGGTATTGATAGACGCAACGCTTAATTATACCAACTGGACAGATGTTGTTACTTTCTTTGACAATTGGGATCAGGCGCGCACGCTTATGGAAAGAAATAATGATGGCCAAATGCTTTTGGGTGCGGCATACCATGCCGATCCTGCGCAGTTCATGGTAAACTTTATGGATGTATCAGGAAACCACGCTATCCTTACAGAAAGCCTTGCAGCAATACCTAATCTCACACTTGACCTGTTCACCGATTATATGTACAGAATACAGGATCATTACTGCCTGCATACTTTTATTATAGATTCCATTGTACACACCGCCTATGTCAATGCATTGCAGTCGCGCAGGTTTTCCTTGTCTTCCCATCATCTGTATGGCAGCAGCAGGCTGGGAACCAAAGATTATTTGCCGGGTGAATTCTACAGGATGTATGCTTATGCCGATACTACTATAGCGGCGGATACACTTACACTGTCATCGCTCAGGCCATGGTATAGCCTGGAGTTCAATGATCTTATTGCCGGACTTCAATTGGAACCATATAATGCTACTGACTTCAGCACGTATTTTGCAAGCCATCGGATAGGTGAAAAACAATATGAATTGACCAACCATCTGGGCAATGTGCAAGGCACGGTTAGTGATCTGCCGTTCCCTTACGGTGAATATAATATAGAAGGTTACCATCCGGCCATGCCTGCTACTTATGATTACTATCCTTTCGGTATGCTGATGCCGGGACGTTTCACAAGCGATACTACGTCCAAGTGTACAACTATCACTCAAACAAAATGGATAACCAAATTGGTTGATTCCTGTTACGATGTTTACAATTGGGTATGGCCTTTTTTCACAAAATTCGATAAAGCCACAGCGGGTGTTCTTGCAGGGACAGTTGTGATCGGCTGCGATCGCGTAAATGAATGGGTGAGTTTCCGTTTCCCTTCTACTCCCAATACAGAGCAAATTTTGGAGCTTGATGTCAATACGTTAACTTCGGGTAGTGGTACACTGGAAGTTGCGGAGGACATTGGTGGCAACTGGAACGTACTTGCAACTGCAAACATTAATAAAGCCGGTCTTTTTCACTTAAACTACACACCAACCATGTCTGATGTCAGGGTAAGGTTCTTAGGTCCGATAGTAATGAAGGTAAATCATATTTGCATCAAGAAAAAAGTACAGGTACAGGAAAGCTATCTTGTTGATATTTGCAATAGCTATAAAGACAAATATCGCTTTGGGTTCAACGGACAGGAGAAGGTAAATGAATGGGCAGGGATTGGGAATTTCATGGAGTTTAAAGAGAGGGGACAAGATACAAGAATTGGAAGATTCTTAAGTGTTGACCCGCTTGCAAAAAAATATCCATGGAATGGTTCATACAACTTTGCAGAAGACAGAGTAATTGATGGGAAGGATTTAGAAGGTCTTGAATATCGATATTCTGCAGATGGCACTTATTTGGGGCAAGGAAGTGATAGAAGCAGCCAATTAGTTATGCTGGTAACCTCTAAGCAAGTAAAGGGAAAAACTGTAACAGAAGAACATGTATTGACATTTAATTATATGGCAGTCAATCATGAAGAATTCCAACAATATGCATCGACCATATACAACGAAACATACCAGGGACCAAACGCACCGAATGTTGATAAAAGCGGAAAGCTATTTGTTGCTGATGCAATAGTAAATAAAGGGGCAAATCTCGGCACGGAATATCCCGCACTAAGGAATAGGCCAGTTTTTTTACAAATGACACTTGATAAGGTTATGATAAACGGAGATTCTCATGAAAAAAGAATGTCAGCGGAAAGGCAAAATCCATCTGCAAAAGCGTTAATACCTGGTACAAAACTGAAATTGAATCGAATAAGGACATTGCATTATGCTGAGTTCTATAATTCTTCGTTAGAAGAACGAAATCAAAATCCGGAAATGAAAGCAAGTAATGAGGCTGCCATTCAAGGGTTACTCCGTACTGCAAATGATGAGGATGTAAAACGGACAGATGATTCGGCTAATGGCGAAGCTAATTGGACCGGCAACGGAACATCAAATGCTCCTAAAAAAGATGCAACAACTACACCTACAACAACACCTCCTGCAACATCCCCAACAACAAAAACAAATTAATTAAGCCGTGAATTTTAAGCAATTTCATTTTTATTTAAAGCTATTAAGCATTATCTGTCTCTTTTTCCAGATTGGATGCGCTCATCATGTTAATAATTGCGGTGTAAAACAACTAATAGGAAACAAAACTTCATTTAATGTGGGTAATAATGACACTTTCTTTTTTGTAAAACCAATTTTGAAATATGACACTACATTTAAACATAGCACTGCACAAATTTCGATACAAGTAGTTTTCTATGATTTTAAAGTGCAAATAATTGGAAGTTATAAATATGAAGAGAATATGTCCTTTCTTGACCCGGAATTGTATAAAAAAACGTTCGTTAAATTGAATGATACGCTGCTAAAAGAAGATGTCAACAATGAAGTTATTTGGGATCGTTATTTCTCAACTTATGATTCTGTTGGTATACTCAAATTAGGAGGGCAATTGAATTTCATATTTTTAGCACGCCCAATTTTTTGTAATGGACATTATTGTTCTGACATTAGCCTTACGGTTATTTCTATTGGGAACAAAGATCATTTAGTAAGTGGAATTAATACTCAATTCTGTAACGATACAAGTTTAATAGCATTAATAAAGAAAGAAAGCTTTTCTAAAAGGAAATTACTTATACCTGTAATGGAGGACGGCTGTTATGGAGAACATTCGACTGGTAAAATCTCATGGAATGAATTACCTTCATTTAAAATAAGATAAACTTCTCTTTGAGTTTCTAATGTTCATTTGCTGCACTCATGTTATAAAGTAAGCCCCGCTATCTGTAGTGTTAGTTAGCCCAACACTGTTGTTCTGAGTTTGTAACTCAGAACTATAATAAAAGAGCTGCTACTTTAAAAAAAGTAGCAGCTCTTTCAATTCAATGCATTGCTTAATGCGAACATAAAAAAACGACCGGAACATTGCTCCGGTCGTATAATTATTATTAACATTACAAAAATTATTTGCACCCCCGCATCGCATTCTTACAAGGATTCTGCGCACTGAAAGTATTCCTTCTTGCTGCTATCCTGATGCTTCCACACTCAAGACCAAATACGCCAAGTCCGCGAATCTCTTCGCAAATCCCGCTAAACTTAAAAGCAACCAATAAGTTACGGTAACATTTCCATCAAATCTCTCATCGCCCTTCTCAAACCACCCCATTCTCAATGCAATCCTCTATAGCAGCTAATGATCAACCATTTACAATCTATCGAAGCGTTCTGTATTCCAATCAAAACCCTTTTACACGAAATCGAACCACTTAAACATACAATCGATTTTAATATAACAAGAATCAAAGCACCCTTACACAAAATCGAACCACTTAAACATGTAATCGGTTTTAATATAATGCAAATCGAAGCACTCTTACACAAAATCGAATACCTCTGACACGAAATCGAACCACTCAAACATGTAATCGGTTTTAATATAATACAAATCGAAGCACTCTTACACAAAATCAAACACGGCTGACACAAAATCGAAGACCTCTGACACAAAATCGGAAACCATTAAAGTAAAATCGAACACTATTGACAGCGAAGCAATGACCATATGCACCAAATCAAAGAACACTGACAGAAAATAAGTGAAGCTGACACAAAATCAAACACCTCCGTCGCCGAAGCAAACACCATGTACACGAAATCAAACACCTCGGAACGCCGGGAAATTTGCAGCAACTTTTTCTCAGTCCTTATAATAATTTGATTAAAACATACCTTTCAGATATAAATTACCATAACGGGAGATGTCATAAAAAGAAAAATTAAAGCCAAAAAAGAGCTGGAGTAAACTATACTTTCAATTTCTGATTGCCTTAGCACACGAAAGTATCTGACAGTCATTGCTGCTGAACAGACTTTATCAATTGTAATATCAGAAAAAAAATCAGTTACCTTTTCTTTCAAGGGGAATTGCTAAACTGTGGATAGCACCTTCCGAAATACCATCCTTAAATATTTCATTTAATAAGCCCGCCAACCTGATGCCGCCCTGGTCAATGCGTTTTTCAACTATAGGTATATGTGCTTTATAATAATCTTCAGTCAGCTTATTGTCTTTTGCTACCTCCGCATATAAAGTATCGCATATCTGATAGCTTTCAAATAGCCATTTCAGAATCTCATCACGCTGCCATCCGGCAATTTCTTTATTGCTCGCCCGATCATATTGCTTTACCATGTTTTCTAAATCAAAAGCCTGGTGATCGATAAGTTTACTATCCCACAAAGCATGGAGATTAGTACCTTTTCCATCGAACTGAACCTGGATCGTATTGCCTCCCTTATCTTCAGCACGGCTGACATGCATTGGTTGATGCGCGTCCCCTACAAAATGTACAAGAAATTTCAGGGCTTCTGCTTTTTGCTCCCTGGTAGTTGTTTTATCCAATAGCTTTTTCTTACATTGGAGAATGGCTGTATAAATATTATCCGTCTGCTGACTTGTCACAGCTTTTGAAAACTCATTATAGTCAAGGCCGGAAGGCACATTAATATAGTGCAATGGAGCAGCATACTTATATTCGGGCAACGGCCTTATTTCATCTGCCCAGTTGGAAACATTTGCCAGCGTTTGCTTGCCAAGCAATACAGCTACTTCTTGTCTTGCTTTTGGAGATAAATGATTCTCTGCAATCTTTGCAACTGTTTGGTGACCCAGCGTACCCCAGGAACCAATGATAATACTTAAAAGAATAAGTATGGATGGTAATATTATCTTCTTCATACCTTAAAGGTAATTCCGCAATATTACCGGACTATTACCATTATTTTGGTAGAAGAGTCGACGCTGTGCAAAGCTTCCATTTAAATAACGATTCTTTTAGCAGAATGTCATTTAAGCGGTATGGAAAAACGGAACCTGCTTCCTTTCCCAAACTCACTCTCTACAGAGATTTTACCATCATGCCTTTGAATGATTTCGGAGCATAAGTAAAGGCCGATACCAAAGCCGGAGATGAATTTCCTGCCGTGATCCTCCACTCTGTAATAGCGTTCAAATATTTTATCAAGATCCTCGCTTCTGATTCCCAGGCCTTCATCCTTTATAGAAAAGAAAGCCTGATCGTTTTCCTGCCAGCATCTGATTTCAACCAAAGTTCCGTTTGGTGAATATTTTACGGCATTGCTTAAAAGATTAGAAATGACAGACGATATTTTGTCTTTATCCGCATTAACAAAAACAGGCTCTTTGTTTTCGAAGCGGATATTGTCAACTGCAGTAGTAACTATAGTATCTTCTATTGTTTCAGCAACTAATTGATTGAGGTCAAATTGTTGTTTAACAATCTGTAGTTTGGATGATTCAAGCCGTGAAATATTAAGAAACCCATTAATCAGTCCATTCATTTTTTTGACTTGCAAACCTGCTTTACTCAATGTAGACGGGACGAATGGATCTTCGTTCTCCTTAAGTTTAAACTCCAGCATCTGAATGCCAAGCGTAAGCGATGTAAGCGGTGTTTTTAACTCATGGCTGACCATACCGATAAAATCATTCTTCCGGATCTCATCCATTTTCTGCTCGGTAATGTCTGCCATAACGCCGGTAATATAATTGCCGTTTTTTTCATCCCGCACATATTTACCCACAGACCGGACCCAACGCTGTTTCCCGTCATGAAAACCTGTCAAGGGGTATTCAACCCTGAAATTCGCAGCATCTGAAAACGATGCATTGACTGCATTTTGTACCATTTGCCGGTATTCCGGCAGAATCTGGGCAATTGCCGCCGGGAAAGACACTTCTTCGTCTGCAGCAAAACCAAACAACTCATTAAACCTTGCAGAAGCGATTATTTTACCAAGCGTTTCGTCAAGGTGCCAGATGGCCAATTCTCCCGACTCAATAGCCATCCGCAATGCCTCTTCTGCCTGCTCAATCTTTTGCGCGGCAAGATGTTGTTCCGTAATGTCCATCACCACACCCGTAAATGCCGAAAAATCACCGGATGGATCAGCCTTCAGGTTTCCTATGGCACGCAACCAGCGCAGGCGTTTGTCGTGCAGGCCTACCACAGGATAAGTTACATCGTAGTCGCCTCCATGATATATTGCATTTTCCAGTTTGGCAGACACAAAGCCACGATATTCTTCCGTAATTTGTGCAAGAGCCTGCTCAATAGACAGATCTTCTTCGGGATAATATCCGAATAATTCCTTTAAGCGCGCATCGGTAATAAACTCCCGTGTTACAGAATGAATGAACCATGTACCAAAATTAGCCGCACTGATAGCAAGCCCTAAGGCAACCTCCCTTTCGTCTATTTTTTGCCTGGCCAGCAACAATTGTTCGTTCACTAAAGCCAGCTCATTATTGGTTGCAGTCAGTTCTTCATTGGAGGCTGCCTGCTCTTCATTGGTCGCTGCCATTTCCTCATTAATGGCTTGTAGTTCTTCCGAAGTTTTCGCTAATGTTTCCTCCATCTGTTTCCGTTCGGTAACATCACGCGTAGTGCCTGCTACTGCCTCAACTTCACCATCGTCATTAAGTACAGGTATCAGGATATAATCATAAATCCGCTTGCCTAAAACAGCATGCGGGAAAGATACTTCACCGCGTACCGGCTGTTTGGTAGCCCTTACCTGGTCAATCTCCCGTTCGTGCATTGCGGCATGCCATTCCTCATAACCATTATCACGCAAGCCCTTGCCAATGGCCGTATCCCATGTTTTTCCCCACATGGTCAGCAGAGCGCTGTTGGCATATGTAAAACGATAATCAAGATCCCACACATACATCAGGTCAGGAGTACCCGAAGTGATGGTTTCATAAACCCTTTTTTGTTGTTCAGCCTGTTCGCGCGCCTGCTGCAGTTGCTGTTGTACATTGATCATCCCCGTTACATCAAAGGCGATGACCAGTATGCCGTCCACCTTGTTATATTGATCCCTCCAGGGTTGATAACTAAAACTGAAATAACGATCTTTTGTCGGCCCTCCTTCATACTCTGCGATTGGGACTAACAATTCATTCATTTCATAAGGTTTGCCATTATGATAAACATCTGACAATATATCCTGCAATGGCGTACCCACAAGTTCAGGTAAAGCTTCTAAAATGGGCCGCCCCAGTAATTTACGGCCGGGCAATAAAGCCTGATAGGCAGGATTGACCAGTTCATAAACCAGCTCCGGACCTCTGAGTATACAAACGCCTGCAGGTGCCTGCATAAAAAAGCTTTTGAACCGGTCACGTTCGTATTCAAACGTTGTTCTTGCAGCTTCTGTCTTTTGCAGCTCTTTTACTTGTTTGGTATTTTCCAACACCCAAACAGCCACTTTACTGACTTTGCCGTCATCGTCTTTTATAGGAGCATAAACAAAATTAACAAAGATCTTTTCTTCCTGTCCGTGACGGATAAGCATAAGTTCTATCTCATTGGCATAAAAAGCCTCTCCGGTTTTAGCAACGTTTGTCAATGCGGCCTCATAGTACGGCCGGACCTCGGCAAATGCATCCCAATAAAACCTGCCGAAAACAGCATCATATGGTTTTCCCGCTACTTCCAGAAATTTATCATTGACCATTTCGGCAACATAAGTATCCGCATTGAGGATACAAATTCCGATAGGCGCATAAAGCACGGCTTTATATAAGTCTTCTCCGTAAGGTAATTGCATGAGAAAGGCTGAATGGTTAAATAGTCTATCAAACGTAACCAAAAATAAATCATTTTGTTTAAAATAAATGGTCTTGTTTCTATGGCTTCAATCTTAGATTTATGTAAAGCAAAACCTTAATACGGTGACAATAGCATGTCCCTGTCAATAAATAAAAAGTTCTTTAGATGTCGGTAAGATAAAAGTCCTTTATCCCAAAAACAGGTGAAAATACCTGAATTGGAATATAATGTTGTTTATAGATTTGCCTTTGTAAGCAAACTCTTAAAACCTTATGGCTCAACTTGACACTCTAAAAGAGAAATTGTTGCAAATATTGAGTAAATACCCCATTGATTCGTACAAAGGAGACGTTCCCATGAGCGTCACACTTAAAAGATATATTTTAGAAATAGAATTTTTAAGAAATGAAACCATTACTTTAAAAAAACTGGGACTGGCAGCTATGGAAAGCTGGTCTGTATCTTTAGATGATGTTCAGAAAGTTATTAATGATACTATTCATGAACATTTCAGGCTGGATTAGGCCGTATGAGTTTGGTTTTAAACAGGAATAAAATCATTTAACAATTTCATCCTTCTAAAGGGGTGTAATCAATCTTTTTTTTCAGGATGTGAAACTGCAATTTGCATATAGCACATTGGTAGCGTTCAAGAGGGAGCCAACCTAATAAAAATTTTACGAATTTTGATCTGTGTATGCGCTTGTTATAAGTTTCCTGTTTGCATCTCGGACATTTTCTTGTTATACTCTGTGCTTTTCTTTTCGTCGGTTTATTCATTTTCGGCATAGGTCTGTTGAAATGGTTTACTGTTACAATATTCTCAAAAACAGGAAGGCACTATTTACGGATGTCCTATGTTATTTTTGATCATATCATGAACCGTTAAAAATAAGTTTCATTTTTTAAAATGGAAATTTTATTTGCTCTGCCGGAATTTACGGTTGTTGTAATGGGAATTATCAACCCTGAAAAGGGGTATCAGGTTACTGAAAAATAATCCGGCCAGAATCAATTCCATGTTGGGACAATGTTTACAAGTCCCGCAAGGACAGTACAAAACAAGATAGGGTATAAACCCTATCTTTTAACGATGGGTTTACACCCTATCGATGTTATGTTTCATGCTCCAAACAGCATATAGTCCCAATTAAAAAGAATGACTTTTTAAACAAAGTAATTTGACTTTTTAAACAAAGTGAGTCTGTTGAGCGCTTGTTAGTTTTGCATTATAAAAAAAACTACAAGATGAAATTAAAAGACAATTATAACGGAGCATTGCAACAACCCATCAACTCCGGATTCAATGCAGCATCAACTGCTGCCGGTGTAATAAAAGACATTCGCCTTGATGGCAAAACAACTATTGTTACCGGCGGCTATGCCGGAATAGGTTTGGAGACTGTAAAAACTTTTGTAGCAGCAGGTGCAAAAGTAATTGTACCTGCCCGCGATGTAGAAAAAGCCGCAAATAACTTAGCAGGAATTTCTGATGTAATGGTGGAAAAAATGGACCTTATGGATCCGGATTCTATCAATGCCTTCGCAGAAAAGTTTCTTGCAGCAAATGAACGACTCCATATTCTTGCTAACAATGCCGGTATTATGTGGGTGCCGCTGCAACGCGATAAGCGGGGCTATGAATCGCAATTCTCGACCAATCATCTCGGACATTTTCAGTTAACGGCAAAACTTTGGCCTGCCTTGAAGAGGGCAGATGGTGCAAGAGTTGTCAATGTTTCATCTTACGGGCATCAGATAGCTCCCTTTAATTTTGAAGATCCCAATTTCCTGAAAAGAGAATATGAAACATTGCAGGGATATGGACAGTCCAAAACTGCCAATAATCTTTTTACTGTCGAACTCGACCATCGCGGAAAGACTTTTGGTGTACGCGCCTATGCTTTGCACCCGGGTTCTGTGAACGGAACCGATCTTGGCAGAGTGGCTCCTATGTCATTATTTCAGCAGATGGGTACCCATGATGCAGACGGAAACATATTCTCCGAAGTGGCTGCAAAACTAAAAAATGTGGAACAAGGCGCTGCGACATCTGTCTGGTGTGCTGTCAGTCCGCAACTGAAAGACATAGGCGGTGTGTATTGTGAAGATGGAGATATAGCCGTAATTGATAACGGAGATATGGAACACAATTTTGATGATCCTTCAACATTAAGAGGTGTAAAACCTTATTCATTAGATGTTGAAAATGCAAAGAGATTATGGAAGCTAAGTGAAGAACTGACCGGAATATCATTTCCCGTTAATTAGAATAGGTATTGCCTGCTCAGCAGCTTGCGTTATTTTTGCAAAAGGTTTTATGCTTATGGAATTTGAAACAAAATATATAACCGACGATATAAAGCTCACACATTTTGAAGGAAAGCCCTTCAAAACAGAAGTGATATTTGAACATCATATCCTGGTCTGGTTCATTTCGGGTGAGACAAAAATTATTCAGGCCGAAGAAACGCATACTTTCAATGCCGGAGATATTTTTCTGATTCCGCGCAACCAGTTGGCAACTGTTATCAATTATCCCAAAGATGGGAAACCACATAAAACAGTGGCCATGCATCTTACGAAGGAAAGGCTGGAAGCATTTTATTCAAGGCATAAGGCAACAGGTAAAATGCAGCCGCTTCAGAAAGTATATCATTTTTCAAACCATCTCTTACTGGAAAGTTGCATGGCATCATTGATTCCTTATTTTGATCTCGGTCCAGATTTGCCTCCCGATATAGCGGTTATAAAGATTGAAGAAGCCATCAGCATACTAAGGTCCATAAATAAAAATGTGGATGGCTTGCTGGCTAATTTTGAAGACCCGGGTAAGATTAACCTTACCACTTTTATGGAACGTCATTATATGCTTAATATGACGATGGAGCGCTTTGGCTATCATACAGGACGCAGCGTTTCGACCTTCAGAAGGGATTTTAAAAAAGCATTTAATACCACGCCGCAAAAATGGCTTACGGGCAAGCGGCTGGAACTGGCACATTATCATATAGCCGAAAAGCAAAGAAGGCCTGTTGATGTTTATGTTGAAGCAGGCTTTGAAAACCTCTCGCATTTTTCCTATGCTTTTAAGAACCGTTTCGGATATTCACCGCAATCTTTATCTGATAAATAGTAGTTGTTATTTTAACAAGATTCATTCAAACCAATTATTTTGTACGGTTGTTTTCTTCTTAAAACCATTTTATGTCAGCAAACAAAAGAACAGATACAGGTTCAAGATTAATAAACGCACCGGCAGCAGTTATATATGAAGCTTACCTGAACCCTGAATCTGTCATGTCATGGCGACCGCCGGAAGGTATGAAGTGTGAAATATTTGAATTCAACCCGCATCAGGGAGGGATATTTAAAATGTGTTTCAGCTTTATAGATGAACACCACGATACGCCCGGAAAAACCACAGCGCATGCCGATGTCTTCAGCGGTATATTTGAAGAGCTTAAAGAAGACAGAAAGATTGTTGAAGCGGTTAATTTTGAATCGGATAATTCTGCCTTTGCCGGCACCATGAAAGTCATTACCCAACTTGAAACTGTGCCGCATGGAACTTTCGTAACAATCAGATGTGAGGACGTTCCATCAGGTATAAAAGAGTCTGACCATCAAAAGGGCATTCAGTCTACACTCGAAAACCTTGCAAAGTTTACGGAACAATAGAATGTGGTATTTAATAAAAAAAGGCGCTCCCTAAAGAGTGCCTTAAAAAAAAGTAAGTATGAAAAAGCAAAGGTAAGAACTTCTTGTAAAAAAATAGTTAATTAATTTTTACCAAATTATTAAATAAGGCACATTTTTTTGAATGTGCCTTTCCCGTATATGGCAATTTCAAAAACTTATCAGAATGCTTTTGCAAATGATATAATCAATTATTTCATAGACATTTTATTCAAAATGATGTGTGTGTGGTTTTAACAAAATTTATCTAAACCAATCATTTCCTGTGGTTGTAATAATGTCTCAAAACTAAATTCAAAAAACCAATTTTATGAGAACACAACACAGAAGTTACAACCGTGGTAACGAAGGAAATCAAAATGGCCGTTATTCATCTTCCAACGGCCGCGACAATTACAACAATCGTTATGAAGGACAATATAACGATCAGGATGATTACGAAGATAGCTATGATACTCAAAACCGGTATGATGATGAATATGATGAGTATAATAATTATGGGAACAGGTATGACGAAAATGACAGCAATGAAAATTATGGCGGCGACAGGAACAGGCAATATTCATCTATGAATGACAGGAATGATATGAACCGCACATACAGAGGTGGAAGCGATTCCTACAGCAATGGAGGATGGGACAATAATGATAATGGCCGTAGCCGTAATTATAACAGCAATAATAACTTATATAGCAGCTACAATAACAACAACGACCATAACGAAAGATATGGCAGGAATAATAACGGCAATGATCGTAATTATAGCAATGGCAGCTATGATCAGGGCAGAAACTATTCCGATGGTAATCGTTATGGAGGCAATTCTTACGGCAACAACAAGCGTTATAATGATGACTACAACAGTGGCAGATATGGTCGCGGTAACTCTATGAGTCATAATAATGACCGCTGGAATAATAATGAAGGTAATCGTCAGGACGATCAATCTATGCACAGAAGAGATGGCCGCATGGATTCTTCAATGAACGAAAATTCATCATCTTATGGTAACCGTTCCGGCAATTCATGGAGAAGCGCGCAGGGCATGTCGTCAAGAGCAAGACGTGGCTTTGGCGGCAATAACTCAAGCATGGAACGTGATAATTTCAATACTTCCCAAAGCGGAAGAACAACAAGAAACAACAGATAATATGATAATGGTTGCCTTTTGAGGAAGGCAACCATATTTTGTTTTAAAACCATTAAATCCCCTTAATTTTTTTATTGATATGGAGACAAATAAAACTGCTGCCACAACTGCAAAATCAAATGCAGATAGCCTGAAAAAAAGCAGCAATAGCAAGAGTACTGTAAAGCATAAAAAGGAAGAGCCTCTGGAGCAATTTTTTATCGATGCACTGAAAGATATGTATTGGGCGGAAAAAGCAATTGTTGAATCACTTCCGAAAATGAGAGATGCAGCTACTACCGAAGAATTGAAAGAGGCCTTCGAAGATCATGAATTGCAAACCCGCAAACATATTTCAAGGCTGGAAAAAGTATTTGAAGAAACAGGGCAAAAGGCAGAAGCTAAGAAGTGTGAGGCAATGGCCGGCATTCTTAAAGAGTGTGAAGAAATAAAGAATTCTACACCCGAAGGAACTATGACACGCGATGCTGCATTGATCATAGCCGCGCAGAAAGTAGAACACTACGAGATAGCGTCTTATGGTGGCCTGGTACAATTGGCATTGACACTTAACTACAATAAAGCGGCCGACCTTTTAAATAAAACCCTTGCCGAAGAAGAAGAGACCGATGAAGCGCTTACCGACGTTGCAGAAAGCTATATAAATTTTGAAGCTTCCCGGGAAGGCGACGAGGAAGAAGAAAGCGAAACCGCTGCTTATTGATTTAAACTAACCATTTAACTACAAACATAAATTTTATGAAAAGGATATTTTTAATGTTGTGCGGATGTATGTTGTTTACTTCTCTTTCATTTGCCCAACAGGATTCTACAGGGATGAACGGGAAAAATAAATCTGCCAAAAAGCATAACAGCAGCACCTCCACACAGAACGACACAAGCAAAAAGGATTCCTCTAAGAAAATGAAGCGAAATGATAAAAAAGGAGGAATGAATAATAACCTTGACAGTACTGCTACAATGGAAAGATAAATAAAGTATCCCTGTTTTAAAAGTTAAAGACCCGTCGTCTGACGGGTCTTTGCCATACTATTTTAAAATCCCTAATCATATTATTCCTTTTCATTTTTCCAGTCTTCCACTTTATTGGCAGCATCTATAGAATGAGATTGATGAATATCTTCATCTTCCTCTGACTTATCAGATAACTGCTGATAATATTCATGCAAAGTATCAAGCTCACATTCGTCCAGATCTTCAATATCCACCAGCCTGTTGCTGGCTTTCCGGCTCGCGGCAATCAATTCGTTAAGCTTCAGTTGTATGGCTTTAGAGTCTTTGTTCTGTGTTTTCTGGATGAGAAATACCATAAGAAAAGTGATAATCGTTGTACCCGTGTTGATTACAAGCTGCCAGGTGTCGGAAAACTTAAAGACCGGGCCTGTTATAACCCATAATAATATCGTACCTGCCGCGAACCCGAATGCCCATGAAGAACCGGTCCATTGTGTAATTTTATTGGCGATTTTCTCAAAACCGCTTTGTTTGTTTTTGTTCATAACGATGGTTTTTAAAGAACAGTCCAATGTACGTTACTGTTATATAGATTAAAATGAAACAAATGATGACATCTTTAATGAGAAACCTTCTCAATTGTTACAATCGGTAAAATAATGGTACTTTGGTTTAGTCCATTAGCATAACTCCATTAGTATGAGATTGTTCGGAGTATTCAGAGAATACGCTAATATTTGGCTTTTATTTAATGACACTTTTAAAGCTAAAAAAGCACATCATCATGATGTGCTTAAGGTTGTAACAGGTTTGATATATTTACCTTATACTATCTTAACAGCATAAGGTCACCTTTCTTCTCAATTTCATTTCCTCGTGGTCCCCTGAAATGCAGGAAGAAAAAATAAGTGCCCGCATCACAAAGTTGTCCTTTATATAGTCCATTCCAGCCAACGTCAGGCGACTGACTTTGGAAAACACGTTCTCCAAATCTGTTGTAAATACTCATGGAAAAGTTTTCGGCATTACAACGCGGTTCTATTTTGTAAATATCATTCCTGTCATCGCCATTAGGTGTAAAAGCATTGGGTATAAATGCCAGGCAATCGCAATCCTGTGTGCTGATATTTACACTGTCTGAAAATACACCACAAACATTATTGGCTATAACAGTATAAGTACCGCTTTGATTTACATTAATTGTCTCGTCGTTATTTCCTGTATTCCAGTCATAAGAGCTTAAAGGATTGGATTCTAAATGTAATTTCAATATATCTCCTTTACAAAGTAGTGTGTCGTCTTCAATAATATTTACAAACGGATTTAAATAGCTGATAGTAATTGTATCCGATTTGTCGCAACCTTCTTTAGACAACTTTACAGAATAAATCCCTTCCTTCTCCACAAGAAAAGTAGCATTATCGCTGCCGTCCTGCCAGCGATACGTTGCATCCGGATATGCGGCATCCAGCAAAATGCTGTCCTTATTACAAATAGCCGTGTCAGGGCCAAGGTCTACAGCGATATCAACAAAGTTAACTTTAAAGGTATCTATGCTTATGGTGCATACATTTGAACTGTATACCCAATAAGTACCTGTAGTTGCAACCTGTCTGTTTTGTGTTGCAATGTCATCGTTCCATAAATATTCACTAAAGCCTTGCGGTGCCGATAAAGTCAGGTTATTACCATCGCAACCAACAATATCATGCGAAGGATTAATGGTGATATCCGGTGTTAATCCATATACATTATCATTGCCAAGGCCATGTCCGTATATATTACCTGTAAAAGCCGCCCATGCAGGTTCAGGCATGGCGTTGATTACAACATTTGCAGCAGTACCGGCGCTGTTCGGGCTGTTAATGATACCGATAAAAGGATTGTTGGAATAAAAAGCAATATAGATTTTTCCGTCAGGGCCATTCCTTAAATTGGAATAGGAGTTGCCCGTTGAAAGAATGACTTTTGAAGATTCGATACTTGTGAAATTCGGGTAAGCAGCCATATCATATTGAGCCAGATTGCCCATGCCGCAAATATAAAGCTTGCTGTTGTCGGGTGAAAAGCAAGTTCCGATTCCTGAAACGGTGGCATCAATCAAGCCTGTGTTACTTACAATTCCTGTCGTATTATCAAAGGAGCCTATTTCAATGCCGGAACCTGCCATACTGTTACAATTGGCAATCTTAGTGCCATCAGGTGATATTTTTAATTGGCCTGCACTGATATTACCCGGCCATGAACCTGTAGAGGAAACAGCCGGTTGTATGCCCGTCGCATCGATTTTGAATGCACGATAAGTCGGGGAATTATTGCGATGTGTGAGCAGCCAGTAATAACACCCGGCACCTTTGGCAACAGTCATCTTTTCAGACATGGCTTCATCCAGTACAATGTTCTTTTGTCCTGCAACCACATCTCCTGTCCCGCCATTCAGCGTCATGTCAATCAGGGAATACCGTAAATAGCCGGGATAGGTGTTAGGATTTATATCTTCTGCGGCATCTAAAGTAAAAAGATAATATTGTCTATGGTTTGACGGCAATTGTACAATTGCAACGCCTTGTGCGCAGGACGCCGGAAGGCCGCCTGCAGCAGGGCCATTCCCCAAAATGCCGTCGCCATTGGGCATTACAGCGCCTGTTGCATTCCATACAGTATTGCCATTTGAGTAAAATAAAAGATTACCTAAAGAATCAGCAACCGATGCACAACCTTCTGTACTGAGATTGCTACTTTGAAAAAAAGTGGGTGGGGTAGTATTGAAATTAAGCCCGTTATTATGGCCAAATGTCCACATGTTGTTTTGGCCCTGGGCCATTGCAATAAATGGCAAAATCAAAAAAAGCGTGCAAAAGAAAGTAAAGCGATACCTAAGCATAAAAGCGTTTTTTGAAGATGAAATACTTGTGAGTAAAACTGTATTCTTCTGTCCCCACTATCATTATCCACTTCAACAAACATAATTCTAAACACTAAAATATCATAAGGGAAAAGCACTCATTATATGTAAATTGAGTGTTTTCACTTAATCTTGCTTACGGATAATATTATTCAATCAAACCCAGCTGTATTGCCACTTTCACAAGCCCTGCGGTGTTTTTTACATCCAGTTTCTGGATGAGGTTATAGCGATGGTTTTCCGCTGTCCTGTAGCTGATGAATAGTTGTTCCGATATCTCCTTGGTAGTATATTCTTTTGCAATCAATCTTATGATTTCTTTTTCCCTTTGTGTCAGTTCCGGGATTATGGATTGATGCTGGGTATCTGTTTTAAACTTAATGACGTTTTGCAGTAATTGCTCTTTTAATGTCGGGTCAATATATTCTTCACCGTTATAAATTGCTTCAATAGCATCAACGAGCATTTTGGGACCTGCACCTTTTAATAAATAACCTTTACAACCTCTGCGTAACATGGAAGTTACCATAGCAGGCGCATCAAGGCTTGTCAGCACAAGAATTTTTATATCCGGAAACTGATGGGCGATAAGCGGAACAAGGTCTTTGCCGGACACGCCGGGCAACAGAATATCCAGCAATAAAACATCGGGATTGCTGTTGGATAAACCATTCATTAAAGCATTGCCATCAGAATAAGTTCCTGTAATAAGGATATGTTTATAAGGTGAAAGCAGGCTTATCAAACCACTGATTACCATTGGATGGTCATCTGCAATCGCAATTTTTATCTTATTATTTAGCATGATGTGATTGTTATAAATTCACCTGAATAGTTACAGAAGTGCCTTTCGGATGACGTTCATGAATCTCCATTTCTCCCTTCATAACCTTAAGCCTTGATTTAATACTTTTCAATCCGATGCCTTCATTAGCAATATCATTTGTTTTAAATCCTTTACCATCATCTTCAACTGTAAGTGTAAGTATGTCCGGCCTGTAATTGAGTTGTATCAATACATTGGAAGCCGCAGCATGTTTAATGATATTCTGTATCAGTTCTTGCGTGATGCGATAGATATTGATAGATAATTCCTGATTTAAGGCCGGCGCTTCGCCGTAATGCTGAAAGGTTACGTTAAGTCTTGTGCGGTATTGGATGTTTTTACAAAAGTACAGCAAGGCCTGTGTGAGTCCATCTGCAAGCAATGTATCGGGTGCGAGATTATGTGCTGTAAGTCTCAGGTCCCTGCCTGCATTGTCCATCATCTCTTTTACTGCAATAAAATCTTCCATTTCTTCAATCTCAGGAAGTTGTGAGGGTAATGCTTCCAGATTCATTTTTACAAGTGCAAGTTGCACCATAATATCATCGTGCAATTGTCTGCCTATCCTGCTTCTTTCATTTTCTTCCGTGAGGATGGATGTTTTAAGGTTTTCAATTTCCTGTTGTTGTTCCAATGTTTCAGACTTCTGTTTCCATAGTTTTTGTTTCTGGTATAACACAAGTATAATCATGACAGAAATTACTATACAGCCGATAATAACCGCTATCCACAGGTTCCTGTTTTTTAATTTATTTTGAATGGAGAGAAAAGCCAGGCGTTCATCTGTAAGCTGTTTATCTTTCTGGGCATTGCGGTAACGTGCTTCCAGTGCATTGATAGTTTGTACGTTACTGTTATCATCCAGTTCTTTTTGCAACAATGCTGCTTTTGACCTGTACTTATAAGCATTTTTATATTGGTACGTAGAATCGTATAAATCGGCAAGGTCATTGTAAACTGAAACGGAATAATCGGAGCGTTGCGATGCATTCGTTTCATAATTTTCAGCTTGCAGCAAATAGGATTCCGAAAGCTTGTATTTCTTCAATCTTTTATAAGCATTCCCTAATCCCTGCCAGCTATTGGGAGCCGGATAGTTATTAATGGCAATTGACTGGAGAAAATAAGGTATAGCCTTTTCCGGCATGTTCTTTTTGAGATATGCTGTGCCTTTTATCTCCAATGTAAGTTTTGAAAAGCTTTCATCCGGTTTGTAAGGAATTTTATCCATTAAAGCCAGATAATATAAAGAGGAGTCCGGTTTGTTTATTTCGGTATAGACTGAAGCCAACATTGTATAAGTCTTATAAAGTTCTCCCTTCAAATTATGCTCCAGTGCTATCTTTTCAGCCGTTTTAGCATATGCGATTACTTTGTCAAATTGTTGCAGGACATAAAATACCGTTTCCAAGTTTAAGTATTTCATGACCAATACACCATCTTTCTTATGGCCTGACTGCAAATACAAATCCAACGATTTTGACAAACATATCATGGCACTGTCTGTCTGGTTCTTTTTAAGATAAACAGCGCCCATATTGTTATACCATGTTTCAACTACACTCTTGTTTCTTTTCCTTGCCCGTTCCAGATATTTTTCTGCTATTCTTAAGCAAGGAATGGCGGGGTCAACGGGTTCTTCCCTTTTTACATTGATATAAACATTGGCAGATAAAATCATGGCATTAGCCATGCCAAAGGCATAATCAAGTTGCTGGCTTTCATTAAAGATTCTTTTGAATACTCTTAAAGCACTGTCCGGATGGGTAAAAGACCATTCATAAACTTTATCATTCTCATCGTCTATCCTGTTCATTTGTGCTTCTGAAGCAACTGCATGTTCGATATATGTTCGTTCCTGCGCAGCTATTTTTGTTGTGCTGAACAAGAAACATAACAGTACTTGCAAAATACTGCAGGGTATTATATGTTTTTTAAAGCGGACAGAATATGGATAAAAGCTATATCCCATAATATTAGCATCCGAATGGTTAAACCGGTTATTGCAAAATAATATTTTTAGGATATAATCTTTAGTGTTTCCGAAAATTGAGTGTTTCCCTAATACGTGTTACTCATATTTATAAATCGGAAGAAGAATCAATAGACCAATGCAGTGTAACTTCCATGATGGCTGAGGGAGGCATCTATAGAATGACCTGAATTGATATCGAGAAGATAAGGGATGCCAAGATTGTCTTTATTCAAAGTAAGGTGTGCAGGTAATTTTATTGGTTCATTTACCTTTCTTATAAGGGTAATATTTATTTTATCATTTACAGCTTCGGGTTTCGCAACGGTATGAATATAATCCGTTTCAAAAACACTATGCGTATGATAAACTATACCTTTATGTAACACTTTACCCAAAGCCTCTTCTTGACTTATCTTATCAATAGTACAATGAAGGGAATCAGGCGCATAGCATATTTTGCCGCTGTTACGATTGAAGATTTTATAAGCGGCTTCTTTCATGCTCCAGAAAAGCCACACCATTTTTTCCTGGTCTGCTGAAAGGTATATCACGGCTTGTTCCTCTGCCGAAAAGATTTTTTGCATCCATCCTTTCCTTTGCCAGTTACTTTCCTGACGGCTTATATTCAAATCAACAATATCATTGCCAATCATCTTATTGCAATTTGGACTGAACAATTTTTATAGCTGCGCCTACCGTCAGCATTTGTTCCATTGAATCGTTATCTATTTCAATGTCGAAAGCTTCTTCTACGTCCAACACGATATCGACGAGGTTGGCAGAATTAACCTTCAGGTCTTTTATGAAATTGGAATCCATGTTCAGATTTTCCAATGCTTCCTTATCTTTTGAATAGGTTGCCAGTATTGGTTTTAGTTTTTCTATGATTTCTTCTTGTGTCATCATTTTATAAAGTTTAGTTTTTATTTATTCTCCGGGAAACCTTATAGGTTTTTAAAACCTGTAAGGTTTAATAAAAGGCTGACCCAGTAAGTTAGTCTTTATATTTTTTTAAAATGGCGCAGGCATTTACATCACCAAACCCAAAGCTTGCTTTGGCAATGATGTTTAACTCCTGTTCTATTAATTGTTGCGGAATTTTATCAGCACTTACTATGTCTGCAATATCAGGATGCAAATCTTCGCAGTTAAGGTTCGGAAACAAAAAATTGTGTTTGATTTGTAATGCAGCAGCTATGCATTCAATGCTTCCTGATGCACTTAAACAATGCCCTACATGTGATTTTAAAGCATTGATATAAGGGAAATTATTTCCGTTACGTTGCAATGCAGTTGCCCAGTTTTGTATTTCCAAAGAATCTTTTGTTGTAGCGGTAAGGTGACCGTTGATAGCATCTATCTCATCTGCATGTATGTTTGCATCTTTAAGGGCATCGGTAATGCATCGCTGAACTGCAATGCTATTGGGTGCAGTCATAGTGCCGGAGCCTCTTTGTCCTCCCGCGTTGATGGCGCCGCCTATAACTTCAGCATAGATATTTGCACCACGCTTTAAGGCATCCTCCAGATTTTCGAGCACCAAAGCACCTGCTCCGCTACCGGGTACAAAACCTGATGCTGTTGCGCTCATAGGCCTTGAGCCTTTTTCGGCATGGTCATTGTGCTTAAAGTTGCAAACCTTCATAGCGTCAAACCCGGCCCAGATATAGGGGCCGCTATCGCTGGTGCTTCCGGCCAGCATTCTCTTTGCCTTGCCTGTTTTAATGCGCTCATAACACATCAGCAGGCTTTCCGTACCTGTAGTGCAAGCCGATGAGTTTGTTGTAACCTGATTACCTAATCCTATTTTACCTGCAAGGAAGGCGCTGATGCCGCTTACCATTATCTGAACCACTGTTGTACTGCCCAATTTTTTAGTCGCGCCTTCATCGATTTTGTAAATGGCTTCCCTGAACTTTTCTACACCTGAGCTGCCATTGCCAAAAATAGTGCCGCTATCCCAATCCGGTTCATCATCTGCATTTAAAATAGTAAGACCTGCATCCTGCCATGCCTGCATTCCGGCGATGACACCGTAAATAATGCTGTTATTGTTGAAGTTGCGAAGTTCCAAAGCATCAAAATATGTGCCGATTAATGCATCACCCAATTCGGGTTTGCCACCAATACAACAAGAGAAGCCAAGCGCAGCAAGGTCCGGCTGATATTTTATACCGGAAATGCCTGACTTTACAGCTTGTTCAAAATCTGAAAGATTATTGGCATTCGGCGCCACAACGCCCATTCCTGTTATGACGACTCTATGTTGTGACATTATTTTCTTTTATTTGAATACCTGAAATCATACCATCACAAACCGTTTCACCTAAAGCGTTTTTCATCATGACTTTACACTTCAGTTTCCCGAACCTGAAATAAACCTTTTCGCTTTCTACCCATACGGTTTCATCAGGATAAACAGGTTTATAGAATTCTATATTGGTGGATGTAAGCACAAAAGGCAATTGTTGTTTCTGCCATTCATCGCCAATTAAAAATATGCCCAGACAAACCAGTCCTACCTGTGCCAGAATCTCCGTTAATATAACACCCGGAGTTATCGGATTATCAGTAAAATGTCCCTTAAAGAAATTCAAATCAGGATGCAGGTGAAAGCTTCCTGAAATATGATTTTCATCTACTTCCTGTATGTCATCCACAAAGCGGAAAGGCGCCGTGTAGGGCAATCGTTCCAATATGCTATATGTTGTTGTGTTGTTCATACACCAATGGTGTTTTAAGGAATTTGATTAATCATAATTATTTTGCACCATTTAGAAACCTATAAGGTTTTCAAAACCTTATAGGTTTACCCAAGGTCCTGAATATGTCCATCAGTTCACACACTGAATCTATCAGGTAATGTGTTCCCCGCCATCCACCGGTATAATACTTCCGTTAATCCATGCTGCTTCCTTCTTACACAGAAGGTAAACAACATTTGCAACATCTTCCGGTGTCGTCATTCTTTTAAACGGATTGCGCTTTATAGTATGGTCTTGCAGTAAATCGCTGCCCGGTATGCGCTGCATCGATTGTGTAATTGTAACACCCGCCTGGATGCAATTTGATTTGATGCCATAAGGTGCAAATTCCAGTGCCATATTCCTGACAATGGCTTCCAGAGAAGCTTTGGCAGCAGATACTGCGCCGTAATGCTTCCATGCTTTCCGGCCTCCTTCGCTTGTAAAGGCAATGACCCTTGTATCATCTGTAAGCAGCTTGGCTTCATGCAATTCCTTAACCCAATCCAGTAAACTGTAAGCCATGTATTGCATGGTTAACTGAAAATCATCTTCCGTCAATGTATCGTTCTCATTGTCAACCATTGATTTAAGGCTTCCTTTTGCAATACTGTGCAATACGCAACTGAACTTAATATTTTTCTCTCTGGCAAATGTAATAAGCAAAGCTCTCTTTTCTTTATCTAAAACATCATCATTAAAAGCATAGAAAGGAGCATTCATTTCTTTAATTTCATCAAAGGCCGTTTCTATTACTTTTATTTCCGCACGTGTATTTCTATGAAGCACAAATAGCCCCATACCATGCATAGCAAGCTTTTTGGCAGAAGCCAGGCCCAAACCGGAACTGCCGCCAAGTATCAATGCATATTGTTGAGGTTGTGCAAATTCTTTTACCATTGCAATAAAATTCTTTGTGCGGAAAAACCGGGACCAAAGCTAAGCATCAGTCCTGTATCTCCTTTCTTAATATCACTATCCAGGAAATGCTCCAATACATACAACACTGTTGCGCTCGACATATTGCCGTACTGACGCATCACTTCTTTTGTTACATCAATATTCTTGCCCATGTCCGAGAATAATGATTCCACCATTTGTATAATCTTTTTACCGCCGGGATGAAATATCAGATGGTCAATATCGCTTATGGTCTTATTATTTTTCTGCAAAAAAGGTAACAATATATCTTCAAAATGCGCTGCAATTTTCTCAGGAACTTCAATATCCAGCACCATTTTCAATCCTGTATCGGTTAAATCAAAACCCATCATTTGTTCCGCATCATAAAAATGATACATGCCTTCATCTATTATTTCAGGGCCTTCGTCGGCATCATGAGAAGATAAAAGCACGCAGGAAGCGCCATCTCCGAATATCGCTGCACTTACCACATTTGTCATCGAAAAATCATTCAGCTGAAAGGTACAGGTGGGTGATTCAACAGCCACTACTGCCGCACGTTTACCGGGATTGGATTTCAGGAAGTTCTTAGCATATATCAAAGCTGAAATACCTGCAGCGCAACCCATTTCCGTTACCGGAAGCCTGATAATATCCTGACGTAAATTCAATTTATTGATAAGATACGCATCCAGCGAAGGTATCATAATGCCGGTACAACTCACGGTTATAATATAGTCCAATGTTTCCGGTGCCCAGGATGCTTTTTCCAATGCTGAGGTCATACAGGCTGTTCCGAGTTTGATGGATTCACGCATGTATATCCTGTTCCTTTTTTCAAAAGAAGTTTCGCTGAAAACATCATCGGGCGGCATCATGGCGTATCTTTTATCTACCGCTGCATTTTCAAATATCTTTTTCACTTTGCGTACAAACCTTTCTTCCTGGCCCACAAGCCATTTGTCGAGATATGGGATTATCTCGGGTGTCGTTCTCGTGTATTCCGGTAATGCCTTTGCCGCTGCTTTTATTTTTACTTTCATAGTTTGTTGATAATCCATTGATACCGGAAAGCCCATTTCCATTGAATGGTATAAGATTCCAATTTCAGTTTTTCGGAAAACAGTTTTAATTCCTTTCTTTTAAATCCTCGTTTGATGCTTATCTTGCCATCGTTCTTATTCATATTTCCCAATCCTGTAATGGAAGAAAGCCATGTGAAAAGCAGGTAAGAAAGATTGCTTCTTTCCAGGTCGTTTATAATAATAGCCAATTTCACATTCGCCTTTGTCTTATTGATTAAGCTTATTATCTCCTCATCCGAAAAATGATGCAATGTCAGGGTGAAAAGTACAATATCATAATTATCCATTTCAAAATCAGGATGTAAAATATTGCTGCAGCTGTACGATATTTCAGGATATGCTGCAGAAAGCTCTTTGCCGTATTGTATGGTACATTCATTCGCATCAATTCCATGCAACCTGAAATGCAGGTTTTCCTTGCGCCCCATATCCGCAACTGCCCTCAACATATCTCCATTTCCGCAACCAATATCTGCGATGCTTATTATTCTGCCGGGCGCTTTTTTAGCAATCGATTTTACCGCATCAAGAACAGAATTATTACCACCCAAAACCCGGTTAATCCAGGCTATCTTGTCCAGCGATGTTTTCAATTCTTCACCATCCATGCTAAAATCATCCATTATCTCCGTTTCCTTACTCCTGTATTTCATATTCATAAGCTGAAGCTATGGTTATTGGTTTCCCGTGTGTCCTTTTGATAACAGTATTCAATAATTTCGGGAACATGGTCAAGGCTAAAGATGCCAGCTTTACACTGGATGGTTTCTGTAGTAAAGATGCAATCCATTTGCCTGTTTTAATCCTCGTTAAAAAAATATGGTTCCATTCTTTGGTATAACGTTCCTCCATTTCCTTTCTTGATAACTTGTTGTTGGCAAAAGCAATTACAGCCTCGCTTGCAAGTTTTGCACTATGAATGGCCATTGCCATGCCATTGCCACACAATGGGTGTATCAGTCCCGCAGTATCTCCCATCATCAGCATATGGTTTTCCACCGCATCTTTTCTTTCAAATGAAATCTGGCTGATAGTTAACGGTTTTTCAAACACAGACACGCAATCGTTAAATATCCTTGCCAGCACAGGGTTTTTGCATAAGATTTGTTCCCTGTGTTCTTTGATATCTTTATATTTTTTAAAAGAATCGTATGCCACAAGGTAACAGATATTGATAGCTCCATCCTCTGTTTTTGATACGCCGCAATAACCTCCTTCGAAGCAATGCAAGCCTACTATATGTTCTGCATGCGCGCCTTTGTAATGTTCCTTTACGGCAAGCCAGGGCGATTTTTTGTGGGTGAAATTTCTTTCCATTTTTATATCCAGTACCGAACGTTTGCCATAGGCTGCCAATACAATATCTGCATAGAAAACCTCACCCGAAGCCGTAAGAACCTGAAAGGTGTCTTCGCTATATTTCACTTCCATAACCTGCCCTGTAACAATATTGCAGCTATTTTCGATTGCTTTATCATACAGAAATTTGTCAAAAGCATACCTGCTCAATCCGAAACCTCCCAAAGGTAATTTTGCAATGAACTTTTTCCCTGACTCAGTACTGAATTCAAGATGTGTAATTTCCGCCGGATTTAAAATCGAAGGGTCTGCATCCAGCCATTGAAGATAGGGCAGCACTTCATTTGAAATATATTCACCGCAAACTTTGTGATGCGGATAAGTATCTTTTTCTATCAGCGTCACATCAAGACCCTGTTTCCGTAAATGTATCGCACTTGTCAGTCCTGCCAATCCGCCACCAATAATAAGTACTTTTTGTTGCATGCATTTTGCTTGTTACGACTAAATTACAAATACAAATGATAATGGTTGATTGTATCCGTAAAATAATGCAACATTATCTGTATCTGTGTGTTAGTTAAGAAACAAAAGCTATGTTCGGTAAAATAAAGGACTTTATTCATCTGCTGAAAAATATAGACGTTGAAGCCCTCAATAAGCTGGCTGAAAAAGTCGATTTACCTGCTGTAATGGAATCTGTATCGAAGTTGAATGATGTGCAGCTTGCGGGGCTTATGAAAATGCTGCAACATGGTAATGGTGCTAAAAGAGTATTACCGCCGGTTGATGGTGATTTTTATGACATAAGTCATTCGTTGAACGATGAAGACCGCGCCCTGCAACTGAAAGTACGGGCTTTTATGGAAAATGAGATACAGCCTATAGTAAATGAATATTGGCTGAAAGCCGAATTTCCGTTTGAAATTATTCCCAAATTAGCCGCTTTGAATATATGCGGGCTCACCTATGAAGGTTATGGCTGTCCCAATCGTTCTTTTCTTATGGAAGGCATTGTGGCAATGGAAATGGCGAGGATAGATACTTCTATTTCTACTTTTTTTGGTGTACAAAGTGGTCTGGCAATGGGCTCCATTTATTTGTGCGGTTCTGAAACACAAAAGCAAGAGTGGTTGCCGGGCATGCAACAGTTAACAATTATGGGAGCTTTTGGTCTTACGGAACCGGAAGTGGGGTCGGGTGCTGCAGGAGGGTTGACAACTACTGCAAAAAGAGAAGGTGATACATGGATATTGAATGGCCAGAAGAAATGGATTGGCAATGCGACTTTTGCAGATGTAATAATAATATGGGCAAGGGATTTGGATGATAATGAAGTGAAAGGTTTTCTTTTAAGGAAAGGTACACCCGGATTCACTGTGGAGAAAATGCATGATAAAATGGCTTTACGGATTGTACAGAATGGCCTTATCACGTTGACAGACTGCAAGATTGCCGAATCAGACAGGTTGCAACATGCGGATTCATTTAAAGACACAGCGAAAGTATTAAAAATGACACGTGCAGGCGTGGCCTGGCAAGCCGTTGGCTGCGCAAGAGGCGCTTATGAACATGCTTTGAAATATACAAGAGAAAGGGAACAATTCGGCAAGCCGATTGCTTCTTTTCAGTTGATACAAAACCATCTGGTTGAAATGCTCTCCAATCTTACCGCTATGCAAACGATGTGTTTCCGTTTATCGGAATTGCAGGATAATGATTTGCTGAAAGATGAACATGCTTCACTTGCCAAAGTCTTTTGTTCCCTGCGTACCAGAGATGTGGTAAGTAAAGCAAGGGAAGTGATGGGCGGAAACGGCATTTTGCTGGAATACAATGTGGCGAGATTTGTTGCGGATGCAGAGGCTATTTATTCATATGAGGGCACCAAGGAAATCAATTCATTGATTGTGGGAAGGGCTATTACCGGTTTTAGCGCGTTTGTGTAAATAAGCGATAGGTTTTACCGATCTTTATTTTTTAGTGACGATGGGTTTTACCCATCGCTGATTTGTGTCGCCCTTTCAGGGCTTTTATTTGCATATTTACTAATATTTAATAAGGTATCTTCCCGCAAGCTGCGGCTTCCTATCAGGAAACCCTGATAACCTCTTGTAACCTCCGGCATCTCATCGGGAAAGGCCGATAACATCCCGCAACCTCGCGCATCCAACCGGGAAACCCCGACACCTTCCCGCAGACTGCAGCACTTCATCGGGTAATCCCGAAACCTTCACGCAAGCTACGGCATCATGTCGGGAAGGCACGACACCTTCCCGCAGACTGCGGCAACATATCGAGAAAGGCCGATAACGTCCCGCAACCTCGCGCATCCAATCGGGAAACCCCGATAACGTCCCGCAACCTCACGCATCCAATCGGGAAACCCCGATGGCGTCCCGCAGGCTGCGGGATATTGACAATCAATGATTTAGTTGTTTTTGTGTTTTTTTACTTCACAGGCTCCTTATGCAAGTATTTCATCAGGTTCTGCTGAAACTCCATTTTGGTATCCATAAATCCATGTGCATTTACCCAGACATTCAGCATGACTTTATAACCACCATCAGATTCTATAGATGAAATACCGATTCTTCGTGGAGGGTCATTCAACAAATTGGGCGTTTCTGCAATCGCTTTATCAATTTTTTCCTTTACGTCTTCAAATTTATCTGAATTGCTGAATTTCAATTCAATATCCATTCTTCTTTTACCCGTTTTACTGATGTTGACAATAACTTCATTGGATAATTTGCTATTTGGAATAATGACGGTCTGATTGTCAAAGGTGGTAACAATCGTATAGAAAATCTGAATGGAAGTAACAGACCCTTCCTGGCTTTGTGCAATTATATTATCGCCCACTTCAAATGGACGTAATATCAGTATAAGGATGCCGCTGGCAAAATTTTGCAAAGTACCCGATAACGCCAGTCCGGCAGCAACACCAAAGGCAGCTATCAATGCAGCGAAAATGGTGAGCTGAATACCCATAATCTGCATTACACCAATAATCAGCAATATGCGTAATGTGGTAATGGCAATGCTAATCAGGAATGGCTTTAAAGTAGGATTGATATTCCTTTTATGAAGCAGGGATGTCAATGATTTTGACAGGAGTTTTATTAGCCACCAACCCAAAAACAATACGAGTATGCCTACAAGAATGGCCGGTCCTCTTACAACCACTAATTGTGTTAATGCATTATAGACTTTTTCTGCTTTCATAAACAGATAAACAACAATGGAAATGATATTGTTTAACTTTCTGCAAAAAGATTCAGGCTTTTAAAAGCCTGAATCTTTTTTACATTAACCGATACAGCAACTAATCAATTTTTGGTGCAGGAATATCAGCGCCACCCTGGTGAAACATCATTTTGGTAATTTTGCCACCCTCCGTAATAAACTCCATATGGGCATCTACTACTTTTACGAAAAATTTGTCGGGAGCATACGCATAAATAGGAAACTTATTTTGCCCAGTGGCTTGTGCATATAATTGTGTTCCTTCTTTTGTAACTGTTAATATAAATTCTTCGTCCAGTTTATATTGACCGGTATAAGCAGATAATGTGTTTTCAGGCAATTTTATTTCATTATAAACCGGTGCAGCCGGTATGGGTTTCCCATCCATTATAAGTCTTATTTCTTTTGTGGGAATAACTCCGGGGCCATTTTGCAATAGTATAATGGTTTTATGGCTGGTCATATTTCTTTCTATATAAGTAATGTAACCGGGCCATCCGCCACTGTGCGAAACGATTTTAGTGCCATCGGGTTTGTCTTTTATAAACCAGCCGAAGCCATAATTAGTGGGTGTTCCGTCATTCAGTTTTCCGGATTCGAATATCGTTTTCATTACTGTGGCGGGTAAAAGTTTATTGGTATAAAGGGCATCGTCCCATTTCAATAAATCGTTAACGGTGGAATTTACGCATCCGTCACCCACTATGCCATCGAAGTTGTAAACGTATTGTGTGTACATATAACTGTCAGGCAATACCAATTTGTTTAGGGAATCATCCATTACATAGCCAAAGGCATAATTGTCAACTTTCTTGGGAGCGTATCTTCTGTTATATACAAAGCTGTGATCCATTTTTAACGGTTTGAAGATGTTCTTTTGCAGGTAATCGCCGAAAGACATGCCGGAAGCTCTTTCAATAATGCTTGCCAGAAGCGCGTATCCGGTATTGGAATACTCGTGTTTGCTTCCTGTTGTGAAAAGCAAGGCGGGTTTATATTGTACAAATTTTTTAATGACGTCGCCATTATTGGCAATTTTATGTTCGTCCCAATCCATCCACATAGAATCAAGCTGCATGTAATCGGGTATGCCGGAAGTATGGTAAATCAGGTTGCTGATGGTGATGTTTTTGTAAAAATTCAGTTCAGGTATGTATTTTGTAAAATCATCGTCAACATTCAGTTTGCCTTGCTGCTGTAACAAGGCAATTGCCATAGCGGTAAATTGTTTGGAACAGGATGCCAGTTCAAATATGGAGTTTTCATTAAGTGGCGCTTTGGTGGTTTGATTGGCGAACCCAAAACTTTTTTCGTACAAAACTTTGCCGTTTTCGGCCAGTAATACATTGCCGTTGAATTTCCCTGTTGCGTGTAAGCTGTTGAACAGGCTGTCTGCGGTTTGAGTTAATGTATTGCTTTGCGCTTTTGTGCCGGTGGCAAAAAGCAGGATGTAAATAATTGTAAGGTGGATTAGCTTTTTCATTGTCGTTTTGTTTTTATACCACAAAGAAAATCACACCGGAAACCTTAATTGCTTACTTTTCCACAAACAAGGTTTGTATATTGACATAAAGCCAGGAATTATGAAAAGGGTAGTGTGCGGCTTGTTTTGTCAACGAAATCCGGCTTTTTGTCCAAATTGCAAAAAATATAAAGAATTTGTTTTTGAAATTTGACCTTATGTTACAATGGATAAATAAATATGGCATCAGGATTTTGCTGAATGTTTGTGCGTGGGGGCTTATCTTCAATGCTTCCTATAATAACAGCTTCAATTATCAACCGGCGGAAGGGATGCGCGACATGTTTACGTTGCATGCTGTCTGCTATAATCTGTTATTCCTGATAGCCAGCAGCATCAATACGTTTTGGCTCATGCCAAAATATTTTCTTGAAAAGCGATACAAAATTTATATTCCTGCTTTTATAGTGCTGTTACTATGTTTTACAGTTATAATGAGCAATTATAATAACTGGATAGTGCAAAAGTTTCCGGGTGTAGGCGAGAATTTTACATCTATCGGTATTGGTTTAAAGGGTTCCGGCCTTGGCTGGGTCGATTACTACTTTTCTGTAATACCTTCCTTGTTCTTCCTGCTTTTTACATTCGCTATCGGATATCTTACGCAACAATATTTCAGGGTTAAAAGGCAACAGGAAATAATAGGAAAGAAACAGACGGAATCGGAACTGAGTTTACTGAAATCGCAAATAAACCCGCATTTTCTGTTTAATGTATTAAACAGCATTTATGCGCTTTCACTTAAAAAATCGGATAAGACACCTGAAATCGTTTTGAAACTTTCAGACATATTGAGGTATATGCTTTATGAGACGAAACAGGAGAAGGTACCGCTGGAGAAGGAAATTGACATGATTGAGAATTATATTGAAATAGAAAAAATCAGAATTGGCAGCCAGCAGCAGATTTCGCTTGAAATCAAAGGTGCTTTTGATTCTTATATCATTGCTCCGGTTATATTGATTCCTTTTGTGGAAAATGCCGTAAAGCACGGACTGGATTCCATGAGCGAAAATGCTTTTGTAAACATAAAGATTCAGATTGAGCAAGGGATCCTGAAATTTTATTGCAGTAATAATTATAAAGAAAATAATATCAAAAGGCCCGGTGGCATTGGCCTGGAGAATGTCCGGAAAAGATTGGAATTGCTTTATCCCGGTAAACACAACTTACTGATAAAGAACGAAAATGCTATTTTTACCGTAACCTTAAACCTGACATTGAACTGACGAACCTTTATGTTTCTCAGACCCTGAATACTAAAAAAACTTACCAATGAAATGTCTGATAGTAGATGATGAGCTATTGGCTCAGGAAGTAATTGAATCTTATATAGAGAAGGTGGATTCCCTGCAGCTTGCAGGTAAATGCAATAATGCATTGCAGGCTTTCGCAGCGCTCAACCGTGAACCGATTGACCTGATGTTTCTGGATATAAAAATGCCGGAAATGACGGGACTTGAATTGCTACGTACGTTGAAAAACCCGCCTAAAGTCATTATTACAACTGCATTTCATGAGTATGCGCTGGATGGTTTTGAACTCGATGTGGTCGATTATTTATTGAAGCCTGTTTCTTTTAACCGCTTTTTAAAAGCCATACATAAGGTTAAGGTGAATAAAGAGCCTGTTGCTGAAATCAAGGAGGAGCATAATATTCCGGAAGCTTTTTATGTGCGCAGCGATCGGAAACTGATTAAAATAAACCCGATGGAAATCATTTATATTGAAGCACTTAAGAACTATTTGTGTATCTATACTTTAAGCCAGAAAGTAATCATCCATAGCACGATGGTCTATCTGGAAGAACAACTCAAGTCTCATGCATTCATACATCGGGTTCATAAATCTTTTCTTGTCAACAGGCATTTTATAAAAGAAATTGACAATGGAATACTTAAGATGAATAATGGTAGTGAAATTCCTTTGGGTGGTTTATACAGAGATGCATTTTTAGAGGAAATGCGTATTCTGTAAGTGTGTTTATTTGCTGTGGTTTTCCAAAACATAGCATTAACTCCACCCTTACAAACGCTCTCCGCTCCGCCATTTTCTTTCATTTCATTGCGAAAAATAGCTCCGGTCGGGATGAAGAAAAAGATGTGAAATAGTATTAATTAAAAACCCGACCTGTTATTACAGATCGGGTTTTTAATTCTAATTTTCATCTACGCCTACCGTTATACTTGTCGGTCCGCTATCGCCTTTCACATCTGTGTTAACCTTGGGCGGCTGTGTGCCGAACTTCCATGTGTTATTATCAGGTGTGCGGTCAATCAGTTTATTATATGGGTCAAGGCCTGCGCTGACTGGTTTTTCATTTACAATGAATTCAAAAGTTTTAACCGGCTGATCCATTTTTATTTTTTGTAACATCAACTCTTTGTCCACGCTTTTACCATTTTTCATCTGTGTGCTGAAAATACCGATGTCCATATAATCAGCTACCGGAATCTTGGTGTTTTTACCTACACTGTCTGAACGGAACTTCACGCTTCCCACGGTCAATTTCACTTTGTACTTTCCATCAGCAGTCTTGGTATAGCTAAGGTTTTGCACATAGTTTTCGTACATCGTAATGGTTTCAAACATATCGTGAATGATATATTTCAGGCTGTCAGGAGTTGCAGCGCGTAAGTAGCTTACAAATTCAACGGAGTTGGTATAAGGCGGCTCCTGGAATTTTGTATGATTCAGATAATCTCTTACTGCTTTATTCAAAACGGCTTCTCCGAGATAGTCTTTCATGGAATACATGATGACACTGCCTTTGTTGTAATGGATGTATTGCTGGTTTTCTCCAAGCATTAAAGGCAATTCTTTCTGACGTTCCTGTGTCCTTTCTCTTAAATAAATGTCCATTTCATATTTAAGGAACTTCTTCATGGCCTGAGGACCATATTCTTTTTCCATGACCATTAATGCGCTGTACTGGCTCATGGTTTCGGACATCAGAGTGCTTCCCTGTACATTACCGCCAATTACCTGATGCGCCCACCACTGATGCGCTACTTCATGTGCGGTTACATAAAACGGAACGTCAATTTTCTCATTGTTTTTATCATCCACTTTTGCAATGAAACCAATAGACTCAGAAAAAGGAATCGTATTAGGGAATGATTGCGCAAAGGATTGATAACGCGGAAACTCAAGAATACGAACCTGTCTATGTTGGTAAGGGCCAAAGTTTGCAGTATAATAATCCAATGATTTCTTGATGCTGTTCACCATTCTGTCAAGATTGTATTCATGGCCTTTATGGTAATAGATCTCGATATTCACATCGTGCCATTTATCGCGTTTCACCTGATAATCTGCACTTAAATAAGAGTAGAAATTCAGAATCGGGCTGTCCATTTTATAGTGGAAATAATGACGTCCGTCCTTTATCCAGTCTTTTTGCAAATAACCGGGCGCTACTGCAATCTGGCCTTCATCTGTACTTACGGTAGTTTCAAATTGAATCCAGTCGGCATCATTTGAAATATAAGTATTCATACGTGCCAGGGAATCATCTACTTTCGCCATTCTTGGTTTTGCCTTCAGTCCGTATTTTTTACGTGCCGCGTTAGAACCAAGCTCTGCATCAGGATTGTAGCCAATAGATGGAAATACCTGATTGTTGAAGAAAGTACCATTATATACAATGTCCGTCTCTGTATTGTCGTTTTCAAAACCAACAGGCTTGTATTGAATTTCGAATGTAAACAGAATAGAATCACCAAGTTGAACCGAATTCGTAAATTTCACCAGCTTAACACCATTCTTTTTATCATCTTTAATAAGAGAAAATGCGACGGCAGGTTCCATCTTGAGATAGTGGTAATCGTTGTTATCGCCACCTATATAGTTGATGAAAAGCGTATCCACCGGGAATGCATGTTTGTTTTTAAGGTAATAAGTACCTTTTACATGAACACTTCTTTCTTTAGGGAAAATATCAACATTGGTATTGGAGGCAATAATTCTTAATTGTGGTGTGTTTTGATATCTTTTATATGTTTTTTCAAACGCAACCTGATCCAGTTCGTTGTCTTTTGGCGTACGGAAATGATGCAATACTTTGGTATTATAATAAATATACCCGCCCGCACTAACTGCAATCAACATACAGATAAGCAATGCCAACTTATGTTTCATGCCGAAGGATGATTTAGATAATCTGAATCTTGCTTTCAGGCCTTTTTCTTTTCCGCGTGCAAAAAACAATAAAGCAAATAATACCACTATCAATGTAATGCTTAACCAGTAAGTTTTGTACAGCATGAAGGTTCCCACAATATGACCAAATCCATTCATGTCGGAATAAGGCATCATTGGTCCGCTTGAATTGAACAGGTATAGTTTGTTATTCCATTCCAGCAGATTGAAAACAATATTGATGAACATGGTAGGTACCAATGAAATAAAGAATCCGAGGTACTTGTTGGGAGTAACTATCTGTACTGCCAGACAAAGGCCTATAGTAATTATCCAGCTTATTAACCTGAACCCAAAAAGGCTTTTAATGTAAACCAAAGGTTGAACATTAAAGTATCCGGTAGAAAACTGAATCAATATTCCTGTTACCATTATAACAGCAAGCAGTGTAATAACCACATAAATCAGGCCGATATATTTTGAAAAGAACAGAATACCATTACTTACAGGCGTTGCTCCTATCAGTTCATCTGCTTTATGTTCTCTTTCTCTCCAGATAATATTTCCGGAAAAGAATACAATGATGATAAGGATAAAGAATTGGAAAATACTACTTACGCTTTCAAGGATTTCATAAGTTACCGGATAGGTTTCTGTGGCATAGATGGAACCCATGAATTGTGCGATACTAAACATCATTACAGCGCCTAAAGAGCAGATGATAATGAAGAAAGTTGTCCGTGTCATTTTTGAATATTCAAACTTTGCCAGATAGAACAATTGTTTCCGGTTCTCTTTACTTGAAAAATGCTGGGTAACTTTTGGCAATAATGCAAGCGATTGTAAAGGACTTGGTTCTTCTCTTGTTTCTTCCCTGTTTTTTCTTTTAAAGATTGAAATAGGTGTAAGAAACTGACTGAAGCTGAATTTGAAAAAACTGACAAACGTTATCAGCAACCCGATTCCCAACCATAGCATTCTATTTATAAGCAAGCTGCCTTCCAGCGGAATCATTCTTGTGTTCTGATCACTTGGTGTCCAATATTGCGTTACATATCTAAGGGCTTCGCTTCCGAATGGTTCCCAGATAGCTGCAGTAGCTTTATTGTCAATATCCGCAGTGATGGTGGAAGTGATAGATTGAATAACAAGCAGGACTATGCAGAATAAATAAGCGATAAGCGTATTGCGTGTAAAAGTAGTAAGCGAAAAGAAAATGACTCCCAGTAACAATACATTAGGTACGGTAAATATCAGGAAGGGCTGCAGAAAATTCATAAGCTGGAATGTGCCCATGTGCGGTGTTCCCATTCCAAACAAACAACCAACATAATAGCCTATAACTTGTGCTGAAAATACAAATAGTGCAGTTACGAATGCAGATAGAAATCTTCCGAAAAAGTAACTTGCTTTGGTGATAGGTTTTGTGAAATAAAAAGGATGTGTATTGTATTCATAATCTTTATGAATGCCTGTTGCCATAACTGCTACCAGAATCACGCCATTCACCAGGCCCAGGATGTTATCATTCAAACTCACAATAACATCTGCAACGGCAGATGCAGAATTGCCAATAGTATTTGTATCACCTGTGGCAATATTGAAAACGCCTGCTATTACAAGCCCCAACAGGAGCGTAAGGATAAAAAATATTCCAAAGAATATATATGTCTGTGGCTTTTTAAAGTTGAGCCTCAGGTCGAATAAAAAGATTTCTTTAAACATGGCTCTTTAGTTTTTGGTAATGGTAGAGAAATAAACATCTTCCAATCCTGCCGGAATCTGTTCGAAACCACTGCCGGGATTGTTGTCGGCATACACATGAATGGTTAATTTTCCATCGACCATGTGTGAGGATATCACCTGCATGTTTTGACGGTAGTCATTTACCTCATTCTTGTCTATATCCTTTCTCCAGATCTTATGCTGAACAGATGCTACAGCTTCGTCGGGCGTGCCTTGTAACATAATTGTGCCTTTATTCATCACCACCATTTGCTTACACAAATTCTTTACATCGTCTACTATATGTGTTGAAAGAATAACAATCACCTGTTCGCCTATTTCACTTAGCAGATTATGAAAGCGGTTACGTTCCATAGGATCCAGTCCGGCAGTCGGCTCATCTACAATAACCAATTTAGGATTGCCCAGCAATGCCTGCGCAATGCCAAAGCGCTGACGCATACCACCGGAATATTCACTCACACTGCGTTTGCGGGCTTCAAACAAATTAGTTTGTTGTAATAAAGCATCTACAATTTCTTTACGTTCACCTTTATTCGTAATGCCTTTTAATACTGCGAAGTGATTTAACAGATTCAATGCCGATACTTTCGGATAGAATCCGAAATCTTGCGGCAAATAGCCTAATGTTTTTCTTAATTCGGTTTTCTCTTTCAAAACATCAATATTGCCCAAAGTAATGCTTCCGCTATCAGGATCCTGTAATGCGGCAATGGTGCGCATCAGTGTCGATTTGCCGGCGCCATTCGGACCCAGCAGTCCAAACATGCCTTTGCCAATATTCAGGTTAATGTCATTCAAGGCCTTTAAGCCATTTGGGTAAGTCTTGCTTACGTTTGAAATGATGAGTTGCATATAGAAGATGAATTAAATTGTTTGATAAATAATAAATCGTGTGAACATTTAAGATGTTACAAGATAATTGTTTTACAAACTTAATTTCAATTCCAAAGCTTTTTTGCAATTATTAGACCAATGCTTTGAATTAATCGACCTAATTTATATGTTTTCTTTTGTCGAAGGAATTGGGGGTTTGGTCGAAGGCGAAATGCGTTGTTGTAGATTTGACAATGATTTGAATGTGGGATACATTGTAGATTTGACAACTTTTTAAAAGATTGTCAAATCTGGTAAGTAGGTGAAAAATGAAAAGGTTGCTGAATATCAGCAACCTTTTCAAGTATTACTTTAAAAAATAATTAAACGTTAAAGCGGAAATGCATTACGTCACCGTCATTCACTACATATTCCTTCCCTTCAATACGCAATTTGCCTGTTTGTTTTGCCATAGTCTCACCACCTAAAGCAATGTAGTCATCATACCCGATTACTTCTGCTTTAATAAAACCTTTCTCAAAATCAGTATGTATAACGCTTGCAGCCTGCGGCGCTTTCCAGCCATGATGGATGGTCCATGCACGGACTTCCTGTACACCTGCTGTGAAATAAGTGATTAAGTCTAATAATTTATAAGCGGAACGAATCAAACGGTTTAAGCCCGGCTCTGTTAAGCCATATTCGGAGAAGAACAACTCTTTATCTTCAACACTTTCCAATTCTGTGATTTGCGCTTCAATATTGTTATTCATCACGATTACCTGAGCGCCTTCGTCTGTCGCAACTTTCGAAATAGCTTCACTGTATTTGTTTCCGGTTAAAATAGAAGCTTCATCAACATTGGCAACATACAGCACTGGCTTTTCTGTCAACAGGAAAATATCTGCAATCGCTTCTCTGTCTTCACCTTCCAATTTAAGTCCGCGAATATTTTTACCTTGTTCCAGATGATTTTTGCAAGTCAATAAAACTTCCAGAGCCCTTTTGGCTTTTGGATCATTCTTTGCAATTTTCTCGGTACGTGCAATTTTCTTTTCTACACTGTCAAGGTCTTTCAATTGCAATTCAGTATCGATGATTTCTTTATCACTTACAGGGTTGATCGCACCTTCATCGCGCAAAATATTTTCATCTTCAAAACAGCGCACCACATGTACAATAGCATCTACTTCACGAATATTTGCAAGGAATTTATTTCCCAAACCTTCTCCTTTAGAAGCGCCTTTTACCAAACCTGCAATATCTACAAATTCAATGGCTGTAGGAATAATTCTTTGAGGCTGAACTATTTCTGACAATTTTGTCAATCTTTCGTCTGGAACATCCACCAGGCCTACATTTGGCTCAATGGTACAAAAACGGTAATTGCTTGCCTGTGCTTTTGCACTGTTACTGACTGCGTTAAATAAAGTCGATTTACCTACATTCGGAAGTCCTACGATACCTACTTGTAATGCCATGTGATTTTCAAAAATTTTTGCAAAGGTAAAAAAATGGAATTTAGCAACGCAACCTTTTTTAATTGCATAACTTAGTTGTAAATACCACATTTTTATGTCAGTTGACAAAGTAAGGGTATCATTTTTAAATGAGTTAAATAATCGTTATTTTTGATATAGACTAATTAAAGCAGTCGATAATAATATTATGGTACACACGATGATTTTAAAAGAAGAAATAGCTCAACTCCATATTATTCCTGCAAATGTTGATAGGACTAATTACTGGAAAGAAGAAATGGCTTATGCCGTAAGACTGGGAAATGAATTTAAGGGGAAGACGACTATTACTTTTGAAACTTCAGAAGGCTCCCGTACTGTAGAAACAACCGTTTGGTCACTGACGGATAAGTATATTGTTTTAAAGAGTGGCACAACTATTCCTATGAATAGTATAACAGAAGTACATTTTTAGCTGTGAATTTGATAATTTTGCGCCGATTATGCGCATAGCTGTCAATACCAGGTTATTTTTAAAAGGCAAATTGGAAGGAATTGGTTGGTTCGCCCACGAGACATTGTCGCGTTTGGTGCGCAATCACCCTGAACACGAGTTCATTTTCTTTTTCGACAGGCCGTTTCATAAAGATTTTATTTTTGCACCGAATGTTACGCCTGTGGTTTTGAAACCTCAGGCGCGGCATCCTGCTTTGTATTATATGTGGACCGAATGGGCCATCCCTTATGCATTGCGGAAATATAAGGCTGACATTTATTTCTCTCCCGATGGATTTGGAACTTTACATTCCAAAGTGCCTACCTGCCTGACTTTACATGATCTTGCTTACCTGCATTATCCGCAGTTTATGGATAAAATGCACAAATTATATTATACACGGTATCTCCCGAAGTTTGCAAACAGAGCAAAACGGATTGTTGCTGTTTCAGAATTTACCAAGCAGGATGTAATGCATCATTATGGTATTGATGCCAATAAGATTGATGTGATTTATAATGGGGCCCATGAAGAATATAAGCCACTTTCGTATGATGAAAAGGAGGCAGTGAAAGCGCAATATACCAATGGCGAAGAATTCTTTTTATTTACCGGAGCCTTGCATCCCCGTAAAAATGTCATCAACCTGCTGAAAGCGTTTGTGAAATTTAAAAGAAGACAAAAAAGCCCTATAAAATTGGTCATTGTGGGGCGTATGGCCTGGCAATATGATGAAATTGCAAAAGCAAAAGAACTGATGCCCTTTAAGGATGATGTGGTTTGGACCGGCTATCTGGAAGTAAAGGATTTGGCAAAGATCACTGCTTCGGCTTATGCGTTGGTTTATCCATCTTTATTTGAAGGTTTTGGTATTCCCATCTTAGAAGCAATGACTTGCCATGTTCCTGTAATTGTTTCCAATTCATCTTCAATGCCGGAAGTAGGGGGCGATGCTGCGTTATTGGTTGACCCGCATTCTGTAGATGATATCGCGGAAAAAATGATGTTGATTTATAAAGACGAAAATCTTCGTGACAGAATGATTGAGGCAGCTAAAATTCAAAAAATGAAATTTGACTGGGCCAAGTCGGCAGAACAGATTTGGGATAGTTTGATGAAGTGCGTGTAGTATTTTTTAATTATTTGAAAAAATCACTCAGATTTACTTCAATCAATTTATTATCCGAAAAATCGTACAATAAACCATTCTTAAGAACCGATTGACCGCTTGTATTAAATCTTGCAATTATCTCGGCATTTTTATTGAGTATATAACTTTGATTTCTCCGGTTTATAAGATTTAAGTTGCCTGTATTTACTATTGTGAAGAATAAGTCTTCCCGTTTAAAAGTTTTAGAAACTGTAAGATCATTATTGATTTCATAAATGATATTTTCATCTGAAAATACATAAGCTTTCGTATTATCAAAACGCTTAAAACGTGGGTTGAGAGAATCATTCACGTTATAATAAATATTGTTATCCAGAAAGAATAACAAATCTTCATTCTTCTTCTTTTCGATTTTATTGCCCCCGATTCGTAAGCCGGTATTGATATTGTACGCTGCAATGCTGTCATTAAAAAGTAGCAGGACACTTTCCTTCTTTCTAAAAATGCTTTTTATCGGATTCTTTTTGTCTCCGATATCTGTAACAAATATTTGGTTACCTGTATTTTTATCAAAGCTGGCAATAAAGGGCTTTCCGTAGCCAATGGTGTTATTATCTAAAAACGCATATCCGAAATTAATCATTATTAACCTATCGTCAATCAGAAAGATATTTGAATGGCTTGCTTCATTTTCGTCAAAAGGGAATTTCCATATGACTTGGCCGTTTACTTTATCAATCTTTGTGAGCTCTTCTTTTGAAGCATAATAAAATGCGGAACTATCTTCCAGAGTATTGGAGACTATGCCATGCAGCAGATCCGGATCGGTAGCATAAAAATAAGTGCCCGTCAGCAACCCTGCTGTGATTCCCGCAACCGTTGTAATCGCGGCTGTTTTATAATTTTTCTTTCCGGTGATTGCATTATAATCCCATCCTTTACCGGTATTGATATTTATCGAATGCAGGCCTGCAGCGCTTACTAATAGGGTGGAATCGTTGATATACTTTAGCCCGTCCCAATAGTAATCCCTTTTTAATTCGCGTTCCCATTTCAGGCTAATATCTTTTACATCTACACCTACTAATTGATAGGAAACGCCGGATGCCTTTACAATATATCCAATACTGACATCATTAGTTGTATCAACATAATACACTTTATGTTTCAACTCAGCCAAACCTTTCCCGGTTTCAGCATTTATTTTCTGGCTTGCTGCTTTGACAAAGTTGTTATTAAGAATAAATGTATTACCGAATTGACTTAAATACTCGCTTTGGTAATTGATTTTGCGTATCCATTTGGTTTGGTGACTTTCTAAATCAAACAATACAATTTCGCCTTTATTGTCAAGCCACTTGCCGTTTTTGCTTGTGCCCCTTATCTGCAACGTAACATCGTTGGATTGTGCATTTACATATATTTCATGTATTCTGTCTTTGAAAGTGTATTCAGTTGCTGTAATGTCTTTTTGTGTGTCTTCATTTTTGCCAATAACAATAGTATTGGTACTAACTGTTTCTGTAGATTGACTATGGACTGAAACTTTAATTAATAAAAATATCAGGAGGAGTATTACACCTTTTGTTTTCATGATTGGGGATAATATAGGATTTAATCGTTTTACCTTATCAACATCTGCCTGTCCGCATCAAGTCTTAACAAGATAAATAATAAGATACTGAACGAGAGCAACGATGTTCCTCCATAGCTCAGCATGGGTAAGGTAATACCAATAACCGGCGCTAATCCCATTGTCATACAAAGATTGATGGCCAAGTGGAAAAATAGAATAGATGCAACGGAATAAGCATACACTCGGCTGAATGTGGACCGTTGACGTTCCGCTATATGAACAATACGAAGCAGAAGTGTTATATAAATTAACACCAGAATCGTACTGCCAACAAATCCGAATTGCTCGCCGATACCACAAAAAACAAAGTCTGTATTTTGCTCAGGAACAAAAGAATATTTTGTTTGAGTGCCGCGCATAAATCCTTTGCCAAAAAAGCCCCCGCTACCGATGGCGATCTTGGATTGCCTTACATTGTATTCCGCATCTTTTTTAACAGCTTCTCCCGGTTTTTGATATTCCGTCGGCACATCCTGTCCCAACATTGAATAAATACGTTCGGTCTGATAGCCATGAAAGACATTCTTAAAAACATAGGGAACTGCAACCTGTGAAAACAATACGGCTATAAGCCATGATCCGGCTATAATTACAATAATAATTCTGTTGCGTTTGATTTGTGTCCTCAGAAACCATGTAGCCAATAGTGGAATCACTGTAATAATTATAAACAACGGAATACGTTCTATTAATAATGTTCCGATCAATAAGCCTGCTACAGAAAATCCTATCAGCAAAATAGCATTGGGCAATCCTTCGCGATACATTGCAAGGAAGAAAGAAAAATAAACCAATGCAAGTCCCGTTTCATTTTGCTTTACAATGATAAGGCAAGGAATCATTACAATAGCGGATGCAATCAACCTGTCTTTCAATGTTTTGAAATTGGTTTCGGGCGTAGCCATAAATCTTGCCAGCGCCAATGCCGTAAATATCTTGCACAACTCACCCGGCTGGAAAGTAAAAGAACCGAATTTAATAAAGCTTTGTGAACCTTTTACATCAGAACCTATGGCAAAAGTTGCCAGTAAGAGTAAAATTCCTAAAAGATAAGCCAGATAAGCAACAGCAAGAAAGAATTTACTGTCTGTAAAAAGTATAATCATTCCTGTGACCAATGAAATAACCAACCAGGTCAATTGTTTCATGTGGCTTTTAGACATATTGAAGAAGGGCTCGCTGAAGCTTGTGTATTCTACCGAATAAACAGCTGCGATACCAATACATACCAATGCGAGGTAAAGATATATAACAGGCCAATCTACCCGGTTTGTCATTGGTTTACGCCCTGAACTCATATTTTGATTTCGTTATTTTTGTGATATTATAGACTTTGATATTGGATACTTTCAGTTATTGCCTTTGTCTCGATATATCCAGATTGTAATAATCTTTCATAATTTGTTTCACAAGGAAAGTATCACGCATCCTTTTAACACTATCTCTGGTACGCTTATCGGCTGTACGGAGCATATCCCGTAAAAGGTCTTTTTGCCTTGACATCGAATCAATTAGTTTTACATAGCCTTTTACCGTATTGGCCTGGAACATTCTGTCCTGCAATGCCAGACGGCTTGTTGCAATAGAATCTTTCAGGTATTTTTCCATCATCAAACTTGCTACAGGACCCGCCCAGGTAGCACCATAACCCGCATTTTCAACTACTACGGCGATAGCTATCCTCGGATTAACCCTTGGCGCAAAACAAACGAATACGGAATGGTTATCTAATTTGGTCCTTTTACCATTTACTACTGCATAGTTTTCTACTGTACCTGTTTTACCGCAAACCTCAATGCCCGGTAGTATAGCAACCTTACCGGTTCCTTTGTTCACCACGTCTTCCATACCATTAATAACCTGTTCAAATGCCGAATCTGCGATATGGGTCGGTGTATGCTTTTCCAGATATTTAGCCAATAATTTGTCCTTGGAATTACCACCAATGCTTTTCACAAAATGCGGAATATAATAATAACCTCTATTGGCAATCATACTTACACCATTCACCATTTGCAAAGGTGTCATATCTACTTCACCTTGCCCAATGCCGACTACAGCCATCGTACAGGAATTCCAATGACCGCCATATACACCGTCATAATAGACTGAATCGGGGATGTTACCATCCATTTCTCCCGGAATATCAATACCTAAAGGATGCCCCAGGCCGAATGAGGTCAGGTAATCATGCCAATGCTGTAAGCCTTCGTGTGTACCGCCTTTCCATTTTGGCGCATCCACAATTCTTCTGAAGACATCACAAAAATAAGAGTTACAGGATTGGGCAATTGCTGTACGGAGGTTTGCCGCATGGCCAGCCCATGTTTCGGTACAGCCAATCCTCCTGCCACAGGCATAATATCCACCACGACAAGGGTAACCAAATGAAGGTGTAATAACACCAACATCCAGTCCTATTAATGCATCCAAAGGTTTAAATGTAGAACCGGGAGGATATTGTGCAAGTATAGCTCTGTTAAATAATGGTCTTGTGTATAGCTTTGAAAGTTCATAATAATCTTTCCCGAAATTAGAGCCCGAAAGCATATTGGGATCATATTCAGGTGCGGAAACCATTGCAAGGATGCCACCCGTTCTGGGGTCTATGGCAATGGCGCTTCCTATTTTTCCTGTCATTAATTTTTCTGCATAAGCCTGTAAATCGGCATCCAGATAAAGTTCCAATGTTTTGCCTGCAACAGATGGCGTGTCCAGTTCTCCGTTTTTATAAGCATCTCTTGGTCTGTTCAAAACATCCCTTACCAGATATTGTACACCTCTCTGTCCTCTCAAAACCTCTTCATAGCTGCTTTCCAGGCCACTTAAACCTACATAATCACCTTGTCTGTAAGAAGCATATCTTGGATTGTTCAGCATTTTCTCGTTTACTTCATTCAGATAACCAAAGATATGCGCGCCGATGCCTAACGGATAAGTACGGGCCGTACGTTCCAATAATTCGAAGCCTTCAAACAGGTAAAGGTTTTCCTGTAATCTCGCGTTTTTTTCGGCCGAAAGCCCTGCTTCAAAAACACTTGGCTTATTGTATCCGTTCTTTACAATTAGTTTTTTTACCGTTTTTAAGAAAGCCGCCTTGTCAATCCCCATTGACTCACAAAATAAATTTGTGTCAAGATTCTTTATTTTGTTGGGCGTAAACGAAAGATCGTAGGTTACATTATTAGTAAGTAACGGCCTTCCTTTTCTGTCAACAATGGCACCTCTTGCCGGATAAATAACTTTACGGAAAATGGCCTGATCGTCAGCCATGATTTTATATTTATCATTCAGCAGTTGAAGCGCAAACAGCCTTGATATCAGAATCACGGCAAGTGCAACAAACAAGGCTCTTATAATCCATGGACGTGGATTTTGACTAAATGCAGACATCTAAAAATTTGAGAAATAATTATTACTACAAAGATAATGCCACAGTAAGTCCGAAACAGAAAAAATAATAATTAGTTTTTAACATTAACCTGAAAAACAAATTACTTTTGTTTAAAATCAATTTGCCTTGTCTGTAATCCAATCAAAAAATACCTCTCCGGTAATCCTTTCATTTTTCACAGCCCTTATACTGGCTATATTTATCACGCTTTTTACGCTAACGCTCAGACAGCCGTGGTACATAGATTTGACTGCTTTTGGCCTTACATTTATAATTGCCTACACCATTTATTTTTATACGCTTCAGTATTTTATCTACCGGAAAATAAAGCTCATATATAAGTTCATTTATCAGACAAAGGCCACCAAACGGGAAGAATTTTTTTATCAGAATATCTTACCGCAAAAATCGATTGATGAAGTAAGGAAAGATGTGGAAAGATGGGCAATTGAAAAAAGTGACGAGATTGCTTTGCTTCAAAAGAACGAACGCTTCAGGAAAGAGTTTTTGATGAATCTGGCTCACGAGTTACGCACACCTATATTTACGGTTCAGGGCTATGTGCACACTCTTTTGGACGGAGCCATTGATGATCCGAATGTAAATCGTAAATTTTTGAATAATGCAACAAAAGGCATCCAGCGTTTGGTACAGCTTACAGACGACCTGAATCAGATATCCAAGCTTGAATCAGGACAAGCACAATTGGAAACAAGCTATTTTGTAATACAGGATTTGGTTAAGGATGTTTATGAAGAACTGATGCTGAAAGCAAAAGAAAAGAGTATTGAGATGCTGATTAAGAAAGGCACAGAGGCCGGTATCTACGTCATGGCCGATAAGGAAAAAATCAAGCAGGTAATAGTAAATCTTGTTGAAAACGCATTAAAATATGGTAATACAGGCTGCACAATTACCACCGGTTTTTATCAGATGGATGAAGGCCGGGTCTATATTGAAGTTTCTGATGATGGTCCCGGTATTGCAGAACAACATGTTCCCCGCATATTTGAAAGATTCTACAGAGCCGATCGTAGCCGCAGCCGCGATGTTGGCGGAACAGGTTTGGGTCTCGCAATCGTAAAACACATAATCGAAGCCCATGGTGAAACAGTAACGGTGAGAAGTAAATTGGGCGTAGGTTCGTCTTTTGGTTTCACTTTGGAAAAAGGTAAGTCTTAGACTTTATCAGGCAATTCATTGTTATTATAGATTTGACAACTTTTAGAAAGTTGTCAAATCTTAAACCTTAAACGAATCAAATCTTTGTTTTCTAAAATGCAGATAATCATTTAAACAAATAGAGGCTGTTCTTTCGGAACAGCCTCTATTTGTTTAAATATAATTTATTTTTTTCGGCACAAATAAATCAGTTCACCCTTTGGCAACCTATAACGGTCTATTTGTTCCGGTGTAAATGTATTGACATAATCATCCGGTATTACTTCAAATCCTGCTTCTTCCAGCCATTTGCCAAAATCTCTCCCGAAAAGACGAAGGTGGTCTTTCTGCCAAAAATGCTTTTCGCGTTCTTTGGGATCGGTAATAGTTTTGTCTTCGTAAGTAGTGGCGCGATCAATGTCAAGCGGTACCTGAAAAATACCCCAGCCTCCCGGTTTCATCATGCGGTATAATTCATCCATACATTGATGTGCATCTTCTACATGTTCCAAAACATGGTTACAAAAAATAACATCAAAAGTATTGTTTTCAAAAGGAGCATGATGTAAATCGAAATGTACATCTGCAATCGGACTGTTATAATCTCCCGTGGTATAATCCAGATTTTTCATGCTTTTGAATATTTTATAAAAGCATTGTTCCGGAGCTATATGCAGCATTTTGTGCGGCGCTGTAAAGAAATCAGTTTTGTTTTTCAGATACAGCCAAAGCAAACGGTGTCTTTCCAATGACATGGTACCGGGGCTCAGCACATTATTTCTTTTTGCATTACCGCTATATCCATAAGGCAAAAATTTTCCGTAAGTTTTACCGTTTATAGGGTCTTCATATTTATTACCGGCATAAATAATAGAGGAAAATCTCTGGAATAATAAACTCAGCTTTATAAGAATAGGGCGGGGGATGGTACGCAGCAGGAAATGAAACATTGATATATTGAATTACGTTGCTTTTAAATTTCGCCAAAAATAAGTAATTATTTTTCTAAACAGCATTAAAGCTGATACAGAGAATTGATAATCATTTTGATTAAATTCGCCTCCGATACTATATAATCTGCGTCCAATGGCATTAAGCAAAATATGGAGTTCCTTTATTCTTATAGCAATACTGGCCGCTTCTGTTCAATTATTAAGTAATCATGATCATCGTGCCATTTACAGTAAAATGGTAATCGGGAAATCGGGCGATACTTCGCAGACCAGGATTTATGCAAGCCAGCAGGTTCCGCCGGAAATTCTGGTGCAGCTTAACGGAGCAAATACGTTTAAAAAAGGCGATGACAGGATCATTAAAAATGAAGATGGTTCTGTTATTACTTATAAGGAACAAACCGCCGATGGTATTCTGGCAACCTGTAAAGTGGCTGTTGAAATTTGTCTCGGTCTTATCGGAATCATGGCTTTGTTTATGGGTTTCATGCGTATTGCCGAAAATGCAGGCGGCATACGGCTGCTTTCGAGAATTATAGGCCCTTTTTTCTCTAAATTATTTCCCGAAGTGCCCAAAGGCCATCCGGCATTCGGCCACATGATGCTGAATTTTTCTGCTAATCTTTTAGGATTGGACAATGCAGCTACACCATTCGGTATCAAGGCTATGGAAAGTTTACAGGAACTGAATCCCGACAAAGACAGGGCAACCAATTCGCAAATCATGTTTTTGTGTTTGCACGCTGCCGGACTTACTTTGATTCCTGTCTCTATCATCGCATTACGACAAAACCTGAATGCAGCAAAACCAACCGACATTTTCCTGCCATGTATGATTGCAACTTTTGTGGCAACCATTGCGGCCATGAGCATTATTGCCATCAAGCAAAGAATCAATCTCTTTCAGCCTGTTATACTTGCATGGGTTTTAGGTATTTCTGCATTGATTGCTTTAATGATTGTAGGATTGAATGGCATGAGTAAAGAAGGCATGGAAGCCTTTTCAGGAATGTTGAGCAATGGCCTGATTTTACTTATTTTCTTTGCAATTGTATTTGGCGCCTGGTATAAAAAAATAAACGTGTTTGATGCTTTTGTGGATGGTGCCAAAGGCGGCTTTGAGACTTCTATAAAAATTATTCCTTATCTGGTTGGTATGTTGGTAGCTATCAGCATGTTGCGTACCAGCGGCGTGTTTGATATTATTACTAATGGATTGAAATATGTTTTCACACTTTGTAATCTTAATACCAATATTGTAGATGCTTTGCCTACGGCACTGATCAAACCTTTGAGCGGAAGCGGAGCAAGAGGTATGATGGTAGATACAATGAAGGTTTTCGGGCCTGATTCTTTTGCAGGAAGATTGAGCTGTGTATTTCAGGGTTCCTCCGATACCACGTTTTATGTAATTGCGGTTTACTTCGGTGCAGTGAGCGTTAAGAATACGCGCTACGCCATTGGTTCTATGCTGCTTGCCGACTTAATAGGGATTATTACGGCTATTATAATTTGTAGCCTCTGGCATTGGGGATGATAATGTTGACTGTATAATATTTGTCTTTTATAATTATAGCTATGACGACTTTTTAAAAGTTATCATAGCTATAATTATATTACAATTGAAAAACAATTATTAGTATTCAGCTGTAACGCCAACATAATTCTGTGGTGTTATAGCCAATAGTTCTTTTTTTACTTTATCAGAAACAGCAAGTGTTTCAATAAATGCATGCATTGTCTTTTTTGTAATGGTTTGCTGACCGCGTGTCAAATCTTTCAATGCCTCGTAAGGTTTAGGGAATTGTTCCCTGCGCAGAATAGTTTGAATGGCTTCTGCTACAACAGCCCAGTTGTTTTCCAGGTCATCGTTCAATTTAGCCTCGTTCAATACTAACTTGCCAATACCTTTTTCCAAAGATTTTAATGCCAGTAAAGCATGTGCAACAGGTACACCTATATTTCTTAATACCGTAGAATCCGTCAAATCTCTTTGCAAACGGCTGATAGGCAACTTAGCAGAAAGATGCTCGTATAAAGCATTTGCAACACCCAGGTTACCTTCCGCATTTTCAAAATCAATAGGATTCACTTTATGCGGCATAGCGCTGGAACCGACTTCGCCTTTCTTCGTTTTTTGTTTAAAGTAATCAACCGAAACGTAAGTCCATATATCTCTTGCAAAGTCAATCAGTATATTATTAATACGCTTTAAAGTATCGAAGTGAGCCGCAAGGTTATCGTAATGTTCAATCTGCGTTGTGAACTGCATTCTTTGCAATCCCAGTTTTTCATTCACAAAATCATTGCCGAATGCAACCCAGTCTTTCTTTCCGAATGCAACATGATGGGCATTGAAATTACCTGTTGCACCACCAAATTTTGCTGCATATGGAACATAAGAAAACAGGTCAACCTGATTTTGCAAACGTTCTACAAACACCATCATTTCTTTTCCTAAAGAAGTGGGAGATGCAGCCTGGCCATGTGTGCGGGCCAATAGAGGAACTTTGCTCCATGATTTGGCCAGTTTGTGCAAAGTAGAAATAAGATTCAGCAAGGAAGGCATGTAAACCTCTTCCATGGCCTCTTTCCATGATAAAGGAATAGCGGTGTTATTTACATCCTGAGAAGTAAGGCCGAAGTGAACCCATTCAGAACAGGCTTCTCCGCCTAATTCAACCAGCTTTTCCTTAATGAAATACTCAACGGCTTTCACATCATGATTGGTTACCTTTTCCGTATCTTTTACTTTCTGCGCATCTTCTTCCGTCAGATTTTCATAAATAGCACGAAGCTTTGACGCTGTAATAGCAGCCGGCAATTTAAAAATTTTGGCTTCTGCCAAAGCAAGAAAATATTCAATTTCAACTCTGATGCGGTAGCGAATCAGACCGTACTCCGAGAAGTAAGGTGCAAGTTCTTCCAATTGTTTGCGGTAGCGTCCGTCAACAGGACTGATAGCAGAAAGAGGGGTTAAATTCATGGGTGCAAAAGTAAGGAATATTGAAATCCGATTAAGTTTTTTCAGAAAATCAATGTTTCGTCGAAGAATTAACGGCTTATGTCTAAAATACTTAAAGCCATGAAATGACGTATTGTAGGTTTGTATAAGTATTAAAACACAGCAATTATTGCTACGTTGACATTAAAGCCAAATAAATACAAACAACGTAGTAACAATTTAAGGCCCAAAACGATTTACTTGTTTGAAAACATTATATAAATTGTACCATTTAATCCGCACACTCACCGCAATACTAAATATATCATGATCAGAAGAAAATTTTACATCACTGCAACACATGTCATCCTACTTGTATTTTTATCTTCTTCCGTTTTTGCTGCCGTTATCAAGGGCCGTGTAACAGACGAAAACGGAGAAGGACTTCCTTTCGCAACAGTTGTAGAGAAAGGAACGACCAACGGAACTTCTGCCAATGGAGATGGCTATTACTCACTGGAAATCCCTGATGGCATTCATAATATTACAGCACAGTATATGGGCTATCAATCGGTGACCAAACCTGTAAATACCAATACCGAAAAGGGTGCGGTAAATTTCAAATTGAACCCACAGGCACTGGAAATGAAGGAAGTTGTAATTAATGGAAATGGAGAGGATCCTGCTTACCCCATTATGCGTAAGGTTATTGAAAAAAGGAAGTACCATGCTGATCTTGTAAAATCATTTGAAACAGATATTTATCTCAAAGGAGTGTTCCGTATCCGCAGTTTTCCAAAAAAGATAATGGGTTTTAAGCTTTCAGCAGAAGACAGAAGTGAAATGGGACTGGATTCATCAGGAAAAGGTATTGTTTATTTACTGGAAGAATACACCAAGTATTTCCGCCAGGATTCAAAAGAATTTACAAAAGTTGTTTCGTTAAGACAAAGCGGAGACCCCAAAGGTATTGGCTTTGCAACCATGCCGCCTATCACCAATATTTATGAAAACAATTTCCCTATCATAGATGGTATCAGCAAAAGGGGCTTTATTTCTCCGGCCAACAGCAATGCGTTTCTTTATTATAAATACAAATTCATGGGAAGCTATATGGACGGCGACCTTATGATTAATAAAATAAAAGTAACACCAAAGCGTAAGTTTGAGCCGTTGTTCAGCGGTTATGTATATGTTGTGGATGACGAATGGGTATTTCAAAGCGTAGATCTGACATTGACCAAAGAATCGCAAATGGACCAGTTAGATACTCTAAAGCTGGAACAAACGTATGTTCCTGTTAAAAAGGATCTATGGATTGTACAGAGCCAGGTTATTTATCCGGTGGCAAAAATTTTAGGAGTTGAATTTGCAGGTAGTTTTATTACTTCTTATAAAAACCAGAAAGTAAACCAGGCAATTGATGATAAAATCTTTCAGGATAATATTATCTCAGCATACGACAGCACAGCCAATGACAAACCTATTTCTTATTGGGATAGCATCAGACCTATTCCTTTGGATAACGACGAAATAAGAGATTTTAAAGTAAAAGACAGTCTGTATGCAATAGAAAACAGCAAATCAGACTCAATCAAGAAATCATCTTCCACAAATTTAGGCTTCACTTCTTTTCTTTTCGGACAACCATCAGTCCGTCGCGGGAAAGATACATGGAGCATGGAATCCATATTAAATTCTGTTGCCTACAATACGGTTGAAGGATTGAACACAACATTGACCTTAAATTGGAATCATAAAATAAATGACAACAAGAATTATTATCTGCAACTTCAAAACAGATATGGCTTCAGCAATAAGCATTACAATGCCCTGATGAAGTTCAACTATACTTCAAGAGATGATTACTGGCGCGGCAGGAACTGGAGTCTTAATGTGTATGGTGGCAAGTATGTTTACCAGTTGAATGGCGACGTGCCGATTACTCCTTTCATCAATGAATTGTACACTTTGATTGGCGGTAATAACTATATGAAGTTATATGAAAAAAGTTATGGCAAAATAAGGCTCGGACGTAATTGGGGTAATGGCTTCAGCGGCTCTGCCTTTGTTTCCTATGAACATAGAATGCCGTTGGAAAATACCACAGATTATACTTTCAGCAAAAGCAACAGAGATAATCTTACACCAAACAATCCTGTAAACTTAGGAACATTTGAGACTCACAATGCAGCACTGGCTGGTTTTGCATTAAGTTATCAACCCGGATGGAAATATATTAAATACCCTAAATTCAAAAGTGCGCAACATTCTGACGCGCCTATTTTTACAGCACGTTATACAAAAGGCATTCCAAATATATTCGACAGTAAATCAGATTTTGATAAGTGGAGTATAGAAGTTGAACATGAAATCGGCTTAAGGCTTTTAGGAAAAGTAAATTACAAGCTTATTGCAGGAGGTTTCTTTAATAACAGTTATGTTGGTATTCCTGATATGAAACACCTTTTCGGAGACCAGACATTTTTGGCAAATCCTTATCTGAACAGTTTCCAGTTGGCGCCTTATTACCGTTTCAGCAATGCAGAGAAGGTTTATGGAGAAGGGCACGTGGAATGGCACCTGAATGGCTGGCTTACTAATAAAATACCCGTGTTTCGCCGCCTTAACTGGAATCTTGTCGGAGCATCCAATGTATTATATATAAACCAGGATAGCTATTATGCGGAAGTATCTGTGGGACTTGAAAATATCGGTGCTAAGTTTTTACGCTTCGGACGTGTAGATGTAGTGGCAGGGTACGAAAGTGGCAAAGGAAAACCATCCATCGGTGTGAGAGTCGGATTGGGCGAGGTATTATGGCAAATATTGGGTATCAGTACAGGACCAAAAGATTAAATTTTCTTTTTTGATTATAGGTTTGACAACTTTTAAAAAGTAGTCAAATCTATTGGTAGTAAAGCCCGCTTTATAAAAGCGGGCTTTACTATTTATCCGAATTTTTCATTCTCCCTCAAGTATCTCCATTTGCCCGGGGGTAATTCTCCCAATCGCACGTTCCCCATCCTGATTCTTTTCAGTCCTATTACATGCAAACCCACCAATTCACACATTCTGCGTATCTGACGTTTCTTTCCTTGTTTGAGTATAAAACGTAACTGATCTTCGTTTTGGATAGTAACTTTTGCGGGGCGCAGCTTTTCACCATCAAGACTTAAACCATGGTTCAATAAGCTCAAACCATTCGGTACCATTGTACCTCTTACTCTTACAAGATATTCTTTTTCGATACCGCTGTTTTCACCAATAAGCTGTTTGGCAACAACACCATCCTGTGTCAATACCAGTAAACCCACAGAATCAATATCCAACCTTCCTGCAGGAGCAAGGCCATATTTGTGCTGATCGCTATACCTGATATTGCTTTTATCTTCCTGCCAGTGATTTTGTGGCGTAATTAGCTCTGCAGCCGCTTTGTAACCTTTTTCAGGCTGGGCGCTTACATAGCCTACAGGTTTATTAAGAATAATTGTAACCCGGTTTGATTGTTGTTGCTGCCCCTGATGATTTAGTGTAATCTTATCGCTTTCGGTTACTTTATGGCCTTTTTCTGTAATGACTTCACCATTTACCTTCACCCATCCTTTCACAATATAACCATCCGCCTCGCGGCGTGAGCATATACCAAGATGCGCCATGCGCTTGGCTAAGCGCATAATGTCATTATCATTATTCATATTCAGTTGCTTCACGGAACCTGGAATCTGCTTCAGGTCAAAGCGGCAAATTTAATCAAAAAGATAGTAGCAAACAGGTCTTGCCGGAGGTAATCTTAATTAAGAAGCGGAAGTGTAAAGTGAAATACAGAGCCTTTATCCGGTGTGCTTTCCGCCCATATATTGCCTCCATGCCCCTGAATGATTTCAGCACACAAATATAAACCTATACCAAAGCCGGAGATGAAACGGTTCTGATTGTTTTCCACGCGGTAAAATCTGTCAAAAAGCTTTTTTATATCCTGTTCATTAATGCCTATGCCTTCATCGTGTACGCTTATCTTAACCATACCATTGTGTTCCGAACAATCTATGTGTATAGCACTGTTTTTTTGCGAATATTTTACTGCATTGCTTAAAAGGTTTAAAATAACGGAGCCTATTTTTTCTTTATCTGCATTCACTGTAAAAGTGTCGCAATGGGTTGTTTTAATAACGTGTGACGAAAATATAAGACTTGCATCGTCCTTGATTTCTTCAATTAAGTCATTCAGGTTAAAATGTTCTTTATTGAGCAGTAATTTGCCCGATTCGAGACGGGAAACATTCAGGAAGCCATCAATAAGCGAACCCATGCGTTTCACCTGATTGTCTGCTTTTTTCAATACCTGCTTCATGAATTCATCTTTCGCCAATTCTATTTCCATCAACATCTGGATGTATGCTTTCACGGATGTCAAAGGCGTTTTCAGTTCATGGCTCACCATACTGATGAAATCATTCTTGCGTAGCTCGTCAGATTTTTGTTCGGTTATGTCCAGTACGGAACCGATAAAACGTAACGGCTTATCCTGTTCGTCGAAGTAAGTTTTGCCTTTGGCTCTTACCCAGCGCAGTTTTTTATCATCGAGGCCTATAGTTCTGTATTCCACATCATAATCACCATTGCTGACCGATTTTATATAAACTTCTTCTATTTTTTTGTGAATGCGTTCTTTATCATCAGGGTGCAATCCCGCGAGAAAATCTTTTTCATAGCTGACAGGATCAGCATGGCTGATACCGAATAAGGTACGGCAACGTTCATCCCATTCCATTGTGCCTTTTTGCAGGTCCAAATCGAAGGTGCCAAGCTGCGCTGCTTCTTTCGAGAGGCGGGCTTGTTCATAAATACGTTCCAGTTCTTTTTGCGCATTTACCTGACGGGTAATGTCATTGGAAACACCAATGATTCTTATAGCCTTACCATCACGTCCATAATAAGGTTTACCGTGAACACTTATCCAATGAATACTGCCATCGGGCCATCTTACCGGATATTTGGCATGATACAGCGTTTTATTCGCAATGGCTTTGTCTCTCAAAGCCACAACTTCCGGCATATACTCCGGAAGAATAGCATCAATAAACAATTGTAAATTGAAAGGAGCATCTGCCGGATAGCCGAAATTGGCCTTGTATTGGGCATTGCAAATCATATTGCCGGTGGTAAAGTCAAGGTCAAAAGAGCCCAGGTTGGCAGCGTCAAGTGCCATTTCAAGGCGTTGGGTACTTTCTTTTAATTGCTCAGAAACTGTTTTTTCAGGAGTAATATCCTGAATAATGCCGCTTAATCTGATAGCTTCTTTATTAGCATTGAATATGGCCTTACCCATTGCCCTGATGTTCCGGGATGCTGCAGTTTCTATATTTACAATACTGTATTCTATGTCATAATGGCCGCCGGATTCATAAGTCAAAGCTTGCTTTATTGCCTCACGGACGCGTTCCCTGTCACATGGCACAATTGCTTCCAATGCTTCCGACAGTTCAATTTCGCTGTCCGCATTCAGGCCAAACCACGCCTTTAGTCGGCTATTACCTACAAAACTACCCGTTAAAGGATTTAAATCCCAGGTGCCGAGATCGGCTGCATCAAGTGCGAAATCGAGTTCATTCTTTGCGTTCAGCAGTTCATGATGTGCCTGCACCTGTCTGGTGGTTTCGGAACAAATGACCAATACGCCGCCGGGATTACCACTCTCATCATTCACCCTGCTGTAACTAAAAGTCCAGTAAACATCTTCAAGGCGGTTGTTCCTGTAAATTGGTATCAGCTGGTCTTCATTGAAAGTAGAAGAGCCTCCCGACATTACCTGGTCTATCAAAGGTTTAATAATGGGCCATATTTCAGGCCAGCAATCTTCGCCTCTTTGCCCTATAGCTGTAGGGTGTTTGCCATTATTACCAAGACTGGGACGGTAAGCATCATTGTAAAACTGAATCAAATCAGGCCCCCACCACAAGAACATGGGAAAGCGGGAATTGAGCATGATACTTAATGTGGTCAATAAACTTTGAGGCCAGTATTCAGGTTTGCCAAGTACGTTTTCAGACCAGTCATAGGCACGAATCAGCTTGCCCATTTCGCCACCATCTCTCAGGTACTGAAACGTATTTATAGTGGGGTTATCGGAAGACATTTATTATTGGTTATACCTTTTCACCAAAGCTAATAGATACAAGGCATAAATACAAGAGATTTATGTTTAACAAAGGGAGGTAAGCTTTGGATATAACAAATAAGTTACAAAAGAGGGCTGCCAGAAACAGCCCTCTTTTGTATTAGTTTATTTTCTTTTGGACGCTCTTGACGCCATAAAGCAAAATATGAACAGCAGCAAAAATAACGGAGAAATAGAATAACCCGGTATCCGGCTCCGATGCCGTATAATGATGGGCCAATGCAATAATGATCAGCGCTATTCCCATGAAAAGCCCTGAAAGGGAAACGGTCTTATAACTTTTTACGTCAAATGCTTTATTGTTTAAAAAGCTGTTTTTCATGCCGTATAATAAATAAACATCTATACCAATCATCATCCACACTACCAAGCGAATCCATGTGTCTAAAGGTAAAAATGCCATCATAAAGAAGCAAACTGCAATCCCCAAAATAGGAACCAAAGGAACCAAAGGAGTCTTAAAAGCTCTTGGCGCATCCGGCATCTTTACCCTCATAATCCACACTCCGATACAAACAAGAATAAAAGCGAAAAGCGTTCCGATACTTGTCATTTCTCCCACAACACGGGCAGGTACAAATGCAGCAAAAAGGCTGACAAAAACTAAAAACAGCAAATTGTTTTTAAACGGAGTGCGGTATTTCGGATGTACATCTGAGAAAACTTTAGGCAATAAGCCATCTTTACTCATAGAGTAAAAAACACGGCTTTGTCCCATCAGCATTACAAGAATTACAGAAGCGTACCCTCCCAAAATGGCAACGACAATAGCTCTGTTAAGCCATGGGTAATCAGGTACAAGAGCACCGGCAGCGTTTACTTTCCCCATATGTTCCACTGCAACGGCAACGGGCGCAATACCGTCTTTACCGGAAAAAGTACTGTAATGCGTAACGCCTGTCATTACATGCGCAAACAGGATATAAAGAATGGTACACACCGCAAGAGAGCCTAAAATGCCAATCGGCATATCTTTTTTAGGATTTTTAGCTTCCTGGGCTGCGGTACTCACCGCATCAAAACCAATATAAGCGAAGAAAACAACTGCGGCCGCTCTTATTATACCGCCCCAACCATGGTCAAAGAAACCTTCATGACCTGGTGTGTTTTCAGGAATCATATAAGGAGTGTAGTTTGAATAAGAAATATAGTGCCAGCCGAGGACGATAAATATCAGCACTACCGCTACTTTAATGGCAACAATAACACCATTGATGGTAGCGCTTTCTTTGGTTCCTTTTATAAGCAATAAACTCATTAATACTACAATAAATACCGCGGGGAGGTTAATGATACCGCCATCCCAAGGGCCGACAGTCATTGAAAGGGGCAAATGGATATCAAATCCTTCCAGGAATTTTACAAAATACCGGCTCCAGCTGATACCTACAGTAGCGGCGCCCACGGCATATTCCAATACCAAATCCCAACCGATGATCCATGCAATAAATTCACCCATTGTGGCATAAGAGTAGGTATATGCACTGCCGGCAACAGGTATCATAGAAGCAAATTCAGCATAACAAAGTCCTGCGAATGCACATCCCAATGCTGCTACTACAAATGATATGGTAATGGCAGAACCGGCATAGTTGGCAGCAGCCATTCCGGTAATGGAAAATAAGCCCGCACCTATAATAGCTCCGATTCCCAAAGCTATAAGAGACTTTGCCGTTAAGGTCTTCTTTAAGCCATGCTCACTTTCCGAAGATTCAGCTAATAATAAATCCAATGGTTTCCGTGTAAATAATCCCATGTATGTTTTTTATTTATAAAAATCAATCCCAAACCTACTGTAAAATTGTCAAACATGCAATGGTGAGGGCGTATTTTATTGAGTTGATATAACAAAGCCCCGAAATTTCGGGGCTTTGTTATATCAACCTTTAGATAATCAATGATTTTATTTTGAAACAATTACTTTCTCAACTTTTTTCACATCACCAACAGTATAACTTAAAAGATAAATGCCGTTAGGTATGTTTTCAGTACTGATATACACATTCTGGTCTTTTGTTTCATTTTTGTAAACAACTTGTCCGACAATGTTAGTTAGCTGAATCTGTGCTTTTTCTTTTAGCTGGCCCAATACTTCTATATGTATTGCATCTTTTGCAGGGTTAGGATAAACGCCCATGCTGAAGGTAGATTTTTCAATTTCGCCAACACCAACTACTTCAGAATTCTGAACAGTGAAGTATTGTGTGAAGCCATTTCCGAAGTTACCTTCCAAACCTGGATTGCCAAGGTCGGTTTTTGGCAAATCCATTTTATTTCCTGTACCCAGGTTATAAATTCTGAAGTAACCTTTTGTGGTCATTGCAGTAAAAAACGCCAATCCTGCGCCTGTTGTATTTTCAACATCCAGACGGTAACATCCGTTAGCTAAATGGAAAGTATCGGCATAAGTAGCAGAAGAAGCTGTACCTTGTCTGGAAGCAATGGTGTTGCCATCCATATCTTTAAGCGTCCAGTTGGTTTTATTAATTTGTCCGCTATAATTACTTGACATTTTGAAGTCTACTCTGTAGTGGCCGCCACTCCATTTTGGAGCTGCTTCAAAAGCAGTGGTCATTGTGTTGTTGAAGTTATCCTGATCAGCAGCACCATTTGCCTCTACGATAGAAACCGTAAATTGATTGGTACCGGTTACATTTTTCAATTCGGGAATGGATGGCAAAGTAATATCCATAGCATTCAAAGAAGCCATGCTGCCGGTCCATGTATAGGAAGCCATAGTTTGTCCAACTACGCCGTAAGAGAATTTGATAGAAGTTAAAGTGCTACTGCCAAAATTCTTAACATTAATTACAGGTTGTCCGCAAACAGGATTGTATCTGTAATTTGCTTCCAAAGTACTTGGGCTTACAATATTCTCAATACCTGCATCAACAGTATGATTGAATCCACCATAATAGAACATACCTGCAGCAACATTATAGCTTGCACCGTTATTACCGGAAGTATACGATTGGAAGTTCAGGTTTGTAGTAAAAGTAGAACCTGGCGTAACGGTAGCAGGCATTTTGTGGATATTGTCGTGTACAAGATCGCCGGGACACCAGTTACCTCTGTCATAGATCCAGGTACCGGATTGAGGATATAAGAAATTAGAACCGCAATCATCTCTCCAGATATCTTTTTGTTCGTTCATACTGCCATTCACCATTACCTGATACCATTTTTTACAGAACTCTGCGCAGTTTGCCGTGTTATCACCACCATGTCCGGTAATTATAAGTTTCATTTCGGCAGATACCGCCGTACCAGGCATTACCAATGTTTTTTCTGTAATATTAGTTGATATCGGATTGGATGTATTACCATAAGGAGAAGATTTAACCCATAGTGATTCCAATTTTACAACATCTCTCGGAGGTGTTCCTTCAATAAAGATAAATCTTACACTTCCTGTAAAACCACCTGAATAACCATTGTATTTAATTCTCAGAAAGGCATTGTTTTTTAACAATGGATAGTAATCCGTTACATCAAATACATAAGGATGTCTCCATGTCAAAGGAGTTCTCGGGAAATTCGTATTGGCATACGGTGTAATGAATCTTGCCAATTCCAATGTATCAGTTGGTGCTAATACAAGCGTGTGTACATCATAATCCCAATCGCCACACCAACCTGTCTGGCCGGCACCTTCGCCGGGATTTGAAGGGTCGTATCCCGGACATGCATATTTACCTAAAGTAAATTCTAATAATATTTTGCGGTAAGTTTTGGAACCATCAGGGAAAACTACAGCTGTATCATAAGGGGTTCCGGCAGAAGGCCAATCCATCTGTTTGTTTTGTTGACAAACAACAATCGTCGTATCTCCCGGGTTAGCCTGTGCAACACCAAACGCTCCAAACGCCAGGAGCAATAAAGAATAAATTTTTTTCATTGAACTAAAATTAATTTTTTACCTACGAGAATGAATCCTCATAGATTAATAAAAGGTTAAAGCAAATGTCTGCAATTATGCCTTCACAATATAAGGCATTTTCATGTAGTTCTATAATTTGGCCGGAAGAAATTTCAGGTTTCTCTGAATTCCCTTCCATTTACTGCGTTTTATAGGCGAATTTCTTAATAACGTTTTGAAGGTTGATTCATCCATTTCCTCCCACTCGGCCGTATTTAAATTCAGCAGTTCCGGTATAGGCAAAAAAGCTTCGGTATGGTTTGGTTTGGAGAAACGGTTCCAGGGGCAGACATCCTGACAAATATCGCAGCCAAACATCCAGCCTTCCATTTTGTCTTTGAATTCAGGAGCAATAAGTTCGTCTTTTAATTCGATAGTAAGGTAGGAAATACATTTACTGCCATCAATGACAGCATTGGAGCCAATTGCATCTGTAGGACAGGCTTCTATGCACCGGGTGCAACTGCCGCAAAAATCTCTGGCAAACGGATCGTCTGCCACTAATTCCAGATCTGTTATTAAGGTTGCAATAAAAAAGAAAGAACCGTTTTGTTTATTTATCAGATTCCCGTTTTTACCAACCCAGCCCAAGCCGCTTTTAACAGCCCAGCTCCGTTCCAGCACCGGTGCGCTGTCAACAAAGCCGCGGCCGTCAATATCTCCGATTTCATTCCTTAATTCAAACAGAAATTCATTCATTTTTGCCCGGATTACATCATGATAATCCATGCCGAAAGCGTATTTGGCAATTTTAGGAGCTTCCGGATTCTGTTTTTCTTCAGGATAATAATTCAATAAAAGCGTAATAACCGATTTGGCGCCGGGAACCAGTTTGGCAGGATCAACCCGTAAGTCAAAGTTACGTTCCATATATCCCATCTTTCCGTGAAAACCTTTACTAAGCCAGGTTTCCAGTCGCCGGGCATCTTCATCCAGCCTTTGTGCACGTGCAATGCCGCAGTAGTCAAATCCGAGTTGAGCACTGATTTTTTTTACAAAGGTGGTATTTGATTGGATAGTAGATGCCAGATTTTAGATATTAGATTTGGTATTTGGAATTCGATTTTTGAGCTTTACTTACCTGTAACATATTTTCTCCATCTGTCAATTACTTCCTGCATGTCATCAGGAATCGGTGATTCAAAACGCATTTCTTCTTTGGTGGTTGGATGGATAAAACCCAATTCACGTGCATGAAGCGCCTGCCTCGGAAGAATCTTAAAGCAATTGTCCACAAATTGTTTGTATTTGGCATGAACTGTTCCTTTTACAATTTTGTCACCGCCATAAGTCATATCACCGAATAACGGATGTCCTACTAAGCGGGTATGAACCCTGATTTGATGGGTACGGCCTGTTTCAAGCCTGAATTCGAGTAACGAAACATAATGAAAACGCTCCAGAACTTTAAAATGCGTGATGGCATGTTTACCATAATCACCATCGGGAAAAGCATCCATTTTTTTACGAAACCGTAAGTTTCTGCCAATATGCGCATCAATAGTACCTTCATCTTCTTCAAAACTACCCCATGTTAATGCTACATATCTTCTGTAAACAGTATGTTTTTTAAATTGTGCAGAAAGTTCCTGCATCGCAATTTCACTTTTAGCAATAAGCAATAAACCGCTGGTATCCTTATCAATACGATGTACAAGACCGACACGCGGCAAATCAATAATCCTGTTTTTATCTTCAGCAGGATTCAGATACCAGGCAATTCCATTTACCAAAGTCCCTGTATAATTACCACTGCCAGGATGCACAACCATTCCGGGCGGTTTATTGATTATCATTAAATCATCATCTTCATAAACAATATCTAATGGAATTTCTTCCGGAATAATGTCAGTCGGTATTGTTTCGCGGTTGTCGAAAACAACAATTTCGTCAAATGGCCTTACTTTATAATTGGATTTTATTTTTTCTCCGTTTACCAATACCAGACCCTCATCAATGCCTTGCTGAATTTTATTGCGGGTTGCGCCTTCAATTTTATTCATCAGGTATTTATCAATCCTTAATGCTTCCTGTTTGCCGGTAAGCTTGATGCGCAGTTTTTCGACAGGGCCTCGCTTGCCTTCGTTTTCACCTTCTTCCTCTGAACTGTCATCGTCGTCCCATTCTTCCTCGTTCAGTATTTCATCATTTTCTATATTCATGTCATTATTTTTATCAAGTATGTATTCATTATTTCACATCATTGCGCATTTTTGCTCTTCTTTCTTTGTAATCTAATTCTATATTAATCAGTATATCTATGTGAAGAATAAAATAAAGAATTAAAAGCACTAAAGATAACCAGTCAAATCCGGAAATTTCAAATTTCCCCACGCTAACAGAGCTTTCCCAAACACCTGGAACTAAGGATAATAACCTAAAAGAGCCTAACAGTAAATAAATTCCGGTTGCAAGGACCACTAAACTATATTTTTTTATAATCAATATAGGCAAAGGAATAAATAATATCAGGCCCGTAACATTACGCCATCGTATGACATAATTATCAACTAAAATCATTGTCCAAGAAAATATTAAAAGGCATCCTATGATGGACAGTATAATAGCAGTTGAAATGACTTTTTTTCTCATAGTCAACGATTAGAGCTTTCCTCTTAATTAATCATTATCCAGTTAAAACCAAACCTGAACATTGTATTGGGTGCAGGATAATTGGGAGCTGCATTAATGGCATTTTCAGTAAATAACTGCTGTAACTGGTCAAACATTACAAATGCTCTGAAGGTTTTTACTTTAAAATTGAAATAAGCCATTACTTCCGGAACATTGGTTATTTTAGTAGTTGTCTGGTAGACAAATTGGTTGTAATAAGGTGTATAACCATCTGAATAATAAGGTGTATGATACCTTGCTTCCAAACCGGAAGATACTATCAATGCCGACTTAAATAAAGGCGTAGTTATGCCTAACTGAGACCGGATTAAAATGTCAGGTAAGTTAACAGGTGCACTGGTTGCTTTTTGCCATACAACCTCATTATTGAAATGGAATGCACGCAGTTTTATATCCTTTCTTCCATAAACCTGTAAGACTGAAAATGCAGTGCTTTCCTGCTGAACCGTATTGGTTTCATCATAGTAAATATAGTTGGATATCAATGAATTATTTAGCCCTAATTCCAGCTTTATTTTAGGTATGATGGTCTTTGCCCAAAGCTGCGTAACACTTACTTTTCCCAAAGAATAATTGTTCTTATAAAAGTCGGTATTAAAAGTTGTGAAGGTATAAGGGGCGTTGCTGAGGTTTTGCTTAAAACCGGCAGAAAAATTGCCCCATTTCCCCAAATCCTTTCCGATAGAACCATTTATATTAAAGTTACCAACTGCGTCACCCGTCAGGAAAAATTGAGCATTAGCCTGATATTCCCATTGCCCGGTTTTAAAAGCTTCTTTTTTAATTTCTCCGAAAAGGTAATTACCGACGCTGTTCAGTTTATCTTTTCCTGTAGCGTAGTTTGTATTAAAAAAATCGATCCTATTTCCAACACCGGCTTCAATTTCAACTAACTCTTTAAGTTTGCCTATAAAACCATTCAAACTGAATTTGTTATCAATGTAAAACTGACTTTGTGTATTGAAAACGGTATCGGTTGGCAGAAATTTGTGATTTGCAATTTTAGCGTCAGCATATCTTGCAGAATCGGGATCGGAATCACGAAAAGTATGTTTATCGCTGTGTAATAATAATTGGTGCTTGATGCGGAACCTTGGCGTAAATTCCAGGCTCATACCTGTCGAGTCCTGATTATAAAGGGTATCTGTTTTACCGAAGGAATAATTGTTCTGAATGTAAAAATCAAAGACGCTTTCCGCATTTGTAACCGCTGCCGAAGTTTGCGAGCTTCCTTGCGGCAGATTGACTTCCATTGTGGTTCGCTTGGAATATAATGGGTCGCCCAGCTGACTGACATCTTGTACACCGCCGTTTTCATCTTGTCTGAATTTATTGTAAATAATACCTGAGGCTACGTAATAACGTTTATTAGGGCTTAAATAATTTGTATTGAAAGAAAATGAAAGGTTGTTGGCTTTTTGCAATTTGTAAAAACCTGCTGCGCTGTTATAACGCATATTGAAAGCAAAATTCCAGAAAGGATTGATGTTTTGAGTATGTAAAATAGAGGCATTTTGCTCCAGTTTACTTCCAAGCAGGTACTGAAAGGAAGAGTAGGGACGGGTGGTATTGTAAAATCTGAGGCTGTCTAATGTCATCATATACATGTAATAGGCATGATATCCTAAACTGAGTCCTATAGGTGTGACAGGTGTAAAAAACTGGTTTCTTATTGCTGTGCCATAATTTCCCAAATCTTTGCCCCACCAAGGTTGAATAGGTTGATAATGATGAAAATTACTCAAAGAGGAATCAAGGTACTTTGCTTTGGCAGAATTTAAGGTATTATAATAAATGACAGCACTTTCTTCTTTCCATTCTTTGTTCAGCTTGTTTTTGGCAGAATCAGAAAGGTTAGTAGGATTATTAGGATCGAAACCGTTCTGTGGATTTGTCCCGAAATTATTATTCATTACCTGCGCACGTCCTGTCAGCGAGGTTATTATTATTAAAATCAATAAAAAGGTATATCGGAAAATCTTAAAATTCAGATGCAAAGTAGGACGGCTTTATTTCAGATTGCAAATTTAAGGTAAATCAAAAATCTAAAGTAAAATTAAAATACTGCGTTATAACTGTAGTAATGAACCAAACGCAAAACTATTCGTTTTATTACGCATATATAAGCAAGGCATAAAATTGACGAAAAGACATAAATCCGAACAACAGATTAACAAAAAGACATATAAAGTCAAAGATGAAGTGCAATTTTAGCGGATTGAAAATGAATAATTTAAATTCTTGTCATAATAACTGACAATGTTGCATTTTTTTGAAAAATGGCATATAAGTTGACACTATAACTGAAAACGACATTTAAAATATTGGTGTATAAAAAACACCAGAATAATCAACATAATTATGAGCAAAATAATAGGAATTGACTTAGGAACTACGAACTCTTGCGTTTCCGTAATGGAAGGTAACGAACCTGTAGTAATTGCAAATGACGAAGGCCGTCGCACGACCCCTTCTATTGTAGCATTTTTGGCAAATGGCGAACGTAAAGTAGGTGACCCTGCAAAACGTCAGGCAATTACCAACCCGACCAAAACCATTATGTCTATCAAGCGTTACATGGGCCGCCGCTTTGATGAGGTTAAAGATGAAATGACCCATAACGCCTATCAGGTGGTAAAAGGTGATAACAATACTACCCGTGTTGACATCGATGGCCGTCTATATACTCCACAGGAAATTTCTGCAATGGTGCTTCAGAAAATGAAGAAAACAGCAGAAGATTTTCTTGGACAAGAAGTTAAAGAAGCAGTTATCACTGTTCCGGCTTATTTCAATGATGCGCAACGCCAGGCTACTAAAGAAGCAGGCGAAATCGCAGGTCTGAATGTTCGCCGTATTATCAACGAACCTACAGCTGCAGCATTGGCTTATGGTTTGGATAAACAACATAAAGATTCTAAAGTTGCCGTATTTGACCTTGGCGGTGGTACTTTCGACGTTTCTATCCTTGAATTGGGTGACGGCGTTTTCGAAGTAAAATCTACTAATGGTGATACGCACTTAGGTGGTGATGATTTCGATAAAGTTATCATGGACTGGTTGGCTGAAGAATTCAGAAAAGATATGCCTACAATGGACCTGCATAAAGATCCGATGGCTTGGCAACGTTTGAAAGAAGCAGCTGAAAAAGCAAAAGTAGAATTGTCTTCTTCTCAGGAAACTGAAATCAACTTACCTTATATCACTGCTGTTGACGGTGTTCCGCAACACTTGGTTCGTAAACTATCCCGTGCTAAATTCGAGCAATTGGCTGACAGCCTGATCGAACGTACTTTGGAACCTTGCCGCAAAGCATTGAAAGATGCAGGTCTCGGAACTTCCGATATCGACGAAATCATCCTTGTAGGTGGTTCTACCCGTATCCCTAAAATTCAGGAAGTAGTTGAAAAATTCTTTGGTAAAAAACCAAACCGTAGCGTAAACCCTGATGAGGTTGTAGCAGTTGGTGCGGCTATTCAGGGCGGTGTATTGACCGGTGATGTGAAAGATGTATTGTTGTTGGATGTTACGCCATTGTCTTTCGGTATCGAAACTTATGGTGGTGTTATGACTCGTTTGATCGAAGCAAATACAACTATCCCAACCAAGAAAAGCGAAACTTTCTCTACTGCAAGTGATAACCAGCCAAGTGTTGAAATCAATGTATTGCAAGGTGAGCGCCCGATGGCAAATCAGAATAAATCATTAGGCCGTTTCATTCTGGATGGTATTCCTCCGGCTCCGCGTGGTGTTCCTCAGGTTGAAGTTATCTTCGATATTGATGCCAATGGTATCCTGAACGTAACTGCAAAAGATAAAGGAACAGGTAAACAACAAAACATCCGTATCGAAGCAGGTTCAGGTTTGAGCAAGGAAGAAATCGAGCAAATGAAGAACGAAGCGAAAGCTAACGAAGAAGGTGATAAGAAAATCCGCGAACAAGTTGAAAAACTGAATATGGCTGATGGCTTAATCTTCAATACAGAAAAACAAATGAAAGAATATGGCGACAAGATTCCTGCTGATAAAAAAGCAGCTATCGAAAGCGCTTTGGAAACATTGAAAGAAGCACATAAAAATCAAAACTATGATGCTTTAGACAGCGCTATGGAAGCATTAAACACTGCATGGTCTGCTGCAAGTGAAGAAATTTACAAAGCAGGACAAGATGCAGGTGCAACTCCGGGTGCTGATCAAGGCCAGGAAGCAAACGCTAATAATGGCGGAGATAATGTTGCTGACGCCGATTATGAAGAAGTAAAATAATTTTTACGGATTATAAATAGAAACAGGAGCCTATAGAGGCTCCTGTTTTTTGTTTTCTGTTTCAGCAAGTGATCAATCTTTATAGGGGCTATTATAAATGAAATAAGATTCTTGTGATTATTAATATTCTAATTGTGTTTCCTGAATAATTTTCACCTGATTTCTTGCAGTGTCTGCAACAATAATAAATCCTTCATAAACAACAATTCCCCAGGCTGTATATTGTCCTGCATCAGATCCCAATTTAAAATTTCTTGTCGGATTAGGACTAAGTGAATTGACATCCCATTGTGTTACATAAGCATTTCCGTCTACAAGATTGGTAAAATAAACCTTATCTCCATCTGAGGTTATGTCCATTGTCATGCCTGCATGTCCGCAGGAATCGGGCATTGATTTTTTGTTGACCAGAATATTTTCATCAATTGCATACCTGTTTACAGAAGTTCTTTTCGCAAGCCCGTTTAAGTCTGTCGTATAAAGTTTATCGCCCCAAATGGCAAGAGCTAAAGCTCCCGGTTCTGATTGCTCTGAGTTTAACATTTCCTGCATTTGCCGTAAATCGGGATTAGCAGGATTATTCACTTTTACGATACTTGCATTTCTGCCCGAACTCTTATTACTGCACATCACATACATTTCATTGTCATCGTTGAAGGCCATGCCTCTGGGATTGGTAGCATTGTTAGTCGCATTTGCATCAAGCCGGAACATTTTGTCAGGCGCAATATTTATATCTTCTGTATAATGAATAGTTCCATTTTCCGGGGATGAAACGTAAAGTGTTTCATTATTGTCAAACGCTACCGATTGCGGGCGATCCATGGAATAATGATAATTAGCTTTTTTATAATTGCAGAAATCTGTCAGCTTTTTCCATATAAAAAGATGGCCTGTCGGCTTATCATCTGAAGTATATGCATCATAAGTACAAATTGCTAAATACCCTGACCACGGAGCAATCGCAATGCCGGATGGATGTAATTCCATAGAATGAATACCCCAAAAGTCAGTTTTATAATCGCCTGATTTTGGGTATTGAAAAATTTTCCGCCTCATATAGGGGTTAGGTAAATAGCTTAATGGAGTTGCAAATGAACTTAACATTATTGCTCTTTTAACGGATAAGTTGGTTTGGTTAAATTGTAACAATAAAGTTCTGACAAGAGAAAATCATCCTGAAGAAGAATGTTCTAAAAGTACCTATGATTCAATGAGTTGTCGTTTTGAATCGATTAACGGTATTTGAAGAAGCGTTGATATTGAACGTTTTGTACAAACATTGCTATTCAATACCTGTAAAATCTGATTTGCAAAAGGCATCTTGATTAATTAATACTAAACAGCTTGCAAGATGCATCGAGTTCTGATATCTTTGCAGTTTATAAATACTAAACATGGAAGGAGCTTTTTTATTAGAAGTAAGCAGGCGTATAAAAGAATACCGGCTTGAAAAACGATTGACCGTACAGGAACTTGCCGATAGATCCAACGTAAGCAAAGGGTTAATTTCTCAGATTGAAAACGGACGCAGCATCCCGTCTTTGCCCGTATTATTTGGTATAATTCAGTCTTTAGAAATGGAAGTCAGCAGTTTTTTTGAAGGATTGAATGTGCAAACACCACAGATTCTGGTTCAGCGCAAAAAAGATTATGAATCTTTCACCAAGGAAGATGCAAAAGGATTTTTATATAAAAGGATTTTTGTAAAGAACGTAACCGCCTCGACACTTGATTTTGTAATTCTCGAGCTCAATAAAAATTCAAAAAGAGATGAGGTTTCAACAGAAGCCTTTGAATATAAATATATTATCCAGGGAGAATGCGAGTATTTGATTAACGGAGAAAAATATCAACTAAGTGAAGGAGACTCCTTATTCTTTGATGGAAGACTTCCTCACGTGCCTAAAAACATAGGAAGTGAAAAATGCATTATGCTGATTGTTTATTTCTTCAATCAAAAGTAAAATACTAAAACAAGATTGTTTTATACAAGTTCAAGTAAAAGAATTTCTTTTACTTGAACTTTAATGTTTCTACCAAATGCTCCATGTCTTTCTTTAAAAATTCATTAGCAGGCATTAAAGAATCGGCATTCGGTGTAGTATTGAAATATAACGCGCCTCTGATAAAATGTTTTGTTTTGTCAGTCAGGAAGAATTGGTACGCGGAAGCTGCGTTACCGCCAACCATATAAAACACACCGGTCAACCCATTACGTGTTTTGATTTGAGGCGCATCTATTTTATCTGCTTTTACATCATGCTTTTCTGTAAGCCTGTAAGACTCTTCTACTAATTTGTCTAACGTGTTGGCGCTGTTAATATCCTTGTAACTTAGATAAATGGTTGCATTCAAATCTTTGAAAGTAACATTGATCCAATAAGGCGAATTTTCTTCTTTATTAAGGTTTGCATCTTGTTCCAATTGGCCGTACACAGGATATTCAAATGAAAAAGGAAAAGATGCACTGTCAAATTGCTGATAAGCATGTTCGGGAAAATCATATCTCGGATAACCTCTGCGTTTTGGCACCGGATTGTCAGGGCGGCAAGATGCAAAAAGAAAAGAAATGATAGCCGGGATTAATAAATATTTTGTAGCGTTGAATTTCATGAAGTATAACTGAATTTCTATAATGATTTATTTGATTGCCTGTTTTACATAACCCTTCTTTTGGTTGTGGTATCCGTCAGATTTTGCCTTTTACGCAGGTCTTTTTTAATACTTGTGTCCTTATGCTTGTTTAAAGAATCGACATTGATGACAGGTTTGTTTTCAGCATTCGGGTCGTAATTCTTTATTTTTTCTTTCGCTTTTATTTCGGACAGTTGATTCAAAACATTTGAAAGCAGGGAATCCATTTTTAAAGGTCTTGCCTCATACCATTGCATGGCATCTTTAAAATCCTCGAAACTTATATCATATTTCTTTAAAACGGAGCGGTAAAAAACGCTGAGGCTATCATAGTTTTTCTCAAATTTATTGGTAACGCTATCCCCTAATCCCAGACTATATGTCTCTGCAATTTGCATATCCAGTAACACTTTACTCATCTTTTCGGGTGCAACAGGAGGATTGTCAGGAAGGCTTTTGCAACCCAACTGCAATGTCAGCAATACAATGAGAATAATGGATATAGAAGAAAATTTCAAGACAGTAAAAATTGATTGGAACAAAAGATAGAACAACCTTGACTTTTCAGGTCATCGGATGCTTCTGTATTTGGATGTATTGGGAACATCCATTTTGCAAAGCTGTTCCACATAATCCTTTCTGTCGGCCACAGGCGTCTGCATCAATATATTTTGGTATTCTATGGATTTGGCATTGAAATAGAACTGGAAAAATATAGAAGTCGGATTATCGTTATTGATTTGCGTAAGGGTAGGGATGCCATCCAATATTACTTTTCTCGCTTCTTCAGGTTTGGTGCTCATCATATCCAGGCCCTTGCGGTGGTAGCTGTAATAAAGCGGCCTGAATGCAGCAAAACGCGGGTTTAAAATCTGATCAATCAACCAATAACGGTTACGGTTATTCTCGGCGGCTTTCCAGCCTTTAATTGCTTTGGTATCTTCAGGTGCATTGGAAACAACATTCTGCGCTTTTTTGAAATAGTCGTCCCCGCCCTTCAGAGAAAACGATTCATAATCGAAACCGACAATCAAATAGGCATAATAAGCGAAAATAGCCGTGAGATTAGAACTTAAAGCATCATTGCCACTTACCCTTGCATCATCAAATTGTAATGTTTGCCCTTGATCGAACCTGAAAGTAACATCCCTGTCTATATAATTTACCATAGGCGAATTATATCCCGAACCAAAGACCGGCCTTGAAGATTGAATATTCAGATTGGCTTCAAAAATATTATCATCAGCAGCTTTTTTGGTAATGGTAAGCAGGAAGTTACATTCAATTCTTTCAGCAGGTTTTATATTATCTGCAGTCCATTTACGGTTATTGATGAATTCGTTCAAAGCCTTCTTAAGTCCGTCAAAAACTTTAGGATCCACATTTTGAATGCGGTCGGCATTAACTTCTACAATGCCTTTCAAATCCTGTGCCATGACGTTTGTCGCCAGTAATAATCCTATAAATGAAATAAAAAGTTTACGCATCATTCTTGTGTATAGACAATATGCAATCTACAATACTTTTTGCTATTTCGGCCTTGGACTGTAAGGGTAATGAAATGATTTCTTTATTTTTCTGCAAAATCTCCACCTGATTCGTATCATGCCCAAAACCTGCTCCTTCTTTTCTCAGCGAATTCAATATCATCATATTGGCCTTTTTGCTTTCCAGTTTCTTTTGCGCATGTTCCAGCTCATTATTTGTTTCTAAAGCAAAACCGACCAATACCTGATTTTCTCTTTTCATTCTGCCTAATGTTGCCAGGATATCAGGGTTCTTTACCAATTCCAGATGAAAGCTATCTTCACTACCTTTTTTAATCTTTTCCGGGGCCTTTTCAACAGGCCTGTAATCCGCTACTGCCGCAGCACAAATTGTAATATCCGCTGCATTATAAACTTTCAGGCAAGCTTGCAGCATTTCTTCTGCGCTTACTACATTTACAATCTTAATAAGCGGATGATTTACTTTTTCTTTACTTGGTCCCAAAACCAATGTAACTTCAATTCCTTTTTCAGCCAGGGATTCTGCTAAGGCAATACCCATTTTCCCCGTTGAAAAATTACCGATAAAACGTACCGGATCCAGCAATTCGTATGTAGGCCCGGCAGTTACCAATGCCTTTAACGATGAGGCAGGATGGACTTTAGTTTTTTTTTCGAAGAAAGATTCCAGATGTTCCTGTATAGCCTCAGGTTCCGCCATTCTTCCGGCACCTATAATTCCGCTTGCAAGTTCACCATGTTCAACCGGAATAACTTCATTTCCAAATGACTGCACTTTTTCCAGATTAGCTTTGGTGGCAGCATGCAGCCACATGTCTTCATCCATGGCTGGCGCCAGAATTACAGGACATATAGCCGAAAGATAAACAGCCATTACCATATTATCACAAAGTCCATTAGCCATTTTTGCCAATGAATTAGCGCTGCAGGGCGCTATCAGAAGCAAATCCGCCCAACGTCCGAGATGTACGTGGTTATTCCAGTGCGCACCATTACTTACAGATGAAAAGACATCTCGTTTAGAAACTGTCGCAAGAACCAAAGGGCTGACAAAATCCTTTGCTGATTCTGTCATAATAACCTGTACTTCGGCTCCGGCCTTTACCAATAAACGCACCAATTGCGGCGTTTTATACGCCGCAATGCTACCAGTAATGGCTAAAATTATTTTTTTGCCTTGTAAAGACATAGAATGTAAATGCTTTAGAGCTTGGTATTATTTCTATTGCCGGACAAAGCTACTATCTAAAGAAAAGATTATTCCTGATCTTTCTTACGATAATAGATTTTATCGTTCATAAACTCGGAAAGAGATTGTAAAGCAGGATTTGCCATACGCTCATAGAAACGGGAGATTTCGATTTGCTCTTTGTTTTCATGCACTTCTTCCAAAGTATCAGTATGGTTGGCAAAATCATCCAGCTTACGGTGCAATTCTTCTTTAACACTGATATTGATTTGGTTAGCACGTTTAGATGCTACTACAATACTTTCATAAAGATTGCCGGTTTTCCCTTTGATAGCTGCAACGTCACGTGTTTCAATCAATGGATTCAATGAGGAAACTAGTTTTTTATTTGTGCTCATTACGAAGTTGTTTTATATTGTTTTGTGCTGAATTATAATAGGTTTGTGCTTCTTTAATGTAAGTCGAATTAGGTGTATAGGTTATAAGTTCGTTATAAGCATTGATTGCTTCAGCATAACGCTCTTCCTGCTTTTCCGTTATACTTAACTCGGCGTATTTACAAAAAGATTTGATCAACATTAATTGGTATTGATCTATAATTTTAGATTCGGGATAAGCCTGAATCAGGCTTTTATATGCAACAGTTGCAGATTTAAATTCGCCCATGTCAAAATAAAGCTGGGCAGCTTTAGCATCCTTTGTTTCAATTTTAATCCTGCCGAGATCAATATAATTATTGGCCAAAGTCAGGTTAGGCGAGCCCGGATGCGTATTGATGTAGGTTTGCAATGCATCAATAGCTTTATAGGTGCTTGACTGGTCTTTGGAATAGGGTTGCGATAATTTGTATAAACAAGTTGCATATTTGAATTCACATTCATCAGCTCTCGAACTTTTAGGGAAATATTCCACAAAATTCTTGAATTGATACGATGCACTCAGGTAATCATTCTGATAATAAAATGAATAGCAATAGCGATAATACAATTCTTCATAATTCTTAGAACCCCTGAAGGCAGGCATCAGAGCTTCGTATAACTCAACCGCTTTTTGATACTGCTTGTGGTCGTAGTATTCATTAGCCTTGGTAAGTTTGTAAGAAAGGTCTTTGCTTTCAAGTATTTTTTGATGTGTGCTTTTGCAGGAACACATAGTAAATACAATCAGTGCAATAAAAACAAACGAAAATTTCCGCATAAGAGCAGCAAAATTAAGAAAATTATTTTAAATTCAGTCAAAGATAATAGGAACGCTGTTTGTTTCCTTAATATTACTTCCGATCAGCAAATAATTTGGGAAAATGAGTTTAAAGAGTTCATTCTCAAAAACTAAGAAAAATTTATTTGAGATTTACTGAAAAAAATGCACCTTTGCCAACCTCAATGCGGCGATGGCGAAACTGGTAGACGCACTACCTTGAGGTGGTAGCGCCTGTTACGGGCGTGGGAGTTCGAATCTCCTTTGCCGCACATCGGCAAATTTGCCTGAATACTAAATAAAAAGGGTTTGCTCGTAAACGAACAAACCCTTTTTATTTATCTGAATACCTTTCAGCGAAATGTGTTTGATAATTCATTCCATAACCTGCTTTCAAATACAATATTTGTAAGTTCCTTTAGGGAATGATACAACACAGTTTTATGCCTGAAAACATTTATTTTATACATTCTTGGACACACAATAACAACATCTGCAAGGATTAACATTTTCTTCCGGCTGTATATAAAAATTTGAATTTCATTTTATTAAAATGATTCTCTACCTTTCGCTAATTAATTCTCATCCTTGCCAGGCTGAACCATATAACTAACCGCTTATTTAGATTGTATCTTTCAACTATGCCAACCAAAACATACCAATTGCTACAAAAAAAGAAAAAGAGTATCCTTGAACTCTGGATGAAGAACCAACTTTCAGATGAAGGATTGCGCGAAGACCTTATCAGTAACGAGGAATTACGAAGCCAGTCTGATGAACTGGTCACCGCATTGGTTGGTAATCTTTCTGCCGAAAATTTCTCTGATCTCAACTCTGATGAGTGGAGTCCGGTTATAGAGATTCTCGGAGGAATAGCTATCACAAGGGCACGCCAGGGCTTCAGTCCGCGTGAAACTGGTAATTTTGTTTTCTCATTGAAAGAAGCTTTACTACAAGTATTGCAGGATGAGATTAAGACTGATCCTATGATGTTGTTTCAGGAAAGCATGAAGATCAGCCGCATTATGGATAACCTTAGCGTGGTGACTTTTGAAACATTTATCAAAGGCCGTGAAGAAGTGATCCTTCGTCAGACAGATGAGATAACAGAAATATCTACGCCGGTAATCCGTGTATGGACCGGTATTCTTGCCTTGCCTATCATTGGTACGCTTGATAGTGCACGTACACAGGTGGTAATGGAAAACCTGCTGCAGGAAATTGTGGAAACAGGCTCCAGCATTGCTATCCTTGATATTTCCGGTGTTCCTGCTGTAGATTCACTGGTGGCGCAGCACCTGATCAAAACGGTCAGCGCTACCCGTTTAATGGGGGCGGAATGTATTATCAGTGGCATCAGGCCTGAAATTGCTCAGACCGTGGTTCATCTTGGTATTGATCTTTCCAATATCATTACGAAAGCGACCCTTGCAAGTGCTCTGGCTTATGCTTTTCAGGTAATGCGCTTGGAAGTTAGAAAAGTTAATTCAATTCAAAAATAATTAAAGATATACCATGGATAGAATTCCTATTCTTCGGATGGGGGCCTTTTTGCTGGTCACTATTCAGGTAGATCTGTACGATCGACTCGCGCTTACGCTCGAATCGGATTTGGTACAGATGGTGAACAAAACAGGCGCAAAAGGAGTATTGATAGATATTTCGGCGGTTTCAATAGTAGACTCATTCATGGGGCGCATTATCGGGAATATTGCCAGCATGTCCAGAATCCTGGATGCAGCCACAGTAGTAGTAGGTATGCAGCCTGCTGTTGCCATAACGCTTATTGAACTCGGCTTGCCGCTTAAAGGTGTACATACAGCACTGGATATGGAAAAAGGAATGAATTTACTAAAATCAATGATTCATATTCCTCAAGAGGATGACGACCAAGACCTCACTACTGATGATTCTATCGCTGAGTAAAGACAACATCCAGATTGTCAGAGAACAGGATTCGGTCTTTCTCAAAAACCGGGTTAAAGAAGTTGCCGTCAAGATTAAAATGGGCCTTGTTAACCAGACCCGTCTTATTACGGCCGCCAGCGAACTGGTAAGGAATATGCTGCGCTATGCCAATGGCGGTAATTGCCTTATCGAAATCGTATCGAGCGGTAAGATAAATGGAGTAAGGCTGACTTTCAGTGATAAAGGTCCCGGCATTCCGGATATTACTGCCGCTATGCGCGATGGGTTTTCCACCGGCAAAAGTCTTGGATTAGGGTTACCCGGCACAAAACGTCTGGTCAATGAATTTGAAATAAAAAGTAAAGTAGGGGAAGGTACACAGGTTACGATATTGAAATGGGCAAATGGTTGACGCAACACATATTAGCTTTACCGCAAATGACAGAAGCTATTTTTCACTTATAAAAAAAGAAATCCGGAGACTTGCTACAGAATCCGGAATGAAACCCGGACGTATCAATGAGTTGGATCTGATTGCGGCCGAAATGACTTCAAACCTGTATAAGTACAGCGATGACGGCGAAATACTTGTTGGCGTATTTGCCAATGGCGACAATCCTTACGTGGAACTCATTAGTCTGGATAAAGGCCCCGGAATGATTAACCCGGGGAAAATGATGCAAGACGGTATATCTACCTCCAATACACTGGGACATGGGCTTGGCAGTATGAAAAGACTGTCTGATACTTTTGAAATCTATTCTCAGATAGGCTGGGGAACTATTGTAATGAGCAGAGTGTATAGCAAACCTGAAAAAGCAGGAACTAAAAAAGACATCATTATACGTCCTATCGTAGTTTGCAAGCCGGGAGAAACCGTAAGCGGAGATGGTTTTGTGTACAAAAGGACAGACAAGTATATAAAATTTATGCTCGCAGATGGTTTGGGACATGGGCCGGAAGCGAACAAAGCAGTGAATGAAGCAGTTGCTGCATTCAAAGTTTTTCCTGATTACAGCCCTTCTGAAACCTTACGTTTTATTCATGCCAATATAAAAAAAACAAGAGGGGCCGTTATCAATATTACAGGTTATGAGTTCGAATCAAAAAAATGGACTTCATCAGGCGTAGGTAATATCTTTTTGAGAGTCAACGGACCGATAACTGTAAAAAATCATATGTCTTATAATGGAATTGTAGGCCATAATATTCCCTCGACGATTAATGATCAGGTTTATCCTGGTGATCAGTTTAACCAGATTATGTTATGTTCTGATGGAATTAAGACACGCATTGACCTGACACGGCACCCGCAAATGTATAAATACGATGCAGCTGTTTTAGCTGCGGTAATATACAAAGATTATGCACGCAGAAACGACGATATGTCAATAGTAATAGCAAAACTGAAATGACAAACATTATAAAGGTATCGCTGGAAAATGAAATGGACCTTGTTCTGGCCCACAGAAAATCCATGAAAGTAGCAGAGCGGTTGGGGCTTACTATTGCAACACAGACTACTTTTGCTACTGCCGTTTCTGAAATAGCACGGACGGTAATTGAACATACCGATAATGGAGAATTGAATATTTGTGTGGAGCAATATAAACAACGATACAGTTTAATTGCTTCCGTTGCGTTTGAAAATACAATCAGGTTTACCAATGAAGATGCAGGTTATTACTATGCGCAAAAACTCGTTCCCGAATTCCGATTGATAGAATCTGAAACAGGCAATACCATCGAAATGAAGATAGGGATGCCACGTTCTCTGAGGTTGGATCCCGTTAAGCTTGCAACATTGGTAAAATACTTTGAAGAAGAAGAGCCTCTCAATGCTTATGAAGAGATCAAACAACGAAACTATTCCCTGAATAAAATTGCTCAGGAAAAAGAAGAAGAGCTTCGTCAGTCAAAAATAATTGATGAAAAGAAAACTGAATTTATTTCCATTGCCAGTCATGAAATAAAAACGCCTATCACCATTATAAAGGCTTATACACAGATTGCACTTACACTCGGTGATCAATGCAGTGAAGATGTGAGAGAGTTTTTAACTAAAGTCGATTTTCAGACCACAAAATTGCTATCATTGGTTCAGCAGTTGCTGGATGTTTCAAAGATGGAAAACGGCAACTTTGCCTATACAAAAGAACCTGTTTCGTTGAACGGCTTTATTATAGAAATGGAAGCCGTCCTTAAAAATATCGTGCCGCATCATCAGATCATTGTTAACCTGAGTAATGATTATACCGTTTTCATTGATAAAATAAGAATGGAACAAGTATTCTCTAACATTATTGTTAATGCCGCAAAATATTCTGATAAGCATACTGACATCATCATCACGGGAAATGTAACTCAGGATGGTTTTGTGAAAATTGGCTTTACAGATCAGGGTATCGGCATGACATCGGGCAGTATGGAATCTATTTTCAAGAAATTTTACCGCGATAAAGATGTCATGACAACACATTCCGGATTAGGAATGGGTTTATATATTACCTCCAAAATCATAAGAGATCACGGCGGCGAAATATGGGCGGAGAGTACGGAAGGCATCGGTTCAACTTTCTACATTACCATACCTGTAGCAGAATAATCCACTAAAGATTATATGAAATAGACAGGAATAAACCCTGTCCAATAATGATTTCAAATCCTATCTGTTTTGATACATATAGAGCCTGATTTTGTATCTGGCTATTCAACTATAGGTGTTGACATACTGCTTAAAACGTTCTCTAAAAGTCCTGAAAGGGCGAAAGAGAACAGGATAGGGTGAAGCCTTATCCAATAATAATTCTGTAAAACCCTGTCCTCTGATTGCATTTCAGGAACCTATGAGGTTTTCAAAACCTCATAGGTTTAATTAGACGCCTAAGTTAATAACATAAAGAAAACCCCTTCCGTTGATTATACGCCTCTCTACCAGCCCTGAAAGGGCGAAAGAGAACAGGATAGGGTGAAACCCTATCCTCTAATAATTAGACACAACCCTATTCGCTGATTTATTTCAGTAAACCTATGAGGTTTTCAAAACCTCACAGGTTTAATTACTGTACACACTCCCTCTCTACCAGCCCTTAAAGGGCGAAAGAAAATAGGATAGGGTGCAACCCTATCCTATAATAATTGGGTAAAACCCTATCCTGTTGTTGTTCCTGCCGCTTAAATATTTGTTCGGTTTATTTTGTAGGATGTATTTTTTTCTTCTTTTTCCTGCCACGCCAAATCATAAAACCCGTAACCGGCATACTCGCACAAATAAGGCTGGCACAGAAAGCCATTATCTTACCCGGCAATCCTAATACAGCGCCGACATGTATATCGTAATTCATACGTTGCAGCTTCTGCGCAGCGCTTGCATCTTTTTTCAGGCCGTAAGCATGTTTCACCGGAATTTCCTTCAGGGTATTCTGGTCATAATAAATATAGTCTGATTTCCAGTAAGTATTGCCATCGGGATTCATGGCAATCTCAAGCGCAGCAATGGAATCTTCGGGTATATGCACCTCAATAATTCCGGGAAACCCGGGTTGTTTTTGATTCGTAAGCTTCCACACTTTATCAATAAGAGGCTCCGATGCATTTACGGCAGTATAAGGTTTTGCAGATTGCGGCATGCTGAATTTAATTTCCGCTTTCCCGCCGGAGCTGACCCAGTAAACCGTTTTTGAAAACCATTGAAAACCCATCACCAATCCTGACAGCGCAATGAAAATGATTATCCAGCTCATGTAAAAGCCAAGTACATTGTGCAAGTCATAATTCGTACGCTTCCGGCTTGCTTTCCATTTTACACTGAACCTTTGCTTTCTTGCAGCCTTGTTTCTCGGCCACCATAGAATAATGCCCGATATCAATAATATTACAAAAATCAGGGTTGCAGATGCTACAATGGGCTGCCCTATATTTTCAGGTAATAAAAGATAATAATGAATACCGATTACAATCCTGAAAAAATCACGGCTCATGTCTTTTACCTTCAAAACCTTGCCTGTATAGGGATCGAGGTAAACAAGATAATAGTAGGAAGGATCGCCATTGTAAAAAGATGCAACGGCGCTTTTGCCTTGTTGGTAAGAAATGCTGTGCAGTTTTTTACCGGGCAATGTTTTTACGGCAATAGCCTGTATCTGTGATGGGGGATAATAAGATGCCGGCTGTACTGCTGTGAATCTGTAAGATTGGGTTGCATCTTCTATTTCCCGTTGAAAGGCGAGCATGCAGCCCGTTATGCCCAAAATGCAAACAATAATGCCACTTGCAAGCCCCAGAATCAAATGCAGCTTACCTGTCAGCTTTTTGAAGGTTCTGTTATTGGTTTTCTTTTGAGACATGAATATGATTGTTTGAATGTTGGCAAAACGCTATAAGGACAATGCCTTATAGCGTTTCATGAATTAAAATTACAAAATGGCTGCGAATGGCATTCCTTAAAATCTGTAAGTAACGCCCATTCTCCAGTTGCGTCCTGCCTCTGCCTGCCAGTAATAATAAGCGGCATAAGCAGCGCCGGAGTAAAGATATTTATCGGTAATATTGAATATATCGGCACTTACACGCACTTTTCCTTTTTCATAGAATAAGCCGCCATCCAATCTGAAATACGTAGGAAGATTATTCGTTCCCGTACCGCCCCAGGTCCATGTTGAGCGATCTGCCATATAGCTTGCGCCGCCTGAAATGCCCAGGCCATTCAATACGCCATCCATGATTTTATAGTTCAGCCATGCATTTGCAGTATGTTTTGCAAAACCAGGCACTACAGTTCCTACATTTGCTTCAGTAAGATCTTTCGTGATTTTAGAATCGGTATAAGCATAGTTGGCCGTTAATGTAAGGCCTCTTACTATTTCACCACGTATGTCAAACTCAATACCTTGTGTCTTTGTCTGGCCGAACTCGATAGAATACCTTCCTGTAGGATCAGATGGATCGCCTGCAACTGCATTGTTTTTCAGGATGCGGTAAACAGAAAGGCATGTATTCCATTTGCCATCCATCCAGTCTCTTTTAATACCTATTTCCATATTGTCGCCGGTAAGCGGCTTAACGGTAGAGCCGTCTTTTTTGATGCCGCTCTGAGGAACAAAAGCCTGATCATATAAAGCGTAAGCGGAAGTCGCTTTATCAATGGAATAGCTCAGGCCTATACGCGGCGTGAACTTCTTGGCTTCCGTAACCGTGTTGTAATCGTTGTTTTTTACATAAGTATAACGTCCGGCAATTGTAAGGCGCAATCTGTTTTCAAAGAATGCCAGTTCATCCTGCACATAAGCGGAAGCATACGATTGGTTTACCATGCCGTAAATGCCTGCACGCTGTACCAATGACATCGATTCTCTTCTTAGCCTGAACTGATCGGAATGGTATCCGTTCGACGGATTGCCGTAAGTCGGATTGTTTACATCAAAGGGACTTTCGTAAGTATCTAAGTTGAAACCATCATTCCAGTCCGCAATATATTCCTTATCGCCCGCGTCGATGCCTGCAAGGATACGCTGATGTACGGCTCCTGTCTGAATATTACCGTTCAGGTAAACCTGTCCGAACTTCATGATATTGGATGCATCCCAGATGGAAACGTTCCTGATAACCTTGCCGTCAGCGCCTACGGCAGGCACGGTTATATTCCCCAAGCTATCTGTAAGGTCTGCACCTGTCCACATAGAGCTACCCACCTGCTGATAATTGAAATAAGAAAGCTGTGCAGTCAGTTTCCAGTCATCATTGAATTTATGTTGCAGGTTCAGGTTGATGTTATGGTCGTTTACAGTTGTAGGGTCAAGGCCCGGATCTGCTAACGTAAAGTTGCGGGGCAGTTTGGCATAACCGTTTGTTGCAAAAACATAGTAAGTACCTACGTTCGACATTTTTGCATGCTGGAAAATGTATTCAGCAGTGAAAGTTGTTTTATCGTCAAATTTATAAGTGATGACGGGCGCAAATCCGTAGCGGTCATTGTACTCAAATTGTCTGAATGAATTTTTTGTTTGTCCCAATACATTCAAGCGGTACAACACTTTTCCTTCCTTGTCAAATTTACCGTCCAGGTCAACGGAAGCACGATAGAAATCATAACTACCCATCATAAAGTTTGCTTCGCCTTTGGTTTCTCCGGTTGGCCTTTTCGTAACAGTATTATAGATACCGCTCGGCTCTCCGGTCGACATCATAAAGCCTGCCGGTCCTTTCACAAATTCAACATGATCCACGAAGGCAAGGTCTTCTGTTAAAGGCCCCCAATTGGAAGTAATGTTTACGCCGTTTCTGAAAGCTGCAAGGCGGGAACCGCGTGCATTGATGCGCGCATACATATCGCCCCAGTGTTCCAGCATCGTTGCACCGCTTACATTGCGTATAACACCGTCGCGGAAAGTCGTAGCCATCTGGTCGGCAAGCACTTTGCCGGTTATGATTTGTATATTCTGTGGCGTTTCCAACACGGGTGTTTCGATTCTTAGACTGTTGGATGGCGTATTGCTTACATATTGGTTACGCGTATCGCCGATAACGATTTCATCCAAATCCGTATTGCTTTTGCTCAGATAGATATCAGCCACTTCAATTGTCTTATCCTCGCTTACCGTAATATCAACAGTTTTGTTTTTGATGCCTGCACCGTGAATGGTAATCGTATGTTTACCGGGAGTAGCATCTATAATAAAGACGCCGTCATTGTCCGTAGTTACTTCGTCGGCATTATCCAACGTTATCACAACTTGCGTAGCAGGCAGGCCGTCATGCCTTAAAACTCTTCCTTTCACCTCGCCCGATTGTGCAGATGCTGCCAGTGAGAGGAGGGATGCTCCAAAAATCATAAAGATTTTCTTCATCTTGTAAATATTGATTTAGAAATGATTGTTTATTAATATCGCCTGAATACAGGCCTCTGTTTAACCGGCCGCGAAGATAGAACAGCATTCATGCAGGCATTTTCATAATCGGGAATTTCGCTTTCATAATCGGGAAAAGCATGTCAGGCAAATGTCATATTATGGAGCTCGATGATTATAATCAATGGAACTTATTTGTAGTTACGCATTGAAGAAAATAATTCAACCATTCAGCCATCCGGCAATTAAATAAATGTAAGCGTCGGCCCTCCCTTTAAGGCCTCTGCTACTTTCAATCATAAATCCCATAAATTTGCCCCATGAAGTTTCAAATGAAAGAGGTGGTCAGCGCCCGCGAAGCCAGACAGTTTCTGGATCTGCCCCTTGCTATATATAATAATGACTCCAACTGGATTCGCCCGTTGGATAAAGACATTGAAGATGTATTTGATGTCAATAAAAATAAATTCTTCAAACACGGTGTTTGTAAGCGATGGTTGTTAGTCAATAAACAGGAAGAAGTAATCGGGCGCATTGCCGCTTTTATCAATAATAAGTACAAGCAGGAACAGCCCACGGGCGGCATTGGTTTTTTTGAATGCATCAACAATCAGGAAGCGGCGAATTTTATGCTGGACCATTGCAAAGAATGGCTTGCCAAACAGGGTATGGAAGCTATGGACGGCCCTATAAACTTTGGAGAACGCGACCGTTGGTGGGGCCTTGTAGTAGAAGGTTATTTTGAACCTTTGTATTGCATGAACTACAATCCGCCTTATTATAAAGACTTGTTTGAATATTATGGTTTTCAGGTTTATTTCAATCAGGAATGCTATGGCATGAAAATCGTTTATGAATTTCAGGATAAGTTCTATACGCGTCATGAGGAATTATCGAAAAATGAAGACCTGCATGCCGAAAAGATATTGAAAAGTGACCTTGACAAATATGCAAAGGACTTTACTTACATCTACAATAAAGCATGGGCAAGCCACGGACAAGGCAAGTCGCTGGACGAACGCCAGGCTGTAAAGATGTTCCGATCCATGAAGCCTGTAATGGATGAACGCCTGAACTGGATTGTCTATCATAAACAGGAGCCTGTTGCATGCTGGATAAACCTTCCGGATCTGAACCAGTATTTCAAACACCTGAATGGTAAATTCGGATTGTACCACAAACTCAAATTCCTGTTGCTTCAGAAATTCGGTAAATGCGAACGTGCGTTGGGGCTTGTCTTTGGCATCATTCCTGAATGGCAGGGGAAAGGCATGGATGCGTACATAATATTGGAAGGTTCAAAGGTTATATGCTTTGAAACGCCTTATAAAGATTATGAGATGCAATGGATAGGCGATTTCAATCCTAAAATGATTAACGTAGCACAAAACCTCGGGGCACATGTGACGCGCCGCCTGAGTACTTACAGGTATTTGTTCGACAGGCAGAAAGAATTTAAACGTCACCCGATGCTGTAGGAAGTCTGAGGTAAAGAATCTATTGTTATTTTTAGTGGCGATGGGTTTTACCCATCGCTGATTTCTGTCGCCCTTTCAGGGCTTAATCAGCGTGAGCCCTGAAAGGACGGAATAGCCTTTATAACACTGAAAGACGGATTGATTTTGTGCCGGATTTTGACTAAGCAAGCAATTACCTTATTTTTACGCCCATTAAACTACCAAGAACGGACGGAATGCAGAAATCAATACTTATTGCAGGTATTTCCTTAATTACTTTATTTCATAATCAGGCATCGGCGCAGGATGCGGGCGGCACTGAAGTGCAGCGCATGCAAAGCAGTGCGCAGGATTTCCTCAACAGGGGCGATTATCCCAATGCCATTATGATGTATAGCCAGGCCATACGCATGGCGCCTTCTGATGTTTCGTTAAGAAGGGACCTTGCCTACGCTTATTTCCTGAGCGGCGATTTGAAGAAAGCAAAAGAAGTGATTGACCCTGTTGTTGCCTCGAATGTAGCTGATGAACTGACGTATCAGGTAGCGAGTGGGGTAGAGAACGGACTGGGCAATCCGGGCAAGGCTCGTCGCATATTGAACGACGGTATTGCCAAATTCAGTTATTCCGGTGTGCTGTACAATGCCAAAGGCAATTTACTGATGACGGATAAGAGCACGAAAGCTGCTTTGGAAGCTTATTCCACAGGCATTAAAGTAGAACCGGGCTATCCGATGAATTATTACAATGCATCCAAGATTTATTTCCAGAACAATAATGCGGTATGGTCTTTATTATATGCGGAAATTTATCTGAACCTCGACCCTTCTTCAAGGCGTACCATAGAGATGAAGAAAATGATGGTAGATGCTTACAGGCTGTTATTTACACCGGATAATAATGATGCATTGCCGACCTTCAATGCCAAATCGGGAACAGAAACAGAAGTCGGCTCCTTTGAAGAAGCATTTAAAAAGATAATGCAACAGGGCGCTCCGGCTATAACGGACGGACTGAACACGGAAAACCTGATTATGCTGCGCACAAGGTTTATGCTGGCATGGTACAATTCTTTCTCCATCAATTATCCTTTTACGCTGTTCACGCTGCAAAACAAAATGCTGCATGACGGCGTGTTTGATGCCTATAATCAATGGCTTTTCGGCGCTGCGGATAATTCTGCGGAATTCAGCCTGTGGTTAAAAACCAACAGCAAGGAATATGCCGCCTTTGAAAACTGGCGCAAGCAAAACCCTTTGCAGCCTGCATCTTACGATCCACAACCTAATAAAAACATTAAAATAAAAGATTAAGAAAAATGAAAACGGGGCATGAACAAATAACCCCTGATTTCGTTTTTACACTTTATAAAGCTAATACAAGCATGGAAGATTTAAAAGTTACACTAAAGCAACAAATTATAGATGCCCTGAACCTGCAAGGCATGAAGCCTGAAGACATTGACGACAGTGCGCCTTTATTTGGCGATGCCGGTCTGGGCCTGGACAGTATTGATTCGTTGGAGTTAATGGTTTTACTGGAAAGAAACTACGGTATTAAACTGACAGACGCATCCGAAGGCCGCAATGTATTGGCTAACATACAATCTATGTCTGAGTATATCCTTGCAAACAGAAAGTTCTGATAATTTATCATACAGCATTATATGCAAATCCGCTATGGTTTCGTAACCATAGCGGATTTTGTTTTGATAGTTTGTAAAACGTCGGGATTTTGAAAAAGGTTGACTCCATTACGTCATCTCGACCCCGTTCGGCTTTGCTCAGGGCAGGCGGAATAAAAATCATGAAACACAGCAAAATGATTTTTATGGAGCGGAGAGATCCCGCAGGATTTTGAATTGGTTTATAGATTTTTACACTTCTCAGTGTATTTCATCACGCTGATGTTGTGAAAACACCAACATCAGCGAAAAAAATCAACATAATATGAATTAGATTATTTATGTTTTTTAGGCTGCCTTGATTTTTCCAGAACGTTTATACTGTCTTCAAGTTGCCTAATATGATTTTTGTAAATAGAAATTTGCTCTTTTACTCCCTTTAGTTCAACTGCAGATTTTTCATTTGCAAGGTATTTGCCTACAAAAAATGAAACTGCCATAAAAGCAATGGCAATTAATACTTTAATTAAATCTCTCATTGTTTGTCAATTCTGCGGTTGCGGTTAAGATCTCTTTTGCTATATCTGGAAAATTTAAAAATAGGTTTCTGAATTTAGGATGATCCATTAATAAATATTCAGTTAATTCTACTGGTGCATTATATTGAATAAGAATAACAGCTGCTTTCGTTAAAATATTACTTGGATATTTTTCATCTCGAAGCATATTGACCAAACGTTCAATTATATGCTTCTCTTTATCGCTATTGTAATATTCTCGATTGATAAGTAATAATTCTAAATGGATTAAAATTGATTGAGTGTTATTCCAAAACTTTATTTCTATTTCATTCGATATTTGAAGGAATGATTGTTTTCTTATTTTATTCCTATGTTGCGGTTTCTTGGGGTAAGACTTGTAAAATTGTTTTATTACTTGAAGGTATTCACTTGCTTCTTTGTGATTATCACGAATGATATAAATCAAGTCTTTTGACATTACATGTAAGGCTTCCTCAATTAATCTATTAGGAACGAATTTTTCCATTGAATAATGTTTACCAAACTCTGCAAGAAGTTTCAGGAATTCCCAAGAAACAAAATGATTATCTATAAATATTTTTCCCCATTCTTCTGTAACAATCCTTAAAGATTCAAGAAAAAAATCTTTTGGGATTTTTTCTTGAATTGAGAAAGAATCTTTCATGTCATAGAGCAATTTTAGATATTCTAATGTTGTTTGTGGATTATATCTTACAAATTGTCTAATATGTTTTAATATTGTACGAATAAGATCCTCTGCAAATTCAGGATGCATTTTTATATTGCCAGTATGACGTCTCAATTCATTAAGTAGTCTCAAATACTCAAACGCAGAATAAGGATTGTCTCTTACATAATATCTCATATTTCGAATCAATATATGAAGAGATTCTTCCCAAAAGTCTATTTTAAACTTTCTTCTGATTGGATAATGTTTATTTAACTCATTAATAAGCCTTATATATTCTAACATTACTAATGGATTATCTCTTTCGTATCGTATTATGTCCTGTAGATAATGCAATAATTTGTCTGAAAATTCTTGATTAAAAATTTTGGTTAATGAAAAGTATTTCTTTACCTCAACTAATATTTTCAGATATTCGACTGTCGCTGATAGATTATCTCTGAAAATCTGTATTTTGTTACTAATCATTCGAATAATATCAAGTAAGATATCAGGTTCAGTTTGCCATATTAATAATCCAGTTTTGTTTATAAAGACTACTTCTTGTTTTCTGCTAATCTCTTTATCTTTAAACCATTCAAATAAATTTATTCCTTCAGTAAAATACAAATCGTGAAATCTGTGAAGAATTACATCAATAGCCAATGAGGAAAGCTCTTGTTTTTTTGAAATGATTTTTTGAATAACATTAAGTGTTTTTTGTTCTTTTGTGAATTTATATTCGTTATCGAAAAAAGATAACAGTAATTCAAAATCATTGCAAGCAACTTTTGCTGAATCAGAAAAGTTATGAATAACCTCAAGTTTTGCTCTACTCAACTCGATAGTATTTAAATTTTCGTTTACGTTTACCCATTCTGTAAGTTTTGCAGCTGCGCTGTAGTTTCCAACAAGTGTCCAAAGTTTTACAAGTCGTTTCCAAAGTAATTTGTTTTTGTTTATTTCATCACGGTCTTGCGATTCATATTTAGGCTCGTTAACGACTTCGCCGACATTTTCTTCAGTGTCAAATATTTCAAATCTAATGGGATGCTTATCATTAGCAATTGCGAGCCATAAGAATACAATGTTTTGAGAATAAATACTTAAATGCTCAACCACAGTTTGTTTTTCCAATAACCTTATTGTGGTTACAGGAAATGCTTGGTGCCCTTTATCAAATAAATCTTTTAGATCTGTTTTTATAAGATTAAGAATGAATTTCGATTCGTGTGAGTCAGGTTTTAAAATCTGTTTAGCATGTTCGAATAGAAAATTCTCAATGTTATTATGTTTATGCAACCAATTATATCCGAAGCAAAAATTAAATGTTTCTTTTTGTGAAATTATTTCTGGGTCAGTAGTTAACATTCTGTCCATTTGCTTTTTTGCAACTCGTAACATAAAGTCAGCTGTCAAAAACTCTCCAAATGTTTTGTGTAAAAATTCGTAATTGAATTTTTCGGCATCACTTTCAGTGGTAGATTTGTTTTCATGTATAAAGAAAAATCCTCCCAACACATTCTCAGTCTGCATGCTTGATTTTTGAATTCCAAACGCACACATTTCCTCTAAAAGTTTTTGAGTATCTCTGCTCGTTGTGTCATTCATAAACATCATTAATGCAATCATACCTAATCGAAGTCTAAATAACTCTTCTTCTTTCTCTTTTTGTGAACTAGTTGCATCTTTAAAAACCAAATTTTTTTCAAGTTGTCGTTTGATAAATCTTTCCAGCAATGAATCATAAAGCTTACTTTGATTAAAGTTTTTATCATTTGCCATATTTTGTAGTTCACTATTTTCAAAATCGTAAACAGCAAGCATAAACATTAATAAAGGTTCTTTAGCAAGCAATTCTATTTTATCATTGTTAGGAATTGCAAACTTGTATTTGGGTTTCTCTTGCGCATTGTTCCATTTGCAAATCCATAAGTCTCTTCTTTTAATATCAAAACTGTCTAACTTTATAATCTTAGTATATTCCGGAATTGAAACATCCTGCATTACAGTCACCCTGCTTGTTAAAATAATTCTCACACAAACCCCACTATTTACTGCCTTCTCCTGAAATTCACGAATGGCGTCAACATAACCATTTAATTCTCTATTTGAGGTTTGCATTAATTCATCAAAACCATCCATAATTATAACAGGAATTCGGTTTTTGAATTCTTTAGCCCATTCAAGCCAATTTACATCTGACGTGTTTTCAATGGAATTTTGAAGCCCTTTGTTTATATGTTCTGAAATACTTGCCGAACTTGATGCAACACTTCTTAATTTAATTAGAAAGGGGATGAAGTCATTTGTTTCACAAAGAAGTCCCGCAAACATTTTACTCAACATTGATTTTCCAGCACCTGGATTACCCAGTAGAATAATTGGCTTTGTTATGTAATTGGGATCAACCAGAGTTTTCAAAAGATAGTTGCCAATATTTTCGCCTTTTTCTGCTTTTTCTCCTAAGGAATCAGCAGTCAAAAAGCCTTTTCTGTGTTCTTTCTTTTTGTAAGTAATGGCCTCAAAACTTTGGGAAATATAAATATCTTTATTTAACGGATAGACAATATGTTCAACATCTGTATTGTCAGAGAGAGGTTTATTTAATTCACTCTTGATTTGGTTGTGATGGGCAATAATGTTTTCAGTTGTTCTTTCACTGAGAATTTTAAAAAGATGTTCTTCTTGAACTTTAAACATCTTTTTATATAACTCCATGAAAGATGGAAACCCGCTTTCCTTTATAAATGAATTATCTCTTAACTCTTCAATATTTACAATTAGTTTTTCAGTTTGATTAATAAATTTTTCATGTTCTATTCTATTTGCCGTTACAATTGTATTTGTTGCTTCTTTTAATTCTCTTATAATTTTTTCCTTTTGCGTTATATCTACCCACAGAGCGAATTCTGGAAACTCTCCTGAAAAATTAATTAAGAATGCTTGATATTGAAGAGTTACATTTTCTAAAAATAACTCCTTTACTCTTGGAGTGTCAATTTTTTTCAAATCTGGGGAGGCTTCTTTTACTTTGTCTATACACCTATTCAGAACTGAAAAGACAGGATCAATAATTTTATTTGTTTGGCTACTAATATTTTCTTTTGAAAGAGAGCAATTGCTCTGTAAATTTAAGCTATCCCTTTCTTTATCACATTCTTTACATTTTTTGTCTAACTCCTTTTTGTCATCATCATCAAGCTCAATAATTTTCAAAATAGCCTCAAGGTGGGGCATAATAATTTCTTTAACACCATTCTTAATCGCAATATGCAAAAGGATAAAATTTACATAAGATGCAAGTTCGTATTTTTGCAACGCAGTTTTTTCTCTATCCTTATACTTAAATTTATCAGGGAGCCATGAAAAAAGTTTTGATGCCCTTAATGAAGCTGCATCAATTCCCGCACAAAATACATTGATTTTATTAATAGGGTCTGGGGCAATTATAACAGCAGCAATTCTTGCTGCTGTTATAAAGTATCCTCCGAATTTGTCAATGTCTTCATCAAAAGTTGAAACTTGATTTTTTTTGAAGAAGTCAACAAGGTCAGAAAAATTTATTTCTTTTTTTATCATTTTTTATCATTTGGCTTTGATGGAAAATTTTAAAACTGATTTTTTTGTTGAAAATAAAAAAAATTACAAATTAATTTTCCTGACAATATTACCCATTCTCATTCACAATAAAGAATATCCGGCATGGGGAAATTTCCCCCTTTTTACGAATAATATATTAAAAAAAAACGACCGAAGCTCTTCGCTCCGGTCGTAATGATAGTAAATGCTATTGTTGGCCATAGCGGTAACTGTTATATGCTCAGGGATTTTATGAGCTTGTATTCTGTGGAGCTTGCGGTGTATTGTCCTTTTACGGCTTCTTTAATTCTCTGTGTAATTATGTTGAGTTCTTCGTAATTTTTTGCGCGGAGATCGCGGCATCTTTTCTGCAGACCCAAAGCAGCCGTTACATTTTTAGCACCATTTTGCATTGCTGTATATAATTCCTGTAACGCGCTTATCGTAATGTTTTCATTGGATGGCGTATAGGTGTTACTGTAACCATCAAGGATTACTATAAGATCTGCAAGGGATTGTGCGAGGCTACCATAAGAGCCTTCACTCTGGCTGATGGTTGCTGCATCGGGATCTTTGCCAAGCTTTTTGATTTTCTTACCCCTTATTTTGCGGGTAAGTGTCATGATGTTTTCCGCTTGTTTCGACTTTTTACCTAATGCTGCAACTGCAGAGGCATTTATGGGAGACAATAGTTTAAACAGGGAGGCAGGCTCTTTTTTAAAGAGCTTTTCTCTTTCATCTACCGCATCAGAATAATTACTGATGGCAGAGATGGTAACATCATTATGCTGTTTGATTTCAGCAATAAGCGCCTCGAGCGCAGTTACGGACAAATCCTGGGATGGCGGTAGGTAACCGCTGAAACTTTTAAGATGTGTTAGGAGGTCCTGAGCATTAGATACCCTTGCTCCAAAACCTTTTTCAGAGATAGACATTGGAATTTTAGTTTTAAAGGTTAAATATTAATTGATTCCAATGTTTATCTTACAAATACCATGCCAAAAACCTATAAAATCAGAAAAAAATTTAAAAAAATTTTAAAAAATTGATTTTCAAATGAATAAAAAATATGTTTTTTATTCATTTGATTAAAGGGTAAAGGCTCTATACTGGAGGACGGAGCTTGTTCACTCGTTCCTCGAGCCCGTTCACCCGTTCCTTGAGCCTGTTCATTCGTTCCTCGAGCCTGTTCACTCGTTCCTCAAGCCTGTTCACTCGTTCCTCGAGCTTGTTCACCCGTTCCTCGAGCCTGTTCACTCGTTCCTCGAGCTTGTTCACTCGTTCCTCGAGCCTGTTCACCCGTCCCTTGAGCCTGTTCACCCATTCCTTGAACCTGCACACTTTTATCAATAAGAGTGTAAATCAGTCAAAATGATTTTTTCGCTATCCCTCGTCATCTCGACCGGAATAAATATTTCAAAGCGATAGCGAAGAAATATTTATGGAGCGGAGAGATCTCCCAAAGGTTGAGTTAACTCGTCTCTTGGCAGATCTCTCCACTTCGTCATGTCGTTCCATTTCATTCCACAACATGACTTCGGTCGAGATGACGGTGTGTACACAAATTTTAATAGCCTGTTATAAACCAAAAAGCCCGGGCATGCGTATATACGGCATGAGCAGATCCATAATGTTTATTGTTGCAATGATGCTCTTGTTCCGGGCAACCGAAGTAGATGCCCAGGGACTTGATAATACGGGTACGGAGCGTTCTATTGCATCGGAAAAATATATCCGTCTCAACTACAGCAACGATTATTTTACCGCCACCGACTTTTATCTGACACAGGCTATGCAGCTGGAATGGGTGCTACCCGCGTTTTCAAAAATCCCTGTTTATAAAATTATATATCGACCTGCAAACAGCGAGGTGAGATATGGTTTATCACTGGAGCATAATGCTTATACGCCGGTGCATTACGAAACGGCTGTCATACAAAAGGATGATCGACCTTTTGCTGCCTGTTTCTTCCTGAATATGTTTGCTATCAGCACCAACAGCAATACACATCAAAGAGTGCGGACTGAGCTCAGTGCCGGTGTTATAGGAAAGTCTGCTTTTGGAGAGGGTATGCAAACATTTATTCATGAACATATCGGCAATGCCATACCGCACGGATGGGTCAATCAGGTGCGCAACGATGTGATTTTAAATTACAGCATTGCTTATCAGAAACAGATTTTTGCCATTTCCGATATCCTGAACCTTACTGCCGATGCTACGGCAAGGCTTGGCACTTTAAGTACCAAAGCCAATATTGGCATCACGCTGATGGCAGGACGTTTCAACAATCCTTTTGCTTCTGTTCGGCTAATGGGAAAGAAATTTCAGTTGTATGCCTATGACCATCCGGAAATAAATGCAGTGGGTTATGATGCCACCCTTCAAGGTGGGCTCTTCAATCATTCAAGCCCGTACACCATTTCCACCTCCGATGTTACAAGGTTTGTTTTCAGGAATAACTGGGGTTTTGTTTTACAGACAGGAAGATTATACCTCGAGTATTATCAATCTTATATGACCAAAGAATTCAACACGGGAATGGATTTCCATAACGGTGGCATCCAGATAGGATTCGCTTTTTGATGATAATACTTTTGAACGGATTATTTTAAATCTTGTATTTTAAGCTATTCTTTTTTTAATCAGTTGATGTATTTGTCTAAAGTCGAATTTATATTCAAAGGCCCGAAGAAAGCGTTGAGCTTTTAAGATTGACTATGTGTAAAACTTGTTTTCTATCATATCCTTTCAACACAATTCTATATAATTAATTTCCTATGTTCCTATGTGTTTCATTTAAACACATAGGAACATAGGGTTAAGGTTTGTAGAAAGAAAGCAGTAGTTACAGATAGCAAAGCTTCGCTTCGAGGCTTAGGCTGAACACTACTGTTTTGGCAGATAATGAGCGTATTTTGATACTATATCATTTAAACCCATAGGGACATAGAATTAAGGTTTGTAGAAAGAAACAATAGTCTGCTCATCATTCAGCATAGCCGGGTGCGTTAGCTTCATAAATTCAGCGGAGCAATTGAATTTATGTCGCCTTTTTTGCTTCTTTTTTGGCGAAGCAAAAAAGATGGAAAGGAATTTTAAAAAAATGAGATTAAGTTTAAGTATCTACAGCACCATAACCTTATCCGGAAAAACCACAAAAACCTCCGCATCACTCCTGTCCAATATCTGTAAACCCGTAAGGTGGCCGAAGGCAGGCAGTAAAAGCAAATTATCTTTAAAATAAAAACAAGGCAGCCGAAGGCTTTGCCTGCCGCCGCTCCTGATAACACAGCCCGGATGTATATGCCCTGCGACATTAATCATGCCTTCGGGAAGCGTCTTTAAAGGTTCGTGTGAAAAGATAAGATTATCAATGATTAAAGCCTTTTCAATTACATTGATATTATGCTGCCTGTACAATTCAGCTTTTAATATATCGTGGTTACCTTTTATAAGCGTGAACATTGTCTGCGGATGTTCGCCTATAAAAGCTGTCAATTGGTTCCATTCGGAATTATGATGGCTGTGAAACAGATCGCCTAAAAAATATACATGCTGCGGCTGATGTTTTTGGATAAGCAAATGCAATGTTTCATAATCCTTATAGGCGCTTTGCGGAGGCATAAAGATACCTGCCTTCCTGAAATGCATCGCCTTTCCCAGATGTAAATCGCCCAATATAAGAACCGCCGTTTCAGGGAGGAATATGGCCCTTTGTGGTAATAATTCTATCGTTGTGCCCGCTAATGATATCTGCATGTATTCATATCCTGTTTTAATGACACCTCTCCTTCAAGCTGCACTTCTTAATCTATTGGTTATCCTCCGGGGAGGGAAGGGCATGACTAAAATTTGGTATTTTCTCGCGTCCCCTTCCCCAAAGGGGAAGGCCGGGATGGGGTTTAATATTACTGATAACATCAATATTACCTCACAAACGCTGAATCAGCCTTTCGTTAATTGTGCTTTGATTTTATTCATCCTGTCTTCAAGGCTTTCATTGCTGAATTTCTCCCTGAAAACTTCGGCAAAGATAGGAAACGCAAACGGGGTAAGCTGCTTCGGGTGCCTGATGACGATTTTATGTCCGCTGATACGCTCAAATGCGCGGCGCATCCTTACGATTTCCAGCTGAAAATCATATACTTCTTCATAAGCCTGGCGTAGCAGCAGATTGTCTTTTTCATAATCCCTGAAAACATTGAAGAACAATCCGGAATTGGCCTGCAAATGTTTGGCCTTGACCTGCTTGCCGGGATAACCCTGGAACACCAGTCCTGCAATGCCTGCAATATCCCTGAATTTCCTGCGCGCCATTTCGGTAGTGTTGATACTTCCGGCAATGTCTTCGCTTAAATTTTCCAGAGAGAAAAGCTGTTGGGCAATCACTTCATCAACGGGGATTTCCTGATCGCTTAACAGCTCAAAACCATAGTCGTTCATAGCGATTGAAAAGCTGAAAGGTTGTATGCGTCCTAACCTGTAGGCAATGATAGCGGCCATTCCTTCATGTACAAATTTCCCTTCAAAGGGATACATGAATACATGGAAGCCTTCTTTCGTTTCTATTTTTTCTATGAGTAGCTCGTTTTCTTCCGGCAGGTAGGAACGCCTGCTTTGCTCTTCAAACAAAGGCTGCAGGAATGTCATTTCCCTGTCCGGAACCTGTTCCCTGGCTTCATTGAGCTTGTGCCGGATGGCATCTGTAAGGTAGGACGACAGTGGCAGACGGCCGCCCATCCAGGAAGGGACGATGCCTTTCTTTTTCTTTGAGTTGCGGACAATGGCAGCCATGTCTTTTACCATTACCAGTTCAAGATTCCGCCCCGCAAACCAGAAGTTGTCATCGGGTTTCAGCCTTGATATAAACCATTCTTCAATACTGCCCAGGTATTTGCCTCCGAGGTATTTCACCTGCATCATTGCATCGCTTACGATAGCGCCTATGCTGAGCCTGTGCCGCATGGCAACCTTTTTGCTTATCACTTTGTACAGCCCGTTCTCAAGAACCACTTTATGAAACTCATCATAAGCCTCGAGCATCTTTCCTCCCTGCGTAATCAGCAGCAGGCATTCGTTGAACTCATCTCTTGTAATGGATGCAAAGCAATGTGTAGTCTGTACCTGTTCAAATAATATGTCTGCATTGAAGCCATCGGAGACAGCCAGCGTCACCATAAACTGTATCAGCACATCAAAGGAACGGATATAAGGGATGCGGCTTTCTATCATGTCGTTGAATGCTGCATAGCGCAGGGCCGTACCTTCCAGTATTTCGAGGGAATGTGTAGGCAGGAAGTATATTTTACTGGTAGCTCCGGGATAGTGTCCGCTGCGTCCCGCACGTTGCAGGAACCTTGCCACACCTTTTGCCGAGCCTATCTGAATGACCGTATCTACCGGCCTGAAATCCACACCCAGGTCGAGGCTGCTGGTACATACCACTGCTTTTAAAATGCCGTCATGCAAAGCCTGCTCCACCCATTGCCTCAGCTCTTCTCCCAACGAACCATGATGCAAAGCGATGACGCCTGCAAGGTCGGGTTGTATATGCAACAGGTGCTGATACCATATTTCCGCCTGCGATCTTGTGTTAGTGAAAATAAGTGTTGACTGGCTTTGCTCTATAATAGGTAAAATTTTATCGGCAAGCTTTATGCCGAGATGCCCCGCCCAGGGAAATTTGTCCAACGTATCGGGAAGAATCGTTTCGATAAGGATTTTCTTTGGAACGGAAGCCCTTATAAGCGTTGCTTTCGGGTGTTGTGTGCCCAATAGTATTTCTTCCGCTTCATCCAAATTGCCTATGGTGGCCGATATACCCCATATCTTTAATTGCGGGTTCAGGTATTTTAATACGCTCAATGCAAGCTCTACCAGCACGCCGCGTTTGCTGCCCATCAGTTCATGCCATTCGTCCACCACCACAAATTCAAGGTTTTTGAAGAAGTCTGCATAGCCCTTGCCCGCAAGCAGGATATGGATGCTTTCCGGTGTTGTGATAAGCGCCTGCGGTGCGTTTTTCTTTTGTCCCGCTCTTTCCGATGCAGAAGTGTCTCCGGTGCGCAGGCCAATCCTGTATGGCAGTTCCAGGTCTTCGCTTACTACTGTTGCGGCATTAAATATTTCTTTTGATAAAGCGCGGAGCGGTGTGATCCATAAACAATGAAGCCCCGCGGCTTTCTTCTTGCTGCTCAGCCTGCGTTTCATGTAATCCTGAATGATGCCGAACCAGACGGCATACGTTTTGCCGCAGCCCGTGGGTGCATTCAGGAGCCCTGAAAATCCTTTGTCTATCGCCTTCCATGTATTCCGTTGAAAAGGGTAGGGTTTCCATCCTTTAAATTCAAACCAGTCTTCCGCAAGTTTATTCATGAATCTTGTGCGTTTATCAATTGCAGCAGGTCTTGTTTTGTATTGGCTTCTGCAGGCGTTTTGTCTTTCCTCCAGCGCAATATCCTTGGGAAACGTAATGCTACGCCCGACTTATGCCTGCCGGAATGATTGATGCCTTCAAAAGCCAGTTCAAACACCAATGCTGTTTCTACGCTCCTTACCGGCCCGAACTTATCAATCGTATGTTTTTTTATCCAGTTGTCTACTTCCAGTATTTCCTTGTCTGTCAGGCCGGAGTACGCTTTTGCAAACGGTACGAGCACATCGTTGTCCCAGACGGCAAATGTATAATCGGTGAATAGGTTCGCCCTCCGTCCGTGTCCCTGTTGCGCATATATCAATACGCCGTCTACCGTCAGCGGATCCACCTTCCATTTCCACCAGTTGCCCCTTCTTCTGCCTGTTTCATACACGCTGTCCAGCCGCTTCAGCATCACCCCTTCGTAATTCCCGTTCCTTGCTTTATCCCTTACCATGCTTACCGCTTCCCAGTCTTCACATTGCAGCTTCAGAGACAAAACAAGGTTGGCATCTGTTCCTACTTCAGCCAGCAATTTTTCCAAAGCCGCCCTTCTGTAAGATAATGGTTTTTGTCGTATGTCTTCTCCTTCCGACTCCAGTAAATCGTAGCATACCATTACCAGCGGCGCTGCCTGCAATGTTTTTGACGTAATGCTTTTCCGCCCGATGCGTGTCTGCATAATGGCAAACGGCAAAGGTTTGCCTTCTTTCCAGGGAATAACCTCTCCATCCAGTACCGTACCGTCGGGCAATATATCTTTTAAGGCTGCAAATTCGGGAAATTTATCGGTCATTAACTCCTCGCCGCGGCTCCATACAAACAAGGTTTTATCTCTTACGATAATCTGGCCCCTTATGCCATCCAGCTTTTCTTCAATCTGCCATTCCGAAATATCGCCTAAAGTTTCAGGCGGGTTTTCCAATTGATAGGCAAGGAAGAAAGGGTAGGGTTGATAACCTTTTGCAGTGACGCTTTCATCCAGCAATAGTTCGTCGAGTGATATCTCCCAGGGATTCCATTGTCCCATGAGTTTATGCGCTATCAATGATTCTTCTTTACTGAAATGAATGGCAAGCGCCTTGATGATAAGTTGCTTTGATACGCCCATCCTGAAATTACCGGTAATAAGTTTATTGAAAACAAACCGCTCGGCGTATTGCATGTGCGCCCATCTTTCAATGATGGCTTCTTTCTTTTGTTCCTCCGTATAAGTAGCTATCAGTTGCAGGAAATTAATGGTTTCCGAAAGGCCGTAATCTTTTTCCGTATCTGGTTCCGGCAAAACCAAAGTGATGGTTTCCGCGAGGTCGCCTACAATATGGTAAGATTCTTCAAAAAGCCAGAAGGGAAGCGCTGCCAGTTCCGCAGCCCACATTTTGAGATCGGTGGTTTTTATATTTCTTTTTAATGTTTTGCCGATAAGGATGCTGACACACCAGAGGATATCCTGTTCTTCTGCCGAAGCAAAATAACGCACCAGTGCATCTACCTTTGCGTTAGTCTTGGTAGTCTGTTCTATTTCCGTGAATAAGGCCGCGAATGCTTTCATAAGGCTACGTGTTTACTGGTTATTTTCGTCATTGTTTTCAGCAGGTAAAGGTTCAGCCAGGGCTTCTTCATCATTTTCATATAAAGTATCTACTTCAGAAGCATTGAGGCCGCATGATTCCCGCAGCCATTTTGCAAAAACCGTTTTATAGCCATGTGTTACATAAACATTTTCCGCGCCGGAAAGCTTTATGGCTTCATTCAGTTGCTGCCAGTCGCAATGGTCGGACAATATAAAACCTCTGTCTGCCGAACGCCTTCTGCGTGCGCCTCTTAATTGCATCCATCCGCTGCAGACACCGAGGCTGAATGGTCCGAACCTGTTCAGCCAGGGGGAACCGACAGCCGAAGGGGGCGCTACAATGATAGCGCCGTTGAAATCTTTTTTGCTTAGCTCCGGCGTTACTCTGGTGGTTTCCTTCAGATGAATGCCGTTTTGTATCAGTGTGTTATTGATGTTATCGACAGCGCCATGCGTGTATATGTTTCCGATGTTTTCGTCCAGATGCTGAATAATGCGCTGGGATTTGCCCAAGGCATAGCCGATGATAACGCTGTTCTTGCCTTCAGATGCGTTCTTTTCCCACCATTGATTGATGTCGGCATGCACTACCTCGGGAGCGGGGAATTTATAAATGGGTAAGCCAAAAGTAGATTCGGTAATGAAATGATGGCATTTTACGGATTCAAAGGGAACGGAAACATCATCGTGCTGTAATTTATAATCACCGCTTACGACCCATATTTCCCCGTTGTATTCCAGCCTTATCTGTGCAGAACCAATGATATGCCCGGCAGGGTGAAAGGAAATTTTAACGCCATTTATATAAACCGTCTGTCCGTAATCTATGCCTTCGACATTGATGTCCGCGCCCAGCCTTAACCTGAGCAATGCCACGGAATCTTTATGACATAAATAAGCTTTATTGCCTGCGTATGCGTGGTCTGAATGGGCGTGTGTGATCAATGCTTTGTCAACCGGTTTCCAGGGATCTATATAAATATCCGCCTGCTCACAATAAATACCTTTATCATCAAATCTTAGCATACGTTTGCGCTTCTGAGCATAACAACCGCGAGCGATATTTTGTTGCAATGCCTGTATATGAACAATAGGAAGCTAAAAATGGTTATTGAACATCATAGCCTGTATTCCTGCAATACTGCCTTTGTCGTTTTATGAAACATAAATACTGTTTTGCTACCTTCTTCCTGTTATATTATGTCTTCCCTGCTTGCGGGCAGCAAGTTGCCGACAGCGTTGTACGACAACCCGAGAAACTTGCGGAAGTAGAGATTACGGGATATCCTTCCCCGCAGGCATTGGTTACGACGCCTGCTTCCGTCAGCATGATAGATAGTATGTTATTGCGTTTCAGGGTACAGCCTGCGCTTGTATCCTCCTTTAATATGGTGCCCGGTGTACGTATGGAAGAAAGGTCGCCCGGCAGCTACAGGCTTTCCATAAGGGGGAGTCTGCTGCGTTCGCCCTATGGTGTGAGGAATGTAAAAGTTTATCTGGATGATTTCCCGCTGACGGATGGCGGGGGCAATACTTATCTCAATTGCATTGATCTTACCAATAGCAGCCGCATAGAAATTATTAAAGGACCTGACGGAAGTTTGTTTGGTGCCAATACCGGAGGCGTGGTACATCTGATACCATCGGGTATCAATGAACCTGTAAAGCCGGCTATAAGTATAGGAGGCGGTTCTTACGGCATGTTTCATGAAGATGCAGAGGCAGGTGTGCAAATCGGTAAGCATGTGCTTGGTATTCAGGAATCTTATTACCGCTCCGACGGTTACCGCATCAACAGCGCCATGCATAAGGCGAATATCAGGCTTTCGGACAAGTGGCAATATGCTTCCAGAAGCAGTATAAAATTGTTTCTTTCTTACAGCGATTTGTATTATCAGACACCCGGCGGCCTTACTTTGCAGCAGGAAGAGGATAATCCACGCAATGCCCGTCCGGCAACGGCAACATTGCCTTCTGCTGTTGCACAGAAAGCGGCTGTTTATACTAAACTGCTATTTGCAGGCATCACCCATAAGGTTGCATTGAACCCACATCTGGATCATGTGCTGTCCGTTTATGGTTCGCTGGTCGATTTCAAAAATCCTTTTATTACCAATTACGAAGTGCGCAAAGAAAATACGGAAGGTTTCAGGACTTATCTGGAATGGCATGACATTAAAACCACTGAAAGCAATTTTCATTATACGCTTCATCTCGGGGCGGAATGGACGCAGAGCAATGCGGATATTCATAATTACGATAACAACGGCGGACTAAAGGGGAACTTGCAGGCACAGGATAATATCACCAGCCCGCAATACTTTTTCTTTACAAGACTGAAAACCGAATTCATGCAGCGATGGATGGTCGAAGCTGCGGTGAGCCTTGGCTATGCGGGTTATCATTTCAAAGGACAGCCGCCTGTCGATGATCGTTTTCATCCGCAATGGATGCCGAAGCTTGCAACAAGTTATAAGCTTAATAACCATGTCGTCATACGGGCATTGGTCAGCCGCGGTTATTCTACGCCGACTACAGCAGAGATAAGGCCGTCCAATAATCTGTTATATACGGGATTGCAGCCTGAATACGGCTGGAATTATGAAGCAGGCATCAGGCTGAATATGTTGCAGCATCGCTTCATGGCTGAAGCGACTGTATTTCATTACAGGTTGCAGAATGCTATTGTCAGCCATCTGGATAACAGCGGGAATGCATTTTTTACCAATGCCGGCGGCACAAGGCAGACGGGCCTGGAAACAAATATCTCTTACAAGGTATGGAAAGAAAACAATCCTCAAAGTGTTGTGAGCGGGTTGTATTTTTTCAACAGCACGACCTGGAATGCTTTTTACTTCCGTGATTACCGTATTGATGATAATGATTATTCCGGCAACAGGCTAACGGGTGTTCCTGCTATTGTAAATATATTTGGCATCAGTTGCGATTTCATAAAAGGTTTTAATCTTTCTGCAACCTATAACCATACCGGCAACCTGCCTTTGAATGATGCCAATACAAGCTTTGCAGATCCTTATAATTTATTGCAGGCTTCTGTAGGAAAAGGTTTCAGGGTGCATGATACCGATATAAAACTGAGCATCGGCGTTGATAATCTTCTGAATGAAACGTATAGTCTTGGGAATGATATCAATGCCGCCGGGAACCGTTATTATAATCCGGCGGCAAAAAGAAATTTTATGGCTGAACTGAAAATAAGGTTTTAAGCAGAGTCAAACCTACTTACTTACATTATCATGAAATTTTACAATCCATATTGAGGGAAAGAGATTATTAATTTATCCCGGAGGGATGTAATATCGGTAGCCTTTTTATTATCCGGTTAGGATTGTCCCGTAGGGACAACATTGCAATGCTAATCAACATTTTTTTGATAATCTGACCCTTACAGGGGCACATGAATTACTTTTATACCGCTACTACTACCCATATTATATCCCTACGGGATAGTCTGAACAATATGATAAGTTTGTTTTTCCGATATGGATAGCCTGCTTATGAAATATCTATTTTCTTAAGCGGCTTAACCGAAGGTCCGTTCAGCAACTGTCCGTCTGTATCGTAACGTGCGCCGTGACAAGGGCAATCCCAGCTTTTTTCCGCGCTGTTCCAGGAAACGATGCAGCCTGCATGCGGACAAACGGGACTCAATGCTTTTAAAACACCATATTCATCTTTGTAAATGGCAATCTGCTTTTCCTGATATTTCACCACACGGCCTTCTTCTTTGCCTAAATCTGCAAACTCTTCCAGTGCTTCGACAGATAACCTGTCTGCTATGAAATGTTTTGCTACATCCGCATTTTCAGTTACCATATTTTTGAAAGAAGCCATCAGCTTTAACCTCGAAGGTGCAAACAAATCAGCATAGGCGCTTTCTCCGGTAATAATAAGGTCGGCAATGATGTGTCCCGCAAGCGTGCCGAAAATCATACCATTGCCGCCATAGCCGGTTGCAACATACAGGTGCTCATTACCGCCCGGATATTTGCCTATATACGGCAGCCCGTCGGCTGATTCATAATACTGCGACGACCATTTATAATCGATAGTACGTACATCGTAGTGTTTACGGATATAAGCTTCAAGTTCGGTGAAAATATGCTCCGTATTTTCATTATGTCCCGTTTTATGGTCATTCCCACCTACAAGCAATATCTTTTTATCATCCAGATAAACCGTCCTGAAATAATGGTAAGGCTCCTCGCAGTCATAAGCCAATGCTTCGGGGTATTGGTGTTCATCATTTAACGTTACGCCTAAAAGGTAAGTCCTGTAAGGCGCACACTTAAAACTCAGTATGCTTATGCCGGGTGGTACATGTGTGGCGTAAACAACGGAAGCTGCTTTGTAAACGGCATCCGGTGTATGAACTTCCTGTGTTCCGTTTTTATCTTCGACCTTACTTACCAATGCATGTTCTTTTATAATGCCGCCTTTTTCCGTAAACGCTTCGGTTAATGCAAGCAGATAATTGACAGGATGGAATTGTGCCTGTCCTGAGAATTGAATCGCTTTGATAAAAGGTACAGGCACAGGTATTGTATCGACCGGCGATACATCAAGGCCGACTTTCTGAAGCCCGTCATAAATGTCGTCCAGGTCTTTTACCTGTTCTTCATTTTCTGCATAAAGGAACCCGTCTTTATATTCAAAATCACAATTGATTTTATAATGATCGATATTCCTTTTGATAAGTGCTATGGCCTGTTTTGTGCCCTGCGCCAGCAATTGTGCATTATCTTCCCCAAATCCTTTGATAACGGCATTATAAGGCGTATCCAGGACCGTATTAAGATGTGCCGTTGTAGCCGATGTTGTTCCGTAACCAATATTGCTGGCTTCCAGTATCAGGCATTTTTTACCTCTTTCCTGTAAAGAAAGTGCTGTGGTAAGCCCTGTAATTCCGGCGCCTATTATAATGGCATCAAAATCATCATTCTCATTCGGAGATTCATTCAGGTTCACAAAGGGAATAACATCCTGCCATATACTTAAAGTCTTGCTGTCTCTTATCATAAATTTGTGTTGATTATTTTTCAGGTCAACCTGCAATGAAGCCTATCAGTTTGAATCCTAACTGCATTCCCGCACCGAAAATGATATGTGCAATGAATATACACACCAGGTATAATTTCAGGTTTATAACGGGAGATAAGGGATGAAGTTTTATAAAGGAAAACCAGAAAATGGCTGCAACAATACCCGCAAAAAAGCCAAAGGTCAATGCATCCTTTAATGACGAATAAGCATCGCTGTTCATCTTCAATATCAGGAGATATATAAATGCAAACACGATTCCTATGGCATAGTGGGATATGCTGCCCCATAACATAGTACTAAAGCTTCTTGAAGGAGTACCCGAGGGTTTTGTCCTCATGGTTACCAATGAACCTAAAATACTTGGCACACGTAAGTTATAGCCTGTTATGCGCGACATAGCATTCATAAAAAGTGTCATTATAAAAGTACCTGTTATGCCTCCGGCTGTAGCAAGCAGCAATTCCGTTATTCCGTTTTTCATAAAGCAATTATTACTTGTTTGGTGCAGGAATGCTGTCTCCTCCCGGCGTATTGGCCCGGTATCCTTCGCCTTGGTTTGCATCGGGAAGCATAGGTGCCGTATCATCTTTTCCGTACTCTACAGGCGCTGTTCCATTTACATTGGTGGAATCTATCGGAGTGCTGGCGGCTTCGGGATTGGAATTGCAGGAATAAACGCCCGCAGACGAAAGGAGCATAGTGTAAAACAGGAATCGTTGCATTGTCATTGGATTTTATAATTCAAGAACACATTTTAAAATAAAAGGTTCTTGAATCCGCTTGTCTAAAATATTCTTAACGCCCGAAGCACGTTAATGAAACTTTGTTTAGCTTTGCTATTATTAATGACTTTGTTCAGATACTTATAATATCATACCCGATGATTTCACAACAGAACTTCTGGCCTACCAATCTCAAAAAACTAAGAAACAGGAAAAACATGAGCCAGGAATCCCTTGCCCTGCTTCTTAATATGAGCCGTTCCAAGTATAATGCACATGAAAGCGGGCAGACCGTGAATCCCGTTGTGGAAGATCTTTTCAGGATATCCGATTATTTTGGCATGAGCATAGACAGCTTACTGAGGGTAGATCTTACCAAATTGTCGGAATCGAAAATAAGGGAGCTTGAAGAAGGAAATGATTTATACCGTAAAGGCACGCAATTGCGCGTTTTGTCTGTAACGGTAGATAAAAACGATACGGAAAATGTGGAATATGTTCCGGTAAAAGCAAAAGCAGGTTACAGAAACGGTTTCAGCGATCCTGAATTTATTGCCGCCTTACCGAAATTCTCCATGCCCAATCTTCCGAAATCGGCTATGTTCCGGATGTTTCCCACCACTGGCGATTCCATGCTGCCCATTCCTGAAGGTGCGGACGTTATCGGCAGCTTTGTTCAGGACTGGACCAATATAAAACCGAGAACCATGTGCATTGTGATTCTTAAAGGAGAACAGGATATGGTATTCAAACAGGTTACGCAGCAGGATGAAGGGTTTCTGCTGGAATCGTTGAACACCGTTTATCAACCTTATACCGTTCCGGCTTCCGATGTGCTGGAAATATGGAAGTTTTATAGTTATCAGACCAATGAAATACCGGAGCAGCAAACCGACCTGCAAACTATGGCAAAAGCCATTAAGGAAATCAGGGACGACTTAAAAATAATGAAGACAAAGAAATAGAAAGGCTGCGTTGCATGTTCTGTAAGTTTAGTGTATTATATAGTGTAATGAGTTTAAGAAGGTAAAAATGAAAGAGGCACAGCTAAAATTATTTGACGATATACCGCAACTCATGTTGCCGGCTGATTTGATGGAATACACAAGAGGTTTTATAGAAACGGATTTCTGCGATTATTGCTTTCATAAATTCGTTAATGAAATGCCCTGGCAGCAACAGAAAATAATGATGTATGAGAAGGAGGTAACGGCGCCACGCCTTTCCGTCTGGATAGGAGAAAGAACCATCCGTCCTGATGATAAACGAACGCCGCTGCCCTGGGTTCCTGAATTATTAGACATTAAGGAAAAGGTGGAAGCCTATACCGGTACTGCTTTTAATGGTGTGCTGCTGAATTATTACAGAGACGGAAACGATTCTGTAGCATGGCATAACGACAAAGACACCATTCCCGGACTGAAAACGGAAATAGCCTCTGTCAGCATTGGTCAGGAACGCAATTTCGATTTCCGGAATAAGGCCAATCATAAACAGCAATATTCCATTAAGCTCGAACACGGTTCTTTATTGCTGATGAAAGGCGATTTGCAGCAATCATGGGAACACAGGATTGCCAAATCAAAGACATCTATGAAAGGCAGGATTAACCTTACTTTCCGGAAGGTAGTTGTGTAAATAGCTGCAACTATAATAAATCTAACGAACGCTACAATATGTCGAAAAAAGGATATGCAGATATGCCCTTGCATTACGGAAAAGTGCCGCAATGGCTCGCTTCAAGGATGAGCATGCTGGGCGGCGCTATTGTGGAAGCTATTGTAATGGAATACGGCAGAGGCATGCTGCTGCGAAAAATCAGCGATCCATTCTGGTTTCAGTCGCTTGGTTGCGTGCTGGGCATGGACTGGCATTCTTCAGGAATAACGACTTCCGTAATGGGCGCTTTAAAACATTCGGTTAATAAAAAAGCAGATACCCTCGGCGTATATATTTGTGGCGGAAGAGGCAGGTATTCAAGAGAAACACCGAAGGAACTGACCGACATCGGGTATAAGACGGGCATTGATGCGCAAAGGATGATATACAACAGCAGGTTGTCTGCCAAGGTGGACAACACAGCTATTCAGGATGGCTTTAATTTATACCTGCATTCTTTTATTGTTACGACAGATAATGAATGGTGCGTGATACAGCAAGGCATGAATACCGATACAAGGGTTGCAAGGCGATATCACTGGCATTCGCCCGCTGTACATTCATTTACGGAACAGCCGCATAGTTTTATTTACGGTAAAAATCAGGGAGAGATACTTAACCTTACCGATAAATCGGCAGCCATTACCAAACAAGGCATTTTACAACTTACTAAAGAAGACCCTAAATATCTACTTGCTGAAATTCCGGCATTAATCATGCCTTCGCATCATGATGTTCGAGAAAAAGATGTTAATATTAAAAGACTCGGAGCTGCATTGGCACTGGCACAGGAAAAAGGTGTTAATGATATGGAGTCCTTATTGCTGCTGGAAGGGGTCGGGCCACGCACTATTCAGTCCCTGGCGCTGGTGAGCGAGGTAATACATGGTACGCCCTCCCGGTTCAAAGATCCTGCCAGGTTCTCTTTTGCGCATGGCGGGAAAGACGGGCATCCTTTTCCTGTTCCTGAAAAAGTATATGACGAGACGATTGCTGTTCTTCAGAAATCTATAGAAAAAGCAAAGCTTGGAAACACTGATAAGACGGAAGCGCTGATGAAATTACATGTCACTGCAAAAAATATAGAAAAAGATTTCACGCCTAACAACAGGTTTGACGAGCTTATAAAAGAAGAAAGGGATAATTCATGGAAATATGGCGGCAGAACCGTTTACGGGCGCGCTGTTAAACCCGAAAGCACAGTAAAGCAACTGAATCTTTTTAGCTGAAACAATATAGCTTCGAACATCGGAACTGTTCCAAAAACGTTAATACCGCAATAGCTTTCAACAAAACGAAAGCCTGCTTGTTTCTATTGGATATCAACTGATTTTATTATGGATATCAATATGCAGCGGCTTCAGGTTACCAGTACTGAATTCGAAGAAGAGGGCTGGATTCCGTCACAGTTTACATGCGAAGGTGAAGGCACTAATCCCCCCATCAAAATAAGGTCAATTCCTGCTGAAGCGCAAAGTCTTGTATTGCTGCTCGAAGATCCCGACGCACCCGGCGGAACATTTGACCATTGGGTGATGTGGAATATAGATGTCAATGGTGATATTGCCGCCGACAGCTGTCCCGGCATTTGCGGTCTGAACAGTAAAGGTACGGTAGGATACTACCCGCCCTGCCCGCCGGAGGGAAGCCACAGATATATTTTCGTTGTTTTTGCATTAAATAAAAATCTGCCTTTACAAGAGGGTAGCAGCAAAAAACAATTACTTGAAAGCATTGAAGGCGCCGTAATAGCCAAAGGCACGCTTACGGGCAGATACGAGAAGCAGGATAAGAAAGCTTAATAACAATTACATACATCAACATTTCTAAAAACAAATTTTATGAAAAAACTAATGTTAGCTGCCTTGACGGTTATCTGTATTTCAGGTATTTCCTTCAGCCAGCAGGATTCAACAATGACGAAGAACAAGGCTCAGAAAGAACAAAAGGATAACAACACAAAGGACAATAAAAGCAATTCGTCCGGAAAAAAAATGAAAAAGCAAAAGACCGATAGCGTCAATAGCAATATGGACACGACCACAAGGATTGAGACAAGATAAAAGCTTGCAATGAAAAGACGAAGGGCAAACATATATGTTTGTCCTTCGTCTTTTATAGTATTTTAAATTAAAGGAATTGATTATCCGCATGTAGGAAACAAAATATTTAGATTATTCCGTAGGGATTTAATACCGGTAGAATATATTATTCCGCTTTATCAAGACCCCATCGGGGTCATATTGCATCATTGCAAATGGACAAAAACAAATGCGGCTATCCAATCTTGTCCCTACAGGACAAACCAATAATATGTAATCTACATTGCTACCAATATTAAATCCCTATGGGATAAATTCGGTTTATTGTTTGCTGTTTTGTTTCCTACATGCGGATATTCATATTAAATAAAATGAAGTTATTATAAGAACTGTGTGAATCAGAATGTCCCTATTTCGGTTTGACGTATAACAAGTTTTTCCTGTTTAAACCAATCCTGTAATTTCTTTTTATATTGTTCCCAGAATGAACGATCCAGTTTGCTTGCCATTACTTCGTAAACAATCATTTTATCATTTATAACCTTGCCTTTTTCTTTTTTCCATAATCCTGTTGCGGGTGTCTGCGTATAAGTTGTAACGCCGCCGAATTTTCTTACAAGCGTCTTTTTTATCTTCTTATAATACTGTTCCGGAAAAGCATCTCCCTTATCATTATTTAAAGGCAATAATATCTGTATCAGCTTTGAGGGGCTTGTTTCCCGGAATGATTTATTGATTGCTTTAAGCGCTTTTGCAGTATGTATCCAGGCAAGCGGCCTGAAAGCCTTTCCCGCTTGTTCATTATAATTGATAAAAAAGCTTTTGAGCTGGTTTAAGATTTCCGCAGGAAGTTCATTTACCTCCTTTATATGTTTGTACAAAAAAGAAGTATCCGGTATGGCTATATAACGATCGTTACGCATGGTTTTCCCGTCCCGTTCCCGCTGACTTGCCTGCAGTCCGCCAATGATGCGGCACTTAATAACACAACCCGGAAAAGCAGTTGCTTCGGAAATAATTATAACATCCAACGGATCGCCATCGCCGCCAATGGTACCGGGTATAAACCCAAAGTCAAAAGGAAATGCAAGTCCCGCCGGCAATACCTTATTCAATTCAAAACAGGCTAACTCCGGCTCATAATCATATTTCACGTTGCTGCCTTTCGGAGTTTCAACAATGCAATTTATACTTGCCATGTATCGTAAGTTTTAAACCGCCCGCTATTAGTTTTGTATGCTTCTGCAGGCATCTGCGCATTCCGAACATATAGCAGCGCATTCCTGACAATGTTTATTTTCATGTTGGCTGCATTCCCTTGCGCAGGCTTCACAGGCGTCAGCACAAATAGCTGCAAGCTTTAAGCCATAACTGCTTCCAAGACTTAATAATTTGGCTGTGGCGGCGCAAAGCGTTTCACATTCCATATCCAGCTGAATGCAATTTGCCATCATTGTAACATCAGATTCTTTTGTGCAGGAAGCAGCACAATGGCTGCAGATAGCTGCGCAGCGGAGACATAATGTTATGACTTCTTTATATTCATGATACCCTTTCATCTTTTTCGTTTTTATTTTAAAAATAGTTTTACAAACCCGCTATGATTTTGCTGTCATCTACGGGCTCCGGTTTATATAACTGAATGGAGCGGGTTATGTTCGCACAGAGATTTAAAAAATCGCTAAAGTCGAGTCCTGAAAGGACGACAGAGAACAGGATAGGATACAACCCTATCTGTTGATAATTGGACACTCTTAGCGATGGGTTGCACCACATCGCTATTATGTTTCGCCCTTTCAGGGCTTTCAAAAAACGGTAGTTGTGTTATATTTACAAGTCCTGAAAGGACGACAGAGAACAGGATAGGGTACAACCCTATCCTGTTGATAATTGGATGCCCTTAGCAATGGGTTGCACCACATCGCTATTATGTTTCGCCCTTTCAGAGCTTTCAAAAAACGGTAGCCGTGTTATATTTACAAGTCCTGAAAGGACGGCAGAGAACAGGATAGGGTACAACCCTATCTACTATAAACAGGGTGCAACCCTATCCGTTAATAAACTTATTTAAAAAGTAAAGCCGCCCATTTGGGCGGCTTTACTTTTTAAACTTTATACTATTTTGTTTTCTTTATAAACTTCAGGTTTTCCTGACGTCCGTTTCCGGTGTTGGTATACCTGATGTTATATACACCGTCGGCAATACCGCTGATGTTGATGCTTATGACATTGCTGCCTTCTGAAAGCAGGTGCTTCACGGAACTTATCCTGCGGCCTGTTACATCCATAAGATCAACCTGTATTGTCCCGTCACGATCGAGGCTGTAGTATTCCAGGTTCACAATTGTTTCGGCAGGATTCGGATAAAGTTTTGCCCACTCACTACTTGTGCTGCTCCTGCGGATATGCACAATCTTCGGATAAACTTCGCTCGCCCCGTTTTGACCGTGCAATACCAGTTTATAGAAGTTCTCCATATCCGGGTTGTTGTCCATCAGCTGCATAGACTGAACGCCATCCCTGTTTTCAGCCGTAAGGCTGCCTAAAGATGTCCAGGCCTTCTGGTCGGTGCTGCGTAGGATTTCATAGCTGTCCATAGCCTTAACATCCGTTACTTTCCATGTCAGCAGGTTGCTGTGATTGTTCAGCGCTTTGCCGTTAAAGTCTATTACTTTAACCGGCAGCGGAGTTGTATTGGCAGGATATACCAGTACATAAACCGTTGCAACTGCACAGGCCACCGGTGTGCCATTGTCACATACCTGATAACTGTATTGCGCAGAGCCAACAAAATTGACAGCAGGCGTAAATGTATAATTGCCCTGGTCGTTTATAGTGAAACTACCGTTCGCGTTTGTTACCGTTGCTGGCGTTACCGTAAGCGTGTTACCCTCCGGATCATGGTCATTGTCCTTTGCATTACCACTTACAGGCGAATTAGCCAATGTATATGCATAGTCATCGGATGCTGCTGTTGTATTGGCAGCGCCAGGAGGCAATACTTTTATGATCTGGTAAGCCGTATCGCAGTTCGAGGATAATAGCTGGTCGCAGACACTGTAAACCAATGTATCTGTTCCCGTAAAACCGGTGGCGGGGTGATAATAAATATCCCCGTTAACCCCTATCGAATCAATCGTACCGTGGTTGGGCATATTTGTGATGGTAACGCTTGCCGGATTCAGCGAGCCTCCGTAATTGCCGGATGCATCATTATCCAGCGTAGGAAGGCTAACGGGTGTCTGGTAGGTTGTTGTTACCATATCAAGGTTAGCTATCGGCATCGCATTGGCATTCGTTGCGGAATCCCTTACATTTATCTGCAGCAACTGAGTCGGGCATCCTGTGGTTTGGCCGGGTGCACAAACACTGATGGTAAATTCATAATTACCCGGTTGCGATGCGGTAAAGGTATAAGTACCATTACTGTTCAGGACAGGTGTTTGCGCGGTGGGGTTATTGCTGTTTGCCTGTATGTTGCCATAAGAAGTATTGGTATATACCTGGTCGTTCGTTGCTACGTTTCCGTTTACCGGCATATTGGTAAAGGCTACATTCCAGTCATGGTTTATGGTTTGCTGTGGCGGGTAAATGATAACTCTTGTAGTATCACACCTGTTACCGTCGCAGACTATTATGCAACCTTCCACAGTATCTGTGGCTGTTCCGTTTGGCGTATAAGTATAGCAATGATTAACATCAGGTCCTGTAAGCGTATATTCTGCAGGTGTTCCGCATGTGGTTACACTTGTTACCGCAGTTGAACTTACATCATCAAACACAGGGCATACAACCACAGGACAGGTCGGACAGCTTGGCGTTGTTATTACCGTATCATTAGTCGGTACCGGAGGATAAAGGATAACCCTTGTCGTGTCACACCTTCCGTTATTGCAGGTGACGATGCAAGCCTGAGCCGTATCTGTCACGGTTCCGGTTGGTGTGTAAGTGATGCAACCACCTGCACTCACCGCGCTTGCAGTATAACCAGCAGGTGTTCCGCATGGTGTGCTGTATGCAGCGCCGCCTGTAGTATCTACATCATCCACAACAGCACATACCGTTACCGGACAAGTCGGACAGGTTGGTGTTGTCGTTGTCGTATCATTCGTCGGTGTAATAGTCAATGTAGCAGTGGTAGAATCTGTACAGGTACCATTACTGAACACATACTTCACCGTATAGGTATTGGCAAAGCTGCTGTTGATGTTTATTTGTCCGTTAGCAGTATTCAGGCTCAGTCCGGAAGGCGTGGCGGAATAAGTACCGCCTGTCTGGCCTGTTTGCGTGACATTGGCTGTTCCGGAACCTGATAAGTATGGTGAGCCACTGTAAACAATGGTCGCTGTTGGTATTGCTGAAACCGTAACATCAACTGTAAAGGCATTGCCTGCACAACCGGCTGCTACTGGTGTTACGGTATATCTCACTACGCCCGCACCGGTTAAGGTTTGCGCTATACTGTTGCCGCAACCTGAAGTACAGTTGCTGAATCCTGTTACAGAGCCGGATTGTAAGGCCGCAGTCCAGGTATAAGTGCTGCCCGTGATAGTAGAATTTAACGAAACACCTGTAACATTTCCACTGCAGATAGTTTGCGGCGAAGCTGAACCGACAGGCAATGGTTTTGAAACCAGTGTGAATGCCGCACTTGCAGGGCTGAAGCAGTTATTGATTGTGTCTTTGTAGAATGCATAATATGTACCGGTTGCAGCGGTAGCCGGAGTTGCATATAGATTGGTATGCAGGTTATCTGTAAACCATGTTAACGCATTATATGCAAGAGCCGTACCTGAAACGATACTGTTCAGGTTGTAAGTACCTGCACCGCAAATCGTATCTGAAGTTTTAGTAAGTACCGGCGCTGTGTTACTGGCTATACAACAGGCTTTCTGTGTAGAATCGGCAGCGATGTTGTAAGTATAAGTATAATTATAACTGTGTATGTTTTTTATGAATTATTGGCAAATACGCTACATTATTATGGAATTGTTAACATTTTGCTAATGTTATGAAGATGATAAAAACGATCTGATTTATGAGTGCACTAAACATTGTTTTTTTTTATTTATTTAAATACAGCTGTTATGAAGTTTTCTCAATCCTCTTATTATATTTACATTTTTATATGTTTAAAGTATAATAATTTGTTTGTCAGACATGATGCTTTCAGCTGCTATATCCGCTCTTCCAAGTAGTTTGCCTGCTCTTCCAGGTGGTTTGCCCGCTCTTCCAAGTGGTTTTCCCTCTCTTCCAAGTGGTTTTCCCTCTCTTCCAAGTGGTTTTCCCGCTCTTCCAATTGGTTTCGCCATGCTTCCAAGTGGTTCCGCCATGCTTCCAACTGCTTTCGCCACGCTTCCAACCGGTTCCGCTACGCTCCCGATCGGTTTAGCCACTCTTCTAACCGATATATCCGCTCTTCCAAGTGGTTTCGCCATGCTTCCAAGTGGTATATCCGCTCTCCCGATCGGTTTAGCCACTCTTCCAAGTGGTTCCTCCGTGCTTCCAAGTGGTTCCGCCACACTTTCAATCGGTTCCGCCATGCTTTCGTAAGAGAAATTTCGGGTAAGTCCTGAAATTTCCCGTTCTGTCTTCTTATTTGTCATGTTGAACTAAAACGAAGCCCGGATCTGTTTGTTACTGAGTATATTTGGTTGTTGTTTATTTTTAGGTTCAAAGGTTAAGTAAATAACAAAGGCGTATCTCAGCGATACGCCTTTGTTATTGCTGTAATCCGGCAAAAGCACTTCTGATAATTAAGCTGCCTTTTCGCGGTAAGTAGCAAAAGATTGTTTTTGAACCTGCTTACCGTTCGTATACCCAATAATTCCCTGCCGGTAACTTCTATTAATCCATTATTCAAATTCAGCTTAGTATTTCGCCCAAATGTACTGCCCTGCTAAAAAGTAAATGCGAGGCTGCCGGCTGTCGCGATCTCCACAAATGCAATGTTCAGGTTACGCGCGGCTATTATGGCGGCACATCCGGCAATGATTGCTTCTGTTTCTTTGTTCTGCATTGCAATACTTTTTTAATTAATATACTTCCTGCAATGTTGGTTTAACGCATAGAAATTTTTGCTTCCCCTGAACCGATTACAGCGATTATGTGTTATAAAACCGCTATCAATCAATCAACATGGATATACTCGTGCTTATATTCGGTGAAGGCAAAGACCTTACCTTCTGGCAGATGGGTTGCCGGGGAATTGTAGTTTTCTTTATTGCATTCCTGCTGATACGTATTTCAGGAAGACGCTCCTTCGGTATTAAGACGCCTCTTGACAATATTATCATCATAACGCTCGGAGCGGTGCTCAGCCGTGCCATTGTAGGCGCTTCGGCATTTATTCCCGTTGTATTCACTTGTTTGCTTATTGTATTGCTGCACCGTTTACTTGCATGGCTAAAAGTACACAACACAAAGGCAAGCAAGGTAATGGACGGAGAGAAGATATTGCTGTATATGAACGGCGCTTTTCTGCAAAAGAACCTGGATATGGCTTTGGTTTGTATAGAGGATGTGTTGCAGGGTGTGCGGGAATGTGCCCTGACGGATGACTTATCCAAAATTGAGATCGTTTATATGGAACGTAACGGGCAGATAAGCGTTATTAAAAAACAACCCTTATGGTATGCAAGGCAACTGTTTGTTAAATCGATTTCAAAGCAGCGCGGTTAATGAACTTAAATGAATGTAACGAGTTGATATAACAACAAAAAACATTTTGAACCTCAAAAAGCATATTATGCCACAGAAAACAGCAGCAGCAAAAAAACAAGCACCCGCTAAATCCCAATCCACAAAAAGAACGCCACAGGAAGAAGGAGCATTGATGGAACTATTTGTCGATTCTCTTAAAGACATCAACTGGGCGGAAAAGCAATTGCTTAAAGCGCTTAAGAAAATGTCAAAAGCATCTACATCCGATGAACTCAGCACTGCCTTTAGCGATCACATGGCTCAGACTGAAGGACATGTAGAAAGACTGGCGCAAGTATTTGAGTCATTAGGCAAAAAAGTTACTTCTAAAAAGTGCGAGGCTATGGCAGGGCTGATTAAAGAAGCGGAAGAACTGATTGAAGAAACGGAAGCAGGCACAGAAGTGCGTGATGTAGCTTTAATAGCCGCCGCCCAGAAAGTGGAACATTATGAAATTGCAACTTATGGTACTTTAAGAACGCTTGCAGGTACGCTTGGATTGTCCACAGCACAGAAATTGCTTCAACAGACGCTTGACGAAGAAAAAACGGCAGACAGCTTACTGACTGAAATAGCAGAAGGTTATGTGAATGAAGAAGCCGGTAAAGAATAAAGAAAGTATTCAATATCAGGTCCGGGCTTCAGTTATATATGGGGCCCGGATTTTATTTGAATACTTCCGGCCATTGAATAATATGTTTCCTAAGCTTTATACATCATGGAAGATTCCAAAGACAAAAAGAAAGATAAAGGATTGAAAAAATTCTTTAAGCTGTTAGGTCCCGGTCTGATAACAGGCGCAAGCGATGATGACAGGCCGGCGCCCAATTCGGTTTTGCAACACTGTGGACTGCTTTGCTGACATTTCCGTTAATGGCTTCCATTCAGGGAATGTGTGCAAGAATAGGTCTGGTAACTTCACAAGGGCTTACGGTTACGCTCAAGCAACACTATTCCAGGTTCTTATTGTATAGTATGCTTTTGTTCAGCTTTCCTGCAATCACACTTAATATTGGTGCCGATATTCAAGGGATGGGAGCAGTGGCGCATATGCTGATACCCAAAGTTCCGGCCCCTGTTTTCTCGGTGATTGTAACGGCTGTATTGATGTTTATAATTATAAGATTCCCTTACCAGAAAATAGCCATGATACTGAAGTGGCTTTGCCTGTCATTATTTTTGTATCTCATTGTCCCTTTTATGATGCATCAGGACTGGGCGGAAATATTTAAAAGAACGTTCATTCCTACATTGAAGTTTAACAAAGAATTCCTTTCTATAATCGTAGCCATACTCGGCACAACCATATCGCCTTATCTTTTCTTCTGGCAAACAACAATGGAGGCGGAAGATATTGCTCATGGCAAGAAAAGTATTTATGTAAACAAGCGTATGCTGAGCGATATGAAGACCGATGTAAACGTGGGTATGTTTTTGTCAAATATGGTCATGTTCTTTATGATACTTACAACCGGAAGCGTGCTGTTCACTCATGGCATCAGGCAGATTGATACCGTTGAGCAGGCGGCCAAAGCATTGGAACCACTGGCAGGCAAGCTTACTTATCTTATTTTTACTTTAGGCGTGCTGGGTACAGGCATGCTTGCAATCCCGGTGCTTGCAGGTTCGCAATCTTATATGCTTGCCGAAACATTTGGCTGGGAAGCAGGCCTTGATAAAAAATTTACGCAGGCTAAGTCTTTTTATGTTTCCATAATTATTTCTCTTATTGTCGGCCTTTCACTCGATTTCTTTGGTGTAAGCCCTATCAAAGCCCTTATATTTACTGCTATTGCGTATGGGTTGACGGCTCCTGTAATGATTGCCGTTATACTGCACATTGGCAATAACAAAAAGATTATGAAGGAACATACCAACAGCAAATTGTCCAACTTCCTCGGATTTACAACATTGCTGATAATGACCGTAGCGGCTTTTGCACTTATCTATTTTCTCTTTAAATAGGCATAGAGCAGGTTAGATGAAACCTTGCAAGTCTGAATCATAGTTATGCTCTCCTTTTCTATTGTGATATCATTAGGGTTTATTTACAATATCCATAGGAACTGACCTTTCCTTTTAATCGTAGTTAGTAATGAAAAACATTTTATTCATTTCTAAATCGATTTATTATGATACAAGAGAAAAGTTTTCTTGAAGATGAAGGCGTTCAAAGAGCCACCATATCAAGAAGAAACTTCTTCACATGGGCCGGTATCGGTATCGTTTCCACAACAATATTAGCGTCCTGCGACAAGGATAAAACTCCTGATAACGGTAATGCTCCTGTTGATTTGGGTGGGGGCGATATTGGTATATTGAACTATGCATATGCGTTGGAGCAATTGGAAGCAGCTTTTTATACGCAGGTATTGGCAGCACCTTACAGCAGTATGAGTGCAAGTGAATCGCAACTTTTAAACGATATCAGGATGCATGAAGTGGCGCACCGTGAATTTTTCAAAAATGCGTTGGGCAGTCATGCTATTCCTTATTTAACCCCCAATTTTTCAAGCATAGATTTTACAAACAGGACCAGCGTATTGGAAACTGCGAAAGCTTTTGAAGATTTAGGAGTGTCTGCATACAATGGGGCCGGGCAACTTATTTCAGACAGCAACTATCTTGTCCTTGCCGGTAAAATTGTATCGGTAGAAGCCAGGCATGCAGCTTATATCAGAGATTTATTAAATAATGGCAGCTTTGCCGACGATACGGTTATAGGAAGTGACGGCCTTGAAAAAAGCAAAAGCCCGTCTGAAGTGTTAAGCATTGCCGGTACTTATATTAAAGATACCATTTCAGCTAAAAATTTACCAACATCTTAAAACTCAATAACATGAATTTCTCAAATATTTTAAACGAAATTGAAAAAATTGATCCGGAGGTTTTTGAAAGAACGAGTCAAAGACGCCATGTGTTAAAAAGTTTTGGCTCAAAGGTAGCTGTTGCGGCTTTGCCTTTTGCTTTAGGCTCTTTATTTAAGAAATCTTACGGGCAGAGTACGAATTCTATTATTGAAGTATTAAATTTTGCATTAACACTGGAATATCTGGAAGCTAAATTCTACAAAACCGCTGTTGAAGAAAGCCCGGGCTTGTTACCTGCGGGCGCTGCAACGGGAGCAATTACTACTATTGCCACGCACGAATCACAACATGTAACTTTTCTTCAGACTGCCATCGCGGGCGCAGGCGGTGTTGCCGTGACTTCTCCGACTTTTGATTTTACAGCAGGCGGATTGTTTCCTGATGTGTTTACCAATTACGCTACATTCCTTGCAGTTGCTCAAGCCTTTGAAGATACAGGTGTACGGGCTTATAAAGGTCAGGCCGGTTTTCTGATGAGTGACAATGCTGTACTAACGGCAGCGTTGAATATTCATTCGGTAGAAGCAAGGCATGCTTCCCATATCAGGCAAATGAGAAAAGCAAATAATCAGGGCGATGTGAAGCCATGGATTACCGGGAATCAAAGCGGTATTGCTTCTACAGCTGTTCAGCCCGTTTATGATGGTGAAGAAAACACCACACAGGCAACTATTCAGATAACAGGTATCAACGGTACTGATGTTTCATCTGATGCTGCAAGTGAAAGCTTTGATGAACCTTTGACAAAGGAGCAGGTAATGGCAATTGTTGATCCATTTATAACTTAAGAATTTTTGTTGTTTTTTATTCTGAAATGGTTGAAGTCCTGATTGGCTTCAGCCATTTTATTTAATCAATTCTTATCCAATCTTAAAAACAGAAAGCGGTAATCAGTGTTTTTCTGATTACCGCTTTGATAAACTGTATATATTAATTATTTCTTTGGTTCGATTTCGGGCTTGGGTTTCATGCCGTTTTCAATATCATTATGGAAGCCGTCCTTTGCTTCTTTAAAGTCGCGCATTCCTTTTCCCAGGCCTTTGGCCAATTCGGGGATTTTCTTTGCGCCAAATAATATAACGACTACAAGGATAATAATCAGCCATTCAGAGCCACCTGGCATTGAAAGGAGATATGTCGGAGCAATCTGAATTGTGTTCATAGAATTTTTGTTTTTAATATTATACAGCATATACGAATCCGGAACGCATACGGTTGTTTCTTAGCATAAGTTTATGATTGAGCTTCTCAGGGCGTGAATCCAAAATAAAAAGGTTACCCGTTAAGAGTAACCTTTTTATCCAAAATATTTATAAGATTATCGGATGAGTGTCAAATCACCGTGATAAGTCATTTTTTTATTTCCTCTTTCACAAGTGTAATTTATTTTATAAAAATAAGTGCCCACATCTGCCGGTGTGCCATTGTTTTGATAAGTGCCGTCCCAGCCTTCATCGTATTTGGTAGTGTAGAAAAGACGTTTGCCCCAACGGTCAAATATGGCCATTTCATATTTAGGGATTGGCCTGTTTGCCACTGATTTAAATTCATCGTTTGTACCATCGGCGTTTGGTGAAAATGCATTTGGAATACCTATAAAACAGCAGCTGTTTTCATTAACAATGCCGGTTGCTGTTCCTGTACATCCGTAAACATCGGTTACAATAACGGTGTAAGTGCCTTTTGCCAGATTTGTCATTTTAGGGCCTTTGCCATCCGGCGGGGTTTGCCAGAAATATCCGTAAGGTTCGTTGCCTCCGTTTACTATTATTTCCATTTCTCCGCCTAATCCTCCGGCATCGCACCAGGCACTTGCCGTATCAACTTCAGTATTAAGTGAATAGACCAAAGTTTTGAGCGTTACAGTTGTATCATTCAAACATCCGTTCTGGTCTTTGATGCTGACAATGTGTGAACCGCCTGTCAGGTTTATAAAGCGGTTTATGGAACTATAAGGCCCTCCGTCAATATTAAAAGAATAGGATGGTGAACCGCCCACTCCCGACACTTCAATCAAACCATTATTGGCGGTACAGATTGTGTTGGCAGTATCTCTGACTTTTACAAATATCGGAGTAGCGTTTCCTGTTATAGTAAATGATTCGGAAAAAGTACATCCGTTAGCCTGGGAAACGGTAACAGTAAAAGTGCCGTTGTTTACGCCTGTCAGGTTTTGTGAAGTCTGAACAGGATTTGAATTCCAACTGTAAGTTGCAGGGGTGGCACCTCCGGAAGGGTTAAGGGTAACTCCGCCTGTATTTGCAAAACATAAAACCGGTGTCACAACTCCGTTCAATTCCATTTCAGGTGTACCGAAAGTAAAATATTGGCCATTAGTGAAACTGTATGAAGCATATAATTCCGTACCGTTATCCTGAATAGGGATGAAAGACAGGCCTGTTGTGAAATTCGGATCGGAAGCAACGATTAAAGAAGTAATCTGAGGTGGAACATTTGCCTTTTTCAGGGCTAAAGTAACATCGCCAGGCGTGCCTGAAACCTGTACTTTCCATGTTCTGGCCATCTTTGAAAATCTTCCGTTAGGGCTGCATTGTGTAACTAATGTATCTGCAAGGTTATCTCCAAAAAGCACATAACTCTGGTCGGTTGCAAAATCATTGGTATTGTCGGCATTTAATGCAGGAAATACGCCGGGAACATTACCATGATACATGGTAACCATAGCTCTGGGGTTTATGGACAAAGATTGTTTTTGATTTAGACCGGAAGCATCATCACGGCCTACGCCGGTGATATTGTTGATATAAGGTGCATTGGCAGTGCGGTTCCATATTACCGTGCCGACAGCATTTGTATAATCATTGCCATTAGTTCCGGTTTGTAATAAGGTCATACCATATTTCACAGCCAGATAAGATTCTACCTGATTTCTTTCCAATGCGGTCAATGCTCTTTTGTACAGAATAAATTCTGCGATATCTACCTTGGTGGGATAGTCATCTCCGTAAGGCTCTGCTCCTAATGTAATTCTTGCTGCGGTTGCACCAGGCGCAAAGTTACCGGAAGTCGCCATCGAGCCGTCAGGAGAGCCGATAAATCTGATTGTTTTTTGTGTGGCAGTGGCTTCCATTGTTGAAAGTGTATGTTTTTCAAAAACATTTGTACCTCCATAAAAACTTGCAGTTGTCGGTGTATTTGTCCTGAAATCAAATCTTATCTGTCCGGGATTGCTTGGGTTCCATTCGTTTCCGAGACGCGGACCAGAATATTGGTTCGGGTTAGGCCATTCCCATTTGCACCATACACCTGTAGATGTCATGGTATGTAACCTTATAACCTGAAACATGGTACAAAACGTACCGTCAAGGATTTGTGTGCCCGCAAAGGCATTTCCGCTTGAAATAGAGTTTTGAACGGCCGTGCTGTTAAACAGGATATAAGGATTGAAATTTAATCCATTGGCAAGAAAACCCGGAGGCTGATGATTAGCTTTATTTATAGCTGGTCCTTGTGTTGAAAAGTCACCTGTAATGCCTGCACCGCTTTGCTCTGCCCATGTCGTAACCGTATTAGTCGGACTGAGCGTAATACCTGTATTCGCTTTGAGCCAGATAGTGTTGTTGCCTGTTACGCCTCCCGGTGATTGTGCATACATCTGTTGTAATGCACAGAGAGAAACAATTCCGAATGGTAGGAGAAACTTGTAAAGATTGTTTTTCATACTTTGTTTGTTTTGGCGAACCTCGCCGGGTAATTTGGTAAAAAATAAACAGCTGGATATACTCAATATGGTCTGATAGAATTACTTACAATAACATACTCATCCTAATAGGATTAAGACACGAAATTTAATAAATTAGTTTGTAAAAGTGAAACTTATGTTTAAAATGTGACATCATAATGTTTCCGGCTTCTCCGGCTGCTTGTCTATTTTGTTTAAGAGCGGTAACATGTTTGGCTTTTGCTTGTTACCTTTGGCCCTTATTTGCTATAAATGAACATATTCAAGAGGATTGCAGGGCATATTTATTTTTTTTGTGCACTGGTTATATTTATGCTTACTATGCTTGTAGTGATTATTCCCGCAAGTATTGCTTTATTGTTTGATGAACCACGAAGAGCTAAAATCATTCATCCGACCTATAGAATATGGATGAGTGTTTTTTTACCGCTGGTTGGCTGCCCGGTTGTAAGAAAAGGGAAAAAGCATTTTAAGAAGGGTGAAAATTATGTGGTGGTGGTTAACCATAATTCATTGGTTGACATTCCGGTTTCTACGCCGTGGATACCGGGCCCCAACAAAACGCTGGCAAAAATTGAAATGGCAAAAACACCTGTTTTCGGTGTAATATATACGGCAGGTTCTATTTTGGTTGACAGGGAATCGGAAAGCAGCAGAAAAGAGAGTTTTACAAAAATGCAGCAAACATTGAAACAGGGTTTACATCTTTGTTTATATCCTGAAGGAACAAGGAATAAAACTTCTGAACCATTGCAACCTTTTTTTGATGGTGCATTTATAACTGCTATACGTGCTCAAAAAGCGATTATTCCTGCTGTTATTTTTGGTACGAAGGATATATTGCCTAATAAACCTAAATTATGGGCAAGGCCAAAAGTAATCAGGTATCATTTTCTGGAGCCTGTTCCCACCAAAGGATTGTCTATGAGCGATCGTAATGAGCTGAAAGACAAGGTTCATGATTTGATGAAACAATACATTATTCAAAATGCTTAATCCTGAATGCATGCGTATAGTTATAATCGGTTCAGGAAATATCGCTCATTTTTTCACGCCGAGGTTGCAAGAAAATGGTCATGAAATCATTCAGATTTTCAGCCCCAATCCTGAAAATGCAAAGCTTCTTGCAGAGGCAAACAATATTAAACATTACACAGACGATTTAGGAGCAATAACACAGGATGCAGATGCATATATCCTGGCAGTAAAAGATGATGCATTGAAGGCATTGAATGAAAAATTACGCTTTGAAAATAAATTGGTAATACATTGTGCCGGAGCTGTAGCATTAGATATCATTGCAGATATTTCCCGGAAAACTGCTGTAATCTGGACTTTATATTCGATCAGAAAAAATAACCTTCCGGCTTCCAATCACATTCCGTTAATAGTCGAAGCCAATTCAGATGAAGCTTTGCAAGGTGCAGAAATATTGGCTAATGCCATATCGGACAGGGTATTGACAACCAGTTTTGAGCAAAGACAATTATTGCATCTGAATGCCGTACTGGTAAACAACTTTACAAACCATTTGTTGGCAATAGCTGAAAAACTGAGCGGTGAGCATCAATTGCCTTTTGATATATTGAAACCGATTATTGAGCAGACTTTTTCTCAGATTCAAAAAGTTTCTCCTTCTGAAAGCCAGACGGGTCCTGCAATTCGTAAAGACGAAGTAACCATGCAAAAACACCTTGCTTTACTGAGAGAACATGAGGCCTGGCAACAGATTTATAAAGATATAAGTACTTCCATTCAGCAAACAATTAAAAAATAGATCCGATCCTGTATGAATATTCTTGAATTATTTGAACCGGTTAAAGTTTTTGTATTCGATATCGACGGTGTATTAACTGACGGTATGCTACATGTGCAGGAGGATGGAGAATTACTGCGCAGAATGAATATTAAAGACGGTTATGCATTACAACTTGCGGTGAAGAAGGGTTACAAGGTCTGGATTATTTCGGGAGGTAAAACAAATGCTGTAAAGCAGCGCCTTAATAAATTGGGTGTTGAAGATGTATATATAGCAGTCGACGACAAAATAACTTTATTAAATTCCCTTATTGAAAAAGGGAATTATCCATCTGCAGCATTGCTTTACATGGGGGATGATATGCCGGATGTCAAAGCGATGATGCTTTGCGGACTAAGAACTTGTCCTGCCGATGCGGTTGCCGAAGTTAAAGCCGTCTCACAATATATTTCGCCGTTAAACGGTGGTTACGGTTGTGCCAGAGATGTAATTGAAAAAGTGCTGAAGATTAATGGGGATTGGGAGTAAAACTGACTGAAAAGTATTGTAAAAAGGAAAACGAATGACTTCACGTCATTCGTTTTCCTTTTTACTTTGATAAAATAGATTGCTTAATTATATTTCTTTAGCTTTCTTGTATTCAACCAGAATTCTTTCAGTGTAATACCCAAAGAAACCTGTGTGTATTGTTCCTGAATCTGCTTATCTGCGGTTTTACCACGTGAGCCGAATTCAACACCAACGTATGCATTTATCAACCTGTTAATATTGCCTCCCAATCCCACAGTAGCAGACATATCGTTTAGCTGTTTATTGTCAACAACAGCATAACCTTCTGCATAAGCTACGCCACCCTGAATGAAAAATTTCTCACGCATTTGTCCGCCGATATTTTTCATAGGAGCATATTGAAGGCCGAAAGAATATCTTTTTGTCGGCGTTGTATATGCATTAGGATAGTTTAGTGTTGCGCCGCTCCAATCGGAATAACGATAATCGGCAGCTATGGTAAAAACATCCTTTATTACCAATGAATAGCCTGCTCCGAATTGTAACGGAATCTTGAAGCTTTGATTGTCTTTGATAGTAGGGTTGAGCGCGCTGTCAATGTTCAGGTATTGCATTTCGTATCTGCCTTTAAGTGTCAGCGGATTGCTTATCGTTAAACCAATTGTTTGTCTGAGACCGTTTGTAATCTTTCCGGTATATTGTAATCCACCCTGAAATTGAAAGCCTTTTAAAATCTGATATTCATTTCTCTGAATATTAACATCGATTTGAGGATAAATATAAGAAGTGGATCTTTTAAGCGTTCCAAATAAGAAGGAAGATGTCAGGCCTAAAGAGAAATTCTTATTAATCTTAAATGCGTTGGCAAGATAAACCTGATTAATACCACCACTTCCGTTTACTGTTCTCAAAATATTTGAATTGCTTCCATTACCAAAATTCAGTAATTCGGACATATTGTAATTGGAGGAACTAAAAGGTTTAAGGCCAAAAGATACGCCCCATGTTTTACCTGGTCTGAAGGTTAACGAAAAACGTTCAAATTGTGCATCGGAATAGGAAGAGGTAAATGTATCGGCACCCGGATATTTGTATTGGCTTGACCTGAATCTTACGTTGAAATCAAGATTGAACATATTGGGATCCAGAGAAGTTAAGGAGGCAGGGTTGCTTAAATTGACATAAGAGCCGCTCTGCATGCCTATTGAAGTACTCGCCATTCCAAAGAATTTTCCATAATCCTTGGACTCCATATCACCAATTCCGATAATAGAATAAGGAGATGTATTTGTCTGCGCCTTAAGTTGCAAACCAACCGCCGGAACCAATAATAAAAGTATTATGAATCGTTTTAACATGGATATTTTTTATAGACCTAATACGTAAAGTTTAAGTTTGACAGATTTGTTACCAATAGCATTGTTTAAGATAAGCCTGTTTTCAATAATTTCATTCAAAGGTCTCAAAACTAATGGTGCCTGATTAAATATACCATTTTGCAGCGTGCTGTTTACATACTCGGTAATATCATAAGTGTACTTTGTTTCAATATGGTTGATATTGTCTATCACTAAATCGCCGTTTTGAATTACGGCAGGTGTAACACCGATTTCATTAACCCAATTACCAATAAGCTTACTATCAATATTTACTGTTTGCAGGCCCAATGTAGGAGGTAAAGTATAATAAGTATTAGGTCCGTAGTTTTGAAGAGAAGGATAAATATCCAATTCTGCTTTTACCACTTTAATATAAGGGTGTAATTCTTTTAATGAAAATAAAGAAGGGATATTTAATACAGGATAAAGTCCGCTATTACTGTGTAAATAAACACGATTACCTGTTTGGGCAGAAGGAATAGCCTGCCATTTATTAGGTGTAAATAAGCTTAACAATGTGCCGGTTTTATCATATTTGTAGCCATTAAACTGATAAGTTGTCGGACTTATAGGAAAGTCCATATAGCCAGGTACCGGAGATGCTCCGTTTACTGTATAATACATTCTCATTACAGTTCCTCCATTAACTCCGATATTCTGGAAGTAATAAATAGATTGGTTGTTAACTCCTTTTCCTGTAAGTGCAAAGCCATTAAAAAAAGCATTGAATTTATCGGAATTGCTTGTTGTGTCGGAGTTACGGTTCAGCATTCCGAAAAGCTGGGTGCCAAAGGAATTAGATAGCCTGACTGTAAGTTCTTTTTGTTGTAACGGACGTGTATTAGTCAGTAAAGCAGTGCCTAATGGTGTCGCATCGTAGGTCAATGCATCTACATTATAGCCAATTGGAGTAACATCAGGTTTTATTTGCTGGCTAAGACGGTTTATATTTAGGGTAAAAGGCTCTGTAGTGTCACCATAAGAGGCGCCTGAAAATTTTGTTATGAATACAATAGAGTCGTATGTGCAATTATTAAGTCCGCTGATGGTATTAACAGGAATGCCTACCTGCATATATGCAGTGGCTTCATATTTTCCGAAAACAGAATCTTCATGAATTCCGACTTTAAAGAGATTGTCTGCTGATGTAACAAAAGAATCGCGTTGTAATGTAGATAAATCAACCGACATAGTATCCATATAGATAACATTAGGATCGTCTGTCAAAGCTTGTTGCCCGTAATTTACCACTGCTTTTTTGCATGATGCTATCAGCACCATCAAACCTATCAACAGTAAAGAGGCTTTTTGTATTTTATTGAGATAACGAAGCATTAGAGTGCCTGATGATTTATTTATTGTTGTTGTTAACATCTTTTGCAGGCAAAAGATGGTTTTCTTCCAGTTCTTTCAGGTTTAAAGAAGGAATCTGATGGTCTTTTAATTTATTTAAAACCAATGTTCCGGCTTTCAGGGCCTGAGAGTCTGTTTCAAAAGGAATTTGTCCTTGTATGCAAGGAATGTATAATTGTCGGATGAATTCTTTTTTCCCGAGAAAAATAGAATAAGCCCAGCCGTCTTTTGTTTTAAAAGTCTGAACCCTCGCTGTTGAATCGGCATCGGTCTTTTGCTCTGATACATGGTTGCACGAAAGCAAAAGAGCCAATGCTATTGTGATTCCTGAATATTTATTAATTACCTGCAATAACGTCATTGTTTGGTAAGAATTCCCACATGTCATCGAAACGGCTGCCACTGTTATTACCGGTTACAATATAACCTCTGTTATTTAAGTTGAAGCCTACGGCTCCTTCTCTTATTGTTCCTTCAAATCCTGTTTTTTGTGTCCATCTGTCTGTTGAAGGGTCATAAGCAAAAACAGTTCCGTTAAGACCGCTTGAATTACCACCTGCCAGATAAGCAATGTTGTCCATTACAAAAACGCTTGCATTACTTCTTGGAATACTACCGTATAAGTCGTCATATGTGTCATCAGCATTGATGTTGGCAATTCTTGTTTTTTGAGCCCATGTTTCATTAGCTGCGTTAAATTCCCAAACATCATCAGGGTAAGAACCATTGTTGATACCTGTAACAACGTATGATTTATCGCCGATAGTAAATGCAACCGCATTTTGACGTTTTGTACCGCCTAAGCTTGCAGTTTGCGTCCATGTATCGTTTGCAGGGTTGTAAGAATAAAAATCTTTTAAATAATTACCATCAAAACCTGTACCCACATACCCTTTTGTTGCCGAAGAAAAAGCTACAGCACCATATCTTCCGGAACCGCCGAAATTGGCAATAGTATCCCATTTGTTTGTAGCAGGATCATAACTGTAAAAATCATTCAGTTGATTGATGCCATCATACCCTGTACCAACGTATGCTTTTGAACCAACAGTAAATGCAACAGCTGAATTACGCGGTGCGCCCGGCATATCGGCTTTCTGGAACCATGTTTGTGAAGCCTGATCGTAAGCCCAGAAGTCGCTTAACCTGACATCATCTTGTTTGTAACCGGTACCAACATAGGCATTGCCATTTAATACAAAACCAACGGCCTCTGTACGTGCCACACCCTCAAAATCAGAACTACGCATCCAGTCGCCAACAGTAGTGGTAGTAGGTGTATCGTCTTTTTTACAAGAAGCACTTAATACGGTAAATAGGCCAAGGGCAACAATTGCAGCATTCTTTGTCAGGTGAAAAGCAGGCGCTTTTTTTTGAATCATTACTGTTTTTAGATTTTTAGTTGAAATAAATAAGCAAAATGCAGGATAAAAATATATTTATTGCTTTCCGGCTTTGCTTTTAAAATATTTGATAATTGTTTTATTAATGGATAAATGTGCTTCGGAAAACTTCTTCCCTCTTTTAAATTTTCACTGAACACCCTCCTCTATACAAAAAAATAAGGCAAAGCAAACATAATTTAACATTGAATCTGCTTTAAAATCCTTATTATCCTTTCAAAAAGAAAATTTAAATTGGGCGTAAAGATAATTCAATTTTTCTAAAAAATGGGAAATGCCGGCATTTAACTTATCCTTTACCCAAACGCATTTCCAATGATTTTAGTATAAATGGCATTCGTATTTTTCCCTCGTTTTTGATTTAGTTAAAACCGATTTCCTCTTTGATTTGCCAAACAGATGTTTGTTACGGAATTATAAACGTAATTGTCTATCGGAAATTATGTTAGCCCGCAAAAAAGCAGCAACTAATTATAATTAGCTGCTGCTTAAATGAATATTGTCCGGATGTGAATGATTTAAAATTGACTTTCATCCCAGGCAATTTCCAGTTTATCATAAATCAGATGAAGATCATTTTTCATAGCTGCATCATCTGTATAAATCCATGTATGATCATTCCCTTTATCAAAACAAAATTTTATATAACCATAATGTTCATTCGTTGCCTTCATGTATGTGAAAGTGGTAAGTTTTTCAAGATTTACAATCTCTCTTAATTTACCTTTTAAGATCATGGGTGTCGGTACAATAAATTTTGACATTATAATTTTTGTTTTATTTATGGTTATTGAAGTGTATCAACCAATTCCCCGCATGTCAGCATCTTGCTTCCAAAATAAGGATTTTCTACTTTTTTTGAAGTGCTCAACCACCAACCACCTTTCCCATTCAAAGCCATAGGGCAATAGTAACGGTAAAGTTGCAAACGGGTTGTTTCGTGATTTTTCACAAATGCGTAAAGACTGTCGGATAAATTTTTGAAATAAATTCTTTGCGGTTCACAACTTTTGTCATTCTGTTCAACAATATTACTCAGGTTTTTATCCATGCTGATCAATTCTGAAAACAAACTTACCTGTATGGCATGTTTTACCGATGCGGAATCGTAGATTACTTTAAACGCTTTCATCTGATTTTGCATAGCTATTGCGCTTCGTTTCGCTTGTTGTTCATCTGTTGCGACAAGCGCATTCTTTAAAGAAAGATAATCATTAATCACCTTTCCCATTGTTTCAGATTGATCGGGTGCCAGATTGCTTTTTACGGCTTTGACATTGAAAATCACTTTAGGCTTTTCTTTGCAGGAAGCCATTAAAAAGAGAATCAGGATGAAAAGGCAAAATGTTTTTATAAGCGACATTTTATCAGTTTTAATCTGTTGCAAAGATGACGGTTTAATTATTATTCGGAAATTTAAATAAATCGGGATCTTCGTCCTTCTTCCGGATGCCGAAATTATATCTCAAATTTATACCGAATCTTCTGCTGTCCGTTTCCCGGTAACCATAAGCATTTACGGTAGGCTGGCTGATGCTGAATTCATTATTATTGGTAAAGAAAGCATCGTTAAGGCTTAAAGTTACTGTCAGTTTCTGATTGAAGAATTTGCGGTTTATATTGAAGCTCAGAGAACCGAATGAGCTTAATTCATAAAACTGCAAAGTACCCTTTAACCTAAGAAAACCATTCATGGTAAGCATGGAATTTTTATCGATTTTCAATTGATGATACGTAAAAAACAGCCAGCTATCACCTTTGAAATTCAAAGGTTGACCCTGATATAAACCCTGATACAAATTGTGGTTGTACTGTGCGCCGAAGAGAAAAAAGTATCTTCCTCCCGGCGGAATCACACCAAGCCCTCTGATGTAAAATTCTTTGTTGCTGCCAACGTTATCGTAAGTTTTATAAGCCAGTGCATGTAATGAATCACCCTGATAATACACATTCGTAAACATGTCCTTTGTATCATTATACCCTACGGCAAATAATGGTCTTTGTTCCACGCTTATATTAAACTCATAATTGTTTGAAAATTGCGGTTTCAGGTTCGGGTTTCCAACCTCCGACAAGAACTGATCCACATATTTGGGAAAAGGATTGAGCTGATCGTAACTTGGACGGGCAATAGTCCTGCGGTAAACCAGGTATGCGCGGATTTCATATTTGGCAATAGTCATGATTTTCCTGCTCAGGTAAACGTAAGGAAAGAAATCGGTTCTGTGCACAGAAAACGACGTATCGAACGGCACTGTCTGATGACCCGACATATTGGTATTTTCCATTCTTAAGCCGGATTTCAGTATAAATGCCCCGAATGTTTTAGAAGCCTGAAAATAAGCAGCGTTAATGTTTTCAGCGTATTTATAAGTTGTGGTCCTGCTGTTATCATTTATGGTATCTCCATTATTGGTTAATACATAGTCTGCTTTGTTATTAAAAGGAAGGTAAGTGGTTTTAATACCTGTTTCAATAGTAATTTTCCCTGGTAGCTTTAATGTTAAATCAGATTGCAATTCAAAATAATGATGTGATGTATTTGAAATACCGTTGCCGCCATATGGCAATGCAGAATAAGTATTATAGTCTAAACGTTCACGGTTGTTATTGTAAGAATAGGTGAAGCTGTTCGTCCATTCCGATCCGGCAGTATCTAATTTCAATGTACTGGAAATATCCTGATTGACGAGGAATGTTTTGTCATTCGTTGTCGAAAGCGCTTTACTGGAGCCTAACACAATATCATTTGCAATTGCTTCAAAGCTGTTCGTATTGTCGGTGTAGTTATTGTAGTTATTATAGCTTACCCTGCCATCGTAACTCAGGTTCATGTTGTCCGTAAAGTCCTTGTTGATGCCGTAGCCAAGGTAAACAGCATCGGAAGGAGTGGTGGAATAGGCTTTCTGGGCAATGATTGTATCAATACTTATGTCACGGTTAGTATTCAATACCTGGTAGTTATTGCTGTTGGAATAATTAAGATTAAGGTAAGAAGAGGTTTCCCCGTTATTATTGGAAACGTTAAATCCTGCAAACTTATTGTTGTATTTTCCTTGCTGATAACCTGCCGTAGCGCTTCCGGTAATGCCGATTTTAACCCCTTTTTTCAAAACGACATTTACAATCCCGCCGCTGTTGGAGGCATCATATTTGGCGGAAGGAGTCCTGAGTATTTCAATTTTATCGATAGCGTTAGGCGGCAGGCTCTTAAGCATGCCTGCAATGTCGGCAGTGCTCATCTTTAATTCTTTTCCGTTTATATAAACTTTGGCAGGTGTCGTGCTGCTTATATAAATATTGCCATCCTGATCTACAAAAAGCCCGGGTGTTTTTTCTATTACTTCGTAAACATTGGTGCTGGCTGCTTCCAGGCTTTCTGTATTAATGATCGTTTTATCGTCCTCCTGCTGCATTAATGGTTTGGAAGCTTGTATCACTACTTCATTTAATGCTGCACTGCCGGCTTTTAACTTGAATGTGAAATTAAAATTGCTGTCTGTAACTTCAATGATTTGGGAGAAATTATTATAACCGACAGATGATATCTGCAATTGATAAAACCCTATATCAGGAACGTTCAGGTGAGCTGTGGCAGTAGAATCTGTTATGGTGCCTGTCCTTATTGCAGAATCTGTTTTACTTACTAATGTAACAGTGGAGTAGGGAATAAGTGCCTGTTGTTCATTCGTAACTTTTATATTGATTGCAATATCGTGTCCGTATATTAAAGAAGAAAAAGCAAGCGTAATTACTAAAAGAAAGATTCTTTGAAATGCCATAAAAATTATCCGCGCTGAAAGTGTTTTAAATTTAAACTAAAATCCCTGTGCCGCCGCCAAATCTTCATTACGAATTTGCATCACTTTGTAAGGATATTTTTCCGCATAGTTATAAATAAGCTGCAACATATAATGGTTGACCTTATAAGGTTTCAGCGAGCTTTTTATATCTTCTAAAGAATGGATATCGCTGTATGCATCTATGTATCCCATTCCGTAAAATTTACCCTTTTCTACCCAGATGCAACTCTGTTCCTGCTCATGCCTTCCTTTGTCTTTTATGATGAAAGACGGCAAATATTGTTCTACCTGATTTAATGCGAGCCTTACCTGTTCATTATATCTTATCGCTCCGTAAGAGGCCCAACAATCAGGGTTTTCAGCGTCATCAGATAACATGCTGTCATGTCTGCAATCTGTAATGCCACATAGTTCGGGACATAAATTGAAATTCCTTACCAATTTATGAAGCAGGTTTCGCCCTTCAATTTCCGTTGTAAATTCATGCAAAGCCAATTGGTGATTGCCCTGTTTTCCTATTGCAAGCCTCATAAAACCATTCAGGTCTTCGTAAGCATATAAGCCAAAATTGACAATCCTTCGTTTCATGGCACGATTATATACAGGCCATAAACGTGCTATTTCAATGGCTTCCAGCAAAAAGGCCATTAACTCCGTACCGCATTTTTCAAATGAGATAGCATGTATGTCTCTCAGGAAATGTTGCCTCTGCGGCAAGGCATTATTTCCCGTAAAATGTGATAACACACGTTTGCGTAAATCATTGGCTTTTCCTACATACACTACTTTCCCTTCTCTGTTTTTGAAATAATAAACTCCCGGAACAGAAGGCAATACTTCGAAATCATCTTTCGGCAGATGAGGCGGCAACAATTGTTCCTTTGAGTTTTTCTTCAGCATGCCTGCTATAACACCTTCACTATCCCATTCCAGTAATTTTTCGAAAAGAAGGGTTGTGGCTGCAGCATCACCACCTGCACGGTGATTATTATAAAGCGGAATTTTTAAAGAAGCGCAAAGTTTGCTTAAGCTATAAGAAGTCAGGCCCGGCTTTATTTTCCGGCTCATCCTTACAGTGCAGAGTTTAGAAGCATTAAATTTATAACCTGCTTTTTCAAAGTGATGTCTGATGAAGGAGTAATCGAAATTGACACTGTGTGCTACAAAAATGCGGCCATCCAGTAAATTGAATAGTGTTGCTGCTATCTCTTCAAACGTTGGTTTGCCGTCTACCATGTCATTGTCTATGCCCGTAAGCATTTGGATAGGCAGGGGAATATACTGATGAGGATTAATCAATGTTTCAAATTGATCAATTACCTTTTCTCCGTTATGTATGTAAACTGCAATTTCCGTAATGCCGGCTCCGGAAGCATAGCCCCCCGTTGTTTCTATATCCACAATTGCATATTCCATCAGATAACGTCCCTTTTAGCCGCACAAAGGTACGATGCATGGCATATTGATGGGATATTTAAAATGTTAATGCAAAATATAATTCCGCATTATGACAAAATATTGAATAAAAGCCTTCGTCAATTTATAATAAACTGATAGTTATTGTTATTTATTTAATGTGAAATCATAGTTTTTGTCATCTGCCTTAAGTGGAATGCGATTACCGGTATATAGCCTCTTTTTTATTTTATCTTTAAGTGATAATTTGCCTGTCTGTTTGCAGGTAAACAATTGTACCTTTTGCCTGTTATTTCTTACTAAAAACCATTAAAAATGAAATCTAAAATTATCCTGCTCCACCTTTTTCTTTTTATGTTCCTGAATGTAGTGCATGCGCAACAGCAGCAAGTTGCTTACAATGATGGCAAGCAAAAACTAAACGGTGAATTATGGAAGCCTGCAAAGATGAATGACAAGCGTGCAGGCATTCTCATATTACCGGCCTGGAAAGGCATTGATGCACATAGCAAAATTGTCGCCAAACAATTGAGCGATTTGGGTTATGTAGCTTTTATAGCAGATATCTACGGCGAAGGCCATTATCCTAAAACAGATAAAGAAGCGGGCGAGAGCGCCGGTTATTACAAAACGCATATCGATGAATACAGGCAACGTATCAAGCTTGCGCTCATCCAGCTTGTAAGGTCCGGAGTGAACCCTGATGAAATAGTGGTAATTGGTTATTGTTTCGGCGGCCTGGGCGCTATTGAAGCTGCAAGGGCAAATATGCCTGTAAAAGGTGTTGTTTCTTTCCATGGTTCTTATGACCATGATGCCGCCAAACCGGAAACATTGATACAGCCCCGTATTCTTATTTTACATGGCGCTGATGATCCTCATAGCTCTGCTGCCGTCATCGCTCAGTTGCAAGATGAGTTTCGCAAAGCGCATGCCGACTGGCAGATGATTTATTATTCAAATGCGGTTCATGCATTCACCGATCCGGATGCAGGAAGCGATAACAGCAAGGGCGTTGCTTACAATGAAAACGCAGACAAACGTTCCTGGCAGGCTTTCATGCAGTTTTTGCAGGAGGTTTTATAAATGATGTTTATAGATATTTTTTTAGATAGCAATGGGTGAAAACCCATTGCTATTATTGTTTCACCTTTTCAGGGTTTTCCAAAACGATTTGAAAATCAAGTAATTTTCTTTATTCCAAATAGTACTTCTCATTTTTCAATATTGAGAAAACTATAACAAGGCGATGATATATTATCATCGCCTTTTCATGGCTGCTACACGCGGAACAGGTTAAGAATACCCACCATAAATATGTTTATATTTTAAAACATAATTATTTTGTTTAAGAAATTATTTTTCTATTTTTAATGGATAAACCAAAACACACAATGTCAAAGCACAAATTTTTCTCCAAATCAGGAGATAAGGTTACTCCGGAAAACCTTGGCGAAGCCATTCAACAGGCCATTGAGATAGAAATCGCCACTATCCCTATCTATCTCTACACTTATTACTCCATTAACCGATCGCCTGACCAGGATGCTATCAGTGGATCGCTGGCACAGAAATTGGTTGCGAAAGGCAAAACGGCCAAAGAGGCAAGTGAGATAGCGTTAGATCTTTCAGCCGAGATTATGGTCTTTTCCAATAAGACAGGCGCACTGATTATGAGTGTAGCTATTGAGGAAATGCTGCACATGGCGTTATCATCCAACCTGAAACAAGCGCTTGCCGGAAGACCTGAGCTGGTAGGTAAATCTCCGAGCGTATGGCCCGCGTGCCTGCCGGGGCATATTCCTGCTTTTGATATCGACAGGGCGAAATTGTCGCAGGATCAGCTGATGACTTTTTTAAAAATTGAAAGTCCTGATCCACTGCCGGATCCTAAAATGCTGAAGGCTATTGAATACCGAACTATCGGCGAGTTTTATGATATGATAAAGACTTGCATTGATCAGAACGATTTGCCTTTCAGAACTTTTCTGCCGCAACTGATAGAAGGTAACGGCTACTATAATGCAAATAATATTGATACGGTTTATTATGATAAAGAGCATAAGCCGCATTTTACTAATGACGATGGTCCTGACAGCGGCGACCTTGTATATATAAGAGATAAAGCATCGGCCAATAAAGCAATAGATTTTATTGTAGAACAAGGCGAAGGAAGCAAAGCGCCGGGTTTAAACCCTGATGGTTCGGTTAATTGCGGTGCTATAGTTCCGGGGGATTTTGATGATCCGGATAAAAAGGAATTATCGCATTTTGCAAAGTTTCAGGAAATCTATTGTACTTATAAAAGATTGAACGAACGCTTTGTTGCACTTGATATCGGTGTTAATGACATCAATCAGTATTTCGTGGCAAATGTTGCAAAGAATCCGCTTACGAAGGATTATCCGGCCAACATCGCTCCTGTATCCGATTTGCTGAATGCGGTTTATACTTACATATTTGTGATGGTGGAAGATTGTTACGTAAAGTCGGGCAATACGCAATGGGAAACCTTTATGTTCGGTATCCATAAATCCATGATTTTTATACTGAACTCCATTTGCGGCGATATTATGAACCTTTCTTATACAGGCCCTGACGGTAAGGAATATGTGGTTGCGCCTACGTTTGAAGATTATCCTTTCGGTCTTTTATCAAGCCCTAAATCACAGTTGATAGACTTATTTAATGCTGCGGTTGCCGTTTATCCGGCCATCAGTTACCTGGGTCAGCGTATTCAGGATCTTCCGGATGCGCCGTTGCACAATAATTAATGTCAATAGTTTATTGTCAATTGTGAAATGAAAGTACAGCTTTGCGTAGATATTTATTTAAGCCAAATCCATTCACTATTGACAATTCACGATTCACCAATTTAAACACCATCAAAAAACTATATCATGTCAGCTTTAAAATATTCTTCTGAACTATCTATGTGCGGAGGCCCGGCACCCGCTCCGGCTCCTGCACCAACTCCCGGCACTGCCGCTTCAAGTCCGGGTACGCCTTCTGTTGAACTGCATGTCTGCATGGGACTGAATGCATGCAAGGGGCATGACCGTTTCGGAACCAATAATTGTGCCGGAACAGGTTATTGCGCCACGGCGGAGCAGCATAACTGCCAGACATTGAACAATTGCCGCGGGCAAGGCGGCTGTGGTCTTTACGGCGATATAGAAGCGCAGAAAAATCCGGGCAATAATGAATGTGCATGGCAGGGAAGCTGTGCCGTACCTATTCAGGCGGAACGTTTCAGGACATTAGGGCCCGATAAGGGAACCAGTGTCTGGCTACAGGCGCGTGCGTTATTTGAAGACAGAATGCGGAAAGCAAAAAGGACTGTCGGCCCTGCTCCGTTCAAATGCGGTCCGCCACAGAACTGGCTTGTGTCGGTTTTGGGTTCTTATGATTCCTGTGGTAACAGTGGTAATAAAGTTTGCTCTTTCGGGTTTAACAATCCTGCAGATAATGCAAAAAGACTATGTGAAGGCAAGAAGGAATAAACATTTGTTGAATGGTTTTATGGTTGAATTGTTTTGTTATACTGTAATAGTTGAACAGCCATTTAACCATAAAACCATTTATCTATTAAAAAACAACCCATAAATGCCATCCGTAAGCAATTATAGACAACAAATAGCAAACATGACAAACCCCGGTTTAGGCCTGGGGTTAAGGAGTAAGCATTTTAATTATATTCTTGAACATAATCCTCCTGTCAATTGGTTTGAAGCGATCTCCGAAAACTTTATGGATTCGGGAGGCAGGCCACACTATGTTTTAAGGCAGGTGGCAGAAAAGTATCCGGTTGTGCTGCATGGCGTTTCTCTTTCTATAGGCAGTACCGATGCATTGAACAAAGAATACCTGAGCAAGCTGAAGCAACTGGCAGCGGAGGTAAACCCGTTATGGGTAAGCGACCATCTGTGCTGGACGGGGGTGAACAGCCTGAATGCACATGACTTGCTTCCTGTGGTATTAAATGAAGTGTCATTGAAACATATTTGTGACAGGATAAAGGAGGTGCAGGATTATATGGAAAGGCCTATGGTCTTTGAAAATCCAAGCACTTACCTCACTTTTAAGCAATCAACTATTGCAGAATATGATTTCCTGCGTTATATGGTTGAAGAAACGGGTTGTGGTTTATTGCTGGATGTAAACAATGTATATGTTTCGGGCTTCAATAACGATTTTGACCCGGTACATTATATCCGCCAATTGCCGTATGAAAGTATTGTACAAATGCATCTGGCAGGACACCAGCATTGCGGGACACATATTATTGATACCCACGACAGGCAGGTGGCACAAGATGTATGGAACCTTTTTGCGTTGGCCTGGGAACTGACGGGCGGGGTGGCAACGCTTCTGGAATGGGACGGCAATATACCCGACTTTGAAACCTGCCATGAAGAGTTGCTGAAGGCAAAACAGTACATGAACCATAATTTCCAGGCAGCACCTATTACAGTGCAACAAGAATATGAGGAAGAAGCTGTATCCAATCCGGTAAATTTTTTAGTGAATGAAATCAGGTTGTAAATAATAGATGGGTACTGAAAATTTTTCCCTGGACGAATTGCAGCAATGGATGCAGGGTATGCTGATATACCATGTTCCGGTGGAAAGCAATTTTGGAACGAATGCCGGGGCTCCGGTTGAAGATATTGTAAATGCTTCACAACGTTTGAGTGCCGTAAGCCATCTGGACATTTACAGATATAGCTATATTGCAAGGCTGCGTTCCTGTATGCAAAGCCAGTTCAGCGCCCTGACGTATGCTTTGGGTAATGAGCTTTTTCAGCTATTTGCCGATCAGTATTTGGATACCTATCCATCGGAAAGCTATTCACTTAATACGCTTGGGCAACATTTTTCATCTTTTCTGGAAGAGACAAGACCTGATAAGGAAGCAAAAGAGAGCTGGCCTGATTTTATGATTGAATTGGCAGGCTTTGAATACACTTTGTCGGTTATTTTCGATGAATATGCCATTGATACCAACACTGCAGCCACTATTGATACGCCCGATAACATGCTTGTCTTACATCCGGTATTTCATCTGCTTAGTCACCGGTTCCCTATTTGCAATTATTATCTGGAATTCAGTCAGGGGAAGGAGCCTGAACTGCCTTTTCCGGAAGAAAGCTATTGCGCTGTAATTCGCCTGAATTATAAGCTGGGCCTGTTCAGTATCCGTGCAGCCCAATACTTTTTCCTGAAAAGAATGCAGGAAACCCATTCGTTTGAAAAGGCAAAAACAATGCTTATTAACGAGAAAGGTATTCCGCAAACCGAATTCGACAGAGTATGGCCTGAATGGAAAATGAACTTTATCGCTTCGGGATTTTTCATTGAACAGCCGGGTACTTAATGACTACTATATAAGTTAGCGATGAGTTCAAACCCATCGCTATTATGTTTCAACCTTTCTCATTCAAATTATGTCATTTCAGGCTTAACGGGTTCAAAAGGCACTTCAAAGCTGAGCGACTTCTTTTTGGCATAAGAATAAGTAATAGCGGCAATGTAATTTGTATTTACACTAAAAGTGGTGATGTCATGGACCTTTATCTCTTCATGATGCTCATTTTTATAAATGCTTTTGATATAGTCGTTTACCTGGGTTTCCAATTCATTCAGATCCGGATTTGAAAAGGTTTTGTACGCTGTTTTGTGTGACATTTTGTAAAATTTAAAAGATTATTGAAAGATATTGATGCTAAAATCTGATTTGTGCTGTTACGCCTGCGAATAGAATGTCTCTTCCTGCAGTAACATCTTTTAAATAGGCCTCGGTTTTGAACCAGGTAAACTCTGCGCGGAAATAGAGAAAAGGATTGGGCATATATACAAACTCTGAAGATAGCTGCCTGCCTATATTTCTATTGGAACTATTTTTGCCGGAATACATCAGTGAAGTGTTAGGTGCATAAATACCATCATTCAGGCTATATCTCCAGAATATGTCATAGTCTATATTCCAGTCGAGCCTTGGCGTCAGTTCAAAACTCAGAGAAGGGTGAAAGTCAATCAGGTTAGAAGGACCGATAAGCGCTGCCAGGCCAAAGTAAGCGCCTCTTGGAAACATAGGGTTGAATGTCTGTAAAGCATTATCACCGTAATTTTTATCACCGCTTATAAGTTCTGTCTTGAGGCCTATTTCCGGCTTATACTTTATAGGTGTGAATTCATAAGCCAAATTTGCAGAAGTAGTCCAGGCGCTTATCTTGTTATTATTATCGCCGAAGTTGCCAAACTGGTATAATGCCTCTATGTCGTACTTAAACGCATGTTGTTTTCCGAAAATACGTGTACCGGCAGAATGCCTTAATTCCCGTCCGCTTCCGTCATCAAAGCTTGCTTTCCTTCGCCACAATCCGAGATAATAGACATCTATGTTTTGTAATACCGGAATTTTGTTGAGGGTAAGATAGCTGCCCCAGAATTGTACATCCTTATTCCATCCGTCATCAAAGATGCCTTTCTTAGCAGCAACGTAATGGCTGTAAAAAAGATCCAGCTTATATTTTGTGTTTATTACACTTACTTTGGCGGCATCAAAAGACTGCCTGTTATTGGGGCCGTCTCTTACGGCGATAAGCCTTTGTGAACCATAGGAAAGCTCCTGCCGCCCTAAGCGGAATATCAGCTTCGTTTCTGAGTTCACACCTGTCCTATAATCTATAAAAGCCTGATGCAGGTCCAGGGGATTTTCATCTACCGGACTTGTAGAAACTTTCCCGTTTGCCATGCTGCCCTGAATCTGAAGGAATGCCCTGAAATGCTTGCCTGTATGTATATCCGTATGAAGTAAATACCTTGACAGCACATATCCGTCTTTGTCTTCCGGTTCATCTCCCCAACCATCGTTTTTTGCATAGAAATACTGTAACCGAAGCTCCCCTCCCAGACTGACATAGACATTACCATCGGATGACAAGGGGTTATATTTTGCATTCGGATACCAACCGTTGTTGCTGCTGTCTTTCTTTAAGATACTGTAATCCTCCTCATAACGAAGCGGCTTAAATGACGGGAATTGCTGTGCCATTGCCGTATATAACATCCCGCTTATCAAAGCTGCCAGAATAATAATCCGTTTCATTATAATAACTTTATTGAAAATAAAATAGTGCTGCTTTTTTCGATCATAGCGTGAGATCCTGTTAGTCAGGCTTTTTCATGCTGTTCGCCTTTATATCTTTATAGGCATTTGGCAAATTGAAGTTGTAATGAAGCCAGTGAAAAAGCTCATATCCTTTGTCAAATTCTTTCATAGTAACAGATGTCTGCGTCTGCTCCAATGTCTGTCCTTTATTTACAGCTTCTTTAACTTGTTCACTTAAAGCATTCACATAATCAATGGTGTATTTAATGCCTGCCTTATCTGTAATCTTTCCATGACCGGGAATAATGACATCATAATCATCGAGCATATTGTAAATCTTTACAAGGTTCTTTTGCGGTTCCAGGAAATAACCGTCGAATAACCAGGGAATAGCAGGACTGTCACCGATAAAAGGATTGCCTACCCAGACCACTCTTTTTGCAGGAGTAGATACGAACACAAAAAGATCGGCCGGAGACTGTGCGGTGCCCGTATTGATAAACTCAACGGTGTTTCCTTTTCCCATATCCAGTTTCAGGCTCTGGTCCTTTGGTATGGCAATATCTGCGGCACGGTATTTCACATCTTCAATACCGCGGTTCTTGCCAAACAGCATTATCATAAACTGTTTGATATTATCAAAATTCTTTGCAAGGTTATCTTTACAAAATTCATTTTGGATAATAACAGTTTCTTTGGGCAGCAGATAATTTCCAAAGCAATGATCGCCATGATCACTTGTGTTGACGGCATATATTACCGGTTTTTGAGTGACGCTTCTTACCAGGGCATATAATTGATCGTATAATCTTTTGTCCAGCATCGTTTCAATCAGTAGCACGCCCTTATCTCCGATAATAAAGCCTGCAGTGGTAGCTTGCGGTATTCCTTTGCTTGTTTCCGTTTCTGCTGTTTCGGGCAAGACAGCATATACTTCATTGGTGATTTTATGCAGCTTAAGTGTGATTTTATTTGCATCCCAGATGGGAACATGAGGGGGCATAGGCATCTGTGCATGTAATGGTTGCAAAGACCAGATCATGAATAAGCTTGCCAGTAAAGAGGTAAGAATTGTTTTATAAATGTTCATAAATTTTGATTGAGTGGTTTAAAATGATTGTTGTCAGTTTTTTTGATAGCCTCCGTAATACTTTACCGGCGACCATTCGGGAATCGTTTCAGGAACTGGTGGATTAAGGGTTTTGTAAGGTCCGGCAGCATATACCACATGTCCGTTCAGGACCGTAAGTATAGATTCAATGCCTCTTATTTTGTCCGGCGGCAGCGAAAAATAATCATCAGACAAAATGCACAGGTCGGCATACATGCCACTTATCAGTTTTCCTTTTTCTTGTTCTTCTTCCGAACACCATGCGCTTCCGGAGGTGTACAGTTGCAATGCGGTGTATTTATCAAGAACCTGATCTTTAGGCCAGAACTGCATGCCACCGATGGTTTTACCTGTCAACAGCCAATGCAATGCCATCCAGGGGTTATAGGTCGATATCCTTGTAGCGTCAGTACCCATGCCTACAGGTATGCTCATAGCAAGCATTTTCTTTATGGGTGGCAATTGCGTGGTGGGTTGCCCATATAATTTCTGGTACAACTCTCCTTGAAAATACATTCTGAATTGTACGGCTATTCCGCCTCCCAGAGCTTTTACCCTTGCCAGTTCACTATCGGTAATTGTTTCTGCATGGTCGAAGAACCAATGCAAACCGTTAAAGGGTATTTCCTTGTTTACTTTTTCAAATACTGTAAGCATGCGGTCAATAGATTCTCCGTAAGTGGCATGAAGCCTGAATGCCCAACGATTCTTTACTAATAGGCGGATGATAGGTTCCAGGTCGGTTTCCATACTGTCCGACAATACTATCCTCGGTTCCAGAAAGTTCTCGAAGTCTGCAGCGGAGGCAACCAGGTTTTCACCGGCTCCTTCAGGTATATATCCATTTGGTACCATCATGAGCTCATTCTTCTTTAGTTTGACATCTCCAATCCATTTTTCATAATCCTGAAATTCTTTTCCTTTCTGCTGGGCAAAAAGATAATAGGCTTTACGTACGGTAAGTTTACCTTCCTGTGCAAGCGTTAAAGAAGTACTGTAATCCGAAGGGAAATTCTGTCCGCCTCCTGCCGCATCTACGACACTTGTAATACCGAACCTGTTTAGTTCGCGGTCAAAGTTCAGGGTACTGTTTTTACGCTCCTCTTCTGTCAGTCTGGTAGTGAGTGCAAGCGTTGTATAGATTGCCTTGGGGGTTTGCTTGGCATACATAATACCGGTCAGTTTCCCGTTTTTGTCTGTCTCCAAAAGGCTGCCTTCATATTTTGTATCCTTTGTATAGCCTAATGTCTCAATGCCTTTTTTATTCAGAAAAGCTTTGCCATACAAGTAAGTAATGAATACAGGTTTATCCGGCACAGCTTCGTTGATCTCTTCAATAGTAGGCTGCCTCTTTTCTTCAAATTGAAATTCATTCCAGCCACCAACTACTTTAATCCATACGCCAGGCGGTGTTCTTGCCGCTTGTTCCTTCAGCATCTGTAATGCCCGCTTCAGCGATGTAACACCATCCCATCTCAGTTCGGCATTATAGTTCAGTCCTTCACGAATGACGTGCATGTGGCTGTCGTTTAATCCGGGGATAACCGTTTTGTTTCCGGCATCTATTATATTTGTTTTAGCATCTTCATAAGCAGAACGTATATGCTTTGTCGTTCCGGTTGCAAGGATAATCCCGTCTTTTATGGCAATAGCTTCAGCAAATTCTCCTTGTTTATTCATTGTTGCTATTTTTGCATGATAAATAATCAGGTCCGCCTTTTGTTGGGCATTAACGCTGAAACTATAAAGGATTAGCAGCGTAAAAAATAACTTGTTCATGTTTTTAGTTTGTAATGTTTAAGGAGAAGAACCATTCTATTTTTAGAATATCGACTTATTCAGCAGCGAAAAAGTCCAATAGGTCTTTCTGAACCTGTGCTGTATTTTCCTGCACAATCCAGTGTCCTGCGCCTTTTATATTGGAAGCCGAGACATGCTCTGCTACCAGCTTACAATGTGCTTCGAGAAATGCAGCGCCAAAATATTCACCGCCCATCGCCAATACAGGCATTTTCAATTTATGTTTCATGAACTCTTTGTTGTCTGCGGCGTCCTGTTCAAACGCTCCGAACCAATGGAAAGCCCCGGTAGTAGCCCCTTTTACATGATAGGCTCTGATAAATTCATTTGCTTCTTCTTTTGTGAACGGGTCTTTTACATGTCCTACAACAGGCCAGAAATTGGTTAAGAATTCCCTTTCTTTCCCTGCAACAATTTCACCCGATGCTTTCCATCCAAAAAAGCCGAACCACCATGCAGATCCTTTAACCTGACTCCATACAGGTTCTATGCCCGGCAGTAAGGCATCCATCAATGCAAGTTTTTTAACTTCACTTCCATATTGGGCTGCATAGGCATAGGCAACCATCAGGCCGATATCGTGTCCGGCAAGATTGACTTGCTTATACCCCAATTCCTTGATCAGGCCATGAATGACAGAAGCCATTGTTTTCTTATCGTAACCGGTCTCTGGTTTCCCGGATTCACCAAGGCCGGGCAGGTCGGGCGCTATTACCGTATAATGTTTCGCAAATTCAGGTAATAGCCTGTTCCACATAAACCAATTTTGTCCGAAGCCATGAATCAGCACCAAGGGTTCTCCTTTACCGCCTATTACATAATGGATATTGACACCATTTACCGACGTTGTTGCGTGCTTGAATCCCGCAGGAGGGTCAGCAGGCTTTTCCTGTTCTGTCTGATGATTACCGCCCGGGTCTTTCGGTTTTGCTACAGAATTGCAGGCAGTAAAAGAGACAATGCAAACAGCAATCAATAGGCCTGTAATGAATTTTGTGTTTCGTAGCATAGAAGTAACTGGTTTCATAATTTGATTTGTTTAAAAGATTAAGTTTTTAGAAAAATGGCTGAATGCTTATGCCGGATCTTATTTTACCAATTGCTTTTAATGGTCTCCAGCCATTGCTGGATATAAGTTGCTATTTCCTGCCAGCCCGGCTGCCCCAAAACAAAATGATTGCGATCTGCAAACTCCTTGAAGTGTGTTACAGAACCATTATCACTATATTTTTTATAGTTGGAATAATTGAGGGAGGAAGGAATGGTATGATCACTTGAGCCGCTTATCAGGAGCAATGGGGCATGTGGCTTGTTGAAATCAATTTTGGCTACAGCTGTTATGGTGTCTCTTACCACCAGTTTAGATTCCGGTATAGCAAGGGCATATCCTTTTTCCTGCCATTCTTCCGGCATACCATTGGTGAATGCATATTTCCATTGTTTTAAGGTCATCATGAATGTTTTCTTTGTTGAAGTGAAGAAGCCCAAAGGCCCCCATCCTGCAATAAGGAAAGAAAGCTTGAATGTCATTATGCCTTGCGGCGGAACGGAATGAATGGCAATTGCCGCAGTTGCCAGATCTTTCTGAAGTAGCAACTGCGCTATAAGCCCGCCAATGGAATGCCCGATAATTACAGGTTTTTCCGGCAAGGCGTTAACGATTGCCTCAAAATGTGCAATCAATGCTGAGAGCCTAATAGATGCTATCTGCGGATCCGGATGCCGCGCCCTTAATAATGCAGCAGGTGCATCTTTATAAGGCCATGCCGGCGCATGTGTGGAGAAACCCTGTGCTTCAAAGAATGTACTCCATTCATTCCAACAGGTATGGCTTACGAATGCACCCGTTATAAACAGGATTGTTTTGGAGTTAGGTTTTTTCATTGTTTTTTTATTTGAAGTATATAAGTCCTGCCCCAAAATGCGTGCCAGAATTGGGTTGCGTTTGGTTTTCAATAGATTGTGCAGAGCGGGGCAGAACCGTTACAACGATATTTCGTCGGAATCACAATACCCGGCAACGTGATATAGTTGCCGCCACCTTTTCATTTTTTTTAGCGTCTTTTTTTAAGAATATATTCTGTATTTTCAATGCACTAACCAATTTAAAGCCGGCAGGCTAATCCTTCTTTCGTAAGTTTTTAAATGAGCAGCAATGATTAAAAGCACCTTTTTTATAGCGCTTTTTTCCTTTTGGAATATACACGTTGCTTTGGCTCAGGCTGAGTTCAAAACGGAGGCAGAGGTCAATAATGCGAAGCGGCAGGTTCAGCTTTTGCCTGTCAGTGATATGAAGGTCGGTTTGCTTTTAAAGCTGGCCGGATGGTATGTATTGCAAGACCGGAATACAGCGGCAGTACGGGAATCGGAACAATATGTAAACCAATCGTTGCGTATTTCGAACAAGCTTAAAGACAAGCATGCCATTGCGGCGGGCTATCTTCTATTGTCAAGAATTTGCCAGATCAGGCATAACTATAATAAAGGAATAGCCTATGCCACCGGCGCAGCAGCGCTTTTCGAATCATTGGGCGATAAAGACCAGGCAGGAGAAGCGTATGTGATGTCATGGTCCAATAATTCCCTCAATGGCATGCCCGCAAAAGACAGGATTTCTATTCTTCATAAAGCGGCAGCGGCATTTCATGTTGCAAACAATAAAAGCAGGGAAGGTGATTGTTTAAGGGAAGCGGGGGATTTATACCAGGTCATGACACAGTATCAACTTTCATTAAATGATTTAAGGGCTGCTTTGAAACTTTATCAGGAGAGCGGATATAAATCGTTACAAGGGGTGTACGATTTACTGGGAACCGTTTCTGCGCATATAGGTAATTATAACGACGGGGTGAAGTATGGGCTTATGGCCATTAAGTCAGCCGAGATGCTTGGCGATACGAGTTTGTCTCTTTGTACTTATTACAACAGGCTTGGCCTGGCATACTCCGCTTTAAAAGATATGCCGCATGCAGGAAAATATTTTGACAAAGCATTGGTTATTGCAAACAAATACAATGATACGGGTAGTATTTATACAGTGTCTTATAATATCTCGCTTGTGCTGCTCTGGTCTAAAAAACCAAAGGAATCACTGGATAATATAAACAGATTGATTAAAAAATATCCGGGTTTTGAAAAAGAAGAGCAGCCTGCAATAGCGAGTCTGATGTTGCCCATATACCAGGATCTGAAGCTGTATAATAAAGCTGCAGTTTATTGCACCATATTGGAAAATTCTATTAATAAAGATTCCGGCAACATGACTTTTTATTCCAGGGCAATAGCCAAGATCATTTCTTTTTATATAGAGACGGGAAACTTACAAAAGGCTTCGTTTTATGTAAAAGCTTATGCCGCATACACCGGAAAGGAAAGCATGGGAGGCTCCAGAATGAATTATAATATGCTTCAATTCAGGGTGGATTCTGCGATGGGAAATTATTTATCTGCCATCAGGCATTATCAGATTTATGCCGGCATCAAGGATTCGTTGTTAGGGGAAACAAAAAGCCTGCAGATAAATCAATTGAATATTGAATACGAAACGGACAGGAAAGATAAAGATATATTATTGCTCAGGCAAGGAGCAGCATTGCAAAAAAACAATTTAAGACATGTAACATTGATCAGGAACATAACTTTTGCCGGTGTGTTTTTATTGATCATTATTCTTTTCTTATTGTTCAACGGATTCCGCAGAAAACAAAAAACAAATAACCTTTTACAAAGGCAGCAGAAAGAGATACATGATAAAAATAATGACCTGCAAAAGCTCGTAACAGAAAAAGAATGGCTTATAAAGGAAATACATCACCGTGTGAAAAATAACCTGCACATGGTAGTAGGACTGCTGGCCAGCCAGACCGAATTTTTAAAAGGAAGGGAGGCTTTGTCTGCCATTACCGATAGTCAGAACAGGGTTTACGCCATGTCGCTTATTCATCAGAAACTTTATCAGACTGAAGAGTTGTCTTCTACGGACATGCCATCTTATATTTTTGACCTTACCGAATACCTGAAAGGATGTTTTGATCAGGCATCGGAAATAGCATTCAGGTTAAATATCGCTCCCGTTGAATTTTCACTGGCATATTCCGTACCGATTGGCCTTATTATAAATGAAGCTGTAACCAATGCTATTAAGTATGCTTTCCCCACAGGTAAAGGTATTATTGAAATAGGTTTGCAGCCTGTAAATGATTCCCGCTTCATGTTGTATATACAGGACAATGGTAAGGGCCTACCGGATGATTTCGATTTCAGGAAATGCTCTTCACTGGGCCTTACACTGATAGAAGGACTCAGTACCGATATTGAAGGCAGTTTTAATTTAAGCAGCAGGAACGGAACAAGAGTTGAGATTGAATTTATGGATGAGGTGTCGAGGAATGAAATGCACTAATCCGTCATTATTGTGAAGGATTGGGTGAGATTAAAATTTACATACCATTTTAATATTCATTTGAAAATGAATCGTAAAGATAAAATACTGATTGTAGAAGATCAGTTTGTTGAAGCAAACCATCTGCGTATCATGCTTAAGAATGCTGAATATGAAGTACAGAGTATTGCCCGTTCGGTTGCAGAAGCAAAGAAAGCAATTACAGTGCAGAAGCCGGATATGGTTTTGCTTGACATCCAGCTTGTAGGAAAAGAAACAGGTATCGATCTTGCCAAATATCTCCGGCAGGAGAATATAGGGTTTATCTACTTATCGGCCAATTCAAACGAAGAGATTCTCAATGCTGCCAAAGAAACGCATCCATTGGGTTTTCTGGTAAAACCCTTTCGTGAAAAGGATCTTTTAGTAACGCTGGAGATTGCAAAGTACCATCAGGAACATGGTTTGGAATCGTCTTTAAGAAAAGAGACATTCTTTCAAAAGCAACTGAAAGAGCTGGAATTTCATTCACGGAACCGGAATGAATCCATGTTTAAAATCATACAATCATTACAGTCGTTGCTTCCATACGACTTTGCCATTGCCGTGCCTAAAAACAATAACAATAAGATTCAGGATGTAATCGGATTTTTACGAATCGGTTTTAATGAATACCAGACCATCGGCTTTGATGCATTTCAAATGATTACCAACCTGAAAACGCATGAGCTTCAATCCTACTTTGAAAACGTAATTGCAGACAAAGGTGTCATGCTGTATAACGGCAAAGATTTTCAATCAATCTGTAAAGTGTCGGGGATGAAAAATGCGGTTGCAAAGTATTTTGACATGGCATCAAACCTGACCCTGCCCGTTCCGTTGCCCGGCAGCGGTCAAACCACTTTTTTCTTCACCTTCTTTAGCCGGAAAGCATTCGGATTTAATGAAGAGCATGTCCATCTCTGCGAACGCCTGCAATATCCGTTGGTAAATGCTATCGGCAATTTATTAAAGGATATAGCATCTGCTCCTTTATTGAAATCTGATGCAGCATCTGCACATCATCCGGAAATAACGGATGGCTTTAACGGCATTATCGGCAGAAGTGCGCCGTTGCTCAAGGTCTTCGATTATATTACGCAAGTAGCTTCTGCAGATACAACGGTACTCATAACGGGCGAAAGCGGTACAGGCAAAGAACGGATTGCGGAAAGTATCCATGAAATGTCCGGCAGAAAAAACGGCCCCATGATTAAGCTGAACTGCGCTGCCTTGCCGTCCAACCTTATCGAATCAGAACTTTTCGGTCATGAAAAAGGTTCTTTTACAGGAGCAACGGAACGCAGGGTGGGGAGGTTTGAACAAGCAAATAACGGTACTTTGTTTCTGGATGAAATCGGCGAGATGGGGCTGGACATGCAATCGAAATTACTACGGGTGTTGCAGGAAAAGGAAATGGAGCGTGTGGGTGGCTCCGTGTCAATTAAAGTAAATGTCAGAATCATTGCTGCAACTAATCGCAACCTGGAGAAGGAAGTGGCTGAAGGCCGCTTCAGGCTTGATCTTTATTACAGGATAAATGTGTTTCCGATACAGCTTCCTCCGCTTCGTGACCGTAAAGAAGATTTGATATTACTTGTCAGGCATTTTATAAAACAGTATAATAAAAGAACGGGAAAGGATATTAAACATGTATCAGATACAGCATTGCAAAGCCTTATGGCCTATCATTGGCCTGGCAATATACGGGAGCTGGAAAACCTTATAGAACGCAGCATCCTTCTCTCCAAAAGCGATGTAATTGAAGACATTCCATTACCGGCCATAAAAGATATTAAAACGAAATTGCAGGATGAAGACTGGTACGTAAAGACAATTGAAGAAAATGAAAGGGAGCATATACTTGCAGTATTGAATAAGTGTATGGGAAGAATAAGAGGCTCCGGCGGCGCTGCTGAGATATTAGGTGTACCGCCGACTACACTGGCTTCAAAAATGAAGAAGTTAGGTATCAAAAGAGCATTCAGTATATGATGCAACGAAGACAAAATATAACACTTCCTGCACAAAGAACTCTTTACCGGAAAATGGTGGCGGATGCAATATTGAACTGGCAGAACTTATTTCATTAGTATTACATCGCCTTTCAGGCTTTGCTTTTGTAAGGCATCTGTGTATTCCATATACCAATAGTAAGTACCCATATCTGCGAGCCTGCCATTGGAATAATGACCGTCCCAGCCTTTTAATGCGGCACTGCCATTGGCGCTCCATATTTTGTTGCCCCAGCGGTCATAAACAGCAAAACGCTGAATAGCAATATCGCTGCCCCAGATAACCGGCGCAAAAAAGTCGTTTAGCCCGTCAGCATTGGGACTAAAAGCATTGGGGAAATGCAGCAGCGGTTTTACTGGAATAGTAATAGTGGCTGTGTCGGTACAATGATATGTTGATGATTGCCCTGTTGCAATATAAGTTCTGGTAGTATCAGCCTGCAATGCCTGGCTTAAAGCTTGTTGCTGAGGAAAAAGGCTTTCGGGGAACCATGCCGAAACAGTATATGGTTCTGTTGCAGACGTCTGCAGCTGTATGTTTTCTTTAAAATCCGGAAAATCTTTATCTGCACTAAGCTGCAGGTTAAATTCACGGATATGAATACTTGCCGTGGCCGTATCCGAACAGGAAGCATTTGTTGCTACTAACATTACTTCATAGGTGCCGGACTGATTATATATATGTTCCGGTGTCGCACCTGTTTCTTGTCCCGCATCGCCGAAATACCATTGAAGCAGGGTATAAGGAGCTGTAGTTGTACTTGTATAAACAACAGGTTCTCCAACGCAAAAAAGATTGCCGCTTTCAAAGGAAGCATGGGGAGCAGGCAATAAGGGTATATTCAGTTGTAAAACAGTATCGCATCCGTCAGTTGTAGCGATCTTTAAACTGTAATTGCCATCCATAATAGCAGACAACTGAAAACCTGCATTACCATAGTATTCAGTCAGTAAATTACCTGCAGCGTCACTCCATGAATAATGGTAAGTAGTGGTATCTCCGGCTTGCTGGCTGAAAGCTATGCTGCCATTCTGCTGCCCGTCGCAGTTGCCTTTCAGGAGGCTAAGTTGCGGAAATAAGGGTTTGGGCAGTATCAGGAAAGTATCGGTAAAATAACTGCACAGATAATGGTACCTCAATACATAGGTGCCGGGTTGTGCTACCGTCCGCGATGATGATGTGCTGCCGTTGTTCCACACGTAATCTATACCCGAATTAAAAGGTGATAATACAACGCTGTCGGCACAAAGATGCCTTATATACCGGTTGCTTATAGAATCGCGCCTGAAGGAAACATTGTAATTAGGCAGCCCGTAAACATCTATCGAATCCAGTTGCAGCGCATTGGCATTGAACTGGCAGGCCGCGCCTGCAAGATTTGGGTAATCAATGCTCGACACTATATCCGATGCCAGATGGGGAATATAAATCTTTCCGTCAGGGGCAATACGTATTGCTGCCGCCATCATACTTGAAACAGACACCACAGAATTCTGAATAGCTGTTATGGTGGGTTGTGTTATATCAAACTGCTTTATACCGTTACCGATAGACGCGGTATATAGTTTGGTATTGTCAGGAGAAAAAGAAAGGCCGTAATAGGAATCGGGGTAAGGGCTTGTGGTGGAAGGTACAAACCTTGGATTGGAAACCAGCCCCGTTGTTGCATCAAAATCGTATAGCTCAAAAGCAGTCTGCACCGCAGCTGCCATTTTGGTGCGATCAGGTGAAATTACAAGATAGCCGTATATGTAATTTCCCGCCGAACCGCTGCCTACAGCGGATATTACGGGTACAGGATTAAGCCCTGCGGCAGTAATATGAAATGCTTTGTATTGCATATACGCAGATCGTAACATTAGCCAGGCATCACAATTATTGCCTGCGGCTACTGTCATCTTTTCCGTCATATAGCTGTCCACAAGGATGGTTTTTTGCGAAGGTATCACATCGCCGAAACCACTATTGAGCGACATGTCCACAATACTGTAATACAATTTCGCGTCTTCAACATTGCCATCCCGGAGAGAAAAAACGTAATACTTACTATCACTACCCGGCATTTTAACAATAGCGGCCTGTTGCGTAGTGGTGGGAGTACCACCCAACACAGGCATAATGCCTGCACCATTGGGCATTATCTGATGGTTCCGGTCCCATATATCAATGCCTTGAGTGTAGAATAGCAATTGGCCGTTTTCATCGCATATAGAAGCGGTGCCTTCATAGCCTGTTATGGCTGTCGTTATAGCGGAGGGTGGAGTAGTATTGAAATTTATGCCCGCATGAGTTCCGAAGACCCATACTTTGTCATCATTTTGCGAAAAGGCACAAAAGGAGCATGCAATAAAAAAAAGCAGTATAAAATGTTTCATCGTGGCGGTCTATTGGCAATGAATTGCAATATAAGTATTTTATTGCATTTATGTTACGGTAGCTTATGATGAAATGCGCTGTTATCAATAACAATTATATCATTACAAGGCTATGAAATAACTTATTCACACAAAAAGATTAACTTATTTGAGAATATAATTCATTTATTTGAGAATTAAATTAATTTATTTGATAATTTAATTAACTTATTTGATACTAAAACTGACAGACTTGTTAATTTAATTCACTTATTTGACAATTATTTTAACTTATTTGACAATTAAATTCATTTATTTGTTAATAAAATTCATTTATTTGAGAATAAAAGTATCATATTGATTAATTATAGCAGCTTATCAGGTTAACAATGCCTGATATTCCTATGTTTTTTATCTCATTTAATAATGGTTTGAGATCATTGCTTTATGGGATGGATACTGATGTTGCCATTGGTTTTATTAATGAAATTATAAAGTGTATTTCCCTCAACAACCCTTTCCTATAGATGCTTGTTGTAATATTTAACACTGATCATCATTTCATTCAAATACAGCCGTATGAAAACGAAACATTCAACTATAAAATATCCAAAGCCGCCTTTTACCAATCAGCGGAAAATCGCCGTTCCGGGCACGGAAAAGGAGATGAATCCTAAAGTTAACCACGGCGAAAAAACATATAAAGGCAACGACAGGCTTAAAGACAAAGTGGCTATCATTACCGGTGCGGATTCCGGTATCGGCAGGGCGGTTGCCATTGCTTATGCAAGGGAAGGCGCTGATGTAGTGGTATGTTACGGATACAGGATTGAAGAAGAGGATGCACGGGAAACGGCGAAATGGGTAAAACAGGCAGGACGCAAGGCATTACTTATTGAAAGCGATATCCGGTCGGAAGACAATTGCAGGGAAATAATAGATGCCGCCATGAAGGAGTTCGGTAAAATTGATATACTGATCAATAATGCGGCTTATCAAATGGCGCATTTGTCTTTACAGGAAATTACGACAGAGGATTTGAAACATACATTTGAAACAAATGTCTTTGGCATGTTCTATTTATGCAAGGCCGCAGAAAAGCATTTGAAACCCGGCAGCTGCATCATCAATACAGCCTCGGTAAATTCTTACGATCCTAATGTGATTTTACTGGATTATGCCGCTACAAAGGGTGCTATTCAGAATTTCACCGCCAATCTTGCACAGATGTATGCAGAGCAGGGTACAGGCGTAAGAGTTAATGCTATTGCGCCCGGGCCTGTATGGACACCATTGATTCCTTCTACCATGCCTAATGCCAAACATTTCGGTAAAAAATATCCTTTGAAGCGTCCTGCACAACCTGCCGAGCTTGCACCTGCTTATGTATTTCTTGCCTGCAGTGAATGCAGTTATGTTTCCGGTGCAACTATTCCTGTAACAGGCGGTAAGGTCGCCTTCTGATTGTTTATGCTAAAAAATTAAATTATGGCAAGGTCGTTATGGACAGGTACAATAGCTTTCGGGCTTGTAAATATCAACGTAAAATTGTTCAGCGCTATCCAGGATTCTTCTCTGGATTTTGATATGCTGGACGAAAAAGACAAGCAGCGCATCCGTTATAAAAGAGTAAACGAAAAGACGGATAAGGAGGTGAAGTGGGAAAAGATTGTGAAAGGTTACAAATTAAATGATAGTTATGTAATTCTCGACCAGAAAGACTTTGAAAGCGCTGCAGCCGAAAAGAGCAAACAGATTAATATCACTTCTTTTGTAAAGGAAGATGAAATTGATACGATTTTCTATGAAACTTTTTATTACCTGGAGCCGGGAAAGACGGATAGTAAGCCATATGCTTTACTTAGGGATGCCATGATAAAAACGAAAATGGTGGGCATGGGTTCCTTTGTAATGCGGAACAAAGAAGTGCTTTGTGTTATCAAGGTTTTTAAAAATGCATTGATACTTTGCAAAATTCATTTTGAGGAAGAGATAAGGCCATTGGATGATTACAAGATTCCTGCCGCAAGCTATAAGGTAAGCCCTGCGGAAATAAAAATGGCAACATCTTTGATAGATGCCATGCAGGCCGATTTTGACATCAGCAGCTTCAAGGATGAATACACGGAAAACCTGCTGAAACTTATAAAACGAAAAGCTAAGGGCAAAAAATATGAAGCGCCTAAACCGGTGGAACGCAAATTACCGGGTGATGTTTCTACTTTGCTGGATCAATTAAAGGCAAGCCTTGCGGGTTCTTCAACGAAAACAAAAGCCGCTGCGCCGGTAAAGAAAACGGTTAAGAAAGCCATATCAAAAACAGCCGTCAAACGCAGGCGTAAAAAGGTATAATTGGTTTATTTATTTAAACTGAAAATAAAAGTCACACTATGTTGTGGCAGTAAAAGTTTGCCGGTTTTGTTAACGGGCAAACTTTTTATTTAAAAGTAAAATATAGTCCCGTAGAAATATATCATTTTCATTAAATTTGCGGCCTCGTGAAACTTTCTTTGTGAAACACTATTCTAAAAGCCGCAAAATAGCATTCGTTAGAGATACCATTATTGGTATCATTGATTTTTTTTACCCCCTGGCTAAGAGGTGGGTACCTGTGCAGACATTCAGGTATATAGCCTGCGGCGGAAGTGTAACGGTATTGGGTTTACTGGTTTATTTTTTAAGCTATAATTATTTGTTCAAAACTGAATTCATTTACGTTGACGGCATTCAGGTAAACAGGTATATTGCTGCTTATATTGTGTCTTTTTGCGTCAGCTTTCCGATAGGTTTTTTTCTGAGCAAATTTGTAGTTTTTCAGGAGTCGCATTTAAAAGGAAGGGTGCAATTATTCAGGTTTGCAACTTTACAGGGCATCAATATCGGGCTGAATTATGTATTGCTTCACTTTTTTGCCGGTTTTTGCGGTTTCTGGGCAACACCATCCCAAACATTGACAACTGCATTACTGGCCGTTTTCAGTTATTTCTTTCAAAGACATATTTCGTTCCGTACAAAGAAAGACCCGGAGATTGTCGGTATTCCTGCAATTGAAGAAGAAAAAGGGTAATTGTATTTTTATTTCTATTGAATTATCATAAAAAAGGAACCACTATAAATGGTTCCTTTGCTGTTTTGATTTGAAGAAGCTTATTTAAAATAGGGCTTCATTTGCGCTCCGTATCCGGCGGCGGCCTTAGCAGCCTGTTCGGCAAATTCCATTCCGTTGCCCGCAAAAATAATGGCGCGGCTTACGTTTACCAAAATGCTAACATCCTTATTCATGGCAGTTTTTGCAACTGTATCCATATCTCCGCCTTGTGCGCCGACGCCCGGTATCAGTAAGAAATGATCAGGAATCAATTGACGTACTCTTTCCAGTTGGTCTTTTTGTGTTGCACCGATTACAAACATGGTATTGTCAACACTTCCCCAGGATGCGACTGTTGTCAGTACCTTCTCATACAAAAGACCGTCACCGCTTGGCTGCAACTGAAAATCATGGCTGCCTTTATTACTGGTCAACCCCAGCACGATAGCCCATTTATTCGGAAATTGCAGGAAAGGTTCTACACTGTCTTTACCCATATAAGGCGCTACCGTAACGCTGTCGTAAGGATAAGTGTCAAAGAATGTTTTGGCATATTGCTCTGCCGTATTCCCTATGTCGCCACGTTTTGCGTCGGCAATGGTAAAAATATCCTTAGGGATGTAATCCAGTGTTTTACCCATGCTTATCCAGCCTTTCAGGCCTTGTGCTTCGTAGAATGCGGTATTGATTTTATAAGCTACGGTATGGTCTTTTGTAGCATCAATAATGGCTTTGTTGAATTCGAAAACCGGATCGTCGGTTGCAAAAAGATGGGTTGGTATTTTGGTAATATCTGTATCAAGACCGACACAAAGGAATGACTTTTTCTTGCGGATCTGTTCAATGAGCGTTTGTCTGTTCATGGGTGCAAAAATAAGAAAGGATTGCCTTTTTATCGAAATTAGATTTTATCATTTCCTTACTTTCTCTACGAAAGCTAAACAATAGCCAACAATTACAAGCTAATAGACGTTATCTTTGTTAACTGCCGTAATATATATAACTTGTGTCCGGTTTAAATTATGTAACTTCAAGACATTCTATACTATAAATTTTCAAAAAACGTATGACGATCCAATTAAATGCAGATAAAAATCTGGTAATTCACGAAGCTTTCGGAGCAGAACTGAGAGAATTATTATCAAAGGAATTAAGCCATTTCAGTGAGCATATCACAAGACTGGAAGTACACCTCTCCGATAAAAACGGAAGAAAAATAGGACCGAATGACAAAAGATGCATGCTGGAAGCAAGAATAGAAAGCAAACAACCTATTGCTGTCTCAGCCGATGGCAATACCCATGAGATATCCGTAAAGGCAGCCAGCGACAAATTAAAGCATGCTTTGGATTCTATTATGGGAAAAGCACAAAATCATTAAACAAGTCAACGGGCCTATCAATAATTATTTGTTATCAAAATATCGGTTGAATGAAATGATAAGTTAAAGCGAAAAAAATATTGCTTTTTTAAAAGCTTTTTTTATATCATTTCCTTTTTTTGAGAATATCTCTTACCTTTGCAGCCGAATTGAAAATCTCTTTATAAAAAAATCTAATTTTTGATATGCCTAACGTTGGTAAAATCAAGCAAATCATCGGCCCTGTTGTGGACGTGCATTTCTCTTCAGACAGTAAATTACCTGAAATTTACAACGCTCTTGAGTTAACTCGCGAAAATGGTGAAAAGTTAGTACTTGAAGTACAACAACACCTTGGTGAAGATAGCGTACGTTGCGTGGCGATGGATGGTACAGAAGGTTTGGTTCGCGGATTGACTGTAACAGATACAGGAAAAGCAATTGCGATGCCTACCGGTGCTCAGATCTATGGTCGTTTATTCAATGTAACCGGTGATGCGATTGACGGTTTACCTCAGCCTGATAAGACTGCAAATACGCGTCCTATTCATGCTAAGCCACCAAAATTTGACGAATTAAGCACTTCAACTGAAATCCTTTTCACAGGTATTAAAGTTATCGATTTGATTGAGCCTTATGCAAAAGGTGGTAAAATCGGTTTGTTCGGTGGTGCAGGTGTTGGTAAAACGGTATTGATTCAGGAATTGATTAACAATATTGCAAAAGGACACGGTGGTCTTTCTGTATTTGCCGGTGTGGGTGAGCGTACCCGTGAAGGTAATGACTTGATGCGTGAGATGATTGAAGCAGGTATTGTAAAATACGGCGAAAAATTCATGCATTCTATGGAAGAAGGCGGATGGGATTTGAATGCAGTTGATTTGGAAGGTTTGAAAGATTCAAAAGCAACTTTCGTATTCGGTCAGATGAACGAACCTCCTGGAGCCCGTGCCCGTGTTGCTTTATCAGGTTTGACTATGGCGGAATATTTCCGTGATGGTGACGGTACAGGAAAAGGTAAGGACATCTTGTTCTTCGTAGATAATATCTTCCGTTTCACTCAGGCAGGTTCTGAAGTATCTGCATTGTTGGGTCGTATGCCATCAGCGGTGGGTTACCAACCAACATTGGCTACTGAAATGGGTTTGATGCAGGAACGTATCACTTCCACCAAATCAGGTTCTATTACTTCCGTACAGGCGGTTTACGTACCTGCGGATGATTTGACGGATCCGGCTCCTGCAACTACATTTGCTCACCTGGATGCTACTACGGTATTGTCGCGTAAAATTGCGGATTTGGGTATCTATCCTGCGGTGGATCCATTGGATTCTACTTCCCGTATCCTTACCCCGATTGTAGTAGGTGAAGCGCATTACAATTGTGCGGATAGAGTTAAATTGATTCTTCAACGTTATAAAGAATTACAAGATATCATCGCTATCCTTGGTATGGATGAATTGAGCGAAGAAGATAAATTGACAGTATCCCGTGCCCGTCGTGTACAACGTTTCTTGTCACAACCATTCCACGTAGCAGAGCAATTTACAGGTCTTCAAGGTGTATTGGTTCCGATAGAAGAAACTATCCGTGGTTTCAATATGATTATGGACGGTGAAGTAGATGAGTATCCAGAAGCGGCATTCAACCTGGTAGGTACTATCGACGATGCTATTGCGAAAGGTAAAAAATTGATGGAGCAAGCTAAAAACTAATTTGATATTTTGGTGATGATTTATTTCATCAAATCAAAAATCATCAAATCGGCTAATCATCAATCATCAAATTAAACAAAATGCAATTAGAAATATTAACACCCGAGCATAAAGTTTTCAGTGGCAATGTCTATGGCGTTCAGTTACCGGGCGTACAAGGTTCTTTTGAAATTCTTCAGAACCACGCACCTATGGTAGCAGCATTAGGCAAAGGTTCTATGAAGATTTTAAAAGATAAAGCAAGCACGGAAGTTTACAACATTACCGGCGGGTTCGTAGAAACATTGAACAATAAAACAACTGTTTTATTAGAAGGAGCTGAATCGGTATCTTACTAATTATTCTACGTATTTAATGACATAAAGAGAGTCCATTGCGATAAGCAATGGACTCTCTTCTTTTATATGATTAATCTTATTTTTCCAGTTCTTTTATTGATTACTGATTTAGCTTCTTACTTATAAAAATCCTATTGCTCTTGCAATGGGATTTTCAATTATAATACTATTCACCTTTCAGTTTTGCATCCTGTACTTGCATAACATGAATATCGGCTGAATTGTCCGCAACAGCAACAAACGCTGTAACATGCATGTCTTTTGCAACCCAATATTTTTGTGAAGCATCACTTGCAGGATCAATAACAATAGATGTTTTGTATTCATAAACCCAACCTGCTGATTTTGTAGATGAAATAAGTTTGCCTTTAACCGGATCTGTCAAGGCTTTACGAAACACGTGATTAAACACATAATTTGTATCTACGTTGTGTCCCCCCGGAAATAACTGAGCGTCAATGATACTGTCTTGCGAAAGGAAGATATGTAACGCATTCTGCTCCGTAACAGCCTCCGTATATTTCACTTTGGCTACAATATCATACCTGTTTTTTTCACTATTGAATGTAGAGGATAGATATATGTTTACAGGAGTCGTTTTGTATTTATCTTTGTCTGCTATAATTGCAGCACTCCAGCCACCCTTTCCTTCATTATAAAGTTTGTTGGGATTGCTGCCAACACTAAGTGGGGCACGATCAAAGATAGCAGAAGGTTTTCCTTCGCTTGTGCCCCATACTTCTGTAAATATACGTTTACCGTCATCTGTTCTGAAATCTTGCTTGCTGACCCCATCAATAGGGATACAAAAAGTTCCGGTTATTGCTGTGTGAAAAGCAATAATGCTTAATTCACCGGGATAAGTAGTTGTATTTAATTTATGTAATTCTTCTGCTCCGTCAGGACAATTAGGGCACTGGGCGCCTGTTAATTCTTCAACATATATCCGTCTTTGCTGTACAACCATGGTATCAGGCGCTTCGTAATAAGATGTGTCCGAACTGTTACCATCATCTGTTGTCACACCAATTGGTGCCAAAGTTTCTTTACAGGATGCAAAAAGCATTGAAGCCAGGCCAATGTATAAAAGTGTTTTTTTCATTTTTTTAATTCAATAATATATTACAATCAAAGTTAAGGGATATTCCATTAATACATTTTTAATCTTTAAACCGTTAAAAGTGCGATTTTTGATGTTTTTAATATTCCATTGAATATAATGTGATGTCGTTTTTTGGTCAAAGAAAAGATGAAAAATTAGTATTGCTATTGTACAATATAAAAGAAGCCATTGCGATGTGCAATGGCTTCTTTTATATTGACTTCTCTGTATTATTCACCTTTAAGCTTTGTATCTTTTACCTGCATAACATGGATGTCGGCCGAGTTGTCAGCAACAGCAACGAAGGCTGTAACATGCATTTGGTCAGCATTCCAATATTTTTGAACCGCATCATTAGGATCAATTGTAACGGAGGTTCTGTACTCATAGACTAAACCTGCATTTTTTGTTGCCATATCAGGTAAAATTATTTTACCTGTTACTGCATTGGTTAAAGCCTTACGGAATACATGATTGAACACATAGTCATTTTTAACATTATGCTCACCAGGCAATAACTGCGCATCCACAATGCTATCCTGAGAAAGGAAGACATGCAATGCACTTGCTTTAGTGACTGCTTCTGTATATTTTACTTTGACTACAATATCATACCTGCTTTTTTCACTGTTAAAAGTAGAAGTGATGTACATATTAACAGGAGTAGCAGGATATAGGGTTTTATCTTTTTCAATAGCAGGTTCCCATGTTCCTTTTCCGTTATTATACATTCTGTTTGCATCATTATTTACTGTTGTAAGGCCTTTAATTCTATCTATGACGGTGCATGGCTTTGCATCGCCCGGGCCCCAGACGTTTTGCCATATTTGGTCACCGTCTGTCGTTCTGAAGTCTTGTTTGCTGGTTTCTTGTTTGGTTATGTCTCCAATAGGAGCGGTAAAACTTGTACCTGCATGAAAAGCAATAATGCTTAATTGGTTGGGATAATTTACAGTACTTAGGGTATGAAGCTCTTCAGCTCCCGCAGGACAGTTAACGCAGGTAACTCCGGTCAGTTCTTCTATATAAATACGCCTTGCTTCTGCAGGTTCAACAGGCTCTGTATAGGTAAGGAATGTATCCTGAGATGAACTACCCACAACAATAGGTTGTAGTGTTTCTTTACAGGATGCTGCAAAAAGCATAGAGGCCGCGGCCGTGTATAAAAGCGTTTTTTTCATTTCTAAATTCAATAATATATTATGGTCAAAGTTAAGGAAATATTCCTTTGTTACATCTTTTTCTTTGAGGTTATAAAAGCGTAATTTTAGCGCTTCAAATATTTTTTATGGAAGAAAGCAAACGTCAGAAGCAAGTAGCAAGATTGATTCAGGAGGAAATAACACCGATTTTTCAGAAACATGGTTTAAATATGATACAAGGTGGAATGGTTTCCATCTCAAAAATAATGGTTACGCCCGATCTTCTGGAAGCGCGTATTCACCTCAGCTTTTTTAAAATCACAGATACAAAAGCAGTCATGAGTCTGATTAAGGAAAAAATGGGAGAACTTCGCAGGGACCTTGGTAATAAGCTGCGTCATCAGTTACGCCGCATTCCTGAATTGCAGTTTTTTGAAGACGACACATTAGACCATGTTTCCAAGATTGAAGATTTGTTGAATAAAATAAAGAATGAACAGTAAACTCAATTTGAAAATCACTGTTCACCTTCATAAAACATAATGAATCCTGCCTTCAAAATTGCCTGGCGATATTTTCGTGGAAAAAAATCGGCACAGGCCATTAATATAATTTCGTGGATTAGTATTGTTGCCATTGCTGTTTCATCTGCGGCAATGGTTATCCTTTTCTCCGTTTTTAATGGGCTGGAAGGCACAGTTAAAGACATGTATGCTGCTTTTTATCCTGAAATAAAGGTTTCGTCTGTCAAAGGGAAATTCTTTCAGGTTTCAGATGCACAGAAAAACGAAATCAGTAAAATTTCAGGAATCAGACATGCCGCATACAGTATTGAAGACATGGTTTTGTTTGAAGGAAATAAAGAACAAAAGGTAGGTACATTAAAAGGTGTGGATGATGCCTGGTTTGATGTTTGCGGGCTGGATACATTTATGATAGACGGTAAGGCTACCTGGGAGAACAGTGGTGGCTATACTCCGTCGCTTATAGGACTGGGCGTTGAGGCCGCTTTAGGTATCGATATCAATAACGCTTTTTCAGGAGTGAAGGTATTTTATCCGAAAGCAGGAGCCAGCATTACAGAGAATCCGGAGGAGGTAATGAATAATATTGTCGTTAAGCCCAAAGGAACATTCAAAATTCAGGTTGAGTTTGATGATCAGTACGTATTAGTGCCGCTGAATGCCGCTCAATATTTATTCAACAAGGTGAATCAGATTTCATCTGTCGAAATAAAACTGAATAGCCAGAAAGATGAGGATGCTGTTAAAGAAGGGCTTGAAAAGATTTTTGGCTCAAAAGTAAATATCGAAAACAGGTTTGAACAGAATAAAACCTTTTTCATGATTATGCATGGCGAAAAATGGGCGGTGTATGTAATCCTTCTTATGGTGTTGCTGATAGCAGCTTTCAATATGATAGGCTCTTTATCCATGGTAGTTTTGGAAAAGAAAAATGATATTGTCATCCTGCGTTCTATGGGTGCTGACAAAAACATGATTCGGGCCGTATTTCTTTATGAAGGCATTTTACAGGCAATTGTCGGTGGCATTATCGGTATTGTTTTTGGCTCTTTGGTTTGCCTGAGCCAGATGTATTTTGGCTGGTTTCCTTTACCGGAAGGTTTCATTATAGATTCTTATCCTGTTTCTTTGCAAATCACAGATATAATGTTGGTTTTGGCTAATACCGCAGTGGTAGGCTTTCTGGCAGCATGGTACCCTTCCCTGAAAGCTGCAAGACAAGCTGTTTTTGTGAGAGAAGACTAATGTAATAATTCCGGCAAGATGCAATTTCAATTATCCTTCAATATAAAACGGTCTCTGTCCGACATATGTCATTCGGATGCTGTAATGCTTTGCGGTTCCTGCTTTACTGAAAATATCGGGAGCAAAATGTCGGGAGCAAAAATGAATATTTGCATGAATCCGCAAGGCATTTTATTTAATCCGATGAGCATTGCAAATTGTCTGGAAGCCTGTATGGATAACAAGGAATATAATGCCAACGAGTTATTCCAGCATAATGAAATATGGAACCATTGGGATTTTCATTCCCGGTTTTCCGGTACAGACAAAGATGTAGTCCTTTCCGAAATGAATCGTTCTATTAAAAAGGGCAATAATTTTCTGAAACAAGCTGATTGGTTGATTATAACATTTGGCTCTTCTTATCAGTATTTTTTGTCTGCCTCAAATGATATAATCGGGGTAGGGAATTGCCATAAAGCGCCGGGAAACTGGTTTGAAAAACGAATGCTGGATATTGATGAAATGCAGCAGCGATGGCAACAAACATTGGATAAATTAAAAGTCTTTAATCCTAATCTTAAAATTATTTTCACGATAAGTCCGGTAAGGCATTACAGGGACGGGCTTGCTGAAAACAACCTGAGTAAAGCAAGATTATTCGAACTGATTTATCGTTTGGCTGATAAAAAGGAGCATCTGCAATACTTTCCGGCATTTGAAATCGTTAATGATGTATTGCGCGATTATCGTTTTTTTGAACAGGATATGGTACATCCCAACCATCAGGCAACACAGTTTGTCTGGGAGCAATTTGTGAAAACTTATTTTAACGATACGGATATTAATTTATCAAGACAAATTGAAGATATAATTACTGCATTAAATCACAGACCAAGGTTTAAAGAAACAAGTGCACACCAACGGTTTCAGGAAGGAGTTAAACAAAAAATAGTTTCATTAAAAGGAAAATTTCCATACCTGAACTTTGATGAAGAAATGCATCAAATGCAATATTGATAGTTGAAAATAGTACTTTAACCCTCATTTAACGCCGTAATTTTATTTTTTCGTTTTGTTTTACATTTCAAATCTGATATTTGTATAATCCAAAAATCAAGCTATAGATTCATTATATTTACACGCTTTTTACAGCTTTAAACATTTTCGCAAATGCGCAGCGCATTTGTGTTGATTTTAATTTTTTTCTAAAAGTTTTATGAATCAAAATTTGGAACAACCTCTTTCTTCTTCAGTTGACATTCGCGAACTGAACGACCGTATTCATCAGCAAAGTGCTTTTATTGATTTGCTGACAATGGAACTGAATAAAACGCTTGTCGGGCAAAAGCACATGGTAGAGCGCCTTTTAATAGGACTTCTTACACAAGGGCATATATTATTGGAAGGTGTGCCGGGCCTGGCAAAAACGCTTGCTATTAAATCCTTGTCATCAGCTATAAGCGGTAAATTCAGCCGTATTCAGTTTACACCTGATTTATTACCTGCCGATGTTGTGGGTACCATGATTTATAATCCGCAGGAACATAAGTTTGAAGTACGCCGCGGGCCTATATTTGCCAATTTCATCCTTGCAGATGAAATTAACCGTGCCCCTGCAAAAGTACAAAGTGCGCTGTTGGAAGCCATGCAGGAGAAGCAAGTTACCATAGGAGACAGTACTTACAAATTAGAAGAGCCATTTCTTGTATTGGCCACTCAGAATCCAATTGAACAGGAAGGTACTTATGCATTGCCGGAAGCACAGGTAGACAGGTTTTTATTAAAAGTGGTTATTTCTTATCCTAAAAAAGAGGAAGAAAAATTTATCATCCGTCAGAACTTAAACCCTAATGGTGCTGCAAAAATCAATCCTGTAGTGTCTTCACAAGATATACTGAATGCACGTCATTTGGTTCGTGAAGTTTATATGGATGAGAAAATTGAACAATACATTCTGGATATCGTGTTCGCAACCCGTTTCCCTGAAGAATATAAATTGGGCAAATTAAAACCATTGATTGCTTACGGTGGTTCGCCAAGGGCAAGCATCAGTCTGGCCCACGCAGCGAAGGCATACGCATTTATTAAACGACGTGGTTATGTAATTCCTGAAGATATCAGAGCAGTATGTCATGATGTATTACGTCATAGAATCGGCCTTACTTATGAAGCTGAAGCTGAAAATATTACAAGTGAGCAAATTATCAACGAAATATTGAACGCTGTTGAAGTGCCATAGTTTAGAGCATGGGGTTTCAGAATGTAGATATCAGATAAAATTCCTCTGATATTTCATGTCTGAAATCTGATGTCTGACATATAAAATCTATTTTTTAATTAAAAATGACGACAGCCGAGATATTAAAGCGCGTTCGACGCATTGAAATTAAGACCAGAGGCCTGAGTAATCATATCTTTTCCGGTGAATACCATTCTGCGTTTAAAGGAAGAGGCATGTCGTTCAGTGAGGTGCGTGAATACAGCCATGGCGATGATGTCCGTGCTATTGACTGGAATGTTACTGCCCGTTTCTCTTCTCCGTTTATCAAAGTGTTTGAAGAGGAAAGAGAACTGACTGTTATGCTTTTAATAGATATCAGCAGTAGCTCTTTATTTGGTACAGATACACAATTGAAAAGAGATTTGATTACGGAAATTGCGGCCGTACTTTCTTTTTCTGCAACTACGAATAATGATAAGGTTGGTGTTATATTTTTCAGTGATAAAGTTGATAAATATATTCCGCCAAAGAAAGGAAAGTCGCATGTATTGCGCATTATCAGGGAGTTGATTACTATTGAACCGGGTAACAAGAACAATACCAATATCGGCGAGTGTCTGCGTTTCTTTAATAATGCCTCCAAGAAAAGAACTATTGCATTTTTGTTGAGCGATTTTATCAGCACACCATATGAAGACCCGCTAAAGCTTTCCGCACGACGCCATGATTTAGTAGGCATCCAGGTGTATGATAAAGGTGACAGGACGCTGCCTGATGTAGGTCTGGTACATGTTCAGGACAGCGAAACCAAACATGTGCAATGGTTGGATACAAGCGATAAAATGGTTAGAAAGCGTTATGAAACTGCATTTGATGAACATCAGAAATATAGCATTAACGCATTCAGGAAGAGTGGGTCATCGTTGATGTCTGTACGTACTGATGAAAACTATGTAAAGGCCTTACAAGGATTCTTTGTAAACAGATAATTGTTTTGTCCTTCGCCGTTTGAGTGTTATTTTCACCAACAGCAAACATTATTGAAATTTAATCCGGATTGAAATAATTAATGAACTTAAAAAATAAATTCTTTCTTCTTGTTTGTATCGGTTTGTCTGTAGCTTCTTTTCGGAATGCTAATGCACAAAGCCCTTCTGTAAAAGCTTTCACTGATGAACGTAAAATTGTGATTGGTGATCAGGTCAGGCTTTTTCTGGAAGTTAAGCCTGATTCCAAATCAGATAAAATACGGTGGGCACAAATGCCTGACAGCATTCATGGTTTGGAAATTGTGGAAAAAGGAAAGATTGATACTGTTATTTCAGGCAATACATTTTCTTTAAAACAAAGATTATTGGTTACCGGCTTTGATTCCGGCAAATACTACATACCTGCTTTCAGATTTCAGGTTACTTCAAATGGCCGGACTCAGGAGTTATTTACAGATTCTATTCCTATTGAGGTGCAAACAGTAGCAGTAGATACTACCAAAGCATTCAAGCCGATTAAAGAAATAGAAGAGGTTAAATTTTCTATCTGGGAATACTGGATGCAGATACTGGCGGGCTTAATTCTTATTGGTTTTATTGTATTCCTTATTTTCTATTTTGTAAAAAATAAAAAGACTGCCATTCCTTCAAAAATAACAAAAGCTCCGCCGGAAAAAGCACATGAAAAGGCACTGCGCTTATTGAACGAATTGAAAGGGAAACAATACATGCAACAAGGACGCAGCAAGGAATATTTTACTGAAATAAGTGATATAATCAGGACTTATCTGGAAGAAAGATTCAGCATCACTGCTATGGAGCAAACGACAGACGAATTGTTGTCATTACTGAAAAAGCAAACAGATAGTAAAGCAGAATTAAGGAAAGTACGTCCTGAGTTGAAACTGATATTAAGAACATCCGATCTTGCGAAGTTTGCAAAGGCAAATCCGTTGCCCGATGAATATGAGGCATGTTATAATGCAGCGACAGAAGTGGTGCGTCGTACGCAGTTTAAAGAAGAGGAGGGCGCACAATGATGAAGTTTTTGGAACGGTATCATATCCTATTGGCGCAACCTTATTTCCTGTTGTTGCTATTACTTTTGCCGTTAATCCTTTGGTATTTCTACAGGGAACAGAAACAGCGTTCTGTTGTTTTTCGCATTTCTACAACTGAAGGTATAAAAGGTATCGGTAAATCCTGGAAAGTAAAGTGGCGGCCTCTTTTAAATGTATTGCGCAGTATCGCTTTCATCGCTTTTGTAATTGCATTGGCAAGACCTCAGAAAACAAATGTCAGCGAATCTATTGACAGTGAAGGGATTGACATTGTGTTGAGCATGGATATTTCGGGAAGTATGCTGGCGGAGGATTTTAAGCCGAACAGATTAGACGCAGCCAAAGACAACGCCATAAAATTTGTTGATGCCCGTGCAACAGACAGGATAGGTTTGGTAATATTTTCAGGTGAAAGTTTTACACAATGCCCTATCACGATTGATCACAATGTTTTAAAAGAACAAATTACCGCGGTTAAAAGCGGTATGTTGCAAGATGGCACTGCTATTGGTGACGGACTCGCTACTGCAGTAAACAGATTAAGAGATTCCAAGGGGAAAAGTAAGGTCATCATTTTGATGACGGACGGTATTAATAACTTAGGAAAAGTAGGCCCGGAACTGGCTTTGGAGATTGCCAAGGCATATCATATCAAAGTTTATACCATCGGAATTGGAACTATCGGACAGGCACTGATGCCGATTCCCACACCTTTCGGAGAAAAGAAAGAGATGGTTCCGGTGCAGATAGATGAACCATTGTTGAAAAAAATTGCCAATGAAACCGGCGGCCAGTATTTCCGCGCAACTGGTAACTCAAAACTGGAAAGTATATATCAGTCTATCGACAAGTTAGAAAAGACAAGCGTACAGGTAAATGCGTACAAACATTATGCTGAACTTTTCTTTTGGTTTGCCTTTACCGGAGTAGTTGCTTTGGTATTGGAGATTTTGTTGAGCCTGACTGTTTTCAGGAGATTACCTTAGTTATTTTATCACAACTTCTTTAACGACAGTATCCTTAAAATACTCATTGACATTTTTGATAACCTGCTCTTTGCCAAACTGAAGCTCTTGCTTCAATGGTGCAACATCCGTAGCAATAATCAGGATACCGTCTTTAAGTTTTACCTCGCGGGTATAACGCGCAATTGTAGCCCCCATAATCTTTTCCCATTCCGCTTTAATACGGATCTCATTGATTTTGGCTTGCCATTTTGCGCTCTTTAAAAAACTATTCAGCGAATCGCCGATACTCAACATTGCCATATTCTTTTGGATTTTTCGATGTTAGATATTATCTGTCGTCTAAACCTGATATCTTAATTACACTTTACACAAATGCCTTTTACCTGCACGTCAATTGTCTGTTTTATGAACCCTTTGGGAACCTTGATTTCATTTAGTAAAAAGGTTTCATCAAGGCATACAACCTGACCGCAATTTAAACATATAAAGTGTGCGTGGCTGTGTTTATTTTTATCTTTATCCGGCAATGTATAAGCATACTTTGCTGTTCCGTTCGGGTCAATGATTTTGTGCAGAATACCACTTTCTTCAAAGGCATGCAATGTGCGGAATAGCGTAACCCTGTCAAAATCCATATCCAGCGATTTTGACAAATCCTGATGCGATAATCCTTCGTCTGCATCTATTAAAAGGCTTAGCACTGCCTGCCTGATTCTGGTGTTTTTTAAATTATGCTGTTGTAAAATTTCCTCAACCGATGTCATGGTTCAAAAGTACAAAATTAAATGCAACAATGTTGCGTTTCTGACGGAATTACAATAGCTTTGCAGTCTATTTTTTCTGATACATGCTTGTTATATATAGTATTCTTTTGTTTTTAATCACAATGGCAGGCGGAAGTTTTCCGCTTTGGAATCGTAATTGGAACGAACAAAAGATGAATTATCTGCTTGCCTTTTCCGGTTCTTTTCTTTTAGGTGTAACATTGCTTCACCTACTGCCTGAAATTTTTGAAACCACAGGCCATAAAGCAGGTTTGTATGTTCTCTTAGGTTTCTTTTTGCAGCAAGCCATCCAGCGTTTTACACACGGTGTAGAACATGGACATCATCATTTGGGAGATCATCATCATGTTTCCATATGGCCCATCTTTGCCGGTTTGGGCTTTCATGCTTTGTCTGAAGGATTGCCTTTAGGAATGCATTACACAGATCCAAACACATTACCGTCCTTATTTACAGCCATCGCTTTTCATAAAATACCGGAAGCAATGCTGATTGTTTCCTTGATTATATCAGACCATCATTCCTCTAAACGAAAAGCATGGTCATTGCTCGTGTTATTCGCATTGCTTACACCGGTTTCGGGCTTGGTTACACATGAACTGGGAAGCTTATCTGATTCATTTGCAACGATAGTGCCCCTTTGTATTCCCGTTATTGCAGGTTCCTTTATTCATATCTCTACAACTATATTCTTTGAAAGCGGTACAAGGTCGCATGATATGAATTGGAAAAAATGGAGCGCCATTCTTTTAGGTATTGGCTTTGCAATGCTAACTTTGATAGGACATGGATAAATTTTATCATAAACCACTTCCTAAAAACTATCATCTATGTATAGAAAAATCACACTGTTATGTTCGCTGTTATTAAGCGCCGTTGCAACATTTGCACAAAATAACAACTCTTTATTATGGAAGATTTCAGGTAAAGACATTAAGCAGCCATCTTATCTTTTTGGTACCATACACCTGATTTGTCACAATGATTATGTATGGACGCCTATCATGCAAAAGGCCTTGGATTCAAGCGTAAAAGTTGCATTTGAAATGGATATGGATGATCCCGATTTATTAACTAAAATCACACAAGGAATGCAGCTGCACGACGGTAAAAACAGTAAAGAACTTTATACGGAAGATGAGTATAAGCAATTGACTGAATATGCAAAAGACAACGGCATCCCTGTTGAAATGATTGATACACAGGAACCGTTTTCATTATTGAGTATGTTGTATATGAAAATGTTGAGCTGCAGCATACCCGAATCCTATGAAGGTAATATAATGAAACTCGCGCTGCAAAGCAATAAAGAAATTGTTGGTTTGGAAACGGTTGAAGAGCAACTGGCTGTTATCAACAATATGTCCGATGATTCGATAGGCCATACCGTTGTAGAGATGATAAAAGACATGAACGCCTTTAAAATTCAGTATCAGCAAATGGTTGATTTTTATAAACAACAAAATTTACCCTCATTATATAATATATTACTGGAAACACCTGACTATAAAGGCGATCTAAATACTTTGCTATATGATAGGAATACAAAATGGATTTCGGAAATTGAAACATTGGCAAATGCTCAGTCAACTTTTATAGCTGTTGGCGCAGGCCATCTTTGGGGTGATAAAGGTGTTATTGCACTCTTGAAAAAGAAAGGTTATAAAGTGGAACCTGTGAAATAGCCGGAAGCGAAAACCCAAACTCCAGAATTCAAATTTTACACCCGATATGTACCGTAATTTAGAAGCTTGTTTAAAAGATCTTGAGCAGAATGGTCATTTAATACGAATCAAAGAAGAAGTAGATCCTTACCTCGAAATGGCCGCCATACATATGCGTGTTCATGCTGCAAAAGGGCCGGCTTTATTATTTGAGAAAGTAAAAGGTTCTAAGTTTCGTGCCGCTTCCAATATTTTTGGAACGGTAGAACGCAGCCGCTTTATTTTCAGAGATACCTGGAATGATGTGGAGAAAATCATTGCACTCCGGAATGACCCCGTGGCCGCGTTGAAAAAGCCTTTCAGCAATATCGGAACGGGGCTTGCTGCGTTAAAAGCATTACCTAAAAAGACTTCTTTTCCTGCAAGCGATTTTGAAGAAATCAATATTACAGATTTACCATTGATCCATCACTGGCCAATGGATGGCGGCGCTTTTGTCACTTTGCCACAAGTATATACCGAAGATGCAGATAAGCCAGGTATTATGAATTCCAATCTGGGTATGTACCGTATCCAGCTTACCGGAAATGATTATGAATTAAACAAAGAAATCGGTTTACACTATCAGATACACCGTGGCATCGGCGTACATCAGTCCAAAGCCAATAATAAAGGCATTCCTTTAAAAGTAAGCTGCTTTGTCGGCGGCCATCCTGCACATACTCTGGCAGCAGTGATGCCTTTGCCCGAGGGATTAAGTGAAATGACATTTGCCGGTATGCTTGCCGGTCGAAGGTTTCGGTATAGTTATAAAGATGGGTTTGCAATAAGCAATGATGCCGATTTTATAATAACAGGAGAAGTATATCCGCATGAAAATAAACCGGAAGGTCCGTTCGGAGATCATTTGGGCTACTATAGCTTGAAACATCCCTTCCCTTTAATGAGGGTTCATAAAGTGTATGCGCGCAAAAACGCCATTTGGAATTTTACGGTTGTTGGCCGTCCGCCGCAAGAGGATACTGCTTTTGGTGCTTTGATTCATGAATTGACCGGCGACGCTATTAAACAGGAAATTCCGGGTGTGAAAGAAGTACATGCCGTAGATGCCGCAGGCGTTCATCCTTTGTTGTTTGCCATTGGCAGTGAACGTTACACACCTTATCTTGATAATAAACAGCCCGCTGAGATTCTTACGCTTTCCAATCGCATTTTGGGAACGGGCCAGTTAAGTTTAGCAAAGTTTTTATTTATAACTGCTGAAGATGGAAATACTTTAGATTCTCATAACGAAGCCCTGTTTCTGCAGTATATATTGGAACGTATTGATTTGAAACGCGACATTCATTTTTATACAAATACTACAATCGACACTTTAGATTATTCAGGTACAGGATTGAATACGGGAAGTAAGGTGGTTTTTGCGGCTTATGGCAACCCATTGAGAAACCTGTCCACAACTATTCCTGAAGTTTTGAAACTTTACAATGCAAGGATAATTATGCCCGGTATTCTGGCTTTTCAGGGAAATAAATTTGAGAGTTATGAGAAGACAGATTATGAAATGAAGCAGCTGAATGAAACAATCATGAATGCCAAAACATCTTTCGACTGGAACACCTTTCCAATGCTGATTCTTTGTGATGACAGCGATTTTATGTCAGCCAATATTCAGAATTTCCTCTGGGCTGCATTTACACGTTGCAATCCGTCTCATGATATTTATGGCATTGATAGTTTCACAGAACATAAGCATTGGGGATGCAAAGGCCCCTTGGTAATCGACGCAAGGATTAAACCGCACCATGCACCGCCTTTAATCCCCGATGTCAATGTAGAGAAAAAGGTGGATGAAATTATGAAACGATATTTTTAATTATCACATTCTTAGATTTGACGTCTTTTTGAAAGTTGTCAAACCTCAACCAATATAGATTCTAATGACAAGATTGATATTATTATGCCTATTATTTAGTTTCAGTTCTACCGCTCAAACTCTTCATAAAAGTGATTTAAAGCCCGGCGACCTTATTTTTCAAAACCTTGATTGCGGGCCGATGTGTGATGCTATTGAAGCAGTTACCGAAGGCGTTCAGGGCCAGGATTTTTCTCATGTTGCAATGGTGTGTAAACAGGGAGATTCATTAGTCGTCATCGAAGCAATTGGCAAAGGTGTTCATTATACATCTATAGCTGATTTTTCGAAACGGAGTACCAACAAAATGTATGTCGGCCGTGTAAAAGCCAGATACAAAGAGCTTATTGCAAGTGCCGGATTATTTGCAGAAAAACAAAACGGCATCCCTTATGATGATGAGTTCATTTATGATAACGGAAAATATTACTGCTCCGAGCTTATTTACGATGCTTACAAATTTGCTAATCATAACAGGCCATTTTTCACCTTATATCCAATGACCTATAAACAACCCAGCTCGAAAGAGTTTTTTCCGGTATGGATTGATTATTTTAAGAAATTAAATAAGCAAATTCCCGAAGGTAAACCAGGATGTAATCCGGGCGGCCTTTCCCGTTCCGATAAAATTGATATTATAGGAACGCTTTAGATTTTTAGCTTTACTGAAAAAGATTGCATTTAATTTTGCCTGAAGGATATCCGGAAATACCGTATTGTTCTTTGATGCCTGAAAGACTATCTTTGCCGCATGGCAAAAATATTTTTGAGGAAAAAAATCAGTAGCAGAATTGCAGACGGACATCCATGGATTTTCGGAAATGAAATTGGAGATGAGGATGGTGCGTATGAACCTGGAGATATTGTAGATGTGTTCTCCTCAAATGGCTCTTTTGTAGGCCGTGGATATATCAATCCTGCATCTCAGATTAAAGTCCGTTTGCTTACACGTAACCAACAGGAACAAATTAATGATGAGTTCTTTTATAATAAAATTCTGAAAGCCTGGAATTACAGAAAGAAACTGGGTTATATCGAAAATTGCAGATTGATTTTTGGGGAAGCAGATGAATTACCGGCATTGGTGATTGATAAATTTAATGATTATCTTGTTATTCAAACATTATCATTGGGTATTGAGCGTTGGAAAGGCGCTATAGTGAATGCTTTGAATACTATTTTCAGACCAAAAGGTATTTACGAACGGAATGATGTTCCGGTACGTGAACTGGAAGGAATGCAACAAATAAAAGGTTTCTTGTCTGAGCCTTTTGATACGAATATTATTATCAACGAAAATGGCCTGAAGTTTCACGTAGATTTGGTGAACGGACAGAAAACAGGATATTTTTTAGATCAGCAGGACAACCGTCGTGCCATCGGACAGGTTGTAGAAGGCGCCGATGTATTGGAAGCATTTTGCTATACAGGAACTTTTTCAATGCATGCCGCAAAGTATGGAGCGAAGAGTGTTCTGGGTCTGGATATTTCAGATTTTGCAATTAAAACTGCAGAACGTAATGCCGAATTAAACGGATATCAGGACATCTGTAAATTCCAAAATGTGAATGCTTTTGACGTCCTTAAATTATGGGTGAAAGAAGGCCGCAGGTATGATACCGTTATCCTTGACCCTCCGGCTTTTACCAAAAGCCGCGGTAGTATTGACAAAGCGGTTACAGGTTATAAAGAGATAAATCTCAGGGGCATGAAACTTTTAAAGCCCGGCGGCTTTTTAGTAACTGCTTCCTGTACCAATCTGGTTCCTCCTGATTTATTCTTAAAGACAATTGAAATGGCCGCCAAAGATGCCCGTAAAACCATCAGGCAGGTTAGCTGGCAAACACAGGCAGCCGACCATCCTATACTTTGGAATGTACCTAATACACAATACCTTAAATTTCTTATTGTAGAAGTAAGCTAACATAGCCTTTCTATGAAGAAAATACTGATAATCGAAGATGAAGCCAATGTAGTCAATCTGCTGAAACGCGGACTGGAAGAAGATGGTTATGATGTGTCTGTCGCCATGGATGGCGCAATAGGCCTTGACATGGCAGTAACGCATGCTTTTGATTTGCTTATCGTTGACTTGATGTTGCCTGGCATAAACGGCATTGAAATCTGTAAACAATTGCGTGCAGGTAATAATCCGTTGCCTATCCTGATGCTGACTGCCTTAGGCTCTACCGAAAATATTGTAACCGGCCTGGACAGTGGCGCCGATGATTATCTGGTAAAGCCGTTTAAGCTTGCTGAATTGCAGGCCCGGATCCGTAATTTACTAAGAAGAAATAATAACAATACTCTTGTTCCGAATGCTTCCAATACTTTGATTTGTGCAGACTTGTCAATGGACATTGATACCAAAATCACTGCAAGGGCAGGAAAAGAGATTGTTTTAACCGCAACAGAGTTTCGCTTATTGGAATATCTATTGCGAAACCAGGCCAAAGTATTGTCGCGCATGGACATTCTGGAATACGTATGGGGTGTGACTTTCAATATGAGTACCAATGTGGTGGATGTTTATATTAATTACCTGCGTAAGAAAATTGACAAGGATTTTGAACCTAAATTGATTCAGACAGTTGTGGGGATGGGTTACATTTTAAAATCATAAAATCATTTGTTGAAAGGGCTGAAAATACAATTGAAGATTACGCTGTGGTACACTTTACTGACGGCTGCAACTTTTCTTTTGTTCAGCCTATTGATTTATTTTTTTGCTGAACGTTTGTCTTCCGAAGATTTTTATAAAAGACTGGACATACGGGCTGTAATGGTAGCGCATGCTAACTTTCCTCAATCTGCAGCATCCAGTTACTTAATAAAAAATCTAAGGAATGAATACCTTGAAAAGCTTCCTTTTGAGAAGGAGTATTTTCAGGAAATCAGAGATGAAAACAGTTACTCCATACCTGCATTAAATTTACCGGGAGAATTTTACGAAAATCTTAAAATATATAACAACGCGTCTTACAAAAGCAAGGATACTTACTATGCCGGTATTCTTCACAAGCAAGGACGAAAGAAGATTGTCGTTATTGTAGCTGCGCAAAATGAATATATTAAAAATCAGTTGATTAACCTCAAGCTGATATTGTTACTTGGTTTTTTACTTACCATCGGCCTGACCTTTTTCCTTGGTTTTTTATTCTCCAAGCAAATTTTCTTACCCATCAGAAAAATGACCCAAAGGGTAAAAGAAATTAATACCGAAAACCTGCATCTTCGTTTGAGTGAGAATACAAATAAAGATGAAGTAGGTGATTTGGCACATACATTTAACAACATGCTTGACAGGCTGGAAACGTCTTTCGAGTCACAAAATAACTTTGTCAGCAACGCATCTCATGAATTGAGTACACCACTTACTTCCATTATCGGTGAAGCAGAACTTGCGTTAAGCAAGGAAAGAAATCCTGAAGAATACCGGCAGGCAATGCTTATCGTTTTGCAGGATGCCGAGCGGCTTAAAGCAATTATTCAGAGTTTATTAAATCTTGCCCAGACCGGATTTGACGGCAAAAAGCAGCAAATGGTTCTGTTACGAACAGATGAATTGGTTGTAAATGCCAAAAGCGCTGTTGACCGGATTTATCCTGATAATAAAATCCACATTGATTATTCCTTAATGCCCGAAGATGAACAGCTTTTAAAAATAAAAGGCAATGAAAGCTTATTGACGCTTGCGCTTACTAATATAATGCTGAATGCCTGTAAATATTCCAACAACGACGAAGTAAAAGTAGGCATTGGAGCAACGAACCAGCACGTAGTACTATTAATTCAGGATAAAGGCATCGGCATTCCTGCCTCTGATATTCAATACATATATGATCCTTTTTTCAGAGCTTCCAACACCGGCAAAATAAAGGGTTATGGCATTGGCCTTCCTCTGGCAAGGAATATTGTACGCATACACAAAGGCGAGCTTAAAGTAAGCTCCGTAGTGAATGAAGGCACTCTGGTGGAGCTTTATTTGCCTGCGGCAAGCCGTTTCTAATCTTCTTCTAATCTTCTAACCTATTTCTAATTTCTTTCTTATCGGATTTTTAAGCAGTTATTAGACCATCCTAATAGCGGTGACGGAGTTTTGCATTAATCAAAAACTAAAAATGCAAACAATGAAAAATATCCTCATTCCAACCGATTTTACAATCAAGTCATTAAAGTTAATCAACGCCGCAGTAGAACAATTCAAAGGCGAACCACTGAAAATATACCTGATACATGCTTTAGAGCCGGACTCCTCCATTTCAGGACTATTATTTTTCAAAAAACGTTCCAAAGCAAACTTCATGTATTCCGATAGCTTTTTAGATGCATGTGAAATGCTCAGAAACAAATATTGCAGTGCCCTGAAAGGTATTCATATAGAATTCTATTTCGGCCAAACGAATTCTTATAAAAAGAACTTCCTGGAAGCCAGAAAGATTGATGCGATTATGTTGCCGCTCAATTACAAATTTGAGCGTTGCAGTGGCGACAGCCGCGATCCATTTGAAGTATGGCGGCAAAAATTTGTACCGGTTCAATACCATTCTCTGAGTGAGCTGCCTATGCCAAAAAGCATTTTATCAGAATCGAAGGCATCGTTATTATCCATTTAACCATCTAATCCAATAAACTATGTTACTTAAGAATAAAATTCCGTTCAGATACATGTTTGGCAGTATCAGGAAAGAAGCCATTATGATCGCGCTATATGTTACATTCATTGCTGCAATACATTTTACTTTCAGGTTAAATGTGTCTATCCCTATCTCGGTGCCAATGATTCTTGGAACAGTTATTTCATTGCTGCTTGCATTCAGGGCTAACCAGGCTTACGATCGCTGGTGGGAAGCCCGCATTATCTGGGGTGCTATTGTAAATGATTCCCGTTCATGGGCAAGACAAGTAGTAAGCTTTATTGACAACCCTTACAATGATAAAGAAATCGCTGCTTTTGAAAATATCTTAATCAACCGTCAGGTGGCATGGTCTTTTGCGTTAGGTCGTGCCTTGCGCCAAAGAAAGAATGAGCGTGATTTAGGAAAATGGATGAGCAAGCAGGATATTGAATTTATAAGCCGTTACAGTAATTCGGCTATGGGAATATTAGAATTGCAGGCACGGGACCTTAAATATGCGCTGGATAATGGCTGGATAAATACCTTCCAGCATATTCAGATGGATAATACGCTCAATAAATTTTCAGATCATATGGGGAAATGTGAGCGTATTAAGAACACTGTATTCCCGTCTACATACGGCTTATATCTCCATCTGTCCATGAACCTGTTCATTATGTTATTGCCATTTGCATTAATAGCAATTTTCGGATGGCTGATGATTCCTTTGGTTACGCTGATTGCTTCTTGCTTTTGGCTGATAGAAAAAATGTCTATTCATCTTCAGGATCCTTTTGAAAATAAGCCTACCGATACGCCTATTACTACAATCGCCGAAACGATTGAACGTGATTTGCATCAGGTAATAAATCAGCATAGCCTTAGCCATTCTGCCGAAAGGGTGGTGGAGGCCAAACAGTTTTATGTGTTGTAGGTTTGTATGTGTAGATTCAAAGGTTCGTTGCTTGTAAGGGCAGTGAACCTTTTTTTATACCGCCGTTTCATTATAAAATGTTTTTTTCGGATATTGAGACAAAATAAATCAAAACCGATGGCAACAAACCAACCGATTATTGAAACAGAGGAACAAGGACATTTTCAAAGATCGTTACGACTTGTTGACGGCGTTTTGTTAGTGGTTGGCTCCATGATTGGTTCCGGCATATTTATTGTAAGCGCTGATATAACACGTAATGTAGGCAGTGCGGGCTGGCTTATTCTTGTCTGGGTTTTGACAGGTTTAATGACCATGACTGCTGCTATCAGCTATGGGGAATTGAGCGGCATGTACCCCAAAGCAGGCGGGCAATACGTTTATCTCAAAGAGTCCTATAATAAACTGATTGCCTTTTTATATGGCTGGAGCTTCTTTGCAGTTATACAAACAGGTACTATAGCTGCCGTGGGTGTAGCTTTTTCTAAATTTGCAGCTTATCTTATTCCTGCCTTGAGTGAAGATAATAAGCTTTGGAAAATGCAAACCGGAATGGATAGTTGTAATAACCCGACCTATTTTTCCATCAGTGCGGCACAGGTTATGTCTATCGGGATCATTGCTTTGCTTACTTTCTCCAATACCAAAGGCGTAAAAGGGGGCAAATGGATCCAAAATATTTTTACTTCCACGAAATTATTATCGCTTTTTGGTTTAATCATTGCAGGTTTTGTGATGTTCAAACCTGAAGTATGGCATGCAAACTGGCTGGATGCCTGGACCGCAACCAAGGCTTCGCTGATTGATAATTGTAATCCCGATGCGGGATTCAGTGTAACCCCGATTGCCGGAACCGCTTTACTGGGCGGTATTGCAGCGGCAATGGTAGGTTCCGTGTTCAGCAGCGATGCATGGAACAATGTTACCTTCATTGCAGGAGAAATGAAAAATCCACAACGTAATATTGGCCTTAGTTTATTTCTTGGAACATTGATTGTTACTATTATTTATGTTTCTGCCAATCTTGTTTATCTGGCTGTTTTGCCGATGGATGAAATAGCTCATGCTGCAAAGGATAGGGTAGCGGTTGCGGCAGCCACTTCTATCTTCGGCGCCATGGGTACGGCTTTGATCGCCATAATGATTATGGTTTCTACTTTTGGCTGTAACAATGGCTTGATATTAGCCGGTTCGCGTGTGTATTACACTATGGCGCAGGATGGATTGTTCTTTAAAAATGCCGGGAAATTAAATAAACATGGGGTTCCTGAATGGGCGCTATGGGCTCAATGCCTTGTAGCTGCTATTTTGTGTTTAAGTGGAAAGTACGGCGATTTACTGGATATGATTTCATTTGTGGTTGTTATCTTCTATGTGCTGACAATCGGAGGGATTTTCATTTTAAGAAAAAGATTGCCAAATGCTGACAGGCCTTACCGCGCTTTCGGATATCCGTTATTACCTGCATTATATATCATACTTGGCATCAGTTTTTGTGCCTTGCTGATATGGTTCAAACCTCAATTCACATGGCCGGGATTAATTATAGTTTTAATAGGCATTCCCATTTATTTTGTTTTGAAGGCGAAGGATAAAAATAGAGTATCATAATGTCATTCTTATAAATGAAAAGAGGAAACCTTATCGGTTTCCTCTTTTCATTTATCAATTATGGGTGCAATGCAATTGAAAAGCTCACATTAAACGCGTCGTTTATAACCATTTCTTTCAAGCCACCTTTAAATCCCTTGTTCTTAATTTCAATGCCATATTGCTTTCTGTTAATTTTTATTTTATCTGCAGTAACATATAATACGTTATTGGATTCTTTGAATTTTACAGGAAAGGAAATTGGTTTTGTAATATTCTTAATGGTCAATTTACCGTAAGCCATTAATTCATTGTCTTCTTTTTTTTCAATCTTGTCAATAACAAAAGTTGCATAAGGATATTTCGCCGTTTCAAAAAAATCTTCAGATTTGATATGTGCTTCAATCTTTGGCTGCTTTTCTTTTTCAAGATCAAGATCCTTAACTGTATTAAGGTCAATAGTAAAAGTCCCTGCCTTGATTGCATTGCCATCATAGACAAGATAGCCGCTATTGATTTTAATAGTGCCGTTATGTTCGCCGCCCGTAATAGGCATTCGCCAGGTCATTCCCGATTTGGTCAAATCAATCTTGTAAGTATTGTCTTTCTTAAACGAAAAGAAAAGGATGTTGATGAAAATTAAAGAAAGAATACTGAAATGTAATTTCATGATAAACTATTTTATGATTATACAATCAACAAGTTAAACTATAATTTTGTTCGTAATTCCTGTCTACGTTATCAATCAAAATAAAACTAATGGAAGCACTGAAATTATATATGGTGATTATTGGCTGTACACCACCAGGACGCTTTACCGAGCAACATGATGTTTTCTTTGGTATTGGCGCTTCCATGAAAAGCCTTATTCCTGCTATGAAAGCTTTTTGGCCTGAAGCTAAAGGGAAAATTCATGTGGATGCCTGGCGCGAAGTAAGTAATGTGGAAGGTCATGCAATTACAGTCATTCCCAATGATGGTATTACCGAAGCAAATCATCAGCATGATTTGAGTTTGTTTTTCCTGAATCTTGGAGGATATAAAGAGGGCGAGTTTGAAGAGTATCATTATAAAATGCTTGCTGTAGCAAAAGATGCTGCTGCCGCTATTAAAGAAGCAAAGAAAACTACGTTCTATAAGCATACAGGATATAAAGGGGCTGAATCGCATGTTGATGATAAATATGGCATTGACGTAGATGACATTTATCTTTTAAAGGATATACTGAATCAATCCTACAAGCAACAATACCGTTTGTTTATTTCAGAAGAGAAAGAAGTTAATTTACCTGAAGATGTTTTGAATATCGGATATTACAAACTGGATAAACTTTAAATACCAATATATTCAGTTGAATATTGCATTTCAATTTTAAATCTCTATTTTATTTCAATTAAAACAAGTGTTAGTATTCACCTGTTATGTGGTGTTTTTATTTATGTGATTAAATATTTGCGGATTACTGTACAAATATTTGTTTTAGAGTGTCTTATTATACTTATAAACCAAAATACAATTTTGAACACTACATCAAATTGTCTGATTTTTTATCGTATAAAATTGACCAAATGATTAATTATTTAACAATTAATTATTAGTTTCACAAAAAACAATTAAAATGCAGCGATTAATACTTGGCATAATTGAAGACATAGAGGAAATAAGAGAATATTATGTTGAATATTTCCGGAAACAGCCTGAATTTATTTTTGTAAAAGGCTCTGACAGTATGGAAGCCTTTTTTGAATCGCAAAGCGAGTATCCTGTACCGGACATTATTCTCAGCGACATAAACCTTCCCGGAATGAATGGGATAGAAGGTATTAAAAAGATTAAAAGAAAATACATAGAAACCAATATTATTATGCTCACTGTTTTAAATGACAGTGAAAGGATCTTTAAATCTTTATGTGCAGGGGCTACAGGATATATTTTAAAAGATACACCGCTTCCTCATATTAAAGAGGCAATTTTGGAAGTACAATCCGGAGGAAGTTTTATGAGCTCTTCTGTAGCCAGAAAAGTTGTAGAATATTTTTCACCCAAAAAAGCCCCGAACGATACGCTTTCATCGAAAGAGGAACAAATCGTTCATGCAATTATTGATGGGTTGAGTTATAAAATGATTGGAAGCCGTGTCGGCATATCTACCGACACCGTTAGATTCCATATTAAAAATATTTACCGGAAATTACAGGTGAATAGTAAAAGTGAAGTTGTTACGAAATACTATAAAGGTGAAATTAATTGATACCTGAATAATCGTTTTTTAGTTTTTTTAAATAAAGCGAGACTGATTCCACAATTGTAGAATCAGTCTCGCTTTTTATATCATAATTATTGACATTTTAAAAATATGTAACTATTTTATAAAAATTAAAACAGATGATTAGTAGAAAGTTGTTTTTACACTTAATTTAATATAAATAAATTATCAGATCTAAATCTCCAAGCGTTGATCCACCTTTTGCAATTATAGAATAGTTAATTATTTTAACTTTTAATACGCATTTATATGTAGTTCGTTTTTTGCTTTGCCTACATTTTTCTCACAAAAATTAATCTTCGTGCATTAGTATTATTGCTTATTCGACAATTTATATAAAAAGCGTTCATATCCGATATTCAAAATTGACTGAAAAATTTATAATTATTTAACTATGTAAAGTTATTATAAACAAAAAGATAGTTAAGTAAAAACATTGAGTAAAGTCAATTTTTCTTATGGTATAGCTATTTTTTCACAATAATTATTTCAATATCTAACACTTGTTCCTATCAAAAAAAATCAAACCTGATATTTTATATTGAACTACATCAGCGTGCAGTTCTTCTTATATCTATTAATTTGAAGTTCATATTTGTAATAGTGCATTAACCAATAAATAGCACAATAGCCAATTTTTCAACAGAAATTTTAACCCGTATAGGTAAGCATCAAAACTTCCTATGCCGCATAGTTTTTTCAGTTTTATGAATTCTCCCAGAGGCGTATAATGTACAATCATTCGGATTTGCCAGATAGCATGTTTGGGAGATTCCGATTGTATAAAAGGTCAACAATATAAATAGGTAACATTAAATCAGCATTTATGACTTCACTAAATTTACAATTAAAACCAAAAGTACTTTTATCGCGCCCTCTTTATTGGTGCCTGATACTGTTACTTGCTTTTTCAGGCAATGCCTTCGGGCAATTTGCTCCCGTACCGGTAACGGGTTTCAACGCCGATATTGTGGCAGACGGAGCAACGGGTACAACACCTGGAGCCTCCTCAACCGCAGCAGTTGACGGTGCTACCGGATATGTTTTTGTTACTCCTACATTTGGTTTCAGCGGGACTCCCTGCTCTAACTATACCACCGCAAATGCGTTGCCGGCGAGCAAACAAATAACAAGTACAAACACCACTACTAATACAGGTATTACTTATACATTACAAGATTATGGTAATGGCGCTGCAACAAACAATAATGCGTTAAGGATTCCGATTGGAGGAACAGGTTCACTTACTTTAGTGACACCTATAAATGCAGCAAAGTTATATCTGGTATCTTTAGGCGGAAATGGTGCTTCTACTTATAATGTAACAATTACTTATTCCGATGGCTCTTCAGAAACAGTTGTAAACCCTTCAGGCGGAACACCTGATTGGTGTGGAGGCGCGGCTACTTACAAGCTAACACCACAACAATATTACAGGATAAACAGAACCTTGACTGCTTGTACAGGAGATGCTGGTCTTTGTCAGTACATATATGAAGTTCCTGTTCCTGTAGGTGGGGCAAATTTTGCTAAAAATATCGTGTCACTTTCTTTCAGCAATGTCGCAAGTGGAATACTAAATATTATGGCAGTGGGAATGCAAGCTCCTTGTACAGCTCCCCCTGCTCCTACGGGCATAACATTTAATGCGTCTACTACATCTACCGTAAGTGGTTCTTTTACTGCAAGTACAGCAACAGGTTATCTTGTTGTGCGCTATCCTGCAGGCAGCACTCCTGTCACTCCGGTAGGTGGCACTACTTATGTACCCGGAGCTCCTTTGGGTACGGGAAAAATAGTAAGTATGGGTACAACCACTACTTTTTCAGCAAGTGCTTTATCAGCAAATACATCATATGATGTTTATGTTTACGGATATAATACCGGAACTACTTGTGGCGGCCCGGTTTTTGGTAGCCCTTTAATCGGCACCCAATCAACAACTGCTTGCGGTGCACCAACATTAGGAACAGTTACTGCAGGCGTACGTACTATAACTGTGGGACCAACCGGTGATGCTACCACTATTACTGCTGCATTAGCAGATATTAATACAAATGGTTTGAATACTCCTACCATACTTGAATTACAAACGGCTTATGTAAGTACCGCAGAAACGTTTCCAATTACATTTCCTTCTTCACCATGCGTAGGAAGTGTAAATACACTTAAATTAAGACCTGCAGCAGGCGCTAACGGATTGGTTATTGCAGGTTCAAACGCTGGTCCTACCATTGATTTGAATGGTGCTGCATATGTAACAATTGATGGCAGACCGGGTGGTGTTGGCAGTTCTATTTCTTTTACCGCAGCAGGCAGCCTGAACACAACGAATCTGAATATTACAAATACCAATGCTGCCGGTTCAGCAATAAAACTGGGTAATGGCGCAAGCAATAACATGATTCAATATTGTGACCTTCAGGGACAGAGTACAGTTAGCGCTGCAAGTTCTACAACAATCGGTGGCGTAGTTTACATGGATAATACAGGAAGTACAGGTAATGATAATAACACAATTAGTTATTGTAATATCCACTCAACAAGTGCTTCTGCGTTTCCTGCAATGGGTATCTATTCCCTTGGGACAAACGTTACCACAGGTTATGCTTTAACGTCTAACGACAATAACACTGTTGATAATTCTAATGTTTACGATTATTTCAATGCTACATCAGGAACTAATTCTGCAGGCATTGAACTTAACTACGGTAATAATGCCTGGATCATAACAAATAATAGTTTTTTCCAGACAGACATCCGTGCTATTACCGGAGCTTATAACAGAGCTGTTTGGGTCATACCTTATCGTGCAGCAGGAAATGTAGGTAATGGATTTAATATCTCCAATAATTATATCGGAGGCTCTCAACCACAATGTGGTGGTTCTCCTTATACATTAACGACTTCAGGATATTTTGATGGTATCAGAATTGAGATGGCAGACGGTGCTACACCTGCGGCTTCCATTATTCAAAACAATACTATAAGAAATATTTCTATCACTTCAAGTACAACAAGTGATTTGTTCCATGGTATTGCTACAGCGGGTGGTACAGGACTTGTAAGCATTCTGGACAATACTATCGGAACTGCAACAGGTACTGGTGGAGCTACTACCGGAGGTGTTACGCTTACAACTTCTGCTTCGGCAGTGGCAGGACATGCTATTTTGCTTACAGGTACTGGAACATATACAGTACAGAACAACAAGATTGCCAACTTCACCATTCCAAGTGCCAATTCTTATTTCACAGGTATCTTCACCAACGGTAACATTGGTGCAACTATCAATAACAACACTATCGGTAGCCTTACAGATCCGCAAAGTATTTATTTTTCAGATGCCAGTACATCAAGTACCACAGGAAGGTATATCAGGGGTATAAGCCTGAGTCCTACCGGTGCTTTACCTTTTACGGTTACAAACAATACCATCGCCGGTATCTGGAGCAATAACGCATTCACCAGTTCTTCAGGACAAGTAGTAGGTATTTTTATTACCACAACTACTGCTAATTTTGTCGGTGGCGTAACAGGCAATGTGGTTAAAAACCTTTACACTGCTGCAAGAACCACAGGTACTACCACTACAAGCGCTTTGATGGGTATCTGTGCTTCTTCAACAAGCGCCAACGTTTTCAACGTTTCCGGAAATACTGTAGATTCCCTGATATGTACAGGCACCACTGGTGCTATTAACATTATCGGTTTGTATTTTGCAGGAAGTACTTCTGTAAACAATACAATTACCCGCAACTTTATACATACCATCACTGCCCCGTCAACAAATACGGCAGTGATATACGGTATTTTAAATAATACAGGTACTTCTACTTTTGCCAATAACATGGTTCGCCTGGGTGTCAATCCGGACGGAACAAGTTATACTATTCCTGCTTCCATTATAGGTATAAGTTCAGTTCCTACCAATAACAATAACTTCTATAACAATAGTGTTTATATTGGTGGTACAGGTGTTGATGTTACTGCAACTAATACATTTGCTTTCAGAAGAACAGGTACTTCCGGTACTTATAACGTGGTGAATAATATTTTCGTTAATAACCGCTCTAATGCCACAACAGGCGGTACGCACTACGCAATGTATTTTACAACCTCTAATACAGGAGCTACAGTAAATAACAATTTATACAATGCAACAGGTACAGGCGGTGTATTTGCATATAGCGGAACAGCAAATGTTGCTGCATATGCACCCGGTTGGATAGCTTCCGATGGATTAAGTGTTTCAGGTGACCCGCAATTTTTGGTGCCTAATGGAACTGCTTCTTCCGTTAATTTGCATCTAAATACAACTGTTGCTTCTTTAGCAGAAAGTCATGCTGTTGCCGTTTCGGGCATCACTAACGATTTTGACGGAGATAGCCGTTCAGGTTATTCGGGCTCAGCTTCAGGAAGTGCTCCTGATATCGGTGCTGATGAATATGCAGGTATTTATATAAATCTGAACTGCTCCGGTATGCCGGCTGCAGGCACTGCTACATCTTCAGTTCCATCAATTTGTCCGAATTTATCATTTACACTTGGTCTTAGTCCTGTAATTTTACTTCAGGGAATAAGCTATCAATGGCAATCATCTCCTGCTTCTGCAAATACATGGACAAATATTGGTACTGCCCAAACAAGTCCGGTTTATACTACCTCAATTACTGCTTCAACAGACTTCCGTTGTGTTGTAACATGTACTAGTTCAAATTTAAGCGATACTTCGATAGCGGTGAATGTAGCTGTAAATTCATTTGACAATTGCTATTGTACTGAAACGAGAACAGGTACCGACAGAGGTATTACATTGTTCCAGACTACAGGTGCGCAAGTAAACCTAAATAAGACTTCTACAAGCACAGGAACTACAAATGCAGGTTACAGTAATTATACCACAACAGATACGATAAAAGCAATTTCAGGATTTACCGTTAATTTTAACGGTACTGTCGGACCAAATGACCTTGGGGTTAAAATATTTGTCGATTGGAATCATGATGGCGATTTTACAGATGCAAATGAAACAATGTATAATTCAAATTCTTACATTATACCAAGTTTCAGCGGAAGTTTTGTTGTCCCTTCAGTTGCATTGCCTGGTTATACAAGAATGAGAATCAAGGCTGATTATAATTCGACTTCACCTACGGTTTGTGGAAGCATCTCAAGCGGAGAAAGCGAAGATTATGCCTTTGTGGTTATTCCTTTAACTGTTTGTGCCGGAGCGCCTAATCCTGGTAATACGAATGCTTCAACAACAAGTATATGTGCAACTGGTTCCACTAACCTGTCAGTTGACAATAATTATCTGACCTATGCAGGTATTAATTATCAATGGCAATCTTCTCCTGATGGAATCAACTGGAGTAATATAGTTGGTGCTACTACAGCTACTGCTACAGCTTCAGCAATAACCCAATCTACTAGCTATCGTTTAAGGATGATTTGTCTTTCCGGTCCTGATACAGCTTATTCTACTCCGGTTCAGGTCGTAGTGCATACTTTGCCAACCGTTACTGTAACACCATCGCAAGCTGCATTCTGTACTTCAGGAAGTGCTACTTTGCTTGCCGGCGGCGCTTCAACTTATACATGGACTCCATCCTCAACATTGAATGCATCAACCGGGGCCACTGTAATTGCTACGCCAACAACAATAACGACTTATACTGTGGTTGGTACTGACATTTATAACTGCTCTAATTCTGCTATTGCAACAGTTGGACCAATCGATGCTTTTACTCCTGTGGGAACAGCAACGGGTTCTTGTGCACCAAACTTGCCGGTAACCATTACTGCAACACCTATTGCAACAGCAGTGGGTAGCATGGAATATATGTTGACAGATACGCTTGGAGCCGTGATCGGCAACTGGCAGGCAGGAACAAACTTCACGGTTACACCAACTGTAAGCGGTAGTTATAAATATTATTTATTTGCCCGGAATACAACTTGTAACACTAATATATCTGATACAGGAACGGTTATCTTCTATGACGGATTTGGAGCAACTGTTACAGTAAATAATGCAACTTGTGCGAACGGAGACGGCTCTTTAATAGTAAGTGGTGTTCAGGGGCCGGGTACAGGTAACCCAACCGCTGTATGGTATAGTAACGACTTCGCTTCTTCTACGTTAAATTCAATTTATGCTGTATTACAAGGAGGGGCTTCCATTACCAGTAACTATTTACAACTTACACCAAATGCGAACAGTTCAAACGGAGGCATATTGATTAAAAACCCTAATGCGATCAGCCGTATTGATAGTGTAGGATTTGACCTGTCTATTCCGCAATCCGGTGGTGCCGATGGTATGTCCTGGAGTTATGGAGATATCACTTATCCTGCAGCTCCGGCCAGTTATCCTTTTGAATCAGGTATTGGCAACAAACTGATAATTTCCTTTGATGCGTATGGTACAAGTGGTGCAGGTATTCAAGGTGTTTATCTGACTTACGGCCAATCCAATGTGACAGGTGGCACTACTGTTGCGGTAACGAATACTGTAACATCAACTATGCTCGCTTATTCACCTAATGCATCCTGGACAGGCGCATCCAATACTCATGTGAACATCTATATTTCAAGTGACAACAAACTGACGCTTAAAATGGGTGCTACAACTATCTTCAATGCTGTACAATTACCTGCAGCTTATGGTAGCGCAGATAAATCAGCATGGCAACAAATTCTTGCGGCCCGTACAGGTGGCATATCAGAACAACATGCTATAGATAACTTAGGCATCTATTATAACACCACCAGTTACTCTTATGGTGCATCTCCTGCTAACTCAGGTACCGTACCTTCTACATGGCAGACTTCATCCTTATTCTCAGGTTTAAGCGGTGGTGACAGCCTTGATATATGGGTAGCCAATCCTGCAAGCCCTGCAACTTGTAACAAATTCTTAGGAACTTATAATATTACATCACCTGTTATGGCATCCATGCTTGATGCTGCCAACCCTTCCTGTGTTGGCGCTGAAGATGGCTATGTTTTATTGAAAGTAAATGCTGCAGGAACCTATAATGTTTCTTACAAGAAAAATGGCGGCGCCACCATCACTCAAAATGCATTGGTTTCCTCAAATGACGGCACAAATGAATATATTGCAGTTATTCTCGGACAAGGCGCTTATACCAACTTCAAAGTGGTAAACACGGTAGGTTTATGCGTTTCCAATACTATTGCAGGCACTACAACATTGACAGCACCGGCCGCTACAGCAGTACCTGTAGCAAGTACAACTTCGGGTGCAATGAACCAACCGGGAGCAGGTACCCAGTATTATACTGATGCTTCCTGTGATTTGATTGCTGCTGTTACCAGTGCAAACAACCTTGGAACCGTTACTGCAAACGTAACAGTGGGTACACCTGCTGCAACTCCGGGTGGTGAGCCATTCGTAGGAAGGTATGTTGATATAGTTCCAAGCCAGAATGCTAATCTGCCTGCAACATTGAAATTATATTTCACCACTGCAGATTTCACAGCTTATAACAATGCTGCATACGTTGGTACGACTTCTTATCCTGCTATCCTGCCGGATAATTCAAACCTTCGTATCAGGGCATTCCACGGCCTTCCTTCATCAGGCACAACAGGGCCTAACGGCACTTATGATGCAACGAACTCAGACATATTGCTGCCGACAAGCGTTGTATGGAATACCAATGGATTCTGGGAAGTAACGGTTTATTCTCCAAATGGTTTCTCCGGTTTCTTTGCAAACACCACTATCGGTTCACCGTTGAATATCACAATCGGCAAAATAGCTGCACATAATGAAGGTGCGGTGAATATTGTAAACTGGGATACGAAAACCGAATCTGCAAATGACCGTTTCATTATTGAAAGAAGCAGCGATGCCAGGACATTTACAGCAATAGGTACAATGGACGGTAAAGGCAATGCGCCAAGCGATTACAGTTTCACAGATACCAAACCATTCAACAGCATCAACTACTACAGATTGATATTGATGAATGCCGACGGTTCCAGACAATACAGCAATGTTGTTTCTGCAGAAGTTAAGAACGTCAATACCTTCAGGTTGAATGTATTCCCTAACCCGGCTTCCACAGAGGTTTCCGTAAGTGTTTCGGATGTTATCGGCAAAGGTCAGGTAGAACTTACGGACATTACCGGAAGAGTACTTGTATCGCAGTCAATAAGCAACAGTACAACAATTTCATTGTCACTGAACGGCCTCGCAGACGGCATCTACATTGTGAAATACCATGATGATGCAAATGTTCAGACTGTTAAGATCAATAAGAAATAGAATGATTGAATTCCGGGATTTGCCTTATGGTCAATCCCGGAATTTTAATTTTCAAAGATTGACACATACACGTTTATGTGTTCTATTAGTGAGTTTAATTTCCAAACTATAATCCTTCAAACCCGGTCTTTACTTTATCATTATCAAAAGGAAAATTATCTTCTCCATAATCGATAAAACCATTATTAGTTAATTCTGATGTTTTGAATTACAGTCGCTTTCAGAATTTACATCTTTTCATTGTCCATAAATTTTAAGCCAAGATGATTCGTTATATAAAACTTGCAATCATTTGCCTGTTCACACTTTCGGGAATTAATAGTTTTAGTCAGACTTATTGTTCGCCTGTTTATACGTCTGGATGTCCTTTTAGTAATTACATTACGAATGTTAACATTGGAACCATAAATCACTCTCCACCTGGCTGTACCGTAAGCAATTATACCGCCATCTCAACACTTATCCCTGCTGGAGTTGCGACAACTATTACGGTTACTACTTCGGGTTATATAGGAGCCGCTGTTGCCGTAGATTTAAATAATAACGGCAGTTTCAGTGATGCAGGAGAGGTGCTCGCAGTAATGAATTATAACGGCAGTTCTTTCTCTGCTCCTTATTCTGCAAGCATTACCATACCTGGAAGTACACCCAATGGTTCTTACAGGATGAGATGTTATAGCATAGGAGGCAATTCGGGCGGTGGTACTGGTGGTATTCTACCAAGCAATGACCCTTGTGCTACTTATGGTTACGGTAGTTTTGACGATTATACGCTTGTTGTTTACCATCAATGTGCAACTATCAATTCTGTAACAGCAACTCCATCACAAATATGTACTTCAGGCACTTCGAGTTTAACGTGTAGTTATACCAGCTTTAGCCCTGCCACTGTGAAGTGGTATTATGAAAATGGGACGCTGGCAGGAACGGGAAGTCCTTTCGTTACGCCGACTTTAACTACAACTACAACTTTCTATGCAGCAGCAGACAATGGTACTTGCGATACGCCAAGAGCTCCGCTTACGGTTATTGTAATTCCTCCTGCAGCAGCACCTATATCCATTACGCCAACTGATACTACCATTTGTGAAGGAAAAATTGTAAAAATAGAAACAACAAGAGGAACAGTTATTGACTCTGTAATTGCAAAGCAAGGAACTTTAACTGCTACCAAAACGCCTATAAATGGTACAAGTGTCAATTCTGTGAGCGAACTTATTTATTTGTCAAGCGAATTGAATGTAGCAGGAACAATTACTGATTTTGGTTTCTTCAAAACATCGACATCGACCAATACAACCTTTAATCCTGGTAATGTCACTGTATATATGAAAAATACAACGGCAACAACGGTTACCAATACAGCAAGCACCTCAGGCTATGATTTGGTTTATACAGGGCCATGGCCAAATGTTGGCGTTGCTGCAAATACCTGGAACAATCTTACATTGACTGCACCTTTCGATTATCTCGGTGGTGCAAATAATCTTTCTATACTTATTGTAAGAACTGCAGCACCTACGAGTCCGGTATTTGCTCCCAAATATCGTGCCAGCAGTTCATCTCCAAATAACAGGGTTTCTTTTTATACCTTAAATACAGCTTGGGTGAGTGGGGTAACTGTGATGACTTTGGACACATTGCGTCCTGATATAAAAATCAAATACAAGGTTAAGCCAACTATTAACTGGTCGCCTGTCACAAATTTATTTAAAGATGCAAGTCTTACACTGCCTATAAATGCCTCAGATACACAATCGGTTGTATATGCACATCCGAATGTAACCACTACTTATAGTGCTTATGGCAATCTGTATGGCTGTTTGTCTACTGGTTTCCTGACCTCTCATATTGTAGTTAATGATACTGTGCATGTACTTATTGCAGATTCGGTTTGTATTGGTTCAAGTTACGTATTTGGAACACAGACGTTGACAACCACAGGTACTTATACAGAGTCTTTCCAGGCTACAAATGCCTGTGATAGTGTTGTTACAATAAATTTTTCTATTCGTCCATATATTACAAATACAGTAGCAGTAAGTATTTGCCAGGGCCAGACATATACCTTTAATGGCAATACTTACTCCACTTCCCAAACAGGATTGAAAGATACTTTTTCTACAACAGGCTGCGATAGTATCGTTACATTAAACCTGACAGTCAATCCGAATATAACACCGACATTCACTGCTGTTCCTGCTATATGTAATGGTAGTACGGCGCCTGTATTACCGACTACTTCGACAAATGGCTATACAGGTACATGGAGCCCGGCAACAGTAAGTAATACGGCAACTACGACTTATACTTTTACACCTACAGCCGGTCAATGTGCAACAACAACAACGCTGACTGTAACCGTAAATCCGATCGTAACACCAACATTTACTGCTATAGCGCCTATATGCAGCGGAGTTATTGCCCCCGTATTGCCAACTACATCTACCAATGGCATAACGGGCACATGGAGCCCTGCAACGGTAAGTAATACCGCAACCGCTACTTATACTTTTACGCCTACAGCAGGACTTTGTGCATCTACTACGACTTTAACAGTGACTGTAAATCCGAATGTAACGCCAACGTTTACAGCCATAGCTCCTATATGCAATGGTGCTACAGCACCTGTTTTGCCGACAACCTCAAATAATGGCATAACGGGGACATGGAGCCCGGCAACAGTGAGCAATACAGCAACTACTACCTATACTTTTACGCCTACAGCCGGACTTTGTGCATTAACAACCACCTTGACTGTTACTGTCAATCCAAATGTAACACCGACATTTACTATTCCAGGTTCCATTTGTAATGGAGCCACAGCACCTGTTTTGCCAACAACTTCCAATAATGGCATAACAGGCACCTGGAGCCCGGCAACAGTAAGCAATACTGCAACCGGTACTTATACCTTTACGCCGACAGCGGGATTGTGTGCGCTTGCAACTACAGTGACAGTAAATGTGAACAATAATACAGTACCGACTTTTACGGCAATTCCGGCATTTTGTAAGAACACTACGGCACCTTTACTGCCTGCCACTTCCAATAATGGCATAACAGGCACATGGAGCCCGGCAACGGTAAGTAACACAGCGAGCGGAACTTATACCTTTACGCCGACACCGGGATTATGTGCGCTTACAGCAACGATGAATATTACTGTAAAAAATCCTTCTATTTATACGGAGCCGATCACTATTTGTGATAACCAGCAACCATACACATGGAATGGAATTAACGGAGCAATCAATGGAACAGTTTATACTACCACCGCAGCTAATAACTGCGACAGTGTTGTAACGCTTAACCTGACTGTATTGCCTCCTGCAGTAACGACAACAATCGATACATTTGCCTGCGGCTTCCTTTGGTATAATAATGTTCAGTATAATCAGACTACAACGGTAAGAGATACATTCAGTAACTTCCTGGGTTGCGACAGTTTTATCAGAATTACACACATCATTATTTACCCGAATGTACCTTACACCAAGGTGATAGATACATTGGATTGTAACATCGTTCATTATGAAGGAAATAACTATTTCGATAACACGAAATTGGTAGATACATTTATAAACATCCACGGATGTGACAGTGTTATAAGGATTGTAAACATTACGGTAGATAAATTTGAACTGAATCTTAGCGTATCACAGGAAGAGCCCTATAAAGGTGAGCCTATCAATCTCATATCCTCGGGCAATAATAACTATGTTATAACGGCCTGGTCTCCGGCAGATTGGTTTCCGGATCAGGAAAAAACAGAATACAGGATTCTTGCAACTGAAGATGGTATTATTCTCATAAATGGTACAGATGAATATGGTTGTACAGATACTGCTGAGGTCCGCTATACGGTCAAGCCTTTGGATTATGGAGTATTTATACCCAATGCTTTTACTCCTAATGGCGACGGAAAAAATGATAAGTTCTTTGCAAATTTCTATATGAAACGCGCTTATGTCATCAAGACATTTAAAGTCTTCAACAGATATGGCCAGGTTGTATATAGCAGATTTAATGATTCTGACGGCTGGGACGGAACCATGAATAATGGAAAACCTGCAGACATGGGTAATTACAGCTATTTTATGGAAGCTGAATTTATAGACGGCAAAAATATCAAACTGAAAGGTGATGTGGTGCTCATAAGATAATACAGTTTATAATCAGATTTAAAAGCAGCGCTGAATATTTAGGGCTGCTTTTAAATTTAATTCATTTCGTCATACAATCTAATGCATTTTACTGCTTTCATTTGTGGTTACTAAATATTATTTTGCAGGTATTAAGAAGAATACATTGTTCTATTCTACGGCTGATTTAACTTGATTTTCCGGGCATTTAAAATGATAATATGAGGCATTTTTTGCAATACTTACTGACCATAACGTTGATTTCATTACTTGTTCCCTGTAATGCCGCAATAATAGAAATCAGCCAGGGCGCAGGATTGCCGGACAGATGTATTAATGGTATCTGTAAAGACAACAGAGGCCTTATGTGGATCGGTACCCAGTCGGGCCTTTGCGTTTATGATGGATATGAATTTAAAGGTTTGTTGGGTCAGAGTACCATTAACCGTGTCACCATCAACAAAATGATCTATGATAATTCCCGTGATCTATTATGGCTGGCTACAGAAAAGGGTTTATATAAAATTCGTTGCAGCTCATTTAATGTTGAAATGATTGGCAATGGCAACAAATGGTATAACAATTCCGTTACAGACTTACTGTTGCTGGAAGACAACCGTGTTTTTGCAAGTTATAAAGATGGTGAAATACTGGAAATAACGCCTTCCGGAAAGATAAATATTATTGCAAATATACCTGCCGCAGACAACAACAAACAGATTTATCCTTCCAGGCTAAGAATAGATGGTAACGCATTGGTTATTTCAATGTCATCGATAGGGCCTGTATATGAATACTCATTCGGCAAAAGGATCTTATCGGATATAAGAAATATTGTCAGAAATTTCCCTGACATTGATATTCAGGATAGTCTTGTTTCATTTCATACAGCAACGGAACAACAAGTATATAACATCAATATCAAAAATGATTCTTTAAAATTTTTCCTGAGCCAAATTCATGAGATTCATAATGTTGCTTCCATTAAATTTTTTGCCGGAAATATTGTGTATGTTTTTTGCAGGCCATTCAGTGTTTACAAAATTGATTTCAATAGCCTGACTGTTGAACATATTCTTTATGATATTTATCCCGGCAGGATCTATAAATCCTTTTATATTGATGATGATAATATTATTTGGGTAGGTTCTACAAAAGGTCTTTTAAAAGTAACCAATGAAAAGAATCTTTTTCAAAAGCAATTATTACAATACCCCACAATCAGCATCCGTTCTTTTGTGATGGACGAATTTGGAAATAAATATGCCGGTACTTACAGTGGCCTGTTTCGTTTCGATAACAAAAAAAAGGATTGGATAAAGATCGGAGATCAGATACCATTTGCCTTTACAAATGTCAAAGGGAAGTATCTGTATTTTGTAGAAGAACAATTAAGAATATTCAGGATAGAAAAGAAAACAGGCAAAGTAGAAGACTGTCTTTATAAAGAAGATTACAGTCTGAAAAGTAAAATAGGCAGAAGCATTGCCATTACATCAGACGATAGCGGAAAAATATGGATAGGGACAAATGCAGGCCTGGTTATCTATAATCCTGAAAACGATTCGTTATTTCCTTATAAGATTAAGAATTTTCTAAATGACAACATTGAGATAAGATATATCAAGATGATGCCTGGTGATAAAACTTTATTGTGCACGAACAATGGCATTTATGAAATAGATGATGTAAACGGACAAATCTGGCATTTGAATACTACAACAAGACCTGCGCTGTCTTCCAATACCACCAATTTTGCAGACTTTGATGCAGGTGGCAATCTCTGGATCTGTACTGAAGGCGGTGGCATCAATCTGCTTTCCTACACAAGAAAAAATATTTCGGTTCTGGATACCAAATCGGGATTGAGCGATAATACAACTTACGGATTAATCTTTCATAATGATTATGCATGGATAAGCACCTATAACGGATTAAGCAGATATAGTTTTAAGCAAAAAGCTTTCAGAAATTTCTTTTCGGGCACTGACGGACTAACCGAGAATGAGTTTAACCGTAATTCTTATTTGACAGATAACGGAACAAACAATTTATATTTTGGTACGGTTAATGGCATTAATGTTTTTAATCCCGATAAACTGGATGTACCGTCTCCACATGCAAAACTTTTTGCATCTACAGTTTCGAAATGGGATAACAATCAGAAAGCTTATGTCAATGTTTTTCCTACATTTAAGAACAATGAGATTACACTTAATCCCTCGGATCACTTTCTGATTATTAACCTTGGTTTGTCAGATTACTCCAATCCTGAGAAAGTAACATTTAGTTATCGTGTAAAGGGACTTATTGAAGATTGGGTAACTATAAATAACCAGCACTCTATTCAATTAAGCGGGTTAGGTTCCGGCATGTATGTGATAGAGATAAGAGCTTTGGATAGCCACGGTTCTCCGGTAATGAATGAGATTCATTATGAAGTAATAGTTTTGAAATCATTCTATAAAACTATCTGGTTTTATCTTTTAATATTGATTGCAATAAGCCTTATAATCAGTTACTTTTTCTATTTGAAAATCCGGAATTTAAAGCAGCTATCTAACCTGAGAGAAAGAATAGCAAGTGATCTGCATGATGACGTCGGGAGTCTGTTGACAAGGATAACAATGAATAGCGACAATCTGCGGCATAATTTAAATACGCCGGAACAAAATGTTTCCAAGCTAAGTAAAATCTCTTCATTAAGCCGTTACGCCGCTTCTTCTATGAATGATATTTTGTGGACTATTGATTCCCGCAATAACTTTACCGGAAATCTTGCAGATCGTATAAGGGAACATGCCGATGAAATGTTGTTGCCTCTTTCAATTGAAATAGTTTTTGATATTGAGGTGGGTACAAAAAAAATTATTTCTTCAGAGAAACGGCAGGCACTTTATCTCATTTTCAAAGAATCAATAAATAATATTGTCAAGCACAGCAAGGCAACACGAGTAAATATAACATTTATTTACAATAATCAATGTTTACTTTTAAGAATAGAAAATAACGGATTTAATGCAAATGAAAAGGTGGCATATAAAGGGCAGGGGTTAAGAAACATTAAGATGAGAGCGGATAGAATACATGCCTCTTCAACCATAAAGAACGAAAACGATCATTTCATAGTTGAAATACTTGGAAAGGCTAAATTCTTCTGATAAAAAAATAAAGCAACATTAAAATATTGCTCAAAATGAAAAAACTGGAGTTATCCATTATTGAAGATGTTGATGAGATAAGAAATTATTATCTGGAATATTTTCAGACGCAGGAAGAATTCAGCAAAGTAAATGCCTACGATTGCATGGAAAGCTTTTTTAAAACTTTTAATATGCATTCTCAACCTGATGTTATACTGAGTGACATTCATCTGCCAGGCATGAATGGCATTGATGGTATTAAAAAAATAAAAACAAAATCACCGGAAATCGACATCATAATGCTTACGGTAATAAGCAATAGTGAAAAAATATTTAAATCTATCTGTGCCGGTGCAACGGGCTACGTCATGAAAGATATACCGCTGCCTGAATTAAAGAAAGCAGTGCTGGAAGTACAATCCGGCGGAAGTTATATGAGTCCTTCTATCGCCCGGAAAGTGTTGGAATATTTTGCACCACGCCAAAGCGTTTCAGACCCGCTAAACCAGAAAGAGAAACAAATTGTACAAGGGCTTGTAGATGGGCTTAGTTATAAAATGATTGCAGACCGGATTTCCGTTTCACACGATACGGTCAGGTTCCATGTGAAAAAGATTTACCGGAAACTTCATATCAATACAAAAATTGAATTAATAGGAAGATACCATAAAGGCGAACTTTAAAGATTTTTGCAAAAAAAGCAATAAGGAGAAACACGAAAGTGTCTCTCCTTATTACTTTTAAAAACATTTAAATCTCCTATTTTAAACCGCCGCCTAATGAACGATATAAATCGACATCCGCCATCAACTGATCTCTCTTGATACTGGCAATATCCAGGTCATTTTGCAGGGCATTGCTTTGTGCTGTCAATACTTCGAGGTAATTAGCCATACCACTTTGAAATAAATAATTTGCATTGCTGATAGCTTTTTGCAGAACTGTATTTCTATCTAAGGCATAAGTGTATTGTTCAGATAGTTTATCCACTTTCGCCAACGCATCTGATACATCTCCAACAGCAGTTAAAACAGTTTGCCTGAAAAACAACACTTGTTTTTCCCTGTCAACTTTTGCTACTTCAAATTGGGTCTTGAGGTATTTTTTGTTTAGCAACGGTTGCACCAGGCTGCCGGAAACCATACCAAATAAAGAAGCCGGAATATTAAACCAGTTACTTGCTTTGAAAGCATTGGTACCGCCTGAAGCCGTTATTCTGAGTGCAGGATACATATTTGCTTTTGAAATTCCGACTCTGGCATTTGCAATCGTAAGATTAAGTTCGGCATTTCTCACATCCGGCCTGCGTTTCAATATATCCGCAGGAAACCCGGTATTGTACTTTGATGTAGCTTTTATACTTTCAGCGAAATGAGCTCTTCTTACTTCAGCAGGTAATTGCCCTGTAAGTATGCTCAATGCATTTTCCTGCAACAAAATATCCTGTTCCAGTTTAGGTATCAACTGTTGAGCTGCAATTTTCTGGCTTTTTGCCTGTTCAACTGCCAATGCCGTAACTTGTCCTGATTCAAATTGTAATTGTACAATTCTGACAGTACTGTCATTTAAGGCTACATTCTTTTTCACAGCTTCCAGTTGCGCGTCAAGCATCAGCAGATTATAATATCCTTTCGCCACATTTGACACAAGGCTTGTCTGTATTGCTTTTCGGGCTTCCTGTGTTTGCAGGTAAGCTGCAAGCGCTGCTTGTTTCTGGTTTTTGATCTTACCCCATATATCTGCTTCCCACGACAAGTTAAGGCTTGCAGTATAATCTTCAATATGATTCGTTTTCAGAAAGCTCTGTGCACTTAAACCATTCAGACTGTTATCAGAAGGCCTGTTGGACGCTGCATTAACCTGCAAGGATAAATCGGGAAGATAATTCCATTTTACCTGTTTAAAAAGCAAATCAGACGCTTCAATATTTTTCAGGGCAATCTGCATATCGTAATTCTGTTCTAAAGCAGAAGTTATAAGCGTTTGCAATATTGTATCCTTAAAAAAATCATGAATAGAAAGATCTGCAATGCTACTGCTATCCTGATTTTCATTTAAATCATTCCTGAAAACGGTTGGCACGTTAGGATCGGTAATTATAACGTCTTTGGATATTTTGCAGGCTGTTATCGTAAGTGCCGTTACGATAGCCAACCCTATTGTTTTAATTGGAAGAAAGGCTGACATCAGATAAAATTTTAAGTTCTTGGTTTTTTAATATTTGTGCTTTTGTTGTGGGGCTTACCTTTTCCTGCAGAGATTGGAAAATGATAAACAATACAGGGATTATGAAAAGGCCGAGTACAACGCCGCTAATCATACCACCGGCTGCACCAATACTTATAGAATGGTTTCCCAAAGCAGAAGGGCCATTATCTGTCATCATAGGTATAAGACCTACAACAAATGCAAGTGAAGTCATGATAATCGGCCTCAATCTCAATTTTGCGGCTTCTATTGCAGCAGACAACAATGTTTTCCCGCTTTTACGCCTTTGTACGGCAAACTCTGTAATCAGGATGGCATTTTTAGCCAACAAACCAATGAGCATTACAAGGGCAACCTGTACATAAATGTTATTTTCTATTCCTGAAAGTCCGATGGCAAGAAATACGCCAAAGATGCCTGTAGGTATGGAAAGGATAACAGCAAGCGGAAGCAGGTAACTTTCATATTGTGCTGCCAAAAGGAAATAAACAAATAATAAGCTCAACAAAAATATAACTGTCGACTGTCCGCCTGAAGCTATTTCTTCTCTGGTCATACCGTTAAATTCATATCCATAGCCTGCTGGCAATGACTGTGCTGCAACTTCTTCAACTGCTTTAATAGCGTCACCTGAGCTATAGCCCTTAGCTGTCATCGCATTGATGCCAATGGAGTTAAATAAATTATAGCGGGAAGCGCTTTCAGAGCCATATACACGTCTTAATGAGATTAATGAATTTACAGGAACCATTTCACCTGTTCTATTTTTCACATAAATTCCATTCATCGATTCCGGTGCATCACGATTTTCTTTATCTGCCTGAATCATTACCCTGTAATATTTACCAAAGCGATTGAAATCACCGGCTTGTGTACTGCCAAAGTACGCTTGCATTGTTTGTAACAAGTCTTTTACGCTCACTCCTAACTGTTCTGCTTTTTCATTGTCAATTTCCATCTCTAATTGTGGGAAATCGGCTTTAAAGGCTGTAAACGCAAACGCAATTTCTTTACGTTTCATCAATGCCCCAATGAACTCATTGGTTACATTACTGAATTTTTGTAGTGATCCTGCCGTCTTATCTTGTAACACAAAATCCAATCCTTCCACATTACTGAAACCCGGTACGGTAGGGAAAGTAAAGACAAAGAAACTGGCATCTTTAATGGCTGCTAATTTACCATTAACCTCACCCATAATATCATTAATGTCTTTTATTGGTCCTCTTTCTTTTGCAGGTTTTAATAATACAAAAGCTACACCTGAAGATGGGCTTGATGATTGGGTCAGCATATTAAATCCGGACAATCCCATTAATGTTTCTTTCGATTTCAAAGGATCCAATATTGCTTCCACCTGTTTAATGATTTCTGTAGTCCTTTCTAAGGAAGCACCTGCCGGCATAGACATTGAGATTGCAATGAACCCTTGGTCTTCCGAAGGAATAAATCCGGTTGGTGTACGTTTAATCATGAAAATGGTCGCGATTAATACAATGCTCAATCCGGCCATGCTTAACCATTTAAACTTAATCAGGAAGCGTAAAGCACCAAGGTATTTTTTAGTTAGTTTGTCAAAACCTGAATTAAAGCCGATAAAGAATTTCTCTTTAAATGAAGCTTTTTTCTGTTCGCCATTTTCTCCTGAATGTTTTGGTTCTTTCAAAAACAATGCTGCCAATGCGGGACTCAATGTCAATGCATTTACTGCTGAAATAACAATAGCAATGGCAAGCGTAAAGGCAAATTGCCTGTAAAATACACCCGTAGAACCTTCCATGAAACCTACCGGAAGGAATACTGCTGACATTACAAGGGTTATTGAAATAATAGCATTGCTGATTTCACTCATGGCTGAAATAGTAGCTTCTTTTGGCGGAAGCCGCTTGTGTTCCATTTTGGCATGCACCGCCTCCACTACCACAATGGCATCGTCCACCACAATACCGATTGCTAATACCAATGCAAATAATGTCAGAAGATTAATAGAAAACCCTAATAATGTCATGAAGAAGAAAGTACCCAAAATGGCAACCGGAACTGCAATTGCCGGGATGAGGGTAGAGCGGAAATCCTGAAGAAACAGGAACACTACCAGAAAAACAAGTATAAACGCTTCAACCAAAGTATGCTTTACCTGATCGATAGATTGATCCAAAGTGTCTTTAGTATTGTACAGTTTAAGGTACTTAACGCCTTTAGGAAAGCTTTTGGAGGCCTTTTCCATCAATTTTGCTACCTGAATCTGAATTTCATTTGCATTGGAACCTGCTAACTGAAACATAGCAATATTAATACCGGGCTTTCCGTTGACACGCGTAAAATTGCCATAGGTGTAAGCGCCTAATTCTACCTTAGCCACATCTTTTAGATGAAGCATGGAGCCATCAGGATTGGAACGAATAACAATATTTTCGTAATCTACAGGCTTATTGAGTTTTCCTTTGTATTTGATTACATATTCAAAAGCTTCTTTGCTGCTTTCTCCAAATCTTCCGGGTGCCGCCTCAAGACTTTTATCCTGAATTGCGGCTACTACTTCTTTAGGAGTAAGATTATAAGCTGCCATTTGGGTGGGATTCAGCCATACACGCATCGAATAATCCTTACTGCCTCCAAAAATCATAGCCTGGCCTACACCCGGAATTCTTTTTATTTCAGGTATAATATTTATTTGTGCATAGTTGGCTAAAAATGTCTGGTCATAATTCTTTGGATCATCACTGTACATGTCCATTACCATAATCAGACTGTTTTGTTGTTTAGAGGTAGAAATACCCGCCTGTACAACTTCTGATGGTAATTGTGCGGTAGCTTGTGCCACTCTGTTTTGTACGTTTACTGCTGCCTGATCAGGGTTTGTACCCAGTTTGAAATAAACGGTAATCACTAATGAACCGTCGTTACTGGCTGTAGAACTCATATACAACATGTTCTCTACGCCATTTATCGATTCTTCCAGCGAAGGCGCTACCGATCTCAGAACGGTTTCGGCATTTGCGCCGGGATACAATGCCGTTACTTGTACGGCAGGAGGCGCAATGTCCGGGAACTTTTGTAAAGGTAATCTGGTCAAACCTAAAATACCGAGTATCACCAGCAATATGGATATAACCGTTGCCAGGACTGGTCTTTCAATGAATTTTTTAAACATTGGATTGATGTTATTGGTTATTTGGATTTTTAATTTTCAGGCAATGCCTTCCCTCAACGCGCTATAACAAGGCGTTTCAGTTTACTATATATTTATTCTTATTTCGCTATGGCCTTATCAGGGCTTTGCTTTTATTTCAGACTAAGTTTTTCTGCAGTAGCAGCTTTTACAGGTTCAGGTTTAATAGTACTGCCATCCTGTAACTTGTCCAGACCATTATAAACAATCATATCTCCACTCTGAACACCGTCAGAAACAAGGTAGTAATCTCCGCTTTTACCAAGAATCTGAATAGCCTGTTTAGTAAGTTTATTGTCTTTACTTACTTTGAAAACAAACACCTTATCCTGTACCTCCAGTGTCGACGCCTGTGGTATCAGCAATGAGTTTGAGTGATTTTGATATAAACGTATCTTACCTGTGTTTCCGGATCTTATCAGTCCGTTCTGATTTGGAAACACAGCTCTCAAAGTAATGGCGCCGGTCTGTTTGTCAAACTGTCCATCTACCATATCAATTTTTCCTTCTTCCTGATAAACCGAATTATCAGCAAGTACTAATGATACAGCAGGAAGGTTTTTAAGCTTTTCTTCCAAAGTATTGCCTTCATAGTCATTCTTAAACTTGATAAAGTCATTTTCACTTAAGGAGAAATAAGCAAATATTTCGTGCACATCGGATAACAATGTAAGTGGATCCGGATCTGTAGCAGCAACCAATGAGCCTTGTTTCTTAGGTAACCTTCCTATATAACCATTTACAGGAGCCGTTATAGTTGTGTAACCAAGGCTTATTCTTGCATCTGCCAGCATAGCTCTTGCTCTTGCAGCATTTGCTTTCGCAACTGCATAACTTGATTGGGCCGCCCTTAGTTGTACATCTGAAATAACTTTATTTGCAACCAAAGGAGTAAGCCTGTCTATTTCAATCTGCGCATTCTGGATGGTAGCTTCAGCTGCGTTTAAATTAGCGTCTGCATTAGTTACCGCTTCTCTGAATGGTCTGTCATTAATTTTAAATAATGGCTGTCCGGCTTTTACATAAGCCCCTTCGTCAACATATACTTTATCTAAAATACCGGAGACCTGTGGCCTTATTTCAACATTTGTTTTTCCTTCTAAAGTAGCCGTATAATCCTGATCTGTTGTGGCATCCGAGTTTTGAATTGTGATAGTTTGAGCCGTAGGTAGGGTAGCTACCTCTGCTGTAGGCTTGCTTGTGCAACTAATTATAAATAATAATGCGATTAATGGTAATGATTTCATAACAATGTTTAATTATTTAATGGTGTTAAATGAAAATGCAAAAAGATCCTGTGTTCGTGCTAAAATTCTGATAGTTTCAATTTCGATTGGTTATTGTGAGTATAATGGAGAAGCTCTTCTTAAGAATTATTTATACCGGTTGCAATGAACTGATAAGATGTTTGTTATATTGATGTACTGTTTTTTAACGATGTTAAATTAAAATGAAAAAAATTAAGCGGAAATGTTATTAATAATGCCCGAAATGGCATCTGAAAGCACTTGCTGATTAATTTCGTCTGAAACACCCTGACGTACAATGTTGATTGAAATTAACCCGTGCACCACAGACCAGAATGTATAGTACCATTTACAAATCTCGTCCTCGGTAGGCTCCTTATCTTTTGTAAGTTCAACAATAACGTCCCATATCAGGTCAGCAGGGCTTATAATGTCATCACCCAAAGTCTGTTGTGTAACACAGCAATTTATTTCCACACCAAACATGAGCTGATAATATTCTTTTTCGGCAAAAGCAAAATTCCAGTAAGCCATCCACATTGCCTGCAATTGTTTGGCCGGTAAACGGTGCTTAGCTTTTGCCTCCTGCATTTTTACCGATAATAATGTATAGCCTTTTTTAGTAACCTCCGACAACAGGTCGTCTTTGTTTGAAAAGTACTCGTAAATAATTGGTGCGGTATATTCAATCTCATCTGCAATTTTACGCATGCTCAATGCCTGCCAACCCTCTTTTTTACCAATTTTAAGGGCAGCGTCTAATATATTGGCTCTTGTCTCTTCCTTCAAACGCAATATGCGGTCCTTGCTTGCCATGATATTTTTATTTCAGCTTTAAACTATTTAACACTGTTAGGCAAAGGTAATATCATGTGGATGAATCCACCAAATCAGAAAAGGTATTTCAGTATGGTAATTATTAAATGCCTCCATAATAAGATTTTATAAAGGCCTTGTAGCAGTCAATAATCACATAACGAAAGACAACTAATTACGTGAAGTAAATAAAATAAGCCGGATAGCAAAGTTATCCGGCTTACTTCAAAATATAAATTCAATAATTAAGCAACTGCTTCAGCTTCTTGTGAGGCAGTTTGAGTTTGCGCAGCAGCAAGTGATGCAACATTAATATTGCTCATGCCGTAGTATTTAGAAAGCGCTGCAGAGATATTGTTAACCCTTCTTACATCATCCGTTTCGTTGGTAGCGTTTTGTTTAACAATTTTCATTTCAGCTGCTACTGCTGTAATGCCCAATGGATCATTGTATGCAGTAGTATGCTGATAACCCAACTGACAGATAAATTCGTAAAATGCTTTGAAATAAGGCTTGTATGGAGCCAAATTGCCAGTGGCATATACATTCAAAACGTTTGCTTCAATTTTTGCAGTATTATCTGTATTTGTATCAAATTGACATCCGGTCAATTGATTCCAAGGTTGGATTTGCTGGTAGTCTGTGCGAATCCCGTCTGATGTATTAATGGCACGAAGATTAGCACTTAATGTCAATAAACCCATAGTGGTATAATAAGGCGCCTGAGGCTCGGGAGCCTGAATTTGAGGGTATATACCCGGAATATTTTCCATAGACGAATACATCCACGCTTGCGGTACTACATCAATAGGGTTATATCTGCTTACATAGTTTGCGCCCATGTGTTTTGCAACATAAGTTGCGAAGTCAACATTACCGGGAGTTGGTCCGGCGGTAGGCCATGCAGCAATAGTAGTTATACTGCCGGAAACGGTATTCCATGTGGCTTGTGTATCCTGCATATACATTGCCATTACCGGAGTAAGTGCACCGCCAAGGCTGTGGCCAGCCACATTTACAGTAGCGCCTGTAATTTTGTTTTCCTGAACATAAGTATTCAACGCAGAAAGCATAGTGACACCTGAAACCTCCATGGCCAACAGATTCTGTAAACCCAGGTATGTACCACCCGCAATTACAGGTACGAAAACCACAGGTATGTTTATATTCTTGTTTACAATCTTGCTCCATTCAACTAAGGTATTGACGCCAAAGTCTTCCTGGAACCAGCCATACATAGACACTGCATTTGTGCCTGCAATACCTACAACAAATTGGTTTGATGATTGATTATAAACCAGCATCATTGTATTGTCGGCCACTACTTTTGCCGCAGTCTGATTGTTTGTAAATACTTTCGGTCCCCATACAATTGTCCAGTCGCCGATGCAACCCTGAATAATGAGATCAGCAAGGCAATTTGTGACGATGGTTGTAGTCACTGTTTGCAATTGATCATAAGAGGATTCCTGCAGATCGAATGCTGCATTTGAAATAAGGGATAAGCTGTGGATTTGAGCTTCTAATGGATAGCTTGCCATGATTTTTGGTTTTGGTTTGGTTTTGGTTAAAAGAGGGTGTTAAAATTTGTGATGTAAAACTATAAAGTTGTCATAAAATTAAAATGCGTAAAAACACCTGAATTTTATTTTGGTGGTAATTACGCATTCTCCTGGAAGCCTTATATTTGTTTGTAATTAGCTGTATAACATACAATGGATAAATACAAATAACATTTTATAACTACCACATGTTACAGGAAACATTTATATTGTTAATGGCAAAATAGACTAATAAAGAAAGTCTGAAAGATGAATTATGGAAATCTGGCAAATATATTTCCAATATACTAAAGGTCAAGGATCTCTAACCTGTCAGGCATTTGAGATAGTACAAGGCAATTAAAAACATCCTGCAGAAATGCATAGCCCGTTAGACGTGTTATATAAGCTTTACTATTAATTTGCAAATAGTCAATTTATCTTTGGTGTTAAATAATTCTGGCATGGCAAAAAATAAAACAACGGAAACTGATAATAGCGTTCCTGGATTTATAAATACGTTTGCAGACAGCGAACAAAAACGGGATGATAGCTTTGAACTTCTGAAACTGATGCAACATGTATCCGGATTCCATGCTAAAATGTGGGGACCAAGCATTATTGGTTTCGGTCAGTATCATTATAAATATGCAAGCGGGCATGAAGGAGACGCGCCATTAATTGGTTTCTCTCCACGCAAGGCAGCTATTTCGCTTTATATATTCACCGGCCTGGAAGAACACGAACATTTATTGAAAAGTCTGGGTAAATTTAAAATGGGAAAAGCCTGTATTTATGTCAAAAAATTATCGGATATAAATAAAGAAGCATTGACTGCTTTAATGATCGAAACTATTAAGTTTTTAAAGTCAAAATACCAATGAACAAACTTGATATTTTCAAAAAGCTTTCTTGAAAATATCAGTGTTAACCTTTTTTTTACTTGTTAAAACACATGATTTTTTTTTCCCTCTAAATCTTTGTCATAGCTTTGGCGCGCAAATGAGATTAGCCGTATTTTTCATGTCTTTATGTTTCCTCCTGTCGAGAGGTAATACTTATATATCTATGGCTGTACAAGGTGGTAATTACACCCACCATACTCAAAAGCCACAAAAAGCAAAATTTACAAATTCAGACTATTCTCTCTTTACAGATACGGATTGGGATTCGGAGGAAGAACACGTCGTTAGCGATGATGATGTTAATGATAATCTTTCAGACGATTCTTTTCTTGCACAGCAATTCAAGATGATGGCTATGTGCTATGCGAGTGTTCCTTATCATTCTATTCTGAATTATTATCACAATTGTTATAGAAACCCTCCGTCCTTTTTGGGACAAGCCTCACACAAATACATTTTACAAGGCGTATTAAGAATCTGATTTCTTCAAGTATCAGTTGGCGGAAGAATGCCTGCATAGCATAATTATAAGGTTATATAATCTTTTATCATTGCTGGAATATTCTGGTTTTCGTGCCAAACTGATATTTTTTATATATCAAGCAATATCTTTGCTTTTTCTGGCATTCCAATAGTTAAATATCTATTTTAAAAATCATGAATAAAATTGTCATGTTCACAGGCATTCTTGCTCTTGTGTACCAAACAAGTTGTACTTCTAAGAAAGAAGAAAAAGAGGAAATTGGTAAATACACCGTTACCAGTCCTTTAAAAACCGATACTGCTTTTATCAAAGAGTATGTGGCTCAGATACGGTCTGTGCGTAATATTGAAATCAGGGCACAGGAAAAAGGCTATCTCCAAAATATTTATGTGGATGAAGGCCAGTTCGTAAAAGCAGGGCAAGTTATGTTCCGCATTATGCCGAAACTTTACGAAGCTGAATTGCTGAAGGCGCAGGCAGAAGCCAAGGCTGCAGAAATAGAATTGCAAAATGCCAAAACTCTGGCAGATAAAAATATCGTTTCCAAAAATGAGCAGGCTGTTGCTCAGGCAAAACTGGATCAGGCAAGAGCAGAAATATCACTTGCAAAGCTGCATCTTTCCTTTACCGAAATCAAGGCTCCGTTTGACGGCACTATTGACCGTATTCCCAAAAAGCTGGGTAGCCTGATTGATGAAGGTGAATTGCTGACTACGCTTTCAGACAACAGCCAGATGTTTGCTTATTTCAATCTTTCCGAACCCGAATATCTTAACTACGAAACCAATGTTAAGGGTAGGGGCGATAATAAAGTAAACTTATTATTAGCTAACGGAGAGGTATTGTCCAGTCCGGGAGAGGTTGAAACCATAGAAAGTGAATTCGACAGCGAAACAGGTAACATCGCTTTCCGTGCCAAATTTCCAAACCCCAACAAGCTTTTGAAACACGGTGAAACCGGTAAAGTACAAATGCTTATTCCTGTGAAGAATGCTTTGATTATCCCGCAGAAATCTACTTACGAGATTCAGGATAAAAAATATGTTTTTGTAGTGGACGATAAAAATGTGGTTCATTCAAAGGCAATTATCATTACAGGTGAAATGCCGGATTTGTATGTTGTTGAAAGCGGTCTTCAGGAGAATGACAAAATATTACTTGAAGGCGTTCAGAAAGTAAAAGACGACGATACAATCCGATACGATTATCAAAAACCGGCGGAAGTTATTTCCCAGTTACGCTTAAAAGCAGAATAGAAGTTTTTTAGTTCATAATAATAAATGTCATTATATAAGTATCATTTCGGCAAGCTTAGCTTGTCGAAATCACTACCTACAGAAATGGTTTGATGACATTATCTAAATAATAATTTCAATGTTCAGTAAATTCATACAGCGGCCGGTTTTATCAATCGTTATTTCGCTGATAATAGTTTTTCTTGGTGTGCTGGCAATTACCAATTTGCCGGTAACACAGTTCCCCTCCATCTCTCCGCCTAAAGTAAACGTAACAGCCGATTATCCGGGTGCCAACGGTGAGCTGATGATTAAAGCGGTGGTTATTCCACTCGAAAGAGCGCTGAATGGCGTACCCGGGATGAAGTATATGGCATCTGATGCCGGTAATGATGGTGAGGCAAGCATCCAGATTGTATTTAATCTTGGTACAGATCCCAACCAGGCTGCATTAAACGTTCAAAACCGTGTAGCATCGGTGGTAAACAAGTTGCCGCCGTTAGTGGTTCGTGAAGGGGTTAAGATTACCCGTGAAGAATCCAATATGTTGATGTACGTCAACTTGTACAGTAAGGATCCGCATACTGATCAAAAGTTCTTGTACAACTTTGCCGACATCAACCTTTTGTCAGAGCTGAAAAGGGTAAACGGGGTAGGCTTTGCCGACATCCTGGGTAACCGTGACTATGCTATGCGTATCTGGCTGAAACCTGACCGTATGCTGGCTTATAAAATATCTGCCGACGAAGTAATGGAAGCATTAAGCTCCCAAAGTCTTGAAGCTTCGCCCGGTAAGACGGGTGAAAGCTCCGGTAAACGATCCCAGACATTTGAATATGTGCTGAAATATTCAGGACGGTTCACCACAAAAGAACAATATGAAAATGTGATAGTAAGAGCCAATCCTGATGGTGAATTGCTTCGCCTGAAAGATGTGGCTGATGTGGAGTTCGGAAGCTCGATGTACGATATTTATTCCAACCTGAACGGCAGGCCATCTGCGGCTATCGTATTGAAACAATCTTACGGAAGTAATGCGAGTCAGGTAATCAAGGATGTAAAAGCCAAACTGGAAGAAATCAAGAAAACCACTTTCCCTAAAGGAATGGATTATGAAATCAGCTATGACGTTTCGTCCTTCCTGGATGCATCTATTGAAAAAGTAATACACACTTTGGTAGAAGCCTTTATATTGGTGGGTCTTGTAGTATTCCTGTTTCTGGGTGATTGGCGTTCTACCATTATTCCTGCACTGGCGGTACCTGTTTCGCTTATCGGTACGTTCATGTTCATGCAATTTTTCGGCATTACGCTTAACCTTATTACCTTATTCGCATTGGTACTCGCTATCGGTGTAGTTGTGGATGATGCCATTGTAGTTATTGAAGCGGTGCATGCCAAGATGGAGGAAGAACATCTTAAACCGCGCAAGGCCACAAAGAAAGCCATGAAGGAAATTGCAGGCGCTATTATTGCCATAACCTTCCTGATGGCTGCAGTATTTGTTCCGGTAGCCTTTATGCCGGGACCGGTGGGTATGTTCTACAGGCAGTTCTCCATTACAATGGCTACTGCTATTATTCTTTCAGGTATTGTGGCATTGACACTCACGCCTGCTCTTTGTGCCATTATCCTGAAAAATAACCATGGTAAAGTAAAGAAGAAAACACCTGTCAACCGATTCATCGGCGGATTCAATAATTTGTTCAATCGCTCTGCAGACAAGTACCAGACTTTGTTAGGCCGCGTTGCAGGCAGAAGGTTTTTTACATTCGGATTATTGATTGCTTTCGGTATCGGTACTTTCATTCTGAACAAAACTGTTCCATCGGGCTTTATTCCTAATGAAGATCAGGGTATGTTTTATGCCATCATTCAAACACCTCCGGGCTCTTCGCTGGAAAGAACAAATGCTATAGCTGAAAAACTTCAGAAGATTGCAGAGCATGTGGAAGGTGTCCAATCGGTTTCTGCATTGGCAGGTTACGAGATACTTACGGAAGGTACCGGTTCCAATTCAGGTACTTGTCTGATAAATCTTAAAAACTGGAATGATCGCAAGCATTCCGTACAGGAAATCATTGATGAACTGGAAGAAAAAACCAAGGATATTGCAGGTGCTAATATTGAATATTTCCAACCGCCTGCCGTACCTGGTTATGGCGCTGCCGGAGGGTTTGAATTACGTTTATTGGACAAAGCAGGGACAGGCGATTATAAAAAAATGGAACAGGTAAATAACGATTTTGTGAAGGCGTTGAATAAACGGCCTGAACTGTCTTCGGTATTTAGCTTCTACAGTGCCAGCTTCCCGCAGTACATGCTGAAGGTGGATAATGATCTTGCCCAGCAAAAAGGCATTTCAATTGATAATGCAATGAATACGCTTTCCACACTTGTAGGTAGTAACTATGAAATCAGCTTTATCAAATTTGGCCGTCAGTATAAGGTAATTGTGCAGGCTGCCGCACAATACAGGGCATTGCCGGAAGACATTCTCAAGCTGTATGTAAAAAACAACAAAGATGAAATGGTGCCTTTTTCAGCATTTATGAAAATGGAAAAGGTATATGGCTTGTCGGAAATCACAAGGCATAACATGTATAACTCATCCGAGATAAGCGGTTCGGCTGCGGCAGGCCATAGTAGCGGTGAAGCCATCAAGGTTATTAAAGACGTAGCAGAAAAAACATTGCCGAGAGGCTTTGGTATCGACTGGGCAGGTATATCTGCCGATGAGGTTGCACAGGGTAATTCGGCTATCTATATCTTTATTATCTGTCTTGGCTTCGTTTATTTGATCCTTGCTGCGCAATACGAGAGCTTTATTCTGCCGTTGTCTGTAATACTTTCATTACCGGCAGGTATTTTCGGGGCATTCTTCCTCCTACGTTTGTTCGGCCTTGAAAATAATATCTATGCACAGATTGCAATGGTAATGTTGATTGGCTTATTAGGTAAAAATGCGGTATTGATTGTTGAGTTTGCAGCGCATCGTCAAAGCAGGGGTATGTCTGTTTATCAGGCTGCGCTTGAAGGCGCCAAAGCAAGGTTCCGTCCTATCCTTATGACATCTTTCGCATTCATTGCGGGTCTGATTCCATTGATGTTTGCAACGGGACCGGGTAAGCTGGGTAACAGAACCATTGGTACGGCAGCAGCAGGCGGTATGTTGATAGGAACCATTTTTGGAGTTATCATCATTCCGGGACTGTATTACATTTTTGGAACCATTGCGTCCAAACACAAACTTATTAAAGACGAAGAAGACCATCCTTTAACCGAAGACTTTCAATAATCATGCAAAAGAATAGAAACTATATATGCATTTGCCTGCTTGCGATCGTAACAGGCATTGCAGGTTGTAACATACCTAAAGTCATTCAACGGGATGAAAACAGGTCAGTACCTGTATCATACATTAATAATCAGGATACAACTAATGCAGCAAGCCTTCCCTGGCGTGAATTTTTTACCGATCCTTATTTGCAGAATCTCATTGATACTGCATTGAATAACAATCAGGAATTAATGATTACGTTGCAGGAAATTGAAATTGCGCGTAATGATGTAAGGATGAAGAAAGGTGCCATATTGCCGACAGTGCGTTTAGGTGCCGGTGGCGGAATTGAAAAAGTAGGCAGGTACACCAGCCAGGGTGCCGGTGATGCCTCCACTGAAATCGCTCCCGGAAAACCGGTGCCTGACTGGTTGCCCGATATGAGTGTTGCGGCGACAGCAGAATGGGAAGTAGATATCTGGAAAAAGCTGCGTAATTCCAAGAAGGCTGCCGTAAGCCGTTACCTATCAACTGTTGAAGGCAAGAATTTTGTATTGACAAATCTGATAGCGGAAGTTGCAAACTCTTATTATGAATTACTTGCTCTGGATAATCAATTATCAATTGTTCAGCAAAACATCAGCTTGCAAAATAATGCGCTTGAGATTGTAAAAATCCAGAAAGAAGCCGCAAGAGAAACCGAGCTTGCTGTTCAGAAATTCCAGGCTGAAGTATTAAAATCACAAAGCCTTGAATTCGACATCAGGCAAAACATAAAGGAAACGGAAAACAGAATTAATTTTCTGTTGGGCCGTTTCCCGCAGGAAATATTAAGAGACAAAAGCAACTTCCTGACTTTGCAACCAATGGGCGTAAGCTCGGGTATTCCATCGCAATTGTTGGCCAATCGTCCTGATATCAAACAGGCGGAGCAAGACCTTATTGCGGCTAAGCTTGATGTGAAAGTTGCACGCGCAGAGTTTTATCCTTCATTGAATATTTCTGCTGCGATAGGACTTCAGGCGTTTAGCCCATCTTATCTGGTAAAATTCCCTGAATCAGTGCTGGCTTCGCTTGTCGGTGATCTGGCAGGACCGCTTATTAACCGCAGCGCCATTAAAGCAGAATATAATACTGCCAATGCAAGACAATTACAGGCGGTTTATAATTATGAACGTACCATCCTTAATGCTTATATCGAGGTTTACAATCAGCTTTCAAATATAGAAAACCTTGATAAAAGCTACGGGCTGAAATCACGCCAGGTAGATGCGCTCACCCAATCTATCAGCATAGCAAATGACCTTTTTGCATCTGCAAGGGCTGATTATTTTGAAGTGCTGATGACACAAAGAGATGCTTTGGAATCCAAGCTGGAATTGATAGAAACCAAGAAAGCACAGTTTAATGCTGTAGTTGATGTTTACAGAGGTTTAGGCGGCGGCTGGAAATAGCATAGCAGACAGAAGCAGTTTATTAAAACACAAAGGAGAGGAACAAATTCCTCTCCTTTGTAATTATGAAACGCTTTATTGCTACTTACTTGTCAACCTGATCAAAGGCACAATTACTTCTTCCAGTGAAACACCACCATGTTGGAATGTGTTTCTGTAATAGTTTACGTAATGATTATAATTATTTGGGTAACAAAGAAATACATCGCCTTTTGCAAAAATGTATTTTGAGTTTACATTTGGTTGTGGCAAACCTGCTTCATGTGGATTGGTAATGGCAAACACATCCTTTTCTTCGTATTGGATATTACGTCCGTGTTTGTAACGAAGATTGGTTGTAGTTGTTTTGTCACCTACACATTTGCTCGGTGTCTTCACTCTCATTGTACCGTGGTCGGTAGTAATAATTAATTGGATGTCTTTATCTGCAATTTTCTTTAAAGCACGGTATAAAGGAGAGTGTTCAAACCAGCTTACGGTCAAGGAACGATAGGAAACCTCATCGCCCGCCAATTCTTTCAGCACTTCCATTTCTGTACGTGCATGCGAAAGCATATCGACGAAATTATAAACGATTACCGTAAGGTCATTCCGCAAATAATTATGGATATTGTCTTCCATATTTTTGCCATCTTCATTATTGGTAATTTTCAGGTAATCCCATTTAATATTTCCCATTTTCAGGTGTCTCAGATGATCACCTAAAAACTGTTTTTCATAAAGATTTTTTCCACCTTGCTCATCATCATTTTTCCATTCAAGCGGGTAAGTCTTTTCAATTTCAACCGGCAATAAACCTGAGAAAATAGCATTACGGCTGTATTGGGTAGAGGTGGGCAAAATGCTGTAAAACATTTCCTCTTCCTGCACCCTGAAAAATTGTGTAATAATCGGTTCGATTGATTTCCATTGGTCATAACGAAGGTTGTCAATCAATACCATAAATGTAGGTTTACCTTTCTTTATCTGCGGCGCTATACGTTTTTCGAACAAAGTATGCGACATGATAGGCGTATCGCTTTTCTTCTCCTGAATCCAGTCGGTATAATAACGCGAAACGAATTTAAAAAACTCGGTATTAGCTTCCTGCTTTTGTGTATTGAAAACTTCCTGCATTTCAGGACTGTCACTTTTTGCCATCTCAACTTCCCAGTAAACCAGTTTTTTATACAGTTCCTTCCATTCTTCCACGCTCGGATTATTATTCAGAGCCATGAAAAGATTCCTGAAGTCTTTCTGATATTCCAACGTTGTTTTTTCGGAAACCAAACGCTTGCCATCCAGTATTTTTTTTATGGAAAGCAATACCTGATTCGGGTTCACCGGTTTGATAAGGTAATCTGTTATCTGCGAACCGATGGCTTCCTCCATAATGTTTTCAGCTTCATTTTTGGTAACCATTACTACAGGAACAGTAGGGTAGGTTTCTTTAATCTGAGCTAAAGTTTCGAGTCCTGTCATACCGGGCATACTTTCGTCTAACAATACGAGGTCAGCAGCAGGGTTGGCTTTCAGATGCTCGAGCGCATCGTAACCATTGGTAAAAGGGATTATTTCGTAACCTTTATTTTTAAGGAACAGGATTTGAGATTTCAACGATTCGATTTCATCGTCAACCCATAGGATTTCTGCTTGCATATATACGTTTTTACTTTATTGTGAGGCCTGAGCAGACCTTTTATTTAAGATTAAACAAGAATAATAAAGTAAAGTTACAGAATATAGAAATCCTTTTTTTGTGAAATGCTAAAGTAGAACGAATTACGGAACAGTTTTGGTATTTAACAAAAGGTTTTTAAATAAAAAGGTGAAAGACAGGTTATTGTCGGTGAAAGTAAATTCTGCTACTTTTTGTATCATTGCGCATAAATTAAATCCCTATACGACTATGCCCTTTGGAGTTGTTGACAAAATTTACCATGAAGACTTCCTTTTAAATCAACCTTGCCTGTCATGTGGCAGTAACTTTGAGAATAAACTTATTATCTATTGCAAAGCATTTATGACCGGGCCAGTAACCTGGTGGGCCTGGGGAAAACGTGGTTATGTGGAATGCGTCAGCTGCGGTGCATTATCAGACATCCATCCTTCCTCCAAAGAATTTGCCGAAGCAAGGCGCATCTATTCTGCAAAGAGAAAACCACTTTATTATTATGTTCCAAGCATAGTTTTCGGAGGTTTTTCCCTTCTTGTAACATTAGCGATAATAATAGGGATTGCTTACAATGTCGCAACCACTAATAAACAAAAACTACAAGGTATCTGGACATCAGACGATGGCCGGGAATCATTGTTCTTTTTTAAAGACAACCAATACACTTTATTAGAAAGCGATACTATCATTTTCGGAAGTTATCGGGTCGATAACAAGTCTGACGAATTAACCATTATTATTAATGGTGAACGTAATATTATTAACCGGATCAATATAAATAACCTGCCTTTAGATGTCGATGCTTATGGAAGCGTTACCTTCAAAAAAGCGCTGTCATTGGGTGAAGGAGACAATCCCTATGAGAAAAAATTTAATCATTGGCGAATAAAAGCAAACAGGGCGGAATCCAAAAGTGAAGTCAAGGACAGGGTAATCGCTTATCTAAAATATCTTCAGTTAAGATATAACTGGGCCATAACAAACGATCTGACTTACTTACCTCCGGAAGTTTATTCGCCCGTATTACAGGCACAGAATGGTATTGGGGTTTATGAAGCTTCGCTGCCTTTATGGAAACCGATATTTTACACAGATGAGAATTATGTAACAGCCAGCAAATTCCTTTATTACTCCTTTCCTAAAGGGCGTCATATAAATGCAGATGAGAAGAATGTTTTCAAAAGAAACCTGAAAGCCATCGATGCTTATGTAGAAAGTGCAAAACGGACGAATATTGATCCATATTAAAATAGCTAATGATTTACTATAACCGGCTTTGCAACAACATATTCATTATTCATTTGAATGCGAATAAAGTAAAAGCCATTTGGAAAATGCTTCAATGAAACCTGATTATTGGTAACAGGTATTTCAAAACGTTTCCCGGTAATGGTTTGTAGAGAAACACCAGTAATTTTATGTCCTGTTTTGTTAGTTATGGAAATCATATCATTAGCAGGATTGGGATATATCTCAAGAATGAGATTTGTCATTAAAACATCGGTAACCGCCGTTGCTCCATTATCACAGGTTTCCGAGGTTAAATTTATCTGATGTTCATTGTCATGATAGCAGCGTAATTCACCGGGAACAGTTGTAAACTCTTCACTTAAGCAGCTACCACAATTAGTGCAAAGAGGTAAAATATTGGATGTCAGGCTACCTAAATATTCTGCATAGATATTCTGATTATTGATCGCCCATTTTTGATAATGAGCATTGGTTTCAATTATATGTGAATACACTGTTTTAAATGTACTACCGCTATAATTAACCATAGCCACCGAATCAACAACAATATGAAAAAGAGAATCTGTAAGCATTGCGTTATTAAAGAATCTGCAGCCCTGTAAAGGTGTAAGTGGAAGATGAATCGTATCTCCGGCAGCTACATTGAAAACAAAAACAGGTGTAAACCGTTGGAAGATATTATTATAAATAAATACTGTATCAGGAGAATCATAGACATAAAAAGTATTTGGCCAGAGATCGTAATATGGATGTTGATTTGGCGGAACGTTATATAAGGCTTCTTCTTTGATTATTCTGCAGGAAGTTCCCTGAATAACCGTATCTCCTGTAACATGACAATAAAAAACACCGTGAGATTGTTCATTGTACCATTCTGCCCCGATTGGTGCATAAATATTCTGAGCATTTACATTGAAGAAACTTACTAATAAAAAGCATGTAAGAACTAAATGTTTAAATGTATTCATGGTAAAGACTTATAGGATAAAGGTGACTATGAAGATAATAAATAAGTATAAATATCCGTGCATTCGTAACAAAAGCTACCAATGCACGGATATTCTCAAAACCCTTATTTTTCAAGTGTACCTACACCTCTTAATATACGGTTCCAGCGCATGCCCGGCTGAATGGTGTAAGCATCCGGACTTTCATCATCGCTGTTGCCACCATGACTTAACCATACGAAAGAAGCCTTTCCCACAATATGATCTTCCGGCACAAATCCCCAGAAACGGGAATCTTCGGAATTATGGCGATTGTCGCCCATCATCCAGTAATAATCCATTTTGAAAGTATATTGGTTGGCTTCTTTTCCGTTAAGGAAACATTTACCATCCTTTACTTCAAATTTGTTCTTTTCATAAACCTGAATAGCTCTTTGATACATTGCAATATTCCGGGACGAAAGTGAAATGGTCATTCCCTTACGTGGTATCAATATGGGACCGTAATTGTCCTGATTCCAGGGAAAGAAATTTGTGTTTTGCGGAAAAACAGATTGTCCGCTTCCCTTAATATCGCCCTTGCTTTCAACAAATGGCCTGACATCCGTTACACCCGGCAATTTACTTACTTCCATCGCTGTTTCATATTCCATTTCTGCAACAGTGCCTATCTGTGGATTACTGCCTTTATAAATAATATGATGTTCGTCGGTATAATCGGGTGAAAGGGAGAAACCGGGTCCGGCCTGTATTTGATAATCTATTCTTTGATGTGGAAAAATTTTACCCTTTATTCCGTTGATGTAAACAATGCCATCTCTTATTTCAACTTTATCGCCCGGTAAGCCCATACAGCGTTTGATAAAATTTTCCTTTTTATCGACAGGCCTGGTTATTATTTTACTTTGGTTCCAGACAGCGGCACGGCCAAATCTTTTTACAAAAGCATAATAATCATTGCTTGGTTTGTCTGCCATAACAGTATCATTATGAGGCACGTTGAAAACGACAATATCATAACGTTGTACTTTACCAAATCCGGGCAGGCGTTGATAAGGTGTTTTGATAGCATCAGAATAGGAGTTGCCGCCAATAAGCGGAATTGTATTATGAACCAATGGTAACTGCAGCGGCCTCATGGGAAGACGCGCACCGTAGGACATCTTACTTACAAAAAGATAATCGTTTGTAAGCAAGGTGCCTTCCATAGAACCGGATGGTATAACATAAGCTTCTATGAAAAATGTGCGGATAATAACGGCGGCAACAACCGCAAAAATAGCAGCATCTGCCCACTCTTTAATAATTTTCCTTGCACCTTGCGGCGGAGCAGAGGCAACAGGTTGTGAAAAATGATCTTTCTTATTGAAGCCTATATATATGAAGTAAAGAAAAGGAGCGAAAGCCGTTAAAGCCTGTTGATAAAATTTGATTTTGCCAAAACAACGTACAAACTCAATATATATGCCTATCGTAAACAAATAACCTGCAACCGGAATCAATTGCGCAACAAACCACCATTTTGGTTTTTGAGTAAGTTTCAGCATATACCAGGTGTTCAAAACAGGTACGAGCGCTATCCATGCAGGCATTCCCGCTTTTTGAAACATTTTGTATAAGCCCATTGCCGGTAGTACAAAGGCAAAAAACAACAGCCCGATGATTAACGAAATCTGACTTAATTCCATTTTTAGATAATTTTAGAATGTAGGAAATTATAAGATTCTAAAATCGCTCTTCTTAGCAGAAATATTTTATTTCGAGGTCGGTGTTCGGTAAAATATAGGTGGAATGTTTGTTATAAGCGGCAAATGACGCAGCATAATACCCGAAGCTAATTTTGTAAATATCCGGCATAAGGTGTAAATTGCTCATGACAATAAAACCATGAAAAAAATTCATTTTACTTTTTTTACTTTAGCCTGTATCCTATTTAATCTTTATAATGCTTCCGCACAGCATTACTACAACCAGACACCTGAATATTTAAAAGCTAACAGCAATTGGATATTAGGCGATTATGGTGTAAATATGAATACAGATCCTCCTTCCGTATTTCCGGTACCTTATTATGGAATAGATACAGATGCTGTTTACTATTATGGTATTGAAAACACAGGTCTTGCGCACGCATGGTTTTATTATTCCGATGGCCAAAACGACTATGGTATAAATGTTTCGGATCCCAATACGGGCCAGTTGTTATTTGTAAGTAAAAATCATAATTGTTACGATAGAAATTTCAATTTAATGCCGCATGGATTTGATGCCATTGAGGACTGGCAGGAATTTACATTGACGAATGATTTTGTATATCTCAGAGATAAAGTCAGCAGCATAGTACCATTCCCTAATAACCCAAAAAGATACTACTATTTTTCATCCCCTTTAATCGATAGCCGTCCCAATTATAATTCTGTAAGATATTCAGTCATTGATATGAACCTGAATAATGGATTAGGTGATGTTGACGCATCCATGAAAGATATCATTTTATGGCAGAGCCAGGCAGAATCTGTTTTATCGTTGGTACCAATTCCCGGCAATAATTGTGATTTGTGGTTTATTCTATTTGTTTCTAATATCAATGATTCAAATGTTAAAGCAATTACGTATCATATAGATGGCAGTGGCTTAAACCCTAATCCGGTTGCAGTTTATGAATCTCCGGTTGCAGATCTGTCTGTTATATACGGTAATACTACTGTTAAAGGGAAGGTCTCTCCTGATAGAAAGCAAATATTATTCTACAATCATGTTAATCAGATTTCGAAATTTAGTTTTGATGCGGAAACAGGCATTGTAAATGGATTCAAGATTTTAAATGTAGATTTTGACGGTACACCTAAATATGACTACTCACTGGATTTTGATTTTACGCCCGACAGCAGATATTTAATTTGTGCAAGATTTGAGAATCATACAATTCCACCGAAAATAAACAGTACTATAACGTTTTATAAGTTATCTGATTCCAATGCTGTTTATTCCAATCAATACGTAAGCCCCGGACATAATCCGATTTCAAATGGCATATCCACCTCTTTATCATTAAAATCTTACAATAACAGGCTTTATTTCAATAAACCTAAAGACACTGTATATCTTCCATCCATAACCGCTCCTTACCACAGCTTATTCGGCACATATAAGAATACCGGTCTTTCCAATATAATAAATAAGCCCGATGTACCCTGGAATGAGAGCCAATACAACTTGATAGATTTACCTCCATTTTGCGTGGACAATTTTCCGAGCGAAATCGTTTATCCATTCAAACCATCTGATACCATCCCAAATGTTTATATGGATACAATTGTTTGTGGCGAAAATTCGATTCATATTAATCCGTTTATGCTTAAGGCAAAACCGGGTTTTTCAGATTATACCTGGAATGACGGTACCATTGGTTCCGATAAGTTGATAACAGATACAGGTAGGTACTGGGTCTATTATCAGGGCCCTTGCAATTTCAGAGTTGACTCCTTTATTGTATACGCCAATAACCCCGTTAATAATATAGTTCCTGCAGATACCACTATATGTGAGCAGCGTTTCCCGTTTAAATTGACTGCCCTCGATGTAAACCGGTATTTATGGTTTGATAACAGCGAAAGCTCCTCTGTTACAATCGAAAATCCGGGTGTTTATTGGTTGCAATCTGAAAGTAATGGTTGTATCAGGACAGACAGCATTCATATTAATGCTCAATATTGCCCCTGTCACGTTTCTGTTCCTACTGTCTTTACACCTAATGGGGATGATTTAAATGATTATTTCAAACCTTCCATTGCATTAGGCTGTGTTCCTTCCGAATATTCACTCAGAATTTTTAACAGATGGGGCCAAATGGTTTATAGCTCTTTTAATGAATTCGACCGTGGCTGGAATGGTTTCTATAAAAATGGAGATGCGGAAGTCGGCACTTATTTCTACGAATTAAAATTCAAAAGTAGATTTTTGAACGAACCTTATTATAAAAGAGGTGATTTCGTATTGGTCAGATAGATAACCATCCTTACTTATACCATACCTGGCACAGAAAAAAACAGGCCATACACAGAAGTACTATACTAAAGCTTCTGCGTATGGCCTTAAGAATTTTATTTACGAAACGAATTTTCTTAAGCTGGCATACTCGGCCTTACTTCTACTTTACTTGGCAAAGTCCTTGCAGGCATTTTTATTAAATCCACTACTATCTGGCCAATATCTTCCGGTTGGATTTTCCAGGCATCTTTTTCGGACACTTCGTTATTGTCAAATTCCGTTGCAACCGATCCCGGCATGATGGTAGAAACCTTGATGCCATATTTTCTGATATCCAGCATTACAGCTTGTGTAAATCCCACCAAACCAAATTTACTGGCATTATACACACTTGCATTTGCAAAGAAATTAGTCCCGGCAAGACTCGCAAGCGTTATCAGATATCCTTTTGTATCTTTCAAAGCAGGTAACGTCGCTTTTACGGTATTGAATACACCGGTAAGATTGATGTCAATCGTTTCATGCCATTGCTCCACTGAAATATCTTCGATGTTTGCGAAATGACCTACCCCGGCATTTGCAATGACATAATCAATTTGTCCCCATTTTGCAATAGTGGCATCTACCGCTTTTTGTTGCGCATCCAATTGACGTACATCTGCTTCAAAACCTAAAGCATATCCTTCTTTTATATGATTCAGTTTAGCTACAGCTTCGTCAACATGTTTTTGGCTGCGGCTCGTGATGGCCACTTTTATACCTTGCTCTATTAATGATTGCGCTACTCCGAACCCTATTCCTTTGGAACCTCCGGTGATGAAGGCTACTTTTGTATTGTCTGACATATTATATAGTGTTTTTGTGAAAATCCGGAGCCGAAGGTCTGTATTCATGTGTTAAACCGGGATTAAATTAATTGATAAGAAGATAAATAAAGGTGTTTTTTGAAACTGTTTAAAACTTTTAATCAAATTTGTTATTGAAAATCAATTGTTTGCAAAGGTGCGTCAAAAAAAAGTAATGAATTGTTTGGTAGTTTTCAACAGTCGGCTTACTTTTGCGCTCCCAATACGAAAACATGTTGTAAAACATCTGCCGTAAAGGGATTCAGAATAATCATTCAGCAAAAAGCAAATAACAATGTCTCTTAAACAATTGAGCTACAGAACCCAATCAGCTAACGAAAAAATCGTTAGCCGTGACTGGTGGGTCGCTGATGCTACCAACCAAACTTTGGGTCGCTTCAGTTCTAAGATTGCCGCGGTATTACGTGGTAAAAACAAACCATACTATACTCCACACTTTGATTGCGGAGATTATGTAATCGTTATCAACAGCGGTAAAATCGTTTTGACCGGTAACAAAATGGAAGATAAAGATTACCAACACGTAACAGGTTACCCTGGTGGACAAAAACACGAATCTGCTAAAAATTTGGTAGCTCGTCGTCCGAATGCAGTAATCGAGCGTGCGGTAAAAGGTATGTTGCCTAAAAATCGTTTGGGTCGTGCTATGTACAAAAAACTATTTGTTTACGAAGGTGCAGAACACGGACATCAAGCTCAAAAACCTAAAGATTTCAAATATTAACCCCTAAGCCCTTATAGGGGCGCATATTAACTTTCTAATTAAATGGAAAAATCTAAAAATGCCATTGGCCGTCGTAAAGAAGCCGTAGCTCGCGTATATCTTAACAAAGGTACAGGTGAGATTAAGGTAAACGACAAAGAATATAAAAACTACTTCACGCTTATCTACTTACAAAACCAAGTAGAATTGCCACTTAAAACTATCGAAGCATTGGATCAATATGATATCAATGTAAACGTACAGGGTGGTGGTCCGAAAGGACAAGCGGAAGCAATTAAATTAGGAATTGCTCGTGCACTTTGCGAAGTAAACATTGAATTCCGTCCAGCGTTGAAAAAACAAGGCTTATTGCGTCGTGATCCACGTGTTGTTGAACGTAAGAAATTCGGTAAAGCTAAAGCACGTCGTAGCTTCCAGTTCTCTAAACGTTAATGCCCGCCGACTCATTATGAGCCGGATGAGGATAAGCTTATTATTCAAATTTTATCAACTCATTCAATTTTCCAACAATGGAAGAAAATAAATCATTACATCAGCAATTGCTTGAAGCAGGCGTTCACTTCGGACACCAAAAGAAAAAATGGAATCCGAAAATGCTTCCATACATCTTTACCGAAAAGAATGGCATTCACATTATTGATCTTAATAAAACCATCGAAGGTTTACAGGAATCAGCAGCAGCATTGAAATCCATCGCAAAAAGCGGTAAGAAAATTATGTTTGTTGCAACTAAAAAACAAGCGAAAGAAATCGTTTCTGAAGCAGCAGCTAAAGCTAACATGCCTTTCGTTACTGAACGTTGGTTAGGTGGTATGCTTACCAACTTCCAGACTATCCGTAAGAGCGTTAAGAAGATGCAGAGCATCGAAAAAATGCTGAACGACGGTACTTTGGACAGCGTTACAAAGAAAGAGCGTCTGACTTTGGATCGTAGCAAACAAAAAATGGAAAAAGTATTGGGCGGTATCTCTCAAATGGGCCGTACTCCTGCTGCTTTGTTCATTGTTGACATCAGCCACGAACACATTGCATTGGCAGAAGCTAAACGTCTTGGTATTACTACATTTGCAATGGTTGATACCAATAGCGATCCTACGAAAGTAGATTTCTCTATCCCTGCAAATGACGATGCTACAAAATCAATCGCTATCGTTACCAACTACCTGATTGCTGCAATCCTGGAAGGTATCGAAGAGCGTGCTCAAAATAAAGAAGAAGAACAACAGGAAGAAGAAGTGGAATTCACTGAACGTACCCGTGGTCTTGATCTTGATGATGAAGAAGCTAAGAAAGGCGGCAAAGGCGGTGCAAGCCGTGCTAAGCGTCCTGCAGGCGGTGGTGGTCAAGGTGGCCGCAAACCGGCAGGTGGCGGTGCAAAAAAATAATTCGATTATTTTAACTTGCCAACGTTCAAATAAATTTAAAAACCGTTCCGGATTTCCGGAACGGTTTTTTGCATTCAGGCTGTTTCATAAATGCAGCTTTCAGATACCGGAATTATTTTAACTTACTATCCGCGTGTAGGAAACAAGATTGGTCTTATCCCGGAGGGATACAATATCGGTAGCCTTTTGTTATTTGATTGAATATTGTCCTGTAAGGACAATATTACAGTGCTAATTATCATTTTTGTTTTGGTAATCTGACCCTTACAGGGTCATGAAATAAAATTCCTTCTATGATGCTACCAACATTACATTCTTACGGGATGGTCTGAACGATTTAATAAGTTTGTTTCCTAAATGGGGATAATCAAATTATTTTTTATTCCGTGTCTTTTTCCACTTATAACAACACCTGTTATTGAATTACTCTATTCCATACATGAAACAGTCTATACATTGTTTACAAGCAAGTTTCACAAACTTCAATATATTTGAAGAGCAATCAAAATGTATTTCTTATGGAAAATAACACATCTCATAACCCGCAAGACCAAAATCGTGAAGGCGATATAAGCAAATGCCCTTTTCATAACGGCAGTATGCACAACAACGTTGCAGGCGGTGGCATGAAAAACCGCGACTGGTGGCCAAATCAATTAAGGGTAAATATCCTGCGCCAGCATTCAGCCCTTTCCGATCCGATGGACAAGGATTTTGATTATGCCGAAGCATTCAAAAGCCTGGACCTTGAGGCGGTAAAACAAGACCTTCATGCGTTGATGACAGACTCCCAGGAATGGTGGCCTGCCGACTTCGGGCATTACGGAGGCTTGTTCATACGTATGGCATGGCACAGTGCCGGCACTTACCGTGTGCATGATGGCCGCGGCGGGGCAGGGCAGGGGCAACAACGTTTTGCACCATTGAATAGCTGGCCGGACAATGTGAGCCTTGATAAAGCGCGCAGGCTGCTTTGGCCTATCAAACAAAAATACGGACGTAACATTTCATGGGCGGATCTTATGATCCTTGCCGGAAATATAGCGTTGGAATCTATGGGCTTTAAAACCTTTGGATTTGCCGGTGGCCGTGCAGATGTATGGGAGCCGAATGAAGATGTTTACTGGGGTGCGGAAGATACCTGGCTGGGCGGAGACCTGCGTTACGCACATGGCTCCGAAGGAGTGGTAGAACCGCATGGGGTATTGGTTTCGGACGATGACGGAGATGACGGTATTCATTCCCGCAATCTCGAGCAGCCGCTTGCAGCCGTTCAGATGGGTTTGATATACGTCAATCCGGAAGGGCCCGACGGCAATCCCGATCCGATTGCAGCAGCTAAAGATATACGCGATACATTCGGCAGGATGGCGATGAACGATGAAGAAACCGTGGCATTGATTGCGGGCGGTCATACTTTCGGGAAAACACATGGAGCCGCATCGGCCGATAATGTAGGTAAAGAACCGGAAGCCGTAGGCCTAGAACAACAAGGTTTTGGCTGGAACAATGCCTTTGGCAGCGGTAAAGGCGCCGATACTATTACCAGCGGCCTTGAAGTAACCTGGACCAAAACGCCTACGCAATGGAGCAATAACTTTTTTGAGAACCTTTTCGGCTTTGAATGGGAATTAACCAAAAGCCCCGCAGGAGCACAGCAATGGGTAGCTAAAAATGCAGAAGCAATTATTCCGGATGCTTTTGATGCTTCAAAGAAGCATTTGCCTACCATGCTTACCACCGATCTTTCACTCAGGTTCGACCCTGCTTATGAAAAGATTTCCCGCCGTTTCCTTGAAAATCCTGATCAGTTTGCAGATGCCTTTGCACGTGCCTGGTTCAAGTTGACGCATCGCGACATGGGGCCACGCAGCAGGTATTTGGGTGCCGATGTTCCGGAAGAAGTATTGGTTTGGCAAGATCCGCTTCCTGAAGCAACTTATACGGCCATCAATGAAGAAGATATAAAATCATTAAAAGAAAAAGTACTGGCATCAGGTCTGGATATTGCCGCATTGGTTTCCACGGCATGGGCTTCGGCTTCTACCTTCCGTGGTTCAGACAAGCGTGGCGGTGCCAATGGCGCTCGTATCATGCTTGCACCGCAGAAATACTGGCAGGTGAATAATACGCCGCTTATTTCAAAAACAATAGCTGCGCTGGAAGGCATTCAGAAAACATTTAACGATGCCGGAGGCAATAAAGTTTCTATGGCGGATTTGATTGTTCTGGCAGGTTGTGCAGCGGTTGAAAAAGCAGCTAATGATGCAGGGCAGCATATTAAAGTTCCTTTCAATCCGGGTCGTACGGATGCTTCGCAGGAGCAGACAGATGTGGAATCGTTTGCACACATGGAGCATATTGCGGACGGTTTCCGTAATTACCGCAAAGCAAAATCTGCCGTTTCTACCGAAGCGTTATTGATTGACAAAGCGCAGCTACTGACGCTTACGGCTCCTGAAATGACAGTGTTGGTTGGCGGAATGCGTGCGCTGAATGCCAATTACGATGGTTCAAAGCATGGAGTCCTTACGCAACGCCCGGGACAATTAAGCAATGACTTTTTTGTGAACTTACTGGATATGAATACCGCCTGGAAAGCTGCTTCCAACGATAAAGAACTATTTGAAGGAACAGACCGGAAGACAGGCGCACCAAAATGGACTGCCACCAGAGCAGATCTTGTATTCGGTTCCAACGCTGAGTTGCGTGCTATTGCCGAGGTCTATGGTAGTACAGACTCACAGGGAAAATTTGTAAAAGATTTTGTGGCGGCATGGCATAAGGTCATGAATCTTGACCGTTTTGATTTGAAATAATAAAACAATAAATAACAACGAGAGGCAAGCCTGCACAGGCTTGCCTTTTTTATTCTCAATAAATGAAGTTCATTAATTCCCGGCTTCGTGCCTTTTCCCTGATATGACCCGCTTTTGAAATGAACTTTACCCATAGCGGCTTTGTTATCCATTTCAAGATAACTGCAAGATTCTATGAGCATTAAAACATTTTTCAAAGACGCATGGGAAATATTAAAAGATACTTTCACCGGTTTTTCCAACGATAAGATAACCATGCAAAGCGGCGCTTTGGCATATTATACCGTCTTTTCAATGGGGCCGTTATTTGTGGTAATTATCTCTCTTTGCAGCTTGTTCCTCGGCCGCGAGGCTATAGAAGGCAAGGTTTATGCCATTCTTGAAGATTTTGTGGGGAAAGACACCGCCGTTCAGTTACAGCAAATTATTGCGAATGCCTATATCAGCAATAAGAGCGTTATGGCAGCAACCATCGGCATTATTATGCTGGTTGTCGGTGCGACAACCGTGTTCGGCGTTATTCAGGATTCCATCAATAGCATCTGGGGACTGAAAGCGAAGCCAAAGAACGGATTATGGAAGATTATTCAGAACAGATTTTTGTCTTTCTCCATGATAGTCGGCATGGGCTTTATACTCCTCGTGTCCTTAGTGGTTACGGGCGTTATAGAAATGCTGAACAATAGGTTGCTGAATGTATTTCCGGGTGTGGCAGTCGTTGTTTTTTATATCCTGAACCTGATTGTAACGCTTGGCGTCAGCACGCTTATTTTCGCAATGATTTTTAAAGTCTTGCCCGATGCCAATGTAAAATGGAAGGATGTGTTTTTAGGAGCATTAATAACAGCCATTTTGTTTTTGGTAGGGAAATTCGCGATTTCCTTTTATGTATCGCAATCCAAAGTGGGTTCTACATTCGGCGCGGCAGGTTCTCTGGTAGTATTGCTGATTTGGGTGTATTATTCTTCTATCATTCTTTATATCGGTGCGGAGTTTACCAAATGCTATGCTGTTAAATATGGTTCCAAGATTTACCCGAACGATTATGCTGTAACGGTTCAGAGTGTGGTTGTGGAAGATGAAAACAAAAGCATCCAGAAGAATGAAAAGCAGAAAAAGGAAACGCCTAATATCAAATAATAGAAATACTACCGTAATTGATTCGGCGAACTCAGTCACCTAAGCATGTGCGCTGCGCTAATTGAATTTATGGAAATATGGGCTTGCAGCACTTACCGCAAAGGTCACAAAGTATTACGCAAAGAACCGCTAAGGCAAAGAAGTAATGTAGTCCTTTGCGGTTCTTTGCGTATTCTCTTAGCGTTCTTTGCGGTTAACATCCTTACGTTTTATTTAAGCCCTTGCAATGATAAACCCCGGTATCTTTAAGCTGCCGTCTTTTTCAGGAAATTGAGGAATGCCTTTTCCACGGCGTTGAAATCATCTGTTTTAATGCTTCCGGCAGGGAATAATTGTCCCATCTCCCCGTTTTCGTATCGCAGCAACAATTGCGGGTGTATGTAATATTTCTTACAAACCGTCCTTGTATTGCCAAGCCTTTCGGCAACTTTATCAATCAAAGCAGGCAGGCTTTTGGTGCTGTTTTCTTCACCGGAGCTTTCCAGGAAATGCTGCAATGCACAAACACAACCGCCCCAGGTCCTGAAATCCTTGCATGTAAAATCCTCTTTCATGATTTCTTTCAGGTAATGATTAATATCGGAAGAGTTCAGCGAATGCAGGTTTTTGTCTGCGTCGTAATATTGGAAAATCTCCTGGCCGGGCAGGTCTTTTACTTTTTTCAGCAAATTGATAAGCGAACGATGTCGCATCTGTACCATTCTTTTAACGCCTTTTTTCCCTACAAACCTGAAAATAGCGATGCCATGGTCAAAACGGATATGCCTGTTTTTAAGTGTGGTCAATCCGTAAGAGCCGTTTTCCTTTTCGTAAGCAGCATTACCCACCCTTATAAAAGTATTTTCCATAACACTTAAAGCAAGTGCTGTAACTTTTTGTTTATCAATACTTTTTCTTTTCAGGTCTTTCTGAATCTGCTTTCTCAGGTTGTTCAGCTTCCTGCCGAACTGGTATAATTTATCGAATTTGGTTTCGTTCCTGAATTTCTGCCAGTCAGCGTGATAGCGGTATTGTTTACGGCCTTTGGCGTCGAGGCCCGTCACCTGAATATGGCCGTTTTCCTTCGGGCAAATCCACACTTCCGTCCAGGCGGGAGGAATGACCAACGCTCTGATACGGTGCAGTATTTCCTCCGATTTTATTTCTTTTCCTCCAATATCCAGATAAATGAATTTCCCGTTTTTCTCTTTCCGTGTAAATCCTTTGTCTTCAGAGGTTACGTAAACCAGTTTATTTTTCCTGAGCGATTGTATTACTTCCTCGCTGATATTATTGTCCATTATCGCTATTTTGAATGATAACAATAATTCGGGCGGGAAGGTTGGGGAGGGGTGTTACAAGTCCTGTAAGGACGACACAAAAAAGGATAGGGTACAACCCTATCTATTCACGATGGGTTTACACCCATCGCTATTGTATTTCACCCTTTCAGGGTTTCCTAAGCTGTGAGTATTGCCTTTCTGCCGCTGTTGGTGTTTTTCACCAACAGCAATGTCCTTGAATATCAACTTGTTGGAGAAAACACCGACGACAACTAAAAACTTTCATCTGTCAGAATCTTATTCACCATCGCGCCGGTCATATTCCCTGCGGAAACGGCGGAGGCTACGGAACGCATCGGATTGGAATTGTCGCCGCAGGCATATACACCTTCCACGCTTGTTTGCTGAAAAGGATCCAGTTTGATATAACCATGTTCGGTAAGCTCGCAACCCAAAGCAACCGGAATATCAGAATGCTGTATAAACGGAATGTTTGCGTAAACAGCATCAAAACGCATTTTTTCTCCATTATGGAACACTACATTTTTGACATGGCCGTTTTCATGCTCTATTTCCGTGATGGCTGTTTCAATAATATCAATGCCGTGATGCTGGAATTTTGAAATCTGCAGATCGTAAAAATCCGCTTTGCCGGAAGTCAGCATGGTAACCTTGTCGGTAAGGTTGCTGACTAAGGAGGCGATATGAAAACCCCTGTCGGCATTGACCATAATACCTGTTTTTTGTCCGCGGTTTTCGTAGCCGTGGCAATACGGGCAATGCACTACCGAAATACCCCAACACTCCGCAAAGCCTTTAATATCGGGCATCATGTCTTTAATGCCTGTGGCGAAAATGAGCTTTTTAGCAGTAAACACATCGCCTTTTTCCGTGGCGATTTCAAAACCGTCCGGTATTTTCTTTCCGCTCAGGGCAAGGTCGTTGTGGAATTGTACAGTATCGTATTGCAGCACCTGGGCTTTGGCTTTTTGTGCAATGGCCGCAGGTGTTTCTCCGTCTTGAGTAATGAAATTGTGGGAATGGGGTGTTTGTCTGTTGCAGGGCAGATTGCTGTCGATGATTAGCACCTTTCTTAATGAACGGCCCAATGCCATTGCTGCGGATAAACCGGCATAGCTGCCGCCAATTATAATTACGTCAAAAGTTTTATTGTTTGTCATCGGATTTAAATCAGCTGTTTTACAAAATGCAACCGTGTTGCAAATGTAGGCTAATTTAATTTAAACGCAACAGTGTTGCGTTTGTTCGATTTGGGTTTTTGTTCTTTATGAAACACGAGCCACAGGCTCGCGCTAGCGGGGGAGAAAAAGGAGAAAAGATATTAACGTTAAAATATAAAGATTCAATTCCTGCGAACATGGAGATTAAAATCATCAATCCTAGTGCACTAATTATAATGGGTCGTGAAAATAATCTATCGCCAATACAAAAACGTGATTTTGAGATTGTAAAAAGAAAGTATAAGAATATTGCGGACATAATAACATACGACAACCTTTTAGAACGATTGAAATGTACGATAGAACAAATAAAGCTTCTTTGACATATTAATAGCTACCATTTTATTTATTCATTGCTGTTGAAGTTGATATTTCAACCATTCTAATGAATGTAAATTATATTCTGCCTTTTCATCTTTATAATTTATTATAATCTCTATTATAAATTTTTCAAACGTGACAACAAATTGCTTGAAAATTGCATAATTGCTATCCCTTTCACTTATTGTCCTAAAATCATGTACAACCATATTCCGAACGAAATAAAATGCCAGTCCTGCGTGATTAAGAGACTTTTTATCTTCATCGTCGACATTTTTTTGAGGATAGAATTGAGACACTTGTTTACATAAACCTATTAATTCAGCTGATGATGTTGGATGAATTGATAAGTACGAATCGATTAATTTGGTTATGCGATATTTTTCTGTTTGCAAAACAGAGATATCTTTTAATATTTCGTGTGGCTTTTTCTCTCTGCTTTTTGAAGAAAGGAGAACATTTTCAATTTCAGAATCATAAACTTTATTAATTAAAAGCTCTACAATTTGATATAATAAATGAAATTGTACAAGTGGATGATTACTTTCTTTTAATAGATCTCTAAATAAAGACTTGATAAAAATCTCATCTTTTAGCAGAGTCGAAATATGTTTAATGGTTAAGCTTGTAATTTGCTCTGCTGTAGACACATATCTAAGTAAATCCAACTCTTTAGGATTAGAGCAATGAAAATAATGCGATGAATATAAAAAGGGAATATAATCAGAGATGTCGAATTTGAAGATTTTATCAGTTTTTGCCTTGCTAGTACATAGAACAATTAATTCACTGTTATAAATATCTGTTATACTCAAATACGATGAAGGGTCTATAGCTTCAAATACGATATCATGATTAAAATATTCGCCTAAAAGTAATTTGTAAAATACTACGAAAGCATATTTTAAATAATGTTCGTTATTTGAATGAGAATGAGCCGTAGACGATAATGACTGTATAGGAAATATCCAACCGATACGCCCAATTTTAGTATTTACTTTTACTTCAAAAATGTTTTCTTCTTTGAAATATAAAGGCGATAAGAATGGGAAACATTCAAATTCTTCTGGCTTGTATGTGTCGTATAACGTAAAATTGTAATCTACATTTATGTTTATATTTCTTTCCTCATTAGACTGTAAGAGGAAATGTCCTCCATTGTCAGTCTTTTCATAAGTTACTTTATCAAGTAAATATTCATTTTCAGAATACGGCAATTTCAATTTTAGCATATATCCAAATTATGCGTTTTGACGATAACGTTTAAACGCATTTTCAATAGCTAAATTTACCACCAGATATGAGTCTCCCGCCTTGTTAAAAAGCTCTCTGAAAAAATAATAAAAATATGCTCTTTGCGCGTTCCCAATTTTGGGAGCATATTTACGAATGTCATCAAGTTTAAACAAGAGGTCAATTAATGACGAACTTATTTCCGTTGTAAATTTAATTTCAGAAATATTGCTAATTACATCATCAAACCCATCAATTAGTTCTTGGTCTACCAAAAAGCCAATAGCTGCACCTAAGCCTGTCATTGATTGTGACTTATCAAAAATAGATATTGCATTTTTTCCGTATGCTGGACCCGATAACTGGCCATATTCACTATCATCAAAAGTCCAATTTCCTGCTAACTCCTGAAATTTTATTTGTAGATTGTGATAACACATGGTGTATTTTTGAAAAATATCATAATCATTGTTCTCCTTTGATAATTTTTCAAGGCTTTTAATGTTTCCTAAGATATCAGTTTTATCGAAAGTGAGGTAATCTCTCATCAAATAAGATGTAAAGCCGTTTATTATCTCTTTAAAACTATATTCACCTTTTTTTCGTGGTCCTTTTTCATCAATTTCTTTTATTAGCCGAATTCCGTCAGTTGCATGATTTAGGTAATCTGAATAAAGAATTTCAATTTGATGTCTTACAGACATAGGCGTTTGTCCAGTATTCAGTGTGAGCATTCTATACAAAATGCCAATTTTATCAATACCAAGATAAAATTCGCATCTAAGTCTATTATGGTGAAAATGATTTATTGCACTTTTGTCAACATTCCGCAATAGCTCCTCTTCTGCGTCTATAATCGTATATGTTCTTTGTAATCCATCAAGAATAAGAATGTTCGAAGTATTAGACTTAATGAAAGCTTCAAAGCTTTTAGCTAATTCCTTTTTGTTTGCATTTTGCGGAATAAGGAATTGTTTTTGGGTTATAGCCAACACAATTGGAGGAATAATACATCCTACTTTCAAGTCATCCCTTAATAAACTATAAACAGATGAAGATGATTTTACTCTTTGTCGCTGAAATGGATTATTATTTAAAATATTGTCTGCGATTTCCAAGTATTCTTTAAACTCAAATTCAACTGAGATATTATGAGATTTTATCCGTTGATCCTCAAGAATTGATGTTATTTCCATTATTATTTAGTTTTCAGAAGACAAAACATACATTTTTTTGTTTCGAGGTCATTTTTACCAATGATTTACAAATCTACTCTTCCTTTCTTTTAAGAACTATCTTTCTTTAATTAACCGCTCCAACTTCTCAATCATTTCCTTTTGCTGTTGAAGCATACGTTCATACAATTCAATCATTTTATCAATAGGATTAAAGGATGGCTGATAATTAAATCCCGAAGCAACCGCATTGTCTTTAAAATCCTGAAAAGAATAAGTATTCGCAATCACATTCACCGCCTGTTCCTCATCAAAATTCTGAAAAGCTTCCACAGGTATCTTCAGTACAGTGGCTATTTGTTGCAGTAGGGTAGTATCGATGGTTTCTTTTTGCTCCAGCAGCGATATTTTCTTTTGGTTCCAGTCCTCGCCCAGGTCAAAGGCCAGCGCCTCTTGTTTTATGCCCATCATTTCCCTGAAGCGTTTCACATTTCTGCCTTCGTGTATTTTCTTGTCCATGTATTGCTGTATTTTCGAAACTCAAATGTAAGTTTTTTCATTCATAAAAAAGCCTGTCAGCAAGCAGGTAAATTATCGGCTTGTTGGTGAAAAACACCAACAAGGGCGAAAATCCTGCCTGCCGGAACGTATTAATTCAACGAAAATTTTTGACTTAAGAAGGGTAATCTTGCTATATCTGAGCCTGAGGGATTTTGCTTTATAAAAATATCGCCTTCCAGATAATCTTCATACACCCTCAACTCTATACTGTCGAGGCTGTTTACCGGGTAAGTAAAGGATGAAAGATAAGCCGGTACTTTATTTTTGGGCAATACATTGATTATTTTGAACATCCGGTTGTCATCTTTATCGGGATTAAATGCCAGATTGATCTTCATATATTTTTGGCCCGTTGTACGGACGGTTGTCAGGCTTACACTTCTGAGTGATAAACTGAGTGCCGTTTTTTGAGGCGTTAATGTATCCTCCTTATTAAAAACGGCAATATACTTTTCTGCAATCCGGACACTGACATCTTTTTTAGGGAAGGTTGCCTGCAGGTTATAAGCAACGGTTTCGTCTATTGCTTCCGATGCATTTGTAGCTACCATAGACCTGAAAAACTGATTGAATTTTTGCAATGTCGCCGTAGCAGTAGCCGATTGGATATACAAATCATACAGCGCCTGGGAGCTATAAACATTCGATTGCTCATATATCTGTGTAGCTATTTTTTGTAATATCTTCTCGTCTTTAGCTTCATCAAACACGAGGTTGATCTTCTTTTTCTGTTTAAGGTCGTTTTTCAATTGTTGCAGGGGCGTACCTGCATGCTTTTTATCTGCGACAATAAAATTGTTTAAGAAATTTGCCATTGCCTGTTCTTCCGAAATATTGTAGATCATTAAGCCCAGTTGAAATTTATTTTTCAGGTCGGCAGGGTTGTACGTATCGGGATTGAAACTTCTGAGATAGGCCAGTATTTTGTATTGCTGCTGTATAAGAACAGCAGGTGTGGCAATGCCTGATGAATCGGTCCGTATTTTCAGTTCGAACCCCGAATTGCCGAATTGAAAAACAGAATCCTTACGGAATACCAATGACAAGCTATAAAAAGCAGCATCGCCATTGGAACTTCCGGATGTCTGCAGGTCTTTACTAAACACATATTGTGCGCCCTTCTTGATCCAGTTATTGAAAAAATCAAAATCCTTGTTCATCATCTTATCTTCCGGCGCATTGAAAATATGCTGAACGGAAGGATAATATCGGTTAGGGGTTTGTGCTGTAAGTGTAAAACAGGTTGCGGAAAGGAGCAGAAGCGATAACAGGGTTTTCATAAAGACATTTGCAAAAAGCTCCTGTTCAGGAGCTTTGGTTAGATTTTTTTTTAAGGAACTCAAATGTAGGGTTTTTCCTTTCATAAAAAAGCCTGTTGATAAAGCAGGTAAATTATCCTGCTTCACACACTGAAATATGCCGCCGCCCACTTGAATATGCCTGTAAGTCGTGCTACTATTGTCCTGCAATTAAAATCTACTTATATGGTAAACATAAAGAAACAAAACAATAAGCTGCGGGTACGCACCTTAAAAGTGTACGATAAAATATTTTGCCGAAGCACCGGGCTACGCAACGGCAGTAATGTGGTGCTTTACCCCGAAATAAGGCTGATAGGCAAATGGCTGCAGGACTGCGGCTTTCGCCCCGGTCAGCATATAGAAGTCATTACGGAGCGTAACAAGCTTACCATCAGGCATAGGGTAGAGGGGCTTTAGGCATGGGTTACTCCCCTCGGGCTGATGGCTTCCACAAGCTCAGGCACTACCTCAACTTATCGTTTCACCAGATCTTTATAAATATCTCTTTCTTTTGTCATGGCTTCCAGTTCGCTTTGCAAAGCCGCAATTGCTTTGTCTTTTTCGGCAAGGGCCTCCTGCATGGCGCCTGTATAGTCGGCCGGGAGTTTTGCCGCTATATCGCCAATGAAATTGTGCCTCAGGATATGGCTCAATTGCCAGAGCCGGCCCATAGACAAATCATCCTGCTTCCGCATCCTTATCAGGTTTTGAGGGCTGACGTTTAAGGCACGTGCCAGTGCGGCTTTATAAGTGCGGTTATCCTTAATATACGCTTCAAGAATAGGCCCGATAGGGGGCAATGGCTGATTTTCCATATTGCTGTAATGATATTATTTAAAATAATGAATGTATGCTGACACTACAATTAACCTGAATGTGAATTTAATGCTCAAATAAGTTAATTAAATGGTCCGTAAATGTAAATAGAATTCTCATAAAAGTGAAATTAATTAACTTATTTGTCAATTTAATTGTCAAATAAGTTAATTAAATGGTCTGAAAATGTAACTATTATTCACATGAAAGTGAATAAAATTCATCTTTATGAGAATTAAAGTATCATACACGTTAATTTAATTACCATAAAAGTTAATTTAATGCTCATATAAGTTAATAAAATTGTCATATTAGTTAACTATATTTACAAATAAGTTAATTAAATTTACATTTAAGTTAATTAAGGTGGCTAATAAATTAATTTAATTATCAAATAAATTAATTAAATTGTCAAATAAGTTAATTAAATTGTCGAATAAGTTAATTAAATTAACAAATAAGTTAATTAAACTAACAAATAAGTTAATTATAGTGTCAATTTTATTACCATTGTTATCAAAATTGTTTAATAATCGGAATCATGCCGACATAAGAAAAGCATTATCCCCTTGGGGATGATGCTTTTTGATTTGACCTGTTGACTTAGATGGCTTTCTGCGGGGTTGCACCACCACCGCTACCGTTATCCTTATACCTTGCTCTCAGCTTTTCGTAGCTGCTTTGTGCATTAGGAATGCCGCTTGCTGCAGCCACAGCAAAAATTTTGTAAACCACATTGCTTAAACCGTAAGCTTCGCTGGCAGCTATGCGGCGCAGGTTTTCCAGTACTTCCAGGGCTTTGGTCAGCATACTGTGCAGTTCATCCGTCTGCTCGAACAAACGGAGGTCGCTTTTAATAAACTCCGGGTTAATCACTGCGGGAATAATGCCCGCGCCATTGTTGGCGCATTCATTGATAACATCTTCCACAAATACTTTGTTATCGACATCGAGCGAGGCGAGCTGGCCTTTTTCATCGTCGGTAAGTGTGAGGTTGCCGGCTTCAGGCAGTAATTCGATAAGGCTGTTGATACAGTCTTTAATTGCCTGCATTTGATCTACTTCGAGTACCGCATTGATGCGGTTTTGCATGACGTTTGCCATTTTTCTATCATTTAGATTGTTAATAAAAAGCGCCTTTGGTTGAGAAATATCAATTCAAGGCCGCATTTCATAACTATTCCAAATTTCGTGCCAAAATCAGTGATGGACGGGAATATCAGGGTTAACCCTGATATTCGCTAAGCGGCGCTAATGCTTGCACCGTTATGGTTGGTATTGCATTTCAGGGTTCGTAAAATTTGGCAAATCCACAGGCTATTTAGTTACCCAAGGCTAATAACATTTGAGATTATCAATTATTAAAAACATCACTTCAGCGTAATCTGATATTTTTTTGTTAAAAAAAATGAATAAAATATAAATTCTCACTACATTTGAAATGCAACATAAAAAATCATCACAATATTGATTATAAATGAAATTATGATACTATTGTAAACAAAATATATCTTCCGTGTTGTCTTAAAATAAGATTTTACGGCTTGGAATATTAATATTATCATATTTTATCGAATCAGGTTTAATAACCCATTTCTGATTTTAAGTTGAATTAAAGACCCTTTCTGCATAAAATAGTTTGCATGCTTGCCTGTCATAATAAAGTTTTCCATCGTTACGGAATCGGACGATAGGGTATTAGCTGCTATTTTATTTTTATTGAATCCTTACCATCATTCCTTCTGTAAATAATGCTGTTAAAAACGGTGTGTATCCGGATGCCGAAAATGTTATGCATCGTCGTTTTTATTAGAGTAGGCGTAACCTAAATATTTAAGTTTATGAAAAAAATCAATTTTATCATCGCAATGATGCTGATGGGCTTATTTCTTCCGATGAGCGCAGGTGCACAGATTTTTAATCTCACTACAGGAACAGGTGCTATAGGGACGAATGACCCTATCTGGACACTTAAATTACCAGGTGGAACTTTTAATCCCGTAAGGATATCAACGGGCGTATTACAAAATGGAAGTACCACATACCCCAATACTTATGTTCACAATAATTGCGGAAGATGGATTTCGCCCTGGCTGAATGCAGCGAACAATATTATTCCCACACCCGGTACTACCGGAATTTTCACGTACCGCATGCAGTTTACTGTCGATAACTGTGTAATAAACCCGACAGCTGTGTTAAATTTTAACTTTATGGCCGCTGACAACTCGTTGACAGCAGTGAGGGTTAATGGTAATCCACAGACCGTACCCGCAGGCATTACGCATACCAGTTCCGGTTCCATGACCAGCACTCCGACAGTGATGAACGGCCTCAATACAATTGAAGTAGATGTAAATAATTTTGGTCAATATACAGCACTTCAGTTATGTGGCCGCATTCAGGTTTCCGGTGATGAATTACATGTTCCTAAAAATTTAAACTGTTGTAATGCACAGAGAAAGAACTTGCTTTCCTGGAATCCGTATCAGGTGCAACCGGTTATCATGTTGAAATTCTTTATGGTGATCCTAAGTGTTGCAGAACCGGACCACAGTACGGAGTAATTCATGTTGTAACAGACAATGTTTTACTTTTTGCGCCGACTTCCTGCTATTCCTGGAGAGTACGGGCTGTAAACGGTGCTTGTTTCTCTGAATGGAGCGAAAGAAAATGCGGCTGTTATGACGGGTCTCAGATTCAGGAAGAAGGTCCCGCATCTTTGCAATCCAAGGTGAACAGCAATAACAACAACATAGAAAAGCAACATGTGGATGAAGTTATGACCACTATAGCTCCTAATCCGGCTGATGGCATAATTACGGTCAATATCGACAATCCGACCGGAACATTAAAGACAACTACCTGTGAATTGGTAATTATAAATTTGTCCGGTGTGCAGGTTCATCGTGAATCAGTTCAGCTTAACGTACCAAAAGAGATTAAAGTTGACAGGTTAAAATCAGGCATGTATATCTGCAAAATTGTAGCGGATGGCAGAGTTGTTTCTGCGAAAAAACTTGAAATCAGATAACGACAGTTTTTTTCGAAACCCGGCAGATTGGTGCCGGGTTTCTTTTTGAAAATTATTTGTGATTACTCTTTACTAACCTTATTGTGTATTTCACGAAGCAGCAACTCCAATGTTAATCGGCGAAGGAAAATATCTTTTCATAATAAATATGCTATATGTCTCAAAATTCATCTTGACTCTTTCGTCCCATAATTTATATTATGTTAAATAGAAAATTGCGCAACACACCCCACTATCATTAAATACTAAGTACCTTATTTGAATACTGCTTTCTGAATGGCTATGCCTCCCACTATTCCAAAACCATTCTTTACGTTACAAATCACATTTTGCTTTTCGGCTGTCGGGTCGTCGTGGTTCTTTAAAATGTTATTCAGGCTGAACAGATAATTATAACTGTCGTCCGTCAGCACAGATGCTTCCAGAATAAACCTGCCGTTATAGAAGCTCACGTTTTCTGCCGTTACTGTAACAATTCTGCTTTCTCCCGGATTTAATGCCTTAACGGAATAGATGCCGCCGATTGTGGGATCCACATAACTGTCGCCGAAAATCGACAATTCATTGTTCTGCGTTTTAATGGCTATGGCAGCGCTATAATTATCATAAACCGTGTCGTTTGTCACCGGATCTACATAATAAGTACTGTCGGTATACATCCTGAACCTGTAATTAAACGTGGTGCTTCCCTTATTGGTAATCGTAAACCTGAAGTTAGTGTTGTTGTAACCGTATTCCGTCGGCGTGAAAAATATGGATTTGTCGCTTATTTCCATTTGCTCCCGATCCGGTATCATGTTCTCCCCTTCTGCCATGTCGTAACCCGGAATTTCGAGGGTAACTTTATAACGCCTGCCGGCAATTACCTTAGCATTGCTCTTATAGATTACAGTACTGTCATAGCTATTGACAGCAGTCATTTTATGCAATGTTTCCAGGTAAATATCGTTTTCATAAAGCTTCAGCACAGCTTCTTCGGGTTCTGTGAAGCTATTATTTCCTCCAAAATATTCGTTCCGGCCCGACAGAGTCACCCTTGCCACAACGGCGCTGTCCTGATTCATTAAAATGTTTAATACCGGCCTTGTCGGTTCATCAGGCAAGGGAATGGAGATTTTCTTTTCGCAGGAAAATATAAAAACGGATAGCAAACAAATGGAAAGAAGCTTATACATTACGGAACTGTATTAAAATTTAAGATTGTAGGAGATACTCGGAAGAATGGGCAGTATGCTGTAACCGCTGATTTCCACTGTAGATTTTGTATAATTATCAATGTCGTAGAAAAACAGGTTCCGCCTGTTGTAAGCATTATAAACACTGATGTTCCAGGTCCTGACGTTGCCATTCTTTTTTTCCTTGATAAAAGAAATACCTATATCCAACCGATGGTTTGCCTGAATCCTGATATTGTTTCTTTGCGGATAATATTGAACATTGGGAGGATAAGGGTTGTAACCCGGCTGATAAATCCCTTCAAATGAAGTAGTAGGAATACTGAAAGGCGCTGCGCTCTGGAACGTAAATGCGCCCGATAATTCAATGTTTTTCTTAAGCTTGTAAATGCCCACAAGATTTATGGTATGCCTTCTGTCATATTTATAAGGGAACATTTTGCCCGCATTAATTTCGTCAAACTTACGGTTGGACCATGCCAACGTATAACTGAACCAGCCCGTTAACCGCCCCGTTTTCTTTTGCAGAAAAAGTTCCGCGCCGTAGCTATACCCTTTCCCGCTGGTTATTTTGTCTTCCCAGTTCGATTCGGTTATGGCATTCAGATAGCTGGAACCTTCCTTATATTCCACCACATTGTCCATCTGTTTGTAATAACCTTCCAGCGAAAATTCTATTTTATTTTTGAAAATATTCTTTGCAATGCCCAGGGAAATCTGGTTGGCTTTTTCGGGTAAAATAGTTTTGGTAGCAGGTACCCAAAGGTCCGTAGGCAGCGAAAGCGAATTGCTCGACAATAAATGAATATTCTGATTCATCCGTACAAAGGAAGCTTTGATGGCTATATCGTTTGGCAAAAGATAACGAGCGCTGATGCGTGGCTGCAAAGAAGGATACATTTTATCCTGTACCATAAAAGCATTGGCATGCAAACCAATATTGGCTTTGAGCTTGTCTGAAATTTGCCAGTCGTCTTCTATATAGGCATCCAGTTCAGAAGCAAAAATCTTTGAATCGACCACATTATCAATAATAGTAGCCGTGTCATTCTGCTGCTTTTCAAAATGGGAAGTAGGATTATAAGTATGGTAAGTACCCGACATACCGAATTTTATGGCATGATTGGTATTGGGTGCATAATCAAAATCCATTCTTGCGGTATAGTCCAGAATACCTGATTGTAAGCCGAGATTGTAATTATAGTTGGTCAGTCCGTTTTCAATTTCCTGATTACCAATGTTTGTGGAGAACTTATACCTTGTAAGGCTTAAAGCCGCATCTCCCGAAAGTCTGGAAGAAAAATCGTGGTGAAATTTAAGGTTACTGACAATATTGTTCCAGTAGATGCCCGTATTCATTTTAGAGACACTGGAACCGCCGCTGTAATTATCTTCTGTTTCTGTCTTTACTTTAAAATTATCGGTACCAATATTCAGGCTCAGGTCTAAATAATCCCTGTCCGAAAAACGGTGATGCACTTTGGCGTTCAAATCATAAAAATAAAATGCCAGTTTCTTTACATCCGTCTCCATAGATCGGATAATGGGTCCGGCATACAAATCGTGATAAGTCCTGCGGCCCGAAATAATGAACGAAGTTTTCCCTTTCCATATCGGGCCTTCGAGGGTTAATTGAGACATAATAAGTCCGAGCGAAGCATTGCCGTGAAACTTATACATATCGCCCTGCTTGGTTTTGAGATCAATAACGGAAGAAAGCTTTCCGCCGAAACGTGCGGGAAAAGCGCCTTTGTACATATCCACACTTTGCAGGAAATTGGTGTTGATAGACGAAAAAACGCCGAGCAGATGCGAAGGATTGTAAATTTGCGTACCATCAATCAGAATGAGGTTTTGGTCAGGCGTGCCGCCGCGCACAATCAAAGCAGTAGAGCCTTCGCTACCCTGCTGCACGCCTGGTAAAGTCTGCAAAGTTTTCATTACATCGGCTTCGCCAAAAAATTTAGGCATTGATTGTATCTGTGCGATAGGAATGGAAATCCGGCCCATCTGCGATGTCTTCTGAATTTCCTGAACACCGGAAACAACAACTTCCTGCAGGCTGTTGGCGTCGGCAGGTTTCAGCGAAAAATACAATAAAGTGCTGTTATCAAAACGTACAAAAGTATCTACGGGTTGGAAGCCTATATATGAAATGCGGACGGTAGCGGTATCGTGTTCCAGCTTCAGCGCAAACTGTCCGTTGGCATCTGAAAATGCATTTTTATCTTCATAAACAGCAGAAACGGTAGCATCCCGCAAAATGGCTCCGTTACTGACATCGGTCAGCTTACCTTTCAGGAGAAAAACCGGTTTTTCATCAGGCGTTTTTCTTTCCTGTGAAAAACATGTAACAACACCGGATAATAAAATAAGGAGGCAAAAAAAAAGTGTTTTTTGTCGAATCATAAAGTTTTCATGAGGGGAATTTCCATTGCATTAACGAGTTACTGACAATTATAGTATTGCTTCCGGCAAATTTTATAAAGGAAGCCCTGAAAAATCATTGATTTTTCAGGGCTTCCTGAGCACCGGTGATGTGGTGTTTCCTTCAGTAGCCACGGCGAGAATCGAACTCACATCAAAGGTACCGGAAACCTTCGTTTTATCCATTAAACTACGCGGCCGTTATTTATTGGTTCGCAAAGGTAATATTTAAGCTTTAGTTTTCCATTTAAAATGAGTTTTTAAAAATAATTCCTGATGGAACTATGCTTCATAATTAAAATCCGGACAAAGTTGTTGTAAAAAAAATTTATACTATCGTAATGAAATTTATATCTATTGCTATGAACGTTTCCATAGCTTTGAGACTCTAAACAAAACACACAATGATACAAGCAAAAGGATACGCAGCACAAAATGCTGAAACTGATTTGGCGTCCTGGGAATTTGAGCGCAGGGATGTCGGCGCACACGACGTTCAGATTGAAATTTTATATTGCGGAGTATGTCATTCCGATCTTCATCAGATAAAAAACGATTGGTTCCCCGGTATATTCCCGATGGTTCCCGGACACGAAATTGTGGGAAGGGTAACAAAAGTAGGCTACCACGTAAAGAACTTTAAAGTAGGTGATTTAACAGGTGTCGGTTGCATGGTTGATTCCTGTCAGGTTTGCGAAAACTGTAAAGAAAGCCTGGAACAATATTGTCTTGAAGGAAACACCGGAACATACAACAGTATGGGCCGCGATGGCGTACCGACTTATGGTGGCTATTCAGATACCATTGTTGTTCGTGAAGAATTTGTACTTCATATTTCAGATAAACTTCCTCTTGCTGCAACAGCACCACTGCTTTGCGCAGGTATCACTACTTACTCTCCTTTACGCCACTGGAAGGTTGGCAAGGGGCATAAGCTGGCAGTACTTGGTTTGGGTGGATTAGGACACATGGCCGTGAAATTTGGCGTAGCTTTTGGTGCTGAAGTGACCGTACTTAGTACATCTGCGTCAAAAGAAAGTGCAGCCAAAGCTTTAGGCGCACACAATTTTGTAGTAACCTCAGATGCTGATCAGCTTGCATCTGTAAAAGGTTCTTTTGACTTTATATTGGATACTGTCTCTGCAGATCATGACATGGGCATGTATTTGTCGCTGTTAAAAACAAATGGCGTGCATATATGTGTTGGCGTACCATCCAATCCTTATTCCATTCATCCTTTTGCACTATTGGGCGGAAGAAAGAGCGTGGCCGGTTCAGGTATTGGCGGCATTCAGGAAACTCAGGAAATGCTTGATTTCTGTGCAGCCAATAATATTGTTTCTGATATTGAATTGATTGATATCAAAGACATCACCGAATCTTATAAAAGAATGCTTAAAGGTGATGTTCGTTACAGATTTGTAATTGACATGAAGACGCTATAATCTAAAGCAAGTCTTAGAAAATAAATAAAGCCTTCCAGATGGAAGGCTTTATTTTCGTAGCACGTACGGGAATCGAACCCGTGATTCCTCCGTGAAAGGGAGGCGTCTTAACCCCTTGACCAACGCGCCATTTGTTGATTGGGATGCAAAGGTAAGTGCTGGGCTTTTATTTGCCAAATAATTTTACAAGAAAAATTTTAAGATTATTAAAAGCCAATGCTATAACCCTTTTTCACTCATTCAGATTTACCATTCATACTCTGTTTCAATCCTGTTTTTAAGCCTGTAAATTAAATTGAACGTAGCAGGGCAACGATGCAGGTTTTGTTTGAAAGTATCATTGTATAAGTCAAAAGGCTTTTTATTATGATGCGGGAACTCTGCGCAATCTCTGGGCCTCACTTCATAAATGCTGCACATATTGTCAACTAAAAACTGACATGGCTGCTGCACATTTACAACACTGCCGGTATCGTCTTCCACCATCAGCCATTTATCAAAAAAGGCTTTGGGAGTCATACGCAGGTGTGTGGCAATACGTTTGATATCTGCCTTGGTAAATATAGGAGTCATGGTCTTACAACAATTGGCACATTGCTTGCAATCCACTTCCTGCCAGACTTTAGCGTCTTCTTCTGCAATAATTCTCGGGAATCCGCGCGGTACAATTTCATCAAGCTTATCCAGAAATGTTTCCAGTTCCGGGCGATATTCTTCGGCAAGCTGCTCAAATTTTTTCAGGTCCATTTTAGCGTCGTATCTGTAAGGCTCAGGATATGTTTTATTAATTTCCTTTCTTCAAAGGGCTTCCGGCTTCTTTGGCAAAATGATTGAAGACCATTTTATCCATAAAGCCCGGGAACAATTTATTGAGGAAGACAGTAGCTTTACCTTGCGTCGTCATTACAAGTGTCCTTTTACGTTGCTGAATGCCATCATAGATAATACCGGCGCAGGTTTCGGCAGACATAAGTTTATCCTCTGCCAAAGGTGTTTCCTTTTGCGCGTTACCATTTGCACCTAATGCTACATTCCTGATATTGGAAGCCGTAAAGCCAGGAGAAGCCCACATCACATTGACACCCGTATGCAGTAACTCTGTTCTTAACGATTCTAAAAAACCCTGCATGGCAAATTTGGAAGACGAATAGCCTGTTCTTGCCGGAAGCCCTCTGTAACCTGCAATGGAAGAAATACCTGCAATAGTCCCCTTCGATTTTTTAATAAACGGCAAAGCAAATTTGGTCATATAAACCATTCCCCAAAAGTTTACATCCATCAGCTCTTTCAGCACTTTGATATCCAGCTCATCAAACATGGCGCGCATACTCATGCCTGCGTTGTTTATCAAAATATCAATGCTGCCCCACTCTTTCATTACGGCCTGTACAAATGATTCGCAATCTTTTTCTTCAGCTACATCGGCTTTGTAAAGCAATAAAGATTTCGTTTCTGTATCCGAAAATGCATCCTGAAGTTTATCGATATTTCTTGCGCAAACGGCAACCTTTGCACCGCTTGAAATGCCAATATAGGCAAGGGCTTTGCCAATGCCGGAAGATGCGCCGGTAATGACTATAATTTTATCTTTTAAGTATGATTTCATAGGAAATACAAAAATACAGTTCGTAATCAGGAAAATGAGCATTATTTTTGCACAATTCCGGAAGTAAAGTCAAGGGGCATTACTTCATACAATAAACAAAATTTCAATTTTAAATACAATCTCAACTAATCGAAGCTTATGAAAGTAATGATTATCATGGGTTCCAAAACGGACGAAAGCGTGATGCAGGAAAGTCAAAACTGGCTTAACTGGTTTGGTATCGAAAACGAAATGGTGGTTGCTTCTGCACACCGTAATCCGGATAAGGTAGCCGAATTAATGAAAAGTGCTAAAGCTAACGGCTTTGGCGCTGTAATTGCTGCTGCCGGCATGGCCGCTGCACTACCGGGTGTTTGCTCTGCTTACACATCTTTACCGGTATTGGGTGTTCCTTTGGATGGTGGTTTACCAGGCGGTATCGACGCATTATACTCTATCGTACAAATGCCTGCAGGTTTGCCAGTAGGTACATTGGCTGTAGGTAAAGCAGGTGCGCGTAATGCTGCAGTGCTTTGTGCAAGAATTTTCGCTTTGAGCGATAATGCCATTGCTGAAAAAGTAGAAGCATTCAAAGCACAGGAATACAAAATGTAATCAATTCATTTATTGATAAACAAAAAGCGCATATTCAAACATAATATGCGCTTTTGCATTTGTATTAAAGCTTTGGTTTTAAAACCAATCACCTAAAATTCCGTTTATAGCTGCTGTTTCTATCAGAAATCCGTCATGCCCATATTCGGAATCAATTGCTTCATACCTGCAATCCGGAATATGCAATGCCATATATTCCTGTTCGGCAACCGGGCACAAAATATCGCTGCTGATTCCAATCAATAAAACAGGTTGTGTAATTTGCTTCAAAGCCAATTCCAGGTTTGTGCTCCGACCTCTTGCTATATTGTGTGAATCCATAGCTTTGGTCAATTTCCAATAACTGTATGCATTGAATCTATTCACCAGTTTATCGCCCTGATAACTGATATAAGCGGACGCTTTGTAATTATCCAGTTTTTCAATATCGTTGTCCGTTTGCTGCCGGTTCATCAGAAGATGATTTCTGTAAGTAAGCATACCGACCGCTCTGGCCGCTTTCAAACCTTTTGCACCTGCATTGTCGTCATCTTCACCAAAGCTTCCATCCGCTTCTATCGCTAATCTTTGTGCAGTATGAATACTGATGCCCCACGCACTTTCTGCTGCCGATGTTGCCAGTAAAAACAATCGTTCAATGGTTTCAGGTTCCATCAAAGCCCATTCCATAGCCTGATAACCGCCCATACTGCCACCAATCAATAAGCAGATTCTTTCAATGCCGAGATGTGCTTTCAGCAGCATGTGTGCATTCACCATATCTTTTATGGTTATATCCGGAAAGCTTGCGTAGTAAGGCTTTCCTGTTTCGGGATTTACCGACAAAGGTCCTGTACTTCCATAACAGCTACCGGGGATATTCGCACAAATAATAAAATGTTTCTGTTCATTTACAGGCGCACCTTCATGTATCAGGCCTTTCCACCAATCCATAACATCTGCATTTGCCGTTAATGCATGACATATCCAGACAATATTATCCTTTGCTGCATTCAGTTTTCCATAGGTATGATAAGTAATACGCAGTTCGGGCAAGGTCTGTCCGCTCTCTAATGAAAAAGAATGAGGATAATGAAAATGATGCTCCATGTACTTATTTTTCGGAAAAGAAAATAATGCGCAAATGTAATAGCTTGAACCTTAATTTTACACCAAATAAATTTTATGCCTGCAATACACATCGTTTATCATATAGCTAACAGAACTTTTACTGCAACTGACGAAGCAACCAATCAGGTGAATTTCCAATCTGTGCCGGACGGTGTAGAAAGACCGCAGCTGCAAGCCGTAAGTACCGGCGTAAGGCCCATGCAATCTTTATTAATGGGCCTGGGAACCTGCAGTGGTATTGATATTGTCGACATTCTTGAAAAACAAAGACAGTCCTACGACAGCTTTGAATTAAAAGTTACAGCAGAAAGAGAACAAGACAAAATTCCTGCACTTTGGATAAAAGCGCATATCGATTTTATATTGAAAGGTGACAAACTTGATGCCGACAAGGTTAACCGTGCAGCGGCATTGTCTATCGATAAATATTGTTCGGTAGCCGAAACGTTGCGGCGCGCAGGTTGTGAGATAACCTATGCTGTTCATCTGTAATTCTAAATCTTTCATTAATTTCTTTCTTTTTATAATCATGCATCCAATTACAAAAGCAATACGACTTCAGACTCCAAGAACGCATCAGATGGAACATTCAACTCCGTTATTCCTTACAAGCAGTTTTTGTTTTGAAGATGCTGAAGACATGCGTGCTGCGTTTGCCGATGAAAAAGAAGCCAATATTTACAGCCGTTTCATCAATCCCAACATAACGGAATTTACAGATAAAATGGCAGCATTGGAAGGTACGGAAGCCGCTTATGCTATGGCTTCCGGCATGAGCGCCATTTCTTCTGTCTTTCTTGCTTTGTTAAAACAAGGCGATCATTTATTGAGTTGCAATGCTATCTTCGGAAGTACGCATACGGTTATCAATAAATACCTTCCGAAGTATGGTATTGAACACGATTATTTTGAAGCAGACAAGCCGGAAACCTGGGAAGCCTCCATCCGGCCAAATACTAAAATGATCTTTGTAGAAACGCCCACCAATCCGGGTCTGGATATTTTAGATCTGGAAATGCTGGGCATGCTTGCTAAGAAACATAACTTGCTGTTTGTAGTTGATAATTGTTTTGCTACGCCAATTGCGCAACAGCCTGTACAATATGGTGCGGATATCATTATTCATTCAGGCACCAAATGGCTGGACGGACAAGGCAGGGTTTTGGCAGGTGTAGTTGCAGGTAAAAAATCCATTATCAATGACATTTATTTGTTCTGCAGAAGCATGGGGCCTTCGCTTTCGCCATTTAACGCATGGATATTAAGCAAAAGCCTTGAAACCCTGGATGTACGCATGGAGCGCCACTCCAACAATGCATTATTTTTAGCCGAAAAACTGGAACATCATCCTAAACTGAACTGGCTGAAGTATCCTTTTCTTCCAAGTCACCCTCAATATGATATTGCGAAAAAGCAAATGAAAAACGGAGGCGGTATTTTGTGTTTTGAGTTATCAGGCGGGCTCGAAGCAGGCAGGCAATTTCTTGACAACCTTAAAATGCTCTCATTGACAGCAAATCTTGGTGATACAAGAAGTATAGCATCGCATCCTGCAAGTACAACCCATGCAAAATTATCAGAACAGGATAGATTGGCGGTTAATATTACACCGGGTTTAATCCGCATTTCTGTTGGACTGGAGCATAGAGATGATATTCTTGCAGATATTTTACAGGCTTTAGAAAATTAAAAAAAAACGCATTTCATAAAAAAAATGGCTGCATCACCTGATGCAGCCATTTTTAATATAGAACTTAGAACACTTAAGCAACTCCGAATTCTTTACGGATTACGTTCAGGCAAGAACCTGCCTTGAACCATTCAATTTGTTGCTGATTGTAAGTGTGATTAACCTGAATTTCATCTTTTGTACCATCGGCATGATGCGCTACCACAGTCAATGGAACGCCCGGTTCAAAAGTAGTAAGGCCTAAAACATCGAAAGTATCATCTTCCAGAATCTTGTTATAATCTTCGTTGTCATGGAAGGTAACACCTAACATTCCTTGCTTCTTAAGATTCGTTTCATGAATACGCGCGAACGATTTAACCAATACCACACGTACACCTAAATGACGTGGCTCCATTGCAGCATGCTCACGGCTCGAACCTTCACCATAGTTTTCGTCGCCTACAACAATGGAACCGATGCCAGCTGCTTTATAAGCACGTTGTACATCAGGAACGCCTTGATATTCACCTGTCAATTCGTTTTTAACGCTGTTTGTTTTTTCGTTAAAGAAATTGGTAGCGCCAATCAACATATTGTTAGAGATATTATCCAGATGCCCGCGGAACTTTAACCATGGACCAGCCATAGAAATATGATCCGTTGTACATTTACCTTTTGCTTTAATCAAAAGTTTCAAACCTTTAAGGTCTGTACCTTCCCAAACCGGGAATGGTTGTAATAGCTGCAAACGGTCTGATTCCGGAGAAACCTTTACGTCAACGCTGCTGCCATCTTCTGCCGGAGCCTGAAAACCTGCATCTTCAACAGCAAAACCTTTGGTCGGCAATTCATAGCCTGTCGGAGCATCCAATTTTACTTGTTCTCCGTTTTCATTAGTCAATGTATCAGTTAACGGGTTAAAAGTTAAATCACCGGCAATAGCCAATGCAGTAACAATCTCAGGAGAACCTACGAATGCATAAGTATTAGGGTTACCATCCTGACGTGCAGCAAAGTTTCTGTTGAAAGAATGGATGATAGTATTTTTTTCTTTTTTGTCAGCACCTTCACGGGCCCACATACCAATACAAGGTCCGCAGGCATTTGCAAATACAGTACCGCCGATTTTACCGAAAGTATCGATATAGCCGTCACGCTCGATAGTATAGCGAACCAATTCAGAACCCGGAGTAATGGTATAAGCAGCTTTAGCTTTTAAGTTTTTTTCAACCGCTTGTTCAGCAAGGTTTGCAGCACGGCTTATATCTTCATAAGAAGAGTTGGTGCAGGAACCGATCAGACCAACTTCCAATTTAGTAGGCCATCCGTTCGCCTCGGCGGCAGCTTTCATTTTAGAAATCGGCGTAGCCAAATCCGGAGAGAATGGTCCGTTGATATATGGCTCTAAAGTAGAAAGGTCTAATTCAATAACCTGATCAAAGTATTGAGAAGGATTGGCATAAACTTCAGGATCACCGGTCAGATGTTCTTTGATACCATTTGCAAGATCAGCTATTGCTGCACGGCTTGTTGCACGCAGGTAGCGCTCCATTGATTCATCGTAACCGAAAGTAGAAGTTGTAGCCCCGATTTCAGCACCCATGTTACCGATAGTACCTTTACCAGTACAGCTAATATTTTTAGCGCCTTCGCCAAAGTATTCAACAATCGCTCCGGTACCACCTTTTACAGTTAATTTACCTGCCACCCAAAGGATGATGTCTTTCGGAGTAGCCCAGCCATTCAATTTACCTGTAAGGTGAACACCAATCAATTTCGGCATTTTAAGTTCCCATGGAAGACCAGCCATTACGTCACAAGCATCTGCACCGCCAACACCAATAGCAATCATACCCAGACCACCTGCATTAGGTGTATGGGAATCGGTACCAATCATCATACCACCCGGAAATGCATAGTTTTCCAACACAACCTGGTGAATGATACCTGCACCTGCTTTCCAGAAACCTAAACCATAACGATCAGATACGGAAGAAAGGAAATCATATACTTCTTTATTAGAGTCAACAGCAACCTGTAAATCTTTATCGGCTTCCACTTTTGCCTGAATCAGGTGATCGCAATGCACTGTAGATGGTACAGCAACTTTATCGCGCCCGCAAGTCATAAACTGAAGCAGCGCCATTTGCGCCGTTGCATCCTGCATCGCTACCCTATCCGGGCGAAAATCTACGTAAGCCTTACCACGCTCCAGAATGGAAGTTGCAGGTTTATCGAGATGCGAGTAAAGAATTTTTTCCGTTAAGGTCAACGGACGTCCAAGCAATTGACGGGCAATTTGAATTTTACCCGGCATTTCAGCATACACTTTTTGGATGAGATCTAAGTCGAAAGCCATAATTAAATATAAATGTTTGAAATATAATACTTCTTTTGGGTTTTCTGGGAACAAAATTTTTAGATGAATCAAGAAAATTTTATCCTCCTTTGCGAAACAGAACGCAAATTTACTTCATTATAAAGACAATAGAAAAAAAAGACACGATTATGACAATTGTTTTTTTTGATTTCTGCATTTATTTCTTAAACTTGAAAAATCCGGTAAATAAATGAATAAAAAAAACCGACCGTAATGGTCGGTTTTTAATTTTACTTAGCCGGAGCAGCTTTGGCGTCCGTTTTCTTATCCATTTTCTTTTTCTCAGCCTTCTCTGCTTTTTTTTCAGCTTTTTTTTCTGTTTTTGTTTTTGGCGCATCGGCCTTTTTATCAGTTGTTTGAGCGAAGGAAACGCTTCCTAAAAACATTAGTGCTACTAATGCGGCTGTTACTTTTTTCATTGTTTTATAAATTAATTTTAACCAAAGTTATACACGGAAAGCATTGCCTGTACGAGGTTACACGTTATTGTATTGCTATTAAGCAATCGTTTACATTAGGCTTTGATTTTATTAAAATTTCAATGATTTTACTTTTTTGTTATCTTAAAAAGGAGAACGAGTTTTTAACCAAACTCTTAAAATAAATAAGATAAGAACGTAAATTAATGAGAAGAGAGACCAGCCCGAACAGCCTTCAATTCAATCAGTACTTTTTCAACGAAAACTAATTGATTTTCCGTTGGTGTAATATTGGCAAAACCATTTTCAGGAAAAGTTTTTGTAAGCTCTGTATTTACGTATTTATTACCTGCTTTGATAATTAATCTCAGATTTTCCCTGAATAAATCATCACATTCATTCAGCATTTGATAATATTTAGTTTTTTCCTGAATAGGAACCTTTTCCTGTTCCAGCTCCGTTTCACTATGAAAATTATTCAGCTCTCTTGTTATCCTTACATTGTGTGTCAACATGTAATAATAATTGGCATAGCCTTTTCTGCGTCCCCTCATTTCCTGCATAAAACGCGTGAAGGAATCATATGCATTACTATTCTTGGTCTCCGCAGTACGCTTCAGTTTGGTCCATTGCGTCTGATATTCCAGGTTGTAAAAGGATTCCCTGAAATAAGCAAAATTGGAAATAAAAGCTTCGGCAAGAAACTTGGGCAATTCATTTTTATCCCATGCGGGCAATAAAAGAAAGCCTGCAGATATAGCTAATACGGAACCTATAATTGTACAAAATAAACGGGCGTACATTAACCCTTCATTGAAAGTCGGTTCGATAGCCAAAAGCCCTACCAGCATTAATGTTATAAAGAATGCGGCAACGGAATATTGCCTCCTTAAAAAATAAATCAGGAATACAGAGCTTGCAAAAACCAATATAAACCTGCTTAAGTCGGGAAAAGGCAACATCAGAAATCCAGTCCCGACTATGATACCTGCCAACGTTCCGATAGTACGTTCAATACCTTTTTTCAATGTGGCACCAAAGTAGGGCTGCGAAACAATGATTGTGGTAAAAGGTATCCAGTAACCGTGATGGTGCAATTCAATTAACGTAAACCCGTAATGTTGTTGCAGCCAAAGTGAGAAAAAGCTGTTTTCCGCTAAAAGAAATCCTATCAAAGCACCGATAAACGCAGCCACACCGATTCTTAGCGCATATTTCGTTGTAACCCTATCAGGATTAAAAAGTTGCTTAATATTACTGGTGAGATATCTCGGATGAAGAATATTCAGTGTTTGGATAAAAGAATAAGATCTGTAAACCCGCTGTTCATCAGGCTTTGATAAAACATCCAGTGATTTATCTACCAGTTTGATTACCCTGTCTGTCAATACCAGGATTTTCTTCACTAAAATGCTCAGTACGGGCATCTTCGCTTCAGGTTGTTCCGCAATAAACAACGAAAGTTTTTTCAACCTGTCTATACGGCTGCTTACAAGGATTCGCTCTTCCTCTTTTAAAGTCAACAGAAAGATATCCATACGCTCTCCAATCTGTTCAATCGTTCTGAACAAGCTATAAAACTGAAGGGTAAATTGCCTGTTACTGGTATGCTTTGTCAATTGCTCCGTAAGCTCACTTATCTGAATAATATGTAAACTTACAAGGGATGCTATTCTTCTCGATTGCGCTAATGCATACTTATCTTTATGCTTTTTATTTACCTGATCTAAGGTTTCTTCAAACAACGACAAAGAATTATCAATTGCAGTCCTCACATCTTTTTCTTTCAGGTAAATTTCCCTTACAGAACTTCTTGTATGCCTTCCGTCCAGGCCTTTACCTGTAGTTTGAGCCAATGCTGCGACCGATCTCCAGATGGCGGCAATTGTACGGCGGTAAGGCGTCCCGATTCTTATAAACAAAAAGCTGCAAAGTCCGACAATGACGGTCCATAATGAGCCTAAAGCCACCCATCCGCAACGGGCCCATAATTCTGCACCATCCGCTACCGGATAAGCGCTTGCTATGATGTAAAAGATATAAACACTTAATGCCAGACCCATTCCCCTGTCGCCAAGGTTTTTAAACAGCCCGCTTAAAAACCCAACAATGAAAATGCCGGGAAGCCCTATCCATATTATATTTCCGGCAATACTACCAACAATACAAAACAACACGGATAATATAGAAGCACTTAATAAAAGCCTTACACGCTGACCAATATTACCTTTTAGCTCTATAAAAGAAACACATTCGCCTGCTATAGCCATCCATTCTGCCCCACTCCCTTTGCCATATACAGCCCCCCAAATCAAGGGCACCGTTACAGACAAAGCCACACGTAATCCCCAACCCCAGGAGGGTTCGAGATATTGATTCTGGAATTTTTTGTCAAATGATTGGATGGATGAAGCTAAACCCATGATAATTTGCAAATTATACAAAGTTTTGAAATTGAAATTCAAAAGCCTGTTTTTATTTTCACAAAATTGAAAAACACAAAAAAAGAAGAAAAAGTTGGGATGGAAATTTCTGAGAAACAATTAAGATTATTTATAAATAAAAATATCCCGGAACATTCAATAAACGTTCCGGGATATATAAAGACAATACAATAAAACTTATGAAGCCAATATCCTGGCCATTTCCATCATCTTCAAATTCAGCGGCGCATGTTCTTTAATGGCTTTTTCGAATGGTGTGTGAATTATTTCCTGATTTTTCAATCCAATCATTACCTGCGTTTCTCCTGCCATTATTGCGTTTACGGCTTCATAACCCATACGGCTTGCCTGTACCCTATCGAAATAACTGGGAGAACCGCCACGTTGAATATGCCCGAGAATAGTAGCGCGTACATCGATTTCAGGAAAAGCTTCCAAAATTTTAGCTTTAACTGCAGCAGCTCCGCCCAATTCATCTCCTTCTGCCACTACAATAATATTTACCAGCTTTTTCCTGCGCTTATCACTGCTTATCCTTTTCATGATGTTGATAAAATTCGTAATCTCTTCCGGAACCAGAATATCTTCCGCTCCGCACGCTATCCCGCTGTTCAAAGCAATATAACCCGCATCACGCCCCATTACTTCTACTACAAACATGCGATCATGAGCTTCTGCCGTATCTCTTATTTTATCGATGGCTTCTACCGCAGTGTTTACCGCGGTATCAAACCCAAGCGTATAGTCCGTACCTGCAATATCATTATCAATTGTCCCCGGAATACCGATAGCAGGCAAAGAATATTCCTTAAAGAAAACATTTGCACCTTTAAAAGTACCGTCACCTCCAATCAAAATCAAACCTTCTATACCATTTTTCTGTAATTGCTGATAGGCTTTCTTTCTGCCTTCAGGCGTCATAAACTCCTTGCTCCTTGCGGTTTTAAGAATAGTGCCGCCTCTTTGCATGATGTTGGAAACCGAAGTCGTTTCCATCCTGAAAATATCACCTTCTATCATTCCCTGGTAACCACGGCGAATGCCATAGACCTCTAAATTGTGATACAAGGCTGTACGAACCACCGCCCTGATAGCTGCATTCATACCCGGAGCATCACCACCGGAAGTTAATAGCGCAATCCTTTTCATCTGAAGATTTATGAAGTAATTTTCGGTTTAATATTATACTGTTCCTGTATGACCAAAGCCACCGGCTCCTCTTACGGTTTCATTCAGTTCAGCCACTTCATTCCAGGCAATTGTTTCGTGCTTTGCAATAACCATTTGTGCCACTCTTTCTCCATCTTCAATAGTTTGTACTTCGCCGGAAAGATTAACAATCGGAATTTTAATTTCACCACGGTAATCGCTGTCGATGGTACCGGGTGAATTAATAACAGTGATGCCTTTCTTTACAGCCATGCCGCTACGTGGACGAATCTGAGCTTCGTAGGAATGCGGCAATTCAATAAATAAACCTGTCGGAATCAATGTCCGTTCCAAAGGTTGCAATGTAATGGTTTCTGTTATAAACGCACATAAATCCATGCCGGCAGAACCGGATGTTTGATACTTGGGCAATGGATGATGACTTTGATTAATGATATTTACATTAGACATTAGTTGCTATATATTAGACGTTTAGATATGAAATATTAGATACCGGATATGAGATAATAAATTTAAAGTTTATTGTTTTTCAAAAAAATAAGCATTTTTATCAAGCAATAATTTCTGCCCTTAAATCTTCATGAATAAGGCCGTTGGTAGCCAAAGTTTCCTTATCCCAGATGGAATTGGTTTTATTGTAAAAATCAGTGACTGTTCCTCCGGCTTCTTCAACAATTAAATAGCCTGCCGCAACATCCCATGGGTTTAAATTGTATTCCCAGAAACCATCAAAACGACCACAGGCCACCCAGCATAAATCCAAAGCTGCTGACCCCAGTCTGCGAACAGGAATACCGCTTGTGACTAATCTTTCAAAAATGCTGAACGGATTTTTACCGATTGGGAAATGATATGGAAAACCTGTTACCAGAAAAGCTCTCTCCAACTCACGGTTTTTAGAAACACGAATAGGGTTGTCATTAAGAAATGCACCTTTACCTTTTTCTGCAAAAAACAATTCATTCATTAATGGATTATAGACAGCTCCCATAATCATGGTATTACCGTCCATCAGGCCTATGCTGACGCAACAAAGCGGAACACCATGTGCAAAGTTTACGGTGCCGTCAATTGGATCGACAATCCATTTATACCTGGCTTGCATATCGTGCTCCCCATATTCTTCACCTACAATGCCATGATCGGGAAATTTTTCCTTAATAATCTTTGTAATCAATCGCTCGCAAGCCTGATCCACTTCTGTTACAAGATTATTAATGCCTTCTTTATGTGTAATTTTAAAAACACCGTTGAAGCTTTCCTTCATCAGGTTTCCGGCTTCATTTATTGCTTTTAAAAGTGTATCCTTCATGCCTGGTTTAGATTTACCTACGAAAGTAAAATTCCGGTTTTATTTGAACAAAAATTAAAGATGTGGCAATAATGAATTAATGAAAAAGGTAATTATAATTTGATTTCCTTGCCCAAATAATAATCAATGACTTTCAACTTAAAAACCATGTCATATTTAGCTGAAAGCGCTTCAGACTTAGCTTTCAAAGAATTATTCTGTGTTGTCAATAATTCTACCGCATTCATAAGGCCTAATTCGTAACGCTGCTGTGCATAGTTATACGCTCTTTCCGATGCTTCATCTGCCTTCTTTGATGCGTAGTATTTTTGTACTGATACTTTAGCATCATAATATGCCTTATAAACATCCTGTTTCAATTTTAGTTTAGTGCTTTCCAACGCATAATTTTTACTCGCAATGTCAATTTTAGAACGGCTTATAGCAGTTCGCGTATTCCATCCGTTAAATAAAGGAACAGATAAAGTGAGCGCATAAGTATGGCGAAAGTTATTGCTGAATTGACTTCCAAAAGGCGTAGTTCTGGTCAGGTAATCATAAGTTGGTGTAAGAACAGGCACAACCTGGTTATTTACACTAATGAAATCACCGTTAGGTTGGCTGCCGGTAATATTGGCACTGGTCAGTTCCTTTAATGTAGAAGCATAATTCGTTCCGAATTGCCCGGTTGCAGATAACTGAGGATATAAGGCTCCTTTATTTACATCCAGACCTTTTTTTGCAGCGTCTAATTTTAACTGGCTGCTTTTCACGGAACCGAAATGATTTTGTGCGCTTAAATACACATCTTCAGGATTGACAGACGATATTTCATTCAATGGCAAATCTTCTACTTGAGGGGCTATTACGTCAAAAGGCGCTGCAATATCAAAATTCATTATGGCCTTCATATCTAAAATAGCCTGTTGATAATTGGCTATGGCAGTATAATAAGCAGAGCTGTCTGTTGCAACCTGTGCCTCCATTTGTGCCAAATCCAAATCAGGCGACCGACCGGATTCAACAAAAGATTTAGTCTGATCTTTTTGCTTATTACTGTAAAGCAATTGGCCTTCCTGAATAGTAATCTGCTCTTTAGTCATAAGGATTCTCAGGAAAGCTGTCGCAACATTTAATGAAACATCATCTTTCAATTGGTCCAGATCAGCCGTAGCAGCTTTATTCAGCAAATTATTTTGTGCAATCGTAGAACGTTTTTGAAACCATCCGAAAAGCAATACATCTACATTTCCGTTTAATCCGAAAAAAGAATATCCCTGATTGATAAACAAGTTGGTGGTAGGATCAACAGAACGTCCGTAGCTTCTGCCTACATCCGTATTAATGGATGCATTAGGCAATTGGGAAAGTTTACTTTGTTGCAATTGTAAAGCAGCCAATCTTTCATTCAATACATTTTGCTTGATGTCAATATTATTTTCCAAGGCATATTGAATAGTTTTTTGCAAAGTCCATGGCCCATCCTGCGCATTGGCAAGTGTTGCAGTAAAAAGTAAAATTAAAAGTGAAATTCTTTTAAACATATCAATATGTAAATCCAAATTAAAAAGTAAAAACATCGGACTCAAATCTGAATTTGTCTGATGTCAATATCAAAATCACACTATCTTAATAATTTTCCGGGCTGGTGCAAATATACTTTGAATTGCAGGTAACGGAATGATTCATCTACAAATTCCAATATTTTCTCAAAAGCCATTCTGTTGCAACAATCAGCAAAATTATTATAAATAACCATCTTTTGTCAATTAACGATACAAAAGTCTTTTCAGTATGGATAACAGGTTTTATCAATGCGTTTTGTTTCAGGCTGTCTGTTATCGAAAGCATGGTATTAAAAGTAAAAAAGCTCCCACCACTTTGCTTTGACAATTTATACATTAAATCAAAATCAGCATAAGTTCTCAATTGCTCCAACGGTACAGATTCTACAATAAAGGAACCTTCAGAAACATAACTTCTGCCGTTATAATTCACATTCCCGGTATAGCTATAATTGCCGGGAGCCAACAAACCTACATTGAGCATATAACTGTTATCATCCTTCTCAAATTTATATTTCAATGCATGTTTCAAAGAATCGGTTATAGTTATGGAAACTTCAGGTGTGTTTATCAATTCTCCATTATCATTGCGCAATTCGGCATACAGGCGGACGGATTCATTATCGCTTAAAATATACTTATCCATAAAGACTTTAAAAGATCTGTTATCTTTCTTTACGGATAATAAACTTACTGTCTGGCGAATTAATTCATCGACAACTTCATGCTTGCCGGAATTTTTATATTCATACAAACGCCAGCGCCAGATGCCTTCACCGCAAAGCACGGCATGTGGCACAGCACCAGTCTGAAAAATCCATAGAGGATAATTAGTTACAACACTTCCTATTTTCTGCTGCATCAACACTTGCGTTCCTGCTCCGGTGGCATAATTACCATAAGGAGCCTGAAGTGGTGGCATCCTGGCAATCACATCTTTGATACTTACAGGTAATGAGAAATAATTAAAGGTCGCATTTAGTTCCGGCAGAGCAGGATTTGGGTTACCACCTCCGTTAATTTTCATAACCGACTGCATTTGATTAAAAGCAGTAAGGTTGGTTTGATTGCCTAAAATAAACCAGACGGGCATTTGTTCCAAAGCTTTTTGTAAAGCGGGACTGCCTGTAACCTGATGTAATACCACCAGATTATAATTAGCAATATCAGCAGGCACATTTCCAGTAACATCTACTGAAACTTTATATTGTGGAACATTTATCAAGGCATCTTTTATAGCAGCGACATCGGGATGCGGAGCGGCAGCCATGATCAAAACTTTTGTTTCTTCATCTATTACATTAACAAAAAAATCCATTCTGTTATTTGTGACATTCGGCTCATCTGTTTGTACAGGTAGCAATACTGTATAACGTTGAAAGCCTTTCACATCGGCCTTTACCTCAAATCTTAATGTTGTGGTAAATCTGTCTTTGTTTATCTTGACCGGAGTTGTATTTATTGTGCTGCCGTTATGAACAAGGCTTAACGCGGTAGTCTTGTCTGCAAGTTTTTCGGCACGTACATCTACTATTATTTCAAATTTGCTGTTAAGCGCAACTGATTTATTGGCATATATATGGCTGATGCTCAAATCAACAGGCAAAGTGCTATCGCCCAAAGCAAGGGAATAAATCGGAAAACTATTACCTAACGGTGCAAATAAAGGGTTGAGTCCTTCATTAAACACACCATCGCTTGCAAGAATAACGGCACCTATATTTCTGTCCTGATATTGGGAAACAACCTGTTGCAAAGCATTTGCAATATCTGTTCCTGATTTATTGAAATGATACAAACTATCCTTATTCAAATCACTGCCAAAAGCCATAGGAACTACAGTATAATTATCCTTCCAACTATTCCACAGACTGTTTGTCTTTGTAAGATAAGCAACGGAATCTTTACCCAAAGCTCCTTTTATAGAACTTGAATTGTCTTGTAGCCAGATCAATAAAGGCTTTTCTTCTTCCGTTTTTGTTGTGGAAAATGCAGGTGCGAATAATAATGCGGCTGTAAGAAAAAAAGTAAGAAAACGCAGTATTGCAGGCAACCATTTTATAGAGATATTCTTTTTACGGTCGCTACGAAAAACCAACCAGGCAGGTATTATTCCAATTAAAATACAAAGCAGCCAATATAAAAAGTCCATCTGGTACGTTCCTGTTTCAAAGTTTTAATGTGCAAGTTTAACGGAAAATGGGGGCATCTCAAATTATATGTTCCGGAATTTTAAAATAAAAACTCATATTGGGAATTATCATTTCTTAATCATCTCTTATTTTAGAATCATTCACAAATCATTGACTTCCTGTTTTAGCTTATCCTCCTAAATTTAACTTTTCCCGATTTAACCAACAGAATATTCTATCATCTAAAATAGAATATTAACCAATTATACCAACATGAGTCTTTCTAACAGGATAAAGAATCAACACTTGCTTTCACGTGCAGGTTTTGGAGTATCAATAGACGACATTCCGCACCTTGACAAAAACAATAATAAATTTCTCAAAGAAATCATCAAGGCATCACAGGATACAATACAGCCATTGGAAGTCCAGGATCCTTTTGTGGAAAATACTTTGAAGTCTATGAATCCTGATGAACGTGGGGATATGTCAAAAGAAATGTTCTCAGAAATGAACAAGCCTAAAGGAAAGGCAATAAGGATGCAAAGTGGTAAAGATATCCAACAATTAAGTATTGACTGGATGCATGAAATGGTTTATTCCAAGGCAATATTAAGAGAAAAAATAGCCTTATTCTGGCATGGGCATTTTGCCTGCAATGTTAATAACAGCATGTATGAAGAAGAATTATTGTCGATAATCAGAAATAATGCTTTGGGTGATTTCAGAATTTTATTGAAGGAAGTAAGTAAAAGCTCTGCCATGATTCTTTTCCTTAATAATCAACAGAACAGCAAGAAACACCCAAATGAAAATTTCGGGAGAGAAGTAATGGAGCTTTTCACATTGGGCAGAGGTAATTATACCGAAAACGATGTAAAGGAAATTGCAAGAGCTTTTACAGGCTGGCAGGTGAAAACAGGAGCAGGGTTCTTTTTCAATGAAAAGATACACGATACCGGAAATAAAACTTTTCTGGGAGAAACAGGAAATTTCAATGGTGATGACGCTATTGATATTATTTTAAAACAAAAACAAACGGCGGTATTCATCTCACAAAGACTTTATCGCTTTTTTGTAAATGAAAATATAGATGCTTCGGCTATTCAGTGGCTCTCTGATCGTTTTTACAAAAACGATTACAATATAAGCCTTTTAATGGAAGATATTTTTTCAAGCGATTGGTTTTATAATGAAAGCAATATAGGCATCCAGATCAAATCGCCGGTCGTCTACATAGGTGGAATCAGAAGATTTTTACCCATGACCTTGCAAAATGAGGAGGTACAAATAGTATTGGAACGACTGCTGGGACAATGGTTGTTTAATCCGCCCAATGTGGCGGGATGGGCGGGAGAAAAGGCCTGGATTGATAGTTCCAGTTTAATGCTTCGTTTAAAAATCCCTTCTTTGATTAAAAATGATGAAACATTGGACTTGAAGCCGAAAACAGATGATGATGTACAAATGGGTCAAAAAGAATATTTACAAATCGGGCCGAAGAAAAAAAAGTCAGGTGGTTATCAGATATTGGCAAGTGTTGACTGGAGCAAATTATTAAAAGCTATTGGCGAAAAAGATAAAACTGCTGTACTGCAAAAAATGAAAAGCCTTCTGATACAAACGCCTGATAATAAAATAGATGATGCTGTAATTATGGGTGATAAAACGGACGAGGATCTGATTCAATTTACAAGAAGAATTACGATTGAGCTTATGAGCACACCTGAATACCAATTATGTTAATCTTTCATTACAAAGAACTATGCACATTAAAAGAAGAAGTTTTATAAAATTAAGCTCATTGGCAACAGCCTCTCTTTTTGTTCCTAAATTTTTAAATGCAATGGCACAAGATGAAAATGCGACTGTGCCAAAAGGGAATAAGGTTTTAGTTGTTTTGCAATTAAGCGGAGGAAATGATGGCCTCAATACCGTTATTCCTTTCTCCAACGACATATATTACAAATCCAGGCCTGTAATAGGATTACAAAAGGACAAAATGTTGACGCTTACAGATGAAGTCGGAATACACAGCGAGCTTTCATTTTTCAAATCTTTATATGATGAAGGAAATCTTGGAATTTTGAATAGTGTTGGTTATCCGGTTCCTGACAGAAGCCATTTCAGAAGTATGGATATTTGGCAAAGCGCAAGCGACAGCAATAAATATCTGCAAACAGGATGGATAGGACGTTATCTCGATGAACAATGTATGGATTGCGAAATGCTCACAACTGCTTTGGAATTCGATGACACCTTAAGTATGGCAGGGAGAGGTGTATCTCAAAAAGCATTGGCAGCAAAAGATCCTGCGCGGTTACTCAACAATAGTAAAGATGCATTTTTAAAGTCTTTGACAAAAATGTATCAACATGACCTTCATAGTATAGAACATGAAAGCCCTGTTGATTATTTATATAAGACAATGGCAGCGACACAAAGCAGTGCTTCTTATATTTTTGAAAAAAGCAATTCAAAGAAAACTACCGCAACTTATCCTAATACACAATTAGGCAAAAGCATGAAGACTATTTCTTCCCTGATATTGTCAGATGCTAACACTCAGATTTATTACGTAAGCATCGGTAGCTTTGATACGCATGTAGATCAAATTGGCAGACAAGCAGGTTTATTCAAGCAAATTAATGATGCCATTGAAGCTTTCACCAATGACCTGAAAGCTAATAACAAGTTTGAAGATGTCTTGCTTTTTACTTTCAGTGAATTTGGAAGAAGAGTAAGTCAGAACGCAAGTAAAGGCACTGACCATGGCACAGCCAATAATATGTTTTTCGTGGGTGGTGGATTAAAGCAAAAAGGATTGCTCAATAACATGCCGGACCTTGAAGACCTGGATGCCGGTGATCTTAAATATAAAGTGGATTTCAAAAGCGTTTATGCAACCGTGCTTAAAAACTGGTTGGGCGCCGACGATGAAAAAATATTAGGCAAGAAAATGGAATATCTATCTTTTGTTTGATTTATTTGATTTATCCAAAAAACCAATTATTTAAAGTGAATTTTAATATTCCTACATAAAAGGTTTATCAAAACGAATAGAGAAAGACGACCCAATTACATTACAAGAAAAGTCCGGTTTCATATTTAACCTACGGGACATTTTCCGTTTGGACATCTTACGCTATCTTTGTTTTCAGTTAATTTAACTAATTTAATGAAGATAAAATCATTTCTGGCAAAGCCGTATGCAGCGATTGTTCACAAGCGTATTCAAAAATCAATGCAAACGGCAGTTGCAGATCAAAACTATATTTTACAGAACTTACTCAAAAACGGGAGCAAGACCATTTTTGGAAATGACCATAATTTAAAGAATGTAAAAACCTACGCAGAATTTATTCAGGCTATTCCCATCCGTGATTACGAAGCTATCAGCCCTTATATTGAACAAATAAAAGAAGGCAAACAAAACGTTTTATGGAAAGGCAAACCTCTTTATTTTGCCAAAACCAGCGGTACCACAAGCGGCGTAAAATACATTCCTATTTCAAGCGATTCCATTGGGAATCATATTGATACAGCAAAAAATGCTTTGCTTTGTTATATGGTGGAAAGTGGCAACACTGCATTTGCTGACGGAAAAATGATTTTTCTTTCAGGTTCACCAACACTGGAAAGAATTGCAGGCATTCCGACGGGAAGATTAAGTGGTATCGTAAACCATCATGTACCCGGCTACCTTCGCAAAAACCAGATGCCTGATTTTGAAACCAATTGCATTGAAGACTGGGAAACAAAATTGGATAAGATAGTAACACAAACCCTGGGTAAAGATATGACACTCATCAGCGGTATTCCACCGTGGATGCAAATGTATTTTGACTGGCTTGCAGAACGTTCGGATGGAAAAAAAATCAAAGAGCTTTTCCCCAATCTGCAATTACTGGTACATGGCGGTGTGAATTTCGAGCCTTACAAAACAAAACTATTCGATACAATAGGCGCTAAAATAGATACTGTTGAAACATTTCCTGCATCTGAAGGCTTTTTTGCTTTTCAGGATACTTTAGATAAAGAGGGACTATTGCTCAACACTAATTCAGGCATTTTTTTTGAATTTATTCCTGCTTTGGAAATATTCAATGAAAATCCGACAAGGCTTTCATTAAGCGATGTTAAGCTTGGTGAAAATTATGCCTTAATCGTTAATAGTAATGCCGGTTTATGGGGTTATAACATCGGTGATACGATAAAATTCGTAAGCCTCGATCCTTATCGTATTGTTGTTACAGGCAGAACAAAGCATTTTATTTCTGCGTTCGGAGAACATGTAATTGCTGAAGAAGTAGAACAATCTATGAAGGCAATAGCAGAAAAATACAACGCAAATATTGTGGAGTTTACTGTTGCTCCAATGATACAAACACAAGATGAGTTACCTTATCATGAATGGTTTGTGGAATTTGAGCAGACACCTGATAATCTTTCCCGCTTTGCAGCAGACCTTGATGAAATGGTAAGAACCAAAAATATCTATTATGATGACCTGATAAGAGGAAATATTTTACAACCATTAAAAATAAGGCCATTACAAAAGAATGCGTTTATAGATTACATGAAGTCCGTTGGAAAATTAGGAGGCCAGAATAAAACGCCGAGACTTAGTAATGATCGCAACATAGCGGAAGCGCTTCTGAATAAATAATATAATTTTTAGAAATTAAGACAGTAATGAAAAATGTTTTTGCGCCTGAGGTTACACAGGAAATCATTGACAGAATTTATAAGCTTACGCCTGATACTCAAAGGCAATGGGGAAAAATGACTGTGTCGCAGATGCTGGCGCATTGCTCTGTTACTTATGAGATGATTTATGAGAATATTCACCCGAAACCAAAAGGGTTTCAGAAATTTTTATTGAGGACATTCGTAAAGAATATTGTAATAAGTGAAAAACCATATAAGCCTAACAATCCTACAGCTCCTGTATTTTTAATAAAAGAGGATAAAGATTTTCATAAAGAACAAAAAAGACTTACAGATTATATTCAGCGAACACAGCAATTAGGCGCCGCACATTTTGAACAAAAAGAATCAAATTCTTTTGGAAAGCTAAGTTCGAACCAATGGAACAATATGTTCTATAAACATCTGGATCATCATTTGAACCAGTTTGGTGTTTAAAATAACGCAATGTAATTATTTAAAAATGGCAGTCATAAAAATGGTTGCCATTTTCTTTTTAAAATAAATACATTAATCTTATAGCAAAGAAATTGTTCTTTTCATTATCGCCGCCAAAACCCGGAGGAACTTTATCGAAATCACGTATTGGAGTTAATGAATATTGATAGCGTGCCTGTAACACTAACCCTTGCCAAAGCACCATACTTCCGCTAATCAATGCATCTATATTGCTTTTGTTGAAAGAATAAAGTGTTTCATCAAATGGTACAACAGGATTCAACCCATCATCATATTGCTCTTTGCTATTTATCAGGACGTTGTAAGAAGCACCGATACCAAACTGATATTTCGGTTGCAGATAATAGTAAAGAATTAAAGGGACTTCAGCATAATTAACCTTAATGGAATATCGTCCGAAGTAGCTGCCTGAAGAAGGAGAATATCCGGCGCCGATGCTTTTACTGCCTTTCTGAGAGTATAGCAATTCAAAACCTAATGCTACTTTTTCGTTGAAGCGTACATTTACTACCGGACCGGCGTTAAAACCGATTTTACTGAAACCGCTTAGCCCGTCACCGTCGACCTGGGAGAGATTAGCCCCTACTGCAATACCGGCTGTAAATTTCTTTTCTCCGTTGAATACAGGATTTTCATCGGCTCTTATGCTTTGCGCCGAAACTAAATTATCTATACTCAAAACTAATAGCAGGAGTAATCCGAAAATCAACTTAAATCTATACATGGCATACAAATATCTTTAAAGCAGTACAAACATAGAAGGTTCAGGACTATTTAATCAAAATAATTTTAAAAATAACGGACCATTAAGAAGCAAACAGACTCATTAATTAAACCAATTCAGATAAAACAAGAGGGTTACTATAGTTTTACTTAGCCAAATACTCGTATTTTCGGGGCGATAAATGACGTGAAAATTTATGGCAGCATTAAGCATTTTAATTATTACTTACAACCGCCCAATCGATACATTGGCATTATTGGAAAATTTGAATGAGCAACAAAACAGACTACATCATGTCAAGGAAATTTTACTACTTAATAATGCCTCTACAGAATCTTATATTACCGTAGAAAAATTTATTTCCAACCACCCTGAATTACCTGTCCAGTACGTTGTTCACGATAAAAACTTAGGTGTGGCAGGGGGCAGAAATTTCTTAATAAAAAAGGCAAAAGGTGATTTTCTGTTAGTCTTGGATGATGATGTAGTTTTCGAGAAAAAGGATGCAATTGAAACAGTTGCGGCTTTGTTTTCTCAGCCAAGATTTATTGAGAATAATACAGCTGTTATCACGTTGAATATATTTTACTACGATACTAATGAGCGGCAACTTTCTGCATTTCCACATAAGGATATTGAAAACTATAAAGACAAACATTGGTTTTTTACTTATTACTTTACAGGCGCTGCTCACTTAATGAAACGGGAATTATTTGATAAAACCGGATTTTACCCTGAAGATTTTTTTTATGGCATGGAAGAATATGATTTAAGCTATCGTGTATTGGATACCGGCTATACATTGGCTTACGACGATTCGGTAAAGGTGCTTCATAAAGAGTCGCCAACAGGAAGGGTTTCTAATGCAACAAAACTTGGAATGATGTGGCTAAACAAATCGAAAGTCGCCTGGAGATATCTGCCCAAAAAGTATTTTTACAGTACTGCATTTATGTGGAGCCTTGAGTATCTAAAGAAAACCGGCTTTAACATAAATGGTATGTTTGCCATTTTGAGTAAGATTTTAAATATCCCTAAAACAGAAAAGAGATTCCCCATTTCTGAAAAATCTCTTCAATACCTTAAGAGTAATAATGCAAGATTGTGGTATTAATATTTATTTTTTTGCAACCAATATAAGGTCTTCACATAAACCATATTTTTTATAATCTGCTTCTGAGAATTGTTCTCCGAATCTTACCAATTCTACATTTTTGAACCCTGCTTCTTTAAATCTTTCAGTAATGTCTTTTGCATACCACCTTACATGATCCCATTGACCGAAGTGTTTTTCTCTTTCTGCCGGACTTGTAATGGAGAAATCTTCATAAGTGGCAGATATATTTTCGTCAATAGGTACCGTAATTATTGCTGTTGCTCCGGGTTTTAAAACCCTGTATATTTCTTTCATTGCCGTCCTGTCATCCGGAATATGTTCTAATACTTGATTACAAAGAACATAATCGATGGAGTTATCATCTAATTTAAGATCTAATAAATCCATATAAGCAACGCCCGATTGTTTACCATAACCTTCTACCATTTTATCACCGGGCATATAATGTAGCTTTGGGAGGCTTTTCAAAATTCCGTAATAACAGAATTCAGGCGCAATGTGCAACAGAGAACAATCGCCGGAAAAAATATTTGTGTTTTTCTTCAAATAAAGCCAGATTAACCGATGCCTGCTTCTTGCACCATTACCTGGTGAGATTAAAGAACTCCATACTCCTTTCGTCTCAGGTATAAAACAATTGTATTCTTTTTCTTCAATGGGGCAGAAAACCTTTTCTTTTGTAGAATGTGCAATAGATTGTAAATAATATCTGCTTTTCCAATTCAATTTTCTTAGTTCAACTCTGAGGGAAAAGGGCAATGTAGATTTAACAATATGAATAAACAAACGTTTCATTTACTGGCTCTGATTTTTAAATTTGGTCTTATAATTGATTTTTAGGTGTTTTTCCGTCACAATAATGATTATGCATTACGTTCTTTGAAAAATTTCTTAACCAGATAAAGCCTGTAATGGATAAATGGTATCCAGTTGCGTCTGTCATATATTCTTTTATACTGAACCGGATGCACTCTTAATAAACAATCCGCTTTTGTTGCTTCATGTGCTTTAACAAGTTCAATTGGTAATGTTGGAATAATATCTTTCTTTACAAATAATAGAACATTCTGCCTGTACCAATACATTACTTCTTCTTTATTCCAAACCAACGGACGTATATAATCAATAGGCTCATAACCATATTTATCAAAAATAGCTGCCCAATATTCCGGAGGTTGTTCATTTATATGATAAGTTCCGATTTGACCGGTTAATGCCGCAGAAAATAATACGACATCAGACAGAGAGGTCAATGTTTGTACAAATTGGTCGGCCGAAGATGCAGGAAGATGTTCCCCAACTTCCAATGTACTAGCCAAATCATAACGCCTTCCAAGATTAAGCGGTTCTTTTAAATCGTGAATCTGAACATATTCTCTTGGAATTTGCAGCATTTTTTCATTTACATAAGCACCTTCGACACCTTTAATGTCCGAAACGCCTAATTCATCTTTCCACACTTTAAGCCACAAGCCAATGCCACAACCTATGTCAATTACAGATTTAGGATGGAGCAAATTGTTAATTAATGGCAATATGGCCATAGCAGAATCAAAAGATCCTTTTTCGTGTCCTTTATAAAATGAAGAAGTATAGTGTTTAGCTTCCGTAGAAATATTCATTATTCTTTAAATTAATTCAGTATATTTTCAACAACAATTTGCGAAATAAGCTATTTTATTTCGAAGAAAATAAAAAAATCGATTACAACTTCATTATTGCTTCTCTGATCACACACATTTTAGTCAATAATCCTTGCAGTTTGTCGAGATGCAGCATGTTAGCGCCATCTGATTTGGCATTTTTAGGATCCGGATGCGTTTCAATAAACAAACCATCTGCGCCAACAGCAATTGCAGCGCGCGCAATGGTTTCGATCATCTCAGGATTACCGCCTGTCACGCCGCTTGTTTGGTTCGGTTGTTGTAAAGAGTGCGTACAATCCATTACCACAGGCACTTGCATGTTTTTCATTATGGGAATCCCTCTGTAATCAACCACCAAATCCTGATAACCAAAAGTTGTACCTCTGTCTGTAAGTATTACATTTTCGTTGCCGCTTTGCTGAATTTTATCAACTGCAAATTGCATGGATTCAGGTGCAAGGAATTGTCCTTTTTTTACATTGACATATTTGCCTGTATTTGCCGCAGCAACTAATATATCTGTCTGGCGACAAAGGAATGCAGGGATCTGCAAAACATCGACATAAGCCGCAGCCATTTCAGCTTCGTTGGCTGCATGAATATCAGTAACAACAGGCACACCGAATGTATCGCGAACTTTTGCCAGTATTTTTAAAGCCTTCTCATCGCCAATGCCCGTAAAACTATCCAGTCGGGTTCTGTTAGCCTTTCTATAGGAACCTTTGAAAACAAGCGGAATATTAAGCTTTTCAGTTATAGCAATAATTCTTTCTGCTATCTGCATTACAATTTCTTCGCCTTCAATAGCACAGGGCCCTGCCATCAGAAAAAAATTGCCGGAATTATATTTTTCTTTAAAAAGAGATTTCATTCTTGAGATTGTAAGAAATTAGATATTAGACATTAGAAAATTGATGACTGAAGCTTTATTAAACAGCCCTTCTAAGCTGTAATTTGTAATCTTTAGCCTGGAATTTATCAATGCATCCTGTCTCCTCTCGGCTTCAAATCTTTTAAAATATTTTTTTCGATTTGCAGCCAATCAGACCATGTTTTGCGCACCAAATCTTCTTCAAAATAAACTTTGGCAATATCCAGAAATAAGCGATAGTGGCCTGCTTCAGATATCATGAATTTATGATAGAAGTTACGCAAAGGCTCTTCCTCAATATGCAAGCTTAAAAGCCTGAAACGCTCACAGCTACGGGCTTCTATCAATGCACAAATCATCAGCTTATGCAACAACCTGTCTTCGCTTGATATATTTTTAGGCTCATTTTGCAACAATAAATTTACGTATTCATCCTTTCGTTGTTTGCCAAAAGTCAATCCACGTTTTTTCAATTCGGCCAATACCATTCTGAAATGCCCCCACTCTTCTGTTACTACCGGCGCCAATGCTTCCACCAATTCCGTTTTATCATGATATTTCTGAATCAGCGAAATGAATTGCGTTGCTGCTTTTTGTTCACAAAAAGCATGATCAGTCAAAATATCCTGTAATGAAATGGCAGCGATATCTACCCAACGCGGGTCGGTAGGAAGTTTCAGGCCAAGTATGGTATTTTCGGTTGTACTCAATTCTATAAATTAAAAAGTAAAAAATTGAAATTCAAAATTCTAAAGACCGGAAAGGTTCATATAGTTTTGAATTTGCTCTAAACATTTTTCAGCGGCGCATTGCTCTTTATTCGCATACCAGTCTGCCGTAACTTGTATTGCTTTTGCAGCATCATATTTTGGCGACCATCCCAATGTATCTTTTATCTTCTGATTATCCAGCATCAACAAATTCGCTTCATGCGGATTATTAGCATTCTGTTCAATAGAATAATTGCCTTTACCAAAGCTATTAATAAATTTCCTGGTAACAGTTTCAACATCCAGTATATCTGTTTTTTCAGGTCCGATATTGAATGCTGTTGCCAATGAGACCGGTTCCTCCAACATTTTTTCTGCCAGAGACAGATAAACAAATAGTGGTTCTAACACGTGTTGCCAGGGCCTTACAGCTTTGGGATTACGCAATACCACATCTTCATTATGCTCGATAGCACGAACAATGTCCGGAATAATTCTATCTGCTGCAAAGTCGCCGCCACCTATCACATTACCTGCACGTACAGAAGCTATCGATTTTTGATGCTCATGGTATTTTGAAGGATTAAAAAAAGAATTCCTGTAAGATGCAATGGCTATCTCACAGGCAGCTTTACTTGCGGAATACGGATCGTAGCCGCCCAGTTTTTCGTCTTCATTAAACGCATTGCCTGATTCATTATTTTCATAAACCTTATCTGTTGTAACCATGATGCCTACACATGGCTTTTGCAAGCTACGCATGGCTTCCAATACATGAATGGTTCCCATTACATTTGTTTCGAAAGTCGTAACAGGATGTTCATAGCTGTAACGCACCAAAGGCTGCGCTGCCAGATGAAAGACAAAATCAGGCTCGAAGCGCACCATTTCTCCTTTCAATAAATGCGCATCCTTCAAATCGGCAATAACAGAGGCATAACAAAGTTTGTCTCCTTCAATCTGATTATATAAATCATTATCATTTTCAGGAGCCAAAGCATAGCCTTTTACTATTGCACCGAAATGATGTAGTATCTGTAAAAGCCAACTTCCCTTAAAACCGGTATGTCCGGTAAGGAAAACGCGTTTACCCTTAAATGTTTCTTGTAAATTCAATTAAAAATTAAAAATTAAAAATTAAAAATTAAAAATTCAGTTTCCTTTTGTTTTAAAGCCAATTGGTGTTCTTTCTTTTGGTAATTCTTTTGCGACTTCATCATCCAATAAATTTTCAATAGCATCATAAATCTGATTCAACTGAGCATCATGATTGGAAACACGTTCTTTAATCTGTGCAATTTGTTCAATTACATCAGCATATTGAATTGCCATTTTGCGCAATGCTATAAAAGCCCGGACAATCGCAATATTCATCTTTCGCGCCTTTTCGCTTTTCAGAACGCTTGCCAACATAGTTACGCCATGTTCTGTAAAAGCAAATGGTAAATATCTGGTTCCACCGTGCTTTGAGGTCACAAATTGTGACCTCAAGTCTTGAAATTCTTCTTTTGTAAGCCGAAACATGAAGTCTTCAGGAAATAAGTCATTATTTCGCTTTACCGCCTGATTAAAAACTTTAGTTTCTACTTCATACAACACAGCTAAATCAAAATCAAGCATTACTTTCTGTCCTCGTATCTCATAAATTCTTTGTTGAATTACTTGTAATTCCATCGGGGTTTAAAAATTTTGTCCTGTAAAAAAATGCAGTTAAATCCCCGGTTTATTGGTTTTTGATTATAAAACTACCATTTTTTCCATGCCGCACCTTTTACCCACATCTCTTCCAATTCTTCTTTTTCCCTCAATGTATCCATAGCCTTCCAGAATGAATGATGCTTATATGCAGCAATCTGGCTATCGGCAGCTAAAGCATCCATTGGATCGCGTTCCCACATAACAGGATCCATGTCACCGTTCAGATAATTTTTTATTTCAGGATTCAACACAAAAAAACCGCCATTAATCCATGTCCCGCTTTCTTCCGGTTTTTCTTCAAAAGAATCTATTGTCCCGTCTTCCTGCATTTTAATGACACCAAAACGACTTGTGGCCTGTATAGCCGTCATTGTGCAGACTTTTCCCGATTGTTTGTGAAAATCCAGTAAAGCATTAATATCAACATCACTTACACCATCGCCGTAAGTCAACATGAACGGCTCATTATTAGTATATGGCAATACACGTTTCAATCTTCCGGCAGTCATTGTATCCAGGCCCGTATCTATTAATGAAATTTTAAAAGGCTCTGCATTGTTTTGGTGAATCTCTGTGGTATTATTAGCTAAATCAACCGTCAAATCAGCATTATGCAAAAAGTAATTGGCAAAATATTCTTTAATAATCCAGCCTTTATAACCCAGGCAAATGATGAATTCTGTATGACCATACGCTGCATAAATCTTCATAATATGCCATAATATCGGTTTCCCGCCTATTTCTATCATAGGTTTCGGACGCAAGGTAGATTCTTCAGATATACGTGTGCCGCGGCCTCCGGCAAAAATGACTACTTTCATTAGATTGAATAGAAAAATAAAGGAATATTCCGCAAATATAGCAAAGAACAAACCGTTTCATTTGAAGAAAAAGAAAATAAATGATTATTATACAAATAATAAAATACGGCATCTTTATATTTTATAAAACATAAACATTAAGGCTTATCGTGTATGTATGTGGACTCATTTTATTAGCTTTGCCAATCCTGAATTTAGAATTTCGCCTATGCGTCTATATAGCATTTTAATTATTTTCTTTCTGAGCCTTAGTATTGTTACTAATGCACAGCAGCCTAACCGAAGCGATCTGGAAAAACGCAGAACCAATTTATTGGATGAAATTGCGAATACGCAAAGTCAGCTGGAAGCCACGAAAAAAGATAAGAAGGCCACGATGGGCCAGTTGAATGCATTGATGGCAAAACTAAAAGCACGTCAAAAGCTGATTGGTAACATCAATTCAGAACTGGACAAGATTAACGGAAATATTACTATGTCGGCTACTGAAATTCAAACACTGAATAACAATCTTGCAACATTGAAAATGGCTTATGCGCAATCTATACGTTATGCTTATAAGCACAGGGTCAACCAAAATATGATTGCATTTCTTTTTTCGGCAAAAGATTTCAATGATGCCATCAGAAGAATGCAATACCTGCGCAAATACAGGGACTACAGGAAAGAGCAGGCCGAAAAAATACGGGTTACACAAGGCAAACTTACCAATCAAATTAGTGTGCTGAATGCTCAGAAAAATGAGAAAGGTAAATTGCTGCAGGTTGAAGAAGTACAGAAAAATCAGATTCAGTCTGAAACACAACAAACCAACCAGGTAGTAACCGAGCTTCGTGGACGTGAGAAAGAGTTAATGACTCAGATTCAGTCAAATCAACGTACGGCAAGAAAACTGGAAGCTTCCATTAAAGACCTGATACGCAAGGAAATTGAAGCAGCACGTAAAAAGGCCCTTGAGGAAGCAAGAAAAAAAGCAGCAGATGAAGCGCTTGCTAAAAAGCGTGCGGACGAAGAAGCAAGAAGAAGAACAGCAACTTCAAATAACAGTTCCAATAGTGGTGGTTATCAATCAGGTGGTGTAACACTTAATACGGGTTCCGGAGCAACTGCAACAAATAATCCGCCGTCTTCCAAACCGAATAGCAACAATAACAATCCTGCTCCGGCTGCAAAGCCGCCGGCAACGGTTAATGTTCAGGAGCCGGAAAGGCCTTCCTATAAATTGAGTTTAACGCCTGAGGTTCAGAACTTATCGAATAGTTTTGCGGCAAGCAAAGGACGTTTACCCTGGCCTGTGGAAAAAGGATTTATCTCAAGTTATTTCGGCAAGCATCCGCATCCGCTTTTTCCGAATGTAACGATTGACAACAATGGTATTGATATCACAACGGACCCGGGGGCTTCAGTAAGAGCGGTGTTCTCCGGTACAGTTCAGGCAGTTACGACTATCAGCGGCACTGTTATTATGATTAATCACGGGGAATATTTCACCATTTACAATAACCTTTCAGGCGCTAATGTGCGTGCAGGCGATAAAGTTTCAGCAAAACAAGTTATTGGCCGTGCAGGCAGGAACGACGAAGGTGACAATATGGTGAACTTCCAGATATGGAAAATTGTAGGAAACAGTTCTGTTCCGGTTGATCCTTCAGGCTGGATAGCACGATAATATCCTTCAAACATAAAAGCAAAAGCTACCTGAAATCAGGTAGCTTTTGCTTTTATGTTTGAGCTAAATTAAAATTCTTCGTCTTCCTGATCAATGTCAGGATTGTTGACATTATTTGGCATGTCCAAATCTTCTCCCATATCGAAAAACACATCCTGGCCTGAACTTTCATTCAAAGGCTCGCCATCTTCGTCTGTTTCATCCAGTAAATCAGAACCTATTGCTTCATCGCTATCCATATCTGTACCTGCTTCTTCCAGTAATGCAATTTCCTGAGGTGAAATATCAGTAGTTCCATCAATTAATTCATCTGCCTCATCTTGTTCTGCTGCTAATTCATTTTCATCTTTGTATTCTTTTGATTCAGGTTCGGGCAAATCGCGCGGCAATCTGTAATCATCGTCTGAGGCCGGCATACGTTCAATTTCTTCTCCTGCAAGATGTTGCGTTTTTCTATCTACTTCGTTTTTATGCAGTTGGTTATCACCCTTTTGGTTATTATTTCCCATGATTTTGCTGTTTGTTTCAGTATTTAACAGCAATTTTTAAGGAAAGTTTCATTTCTCTCAAAGATTAACACAAGACATTGTTTCAAAGGTTAAATGATGCTGTCTCTATTTCCGCGTTGGCAACCCAAGTACTTGAGCGCCTCCCAAACGTCCGGCTGACAAATCAAGTACCTGGGAACCTTCCCCGAAAGTCCGGCGGATAAACCAAGCACTTGAGAACCTTCCCGGGACGTCCGGCTAATAAACCAAGTACTTGAGAGCCTTCCCGGGACATTCGGCTGATGAATCAAGTACTTGGGAACCTTCCCGGAACGTCCGGCTGAGAAATCAAGCGCTTGGGCGCATCCTCCTGACATGTAAATTTGACAAAAAGGGTAGATTGCCTATTGTGTATCTTATTCTTTTTTCACGAAATCTCCTGAAATATTATTCCCAGGCCAAGGCTGCTGCACCTAAAATAGCTGCATCTCTTTCAGATAAGCCGGAAGGAATAATGTCAATTTTATTTTTATAGATGCTTAATAAGTTCTCTTCCATGTATTTTTTAGTTGGCTCCAATATAAAATCGCCTGCTTTTGCAAGGCCGCCAAATAAAATAATGGCTTGCGGACTGGTATAAGCTACTGCATCTGCCAATGTCTGGCCTAATATTCTTCCTGTAAAATCAAATATAGCAGTTGCGGTTGGATCTCCCTCCAACGCTGCTTTATGAATGCCACTTGAAGTAATTTCCGCTCCTCCTTTATAGATTGGCAATAACCAGTTCTCCGGCATTGTGCTTTCATCTTCTGTTGAGGCTTCAAGCATTTCATGAGCGGTAAGCACAATTCCTGTAGCTGAAGAATAGCGTTCCAGACAACCCCGTCTCCCGCAATTACACAATCTGCCGTCACGCACTGCTATTACATGTCCTAATTCGCCTGCAAAGCCATCGTGTCCGTATATCAGTTGTCCGTTGGCCACAAAACCGCTACCCAGACCGGTACCCAGCGTTATCATAATGAAATTCTTCATGCCTTTTGCTGCACCGTAGGTCATTTCTCCTATTGCCGAAGCATTCGCATCATTGGTAATGGTTGCAGGAAGGTCGAAAGCATCTTCAAGCAATTGACGCAAAGGAATAACTTCCTTCCATGGCAGATTGGGCGCAGGCTGTATTTCGCCGGTATAATAATTTGCATTGGGCGCGCCCGCACCGATTCCCTTTATTTCATCCCGGCCAAAATGGTTGATATGCGATTCGAGACATGCTTTAATAGCCTTTACAAAATGAGCCGGCGTAGCATAATCTGCAGTTTTTATATGCTCCTCAACCAATATTTCGCCATGACGGTTAACAATGCCACTGGTTGTATTGGTACCACCTATATCTATTCCTATTGAAAATTTTTTGGGCTGCATGTTGGTTATTTGAAAAAAGGCTTTAAGTTTAATGCCTGATATAAGAATCTTTATGGGAGACAATAATACAAAAAATAAAAGTTACGGATTTGCGCTTTTCCTCATCGGATGTTTATTTTTCATTTTCGGTTTCATTACCTGGAGCAACAGTCAATTGATACCTTATCTGAAGATCGCCTGCCAGTTGAGTGACACACAATCTTATTATGTGGCAAGCGCTTTCTTTGCGGCTTATTTTGTAATGTCTGTCCCCTCTTCTTTTGTATTGAAAGCTACAGGATTTAAAAAAGGTATGTCATTGGGCTTGCTGATAATGGCTTTGGGTGCTTTGTTGTTTATTCCTGCCGCCAAAGACCGTAATTATGCTTTGTTTCTGACCGGGTTGTTTATCATTGGCACCGGGCTTGCTTTACTGCAAACAGCTTCCAATCCTTATGTCACTGTTTTGGGTCCGATTGAAAGCGCAGCAAGCCGCATCAGCATTATGGGCATCTGCAATAAAGTAGCAGGCATATTGGCCGTGTATGTTTTAGGAAGCATTACACTTAATAATGTGGATGCGTTGAAAGCAAAATTATTGACTTTAAGCCCTGCTGAAAAAAATATTGAATTGAATGCATTAGCGTCAAAAGTTATCGGGCCTTATACCATTATTGCAATTGTATTGGCAGCATTGGCTATTATTTTGTATTTCATTCATTTGCCTGAAATCAAAGATGAAGAAAATGTTGTTGAAGAAATTGCTGAGATAAAACAAAAGACTATCTGGAGTTATCCGCACATGCTTTTAGGGGCTTTGGCCATTTTCTTTTATGTAGGTGTAGAGGTAATCAGTTATGATACATTTGCAGGTTTCGGGGAGGCTTTGGGCTATTCGCTTGATACGGCAAAACATTTTGCGACTTATACCGGTTATGGTCTTTTGGCGGGTTATGTTTTCAGCATATTTGCCATTCCGGCAATTATTGATCAAAGAAAAGCATTAATTATAGCGACCCTGTTAAGCATGTTGATGGTATTACTTTCTATGTTTACAAAAGGGATTCCCGCTGTGGTTTGTTTTGCTTTATTAGGGTTTACCAATTCTGTTATGTGGCCTGCTATATGGCCTTTAGCATTGACCGGTGTCGGTAAGTTCACCAAATTAGGAGGCGCATTATTGGTGATGTGTATTGTGGGAGGTGCGGTATTGCCGCCATTGTATGCAAAGCTTGCAGAACAAATGGGTTCAAAACAACTGGGCTATGTGATAATGATCCCCTGCTACCTGTATATACTTTACTTTGCCGTAAAAGGATATAAGCTCAAAAACATATCAACGTCAACCGGGAAATAGACAATAGATAAATGCTGTTGTAATGATATCCTGAAATTGAGATACATTGACGATCTTGTGAATCCTTATATTGTCGGCTATTATTGTCAAACCTGATTATGACATTTACACAATATTTAAAAGTCCAATTGACGGATTTTGTAGATACTTATAAGAAGTACTATTTAAAAACCAATGGAACAACAATCATCTTTACATTAATCACTTTTCTTTTCATTGCACTGCTCTTTCATTTCAGCATTTTTGATGAAACAAACGCTAAGAAAACAATCAGCTTACTGAGTTATTTTTTTGTCCGTTATAGCGTTGCGGATACTTATAGTATTGTTGACCTGTCAAAAACCGTATTTATCTTCTTTGTTTCAATATTTTCTATATCCTTGGTAAAACTGGAAAGAAACAAAACGGCTATAAATGATTTTAATTTTTCACACTTTCTCAAAAACATTAGCGGAAAAGCCTTAGGATATTTATTGGCAGCTATGTTAATCTGTATAGTTGCAGACTATTTTTTATTCAGGTTAGATAGTTTATCAATAAAAAATTACGGTGGTTCACCTTCAACCAAATGGCTGCATGGAATGTTATTCATGTTAAGGGTTTATATTCCGTTGATTATATTCTCTATTACCAACTATATAGTTTTGACGGGACATGCAGGTAAGTTAAATTTCAAAAACATGCTTTATCTTTTTACAAGTTTATGGATGTTTAATGAATTTGCTTATGAATGTTCGCTATTCGTACGTGGACATATATTTGACCTGATTTTGCTTCCGTTTTCAGAAGACAATCATTATTTAATAGAAAGTTTTTTGGGAGTTGTATTAGTTGCGTTTTATTTTTTAGGTTACCATGTTGCAATGACACATTCAATCATTTTACTGAATACGGAAGAACAAACACCGGCCTCACAGATCAGTTAAGGAAATTTTGAAACAATAAAACGGAAAACAAATGTTATACTGTACACCATTTCTTTTATTTGACGGCAATTGCGCCGAGGCAATGACTTTTTATCAGGAATGCCTTGGTGGAGAACTTACTTTGACAAAGCTTGGCGATACGCCCATGAAAGATCAGCTTCCCCCGGAGAAACATAACAGGATCATCAATGCGCAACTCAAAAGCGGCGCTATCAATTTTTCAGCCACAGACTGGATGGCGTCTCCAACACTTGAACCTAAACAAGGTAATACTTTCAGCATATTTGTTGTCGGCACTGTTTATGATGAATTAAAAACAATTTTTGATAAGCTTTCCGAAGGCGCGGATAAAGATAAAAGGACTTTTATTGAATTACATGATATGCCGTTCGGAACTTACGGACAATTCACCGACAAATTCGGTGTTGCCTGGATTTTCAAAGGGGAAAAGAATAGCGGGAATAAAGACAGCTGATAAAATGAACTACTTTAATCCAAAGACAGCTGCAGAACGTTATGCAAATGGCCGCCCCGATTTCCATAGCAATACCATCATGCATATCAAAGATTATCTGCATCTTGATAAAAAACTTAATAGCGCATTAGACATTGCATGCGGCACCGGGCTTTCAACCAAAGCGCTTTTAGAGATAGCAACTAATGTTTACGGAACGGATCTCTCTCCGGAAATGCTTAAGCTTGCATTGCAGTCCGACAAAATTACCTATGCAATTGCACCCGCTGAACAACAACCTTTTGCAGATAACAGCTTTGATTTAATCACAGTAAGTTCAGGTATTCATTGGTTTGACATTGACAAATTTCTTATCGAAGCAAGCCGGCTCTTAAAAAGTAAATCCTGGCTTGTGCTTTATGAAAATCATTTTATTTCCGAGATGATTGGCAATGATAATTTTACGCATTGGTTTCCCGATATTTATCTGAAAAAATTCCCTTCACCGCCCCGCAATGATGCCTATGCCTGGACAAATGAAAATCTTATCTCAAAGCATCTAAGCTTCATCGGAGAAGAAAATTTTAAGAATGCTGTAAGACTAACCAAGAAACAACTTGTTTTATATTTTACTACACAGAGTAATATTATTGCGGCTGTTGAAAGCAAAGAAACAACTTATGAACAAGTTGAAGATTGGTTAAATGAGGAGCTTGTACCGTTTTTTGACAACGACGACACAATTCAAACCATTCATTACGGAAATTGGATTAAGTATATACAACGAACAAACTGACAAGTACTACAGCTTTCGCCAAAGTATCCTATACATTTAGTGTCAATTCATAACAATGAAATGGCAAAGTTCTTCCGGTAAAATTCACTTCCCCTCTTTTTTCATACCCTCTGTTCTCATAAAAACGCAATACTCTTTCATTGCCGCTGTAAGCATCCAGCTTTACAGAAGTATAACCATTCTCCTTTGCATAGTTCTCGGCAAAGTCCATCAACATGCGCGCCAATCCCTGTTTCTGGTTGTTGGGATGAACAGCAAGGCGGTGGATAACCAAAGATTTCCCTTCCTTATCTGACCAGGGAATTTTATTGTATTCAGGCTCCTCTATATCACTAATATTGATTACTCCGAGGCTTTTTCCATTATGGTTGAGGCTATGCAGATAGCCGTTTCCGATATCTCCTGAAATATGATGAATAGTAGGATAATTGTCCGTCCATTGAAAAATATGCGCCAACTCCATTGAAAGTTTACATTCAATGAAAATTCTGAAAATCTCTTTTAATTGAGAAGGATTTGCTTTTTCAATCCTCATTTTTGATTATATTTTTGTTAAACTCTTCTTCTAAAATGGCATAGCTGTAACTGTCTTTCCACATGCCTCTTATCGGCAAGTCCTTTCTGCACATTCCTTCACGTATCATACCTGCTTTCTCGATTACCCTCGCAGAAGCTATATTTTCAACAGCACACCCTGCTTCAATCCGGTGAAGATGCAAATGATTAAAACCAAATTCCAGTATTTTTATCAATGCTTCTGTAGTATAACCTCTGTTCCAATAATCTTTATGTATTTTGAACCAGACTTCTGCCCTTCTGAGTTTCGGTCTTCCCTTATTAATCGCAATAAGTCCTATGAACCGATTGCTTTCATTCAGTTCAATACAAAATACATACTGACTTCTCGGTTCAGGATATTTTTCCGCCAGCCAGTTATTTAATAATTCTTCCGTTACCTGTAAATTTTCGGGAATTCCTAATGTATTGAACTCATCTGTTTCAGGTAAAGAATGAAGTGCATGAATATTATGAAGATCGCCTGATTGCAGCTCTCTGATGTTTAACCTTTCAGTTTGTAGCATTGGTGATAGAGGTATTAGAATGTTGGTAATTTAGTTACAAAAGCACTTCACTAAATTATGTTTTTTTGACTAACTGCAAACTTCATAAATAAAGGGAGCAATATTGCTCCCTTTATTTATTTTATAACATACAAATTCAAAATTCTTATTTTACTATTTCTATCTGCTGGTTCACAAAACCTTTATCTGTAAGTACTCTTACAAAGTATACACCTGAACTGAAACTTTCAACAGACAATTGGTGCATGGCTTTTGAATCTGCCTTTTGATGATAAACCATGGCACCAACAGCGTTAAAGAGCATCACGTCCTGCATTTCATAATCTGCATTTTTATTGCTGATGTTCAATACTGATTTTGCAGGATTAGGATAGATACTCAAACTGAAATTGGTTTTGTTGATATTTGCTGTTCCTGTTGTCAGGTCAACATTGATTACCTGGCTGAGCGAGAAATCCGTACAATCATTATATACCTTCAATGTTACATTGTAATGGTCCGATGCCGCAAACACATGCGTCGGGTTCATGGCTGTTACCAATGGCGAGCCGTCGCCAAAATCCCATTCAAATGAATTTACGTTTGTAGGGTTCAAAGGATAGAACTCCACTTTGCCCAGCTCGTCATAGAACCTCGGGATGAAACTGAAACCTTCTGTCCGTGGTTCCGGTAAGAATGCAATGTGCATGCTGTCCTTATTTACACAGGAATATGGCGTGGTTACTGTCACTAAATATTTTCCGGAATCGGAAGCATTAATAGTCTGGCTTGTTGCACCTGTATTCCATAAATAACTGTAACCCGGATTGCCTGCATCGAGTACCAATACAACCGATTCGCAGATGGTGGTATCGTTGCCAAGGTTATCCACAGGCAGGGGACGCATTTTTACATATGTGCTGCTGGTAAGCTTGCAATGGTTGGTACTGGTGATGACAACAGAACGTGTGCCGCCGGTGTCTACATTAAGCGTCTGTGTGGTAGCTCCGCCCGGTGTCCATACAAATGTGCTTCCCGTGTTTGCTGCATTCAGGGTGGTTTCATTTCCTGCACACAAATTAGTTGTATCAGGAAGGTTGTTTACAGGTGCAATGCCCGGTATAATCAAAATAGTGTCCCTCTTCGAGCATCCGTTTACGGTAACGTTTACGATATACTGTCCGACTGCATTGGTGCTGATAGTTTGTGTGGTTTGTCCGCCCGGCGACCAGAGATAGCTTCCGCCTGCATTGCCTGCATTCAGCGTAAGCGAAATACCCGGACAAAGTGTGGTATCAGGGCCAAGGTTAACGGTTGGTATAGGCCTGATGGTTGCTACTACTGCCTGCCGTGGCGTGCTTTCACAGGTTCCTGAAATGGCTGAGATATAATAAGTAGTCGTTACGCTGATGGAAGGTGTGGTGAAAGAGTTGCCTGTAGCCAGAGCCGTTCCTCCTGTTGCAGCAGGATACCATTTGATGGATGCTCCTGAAGTCGTGGTTGCCTCAAGTATTACAGGGCCTGTACCGCAATGAAAGCTGTCTTTCTTTGAAACTACGGATGGTGCACTACAAAGAGTTGTAAAGTTGGTAACAGGCGACCATGAACTCGTATCTCCTGCCGAACAGATGATTCTTACATAATAATCATAAGAGGTCAAAGCTGTTAAAGGCGGATTTAATGTGTATGGCTTTGTTGTCGTAAAAATAGAAGTACCCGCCGTATTTACATTGAACCCCGCCGCACCATATTTAATCTGATAGTTAAGCGGAGTGCCTGCATTCGTCCAGTTTAAAGAAGCAGATGTCGAAGTAATGCTTGTAGCTGTCGGTGAGGTAGGAGGCGGGCAAGTCGAAGTTGTAGTAAAATTTGCAACAGGTGACCATGCACTTGTATCTCCTGCCGAGCAAATTGCTCTTACATAAAAGGAATAAGAAGTAACAGCCGTTAAAGGCGGGTTTAATGTATATGGCTTGGTTGGTGTAAAAATGGAAGTACCCGCTGTATTGACATTGAAGCCCGGAGCACCATATTTAATCTGATAATTAATTGGCGTACCTGTTTGTGTCCAGTTCAGAGATGCCGTTGTTGCCGTAATGCTTGTAGCGGTCGGAGCAGTCGGTGCCGCACAGATAGTAGTAGTAAAATTTGTAACCGGCGACCATAAACTGGTATCTCCTGCAGCGCAAATGGCCCTTACATAATAATCATAAGAAGTGCCGGGAGTTAAAGGAGGATTGAGTGTATAAGGTTTGGTTGGCGTAAATATAGAGGTGCCTGCTGTATTTACATTAAAGCCGGTAGCACCATATTTAATCTGATAATTTATTGGCGTACCTGTTTGTGCCCAGTTTAAAGAAGCACTGGTATTGGTAATACTGGTAGCAGTAGGAGTCGTAGGCGCCGCACAGGTTGCACTTGAAGAAACGATTAAAGTGTAATCTTCCGTCTCGTTACCCGGTAATGCTCCGCAAGGTACCAGTGTGTTTGTATTATAATCGCGGAGATTTCTTACCCGCATTCTCTTATTACCGGATGTTGAGCCAGACCAAACGGTAATCGTGGCTGTCATTGTATTGATCCCTGTAGATAACAGATAAGAATATGCTGTTTCATTAGCATCATCAAAATCTCCATCATTATTATAATCTATCCAAACAGCCCATTTATAGGTAAAGCTTGTCAGTGCACCGGCAACAGCCGTCATTGTAAAACTACCACCTGCAGCAGCTGTTACATTCATCGTTGTAAAGTCACCATAACCATTAGTGGAATATCCACTCGAAAGGTTTGAAATATTTGTTGTACCTCCTGTTGTCGAAACACTAAGAATAGACCAGGTATCACCAGCCCCAGACGGGGTACAATAAGTTTGAGCCTGCGTGTACGATGATGCAATCATCACGAAGAACAACAAAAGAAGAGCGTAAATCTTTTTCATCCAGTTAAATTTTGTGGTTAATGGTTAATCTTGTAATTAAAAAATGGTTAAATCTTTCGCTTAAAGATAATATCTAAATTCAGATTTTCAAATGTTATTATAATCTAAATTCCGATATGAAAAAGACAGGTATTAAAATTTTCATGTTGGGTAAAATCATTTTTTACACAAAAAAGGCGATTTCATTTCTGAAATCGCCTTTTTAAACCACATTTGAGATTATCTTACTTTACCACCTGTACCTGCTGGTTCACAAAACCTTTATTGGTAAGTACCCTTACAAAGTACACGCCGGAACTCAGGCTTTCGACAGACAACTGATGCATGGCTTTTGAATCTGCTCTTTGGTGATAAACCATAGCACCAACAGCATTAAAGAGCATTACATCCTGCATTTCATAATCCGCATCTTTATTGCTGATGTTCAATACTGATTTTGCAGGGTTCGGATAAATATTCAGGCTGAAATTATTTTTATTGATGGTTGCAGTTCCTGTCGGAAGATCAACATTAATTACCTGGCTGAGCGAAAAATCCGTACAGTCGTTATATACCTTCAATGTTACATTGTAATGGCCCGATGCTGCAAATACATGCACAGGGTTCATGGCTGTCACCAATGGCGAGCCATCGCCGAAATCCCATTCAAATGAATTTACGTTTGTAGGGTTCAGGGGATAGAATTCTACCTTGCCCAGTTCATCATAGAACCTCGGTATAAAGCTGAAACCCTCTGTCCTTGGGGAAGGAAGGAAAGCAATATGCGTGCTGTCCGTGTTTTTGCAGGAATAAGGTGTGGTTACCACAACTACATAGCTGCCCGAATCTGCCGTGCTGATAGTTTGCGTAGTAGCACCTGTGTTCCATAAATAACTGTAACCCGGGTTGCCAGCATCCAGTATCAGTACAACCGATTCGCAGATGGTGGTATCGTTGCCAAGGTTATCCACAGGCAGGGGACGCATTTTTACATAAGTACTGCTGGTAAGCTTGCAATGGTTGGTACTGGTGATAACAACAGAACGTGTGCCACCGGTGTCTACATTAAGCGTCTGTGTGGTAGCTCCACCCGGTGTCCATACAAATGTGCTTCCCGTGTTTGCTGCATTCAGGGTCGTTTCATTTCCTGCACACAAATTAGTTGTATCAGGAAGGTTGTTTACAGGTGCAATACCCGGTATAATCAAAATAGTGTCCCTCTTCGAGCATCCGTTTACGGTAACGTTTACAATATACTGTCCGACTGCATTAGTGCTGATAGTTTGTGTGGTTTGTCCGCCCGGCGACCAGAGATAGCTTCCGCCTGCATTACCTGCATTCAGCGTAAGCGAAACACCCGGACAAAGCGTGGTATCAGGGCCAAGGTTAACCGTTGGTATAGGCCTGATGGTTGCTACTACTGCCTGCCGTGGCGTGCTTTCACAGGTTCCTGAAATAGCTGAGATATAATAAGTAGTCGTTACGCTGATGGAAGGTGTGGTGAAAGAGTTGCCTGTAGCCAAAGCCGTTCCTCCTGTTGCTGCCGGATACCATTTGATGGATGCTCCGGAAGTTGTGGTTGCTTCAAGTATTACGGGGCCTGTACCGCAATGGAAACTGTCCTTCTTTGAAACTACGGATGGCGCATTACAGGCAGTCGTGAAATTCTTAACTACAGACCATGCGCTCGTATCCCCCACGGCGCAAATGGCGCGCACATAGTAATCATAAGAAGTAGCTGTGGTCAAAGGGGGATTTAAAGTATAAGGCTTGGTTGATGTATAGATAGAAGTGCCGCCGGTAGCTACAGGAAAACCCGGAGCGCCGTATTTTATCTGCCATTGACTTGGTGTACCTGTTTGTGTCCAGTCCAGGCTTGCAGTTGTTGTGGTAATACTGTTTGCCTGAAGCGCAGTAGGAGCGGCACAGGTTACTGTAACAGCAGGCTGATTTATGCTTACGGCAAAAATATTTAAAACTACATTTGCACCAACAGTCCTTGTAAACTGTATGCTTTGTATCAACTTTGTCTGATTGGCAGTATTTATAGCAATACTGTATTGATACAGGTTAGGGCCATTAACAGCACTACTTAAAATATTGGTACCGCGATCAATTCGTTGAAAGCCTGTCAGCGCTACATTTGCTCCGCCAAACCAATCATCCACAATAATTCCTGTTTGTGTCTGGTTGGTACCATCTGTGAAATTAATCTGAGCAGTCATTGTGCTGCTCCCGTTTCCTGTAATAGCACAAATATATACTGTTTGAGCTGCCATTGCGGTTTGAAAAGTAAGTGTAGCGGGAGCATTATTAGTAGCAATTCTTAAATCATTATTTGCAGAATAATCACCGAGTTGAAAAGTAAGCCCCGTGGTAGCTGCACTATTAACAATTCCATTTGCAGGCAATCCTGTTGTACAGGGAGTTGAGGAGGATGTTTGTTGCCAGCCGTTACTTACATAGGCATCATTAAATGCATCGCAATCACCTGTTGTTGTAACCAAGCCGGTACCTATTCCATTTGCTATTACATCAGTAGTATATCCGGCGGTTACTGTAAGGGGTACATAGGCAGCATGGGTATTCTGTTCCAATGCTAATCCCGTAAGCAAAAAAAGAAGAAAGCGTAATGTGTACTTCATGAATACTTTAAATTAAAAATCTGGTTAATTGGTTAATCGTAGATCCTACCAAAGATAGCACCAGATTGTAACATACAACAAACAAAAACATGTAGTTCTGTAAACATTTTTTTCAAAAAAAAATCCGGGATTATATTCTATCTTTAATCAGCGCCATTTTGTTTTTAAAAACACGGCATAATGCAAGCAATTTTTCAATTTTCTCAATTAATTTATAATGATAATCGGAGTCGCGGGCCCATATTCCGCCGAAACAGAAGCACAAAGACAAAAGAATCTTGACACAATGAATATTGCAGCAGCAAGACTTCTGGAGCTTGGTCATATTCCGGTCATTGGAATGAATGCGGCATTACCTGTTATCGAAAAAGCAAGTGGCGGAGACAGGTATAAGCATATCATGGATATTTCCCTTGCAGTTATCGGAGCCTGTGATGCTTTATTATTATTGGCAGAAAGTAAGGGTGCTAATATGGAACGTGATTTAATACTATCGAAAGGCCGGCCGGTATTCAGGACTATTGAAGAAGTAATTCACTACGAGCAATAGAATTATTTAATCTAAAGTTGACACAAAACCGCCATATACATTTTAAACAATGCAAGCACTTCATTCAAAACTAATACTGGAAGGACAGGAAACCACAAGACTTATATTCAGAAATGTTCAACAGGATGATTTCAATACCTGGCTTCGATTTTGTGAGGATCCAGGTTCGCTTCAATATTTCTGGTTTGCCGATGGTATTGAGGATCCGAAAGAAAAATGCAGAATATGGTTTGAAAGAGTATTTAACCGGTATAAAAATGAAATGGGTTGCCTGAATATACTAATTGACAAAACTTCAGGCGAGCTTGTGGGCAAATGCGGTTTACTGATTCAGACTGTTGATGATGTTAAGGAACTTGAGATTGGCTATTCCATTATGCCGCAACACCGGAAAAAAGGATATGCTTTTGAAGCTGCAAAATATTGCAGGGACTATGCATTCCATAATAATCTTGCCGATAGCCTGATTTCAATAATCCACACCGAAAATGCAAATTCCGCAAATGTTGCAGTTAAAAACGGCATGAAAATAGATAAGCAAACAATGTTTAACAGCAGTTATCTTGTAAATATTTTCAGGATCACAAAAGAAGAATGGAAACAATTGCAGTAAACATTTTCACCGGCTAAAGATCCCACACTTTGAACCCTGATACACCCACCAGATTATATGGCCTTGATCATTTAAGGACATTGGCAATAGTATTCGTTTTTATCTTTCACTACAGCATATTAAGCGAAGGACAACCGGAATGGCTCTTTTCCATAGCCCGTTTCGGCTGGACAGGCGTTGATCTGTTCTTTGTACTAAGTGGCTTTTTGATTTCCTCACAATTATTTTCCCAGATAAAAAAGGAAAACAGCATTGCTTTCGGCGCTTTCTTTATAAAAAGATTTTTAAGAATATTACCTGCTTATTGGTTCGTAATAGCTATTTATTTTTGCTTCCCTATTTTTCATGAGAAAGAAGCTTTACCGCCTTTATGGAAATTCCTGACTTTTACTCAGAACTTAAACCTTGACATAAGCAAAACAGGAACTTTTTCGCATGCATGGTCACTGTGTGTGGAAGAACATTTTTACCTCCTGCTACCTGTTATGCTGGGCTTGTTGTTATTACTGAAAAAATTCCGGAGTTCTTACTGGTTATTGGCAGCCTTATTCATAGCAGGCTTTTTTGTCAGATGGTACAGTTACGACATTCTGTATGCACCAAACTTAAAACAGGATAACCATTGGATGTACTGGTACAAATATATCTACTACCCTACTTACAATCGTCTGGACGGGCTACTGACCGGTGTTTTCATCGCTGCTGTCTATAAATTCCGCCCGCATTTCTGGAGCAGCATTTCCAAGTATGGTAATGCATTTATTCTTTTAAGCTTAGTCATATTAACAGGCGCTTACTTCCTCTGTGAAGACCAGCAAACATTTCATGCTTCTGTATTTGGGTTTCCATTAATAGCTATCGGATATGGAAGTATGCTTACAGGTGCCATCAGCCCTTCCTTCTTTTTATACAAATGGCAATCAAAAACAACTACATGGATAGCAACGCTTTCCTATGCACTGTATTTATCGCATAAAGGTGTTGTGCATATTACACAGCAATTGCTGGAAAGTTATAACCTGAATGCAAACCTTATTTTTATAACTTGCACTTTGGCTTGTATTGCAGGAGCAATTATGTTGAACCGCCTCATAGAAAGGCCATTTATGAAACTAAGAAGCAAGTTGATTAAGACACATGAGTAAACATGGAGATTTAAAAGCTATACTTGAACAGGAAGGATTCGCTGTTATACCTGATTTCTTTACAAAAGAAGAAACGGCACAAATACTTTCAGTAATAACGAATGCCGACACAACGCGGCCAACATTCAGAAAAGCAAAAGATCTTTTTGCCATAAGGCAATTTCTAAAAGAAATACCCGAAGTAACCGGAAAGATTTTCAACGATAAACTCAAAAATTTTATTTCAGAGGTATTCGGTAATAAATATTTTGTTGTCAAATCTATATACTTTGATAAACCGGGCCAATCCAATTGGTTTGTCGCATATCATCAGGATCTTACTATTTCTGTTGACAGGAAATCGGAGATCCCCGGCTTTGGTCCCTGGACTACTAAGCAAAACCAGTTTGCGGTGCAACCACCGTTGGAATTATTACAAGGTAATTTTACAATGCGTATTCACCTTGATGATACTGATGAAAACAATGGTGCGCTAAAAGTTATTCCCCACTCACATGCGAAGGGGCTTTACAGGCCTGAAACCATTGATCGGAATATTGAAACGGAAACTATTTGCAATGTTCCTGAAGGAGGCATTATGCTGATGAAACCATTATTATTACACGCTTCAGGAAAAACAACCAATGACAGGAAACGACGGGTGATTCATATTGAATATAGCAGCAGCAATCTACCCGATGATTTGAATTGGTCTGAACAGTACGCAATCTTCTAAAATCTTACCTAACTGTTATTAACTATAAATAAATGTCTGATTTATAGAAAGGAATATGTCTTTATTTATTTTTACAGGAATACAGCGACCTTCTTCAGCTGTAACCGGTAATACAATATCTGACTCCTTAAAATCAACATTATGCAATTAAAATTTCTATGCATTATTATTTTCACAGCTTTTTTTGCTGTTCAAAACACATCCGGACAAAAAAATGATGTAATCATTTTACCGGATATTTATTTGCCAAGAGATACTACAGAGAAAAACGAACTATTGACATCTCTGCAGTCATTTCTTTTACAAGTCCCGAAAGCCAACAAAGACAATGCTTTTGTATCTGCTACAGATTTATTGGAAACATCCGCACTTCTGGACGAAATGAAAGACATAGAAATGAATGAAGCATTAAAAGAGGAGCATTTCTATAAACCTTACCTGAATAATGTCGTGGCAATGACTGATACAGATTTCATTATCCAGCTGTCATACATCGGCATTAAAGATAATAATGCCGATCTCCGTGCAAGCTTTACGCTTCTGGCAAAGAAAAGAGCAGGGAAGTTTTATTTCAGCAGCCCGCTAAAGCAAAATACCATATCATGGAAGCAAGTAAAACTTGGTAATGCAACCGTGTTTTATAAGAATACATTGAATACTGCAAATGCCGAAAAGTATTTTAATACAATAGCAACTTATGACCGGAAACTTCAGGCACCAAAGAAACCTCTGGAGTTTTATTGTGCAGATAATTTCCATGAAGTGCTGCAATTATTGGGAATCGATTACAAATCAGATTACAACGGCTTCAGACGCAATACGATTAGCGCAACAGAAAATAACACCAGTATAAGTATAAATGGTATGTTGACTTCTGATTTTACAAATTTTGATCCGCATGATCTCTGGCATGACAGATTGCATCATGTTGTCTCTACCGACAGTATTAACAGGCCTGTCGATGAAGGCACTGCTTATTGGTATGGTGGCGGTAGCTGGGGTTTGACATGGGCTGAAATAACGACAAGGTTTAAAACGTTTATTGCCTCTAACCCAAATGCAGACTGGCTTAAATTGTATAATGAAAGTGTTGTATTCAACAAAGAAAAGAATGCGCCATTAAATGTGGATTATATGATAAATGCTTTGTTCGTGCGTAAAATTGAAAAAGAAAAAGGCTTTGATGCCGTAATAACACTACTTAGTTGCGGTAAAAAGGAAAAAGACAATGAAAACTATTTTGAAGCTTTAAAAAAAATAACCGGTATCGACAAAGAGCATTTCAATGAAGCCGTATGGAAGTTAATTAAGGAAATTTAATCTCCACAATTGCCAATTTGGCAAAAGATTATCAATTTCAATAAAAACAAAACAGCCGAATTGCGCTATTCCCTTTATTTTTGAAGTACAACATAAAACAATTCCGGTTGGCTTATGTTTTAAACCGGAATAACCAACAGTAATAAAGCCGATGCAGGATAAGAGTTTCATCAACTCCATAAGGGGAAAAATTATAGTTGCATTTTTGATTAGTCTTATTGCACTGATTGGTTCCTATGTCGTAAATAAAATGGCTTTCGGAGAAATTCACGAATCCGTTGAAAACCTTTCCAACCCGGGCCGTAAACTGATAGCGGTAAACGGCATTTTTCTCGAGATGAACGAATCGGAAAAATCGTTCCGTAACCTGGTCATTAACGACCAGTCGTTCAAGTCATTTATAACACATTCTGAAAACATGAAATTGTTTTCGGATTCGCTGCGTCTGCTGTGTCACGACAACTATTATCAGGTTAAGCTTATTGATTCCATCAGCAAATTTCTGGACATCAGGGAGCAGCTATTGCTTAACTACGTAGAGTTCAGGCGCGCATTGAAAAGCAACAATAATATCTTCAAACAAACCAAACTGCTGGATTCTATTATTTCTGTCCAAAGAGCAAAAGTAGATAGCGTTGTATTCATTAATGAACAAAAAAACACTACGACCAGAATTGATTCGGTTGCGGTTAACAGAGAGAGCGAAAAGAAAGGGTTTTTCAGGAAATTATTCGGCGCAGCAAAGAAAGAGCCTGAAAAAATGCAGCAGATTATCCAACGTGAAACTAATGTGCAAACTGACACCATTATCCATTTAAAGAAAGATGAAATTTCGGCGGAGGTACAACAGATTATAAGTGATATTGAAAAGGAACAAAACATCAGGCGCAAACGTTTTTTCAACAGAGAAACAGAGCTTGCTGCGTTTGAAAATTCGTTCAACAACAAAATCACAAGCCTGCTTTCAGAAGTACAAAAAGATATTATTCATCAGACCGGATTAACAAATTCACAGGCGGAGGAGAGCATTAACCGGAGCAGCATACGCATCTATGTTATTATTGCTGCTTTCTTTTTATTTGCCGCCATACTTTTTGTTTTGATGCTGACAGATGTTACTAAAAGCAATAAATACAGGCAGCTGCTGGAACGTGCCAAAGAAGAAGCGGAGTTTCACAGCCTTTCCCGCCAGCGTTTCTTATCCAACATGAGCCATGAAATAAGGACGCCGCTGCAGTCTATTATCGGATATTCGGAACAGATAAATGAACAGCAGCAACCTGATAAAAATTATATTGATGCCATTCAACATTCATCCAAACATCTGTTGCATGTCATTAATGAAATACTGGATTATGACAGCATCAATTCGGGTAAATTCATTTTTGAGAAAAAGGATTTTGAGATCAGGCAGACTGTATCGGATGTAATAAGCATCTTAAGCTTTCAGGCAAATAAAAAAGGCATTGAGTTAAAATGTAATCAGATAACTGAAAATCAGATTAACGGCGACGCGCACAGGCTGAAGCAGATTTTACTGAACCTTGTAGGTAATGCCATTAAATTTACCGACAAAGGTTATGTATCGTTAGATGTACAACATCAGATAACCGGGAATAAAGAAAATTATATCTTCAAAGTTCAGGATACCGGCATTGGCATTCCGTTTGATATGCAGGATAAAATCTTTGAACAATTTGAACAGATAAACCTGCCTTTTGAGCAACGGTATAAAGGAACCGGCCTCGGATTAAGTATTGTAAAAGCCCTGGTAGAAGGCCAGGGCGGACATATTGAAGTTGAAAGTGAACCGGATAAAGGCGCTTGTTTTACATTCCGGATTGCTTATGATAAGGCAGTGAATCCTGTTGCAATCACTGACAGCGTCGCATTGCCGCAGTCCGCTTACAGTGGTAATGTATGGCTGGTGGATGATGATAACCTCATATTGCAACTTTGTTCGGATATATTAAAAAAGCATGGCATTCGCTATACAGCTTTCCATTCGGCAGAAGCCCTGATGAATTATGATGCCGGAGAAATGCCTGACATCATCCTGGTAGATATAAGAATGCCGGGTATGAATGGCATTCAGCTATTCGACAATATCAGAAAGAAATACGGAACCTCTGTAAAAGTAATAGCACTGACCGCACAGGCATTACCCGAAGAAAGAGCTGAAATACTGGCGCATGGCTTTAATGACATTCTATTAAAGCCTTTTAAGGAATCGGATTTAATGTCTCTGTTTCATGTGAGTACGGCTAATGCACCGATTACAAATACCAGGCAACCTTTCAGGTTCCTGAACACAACAGCTTTGGAAAACATGCTTTCAGGAAACAAGGACGATCTGATAAGCATATTACAGCAATACAAAACAGATACGGCAGAAGATATGCTGTCAGTCGAAACGTGTCTTTCCGGTGATACATCTGAACTGAGCCTGTTGCTGCACAGGCTTTCAGGCCGTACTTCGCAGATTGGCTCAAAAGAACTGGGCATGCAATTGAGGAAACTGGAAATTGAAACACACAATACGCCGGAATTTGTAAACAAGAAGAAAATTGAACACGTACTTACGGATGTTAAGTTTTTACTGAAGGAAATAGAGGAGAAAATCAGCATACTTGGCAGCTGATAATAAAGACATATCCATAATAAAAACCCGCAAACCTTTATTGGTTTGCGGGTTTTTATTATTAAAAGAGAAAAGGTTATTTTTTCTTTAGAGGCACTTTCACTTGTGTCTTATCCCATGTGAAAACCATAAAATCTTTTTCAAAACTGATAGTGAATTTTTCAACCTCTTTATTCAGTTTCGCAACAGGTTCTTTTACGTCCAATACGTTTTTGTCTTTGTTCTGATCGTATTCAAATGCGCCTTTTTGTGCAGGAACGCTATTCAATATTACAGTCCATTCATTTTCTTCAGGAATAGTAAAAAGGGCATAAGTACCTTTCTTAACCTCTTTACCTGCAAAAATCACGTCAGTGCTGAATGTGACATCGGTAGATTTGTTAGCGCCCGTTCTCCATACCTGGCCATAAGGCACTAACTCGCCGAATATAACGCGGCCTCTTTTGGAAGGCTGGCTGTAAGACACAGATGCAAAACTATTTTTTGCAGAGGTTAATGGACTTTTTGGTGGTTCTTTCTTTGCTTCCTGAGCTGAAACATTCATCATGAAGGCAGCCATCAACATGGTGCATAATGCGGCAATTCTTTTCATTGCTTTATGAAATTATTTTGGTTAATAATGGCATAAAGATAAGGCATGCGGTTGCTTCCGCTATGTTAAAATAAAGATATTAACTTCACAATGAGAAGATTAGTTCATCAACGGGGAAGCATGGTTTAAAGCTTCCATGATTTCGCCGGAAAGCAGCCCGCTGCCGCCACCGTAATGTTGTACAATAGTAACCTGAGGGAAACGGTTTTCAATATAAGACCGCAAATCCTGCTCACCTTCCGGTTCGATGCCGCAGCCAAGCAATACGATTTCATATTTGGTATTACCAAGCTCATCTTTTGCTTCATCAATAGTATCGGTACCTTTGCCAAACCAGTTTTCGTGGTTATTAATAAGTCTCACCACCGTTTCTAAAATATCTTTGTGCTTTCCTACATAAAGGATTTTTATCTTTTCCATTCCGCCGGTTATTAAAGATGAAAACAGATAAAAGCTTTTTGCTTTATCTGATAAAAGAACAGGCAATCTTTTAATAATGAAGATTGCCTGTTTTATTATTATGATTGTTTTACTAATTGCACTTCTATATTCAATTTCACCTCTTCGCTCAATAATATGCCTCCGTTATCCAGCACTGCGTTGTAAGCCAATCCCCATTCTTTACGGGTGATTTTGCCGGTAATGCTGAACCCTGCTTTGATATTACCCCAGGGATCTTTCATAAGCCCGCCGTATTCAACATCCAGCGTAACAGGTTTTGTAACACCATGCATTGTCAAATCACCTACCAGTTTATAATCGCCTTCATCCACTTTTGTGAAAGAAGTCCCTTTGAACTGAATTTTAGAAAATTGTGCTGCGTCAAAAAAATCGGGGCTTAAAAGATGGTTGTCACGGTCGGTATTACCGGTAGAAATGGAATCGACAGCAGCTTCAAAATTTATATTCGCCGTACCGAAATCGTCGTCATTTGTTGTGATTTCGGCACTGAAATTGTTGAATTTTCCGGATACGTTTGTAAACATCATGTGTTTAACTTTAAATCCGATTTCGCTGTGTGCAGGGTCTATGGCCCAATTTGTGTTAGTTGACATTGTTGTTGTTTTTAATTTTAATGTTATTGATTGAAATTTTGTTGTTGTTATCTGTTATTCAGTAGGCATTTTTTATTCTTCACTAATCCTTATAGGTTTTAAAAACCTATAAGGATTGTATACAGATATAGGCATCTCTACTATAATATATAGGTAAACATACTATAATGTATAGTCATTTTACTATAACCTATGGTTCAATTTGCTATAACGTATATTCATTTCACTACAAAGTATGGTAGAGTCTACTATAATGTATAGGTAAATCCACTATAAAGTATGGTAGAGTCTGCTACAATGTATAGGCAAATCTACTATAATGTATAGTTGAGTCTGCTATAATGTATAGGTAAAGCTATTATAATGCATAGTTGATTATACTATATTGTATAGCCAATTTACCTGCTTATTGTTCACTAACCAATACTCATGGGCACTTCCATTAATAATACTTCAGCATCAGGAGTCAACGAACTGATATGGATCTGTTCCGTGTCCCAAATACCGATGCCGTCTCTTGTATTTATTTCGTGTCCGTCAATCATCATTTTACCGCTCAACAGAAATACGTAAACGCCATTGCCTTTGGATTTGACAGCATAGGTTTCATTGACATCTTTATCAAATTTCCCCAGATGAAACCATGCATTCTGATGAATCCAAACGCCTTCGTCATCAGCATTCGGCGACAGTATCTGCTGTAATTTATTGTGCCTGTCCTCCAAATTTAGCGTTATATGATCGTAGCGCGGTGTTACGTTTTTCTTATTCGGGAAAACCCATATCTGCAGGAATCTGGTAAGCTTATCTTTATTCTTATTGTATTCGCTGTGGAAGATACCGGTACCCGCACTCATGGCCTGAATATCGCCATTTCTGATAACCGTTGTATTACCCATACTGTCTTTATGTTCCAAATCTCCCTCCAGAGGAATGGAAATGATTTCCATATTATCATGCGGATGTGTGCCAAAGCCCATACCGGGATCTACACGATCGTCGTTCAAAACCCTTAACACGCCAAAATGCATTCTTTCGGGGTTATAATAATTGGCGAAGCTGAAAGAGTGGTAGCTGTCAAGCCAGCCATGATTAGCATGGCCTCTTGTCTCTGCGTGGTGAATCACTACATTGGGATTTGCTTCTGTTTGTTTGCCCGGAAGATGATCAGCATCCATTGATTCCAATTGTTTCAGTTCATCGATATCATTTGTTATAACATTATCGGAAGCTTTACCGGCAACAAACATTCCTGTACCCATTAAGCCTTTCTTTATAAATTCGTTGTTTTCCATTTTGCTGTTGTTTTATAAATGTAAAATTCGAAAGATTTCAGAACCTGAACATTGAACTAAGACAAGAAATAAATGGCTTTGTTTTGTTTAGTTTGATTTCCTTTTCAAGAACAAAATTCCGACAAGTCCGGATAATGAGCATTGAACCAGGACAAGAAATAAAACAAAAAGAGATGCAGTTTTATCTGAATCTCTTTTGCAGGTTTTTAATAATAGGATGATTATTTTGTAAGAATCAATTTCAACGGCAAAGAATGATACCTGGCTGCGCCTGTGTCAGCAACAGAGGCCATTACATCAAAATAATAAACCGTATCGCCGTATTTAATGCGTTCTTTAAGGCTATTGACATAATATTCCGGTAATTTTCCATTTTCACTTTCTGCGGTATAATAGTCTGTCATGATTCTTAAGGTACCTGTGCTGTCTTCATAAGCACCACGTTCTGCATAGGTAAAACTATAACTTGCAACTGCATGCAAAACGCCCTGACTGTCTTTTGAAACCAATGGTTGCTTCATTAAAGATTCAAATTCCTTCGCAGAGATTTTACCATTGCCGGCAAGTCCGCCTGCAAGAAAGGTGCTTCCTTTGAAATCAATCTTTTTCTTCTTGGCAGCCGGATTGGTTTGAAAACTAAAAGCTGCAAACAACGTTATGGTCAATAATAATATGCCCGGGTACTTTTTCATTCAAGCAAAATTTAGGTTCGCTAATTTATCAATTTTCCATCAGACTTAAGCTTTCTTCAAGGGTTTTAATTTTTGCCAAAGCATCTTCCTGTTTCTTTCTTTCGTTTGCAAGTACTTCGGGTTTGGCATTTGCAACAAATTTTTCATTGCTCAGTTTCTTATCTACACTTATTAAAAAGCCTTGCAGGTATTTCAACTCTTCGGCCATTTTATCGCGTTGTGCTTCCACATTTACTTCCGCATGGCTCTGGATATAAACTTTTTCTGTTTGTACCACCATAGCCATCGTTCCGGCAACTGCTTCCTTGGTTTGTTCCAACTTATCTGCATTTACCTGACGTTGTAAAATATTGCCTGCCGATTTATAAAAAGTATCATTATCGGAATCTATAAATAAAGAAATGACATCTTTCGGCTTCAACTGATTTTTATTGCGGGCATCTCTGATGGCGGTGATCATTTGCTGTAACAATTGGCCATGCTGCAATGCGGTATCATTGTTCGCTTTTACTTCCGGTAATTGTCTAACGATTAAATCGCTCGCTTGTTCGCGTAACAAATGGAAAATCTCTTCTGTCAGGAACGGCATAAATGGATTCAATAATTGCAGCAAATCTTCGAAAATATCTAAAGTCTGCTCATAAACCTTTTGGTTCATAGGCTCATTCAGCGCAGGTTTTACCCATTCCAGATACCAGGAACAGAAATCATCCCAGATTAAAGAATAGGTTACTTTCAATGCTTCGCTCAATTTGAAATCGGCAAACAAGCCCTCAATATGCTGACGCGCTTCGTTAATTCTTGCCTGCATCCAATCAATGGCAAACTGGCTTTGGTTATCGTCTGTCTTATCGGCATCTAAGCGGCCTTCCCACATTTTGATCAGCTTCAGGGCGTTCCATATTTTGTTGGAAAAATTACGTCCCTGGTCCAAAAATGCTTCATCATACAGAATATCGCTGCCTGCAGGTGAAGAAATCATTACGCTGAAACGAACGATATCGGCACCATAATCTTCAATGAGTTGTAACAAATCAGGTGAATTACCCAATTGCTTACTCATTTTTCTTCCCTGCTTATCGCGGATGATGCCGGTGAAATAAACCTGCTCAAACGGTTTCTTGCCTTTGAATTCATAACCAGCCATTACCATACGTGCCACCCAGAAGAAAATAATATCCGGGCCTGTTACCAAAGTCTGCGTAGGATAATAATAATCCAGTTCTTTATTATCAGCATCTTCATTCCAGCCAAAAACCTGTAAAGGCCATAGCCAGCTTGAAAACCAGGTATCCAGTACATCTTCTTCCTGACGCAGCTCGTCAATATTGGAATTTGGGTTTTGGAGTTTGTATTTTTCAATTGCTTCTGCTTCTGTTTCGGCTACATAGATATTTCCTTTCTTATCGTACCATGCCGGAATGCGCTGCCCCCACCAAAGCTGACGGCTGATGCACCAGTCTTTAATATTGCCCATCCAGTGACGATACAAATTCTTGAACTTGGAAGGATAAAAATCTATCTCGCCATCCATAACCGCATCCAAAGCAGGTTTCGCCATATTTTCCATATCGCACCACCATTGCATAGACAACCTCGGCTCAATTACCGCACCGGTTCTTTCCGATACGCCTACCTGATTGGTATAATCTTCCTGCTTTACGAAATTGCCGGAAGCTTTAAGGTCTTCTACAATCTTTTTGCGCACTGTAAAACGGTCTTCGCCGATATATAGCTGAGCAGCTTCGCTTAAGGTTCCGTTCGGGTTTAAGGTATCAACAACTTCCAGCTGATGTTTCTGGCCAAGATTATAGTCATTAATATCATGTGCAGGCGTAACTTTCAAAGCGCCCGTACCAAAGGCCATATCAATATAATCGTCAAAGATGATAGGGATGCGGCGGTTGATTAACGGTACAAAGCAGAACTTTTCTTTCAGATGCGCATAACGTTCATCGTCAGGATGCACACAGATGGCCGTGTCGCCCAAAATGGTTTCAGGGCGAACGGTTGCTATAGTGATATATTCTTCTTTCTCGCTGTCAATTTTGTATTGAACGTAGGTTAGTTTGCTGTTGGTTTCTTTGTGCAATACTTCTTCATCGCTCAAAGCAGTCAATGCCTGAGGATCCCAGTTGATCATCTTTACGCCACGGTAAATATTGCCTTTGTTATAAAGCTCTACAAACACACGGATAACTGCTTTGTAATAAGCATCATCCATAGTAAAGTTTACACGGTTCCAGTCCAGCGAGCAACCCAATTTCTTTAATTGTTGCAGGATGATGCCGCCGTATTTATCTTTCCATTCGTAAGCATATTTCAAAAATTCATCGCGGCTCAGGTCATTCTTATCAATGCCTTTTTCTTTCAGCATGTTTACTACTTTCGCTTCCGTAGCGATGGAGGCGTGGTCGGTGCCCGGCACCCAGCAAGTATTAAAGCCCTGCATTTTTGCACGGCGCAACAAAATATCCTGAACAGTATTGTTCAAAGCATGTCCCATGTGCAGCACGCCTGTTACATTGGGCGGCGGAATGACTATGGTATAAGCCGGTCTTTCATCCGGTACACTATTGAAGTATCCTTTGTTGTTCCAATATTCGTACCATTTCTGTTCAATGGCCTGTGGTTCGTAATTTTTGCTAAGTTCCATGTTAAAAAATCAAGGAAGCAAAAATAGGGAATTAAATGCCTCTCCCCAACCTTCTGTGAGCAGAGCATGATTAAAAACTAAAGGAGATTGCTTCATCAGAAACCTGTGAGGTTTTGAAACCTCACAGGTTTTATAGCCGGGCCATTAAAAGAAAAAGCAGCGATAACCAACAAGCTTATTAAATCGTTCAGACCATTCCGTAGGGATGTAATATTGGTAGCATCATATCAGGAGTTTTATTTCATGACCCTGTAAGGGTCAGATTACCAAAACAAAAATGATAATTAGTGTTGTAATGTTGTCCTTACAGGACAATTGTCAATCAGGTAACAAAAGGCTACCGACATTGCATCCCTCCGGGAGATCAATCTTGTTTTCTAAATGCAGCGCCAGTTTTAATTAAATCTAAAAGGTCTAAAACCTGTATCCTAAACTCATTTGAAATAAAGCCAATGGCAATGTTTCGTCACCATAATTATTGCCTGATTCTGCCGCAAGACCTAAATCAAGTTCCATAGAGTAAGAAAATTTTCCGGCGAAAAAAACATTGAGTGAGTTATGAAACATACATCCTGTCAAGGTATAAGTGGAATGTCTATCCTGCGGAATATTTCCTCCGGGACCGGGATAATAAATTTCTACAGTATGCCTGTAACTCGTAATATTTCCGAATAATACGCCCATCGCATATCTGACCGGAGCATGGCTGCCGGCGGTATAATATTTGAGCCCTAAGTAAATACCCAGATTTTTCTCAGCATATTTATCTCTTTCATGATATTCGGCAGCATGTGAATTGTATAATATCGGAACATAAAGGCTAAACCTCCCATCCATATCCATATTAAAAAATCTTTCGTAGGAAAAACCGATGTTAAGCCCTTTGTTGTTTGCAGAAAAGGGGGCAACGGAAATAATATTGTTTCCATAAGCCGGACTTTCTGTAATGGCCTCGCTTTCCGGAAGTTGGCCGTTGGCATTAACTGTAAACAAGATTAAAACAAATGCGCAAAAGGTTCGAAGCTTGCTATGCATGACCGGGATTTAAGGTTAAACAATTTCAGACCTAAATATACAATTTGTTAATGAAATCATAGCACCGGTTTTGAATTACAGAAACCACTATCTTTGGATCAATTAAAAAGAATTGAAATGAGAAAACTCACGTTATTATTAGGCGCCGCATTTTTATTGGGAACAGCTACTTATGCATGTGAAGGAAGCGGTAAATGCTGCAAAGGCAAAAAAGAAGCTTGTGCCAAAGAAAAGAAAGAAGCATGTGAAAAAGGTAAAGGTTGCTGCAAAAAAGAAGAGAAAAAAACAGCAACATCTAAAGATGCAAAACCTGAAACTACTAAAGAAGTAAAACCCAATGCAGTTAAAAAATCTTAATTGTTATTGAATAAGGTAATAAGGAAACCGGGTCATTGTTGATCCGGTTTTTTTGTACAAAAACAGATGATGCTTCAACAAAAATTACATGGCAATTTTCAACAGAAAAAATCATTGGGAAAATATATATCAAACAAAAGGTCAGCAGGAAGTGAGCTGGCATCAGGCAAAACCTGAAACTTGTTTAAATCTTATTATAAATAGCGGCATGCCACTGACGGCAAAAATTATAGATGTTGGCGGTGGCGATGGTTTTCTCGTGGATTTTCTGCTGGAATCGGGTTATACAGACATTACCGTACTGGATATTTCTGCAGCTGCCATTGAAAAAGCCAGATTGCGTTTAGGAGATAAAGCCAATGATGTTAAATGGATAGTGTCTGACATAACCGATTTTAAGCCTGCTGAAAAATATGACATATGGCACGACAGAGCTGCTTTTCATTTTCTGCTCGATGATAATGATATTAATACTTACACTAAAATTGTATCTGAAAATATAAACCGGGATGGTGTATTGATAGTAGGAACATTTTCTGAAAAAGGACCGAAAAAGTGCAGCGGCATTGACATCAAACAGTATTCAGAAGCTGCGCTGACAGCTCAGTTTGAGAAAGATTTCATCAAAACGGATGCATTAACCGAAAACCATAAAACACCGTTCGATACTTTTCAGCATTTTGTGTTTTGTATATTCAGGAAACGAAATTGAGTTACTATGAAAAAGGTCATCAGCTAACTGATGACCTTTTAATGGTATAATTATAAGATTACCTGTTTGACAGATCTTCTGCAGCTTCCATAATTTCAGGATACATAAAACTGAATCCTGCCTGTTCTATCTTCTTTGCGCTCAGATTGGCACTTTTCAACACTTCTGTTGCTAATTCTCCAAGCATGATATTTATTACAAAACGTGGAACAAAAACAGGAATAAAGAATTTATGACAAGCCCGGGCAATACTGAATATTAATGTCTTATTGTTTACCGGTTGCGGAGCAACTGCATTGTAAGCTCCCGATAATTTTTCATTTTCAATAGCGAACAGGTACATATTGCAGATATCATCTTCATGAATCCAGCTTTGCATCTGGCGCCCATTACCTAACACTGCGGCAACTCTGTATTTCAATGGTTTTGTAAACTCTTTGTAAGCCCCACCCTTTTTACTCATTACCAGGCCGGTTCTGAGAATAACCAATCGCTTTCCAAGCTCCGTAACGGGTTCAATACTTTCTTCCCATTGTTTACAGACTGCTGCAAGAAAATCAGTACCCGCAGGATCATCTTCTGTGAAGCCATCATTTAAGGAAAGTAAATTGTCGGGGCCATAATATCCTGAAGCAGAAGCAGAAACTACAGCTTTTACTTTATTGGGTATTTCCGTTAAAGCCTTTACCAATAAGGCACCAGCCTTTTCCCGGCTTTCAAGGATAAGCTTTTTACGTTCTTCAGTCCAGCTTTTTTCGGCAACGGAAGCGCCTGCAAGATTGATGATATAATCGGCATTTTCAATAGATTCCCTGTCAATAATGCCTTTATCTACATCCCAATGGACATAAGAGATTTTATCCGGTTTTTTGTTGCTGATATTTCTTGTAAATATAATGACGTTATATCCACGTTTTATCAGAAGGTTACTTAGCCTTGTTCCTATTGTTCCTGTTCCGCCTGTAATTATAACATTGGTCATAATCCTTTTTTCTTTTACAATTTTCAGGCAAAAAACCTGAAAAACTGTACCTACATATTTTAGGGCGCAAGTTAGTTACAATCCTTAATGGTTAACACTTACAGCCATCTGTATTACTGATAAGTTATTGAGTAACCTTATACTTACTTGAAATTTATGAGTTCTTTAATAATAATCTGTATGGTTTACTACAATAGCATCCTGTTATTTCCCTGAAATGAGGCAACAACAGTGTTCATCAGCAATGACTGTAAAAAGTTATCGAATCGTTGGTAAAGTATCAGTTCTTAAATGACCAGATATAATAAGGGACATTCCGGCAGGAATGTCCCTTATCAAAATATATCTTTAGAAGTGTCTACTATTGTTGCGTACCAACAGAAAGTGTTACACCTTGATAAGTATTGGAATCTGTTGTTGATTTTACAGCCTGGCTTACATTGTTTCCTGTAGCAGTATTTTGCTTTGCATTGGCAACCATCAATTGCTGATGCAGCATATCTTGTTCTGAAATCTGAGAAGCTTTGTTTAGCCATACAGACTTTGCAAGGTAATTCTGATTAGGATAGTAAATATACAGCACGCTGCCATCCTTAATGGTATTGATAACTTTTGCCGAAATTTCTCTCGGAATAGCAGGACAACCCCAACTGCGACCTAAACGTTGATTACATTTTATAAATGACTCGCAAACGTAATCGGCTCCGTGCATTACAATAGACCTGTCGTAAGCAGCATCATTATAACCTGCATCCATGCCTTTTAGCTTCAATGAATAACCATTGTCTCCTGTATAGGTTTCGTCTGTAACATAAAAGCCCATACTACTTTGATGCGAGTTCTCTTTATTGGAAAAATTTCTGGCAAATTCGTCGCCTGTACCTTGTCCATGCGCCACAAGGCTGTGAAATAGTATTTTTGAATTATCCATATCAATAACCCAAAGTCTTTTCACATTGGAAGAAAGGCTGAAATCACAAATAGTAATAATGGAAGATTGCTGGCCTACTTTGCCTGCAGTTTTAAGATTAAGGAAGCCTGTGTAAGCGCTTCTGAAAACATCTTTGGATAATGGCTCTTCGTTACCGAAATCAATCCGGCCATAAATGCCATCTGCCTTTTGGGCGATATAAAGGTTGGAGACACTTATTTTTGAACCTTCTGCTCCTTTTACGACTTTTACAAAAAATGAAGATGCACACATTCCAATCATCAACAAAGCCACTCTGATTTTTTGCATAAGATGCTAATTTTTTAGTTTAGGTTATTAAAAAAATCTTATCGAAGCATTCAAAAGTATTGATTTTATCTATAATTTCCAACCACTAAATTCGGACAAAACCATGTTTTTGCCTGTTTTAAGCATTTTATGCTGACCTTACTTACTGGTTATAAAGTCTTTTGGGGAGTTTTGTCATTTTTGTGTTTTTTTTCGAAAAAGTTCATATCGGAGGTAATTTTAGGATTTTATTTGTGTAATCGGATAGGGCATATAACAAAAAAGGCAACCTTTAAATAAGGTTGCCTTTTCTTTTTACTGAAATATAGAACTTACAATTTAGTTCCTGTAAAAGTGCATGAATTGTCAGGATTTACGCCATCTTTAATCATGTAGGTAGAAGTTAATTTACCGGTTGATTGGTCCAATGATACGTTTCCGCTAAAGTTTACAGTTCCTGAAGTACCTGCAGCAGTGCCAGAAAAAGTAAAACCATTTGTTCCTGTCATTTCTCCGGTAGCGGTAAAGGCTTGATTATATACATTTGTATAAATCAATTTAACCTCGCTGGTACCGCTTGCTGTCAAAGTGATGGAATAGTCATCAGTACCTATTGTGCAATCTTCGTGTCCTTGCCATTGACCGATGAATTTATCGCGGCTCAATGTTTTGCAATCTTTTCCTTCGTAACCAACGGCACATGTTGTATCATCTTTTGAACACGAAGTCATTGTTACAGCTGATAAAGAACCAATAGCCAATAAAGAAGCTGTCAGGAATAATCTTGTTTTTTTCATACTTGTTTGTTTTAATTATTACTTGTTTAAATTTTGCGTTTCAGTAACTCTAACTCCTTAAACGTTGTTTAAGGCAAAAAGTTTAATATACATATAGCAAATCTCATGCCAAAATTAGGTTAATGGAGAAAATAAGGTGTGAATAAAAGGAGAAATTATTGCCAAATAATCGTTAAACAAAAGAAAATCAATTGCTTAGATATTTTTCATCACAAAACAAAAAACAGAAATTTAACAATTACCAATCTTTGGTTTTTAATTTTCTTTCTGCCTCCCTATTTTTAATGCTGTCTCTTTTATCGTAGAGTTTTTTACCTCTTCCCAAGCCGATGTCCAGCTTTGCATAACCATTTTCATTGATATAAATGGATAATGGGACAATAGTGAAGCCTTTTTCTTTTATTTTTTGCAGCCATTTTTTAATTTCTTTCTTAGTAAGCAAGAGTTTGCGCTCCCTTATCGGATCATGTCCTGCATAGCCTGCATTTACATATTCTGCAATATGAAGGCTTCTAATCCAAAGCTCATTATGAAAAAAGAAACAATAACTGTCGTTAAAACTTACTTTGCCTAAGCGGATAGATTTAATTTCGGAACCGGTCAATACAATACCGGCCGTCAACTTGTCTTCGATTGCATACTCGAAGGTGGCGGGTTTATTTTTGAGATATATAGATTTATTTAAATTGCTTTTTGCCATGTAATTAATAAAATATAAAACACAAATCTTCCTGTAATAGAAAAGATACCTGATGTGCTTCAACAAAATAAACGCATTTTGATTGATTAAGGCCTTAAAAAACCTCTAAATCAAAAAATCCCGCAAAATAGCGGGATTTTCAAGAGAGGTATCGAGCGGATTCGAACCGCTGTAGCAGCTTTTGCAGAGCTGAGCCTAACCACTCGGCCACGATACCCTACCGTTTGAAGGTGTGCAAAAGTAAGGATGTTTATCCATTTTCCAAATTGTTTTCAAGATTATTTTTTCGAAAAGATTTGAAGTATATGGTATGATATTCAATATTTTTCGGGAATTTGGAGCCTGGAATTTCATTTAATAATTTTAGGTTTATGCTTGGCAATTCAGAATTAATATTAACACCGGAAGGCTGTATTTACCATTTGGATTTACTACCAGAAGAAATAGCGGATACCGTCATTACTGTCGGTGATCCGGGAAGGGTACAGGAAGTTTCAAAACATTTCGACCGTATCGAGGTGCAGAAATCGCATCGGGAATTTATAACGCATACGGGTTATATCGGCAATAAAAGGGTATGCGTAATAAGCACAGGTATTGGCCCTGACAATATCGATATTGTATTGAACGAACTGGATGCACTTGTGAATATTGATTTGGACAGCCGTACGGAAAAGCCTGTTCCCCATAGCCTTAAAATTATCAGGCTGGGTACGTCCGGAGCATTGCAGCAAGATATAGAAACAGATCAAGTGGTGGTTTCTACCTTTGGCATCGGGCTCGACAATCTGTTGCATTACTATAAACATGAGTATAATGCAGAGGAAAGTTATATTCTCAATGATTTTAAAAACCATACATTATTGCATGGAAATCCTGTTCAGCCCTATATTGCTGAAGGAAGTATTCAATTATTGAATAAGTTTAGCGGGAACTTTATTCATGGAATAACAGTTACCTGCCCCGGCTTTTTTGCACCTCAGGGAAGGAGAATAAGATTGCCGCTGACCTTTCCGAACCTGGTGGACAAGCTGGCTGATTTTGAAAGTGGCGGACATCACAGGATAACCAATTTCGAAATGGAAACGTCTGCAATATATGGCCTTGGAAAATTAATGGGCCACCAATGTATTTCCATTAATAGTATTATTGCCAACAGGCAAACAAAAACTTTCTCCAAAAACCCGGCTGCCGCGGTCAACCGGATGATTGAGGATTCACTGGAAATTATTTCGGGCTTATAAGTTGCGTTGTTTTCTTTTTACAACGCAACTCAAGACCTTTTAATTTGCCAGAGCCAATCTGCCAAGATTGTTATTGGTATCATTCAGCAATCCTTCATGACAATACAGTTTGCTGATTCTTATTACTTCATTCAGAAGTAATAATTTTTCATCCATTGAATGAACGTCTTTAATCAATTCATGCACTTTGTCTAAAAATTGATTTTGATTTAAACTGGTATCGCAAAAATATTCATTACAGAATTTTTGGGCGAGAAGAACAAAATTGTTGCTCATAAGGGTAAATTTATATAGTTATTAAAAATCAATAAACGAAAATTGGTAAATTGGCTAACACATTTTGGTTCATGTGAAACCTTTTTAAGAGGCTTCGTTTGGTTTTCTATAATAACTATATCCAATATCGTGCCAAAAATCGCACTCAATTAGTAAAATTCATAATGAATGGTCAATATTGATAAAAAATGTCAATAATTTACTAATTATTACTAAAAAAATCATTTTGTATTCTTTTATTGAACATAAATTAATTCCCTCTAAATTACCATCTGAACAATAGTTCACACACGCAAATTCTATACTCCACTATTATATATGATTATATTCTTCTGTCAGAAATAAATATAGCTCTTTCGGTTAAATTTTTATTATTTTTTTAACTACTTTTAATTGTCCCAAGTAATGCATTCATTTTAAAAGGGCCTTTAGATATTATTTAGAATTATAGTCGAGTTTTAGCATTATGCCATACAAAGATCATTTTATATATACGAATAAGATTCGTTTACATTTTATAGAATACAAGACAAAAAATAACCTTACACCATTAATATTACTTCACGGCCTTACGGCCAATGCTCATACTTTTGACGGGTTAGTTTGTAAGGGATTAGCAGAAAAATACCATTTATATATTCCCGATTTGCGGGGCCGCGGTCACAGCGACAAACCTGCGTATAATTATAGTATAAGACATCATGCCAAAGATATTATCGGCATGATGGACCAAATCGGTTTAGAAAAGGTTGCGATTGCCGGCCATTCTTTTGGCGGGTTGCTTGGTATTTATCTGGCTGTCCATTTTCCCGAAAGGATAGAAAAAGTAGTTATATTGGATGCAGCAGCGGAAATGAATGCCAAGGTGGGACAAATGTTGATGCCGGTATTTAAGAGACTGGACAAAACTTTCGCATCGTTTGAAGCCTATATAGAACATACAAAGGCCTCTCCTACGCTGACTTTCTGGGATGAGGTGATGACAACTTATTACAGGGCAGATGTAAAAACACTGCCTGATGGGAAAGTAAGAACATATTCAAGTCTGGCAAATATCATTAAAGTAACTATTGGTGTTTCAAATCAGCCCTGGCGCAGGTTTTTCAACGATGTAACGCAACCTGTACTTTTAATCAATGCAACAGACAACTACAACCTGAACGAACCACTTCTACCCGATTATAAAGCAAAAGAATCGGTACGCTTGCTGCAAAACGGGACTTACCTGAAAGTAAGCGGCAATCATCAGACCATGCTTTATGGAGATGGCGCTGAGGAAATTGTAGAAGCCATGAGCGCTTTCATTCCTGAAATAGCAATGGCAGAAGTTTAAGGTAGGCTTTAACTTATCTTCTCCCACCAGGCTTCATTTTCGGGGCTACGATTTAAAGAAACCTTCTGTCCAATCATAGGCGTAAGCAAAGGTTGGTGCAATATATTTGCCTGTTTAACTGCTCTTTTTATAGAATCATCCCAGGGATGTGTTGCCAATGCAAATTTTGCCCAATGCACTGGCATTAAAACTTTGGCATGAAGATCGATGGCAGCCTGTACTGTTTCTTCGGGCATCATGTGGATATTTGCCCAAAAAGTATTGTATTGCCCGCATTCCAGAATGGCAAGATCAAAAGAACCGAAACGGTTTCCTATTTCCTTGAAATGAGTATCGTAACCGGAATCGCCACCTAAAAACAACCTGTACCTCCCGGTTTCCAAAACAAAAGATGACCATAATGTCTGATTTCTTTTGAATTTTCTGCCGGAAAAATGCCGTCCGGGTGCAGCTGTAAACCGCAAGTCTTTCATTATTTCATCCGATTCCCACCAATCCAATTCTTTAATTTTCTCAGCAGGTATGCCCCATTTTTCCAGATGTGAACCTACGCCCAAAGACGTTACAATCATACTGATGCGATCTTTTAACGCTATAACAGTATTATAATCCAGGTGGTCGTAATGGTCGTGCGTCAGCAGTAACACATCTATATCAGGCATATCGTTTGCATTATAAATATTGCTGCCGGGGAAAGCCTTTGTTCCTGCAAATTGCACAGGAGAAGTACGTTCGCTGAAAACGGGATCGACCAAAATATTCCTGCCATTTATTTGCAAAAGGTAAGAAGAGTGCCCAAACCAGGTAATGGTGGGTTCATCAGGATTGCTATTTTTTAAATTGCTTTTTACGGAAGGCACAGGCATAGACGGAACTTTTCTTTCATGTTTGCCAAAGAAAAAATCCTTCATTACACCTGTTATAGTAGCACCACCTGTCAGCGCAGGCGTATAAGATTGATTTTGAAACGTATTTTTATGAAATTGAGGTGATGTACGTATTCTTTGTAACCTTTTACCACCTGGTGTTTTACCGAATGCCGGAAGCTGCATGAACAAAATAGCGACGAGGATAATCAAAACCGCTATTAACAAAAATATCATCATTGACTATATAAAAGTTAAATTTAAAACTCTGAACAACGAAAGTAATCCAAAACATTATTGGCTTTTCAAATTTCGGTCAATCATCGGTGAGAACCGAAAACGACATTAAATAATTAAAGCGAGTTTAAATGACCTGTTTTGAAATATGGAACCGTACGATACATTTTAAGTTTAAAAGTTGTGGCGAAAATTTTAATCTTAAATTTGGATTTTATAACAGAACCGGCAAACAGAATGACAAATAAAATTGCAAAACCGTTTTTGAAGTGGGCTGGTGGAAAAACCCAATTGATAAACGATATTGAAAGGATTTTACCTCAGGATTTAATAAAAACAAAATTCACATACATTGAACCTTTTATTGGCAGCGGCGCAGTTCTTTTCCGAATCTTGAATGACTTTCCTCATCTGGAAAAGGCTGTTATTAATGACGTAAACGAGGATTTAATAAATACGTATAAATCTATTGCTTCAAATCCCGGGGAGCTGATTTCCATTCTTGAAATCCTGCAAAATGAATTTCACGCTCTGGAGGGAGATGAAGAAAGCAAAAAATATTATTACTATCAAAAAAGGGCATTGTACAATTCCAGGACGCAGGAACAAACAGGACAAGCTGCTTTGTTTATTTTCCTGAACAGGACTTGCTTTAACGGATTATACAGAGTGAACCGAAAGAACGAATATAATGTACCGATGGGCGGTTACAGAAAGCCAACCATTTGCGATAAAGAGAATATTATGGCAGTAAGCCGTGCCCTACAAAAAGTTGAAATGCTTTGCGGTGACTTTGAACAAACGCTTGATTACGCAAACAAAAGGTCATTATTTTATTTTGATCCACCTTATAAGCCATTAAGCGAAACATCAAGTTTCAATTCCTATGCCAAAGATGAATTTAACGATAATGAGCAAGTAAGATTAAGAAACTTTTGTTCAAAACTTGATACGCTGAACCATACATGGATTTTAAGTAACTCGGATGTAAAAGGGAAAAATGAATCTGATAATTTTTTCGATGACTTGTATGCAGATTTCAATATTCAACGTGTGGAAGCAAGAAGAAGCATCAATTCCAATTCTGAAAAAAGAGGAACTTTGACGGAGCTGCTAATCACAAACCAGACAAACGATCAAGTATTTGTAAAATAAACCTGCAATTTAAAAATAGAATGAAGGGATCCTGATATTACCAATGTTTGTGAACAATGCAGGCTTACGCTTTCCGTGATTATTCGTCCTTTGAATAACATCATCAAGAGAGCATTTACCTAATCTTGCCAGAATAGCTTCATAATATCTTTGGTAAGGCAATCTTCGTCCGGCATACCGGGGTTGAGGATAATTGATTTCTTCCTGCAGAGTGATCCAATAAATCAGTTCTTTCTGTGATTGAGCGAATGTGTCTGTAATGGAAGCCAGGCCGTTATTATATAAATCGCCTAATGCAACAATCAAGGCATCAAAGTTGCATTCATTCGCAATATCAAATATAAGCTTTACAACATCGGTATGCTTCGGGGCTTCTCCATCTTTTGATAACCGATAATCGCCATTCTTTTTACGTCCCGGATAATCAATATGTAGTGCCCCTACTACAAAAGAATCTGCTTTTTGTTGCTTCGCATTCAACTTCTGAAATAAGTCATTCATTAACTCAATGCCTTGTGTATAATTCATATTCACTTTGAAATTTCACATCTTGAATAGATTTTTAAATATCTGCTTTATCAAAAATAATGGATATAAAAGAAAATTCGGACTTCGGTATTTCTGTTAATTATCTATAGTTCTTTGTTGTTAACTTCGCTTATAATATCAAAATCACAACATCAGGAAAAACATGAAATTGAGTTATTTTTTAATAGCAATGATGATATGCCTGAGCTTCCATTCATGCATAAGCAACAAAGAAAAAAAACCTGCTGAGATTTTAAGAGAAATGTCGCGATCTCCCGACTCGAAAATAGGCAGTGAAAATTTTCAATTCAGTCTGCCTGAAGGATGGTTCAGAGTAGATACAATTTTGGAAGGCAACAAAATAACTTTCCTTATTAAAGAGAATGATAACCTTCGTCCGATTATAAACGTAACAAACGAATTTATGCGTAATAAATCTCATGAAGCTTATGTAGACGGCACTAAAGGAGAGCTGCTAAATAATATGGATGTTCAATTAATTGATAATGGAAGCTTCCCTGTTTCGGAGAAAAATTGCATTTGGTACACATATAATCGAGCTCAAAATGGCATAAAAAGAGAAATGGCTTATTATAGCATTGCCAATAATGGAGTTTCGTGCAACATTACAGCAGGAGTAAATCCGGGTGGTTTGAAAAAATATAAGCAAGTATTTGACGAAATAGTAAAATCTTTCCGAGTTAAAAACTAACATTTTTAGCTTTAACAAAGCAACATCCATGATGTACCGAATCTGTCGCGCAGCATGGCAAAGCGGGTAGCAAAATTAGTTTGCTCCATCTTCATGAGAAACCTGTTATCCAAAAATTCTTTCTGACTTTGCAAATCTATTGTGGAATTTATTGATAAAATTTCCTGAAAGAAAAATCAGGGTTACACATTTCAATTTCGTTCCTGCTTGTCTCCAATTGCGCTTCTTTTGCATAAACCATCATCTTTTTTTCGTAATCGCTGATGGCAGTTTCTATGCTTTGATACTTTCCGTTAGTCAGGTTATCTGATAAAATCAATGCATCCATTAGTCCCGTATTTACACCCTGACCTGCAAAGGGAGGCATTATGTGTGCGGCATCCCCAATGAGCGTTACAGGTAATGGCCGTTCATTTTTCCAGGGTGTGTCCAAAGATATTTTTCTCGTTGGCCATACAATAAAAGAAGATGTGGCGCGAAACAGTTGTTTGTAACATTCATGCCAGTCAGTATATCTGTTCAAAAGAAATTTCCTGATGTCATCCCGACTGTCTCTTATATTTACATTATTCCATTCTTGCGGTTTTTTAAAGATTACATTGTAAGTCAATATACCGCCGTTTCTGGAGTTTGCCACTAACAAGTTGCCATTACCTGCGGCCATTAGTATAGTGTCGTTACAAAGTTGATAAAATTCCGGACATTCGATTTCAGGTTCCGATACTTCACCTTGCAGAATAAGAGTTCCTGTATATTCAATTTCGGCATCTGTAATGTATTTCCTCACCGTAGACATGCCGCCGTTAGCGCCGATAACAAGATCTGCGGTTGCATCCGTTCCGTTTTCAAATTGCAAAAGCCATTTCCCGTTACTTATTATAAGACCTGTAAATTTCCTATCCCAAGCAACAGTATCGCTATTCAAACTTTCAAGCAATATTTTCCGTAAATCATTTCTGTTTATTTCAGGATTGTCATACTGCTCTTCGATTGCAGGCTTTTTAGACAATAACACTTTACCTTGTGTATCAACTACAGTCCTTCCCATAGGTATAGCCATTGCATAGTAATGTTCCAGCAATCCTGCTTCTTTCAGCGCGTCCTGCCCTGAACCTTTATGCAAGTCGAGTGTGCCGCCTGAAATCCTGGTCAACGCATTCTTGTCTCTTTCGTAAACGGTTACATCAACGCCTTTTTGTTGCAATAATCTGGCCATTGTAAGGCCAACGGGTCCTGCACCTATAATGGCTACTTTTTTATTTTGTAGTATCATGAATTTACATCGTTTAATTATGATGCAAAATTCCGGAACATTAATATGTCAGGCTTGTATAAATGCGACAAAATCGCTGCTTGCAACTTGCTTATCTTTCTTTGCATTTCGTGCGAAAGCCGCTGGAGTAGCTCCGCTATAACGTTTAAATTCCCTGCTTAAATGAGATTGATCTGTATAACCCAGCTCATGTGCCAGGCCGGCAAGATTGGAATCGGGGTCAAGCCATAATTGGTTTCGCACCTGCTCAAAGCGTACCAGCCCTGAAACGTCTTTCATAGTATAGCCGGATGATTGCTTGAATTTCCTTTCCAGTGTACGAACCGTAGTATGTGCTGTTTTAGCTAATCGGGTTACAGGCATATTGCCGTTTGTTTCCCTTATGGCAACACCTGCTTTGAACAGCATACTATCCATGTGAACATACGAATGCGCAGCAAGAAAATATTGTTCTACCTGAGTGATTGCTTCTTCTACTCTGCCTGCATCCATTAATTCTTTTAATGCAGGCTGAAGCTTTGCAATAGGATGCTCAAAAGTACGCACCCCATCTTTACCGGAAGACAATCCAAGCAAATCGAATACTGTCCAGGGAAAACACCTGATACCAATGATTTCAAAACGACCTTTTGTATAAAAAAGAGCGGGTTGATTAAGTAATCCCATCATAAAGGGAGATGGTAATTGACGCAAGTTTCCATTAGAAGAAATGTTGAGAACATCTCCGAAATAAAAAATAATTTCAGCATAACCATCAGGCACTACCTCAAAACCTGTTTGCTGTTCTCCAAGCTCTCTTACATCATACCAAAAGCACTTAATGGCGTCTTGCAGTATTTCCGGTGGACCAAATTCCTGATGATGCATATTGAAGGATATTGAGTTATTTTGACACAAAGATATTCTTTAGCATAGATTACCTTATACGTATAAACAAAATATTAAGACCCGGTTTTGCAGCTCTATCCGGTTGTTTTGCATTCATAAAAAAGGGGAAATTTCCCCACCCCTTCCTGCTTGCTTTTGTAAATTCCATTGAGTAGTATTGCGAAGCAAAAAATATTGCTATAGAATATTTCTCATAACAATTAAATCTTAACCATCACCAAACACTAAACCAATCTACCTATGGAAGTCACACTCCCCGGCATCATTGAGATCCTGAAAACCTATCTTCCCAAAGATAACATGCCTGAAATATTATACGATACACCTGAAACAAATTATGAGTATAATACCCAAAGACAAATTTTCAACACCTACTTTCAGTTGCGCCCTACAGCAATGGTGTTTTGTACCAACACCGCACAAGTATCAGAAGTCATTAAATGTATCAAAGAATATAATTATAAGGGACTTTTCAGAGTGCGCTCTGGTGGCCATGATCATGAAGGCGAATCCTCAGGCACTGATGCGCTTGTGATTGATCTTTCAAAGATGGTGGATGTTACTATCAATGCAGAACAGAATTATGCCGTTATACAACCCGGCATTATGTTCATAGACCTGATAAAGCAGATGAATGCGCAAAATGTAGGCTTGCCTCATGGCACTTGCTATTCTGTACGTATAGCAGGCTTTACCTTCGGCGGCGGCTGGGGCCCCTGGACCCGTCAGAAAGGCATGGGTTGCGAAAGCCTTGCCGGTGTTACTATTGTGTTGGGTGATGGCTCTTACAAAACGATTATGGATAATAGGCTGATTCCCGAATATAACGGTTGTCCTGTGGAAGATCTTCAAGAAGATGACCGTAAACTGCTGTGGGCATTGCGTGGTGGTGGTGGCATGAGCTACGGCGTGGTTACCGAGCTTTTCTATAAAACATTCACGCTGCCGGATTACACCACTAAATTCACTGTCTCCTGGCAACAGGCTGATGGAAATATTCCACCTGCGGTTGACATCCTTCAACGCTGGGAAGAGCTTATTGATTATAATGAAAATCAGGACCTGCTTGGCACCAATCTTAAAATCGCAGCTAAATACAAAGATGCAAAGGACACTGTTCCTGTAGAAAAATCCCTGCACGATTGTTTTTTCTATGGTTATTATAGCGGCAGCAAAGCGCAGTTCAGCAGCCAACAGGCATTTGAAGATAATTTGAAAAGCATCATTGAAAATGAATGGTTCCCACATCAGCAATATGGCAATTACGGTATAAAATTCGAGGACAGTATCGACGCAGTATTGTCCAACAATGTAAGTGACGGTGCATCGGGCAAGCTTACTGCGGTTCCAGACAAGAACCGTCGTTCATGGAGTACTTTTTCTGCCTGGGACAGAGTAGTGAAATGGGATACGAAAAAGCATAAAAACCTGCGCCTGGAGGGCAAGTACAATACTGCATCTTTACCTAAACACTATGAAGCTATTCCTCCTGAAATAGATTTGCCTGCTCCCCATAAAATAACCTCGCGTCTTGCTACTGTTACAAATGATGCAGCTATTGCAAAAGCCCGCAGAGAAAAGTTGATCGAAAGTCTTGAATCGAATCTTTTATATACAGAAGGTACAGAACAAGGTATGAGCACCTACTTTACACTCGGCGCTATTACCGGTGAATATTATAAAAACTACAACTATCATGACAATGAATATCCTATGGGTAGTGCCTTCCCTTATAAAAAATGTTATTATACGGTACAGTACCAGGCCTGGTGGGAGAATGACGGTGTTGTAAATCCACTCGTACAGCCTTATGTAAACCGTGCTATGGACTGGCTGGAAGTCTGCCGTAATTATGATATACCGGGCACTTACGGTGCATTCATCAGTTTTAAAGACGATAGCGTCCCTACCCGCGTTTATTTTCAGGAAAGTTATGACCACCTGAAGGAGATAAAAGAAACCTATTGCCAGGATCCGGACAATATGCTGAGCAGCCGTAAGACTATTATCTGATATGAAATGTTGCAAAAAATGCAGTGCAACTTATCGTTGCACTGCATTTTAATCTGAGCTTCTTAAACAACCGGCTTTATCCGGCCATCCACGCTTTTATTTATTGATAGCTGCGATACCAGGTAATTCTTTTCCTTCAAAAAATTCCAGCATAGCGCCGCCACCTGTGGAAACGTAACTTACTTTATCTGCAAGACCGAATTTGTTTACGGCAGCAACGCTATCCCCACCACCAACAAGGCTATAGGCGCCATTTTCGGTGGCAACAACAACGGCTTCTGCAATGGCTTTGGTACCTGCCTGGAATTTTTCCATTTCAAACACGCCCATTGGTCCATTCCATAAAATGGTTTTGGAAGTCGAAACTACTTGTTTGAATAATTCAATTGATTTTGGTCCGATGTCAAGGCCCATCCAGCCATCAGGAATAGATTTGTTATCTGCGACATCCGTATTGGCATCCGGTGCAAATTTATCTGCAATCAGGCTGTCAACGGGTAAATGAATGTTTACACCTTTTTCTTTTGCGGTATTCAGCAATGCAAGCGCCATCTCCAGACGGTCGTCTTCGCAAAGGGAGTTGCCGATCTTACCGCCTTGTGCCTTGAAGAAGGTATAAGCCATACCGCCACCGATAATGATGTCTGTAGCCTTGTTCAATAAATTTTCAATGATGACAATCTTGTCGGAAACCTTAGCCCCGCCTACGATTGCCGTAAATGGCCTTTCGCTTTGGTGCAAAACTTTCTCTCCTGCCAGCACTTCACTTTCCATCAGCAAACCAAACATCTTTTTATCAGCATCAAAGAATTGTGCAATAACAGCGGTAGAAGCATGTGCCCTGTGAGCCGTACCAAATGCATCGTTCACATATACGTCGCCCAATTGCGCTAACGTTTTTGCAAAGTCAGCATCTCCTTTTTCTTCTTCTTTATGAAAACGCAGGTTTTCCAGCAACAAAACCTCTCCCGGTTTCAGGTCAGCGGCTTTCTTTGTTGCTTCATCACCGATACAATTTTCTGCAAACTGAACATCCAGGTTTAATGATTTACTCAGGTGATTCACAATGCGACTCAATGAAAAATCTGCTTCCGTAAGTTCCGGCTTTTTGGCCATATCTTTTATCGGGCGTCCCCAATGGCTCATCAGAATTACGCTTCCGCCGTCATTCAATACTTTTTGGATAGTAGGCAATGCAGCTTTGATACGCGTATCGTCCGTAATTTTACCGTCTTTGATCGGTACATTAAAGTCTACTCTGATCAATGCTTTTTCATTGTGAAAATTGTGCTGAGAAAATTTGCTCATATTGTTATGGTTAATGTTAAATTTGGATGCAAAAGTAGGGAAAGCCGTTGAGATAAGTTAATTGGAAATGGTAAATAAGAAATCAGATAAAATAATTCAGATAAATAAAACAGCGTATCAATCTATGTCCCGCCCCACAAAAATCATTTACGTTTTTTTGATGTTATTATTTGTAATGTGGCATCAACAGTGTACTGCACAGGAAAATCCTTATCCGCCTTATGATCCGGACGTTCCGGAAATGACAGACATACAAAGAGTAATCGATGCTTCGATGGATGATGTTGAGGACAGTTTAAGGATACGGGGCAGTTTTCAACCTTTTGCTACCGTCATTTTACAAAACGATAGTATCGCCGACATTCATGTTGCGCCAAAAAACGGAGAGACTTACAGTATTGCGGAATTGGAAGATCAGCTGAGCGTCAATGCACTGAATGGCACTTATAAAGTTGTTTGTATTTTTTATCTGGATGCGAGCGATGATCCCGCTGCTACAGGCAATTCCAAAGTTGTGAAGATACATGCGGAACATACCAATGATGATTTTGCCTATCGTTTTGAATTTCCTTATACAAGGAATGCCAAACATCAGATCGTATTTGGAGAAACCGCAGTAGATTTTGAACCGCAGATAATGTTTAAACTATAAAATTCTTTGTCAATATGTCAAATATCAATCTCATTATAGAAGAAAGGCCGAGAAATATCGGCAACTTCATGGTAGGCCGTTTATTACCATTCAAGGATAAAAGAATGGTTGGCCCTTTTATTTTCATTGACCATATGGGGCCGGCTACAATGACGGAACGTGAAAACATGGATGTGCCGCCACATCCGCATATAGGCCTTTCTACCCTCACCTATTTATTTGAAGGCAATATCATGCACAAAGATAGCCTGGGCACGGAAATTGAAATACTTCCCGGACAGGTGAACTGGATGACGGCGGGTAAAGGCATTGTGCATTCCGAACGTACACCTGAATATTTAAGGCATAGTGATAAAACCCTTCACGGGCTTCAGATTTGGGTTGCTTTGCCAAAAGATCTGGAAGAGATGGAATGTTCCTTTTTTCATGCAGATGAAAAAGATCTACCTAAATGGCAGGAAGGGGATGTTTCGTATTGCCTGATTGCAGGTACTTTCAAGGGAAAAGCTTCACCTGTACCGGTTTACAGCCCTTTGTATTTTCTGGAAATAAAATCCGAAACGGAACAGGAAATTACTATCGGAAATGATTTGTACGGCGAAGCGGGCTTATATATATTGAATGGTAGCGTAACCGGCGAAGGACATACTTTTGAGCCCAAACAATTATTGGTAGCCAAAGACAGTAAGCTCTGCACTTTTACGATGGCAGCCAATAGTACCGTTTATATTTTTGGCGGGGAGCCTTTGCCGGAAGACAGGTATATTTACTGGAATTTTGTGGCTACAGACCATGAACATATCGAAAAAGCAAAGGAAATGTGGAAAGAACAGGCATTCGTACCCGTTCCGGGTGAAACCGATTTTGTGCCGCTTCCTCCTGAACCTTCAAATTTAAAACTCAAATAATGGTACATATAAAAGCAGCTATCGGAACGCAAAATTACAAGACGACAATAACAACGGGCAATCATACCATCATTTCAGACGAACCTACGACTGCAGGAGGAGAAGATTTGGGATTTTCACCTGATGAATTGCTGACTGCCTCTCTGGGAGCCTGCACCGCTGCAACTTTAAGGATGTATGCCAACCGTAAAGGCTGGACCGAACTAACGGGTGTGGAAGTTAATGTAACGTTCAACAGGCTGGCAGGAAGCAGCACTATGGAAAGAACCATATTGCTGCAGGGAAATATTACACAGGAACAAAAAGAACGTTTGTTATACATCGCCAATCGCTGCCCTATTCATCAGACATTAACCCATCCGATCGATATTACAACCATTATATCCTGATTTATTGAGGGGATAGAAAAATCCTTTTGTACAAATTTTCAGTTTTTAATTTTAAATAATTATTTTAGCGTCCAAAATTATCCTTTATGAAAAAAATGCTACTTGTAGCTTTAGTAGGCATAGCCGGTTTAACATCTTGCAGCAAGGACTATACCTGCACCTGCGTTTCGGTTCTTCCTGACGGTTCACAAACCAATACCGAAACAAAGACTATCAGCGGCACTAAAGATGGTGCAGAGAAAAAATGTAAAGCATTCGACAATGTAAATGGCCAGGTTACAACTACCTGTCAGTTAGATTAATTCAAATATTCTCTTTAAATGAATAAGCCTTCGCAATTGCGAAGGCTTATTCATTTATTTCACCTTAAAATTATTTATTGAAGCACTAATTTTCTGCGAACAACTCCCAGCTTGGTTTCCATGCTCACAGTATATATACCTGCGGCAAATTTCCTCTTGCCGAGAGGAATAGCAATTTGCGATTTGTTTGTATGCTCATCCCATATCAATTGTCCGGTAACATTGAAAATCTGAACCCTGCTGATTATGACATTCTGTGCATCAATATTCAGGATATCAGTTGTCGGATTAGGATATATCTTAAGGAATGATTCCTTATTCAATTCGGCTAAAGAAGTTGGCGGCGGCGGTGGTGTTGGAATACAAGACGTTTTATAAAGCTGTCCGTCCATCCATCTTACTCTTGTATGAATCCAGTCATGCAAATAATCCAGTTCAGATTGCCATGTAGGTCCTACAAATTCATTCGGCCAGAGATAAACGCCCAAAATAGGCCATCTGGTAAAATTGCGCGCCTGAGGAACCAATAACACATTTTTCATGGAATCAAGAACATGATCGATATGGACTGTATCCAGAACGTTTTGACGCAATGTGGTATAACGGCATTGATATTCTTTCATGTAAACCGTATCCGTAGCCATTTTCTTCCACCAGAAAGGGTTGAGATTATCATCAGGGTCAGAGCAGGGCTTATTCCATTCATAGTTGTCGGTTGCAGAACCATCATTATAGTCTGCATTACCATATCCAAGGTTTATATCCCAGATAGGCCCGGCATTCAGTTTCATGTTTTTTGCCTTATGAAGAAAGCTGCTTAGCCTGTATCCATCCACATTATGAGAAAATTCCTGCAAAATAGATTGTTCAATAAAGCTGCCGACATCAATGTATTTACGGTAGCCGAGTACTGTATCATACAAATTCAGGTTCATTAAAGCCGACTCAAAAGAATCTACATAATCGGCAAGGTATGTTTTTTGTGCAGTGTTAATCTTGCTGTCGGAAGGATATTCATAAACGAAATTAATTTCACGGTTATCCGTACAAGGTTTATAATCCGACACCCAATGATCCGAAGGGCTTTCTGCTCTGTCAACCTGAAAAATATAACCGCCGGTAAGATCAGGCCCGGAAACTGTGCTGCTGCCCATTTTCTCAACTTCTACCCTGCCGTCCCCTCTTTTAATTTTTTCCATAAATGCATATACACCTTTATAATCGCCATTTAAAACCACTTCGCATAAATGTGTATGCGGAGCATAAGCTCCCATTTCATTGGACAATTGATAGGTCAGAATATTTCTCATAAATGATTTATCGTCCCATGCACCATAAAGTACCCAATCGCTCCCTTTGCTTAATCCAAGTACCACAGCATCGCTGTCATCTCCATTTGGCTTGACAGTAGTTATTGTATAGGAACGTTGCGGAAAGCTTGCAGAGCTGCTGCCTCTTACTTTTATCGTAATATTTCCGTTGTAATCATTAAACGGATTGCCAATAATATTCACCTGATTTGTATTATTAATGATGCCCATCGTGCCATCTACTTCATTCTTTATATTATGCTGTGGCACTACATTATTGGTATTTATGACCAAAATGGGCAAGTTTGATTGTGTGAAAAACTCAGGCTGGGCAGGCGTATGATCAAAATGAAGTCCCCATTTGACAAGTGTACCTGTTGTCGATCCCGTAGTAGTGTTTACTATCTTCAATACCCATTTTCCATTTCCATTCTGCCCGTTATTTACACGGCCCATCCAGGATTCCGGCCTCATTTTTCCGGTAAAAGGAGCACTCTTCCAATTCACAAGGTCGGCCACATTCATGTTGAAATTTGTGTTTGTATAATTATTGTCGCTGCCACCCAGGTTATTTGCCAACTGCAACACAGTACCATCAGGTGCTGTCAAGCTTATCAGCAAATCTTCATCATTGTTATAACTCAGATTCAGCGTGATGCTATCTAATCCAAAACTACTGTTCAGAGTAGCAGTAGTTAATCCGGAAACCATTAGCGTATCTGTTTTTGCCTGTCCGTTTCCAGGAATAGTTACAGCTGTGGATCGATAATAGGACTGGCTATTCGCCCAAAATGCGCAACAGCAGGAGAGAATGGTTAAGATTCGTTTCATTTATCGTTCAGGTTTTAAATAATAAAGATTATTCCGGTAAGATATAAATTAACAATAAGATAATATTGACATTGTAGTGTAGGTATAAATACTTAATGGCTAACACTGAAATAGTGTTTAAATTATAAATTAATTAAGTTTTTGATAAGGAAATATGAAATAAACTGACTAATTTAGCGGAGAGATTACCAAATCACATGAAAGTATGTTTCTGAATCCATTTCTTTATGACACGGACAAAGCAGAACGAATTTTAGAGCAGTTAAATAACCCCGATTTTTATCTGAAAAGCTTAGATGAATATCAAAAGATGCAGCAATTAATTTGCCTGAATGAACAATTAACTGCTTTACTGGAAGTAGATGATTATAGTGAATTTGAAATCACTACTGACTCGTAAACCGCGACTCCTCGTCCAATCTTAAACTCCAAAAGCGATTTTGAAATTGCCTTTTGGTTAGGTGCCTTCGTCGCAATTATTATAGCCATCTGAATTATCTGAATCCCTTTGCCGAAAAGTAGTTACAAATACTTCTTTATAAGTATTATACAACTATATCCGGTCAATGATGAAAGCTCCAATAGTGAAAAAATATTTATGAAAATTCTTCCCAAATAATTTCATAATTCAATTTCAAGCGCTTACCTTTGCACTCCTTTAACGAAGGAAGCGAAGTTCTTAAACAATAACGGTGAGGTGGGTGAGTGGCCGATACCAGTAGTTTGCTAAACTGCCGAACGGGTCAAACTGTTCCGCGGGTTCGAATCCCGCCCTCACCGCTGAACTTTTCTTTTGAAATTTTCAGTGGAGATTTATCGGATCGGGAAGTAGCGCAGGCCGGTAGCGCACCTGGTTTGGGACCAGGGGGTCGCAGGTTCGAATCCTGTCTTCCCGACACAATTAAAAAACGCTTATCAAAATATGATAAGCGTTTTTTAATCTGAATCTCAGATGCTTTGGTCAGGCAATTCGTTATTAATAGTTAAAGGAAAACATCACCGGATCGGGAAGTAGCGCAGGCCGGTAGCGCACCTGGTTTGGGACCAGGGGGTCGCAGGTTCGAATCCTGTCTTCCCGACGAGCAAGACACACCGTCGTTATTGGCGGTGTGTCTTTTTTTATAAGGCCTGTTCAATACTACATCCATATCCAACTCAACACAGATTTTGTGTTACTAAGTCTACCAAATCATCAATTTCTACCCCCGATAAAGCAATGCTCTTTTCGTGTGAAGCTGTTCAAAATCAGATCCTTTAGAAATTTTAATAATAGCCTTTGTCCTAAAAGTCTGCAAATAGTAGCACATTTTTTGGCGAGGAGAAAAGAGGTTGCATAAATAGTGTCTGATAAAACCCCGAGATGAAGTTGTACGGTGAAAAATTGAGCAATGTATATATAGGCAACTAAATAATAACACAACTAATCCTATTCTTACTTCAGGCAAAAATAGTTCCCCATTTCTTTTCCAATCAAAAAATACCTTGTGACAGGTATAGCCCATAAGTCAATAAAAAGAAACCTTTGCTATATCTATCATTACTAAATCAAACAAAAAAAAATGAAAAGAAACCTTTACTTCACGACAATCGGCCAAAGAAGAAACCCAATCAAAGATGCTCTGCTTAATTTCTTCCTGAGCATTTCCTCTTATCCAAAACTATTGATCGAGGTTTTTATCCGTCGGGATATGGGCGCCCGCTATTTTAATCTTTTTCCTGTAACTATACTCGCCTTATTCTTGCTTTTCTTTCCCTTTTTACCATTCTTAAATCAATACAACAACAAATTGTCTGACACGATTAAAGACAATTGGGGATGGTATCTTTTTACAGCAGCTTTTATTGTATTCAGCTACTTCAGAAACCTGGAATCAAAGCATAAGCCCGATAAACATGACTCGCGGTATAGCCTTTCCGCCGGTAAATTGCTGCCCTTTGTAAAGAATATCAAGTTTGGCCAAACGAGCTCCAATATCCGCATGCTTGAAATTTTTGTCGAGCCTGTATTAGTATTCCTGGTTGCAGTTCTTTTTATAATTCTGGATCAATGGCCTATCGGACTGCTGTTGATTTGTTGTGCAATCATTTATTGCTTGAGTTATATCGGCACTTATAGTCAGGGGGACGACTTTGTATTTGATAAAATTGATGGTATGCTTTGCACACAGGACATGTCCGATGCATTCATACACAATGTCATAGAAACTGCTTCAGGTTTTCGCTTCTATGGCTATAAACCTGAATCTAAAATATTGCGTGAAGAATTATATAATACAATGCTTGTAGATGCTGACTATGTTTCTGAAGTAACCAAAGCCTAAATGGTAGTTATTTGCAATCCGTCTTTTTCAACATTTTTAATAATTTAAAAATGAATAAAGCTCATTCAACAAACTGAATGAGCTTTATTCATATCAGGCTTTTGCATAAACAGGTAACGGATATCTTGAAATCTGAAAATGGCCATGAAATTAAAATCCATACAACAATACTTCGAGTTGTTTCGCCCGCTTATGTTTCAGTACCTGACCGGAAAATGACACAATGGTGATTTTTAACAGTAACCTGTTATTGTGTGAAAGCTTCTATCAACTAATAATTGCCATATTTATCCTTATATTCCTGCAATAATTTGCGTATGGCCTTAATTGTATTTTCCGCATCCTGTGGATAAAGATAATCGACCGAAATTGCATTACTCCCGGAAGTGTATAAACTCAGGGTCTGCAAACCCTTTACCTTGCTTATCCCGGCGTTCATGGTAACTTTTCTCGTTTCAAGATTCGTAACATCTTTAAGTGCAAATTCTGTTGTACTATCTTCCAGTATTTCACCAATTTCAAGGTCAAAAGCACATATATATATAGCAATTTTGTGAGTTGTTAAGAACAGTAAAAAAATGTCATGGTGACTAAAACGTAATTTACCGTCATTGCCTGAAGTTACAGATGATTTAGCCCCAGGCCTGTCAAGCATCAAAGGTGATGCAATTATATCATCATTCTCAATGCCTAATCTCCGTTTAGCTTCCTCAACGATCTCGCTACAGCCAATATCAAGCCAATCATCCATCTCCTTATCTGTAGCTTTAGGCTCTCCCCTATTGCAAGCAGCCCTGTATCGTTTTATGATTTTACGAAGTTGCTGTATTACTATATATATACCGGTCAAACCAATTATAATCAGAAATCCTCCTGATAGACTTGCTTGTAAATATCCTTTAATAACAGGTACTATAAAAACAGTTATCAGGGCAATCCAGATTCCACTGCCGGGCCTTTCCGGTGTTTCAATAAAATATTTATTGACCAGTTCCCTACGCTCTCTTGTAAACTGATTCATATTATTACATTTTATCTTTTATCAGAACCTGTTGCCATATTTTACTCTCCGACTTATTAAGATGAATAAGTAGTTCTTTTGTCTTTTCAGCAGATAAGGCAATACCGCTTATCAATTGTTCAATACCTGGCTCTGGTACAGTAAATCCATTTTCCATGTAATACGCTTGTTTTATGATAGCTAATAACACATTGATAAAACCTGTATTTTCATTATTAAATATCTCCGGCAATAGTATATTCTCTAACCGCCTTATCAGCAATCTATCCAGTTTTCTTATTTTTTTACCACCAATAAGAGCCAGTGATAAATAGAACATAGTCTCACAGCTATCCGTAACTGTTCCGGAATGTTGCTCTAAAACTTTAATAGCCTCTTCGTATCTTTTTGCTTCGACTAATTCGATTCCTTTACGAAGAAGCAAGCCATCGGTTGTGCCATTTTCCGGTTCTGTGTATCTCCCCGTTAGCATCATTACATCTTGCAGTAAGATATTAGCTGCCTGTCGCAGGCCATTACGGGTAACAACAATATATTGGATATTTTTGAGGTAATAAGAAAGGTCCGTACAGAATCCGGATTTATCAAGCCGTAAAATTATTGTCTTGTGGCCATTGTTTCGATGGCGTATTTCCCTGATAATATCATTTGAACGATTACAGTAATCTGAGTATATTAAAACAAATACTTTGCTATTGATGATCGCGTTTACTACCTGGCTTTCAAAAAATAAACCTTTTTTGATACCATTGCTTTGGGAAGGCGCTATCCAGCTGGTAAGCTTATTTTCCTGAAGCAAATCATGTATAAAGAAGGCCACATTCCGATCGGGTTGTGTATAGCTGATAAAAACATCATGCAACATAATAACTGCTTTATTTAAACAATAAAAATGGGCAAACGTAACCCGAATTTAAGATGATGCCTATACCCATTTCTAGGTAGTTTAACTATCATCATTAAGCTTATAGCGCCTTTCTTAAACACTCATTGCTACAAACAACCTAAAAAAAAGCTTCATACCGGTTGGCCTATTTTCATAATCCAAAATGAGGTTTGCAAATGAAATAAAAAACTGTTTCGATAATCCGTTTTTATTTTCGTTCGGGTAGCTAAGTTTAAAAACAACTTCCATCAATATATACTTATAAGTAGGTATTGTACCACCCTTCTGATCATTATAATTTTGTCTGTGCAACAATACAGAACATAGTTCTCAATAGTCTTTGACCAAACTAAAATCCTATTGCGTACAAGACAGATACAGATACGCTTTTTTGTTAAATGCATCGAGAAAAATACAGCACTTATAAACCATTTTTTAAACCATAAATATCATCTTATGAAAATCATAACGCACTATGTTAATGTAAAAACAATACGGACATTTTTTTGTCTTTTTTTAATTTCTGCACTTTCCTCTTCGCAAGCCACTGCCCAAAGTGGTAGCTTTACTTACAATTTTGTAAAGGGATGGCTGATTGGTGAAGGATACACGATTTCACAGGATACGTATTGTAATCTTGCTGAAGGCGAAAGTTGTTATCTCAATTTGACATTTTATCAGAACTCTACCTGTACGGTTGTTGCTTTTTCTGATGACGACAATGTAACAGACGTTGATTTGTACGCCTATAGCTCTGATGGAACAATATATCAAAAAGATACCGACCGGAGTAGTCTGGCGCGGATAACCTTTACTCCTTATTCAGACCGTTACTTGCATTTGGTATTCAAAAACTATGCTTCAAGTTCTCCAAGATACAAATCAACCGTGTATCTTTTGGTAGGATATAAGTAAATATACTTCATCGCTTTCGTTATCTTTATTATAAACCATATTGCAGGTTATGTTAACTGGTTCGGATTTTAGCACGTCTTCCCGACACAAAAAACAAGGCAGCATTTTTGCTGCCTTGTTTTTTTATTCACTTCCGAATAACGCACCATTCCTATCAGGATTGATAACACAAATCACCTGATTGATAACCGGGAAAAACAAGACTCAGCTTAAATCTTTTGTTAAGAATTCAAGGGCAGAAAAGGACTTATCTGCTCTTAAATTTATGTATACACGCCTGCAAACGCTGCAATAGAAACTCCATTAATAATGTACTAATGTCTGATACTATATTATGCTCATTTTACCTTTGTGAGCTTTGCCTACTGTCATAGCTTTGCACTTTTTTTAACAAAGCAATTAATCTTTTATGAAATCCATTGTTCTGATAGCTGCTTCAGCTATCTGTTTGGCAACCCCTTCGATAGTTAAATGTCAGGTAACACAAAACTGGGCAGTACTTGCGGCAGGAGCTTCACCTGCCTGGGTGTCTCTCGACGCTTCCGGTAATTTATACACAGCTAATCAAGGTAGCAACACTATAAGTAAAATAACTCCATCAGGATCCGTAACTCAGAACTGGGGTGTGCTTGCTGCAGGTGCAGCCCCCGCCGCATTGACTATAGATGCATCCGGGAATGTATATTCCGGTAATGGTAACAACAAAATAAGCAAGGTTACTTCTGCTGGTGTGGTGACACAATCATGGGCTACACTGGCTAACAATTCCGGAACTATGTCAATGACCAAGGATGCATCCGGCAATATCTATACTGCCAATTTCAGTAATAATACGATCAGTAAGATTACGCCGGCAGGAACTGTCACTGCTGCATGGGCTACATTAAACGTTGCCGCCGGTCCATCATCTATAGCAATTGATGCTTCCGGAAACCTTTATACAGCCAATCTGAATAATAGTACCGTAAGCAAAATAACATCTGCGGGTGTAGTGACACAAGCATGGGCAACATTGGCAAGCGACGCGAACCCATGGGGTATTACCGTTTCTTCAACAGGAATTATATACGTTGCAAATTCAAACAATAATACCATTACCAAAATAACAGCCGCCGGCGTAATGACCTCTGTTTGGGCATCGACAGGAGCCGGTACAGGCCCGTATGCAATAGTGACCGATGCATCAGGAAATGTTTATTCAGCCAATATTAACAACAGCACTGTTCAAAAAATAAGCAGCGCAGGTGCTATTCTACAGACATGGACTTTATCATCTTTGGCTACTCCATACAGTATAGCTCTTGATGCCAGCGGAAATATATACACTGCAAACACAGGTAACAGTACAATCAGCAAAATCAGCACAACCCCGCTTCCGCTTGAACTGATAAGTTTTAATGCAACAGCAAAAAATGGCATGGTTTCCGTTGATTGGAAAACAGCAAGCGAACTTAATACCGTTAGCTTTAATGTACAAAAAAGCATTGATGGCATCGAGTTCAAAACTATTGGTACTGTGAAAGCAACCGGCAAGGGAAACAGCAGCTATAACTTTAATGACGCCTTTGCTATGGGAGCGGCTGATGTTTATTATCGCTTGAAAACAACTTACACTAATGAAGAACCTACCTACAGCGAGGTTGCAAAAGTAGTGACAGAGGGAATAAATAGCGGTTATAGCATATACCCCAATCCTGTGACAGGTAATAGTTTTACAGTTGATGCAGGTAACAGCCCCTTACCCGTAAACTATATTATATATACTTCAGATGGTAAGGCTGCTCAGGAAGGAATATTGAATACAAAACAAACACAGGTAAATATTGCATCATTGGTTCCGGGTATTTACATAATCAGATTATCTAATGGTCAAAGCATTAAATTAGCCAAGCATTTATAATATAGAATTACAATTTTATATTCCTTTTCTACGTTGTTCTTAACATAGGGTTCACCCTATCTTTTTCTATGTCGTCCTTTCAGGACTTGTGGGGGTGTATACGATTTAATATGATTAATCAGTCTTTACAGTGAATAGAGTTGAAGGTTTATTGGGGTTGAGAATGTTTGATTAAGAAACAGTAGTTTCCATGAGAAGTTTTACACCGTTGGATATTAAGAAAGTCAACGTCCGTTCTACTTGTTAATATCAAATTGAAAACACACGTAGATTTATTAATAGAAAGAGGCCGGCTAAAAAGCCGGCCTCTTTCTATTAAGGTTTTTCTTGTCGAATGAGCAGTTCTCAATTCTATAATTTTGTCATCTGCTATGATAAGATGTTACCTTAAAAACCAAAGAAGGAAAAGGGAATTTATTTATTAAATTCATCAAAGCAATACTGATGACAATACACTGATATTACTCGAAGGTTATAGTGATGATACTGTAGCGGAACTCATCGCAATTCGGCGTATTCGAAAGGATCTTTATCGGTCAGCTTAAAGTTTAAATATCCGGAACTATATTACTTTATATAACGCCGGTTCCATTGCAGGCAGAACATTTTCCTGAGCCGTTACATGATGAGCAGGACCAGCCTCCGTTACCACTACAACTGGAACAGGTTCTGGAAGTTCCATCGCTATTTGTAATTGTACCACTACCACCGCACGTGCTACACTGAATTTTACCAGTCCCCGAACAAGTAGAGCAACTCCCGCTTCCATTACACCTGTTACATTTTTCATCTGCATGGTTATGCGTAGTTTTAAGGCTTGCTGAAGCAGATGCAGGTTGCATTGCCTGCAAAGTAATAAATAGCAGGCTAAACACTGCCAATGAAACATAGATTAATCTTTTCATGTTTTGTTGTTTTAAAATAAAATGTAAAAATTGATGAAAAAAATATTTATGAAGAATAAGCAAACATGCTTGAATACGCTCTATTGATCCAAATTATGATATATTTGAGGACAGAAGTTTATAGTAAATACGTTATAACCAGATTGAGACCATGAAACATTGCTGTCATTTGTTTTCCATTTACCATTATTACAATGAGAATATTTAATCTCTATTCCTAAACCCACAGAAGTGGGGCCGGTTCCTAATGTGAAAAATGCAGTTAACCCAACACCATATACCAATCGTTGAGTTGTAAAATCATTAAAAAGGCTTCCTTCTTTTACGTAAATATCTTTATACGAGAAGTCGTGTTTTGTATAATTGTTTATTTCTATAGTTGAACTCTGACTTCCCATAAATAAAAAAATCCCGTAACCCAAAAAGGCATCATCCATGTCATCTCCTGCAAAATGACCAAATCCGAGCCTGCCTTCTAATTGATCTCTATTTAATGATATATTGACATTATCCGGCACCGCATAGGTTCCGGTATTTATGCCTTCATAATAAGAATTATCCATTTCCGGATAAGGAGATAAGTCATAAGTCCATGCAACTCCCAAAAACCAATGTTTTATACCCATATCTAACTTTAAGGTTCCGTAACTAAATCCATTATAGTCAACAGTAATGTCATTGCGTCTTGTAAGTGAATTTAAATCTCGGTTCAATCCCGCACTTCCTAAATTGAGAGAATGATAATTCTCGGAAGTACCTACAAGCACCCAAAAATCGCTTTGAGCATAAGTCGTATAACTTGCTCCAAAAATCAACATCAGAAAGAAATAGCATGTTGTTTTCATAGCTGTAGGTTTATTAATAAATTTGTATATTAATGCTTCAATATTTAAGCAAAGGTATTATGACATGAATTTGAATACAAGAGTAGAAATACTGAAAAATTAGATATGTAATTACGAAAAAATACTTACGTATAACTACTTACGGACCTTATTTGAAACAGTTAAAGCCAACCATAAGAACAATTTTTCTATCGCTGTTTGCTAAGCTGCCTGTGACTAAGTGAATAATATTCCCGATGTAAAAAAGGGCTGTCAGATTTAAATCTGACAGCCCTTTTCATAACTACCGAGTAATTAAGCTTTCCGCATATAGGCCTTTACGGTTAAAGGAATAAATATCATCAGGATTATTAATCCTCCGGCTATCGTAAGCCAGAAATCCATTCCAATCACATTCTGATTAAGCAATTCCCGGATAGCTGTAACCAGATGCGATACAGGATTGAACTTTACGAACCATTGTAATCCGGATGGTAAAGTGTTTGCAGGTACAAATGCGTTTGAAAGGAAAGTAAGCGGAAAAAGAATCATCATTGAGATGCCCTGAACGGATGATGCGCTCCTGCCTATCACGCCTGCCAATGCAAATATCCAGCTTACACACCATGCAAAACAGATGACCAATACACTTACCAGCATGATGCCTTTTATGCCCGCCAATGGATGGTATCCCATCAGATATCCCATAGTAAAAGTAAGGATCGTTACCAGGGCATACCTTATGGTATCGGCAAGCAAAGCCCCGGCGAGGGGCGCAATACGTGCGATTGGCAAAGACCTGAACCGGTCAAATACACCTTTTCCCATGTCTTCGCGGAACTGTACACCAATGGTAACGGTGCCGGTGAGAATAGATTGGGCAAGAATGCCCGGAATAATGATAGGCAGATAATTGTGTACATTGCCAGAGATGGCGCCGCCAAACAGATAGGTGAACATAAGCGTGAAGAGGATGGGCTGCACTGTCACATCTACCAGTTGCTCCGGTGTGTAGCGTACTTTCAGTAAACCCCGGTAAGCCATCGTCAATGACTGCTGAATGGTTTGTGCTACAGTAGGCCTTTTATTTAGTTGCTGTGCAGCAATTGTATTTATTTCCATGATATTCTGAATTATGCATTGATTGGTTTTTGTTTCTCTTTGCCTGTAATGGCCATAAATACTTCATCGAGCGTTGGCGATTTTACACTTACTTCCACCAGTTCAATCTGATGCGTGCGGAACGCCATCAATATATCCGTGATTAAGTCTGGATCGGCCAGCGGTGCGGTAATCCTGCCTTCGGGAGATATATGGCAATCGATTCCAAGTATCTGTCGGATGATATCATCTGCAGTTCCGGCATCATCCCGCGAACGTAACTGAAGCTCTAATGCTGCAATACCTATGGACGCTTTCAGTTCGGCGGGCGTGCCTTCTGCAATGACCTGCCCACTGTCTATTACGGCTATGCGATCGGCAAGCTGGTCAGCCTCTTCCAGGTATTGCGTAGTAAGCAATACGGTAGAACCTGAAGCTACCAGTTGCCGAATCGTGTCCCACATTTGCAGGCGTGTCCTCGGGTCAAGTCCCGTAGTAGGTTCATCCAGAAAAATTAACGGCGGCTGAGCAATAAGACTCGCAGCAAGGTCAAGACGGCGACGCATACCACCCGAAAATTTAGACAGCGGACGCTTCGCAGCTTCCATAAGGTCAAATGATTCCAGTAAATCCGCCGATTTTTTCCTTGCATCCTTTTTGCTTAAACCCAACAGGCGGGAAAAAAGATAGAGATTTTCCGTAGCGGAGAGCTTTTCATCTACCGATGCATATTGGCCTGTTAATCCGATTAGCTGACGTACAATATGTGCGTCGCGTACCGTATCGTAGCCGAAAACAGAGGCATGGCCGCCATCAGGCCGCAGCAAAGTGGAAAGCATACTTATTGTAGTGGTTTTTCCGGCTCCGTTAGGACCGAGCACGCCATAAATGCAGCCTGCTTCAATGTTGAGGCTTACGCCGTCCACCGCTTTATTATCACCGAAGTGTTTGATAAGCCCTGTAGCTTCGACTGCAAAGCGGGAATTTTTAATGAGAGATGAAATCGGATGTACCATATTGTTGGTTAAATGATACGCAAATGTATATTGGCAGGCCTTCTGCCTGAAAAGATATTCGGTAAAATGTATCGGAATATCGGCGACCCGACAAGTTGTTCCGACGCAACACCCTGATGAATATTGGCAATGATATTAAGTTATAATACCGGTTTGCACCCTACCTGCAATCCATCGCTAAAAAAAAGCAGCATATCATAAATATGACATGCTGCTACCGTTATGGATTTATGAAAAGCAATGATTTATAACATAGAGGGAAATACTATTTTTTTACAAACCTTAAAGAAGCATTTGTCGTTATTCCCCGGAAGTTTATAAAATAGGCTCCTGAGCTGATGCTGCTTATATCAAGGTTGCCTGCCGATTGCATATCCTCTTTCAATAACACCTTCCCGTTTATATCAATGACAGATATTGTTCCCGGTTCCGGCACCAAAATCTGAATGATATTTATTGCAGGATTAGGCGATACCGAAAATGCAAGCGAAGCCCTTGAATTGTTTAATTTAACTACAGGAGAATACACAAATTTCCCGTTGATATCTACCTGCTTCAGCCTGTAATAATTAATACCGTTTGCATAAGCTTCATCAGTATAGGAATAAGAAATCTTGCCTGCGCTGTTGCCACCGGGTGCTTTGGTAGCAACCCTGGTTATGGTAACAAACTTTATACCATCAATGCTGCGCTCAAGAGCAAAGTAATTATTGTTTTCCTCATGGTATGTTTCCCATAAAAGCAAGTTGGCATTTTCTTCCGCTTTGCCGCTGAAAGTCATTTGCACAGGTAAAGGCACGATATTCAGCGAAGGCTGATTGAAGCCCTGTGACATTATAGGATTGCTCCCTGCAGTGGTTATGATTGCCTCACCGGTTGTGAAAGTTAGGCTGTTACCGCCTGAAAGCATAGTCGTAGCTCCCGCAGAAGCAATGATATACTGATCAACTGACTGACACATTCCTTGCTGCATTGAAAAACATAATGCAAAGAGTAAAGCCGGCAATTGTATAAATATGGACGAATTTTTCATAATATTTTAGTTTTTCAGGTTAGAAAATCCCGGTACCGGTTAGTTAATGTTAATACCTGCGCTGGCATAACCCGCTATTGTATTAACCAAATTGAGTCCGGAAGCGGTAGATGAAAAAACTAAAAGATAACGGTTGCCTGCAACCACAGGTATGCTCAATCCTGTTGTAATTCCTGTTGCAGTAGTGCCTATTGCCAGGCTCACGCCGGATAATCCCGGAGCAAGCGTTACAACTGCTCCCGGAACAGGTGAAAATGTATTGCTTCCTGATGGCGCACTGTATAATTGGGCATTGATATTAACGCTGGTACCTAATAAAGATACAGCGGCAGTAAGGCTGAAGTGTGCAGTCATGGAGCTGATGGTTCCCGACCTTGGAGCTACAAAAGCAAAATTGAGTAAAGTACCACCTGCTCCGGTCAAATCAATAGTAGTACCTAAAAGGCTTACACCCGTAGCAGAACTGCCGAAGCCTACTAAAGATCCTGTACCGGCAAGCCCCCCCGCAACAGTAGTTACCACAACAGGTAAACCTGATGCAAAAGGAAGGATGGCTCCGGTACTGCTTATATCCGTACTGTTTGCAACCCTTACCCAGGCAGTGCCGTTATAATAATAGAAGCCCGATGTATTATCTGTCTGATAAATCAATAAACCAGTTGCAGGAGTAGCAGGCCTGTTGGTGAATGTAATACGCGGAATCAGTATACCCGTATTTGTGGAAGAAACATCCAGCTTGGCGCTTGTATTGGGCGTTCCGCCTATACCCACATTGCCTGTGTTATTGTTCACAATATTGCTGCCCGTAATACTCCATCTGTTGTCGTTGCTTGTCAGTGCATTCAATGCATAAGGCACACTTACCAGCTGAACATTTGCAAGAGATTGGTAGGTCGTTCCTCCCGTAATATCAGCTTCTACCTGCAGGTACTTATTATTGGTGCCCCAGTTTATTGTATTAAAAGTTCCTGTTACAGGTGTTCCGCCTCCTATCTGTATGTTCACAAGCCCTAATGCATTAGTCGATAAAGATTGTGTTTCCTGGTAAAGCACCGTTCCGGTACTGGTGCCGTCATGGATGGTAAACCTCAATGATACCGTCTGGTTGGTAACCGGGTTTCCGGCCGCATTTCTTACTACTGCCTGATAGTTTACCAATTGGGGAGTCTGGCTGAATGTTACTCCGATAAACAAGATGAAAGCCGCTACGAGTAATGTAATTTTTTTCATAATCGTTAGTTTTTTTAGTTAGAAAAGATTTGAAACTATAATGGAAACGATTCTGAAATGTTTGTAAGATACTTGTATTAAAAATCACATAAAGCAAATAAATAATTCAATAAATTAGCTAAACATTATAACATAACTGAAAATATCATATTTATTAAATAGTAAGTTTAATTAAGATTAAAAAGGCGTTTCATTTTGTAGAAAATTGTGAATTATGGATTTACAAACACATTGTTTAAAGTCAACAAAACAACATAGTTGTGTAGTTATGAATATTGAATGTTTTCATCTATATGTAAAAGAAGCATTTAATTATTCTATTGATTATACTGTTATAATTATGCAAAAACCACCAACAGGTCAGTGATGTTAAATAAAGATAGCATGAGTGCAAATACATACGCTATCGGCCGCAAGTAACAGGTTATAGATGCCAATTACATAATGCGCTGAGGATAAATGTAAAACAATGGAGGATGAAGGCAAACCTGCCCGCAATCGAAATACAATACATTGACATGCGGTATATAGACCATTGACGACATATACAAAATTTGGCGAGAGATACAGGTACTTTTTTTCTTTCAATTCATCGTAATTGAATATATTGTCAAATTCCTTGAAAATTACGAATCGAAAGGTTGCTTTGATTAATTGTTTCTACTGCGGCAACCTTCTGTTCGCTGAATGTAAAAGGCTGCTTTGGTACATCTTCACATTATCTATCGTAAAGGATTTCATATTCCCACATAGTCTCTCTAAGGGGATTTTGCGAAGCGTTTGTACAAAAACATTAGCTTTGTAATATGTCTGTCAGAACAATATAGAAGCAACAGAATGATTGTTCCGGCCGAGGTATAATCATCCATAAACTTCCACATGGAGCTTACATATTTTCATATATAAAAACAAAGTAGATAACTAATTGATTATTAATTTATTCAGATAAAAATCAATAGCTTATTCTAAGCCATTATTATCATACAACTACCCAAACACCTTCCAAATAAAGTTTATAGCGCATGGGTTGCGTTTCGCCAAAAGCAAAAACAAGAATGGCATCATTTCTTTTACAGAAAAATAATCCTAAACCGCTGCTCCCCTTCAGCAAATGTAGGAAACCTTCATCAATGGTAAAATTGCCGGTCTTTAAAATAGCTTTATAATCAGCACTATCAATAGTGCCTTTCAGGTCTTCAAATCTGTTACCGGCAAAATCAGCTATCCGTACAGGGCCGCCTGCTTCGATGTGGGTATTCAATTCAAACGAACCTGCCAGGGCTTCCCCTTCGAAGCCGTCAAAGAGCAGCGATTTTTCAATGGCATATTTTGTAATCATAAATCAATAACTACCGTGGCTGTGTTACGTCCGGTATATTCTGAAGGTAACCATTTTGTACCAAATCGTTGATGGTATAAGGCAATTGATATTGAAGACCCAGCCCAACCTGTCCAAACCATGGAATAGCGGTGCCTTCATTTACATTCGGAATTGTTTTTATAATCCTGTAAACATGGTAAGGATATGTCCTTGCAGTATCTTGCAATGAACGATCCTTAAACGGTTCACCCGCCGGAGCCACAAATCTTCCCCATTGATCGGTAAACACGCCGTCAACAACCTTGCCGCCATAGCGGTCAACAAGCACTCCTGAGTCGAGCGTTACTATTTTTGAATAAACAGCGCCATTATTGGGCGGCCATCCGCCATTCAGGTTGTTTACCTTGAACAAGGTTTCCAGTGTAGCCCATTGTTCCATTTTCCAGAGTTGCCAGGCAACGGCGGCTATGGTTTTCAGGCTGGTATCGGTTAATGCCGAAACAGCTTTAAAAGTGTCGAAGCTTACGCCCCGTACAATGGCAGACGATAAGGTTTTTGTTTGAAGTTTTGGCTGCGTGGTTTGTTGTGCCGTGGTCAAAAAAGGCATCAGCAGCGCTACGAACAGTAGTACTTTGAATTGTTTCATTAGTTGGTGAATTGGTTATTGATTTTTTTACGGGATAAATATAAGGCGGTTATATCTCTTTTCAAAGTACAATAGATATATTTTCATATATTATTTACCAAGCATTCAAACATCATTCCAATACACTGTTTTCCAAAGGTTTCTGATTATAAAGGAAGCATTCAATGTCATTACAGCCAATAATTATTAACTTCAATGCTTCTTTACACTCTTATCGGATATCTTTATGATTAACACTTTAATCAACCGGATGAAAAAAGTAATACTAATAGCCCTGATGCTCCTGCTCTTTCCTTTTATTTCTAAAAGTCAGAGCGGCAACGACAATACAAAGCAAAAGATTGACACGACGGAAGTAGCGGAAATCAATGGTATAAAACAGTTTATAAGCATAAAAGGAAATAACAGTGCACAGCCCATACTGTTATTGCTACATGGCGGCCCCGGAACGTCTTTAGCAGAAAGCGCTGAAAGCTTTACAGACAAGCTGAAAGATGAATTTATAGTAATCAACTGGGATCAGCGGCAGACGGGAGAAACTGCAAAGCTAAATGCAGGAAACCAACCCTTAAGTGTTGACTTAATGATAAGCGATGCGGAACAGATAATTCAGTATATACTGCATCAATATAACCGCCAAAAGCTGTATCTGGTTTCACATTCCTGGGGTTCTGTACTTGGCTTCGACATTGCACGAAACCATCCGGAACTGCTGTATGCCTATGTAGGCATCAGCCCGATTGTAGACGAAGGCAAAGCTGAAGTATTAACACTGCATATGCTGAAAGACTGGGCAAAAAATACAGGCGATTCAACCGCTTTGAATGAAATAAATCAAATAAACCTGCCGCTGGAAACAACAAAGGATTTATTCACTTTCCAAAAATGGCTGTTTATTAAGAACGATGTTGAATTTGCGCGCAAAGACGACTTCAAAACCAATTACTATAATTGGATGAATATATGGTTCCGGTTATGGAAAGAGTCTGTGAGAGTAAGCATGTTCGACCATTCAAAAACTTATGATTGCCCGGTTTACTTTATTGAAGGAAATGCGGATAAATACGAATCGCATAATCTGGTGAAAGACTATTACGATTATTTCAAAGCCCCTCAAAAAGATCTTTACTGGATGAAAAAATCGGGACATACCGTATTCAATACCGAGCCGGATAAGCTTCAGGAAACAATTATTAAAATAAAGAAGAAAACGATGTAAGCAGCAATTCTGATTTGAATATTTAACACCATGATTTTAAACCCGATAAAAAGGCTTTTGTGTGTTTTAGTTTTGGGGCCTTTGTTGCTGCTCCTTTCGTGTAATCAGCAAACACCCGCTCAAACCGAATCTATTGCTTCGGACAATAACAATAATACTCAACACAGTTTTGGGCAATATTGCAATAGCCGTTTTGGCTTTTGCATCGATTACCCGAAGGATATACTTGAAATGCAATCTGAAAGCCAGAGCGGTGATGGCAATGATTTTATGGACAATAAAAATGTTGTGGTTTTAACTGTATTTGGCAGAAGAAATGAAACGCCTGATGGCGACGAAATAAGTCTTTCGGATCAATTTAAAAACGACATACAAGAACTTGACACTACCGGCAGCGATATCACTTATCAAAAACTCGGCAAAAAGCTATATGTTATTTCAGGCCTGAAGAACAATAAAATTTTTTACCGAAAGACAATCTTGTTAAAGGAAGCTTTTGCTTTTGCAATAATGGAATACCAACAAAGCGATTCGCTTATTTACAATCCATTGGTTGCCTCTGTTTCCAATTCATTCAAATAAGCCAAACCAACTATTAATTTCACCACTTTACAAGCGAAAGGATATAGAAAAGAACAAATGGCTCCGTTAAAGGTTATTAAAAGAAAATCAACTGATGGAACATTCATCAATCCATAAAACGCAGGTAGTGATAGCAGGTGCTGGGCCTACGGGCTTGAGCCTGGCTGCCCAGCTAATAAGGCACAATATTGATTTTATAATACTTGAAAGGAATGAAGCGACCACTCATCTATCCAAAGCGGTAGTGGTACAGGCGCGTAGCCTTGAAATATTTGAGGAGCTTGGCATTATTGAAGAAGCTATGAAACTAGGCCGTGAAACGACCGGCATGAATCTATTCTATAAAGGCAAACGCAAAGCGGCCATAGACCTCAAGGATCTGGGCGAAGGCGTGAGCAGGTTTCCTTTTGCACTTTCGCTTGAACAAAGTAAAACTGAACATCTCTTGGCAGCATATCTTTCTCAGAAAGGAAAACAGGTGCAATGGAAATCGGAAGTGATATATTTTGACCAGCAAGCAGACAAGGTGCTGGTTTATTATAAAGATAGCAGCGGCAGAGCACAAGAAATAGAGGCTGATTATCTGGTGGGTTGTGACGGCGCAGGCAGTGTAGTACGGCATCAGCTGAACCTCACATTTTCGGGAAGTACAAAACCCAAATTGTTTTATGTAGCGGATGTAGTGCTTTCCAGTACGGTAATTAATGAAGATAACCTGTACATGTATATGATAAAGAAGGGGTTTGTACTTTTTTTTCCGATGGAAGGTGCGGGACATTATCGTATTGTGGGTATTGTACCGGAACATCAGCAGACTAAAGCCGAATATACTTTTGAAGACATAAAGCCGCTTATTACGAAAGAAATCGTTTCTCCGATAGAGTTTACGGAACTAAGATGGTTTTCAACTTATAAAGTGCACAGCCGCATGGCAGATGCTTTTATGGACAAACGATGCTTTGTGGCGGGAGATGCGGCACATATTCATACGCCTGCAGGCGGACAGGGCATGAACACTGGGATACAAGATGCTTACAATTTAGCATGGAAAATTGCTTACACATTAACAGGTGAGGTAAATGACAATGTATTAAAAACCTATAATACCGAACGCTGCGGGAATGCAAAACATCTGCTGCAAACCACCGACAGGATGTTTGATGTGATATCGGGCGTTAATCCTTTCTGGAACACCATCAGGCTTGCTTTCTTTCCCTTGTTCCTTTCCGTACTTTCAAAAAGCAGGTTTATAAAACAGCGGATTTTTCCATTGCTATCACAAACAGGCATTGCTTATCCTGAAAGTTACCTGACTTTAGAAAGCGCTGTCGAAAAAGTAAGGGCCGGCGACCGGATGCATTACTTTGTGTTTGCCGATGGCAAACACATATTCAGTTATCTGACAGAGCCCGTTTTCAAATTACTGTTTTTCGGGAAAAAAGATATTCAGAATCCATTGAAAGATGCTCCTATCAAAATGACATTTCATGCCTTCAATGAAATTCCTGCCACGCTTTTTGGAAACAATACTGAATTTTATATCTTATTACGCCCGGACAATCACATTTCATATATCGGGAAGGATATAGATGCCTGCAGGAAAATGACAGAGAAAATAAGCAATTGAAATCAGCGGTAAAAACTCAACGTCATTAATCTAAGCTTCAAAGCTTTGCTATCCTGAACTGCTTTTTTCTTTTACAGACCTTAATGCTATGTGCCTATCCCGCCAGGCGGGATAAGTCGTGTTTAATTAAACCACATAGATACATAGACAACCAGTGTCAGATAAAGATTGTGTTGAAAGAATAAGATAGAAAACAAGTTTTAAACATAGTCAATCCTTAAGGTAATGGCATTGGTAAAAACTTATTAGAGTAAGCCGCTACTTCTGCTTACCGAACTTCTTGATTTCCACCTTTCGCTGCTTGACCTTGAGGATAAAGTCAACACCATTTATGATTTTGCCAGATTCAACCTGAAGCGGTTGCACATTATTGTTTTTCAACAGCAATTCAACCTGATTGGGAAGATTTTCAACATTAATCGTATAAGTACCTACAGGCAGATAAAGATTATAATCACCATTTTCGTCTGTTTTGGTTTCAAATCTTTGTCCGTCTTTATTTGTTGCTACTATACTTTGCCAGGCTTTATCCTTTGTCATCGAAATACTGTAGGTAGAATCAAACTGATAATTAATATTTCCATGCACGGTACCCGTCTGGCTTAATGCTATGTAGAAAGATTTGCTTTCTTTTTCTTTAAGCGGAATAAACAAATCGTGGCCGTACCATCCGTTTTGGGTAGGCATAAAAACCGAATAATTGCCGGGAGGTAGCTTGTTGTACGTTAGTTTCCCGTCTCCACCCGACATCATAATAGCCTTGCCGATGTGTACGACAATACCGGAAGCCAGGGAATCGCCTTTATCGTAATTGCCGTTCATATTCAGATCGTAGAATAAGAACAATTCAATCTTGCCTTTATTGATATTTTTTCCGGGCTGGCTTTCAGGCAGATAATAATTGACACCAAATTGAATATTCCTGTAATAATGCGAATTACCATAAATATTATACTGCACGTTTGAATAGAATGCCATCGGCCCCAGATTAAACAGCAGGTTAAAGTTCATCAGAAAGCTTTTGGAATAATAATCTTTGTTATAAGCAATGCCGCCATCTACTCTTAAAGCCCTATTGAAAAGAAAAGCAGTCATGGAAGGCGCAATATTTAGCCTGAATGAATTGTAAGTGGCAAAATGCTCCTGAAAGGCTTCTCCCAGATAAAAGTTGCCCTGCTGAAGGTTGCCGGTCAGCCTGAAACTCCTGTAGCTGTAAGAGAGCATACTTCTGAATTGCATTTTCTTCTCATTGCTGAATCCTGTTTTATAAAGGCCGACATCTGTTTTTAAGAAAAGATTTTGCTGCATTTTCACGGGGTTGAAAGTAATAAGCGCAGACATACGCTCTGCGGTCATTGTTCCTTCCTGAATAACATTGTTATAAAACCAGTTGCCTCTTTCGGTATAATATTCAGGTGTAAGTGAAAAGCCGAATGCACCCATTGTCAATCCATAAGTAAGATCAAGTGTGGTATTGGTGTTTTCACTGTTTATCAGGTTAGCCTGATTCAAGTATTTTGGTGATGCATTTGAATAAACAACAGAAGTGCTGATGGTAGATTTATCAAGACGTAAAAAGGCTGCTTCATTTAAATATAAAGTACCCCGCCTTGTACCCGGATAATAGGCTGTTGCATAAGAGTTGTTACCTGTAAGATTCAGCTTTTTAAAGAAATAAGCGTAGTAATTGAATGCACCAGACATGGACTTGTACGACAGGTTATTGCCAATGGTAGAAGTACTGTTGGCTACAGCAGCTTTCGCATCAGCAGAAAAATGCTCGCTTGATTTCCAGGAAAGATTGCTTACTACCAGATCATTATTAATGTTTGCAGCTTCATCCACATCATGCGTGAAAGAGGTAAAACTGGTAAGGGTCTGTTTTTCATATTTATAACCCGCCCATGCGGACCTGCCGTAACTTGTCTGCCCGTCGCTGGAATAAATATTGACAGACTTGTCCATATAACCTGCCACTACCTTGTTATGATGCGCTGAATCTGCATAGGCAAAAACTTCTGCGCCTGTACCGGCAAAGCTGATTTCGCCTCCCTGCGTAATATTACCTACACGCATACCTACGCGCTTATAGGTCAAATCCAAGTTGGTGCCGTTGATAGTAAGGGTTTTGACACCTTCCTTATATTTCATCAGGTTAAAGTTATACCCTACTGTTCCATCTTTAATATCATAAAACCCTCTGGCACGTATATTATAGGTTTCACCCGCATCAAAAGCATTCTGGACACCCAACGAAATAACGTTATTGTGCATGCTGTTTTCGTTCAGGTTCTGGTCAAAGCTTCTTTTGCTTGACAAATCCTGAAAAGTAATCAGGTTGGTCGCAAATATATTACCGTCATCATAAATGCCGTTAATGGTCACGTTCATATAGCCGAGCTTCGACATATTGCGCGAAACTTTCCGTTGAAAAACAATTACGGTATCTTTAAAAGGCTCGAGCCTGAAATAAATGGAACGGTTGGTTTTATCTTTCAAAACAGATGGAAAAGCAATTACAATTATACCTCCTTCCGTAACGTTACCACGGTTATTTATCCTGATAGGGATATTCAGGTAAGAGCCCACTCTCGGAAGTACCATGTCTTCGTTATCAATACTTGCGGTAAGGAGCCTGCTGGGTGCAAGAATAAGCTTGAGTGTAATGGTATCAATTGTAATCTGATTCGGAGTACGCAAAGCTATACCTACATATATATTGCCTTCCTGCGTACCCTGGTTGACATAAATTTTAGATGGAACGTAAATCTCCTGACCTGCCTGCAGGTTAACGGGAACACTGTCTTTTGTTGCTACTTTTGCACCTTTGGCGCTGTGCAGATAAAGATATCCTTTAAAGGGTTGCGTATCCGAATTTTTAACATGGACAGTAATATCTTTAAGATCTTTATTATCAACTTTCAGTGTTGTTTCGGAAATGCTTATTGCTATTTTTTTTGAATCAAGAGAATCCTGGGTATAGCCATAAACAACATGCAGCATCATAAAAAATAAGATGCAGATGGGTTTGATGCTGAATTTCCTCTTCTTAAAAATCGATAACATGGTGCCGGGCGCCGTAAAATTAAAAGGTTTATAGGACTCAGAGCGGATTCATTATGAATGTGACCTGAGTGGTATAGACCCCCGACTCTATGCCTATAAATGCCGATTGGTTGGAATTATATTTCGTGCTGTAGTTCAGATTATAATAATTAACACGCCCTTCTGAGCCTAAATTGGTTATAAGCGTTTGCTGGCTGCTGCTCAGGTTTACAGGAGTATAGGTAGAAGTCGATATTACCGTACTGCCCTGGGTCGGCGTTAGTTTTAAAGTATTGACAGGAATGGTGGTTAAAGCACCCGACTTGCTGAAATAATTTGCAGCAGCCTGCACCTTGATTTCATAACGGCCGTCATTGGAAGACACTTTTAATCCATCGCTGACGGTTGCTTCGACACCCTGGGAAAAAGACAGGTCGGAAGAAAAACCAAGTGATACGTTACCGCTGCCGTTCTGTAATTGTATCAGATTAGGGTATTGCGGCACGTTTACGGGAATACTGTTGTACTGAGGCCATATACCTAATTGCAGGTTGAGGTCATATTGGCTCAACAGGGTATTGCTCTGGTTATATAGCCTGACTCTTAGTACAACGGAGTAATTATCTCTGTGCAACAAAAGCATCTGACGGTTTCCCAACAAAACAAAATCATAAGCCATACTGAAATAATCACTTGCTACCATTGCATAATTAGATTGCTGTACCAGTGTCAGTTCAGATCCTGAAAGCGGAATAGTGGAAGAAACGGCACCTATCAGATTAGTAGAATTACCATTGCTCCATGAGCTTTGTGAATTGCCGGGATTGAATTTTACTCCGAAATATTTTATGGGCCAGTTGGGTGCAGGACCAAACTGGGCAACTTCGCTCGATGTCTGTGCGGGAATCAGATAAGCTGTTAATGGCTGGATAGTCATTTTCCAGTTGGGCAATACCGCTCCGCCGCCATAGCAACTAATTTTGAATACTACGGGAAAGGTTGCACCATACACCAATTGGGATGTATCGCTTATGGTTACGTAATTTTGGGTATTTGCCTGAACAGATTGTGCAGTAGCGGCCTTCTCAAAGCCTGCTAAAAGTAAAAGGCAAAGAAATGGCTTATAAAAACACACATTATAAAGAGATTTTCTATGAGCCATTTCTTCAAAAAATTTTAATATCAATAATCAAAGTCTATCTCAGCAATTTTTAGCTCATCACTTTGACCATAGTTAATAATAGCGGTTGTAGTATATTTTCCTTTTTCCATTCCTTTCGGAAGCGCCGTATCATAAATTCTTTTATCGCCGGGTAGTGTATAAAACTCAACAGGGTCCAGTTTGTACTTTTTACCGGTTCCTTTGTTCAGAAATTCAAATTTGATAGTGCCGCTTGTCCAAAGCTGACCGGTATTATCAAAATTCAATCTCAACCCTTTTACTGCACCATTTTCATCTTTAGTTTCAAGATTGGAAATTTCCAGCTCAGGTATTGCTCCTACTTTAGATGAATAGTAAATTTTTATACCCATCCTTACAGTTACCTTGATAGCAGCGCCGTTTTCATTTTTACCATCACCCGGATTTAACTGAGTAAGATATAGCATTGCTGTCCTTACAGGAATATTTGCATCTTCCGGAACGCCGGCTGTAGAAATAATCACATTTTTTGATTCACCGGGGGCTAAGGTGAAAAATGCAGATGGAAGAATTTTAATATATTTTGCACAGGAGTTATCTAATTCGCCTGCGGTATATATCACATTGTTTCCCAAAGAGTCATATTTCCAGTCATTGAGCGTAATACCAACCTCAAGATTTTTGTCACTGCTCGGATTAACAACTGTTATTGTTTGTTCCGATTTATTTCCCGGGCTAAAAAACAATCTGCTTGGAGATGCAGTTATACCCGCCTGAGCAAAAACGTCTGCCGTCGAAAAAAACAGGGTCACCAATAGAATACTTATTCTAAACAGGATACTTTTCATAAATTTTGGCTTATTGAGAATGGTAAATTTCACGAAAAATAAATAAAAAAAACAACTTTTCATAGAATTAGAAAAAGTTCAATCTATTTTTCTTACTCCACCTCAATGGTATAAACAACAGTCCCGTCTAAATTCCCGTTATGTACGTCCTGGTTACTCAAGCCGGAGGCATAATATTCTATTTCAAAAGAATTATTAAGAGCACCGGAAGTCTGGGCGTGAATGAGGTCCTTCGGCTTGTTCAAAGTCAGGTTAACATCCTTTTCAAATCTGTAATCCGAAGGACTGTAAGAACTGTGTGCAATAGCTCCTGAACTTACATACACCGACGAAGCAGGAATTTCCGGACCGTCAATATCGTGAAAATCATCTCTTGCGCTTACTTTCAATACAAATTTACCGAGGCTGAAAACATTTACCTGGTTAATCCGTCCAATCTGAACATTATTGTTATTATCAATATTGTCCGAAATATTATGGGGAGAAGTACTCGTATCAGGATTGATAACTAAACTTTGCATGGAAGAAACAAAAACCGTAATGTTAGTTTTACTTTCATTTATCTGAGCAAATAATAAACGGGGCAATATTATTATTGCCGTCATTATTATTATTTGGAAAAATAAACGCTTTTTCATTGAAAGAGATGCTAAAACTATTATTGGCAGGTTATTTGTTAATGCTATGACAAATGTATGCTGTTTCTGATAAAGACATACCTATAATATATGAACAAAAGAAAACCGGAAGATGGTTCAGGAAAATGTAATGATGCATTTAAAGTAAGATAACATCGCTGTAACTCCGAATTGAAATTCAAATCTACGCTTCAAGCCAACTTACAGTAAATACATCATTTCATTTAATAAAGCCTGAAAAGCTGTATTAAGAATCCTTTTTGCAAAAAATGCTCACGATATCTTTATACCGCAAGCATTTTTTTTTATAAAGAGCTTGAAAATTAAACCGCGGCTTAGTTAGCTTCGATTGTATAAACCATAGTGTTTGTAAAAGAACCTACAGCCAAGTTAACAACATCTGTAAAACTACTTAATAAATAAGCTACGTTGAAAGTTGTACCTCTTGTACCGCCTGTTGCAGCAGGAGAAGCGACAAGCTCTGTAAGCTCACTGCCACCATCAGCAAAAGTTCTGAATGAATTATTAGGGGTTGCAGCAGTTTCTCCTGATGAAGCAGCCGGAGTACCATTAACCTTAATACCTAATGCTGTACCTGGAATATTTTTTCTACCTGCTCCTGTTGCAGTTGTAGTCAAATTTCCTTGAAGCGCAGCTTTAACTTTATAACCGCCTCTCGATACCACTTTAATTTGTGTTTCAACATCAGGTACGATACCTGTTGCAGTTGCAGCATTGTTATAGTCATCAGCAGTAGCAAGCGTAAATGTTGCGTGATCGCCGGAAAGGATTTCTATCGTTTTAACATCAGATACGTTTACACCGATAGTAGCAGTTTTGCTCGTATCTAAAACTCCTGGTTGCTGAGCATTAGCAACTACGGCGCCTGTAAGAACGATTGCGGATAAAATTAATAACTTTTTCATTTTTGTTGTTTTTAGTTTTGGTTAATTATTGTTAGTTGGTTAATTCTTTTTAAGACTGGGTAAATCTTGTTCTTTTTTGATAATGCAAAGATGCAACGGCTTCTACTTTGAGAAAAGTCAAATCATAACTAAAAAAGATACTTTTCATCTTACTTTATCAGTGTATTTTAGCATTTAACCAAAATACTGATAATCCCTTTTAGAAATAGTCAAATTGTACAATTGACATTACATTACGGAAAAGGTTTTCACTTGCTTACAAATTATATGAAATTGTACTTAACAAAGCATTGGCACGGCTATAACAATTCTTATTTTATAGCACCTGCTACAACATTCTGGCAACTCTTTAACTTAATATTACACGAAGAAGAATATACCATACTAAAATATGTTATGGTTTATTCTGTTTTTTTCCATATTCAGTCAGGTAAAATCTCACTTCGGGCAGGTATATATTTTTTACGGACTTAACTCCGCTTCATGTAATTAAAGCTTAAACGTTATGGTATTTTCAACTACTGTTCCATTAGATGCAATTTACATTTACCTGAATGAGCCCTGTTCCAATACTCGTAATTTGTGATTCACGTAAGTAAGCTTTGAGCTATCTATTTACAACAATGTAATTTTTTCTGATAAAAAAAATGCCTGCAAAGAATCGCAGACATTTTCTTAACTGAACCTAAAAAACCTAATTTATGAAGAATGTTTAGTTTGCTTCAATAGTATATACCACATTTGCGGTGAATGAACCCGTAGCAAGGTTAATAACACCCGGGAAGTTACCCAATTTGTAGTTAACGCTAAATGTTGTTCCTAATGTACCGCCCACATTTCCTGCACTTGCAGTTTTAATGATATCGGCAATAGTTCCGCCGCCATTTGTAAAAACGGTATTGGTACTGATAACAGTCGGAGCCGTTTCACCCGATTGGGTTGTAGCGCCAGATACGCTGATGCCTAATTTACTTCCGGGAATGGAACTTGCACCGTTTGTAGCTGTTGCGTTTGTAAGGTCATTGCTCAAAGTAGCCTTTACCTTATAAGCGCCTCTTGACACGACAGTAACATTCGTAGGCGTAGAAGCTGACAAACCGGTAGCGCCCGAAACTGCTGTGTAATCTGCAGTAGAAGCTAATGCAAACGCAGGAGCAGCGCCGGAATTAATAGTAATTGTTTTTACATCACTCACTGTAACACTAAGGTTTGCAGTTTGGGATGTTTGTGCCTGAGATACTGCTGCTCCTGAAACTATCAGTGTGGCAAGCATTAAGATCTTTTTCATTTTTTTGTTGATTTATTAATTAGTTCAATGGTTTTTGCTTGACGCAATTCTTGCTGTTGTTTGGTAATGCAAAGATGCAACTCCCTTAAACGTTATAATTGTGTGAAATGGATTAAAAAAGATAAAATTGATCTCAGTTTATCCACGAATTAATATTTTTAAACAAAAAATTGATAATCCTTTGTTTCGGTAACTTTTAAGAGCTGTATTCTCCCGAAAAATAACATAATAATCAAAAGCGGATATTTATAGATAGTAAAATAGTAGCGAAGACAATATCAAATGTTCAAATTCATATAAAAGAAAAATGCCTGCAAAAATTTGCAGACATTTTCTTATGAACCTAATTCTAAAATCACCATATTTAAAACCTAATTCGCTTCAATGGTATAAACCACATTTGCAGTAAAGGATCCTGTTGCCAGGTTAATAACACCCGGAAAATTTGCTAATTTATAATTGACATTAAAAGTAGTACCTAAAGTACCCCCGGCATTACCCGTACTCGAAGTTTTTACGATATCGGCAATAGTGCCACCGCCAACAGTGAAAACAGTATTTGCACTTATGACTGTCGGAGCTGTTTCACCCGATTGTGTTGTTGCTCCAGATACGCTGATACCTAATTTGTTTCCCGGGATAGTTCCTGCTCCGTTAGTAGCGGTAGCATTGGTAAGATCGCCGCTCAAAACCGCTTTTACTTTATAAGCACCTCTTGATACAACAGTGATATTTGTTGCAGTACTTGCTGCTAATCCTGTAGCACCTGAAACTGCAGTAAAATTTGCTGCTGAGTTGATTGCAAAACCGGGGGCAGCGCCTGAATTAATAGTAATGGTTTTAATATCACTTACAGTGACGCTTATATTTGCGGTCTGTGAAGTCTGAGCATTAGATGCAGCAACACCCGAGACTAAAAGCGTGGCAAGCATTAATAACTTTCTCATTTATTATTGATTGATTGGTTCGGTTAAAATTTACTGGTACTCTTGCGTTTGTTGTTCGATGCAAAGATGCAACCACTATTTAACTAACAGAAGATAATAAAGGCCAAAAAAGGATATATTTCAACTCAGTTTAAAAGCTGATAAGTAGATTTAAACGAAAAACTGATATTTGGCTGTTTGGCATGAAGTTTTAGTTAAAGAAATTACAATGCTTTTTACCGAAATCGGATATTATGGAAATGAAGTAGGAATTTAAATGCATGAATATTCTTACAGCTTTTTAATAAGGCAATTTCTTTATCCTGTAATAGAGTAAAAGTAATTTTGGCGCGCTGTCGCCGTACTATATTTGTATCTTATTAAAATAAGAAAATCAGATAATGGGAAAAATAAAATTGTCGGCATTAGACCTTTCGGTTGTAACAGCAGGCGGAAATTATCAGAGTGCTATAGAAAGAACGGTGGAAGTGGCCCAACATATTGAAAAACTGGGTTTTCAACGTTTATGGCTTGCCGAGCACCATAATATGCAACACATTGCAAGCTCTGCTACAGCGGTCATGATTGGACATGTTGCGGGGAAAACAAATTCTTTACGAATTGGTTCCGGTGGCATTATGCTGCCAAATCACGCACCATTGGCAATTGCTGAGCAATTCGGCACATTGGAAACAATGTACCCCAACCGGATTGAGCTTGGATTAGGCCGTGCACCAGGTACAGACCCGGCTGCAGCAATGGCATTGCGCAAAAATTTCGCTAATAAGCCCTACGATTTTGCACCAAATATACTGGAGCTTCAAAGTTATTTTCAGAATACAAATGAAAAAACACTTGTAAGGGCTTTTCCGGGAGAAGGCGCCAATGTGCCGATATGGATTTTAGGTTCAAGCACAGACAGTGCCTATGTAGCTGCGGCCTTTGGCCTACCCTATGCTTTTGCATCTCATTTTGCACCTACCGATTTAATGACTGCCATTTCAATATACAGAAAAAACTTCAAGCCTTCCAAACAGTTGCAACAGCCTTACGTAATGCCATGTATCAATGTAATTGCTGCCGATACGGATAAAGAAGCCAACAGACTGGCAACAAGCATTTACCAGATGTTTCTCGGAATCATAACCAATAACAGAAGACCATTGCAACCTCCTGTCGATTCTATGGATGGCTTATGGGATTTACAGGCACAGGCTACAGTGGCACAAATGACAAAATACACTTTTGCCGGAAGCAAAGAAACCTTGCGTCAAAGATTAAGTGCTTTTCTTGAAGATACGCAAGCCAATGAATTAATGATAAACACCAATGTGTTTGATCTGGATGCCAGATTACATTCGTTCAGTATCCTGAATGAGGTATTTGAATAATTCAATTATACAAATAATAATAAAGGGCTTCCGATGGAAGCCCTTTATTATTATAATCAGGTGTTGAATCTTATTTAATGATACCTGCAAAGTATTTAACGGTACGAACTAACTGAGAAACATAGCTCATTTCGTTATCGTACCAGCTAACTGTTTTAACCAATTGGTAATCGCCGACAGTTACAACTTTAGTTTGTGTAGCATCGAACAAAGAACCGAAATGTGTACCGATAATATCGCTTGATACGATTTCATCTTCGTTATAACCGAATGATTCGTTTGCAGCAGCTTTCATTGCAGCATTGATTTCTTCAGCTGTAACTTTTGCACCCAGAATAGTATTCAATTCTGTCAAAGAACCGGTAACGGTAGGAACACGTTGTGCGCCACCATCCAATTTACCTTTCAAATCAGGAATAACCAGACCGATTGCTTTTGCAGCACCGGTAGAGTTTGGAACAATGTTTTCCGCAGCAGCACGGGCACGACGCAAATCACCTTTCGCATGTGGTGCATCCAATGTATTCTGGTCATTTGTATAAGCGTGAACCGTAGTCATCTGACCTGCTTTGATTTCATATTTATCGTGCAATACTTTAGCCATTGGGGCAAGGCAGTTGGTAGTGCAGGAAGCGCAACTGATAACAGTTTCAGAACCATCAAGGATATCGTGGTTTACATTGAAAACAACTGTTTTCAAATCGCCTGTAGCCGGTGCGGAAATTACAACACGTTTTGCCCCGGCAGTAATATGTGCTTTTGCTTTTTCAGCATCAGTAAAGAAACCTGTACATTCCAAAACCACATCTACTTCATGCTGACCCCATGGAATCTGAGCAGGATCACGCTGAGCATAGATTTTAATTTCATGACCATTAACAGTAATAGCATTTTCAGAATGACTTACTTGTTGGTCAAAACGGCCTTGGGCAGTATCATATTTAAGAAGGTGTGCTAAAACTTTTGGTTCAGTAAGATCATTGATCGCTACAACATCAATACCTTCCATATTGAAGATCTGACGAAATGCAAGGCGGCCAATGCGCCCGAAACCATTAATGGCAACTTTAACTTTACTCATGATTATTTGTTGGATTTTTGCTTGTTAATAAAAAATCGGTGCAAAGGTACTTCCAACCTTATGAATTTCCAATTATTGCTTAACTCTAAAATGGTGTAAATTTATTTTTATTTTTTTCTTACCTTTTTTTGGAAAATAAATCAAGAGGTTCTACCTTTGCACTCCCAAAGTAAACGGCGCGTTGGTCAAGGGGTTAAGACGCCTCCCTTTCACGGAGGAATCACGGGTTCGATTCCCGTACGTGCTACAAGAAACATTACCAAAAGCTTTAAAAAAACCTGCAAATCTTGGATTTGCAGGTTTTTTTATTTTAGCCAGATAGTCAAGCTTTTCAATAATGCGTAAAGTTTAATTGTGTCTTTTATAGCGTCCTTAAAATTTTCAAAGCACGAGCTGTTGACTGCTGTTATGATTTTTAATAATTGGGGTCAAATTCCACGATCCATTCAATACCATATTTGTCACGGAACATTCCGGCGTAAGTTCTCCAGGGGCTGTCGCCAATCGGCCCTTCAATATCGCCGTTAGCTGATAATCCGTTAAATATTCTGTCCGCTTCTTCGCGGCTTTCAGCATTAACGACTATTTTTGATCTGTTTTCGTTTTCGTTTACACGCCCCATAAATTCGGGAACATCATTAGCTAATAATACATTGTGCTTGCCAAGCGGTAAAGCAATGTGCATTATTTTATTTGCTTCGTTTTCCGGTACCTGAAATTCATCGCTCGCCAAGTCCTTAAAGCGAACGATCTTCGTAAACTCGCCGCCAAAAACTGATTTGTAAAAAGTAAATGCTTCTTCAGCATTTCCGTTGAAGTTGATCCAGGGATTAATTGCTTTCATAATTTTTTTTAAATTTTAATGTGAGTGTGAATTTTCTTTTTATGATTTCTGTGATAAAGAGGTCAACAATTCTTCCAGATTTTTTAAAGTAATGGTGAATCCTATTTTGAAGCCCTCCAATAATCTTTCCAAACGCTCAAACGATTCATTGAAAATAATGATGTGTACTTTGGTTTTGCCATTTTGTTCGCTGAAATTGTAATCCCATTCAGAACCAGGCAATTCGCGGTTTTCATCTTTATCTGAAAACGCGTTGTACATCTTAAAATTGGTTTTCGGGGTAATAGATGTAAATTCCTGAACCGACCACCGCTCCTGCCCGTCGGGGCTTATCATCGCGTAAAATCGCCGCCCTCCCACTTCAAAATTCATATACTTTGTTTTGGCGCGCATAGGTGCAGGTGCACCCCATTGATCCAGTAGCTCGGCTTTAGTAAAGGCATCCCATACCAAGGATTGCCCGGCGTTAAATTCCCTGGTTATGTAAACCGTTTTGGTGGTTTTGTCAACGTTAAAATCAAATAACAGATCGTTGTTCATTATTTCTGTGTTTTAATTGTGGTTAATAATTGGTCGAGTTGGTTAAATTGATTTTCCCAGTTTTGCCTGAACTGTGCCAGCCAATGATCAAATTCCTGCATCTTTTTGGCATTAAAGTGATAGTAGATCTCCCTTCCGCTATGCTCAGGTTTAATTAATTCGCATTCGTGCAATACTTTAATATGTTTTGATACCGCCTGACGGGTCATATCAAATTTTTCCGCCATTGCATTTGGGGTCAACGCCTGAATTGCCAGTAACGTTAAAATGGCCCTGCGGGTCGGATCGGCTATGGCTTGAAATATGTCTTGTTTCATTTCTAATTATCAATTGAGCAACTCTCAGGTTGCAAATATATACGCAACTTTTGAGTTGCGCAAATTTATTGCAATTATTTTTCACAATAGTGAACTGGAAGAAAGTAGGATGTGAGTTACATTAGTGTAAAAACAGGAAAGGTTTGAGGACTTTTTCGGACGAAAGGGATTGCCGAAACAAATTATTCCTGAATTTTTAGATTATTGTTTTGACCATTTTGGATTTAAGAGAATATTTCTAAGGACGCACCAGTCAAACAAATCAACCAACTAATCGGCCTTGATGACAGATCCTCCTGCAAAGCCGTCGTCCCAGATAATTTTATGACCATTTGACATCGCCTGGCCGCTATTTGCTGAATAATGCTGGACGAAGGCTACTCCTTTGGGGTTATTTTCTTTAAAGTTCAACAGAAAATCGAAGTTAAAATCTTTGAAGCTGAAAGAATCCCATACGCGATAGGAAGCATTTGTGAAATAGGTTTTTACTTCATTTATGGTTTTATCCGGTACATTATAGTCTACAATCTGATATGCGGGATTATTTCCATTTCTCGTGTTCAGACCGGGAGCGATATCAATGTAAGAAATTATAGTTTTGTTATGCGTGATCAGCCTGTAATCGTTCATATGTGTATGCCCGGCCAGTTGAAATTTGATAATCGGGGCATATTTCTTTATTGTATCAATGTACATTTCCTGGATAGCTTGATGCCAGGACTGACTGTTATTATACCTGTCGATACCGGGAGGGACATGATATACGATCCAAACCTTCCGGTTTGTCTGGAGGGCATTTTGTAATGCCGCTCCCAACCAGCATAGTTCTTGTTTTGCCGCAGAGTCCTGTCCGTGCACAAAAGAAGCAAAAAGCAAAGTATTAAGCACAATGACCGACAGATCGTCTTTGGTGTATTGATAATAACCTCCTTTTTTAAAGGTTTTGTATATGCTACTGTCTTTGTCGATCCTCTTTAACGCTGACCCATAAAACACTTCGTAGGTCATATCATCCGGTGTATTATGAGCCATACAATCATTATTTCCCAAAGCAGGTAAAATAATAGCGTCTTTATCCAGGTTTTGCACATGTTCAATTACGTATTCAAGTGTTTTTTTCATACTGGCAGTGTCATGCGCATTGCCGTGTGGCATAAGATCGCCCGGCATAATGATAAAGGGAAATTTTTGCGCTCCCACACTTTTGACAGCAGCTGTAAATAGCATGGTATCTGCGTCTTTGTCAGCCGGGTTGGCCTCTGCCGGGCTCAACTCAACATGCACGTCCGATAACACAAGTATCGAGTTCGTTTGGCAGAGGCTCTGCAACGACGGCACTATTAAAAGCAGGAGGAAAGCTAACTTTTTCATTTCTAACTGAATTTGTGATTAAGTGTTTACAGGCAAGGGGAGCACTAAGTTACCTAAAATTGTATGTGATATCAATGGATAAGATAATATTATTCATAACTTAATGAGGATACAGAATTACTAAAGAAGAAACTCATTTAAGGATATACTTTTCCGTAAACTTTTGAATCGAAAATTTCAATCCAGCGGATAATAATCTTATTATTGTTTCATTAGGAAATACAATGTTTTCGGGCAAAATATTGATGGCTTCTTTACTTATATTCTATATATAATGATGGATTTTATCCATCGCTATTCTAATTCGCCCTTTCCCAGTTGCTTTTTCAGCCAGATCATATATTGTTCCGTAACACCTGTATGTCGCTCCCGTAGGTTCATGTACCGATCCCGCAGGAGAATGTATCGTTTGGACAGTTTCGTGTAACATTAACGGATACGTATCCATATTTTGATTCTATTCCTATTACTGCCCTTGCGACTAATAGAAGAGGTTGCGTTTATTAATTATAATACTTGAAGAAAAATCTATGCAGGCAATGTTTTAATCGAACTCACTTTCTCGGCCTGTCTATAAAATCGTAGAAAAACCAAATGCCGGTCTGTTGTTGTAGTTGTTTTTTCGCCTCATCAATTTTGTAAGATTGCAGGTATATTTTCTGTCGGTTTTGTTCTATAATATCGATAGACTGATCGGAAACAACCCCTTTTCGTAGTTCATCAGGCAGGATATAATAATACAAGTCTTTTTTGCTGATATTACAATCATCCCATGAATTTTCGTTATGCTGATTCCATAAGGTACTGGTCACTTCAAGAATAGCATATTCCTTAGGCTGCAAATAACCGTTCAACACTGCCTGCCACAATTGCTCTTTGTATTTCCAGAATGAACATTTAGAATGGATAAAGACAGATAATGCATATTTTGATAAAAGATCATAGTCCTGTTTGTATTCATCGTCTGTTACAAATCCTATGGAACCGTATAAATCTTTCTTATGAAAATACCGGAGATTGGCTTCGTACATGGAATCAGTTGCAATACCTATAATCCGCTCGCCGGGAAACAGGCCTTTTGAAAGATATTGTTTGAAGATATATTCCCTGAAGCCGTTTTCTTCCTTAAACCATTGCTGCCGTATCAGAGAATCACGTCCGATTTTCAATTTTATACTGTCGGACTCATAACAAAACAACCATATTGTTCTTTGTGCCGCTATATCTGTTTTTTTAATGTTTTTGTCTTTGTCATACAACGCACATATTGAAGGATAGAAATCGGTTTTATTGATATAACGAAGAATGGGCGCACTACGTATCGAGCTTAATGGCAGCCCGTTTTTAAAACAAATATCAAAGTAATGAAACATAGCCATTGTATCCTTGAGATAACAGGCAATTTCAGCAGCTATGTAAGCATCTTTTACAAAAGGTTCGTCAAAAATACTGAAAGCAGAATCATAATATTTAAAGCATTCCCTATTCCCGTGATTTACGAATTCAGTTTCTGCACGATTGATAATTTCATAATAGTGATTATAGTTTCCTTTTGCATTACTTAAATGAGAAATAAAAAGTAACAGCAAGAAAATAATAAATCGAGGTTTACATTTATTCATACCTATAGCTTGTTATCGCTACATAGACGGGAAGGGAGAAAAATGAGTTTGCTTAAAAAAAGTAAGATAGTTGTTAACGGATGCTGTTCATTCACGTAGCCTGTCAGATGGGGTTTTAAAAATAAAATCGATTTATCTGGCTACCGGAAGATCTGCAAATAACATTTATGTTTTAGCCAGCAAAAACACTTCCCCACTCGCCGGTGAAAAATTGTCTGTCCTGCCTGCAAAATAAAGTGCCTCCAGATCCTTTGTCGATATAGTTCGGGCATCTTTAAATCCTGCTTCATTAGCTAACTCCAATATTTCCTCCGGTGTAAAAAAGCTTACAAATGGTGTACCAGCTTGTCTGGTACCCTTTTCCGCTATCTCCTGTAAAGGTTGATCTTCTTTGTCAAGCAAATTCATCGGCAGATAAAAAGTCATGGCAAGTGTCGAACCAGGTGCAAGTGTTGCTATTTGTTTTAAAGTCGTAATAATGGCGTCTTTTGTAAGGTACAAGCTGACACCTGTACAGACAACAACTGTCGGTTTACCCGTATCAAATCCTGCTTTCAATAATGCGGCCCACCAGGATGAAGTTTCAAAATTGACGGAAACAAAGTGCAATTGCTTTGAGATGCCAAAGCCCGTTTCAAGCAGACGATGTTGCTTCCATGTCTGCGTATCGGGTTGGTCAATCTCAAATATCTGAAGGTTAGAAGCAATATCAGGATAGCGTTGCGCAAAGGTATCAAGCCCTGCACCGAGTATAACATATTGGCTGATTCCTTTCTTATACTCTTCAATAACCAAATCTTCCGTAAAACGTGCACGCGCTACAATGGAAGCACGTAGCCGCCTGGTAAATTCCGGATGCATATCGGGACGTTGCTTCCACCCTTCATCCGGCGCTATCAATTTCAGCCCTGTTTCATCTTCAATTATATGCGGTGGGGCATCCACCTCAACATGCAATGCACGCCATAAAGCGGTCCTTACGGCCGTATTATCAGGCTGCTTCATCTCTTTATGCTGTTCCATTTCATCTTTTATTTTACTAAACCTAAACTCTTAGCATGCCACGAAAGCCTCTGGCAGCATAATAGGATTCTGCACCATTATGATACAGGAAGACGGTATCGTAACGCCTGTCACAAAAAAGAGCGCCGCCCAGTTTTCTGATATCATCAGGCGTTTGCACCCAGCTGGATGTTTTAGTATCGAATTTACCCAATTGCTGCAGGTTGCGATATTCCTCTTCTGTCAAAAGTTCTATACCCATTGCTTCTGCCATATCCATAGCGCTGTCCTTGGGTTTATGCTCTTTTCTTGAATGGTGTGCTTCACGATCATAACACAAACTTCTGCGGCCTTTAGGACTTTCTGCCGAACAATCGCAAAAAAGGTATTCGTCCTTCTTTTTATCATAACCTATAACATCGGGCTCTCCGCCGGTTATTTCCATTTCATCAAGCGACCATAGTTTTGCAGGATGTGCTTCAAGCCTGGCTTGTACTTTATTCCATTCAAGGCCTTTATGGCGACTCTTGTTTTTTTCAAAGCGGGCTTTTAATTCACTTAATAATGATGCAGCCTGTTCCTGTGACAATTTCTTTTTCGTACTGGTCATGCTTATAATTTTTAGTTCAAATAGTAAATTTATTGTGCGTCAATTTAAAGCCGAGGCTTTCATAAACATTTACATTTTCTGTCCTTCTTTTATTAGAAGTTACTTCAAGGCCTTTCAGTTGATGTTCTGCTGCATATTGCTTTACTTCATCCATTAACTGCCGGCCAATGCCTTTGCCTCTGTAATCCTTGTCAATATAAAATTCCTGTACTTCGCCAACTGTTCCGCAATGATGCAAAAGTTGCTGTATTTGTAAACTGATAAATCCGACAACTTTATTTTCTGTCTCCGCAACAATATAAAAACAGTATTTGCTTTTTAGGTTTTCTTCGTAAATCCCGGAAAAAATATCATGCTCAAATATATCATTTTCAAGTTCACAAATTAACCTGTAAACATCCGATAAGTCTGCCGGAATTGCTTTCCTGATTATAATGCCGGAATTGCTATTCATTATAGAAATGGATTTTATTGAACTGTAAATTAAGATTACTATATATTATTTAACAGGCAGATAGGGTTGCACCCTATCCTATTCTTTGTCGTCCTTGCAGGAATTTAATATTGGTCCCAACACATATATAGTTACCAAAATTAATCATCCAACCCTTTGCCGGCAAGAATTTTCGGTATGCTTTTCTCAATTCTTGATTCCCTGGTTTTGGACTGTTTCGGTTGAGAGAAATGAAAAAGATAGGCTCTTTGTCTTCCGGGTGTCAATGCTTTAAAAGCTTTCTTCAAAGCGGCATTATCATTCAGTTTGTTTTGAAACTCTTCAGGAACAGGATATTCCGAAGTCTTTTTAAGCGCTACTTTTAACCCTGCTTTTTCCACAGCAATAGCTCCGTAAATATAAGTTTTCAGAATAGCCTCCATCCTGACTATTTCCCTGTAATCGGTGAACCGTATCTGCCTTGCCGCCTGTACATTTTCCGTTTGCTGAATCAGGATACCATCGGCATCATTCAGCAAGACTCCTTTGAAAAATAAAAGCGCACAATATTCTTTGAAAACATGTATCAGGACAATATTGTTTTTGCCGAAAGTATAGCATGGACAACCCCATTTCAACTCTTCCGTCAGTCCGCAATCAAGAACAATTTTTCTTAATTGCGCTGTTTCTTCATACCACTTCTGGGTCTTATCAAAGTAAAAATCAACTTTAGGATTCATGTCATTCATTTACTGATTAACCAAAATAATTTTTCTGTCCGCAGGTCTGCAATACCACGACAAAATAATAAAAATAGTCTGCATTAATGGTCCTAATAATGCTTTAACGGCATAATCGCCGCTGGCCAGATGGGAAATAAATGCTCCCGTCATCAGAAAAAAGAAGCCTGCATAAGCCCATTCTTTGAGGAGTTTAAATTTAGGAACCAGAATGGCTATTACACCCAATACTTTCCACACACCAATGATGTACAGGAAGTACAAAGGGTAACCCAGCGGAACAACCAGGTCAATCATAGCTTTGACATGAAATATTTGAGCAAGGCCGCTTCCCAGCATGCCGAAAGCCAGTAGCAGGGTTGCAACCCAATAAATAATCAGTTTTCCTTTTTGCATAATGTGTTATTTTAATTTGTTTACGATGTCTTGTAAGCGGTTATGTGCCATATTGAGACCCTGCGCAAAAGGCAGCTTCAATACCTGATCCCTACAGGCAACCGATTTATAAACTATTTGCATGGTAAGTTTGCTGGTATCGTCCGTAAGTGATTCAAATTCGAGGAACTCAAGCTGTACGGGAAAAGCTGCGTTCTCCATTTCAAACGTCCGTGTGATTTTGTGGTTCGGAACAAATTCATGGATAGTACCATTGGCCTGAAATACTACATTCCCATTGGCGTCGCTGGTTTCAAAACGGTAACCACCGTGTGCTTTATTTTCAAGTTTCAACACTTTTGTACCCATCCATTGTTCCACAATTTCAGGATCCTCATAAGCTTTAAACAATAATTCCAACGGCAAATCAAATTCGCGTGTAATTACCAACTCCTGTTTGCCGTCCCCGGCATTGATTTTTGTTTTTAGTTCCATGTTCTGTTATTTTTTTGGTTTGTATTGCTTCATGATAGATTCCAGTTTATTAAATCGTTCATCCCACATCTGGCGGAATGGCTCGATAAAGTCGGCTACTTCTTTCATTTTTTTTGCATTAATGTGATAGTAAATTTCCCTGCCGTTCTGTTCCTGCTCCAGCAATTCGCATTCGGCAAGAATCTGTATGTGTTTGGAAACAGTAGGCCTTGCCGTATCAAAGTTGGAGGCTATTGCGCCTGCTGTCATGGATTGTGAAGCAACCAATAGCAGTATGGCGCGCCTTGTAGGATCTGCTATGGCTTGAAAAACATCTCGTCTCAGGTTCATTATGTAGTTATTTGACTACAAATGTAAGTGTAGCTATTTGACTACACAAATTTTTTGACACTTTTTTTTGTGAGAAAGAAATGTTTTAACAGAAAGTTTGATATTTATTGAAAGAGCTGCGCTGTACTACGCTGTTACTTATTTTTTCTTGTACTTATTATCCTTCCATTGGTTGGTGCCATTTGCACTGTCTTCAATAAGGCTTTTTAACCTCTTTGTTTGAGTAGATGCCTGCTTCGCACTCATAACCCAGTGTATGGATACTTTTTGATAAGATGCTGCAAGCAATTGAAAGTATTCCCATGCGTTTTTATTTGCCTTAAATTGCTTTTCAAACTCAGGCATAAATTTTACATTTTCTGTTTCGTGCGAATATATCTTCGACCTTTCTTCTTTGCGCATTTCAAATGCCGCAATTCCTGCCGGATACATAAGTCCCTGCTCCTTTAATTTTTCAACCTTTTTAATATTTATCGCACTCCATATGCTTGACGGCTTGCGTTGCGAAAAACGAATCTGATAGCTATCCTTGTCTATGGATTTACGGACACCATCTATCCATCCGAAGCAAAGCGCTTCATCAACCGATTCAGACCAGGTCATGCTTGGCTTGCCGCTATCTACCTTATAAAAGCCCACAAGCAGTTCTGTTTCCTTCTCATGATGCTGCTTCAGCCATTTCCTGAAGCCTGACTGTTTTTCAAAAAATACAGGTGCCATTATTATTTTTAAAAAGTATCATTTCACTTATGATATTATCGGAATGATTTGCTTAGCAATCATTTTCAATAATAAGAAACAGGTCTTAATATGGATTGAAAATAATCAATCTTCTTATGATTTTATATTTAGTGATAAAAAGAACCAAACAAAAGAAAAAGGCCTTCCCTTGCGGAAAAGCCTTTTCTTATTATTCACTTAAACTTAAACTCAGATTTTAAATCTCCAATCGTATTTATCATCCACACGGCCATAACGGATGTCGTCTAACTGTGCTTTGATTTTTGGGGATATCTTCCACTCAGATACTTCCGGCAAATCCAGTTGCTCTCCTTTATAAGTAAGGTTTGCAATGAAAGACATGGAGGCCGCAGTACCACTACCAAAAGCTTCTTGTAGTTTACCTGCTTTATGGGCTGCTTCCAGCTCATCCATGCTGATAGGACGTTCTTCTACAGTAATGCCATTTTCTTTCAGCAAAGTAATAATACTATCACGGGTAACACCTGCAAGGATAGTACCGCTATTCAAATCAGGCGTTAAGGCAACACCGTCAACGATAAAGAAAACATTCATTGTACCGATTTCCTGTACATATTTGTTTTCAACCGCGTCTGTCCAAAGGTTTTGGTCATAACCCATTTTCTTAACCTCGGCAGCCGGCAACATGCTTGCGCCATAGTTACCTGCAGCTTTAGTAAAACCAATACCGCCTTTTGCAGCACGGACATATTTGTCCTGTACATAAATACGTACCGGCTTATTGTAATAAGCACCCGCAGGGCTTGTAATAATTGCAAAACGGTATGTTTCGGAAGAACGCACACCAATGAATTCATCCATTGCAATCATGAACGGACGGATATATAAAGAAGTCTCTGCTTCACCCGGTACCCAGGCTGCGTCTAATTCGATTAGCTGACGCATGCCTTCCATAAAAATTTCTTCAGGAATATCAGGCATGCCCATTCTGTGAGCAGAAACATTCATACGTTTCCAGTTGTCAACAGGACGGAAAATTGAAATGGAACCATCAGGCTGGCGATAAGCTTTAATACCTTCGAAAATAGCCTGGCCATAATGCATAAAAGAAGTTGCAGGGCTCATGCTGAAATTTCCGTAAGGAAGTATTTCCGGAGTACCCCACTCTCCATCTTTGTAATCACAAACCAACATATGGTCCGCGTATTCTTTACCAAAAACCAGATTATCCTTGGTTAAAGGATGAATTCGGCTGTTCTCAGTTTTACTTACTTTAATGTTAAGCTCTGAAACGTTCATAGTTAAATTGATTTACTCTTTTAATTGATTATCGTTCTACAACACAATCCTTTATCTTTGAGGTTGCAAAGGAACGAAATTTTTTTGTCCTTTAAGTAAACACTAACCATTAAATTCCAATACGTTAATGTTAAATAATGAATATAGCAATTTAAATAAAGTGTTATTCAATAATAGCAAGCTGATTGAAAATAAAAATAACATTGAAAAAAATATTAGTGAGGGGTTACTAACCTTTAGGACTTTGGTTATCATAAGTCCTTTTATCAATGAAACGGAAGAATCGGCTCAATTAGAAAAAATTCTTGCTGCCTGCAAATTACAAAGTAACGATTACAATGTTTCGGTATTAACAAATGACTGGTCTTATTTCAGAAATGCAGCATCCATTAAAGAGATTCTTCTTTTCGGTGTTTCCGAAAAAGATCTTAATCTGAATATCCTGATGCCTTTTAATCAGGTCATCAGGTTTGACAACAGAGTCTGGATCAAATCTTCTTCTATTGCAGAAATGATGAAAAGCCAGGAAATTAAAAACAATCTTTGGCAGAACGCGTTGAAACCTCATTTCCTCGGTTAAAATTTAGATAAATGAATTTAATATTTGCTTCTAACAATAAAGGTAAAATAACTGAGATTCAAAGTTTAATACCTGCTGAAATAACGGTAACTTCTATGAAGGATGCAGGAATAGATGCAGAGATTCCCGAACCCTTTTATACTTTCAGGGACAATGCAAAGGCCAAAGCAGACTATATCAAAAACCGGACGGGCCAGAACTGTTTCTCGGAAGATAGTGGACTGATTGTACCTGCACTGAATGGAGAGCCCGGTGTTTTCAGTGCCAGATACGCAGGGGAGCCAAGTAATGATGACAACAATAACAGGAAACTATTAACGGAAATTCAAAAGGTAACTGACAAACGGGCTCATTATAAATCCGTTATTTGTCTGTTGCTGAATGACGAAATACATTATTTTGAGGGAAAATGTGAGGGCCACATTACAGATGCGCCTAAAGGAAACGGTGGATTTGGCTATGATCCCTTGTTTGTTCCTGAAGGCTACGGGCAAACATTTGGCGAGTTACCCCTGGAAATAAAAAACACCTTAAGCCACCGTGGAAAAGCAATGAAATTATTTACGGAATTTCTGCACAAATATATTGCTGAGGAGAAACGGCATATATTTTAATATACTAAGCCATAAAGGCATCTGCCATCTATCGTAAGTAGTGTTGATTCCTTGACATAACTTATTCAGATTCCTTAGAGTAAGGGTATCTGATCCCTTTGGTATCTTATACTGATATCTTAAATTAAATATCATTTACAAACATGAAAATAGCCGATCCAGCTTTCAACTATGATAAATTCGGACATACTTATTCAGGCCACAGACAAACTGACCCACGTATTGCAGCCTATGTAAATACAGCATTGGAACATGCAAAAACCATATTGAATGTTGGTGCAGGAGGCGGTTCTTATGAGCCTGACGATCATTATGTTGTAGCAGTTGAGCCTTCGTTCGTAATGCGTGAACAAAGAAAAGCCAATAACAAAGTTCCGGGAATCAACGCAAAAGCCGATCACCTGCCTTTTGACGACAACGCATTCGACGCTTCTATGGCGATGGTAACAGTACATCATTGGCCTGATATAGCCAAGGGATTGCAGGAATTACGAAGAGTTACAAAAGAACAGGTCATCATCATGACTTTTGACCCTGATGCACTGGATGAATTCTGGAATGCGCAATATTTTCCGGAGCTGATAGCCGTTGAAAAAGCCCGCTACCCTACCGTAGATTTTATCAGTAATGCCTTAGGCGGCAATATTGAAGTGATACCGGTCCCCATACCTTTGGATTGTACGGATGGTTTTCAGGAAGCATTTTATGGAAGGCCGGAAGCATTTTTACAAAAAGAAGTCCGCCAGTCACAATCGGCATGGGGATTTCTACCCGAAGCAACAGCATCTGAATTGGTTAAAAGATTGGAAGATGATTTACTTTCGGGAGAATGGAACAGAAAATACGGACATTTCAGGACTCAGGCATTTTTTACAGGTGCATTGCGGTTGATTATCTCGCGTCCATAGATTTTGCGGCTTAAGAAATGGTAACAAGGAAATGTTTAAATTGATTATAAATATACAGGTTGCTGTCGGGCCTCCCATAACAATACAACCTAAAGGACAATGTAAAGCACATTGAAAATGAATAGAATAGAAATTCCATTAAGCAAGACAAAAATATTACTCACGATTGTGGGGTCAATTTTGTTTGTAATAGCAGGGTTTTACTTAATGAATACCATAGCGAACCAACAGACAAAGGTTAATCTGACAATCGTAAAAGGCGTTGGTATAGCTGCTATTCTATTCTTTACTACAATAGGTATTTATGCAATAAAGAAATTGTTTGATAAAAAAACAGGGCTGATAATTGATGAAAATGGAATTTTAGACAATACAAATGCTTCCAGCATCGGACTTATAAAATGGACAGATATTACAGTAATAAAAACGGAACAAATTGCCTCAACAAAATTCCTGTTGATTTACACTATAAACCCCGGCTTTTATCTTGACAAGGCAAAAGGGCTTACAAAAAAACTAATGGCTGGGAACAACAGCATGTATGGAACGCCGCTATCCATTACTTCCGGGGCTTTAAAATGCAACTTCAATAACCTGGAGAAGCTGATAAATGACAGGTTTGATGAACATAAGGGAATAAGACAGAACGCAGGGAGTTAGAAACATTCACATATATACAAAAGAAAGCTTTACAGTAATGAAGCATACCTAAAAATGAGAGGCGGCTTAAAAAACCGCCTCTCATTTTGTATATATTATAAAGCTACTGCTTATACATTGCTTTGAACAACACTTATTAAATTGACATTCCCGGCAAAAGATACTATGCCATTACTTCCAAAGGACGTTTCTGAATAGCCAATACGTTTTCAGGGCGTTTACCCAATTCTTTAATAAAACGGAAGTGCGAGTTAATGGCGGTAGTCATTTTGGGAATACTGTTATAAGTAATGCCAAACTCCTTGCATTTAGCTTCCACTATCTTGCTGATGGCAGGATAATGTACATGACTGATACGTGGGAACAAATGGTGTTCAATCTGGAAATTAAGTCCGCCTACAAACCAATTAATGATTTTGCTCTCAGGAGAAAAGTTGGCAGTGGTTTTTATCTGATGAATGGCCCATTCATTTTCAATATGCTTGAAGTCTGAAATATCAACATATTCAAACTCTGTCTCCTCCACCACATGTGCCAATTGAAATACGATAGAAAGCGTAAATCCTAAAGCAAAATGCATGCAAAGGAAACCAACCAACCATGGTAACATGCCTACAGTATAGATTGGCAAGGCAATATAAAATGCCAGATACAGAATTTTACTTACCCAAAAGATGATATGCTCTTTGGTATCCATTTTAGGCAATGGCGTGGTATAAACTTTCTTGGTAGCATATTTAACTGGGTCTTGTACGAATACCCAGAAAATAGAACCCAGCATGTATAGAAAAGGAAGATAGATATGCTGATATTTATGTGCAGGCACCCATTTTTGTGTATTGCACATTCTTATCATCGGGCTTTTAGCGATGTCATCATCAACGCCATCCACATTTGTATAGGTATGATGGATGATATTATGCTTTTGTTTCCAGAAAAAAGCATTGCCGCCCAATACATTCAAAGTAAGGCCAAGTATTTCATTTACCCATTTTTTTGTAGAATAACTGCCATGGCAAGCATCATGCATTACATCAAAGCCAACTCCGGCAAGGGTTACTCCGAACAGAATACTCAACCCGATTCCTGCTATTGCGGTTAAAGGAATGAATACAAGTGTATAATATAATGCTGCTGATAACAGTAACAACACTACAGTTTTAATATACAATTTCCAATTACCTGTCTTCTTCAATTGTCGGGTTGTAAAATAGTCCTCGACTGCCTTCTTCAATGATGGAAAAAAAACTGCGTTCTTATTGTTATAGGTTACTTTGGGCATTCAAATATTTGTTTATTGTTATCAATCACAGTGAAAACTTATTCACTATCCGTTTCTGCAAAGTTGCCAAAGATAATCAAAAAAGCGCAAAGTAAATGTCAAACTATGTATGACAAATGTAGGTCCGCAAAGAAAAAATCAAAAAGCCGCAAACCTTTCGGATTGCGGCTTTTAAGCTTTATTTCAATTAAGAAATTATTTACCTTTCTTAGTTTCAGTTTCAGCTTGACGAAGCGCACGGGTCATAACTACAGAAGCAATCGGCTGACGAAGCGGGTTCATCAATTCTGCGTTTTCGATTTTTACATCTTCAACACGGATATTACCGTTCAGCTGAAGGTTAGTGATATCAACATCAATGCTTGATACTAAGTTTTCAGGCATAGTACGCAATTTCAATGATTTCATTTTGATAACCAGACGACCACCGGCTTTAACACCTTCAGACTGGCCTACAAAATTCAATGGAAGATTTGCAATTACTTTTCTGTCACTAACCAATTCAAGGAAATCAATATGATTCAAAGAATCTGTTACAACATCAAATTGTTTGTCTTTCAAAATAGTGCGGTAAGATTTACCGTCAACTTTGATTTCTGCAATCTGGAATTCCGGAGTGTAAACCAACGGGCGGAAAGCCAACTGAGGTGCAGAGAAATGAATTTCTTCTTTACCACCATAAATTACACCTAATACTTGTCCTGATGAACGCAAATCACGAGCTGCTTTTTTACCCGTGTCGGTTCTTAATTGTCCTTCGATAACGACAGTTTTCATTTTTTGTACTTGTTTTTACCTTTCAAAGCCAAATGAATATTCGGGTGAACATCTAACTATGAACTGTGATTAATTTAATTTTTTTAAAGAACTAACGGCATTGGCCGACCCGTATTTTTTTGCTTAAACAGTCATTTTATTATTCCCGCCGGAAAGTGCTTTTCCTGCGGGCACTCAATATTACTTTTTTCTTTGGCTATGTATGAACAACGAGTGAATAGATTTATTTTCAAACGTGTTACGGATAGCAACGGCAAATAATTCCGCGGTGCTGCAAACTTCAATCTTACTGCTTTCCTGGCGCAATGGAATTGTATCGCAAACAACCATGCTTTCCAAAACAGAATTCTCAATATTTGCATAAGCATTGCCACTCAATACCGGATGGGTACAAAATGCACGAACACTTAAAGCACCCCTTTCTTTCAATATTGCTGCTGACTTGGACAATGTACCTGCAGTATCGCAAATATCATCAATCAATACAACGTTTCTGCCTGTAACATCACCAATAACCGTCATGGATGCAATTTCATTTGCACGCTTTCTTTGCTTGTCGCAAATTACCATTTCAGCATTGAAATAACTGGCCACTTCACGCACACGATTCGTGCTTCCTACGTCAGGGGACGCAAAGGTAAGGTTTTCTAAATTCAGTTTTTCAATATACGGAATAAAAATAGCCGAGCTATCCAGGTGATCCACCGGAATATCGAAGAAACCCTGAATCTGCGGCGCGTGTAAATCCATAGTCATCACGCGGTCTGCACCTGCAACGGTAAGCAAATTAGCTACCAGTTTTGATGCAATTGAAACACGTGGCTTGTCTTTTCTATCCTGACGTGCGAATCCGAAATAGGGGATTACAGCAGTGATGTAACCGGCAGAAGCACGCTTTGCAGCATCAATCATCATAAGCAGTTCCATCAGGTTGTCTGAAGGTGCAAACGTAGACTGGACAAGGAAAACATAATCTCCACGAATCGATTCCAGATAAACAGGCTGGAACTCGCCGTCACTGAATTTCTGGATTTTAATGTTGCCTAATTCTTTACCGAAAGATCTGGCAATCTGTGTAGCCAGGTATTCTGAATTAGTACCGGAAAAAATTTTAACCTCAGGTTGCATCTATGGATGGTTGATTAAGGGCGCAAAGGTAATAATAATTATCTCAATAAGATTAGACTGTATTATTTTTTTGTTAGGGAAAATCCGGAGGCCCGAAATTTATTGATTTACATTATGAAATACAGTGCCGTTTGGCTAACTACTTTTATAGAAGGTTGAGTTTTCGAATTTGAGTTCTAATGTGGGGAAACCTGTGAGGTTTCAAAAACCTCACAGGTTTTATAATGATCTGAACTTATTCTGCTATCAAATTTCAGCATCTTTTTTATCAAAAAGCAACCTGAACTGCCAGGCTGCCAACCCTTTGATGTTGTAAACCATCCTCCAGGCGAGACATGGTGGTTTGGGAAAAAGATAGACCAACCGGGCCAAAACTAAGAGAAAGACCATATTCAATGGAACGTGAAACATCATGATTTGCCTTTAAAGCATTGCTGTCTTTATAATAATCTGATTTACCTTCAAAAACACCACCCTGCAATACTGCATCATAAGCAATCCATTCAAGCATAGGTTTTGCAAAAAGATAAAACTGCAAATGATTTTTTTGCCCGAAAGGTTTTGCAAACCTGGAAATAAAATTATCGAAATAAGGAACCATCTTCCCCACTCTGATATAACTATATGCAGAAGCTCCATCCAGCATAGTACCTAACATTGCATTTCCGCCGCCTAATATTTCAAGATAAGGAGCGCTCCAGATTGCATGTTCATAATTCAGGTTAATATTCAACAAAACGTCTGTAGGATAAGTTTTACCCCACCCTGAAGGTTTATCGGATGCAATAAAAGAATGAATAAACGTTTGCATTTGTTTTGTCAATGCACCTTTGCCCATGACACCTGAAACTATCTCGGATGAAATCTTGTATTTTTTAAGTGGATTGTAAGAATGCAGGCTATGCGTGAAATATAAAGCGCCTGAATATGGCCAATCTCTGACATCGGGCTGAGAAGTGCTGATATCAGAAGGAGTGTACATATCTTGCGTCACACTTATGCCAAAGGTATTTATAGCTTCAGCCTCGGCTTTTGGCATCCATTTATCCAGGAAAAATCGGGAGGTATGATCTTTGGTATAATAAAATTCAATGCCGGTTCCATTGGTATATCCTTTATCTGAAACATCTCCCAGCAATTTAAAAATATCATTATTGTCATACACCCTGAACATATGATGATATACGCTGTCTTTTTGGGCTTTGGCAGCAAGTGCAAGACATAGTAATGCACATAAAATTTTAATGAAGCGGAGCATTTTGGTTTTGGCCTGTTAGAGATGTCAAAGGTAAAAACAGGAAAAGCAATCACTTCATTAATTCATTCATATTGAGATAGAAAGAATTTATTGCAATCATGCACATTAATATTGTAAAAGAAAATATCATCAACAAAAAAGCCCTCCGTTTGGAGGGCTTTTCAAAAATATAAACTAGAAGTCTGTGTTACAATTAAGCAACTTCAACGTCAGCACCTGCTTCTTTCAATTTACCAGCGATATCGTCAGCTTCAGCTTTAGAGATTTTCTCTTTAACAGCTTTAGGAGCGCCATCAACTAATTCTTTAGCTTCTTTCAAACCTAAACCTGTAAGATCTTTAACGATTTTTACAACGTTTAATTTAGAAGCACCTGCGCCTTTCAAGATAACGTCAAATTCAGTTTTTTCTGCTGCTGCTTCTGTGCTTGGACCTGCCATAACAACTGCTGCTGCTGCTGCTGGTTCGATACCATATTCAGCTTTAAGAACGTCAGCAAGTTCCTGAACTTCTTTAACTGTTAAGTTTACTAATGATTCGGCTAATGATTTTACGTCTGCCATTTTTATAAGATTTTGAATTTTTTAAAATTAGTTTACTAAAAATATAATGAGCTTGGAAGCCAATTTAATTGTGGTGCCGGACAATCACCATTGTTTAATGTCCATTTTGAATTCTTTGTCCGTAGTGGTTTCGACAAGCTCAGCCACTGCGTCGGTCATGGAGCTTGTCGAAATGACACACTCAATATTCTGACAAATTATTCAGCAGCAGGAGCGTCAGCCTCTGGTGCTTCAGGAGCAGCTGTTGGAGCTTCCGGCGCAACTTCTTCAGTTGCAGCATCAGCACCACCTTTTGCTTCCTGGTTTTGCAAAGCAGCAATTACGCGACGGATTGGAGATTGCAATAGACCAATAACCTCACCGATAAGTTCGTTTTTGGTTTTGATGTTTTTAAGAGCAGTCAATTGATTATCTCCGAAGAAAACATCTTCACCGATCAACGCAGCTTTCAATGCCGGTTTTTCGCCTTTTGCTCCACGGAAATCACTCAATATTACAGCTGGTTCTTTTGGAGAATCAGAGAACATTAAAGCAGTTACACCATGAAGAGCGTCGTAGATACCTGCATATTTCTCGTCGTTAAAGCTTTCTAATGCTTTTTTGATCATAGTGTTCTTAGCCACTTTCATCTCAACGCCTTTTTCGAAGCAGGTTCTGCGCAACTGACTGATTTGTTCTACAGTCAGAGACTCAGTATTTGTAACATAAAAATTACTGTACTGAGAAAATTTATTTTTTAAAAGCTCAATCGCTTCTGATTTTTGAGCAGTGTTCATTGTTTGAAAATTTTGGACCCAAACGGGACGGTTATACAATTTCGATTAACAACAACCCTTATGCCGTGGTTTGTGTCTTCACAAACCGCTTCACAAAAGTTTATTAGTTCGCTACAGATTTAGTATCGATTGCTAAACCAGGACTCATAGTGGAAGCCATGCTCACACCTTTTACGTAGATACCTTTAGCAGTGCTTGGTTTCATACGGATAAGTGTATTGATTAGCTCCTGAGCGTTTTCAGCGATTTTGTTTGGTTCGAAAGAAACACGACCGATGGAAGCATGAATAATACCGGCTTTATCAACTTTGAACGCAATTTTACCACCTTTTACATCATTAACCGCACCGGCAACATCATTAGTTACAGTACCGGTTTTAGGGTTTGGCATCAGGTTACGTGGTCCTAATACTTTACCTAATTTACCAATCTTAGGCATTACGGATGGTGTTGCAACGATAACGTCAACGCCAGTCCAGCCACCTTCGATTTTTTGAATGAATTCATCCAGACCTACGAAATCAGCACCGGCAGCTTTTGCTTCAGCTTCTTTGTCAGGAGGACAAAGTACCAAAACAGATTTTGTTTTACCTGTACCGTGAGGAAGGGTTACTGTACCACGCAAAGCCTGATCAGCTTTTTTAGGATCGATACCCAAACGGATGTGAACATCTACTGAGCTATCAAATTTTGTGGTATTTATTTCTTTTACTACCTGAGCAGCTTCTGCTAAAGTGTAAACTTTGTTTTTATCAAGTTTAGCTTCTACAGCTTTTCTTTTTTTATTTAAAGATGCCATTGCAACAATAATTTAAATGAGGTGAAACAATAGGGAATTATTAAGCCCAAGGAGCAGTTCCTTCAACAGTAAGACCCATGCTACGAGCTGTACCGGCAACCATTTTCATAGCGCTTTCGGTAGTGAAGCAGTTAAGATCCGCCATTTTATCTTTAGCGATTTCTTCTACTTGTGCCCAGGTTACTTTACCTACTTTGTTACGGTTTGGCTCTTTAGATCCGCTTTTAATTTTAGCAGCTTCCATCAACTGAACTGGTGCTGGAGGCGTTTTAATTACGAATTCAAAAGATTTGTCTGTGAAAACTGTGATCAAAACCGGCAATACTTTACCTGGTTTGTCTTGAGTACGAGCGTTGAATTGTTTACAGAATTCCATGATGTTTACACCTTTGGAACCTAACGCTGGACCGATTGGCGGAGCCGGATTGGCTTGGCCACCTTTACATTGGAGCTTTACATAGCCCGAAATTTCTTTAGCCATTGCTTAAAATTTTTGGTATTAACGAGTTAAACTAAATCTCTCCCAAATCCTGATTTACAGAAAAGAGCATCTTTAATTAAGGGCGCAAAGGTAGGAATTGTTTTTGAAAAAATAACATCCGATGAAAAAATATTTTATTTGAAGGATGTTGGAGGGGCATTTTTACCGATAAAGTCAATCTGTAGGGCAGATTACAACTTATCAGGATTCAAATTAGTATTAAAAACCCGGATGATATACACCGTCTTATCATCGAACCTGTAAGTAATGATAAAGGGAAAATCAGCCATCACTTTATATCGGATGTCATTGTGGAAATAGAAGCTGCCTGAGGTATGCGTAATATTTTATCAAAAGTTTGTTTGACAGCTTCTTCAAATCTTTTGCCTAATCCTGGTTGCTGCCTGTTATAATATTTTGCGCCTTCCTGCAAATCTTGTTCTGTAATTGGTGATACTCTAATTCTCAGCATGCGTCCCAATCTATCCTATGTTTTACCTCTTCCCAGTCCAGCATATAATTTGGGTCGTCTTTGGCTTTTTGCACTTCAATATCTACCAAATCCATTTGGTGCCGGGTAAGCGGATTACGTTCTGCTTTTTCAGTTGAATTTACAAAACCAAGGCTATTGACCAATTCCATAAAAAAAGCCAGTCTGTTTTCAGGTATATCTAATACTACTTGCATTTCTATTCATTTATTTGCTACGTCCAAAAATCACATGACAAATTTAATTAAAAATACCGAAAGGGTCTTTATTTGAGACTTTACTTAACTCTTTCTAAAAATATTTTTTGTTTCTTTACCTGATTATAAAAGTGATCTAATATTATGTTCATCCTCCACGGTCAACGCAACGCACTTATCAAAAAACATAATGAATACCAACATCAGTGCGAAAATTGTAAAGATTTCGATTTCACAGTAAAAGTTTATATGGATTATTACCACATTTTCTTTATCCCAATCTGCCCAATTGGAAATAAAAGTGTTTCGATAAATTGCAGTTCTTGCAATAATCCTTTAAGGCTCTATTCTTTACAGAAAGAATACGAAGAAAAAAGCAGGGCTCCATTTTATCTATATGCTATCCCTTTAATTATAGGAATACTAATAGGCTCAGCTTTTCTTTCTCATCTCCTTAGATAATTAAAGATACTTATGATATTCAGGAAAAGAAGTTTACGGATTTCATTGCCCGAACCATGCCAGGAGCAATGGAAAGAAATGTCTCTTACAAAAAAAGGTAGGTTCTGTCACAATTGCCAAAAAGAAGTAATTGATTTTACAAACATGACAGATACTGAAATTTTTCGTTTTGCGAAGGAAAACAAATTCAATTTCTGTGGCAGTTTTCGCGAATCGCAGCTTGACAGGGATTTAGTATTGCCTACAAAACAAAGCGTATTCAGCTACAAGAAAATTGCTGCAAGTATTGTAGCATTATTAAGCTTTAAATTTTCATCAGGCCAATCACTTCAAAAACCGGACACTAAGATTGTTTCTACTTCCCAAAAAGATTTAAAGAATAATACACAAAATGATATTATTCCGACAGAATACATCATTTCTGGCAAAGTGTCTTTGTCTTTAAGTAATCCTGCAGAATTAGCTAATGTAATCATTAAAATAGGAAGCGAGGACCTAATTTATCATACTGACAAGAACGGCAACTACAGAATAACATTAAAAGAAAGCCAAATCAGCACTTACACTATTATTTCCTTCTATCATCCATTGTTAAAAAGAGAAACCAGAACGATTCATAAAACAGGGTTTCCTGCTACTTTAGATATTTATTTAGATTTTGCAGAAAGGAGATTAGGAGGAGCGCCACAGTTTTAACTCAGGCTATACTTTTAACCTATTCCAGTCACAAATACTTGACTATCTCAGCAGAATTAATGGCATGATGAGAAGATGAATATGCCACCTTTCTATTCTTTAAAATGATTATTTGCGGCGACTGGTGTGTTAGACCCAAAGTTTGTGCAATATAACCTGAAACAGAACGATATTGTAACAAATCAAGATAATGCAGATCTGCCTTTCCCTCCATTAAATGATATCCGTCTTTCAATCTCTCTTTTGCATGAGCGCTGATACCACACGTCAGGCTATCTTTAAAAATCAATTGAGGTTTTATCTCTGAAGCTTCTATAATTTTATTGACATCTTCTTCTGAAGTTATTTGTTTCCAGTTTTGCATATTGCAATAATAGGAAACAATAGGAAAACTGCAATTCTATGTGACAACTTATTTTCCTGTAACCTCCCCTACTCTTTCCTTCAAAAACGGCAACACTTCCTCGCCAAACCATTTATTTTTCGCCTGCCAGATATTGTTGCGGGGAGACGGATGCGGCAAAGGCAGGTATTCAGGTAAATATTCTGCAAAGCACCTCACTGTTTCAGTCAGCGTAGCCTTAACCCTATCTTTCAGATAATAGTTCTGGGCATATTGCCCGATGAGCAGCGTAAGCTCCTTTTCTTTCATCATTTTAAGCAAAGAGCTGTGCCATAACGGAGCACATTCTTTCCGGGGCGGCAAATCACCCGATTTTCCTTTACCTGGATAACAAAAACCCATTGGCATCAACGCAAAGATATTATCATTGTAAAAAGTAGCCTTATCCACCCCCAACCATGCTCTTAAATTGTCGCCGCTTTTGTCATTCCACGGAATACCCGTGTTATGAACGATGCGTCCAGGTGCCTGACCAATAACCACAATCTTACTTCGGAGGCTTGCAACGATAACAGGGTTCACACCATATTCCAGATAAGGCAGGCATACTTTACAATCTTTTATTTCTTCTAAAAGCTTATCCATTCCGGTGTCTTAAAAATATCAAATATGCTCCAAATATAGATCATGTCTGTTTCTACAGATATACGAAAGTTAAAAATACTATTTATTGCAACCAAACCTATATTTGCAAAAATGGATCAATTAATGTTTGACCGGTTTAAAAATAAATTTCCGCTCGATGATGATAAATGGATGCAATACCTAAGCTATTTCAAACGTATGGATGTTGCAGCAAAAACCACTCTTTTAAGGGAAGGGGAAATTGCAAAAAAAATGTTTTTGGTTGAAAAGGGATGTTTACGTGCCTGGTTTAATAATGATGGCAAAGACCTTACGTTCCAGTTCTTTCTGGAAAACAGTACTGTAGCTTCTCTCGAAAGCTTCAGAAAAGAAATTCCGAGCCCTATAACCCTCGAAACTATTGAACCGAGCGTACTATGGTATGCCCATAAAAAAGATATTGAGAAAATCATTGCAGAGATAAGTGAAGTACCTACGTTAAGGGATAAATTCATCAATTCGATATTTGAACGGACGTTTGATTATATGAAGCATTTCTTTTCTTTTATAAAAGATACGCCGGAACAACGTTACCTTAACCTCATTGAAGAAAAACCGGAAATAATCAAACGTGTGCCACAGCATTATATCGCTTCGTTTTTAGGCATCAGTACGGTGCATCTGAGCCGTATCAAAAGCAAACTTGCCAGAGAAAAACAGCCGTCACAAGGAAAATAAGTCTGTAATAAAGAAACGATTGCATGAGGAGTCGTTTCTTTATTTTAATAACAAATGTTATTGCCCGCGGCAATGCTGCTATATAATTTTGCCTTATAAAATTATAGAAACATGAAAGCAGCAGTAATTTACAACAAAGGCGAAATGCCGCAATACACCGACTTTCCCGAACCGGAAATTGAAAATGACGAGCAAATCTTAATGACAGTCAAAGCATCTGCCATTAAGCATCTGGACAAAAGCAAGGCAAGTGGCAAACATTATTCTTCGGCAGCGGATAATAAAAACGGGAAAATACCCGGCGGCGACGGTGTTGGCGTATTGGCGGATGGTACAAGAGTATATGCTTTAGGTGTCAACGGAATGATGGCAGAAAAAGCTATTGTTGAAAAGAGAAGAATGGTAAAACTACCCGAAGGTATTGATAACAATATTGCCGCTTCTTTGCCCAATGCAGTGGCAGGCTCCGCCATCGCATTACGTTTCAGAGCCGGGATGCAAAAAGGCGAAACCGTGCTCATAAACGGCGCTACCGGATTTACCGGTAAGGTTGCCGTTCAGATTGCAAAATATTATGGGGCTAAAAGAGTAATTGCGATCGGAAGGAATGGGCAATCTTTACAATCGTTACTGGCTTTAGGCGTAGATGAAATTATATCCGTTCGGCAGGATGATGAAGCATTTATAGCACAGATAAAAAAGATTCACAATGAAACGCCCATTGACATTATTATTGATTACTTATGGGGCCATACTGCCGAACTCCTTCTTGACGCATTAAAAGGTACAGGCTCTTATACGCATAAAACAAGGTTTGTTTCAATCGGAGCGATGTCGGGAGACAATATTCAATTATCGGCACAGACACTGCGCAGCTTTGACCTTCAGTTATCAGGCTCAGGATTAGGTAGCTGGTCGAGGGAAGAGGTAGAGAAACTATTCAAAGAAATATTACCGGAAATGTTTGAGCTTGCCGCCTCCGGTCAACTAAAAGTGGAAACAATAGATGTGAAGCTGGAAGACATTGAAAAATTATGGGAGATGGATGTGGAAGGTGGCAAAAGACTGGTGGTAACGATGTAATTACGTTTCCTCAGGTTTCATATTCTGAAATCTGAGGAAGCCATTTCAGAACTCAAAATACGAAACCATTGCTTTTTTTGTTACAAATCAGTCATCCTGACTTTTAGAAACAAAAATCATTGCTCTTTATTCTGTTCTTTTACAATTTTCTGAAGGTCTGTCCACGCTCCGCCGTTATATACTTTTTTAAAACCGCGTTCTTTTAACAGGCTTTCTGCTTTCACACTTCGCAATCCATGCGAGCAAGTAGTAATATAGGTTTTTGTACTGTCAAACTCTATATACCTTTCCCGTATTGTCCCTAATGAAATATTGACTGAACCGTCAATATGACCCGTTTTATATTCATCCGTAGTTCTGACATCCAATATTATAGCACCGTTTGCAATTTTGGAACCCAGTCCTTCTGCTATTGTCATAAACCGATACGTTCTGTATCCTATATAGAGCACCACTAATGAAGATAGTATTATTAAAATGACTTTCATTATTTGCCGGTATTGAGGTTTTTCAAAAATCTGTAATCAATATAAAAAGTTCCGAACGGTATAAAACAAGCTACCAGTATTTTCCAGGTAATAGTTTTAAACTTCCAATTTTGTTCAATGCTTACGCTTAATGTATTGAGCACAAAAAGTAAGAAAATTGCTCCGTGAACAGGTCCGAGATATTTAGACAATTCAGGATTATGAAAAATGTATTTCATAGGTGCTGCTATCAGAAGCAATACCAAAAGAGAAAGCCCCTCCATAAAACCGACAATACGTAACCGACCCAGCTTTGTTGTGAATAATTGTATCATATTATCTGAAGTAAGGTCTTTTAGCTAAAGGTGAAAATGGCCAGGGAATAGCTATGAAAATGATGATCAATGCAAGAGAAAACCAAATCAACATTACTTTGAATTTTCCGCTGTCTGTCTTCATGCGCTTTGCTTTTGCAGAACCAATTGTCAGTACAGTAATTGCAGTCAGCATTAGTGAACCATGGATAAGCCCAAAGAAAACTGTATCGGAATTCTTAATCGCTTCTTTAAAGTCTGACATAAAATATTTAATGACCGGACTTTGAAAATAAAGTATAATACCAATCATCAATTGAATGTGTGCAATAGTTGCAGTCCAATGCCTTACAGCATTATCAGTTCTGGAAAATACAGCCTTTGAAATATATCCTTTGCAGGCTCTGTATATGGCGTACAATAAGCTTGCCAAAACAAACCATCTTGTGAGGTTGTGATAAAATGTAAATGTCTGATACATCTCTTTTAAGATTGTTTGCAAAGGTATCTAAAAACATACCAATTAGTATGTTTTTAGAGAAAAAAAATTATTTCAAAGAATTCAGGTAATGCTTAAGCTCTCTTAAATAGGACGTGTAAGCTTTTTTACCGTTCAATAATTTTCCAAAATTCCGGACACCCCAATAACCCGACATTACAAACATGGCAACCTGTTTTGCATCTGTTTCCTTACGGACCGTTCCATTTTCCTTTCCTTTTTCTATAGTAGTTGCTATTGTCTTAAGCCATTGCTTTGTAATTTCATTTAAAGCTTTAGTGAAATCAATATTCCAGGGAGTCATTTCCTGTGTGAAATTAGAAGCAGGACATCCGTATTCAACTTTTAAAAAGCTATTCTCCATTAAGAGATGATGCATTAAGTTGTAAATGGCATCTAATGGGTTTTCGTTTTGTAAGGGTGCGATAAAGCTGCTGGTGAGTGCAGGTTTCATCAATTCATTGATGATGGCCATTCCCATTTCATCTTTATTTTTGAAATGATAATAAAAAGCACCTTTAGTCACCCGAGTCGTGGCAAGAATATCGTCAATACTTGTAGTTTGATAACCTTTTACATAAATCAGTTCAAAAGCCTTTTGTAAAATAGTCAACCGTGTTGTTTCCGCTTTCTTCATAAAAAGATCTCATCGGGTATTTTTACAAAGTAAATGAAACAATATTTTCTATACAAGTTTAAATCAGGAAGAATCCCTTGCCGGATTTTCTTTGTACAGTTTTAATTTGTTATTTTGAATTGCCGAAACTCCAGCCCTATATGCACTTCTTTGTAGAAACCGAAAGACTAATAATGCGAGAGATGTTACCGACCGACGATGCCGGCATGTTTCAACTCGATTCAGATCCTGATGTACATCTTTATATCGGACGCAAGCCTGTGCAGTATATTGAACAGAGCAGGGAGGTTATTGAAATAGTCAGAAAACAATATGAAATCAATGGCATAGGGCGCTGGGCTGTAATAGAAAAAGAAACCGGAGCATTTATAGGCTGGTCAGGGCTCAAATTAATAACCGAACCTATCAATGGCCGCAAAAACCATTTAGATCTCGGCTATCGCTTTATCAAACAATACTGGGGTAAAGGTTATGCCAAAGAAACGGCCATCGCTTCTGCTGCTTATGCCTGGGATGTGCTGAATGCCAAAGAACTTTGTGGCATTGTACATATTCATAATATTGCTTCACGCAAAACACTCCAAAGCGTAGGGCTCAGGTATGTAGAAAATTTTGATTACGATGGCAGCCCTTATGAATGGTATGAAATGAAACGCCAGGACTAAAGAGGAATGTTTTTTTAACATTCCTCTTTTATTTTTTCTCAAGTCAGGAGATACCTGAATAATCCGGAAAAGAGCATTTGTATACAAATAACCTTCTTTTGTGTTAACACTACCCTCTGCGTTCAGCGGACCTTTGTACTGTAATTTTAAAGCAATAAAAAAAATGAAAAAGACAATCTTAATTACAGGTGCGAGCAGTGGTATTGGAAAAGAAACTGCAAAATTATTTAACGCAAATGGCTGGAATGTAATTGCAACAATGCGTAATCCGGAAAATGAAACTGAATTAACTCAATTGCAGGATGTGCACGTTACCAAACTTGATGTATTGGATTTACAATCCATTCAGGATGCTGTAGCCGGAGGCATTCAAAAATTCGGGAAAATCGATATATTGCTCAATAATGCAGGTTATGGGGCATACGGACCATTGGAATCTTTTTCGAGGGAAAAAATAATACGGCAGTTCAATACCAACGTAATCGGACTTCTGGACGTAACAAAAGCCATGCTGCCCCATTTCAGACAAAATAAAAGTGGTATCATTATCAATGTATCTTCTGTAGGAGGAAAAGTAGCTTTCCCTTTAGGCACGTTATATCATGGAACCAAGTTTGCAGTGGAAGGCATTTCCGAAGCCCTGAATTATGAAGTGGAACAATTCGGCGGACAGGTGAAAATTGTAGAACCGGGCGCCATAGCTACGGATTTTGCAGGTCGTTCCTTTGACTTTAACAATGATGAAACTTTGGCAGCGTATCAGGATACAGTAGCAAAACTATTTGCAGTAATGCCTGCAATGATGGATAAGGCTTCGCCTGCAAGCCTGGTTGCTGACGTTATTTTTGAGGCTGCTACTGATGGCAAAAATCAGATAAGGTACATTGCCGGAGCAGATGCCGAAGCAATATTAGCAGGCCGTAAAGAGCATGATGATGCAACATTCATTGGCGGAATCAAATCACAATTCGGATTGTAAATCTGACAGCAGAGCTATTGCTTAAGCAATAGCTCTGTACATTTGTACAGGCTATCTGTCAAACATAGAGAAATATGAGCAAGATATTACACTTACATAGCATTACGGAGATCAATTCATTTATGGATCATAAAGTCAGGCATCCGCTTGTAGAGGTAATTGACTTCAGTCAAAGAGAGGAACGTTTTGAAGGAGGCACAAGTATAACCTGTGACTTTTACATAGTCATGTTTAAAAATTATTGTGGCAATAAACTCCGCTATGGCAGGAAACCTCATGATTTTCAGGATGGCAGCCTGCTTTGCGTTGCGCCAAAGCAGTTGCTGACGTTGGACAACGAAAGAGAGGACAGACAGGATATGATGGGTTGGGGCTTGTTCTTTCATCCTGATCTTATTCGTGGCACCTCCCTGGGAGCCAAGATGAAAGACTATTCCTTTTTCTCTTATGAAACCAATGAAGCCCTGCATTTATCAGATAAGGAAAAACATATACTCTACGAGATTGTGCAAAAAATAGATGCCGAATTAACGGAGAATATCGACAAACATAGCCAGACACTGATCACTTCGAATATTGAACTCCTTCTGAACTATTGTACAAGATATTATGACAGGCAATTCATTACAAGAAAAACCACCAACCAGGACATCCTTACAAGAATTGAACTTGCTCTGACAAATTATTTCCAATCTGCAGACATACGTGAAAAAGGTTTGCCAAACGTTAAGTACTTAGCAGAACAGGTACATTTGTCGCCCAACTATTTAAGCGATCTCCTGAAAAGAGAAACAGGCATGAATGCCAAAGATCGCATTCATTACTACCTTATTGAAGAGGCAAAAAATCTGCTGTTGAGTACAAACAAAACAATTGGAGAATTGGCATTTGATCTGGGCTTTGAATACCCTCAATATTTTTCAAGGCTATTTAAATCAAAAACAGGAATGACACCGATTGAATACAGGAGTCTGAACTGAAGGCAGCAGGCTTATGACTGCAAAAAGGATCATATGTGATATGGTGTTACTTTAGCATGACTTTATAACAAAGCACACAATAAATTATATACGATGAAGTGATTGAGTTTCTTTATTATCCAAAAGCGTAGTCAAAAAATACATCATTTTATACGCCATAGATAAAACTTATAAAGGCTAAATAGACAAATCTGTCTGTTTAGCCTTTATCTTTGCATCATGAAACAAAGAGGACAAGTTGTAATTGACAAAATACTCGATACGGCAGAAAGGCTCTTCTATTCTCAAGGCTATAATGCTACCGGTATCAACCAGGTAATAGAAGAAGCTGATATTGCAAAGGCTTCACTGTACAAACACTTTGAGACAAAGACAGATTTGCTGGTGGCTTACGTTCAGCGTACACATGAAAAATGGTATCAGAGGCTCGAAGCTGCTATCAGTAAAGTTGCAGACCCAAAAGATAAATTACTGGCACTTTTTGACCATCATACAGAACGACAGGAAATCAGACAGTTTGGTGGCTGTCCATTCATAAAGGCAAACGATGAAGCAGGAATGAGTGACCCGCGCGTACTGACAGAAATACAGCAGGCAAAGCAGCATAGCAAAGATTTTATAAAAACACTTGTAGCTAAGTCGGGGCATAAAAAGCTGTTGTCAGATAAAGAATTGACTGAAGTAATATTCCTCACGTTAGAAGGTGCAATAGCCGCCGCTTCCGTATTTAAACAGCCTGCCGAAATACAAACTGCAAAAAAAATAATCCAAAAACTTATCTGAAATGAAAGAAATTAAAAACAAGTGGTTAGAGCTTGTGATCGTACTATCCGCGCCTTTACTTTCTGTAATAGATGTATTCATTATCAACGTAGCGATACCATCCATCAAAAAGGGCGTTCATGCTACGGATGCAGAAGTTCAGATGGTTATAGCCGGTTATTTGCTTGGATATGCCGCCTTCCTTATAACCGGAGGAAGAGCCGGTGACCATTTCGGACGTAAGAAAGTATTCTTCTGGGGAATGTTTGCATTCACGCTTGCATCCTGTTTATGCGGTTTGTCAGCTTCTGCTTTACAGTTAAATGTGACAAGGTTTTTTCAGGGATTAAGCGCCTCATTTATGGTACCGCAAACTATAGCTTTTATACAAGTGCTTTTCACCGATATCAAGGAAAGAGCAAAAGCATTCGCCCTTTACGGAATAACGCTTGGTACGGCTGCCGCAATCGGACAAGCTTTAGGCGGTTATTTATCAGATACACATTGGGCCATAGAAGGATGGAGATTAATATTCTTTATCAACCTGCCCATAGGCATACTGACACTCTGGGCAACACATAAATACGTAACGGAGACTAAAAAACATCAGGGAACAAAATTTGATTACACCGGAATACTGATACTGACCTTAGGTCTCTTTTCATTGATCTATCCGTTGATTCAGGGGCGCGAAGCAGGCTGGCCTCTATGGAGCATAGCTTTGATTATTTTTTCATTCGGCATTTTTGCATTCTTCATTTACAACCAAAAAAGAAAACTTGCCGGAAATGGAAATCCATTGATAGATGTAAGGCTGTTTAAAATAAAGGATTTCAATATAGGCTTAGTTGCAGTATTGTTTCATTTCATGCTGCACACAGCTTACCTCTTATTGAGTGCAGTGTATCTTCAAAATGGTCTTGGTGTTTCAGCTTTGGACTGCGGACTGTATTTTATAGTACCGGGATTCTTATTTGTTGCTTCTTCTGTAATGGCATCGCGAATGATAGTAAAGTTCGGTAAGCGCGTTTTACAAGTGGGTGTCATTATTCTGGCTGCAGCATTTTATTTGCAAATGAGACTTTGGGAACCGGGAACAAGTGTATGGCTGATTATTGGATTAATGGGGTTATGGGGCCTTGGAAACGGACTCGTGCTTCCGTCATTGATGAATCTTGCACTTAAAAATGTGCCGCCGCAATATGCAGGTGCTGCCGCAGGTGTATACTCAACCTTTCAGCAGACAGCCTCCGCATTGGGTGTAAGTATCATTGGAGGTATATTCTTTTATTTTTCCGGACAAAGCTGGGAAGCTGCTTATCATGCCGGTGTAATAGGTTTGCTTGTATGCGTGGCATTGGTAGGAATCATGTTATTCTTACTTCCAGATGGAAAAACAACAAGTAAAAATCAAAGAGAAGATGGAGCATCTTCAGATAATAACCTGTCAGCAACCACAACAAACACGGAACAGTTTATAGCTATGGATTAATTACTTTTAGTCTTTAGTTTTATATCAATTGAAAGGAGCGAAACTCAATAGTTTCGCTCCTTTCAATTGATATATGATCTTATATATTACCTGACCGACTATCGTTCCAGTATCATCGTTGACCCCTGTCCTCTTGCAGCACAAACCGAGATGAGTCCACGGCCGCTGCCCTTCATGTACAACAGCTTTGCCAAAGTAGAAACAACCTTTCCGCCTGTAGCTGCAAAAGGATGTCCTGTTGCAAGGCTGCTGCCCGCTACATTTAAACGTTCCATATCTATCTTACCAAGCGCTCCGGGCAAACCGAATTGTCTGGAGAGTTCATCATCTCCCCATATCTTCAATGTAGCAAGTACCTGTGCGGCAAAAGCCTCATGGATCTCATAAAAATCAAAATCCTGCAATTTCAGGTTTGCTTTCTCCAACATACGTGGCGCAACGATCACCGGTGCCAATAGAAGATTATGCTGATTCCTGACATACTCAATAGCGCCGGTTTCTGCATAAGTTACATAAGCCAGTACAGGCAGATTGTGTTTGGCAGCCCATTCTTCGGAGGCTAACAATATACCTGAAGCACCATCCGTAAAATTCGTTGAGTTACCCGCAGTCATCGTCTGGCCCGTTTTAGGAAATGCGGGCTTTAGCTTACCAAGTTTTTCCATACTCGTATCCCTTCGTAGCGTATTATCCTGTGATAACCCTGCAAATGGAGTTACTATGTCATCGTAGAAGCCCTCATCATATGCTTTTGTAAGGTTCAGGTGACTCTTCAATGCCAGCTCATCTTGCTGCTGCCGTGTTATACCATAATAAGCCGCAGTCAACTCAGTATGTTCACCCATTGTAAGGCCGGTTTCAGGTTCCTGCCCCCGATAAGGTACCGGTTTTAAATCCTTCAGGCTAAGAGCAGAGAATATCTTTATCTTTTCAATAAAAGACTTTGCGCTGTTAGCCTTCAATAATGCCTTCCTGTATTTATCTGAAATGCCTATAGGCAAGTTGCTCATAGAATCTACGCCACCTGCAATCCCTGCTTCAATTTGACCTTGTGCTATCTTGTTTGCAATTGTTATAACTGCTTCTATACCGGTAGTACATGCTTTCTGTATGTCTATACCCGGTGTTTCAGGATCGAGTGCAGTTTTCAATACCGCCTCCCTCACCATATTGCTTTCGTTCGAATGCTTGACAACGGCTCCCGCTGCAACCTCTCCAACCGTTGTCCATGTAATTTGTACTTGTCTACCAGACCATTCAATGCAGCTACCAAAAGGTCCTGGTTACTATAACCCGCGTAAGCAGTATTGTATCTTGCAAACGGGATTCTGTTATATCCCACTATAGCTACCTTTCTATTGGTGCCCATAATTGTTATTTTTAATAGCGTTGTTAATTAAACTTTCAGAACAAAATTATGAAAGTAGTAGCAATTTACTACTTCTTTTTTTATAACTTAGCATCGAAATTCCTGATGCGGACAGGAATGGATTTGAAACACATCATTGATAATAGAGACAGATAACAGGAGGAAGGCATTTATGAAAACAGCGACAATGAGATCGGCTTGCCCTATCAGTTGTACATTAGATGTATTAGGTGATAAATGGAGCCTGCTAATCATGAGAGATTTATTATTATTCGGGACAAATTCTTTTGGCGAATTCCTTCTTTCGGATGAAAAAATAGCCAGGAATATCCTTGCGGACAGGCTGGAAGTTTTGGTGAAAGAAGCCTTTATTGTCAAAGAAGTTTCCCCCGACAATAAATCGAAGTTCCTGTATTATCCGACTAAAAAAGGTGTTGACCTGGTTCCCATGCTGCTACAGTTAGCCGCATGGAGCCAAAAGCATAATCCCTCTTGCAAACCTAAAAAAGAGGTGGCGGCATATACAGATAGTAAAGGGAAAGCTATGCGCGATCTTAAAAAGAGAATCCGTCAATAAAAACCATAGGATTCATTTATATCATCCTGAAAATTGATACTATGCAAGCAGCAGAAATATTGAAGCAACATTTACTCAAGACAGCAACACTTACAGACGAACAGTTTGATTACATATTTTCACATTTCAGGCCAATTTCCTTTAAAAAAGGACAGGTTATCATATCGCCGGGAGACAAGGTGGATGCCGAATATTTTGTCATTAGCGGTTGCTTAAAATCGTTCTATATGAATGATGACCTGAAAATGTTTATCCTTCAATTTGCAATGCCTACCTGGTGGGCTTCAGATTATAATGCATTGTTTTATCAGGTGAAAGCCACGATAACGGTTGACTGTGTAACAGATGCAGAAGTCCTTTGCCTTAGCAGCGATGACAGAGAAAAGTTGTGCAACGAAATACACCAGTTCGAACGCTTCTTCCGGTGGAGAACAAATAAAGGATATGTAGCGGCGCACAAACGGTTGCTTTCATTTATGGATAATGATGCAAAAGGCAGGTATGAAGATCTGCTGAGGCTTTATCCCGAACTTTATAATATGGTCCCTAAACAGTTGATAGCTGCTTATCTTGGCGTTTCAAGGGAAACACTAAGTCGCTTGAATTATAAGAGACATACTTAGTATCAAAAAGCCACAGGTGCTTTGACTATTGAAAGCGTAAAATACTTACACACTCCAAGCCGAAAAGCTGTGAAATCATTTTATGGATTTCACAGCTTTTTTGATTACCCTGATAATTATTTACCAACCGAAAATAATCCCTGAAGTTTGCCGATAGGCATAGCATTTTCGCTGAATACATCTGAGTCCCCGTCTTCCAGAAATGCTTTTGCGGCACTCGCGGCCGTTTGCCATACAAGCTGCGATACGCCTGTACCCGCACTTAACCTTTTTACGCCCAAATCTGCAAGCCTGTCCGCTTTTGGCAAGCCGGGCATTGCCATTACATTTAAAGGCAATGTAGTATTATCCGCTATGTTGGCAATCTCTTCTCCGTTTACAATAACCGGCACAAATAGCCCGCTTGCTCCTGCCGCCGCATATTGTTTTCCTCTCCTTATTACCTCTGCTGCGCGTTCTTCATCCGGTAAAAGTGAAGCTAAATAGACATCGGTCCTTGCATTGATATATAATTTCGAACCGTAGTTTTCTGCGACATTTCGAATGGCTTCTATTTTTCTTGCCAACAGGTCCGGACTGTCTCTCCCGTCTTCAATATTAATTCCGGCAACACCTGCATCAAGCAGCATCTTTACATTTGCGGCAACAGTAAGCGGATCATCACTATAGCCATTCTCAAAATCCACGGAAAGAGGCACACTTATCACACGGGCTATGTTCCCCGCTACCTGTGCATTTAATGCGGCATCCATCTTATATCCGTCAGGATAACCAAGAGACCATGCCACTCCCGCGCTCGTGGTAGCAATGGCAGGCGCACCAAGGTCTTCAATAATTTTTGCGCTTGCCGCATCCCATGCGTTAGGGAGTATCAGCGGTCTGCTTTGCCTGTGCAGGCTTATAAATTTTTCATCTGTGTTCATAACACCATCTGTTTTTGCAATTAGTTTATAAATACATCTAAACTCAACTTGTTCATAGCAAGGCTTACAGCCCATGTGCTTCATCCGAAACCTGTTTCCATGCGTCCCATTCCGCCCAGCGCGATTCATAGTTTTGCTTAACGAAGGGATAAGATATTTTTCCGAGGAATAATCTTAAAGGTGGGTTTGCGCTGTCAACCAATTTCAAAACGGCATTGCTTGTTGCTTTCGGGTCGCCAAAGAAATCAGGCGTAAAACTTGCAAACAATTCACCTTTCACCTTTTCATAAAGTGGGTTAGGATCTGTATGTACCGCAGATGTGCCGCCCCAGTCTGTTGAAAATGCATTCGGCTCTATCATAGAAACCTTGATGCCAAATGGGGCTATTTCCTGTACAAGAGACTCAGTCAGGCCTTCTACTGCAAATTTAGATGCGTTATATATACCTAATGTCGGAAATGTTACCACGCCCAAAACACTTGATAATTGAATAATGTGGCCACCTTTCTGCTCACGCATGATGGGTATAACAGCTTGTGTTGCCCACAGCAATCCAAAGAAGTTGGTTTCAAACTGAGCACGGGCCTGCTGTTCAGTAGTTTCTTCAATAGCCCCAAACAGTCCGTAGCCGGCATTATTTATCAGAACATCAATCCTTCCGAAATGATCCTTTCCGGCATTTACAGCGGCAAACACTTCTTCACGATTATTTACATCCAGTTTAAGCGGGAAAACACTTTCACCATACTGCCGGACCAGATCGTCCAGCGTATCAAGGTTGCGTGCTGTTGCTATTACTTTATCACCACGTTTTAAGAACGCCTCTGCCCAGATTTTACCAAATCCTTTTGAAGCACCTGTAATTAAAATTGTCTTTGACATTGTTTTAAATTTTTGTTTTTAAAGAAATTCAGATAACGCTATCAGGATTGGAAATGAAGAGAAAACAGACTGTATTTTTATCCGACGTAGAAGCTTCTGTACGTTGAATGTCATTATTTCTATCCTCTTTTTATCCCGATTACAACAAAGGTGGTTTGTAAAAATGAGGTGATTGTGTGACGCGCGTCACATTTAATAACTTGCTCCGATTATGTGACCTGCGTCACATTTTCAGTAGTGTTTTTATAAATAAACAGGAAGTGTGTGGATATTTCGGACGAAGCATAAAAACTGATTCCGGATTAGTTTTTGTGCCGTTTTTATAATATCAATTGAAAATTGATTTTATTTGCTTTCTTATAAATGGAATTTCATCCATTTTATCTTTTAATTATTGGTGGTCTGGTATTTTTCAGCTTTCTAAATTTCATTAGTTAGATGCATTATAGGTCTATATGGATTGTTATGTTATTTGTGTCTCTTTCTTGTTTTTTTTCAGGAGTTAATGCACATTTATTAACCTATAAGACTATTTCAACTGACAATGGGTTGCCAAGTAATGAAATTCATTACATCATGCAGGATTCTAAGGGTTATGTATGGATTGGCACTAAAAATGGTCTTTGCAGATGGGATAGTAAGAATTTTGAATATTTCACAGTCACAGATGGTTTGCCCAACAATGAGGTGCTGTATCTGTATGAAGATTCTAAAGGCAGAATCTGGATTTCCTGTTTCAGTGCGGAGCTTTGTTATTTTTTTAATGGCAGTATTCATAACACAAGAAATACTTCATTTCTAAATCGTATCAAAAATTATCCCGGCACAATGCTTACAGAGCTCAACAATGAACTCTATTATACCTCCATTGACGGAAAGCTGAACATCTTTAACTTTCTGACTCAAAAGATGACCGCTTATGATAAATTAGGTACGCTTCCTACATTCTCCTATCTGCAATATAAGGGTAAAATCTGGGGAGTTCAGGATGTACGGATAAGAGATTCTTTGATTGCTAAAAATGCAAAAACGCTTACATGGTTTAAAGATTCCAGTTATTATACCCCTTATTATTATTATCCGAACCTGCCCAGGCTGGATATTGTAACCCGCATGGACTTTAAGAACAGGGAATATGCCTTTCAATATGGAATGGATACACCATTTTATCATGCAGCCTTCACTGATAAAGACCTGCAGACGGCGATATATAATGATGGGAAAGTGTTGGAGATATATAAAGACCACATAATACAAAAGAAGGATAATTACGTTTTGAAAGTTAAATATGCGAACCGCGCTCATGTTTTTCCTATAAACAAGAACTTATATATCGGGTCGACCTCCGGTTTATTATTCTGCCCTCAAATACCTATACTCGAGTTTAATCAGGATCAAAATATTAATAATACCGCCAGATTTATTTTCAGGTACGCCAACAATACTTATGTTGTCAATAGCGAATATCAACTGATAAACATTGATAATCAAAAACAGGTTAACCAATTAAATGAAAACGCAGTCAATTTATACAACATACTATATTTTAAAAACAAATTTTATCTAACCACCTCATTTGATATTTTCAGTTTAAGCAACCCTAACGGAATTATAGAAAAGTATAAAAACACGAACCCGCTAATTGTACCTAATTTTAAATACATAACGCCCAGCAAAAAAAACAACTCTTTTTTTGTTGCAAACGGAGGAAGGAACGGTATCCTCTTTGTTGACTTCAAGACAAATATTTCCAAACCTCTTATGGTCGATATTGCTATGAAGGTATACAGCATATACGAAGACGGCCAATCACGTTTATGGTATTCCACCACCAATAAGGTTTATTATACGGATGAATATTACAACGGGATAAAAAACAGCAGGGAGTTTGTGCTCGACCCTTCAAACGCTGTATTTTGCAAGAGTATCCAGGAAGATAAAAGAGGGAATCTTTTTTTCACCACGAACGGCGGTGTTTTTGTATATGACGGGAAGCATAAGTACAGGATAGACCGGAGCAATCTTTTGAGCGACAATGAATGCAATAAAATACTTATTGACACCCTTCGCAGCTGTTTCTGGGTGGCTACCAAGGACGGATTGGACCGGATTGGCTACTTTAAAGAAAACGGTGGGTTGAAGTTTAAGGCTTTAAGTAAGTTTTTTGCATCAGACGGCTTAAGGTCTGACAATATCAACGACATATTGATGGACAGCAACAAACTGTACATAGCTACAGACAAAGGTGTTAATATCCTGGACGATATAAATTATCGCCCTGATACCATGTCAATACCTGTTTACATTAAGCTTACAGCCATAAACGCTGTAGCAGATAAAGGTTATGACACGATAAAAACTATCAGCCTGGAACATGACCGGAACAATTTAACCATCGGGTTCTCAGCATTGTATTTTTTAAGGCGCGACCGTTTAAAAATAAAAGCTTACCTGTACAGGAACAACAACCTTGTTTCACAAAGTGAGATAACGGGAGACAAGATAGATTATTACTCCTTAAATGATGGAGACTACAAACTTATCCTTTATGCCTTTGACCAGGATTACCGCTACCTCAATGGGCGTTCTGCACCATTTGAGTTTACCATAAAGCCTCCTTATTACAAGACCTGGTGGTTCATCTTGGGTTCGGGCCTGCTGATAATCGTAATCAGTACAAGCCTGTTATTATGGAGCCAGAACCGGCGCAAGAAACGTGCCCTGCAACAGGCCGAGCTACAAGCTAAATTGAATGAATCGACGCTTAAGTCTTTGCAGAGCCAGATGAACCCCCATTTTGTTTTCAACTCGCTTAATACCATACAGTCTTTTATTACGGAAAAGAATGAAGAAGGCGCTATTGATTACCTTTCGGATTTCAGCGGCCTCATACGTGAGATACTGGAGCAGTCTGTGCATACCTTTATAAGCCTTGAGAACGAAATTCAATTCCTCCGGCATTATGTTCAGCTTGAAATCACCCGGTTCAAGAGCAAGTTTGATGTGGTATGGACTATTGAGCTGGATGAAGACGACTTAGCCGATATATATATACCCACTATGCTTATCCAACCGATCGTAGAGAACGCAGTAAAACATGGTGTATCGAGCCTCAATGACATTGAAGGTCACATAGAAATAAGCATTGACTTAGTTCATGACAACCTGTTGAGGGTAGTAGTTAAGGACAATGGCCGGCCGGTTCCCCATAAGAAATTCAAGGGTAATTCAATAGCAGTGCAGACCATTAAGGACCGTTTGAATATTTACACGAAGAATAAGCTGAAAGGAGAGTACCATTTGGTGATATCCGAAACCGGCGCCACCGCAACTATAACAATCCCTATTTAGACAGAACAAATATTATTTCCCGACAATTTTCTTCCGGTGTACAATGCCCCAATCTGAAAGTTCAGTAATGATGGCTTGCAGCGTATTGCCGTGTTCCGTCAATTCATATTCAACCGTTATGGGTTGCGTATTCAAAACGGTTCGTTTTATCAGCTGGTTTATTTCCAGTTCTTTTAATTCTTTGCTCAGCATTCTGTTGGAAACTCCTTCAACATCATTCAGAATATCAGTAAACCTTCTTTTGCCGTAACAGCAAATAGAAGAGATTATAGCTATCTTCCATTTCCCGTTCAGCGCGTCCATCGCATCCTGAACAGATCGCATCCTTTTCTTTTGTTCCTGCTGGAACTCCGTTATTTCACACCTCATAAGTTTACTTAGTTACACCTGTGTTACCATTACTTTTCGGCACAAAGTTACTAAAAATAACTTGCGCAGTCTACCTTTGTCTCTCAATCTTAAAAAAAGAACTCATGAGTAAATTAAAGAATAAAGTAGCAGTTATTACAGGCGGTAATAGCGGCATCGGATTAGGTATTGCCGAAGCATTTAAAAATGAAGGTGCAATGGGTGCAATTGTCGGCAGAAACCAGGATACTTTAGACAGTGCTGTAGCTCAGCTTGGCGATAATTTTATAGCCATAAATGCAGATGTAACCAATGTTGCCGATCTGGAAAGAGTGTTTAGAGAAACATCGGAAAAATTTGGCAAGATAGACGTGATTGTGGCCAATGCGGGTGGTGGAACTATAGGAACTGTGGCAGATATCAGCGAAGCAGACTATGACAAAACGATGGATTTAAACCTGAAGAGTGTTTACTTCACTGTCCAGAAAGCATTGCCTCATATGAATGACGGTGGCTCTGTTATTCTTATCGGCTCAAATGCAGCACATCGGGCATATGCTTCCTTTACACTGTATGGTGCTGCAAAGGCCGCTGTTATCTATTTGGCAAAAGGGCTTTCAAGCGATCTTTTAGATAGAAAAATCAGGGCAAATGTAATAACACCGGGCACAACAGACACACCGGCATTTGACAAGTTTGTTCCCGCAGAACAAATTGAAGCTGTAAAAAAACACTATGCAGGCGTAATGCCGACAGGCAGAATCGGACAACCATCTGACATTGGCAAAGCAGCCGTTTTCCTGGCCTCTGATGATGCTGCATTTATGCTTGGCGCCGAACTTCTCGTTGATGGTGGCATGACCTATCTGGCTAAATAATTAACCCTCACATTGGCACAAATTTGTAACCCGTGCTATCAAATAATTCTTAAAATGAGTAGATTAAAAAACAAAGTAGCAGTAGTTACCGGCGCTTCAAAAGGAATAGGCGCATCTATCGCAAAGCATTTTGCGGCAGAAGGCGCAAAGGTTGTTGTGAATTATGCTTCAAGCAAAGAAGGAGCAGATAAAGTAGTTAGAGAGATAACAGGTAATGGAGGCACAGCCATAGCGGTGCAGGCCGATGTATCGAACGAAGCCGATGTAATCAGGCTGTTTGACGAAGCAAAAAAGGCTTTCGGCACATTGGATATTTTGGTAAACAACGCAGTCTTTCAGCAATTTTTGCCTATCGAACAGGCATCGGCAGAAGCTTTCCATCAGCATTTCAACGTCAATGTTTTGGGGCCGGTACTTACTATTCAGGCGGCTCTGAAACTGTTTGGCGATAAAGGAGGCAATATCATCAATATCAGTTCCGGCGCAAGCAAATATCCGCTCCCGGCTGCCTCGTTGTATTCTGCAACTAAAGCGGCATTAGATGCCATCACAATTTCTTTATCAAAAGAACTGGGTGCAAAGAACGTTCGTATCAATTCCATCTTGCCGGGCGCTACGGAAACAGAAGGTGCAACCAGTGCAGGTGTTACTGCCGGCAGCGATTATGAAAAAATGTTTATTGCCAATACCCCGCTTGGTCGCAGAGGCCAGCCGGAAGATATTGCGAAAGCCGCCGTATTTCTTGCTTCCGGTGATGCAGCATGGATTACAGGCGAGCAGATTTCCGTTTCGGGTGGCATGTATGGCTTTTAAAACGAAAAAACGAAAAACACAATAATCGTCCCCAAAGTATTAATCCCTGTTTCTTCTGAAACAGGGATTTTTAATTACATCAAAAAATTGCTGACACTGTGGAGATAGATACCGTCCGTCAATGAGAACACCCACAAATTGATATTCTCCCAAAAAGACTTCTGTTATGTAAGTTCATTTAAAAACTATCAATATTATTTATACTCCAAATGCCTGCCGGTATAAAACGATAGTCATAAAGATGCCTACATTTGGGTCTTATATACCCTACCCCAAAATGAGTCTTTATAACAGCTCATCGCATTACGAAGAAAATTAAACAAACTACCGGCTACAAGCCGGTAGATTTAGTAGAAGCTGAATAAATTCAGCTTTCTCCAAGCGATGCTTAGTACCAACAATGACCCACACTAATTTTTGTCTAACAACTTAGATAGTATAGCTAATAGCGCTCCAACTACTATAAAGATTACATGTTTTACAAGAAAGGCAATGATAAACCACATTATCAGAAACCCTATGAAACTAAGTAAGTCATTAGGATGTATTTTCTGCCAAGCAACATAACCTGTAGCAACAGTAAATATAATAGTTAAGCATCCCATCAAGGATTTCCCGTTTTCATTCATTTTTGTGGTAGTTTTTGGACATAAGAAAGGGTGTAACTGAAATTCTCCTGCTGTCCTGGCCCTACCACGGGCTTCAAATACAAAAGACACAATTACACCCCTTTCAAGGTGTATCATATCTATACATTGTATTTGATGCTGTTTTATGTGGTAGTTTAGGACAGCAATACTATAGTACGATACTATGGATAATATTTTACGTTTTTATTTATTTCATTCAATTTTTATTTATGATTACGAAAACAGTAAACATACATGAGGGGCGTGATAGACATATACACGTTCACAAGTATTATTTATTTGATAAGATACTAATCTGGAAAGTAAAGATAGTATATCTCTTACATACTATGGATAAGAAGTTCTCATAAATTCCTTGACTCTACAATCCTATTGATATTGTTGTTTAGATTTCTAACAGCATCTTCTAAAGTTGAAATTCTATAAGCTAAAGAGTAAAAGATAGCCTGAGTAAGCTCTTCATTAGATACATGTGTACCTCTTAACAACAAGTCAGCTTTATATCTTTCAATAATTTCAATTGGAATCTGTAAGTCTATTTGCATAATTTTTATATTTGATTTATTCACAAAATACACATCTTAAACCAAAAACAAAAACCTATGCAACATTACAGAAAAGGTGCCCACACAGTTTATGATTTGAAATACCATATTGTATGGATTACTAAGTATAGAAAGCCTGTGTTAACTGGTGAAGTAGCTATAAGAGTAAGGGAATTAGTAAGAGAGATTTGTAAAGCTAATGATATAGAGATTATAAAAGGTCATGTATCAAAAGACCATGTTCATCTCTTTATCTCTGCTCCACCTCACCTATCTATCAGTAAGATAGTTCAGTTCTTAAAAGGTAAAAGTTCAAGGAAAATTCTTAGTAGCTTTGTAGAGATGCAAAAACAATTTTGGGGCAGACACTTTTGGGCAAGAGGATATTTTGTAGCAAGTTCTGGTAATATTACAGATGAAGTAATTATGAAGTATATAGAAGAACAAGAGCTTGAAGATGAAGACCAAAATTTCAAGATAGGTCAACAATAATATAAAGAGTAGTAAAGATATTCAATCTTTCCTACTCTATTTTTTAACTAAAGTCTTCGCCTAAAGGCGAGGGTTTTTAAATCCCCGAAAGTGGACAATAAATATACAGATGAAGAAAATAGGTTTTTTATCGTTTGGACATTGGGCAAACCACCCCTCTTACAGTACAAAAACGGCAGGCGATACCTTGCTCCAATCTATTGATTTAGCAGTAGCGGCAGAAGAATTGGGTATTGACGGCGCTTATTTCCGTGTACACCACTTTGCCAGGCAACTGGCATCCCCCTTCCCCTTATTAGCAGCTATCGGTGCCAAAACCAGCAAAATCGAAATTGGTACAGGTGTCATTGATATGCGTTACGAAAATCCGTTGTATATGGTAGAAGATGCGGGCGCCGCCGATTTAATTTCCCGCGGCCGTCTGCAATTAGGCATCAGCAGGGGTTCACCCGAACAGGTTGTCGACGGCTGGCGTCATTTTGGTTACAAACCGGAGCCGGGAGAAACAGACGCCGATATGGGCCGTCAAAAAGGACTGGAGTTCTTTGAGCAGTTGAAAGGCAAAGGATTTGCCGAGCCGAGCCCCAATCCCATGTTTCCCAACCCTCCCGGACTGTTGCGTTTAGAGCCATTCTCCCCCGGTTTACAAGACCGCATCTGGTGGGGATCGGCCTCTGATGCTACGGCAATATGGGCAGGCAAGATTGGCATGAACCTGCAAAGCTCTACCTTGAAATTTGACGAAAGTGGCAAACCTTTTCATGTACAACAGGCCGAACAGATCCGGTTGTTTAAACAAGCCTGGAAAGAAGCAGGTCATCAGCGGGAGCCCAGAGTTTCGGTAAGCCGTTCCATTTTTGCATTGGTAAATGATCAGGACCGCCTTTATTTCGGGCAACAGGCAGATAGCAAAGATCAGGTAGGTACTCTGGAAGCAGACAGACGAGCCATTTTTGGCCGGAGCTATGCCGCAGAACCGGATAAGCTCATAGAAGAATTGGCGCAAGACGAAGCCATACAGGAAGCAGATACTATTCTGCTGACTATCCCCAATACCTTGGGTGTAGATTATAATGTACACGTGCTTTCCGCCATATTGGAACATGTAGCACCCGGGCTTGGATGGCGCTAAACAGAGATGATGGATGTTAAATAAAATTCGATACAAAACTAAAATTGCAGTAATAGGCGCCGGGCAGGCAGGACTGTCCGCCGCCTATTATTTAAAAAAAATGGGCCTGGAAATTGGTCCGGGCTTTATCATTCTGGACGAAGCGCCCGCCCCCGGCGGTGCATGGCAATACAGGTGGCCATCGCTTACGCTAAGTACCGTCAATAGAATTCATGATTTGCCCGGCATGTCTTTTGAAGAAACCATTAGTACCACTGACACAAACGTTCAAGCCAGTATTGCTGTGCCTCACTATTATGATTTGTATGAAAAGAAATTTGACTTCCGGGTGTACCGGCCACTAAAAGTCGAAACCGTCTATCTGCATGATGAGCGGTTTTACATCGATTCATCCAAAACCTTATTTTCAGCATCAGGCATCATCAACGCTACCGGCACCTGGGAAAATCCTTACATCCCTGAATATCCCGGTGCCCGTCTTTTTGAAGGCGAACAGCTGCATACCAAAGATTTCAAAACAGCAGATTACTTTAAAGGCAAACATGTCATCGTTGTCGGAGGCGGCATTTCCGCCATTCAATTGCTGGATCAGATTTCAAAAGTAACCACCACCACCTGGGTTACCCGCCGTCCGCCCCAATTCAGAGAAGGACCTTTTGATGAAGATGCAGGGCACAAGGCCGTGGCAATGGTAGAAGAAAGAGTAAGGCAGGGACTACCGCCTTTATCTGTGGTTTCTGTTACCGGATTACCCCTCTCGCCCGAAGTTATCGACATGAAAGAAAGAGGCGTGCTAAAGCGCTTTCCCATGTTCAGCGAGATAACCCGAAGCGGAGTGAAATGGGAAGATGGAAAAGAAGAAAAAGCAGATGTCATTTTGTGGAATACCGGTTTCAAAGGCGCTCTGGAACATTTAAAGCCCGTTTTACCCAGAGAAGAGAATGGCGGCATTCTTATGGCAGGCAGGCTGGCAACTATGGTTGCCAAAGAACCCCGTATCCACCTGCCGGGTTATGGCCCCTCTGCATCCACCATCGGGGCCAATCGTGCCGGAGCAGCCGCAGCCAGGGAATTGATGAATACATTGGGCATTTAGCAGTTCAGAAGCCCATAAATTGATTTCATTTTTGTACAATTGTTTCTTGAGATAGCGTATTTTGTCACGGCTCCGGAACCATTTTAAGTAACCGGTTATACTTTCGCTATGAAAAGAATATTTACTTTCATCCTGACATGTACGACTGTTGCCGTTTACGCGCAAAACAGCAGTAAATACCAATTAGTACCTTTTGTAAAAACCATGATTGGTACCCAACGAATGGGTCATACATATCCCGGTGCAACAGTGCCGTTTGGCATGGTACAGCTCAGCCCGGAAACCGATACAATAAGTTATGAACGGAATGGAAAGTATAATCCGGATGTTTATAAATACTGCGCGGGTTACCAATACGACGACAAAACCATTGTTGGCTTTAGCCATACGCATTTCAGCGGCACCGGCCATTCTGATTTGGGAGATTTCCTGATAATGCCTTCCGTGGGGAAACTACAGCTCAATCCCGGCACCGCAGATGATCCTTCAAGCGGCTACAGGTCTCCTTTTTCTCATGATGAAGAATACAGCGAAGCAAACTATTACAAGGTAAGACTGGCCAAAAATAATATTACTGCAGAACTTACCACGACCGCCAGGGTTGGCTTTCATCAATATACCTTTCCTGAATCCGACGACGCTCATATCATACTCGACCTTATGTCCGGCATCTATAATTATTCCGGCAAAAATGTATGGACTTATCTGAGAGTGGTGAATGATACTTTGGTAATGGGCTACAGGCAAACAAACGGATGGGCGCGCAATCGCACTCTTTATTTTGCTATGATATTTTCAAAGCCTTTTTACAGACACGGTTTTAAAAGCTATGCACCAAAAGAAGTCTATCGTGGCTTCTGGCACAAATTCGATCAGACAAATAATTTTCCTGAAATTTCGGGCAGCCAGATCAGGGCACATTTCGATTTTAAAACAACAGAAAGAGAGCAGGTTAAAATAAAGTTCGCTCTTTCTCCCGTAAGCATGGACGGAGCTTTGCACAATCTTGTTTCCGAAGTCGCAGATTGGAATTTTGACAAAGTAAAAGCACAAGGACAACAATTATGGGAAAAAGAACTAAGCAAAATAGCCATTCAGGGAAATGATGAACTGAAGCAGAATTTTTATACGGCAATGTATCATGCCATGATTAACCCCACGCTTTATATGGACGTGGATAGCCTTTACAAAGGCCTGGATCAGAATATCCATAAAGCTTCCGGGTTTACCAATTACACCACTTTCTCATTATGGGATACTTACCGCGCCCTTCATCCTTTGTTTACTATCATACAGCCGGATCGGAACGCGGATATGATAAAATCTATGTTGGCGCATTACGATCAGAGCCCCGAACACATGCTGCCCGTATGGTCCAATTCAGCAAACGAAAACTGGTGTATGAGTGGCTATCATGCTGTTGCTGTATTAGCCGATGCTGCTGTAAAAGGAAGCAATCAGTTTGATGCGGCAAGAGCATTGGAAGCCTGTGTTGCAACCGCCCGGAAAAGAGATTATGAAAATATAGGCACTTATATAGATCTGGGATTTATACCGGATACCAGCAGCGGAACATCCGTTTCCGGCACTTTGGAATATGCTTATGACGATTGGGCTATTGCACAACTGGCAGCAAAACTTGGCAAAAAAGATATTTACGAGGAATTTATAAAACGTTCGCAGAATTACAAACATGTTTACGATGCTTCTACCGGTTTTATGAGGCCGCGCAGCAGCGAGGGCGACTTCCATGTTCCATTTGATCCTTTAAGTACCAGCAACGGTGGCTTTATAGAAGGTAACGCCTGGAACTATACCCTTTTCGTACCACAGGATCCTGAAGGATTGATAAAACTGATGGGCGGTAATAACCGTTTCGTCAATTACCTGGATTCATTATTCACGATGCATTTACCGGATAAATATTTTGCAGAAACCGAAGATATAACCAGGGATGGCATTATCGGCAATTATGTGCATGGCAACGAGCCCTCTCATCACGTTGCCTATTTATATAACTGGACCAATAAGCCATGGAAAACACAGGAACGCATCAGGATGATTTTACCATTGATGTACAAGCCTGCTCCCGATGGGCTTGGAGGTAATGATGATTGCGGTCAGATGAGCGCCTGGTATATCTTCAGTGCACTTGGATTTTATCCTGTAACACCGGGTTCCGATCGCTATGAATTAGGTAGCCCATCTGTAGATCAGGCCATTATCCACTTAGATAATGGGAAAAACTTTGTTATTAAAGTAACAAACAAGAGTCCTCAAAATGTATATGTCAGTAAAGTAATGTTCAATGGAAAGGAAATTAAAGAGCATTACATAAAACACAGCGATATTATAAAGGGAGGCGATTTGATTTTTTTCATGAGTGCGCAACATAAATAGAACATACATTCATATACCTCAAAGGCAACCGGGTTTCAAGAGCACTTTGGGGGCTAACAAAATATACCATGCCTTTAGAAGAATGACTTTATATACTTATCCATATTACTAAGCCTGCCTAATCTGTACGCATGCCTGTAATCGTCAATTGAGTCCTTAAGCAATGCAGGCAACATATTTTTATTAGCATATAAATTCAAATACTTTGTAATAAAACCCTGAAAATTCATATCAGCTCGTGGTACGATCAATCCTTCCCTAAGCACTTCAAATAGCTTTTTCCTGAATATCCACTCCTGATAAATATTTTGTATCGGGGCACCTAAAATTATTCGTTCAATTGATGACATCGTTTTTATACTTAGAAAACCTCATGCATAGACAATCTGCAAAGGCTATTTCTTTTTCAATAAATAGGTGACCTTGTTGTAGTCGCCATTAGCTTCTGTTTCATCCTGATATAATTTAAAGAAACCATTATCAAGGATGATTATTTTAAATGGCGTATCTCCAAAGCTTACCGACTTTCTATCCGGAAAAAAATAATCGATGGAATCGGGTTTACCCTTATAGTTCATGTAAGCTTTTCCTTCTGCCGAGAAATATATATAATCACCAGGATGACGCACCGTATCCGTTTCTGTTGTTGATTTATCATGGCTTTCAAACACCTGATATTCCAATATAAATGTATTACCCTTTATCCCTGTTGTCTCCGGCGAAATAAGGTGAACCATTTTATGTTTGCCTGCTTCTCCTGATACCTTCAGAAAGTAAAAGAATAAGATTATTATTAAAATTGCTTTTTTCATTTTTGACTTTTTAAATTTAATTGCTGTAAAGATTGCTGTTTAATAATATTACCAGGTTGAAATGAATTAGTATTTCAACCTGGTAATATCTTCAGGAATCTCTTCTTAATTTTTAATTATTTTAAAATTTGCTGCTGTTCCGTCTTTCTTAACAACCTGAATCAAATAGGTTCCCTTAGCAAAGCCATTCAAATGAATTTCTTTGGTTGCATCATTTACCTGCAACAACATTCTTCCGTTTGCATCGGAAATGCTGACATTTGAAATATTATTCCAATCATTTGTTCTGATGTTTACCACATCGGTTGTTGGATTGGGATAAACAGCTATAGTACCGGTTGCATCTTCAAAATTGACCAAACGTACATCACTGTATGAAACAGTACCGTCCTGGTCTGTTTGTTTCAGGCGATAAACATCTACGCCCGGGATCGGCTCTTCATCATAAGCGACATATTGCAGCTTTTGATTGCTATTGCCATTTTCAGCCAGAGAAGAAATAAAACCAATCTTTATCCAATGTTTGCTATCTGCACTTCTTTCAATATCGAAACCTGTATTGCCTGTTTCAGACAAGGTTGTCCAGTCAAGCCTTGTTCTGTTATTTTCTGCAACTGCCGTAAATGTTGACAAGTGAATAGCCAACGGACTGCCCCAATTAATAAGATAATTAGCAGGTGTGGGATCTTGTTTATCAGCGGCATCAAAATAGGCAAACTGAAAATTCGTAGTTGAAGCTATTATTGTCGCTGCTGTAACCTGCAACTTCAATAAATCAGGATCAAAACTTGTAATAACCTGATTAAGTATTACCGGTATATCGTTATAGATCAACACCGAATTGGAAGGCAATGCGGTAATTATCAGTTTCTTCCCGGCTTGCAATATGCCGTCTTCATCATCTGTGCCAGATGGAGCAGGCAGGTTTCCAGTACTACCGTTAAGTATAAAAAAAGAATTCAGAACAGGTGCAGTTGCCCCTGTTGAAACAAGACTGGAATTTGGTAATCGTTCTATTCCGAAATTAATATTGGTAATTGTAGTAGCGCCCAAAGTAACGATAGTTGTTCCATTCGCGTTTCCGTCGCCCAGACCTGTATTACCTTCTGCGGTATTAACCCAGTTTGACGGTAACGTAATGGCAGGAGCTGCAGCCCCGATGGTTGGGGCTGTGGTAGTAATCAGAACACTATAGTTACCTGCTTCCATATCAGGGAAATTATAGGCTCCTGTAGCAGAAACAGCAGACGTAGCAAGGGTTATACCAGAACTGTTAACCAACACTGCAATCAGACCTCCCGGATTCATGCCGGCACCGTTAATCAGGCTGTCCCTTTGGCCGTTGGCATCATTCAATACAGAACCGCCTACTGACAACGTTGTATAGGTAAAAGCATTCGTGTTATCATCAGGCTGGCTGTTACTTACACTTGCGTATGCAGGTGCAGTAAGGTTTACGTTAAATCCGTTTGACAAAGCGCCCGATGTAGAATTCTGTGTTACTTTATATGCAATTATAATAGTACCTGCATCAAGCCCGCTGATGGTTTGTATTTGCGTTGCAGTAAATGTATTCAGGGGAGCATTGTAAACCCACGAAAATCTGGATGCCATTGTTCCGCTTACGGCAGACAGAGGATTAACATTATCAGGAACACCGTTAGATAAAGAAATCACAAGTTTGGTTTGATTGTTGGCAGTTCCGCCTGCGGTCAGGTCATCACTTCCTGAGTTGCCTATATTAAATGACAATGTGCCTGTTCCATTCAGTTCAACAGGTAATAGCGGAGCCGGGCTTACATTGGCGCTGTTTACCCAAGGGTTCCAATTCTGGGCGAAAGATGCCAGCGGCAAAATGGCTATTACGGGAATCATTAAAATCTTCTTCATATTCTTCGTTATAATTATTGATGTTTAGGTTTATTTTAGTTGGAGAAATAACTAAGTATTTCCGAATCGCTGTTGTTGGTGGTATTATTCTCTTTTCCGCTACCGGATGTTATAGTAGCTGTCATCGGATACTTTCCTTTTGTGCTTCCCGGATTGAACGTAGCTACAAACCCGAACGTAGAGAAATTGTTCGCTGCAATTACATTATTCGTTGTGAAAATGTGATAGAAACTATTCGTTCCGTTATATGTCCAGATGCTATTGTTTAAAGGCGTTGCCGGTGATGATCCTATTGTATTTAAATTCTGATTGAATGTAAAAGTGACCCTGCTGTCTTTGGGAATATAAACCGTAACCAGACCCTGTGTTGCAACATTATTAATTTCTGAAACAGCCACAGTGACGTTGAATGTAGTAGCGCCATGCAATACATTCGGCGATGCTGTTATATTTGGCGTAAGATCAGGAACAACAAACGGAATATTAACCGTGCCGGTATCCGTCGATTGTGCATTCCCGTTATCAATGGAAACAAAACGCAAAGGAACTGTAACAGCACCATTAACAGGATCTATTTTAATAACGCCTGAAGGCACACCATTGGGTGCAGCAATAGCTATACCTGTTGTTACGGGGAAAACAGCGCATGTTGCCGTAGGGCACACAGACGGGATACCCGTTGCACTCGCATAGTATGTATTTGTTCCAACCGTTATGCTGTTAGCATCTGAAGGAAACGTTATTAACTTTAATGTTGAAACAATACCGGGGCTGACATCTGAACTTGCAAAAGAAGATGCCGGTATTGTTATACTTACTGCTGTGCCCGGATTTACTTGTGCCGGATTTGTTACGCTGCCCGCATGTGGCCGTTGCTGCATACCAAAATTGGCATTTGCAACATTTGTTTCTGCAATACTGACAACCAGTAACCCATTCGGCAAGCCGTCATTTGCATTTGATGTGCCTGTGTTTTCTCCGGTATTCAGCCATCCTGCAGGCAATACGGAAAGGGCTGTACTTGCTGAAGTTGCCTGTACAGTTGATATTGCAATTGTATAAGGAGAATTACCGGCAAGGCTGTCGAATGTATATAAACCATTCACTACAGCAGCAGAGCTGACAAAAGAAGTACCCTTAAAAAGATTGGCATATAAAGCTGTACCCGATGCTGCAGAAATTAAAGTACCGTTTACCGCATTGTCAGTAAGGCCGTTTACATCCATAAAAGCTTTACCGGAAATAGTAAGGTCCTTAACAAGGCCCGCATCTTTGGTCAGGAAGTCGGAAACAAAATTATGAGTACCCGTCTTACCGGTCGTAACATTTACGGCAGAGTTCTGACCTATGGGGACACCTGTTGCATCTTGCGTCGTGAAACCGGTATATCCTGCAGGAAGTGTAAACTGAACAAAGTATTTGCCTGCAATAACATGCGTAAAACTATACGCACCCGTACTGTTGGTTATTGCTGTTTGTACAGGATTTACGGAATCAGCATTGTTATCGCCATTACCATCATAGTAAAGTTTTACTGTCACGGCATTCACTCCCGGCTCACCTGCATCCTGCGCTCCGTTTTTGTTTACATCAAACCAAACCCTGTCTCCTATTGTAACACCTTCGTTTGTTTTTACAAGACAGATATCATCCAGAACATAATTGTGCGCAGTTGTTGCGGCATTTTTATCAAGGATGGCAAAGGTTACGGAAGTAACACCCGGAGGCACGGCATATGTTCCATTCAACTGTTGCCAGGTACCATTGGCAGATGGCAATAATGCTGTAGCAATTTCCACGCCATTTGCTTTCAGCTGAATCTTGGGAGCTGTATTATCTACTTTTGCAGCCCATACAGAAAATGAATATGTCTGACCGGGTATTACCGTAATCGTTTTGTACCAGGCTTTGGATGCAGCATCTGTATTGCCTTTCACCACCATTTGGTAATTGCCGGAATGCGGCGCAAATTTTGCAAAAGCAGCATAAGCCGCAAAAGGATTATTCATTACTTTAAAAGAACCGGTACCGCTCATATTTACATTGAAGTCGGATGCACCGGCCCCTGTTGAGAAGTTATGGTCTGTAAAGGAATTGGGAGAAACATAAGTAACAGCCTCTAACCCGCCATAGTAACCATCTGTATTATTTAGCAAATTGGAAGTGCAGGAAATACTGCAATTAGCAGGATCTGCTGCTAAACGTAATCTCAGTGTTTTCACTTCACCTGTATTAAGATCATCTCCTCCGTATACCGTACCTGAAGGGGCGCCGCAAGGACTTGCGTTTTCGCGCATCAGGCAGCGTATGGACAAATTATCCAGCACTGCACTTGCATTCAGGATATTTAATTGAGGTGCATTGTTAGCAGGACCAGCCGCTGAAGCGCCTGAAACAGTAAATTGTTGCCCATTAATAGCATTACTCCCGTTGGTAAAGCAAACCCAGTTACCATTAGTGCCTTTGAATTGCCAGTTGTAATAAGTAGATGCCGGCGCATCCGTTATAATTGCATCGATTGACACCGTCTGTCCGATTGTGATACAGCCCGACGATGTAAACATCTGCACCTTATGTGCCATAGCATGTCTGCCGCATGACAACATAGTTAATAAAAAGAGCATAACCCTCGCCCCGCTAATCTTACCCGTCATAATTTTTCTCATGTTGTTCCTATCAGTCATTTATAATGAGGTGCGAAGGTGGATGTAATAAGCCCAGTATCTGATATGGATATCGGCTATTTAATTGGCAATTCTTATACATTACCTATGCTCCCTATTAATTGGCCTGCCATTAACAGTGTGGTTTCAGGAGGCTTCAGGCTCTATAAGATGTTATATATATTGAAACTTGAAATAGTGCTCTGTTATTCGCGTTTGAAAAAATATAAGCGATAACTAAAAATTACCAAAGCCTCTACAACACTGATTATTATAACAAGTCTTTGTGTTTGAACTTCAAACTTTCAATATTGAAAATCGTTAAAAGGCAGCTACAGAAATTGGAATTCTTAAAAGAATCAACTCCGGAAAGAAAATTTTCCACGAGTAATAAAGGAGTTATATTAAATGCATCGAAATTGATATGTATATACCCGTGAAGCAACCGTCAATTAAAGGACTTGCCAGATTATTGAATATTACGATAGAAGAATGCAAAAAATTAAAACACGCACCTATGATAGAAGAGAGAAACAATATGGGAGCTGTTACAGGCTACTTCATGCATATAAGTCCAAACAATGATGCCTTGTTATTGTCGAAAATCATCATTGTAAAAAGTAATTTTATCTGGTTCAGCGTAAAACAGATTGCCGGCATTGCAAAGATATAAAGTTGAGGAAGCTGTAAAAGCCCGATAGGGATAGAAGGGGAAACGTTTACATAAACACTACCGCCGTGGTTGGTGTCTCACCAACCACACTCTTGTCCCCGCATCGTCTCCCGCAGGGGACGTTGCGAAACGCTTAAACAAGAATGAGCGGAAAACCTTACATTTATGCCGTATATAGTGAATGTGCAATGAACATACGTTTAAAAAAAGAGGAAAAAGTAGAAGTTTTGTGTGCTGACGACCTTTACGGCATTATGCAGCGTGTATTGGTGCGAGAAAGCCGGATAGACCGCAACCGCGAGCATCTGTGGACCGTAAGCCTTGACAATGCTTACCGCATACTGAACATTGAACTCGTAAGTTTGGGTACCATCAACAAAACTCTCATTGAACCGATGGAAGTGTTTAGCATTCCCTTGCAGAAAAGAGCAGTTAAAGTTATTCTGGTGCACAACCACCCCAGCGGTGAACTTACACCCAGCGAACGCGACAAAGACGTTACCGACCAACTAATACAAGTGGGCCGGATAATGCACGTGCCGCTAATGGATCACCTCATCATCAGCGAGGAAGATTATTACAGCTTTATGGACAGCGGCTTGCTGAAGGAACTACAGCAAAGCCTTAAATATGTGCCCGCCTACGAAATCAAAAGACGCTACGAAAAGGCGGCGAGAGAAAAAGGAGAACAACGTGGTGAAGAAAAGGGCAAAAAAGAAATTGCCCGTCAGATGAAGAAAAAAGGTATTGATGTGGAACTGATAATGGAGTTTACCGGTTTAAGCAAAGCTGTTATCGGAAGGTTGAAGGAGGAATAGCGTTCCGCCGTTGTTGGTGTTTTCACCAACAACATTCCTAATGCTGGTGCAGGCCTGCGGCCTGTTCTTATATACACAACATTTGTTTGTCCTCGCAGCGTCCCTTATGCTGGTTCAAGCCTGTTCTAAAACATACGACAGTCATTTCAAATAAATGGCTGTCGTGTTTTTATGTATAAAATGGTAGATTTAACTTTTGATTTATCATGAGTAGAAAATATAAGTTCTTAAATCCGGAAGGTCTTTATTTTGTCAGTTTTGCTACTGTCAATTGGATGGATGTTTTTGTAAGGGAAGCGTATTTTTGCATTGTTACAGATAGCCTGAATTATTGTAATGACCATTTGGGAATGGAAATATTTTGTTGGTGTATCATGCCAAGCCATGTACATTTAATTTTCAGGGCAAAAGAGAATAATCCGAGTCAGGTTTTAGGTAGGTTCAAAGAGTTTACCTCAAAACAACTGGCAAAAGCGATACAACAAAATATTACAGAAAGCAGAAGAGAATGGATATTATGGATGATGCAACGTGCAGCGGAAAAAAACAGTAGCGTTAGTAAGTTTCAGTTTTGGCAACATCACAATAAGCCAATTGAACTTTGGAGTGTTGAAGTCATTGAACAGAAAGTAAATTATATTCATGACAACCCGGTAAAGGCAGGTTTTGTTTTGGAATCTTTTCACTGGAAATACTCGAGTGCTTCCGATTATGCCGGAGTGAAAGGTTTAGTGAAGATGGAGTTACTCTGGTGATGTGTCAGAACAGGCCACAGGCCTGCACCAGCGTAAGTAAATTTTTATTTTTTTCATACAGTTCCGCTTGTGCAAAGGTACTTCTCAAAATTCTTTCTAATGTTAGTACAGGCCTGCGGCCTATTCTGTTATGTACGCTGCGAAACGTTTTGTAAATACTCACCGACCACCATCTTATGCTAGTGCAGGCCTGTGGCCTGTTCTGGACGCTGCGAAATGTTTTGTAAATACTCACCGACCACCATCTTATGCTAGTGCAGGCCTGTGGCCTGTTCTGGACGCTGCGAAATGTTTTGTAAATACTCCTCGCTGGTGCAGGCCTGTTCCTCCGCCGTGGTTGGTGTCCCACCAACCACAATACAGATAAATCACCTTTTTTTACGCCTGCGCAACACACTCTGAAATGCAAAGGCCGCATAGCATATAGGTCCATACTGTAGTGAAAACGTAGACACTACTATTACCAATGTATATACTACTATTGGAAACAATAACTCAAGCCTGTATTGCGCAATAGAAGGTGCATCTTTACCCACGAGGCCATTACCCTTGTTGAGCGTGTAACTAAAAAGCATATAGTTTAACAAGGCCGCGAATATGTAGTTGACATTGTAAAACACCATCGGCACAACAGTAGATGAGTGATTATTTTCGAAAACAAAAGCGGTAGAAAACGGCAGAAATATTATAGTCAGCAAAAATGCCATATTCAGCGATATAAACTTTGATGTATAGTTTTCTACATACCGCATCAGTTGATGGTGGCGTACCCAGAACAGCCCGATAAAAATGAAACTTAATGCTACCCCAAAGAACATAGGGGCTATATTCAGCAACCCATTAATTGCTTCTTTTGAACTTTCACCGTCATGCAGATGGGGAGGCTTTACTTCGATTATCATCAGTGTGATAGCTATGGCAAATACTGCATCGCTGAAAAAAGCAATCCGTTCTACTTGAAAGCCTGTCTTGTTGTCGCTCATGTTGAAATGTAATATTACAGGTATATATGGTTCTCATTAATAGGCCGTTAAAATACATTTTTTTAAGATAAAAACAAGCCATACCACCGCTGTTTTCACCATGAAACAGCCTCTCCCGAAGCAGGCGCTGCAAAATATTTATGTAAATACTCAACCGCCGTGGCTGTGTCTCACCAATCATATACAGACAGAAAGAATGGCAAATATTCAATAAGCACAGTAATTAAAGCTAAAATGATACACTCCCGCCGTGGTTGGTGTCTCACTAACCACAAGACAAATCGTAGAAAAAATGGCAAATATGCAATAAGCGCAGTACACAAAGCTGAAGTGATAAGAGGCAAATCCCTGCCCTGTTACTCATTTTCAAGCCTCATAAAAATAGCTGCAAGCCACCCATCTCCCCCTTCAACCCACTTTGCTCCCGACGCGAACGGCTACATCACATGATAATCAGCCATTTGCAAACACGCAAGCCTCCTGAAATTTCCCGCAAGCCTCTCTTACATCTTTGCGAACCCCTCTTACATTCGTGCGAAGACCTCATGCATATAATCGGTTTTAATATAATCAGAAGAAATGACCGCTGACGTCCGTGAAATGACCTCTTGCACAAAAGAAATGAACGCTGACACAAAAGAAATGAACACTGACGCAAATGCGAACACCTCTTGCAGCGAAGAAATAGCCCTTGCGCAAGTGCAAACACCTCTTACTCAAAGGAAATAAGGTCTGACACAAAATCTATGACCGCTGTCGCTGCTGCAAACGCCTCATGCGCGAAAGCGAACACCTCTGAGCGCGCGGAAATTTTAATGATATTTTTTGCACGTCGTGCAAAAATGAGCTAAACAATGCCTTAAATGGAATAAATATAATCCCGCAAGCCCTGAAAGGGCGAAAGCAAATAAGATAGGAGGAAATCTTATCCCAAAAAGCCTGTTCGTTAAACATTTAATCCGCTTCAAACCCCGATAGATTATGGCCTTTTCATTCCATTAATATGAATTACCTTTGCAGACTTAATTGAAGGGATGAAAAGCAGAACATTAAAACAGAATAAAGTAAATATCATTACCCTGGGTTGCTCCAAAAACATGGTGGACAGTGAGGTGTTGGGTGGCCAGTTAAAGGCCAATAAAATTGGTGTGATTCACGAAAACGAAAAATTTGACCATAATATCGTAGTGGTAAACACCTGCGGTTTTATTGATAAAGCGAAGGAAGAATCTATCAATACCATATTGGAGCAGGTTGCTTACAAAGAAGCAGGCCGCCTTGATAAAGTCTATGTTACCGGATGCCTCAGTGAAAGATACCGTGGAGATTTAGCAAAAGAAATCCCGGAAGTGGATGCATGGTTCGGAACTTTAGAATTGCCATTCATGCTGAAAGAGCTGAACGCCGATTTTAAGAAAGAATTGTTGGGTGAGCGTATGCTGGCAACGCCCAAACATTATGCTTACCTCAAAATATCGGAAGGCTGTAACCGTACCTGTTCTTTTTGTGCCATTCCTTTAATGCGCGGCGGACATGTTTCCAAAACCATTGAAGAAATTGTCACCGAAGCAAAACATCTGGTGAAGAATGGTGTAAAAGAAATCATGCTGATTGCGCAGGAATTGACTTACTACGGTTTGGATATTTATAAAAAGCGTGCCCTGCCCGATTTATTAAGGCATCTTTCCGACATTCCAGGTTTAACTTGGATTCGCCTACACTATGCTTATCCTTCCAAATTCCCGATGGATATTTTAGACGTAATAAAAGAGCGCGACAATATTTGTAATTACCTCGATATGCCGTTGCAGCATTGCAGCGACAATATGTTGAAAGCTATGAAACGTCAGATTACCAAAGCTGAAATGACGGATTTGATTCACTCCATCCGTGACCGTGTCCCTGAAATAGCATTGCGTACCACAATGATTACCGGCTTTCCCGGTGAGACACGCGATGATGTGGAAGAGCTGAAAGCCTATCTGGAAGAAATGCGTTTTGAGCGTGTCGGTATCTTTACCTATTCGCATGAAGAAAATACTTCTGCCTATGATTTAGAAGACACTTTATCTTCCGAAGAAAAAGAAGCACGCGCCCAGGAAATTATGGAAGTGCAGCAGGAAATTTCTTACGAAAAAAATCAGGAATTGATTGGCAAGGAATTCAAGGTTTTGATTGATAAAATGGAAGCCGGAAGATATATAGGCCGTACGGAATACGACAGCGTGGAAGTGGACAATGAAGTAATTATCCATTCCGACGAAGACTTACCAATTGGCGATTTTGTACAGGCGAGAATTACAAAGGCTTTTGATTATGATCTGGAAGCGGAAGTCATTAAATAATACAGCTCACAAAGACACAAAGGCTCCAAGTAATAGCTCTGTGTCTTTGCGCCTTTGTGAGAAAATCAAATACAAAAGAAATGGTTTATAATGTTATCGGCTTAATGTCAGGCAGCTCTTTGGACGGGCTTGATATTGCCTTTACACAATTGACGGAGATCAGTGGCAAATGGAGCTTTGAAATATTGAATGCCGAATGTGTGCCCTATCCTTCCATGCTTGCCGATGATTTGAAGCGTGCCAGTAAAATGTCTGTTCCTGAATTCTTACGTTTACATACAAGTTTTGGGCATTACCTTGGAGAACAGGTCGTTCAGTTTATTGACAGAAATAACCTGCAACATAAAGTTCACTTTATTTCCTCTCACGGTCACACTGTCTGGCACGAACCTAATACAAAAACAACTACCCAAATCGGGGACGGCGCTGCTATTGCAGCCTGGACATTACTGCCAACCGTAACCGATTTACGCAATATGGATATAGCCCTCGGCGGACAAGGCGCTCCCATTGTGCCCATTGCGGATCAAATGCTGTTCAGCGATTATGATTTTTGTCTGAATATAGGCGGCATTGCAAATGTCACTATCAACAGTACCGAAGAACCTCTGGCTTTCGACATTTGTCCTGCCAATCAGTTATTAAATTTCTTTGCCAACAAACAATCCAAAGAATACGATGACAAAGGCCTGATGGCAAAAGCAGGTGTTCATAATGTAGATGTATGGCAACAGGCAAATGATATTACATTTTATAAAAAGCAAGCGCCAAAATCCCTGCATAACGATTTTGTACACGAAGCCGTATTGCCTCATTTCGCTTCCATTACCAATGATAATGATGCGCTGCATACTGCTACCAAACATATAGCTACTCAGATTGCAAACGCAATATTACCTTACCAAAACCCTTTACAGACACAACGGATGCTTGTAACCGGTGGTGGCGCTTTCAATGAGTTTTTACTGGAAATCTTACAGGAAGAGCTCAATAAAAACGGCAATATAGAATTGGTGGTTCCTGATGAGCAAACCATCAAGCATAAAGAAGCATTGGCAATGGCTTTAATCGGCGCTTTACGTTGGAGAGAAGAAATCAATGTACTGCATTCTGTTACCGGAGCTACGCGTAGCAGCGTTGGTGGCGCCATGTGGCTGCCTCCGGTAGATTAAATAATACTTTGCAATTCCCAAATCAATACATTTTTAAAAGCAAGGCCCGGCAGCCTTGCTTTTTTAGATATTGCCAATTATCAACTTAGTTATTATAAGGCTAAATAAAACCGATAGAAAATAATGATAACGTCATGCTTGACAAAAAGCAATTGTTGATTTCCGGCGGCAATATCAAAACCAAAAGAGCGTTAAAACCGTATATTTATAGAAGGAACTACCCATCTCTATAGGTTCCGGAAACATAGATTTAACGAATCATATTGAATAAACCGATGAAATTTTCGTAAATTTTATCAATTAAAAAAAGGAAAAAGAATGAACTACACATTTTCTGCTTTCAGAAAGCAAATAAAACACTTGTATTTCTTATTGCTCGCTATTCCCTTCGCTGCTTGCGGGCAACAGGGCGAGCACATGAAGCCTACATCAGCTTTTAATGAAATGACAAGTCCCCAAAAGGACAGCAACATTGACAAGAAAACAACGGACACCGCAACTTTTGCAGCCGGATGCTTCTGGTGCGTAGAAGAACAATTCAAACAGCTAAACGGAGTAACGAGCGTAACATCCGGCTTTATAGGCGGAAACGTTCCTCACCCAAGTTATAAGCTTGTCTGCACAGGAACAACAGGCCATGCCGAAGCCTGCAATATCATTTACGATCCTTCCAAAATTTCTTATGATGAATTATTGGCCGCCTTCTTTGTGGCACATGATCCAACCCAGCTGAACAGGCAAGGCAATGATGAAGGAACGCAATACCGTTCCGCTATTTTTTATCACAATGACGAGCAGAAGAAACTGGCGCAATATTACATTAAGCGATTGGATGAAGAAAAAGCCTACAACAGTAAAATTGTTACGGAAGTAAGTCCCTACACTGTTTTTTACAATGCGGAAGATTATCATCAGAATTATTATGATAACAATACCAATCAGCCTTATTGTCAAATGGTCATAAGGCCGAAGCTTGATAAATTCCGAATGGTATTTAAAGATAAGTTGAAACAATAATTTTAAAAACAAAAAGCAATATTAAAAATGAAAGCAATCCCTCTATTGATTTTGCTGTTTTGTACCTTAGCAGGATGTAATGGTAATGCACAACAAAACAAAAGCGTAATGGAACAAAATCATAAAAACAATCCTTATTATTCGCGCACAGATACTGCGCATTTGAATGTCAGCAATGAAGAATGGAAGAAAATTCTTCCTCCGGATTTATACAATGTTTCCCGCGAACAAGGCACGGAACGTGCTTTTACGGGTAAATACTGGGATGCAGATGCTCACGGAACTTATTATTGCGCCGTTTGCGGCAACAAATTATTCCGTTCTGACGCGAAGTTTGCCAGCAGCTGCGGATGGCCAAGCTTTTTCGAAACGGAAAGGCCCAACAGTGTCATATATAAAGAAGATAATTCTTATGGCATGAAACGTACGGAAGTGGAATGCGCAAGATGTAATTCGCACCTGGGACATATATTTGACGATGGCCCAGCTCCAACCTACAAACGCTTTTGCATGAACTCCGTTTCACTGGATTTTGAACCGGATAACATTAAATAACAATTGATTTTATTATCTGAAGAGTTGCCTGCTTTTTAAAAAAGCAGGCAACTCTTTTTTTTTGAGGTTATGTAATTCATTAGCTTTACAAAAACAATCACCAAATAAGAAAATGAAAAAACTTTTAGCCTTTCTTCCAATTTTGTTATTCCTTTTCTCCTGTAAAAACCCATCATCCGACAAAGCGCCGGAGGAGCAAACTGCCCTTACTGATACCGTAAAGCAAATTGATAACAGCAGCAAAACAGAGCTTATTTACCGGATTGCCGATTCTTTAATTAATAATCATGGTGAAAACATCTGGAATTTGTCGGATGTCGACACCACAGATTTTTTTGACAGCAAAGATTATTTTACAGATAAGCATTATAAAACGGAACTCATATTGCTATCCGGTGAAGCCGGTTCTTCTTCCGGTACGGCACGCAATTTATTATTGTTATTTTCTGACAATTTTAAATTGCTTTGGGAGGGCCAGGAAGGTGAATTTTCTGCATCTGATATTCAGGATTTAAATAATGACGGCATTAAAGAAATTGTAATTCGCAGTGCTACAGTATGGATGGGTGAATGCCATGATATTTATGACATTATCAATTTCAAGGGCGGCAAAAAAAGAAATTTATTCTCTGCACATTCACAATCAATAGTTGATTGCGGCGGCGATTTTCTGCCAAACTACAAAGCGGGCGATACCGTCGAAACGAAATATGACTGTAAATTGAACAAAATGCAGGATGGTACTTTCTCTGTTTATCAGATAAAAGCTGTCAAACTGCATAATGGCGGCACTACCGAAGATGATATCATGAAGAAATTAGTGACCTATACCGATACGGCAGAGATAAAAATACAATAACAAGTTCGGCTATAAATTACACAACCTCAATTGTATTTTTCTAACTATTAAGATTAGAGTAAATTTGCGTTCTCGTAAAGTTGCCAGCTTTATTAAAAGTTGGCAACTTTCTTATCAAAAGTCGAACACAAAATAAAAGATGGAATATAATTTTCAACAAATAGAAAAGGCTGCGAAGGAATTCTGGCAGGAGCAGCAGGTATATAAAGTAAGTAACGAATCATCCAAACCCAAATATTATGTTTTGGACATGTTCCCTTATCCGAGTGGTGCAGGTCTGCATGTCGGTCATCCTTTAGGTTATATTGCTTCCGATATTTTTGCACGTTATAAAGTCATGAAAGGTTTTAACGTGCTGCACCCTATGGGCTTTGACGCATTTGGTTTGCCTGCGGAACAATATGCCCTGGAAACCGGTCAACATCCTGCTGTTACAACTGAAAAGAATATTGCCCGCTATAAAGAACAGTTGAATAACATCGGTTTCAATTACGACTGGACACGCGAAGTACGCACGAGCGATGCAAAGTATTATAAATGGACACAATGGATCTTTGTACAATTATTCCAGTCATGGTTTAACAGGAAAACCCAGAAAGCGGAAAAGATTGAATCATTGATGGAACTGTTCAATAAAGAAGGCAATGCGTCAAACCCGGCTCCGGGAGATGATACCCTGTCTTTTACTGCCGAAGAATGGAACCTGAAAAATGAAGCAGAACAACGCGCTGTATTGATGCAATACCGTTTGGCTTATCTTGATCATGCAGAAGTCTGGTGGTGTGAAGCATTGGGAACGGTGTTGGCTAATGATGAAGTAGTGAACGGAGTAAGTGAGCGTGGTGGCTATCCTGTAGAGAAAAAGAAACTAAGCCAATGGTTTTTGCGCATTACTGAATTTGCAGACAGGCTGATTGACAGCCTGAACAACCTTGAATGGAGCGAAGCCATGAAAGAAATGCAGCGCAACTGGATTGGAAAGAGTGAAGGAGCATCTGTGAAATTTCACCTCTCCCCGGCCATCTCCAAAGGAGAGGAAGATGCGAGTGGGGTCATAGAGGTCTTCACTACCCGACCCGATACCATCTTTGGTGTTGACTTTATGGTGTTGGCTCCGGAACATGAACTCGTCAATGAAATAACAACAGCAGCGCAACAAGCAGAAGTTGAGAAATACGTAGCTTATGTTAAGAGCCGCAGTGAGCGCGAGCGTCAGGCAGAGAAGAAAATAAGCGGCTGCTTTACCGGCGCTTATGTTGTGCATCCGTTTACAGGAAAGGAAATTCCTGTTTGGATTTCTGAATATGTATTGGCCGGATACGGAACAGGTTCAATTATGGCCGTTCCTGCAGGTGATGACAGGGATCATGCTTTTGCAAAACATTTCAATATTCCGGTTACCAATATTTTCGGTGATTTATATAATGGCGAGGCTGCTGTTTCTGATAAGAATGTTACGATTCAGAACAGCGAATTTATAAGCGGACTTAGTGTAAAAGAAGCTGCTGCAAAGGTTTTAGCGGCATTGGAAGAAATAGGAATCGGTACGCGCAAAATCAATTACCGTTTGCGCGATGCAGGTTTTAGCCGTCAACGTTATTGGGGCGAGCCGTTTCCGGTGGTTTACAAAGGAAATGTGCCTTACATCATCAATGAAGCTGGAGCCAACCTTCCGGAAGCCATGCAGCAACTGCCTTTGGAGCTACCTCATGTTGAGAATTACAAACCGGGACCTGAAGGTGAAGGGCCGTTGGCAAATATTGCAGACTGGGTGATGGTTACCAATAATGATGGTGAGATATTGAAGCGCGAAACCAACACCATGCCGGGTTATGCCGGCAGTAGCTGGTATTTCCTGCGTTATATGGATAATGGCAACGAGGAAACATTTGCCTCCCAAAATGCAACCGATTACTGGAATCAGGTGGATTTGTATATTGGCGGAACGGAACATGCCGTCGGACATTTGTTGTACAGCCGTATGTGGACAAAAGCGTTGTCTGATTTGGGTTTCCTTAGTTTTGATGAGCCTTTTAAAAGATTGGTGAATCAGGGAATGATTGGAGGAAGTTCAAGATTGGTTTATAGAATAAGTGGAACTAACAAGTTTGTATCAGCAGGATTGAAGGATAATTATACATGTGATGAAATCCATGTTGATGTAAATATCGTGGACGGTGTACAGTTGGATATTGAACGATTCAGACAATGGCGGGAAGAATATGCTAACGCTGAATTTCTTTTAGAAGATGGGAAATATATCTGCGGCTCTCTTCTTGAAAAAATGAGTAAAAGATATTATAACGTAGTCAATCCGGACGATGTAGTAGCTGAATACGGTGCCGATACCTTCCGTATGTACGAAATGTTCCTCGGACCTATTGATGTAAGCAAACCTTGGGATACCAAAGGCATTGAAGGCGTACACCGTTTTATTAAAAAGTTCTGGCGTTTGTTCAATGACGAACAAACAGGCTGGAAAGTAACCGATGAAACGCCTATTGATGCGGAACTAAAAGTATTGCATAAAACGATTCAAAAAATTGAAAGCGATACCGAGCGTTTCTCTTTCAATACAGCCGTAAGCCAGTTTATGATTTGCGTGAATGACCTGATGGATTTGAAATGCAACAAGCGCGCTATACTGGAACCATTGGTACAATTAATTTGTCCTTATGCGCCGCATATTGCAGAGGAGCTTTGGAAACAATTGGGCAATGAAGGTTCAATTATTCATGCTCCTTTCCCTCAGTGGGAAAGTAAATATACGGTTGAAAATACCAAAGTATACCCTGTAGCAATAAATGGTAAAAGCCGCACAGAACTTGAGTTTGACCTTGATGCTGATCCTGCATTTGTAGAGAAGGAAGTTCTTGCAAACCCTGTTATCCTGAAATGGCTGGATGGCAAGGAGCCCAAGAAATTCATCTATGTAAAAGGCAGGATGATTAACGTCGTTATTTAATAGTCTTATTTTAATCAAAGCGAAAGCGGCCGACATTTCTGTTGGCCGCTTTTCTATATTTGGGTCGGATACTAAAAAACTAATCAATCGATTCCATAAACTCAATACCATGCTTCTTCAATTCTTTCAGAACAGGAACATATACTTCCGGCATAACAGGAATGTTCACACCCAAAATACTTTTGGTATTTATTTCCTGTAACAGAATCTTCTTAGCCAATATAGCCATCGGTAAGCCTACTGTTTTAGACATAGCGCTGTGCTGGCGGCTTTCACCTGTAACAACCATTGTACTGTTGAACTTCACAATAACACCGCGGCGTTCATATTCAATCTGATGTTCCATTACAACCTGATCTTTATCCAATGCCCTCATTTTCCATTTTTCCTCTAACAAGGTTTGCAGAATCTGTGCAGAACTCATTTTGCCTATACCGTTTATTCTTCTGTTATCAAATAAACCAAGCCATTCAATTTGTTTTATCTCTTTATCATCCGCATCAAATTGCTTTTTGAAATTATCTTTCAAAGAAGCATCATTCTTACTACCGGTAACTTGCGCTGCCCAGTCAGCATAAGAAAGATTATCAACCTCAAGCGAATCATCTTCATTTACCAAACCTGCTTCGATAACTATATTCCATCCTTTCATAAATGAAGGGTGACGCAACGTAGCCCTCATAAAGGTTTTAACATCATCCAGGTTATAAAGATCCAGATATTTTATGGAATCCCTGTTAGGATAATAACCTAAAGGCCCTACACCTTCTACTTTAATCTTCTTTGTGGATGAAAAAAGCTGTTCGTATTTGGCTTCATGGATTTTACCGTTTTCAAGCCAAACCGCACCTTGCTTTCCTGCCAGTACAATGTTCTTCGGGTTCCAGCTTATTTTGTAATGCCATGGATTATCATCACTTTCCGGCGCTATAAGACCACCGCAAAAACTCTTGAAACTAACGATAGAACCGGCAATACGTTGTACGCCATGAATGATAGAACTTGAAGACATGTGATCTATACCCGGATCCAAACCCATTTCACACATGAAAGAAACACCTGCATTCTTGGCTTCTTCATCCAAAGCTTTAAGCTCATCGGAAACGTAGGAAGAAGTGATCAGGTTCTTTTTATACTTAATACAATCCTTTGCCAGTAAATAGTGCAAATCAGGTGGCATCAATGAAATTACGATGTCAGCCTGTTTTACCAAAGCTTGTCTTGCTGTTTCGTCTTTTATATCAATTACTGCTGCCTCGCCCTTTGGATGCCCCGCTAATTTCTCTGCAATCATTTCCGGATTTGAATCCATAACAATTACTCTCCACTTTTGTTTTGCATTGGTCAACATGTAGTCAATCAAATGAGAGGATGATTTGCCCGCCCCGGCAATAAGTACCTTCATCATAAAGAATCTTTTTGTATTTTACGTAATTGAATTAAAATTGATGAAGCAAAGATAATCTTTAATGCAATTAATTTTTTTTACATAAATAAAAAGATGGCTATTTTAATTGCAATCTTTATAAATTATAGATGAATTGGGTAACTAATCTGTCTTTAACATAATTTTTTACCCCAAAATGTCTTAAAAATGAGCATCTGGTACGACAAAAACTACACAATTGAAGCTTTGAACAGGCTTGGAAAGGACACAATGGCCGAAACTTTAGGCATGATCTTTACAGAAATCGGAGATGATTTCCTTAAATTGGAAATGCCGGTTGATAATAGATCAAGGCAGCCTTACGGATTATTACATGGCGGAGCGTCGGCAGCAATGGCAGAAACAATAGGTAGCGTGGCAAGTTCTATGTGTATCAATAATGAAAAGCAAATTTGCGTTGGCATTGAAATCAACTGCAATCATCTGAAAGGCGTTAAAAATGGCATTGTTACAGCCACTGCAACACCTTTACACCTGGGCGCAAGTTCCCATGTCTGGGATATAAAAATTACTGATGAAAACCGGAAGCTGATTTGTGTCAGCAGATTGACAGTTGCTATACTGAAGAAAAGAGAAGATACAAAAAGTCAGATATCTTAGCCTATCTTTGTCAAACCGCATTTTAACCAAATATTCTGTTAATTATCGAACCTCTTATTTCAAATAAAATCATCGTCATTCCTGTTTCGGTTTGTATCGTAACTAATAACTGGCACCCAAAATTGGATGACATCGTCAATCGTCTTGCTGATAAAGTATCAGAAATTCGCATAGGCTATGATGGTAATTTAAATGAAATATCTCCTGCATTAAATCATAAGGCGATCAGCATAGTACCTGTTGAATGGGAAGGATACAGTATTACAAAAAACAAACTTGCCTTGACTGCTGCCAATGACTGGATATTATCTCTGGACAGTGATGAAGTGCCTGATGAAAGTCTCGTATCTGCCATCTGCGCTTTAAATTTTGATACGCTTTCTACGAAAACACAGTTCAGTATCCGGCGGTATTCTTTTTTTGAAGGTAAAATGATGAAGCATGGTTCCTGGGGAAATGACAATGTCAGGAGGTTATATAACAAAACCCGGACACAATGGGACAATGCCCTGGTCCATGAATCACTGGAGCAAGATGCAGAAACCATTCATCAGAAATTGCAAGGCAGTCTGATGCATTTCACTGCTGATGATTATCAGACATTTTTAAATAAATCACAGCGATACGCAAGGCTTTCAGCTGATAAATATTTTCAGCAAGACAAGAAAGCAACACCGCTAAAAAGATATATTTCTCCCCTATTCTCTTTTGTAAAAGAATTTGTTTTTCAGGCCGGTTTCTTAGATGGTGCCCGTGGCTGGAAAATTGCAAAGGGGAATGCTATCTATACTTATTGGAAGTATAAGTTTCTAAAGGAAAAAGAAAAAAAAGCCTGATAATAGCAACAAGTTAAATCAGGGCTTCCTGCACTTTCATCAATTCAACTGCATTTCCCGAAAGCTCACATAACCTGTTAATAACCCTTTCCACCAAAGCATCGGGGCAGCTGGCTCCTGAAGTAATCAGCACCTTTACAGGTTCGTGTGCAGGAAAATATTGTTCCGTTATTTTTTCCTGATGCTGGTGTAAATCAAAGTGCTTTATTGTATTCAGATCTATAAGGCAATCTTCATGATTGATAAAGTAAGTCGGCAGTTTCAATTCGCATAGCTCGACAAGATGAGAAGTATTGCTGCTGTTATAACCACCGATTACCAGTGCAAAATCGGCCGTTGTTTCCAGCATGCCGCTTACGGCTGTCTGGTTGTCATTGGTAGCATAACACAATGTATCGCGTGTATCAGCAAACCTGTCTTTTATGCCGGTTTCATCCAGATTATAATGTTGCGCAATCTTTTGTTTCAGATAATCTGCAATACCCTGTGTATCGCTGGCCAACATAGTTGTCTGATTCACAACTCCTATTCTTTCAAGATCCGTCGTTACATCAAACCCTAAAGAATATTGCCCTTCAAACTCTTCATAAAAATTCGCAGCGGGTACTTCAGCTGATATATATTTGGCAAGCCTTTCAGCCTGTTTCAAATCTTTTACTACAATCGTTGGCGTATGCGCTTTACTGTGTGAGAATGTTGCTCGCGTTTCTTCATGTTTAGGTTTTCCATGAACAACAATCGTGTAACCATCTTTGCCAATCTTTTCACTACGGTTCCATACTTTTTCAACAAAAGGACATGTAGTGTTATATTTGGTAGGCTCTATGTTTTTTTCTTTAAGAATGGATTCAATTTCGAGTGTGGTACCAAAGGCCGGGATTATTACAATATCATCTTCATTGATATCATTCCAGGGAATAATTTGTTTGCCGTAAGTATCCATAATGAATCGGACGCCTTCTGCAATCAGGTCAGCATTCACCTGTGGGTTATGAATCATTTCACTTAAAAGAAATATCCTTTTACCCGGATTTTCGCTTACAGCCTTAAATGCAATTTCAATAGCATTTTCAACACCGTAACAAAAACCGAAGTGACGCGCCAATATAACTTCAAGGCTACCGATATGCAATATGGTAGGCTTAAAATCCTTTTTCAATTTATCTTCTTTCCTGCGTTGGTTCTTTATGGCCGTAATGAGCGGGCTACGGTAATGCACAGGAACTTCAAACGATTTCATCTGTTATGTTGTAGGTGCGAAAACACCAATAATGATGTTTCCATTTTCATTTCTTAACTAATTCACCAGTAATAAGTTGACACTTCTCTGAAGAATATTGAAGGCAATTTCAGCCATCAGGTTTTCTTTATCCAAAGTCGGGTTTACTTCTGTAATTTCAAAACAGCAAATCTTGTGATTCTGCATCAATGTTGCTAAAATATCTTCTGCTTCTTTTTCTTTCAGGCCATTGCTGACAGGCGTTCCGGTTCCTCTTGAAATTGAGCTGTCCAGGCTGTCTACGTCAAACGAAACATATACATCTTCGCAATTGCTCAGATGCAACATAGTCTGACGTACAATATTTTCAACACCTTTTTTACGTACTTCCTGTACCGGAATAACTTTGATGTTATGTTTTTTCAGCAAAGCTTCTTCTTCCTTTTCATAATCGCGCAAGCCAATAAAGACAATATCTTCCGGCATAATCTTCGGAAAGATCTTACCGATATTTTTCAGTTTGTTCCACCATTCCACAGTATTGGAATCCAGCTTATGCGTTTTGTTTTCCGTATTATCTTCACCTAAAGAGGCAGCCAGAGGCATACCGTGCATATTGCCTGAAGGTGTGGTATAAGGTGTGTGCATGTCAGCATGGGCATCAATCCATATAACACCTAAACGACCTTTGGGTTTTGCCATTTTGATACCTGCAATGGTACCTCCGGCAGTACTGTGATCGCCCGCCAGGATAATAGGGAATAAACCTGATTTCAGGGTTTCATTTACCGACTGAGAGATACGCTCGTACATGGTATAAACCCCTTTAATCCTTTTGGCGTAAGGCGATTCAACCGGTTCGTACAATAATTTATTTTCATCCGGAATAACTTCGGTAGGTATATTAACAAAAAGGCTACTCATGAAATCAAGAGCAGCAACTTTAATGGCATCTACACCTAAACTGGCACCACGTGTACCCGCACCAATTTCCGATCGGACTTCTATGATTTTAATATTTCTCATACGGGGTCAAAAATACGAAAAAGGCGATAGCTTTTCGAAAAACTATTGCCTTTTTAAACGATTATCTTATTGAATTTCTTAAAATAAAAGATTAAAGACATTTCGCTACAACTGTTTGTCAATCCATGTTTTCAACTCTTCAAAAGTAATTTCCTTAGCTTTTACCAAACGTTCGCCGGTGGTATTATTGATTAAGATAGTTGCAGGCAAGCCACCTTCCCATTCGGGAGCAAGCTTGGGAATATATAAAGTAGGATTGGTTTCATTGAACCATGCTACTTCGGGTTTCAATTGCTTCTTTCTGACCCAGGCTGATAATTTATCGGGATATTGTTCCTTAAAGTCAAAACTTACAAGGATGACTTTTACGGGCCGGTCTTTATAGGCTTCCTGCACTTTATTAAAAGCAGGCAGTTCCTTTACGCATGGAATACACCATGTCGCCCAGAAATTGACGATATAGATTGTATCCTTGCCCGATGTTCTTTTATTCAGGTCATCGGCAGCATAAGAAGCGATGTTTTGTGCACGGGATGAACCTGCAGCTAAAAGTGAAAACACGAAAACAAGGAAACATAACTTTTTCATAAAACAAAGGTAGGACAGTTATCCGAACATATTATGCTGCGAATGGGGAACAAAGGCGCTTACAATTAATTACCACCGTTTCTTACCCCGACAGACGATTTTTTGAACGAAACATTCCTATACTTATCTTAGCTTTGCTCGCTTAGAAAACAACCGATAATGCAATCATTTCAGGACATATCATTGATATTTGAAGAACATCTTAAAAGTTTCGTTCCCTTTCCCGCTCATCAGGAAAATTTGTATGAGCCATGCCGTTACTTATTGGAAGCCGGAGGGAAAAGAATCAGGCCTGCATTGTGCCTTATGGCTGCCGAAATGTTTGGCGGGATAAATAAAGATGTTTTTCATGCGGCAATGGCAGTAGAGTTGTTTCATAATTTTACACTTATCCATGATGACATTATGGATAAAGCGCCGTTGAGAAGAGGCAAACCAACTGTTCATGCGAAATACGGCTTAACGACAGGCATTCTTTCCGGAGACATTATGGGTATTTATTCCTATCAATGCTTAGGTCAGGTGAGTCCGCAATATCTGCCGGGTATTTTTGCCATTTTCAATAAAACAGCGATTGAAGTTTGTGAAGGACAGCAATGGGACATGGATTTCGAAAATCAGGATGAAGTATCTATTCATGAATACCTGAAAATGATTGAGTTAAAAACATCCGTTCTTTTGGCTGCAAGCCTTAAAATGGGCGCTGTTCTTGCCGGAGCGAGCGAAGAAGATGCACATAATTTGTATGAGTTCGGCAAGCACATGGGTATCGCTTTTCAATTGCAGGATGATTATTTAGACACTTTCGGTACAGAAGAAAAAATAGGTAAAAAACCCGGTGGCGACATACGGGCTAATAAAAAGACCTTCCTGATGTTGAAATCGCGCGAATTGGCCAATGAAAATGCTTTGGTTCAAATGGATGTGGCTTTGGAACAGGATGATGATGAAAAAGTGGAGAATGTTCGTAATTTATTTCTTGAATTAAATATTGATAAGCATAGCAAAGACATTATAAATCAATATTCTACCGAATCATTCAATTATTTGGATAAGATTAATTTACCGGAAGAAAAAAAGGTTTACCTGAGAAGCTTGGCAGAGTGGTTACTGGACAGACAGTATTAAAATAAAAGTCGATAGTCGTTAGTAAATTGTCAATAGTAAAAAGGACAAAAGAAAGAAAGACACAAAGTGAAAACTTTAAAATCCAAATTCCGATTCGCCTTTGTTGGCGTTTTTACCAACAAATAAAACGGCATTCAAAATGTCAATTTGACTTAATCGCTATGTTTGGCAAAACTTTTGAACAATATAAATCAGATGAGCAGATTTAACCCATTTAATAAAAAGAAAGAAATGAATAATAAAGACCAGGAGCTTCAAAATGAAGCAAATAACGATAACGAAAATAAAGAGCATAATATCGATGAGGCTGCCATAAACTTCAATGCAGATGATAGTTTGTCAGGAACGACGCATTTGAATGACGAAATGGCTAATGAAGAAATTGATAGATTTCAGGAGTTGGAAAACCAATTAAAAGAATCCAACGACAGGTATTTACGCCTTGTTGCTGAATTTGACAATTTCAGGAAAAGAACGGCAAAAGAGAAAATGGAATTGACCAAAACAGCCGGTGAAGATATTGTGAAAGCTTTATTGGATGTTGTCGATGACTCGGAAAGAGCCGCAAAACAAATGGAATCATCAGAAGATTTACCTTCAATTAAAGAAGGTATAAATCTGGTATTCAACAAATTAAAAAACACTTTACAAAACCGTGGCTTAAAAGCAATGGAAAGTAAAGATCAGGATTTTGATGTGGAATTGCATGAAGCCATCACTGAAATTCCTGCTCCGACCGAAGAAATGAAAGGAAAAGTAATAGACGAAGTGAGTAAAGGATATTTCTGGAACGATAAAATCATTCGTCACGCAAAAGTTGTGGTTGGTAAATAATCGATTAATGCAATACCGATATCGCCAACAAAGAATAAATTTTAGTACTATAAAAACTATTTCCTGATAGTTCAGGAAAAACCAAATATGAGCAAGAGAGATTATTACGAAGTGCTTGGAGTGCAGAAAGGTGCATCTGCTGATGAGATTAAAAAAGCTTATCGCAAAGTAGCCATGCAATATCACCCCGACAGAAATCAGGGAGATGCGGCTGCCGAAGATAAATTTAAAGAAGCTGCGGAAGCTTACGAAGTTTTAAGCGATACCAATAAGAAAGCACAATACGACCGTTTCGGGCATGCAGGCATGAGTGGCGCTGCAGGTGGTAATGGCGGTGGCGGATTTGGCGGTGGCATGCGCATGGAAGATATCTTTTCCAATTTCGGCGATGTTTTCGGAGATGATATGTTCGGTAGTTTCTTTGGTGGCGGACGTCAGGGTGGAGGCCGTAACGGTGGCGGTTCCCGTGGTTCCAATCTTCGTGTAAAACTAAAGATGAACTATGCTGAAATTGCACACGGCGCTACCAAAAAAATCAAAGTAAAAAAGCATGTGCATTGCAGCACTTGTAACGGCTCCGGCGCTAAGGATAAAAACTCGGTTCAGAATTGTAATACATGCGGTGGCAGCGGCCAGGTTCGCAGGGTTCAAAGTACGTTCCTGGGACAAATGCAAACGGTAACAGCTTGTCCTACCTGTCATGGCGAAGGGCAGACAATTACGGCTAAATGTGCGTCATGTAAAGGTGAAGGCAGGGTTTACGGCGAAGAAACAATTACCATAGAAGTACCTGCAGGTGTTCAGGACGGCATGCAACTAAGCATGAGCGGCAAAGGAAATGTTGGTGAGCGTGGCGGACAACCAGGTGATTTGTTGATTCTGATTGAAGAAGAAAAGCATGCGGAATTGGTTCGTGACGGTAACGACGTTCAGTATGTGCTTCCATTATCGTTTTATGATGTAATTAAAGGAACACAGGTTGAAGTGCCGACTATTGACGGTAAAGCTAAAATCAAGATTCCGGCGGGAACACAAAGCGGGAAAATATTCAGGTTGAAAGGAAAAGGTTTCCCTGAAGTTCAGGGTTATAATAAAGGCGATCAATTGGTTCAGGTAAAAGTCTGGACACCGCAAAACCTGAGCGATGAAGAATTTAAGATTATGGAGAAATTAAAAGGTTCCCCGAATTTTGAACCGGGTGAAGATGCAAGAAAAGAAAAAAGTTTTTTTGAGAAAATAAAAGATGCTTTCAGTTAATAAGCATCTGATATAATTGGATATTGAAAAGCCTGCAAACCTTGATGATTTGCAGGCTTTTATTATAATGTATTTTACCAACTACCCTTCCCTCAATTCTTTACCCGTAAGTGCAATAAATACATCTTCCAGATTAGCTTCTTTGACTTTCTTTTTACGTTCAAATCCGGATGCTATTAAATTGTCTATCAATGTATCGGGCGTATTTAAAGAAATTATTTTACCGGTATCTACAATGGCAACTCTGTCGCAAAGCTCTTCTGCTTCATCCATATAATGCGTCGTGATTACAACCGTTGTACCGGAGGCTTTCAACTCGCGTATCAAATCCCAGAGATTACGGCGGGCTTGCGGGTCAAGGCCCGTAGTCGGTTCATCAAGGAAAATGATTTTAGGTTTATTGATAATAGTTGTTGCTATGGAAAACCGTTGCTTCTGGCCGCCCGAAAGCTCTTTAAACTTATTCTTTGCCTTATCTTCAAGATTCACACTTTTCAGCAAAGTCATTGCATCGGTCTTTACGTTATAAAGACCCGCAAACAATTCAATCAGTTCTTTCAGGTTAAGATTAGGATAAAATCCTGCCGCCTGTAACTGAACTCCGATTACCTTTTTTATTTCATTAGGATGCGTATCCAGATTTTTACCATCAACAATAACCGTACCGGACGTCTTTTCCCGTAGTGTTTCAATGATTTCAAGCGTTGTGGTTTTACCCGCGCCGTTCGGGCCCAGCAAGCCGAAAACCTCTCCTTCTTCCACTTCAAAACTAAGGTCATTTACAGCCGTAAAATCACCATATTTTTTCACTAAATGCTGAACACTGATTATTGCCATTTCGAATCGTTGTTAATTAAACTTATTGAGAGATTGCAAATTTACACAAAAAAAATCCCTCGTTTAAGGAGGGATTTAAGATGTGAACCGAAATTCTATTTCTTAAGTAATTTCGCCGAATTTTTAATTGGAGTTACATGTTAATATAATGCATCAGCGACTGATACCGGTCAATCATGCTTTCCATTGCCGGCATTTCGCCAAACACTTCCTTAACCTCATATTCATATCTTTCAAAAGAAGCTACCAGGCTTTGAATGTCTTTTGTATTCGTTTTAATAACAATTTCCATCAATTCCTGATTCGGATAAGTAAATACCTGCAGATTGGTAATGATAACGTCGTTACTCTCACAGATACGTGCAATTTCAGAAAGACTGTAATTGGCAGGTTTTGCTTCAAGGCAAAGTATACCGCCCGATTTGTCTAAACCGGAATTGTTGCAAATAAACTCGAATAAAGCGTTCCTGCTGACGCTGCCCATATACTTATTGTCTTCATTCAGTACAGGAACAATAGAAATATTTTGTTGTAAAGCTCTTCTGATGGCTTCATAAGGATGCTGGTTACCATAAACCACAGGCTTAAAGTTGGTAAAATCAGCAGAAGACAAAGCTTTTTCAGGCGTTTCCCAATTCAGTAAATCTTCTTCTTTAATCAAAGCTTTATATTCATCGCCTTCCACAATCGTGATATTGGAAATCTGGTGATCCTGCATTAGCTGCAATGCCTTGTCTCCGGTATCTTCCATTGTAAGGGAAGGAATTTCTGATGATATAAGTTGGTATATAAACATGGCTATTGCGTTTTTAAATTGCTAATCGTCTCTTTATTATATCAACGTCAAAAACTGTTCCAAAGATGTGCAATAGTGTATAATCTTTCTTTATGCTACAATCAGCTGGCTGAATGCTTGCTCAAAAATTCAGACAAAATCTCATTAAACTCAGCCGGAACCTCCATCATGGGAGCATGACCGCATTTGTCAATCCAGTGTAATTCTGAATTAGGCAATAATTGCTTGAACTCTTCCGCAACCATTGGCGGAGTAATTGTGTCATTTTTTCCCCAGATAAGGCAAGTGGGCACTGTGATTTCGCGCAACTCATCGCTCAGATTATTTCTTATGGCAGATTTTGCCAAAGCAATAATCTTTATAGCTTTCAGGCGGTTGTTTACAATATCGTAAATCTCATCTACCAGTTCTTTAGTCGCAATGTTAGGATCATAAAAAGTCAGTTCCGTTTTTTTGCGGATAAATTCATAATCGCCGCGTTTGGGATAAGTTTCGCCCATACCGTTTTCAAACAAACCCGAACTGCCGGTTAATGTCAGCGTCTTTACCCTGTCCTTATTGGCTAAAGTATAAATCAAACCGATGTGGCCACCTAAAGAATTACCCATTAAATGCACCTTGTCAAATTCTCGCGATTCTATAAACTTCTGAACATATTTCGCCAGCGAACCAACGCCTGTGTCCAAACCCAGTTCAAACAAAGGCAGCATTGGAATAATGACTCTGTACTTACTTTTAAAATAATCAAAAAGGTCTTTAAAATTGCTGAGCGCCCCAAAAAGACCATGCAATAAAATTAATGGTTCTCCTTCGCCTTCTTCAACGAATTTGAATTTGCCGAGTGTTTGAACTTGTAATTCCATACAATTGTGTGTTGGCTGCTAAAATAGGTTTATTATATTAGGACAGCATTATTTTTCAGGAAAAAATTTTTATAATTCTATGCTGACATTCAACCATTCGCTGCTGAACCGTGCTTCGTATTTTTTATAGAAGCGGATAGCCGGTTCATTCCAATCCAATACCTGCCAGAGCATGCCGCTGAATTTCTTTTCTGTTGCCTCCTGAATCAATGCATCCATTAATTTTCCTCCGATGCCATTGCCCCGCCATTGCTCATTTACAATAATGTCTTCAAGATACATGCGCTGGCCTTTCCATGTTGAATATCGAATGTAATATAAGGCAAATCCTACAATTTCTGATGTCATAAGCGCCGAATCTTCCACCGCTGCTACCCAGGCCCACCAAACAGGATTTGAACCGAATCCGCTTTCCTTAAAATGCTCCGGTGAAACCGTAACCTCTTCGGGTGCCTTTTCGTATAATGCCAGTTCGTGTATCAGACGCATCATGGCTTCCGTATCTCCGGGCAATGCTTTTCGTATGTTAATACTCTTATTACTGTCCATGATTGCAAAACTATAGGCTTTAAGTTTATTTATAAAAGATTTAGGAATAAATATAAGGGTTGTGATTTTGGCATAAACTTAAAATCCTATTTTTACAGCAACAGATTTTTTTAAAACCCCCGTTGTTTGCTTAATAATAATTACAGAAACCTCAGCGACGAGGATTTGCTGCACCGCATTGCCATAAAGCAGGATCAGGAAGCATTTGGTGTTTTATACCAGCGCTACCTTCACCTGGCGCTCGGCGTGTGCATCAAGTATTTAAAGTCGCCTGATTTAGCCAAAGATGCGGTACAGGTAATTTTTGTACGCATCTGGACCGATGTGCACCAGCATCAGGTACGGAAATTTAAACCCTGGTTTTATCAGGTGGTAAAGAACCATTGCCTGATGGAGCTGAGGAAAAAAGACCCTAATCAGAAAATAGTAGCAGACTGGGATATGGATATTATGGAATCGGAAGAAACCCTGCATCATAAGCTTAACGAAGAACATCTGATACTGACATTACACCTTTGCCTGAAAGCATTGAATAACGAACAAAAACAATGCATCGAGCATTTTTACCTGAACCAGAAAAGTTATAACGAAACAGCTATACTAACAGGTTTTTCAGATAAAAAAGTAAAAACCAATATTCAAAACGGCAGACGAAATCTTAAGAATTGCCTTAAACAAAAGATTACGAACCAGGCCTGACCATGCACAACGACGACCATAAAATATTGCAAATACTTGACCAAAGCGCCTGTCTCAGCAAGAGCCAGCTATTGGGGTATTTGAATCGTAGTTTATATCCGGAAGAGTTGCGCGCTGTCGAATTGCATTTAAGCAGCTGCACCCTTTGCAATGATGCACTTGATGGTTTTGAAGCAGTCCAGAATGCCGAAAGCCTTATTGCATCGATGGTTCCTCCTGTTTTGCCTGCCATAATCCTGCCTGAAAAACCTGTAGAAAAGAAAGAACCCGAAGCACAGCCTGCTTACGTACCTTCCAAAAAACGTTCGAGAGTTAAGGTAAATGCCGAAGCGGCTGCTCCTGAACCTAATAAATATAATTCCAATCCTCAGGGCATCTGGCTCAAAACAATGGGCGCCGCCGCTGCATTGATAATCGGTTTTGGCTTGATATGGTATTATGAATTGGGTTCCAAAAAGAATACAGAAAACATAGCTGCCAATATACCCAATGCCGATACGGAGCCACGTCCTGTAAACGATATGAGTACGCAGAGCCTTGCCGCTCCCAAACCGGATTCCCTGCAATTGCTTGCCGAAAAAAAGGCAAAAGATTCTGTTTATCTGGCAACGGTAAAAGTCGAAAAATTAAAAGCACAAAAAGACAGCCTGGCAAACATTGCGCTTGCCCGTAAGGCTGATACTGTAATTGTGAGTGCGGACAAACCTTTACTGGCGGCAAACGAAAAAGAGAAAGAAGAAACAAATAACCCGCCTGAACCAACTGCGAAGAAACAAGTTGCCGCACCGTCAGCGGCTATGGCTCCTAAGAAAGAAGAAGATACAAAAACTGCCAAAAGCGATTTTGAGCTTGGCATGCAGCAATACAAGCAAAATAATTTTGCAAGCGCCTTACTTTATTTCAAGACAGCAGAATCAAACGATAAAGACCCTAAACATTGGGAAGCCGTTTATTTATCGGGCATGTGTAACAAAAGCCTTGACAGGAAACGAAAGGCCGTTAAATATTTCGAACGTGTGGTTGCTGCAAAAGCGTCACAGGCAAAGGCCGCACAAAAACAACTGGATGATCTGAATAAATAAAAAAGCGATGGATTCAATCCATCGCTTTTTTATTTCACCCTTTCTGCATTCCTTCAAGCCCTGAAAGGGCGACAGAGAACAGGATAGGATAAAATCCTATCCACTAAACGAGGACGGTATTATTTCGTAAACCTGCAAGTAGTTATATTGTTGCCTGAAGTGTAAACCAGACAATAAACACCCGATTGTAATGATGCAATATCAAAAATAGCTGTTTTCGTTTTTACGTTCCGGTGCTGAACAACCCTACCCGTCGCGTCAATGATATTGAGAGAACCACTTAACTCTGCACCGCCGCCGGAGAGGCATACAGACAATTTATCATTTGCCGGCACCGGAAAACATTTTAACTGAGTTATCCGCTCATTTTTGAGATCGTTGATGCCGGTTACACTTTCCGTATTAAAATCATCCATCACAAAACGGCTGCCGTAATGAGTAAGGGAATCACTTGAGATTTTTAGTTTCAATGTCATATAAACGGGCGTTTCCATACTGCTGTAATGAAATGGAATAGACTGTAAAGTCCAGTTCAGTTGCTCTGTTGTCAGTTTTATGGATGTATCGGCCAGTGCGTTCCCGCTTTCGCCTTCCAGTAAAACATCTACACGGGCATAATCGCCCGCCGTCGGCATTAATTTATAATAAAACGAAATTTTGGAAGGCGCTGTAGTAAAAGCAATACGCTGATCTACAAATGAATCGGCATCATAATTTACCGGCTTGATGTCGCCACCATAGGTAAAGTCACAGTATTTTGCCACTCTTAATTCCAGCGCCCTTGTGCCGGTATGCGCATCGTCCGTAACAAATCTTACACTATCCGAACCTATCCATTGACAAGTCGTGTCAATCGGGATTGCAATGGCATTCGCCTGTCTCCAGAGCCTGGGTGTGCCATCGCCATTTTGCAATTCGAATCCGGAATTGGGTATCTGGGCAATGGCGTTTACAGATGATAAAATGATGCCTGAAAGTAAAAGTATTTTTTTCATAATTCGCAGTTTTGGTTGTTTGGTATTACAAGGCATTGAATGCACCTTTTAATAACAAGACGGACTTTTTATAACGAATTATAGTATTGCTGCATAAATATCCGGGTATCATCCTGAAAGTATTATACCTTTTACTGTTTTCTTTCTACAAACCTTAATTCTATTTTCCCTATGGGTTTAAATGAAACACATAGGGACATAGGAAATTAATTATATAGAATTGTGTTCCGCCCTTGTTGGTGTTTTCACCAGCAAGTTAATTAAAAGTATTGCGGTTGGTGAAGACACCAACCGCGGCGAGCCAACCGGCAGTAATGCGGCTTCAATAAGCTCCACCATCACGCTATTTTAGATATGTTTATTTATTTTAAATAATTGAATTTCATTCAATTGCATAACATATTGATAGCAATAAACACGACACTGAGGTCAATTCAATCAATACACTCGACGCACAGGTCTGTGCAACCGATGCAATGGCTTGTGCAACCGACGCAATGGCTTGTGCAACTGATGCAATGGTCTGTGCAACCGACGCAATGGCGTGTGCAATCGACGCAATGGTCTGTGTAATCAACGCAATGGCTTGCGCAACCGACGCAATGGTCTGTGCAACTGATGCAATGGTCTGTGCAATCAACGCAATGGCTTGTGCAACCGACGCAAATGCGTTACGATTGATGAAGGTACTTCACCGATGCTTTGGCAAATTCAATACTACTTATCGGACTTTCCTCACCATTGCGGCTTCGACAAGTTCAGCCACCGCAAAAACATTAAGACACCCTACCCTTTTCGCTATCAGAGCCACCGCTCGATCTTGCTTTGAGGCTTTGTCCTTTATTGAAACGATAACTGAAGGAAAGCGTAAATACGCGGCTGTCGAAACGGCTGCGCCAGAGGGCATCGGAATTATTAAGTCCTATAATGCTGCCGCCGGCTTTGTAAAGATAAAAGGGGTCGTTGAAGTTGGCTTTAATGGTAGCTTTATCATTCAGTATCTTTTTTGCAACGCCTACCGAAATACTTCCGGAGGGAATAACAATAAACTGTGCGTAATATGCTTTGGTTTGGTAAGAGCCCGACAGCTCGGCTGTCCATGATTTATTAATCTGGAATTGGTTGGTTGCATTCACTGCCCAATGCACACCTGAGTTGTTTATAGCCTCATTGTACAGAGTGGCTTTAAAATTATCATTCAGTAATTCGGTGTAAACCTGTAGTGTCCACCATTTCATAGGATTAACATTGATATTCATGGTCAGTCCGTAAGAAAGCTGCTCACCCAGGTTACCGGGACGGCTAAAGAAAATACCGTTTGATTGCTCAATGGTTTCCGAAATCAAATCTTTGGTATAGGTCAACTGAAAAGCCGTTGTGATTTTGTTTTTAAATGTATGGGACAGTTCAAAATTATTGGAGATAGTGGGGCGTAAAAACGGGTTGCCGCCATACAAAGTAAACCTGTCGAGCGGGTAAGTAAAGGGGTTCATATCCTGATAATTGGGCCTGTCAATCCTTCTGCCATACGAAAAGCCGATTTGGTTATTGTCAAGGCTATCCAATTTATAGTTCAGGTAAAAAGTCGGGAAAAAGTTGTTCATCGTTCTGTCATAAGAAGAATCGGGCCTTACGGCATTCCCCAGTTGCTGACCGTTGATAATGGTGTTTTCAAACCTCAATCCTGCCTGCATGGAGAAGCACCCTTTTTCAAAACTATAGTTTACATAAGCAGCATTTATATTTTCCTTGTAAGTGAAATTATTGGAGAAATCATTGTTTACGGTCAGTTCGCTGTTTTCTTCATCGTAAAAATTGGCTACGTTATTTGTCTTGATAAAACTTGTCTTTGCACCAATGCCAACCGTTCCCAGGCTTTTTAAAGGATGCGTATAATCTACCTTAGCGGTTGCAATCTTAATATTGGATGGAAGGTCGCCAATTAGGTTTGTTTTGCTTAAGAAAGCGCCGTCAGGCATATAGATGCTGTTCAGCAAGGAACTGTTTAAGGCCCCGTCGTAATCCAAATAATCGAGGTTCACCAATATTTCCTTACCGGAGGAATCAATTTTATAATTGTAGTTAAGATTGACGCCTTTGTTCTTTAATACCTTATCTGCAAGCGAATAAGCCTTTACATTGTTTGCAACGGTACCCGTAGAATCGAATATGGAAGCCGTGTTATTGACCGGGCTATGGTCCACATTCCTGAAACCGGAGAGCACAATACCGAAGGTGGACTTCTTATTGATATAGTAATCCATACCTAACCTCAGGTTAGCGCCTTTGTTGTTTCTTTTAATATAAGAATGCTGGTTGAACATGGAAAGCAGCTCTCCCGTGGGCTTGTAGTAATTCCTTTCAATAAAGAGATCCTGATAATTGTTGCTGATGTTATAGCTTGCATTGCTAAAGAAATTTACTTTATTGACACGGTAATTGAAGTTCAGGCTGTTGCTCGTTCTTGCATAAAAGCCTTGTCCGTAGCTGAGGTTAAAGCCTCCGTTAAAACCTTGCGCTTTTGATTTCTTCAGGCGTATATTGATAATGCCTGCATTGCCTGCCGCATCGTATTTTGCAGGAGGATTGGTCATTAACTCAATAACATCTACCGAACTTGAAGGAAGGGAACGTAAATAGTTGGCCAGATCCTGCTGAGACAAATAAGTCGGTTTATCGTCAATATATATAACCACGCCCGACTTTCCCTTCAATTGTATATTGTCATTTGCATCGACAGAAACACCCGGAGATTTCTGCAATACTTCCAGTACATTGTTCCCCGCATTGCCAATGAAAGAATTTACATTTATAACAGTCCTGTCAATCTTGCGTTCAACAAGGTTCTTTTTAGCTTCAATAGTAACCGTTCCCAATTGATTGTCGCTAACCTTCAGCTGTATGACGGGCAGTTTCAGCATAGTTGCGGAGTCTATAAGGAAGGCGCTGCTCCAGTAGTTGTGATAACCCATATTGGTTATGTACAAAAGATAGCGATCAGGTTTTAACTGATCAACGGCAAAATCTCCGGTGCTTTCGGTAATCAGTACTTTGAAAATAGAAGAGTCTTTGGCATACATTATAGACACAACGGCGCCGTCAACAGGTGTTCCGTCTTCATTCATCACCACACCTTCAATGCTATTGGAGATGACAGCCTGACCAAAGAGGTTGAGGGAAAGAAACAGGAATAGCGGAAGTAAATAAGACAGTCTGTAATTCATGGTGTTTTTTGTTTAAGATTTATGTACCGGCCTTGCCACCCTGTCTTTCGCCCTCTATCCGCAATGTGCAAATTGGAAAATAATTCCCGAAAGCTACGCTACGAATCAATTCGTAGCAAACATACGAAACAACTCGTAATGACAAAAAATATTTGCGATATTTAATTGCTACGTTCATTATAATAAAAAAAGATCCGGGCTTTAGAACCCGAATCTTTCTGAAAGAATATGGAAACCTTATTTGGCTTCGCTTTCTGCAAAGTATTTATGGAAGAAAGGAATTGTTTCGATGCCTTTGTAATAATTGAAAACATCATATTTTTCATTTGGCGAATGGATATTATCGTTATCCAGACCAAAACCAAGCAATACTGTTTTCAAGCCTAATACGCTTTCAAACAAAGCCACAATAGGAATACTTCCGCCGCCGCGTGTAGGAATCGGGTCTTTACCGAATGTAGCTTTGATAGCTTTTGCCGCTGCCTGATAAGCAGGAGAATCTGTAGGCGTAACAACAGGTTCGCCACCATGATGCGGCGTAACTTTTACGGTAATGCCTGCAGGAGCAATTTTCTTGAAATGATCAGAGAATAAATTGGATATCTCGGTGCTGATTTGGTTTGGCACCAGACGCATGGATATTTTAGCATAAGCTTTGGATGGCAAAACTGTTTTGGCACCTTCACCTGTATATCCGCCCCAGATACCGTTTACATCCAATGTAGGACGTGTACCTGTTCTTTCCAGCGTGGTATAACCCAATTCGCCCCATACATCGCTTACGTTCAATTCTTTTTTGTATTCATCCAAATCGAACGGAGCTTTGTTTAAATCGTTACGCTCTTCCGCTTTCAGTTCAAGAACTTTATCGTAGAAGCCCGGAATAGTGATGTGGTTGTTTTCGTCATGCAAAGATGCAATCATTTTGCACAACTGATTGATAGGGTTTGCAACAGCACCGCCATAAACACCGCTGTGTAAATCGCGGTTAGGGCCTGTAACTTCCACTTCCATATAAGCAAGGCCACGCAAGCCGCTTTCAATAGAAGGGTTTTCCATGCTGATCATGGAAGTATCGGAAATCAGAACGATATCAGCTTTCAGTTTCTCAACATTAGCTTCCAGAAATTTACCAAGATTATCAGAACCAACTTCTTCTTCACCTTCAATCATCATTTTTACATTGCAAGCCAAAGTATTGGTTTTAGCCATTACTTCAAATGCTTTGATGTGCATGAACATTTGTCCTTTATCATCACAGGCGCCGCGTGCATATATTTTACCATCTTTGATAACAGGCTCGAAAGGTCCGCTGGTCCATAATTCCAAAGGATCTGCAGGTTGAACGTCGTAGTGGCCGTAAACCAAAACTGTAGGCAGTTTAGGATCTACGATTTTTTCGCCATAAACAATAGGATGGCCTTTTGTAGGACAAACTTCAGCCATATCGCAACCTGCTGCAAGCATGTGTTGCTTTACAGCTTCGGCACAACGGGCTACATCTTCTTTATATTTGCTGTCGGCACTAACGGAAGGAATGCGTAACAGTTCCAATAATTCATCAAGGAAACGGTCTTTATTTGTTTCAAGATAATCTTTCCAGACTTGCATGATATTTATGTTTTTAGAGGTTCAAAAGTAAGAGAAATGATTTAATTATGATAATACCTTGGTCAATTAGAAATAAAAAGAAAAATTTTCGAACAATAAGGGCATTCGTTTTTTATTTTAGCACTTTAAATGTGGCTTCCGTGTTCCGGCAAGTTTAAAAAAAATCTCCAGATTATATGCGCACCATACTATGCCTGATTGCCTCCAACTGTTTTATGACTTATGCCTGGTATGGCCATTTGAAAAAAGACACTACAAATATGCCGCTGATAAAACTTATCTTAATCAGCTGGGCCATCGCTTTTTTTGAATATGTTTTTATGGTGCCGGCCAATAACCGCTTCGGGAAGCAGGAAGGTTTCAGCCCTTTTCAGTTAAAAACCATTCAGGAGATTATTTCCTTATCGGTGTTTTTCATCTTCGCGCTTGTATTCCTGAAAGAACAGTTCAGGTGGAATTATCTGGTTGCCTTTGTGTTTATTATAGGTGCGGTGTATTTCATGTTTATACCTTCTTCTAAATAAGGGTATATAGAATTTGCATTCAATATCATTAACTAAAGGATTGACGCTTGTCCATTTTTAATTTGATCGTATTTAGTAAACCTGTGAGGTTTTTAAAACCTCACAGGTTTTAATTAAGCGCTTAATAAATGATCTCTGGTTAGCACTTACCTATTATATTTCCCTCCTGTCTTTATTTTACTGCAACTTAGACTTAGATGCCAACCATGAAAATCATAGCAACCGAGAATATCAATCCACTCCAGAAGGAATGTATTTATAAACTCTGGAATGAAGCATATCCTTCTACGATTGTTTATAATTCTATTGATCAGCTTGATGACTATCTGAACAGTCTTGCAGAGGTAACGCATTATTTCTTTATGGACACGGATGATGTAATTGCCGGTTGGGCTGTTACTTTTATAAGGAATAATGAAAAGTGGTTTGCTATTATTGTAAATAAAGACTTTCAGGGGAAAGGAGCAGGAAGCAGGATTTTAAGCCACCTTAAAGAACATAACGCTGCATTGAGCGGTTGGGTTATAGATGAAGGAGGATATCTTAAATCGGATGGTTCAGCCTACAGGGCTCCGTTGCATTTCTACCTTAAAAACGGATTTCAGTTAGTTGAGAATGTCATCCTTGACATACCGCAAATGAAGGCCGTGAAGATTTGCTGGCACGGTTAGTGCATTTTCTTACGCTAAAAGAAAAAGCCAATGCCATCCTTGCGGATAGACATTGGCCGGAAATTATTCATTTTATAAAATGCAAAGAGTTATTTTTATTGACAAAAAGTTGAAATCTGATCCGGAGGAACTACAACCGTTCTGTGATAACTGGTGCTGTCAACGATTTTGGTTTTTAAGAAAACTTTATTGCCACCCCAGATAACTTTGAAATCATATTTGGCATTCAGCGACAAATTGGTGGTTGAGAAATAACCCTGTATTACCTGGCCCAATAACTGATAAGCGCTTCCTGAACCATACGCACGATACCATACACCAACGGTAGGCCTTACAATAGGGTTGGCAGAACTGCTTGGGCAACGACCCTGAATATCAAAAGTAATGGGTGTTAATACTGGAATATTCAATGTAATAGTTGGCGTGTTGCCACATAATGCACCTGAATAAATGCCGACCGGGCTTCCGTCTCTTACCATAAAGTTTGTCTGGCTGTTGGCAGCGGTATTTCTGTAAACTTTAACATTCAGGTTACCTGTAGGCACATTGTCAAAAGTAACTGTTCCGCCATTTGCGACCTGAACGAGGAAGCCAGCTACTACCGGAATATTAGGATCGTTTGCAGCAAAGATATCTATCAGAAAACTTTCAGATGATGTCAGTCCGGTATTGAATACAACAGAAGAGCTGTTACAGATATTTTCCATTACAGCAAGGTTGTAATAAGTAAGGTGGGTAGTAGGAAAGTTTGCTTCAAGGCCATTTGCACCATTGGTAATTGTTGCCACCTGTTCGTAGCTCCATTGGCCTGTAGCAGTCTGATAACTCCATACCGGAATTGTCTGACCCGCAGAGAAAACAGTACCCGTAGCAGGGTTAATCTGCGTACTGCTTACGCCCATGTGCAATGTAATCGGCTTAGTAAACGTTTTTACTTCTGTAGCGCCTACAGCCATTGTGATGTCGGCAAAACCAGCAGTGCGGAAACGGCCTGCAACGGTGTTACCACTTGCATCTTTAATATTATCAGATGCAGTTCCGCCGGGGAATGCATTAAGGGATGAAGGACTGGTAGAGCTAAAGCTTACAACTGTGCTGGTGAGTGTTGAACCGCTGATTACATTACCCGCTTCATCCTTAAAAGAAGTACCGGCGGGAATATCAATAGATACTACCTGATCATTTGGCCCGGCGCTTGCAGGAGGAGGGATAACTACATTAGTTGAAGTACTGTCGCCTGTAAGTGTTGTTGTTGTTACGTTTACATTTACTCCTGCAGGAGGATCTGCTTTATTAATCATACTTACATTGATCAGTTTAAGCGGCTGACCAACTTTAATGGTAACAGGAATAAGAACCGGCAGATAACCGGGAGCTTCAGCTTTTACCGTAAATTTAGCAGGACTTCCATCGGTCGGATTTGCTTTATACAACAGGCCTAACGATAAAATTCCGTCAACTACGTTATAACGCTTTACACCACTGATCTCATAAACATCATTTGCATCCTGACCACTAATTGTAATAATGATACCAGCAGGCGGAGTGCCGGGATGTGCAGCATCATAAAAATTCATCGTAACCGTATGGTCGAAAGGGTTGGGATTAATACTGAATGTAAAATCCTTCGAGGGCTTGGTACATTGCGTAAAGCAAATACTGAATAAAGCAACAGCTATGTATAATATTTTCTTCATAGTGTAAATTGTTTTTTGATTTGATATTTGGTTAATTGAAAATTGTAGATTGACCATAAGCGATATGTGACGGCAATGCTCGTTATGGGCAGGTTTGTCTGGTATTTTGTTGTTTTGGTTTTATATAGGCGCATGCCGATAAACAAACCTGATGTTTATCTAATCCGGCATCCTGACTGGTTAAAAAATGGTCTATTAAAACGAAAAGGTTCTATGAGTTATATCCAGGGCATTCCAAAATATAAACCTGCTATTAATAGCTATCGGCACAAAAATAATAGTATTTAAAAGCGACGTACATAAAAATTCCTTAAGGTGAGGCACCTAAATCATAAGATGTAGTGTTTATGCATGTTGCACCATTAAAGGTGTCGTTGACCTTAAGGAATTTTTATCTCTACCCTATTCAATATATCACCTGACAAGGTAATATCCTCTGTATCTTTTGTTTGAGAGATGCGGAAGCAATGCAGGCATTAAGTTAACAAAACAGGGAAGTTGTTATTATAACACACAGATCCTTCACATCATTCCTTAAAGGAATTTTATGTTTGCGTCTGATAAAACACAGTATTTTTGATCCGGTAAAGTTTTTGAATGTTTTTTTGTTCCGGGAGGCATATCTTTTGATATGCCTCCCTTATTGTTTCAGCTCAGATTCAGCGGCTTATATGCGGGGAAAAGAAGTAAAACAATTAATCTGCCCGATTCCTCACGGAAAGCCGGTTATGATATGGGAAAGCCGACAACAAAATAATTTTTGCCGTCTTCAGAAACACAATAAGATATTTCCCCGTTATGCAGGCTTATAATCCGTTGAACCAGCACCAACCCCAAGCCAAAACCTTTTTTATCCTTACTGTTGTCACCACGGAAAAAATGGGTAAATAATTTAAGCCGATCGGATACGGGTATTATAGCTCCATCATTTGAAAAACGCAGCAAGAGTTTGTCTTCAACCGGCAATACCTCAATAACCGGATTGGAAACGGCAAAATTCATGGCATTTTTCAACAGGTTCATAAAGGCTATCTTAAGCATTCTGCTATTGCCTTTTATGGTAAGCATCTCACTATCTTCTATTTTGTGGGAAAAGATAAAATCAATTTGCAGGTGCGTATCCAGATAACTGATTTCATCAATGCATTCAAACAAAAGTTCATCGACACGAATGGGTCCTGAAAAAATATCATTAATCTGATTTTCGGTTTTGGAGATTTCCAGCATGGCATTTATGATGTAAGAAACTTCCATCAGATTATGCTTCTGAAATTCCATGCTTTTTTTCAAAGCTTCTACGTTTCCATCAGCTAAAGCTCCTTCTGCGTTACTCATCATAACAGATAACGGAGTCTTTAATTCGTGGGAAGCATGATGGACAAAGTGATACTGAAACTTAAAAGCGCTTTCCACTTTATCGAGCAATTCATTAAACTTATCTGTAAGGATGCTGATTTCATCTTTTGACCTTGATTCACTGATGCGCACCGAAAGGTCTTTGGGCGAAATAGTGGCAATATCTTTTGTAAGACGGCTTATGGGCTGCATAATAACACGCGACAACCATAAGCAGGTGAGAATAAGGAGCGGCGTTACTGTAAAAAATATAACAATCAATGCGTTTTTAAGGAAAGCAATTTTTCTTTTCCCGAAACGGTCGTGAGCTTTGGTAATGCCATAAAAAACCTGTTTATCATTCATGAACTGAAGGGCAAGCAATTCGTATTTACCATCTGTCATTTCAATACGGCCTTCTCCGTTCATAAGCCGCTTCAGAATCACTTTTGAATAAGCGATTTTTGTATCATCAATACTGTTATAAATAACATTTCCGTCTGCATCAAAAAGCAGGATTTTTTCATCAGAAAGCCTGTTGATGGTATTCCGGTCAAAAATTTTAAGCAATTCCTGGCTTATCTGGTCTACCTGCACCAATATCTTATAAGTAGTGTGCATCCGGTCTTCCAGCCGCTGGTAGAACTCTTCCTTGCGATACTTTTCGGAAATAATATATACTGTAGTAAAGCCTATGGCAAAAAACAAAGTGAACACAATAGTGTATCCCCATGTCAATTTATAGCGTAACGGCAGATTCCTAATGCTCTCCGATATAGTACCCGCAGCCAATCCGCGTCCTGATAAGTTTAGGCTCAAAATTTTTGTCTATTTTGTTTCTCAGCAAATTAATAAATACTTCGATAGTGTTTGTATTTGCGCTAAATGATGTGCCCCAAACTTTGGTAAGAATATCTTTTTTAGATACCGGCTGCCCGTTGGCATCTGCCAGCATCAATAATATTTCGTACTCTCTCGAAGTTAAACGGATTAACTCGTCCCTGCGTTTCACTTCTCTCTTGCGTGCATCGATTATCATATCGGAATGAACAATCAGCTCGGCACCGGTGTGATGATCGGACCTTTTCAGTATTGCTTTTATCCGTGCAAGCAATTCTTTGAAAAAAAATGGTTTGGTAATATAATCATCTGCGCCACAGTCAAAGCCCTGAAGCTTATCATCAATTTCATCAAAGGCGGTAATAATTATAGTGGGAACGGTGTTTTGTTGTTGCCTGATTCCCTTTACAAGCTCATATCCGTTTTGACCGGGTATATTTATATCCGCAAGTATTATGTCGTACTTATTTTCATTTATTAATTGTTCGGCTGTATTTCCGTCATATACATTTTCTACTTCAAAACCTTCGTTCTGAAGTTGCTGCTTCAATTCCTTTGACAGGTTTAAATCATCTTCTACCAATAATATGCGAGTAATGGACATTTACGTGAAATTAGAGTTGTGCCGGACAAATTTAAGGTCATTTTTATGAATATCATAGATATTTATCAACAGCATAAAGCCATAACAGCAAACGCACAGCGCAAAAGACATCTAACCTTTTTTTTTCTGTACTTCAAATGCTTTCCAAATAAATTTTTATTGATTAAATGATGTTTTAGTACAAATAGACTCTATTTTTGGAACCTCAACACAAATTCATACATATGAAATTAGTAAAAATTATTTCCCTGGCAGCGCTTATGACAATGGGCATAAGCTATGGAACTTTTGCACAAAACAAGATAGAATGGAAGCAGGCTACGTCCGGCGGCTATACCTATAAGTACGTTGCTGATGACCCTACACAGGCGCGTTTTTATACTTTGAAAAACGGGTTGACCGTTATTCTGAGTCCTTCTAAAAAAGAACCGAGAATACAGACTTATATTGCGGTAAAAGCAGGCAGCAAAACAGATCCGTCCACACATACGGGCCTTGCACACTATCTGGAGCATTTGCTTTTTAAAGGTACCGATGCTTTTGGTTCTTTAGACTGGAGCAAGGAAAAACCAATCTTAGACCAGATTGATGCGTTGTATGAGCAATACAATACTACCACCGATGAAACGAAGCGTAAGTCAATTTATAAAACTATCGACAGCGTTTCGGGCGAAGCTGCAAAATATGCCATTGCCAACGAGTATGATAAAATGATGGGTGCGATGGGTGCTAAAGGCACCAATGCTTTTACATCGTTTGAGCAAACGGTTTATACCGAAGATGTGCCAAGCAATGCATTGAACAAATACCTTGCGGTACAGTCTGAACGTTTCCGTGCACCTGTTTTACGCTTGTTCCATACAGAACTGGAAGCGGTTTATGAAGAAAAAAACCGTGGTCTTGATAATGATGGAAGAAAAGTAATTGAGAAAATGTTTGAAACGCTTTTTCCTAATAACAATTATGGTAAGCAAACAACTATTGGTACAGTACAGGATTTGAAGAATCCATCTCTACTTGAAATCAGGAAATATTTCAACACGTATTATGTGCCTAATAATATGGGCATCATTATGGCAGGCGATTTCAATCCGGATGAGGTTATTAAAGAAATAGACAAGGATTTTGCCTTTATGCAACAGAAAGCTATTCCACCTTATACTTTTGAGCCTGAAAAGCCAATAGCAAATCCTATTATTAAAGAAGTTACCGGGCCGACTCCTGAAAGTATTATGCTTGGGTTCCGCTTTCTGGGCGCATCTTCAAAAGACGCACAGATGTTGGAATTAGTAGGCAATATACTTACCAACGGTTCTGCGGGTATCATTGACCTGAATCTTGTCAAGAAACAAAAACTATTGGGTGCGGGTGCTTTCCCTTATGTGTTGAAAGATTACAGCACTTTATTATTACAAGGTAACCCTACGGACGGACAATCATTGGATGATGTGAAGAATCTTTTATTGGGTGAACTGGAAAATCTTAAAAAAGGTAATTTCCCTGATGACCTTATTTCTTCTATTGTAAATAATGAAAGAAAAAGAATCATTGAAGAAAATGAAAATTACGGAAGCCGCGCCAGCAACCTGATGAGCAACTTTACGGACGAAACGGACTGGAAAGACAAAGTAGCTTATGTAAATGATTTAAGTAAAATAACAAAAGCTGATATTGTTGCCTTTGCCAATAAATATCTTGGCAATAATTATGTAGCCGTTTACAAACGTCAGGGTGAGGATAAAAATATCGTAAAAGTAGACAAACCTACTATTACACCTGTTTCTGTAAACCGTGAGGCGCAATCTGACTTCCTGAAAAAGGTGAATGCAATGCCTGAAAATAAGATAGATCCGGTTTGGGTGGATTATAAAAAAGACATTCAACGTGGCAAAAGCGGTTCTTATGATGTATTGGCTGTTCAAAATAAAGACAATGCATTGTTCCGTTTGTATTATCAATATGAAACAGGAAGCTGGGCAAATAAATACCTGCCTGTTGCGGTGAATTATCTGGAATATTTAGGTACACAAAATAAAACTGCCGAACAGTTCAGTACTGATTTTTACAAGATTGCAAGCACCTGGAATATTACGGCAAGCGGCGAAAGCACAACCATAAGCATTGACGGACTTCAGGATAATTTCAACAAAGCAGTAAGCTTGTTTCAGGATCTTTTGCAAAACTGCAAGGTAGATCAGGATGCATTGGCAGCCTATAAGCTGAGCATGAAAAAATCGCGTGTGAACAAAAAGCTGAACAAAGGCGCTATCATGTCGGGCTTGCGCAACTATGCTATTTACGGTCCGCAAAATCCGTTCAATAATGAATTGACAGATGCTGAACTGGATGCTTTGACTGCCGATCAGTTAGTAACTATCCTGCACGACCTTGCCAATTTCCAACATCGTATTCTGTATTACGGACCAAAAACGGCTTCCGAAATCGGAACACAATTACTCGCGGTTCATAAAGCGCCTGCAAGCTTCAAGCCATTGCCTGTTGCCAAGAAATTTGATCAGTTGACACAGGATAAAAACAAGGTATTGTTTGCAAATTATGATATGGTACAGGCAGAAGTTTTCTGGGTGCGTAATGCAGATAATTATAATGCTACAGAACAACCAACCATTTCTATGTTCAACGAATATTTCGGCGGTGGCATGGGTTCTATCGTATTCCAGACTATCCGTGAATCAAAAGCATTGGCCTACTCTACCTATGCAAATTTCAGTCTGGCAAGCCGTAAGGAATACCGCAACAGCGCTATGGCTTATGTCGGTACGCAGGCAGACAAATTCAACGAAGCAGTTGGCGGCATGAATGAATTGCTGAATGAATTACCTGAATCTCAAAAAGCCTTGGATAATGCCAAAGAAGGTTTACGTAAATCATTGGCAACAGACCGTATTACACAAGACGGCATTTTGTTCAGCTATATCAGTGCAGAGCGTATGGGCCGTGATTATGACATTCGTAAGAGTACGTATGACGCAACACCTAATTTCACTTTTGCAGATTTAAAAACTTTCCATGGTAAAGAGTTGAGCAATAAACCATATACTTATTGCATCGTAGCCAACCAGGATAAATTGAAAGAAGAGGACATGAAAAAATTAGGCGATTTTAAAAAGCTTACATTGGAAGAAATCTTCGGATACTAATTATTAAAAGAACATGAGGAAGGCGGCACTTAACGGTGCCGCCTTTTTATTAAAAGAAAATTGCCGGATCTATAAGTTGGTTTCAAACAAATTCCGGCAAAATGTGTTTATAGAGCAGGAACCTCATTGACTAACCAAAAGCATTTAGAAAATCAAAAAGATGAATTACATATTAGAAGTTTATTCGGATGGATTGTTTATACCCATTACAGGAACTGCGGTTGTTGAAACCAATAATACGGTTATTTTAGAATTCGGTATTGACGACCATTTTAATAATCCTGAATGGATGACACAAAACGTATATAAAATTGAAAGTGAGCCTTATAAAGAAGCAGGCCTTGCGAATAATGTGGAAAATATCAAAGTGAACACATTCCTTTTTGATGCCCAAAGAGATATTATGACTCATTTAGATCAAAACGGCTTTTTACCTGTACAACATTCTGCTTAGAATGTCTATTTGTTTGTTTAAAAAGCGTCAATGATATACATTGACGCTTTTTTCGTGAAACGCAAAAAATAACTCATTATTCTTTAAACGCATGTGATAATTAGAAGTAATTTGATAGGTTGACATTAAAATAGTTACGTAGGGAGCAGCGAAATGCAAAAATATATTTGTAATTTTCCATATCCGCAATAAACCCAATAATGAAACCAATCTTTTACGTTCTTATTTTTCTTTTAAGCAGCTGCTTTCCCACTCTTACAATGGCGCAAGGCGAAAATAACCAATGGTGTTTCGGCCAGCGTTACGGATTTAATTTTAATACTAACCCGCCTTCTTTCTTCCAAACAAATATGAGGGTATTTGAAGGCAGTGCCAGCATTTGCGACAATGCGGGCAATCTTTTGTTTTACAGCTCCGGTGCTTATAACTGGGACAGGAATGGTAATTTAATGCCAAACGGACAAGGCCTGAGCGGTAACGGACCTGTTGCACCGAGTGTATGGCCGGGAAATCTTGGTTCCAGCTCCAAAGGTGTTGCTATCGTCCCCAATCCGGCCAACAGTAACCAATATTATATTATCACTACAGATGCAATAGAAGACCAGATGTATGATGCTTATTATTCGGTTATTGACATGACTTTAAACGGAGGGTTAGGTGATGTAATTCCTACGCAGAAAAATATATTGCTGACAACAGATATCAGTGAAGGTGTTGTTATGACCACTGCTTCAGATTGCCTGGGCTATTGGGCCATATTACATAGCAGATTCGGTTTCGAATACCGCGCTTTCAAGATAGACAATAACGGTATTTCAACCACTCCTGTTATTTCAAACGGGTTGGTAGGAAACACTACTACCTGGGTTTATGGTTACTTACAATTCAATACGGATGGTACGCAGCTTGCAAGAAGCAGTGACGAAATTGAACTATCGTACTTTAATAAAGCAACAGGTGTTCTTTCTTCCTTCTTTACGATTCAGGCTGCCCAATCGTCAGGCGGGCTTGTAGAATTCTCTCCTGACAATACGAAGTTGTACCTTTCCAGTTATCAAGGATTAATACAGTTTAATCTTGGATTATTGCCAAATACAGCCGCCGTGCAGAGTACGCAATTACTGTTAGACACGGCGCATCTCACTGCTATACGCCTGGGACCCGATAATAAAATTTACCTTTCGGCTTTCAACTCTAATTATCTTGATGTCATTAATAGCCCTAACACACTTGGAGCCGGTTGTCAGTTTGTAAGTAATGTGTATCAGCTTCCTGCTTACACTTCACCTCAGGTCTTTTTCGTATCTGAATTTGGAAATAAAGTATTCGTCAACATTTCTGCTGATACTTTTGTGCAAACAGTTCTGGATACAACACTATGTTTTGAAGAAAGCCTGACTTTACATGCACCTGATAATTACCAGAATTACCTTTGGTTTTCCAATGCTACAACACCTGAAGTAGCGGTCAGCCAGGATGGCGCTTATTGGTTACATGGCTATAATAGCTGCAATCTTTATATTGATAGTTTCAAAGTTCATTTTATCAATTTCGATTTAAACCTCGGAGCGGATACCAATATTTGCGAAGGCACAGAAATCACACTGGATGCAACAACACCCGGCGCTATTTACAGATGGCAGGATAACAGCATTTTGCCAACATACACTGCAGCAGACGCTGGAATGTATAAGGTGAATGTTACAGTCGGAAAATGCAGTAAATCGGACAGTATTCTTGTGAATATAATGGATCCTTTTGTAAATATTGTTGAAACCGATACTACCATTTGCAAAAATCAACCATTCATGCTGCACGGAACTGCATATCCTGAAAGTAATTATTCATGGAATGTTGGCGGAATTTCAGAGAATATTTCCGCCAACAATGAAGGGACTTATATTTTGACAGCTTCCAATGTATGTGGCGACTTTATAGATTCAGTTAATATTAAGACGATGGATTGTTCCTGCAATATATTTATGCCAAATGCTTTTTCACCGAATGGTGATGACAAAAACGAAGTACTGAAAGCGAAACTTAATTGTCCCGGCATGACGGCTTTTACATTAAAGATATTTAACCGCTTCGGGCAATGTGTTTTTCAAAGCAATGACCTGAATGATGGCTGGGACGGGCATTACAACAGCGGTCAAGCAGATGTCGGCACCTATTTCTACTATGCTCAGTACAAGGATGTTTCAGGTACGTTGGTAAAGAAAAAAGGTGATGTTGTATTAATCAGATAAAATCAGAGAAACATACAATAACAAGGCCTGCGAAATTTCGCAGGCCTTGTTATTTGTAAAATAAAAAATCAATTTTCCGAAAACAAATCGGGTCCGTCCCCACGCTTCTCTTCTTTGTTATTAATTTCATCCTCAATATTGAAATCGATATCTTCCTGGCGATTATCGTTCCATTCCAATATAAAATTGTTGCGCCCCATGCCCACCAATAAGGTCAGGTATTTTTGCTGCACCAGTTCCAGCATGGCGAGGAATGTAAAAATAGCGTGAATTCTGTTTTCACAAATGGTATAAATTGCCTCGAAAGAAGCCTTACGCTTTTCTTTCATTTCCTCAAGCAAGTATAAACGTTGCCCTTCCTGCGAATAATTATATTTCACCACAACGTGTTGCGGCTTCTCATTTCTTTCCTTAAAGCGTTTCATCACTTTTTCGAAAGTATTCATGAGCTTATAAACAGAAACGGTCTGTACCTCTGTTCCTTCCGCATATACATGGCCCAACTCTTCAAGTTCTTTACGGATATTGCCACGTTTGGCCTGCAATAATCTTTCCGCTTCCATCATGGCCATGCTTGCTGCCGCTTCCTTAAATCTTTTATATTCCAATATTTTGTCCACCAGTTCATGCCTCGGGTCTATCTCATTGCCTTGGGCATCCAGCTCCTTACGAGGCAGCAACATGCGCGATTTGATACGCATCAAAGTAGAAATAAACAGGATGAATTCACTTGCAAGCTCAATATTCAGGCTTTCGAGATGGTGTATATAATCCAGAAAATCTTTGGTAAGCGTATGAATGGGAATATTATAAATATCCAGCTCGTCACGTTCAATGAAGAACAATAACAAGTCGAAAGGACCCTCAAACTGCGGCAATTTTATCTGATAACCTGCATGCGCCATAATCTATAATATCATTTACCATTAAAGTGCAACAAAGCCGCGAAGTCTCTATAAGGGCGATTTTTTTAGGAGATATCTCCTTTTCGCTTCGCTCCGGTCGATATGGCGGCTATTGACTCTTTATCGGGGCTGCCAAAATACAATAATTTCTTTAAACAGGATTGATGTAAAACTTTAGAATTTATAATTAAAGCCAAAACTCATGAATTGCTTCAACTGCCACCAGCCTAAGCCATTAATAGGTTCTTTTTTAACGGAGCCATCTTCAAAATCCTTCTCAAAAGGAACATCATTATCATAAATAGCCACCAAACCAATGTTTAAGGAGAAAAACTTATAAAATTTGAATGAAATAGCATTGTCTATCAGCACATCAACATTACCGGGATTGTCTTTTTTTACAATATCAGTTCCTACTTTCTTGTCTTTGGCTAAATAATTGGTGTACAAATCCAAACGGCCGCGATAAGAAATATTCTTGGTAAAATCTTTGATATAACGCCCTGAAAAATAAGCGCCCAACTCAAAGCGAAAAGTTTTACCATATTCAACGCCATACATACCTGCCGAATCCTGCAAGGTATAATAATCACTTACAAAAGTAAGGCGTGAAGCTGCGGGAGACAAAAACAAAGTAAGATTGCTTCCTTTTCTGTATTCTATACCAGGAGCAATGGTAATGTATAAAGGAGAAAGAAAATTAGAAGTTGAAAATGTATCCCAGGCGGGTGCATCATAATTATAACCTTTACTGAACTGTGTCTTGGCATTTAACAAGCCTGTAAAATACAAATCGCTTGTTTTGCTGAGCCTGTATCCGTATTTGGAAGTAAAGTCAATGCGGTCGTCGGTTTTGCGGGGTATGAAATTATTGGAATAGGCATAGAACAAACCATAAGCCGCATCAAATGTATTACTCCATACAGAGCGGTTGTAATATCTGGTCAGGTTACCATTAAACAAGCCGTTTACTGTTAACGAAGCCAATTCACCACCTGCTGCCCAGTTATGTAATATACCCTGATTAATGCCCATTGTCAATGCTCCTGAATAAATCCAGGCAATCGTGTCCATATTTTTTGTTTCTGTATATCTTTTTGCCATTTCATCATAACTAAGATTTTGTGCATTTACATATAATCCTGTTATTAGTAGCGCTGAAAGAAGTAAGGCTTTTCTCATGTTTTTTCAATTTTCTAATGGTAATAGCAATTATCGTGCCAAAAAAACAAGACCGGCAATTTTCAATCGTAAAAAAACGTTAAGGTTTATACTTTGAGCCATCAAGTATTTTCTGGGCATCTTTTGTTTCCAGCAGTTCATGCATACTTACGGAATTACGTTCCACGTACTTCTTCACAATCATCCAACCGATATAACTGCCTGTATTTCCCGGGCTTTCAGGCGGCATACCGGCAGAGGAAGGACCATCATTTACGTATCGCAATGTTTTTTGAAGGTTTTTATCGAACAAAAGATTATTCTGAATAAAGAAATTATAAATCATTGATTCGTTTTTCTTACACCAATCCAATTGTTCTTTGGTGAAGCCGAATTTTACTTCCTCATCCAGATATGGTGCAAATTTCTCAAGGAAATAAAGTTCCTTTCCGCGTTGGATGATCAAATCCAGCAAATCTTTATCGTCAGGACTGAAAGGATATTTATCGCCATAAATCGCTCTTCCCAACCAAATGGGAATATTTACATCTGTAAAGCGGACGGTTGCATAGGCGGGAATACCTATCTGTGCATAAGGAACAAAATCTCTGCCCAAATAATAGTCCAGCCCTATGCCGACATTCTTGTCGCTTTGTAATTCTGCGGGTATGCCGCTCAGTCCTGAAACAAAATAATAGACATGTTCTGGAATATCAAAAGTACTGTCGTAATAAGCCAGGTATTTAAAAGATTTTTTCAGCCATTCATCATATTTCTTTGTATCCGGAAAAGCAAGGTTCACCGTATCCAACAAACTGCGGTAGTCTTTCTGCAACAGGAAAGAATCCATCATCGGAATGTCCTGTGCATAATTACCATGATAGCCAAATCCTATAAGCGAGTCAAGATAGAAATCCGCAAACTCAGGGTATTTTGCTTTGAGTTGTTGCAAACCAGGAGCAATATCTTTCGGATTTAATTTCGAGAAATCTTTATAGAATGCATATGACTGATAAGGAATATCGACTTTGGAAACATCGGGGACATCTTTTCCTTCATGTGTGTTACAAGCGGAAAACAGGCATAAAACGCAACCGAAAACAATGCTGAAATAGATAAAAAGCTTATTCATGTACCAATATGGAAATTTGTGCGAAACTAATTAATTAATGATAAACGCAAGACTTTCAATATGCTTTTGTACGGCCTTCAGATTATTATTTTTAGAATTATCTTTGAAGCATGTCACGGATTTTGATTTTAATAATAATGATGACAAGCTTCCAGCATGCACATGCACAATTTGTCATGGAAGAAGCCAATCATACGCATGATTATACTTTTCCCAAATCAGACATTTACAATACCATGCGCTGGGTTAAAAAAGATGTTTTGAGCGGCAAAGAAATTGACTTGTATAATAAACTTGACAGTGGTTTTGTTATTGTGCACGAATACGTAATGATGAACTGCAGGCCTTGCATTACCGGAGGCAAAGGCTTGCAGAATATAATAACTTCCATGCGCAGGCTCCATCCCGGCCGGGTAAAATACTATCAGACTGTTTATGAAGATGTAACAGATGCAAAGACTATGAAAAAATGGGTAACTGAAAATGGTTTTACACCGGATGCAATTTTTATAAAAGGCGCAAAGGAAGTTGACTTCTACGGCGGCATGGGAATGCCGACCATATTGGTACTGGGAGGCGGTATGCGCCACAAGGGTTATTACAAAAGATTGGGTTACAGTCCACGCGACAATGGTGTTATTATAAAAGCCATCCGAAGGGCCTTGTCTTTATCCGTAAATAGGTTTGAAGCTGAAAATTAGTCTGTATATGAACAAAGTAAAAGTTATAGGAACCTTAATCTGCCTGCTTTTCGTTGCATCATTGACAGGAAAAAACAATAAAAAAAAAGTTGCAGCTCTTACTCCATACACATTGCCCCTACCTTCTTTTGTCGGCGATTATTTTGATAAAATGCCCTTGGATCCTGACAATCCTTTAACGGTTGAAGGCATTGCATTAGGTCGTAAATTGTTTTATGAAAAAAAACTAAGCGGTAATAATACCATTAGTTGCGGCTCCTGCCATAAACAGCAATTTGCTTTTGCGGATAACAAAGCGTTGAGCCTGGGAATGGGCGATAGTGTGGGCATTATCAGCACCATGCCTTTATTTAATTTGGGTTGGGCACGCAAATACTTCTGGAACGGACGGGCTTCTTCTTTGATAGAACAGGCGCACGATCCCGTTATTAACAGAATTGAAATGGCTGCGACATGGGGACAGGTTTTGTCGAAGCTACAGCAAGATCCCAAATATCCGGCAATGTTCAAAAAAGTATTCGGAACCGACACCATTAACAGCGGCATGGTATTAAAAGCTATTACACAATTTGAATTAACGCTTCTTTCTTTCAACACACGTTTCGATAAATATTATTTTGAAGGGCAGGCAGATGCACTGACTCCGAAAGAAGAACGAGGGCTTGACATCTTCTTTGGTTTCGGAAGCTGTAATCATTGCCATAGCGATGTTCTGTTGACAGACAATTATTTCAGAAATAACGGCCTGGATACGCTACCCTTTCCCGGCCTGTACAATACAACAGGAAAGGAAACTGACCGGGGACGAATGAAAGTACCTTCTTTAAGAAATATTGCACTGACCGCGCCATACATGCACGACGGGCGATATAAAACGCTGAGCGAAGTAATAGATTTCTACAGTGAAGGCATTCATCCGGAAAGCCCTAATCTTGACGAACATATTATTCCATTAAAAAGAGGCTTGAGACTGACGAAAGAACAAAAGGAAGATTTGGTTGCATTCCTGAATACTTTGACGGATTCTTCTTTTATAAAAAACAAAGCTTTCAGCGATCCTAATGTGAAATGAAAAAAGTATTAAAATTAATTCTTGCACTCTTTATCATTGTGAATATAATGGCTATGTTTCATGCCTATAAATTCACGCATTTCAGCACATCCGTAAAACAAAGAACAGATGCAAATAATATCGGATTTCTTGATAAAATAGGAATGCTGTTTACCGGTGTATCGCTTCCAAGACCGGAAACAAAAATTGTTCCGAAAGTACCATTCACAACTATCCATTTAAAAAGCAATGTTATTATTGATGCATGGCAAATGCAAACTGCCCGGAAAAGCAAGGGCACTATAATTTTGTTTCATGGTTATGGGGGAGAAAAATCAAATATGCTTGACAGGGCTTATGTTTTGCTTGATATGGGATATGATGTAATGTTGCCTGATTTTATGGGTGCATCAAAATCAGAAGGCAATCAATGTACTATTGGCTATAAAGAAGCGGAAAATGTGAAAACCTGCGTTAATTACATTCAGCAAAAAGGCATTAAAAACATTTATCTGTTAGGTACATCAATGGGCGCAGCAGCGGTAATGAGAGCCGAATATTTAGAACCTTTACCAGTAAAAGGAATTATATTGGAATGTCCATTTGGTACAATGCGTCAGACTGTAAGAAACAGATTTGAAATGATGCATATGCCTTATTTTCCTTTGGGCGATATGCTTACTTTCTGGGGTGGTGTAGAAAACGGGTTCAATGCATTTTCGCATAATCCTGAAACTTATGCCGGAAAAATACAAGCCCCCACCCTATTACTGTTCGGTGAAAAGGATGACAGAGTAAAGCGTTTTGAGATAGAAAACATTTATCGGAATTTACCTTGTATCAAAACGCTTAAAACCTTCCCCTTATCGGGTCATGAAAGCTATCTGAATGATTACAAAAATGAATGGATGGAAACGGTGGAGAAATTTTTAGACGTCTGTAAATAATATGACACTCTATCTCATGCAATGGTGCAATGAATGTCTCAATCTGCATTATGACAGATGTTATCATTATATGGCGGGTGAGATACCCTCACAGTGATAGAATTTTTGAACAATTAAAAGACTGTTTAGTAAAAGCAGAGTGAACATAAAACCGTTATTTTTGTAGCTATCAAAAATGAACGGTTATGTTACCTTTTTCCGAATTGATACAACTTGAGAAACCCGTGTTGGTTGATTTCTTTGCTACCTGGTGCGGACCATGTAAAATGATGTCGCCCATTTTATCAGACCTTAAAAAGCGTATGGGTGATTCTATAAGCATCATCAAGATTGATGTAGATAAAAATCCCGCTACGGCTGCTTCTTATCAGGTGCAAGGCGTTCCCGCGCTTTTGCTTTTTAAAGAGGGAAAATTACTCTGGCAACAAGCAGGTGTTGTTCCGGCCGCTCAACTGGAAAAAATTATCAGGCAATATACTTCTCTGTAGTGTTTTCAACCATCTTAACGATGGTTGAAAACACATCGCTATTATATTTCACCCTTTCAGGGTTTCTCCACACTATTTAAAATCATAGAGTTCCCTGCTACAAGTGTACAGGCCCGCTGTTATTAAAACACGACATGATATTTTCCTGTTAATATCTAACTATAATCTCTTCTGATTATAGCTTATTCTGCGCCCGATTGAACAACAAACTCATTCTGATGTTTTCATTTACGACAGCATAATTAAACAGATATGAGTTTAGCTAAATACAACCAGAAGAGAAGCTTTGACGAAACGCCCGAGCCCAAAGGCGGCCTTGCCGCCGGAACTGCGCTACGCTTTGTGATACAAAAACACGACGCATCGCATCTGCATTATGATTTCAGATTGGAAATGGAAGGGGTACTTAAAAGCTGGGCCGTTCCTAAAGGGCCTTCTATCAACCCGACCGTAAAAAGGCTTGCTATGATGGTGGAAGACCATCCTTATGATTACAGAACATTTGAAGGAACTATACCCGAAGGCAACTATGGCGCAGGCACTGTCATTGTATGGGATGAGGGCTATTATGAACCTATTGAAAAAATAACAGGAAAGAGGGCACAGGAAAAGGAATTGCTGAAAGAATTAAAAGCCGGTTCATTAAAAATCAATCTGCATGGCAAGAAGCTGAAAGGCGAATTCGCATTGGTAAAGACCAAAGGCATGGCCGATAATGCATGGTTGCTTATTAAACATAACGACAAATACGCAGGAGAAACGGATATAACTACGAAAGACAAATCGGTTATTTCCAAAAAGTCTATTGCACAGATGGCAAAGCAACCTGATAAAATATATACGCCCAAAAAAACAGCGGGCAAAGCCAAAAAAGCAGCAAAAACAAAAGAAGAAGAAACGGCAGGAGAAGAAGACAATGAAGCTGATGCAACCGCCATAGCAGCTCAAGGCAAAAGAAAAGCATTTTACACTATAGCCAGTCCGATGCTGGCAACATTGGTCGATAAGCCATTTGAAGAAGAAGGCTGGATATACGAGATAAAATGGGACGGGTACCGGGCCGTCGCTTTTATGAACAAAGGAAAAGTGGTGCTCAAATCAAGAAACAATGTTTCGTTTGAAGAAAAGTTTGGCGATGTATATGATGCGTTACAGCAATGGAATGTGAATGCCATTGTGGACGGCGAAATTGTGGTATTGAACAACAAAGGCATTCCTGATTTTGAAGCATTGCAGAGCTGGGGGAAAGAGGAAGAAGGCACATTGGTCTATTACGTCTTTGATATTCTGTGGTTTGAGGGAAAAGACCTGACCGCATTGCCGCTGAATGAAAGAAGAGCTATACTTAAATCCATAATGCCGGATGATACCGTCATACAATTCAGTGATGATTTTAAGACAAGTGCAAAAGAATTATTACAACAGGTAAAGCAAAAAGGGCTGGAAGGCATTATGGCAAAAAAGGCTGACAGCCTTTACAAAACAGATTACAGAAGCAAGGAATGGCTTAAAATAAAGGACAATAACAGGCAGGAAATGGTGATTGGAGGCTTCACTAAAAATGCAGATACGAGCAAACCATTCAGCGCCTTACTGATGGGCGTATTTCAGAACGGGAAATTTATATATACGGGCAAAGTGGGAACGGGTTTCAGTATTAAGATGCAGAAAGAGCTGCTTGAAAAAATGAATGCCCTTGTTACCGACAAAAGCCCTTTTGAAGAAAGGGAAAAAACCCACGGTTATAATTTTTACACCAAACCACATATTGCAACAACCACATGGCTGAAGCCACAGCTTATTGCAGAAGTAGCCTTTACCGAAATGACCAAAGATAATGTGATGCGGCATCCTGCATTTATGGGACTAAGAGAAGATAAAAAAGCAAAGGAAGTAAAGCTGGAAAAAGCTGCACACACAAAAGAAGTTTTGCATTCCAAAACAAAACCGGTAACCAAAGCGGCAGACAAGCAAACAAAACCTGTTAAATCCAAAACTGGAAAACCATTCATTGAAACTTCGGATACAGAAAGCGTTATAAAAACAGTTAACCGGCATCAACTGACTTTTACCAATCTCAACAAGATATACTGGCCGAAAGAAAAAATAACGAAACGCGACCTTATCAATTATTATCATGACATAGCATCTTATATCCTGCCCTACCTGAAAGAAAGGCCGCAATCGTTGAACCGTTATCCGAATGGTATTACAGGCGAAAGTTTTTACCAGAAAGATGTAACAGGTAAAGTACCCGAATGGATGAAGACATTCGGGTACCAGAGCGAGGGAGACAACAAGGACAAGAACTTTTTGCTTTGCAATGATGAAGCAACGTTACTGTACATGGCTTCGCTGGGCTGCATCGAAATACATCCCTGGAGCAGTACTGTAAAAAAACCTGAATACCCTACCTGGTGTGTGATTGACCTGGATCCTGACAAAAATTCATTTGATGATGTAATTGAAGCGGCACAGGTAACACACCGCATACTGGACGATTTGAAGGTTGACAATTATGTAAAGACAAGTGGCTCAACGGGTATCCATATTTATATACCCCTCGGCGCGAAATATACTTATGACCAAAGCAAAGAATTTGCGAGGATCATCGTAACGCTTGTACATAAAGAGTTACCAAAATTTACCAGCCTTGAACGTAATGTACGGTCGCGCAAAGGCAAGATGTATCTTGATTTTCTTCAGAACAGGAACCAGGCTACGCTGGCAGCGCCCTACTCCTGCAGGCCAAAACCGGGAGCAACGGTATCGATGCCACTGCAATGGGAAGAAGTAAAGAAAGGACTTAAAATGACGGACTTCCATATTTTCAACGCATTGGAAAGAGCGCAAAGCATGGGCGATATTTTCAAGCCTGTATTGGGTAAGGGCATTGATATGGAAAAAGCTATAAGTAATGCGCTGTCGTTATGATACAGAGATTGCGGATTCAACCATACAACAATTCTACAATTCAAACATAAAACCATTTAAACATTAGAACCATGCCCGAAGGACCATCGATTGTAATTATGAGAGAGGCTGTGGAAGCATTGCACCTGAAGGGGAAGAAAATTCTGCATGTGGAAGGCAATGCTAAAATAGACAAAGAAAGATTATTGCATCAGAAAGTTACGGATATACGTTCCTGGGGTAAACATTTTCTTGTTTGCTTCAAAGATTTTACGCTAAGAATACATCTGATGATGTTTGGCACTTACCGCATCAATGAGCGAAAGGAAACAACACCAAGATTAAGTCTTCAATTCAAAGATGCCGAACTTAACTTTTACACTTGCTCAGTAAAATTGCTGGAAGGAACCGCAGACGAGAATTACGACTGGAGCAGAGACATCATGTCTGAACATTGGAAACCTACTCAGGCACTTGCCCACCTGAAAGAGCATCCGGATATGTTTGCCTGTGATGCATTGCTGCAGCAGGATATATTTTCGGGTAGTGGCAATATCATTAAAAACGAAGTATTGTTCATGACGAAAATTCATCCGCTGAGTATCATAGGGAAAATACCGCCGGCCAGATTGAAGGCAATGATTAAGCAGACAAGGGATTATAGCTTTGATTTCCTGAAATGGAAAAAGGAATATACATTGAGCAAACATTGGCTGGCTTATAACCAGAAAATCTGTCCGCGTTGCGATATCCCCCTAAAGAAACAACATACAGGGAAAACAAAAAGGCGAAGCTTCTTTTGCGACAATTGCCAAAAAGAATATACATAGAGATTTGGGGGATGGTTGAATTGTTTTAAAGAACGGCTAAATCGTTTCAAAGTATGGCTGAGTCGTTCTGGAGCATGGATAAACCGTTTCAAAGAGCGGATAAATCGTTCTGAAGCATGGCTAAATCGTTTCGGAACATGGCTGAATCGTTTTGGAACATGGATGAATTGTTTCAAAGAACGGCTAAGTCGTTCTAAAGCATGGATGAATCGTTTCAAGGAACGGCTGAACCGTTCTGAAGCATTGCTGAATCGTTTCAAAGAACGGATAAATCGTTCTGAAGCATGGATGAACCGTTTCGGAGCATGGTTAAATTGTTTTGGAGAATGGATGAACTACTATTATGATAAGAATATAAAAGCGTAAAGCCTGCAAATTTTGCAGGCTTTACTATAAAAAGAAATAATCTGAACTAAAAATTAAGCCGGTACACCATTTAACACAGCAGCCATAGTTTTACCGATATCAGCAGGGCTTGCTACAACGTGGATACCACATTCACCCATGATTTTCATTTTTGCAGCAGCAGTATCATCCGCACCACCAACAATGGCACCGGCATGACCCATACGGCGGCCCGGAGGAGCTGTTTGTCCCGCGATGAAACCAACAACAGGTTTACGCATATTATCTTTCAGCCACATAGCAGCTTCCGCTTCCATGTTACCGCCAATTTCACCAATCATAATGATACCATCTGTTTCCGGATCGTTCATCAACATTTCAACGGCTTCTTTAGTAGTTGTTCCGATAATCGGATCTCCACCGATACCGATAGCTGTGGAAATACCCAAACCTGCTTTTACGCTTTGGTCAGCAGCTTCATAAGTCAATGTACCTGATTTGGAAACGATACCGATACGGCCCGGAGTAAATACAAAACCCGGCATGATGCCGACTTTAGCTTCACCCGCAGTGATAACACCAGGGCAATTCGGACCGATTAAACGGCACTCACGACCTTTGATATATTCACGTGCTTTAACCATATCCTGAACCGGAATACCTTCCGTAATACAAATAATTACTTTGATACCTGCATCAGAAGCTTCCATAATAGCATCGGCAGCAAAAGCAGGCGGAACAAAGATGATGGAAGTATCAGCTCCGGCCTTAACAACAGCATCTTTTACTGTGTTAAATACAGGACGATCCAAATGGGTAGAACCACCTTTGCCCGGCGTTACACCACCAACAACGTTCGTACCGTATTCAATCATTTGCGTAGCATGGAATGTGCCTTCAGTACCGGTAAACCCTTGTACAATTACTTTGGAATTTTTATTGACTAATACAGCCATTGTCTATGTTTTGAGATTTAATATTGTGTTTTTTCCTTCCGGTTCGTACGAAATTGGCGCAAATATACAATAAGATGGGAAATAGGCAAGGGAGAAATTATAAATGGATTGCCGGGGAATTCAACAATCAATTAATTTATTACATTCACAGCAATTTCTCAATAAACCATACAATAATAACTGTTAATGAATACCGGCTCCAATTATCTGTTAAGGGTTATCATTTTTACATTACCATTATTCTTACTGTGTGTAAATACAAATGCACAATTAAAAGGCACTGTAACAGATAAAGGCACTCATCAAGCGATTGCCGGAGCATCTGTTTATATCAATAATACGACTTACGGATGTAAAGCCAATCAGAACGGGCATTTTGAGATGGTAAATTTTCCTGTACCGCCTTATCAGATTATTATTTCTTCAATTGGTTATAAAACAGCAACTTATAATGTAACGGCACAGCAAAGCGATGAAATAAAAATAGCATTGGAGCCAAAGATTCAGAATTTAAACGAAGTGGTTATTCTCAGCCCCGAAAAAGATGGCTGGGCAAGATATGGCGAGGAGTTTACAAAAGATTTTATAGGTTATTCTGCTTTTGCAAAAGAGTGTGAAATTCTGAATAAGGAAGTGATTGAGTTTAGGGATGACAAGGCCAATCATACACTGTTGGTTACAGCCCGAAAACCTTTAATGATAAAAAATAAAGCTACAGGCTATTTAATTACTTATTGGCTGGAAGATTACGAAAAAGATTACCTGAAGCATAAATTGTTTTTCAAAGGTTATTCACAATTTGAAGCTTTGGAATCGAGAAAAAAGAAAGCAAATGAACGCTGGGAAAGCAACCGCGAATCGGCTTATCGTGGCTCCATACAACATTTCATGCGTTCGGTTTACCATAATTCTGTTTATGAGGATAGTTTTGAAATAAGGTTATTGAAAAGGGTTACCGCACAGGAATATGGCAGGTATGTTCCTATCAAGACGGATACATTTAATGCCATAACCGATTCTCTCATTCTCCGTATGGTTAAACTTTATCTGAATTACGGTAAAAATGAAGTCCCTATATGGTCCACCTTAATTACAAACTGGAGTAAAGACCCGGCGGCCCTGATGCCTGTAACAATTAATGGTACGGATGACGACTCCCTTGTAAACAAAAAGCTTGTTATCAAAAAAAATCCGCACCAACATAATGAAATATGGATACAATATTTCGATTTCAACTTTACGCCGGTAGATTCCATTGCACTAAAAATGGCGGCTTCTAAAATAAAGCTTACCAATAAAGACGGCTCGCCTGTGCCGCTTCCTAAAAGAACCAATGTACTTTATCAGGTATTATGGCGCGAAAAAATGCCGACAGACAGTTTTGTAACGAGAAATGCAAATGCCGGAGTCAATTTTAAATTTAAAGATTTCCTGCAAATCACCTATTTGGGAGAGCAAGAAGAACCTGAATATATTGGTTTCCAATCTTCTAAAAGCAATAAAAAACCCGACAACCAGGAAAGTATTATCAGCATCAGGAATCAGGACGGTATTTATATCTTACCAAATGGCAATTATTATGATCCTTACAATTTATTTATGGAGAAATATTGGGCTTATGAAAAGATAGACAAGCTGTTGCCTCTGGACTATAAGCGGTAAAATGTGCCGGGTTTTATCAACGATAGAATTTTAAAAATATTAGCTATAATATTCGTACTTTTGCGCCCTGAAAATGGCGTACCAATTACGCCTTCATTTTAATTTCTACAGTATTTTTTCAATATGATTAGTGTAAATAATTTATCGCTTCGTTACGGCAAGCGTGTTTTGTTTGAGGATGTAAACCTGAAGTTTACAGAGGGGAATTGTTACGGTATCATTGGCGCTAACGGGGCGGGCAAATCTACGTTTATCAAAATTCTTTCGGGCGATATCGAACCTACTACAGGTAAGGTTGAGATTCCCAAAGGGCAACGTATGAGTGTTTTGAAACAGGAGCATCATAAATATGATGATGTGCAGGTTTTGCAGACGGTTATTATGGGCAATGAGGTTCTGTATAAAATCATGCAGGAAAAAGATGCTTTGTATGCCAAAGAGGACTTTACGGAAGAAGATGGTATGCGTGCGGGAGAACTGGAAGCCACTTTTGGCGAGATGGAAGGATGGAACGCGGAAAGTGATGCCGCAACGCTTTTAAGCAGTCTTGGTGTTAAGGAAGACAAGCATTACATGAATGTAAAAGATCTGGATGGTAACGAAAAAGTACGTGTGTTATTGGCACAGGCGCTTTTCGGCAATCCGGATATTCTGCTGCTGGATGAGCCTACCAATGATCTGGATTTACAGACCATCGGCTGGCTGGAAAACTTCCTTGCGGATTATGATAAAGTTGTTTTGGTCGTTTCGCATGATCGTCACTTCCTCGATACGGTTTGTACACACGTTGCTGATATCGACTTTGGTAAGATCAATATCTTCACGGGTAACTATACTTTCTGGTATGAATCAAGTCAGTTGTTGCTGAAACAACGTTCGGATCAAAATAAGAAGAAGGAAGATAAGATTGCAGAACTGAAAGAGTTCATTGCACGTTTCTCTGCAAATGCATCCAAGTCCAAACAGGCAACCAGCCGTAAGAAAGCATTGGACAAAATCAATCTGGATGATATGCAGGCTTCCAACCGTAAATACCCTGCCATCCTTTTCAATAATCAAATAAGGGAAGCGGGCGATCAGATTCTGGAAGTAAAAGGTTTGGGTAAAACGCTGAATGGCCAAGTGCTTTTCAAAGACATCAATTTTGATCTGAAACGCGGACAAAAGGTAACCGTTATTTCTGAAAACAGTCTGGCAACGACAGCGTTCTATAAAATCATCAACGGAGAGGATAAAGACTTTGAAGGTGAGTTTAAATGGGGCGTAACAACTATTTCTGCTTATTTACCGGCAGAAAACGTGGAGTATTTCGAAAATGTAAATCTGAACCTTGTTGACTGGTTGCGTCAATATTCCGAAGAGAAGGATGAAACTTTCATCCGTGGTTTCCTCGGCAGAATGTTGTTTAGTGGTGAGGAAACTTTAAAACAATGTAATGTTTTGAGTGGAGGAGAGAAAGTACGTTGTATGTTGAGTCGTATGATGATGCAGAAAGGTAACGTACTAACATTTGACGAACCGACCAACCACCTTGACCTTGAATCGATTACCGCGTTGAACAATGGCATGAAAGATTTCAGGGGCACTATTATCTTTACTTCACGAGATCATGAATTGACGCAAACTGTTTGTGACAGAATCCTGGAAATAACTCCGGGTGGTTTAATAGACAGGGAAATGCCTTTTGATGAATATATTGTTGATGAAAGAGTAAAACAATTACGTGCTGAAATGTACGGTGTTACTGTTTCTTAATTAATTCCTTTATTATAAAAGCCCGCTTAATCTTTGATTGAGCGGGCTTTTTCATTTAAAAATACAAACAATATGTTAATGTCAAAATAAAAAGGAGGAATATTCATTTCTGGCACGGTTTTTGAGCTATATAAACCGTAACCAAAAAATCGTACTAAATTTATGAAAAACTATTCTAAAAATCTATTGATTACCGGAACTGTTATATTATTTGCAAGTTGTTCCCCAAGAATGGCCGGAACCTGGAATATTGAAAAATACGAAGTAAATGAAGCCGGCAAATCAACCGTTTCTGTAGCAAATATCGGGTCCATCACTTTCGACAAAAACAATACAGGCGTAAAAGACATTCAATATGCTATTTTTCAAAATGAATACACCGACAAAGCACCCTTTAAATGGCATAAAATAAATGAAAATACCATAAGCATTGAAGGAGATACATCAGACCTTACCAAAAGCTGGCTTATCATAGAAGATAAAAGAAAAGAACAAGTTTGGAAATCAACAGACGGTTCTACTAAAGTGCAGACACTTACATTGACTAAGCAATAAATTAGTTGAAACTTTATAGGATAGGGTTTTACCCTATCCTGTTTTATGTCGTCCTTTCAGGACTTGCTAATGGTAACCAAACAAGGCAAAAAATTCACATAAAAGCATTTCCAATCATATCTAAATCTTAAAAAACGTGACTCAAAAAAATCCTTTGACCATTACTTTATCAATCGCCTTATTGCTATCATTAGGGTGCACCAAAACCCCTAATGATAAACCTGAAGCACCAAAATTAGAAGATTTCACTGTAACTATAAATGGGACTAAGCATGTCTTAGACTCTTCTCAAGTGACGATATACCAAGGGAGGACCACAGAGATAAAAATAAACGCTGACCTTATTATCGTTCTATATGCTCCTGACTGGAATCCTCCGATTGACACTTATAGATTAGGTGGAGGCACTATTGAAACATTTGGAAAATACGGTTATTTATATCCAAGATCAGGTGAAATTATAAGAATAAACAGAAATGATACCAATTTTTATGAGTGGATCTTTAAGGCACAATTACGACCAAATAATAAAGATTCAGTCGCGATGATAATTACCGATGGCCATGTAAAAAAAAGAAGGAATTAAAGTATTGTTTCAAATGAATAATCCAAAGCATATCATCAATTGGTGTGCTTTTCTTTTTTGCTAAATCCTGACGGGAACAAATAGCATCATTTAATTTGGTTTCATTTATTTAACTTTGCGGGGCCTTTTGACAAAAACAATGTGTTTTATTGTGAGGCTGCCATTTTTATAAATTTATTTACAAGTTTTTGTTCTCATGCAAAGAATATATTTCGACAATGCCGCCACTACTGCTTTGGATCCTGAAGTATTAGAGGTAATGATGCCTTATTTAACCGAAAAGTTCGGAAACCCTTCTTCCATTTATTCTTATGGGAGAGAAACGAAAATTGCAATTGAAACTGCAAGAAAATCGGTTGCAAAAATATTGGGCGCGCATCCGGGTGAAATATTTTTTACATCAGGCGGGACAGAAAGCAGCAATACTGCAATCACAGCTGCCATCCGTGATTTAGGTTGCAAAAATATCATCAGCTCTCCGATTGAACATCATGCCACATTGCATTCTGTTGAATATTGGGGAAAACAAGACGGCCTTAAATTGAGCTTTATAAAACTGGACGAGACAGGGCATGTTGACATGGAAAGTTTAAGAGCTTTGCTTGCTGCATCAACAGAACGCAGTCTGGTAACATTGATGCATGCCAATAATGAAATCGGAAATCTATTGGACATTAAAGCAGTTGGTGAGCTTTGTAAAGAATACGATGCTATTTTTCATTGCGATACGGTTCAGACAGTAGGACATTATCCTTTGAACCTGAAAGAAATCAATGTTCATTTTATTTCGGCGGCAGGCCATAAATTTCACGGACCTAAAGGCGTCGGTATTTTATATGTCAATGAAAATGTGAGTATCAAACCGATGATTAACGGTGGCGGGCAGGAAAGGAATATGCGTGCGGGCACGGAGAATCTTTACGGTATTATAGGTTTTGCAAAAGCGTTGGAAATTGCTACTGCACGTTATGAGCAGGATAGCGCATACATTCAGGATTTGAAAAATTACATGAAGAGCCGTTTGGAAACCAACATCGAAGGTATCAGTTTCAACGGCGATTGTAACGGACGATGTTTATATACGGTATTGAATGTTGCTTTTCCTAAAACGGAAAAAACAGAAATGATTCTTTTCAATCTTGACATGGCGGGAATTTGCGTATCAGGCGGAAGCGCCTGCAGCAGCGGGGCTAATGCGGGCAGCCACGTTATCAATTCCATTGGAACAAACCTGAATCAGGTTCCTGTGCGTTTCTCTTTTTCAAGGCATAATACTAAAGAAGAAGTAGATGCTGTTGTTGCTAAAGTAAAAGAATTTATCTGAGAAGAAATACAATAAATAAAGAAGGCTGCGTCGTGACGCAGCCTTCTTTATTTTATATAATGCAAATCTCTTTACAGCAGGTTAAACAAGGTAATTCCTACGTGAACCTGTACCTGGCTTGATTTCCAGGAATCGCTGACATCCCCTACGTTATTCATATCCGAAAGTCCGAAAACATAACGAACGCCTGCATTCAATTTAAACGGCAGTTGCACTTCAGCACCCACGACGCCCGAAACATATCCTTTCTTTACGACAGATTTAGTATCTTTTACAAATTCGCTGGCATCGGTTGTTGAAACGACACCTGAAAATTGTGGTCCTGCCGAGATCCAAAGCAGTTTCGGAATAAGGTTAAATCCGACTGTGACAGGAACAGCTATTTCGCTTTGTTTAAAAGTACCATTCTTAAGGTTTTTTCCGGCAGTGGTTAAGTAGTTGCCAAAAGCATTTCCGAAATTATCGCCGGTAGTAAGCGAGGTTTGCGTAAACAATAATTCGCCCTGAACCCTTATTGCAGATAACTTTACACCAACGACTGCACCTCCCAGAAAATATCCTTTAAAATCTCCATCCAGATTATCTCCGCTGGTTTTGCTCAGGTTTACACCTGCTTTGGCACCTATATATAATTTCTGAGCGTTGGATTTGGCTGTGAAAAGCAGGCATGTCAAAGCTGCCATAAATGTTAGTTTAAAAGCTTTCATATTTTGGTTTGGTTTTGGTTATGAAGCGCAAGGTACAGTCAATCTTCGATTAACAGACAGCTATGTTACACTTTAGTAATAAAATAGCATTTCTTCCTGACATCTTTCGTTTCACACCATCAACAATGAAAGCAAATAAAGGTTCAGCTATACCAATTCGATTACTGTAATTTCTGGTAAAATTCCCAACCGGCCGGGATATCCCAAAAAGCCATAGCCAACGTTTACATTCAGATATTGCTTACCTTCCTGATAAAGCCCGGCCCATTGTTTATAGACATATTGAACGGGGCTCCATTGCATAAAGGGCAGACGTAAACCAAATTGCATACCATGTGTATGTCCGGCCAATGTAAGGTCAATATCGCCATATAAAGGCCGCACCTGAGCATCCCAATGTGTAGGATCATGGCTCATTAATATCTTAACAGGAACATCTTGTTCTTCAAGCCCTGCAGTTGCTTTCTTCATATCGCCATGTTTAGGAAATCTGGCCATATTACTCCAGTTTTCGACGCCGATTAAAGCAATTTTTTGTTGTTCTCTTTCAAAAATGACATGTTCATTCATCATCAGTTTCCAACCCATCTCGGCATGATGCTGTTTCAGGGTTTCGAGATTGCGGACTTTCGCTTCCGCGGAAGGCCATTCTATATAATCGCCGTAATCGTGGTTGCCTAAGGTGGAATATACGCCCATTGGGGCATTGAGCTTACTGAATATATCTTTATAAGGCACTATTTCTTCTGCTTTATTATTTACCAGATCGCCGGTAAACAATATAAGGTCTGCCTTTTCACGCATAATCATATCAACCCCGTGTTTCACGGCTTCGTGATTATCAAAACTTCCGGAATGTATATCCGATATCTGAACAATTTTTAAACCTTTAAAGGCCGGCGGCAATTTATCCAGAGGAATTTTATAACGTTTGATAATATAGCGGTATCTGTTTTTAGGCCCGTAAATAAATCCTGTAAAAAGCAGTCCGGCAGCAAGAACAGCCATGCGCGCAATAAAGGAAGAGCGGGAAATGCCATTCGGCATTTCAACCGGTTCATTGGGCGTTTGCGGAAAGAAGCTGCTGATACAACTTACAATCCATGTAATCAGCCTGCGCAAATCGTCCAATAGCATAAAAACCGCCATCAAAACTTTTGCAGCCAAGAATCCCAATGTAAAAGACAGCAATAAAACCCGTAGCGAGGGATGCCAGGTTTCCATGGCCCATGTCCTGAAATTGAAGATGCTGAACCAGGCCAGAAGCGTAAGCAAAATATATAAAATAAAGACCGTAACTCTGAAAATATGGTTATGATTACGCATAGCAACATTCAGCGTTACGATGCCATAATATTCAACGATTGCCAAGATTGCCAATGAAATAATAATCCCTGTGCTACTGCGCATGTGGTAAAATAGTTTAGAAAAAGAAATCAAAAATAACTCAAAAATAATTGCATTTTTTTTGGCAAAATCAAATGGAAGTTATTACCTTTGCACCCCAACACGGAGGATATAGCTCAGTTGGTTAGAGCGTCGGTTTGTGGTTCCGAAGGTCGTGGGTTCGAGACCCATTATCCTCCCAAGGTGGAAAGCAAGTGTAGCAACGGCTTTCCACCTTTTTTCTTTCTCTTTAGTAATTGGTAGTATCAAAATTCGCATAGTAAATCGCATAAAATGATACAGCTAACCAATGGGTGTACCTGCACCGAATTAAAAATTTATCCCAAAAATTGGAAGAACAAAAATGCTTCTACAGCAAAGGACTGGTATATTTATTACACTTTCCACGATCCTTTGTTCATCAACAAATATCCAACTGGTAAGCCAGTCCAAGTTAAGAAAGGATTTAATTATTTCAAAAACTTAAAGGAACGCCAAGAGGCAGTTCAGATCGTGTTTGAAGCTACAAAGCTTAAAGTAAAAGAAAAAGGCTACAATCCAATCACGGATCAATTCATGAAAATTGAAATTGAGGAGATAATCGACTATGAAGTTCATCCTGACACTCCAATTCTTGATGCGTTGACATCTGCACTTGAAAAGAAAAAAGCAGAATTAGAACCTCACACAATTGCTGATTACAAAAGCATGATGCTGTACTTCTCTAAATCAATTATTGAATTGAGATATGATACAATGGCAATAAAAGATATTAAACGAAGACATATTAGGATTGCCTTACAGAATTGCAATAAGTCTCCTGATAGAACAAATAAATACAGGAGCCTTATTCAGGCTCTTTTTAAGGAGTTAAATCAAATGGAAACAATTGAGACAAATCCCGTAAACGATATTGCTATTTTAAAAACCGGCCCGAAAAATAAAAGAGTTACACTTACCCTATCACAACGCAAAGAAATAAACGAATTTCTTTATAAAGCCCATTATCCATTTTGGAGGTATATGCAAATTTTCTTCCATTCAGGAGCCAGGAGTTCAGAATTATTCAACCTGAAAATACAAGATGTAGATTTAAAAAATCAGACTTATTTAGCTAATATAAAAAAGGGTGGACAAAATAAAATTGTAGAAAAAGTCATAAAGGACATCGCTCTACCCTATTGGCATGAGTTAATATCTAAGTGTAAGGAAAATGATTACTTATTTTCTTTCGGGTTTACACCTGGAACACAACGTGCTAACACAGACAGAATAAATAAACTTTGGAAGATGTTAGTTAAAGATAATGATAAACTCGGAAGGCCGCAGGCAGATTTTTACAGTCTTAAACATACGCACTCAACCGAAGTAGTTGATCTGATTAATAAACACCAGGCAGCTGAACACAATAGTCATACAACCACAAAAATGGTTGACACTGTATATGATGTAAGAGCTGAAGCACGAAAGGCGGAAACTGTAAAAGAGCTGAAGAATGCATTTGCCTGATTTTACAATCATAATATGATGTGTTAAAATGAGCGACCTGAGGTTAGGCCGCTCATTTTTAAATTTCAAATTCAAATCCCATTTCTATCAATTGGTTTGCTAATGGAGAATCATTAGGCGTACCCATGATATCAATTCTTGCCTGTGCCTGAGCTTGAACAGCAGGAATGGCAGCTATAACCTCATTATCGGACAAGTCAGATTTGCTTACAAAATCAGTCCCATCTATTTGAGCTGACAATGTACTTGTTAAAACATTTTCCTCGTTTACAATCTTCGTGCCGGTATTTAAGTCAACTTTCAATTTGATTTCATGCTCTGCGTATGTAATTGTCTTTTGCATTTTCTTTTTTCACAAAGTTAGCTAATTAGTTATTAAATATTCTTTTAGAATACTTCTTATTGAATTCATAAATGAACTTATTATTTTTGCTACATGCAAAAGCAAGTTCCACAAAATCCGGAAGTGATATCAGAAGTAGCCAGATTGAAAGAATTTTTTGAAACAACTCCGATACTTATTAAAGAATGGAGGGAGGGCTGCATGGTTGTAAAGGATATACCAAAGTTCATACAGCTGGAATTGAATGCTGCAGCAACATTTAATCCACAACATCCATTTAATCCACCTTTGAAGCGCTTACTACTGCTTGAACAGGCAGTTAGGAATCAAATTACGGCACCTAAGCAGTCAATTGCTTAGGTGAAAACGATTTTATATACTTAATCCTTTCAATAATCAGGTCTATTTGGCCAAGTTCGCCGCTACCTGTTTGTTCCTCAACATTTACCAATACCACGTCTATACTACGCATGTTGGAAGATATAAACATCTGAAGTTCTTCCTTAAAAACTGATACAGAACTTATTAACGGATTCATCTTATCAATCCTTAATTCTGTTTCGTTTAAATACTTACAGTATTGAAAAACAAATCCAATTAATATTCCCAAATCGTCTATGCTTGGTTTGCCTGGATGATAATAATAGCTGATTATTTTTTCATCAGTTTTGGGCACATTGTCTTCTTTGTTTTTCTTTAAATGGCCTAAAATATTTTCTCTGGTTCTTGCTAAATTTATTAAAAGAGTATCTATACTACCTTTAGTGTCTTTATTAAATAAAGGATATGTCTTCTGAGTAATAATGTTATTGTAGTGATTTATTTTATCGAAATAAAATTGTGAGTTTCTGCTTATTGATTCTTCATTTATTTGTTCCTGAACCAATTTATTTGCTTTTACTTGCTCCCTGAAGCTATAAAATACAAGAAGTGAGGATATTATGCCAATAATTGGGGCTGTCATACCTCCAATTGAATCGCCTATTTTACTTGAATTATCATTATTATAAGATGGTAAAAATGCAATGTGCAAGGATGAAATAAGGGCCGGTATTGTATAAACAACAATGGCAAATAAAACGCCTATTCCGATAGCTTGAAATATAATATTGTTTTTTTTGGGTTTCATGGCCTTTTTTTACAAATCTAATAATATAAGCCATTATTTGACACTCTTCTATTTTATGTTTGTCAAGTAAACAAAACTTAATTTCTGTACGTTTTCAGGGTATGGAATTTTTAGCTATACCAATAATGATAAATGGCAACGTCCAGTATTTTGATTTCCGCTATTCTGAAAAAGATAAATATGATCAAGCTTGGCATATAACTTCTTTAGATAAAGAAACGGTTCTGGAAGAGGACTTTACAGTTATTAAAACAAATATGCCTGATTTTTGGCTAAAGCCTATGATTGATAGGTTGAAAGATATGCTGGAGAACAACGATTTTAACCCCTAATTTTGGCCCATGGAGTTTACACCAAAGGACAAGATAAAGGTCTATCCAATATCTGTAGAGCAGAAGGCTGAGATAATGAAAATAGGTTTGTTCCGGGCAAAAGCGGGCTTTGCTTCGCCCGCCCAGGACTATGTTGTAAAGCCGTTTGAAATAACGGAACTGCTCATTCAACATCCTTCCAGTACATTTTTAATCGAATGTGAAGGTGACAGCATGGAGCCGGTCATACCTTGTTCAGCTTACCTGATAATTGACAGGTCCCTGCAGGTGAGAAACAATGATATTGTTCTGGCAGATTTGAACGGTGAGTTTAACGTAAAGTATTACACCCGCCGAGGTGATAAAGTAAAGCTTGTGCCGGCAAACCAGGCATATAAAACCGTTGAAATTCTAGACGGAATGGAATTTCAGGTATTTGGTGTAGTTGATTGGATTTTAATAAACCCCCGTAAAGTAAATGTTCGCCCTCGTTGATTGCAATAACTTCTATGCCTCATGTGAGCGCCTTTTCCAGCCTAAACTGCGAAAGGTGCCTATTGTTGTGTTATCCAATAACGATGGCTGTGTTATAGCCCGCAGCAATGAAAGCAAGGCCTTGGGCATAAAGATGGGGGCATTGGCTTACGAAAACGAAGTGCTCTTTAAAGAAAATGGTGTAAGGGTTTTCAGTTCCAACTATACACTATACGGCGATATTTCTTCGCGGGTAATGGCAACATTAAATGAGTTCACACCTTCGATGGAAGTTTATTCTATTGATGAAGCTTTCCTTGACTTATCAAACATGGCAGGCGTTGACCTGAATTTATATACTCAGGAAATAAAGGATACAGTACTTCATAATATCGGTATCCCTACCTGCGTTGGTGCGGCGCCATCCAAAACCCTTTCCAAGTCGGCAAACCACTTTGCCAAGAAAATGACAGCGAACGGTTCTTTCTGTATCGACTCAGAAGAAAAGCGGGAAATGGTTTTGCGCTGGCAGCCGGTCGATGATGTATGGGGCATAGGCAGGCAATACGCAATTTGGCTTATGGCAAACAATGTCAATACAGCCTGGGAATTGGCCAATGCCAACAAAGAATGGATTAGGCAGAAAATGGGTGTGGTTGGTGTAAGACTTGTAAATGAACTTAACGGCATTTCCTGCATACCTATTGAAGAGGTACCACCGTCTAAAAAGGAAATCTGTACTTCCCGTTCGTTTAGCCATAACCTGACAGATAAGGATGAAATCCGCCAATCAGTGGCCACACATATAACCAGATGCGCCGAAAAACTCCGGAAGCAGGGAACAGCTGCCGGCGCAATCCATGTTTTCCTACACACAAACCGGTTCAGGGATTTGCCGCAGTATTACGGTGCCCTTACAATACCGTTGCTTACAGCAACAAACCTGACTGACGAGCTCCTGCATTATGGTATGATTGCTTTTGAACGGGCATATAAAGAAGGCTACAGCTATAAAAAGTCCGGGGCTATTGTCCAGGATATTGTTCCCGCGAACCAAATCCAGCAATCCCTGTTTAGCAATAACCCCAACCGGGAAAAAGGTGCAGCCATCATGAAAGCATTGGACGGCATAAATGGGCGGATGGGAAAAGATACTATCAGGTATGGCGCTGCCGGCTATTCAAAGAAATGGAGGTTAAGAGCAGACATGATAAGCCCAAGGTACACTACCAACTTAAATGAAATCCTAAAGGTTAAAATATAATGTGTTACCACGTATCAACACCAAAGAAAGCTAAACTTGAAGCCAAAGCAAGAGAAGAGAACCTGGTTATCCAAGGTGAGTTTGAACAATACTACCATGTTTCCGGATTCGCCCGCCCATACTTACCGGTGACTATCAATACTGAACCTACTGTAATTCAACCTGCCCAATGGAAACTTATACCGCATTGGGTGGCCAATGAAGAAGGGGCAAAGAAATACTCCAATACGCTTAATGCTGAATCTACCGGCATTTTTGATAAAGCTTCATACAAGCCTTATATTCAAAAGTTCCGTGGTCTTTTATGGATTGACGGTTTTTACGAACCGCATAAAGTTGAAGGCAAAAAGGAAACTGAGAATTACTACCTATACCGGCCCAACAATGAAATATTCACATTAGGAATTGTGTATTCTCCCTGGATAAATAAAGACACCGGAGAATTGACACATACCATTGCTGTAATCACCACACACGCAAACGAATTGCTGGCCGAGATACACAATGAAAAGAAACGCATGCCTCTCGTTATATCAGAATCGGATAGGGAGGGATGGTTGCACGCTAAAACAAGGCCTGAGATTGAATCCTTCATGCAGCCTGCAGGAAATGATTACCTGTTAGGCCATAAAATTACCGCCCGTGTAACGAGCGGCAAGCAAGATTTTAATATACCTGAAGTACAAGAAAAAGCGCCTGAAGAAAACAAGGATAGAGGATTATTGTTTTAACGACATTTAAAGAATTGCCACACAACAAAATTGTGAATACGTCGTTATTGATTTAGTTATTTGTAATTTTGAAAGGCAAATTATTCCTAAATAATTTGGATTATTGCTCAAACTGGATATATTTGTATCAGAAAATAAATTTTAAAATATTTTTTAAAATTTATTTTGCCCTGACCACCATATGAATTAAGTTAATGAGTGAATTCATTCAAAAAGCAGAATATAACTATTTGGCTGCCAAAAACCTTATCAATGAAAATCTTTTTGCGCCAAGTATTAAATGTAGCTACTACAGATGTGTACAAATAATGCTACACTATTTATATGATAAAAAGGGATTCAATGATAAAACATTTTATGAATCACGAACTACCTCTCGACACGGCTCTCACGCACATGCAATTTATTTAACTGGTTTAGATTTAATTACGAAATGCGATCGTGGTGATTATAAGTATTTTCAGGATAAAATACAGGTTTTAAAAGCCTTAAGAGAAAAATCAGATTATAAAAATTTGCCAATATCTAAAGATGAATCAAATGATGCCCTATCTATTTCAGATTCTCTTAGAAATATATTAATTAAAACATTGAAGCTATGAAAAGCCAAATAAAATCTTTCCTCCTAGAAGAATTGACAAAATTACAAAAGCAATTTTGTAACATTAAAATAAAGTATGCCTTTAATATAGCTATTGAAGTCCATATTGTTGAAATAACTCCAGATACGGAATATCATTCAAATGATCGACTTGATGAATCTTGGTTAAATATTGCTATGGATTTTATGAAGCGTTTCCCTAATGAAGAAATTTCTTTTATAACAGACGATTCTATTTTAAAAATTAAATCACCTGAATTTGTTTTACAGCCTGAGTATAGCATGATTTTTGACTCAGCCTCATTTGACTTAATATTTGATAACTTCTCTCCGATGATTGAAAGCTCCTATGACATTATTTCTGATACCATAGAATCAACTCAAATAGTTTACGAGACAATCAATAGTTCAATTCAAAAAGAGACCAACTATTTGCCAGGAATAAAGTTACTCACAGGAATGAAAAATAAGAGTGAGAGTGGAGTGAATAATAAACTTATTGGCAGTACTCAATATGCAATGGCGGCTTAAAATTACACCATGACCACAAAAATCCATACCGCATCTTATAGAATTGAAGATGTAATTATCATTGAGAGCAACTTTAAAAGAGATTTATCCATTAACGATGACGATGGATCAATAAAAAATCACATAAGCCTAAAAAACTCTTCAGAAAAAGATCCAGACAATAATAATTTCTGGATAATAACAGAAGCAAACATTGAGGGTAAACAAGGAGAGAAGTCAGTATTTTCTGCTAAAGTTGTTATTGTTGGCATTTTCGAAAAGATAGGTGAAGGTGAATTGGAAATGGAAACATTTAAAAGAATAAATGGGCCCGCTATGCTATTCCCTTTTTTACGAGAGCACATTGCAACAAATTGTGTCAAGGCTGGAATGAAAAAAATATTGCTTCCACCAATAAATTTCACTAAACAAGATGATGACGAGAGCGGTGAGAGTGAAGGTCTTCAAGATTAATTTAAAAACGAAATAAAATTGCAGCAAATAAATTGCTGCAATTTTATTTTACATGTCTCCTATGGAACCAATTTACAAAGAAGAGAACTCGTTGCCCGGTATCAAATCAATAGAAATATATGAAGCTGTGATCGAAGATGATAATTCCCTTTATCCTATTAAGGTTAATCAAAAGGATTACACTCTAAGAATGAACGCTGAGGGATTCTGGAGGGTTGAAGGGCTATCTGAAGAAATGAGTGTTTACATAGGTGAGCTTGTCGAATTTCACGAATTATAATCATGGAATATCCTCGCCTCACACTTATCAATCAGCTGCCTGATGTAAAAATGATTGAAATATTTGCTCCTTTCGAGCAAAACAATAGAATGGTGTATCCAGTAACTGTTGACGGGCTTAAAACTACTTTTGAAAATACAGGCATTCATGCATGGACGGCAAAAGGCTTCGGCCTGGCATTTTCGCAAGAATTAATTGATTATATTGGTGCTGAAATTGAACAATTTGAAATATAAATTTGATCACTCTATTATAACCATATTAAAAGTTGTCCCCATTCCAGATTCTCCAGATTGAAACATCCATACTGTGAAATATTCATTTGTTACCTCCATAAGCTTATACTCATCGTAATTCACAGTTTCTATGTATACAATCGGCGGATTTGGAAATGTTGGTAACCCTTCCCCATTACTTCTTTTAATGTCCTTAAAATAATATTTGACCATATCACCGCCTTGTTTTTTATTAAAAGGTACATTTCTAATTACATACACTCCACTTTTGACAATATCCTTGTCACTAATGCTATTAATCACTTCCGCCAGTTGATTAACTTTTCTTGAAAGGTTATCTGCTGAGCTTCCAGTATTTTCAACTATAGTAGAAGTGTTTTTATCTTTATTAATTAAATCATTGTATTTCCCGTCTAACTGTTGATATTTCGTTTGTATATCAATAAATCTTGTAGCCATTAAATCTTGACTATCCCTTAATACATTTATAGAATCCTGAGCATTCTTTAATTCGGGATCCAGTTTACCATGAATAGTAGAGGAAATCGAATCAGATATTGAAGACAATTCCTTCCTACCAATTAAAGCAACGACAGCAATTATGAGGGGAAAAACTGCTGTTATGTATTGCATCCTGTACTTTACTTCATAATATTTAGCTTCATCAATTCTTGCATTTGCATGGGTCTGTTTTGCCCTTTTTCTGTCATCCCTTATACTGACGAACAGTAAAATGCCAATTGTCAAAAGTAATAATGTGATAATAAGTCCGAGGTATTCCATATGGGTAATTTGAGTTTAATAAACGAAATTAAATATATTTTTGAATTTTAAGTATCTATAATTACCTACCATTAGGTATAGGAATGCCCTCATGTCGTCAGTTACTTTGCATTATAAAATTTTATTATTATGCAAAAAATTCCAACATCCTTTCAGGTATAAATGAAGTATCAGGATTTATGTAGTCAAGGCAAAGGTATACAAGACCTTTCGTCTATCGAACGTATCATTATTGGCGCTCCCATTTTCACCTTATTTCAGGAATGGCTATTCCGCAAAAGGTTACTGGCTGTTTTGAAAGAAAGCTTTAAAGAGCCTGAATCCTATGTAAAATTTGAGGCTTTTATTGAGAGATATCCGAAAACCGAAAATGGACGGCAGCAGCTGGCCATTCTATTGAGTGATGCGAGGATTGACTTTCGGATAATTAATGGCTATACTAGACGGAAATATAATTAAACATCAAACAGGCCAGAATAATATTCCGAGCAGCTTATTGTAATTCTATCACAATATTCAATTATTAATGATACTATCGCAACTTTACCTCCGCGTTTCTGTTGTTGGATTCTAATATAGAATCAATGAAAAAAAGAGTTATCATAACATTGTGTATTGGAGCTATCACAGTCTTATTAATCTTGAAACTGATGTAAAATTACAGTGGTTGAAAATATGTATCCATAATCTAATCGTGTAAATTCTGTTGTCTTACAAATTCTTTTTTTTGTTTTATTTTTTACTTTTGCAACGGTATTTTCTATGGCTAGAAATACATTTGTTTAAGCATGCAGTTTTAAAGCTGCATGCTTTTTTTGAACTATTAAACCGATATTTCGTTATCAATGCGGTTAACGATTATCCTATATAATTGTTTAGTGAAATTGAAAAGTATGCCTCCCGGTATGCTTTTCTTTTTTAGCCGTGCTTAATCATTATAAATACATTTAATTAACGATTGAGTTGAAAAGCAAAGTGCAGGACAGGAATTTTTTAGATTAATTTAAATGCCATTTTCTTGTGCATTTTTTTCAGTTAATTATAAGCTACAAGAGCTTAAGCCGGCCCAAGAATGTGGCGGCATTAACCGCGTCATAATAATTATGACTGACATACTACATTACGAACTGCGTTTTGTTCATCTCAATTTACCGAATCACTAATTACTTTGTGGAAAGTAATAATTTATAAAAAATAATTATTCCAAACTTAACCTTATCTTCATCTTCTGTTATTTATTCAGGGTTGAGCTAATGCTTTGAATCTTCTAGCGGATTACCTAATCCATCAAAGAAAATGAATAGTAAAAGCAAAATCACCGGAGAACCTATTTCGGAAGAAACAAACAATTCCTATCTATTTATAAAAACTGGAATTCGATATGAAAAATTGAATATCGCAGACTTAATGTTTGTTAAGACAGAGGGGAAATACATTGGTCTCATTTTTAAGGACGGGAAACGATTACTCAGGATTTCATTGGTTAATTTCCTAAAAGAAACTATTCAAATTAATTTGGTAAGAGTCCATAAATGTTTCGCAATAAATACCGAATTTATAACCTCACATGCAACAAAAGAAGTAATGATATTGGATTATAAAATACCTATAGGCAGACAGTATAAAGAGTTTTGGCAAAAATATCTGATTGGAAAGGATAACGACAAAAAGTAAAGGTGTATATTATCAAATGTGATTCTGAGTCTTATCTAATATTCTAAATTGAATTATCATCAATGTAACATCCTATGCAATTCAACATATCATCTCCATGCTTTGTGACACTATCTCCGGATACCCACATGTGATTGCCATTCTTTCGAACCGAGAACGTGTTTTCCCCAATATTAACTGAGTAGTTTTTGTAAATACTATCATCTCCTGGCATCCTTTTTACACTAAACGCATTGATTGAACTTTCGGGAATCATACCAGGTAAATTATTATCTTCCATTTTAATGTATTTTACAATGTAAGACAAGGTAGTTATAATTAAAACATAACTACTATTATTTAACTGTTATTAACATGCCAATGGGAAGAGAGAATAACAAAAGCACACCGAATGGGAGTAAAGTGTGCTTTTAATCTGGGTAGAATCGACTTAACCAGAGTAACACAAAAGTATTCTAATTCTATAACTGTTTATCACAACAGTTTATTAAACTTGCTACTGAACTATTACTGCCTTTCCATGTTGTGTTAGATAATTAAATGTTTCTCCTAATTCATTTGATTTGTGTTATTGTTCAGAAAGGTAGCGATTGCATGTCGCTACCTTTTTTATATTTAAACCTGTATTCCTACAAATAAATTTCGGTATATGCTAGAATCTTATGTCTTATTCCTTAAAGGTAATCAGCTATTAAGCTACAATTTGCTAAATGGCAATTCCTTTACAATCCTAACCAACGATGAAATATCATACCTTTCAGATGTCATTTCAAAAAGAGATTTATTGATTACAAACAATAGACAGTTAAAGAGATTGTTGCAATGTGGTCATATTTAGTTCATTAAATGAGAAAACACACCCGGATGGAGAGTGTGCTTTCTTTTTCATTAGATTGGTTAATCGAAAAACAAAAGTAGACTAAGCAATTGAATACTTTTCATAAGCTTTCCTTAAACTTATGTCATAGGGCTCTCTCTTCCATTTTATACTTATATGCCGCAGCTTATTTCGGACCTTTGTTACCTCTCAATGAATTAATTAACTATATTGGTAATGAAATTGAACAGTTTGAATAGTAATATTCAGTTTTACATTTGACTGAAGTGTTTTATGATTTTAAAAGTAAATGTATTTAATGATGACAATAGCAAAACTCAATGAAGCTATTAGGCTTTCGTTACAACAAGAAAACTACTATAGCGCTTTGGCACTCGCTCTAACCATGCCCGACATTTGCGGTAAGATGGAGTTTCCAAAATTAGGAAGCGAAGCAAGATCAAAAAATTGGTTTGACAAATACATGCGCAAAAATTATGAATGTGAAATAATGGAAAAACATGTGGTGTTTATGACAGCTGGTGATTGCTATGCTTTGCGGTGCAGCTTCTTACATGAAGCCAAAGATGACATTGAACACCAAAGAGCAAGTGATACTTTGAAAAGGTTTCAGTTTACAACGCTAGGCATTCATAGGATTAAAACTGATGAGATCCTTAATCTCAATGTGTCAAATTTTTGCCTTGAAATATGTGCAGCTGTAGACGAATGGATTGATGGGGTATCTTCTGATAATGAAATAATGGAGAGGACAAATCTTTTGCTAACAATTAAAGACTCAACTTATTCCCCTATCCCATTTGTAACGATAGGGAATAAGTAATTCCACAAAATATTACTTTAATTCATTTGATTTGATATAACCATACAGTTCTGGTTAAACAATCGCCTTCATCGCCCTTTCCCAGAACTCCTGGCGGTCCCTCAACCCATTTAGACCACCATTGATTTTCTTGGTGATATCAATAAACCATCCATCTTTATTTCTTTCGGCTATTTCATTAAGCTTTCTTTTTTGCCAGAACCAACATGCTGATTGAACGGCATATTTAGGTGTCGTCAATAATAATGGAGTATTGATTAGATCAATACCTAAAGCCTTTCCACATTCAAGGTGGTTTGATCTGCCAGTTATTTGTATCAAACCATGTCCTTTGAATTTTACGCCATCGCCAGGGTGAATATTCCCTAAATCTTTCCTGCCTTCATAATCCTTCCCTGATGCCAGCTCTGATGTGTATCGAAAAGACCCTGATTCGTGTGCTACTTGTGCTATAAAGGCTCTAACCTTGTCAATAGTATCAATGCCATACATTGGCATGAACTTGTTTAAATAAGGAACGTATGCATCAAAACCTCTCGGAGCGAAAGGGCAAATCTTTTTTAGCTGGTCTAATGTAATTTGAATTAGCCCTAAAGCCAACTCGCCTTTAATGTTTTCCATAATACTTATTTTGACGGCGGTATTTTACGCCATGAGATTATTTGATTGTAGCCTTATGGTCGTAATACCACTGTAGCAGATACGTTGCGTCCTTCCAGTCGAGTTTACCATCAGCCGCAACCTGAGCTATTAGAATTGACAAATCATGCAGAAATGCAGACTTAAAGTCCCCATCCAATTCCTCTAAAGTTTTCAAAGCACATTGCAAAATCCTATTCGGATCGGTTTCATCACTACACGCTTCAACAAGCTTTAACTTTTTAAGGATATTTGGCAGCTCAGCACGAAGCCATTCTTTAACTTTATCATCAATATCAGTTGGAATGATAGCAGTTAATATATCGACGACAGGGTTGTCAATAACGTTTTTTATGTTTTCTACAACTGTAACGCCAATATGTATTGCTTGCTTCAATTCCGGCAAAAGGCCATCGAATAAATCCTTGATGCCTTCCCAAATCTTTTTTAAAAATGTTCCTAAACTCATGATATTTATTTTTATATTAATTGTTATAAAGTAATTTTTGACAGTTACCGCTTCCAAAATTTCCACCAATGCCTTTTAGGTTTAGGAACATAGAAAGCAGTATCAATAAACTCATTCGGGACAGGTGTTTCTACAGATGTGTTCATGTCTTCAAGGAAATTATCAATATCCACAATCACATACCCTTTGTAATATTCAGCAGGCGGTTCAAATATTTCACCATTGTATCGGATGGCTACGGTTGGCTTTAGCACTTTGATTGAATTGCTCACTATCCGAGGCGCTTTATTACTGAGCTGTTTAGTCATAATTATGAGCTCATGTGCTTCGGTTAAATTTCTATCCTCTTTGCGGTCGTTAAGTTGACGTAAATACTCCAACGAATCTATTGTGCTTTGCGCTGGCGCAATTGTCTTCATATCAGTTTGAGAAGATGAACGGGGCTGAGGCCATAGAATAAAGAACCCTACAATTAAGCCTACAATGCCAAACATCGGCTTACCTTTTATATCGGGGGAGTTTGTGTTTTTCATTTTTTACTTGCTTTTTTTACGGCAACTTTAGCTGCCGTTATTGCGTAATACATAGAATCTGATTTCCTGCTCCGTTCTTTCTCATCTTTCAGCTGGCTTTCCAATATTTCCTTTGCTTGCTGACCGTTTCTCTGTTCGCACTCAATATTTGCTTTTGTAAGATTTCCAATGGTAATATCCTGTTCTGATATCTTACCATCTTTTCTTTTCCCTTCCCGTACCAAAAAAGCCGATGAAGAAAATGCGACAAAAGCAATGACTATTATTAATTGATTGGTCCGACTTTGCTTTAGCCACCATTGCCACATTTTCAAGTTCATTGGATTTCATTTTAGATTTAATTTGGTCACTTACTTGGATGCAGTCGTGTCAATTGCTTTATTCGTTACAACACGTAACAGAATGTTTACTGCTGTCGTTACAGTTCCAACAATTGCCAGGTATTTTGTTTTATCCTCGATACCTATTGCAGTCAAAAGATTACTGTCAACTAAGGCAAGCATTGCCAATACCGCTGCGAGCAGGTTTGCCCAGATTGTTTTTGATTGAAACCACTTTTTCATTGATTTATATTTATATTGTTTTTGATTAATGTGGACTATGGAGCTGTATAATTGTAAATATTTGTTGTGTTGATATTTCGATACAGTGCCGGATTTGTTGGGTATGAGATAACACCACCATTGGGGCAACCTGTACATCCTGGATTATCTGTCCTTATTACGTTATTTATAATAGCTTCAGAGAGCGTACCTATAATGTCTATAGTTCCTCCGGTAGTTGTTGTATCTCCAGCCCGAGAAATCACATTATCAATTATGAAATTGTATGTGCTCCCAAGTGTATTTGATACTGATGTACTACCAACAACAACTGCGGCAGCAGCTCTTTTTGCTGCACCTTTCGGGCTATTGTCGAGTATATTTCTCACCTGATGATCATGTGAGTTTACGCCGGTTCCGTTAAGAAAACGTACCATGTTTTCTGCGGATGTTCCTTTTATGTCATGAACATTTCCATAGGCTATGTCATCCAATCCGGAACCTCTTGCCACGCCGCCCATAACCAAAGTATAGCCATAGGCTCCACCAGTAAAAGCACCGTCAATTATACCAGTTTGTGCCACTATATCATCATCTGTGGTAGCATTGATGTTATACACTTCGTAGTTTTGGCACCCAGCCCTTAAATCAATTCCATCTTTGTTTCTTGTTCTTTTTGAAACACCGCCAACAGATATCGTACCAGAAGTTTTAATAGTAATATCATGTACTTTTATACCTGTACAGTATTCAAATGACATGCCCCAACAATGCGGCTCAACTATAGTTAAGCCTGCGATTTCTACATTATTGACATTCCCCATCAAAATGCCAATATTCCGCCAGTCTCCGGTTTGTGTCTGGCCTGATACGCCAGCATCACTTCCGTAAGTTTGGTTTCCTGTAGGACTTAACGATATGGTTTTAGCGTAGTCGCCTGTTGACCTCGGATTATCTGCGCCTTCCAAAACGGCCATACCCTCACCAAGTATCTTTACATTCGCCTGTGGTGTAACCGGATTAAATTTTCCCAATCCTACGTTAGCGCTTCTAAACCAATTATCCCGGCTTATGTCAGAATTCTTAATTTTTGTATCTCTTACAATGATGGTAACATTTGCAGGTACTAAAATTGCTGAATCAATTAACCACAAGGGACGATTTAAGGAATCATTATACCCTATTACAACCCTTCTCTGTGAGTTTGATGAAATGGAAGCAAGGGCAACAGCCTGTCTTATTTTTTGGATGTCGGTACCTGAGAACTGGTTCGGACTGATGTCAATGGAAACGGTACCTGATGGATTTGGCGGTATTGGTGGTAAACGATCAGCCAAATTATCATATCTGTAATCAAAATAATTACTTAATCGTTTATCTCTTTTTCCATTTCCAATTGTGCCGAATGAAGAATAAGACGATGTCGGGTAATGTCCGTCTGTCGTTCCCCATTGCTCAATCATTAAAACATTCTTATCCTGCCATGTGGCAGCGTCACGGCTCAACGTAAATGCAAAGTATGCCGCTTTGGACGGAATTATCATTTTCGGCACATCGCCTGAAATGAAAGTCTGCGAACCTATCGGTACTTTTTTATAGTTGTAATACCAAATCTTGATATTGTTTACAACAGAGAATGAAAGTCCGGAAAAATAATATGGAACTGTAGTATCTGGAATTAACTGAAATCCTGACCATGAACCTGTCGCGTTTGCAATCGCGCCACCTGTTACGGCATCAATATAAAAACCGGTCACCTCCTTACTTTTGTCAAAAATATTGAGCTGGCGTGTCGTAAAAACAGGAGCTGTAGTATCATAAACATAAGCAACCCCTCCCACGTCTTTAGATGCAACATATTGAACTGGCGGTGTTTGGTCCTTTTTCAGCACTTCATCACCGGCATACAACACTTTACCTGTACCAGTTGTATTAAAGGCAGAATACGAAGATGGATATGTTCCGGTTGGACTACCATATTCTTCGATTAATAAAGAATCCTTATTCTGCCAAACAACGCTGCTTGCCTTGGTTGTTATGGCCCAGAACATTGCCTGATCAGGAATAACTAATACCTTACTTCCTGACGATGTAAAGTCCTGAAATGATATTGCAGTTTTCCTTGCATCATAATACCATATCCTCGGTGTGGCCGTGCCTGTATAACTTAAGTTTGCAATATAGGTTTTCGTTGCATCCAATGTCTGGAAAGAGCTCCATTGACCACCAGTATTAGGAACGTTGGCCCCTGTACCTGCCTGAAGCACTCTTCCATCAACTGCAATTGATTTATCAAAAATATTCAGCTGCCGGATTGAAGATTTATATCCATACACGGCTTTTAAGCTATCATCAACCTGCTTAAGTGTTTTTGTAGAACCACCATTAAGCGCGTAACCGGAAAGGTTAATAGGAATAACCGTCTTAGTATAAATGCTTCCATTCTTTGTAATGTAAACATAACCACTATCCAATGTTATGACATATCCACCCATCTTTGTATAAGTACCATTAACAGATGGTGTATAAATACCGTTTAATGTTGGAGAATCTACAGGAGTAACAGAACCTTTGAATCCGGATGCTATTCCTACAGTTACAAAGTCAGTATATCGCTTTGCGCTGTCTCTGGTTTGAGCGACTTTAGCAGAATCTGGTAAGGTAGATGTCAACCCGGTTTTAGGGTCAGTAAATTTTAAGGTTGTATCTCCTTTTTTAATCCATAAAGTGTTGGAGTATCCCGGATACCAGTTGGCGGAATCCCTTACAGGCAGGCCAAAATAATTTGGGAACTGCCACCCATCATCCCGGATTATTAATTGTTGAGCATTGCCTGGTCGTGATGCGTAAGGCTGTGCAAAGGAGGTTGCTGAAATTAATAGAAGAAAAAAGTAGATTAGCTTTTTCATAATTATAACAGTGTAATTAGATATTCTGTGTTTGGGATTATCGAATTTAAATTTGGAGTGATTGTCGTAATACCGTCAACATCACTTTGAGTAAAGCCGAGAGTCCTGATAAGCGGTTCGCCAGGGCCTTCTATTTTTGCTACTATCTGACCATTCAGATTATCAAAAACGAATTTTGATGGATTAGTATCGGTTGAGGTTGCAAAGAAATGCTTGCCTTGAATCAGGTTCTTAACTGCCAAAACCTCCTGGTCTATATAATCAGCCATTTTATTATTGTGGCTACTATGGCGGACTTTAGTAACCTTTCCGGCCCCAAGAATCTTCGTGTTATTAGATTGATTTAAATCGTCTCTTGTAATCATGGTATAGCATTTTATTAATCATAGCCACCGGCATAGTATTCATCTAAATCATATTCAGAATCTGCATCTTCAAAAGAGCTTAAAACAAATGAGCCTGAAGAGAAACCTTCTATGTTAGAATAAATAAATTCCTGATATTGACTTGTAAAAAAGTAACCTTGTAAATCGTTAGCCGGTACAAATGTTTCTTCCATATATTGAAACAATTCACCAATAGTTTCAAAGCCATCATTAACTTCAAATGTTGTTTCTCCGAGTGTAATGCTCACCAAGTAAATATTATTCTTAGGCAGCCTGGTGTATGGGTTTGAGCCTTTTGATAAGTTCAGCCCCCAGCCACTTAAAGGAAATCCACATTGAGAATATTTCTTTGAATACATATTCTTACCATTTACAGAGTGGGCATTGCTTATCAACTACTAGTGTGACCTGGACACATGGGCATTTACAAATACCGCATTTCAACACTTCTTCATGCCTTCCGTCTCCGTTGAGAATAACCAACATTTTCGAGACCTTAGCTTCATTACAGGTTTTGCATTGTTGCATCCTCAATTCACTAAGCTTTTGTTCTGCGGCTGTAGTATCAATTATTTTATATTTTTTACTCCAGCCAATAATTATTTGAACCATTTTTTTTAACATCCGCAACCTCCATAATTGTCATCATCATAAATACTGGTTACCCAGCTTGTCTTTCCTTCTGTAGCAATACCATCTTCCTCACATTCGCATTTCTTAGTATATTTAGGATAATCTGCCTTATTTTTACAAAGCCATATATGCATTGAAGCAATCAATGGGTTTATCCTGTCTTCCAGCCATTTATCCATCAGCCATTTTGCATCCTTCAAATCAATGCCTACTGACATACTTGCCTTATCGCCAATCAGCGCTGTTTCGGGATTGTTCTTCATAATGCCCTGAGAAGCAAACTGGGCATAGTTTTCGGGTAATGCTACAAACCGAACACACTCAGCTGTCAGCTTCCAGAGATATGTGTCCCATAACTTTTTATCAGTTGCTGAAAGGTTCTCAGAAGCATTAATTACATCACCGATATTAATTTGCGAATCAGGATTTGTACTGTCTGCAGCTAGACGATATGAAACATTAATCTTAGCCTGTAGATCTGCCTTATTGATGCTGTCAACTAGCACATTTTTGGAATCAATCAGGTGGTCATAATAGTCAGAACCTATTGCCCATCTGATAAATCTTTCTTCAGCAATTTCAATAGCCGATAAGTATTTTCCTGCATCGATTGTATTGGATGAAGAAGTTTTGCTGATAACTTCCTGTGGGGTTATCAGAACTTTACGGCTTATTAGATTTCTTTGGTACATACGGTATTTTTGAAACGGTTCCTATTTCTGCAATTGCTTGTTCTCTGGTGCACCCAAGGCGGTTGATTAATAGTTCAACTGCAGCCTCTACTGAATACCAGCCTTCGGCTATTGCTTTAATAATTTCCAGTGTTATCCGGATGCCATCGGCAGAATTCATCAAATCACGATTACCCTTACTTTTAAGTGCTTTAGGCGTTATCGTAAATACAGGGTCAGACCACTTTTCCCCCAACCAGTCCTGAGCTATCTCTGCTATTGGCTTGATTAAATTTTCAATAAAGAAGTTTACAATAGGATTGATAACCGTATTCAGCTTCTGTTCATAGATTTCCTGCAGATAACCGGCACCTTTTCCCAATGCACTTTCACTTTGTAAACCCGCAAGGACCGCATCCCATTGATTTGAAAGGATAATCACATCTCTTGCTTCAGCATTCTGTTCTTTGAAACTTCCTTCTTTACGAGTATCAAAAGGCATGAACTTGCTTTGTTCAATACCTGCTTCTGAAGCAAACACTGCTACCCTACCCCTTTTGCCGCTGCCGGTATGTTGATTTAAAATCTTTCTTCCAAGCTTATCAGCTTCTGCCTGTGATACATTGCCGGCAAGTACAATTGCACCGCCTACTACCATATTGTTTTCCAGGTTATCAAGATTGTATCTTGCACCCTGGTATTCCAAACATTGATGTAAAATGCTCGGAACTGATGAAGGCATACCGTAATCATCATAACCGGCAAATGCGTTCTGCAGCCAGATAGCTGTTCTTTCAACACCCGTTTTTGTATCTTTTGACCAGCTTTTATTTTTATTAAAACCCCGGTCATAAAGTGGAATTGATTTGAATTTTTCAGCGTCTGTAACAACTCCTTTCTTCCTGAATTGCCGGGAGTATATCATGTTTACAATATCTCCGGAAGCATCAGGCACCCCAAGCCTGCAGTCAAGGAAATTGTGTGAATACACATATACAAACTTTTTTCCTGCTACAGTGCCTCTAAGTATCTCAATTGGTGCATTACCGGTTGTATAAAAATTCTCAATTGCCTTTTTCAGAACGGTATTTAATGTTTCCTTTTTCCTGTTTGCCTTTTGGAAAATTTCCAGAAAACCTGCAGGCCATTTTTCAGGATCTACATCTTTAATAGAAAGGCCATCACCTATTGTATAATCTGTTTTGGTGGTTATACAGGCATTCTGTGTCGGGCTTTGAATTCTTGCCTCTAAAAGAGTGCCAAAGAAATTATCGTTAGGAAAAAGGAATGGTATGTAAGCGTTGCCACTATCAACATTATAGGACGCACCAGTAAACTCAAAGGGTATAGGATTCTTAGCATCCAGTACCACCTCGTTAGAAACGTGGATGGATGTTTTTTTCCCGGATACTATTCGCTTTTTGGCACCTGGTGGCATTTACAATAATTGAATTAACGGTTTACTTCTTTTCTGAACCCGGAACCTGATTTGAATCAGCAGGTTTTTCAGTCTTGACAGCGTCTGTATTGCTTTTAATATCTGCAATAACCTGACTAGTCTTACCGGACTGTAGTTCCTGAAGTGTCGGCAATTGTTCGAAGTAGTTTGAAAGCGATTTACTGTTGCTTTGCCTTGCATACAAGGCCAGCTCCTGAAGTTCCTGAAGCGTTCTTTGTCCTAACGGTTTTGCATTACTGCCGAAGCCCACTTTAGTTTCCAGATATTTTTTCTTGATTGAGATTTGCATAATTGTGTTTTTAATAAAAAGGTGGCAATTTTAAACTGCCACCTTTTATCAGTTATGAAATACTAAGCAGTTTCCAGGTCAATTATTGACTGTACCGTGCCGGTATACTCAAACAATGGCCTGTTGTAATCACCAACCATAATTGCGGTCTGTGAATTCGGATCATCCATCAACTTGCCTGAAGTACCGGTAGAACCATCCTGTTGCATTTCAAGAGGAATGCTAATGGCAGCGCCATTAACATATTTCTCTCCGGCAATCAGAATTTTTCCGCTATTCATCTGGATGACAAGCCCAACCCCACAGCAGCAACCAGCTTTGTCAACAGCAATGTTCCAGTTTGCAATCAATTGTGACAATTCTGCAAGTTGGAATTCAAGTTTATGTGCATACTTTACAGAGCAACCATTGCGTGACTGTGTATAAGTATATTCAGCGGTCTTTTTATCGAAGCGGATTGGATACATCAATGCGCCGTCGGCTGCAACAGCATCCTCACTAAGAGCTATAACAGTATAAGGTGCAACTGTTCCATCTACTGCCGGAGCTGCCTGAGTGAAATCGAAATCTTCACCATCAAAGATCCAAACACGGGCAATCCCGCCTGTTGTTGCTGAACATGTCCTGTTATATGGTTTTAATTTGACACAAAGTGACATACAAAGATATTTTAAAAGTTACGTAAATAAATATTATTGAACTTATTTAATTACTGTTCAGGCACAGCAAAAGAAACATATTCCGGAAGCGCAATCTGTGTACCGGCTTTCAGGAACATTTGGAAATACCAGGAAAGGTCTTTCTTTTCATACCAAACCATCAGTGAGGTTGAATCAGGGCCATTGCCTGTTTCCCCATCCATCTCACCATATGTTTTATCAGTACCGTAAACAAAGTTCCCTCTAACTGTAAGGATTGCCGCATTACGGTTAGGGCCGCCATATACTTCAGCCATAATTGGCTCCCATAATGGTTCTACAAGAATTGGAATACCTTCAAATGTTGAAATGCTTACTCCATTTGCATAATTGGCAATGATGGTATCTGCCTGACCGGTATTCTTTAACCATTTACGGTAACCGTCCAAAACGGATTGCGTAACCGTAAAGTATTTCTCTGCAGGTGGCAATGAACGCATTAATGGATGCTGGTTGTCATAAAGGTTCTGTAGTACATTTACCGCTGTTTGAGGGCTTGTCCTTAAATCCCTTACTGGGATTGAGAAACCCTGGTTTTCTGGAATTGCTCCTGCAGCATAATACGCGGCAATCCATTTAAAGATACCATCGTACTTATTTGTTGACCACTCAGACGGGCTATCAATCCTTTCAATGTCACCGAAGTAGGCATTTGATGCAACATCAGTCATGACTGCTTGTCTGAACCAAGGAAGGATTTTATTACCGAATAATGGATCCTGATTTCTCCAGTCTTTTAAACAGCCGGTGTAAAACTCGTTTTTACAATGCTTTGCTGCAGCATATAGTTCATCAACCGTAATGCGACGATTGGTGGTACCTGCAACCTTCTTATAATTCAGATCACAGGAAGCGTCGCGGCGTTGAAGAATGTTTTTCATTCTTCTGATTTCAATGATATCTCTTTTTGAGATTACATTGTCCATCAGAGTGAATTCTCCAAGTGTGCCGGTAAATGGCATGGTTTCCGGAACCAAATCCTGGAATGCAGGAATGATAATTGATTCATGAAACTGAAGACTTGATATAGAAAATGGTTGTAGAATTGTCATTTTATTAAAAATTGATTGCGTTAATAATTTTATCCTTCAGAAATGTTGTTTGGCTATGCAGCTACTAAGGCAGTTTGTTTTGCAATCAAATCAGCCAATGCATCATCAACATCTTCTTGCGTAGCATCTTCGTCATTAATAACAGCGAGGGCAGCAGTTTTAGAAGTAACAAATGCAGTCCAGGTAGGAGCAGTGTAGGCATCTTCATCCAATAAGGCAACGGCATTTAATTTGGCTTGTAACGCTGTTTTGTCAACATCAATAGGATTTGGTTCAGGTGCCGGGTCTAGAGGTGTCTGTGCCGAAGCCTCTGAAAATTTCTTATCCCAGCCGCCGAGGCTACCGGCAGCACCGATTTGACTTGCAGAACCATCAGCAGTACAGCCACCGTTTGTTATAATTGTAGCAGTTACAGAATAAGGTTTAGAGGCGTTTAAGGATGCAGTACTTACCACTACATTTCCATTAACAGTGTCTATGTGGCCAAATGCTGTACCGCCGAATTGGTCATGGACGGCAATGCGACCAATCTTCCAGCCATCTGGTGAGGAAACAGTGCTTGCGCTGGTAACAGTTACTGTCTTTGCACCCGCATTATAGGCATAAGTCAGGACAGGAGTAAAACCACTGCAATTGCAATTTCTACAGTAGTTAATGAGGTTTGAATTATCTATAGCTATCATCGCTAAAATGAGTTAAGAATTGATTAGTAAATATTGTTTCTTGGTACCGGTTACTCAGCTTCAGCCGTTGCCTTGCCGAATGAACCTATTACTTTTGCTTTGGGGGCTTTCTCAGGGCCATCATGGGATTCTTTGCCAAGCTTATCCTGGATTTCAGTTTTCAAATCACCATTTTCCTTTTCAAGTTTTGCATTGGCAGCTTCCAAATCCTTGATACGCTGTTCGTATTTTTCAAAAACTGCATTGGTAACAGAATTAACGATACCGGTTTGGAACGCACCATCAGCTTTTTCAAAATCTGCAATCTTATCCTGGATAGGTTTGATTTCCTCTGATACATCTGTCTGCAAACCCTCTATCATGGTTTTCATGGGCTCTCCGATTAAGTTGGCCACATCAACAGATAATGTTTCAGGAGTCGTTTTTTCAATTTTCTTACCTGTAATAGCGTCAATAAAGGCGTTTACTTTGTCTTTGAACTTCATAAAATTTGTTTTGAATGATTGAAAATCTTCTGGCTCTGCTTCTTCTTCAGAGTCTTCGTCAGTAATTAAGTTTTGGGGGATATTGCGATAGTCCGGTGCAAGCGTTTTTACTCTTGCCGCAATCTGGAACTGTTCGTTATCGTTGTAGGTTTCATCTGCGAAGCCTTGGGCCACCGCTTCAGAACCTGTCATCCAATAATCACCTTTCTCGATGAGCGCATTAATTTCGTTGACAGACTTACCGGTACGTTGAGCATAGATGTCAACTATCTGGCGGGTGTACATATCCACAACATCGGCAGCGTTCCTTAAATCATCGCTGTTGCCGATGGCGCCTCCCCAGGCTTTGTGGATAACCATAAAACCGTTTCGTGCGATTTTTAATTTACCCTTGTTTGCTGCCATTGCCATAACGGAAGCAATGGAGCCGGCCATACCGATTATATCGGTTTCGACTTTTACACCGTAATGCTTCAGGAAATTGTAAATAGCAAGACCAATTGAGGCATCACCACCCTGGCTATCAATCGTGAGGATTACAGTTTTGGGATTGTAATTTTTCACTTGCTTTACAACGTCATTAACCATGTTGGTTGTGTCGCCGGTCCACCAGTCGTATTCATTGAAAATGTCATCGAGGAAAAACAGCTCCAGTGTGGAATTATCACCAACTGAATTACGAATTGCTACTTTGAAGTTTTGCTTTGCCATCTTGATAGCAAAGGTCAGATAGGATGTAGCTACTAAAAGTGAATTTTGGTTGTAAGTGTTCGGTTTATACGTACGAAAAATGTAACTTTCTCAAAATTATTAAAATGAAACCTACAACTGAGGAAATTTTAAATGGATTAAATGATGATGATTTACAATTATCATTTGAAGAAATGCTTTCTAATAATGCAACGCTAGAATATGGCGATACATAGATTTTTAAAAAATAATTAATATTTCGGTTCGATTTGTCAAATACTTATTTAAGAAATCACTTTACAATTCAATATTACCAGATTCAGAATCATTTATTTCTTTCCCTAATGCGATAAGTATTTCCGAAGGTTTAGAAAGTAAATCAGGACGCTTATTTAGCAAATGCAATTCTTTAATAGAAAGTGTTCTTACTTGAACATTAACTTCTCCATCTGTATTTGTCACCTTTACAACAATTAGGGATCCAATTCTAATTGCTGCGTTAGGTATATTCTCGACTGATTTTAATATATTTAGCAAAGCTTCAGAGTTATTCTTATCAATCTCTGACTGTGGTTTTAAAATTGTATTAACTTCGACGCCATATTCAACTTCTTTAATCCTGTCTGTTACTTCGCTACTAGTTAGTGCCTTTTTTGAGTTGGCAATTAATCTTTTAATCCATGATCCATGTATAGCCTGAAATTCTATTGATTTTTGAAATCCGATGAAATCAAGAAAATCTAAAATAGAAGTATACGTATTGAATATATCCGTTGAATTATCTGTATCCAAGTAAATATTAACTGGAATTCTTTGAATGCCAAATTCAAGATTGTTATCAGGATTTGAAACAATATTAAATACAATTTCCTTCAATTCACCATTTTCAACTTGTAACTCTTCAACAGATTCCTTCAACAAATCTACTTTTTTAAGCACTTCCTTAATTGCTTCATTTTGAATATCCTTTTCTAAGATACTATCCGTATTTATATTATTTACTCGAGTAAAATCATTGAGTCTTTCATAAAATTCTTTTACATATTTTTCATCTGTAGTTTTAATTGTTGTTTCTGAAGATTTAGAATTAATTTGAAATATATCTTCATTGAATAATCCTCCAAATTGTATTTTATAAGGACCATTTCTACCTTTTATGTATTCTGGAAGGGTATTAAAATGCCACTTATAATTATGCTTAGACAACTCTTCGACTAACTTACTTACTCTTGCTTCAAATTCATCAAGTTCAGCTTGGGTAATTTGGTTACTGTTATCTGTAGACATTGTTTTAGATTAAAATGGAGAATTTAGATTTATTACAAAAATATGTATTTTCTATATTGTTAAACCTACTAATGTTTTTTGTCATTTTTTTAATTGTTCTCCACATTTCCTACACCGGCTCTGTACTGTGCTCTTCGATAGCTTTACTTTATTTGCAATCTGTTGTAATGATTTTTTCTTTGCTCGCTCAGAACACACTACAACCTGAACCATATCCACGCCGGTGAGCTTTAAGAACTTGTCCATATCAAGCAATGCGAGTTCCCGGAGCTGTTCTTTCAAGTCAGGGAATGTTATTGTAGTAACTGTTACTTTCCTTCTCATAGTGTTGCGAGTTTAACGGCCTTAGATTTTTTATCCTGGTAATTTGTTACTGCGTTAGGGTTTAATTGAACCTGTAGGGTTAATATTTGACTGCTCATTGCGGTTATAGCATCTGCCTGGGCTTTTAAGGTAGCCAGCACTTCGGAGTTATCCTGTGCGGCAGCGGTATTAAGATATTGCCTTGGCATAATCACCGGCGCTTTAAGGTTCATTCCCAAACTGCCGCCATAATCATACATGAATCTTGTTGCACCAGGTGCAAAATCAACACCGCCCCCTGCAACATTCGCAGCTGAAGATATTTGTGCCGGCGTACCGGTTACTGTCATTCTTTTACCACTGGACATGCTATTTTTATTGATAACATAACCTTCCTTGCCTTCTACTTCTTTATTCGATATCGGTATGCCGCCATTCACGTGAGAGGGACCATCGAATATTCCACCGTAACTGAGTGTAGATTTTAGCTTACCACCCTTTTCAAATTTAGTAGATTCAATTTTAGCACGCTGTAAAGCATAAGAAGCAGCGACCAACCCTAGATTAATAGCCACTTGTGCATAATTCGGTAGAGATAGCAATGATCTTACGGCAGCTAATGCTGAATCGACTGCCAATTCTTTTAATGCAATCTTTTTCTTTTCTTCACTATACTTCTTATCAGATGCCGCTCGTTTAGCATCGTACTTTTTCTCGATTTCTTCCTTTTGCTGTTCAGAAGTAGCCAGGTTTAATTCCTGTTCTTTTTGGGCATCTTGCTCTTTGTTGGTTTGTTCCTGAGCGTTTTCAATCTTTTGTTTTTGCAAATCGAAAAGTGGCTTTAAAATTGATTGATTGGCAGCTTCTATTGCGGAGGTTATTTTACCAAGAGCATTCCTGAAATCATCCCAGCCATCGAGAATGGTGTCTAAGTTATTTTGAGAAATAGCTGCTGAATTTTCAGCTAATTCTTTATTTAATCCTTCTACTTGACTGTTGTAATCTTTTTCGTTGATTACTCCTGCAGTATGCAGCTTTTCTGTCTCGATTAATTTCGAATAAATAGAAGCGCGTTGAATTTGAAGTATTTTTGCTTGATGTTTTCTTTCAAGATCTTCAAATGCTTCCTTTCTTGCCTCTTCGGTTGCAAATTGCTGATTGAATAGTTCTGTTTTAGCATTAGCAAAGCTGGTATCTTCTTGATTTGCAGATGAGGTAGTACCTTTATCAATGGCCTCAAATGTTGTGTCATAAATTTTTTTGTTATTTTCCAGCCTATCATTTAAGATTTTCGTTTCTAGCTTTTTCAGTTCATCCCATCTTTTCTGAGCATTTTCTAAAGATTTTACACCATATTTTGCCTCTAATGTGTTCAAGGAAACATTGAAATCTATTTGTGCTTTTAAGGCATCATTATCATATTGTAATTGTGCTTCTGATTTTTGCAGCTCTGTACTATTTACACTTTCGGTTACTAACTTTAATTTGTTATCGGCATTTCGATTAGCAGATTGAAGAGTTTGCTGAGCTGATTTTTCACCAAGATCATATAGCTTCTGGTTTTTATCTTTTTCAGCGAGAACAGCCTGAAGCATTAATTCAGCTCTTTGTTTCTTTTCTTCAGCATTTCCTTCTTTAATAATCGCAAGTTTCTTGGTAATACCATCTTGAGTGATTTTATTTAATTCAGTATAGTAATCAAATTCAGAAATAGTTCCCAGAGTTTTTCGTTTTTCGAGTTCAGCTTTAAGTAGGTCAGTTTCCGTTTCAATTTCTTTTAAGCTATCTTTAGTTTCCCCAGTAAGCTTTGCACCATTATAGGTTTTTTCTTTCTCGGGCTTACCGTTTTTCTTCGCGTTGAGGTCATCTAATTCCTTCTGATAAATTTGTCGCTGCTTTATATTACTATCTTGTGCATTTTTATCGGTCAAAGCTATAAGGGCATAGGAATCTTCGAGACTTTTAATTAAATCCTTAAGTTCATTTTCTAGTTCACCAACAGTTTGTTTAGCACCGTTTTTAGAATCATCTGAAATTTTCTTGGCACTATCTACAATCTGACCTCCTATTGCTTTTGTGAAAAAATCAATATCTTTCTGGGCTTCCTTCTGTAGTTGTTGATAATAGTATTTTATATATGCCTGCTCTGAATTTAATGTTCCAAATTTAACTGCATCAATTACAGAGGAAAAAAATGGATTACTTGCTTGCTTCCTATACTCTTCTTTTGCAAAATCAGGATCAGTGGCTGCACGAGCTTCATTCTTTTGGGCATCCAATAATTTTTCGCGAGACTTAGTCAATCCATTATCTATAGCCTGAGCTTTTGCTTTGTTTTCCAAGGCTTTTACATAATCATTTATAACCTTTATTCCTTCGGCTGTTTTTATATTTTCCAGTTTAAGGTTTCCCAAGTATTCTGGAGCTATTGCAATTAATTGTTGAAGAGCAATTTTTCTTGCTGCAAGAGAAATATTGTTGTCCTTAATAACAGAAGTTAAGGCATTTATTTTTGCAGTAGTGCCGGCAGTAGCCTGAGCAACCTCAGTCTGGATTTCTCCATTTAACTGCGACGCTCTATAATTATCTTTTAATTTATTGGTAGATGCAAATACAGCAGTTCCCAGTGCCACAAACCCGGCTGTAACAGCACCTATAATTGCCAATATCCATCCAAACGGAAGAGAGACCAAGGCTGCCCTGAACAAATTTGTTGCTGTTGTTGCTATGTTTGTAGCTCCGGAGAAAAAACCCATTACTGCAGTATATGCAGTTTGTGCGATAGTCAAAGCACCGAGTGCAATTCGTGAAATTAAAAGTTGGGCATTTAAGAGAGCCAGCCGGCTATATTGTAAAACTAACTCCTTGTTTGCTACAGCCCATCCAGCGGCCCACAAAGTAACCAGCGAAATCACAGTTGGCAGATTATTTATAAATAACAGGACCAGGCTAGAAATAGCAAGCAATGTTAGTTGAAATGCTTTACTGTTGGCTGCATCTGCAAAGGCTTTAGACAATTTGTCTAAAGAAGCAGACAGATTATTGTTTTTGGCTGCAAATGCATCTTCAATATTACTTGTATTCTGAAATGACACATTAGCAGTGTCTATGCTTTTCCTGAATGCATCAGCATTTTTACTTAGCACTCCAAGAACCGATGTCACTCTTCCTTTCCCAAGCTCACTATCTGCAAATGCTTGTGATATTTCCTCAATACCAGTTTTACCCTTCGTTAAACCTTCTGCAACTTTTAATAATGCTTCCTCCGGACGGCTGTTTAACAATGTTGAAAACTGCTTTTGTGTTAAACCGGCTATCTCACCATATTTTTTAGTGTCAGTTGCAAGTTTAGGTATGATCTTTACCAAAGCCGTGGAAGAAACTTCTGCGCTCTGGCCAAATTGCTCAAATCCGGACGCAAGTCCCAGTACTGACGGCAGGGTTATGTCACTTATGCCCCGAAGACCAGCCATTCTTGTAGCGAAATCATTTAAGAAAGGAACGGATGCAATACTTTCATTTGCAAGTGTCCTTACTGCATTACCGGTACGAAGCAAATTATCACCATTCACAGCCTCGGTACCAAGAAATACATTTATAAGCTTTACAAGGTCTTCCGTACCCTTTTCAACATCACCGAAATCCTTACCAAAAGCTATCTTTATTTTATCGATGGATTCCGCTACCCCTGCAAGATTCTCTTCTGATACCCCTGCCTTGGCTGCAATATTTGCTATCTCTTCTAACCCTGTGAGCTTTGTTCTGGTATCAATATCTGCCAGACTTTTTACCAGTTCATCTGCCCCACCCTTGACTTTGCCTAACTCTATTTCAAGATTTGTTGTTTGATCTGATAACTCTTTAGCAATCCCCGTTTCTTTCCTGATACCGCTTAATGCTGCCTGTATTCCTATATATCCTATAGCAACCTGCGCCACTTGTTTCCCAAGGTCCCTAAAGCTTGCCTTGAGCCCATCGACAATTTGTGTTCCAACACCGGTGCCCCTGATACCTTGTTCCAGCGAAACTATCTGAGTATTAAGTTGGCCTGCAGCAGCTCTGTTTTCCAGCAGTTGCCTTTCAAGCGTATCTAATGAACCTTGCCCGGTCGATTGAACAGCCCTTAATTCTGTCCTTAATTTTTCAAACTCAGTATTAAGATCCCTTGCCTTGGTTTTTGCCTGGGTTAACTGGTTTTGGATTAGGTCAGTAAGCCCGGCATCACGGAAAGCATTTAAAATGCCGGTCTTGTATTCCCCAACAAGCGTACCGTCCGGAGAAAGTGACCTGTTGAAATTGTCAAGCTGGGTTTTCAATACCCTTAATTCATTTTGCGCCTGCGTAACCTGAAGCTTATCATTTAACGGAATGACACTTTTGGCGATCTGCGAAAGCTCACGATACCGCTGCGATATTTCATAATAACTACCAGAAACAGCTGCATTGCCATTTGTAATTTGCTTTTGCTGAGACAGTTCCTGCTGGCGGATTAGCTGAGCCTGCTTTCCCTGGTTAATAAGTTCCTGACGTTGTACTTTTAGCTGCAGTTCTTGAACCCGTAATTCCTCGAATTGACCCTTCAGCTTATTAACAGCCTCTGTGTCTCCATCAAAAGAGGCCTTAATCGTCTCTTTGTTTAATGCCTGCTTTGACCGCTTTATTTGAGCGAATTCAAGGTTTATTTGCTCCAAAGTTGCGATAACATGTTCGCCACCCAACTCCTGCAAGTCGTATATTTTGGTAATTTTTTCTCCGGCCATGATTATTATAGTTATTTATTATCTTATTTAAGTACCTAAAGTTTAAATGAATTATCCGATAAGGTCTGAAGGAAGCGCAAGCAACCTCTGATAAACAGTATCCTTTCCCCCGGATATTAAAACACCGTTCGTTACACTGCTCAATGATGGGAAGCAGCTGTCACTATCGGCCTGAGACATCGGAAACCATTTCCACAGATAGCATTGCGTTGATTCACTTGCCAATGGTTTATATCCATAAATATTGAACAGGTGATAAATGGCATTATCCTGGATTATTGCCTCACGATGATAAAAATTAGTGATATCTGATGTTGAAAGGTTGTACCATGCTTTGTGTCTTTTCCCGTAACGCATTATAGATAACCGCTGCAGGAAAAACCTTCTCATTAGCCCATGAACAACCGCACCCTTTGGGTTGGTTGCGCTATCGACATTCTGGTCGCTATATGTCAAAACAGGGTCATTCTCCCCTCCTTTATTATAATTCACAGCAAACATTTCAGGGCAACCGTAAGAAGCATTCTCAAACTTTATCCTGCCATTTTTAAATACAGGGTCTGAAAGGTTAACCCTGCGGGCAAAAGCAATCTTAGGGCCAAATTTATACTGTGAAGTGCTTGCCGATGTGTTGGAAATATTCTCCGGAATCATCGCTATAAGTTGCGGGGACACCTGATCATCAGACAAAGTTTTCCACTCATCCATCCTGATATGCATTACAGGCGTAAAAAAACGATTCTCATTGTCTTTCTTTCCGGTTTTGAAACGATTTGGGAATATGTACTTTGATGAACCTGGTAAAGTGCTGTTCCGGTCTACAAATCGTTTGGCCGCACCATCGGAAGAATCGTCCTTAAAAAGCATATTGAATTCCTGCTCGATGTCTGAGTATAATTCTAATTCGGACTCCTTTGCTAAGTCCATTTTCTGGCTCCAGTCGATTTTCCCCAATCCGAAATATCCTGTGATTTTGCTTAGTGGGTTACTGCCGGTATAATACGGATAGGTAGGTTCGATAACTACAATTTTGTTTATCGGGTCTGATTGAAACTGAAGGTCAAACAAATCTATAAGGCCTCTCAATAAATCAAGAAAATTGTAGTTCTTTAACTCGTCATAAATTTTCAAATCAACAATTGAACCGACAACTTTTTTAAAACCTGTCACCTCTAATGTGGTTGCAAGAATTTGAATAGTCGGACCACCTCCTCCTGCAAAAAAATATCTCCCATAAACTCTCACAGCCGCAGAACTTACAGCTCCAACATTTATTCTTGCAAATAATATCATTTGTATTGTCGCACCAGGTGAAACGTTCTTCACGGTAAAAACAAATGGCGTATCCTGAATTATTCCATCATCAATAGATGAATTATCATAAATCATTGCCTGATCTGAAATACCACCTCCGATAACAGTCCAGTCTATCCAAAGGGAACATTCTCCACCATCAAAAGAGGCAGGCACAGAAATAGTAAATTCAATATCTGTTACACCTAATAACGATGCTTGAGTGCCATTAAAGACATACTGCATTACTCCGGAAGATGTATTGTAGGAATAATTTCCACCATTATCATATCCTAAAGGGCTGCTTGTATATGATAGTTCAAAAGTATCATTGGTTACGTTTCCTGACGCAGCGCCGTCCCCGATTAGATAATCCGCATCAGTATTATCTCCAAAGAATGACCAATAGCTATCTCCATTGTAATTTGACATATTAGTTGGCGTACCGGTAGCTTTAAACTTCAAAGGATCCAATTTTGAGCTATCCATCAGAAGGAAATCTCCCCATGTCCAGGGAAGTACCAGCCCCCTGAAATAAGCACTATCCAGAAAGCTACTTTGAATTTTATAACCCAAAGACTTGAACGCACGCCATATAATCCAGTAAACGGAGATAGATGGACGCAAATCAAGCGTTGTCATCCCACCATCTGTAAGGCCTTTCGAGTACCTGACCGGGCAATAGAAATAATCAAGCGTTTCACTTAATCCATTAAAGTTATACCAGGTGTTGAATACCACCGATTGATTGAAGATATGGGTATGACTGCTTAAAAAATCGTGCAAAGTGCTATCCTGTAACGGCAGCATCCAGTCACCATTATTACCGTAAAAGTTGAGCTTATAGGCTTTTGGATTACCGTTCTGGCTGACAGTTGATTTTACCAATGCCTTTCCTTTAAATAGTTGAATACCATTTGCTTCAATCAGGCAATCCATAGCATTCTTTACGGCATCATTTTCAATATTTGCATCATGGTAGGTGCCAAATGTCGTATCATTCTCCAGTGTGGCCGGCACAGATATATCCAATGAAACAGAACTCTTCTTTTCAGAAAAGTTATCTTCATTTTCCAGTTCGTAATCAATGGATATCGGTACGGCTTCGACACTTTCAACATCCACCGGCCGGTCGTTAATCCTGAAGTTCAAATATTTTGTTTCTGACATTATTAATTTCTTTGACGTATGTTTTCATTGGACATGGTGAATTGAATCTGGGTAACATATTCATACCTGTCCTGGCTCTTCCTTAAAACAAATTCTCCATCTTTTACTAAAATCGGAATATTGGCAGCATCCTGCCCCTGACCACCCGGCCACTCAATATATACTTCAGGTGAATCAAATAACTCTTTCAGCCACTGCTGCATATCTTCACCATATTCACAGGTACTTACGGTAAATTGCTCATTGCTTATGACAGTTAGCTTCTTAGCGCCTCCATCCGATTTCACTAAAGGAAATTTCAACGCCTTTTGCCATTCGTCAGAAGTAGTAATAATGCTGCCATTGATTTCGGAGAAGTTCACCGCATCATAAAAGCCCAGATAATTCAGGAACCGTACATGTAAACGTTGCTTATTGCAATTGCATCCATAAGTTTTAAAAAGTGGCGTCTTAAAACTTGCATTCAATACACTGGGTGGCACAATTGATAAATCATAAACAAGCGATAAAGTATATTCAGTTATATCATCAAAGGGAACTGTTGTAGGAGTTATTGGCAACAAATTTGAATACCAGGTTAGGGGCTTTAATTGAATGATACCTGTCGGGATGCTAATTGCTATATTATTTTGTCCGGAATACACATACTGTGTATATGCATTAGTAAATGACATATCGCCATCTCTCTTATAACTGATGGCTAATGAATAATTTGATTCACCTGAAGGCAACTTGATTGAAAACAGCGGGAAAGAATCATAATCGTATTTTGATATGATGTAGCCATTGGGCCGGTGGCTTAATGGCATAAATTCATATCCTGCTGCAGGAGGGAAACCAAGCGGCACTTTATAGAAATTAAGATGAGTCTTTAAATCCTGGTTGTCTTCATGCTGAAGCACGGAGTTCAAAACATAAAAAGTCGGGGACGCATATCCTCCGCTACCAGGTGAACCTTCCGGAACTATAAACCCATTTGAATCCGTTGAACTTACCCTGAACTTGCAATAACAGGCAGACGATGAGCCATTAACTCCTATAAAATCCGTTGTTGTCGGTGCTATAGAAAGCAAATTCAACAAAGGCAAATTTGATTTCAGGTATTCCTGAACGACTGTTTGAATATCAAATATCCAATATGGTGCATTGAAGGCATTAATCTGGTAATAGGTGGTTGATGTCTGTGTCTTATAGTAAGTACCATTAAAGTAAATATCACAATAAACAACAGGCGGGAATGTGCCTATAAGTGTTGAATCAAATTTAGGCTGAAAAATAATAGGCCGGTATGCCGCATTCAGGCTTGAAGCAGTTGGCCGTACATTACTTTGAAAACTTGTTATGGGCATGGCTTAAATAGTTTCAGACTTGGTCTTATTAAATGTTTTTGAAATTTCAGCATCAATGCCGGCAAGTATTTGCTTGTCAATATCCCGGTTTATGGCATCATTTACTACCTTAAGGAACTTCAACCGGTTATTGGTTTTGCTGAACCTTCTTGAATTATCAGTTGGCATCCCTTCTTTCATCCATGTCATTATAGTTGCACCTGCAGCTTTCTTTGCCTCTTTTGTCGAAAGGCCCCGTTTTATGAAGTATTTAATGACATAAGGCAGTTGAGCCCAGCTTGCAGAACCTGCCTGAAAACCATCATTCACATATCTTGCATATCCCAATGCAGTACCCGTGATTCTCGTACCATCAGGTCCTGATGTTACATTATCGGATAATGACCTTTCAAGATTGCCGGTTAAGTAGTGCCCTTGATTCTTTAATTCCTTTTTTATGGCAGGCTTTATTTTGTTAGCTGCAGCTTGCATAACTGATCTGATACTCATACGGATTCTGTTTATTCGGTTTTAGTATTTAGAGTGTCTGTATAAACTTTAAGTGTAACTTCTAAATATTTGGCTATTGAGAATGCTATATTCAGCGGAAGCTGCTGCATTAAGCTATGCCTTTCCTCCAGATAGTTATTAATATCAGCCGCGGTCTCGCCCTTTTTTCTCAAATACATTGCGCATAGAGCCGGCAGCTTATTCCAGTCTCCTTCTGAAAATGCTTTCAATTGAATTACCATCTTCTTAAGCTCCAGAAATGAATCATACATCAATCCATCTTCCGGTACAAAATCTATTGGAGGAATGATGTTCCAAATTGAATTATTAACTATATATTCCGGCTCAATATCTAGTTCAAACTGTTCATCAGTCATAATTGAGGTTGAGGATGTGTAAACATTTATCAATTGGTTTACATCAAAATTTGTCCTCATCTCTTCAAGTTCAATGCCGGTATAAAAGGAAAAGAATTTACAGGCTGCATCAGATAAAAGTAAAAATGCCTCTACATCTTTATCGGATGAATCAGGCATTAAGTCAATTTCTTTTTTCTTGGCATCTAAAGCATTGCCATAGTTCTCTTTCCACTTTATCCACTGTTCAAGTGTGATTGAATGCAGGGAGTTTGGTATGGAATATTGACGGTCCATGTAGTTTATGTTCATAATTCCTCCAGTATTTTTTCTTGTTTACGGATTTCTATTAATGCAGGCTCCAGTTGCTTGAAGTTGTTGAATATATTTGTAACACACATTGGACAATCCAGGTCATTTTCACCATGAGGGTCAACATATTGCGTCCAGAGAGTAAACAGGATACGCATGTGCCGGTCGCTTGCAGATGCAATAGATTTGTAAATCATATTTTCCTCCAGTATCTGATTACGGTATTCCTTCGGAATAGCCATTGCCATTTCGTTCAGTGTCATATTAGGTAAGTTGGACGTTGAATTTTTTGGATACGATTCTTTTTAATTTTTCCGGGGTAACATTCGGATGCTTTGCGCGATATCTGATTGCATAGTTCTTCATTTTGTTCATCAAAAGATTTCGCTGCTTTTCTTCACCAGGTGACAATTCAGTTACCACTTCAAACACTTCACCGGTTTTTGCATTGACCACGGCCATTTTAGGTTTATCGTCCGATTGAACACAAGGTTGTACAGGTAAATTCAACAATGAAGGACAAGCAAGTCCAAATCTTTTAAGCGTTTCTGCTATTTGTGCATCTGTTTGCATATTTATAAATGTTCCGGATGTGAATCGACTGATTCGGGTAATTGGAATGTTGTTTCAAAATCTGATGGATAATCGTCTTCAGTACAGGACTCGTTGAGTACAAGAGTAAAATATAAAATCACTCCACTCACACCATCATTGCCTATCATTGTTACTGGTTCGATAAGAGGGTTGCTGTTTTGCTTTATATGAAAAGTACTATTGAATACTTTCTGCAAGGTCTTTATAAACATTACTGCGCATCGCTTCATATCATGCCAATCGAAAAGCAAACGGTGCTGGCTTGTATTTGTATTCGGGTTCAATGAGGCAATTTGGTTGCCAGGCAGTTGGAATGAAGCATTTAAAAACATCATTGTGACCTCATATTCATCCTTAAAATAATCCTCCATGTAATCGCCTGAAGATTGTGGTGGCATCATTAAGGCAAGCGGATACTGCTTTTCTTTATATTGGTCGCCAAAACTGAATTTCAGGACTTCTTCCAGGTTATCCGTGTTTAGTTCATGGCCAAATTGCGGGCAAATATGAAAATGGCCTTTAATAGCCTTAGATTGATTAAGGACAGATTGAAATAAAGATTCGATGTAGGGATATGAAAGCATAGTTATTTTGACTTTAAGTGAAACTTAATAAACCGGTTTCGTTTTGGTGATTTCAACAGGGAAACAGAAGGTTGAACATCGGAAGCAAACGTTATAATACCCTTTGGCCATTTCATTGCTTCTAATATTAAATTGGCTTCACTCTTATCAATATTTTTTGGTTTGATGCTAATGATTGGCGGAATGTTATAATTGCGTAAATTCCTCCTCTTGGATTTGTTCATATTCTATTTTTTATAAGCTGCTTCTGTATCTAACGCAACAGCTTCGTTATATTGCTTTTCTTCACTTGCAGAAACAAGGACATCATAAGCCTTAGCGGCCCGGGCACAATCAATTGAATTCATTCCACTATTTGCAATATCAAACACTTTTGTAGCTGCTACGGATTTCAAGAAATTAACCCATCCCCATTGATTAAGATGGCTTTTGATATGATTTCCGGATTTGATTTGTGATTCACTGAATACAGGAAAATACTCCTGCAGATATTCAGTGAATGATTCATACCATTGTGCAACTAAAACTGCAATTTCAAGCGGTAAGGATCTAAACAATTCAAGTCTTATACTATTTTCATAAAGAAATCCAGGTGAATAGAACTCTTCCTCTTGACGAAGGAATATAGCTGCTATGTAATAAATTATTTCCCACTTGCTACCTTTTTCTTCTATGACATTTTGAGCCATTACCTTTGAGTCTATAAATTCTCCGAAAGTCATCATGCTATCTGGCCTCAAACCTTGTGCTGGCAGATACCATATATTTTCATTCCAGGCTACGGTTTTAGAATATTCTCTTTCCGGATTAAATAATGGTGATATCTTATGCCGGTATAGATCCAGTGCCTCGTTAATTGTGATTTCAGATTGGAGCTCATCAACAACTTTTCCTGTTAAGTAAGAAATTAACCAAAACGCATTGCTAATTTCAAAATCGATCAATTCGAAATCCTTAGCAATATCATTGTCCATTTCTTCTATTTCCTTTAATCGCAGTTCAATTAGTTCTCCATATTGATTATGGAAATCAATTGCCTGGCCAAGAGTAATGAATTCAGGAAGATTGATCATTTGTCATTTAGGTAATTACTGATGGTGCCGGTGCTTTTACCTAATTTTTCAGCAATCTCTTTAACTGTTAAACCTTCTTCTTTCAAACGTTTAGCTTCAATTACTGCCTGAGCTTTAGTCAATTCAGTATCTGCGCCTTCATTGCTGGTATTTGTTTCATCTGATTGGCCTGAACCATCACTCGTTCCAGCTTCTTTCTTGATTGAATCATCATTAGAGCCTTTCGATTCCTCATTCTTCTGATAATCAGACTTAACGATGTCTTTCAGTTCGTTCAATTTTGGAGATTGTTCAGATTGTTGAAGGGAATTAATTTCCGAGCTGGCATGAACTGTAGTTTGAGACTCAGGAAGATCTTTTTGCCATGGGCTTTTAACCTCGTCAGAAGTTTGTTGTCCTGAATCTGATTGGGAATGTGCAGCATCTATTGCTGTATTTAATGTTTCTGATCCTTTAATCCCAGCTTTTATATCTTCTATAAATAGGATATCCAATTCAGCATCACGCCAGTTTTCTACATTTGCAAGTTTGGCTGCACCTCGTAATATTGAAACGCCTTTCGGCTCTCTGGTTACTTCCAAAATTTTTTCATTTGACATCTTCGGGATTCTTTCATAGAATTCTTTTATCCTGTCAATAAGTTTTTCTTTCTCTGTTTGTGTGGGCGTAGTAGTTTCTTCAGTAATGGGTTTGCGCTGATCAACCTGAATCCCCATTATCTTGGTAATAGGTTTGAATTCGTTTCCTGTATTTTCTAACTCTTTTTCAGGAAGTCCAGACAAAGAGTAAAACCGCTTCTCGATGATTCCAATCTGATTAAAGATTGTTTCAGAAAGGTTCTTTAGGTCCGGTTCTGTCTCTAATGTCTCTTTGATGGAATGTTTTGCAGCATTTAAAATAGCTGCTGATTCTTGGATTACTTTGTTATGTGGATTCATCGTATTAATGTTTTGCCAAAGTTACTAAAAAAGGTATTATTTAACTTTATTAGTATTTAATGACTCACATTATTTGCACATACATAGAGAATGACTACAGATCTGATTCAATCCATTCCAAATCTTCATTATCTAAAGTTGAGGTGTCATCGTTGCTGACAACAATTTTTCCATTTCCATGGAGGCGTTGAATAGCTTGAGCTAATACATCGGCCACATCTTTCCAAGGACTTTTAGGGAAGAGGAGAATGCCTTGTTTGCTGTCATTATACAATTTATCGGCAATACTCTTTCTTATAAATACCATACCGGCTTCAGCTGGAGGTGTTGCCATGTTTGCCCTGGCTACTTTATCACCACCCGCAACTTCCACTTCAATTGCCACAATTCCCATTTTAGTAAGTGATTGCTTGGCGCTCTTACCGGAAGCCTTTGCTTCAATATAGTGAGGACCTCCAATCTTTTTCATCCATCCTATGAGCTTTGGAAACTCATACCATTCCCATTGAACATCATCAATATAAATATTGTGTCCAATCTTTCCTGCAGCAATAAATGCACTGGCCGCATTTTCATCCTTATCAGTATAAGCCAAATCCCAATCCTTACCATATTTGCTCATTAGGTGTTTAGCCGGGAAAAGATGATCAGGAATTTCTTTAAACCACTTTTTCCATATCAACCCACCAGCTGGTGCCGGCATTTGATCCATTTGGCCTGCGAAGCCTGCTGAACCCAAATCTAATCTTGCCTCACTCACTGCTTTGGGGCCTAATCTAACAAGATCTAAATAGCCTTTGGTATAATATTGACGATATTGTAAAGGCGAAACATTTATAGAATCTGTTGCAGGTAATCGCACATGATGTATTGAATTCTTTTTCTTTTCAAGCAAATGGCCAGTTGGATCGTTTGTTGCCAAACGTTGCATTATAAGGATCGTTACAGTAACTGCCTTATCTACCTTACGCATTGGTATTGTCGAATCAAACCAGGCATTAGCATTATTTACCTGATCAATAGAAGCGGCCTGTTTCGGGTTTAGCGGGTCATCAATGGTAATTATATGAGCATGCACACCGGTGACAGTACCACCGATAGAAGTTACATATCGCTGGCCGTTTTTGGTTGTACGATAGTTTGTTTTATTATCCTGATCTGATCTAATCTCAACTTCTGGAAAGTACGTTCGGTATTTGTCACTCCTGATGATGTTCCTTGATGCCATTGCATGCTCTGTAGACAATGACATTGAATAGCTTGCTGTAATATGCCTTAGAGAAGGATCACGCGTCCAACTCCATGCCGGCGCCATGATGGTAGCAATAGTAGATTTTGATGTACCTGGAGGAATGTTTATAATTACATCTTTGTCTTTTGGGAGGCGCTTCCTGATTTTACGCTTTGGATTATTAGGATCAGGCACCATTATTCCTATAACACGTTCATAAGCCTGTTGAATTTCATCACACAACACATCAAGGTGCCAATTCCATACCAATTCATCCTCGACAATAATAGACCACATCTCTTTAACGAAAAAAGACAACCGCCTACGGCTGAGTTCCGCGGCGGCAAGATCTGGGCTAAGTAATAATTGTCTTTCTTCCTTTTGAATTTCTCTGGCTTGTTCCCTTAAGGCTGTGCGAGGTCTTGCAGCTTTCATGTTATTCGTCCTCCCTTGGTTTGCGGGCTAAAACTATTTTCTCGAGAACTTCATTTGATAATTTTGTATAATCTACATCTGAAGGAATATGTTTTACCTGCAGCGGTTTCTCTTCATCGCCTGAAATCTCTATTTTCTTTATTGAAAGTCCCTCAAGTTTTATAATTTCCTTTTCAATAGAAAGCAATGCCTTAATACCTTCAGGTGTTGTCCTGTATTCCTGCGCAAGTGAACGCTTCATGTGCTTTAATTCCTGAATCTTGAATTTCCTTTTTTTATCCAGCGATTCATCTTCAAAATCAATCCATCTTTCCCTTGCCAACTGGATCATTTTTTCAGCATGGCGTTTTGAATTACTCCATTTTTGGTCAATAATATTTTTCAAAACCATAGCATGGGTATTACCCTCTATCAGCCATGCCTGGACAGCCAAGAGCCTTCTTTCAAATTCAACCTTAGTAGACCTTGGTGGCGCTTTCATCAAGACGAAGGGTATAACATGTTTATGATTTCAATAAGGTCTTTTTGCTCCTGTATTATTGCGCGGATTTTAGAAGCCTCATCTTCCCTCTTTTGCTGAACCGATTCGGGTATATTTTCTAAAGAAGAAGATGATATTGCCGTTAATGCATCGATACGGTTATTCATCCTTTTCTGCAGGAGTTCGATTATTGGCTTTATTGTGGCTGCCATAAGTAATATTTTTTCTGTTTCACTCATTGGTTTCGATTTTCGGGTTGCAAAATTGCAATATCACTACGCCAATGGGTGTCGCTTATTAGAGCGGCAAGGTCGATTCGAACGCCATCTCCTGATTGGTTAATCAGGCGCTATACCAGTTAAGCTATTGCCGCATGTTTCTTTGGGTATGGTTTTGCCGATTTCCGGCATTTATCTTTTAGTTGTTTCACCAAAGGGAATATATACCTGTGCTTGCCTTTCGTATAAACCAGTTCTGCATCCGGATCAATATACGTCCTAATTCATTCAATACTTTGTTTCCACCCTTTTTTAGCAATTGACCTGCCATGTATTACTTTTCCTCGAATCTTAAACTTCGGTGTACCGCCGTTTAGTTCAGTAAGGCCTTCATATATCCAGTTCGTCGCTTGATAAATTGTTCCTGCATGTTCCTGGTCACAATCAGCGTATGAAACAACAAGCCTCAATAACGGATTCATTTTCTGCAGCAACTTTAGTGAGATTGAAAGAGCCTTAGATGTATTCTCCTGTTTTCCATTTAGAGCTACCCTCACTAGTTCACAGACTTGACCTTGTACCAATCCATATTTTTTGCCTTGGTGCTGGTTAGCACCGGAGGAATAAACAATACAACCGCACCACTCACCCTTATCATTAAAAACAGAAAAGGAACATAGTGTCATAGGCATAGCTTTAGCGTAATGAAAGTTAAAGCATGAATATTTAACAGCTTGATATGATGCTATTTCAAGTTTCATATTTCTCCGCAAGAAACAGAATAAAAAGATTCTGGGAATTCTTCTAACAAACTGGATATCATAGGCATCGCTGCTTCTAATTGCCTGGGGTTGCTGAAAGTTATTTTAATTGTTGCTGGCTTCTCCTTTCCTACAGCTGTAAGTTCTTCCGGAATAGGTAGCGTCTGAAGCATTTCAAATTGTTCAATCTCGGAAAGATTAATTGAATTAAAAATTTCGCTGTTTATCTGCAGGTCATAAATATTCATGAACGCCTGCATGCCTTCCAATGTGATTTTGGCATATCGTGACGAGAAAACAAGAACAAGTGCAGCTGCTTCAGCTTTGTCATTACAGTCAATGAATAAAGCGGGCAACTTTTCAGGAACACTTATTCCTTCACACTCTAATTCTTCCAGGTCATGCTTACGATGATATCCATCCAAGCACCAAATGTCATTATTTTCATCCTGCCACACATTGAATGCATCGGCGAATCCATTCGCAACCAACGATTCTTTCAATTTGGATTTATTGACTGCTGTATGCTCCTTGAAACCATCCTGTTGTATAAATTTCAATTGTTTCCAGTTAATGTTTTCCGTTCTAATTATCCTTGACTTTATTGTATTCTTATTCTTCATTTTACTTCTACGCCGATTTATAATGAAGCAAAGTTACTTAAATAGATAATATATACCTTTTAAAGTAACTTCATAATTATAAGATGTCAATCTTTTCAATCTTTACCTTTTTACAAGTAGTTAGCTTGAGTTTTATTTAAGCTTTATGGTGTCAAATTTCCCTTTTAGGTTTTTGGCAATAAAAGAACCAATTGATTCGGCATTACAGAGCTGTTCCCAGATTTCATTCGGTACATTGGTATATTGGTAAAATCCTATTTTAAACGCAACCTCAAGAATTCTCTTTAGCGGGAAATAAAACAACTTTTTTACGTTACTACTATTCAAAGAAGACTTTTCCAGTACTCCACTTGGAACGATGGTCTTAATTTCCAGTTTGCAGCTGTTCCTTTCCGAAAGGCGAACTGTTTCCGCTTCCAAATCAGTAACACATTGATTGATGCTTTCCAGGCTATCATAATTGTAAGGATTGAAAACGCGGTCATTTGGAGCCCGTGTTTCAGCCACAAAATCAATTAAGTAATAGACAGTGTTGTTTTTATTTGCCTCGAAAGCTTCTTCGAAAGTGTCATAATCACCATTATTTACTTCTCGCCTGATAAGTCCTTCATCTTCCTTTTTGTCAATTTTTCGTGTTACAATGGCGTATCTTTTAGAGATTGCCATTACTTGATAAGGGAGCGTTTCATTTGCAAAAATTACTTCGTCTCTGTATTTTAAATTGTTTTCCATTTTATACCGGTTGACCGTTCTCCGGAAGGGTTTTAATTAAAGATTTTGTTCAATAAAAAGCTTACTGTTCTCATAAAAAGGGTCCTTTTGTGAGTTAAACCTTGAAGCATCTGTTTTGTTGTTTTCAAGAATACATTTTTTACAATAATTATTTCCTTCTATTTCGTGCCAACCGTGATCAATCAGCCTGTCTTCCAAGTCATTCATTTCAGGAAATGTTCCATAACCTTCACGACTTTCGAATACTTCCTTGCAGTTGTCACAGACAGCAACATATACCTGAGTTGTTTTTATCATGCTGTTTAATTTAACTCTGGGTCTTCATAGTCTACCATTTTTTTCCAATCCGCTTCGTGGGTGCCAGGCCTGCAGGGTATCTCCGCAATTAGTTTTCCGTCAACCTTGCAATAACCAAGTTCATTTTTCTCACAATAATTTTGTGCATCAGAAATGGATATCCCAGGAACATTAGGCCCTAAAAATGTTTTTAATTCACCATCAATCGGGCTTATTGCCCGAATGACTGTTGTATATAAGCTCATTTATATTGATGTTTTGTTCAGAATGCAAATAGGCTGGACCCTGATTAGTTAGGGGATATTATTTTTCATTTCCAAATTCTATACTTAGTTTGTCCCAGAATGGGCTTCCTTCAAATCCAAGGAAAACACCAGATTCGTAAATGTATTTTCGTAAATTCTTCCCTCGTTCTGTTTTGTCATAAATACAATAAGAGGACAAGTTCAACGCAAGTGTATTTAAGAGTTTATCTTTAGTCTCGTTTTCTTTTGATAACACAGAAACATACGATTGAACTATTGTAGTAAAATCTATGACTTTGGCTTCAAGCAACTGAATGATCAATAGATTTACTTCAAGTGGGTCTAAATCTTTGATTTCATTAATGATTGCATAGTTTTTTTGGAAGTATGCCTTCATAGATAATGTAATTTATCGTGCTTTAATTTAAGAATTCCGGCTTACCGGTAGTTGACAATACTTCAAACTCTACTACGAAAAGCCAAGGATTCGCGTAACGGGAATCAGAACCATTTATTTTATCCCAAAGAGTGCAGAACGATGTTACAGCTAACCCTACGGTTGGATAGTCATCATTCGGATGGCCATATCCTTTCGTATCAGCCAGATAGTCCTTGTACCTCATTCGACCATCAATATCACTTAGATATCTTTGAATTCCTTCCGCAACAGCATCATCTTCCGAAATGTCCATTAGCCTCTCTACTCTGATATTTTTAACCTTAAGCCAAATCCTCGCTGCTTCTTTAGGCATGTGGATAGATGGTTTGAATGGCTGAGCCTTTCCGGTTCGCTTGTAAAATATTTCATCATCTTCCGAGGTTTCATTATCATTTTTATCCACTATTTTAAAAATTCCTTTCTCCGCCATGGCATCTAATTGGAACTGCAGCCATTCTGCCGTAAAAGCACTATTATCAAATGCGTCTTTCAAATTCCATTCCAATACTTCGCCAGTAGCGTACTTGATATCGCATGTGCCATCTTCGAAATCCCATGAGTTAATTTGCCAGCTTTCCCTCACCCAAAGGAAATCACCAGGCTTCCCGTAGGGACATTGACCTAAGATATCCTCAACATCTCCATCTTCATTTAGCAATAACCATTCAGCCGGTTCCATTTTGCCATCATCTTCATTAAACCATTCTTTGTAAGCGTGATGGATACCATCCATTTCTACTTTGTCCCAATTTTGAGCAGCGTGATTCTTAATTATACGCCTTGTCTGTGTTTTCCTACCTTCTATTAAGGCTTGCACCATTATTGTGCTGAATAGGATTGGTATTTCCTTAATCATTGGAAACCTCCTTTTCGTTTACTTCAAATTTCCCTTCCTGATGAAGCTTTCGGAAATAATGTACTCTTTGTTGATCAATGGAGTGCCTTTCTGCAATTTCGCTATCAGAATCGCCTTTTACTATCAATCTCTTGATCGATAGTACTTCAGCACCATTTAAGTTTCGCATTTCATGCGCTTTGATAGATTTTTGTTTCATTTTTATAATTGCCCATTCGGACCGGTTTTAGTTTAATGTCGATTTTTTCGCCCTTTCCTTTATTTCTGACAATATATCCTCATCTTCTGATTCTTCACATTCAAGAAAACAGAAGTCATTTATATCTTCTTCTTTTTTCTTTTTAATCATTTCTTTAATAACCTCTGGGGTATAGGTTACTTTAGACATATTGGTACATTCTTCCATGAAAATGGACACTCGCTCCATCATTGAAAAAAGATCAAGTACTTCTCCACACATTGCTTCCAGTAAATCTTCTTTGGAAAGGTTCTCCCATCCCCTTACCATCTCGGGATGTTTTTCACGCATTTGATGTGTATTCGGCATGTTCTTCGGAATAAATCCTTCTGGATGCTCTTCGTATTGCTCTCTATCCAAGTCGGCAGCAATTAAAGCTCCGGCAACAATTTTCCGTGATCTCTCGCTTTTTTGCATAAGACGTGTACAGTAATTAAAATTCCAGTTGGCAGGCAAGGTTCCACTTCCGGTTAAAAGTGTAATAGCTGCCCTTATTAATTGGCCTTTTGAGTTTTCTTCAAAATCAGACTTTACTGTTCTGCCATGTTTTTCGATTTGTTCTTGCCTTTCTTGGGCAATAAGTTCAATCCCTGTTTTCATAATGCAATGCCCATCCGGAGCCGGTGTTTAGTTGAGTAAAAGAATATTGTTGTTATTTACAATTACAAATGGTCCATTTTTTGTCATTGAATTCCTGCAAGGGCATTTCCTGAACACTTAAGTTGTATTTGAATACCTCATTTTTAAATTCGTTTCTTGCCTTCACATTTTTGTTGAGCAAGTCTGAGTGAGCGGCCCGAACCCAATTGTTACACTTTGGGCAAACTGATACTTTAACCGGTTGTTCCATTTATTATATAATTTGAAGTGATTGTTGTAATAAATTTTGAAGAAAATTGTATTTAGAATTTTCCACGTAATATTTCATAGCAGGTCCTGATCACCCAACAGATGAAAAACAGCAAGAGTGCGCATGCCCCCAAAAACTTAATAGGGCCTACATTTTCTATGATCCTCAAAAGTGATTCCATTATAAAAGAATTTGATTATTAGTTTGTAACTCCTGGTACAGGGTATTTCCATTCTTAGTAACAGCGTAGGGCAGGAATACCTGTGCCATATCGGCCAATTCAGCTTCTATGATTGCCATCTGAGCCTCAACCCAATCTTTAATAATTCGCCAGCCAACACGTAGCGCCTGTTCCTTATTACATTTATTGCGTGGTACCTTTTTGTTTTTCTGCATGGCCTTCATCACACCTTCGAAATTGCAGGGCATTGAAAAAGCCATATCACGATTGTTCCAGTTAACAGAAAATGTAAGTGCAATCGGATTGCCATCCTTATCATTATCCATCACAACTTTCCTTGCGCCTCTCTTTGCAAGGATTTGCTGAATTTCTGTGATGGTTTTGTAAGCATCAATGGAGGTTGTGTAGTTTAGTATTGGCATAATTATTAATAATTATTGTTAGAAATTGTATTTTGGAAAATCCCTTATCCTTAAATCTTCCGGCCATTCATCCATATCACCACCATGCCGGTCTTTTAATTTTAATTGCTTTGATAGATGCGTTCCAAGTTGCTTCACGAATACGGAAATGTGTTCTCGTTTGCAGTCATTAATAATCTTTCTAATCCATTCCAATTCGCATGGCCGGTACCGGTATTTACCGTTTTCATTTCCTGATTCACCTCCGACAATAACCCAATCAATTCCAGGCAATACATGAAACGATTCTTTTAATTGCTCATAATACTTCATCGCTTTTGATAAGTCGATTTCACCATGCAGGGGTTCTAGGCTTAAAAACTTCACTTTAGCATCTATCTCGGTAACCAGCGATACCATTCTTTCTATTGCCCCCTGACTTCCTATGCTGGTTCCCAGCCACACATTATCCCAACCTTCACCCCAATCAGCTGGCAGACATTCTGGTATGCGTTCCGGCCTTTTGGTAAGTATCTGGAAAGTATGCTGCGGGCATCTGCGGATAATATCCCAGGCTTCATGTCGGTAACTATCAATGTCAGGGTGAAAGAAGTCTGTAAGGGAACATGTAAATATTCTGCTTGGTTCCTTTATTGTCAATGGCAGATTAAATACTGTCTTTGTCCTGATAACCTGGGCTGGGTCATATCTGGTATTATTAAGGCTCTGCCGGTACATGTAACAGAACTTACAATCAGCATCAACCTTGCTGCAGCCACGGGCTATATTCCAAGTGTGATCTGTCCAGGCTATACTACTTTCTTTTCCCATTTCTTATTTTTTTATTGATATTAACTCCCCAAGTGGGTGTATTTTTATGACATTTACGGCATAGGCATCTACCGTTTTCAACTTCAAAAATTCTTTCATTTAACAATGCTTCTTCTATTGTTTTGATATTATCTTCAAACACAATCTTTGCTAATGGAATAATATGATCTGCATCAATCGTTATATTATTTCCAGCTTTTTTCACATTGCAATGTGTACATGTAAACTGATCCTTTCTATAAACATCTCTTCTCCATTTTTTATATCTTTCGGTATTCCTTATTTGTAGAATGAGTGAACTAATGCCGCCTTTCCAGTTTGGATTTCCAGGTCCTTTATTTATAATTCTCATTTTTTGTTTAGAATCTTCAGTATGTAGTTTGCCTTTAAAAGTTGATACACGTCCTTTTGTAACGACCTTCACTTTTACTCTTTGACAGAATCTGCACTTAGATACTAATCTATCCCACCTTGAATTGTCAATATTGAATAGTGCTTTTGATATCCATTTTCTACATTTAAAGCACCACTTTAACCCATTGCTTACTTGCTGGTTATAAAAGTCTAAGTTCATACCTTCCTTTTTACAGAATTGCTTAATCCGGCCTTCTCTTGTTGTCCCCATCCTATATAATAGTTTATATAATTTAATTTTGTACCTTTGAGTTACTCTACTCTCCGAAGTGACCAAGGTTCCTTCGGTGTGTCAGAGTGGTTTATCGTGCTCGCCTTAGAAACGAGTGGCTGTAAAAGGTCCGCAGGTTCGAATCCTGTCGCCTCCGCAATAATTTGGCTCCTTCGGGAGCCACTTTGGATTTTAGGGCAGTAATAATTCTATTTCATTTTACGATAAGCTAAAGCAATCAATCCTGCATCTCTCATTTCCTGATTCGTCCGACCTTTCAATCCTGTTTGCTTTTCAAATTCTTGAGCTGTTATTTTCCTGTCTGGTCCCTTCCAGACCTTCAACAACGGTTTTATTTCCTTGAACGGAACTTTCAGATGATCACACATTTCAGATATTTTTTTAGCCACTTCAAAGTTTGCTCCTGTCCTCTCCCCTATTTTGGCATTGATATTTGCAGTTCCCCGAATCTTATGCCAGTTGCCTTTATTAAGCCATCCGGCCTCTATTACGACGAGTTTTATGTTATCCTTGTGTTCTGTTAAGTATTTATACAATTCAAAGAATTTAAGGCAGGTTAATTCAAGTTCGTTGGTGACCTGATTTATTGTTGCTACACCTGAAGCATCAACATCAGGATCAATTCCTATTATCAAGGTTTTCATATCCATTAGCTGACCTTTGCCATATCATGAATGGTTTTCAATTGCCGTACAACATGTGCGATAGGTTTACTATGGTAATCCTTAATAACCTCCGATATCGCCTTAATGATGGGACCTGATTCACTTTTGTTTGCAGATTCAATTACTGCCCTTTCAAATTGTTTCTTAGAATTTGCCGTTTCACTTTCAGCCACCTGCTCCAGATATCTCATAACCCTCCCCGAACGTGACTTTGTATGCTCCGGAAGCGTGAAACCAAACTGTGCGGTAAGCAAGTCACGTAAACGATTATAGTTTTCTATTGATTTAGTATTCATTGTCTGATTTTGATTTAATTATTAAATAAACTTTCGTCCCTTCCATCAAATGTGGGCCAATACCGTCCATTATTTTCAATAACACCAACTCATCCTCTTCCAAACGTTCTATCACATTTGGATTGTCGGAAAGGGAAATAGGGACATTGGTAACATGGCCGTTGGGATGGTGTATTTCGATTCTCATTTAAAATGGTGCATCGTCAAACGCCTGCATCTTCTTACCCTCTATCCTTTCATCTGGTGAGGAGGTTGGCATACCGGCAAATGGCTTAAAAGTTGTATTGCGCCCCATGTAGGCATTTGCTTCCGAGGGGTTCATCCACTTCTGTATATTTCCAAAAAACTTGCATTCCTCCATATCCCCTAAACTGCCATTCCTATGTTTTGCTATTTTTATGACATTTTTTATCTGGCCGCTTTCGGCATCTTTGGGATGGTGGATAAACATTACTATATCAGCATCCTGTTCTATGGCACCGGATTCTCTTAAATCGGAAAGCATAGGCTCCTTATCACTTCTTTTTTCAACATCACGGCTCATCTGTGAAAGCGCTATTACCGGTATATCCAATTCTTTGGCAATACCTTTCAGCCCACGCGATATCTTGCTTATTTCCTGTTCACGGTTGCCTCCCTTTGTTTCGCCGGCCATCAGCTGCAGATAGTCGATAATCAGCAATCCGATATTGTGTTTCCTTTTTAACCTCTTGGCGCGGGCGCGGAGTTGGGTAATCGAAACCCCAAATGTTTCATCTATGTGAATATTCTTGCTTGCTATGATGTTTAAAGTCTGGTCAATATGTGATGTTTCGATATCAGAGAGCTGCCCTTTTGTTATTTTTTCCAGCTCTATCAGAGACAAAGCGGAAACAACTCTTTTCATAAGTTGATCAGCTCCCATCTCAAGGCTGAATATTGCTACCGGTACAGGGTCTTCACCGACGGTAGCATTCAAGGCAAGGTTTAAAGCAAAAGCAGTCTTTCCAACGGAAGGCCTTGCAGCAAGAATAATTAAATCCGTATTTTGCCAGCCACCGGTTTTATCATTGAGCCATGAATAACCTGTATTTACTCCGGTAATGTCTTTCTTGTTTTCTTTTGCAGCCTGAAGATTTTCCATGAAGGGAATAATCAAATCCCTGATGGGTTTAGCTTCCGATATATCACCTTCCGAAATAATCCTGATTAGTTCTTGATCTGCGGCATGCACTATATCGTTTAATGATTCACCATTTTCATAAGACAATGCCATTAATTCGCCGGCAACCTTTATCGATTCACGTCTCTTATAACATTCCAGAATATCTTCAGCATGGGAGAGGATTGTGTGATCAAATACTGTCTTGTCTGATAATTTTGTAAGGAAATAACCACCGCCAATCAATTCAAGGTTACCTGAATTTGAAAGCTCCGTAGTTACACCAACAAGATCAACTTTCTGGCCCTTACCGTTCATGGTGAGGATTGCATCATAAATCCTCTGATGAGCATCGAGATAAAAGCATTCACCGGATTTAAGGATTTCCATTACCTCTATCAATCTTCCGGAACCGTTAATCAGCTGACTCAGTACTGCAGATTCCGCCTCTTTGTTTTGAGGGGGAATTTTGCCGTACATTGGCTGAATAACAGGTTTCTTTTGGCTATTGATCAATTTATTTAATTTAATTGTTTCCACGGTTATACCAGTTTGTAAAAGTGTAATAGGCCGAATTATTCTTTTGATTCAGTAATTTCCAATTGTGCATTTTTAAACAAAGCGACATTATTTCCTCCGATGTACATTTTTCTTTCAGTTTTAGAAATTGCTCCTGCGTAAATGGCTCTTTCATTTTGGTAACAGCCGGCGCCTTATCCAATAGCCATGCCTGAAATTTTATAAAAGAATCATCGGAAAGAATTGGCTGTGTCTGAGTTTCGTCAGAAACAATCTCTTCTTTTTCTTTACTTTCCTTTACTTTACTTTTCTTTCCATTTATTGCATTGCTTTTGGTTTGCTTTTGTAATGCATTTGCATTGGAATTGCTTTCTTCTTTTGATTTATTCCATCTCTCGTGGGCTGCCTGGCTTCTTTTTTGAGATATTTCTTCTTTAATATCCATCCTTCTTTTAAGACTTTCGGAGTAGAAACACTTACCACATTCGGTAAAGGAGAATAACCCGAAATCATTAATAATGGATTTTATTTTGGCGGAATCGGAACGAAGGTCATAGGCTATAACATTATAATCACAGACACTCGTATAGTTCTCGCACTCTCTTAATTTTTCAATAATTGCCCAAAAAAGCCCATAGCCCTCCCACCCTAACTTCATCCTTAAAGCCACCGTCTTATCATCTCCCCGCGCATTACTATCGTGAGAAAAGTAAAATTTGTCCTTTGCCATTTCATATTTTTAACTTGCTTCAAATAATTCTTGTTGCGGGTTCCTTGGTTTCATTTCCTGTTTTATTACGTTGTCCAGGATTGCTTCATATTTTTTCATCCGCTTTCTAACATTACCATCACGGGTCAATTCATACTTCTTCTGAAGCTGCCTGACTTCGAAAACAAGTAATATGAATTGTGCCGGTGTCATCAGGCAACTTTTTTAATATTACTTCTTTGTAATGACAATTCATTAATGGCCAGTGTCATCCTGTTTGTCCATGCCATTACAACATGCGGCACGACACTATTACCAATAAATTTCTTCTGGTCTGTTTGGTTGCCATGCAATTTATAGTCGGCAGGGAAACCCTGAATTTTAAGAAGCTCAACAACTTTGAGCATGCGCATTTTAATATCAACAATGCCGTACAAAGCCATGAATTCTTTAATTTTTACCACAATCGGCAAATCATCATCATAAACCTGAATTGCTATCTGGCCGGTTTCAGCATTTATAAGATAAAGTGGCGCCTTATCCTGTCTTGCGACAATAACTGGACAGGGCTTATCAATGCTGCCATTAGCACCGCCCCATGAAGGGTTCACTAAATATGCCCACTTTCTGTTAGCCGTAATTGTTGGTGCAGGCTGTTCAATAGAAGTAGGAGTATTAGCGTAATTGGTGTTCATTACAAATGCGGTTACAATGTTCATCTTCGGGACAGTCATTAATGCCCCTGCAGGTTGTTCTACGCTTTGATGCTGCCCGCCTCCTGAAAAGTTACGGTCAATAAAATGCTGTGTGCTGACAAGACAATGCTTATCGTTTGCAAGAATACTGCCTGCAGGCTGCTCCAGGGACTGATGATTGTCTGCCCCTCCATATTGCTTATCCAGAAACTGAGGATGAATGATACTCAGTTTGTCCTTACAGGTAAGCGTTGGACAAGGGTCGTTTATATCATTGGTACTGGAGCTGTGATGATAATTCACCAGATAATTTGGGTGGACCAATGCACATCTGTCTTTTGTAGGTATGGTCGGCGCCGGTTCATTGACGCTTGAATTGTTATCTCCATTTCCATAATAAGCGTGTAAGAAAGCAGCCTGAATTAAATCCTGATTTCCACCGGTAGATGTTAGCGTTCTTGCGGGTCCTTCAATATCCACAATCTTGCTTTCAGGATCACCGCTATTTCTTTGGGATATAAAGGAGGCCTGTACCAATGCCTGGCTGTCAATACATTTAATTGTTCCGGCAGGGCCCTCAACTGAAATGTTTTTACCATCAGGATCACCAGAAAAATACTTGGAAATGAATGCTACACCTAATCTGTTTTGACAGGCTATTGTCGGACAAGGAGCGTCTGTTGATGGTGGATGGTGTACTCCGGCAGAGGTAGTCGAATTGTATTTTAAAATAAAGTTTTCTTTACCCCCTGCAATATGTTTAATCAGTCCGGCATAAATGCGATCGAATGTTTTTGGAGAAAGTTCCTTTTTTCTTCTGAAAATGCTTTTACCCTCATCTGAAAAATCCAGAACGTCTTTCACCGGCATCCACTTTTTTAAAGGAGTGTCAAACAACTCAGTTGATTCTGAAACTTTCTTTGAATGGGTTGGTTCAGGCCAAACAATCGGTAATCCTTCTTTAGCAAAGCATCCAAATAGCCTGTTTCGGCTGGTGTAAGCCCCAAAATCAGCACTATTCATTTGTTTCCACTCGTCACGATATCCATAAGAACATAATCGGTTACGCCACCTGTTCCAATCGGTACCGTTCTTTCTGCTGACTGGTTTCCCTTTGGCATCTAATGGCCCCCAACTCATAAACTCGACCACATTCTCAATCTGAACGTAATCAGGCTTTATAGCAAGGATGTAACGGTCCAGGAAATCAGCGAGCGTCCTACTATCTGCATCACGCGGTTGACCACCTTTAGCCTTGCTGAAATTGGTACACTCAAGGGATGCCCAAAGGATAAGTTTTGCTTTTGGGTATTTCCGCCGGTAATGCCTGACAATATGTTTTAATCCGGCAAGATGTAATGTCCTTATATCTTCCTCAAAGTGTGCAACTTCCGGGTGGTTTGCCCAATGGCTTTTTATTGCAATAGGATCATGGTTAACACATGCGATTACCTTCGCCTTTCCATCAGTCATAGAAAAACCTTGAGTCGTCCCGCCTGCGCCACAAAACAAATCGACTACTAAAAATGTTGGTGTCATGCTCTATTTTCTAATAAATCAAATAATGAGGGAATACCCACTTGTTGCGTTGCTGCCTGACAATGAGAGGCACCATCTAAAAAGTAAGAAGGGTTAAGTTCGCAGGCCATTCCAAATCGTTTCAAAAGAATGGACCAGTATGGAACAGTCATCAGCCCACCGAAAGGGTCATACACGATATCACCTTCATTGCTCATCTGGGTAATTACCCTTTTTACAATATCAAATTGCATCGGGCACAAGTGCATTTCCTTTCCTTTGCTCCATTGCTTACCGTTAAGGGTAAGCATCCGCGTTATATCTGTCCATACTTCGTCGCTCCAGCTCTGGGGTTGGAGGAGCATAAAAGAAGGGGGTAATTTCCCTTTTTGCTCCAACAGTTCACCAACCCTTACATGATGTTCAAAATTGTAAACTTCTTCAAGGCTGTGTTTTTTATAAAGCTTGAAAACCTCATCCGCTTTTAGGGACCATAAATCTTCAGGATCAATGAGCCTGTCGCCTGAACTTCGCGTGAAGCCATGGGCATCCACCTGCCATTTCGCAATACTGTAACCACTTTCAAGTTTGATTGGAAATTTAAGATCCCTGTCATAAGGTATCAGGTTTCCTTCAGGAGTAACCATTACGGGCTTCCTTTTCAGTACCGGTTCATCGGCGTATGCATTACTAGTATCTGTCGGCGGCTTACGGAAAAGCAGAAGGTATTCGGGCATACCGACTCCCATCTTGCTGCCATCCTTACATTGCTCTGACCATCCTAAACGGTATGTTTGATTATTTTCCCTTACTACGTCGGTAACAATAGTTTTCATGCCCATATAGGCGAAGCCATGTTTAACCATATGCTGAATGCAATCAATGTGAAAAGGATAAGTTGTCTGGAACCCTAAGCCTGTAATGCCAGCCGGTATTATCCTGTCTTTGACATGCAGGGCATATATACGACCTGGTTTCAGCACCCTAAATGTATCAGGAGTCAGATAGTCCATTTGCCTAAAGAATTCTGCATTGCTTTCCGAATGGCCAAAATCCGCGTAGTTAGGGGAATACTCATATTGATTGGAAAATGGCCATGAGGTAAGTATTAAACCGACGCTGTTAGTTTCTATATTCTTCGTTTCCGGAACATTATCATTTTGGAATATGGCAAATTTGTCGGTACGTATTTCTTTGCGCTCTATGCCCATTTTACGCGTGAGCTGCTGGGCCATTGCCGCTTGTGAAAGCCCAAATTTCTTTACGATATCTATCATCTTTTGAACCAGTTTATTGTGTTGTTTCCATTTGCGCTCAAGAGTCCTGCGGACCTCTCTTTCTGCCTCTGTATAAATAAGATCTACCCTTACCTGATTTTTTTGCAGGAAACGTAGTAACCTGTGTATGCTTTGAATGAATTCATTGAACTTAAAACCAATACCCATGTAGATTGCCCATGAACAATATTTTTGAAGGTTGGTACCGGAACCAAGCATGGAAGGTTTCCCCCCGATTTCAGGAATTAAACCGTTTGAGAAATCAGAAACAATTTGTTCTCTCAATTCAAGTGGTTGGTTACCAAAAACTGTTTTGATGGAAGGGATTGATTTTTCCAATGACTCCCGCTCAGATTCAAGGTCATGCCAGATAACACGATGTGCGGATAAATCCTCCAGGCGTAATTCAAGTACTTTTTTGATTCTTGCAGGCAGGCTTTCCCTTTTTTCTTTTGATGCTCCCTGTAGACCAAGTGCCAGACTACGGAATAAAAGGCCTTGGCCACTCTTTTCGGTACCGGTATCTTCATGGTTACTTGTAAGCTCATGCCACCTTAAATCAAGTTCAGGTAATATATATCCTTCATCATCTGCGGGATTACCGGTAAGGTCTGATGGCTTCGTGACAAATAAAGCCCATGATGCAACCCACAGCCAGAATTCCTCCTCTTTGCTCTCCAATAATGTCAGGTTATCTGCTTTTGTGCTATCCCTTTTGAAGAACCTTGTTTTTGCCTGGCTAACATCCATTACCCCAAGGAAATCTGCGTATGCCAATAGCTCTATATAATCGTTTGGTGACGGTGTAGCGGTAGCAACAAATCTATACATCACGCATTGTACACCACGCCTATTACCATTAGGCCCTGCATCACCTGTAAACAATCTCATGAATTCACGGAAAGTTTTCGATCCTCCAAATCCCCGAAGAATGGACGCTTCATCAAGAGATACCACATCAAAATATCTTGGGTCTATCTTGCCATCACGTATCGTCTCATAGTTAGTCAGGTAGATATCGTTATCATCTTCAATTTCTGATAAGCACCTGATGAATTTTGGAAGTTTGTTCCATCCAAGGATGTCTCTGGCGTCATTTATAAATTCAGCCCTGACACCCAATGGGCAAACAATCAATCCCTTCCCACTTGTAAGCCTGCCGGCCTTTCCTAATTCGCGAAGCGTACAAAGAACTGTTTCAAGCTGTGTAACCGTCTTATGCAATCCGAAATTTGCAAAACACGCAGCCCTCCCATTCTCTACCAGCCATTTTACCATTAGCTTGTTATGTGGCTTTAACCTTGGGTTTATTTCGTCTACTCCAATTGAAAAGCCATTGGAAGCGGCAAGTCTTACCTTGTTTTTCAGGAATTGGTCATATGGTATTGTCGGTGTCATCTATGCTGCTTTTTTAAACGGTACGTCTGTTAGTTGTTTGCCCTGATTGGCAATGTATAATTGTCCTTTTCTATCCTCCTTAATCAACATTGTTTCAATTTTTCCAAATAGTTCTATGTTGCCTCCCAAATCCACGAACCAGCCTGAATTCTTATCTTTATGTGGCCTCATTATCCTGCCGATAATCTGATAGTATAATGCCAGTGACATTGTAGACCTTGCCATAAGCACCGCTTCCAATTCCGGATAATCAAATCCTGTAGTAAGCACTCCGACGTTTATAACACACCTTATCTTACCTGACTTGAAGTCTTTTAATATGCGGGACCTCTCTCCTCCTTCTGTTTCACCGGTAATAACTACAGAACCGGGTATGCCTTTTGCCACTTTGTTTGCCTCACTTATAAGCGTACAGAATACAAGCAGGTTCTTTCTTTTACTCAACAGCCAATTGGCATATTTAACAGTCAGGCCGGACATGTTGACTTTCTTTTGCATTTCACGAATGGATGCTTCCGTAAAATCAGTTCCCGAACTATTCAGGGTAAGCAAATTCCTGTCATAGGCCTTTATAGAGAAATATTCAAGCTTGGCCAGGTGCCCTTCATTGAACAGCGTTTCTGTCTGTACATAATAGCTGACATTGGTAAACACCCTTGGATAAGTCCTTGTAAGGAATTTCAATTCTGCGCCTTCCGCTCCTGTTGATAATCTATAAGGCGTGGCTGTCATCCCGAGTATCTTAGCCTGTGGCATCCGGTCAAAGAACTGTTTGTACATACCATCATCTGAATTAACTAAATGGCATTCGTCGATTATGATATTTTTGACATCTTTAAAAAGGTGTGCCTTTTTTGCAATGCTGCCAATCGTTGCAAACGTTACAACATCCAGATACTTCTGGCCGGCTGATGCAGAGTATATACCTGCCCGAAAACCGTAACTCCTGTATTTGGCAACGTTCTGTTCAAGAATTTCTTTTGACGGCTGCAGTACTAATGTCTTACCATGGGCACCTTTCGCGATGTTTGCGATGATTACAGATTTTCCGGAACCGGTAGGATAGATTTGTAACGTATTACGATATGTTGTGTAATTATTGAAAAATGACACAGCTATATCAATCCCTTCCTGCTGGTACCACCTTGGACTGAATATCACACCCTGTTGCTTTCAAGGTCAATATCTGCAGGATCTAAACCTTCGGTTTCGTCGCTTTCGTCATCGGTACCTGTGTCACTATTCTCTCCTTCCGTTTCCTTAATCTGGTCTAAAATGGTACGTTGCTTAATATGCTTACCTTTTTCTTTGTGAGATAATTCTTCATCTTCTGAATCAGGAAGCGTATATTTCCCTTCTTTGTATAGAGAAACTTCTTCACGGATAAGGTTTATTAATGCTCTTAACTCGTTGTGCCACTGATAAGATGATAACTCATCAAAAGGAATACGAGGGGTTGAGAAACCTGTTCTACCGCCGGTACAGCTAATATGTTTACTTCCAGTTATAACGACCGTTTCATTTTCTTCAGCTCCTACAATCTTTATACTGGTAACGTGGTAAAGCGAGGTTAATTCGTGGATGTGAAACTTATCGATGTCATCAATTTCGGTGTTGCTATGCTTGAATACATCATCAATACATGCGAAGTGGACATGTAGCTTTCCAAAGGCCTCCCCCAAATCGTTTTTATAAAGGCCGGCTCCTTTTACGTTGGGGTGCTGGTCACCTAAGCCAACACCTTCGGTCACTTCGAATCCATAATTACAGAATCCATCATTGATGCTGGCCGATACAATTTTGTAAGGACGTTTTGTTTCTTTCAATCCTAAAGCTTCCGCTACCGATGCAACTACTTTTGAATTATTGCCTAAAGTGACGGTTAGTTTTTTTCTACTCATTTTGTTTTAATTTATTGTTTGAAAAATAGCTTGCGGGCGATATCGGGTTCGAACCAACATTGACTAATAAAGGACCTGTCATATTACCGTTGATTTACTTCGCGTGTCTCGGCCAACATAACCACCTATCCAAGGCACCCATATAAGCCCGCCCATGCATAGCGGGCTCATTTCAGTTTGTGTGATGAAATCCTGTTTTATCCTTGCAGGTAAAGACTTAAACTATTTCATTCTGCAATGTTTTGTTGAGATTCCCTTCTTCAGTTTCGCCCAACCTTATCGTTTGCGACATCAGGAACCTTTAATGGTTGGTTCATTCAAAAATTAAATTCCTTAAACCCTTACACCATAGAAATAGTCAGGGTAAACACTCACTCATATACAGCTTCTTAATAATCAAATGTTGTCTGTTCATTGGGATTTGGAATGTTTATTCCCAACATGTTGGCTGCAAAAAATTGAATCCTTTCTACGTAAACCATAAAATTAACCGTTGTCATTTCTGTTGTAGAACCAGGTACTTTTATAGTGTGCCCGTTGTCCAATTCCACTTCCTTCAGATTAAATTCCTTCTTTAAAAATTCATGTACTTCTTCTTTTAGCAGGTTATGGCCTAAGTCATTAATGCCCTGTTGTATTAATGGGACACATACACCCCAGTAATAAGCATTTTGTACAGTACTACGGTTTCTTCTCTTTATTTCGACAGTGAGCTTTACGTCCTTGCCCTTATTCTTGAATAACCAATCAGTTAATTGAATCCTTAGCGGAATATTCAACCTGCCGTCATTTAATACATGTCCGTTCAATTCTAACTTTTCCATTAATAACCTTGAAGCAGCATTTCACATATATTGTTCGTATCCGGATTGAAATCAGCCTTGAAATACATCCAATGAATAAAATCCAGATGCTCACTTGCTGGTTGCCCCCTGTATTTTCCAAAGTTTATCAGTATATCTCCGGCATCATTGCTAGTAAACTTCCCGGATATGTCTAGTATTGGGCTATCATAATTGCTTATCAGCGCCAATTCGGAAACATCACTGGGCAAATCTTCATACCGATCCAATTGAGATGCCAGCACTTCAGCGGTAGCAACGGTGTCCGCCTCCGCACCGTGCGCACCTTCCAAGTCTTTATTACAATAGAATTTATAAGCAGCGGTAAGTGTACGCTGTTCCTTTATCTTGAAAATATTTCCTACATCAACGAGGTATGATGCTTTGTAATTCCATTCTATTCCCGCCCGTCTGAACTCATTGTAAAGAAGTGGGAAATCATATCTTAGGCTATTGAATCCTGCAAAGTCGCATTCAGATATAAAGTCAATTAGACTCTTGGCAAGTAGTTTGAATGTCGGCTCGTTTGCAATATCATCATTAGTAATTCCATGAATTGCTGTTGCAGATTCAGGTATTGGTATAATTGGATTTATCCTTCTGGTTTTTATTTCTCGTTCGCCATTGGGGTGTAATTTGACAAGCGATAATTCAACTATACGATCGACATCACAATCGATACCAGTACCTTCAATGTCTATGAAAACAATTGGTCTTTTAAGTTGTAGTTTCATTTTAAATAGCTGATTTATTAAAATTTTCAATTACTATCCCGGCGTCTGCAATTGTCACCTTCTTTCCCGTGGCCGCAACTATCTTCTTCTCAAATTCCATTGCATTGCTATTGCTATCCGAAAGGTGTATCAATACTATATTGTTTACGGCACTTAAATCATTGGCTAAAAGAAAATCCCTGCAGGTGTTGATGCTCATGTGAGAGTTGATAACCCTATCCCTTAAAAACTTCTTATCTGCTAACAATTTTTCATAAATGATATCCTCGCAATAATTAGCCTCAACTATTATATTGTTTAAGCCGGGGAACTTATAGTTACAATAAGTAGTGTCTGTCAAAAAACACACCAAACCACATTCCTCATGCCTGATTAAAAATCCAAGTGGTTCCGGAACATCATGGTGTATATCAAAGGCCAGTATTTCAAAATTTCCAACCTTTATTTTCTGGCCCTTTCTGATATGAGTTATACCATGATGCTGCACATTCTTGGCCTCGGTGGTTCCTTTGCTGACAATCACTTTGATACCGGCATTTAAAGCGTCTGACAATGATTTCGAATGGTCATTGTGGTTGTGGGTACAAAGAGCCGCAGTAACCTTTGATAAATCAAAACCTAAACCCTGCTTAATTTTGCTGAATGGAATACCCAGTTCAATTACCAATGATTCTATGTCATTTTCAAGGATGTAACAATTCCCATTACTGCCGGTACCTAAAACTTTTAACCTCATATTGGACAGGGATCTGAACCTTCACCATCTTTAATTTCTTCTGCATCATCAAATGACATCGTTCCGGAATTGGCATTGTCATTTATATCGTTTTTTACGCTTTCAACCGCCGCATCATTATCAATGTCCTGATTCATTGCTCCAGCCATTTCTACCGATAAGAAACCATAATGGGATAAAAGATTACGCAAGACTGTCTTTGTAGCCATTTCATCAAAGTTTGATTTCCAAGGGCTGCTGGTTGAATTATAGGATTTGCTGTATCGCTTTGCATGTGCATCTACTTTATCCTTAGTCATGTATAAAGTCTTTGAAAACCCATTCAGCATCTCAATATGTGCGAAGTAGCCTATAACAGTTTCACTTTTCTTCTCACCTGTCAAATCAAATTCACCGGTGAGCTTATTCTTTGTTTTGAACTCACCTTCATATACCAAATCAGCATTAATGATTTTATACTGCCCGGTTCTCATTGCTAATTGGATATATCCTTTATAGCCCAATTGAAATGTAGGCTCCATGACTTTAATCCACTTCCCTTCAGCATCCTTTCCCTTTGTATTATTGAAACCAATCACATAAGCAAAGCCCAGGGATTTGTTGATCGGTAGTTTAAGTACAGCAGCTTTTAAGCATTCTTTTACTACGGCTCCGGCATCACATTGTTGAAGGCTTGAATCGCTACCATATAAATCGATTACGGATGCAATGAACATATCTGAATGTTCTTTCAATGCATTTTTGAATTGAACTGTTACGCTTTCGGCAGAAAGGACACTTTTTAATTTGTCTATGGATGACTTTTGTAATTGTTGGTTATTGTTATCAGCTGACATAGCTATAAGATTTTAAATTTTTAAAGAGTTGTTTTTAATAACCGGCTGTATAAACAGCCAGTCTAAACCAATTCACCATGAAAAAAGGTTATACTGCTTCCAGCATGCCAACCGATTCGGTTATGGTTAGCTTTTCATGAGCAGGTGAAACAATAAGATTGATTATTTGGGTAACAGTGTCGATAAGCTCCGTAACCGATTCTCGGCCATCTATGAACATCGGCGCATAGATGTTATAGTGCTTACTGAGCGTATTGATGATGTCCACACCGGCATTTATAATTGAAGCAGTATTTACCGCGCCGCCATGGATAGGCTTGCCATTTACGAGGCATTCACAATCCTCATCAATTTCACCGTTAATCTGTGTCCTAAACATTTTGAATGAAACGTAGCTGAACATTTTGTTTACAATGTTTTCTACCTCATCCATCTGCTTTAAGCTGAACTGTAACATGTAAAATTCCTTTTTCTCCAGGTCAGCCACTTGCTGGGATAATATTTTTTCCTGAGCTTTCAGCTCTTCAATTCTGAGAAGGTTATTTTTGATAAGCACTTCGTTTTGTAGGTCCTTGCTTATTACCTCTAAGGATGCCCTGATTTCATTTTTACGGATAATCAATACGCTATTATCTACCGGCTTGAATTCAGCAAGTTCAGCGTCGATTTCATGTACCTTAGCCGTAAGGATTTTGTACTCCTCGTTTTTATCAAGGGCTTCGTTCAACACTTCATCAGGAGATTGCCTGTCTTCTTTAGGCTTATTAAGATGGGCTTGTAATGTATTTTGATTATTGGAAATTCGCAATTTGATATCGCTTACTTCTTTTTCCTTTTCAACAATATCTTTTTTGATAAGGGTTATTGCCTCATTGTATTCGGAAAGCTTATCAGTTTCTGCTTTCAATTTATCCTTTTCTGCATCCGATTTTTCAACGAAAGAATCCAATGACTGTTTTTTTGTGATATTGAAAGTTTCAATAAGTTCCTGCTTCTTTATAGCGATATCACTTTCTTCATAGCCACGCTTACACGTCGGGCAACAGAATTCTTTCTCGTCGAAAGTGATGGTCTTACCATTTAACTCAATCCACCTTGAACGATAATCAGCAATAGACTCATTTAATGATTTGATATCCTTGTTACAGGTGTCAATTTTGGCATTACCCGATTCAATCCGTTGGTTAAGATATATAAGGTCTTTGTTTGCGTCATCTACGAGTTGGACATCTGTTTTAATTTCCTGTTCAAACTTCATCTTAGTTTCATCAGGGCTATTATATTTTGCTGAAATGCTTGTTTTTAAAGCATCGGATATTAATTGCGCCTGGCTGCTAAGGTTGTAACGTTCTTTCCTAAGTTCATCAATTTTTCTATCCTGCAAGCTGTTGGCTTCATTCTTGTTGTTTATGGCATTTTCAATACTGGATAATTCTTCATCCAGCTTTGCCTTTTCTGCTTTAAGCCTTTCAAAAGGATGTTGAAGGCTGTTATTGGCTCGTTGGACTTCATCAATGCGTGATGGAATCAATTCCAGTTCATCTTTGGCCTTTCTTCTTTCAGCCGCTATCTGTGTTTTAAACTCTTTGAATGATTTCTTTTGCCCTAAGAATTCACCAATGAAAGAGTAATTCGGGTTTGAGGCAATCAATGCATTTGTATCAACACCACCGGCCATGTCAATTAATACCGCTCGTCTTTCATTCCACTTTAGCGAATTGAAATAACCTGTATTGCTGAACAGCTTCAATTTATCTTCGGGTATGAATTGGGAAATCTTTAGCTGGTATTCCTTCATGTTAACCGGTACGCCATTATAGAAATAAGTAGTTTCATTGCCTTTGAATTCATCCTCCAGTTGGCCTTTTGGTTTTTTCCATTTTTCGGAATGAACCTTTTTAAGCGTTATTTCTTCACCATCCATTTCAAACACACCTTCAACGATATTGTCAAGCTTTTGGGAACGGTTACCGCTTTGGTCAATAGGTTTTATTTCAAAGTCTTTTTCGTCATTACTATTCTTGCCTGTCATTAACCAATGATAAGCGTCGGATATAGTAGTCTTGCCTGAACCGTTGGCACCAAACACGAAATTTTCTTTCTCATTGAATTGGATTGAAAAATCAGATATGCCTTTGAAATTTGTTATCCGGAGTGATTTAAGTATAAGTTTCATGTGTATTGATTTTATGCTGTGATTGGATTTTATACTACCTTTTGAAGAGTTGTTAGGGTTAGTGGCACACCGGTGATGTGTTTATATTGAATTCTTGCCAATGCAAGCAACTCACTTGTACCAACAGGTGCCGTATCAGATTCTAATAATGTATTGAGCTCAGTTGCGTACTCCAAAAGCTGAGGAGCGTCCATTTCTCTTATTTGTTTTTCTTCGCTTACTGAATGAGGTATGAAATTCATTTGTGAAATAATTTATGGTTTTGAAAAGTTGGTTTTGAATAAGAAGGCCAGAGAATATCGCGATAGATGGTATCAGGTAGGTTATCATGTTAGCTTACTTTGCCTGAGTATATAATCACCGTATTCAACTCTTAGTTCCTGCAACCTTATTTCATCCTTACTTATGAAGGCATCCATCATATCGATTTCGTGAACCAAATCTTTGAACCTTACACAGCTGTAATCTTTCGGCTGCAATACTTTCTCAGCGCAAAAGCGGAATGCCTCCAGATGCTCCGATGTCTTGCATGCATAAAGCTGCTTGAACAGATAAGCAAATCTTCTATCCTGCATTAACCTTTTTGCGTTCCGGTTATAGAATATCCAATTGATAAAGCGTTTGTAAAGACGTTTCATGACAAGAAATTTGAATGGTGAGTAATCGGAGTATCAGGAATAACCCCATGAGGAACTCTTCTGAACTGGCGCTAGCCGAGCGTTTCATGAATTACCTTCATAGAGGTAATCTCTGTATGGCATTTGTCCAGAAGCTTATCGGCATTATCAAGATCTAAAATCATTGATTCAGACCATAGAAGCTGCAGCTGCTTTTGCGCTTTTTCAAGAAAAGCTTTTTGTTGTAGGAATTTTTCTTCGTTACTTTGCATGATTATAACTTTAGAGAGTGAATAATTGCCTCCATTGCCGTGGGGGCTTTTTTTATTTTAAGAAATTGCTTTTTGATATAGTTTATCCCGTTGCTCATCGGATAGATACTGTTTCTTTATCCGTTTCCCCTTTCGGGGGGAAGAGGTAGAAACCTCTTCCTTTCTCTTTAATAAAAGTGTAGCACGGTTGGAATAGATACTTACCTGTTTCAGGCAAAATGATATCTCTTCATCAGTATTTTTAAATGATGCTGCCATCTTGTTTATAAGTTTAAAAGCCCTACTTGTTGCCTTTCGGGCTTTATCATACATTTACAGTAACCAAACCTTATTTGTATGAGTAATTCTATTGTTTCTAAATTATCTGCATTCACATGTCCTGTTTGCAATGAGAAGCCTAATATATCTTTTGGCTCAGATGGGTCATTAAAAATCGAAACATGCTGTGAGGCTTTTCAAAAGTTTATGGAGTCAAAAATTGATGACCTTCCTTTTCTTGATCAACCTGAATCAGAGACTATTTGAACATCGGTGTTTGAATTGGAAACAACTATAATTGCTCCGATACTTACCCAGCTTTTTTGATCGTTTGTAAACTCATCTTGTATAGTTTTTTTCAATCGATCTAGCCATGCTATTGCTTCTGCTTGCGATTCAGTTTTAATCCTGTCATTAAAAGGAAATTTGTAAACCCTGGTTATCATATCGCTTCTTTTATATAGTCATCAACATTGGCATCGTCTCCTTTGAAGTACTTCACAAGCGTTTCAAGACTTTTACGTTGAATCCTTTTCCCGTCAATCACGTTTTTGAAAGTCTGCCTCAAAACGCCTGTTTTCTCTTCCATCAATACCGCATTTCCCCGCTTGCTATATTTCCTTTTAATCAATCTCCTGAACGATGGCAGAACATCTACCGAACGATGGGTATTTTCGATTGAACCCGACATTTTATTGATTATGTTATTATCTTTACTTTCCATTTCAATTACATTTGTAGTTTGTAATTGAATTACCGTTTCAATTACAATGCAAATATTCGAAACTTATTTCGAATTAAAAAATTATTTCGAAACTTTTTTCGATATAATTACATATTAATTAATAATGAAATTATTTCAAAATAGATTACAGGAGCTTATAAACGAGTTCGCAAAAGGTAATAATTCAAGATTTGCATCATTAGTAAACTCTGATGAAGCCAAAATCCGTAATTACTTAAAGGGAACCCAGCCAAAACTTGATTTTATACAATCGGTAATGAATAAATTCGAAATAAATTTCGAGTGGTTCATTTTAGGAAAGGGAAGTATGTTTGAGAAGGAACAAAAAAAAATAATTATTGACTCATGTTCAAACGAAAATGAAACCAATAATTCAAAAGTGGTTGAAATAAGTGAAGGCATAATGTCCTTACTAGAACTTATTAGAAATGACCAAAAAGATTTAATTACTAATTTAAAGAATATACAGGTTCTTTCTGAAACAAGTCAAGAAAAGCTTTTGGATGTATCTCACAATTCTGATGACGAACGAGAAGTCGCAAAATTAAAGGCGGATCTTGCTGCTGGAAAATTGAGCGTAAGGAACCCTCCGGTAAAACGTAAGGCTTCCGAGAAGAAATAGAGTTCTTAATTGAATTAGATATTGGTGTTATTTTTTTCATGCTAATAAAAAACGAAATGCAAAACAACAGTACGTGTACGCCATTAAATGGCGTTATGTAAATAATTAATTATGGGACGAAAGATTACATTTAACTTTTATTTTCTATTTGCTTTACTAACGACATTTTCATCATGTAAATCAAAAGAAGAAAATCTATATAATAATATTTATACGGACTTTAAAGCAGCTATAAACGACTCAAATCAATACGAAATATATAGTTATGCATTAATAATTTCATCTGATTCTGAAGGATTTGATACAAAACAAATAAAAGAAGCCAACTTTTGGATTAACAGATATAAAGTTGATTCTACAAAAGATGCAGAAATTAAGAAAGAAATTACCTTCAATGATTCCGTTAGATTTTACAAGATGGGAACTTGGGAAATTATTAGGATTGATGATCAAGAGGAGAAGTGTAACAGAAAGCAATTGCACATGTTACTAAAAACAAAGTCTTATGATACATCGGAGTTAGCTTTTGCTGCTAAATACCTTGCAGAGCATGCATTAATGACAATAAAAGAAAATCCAGAATGTTCATTCCCAAAAATGAGTTCTGCATTTATTTATAAAAATACTAGTGATTATTATGATGGACAAGGACCTGTTGCGGGTTGCAGTTTTACTCCAAGTGATTACAAGGGAATTGTTTTTATAAATAATTTTATGCTTAAGTAAATTATTAAGCAATAAATTTTAAAACTTGCTAATGAAAAAACTACTATTCACTTTACTAATTATATCTCCAGCATTTGCAAGTGCTCAAATCGCTGGCTTTAGTCCGTATGTAGACATTGGTTTAACATATAATGGTGGAGAAAATGGAAAGAGCGGAACATTTACGGCTGGAGGTTCAGCAACTATTGATTACAGCATCATTAAGTATCTGCAGGTAGGTATAGGCGCAATTCTCTATTCTTATAATTCAGTAAGATTCAATGGAGACTTTTCAATGACGAGTGCATATATCGATATCAAACCAAAATATGATTACAAGAAGAATACTTTTTTCGCACTCGGACAAATAGGCAAAACATTTAAGACAATCAATGGCCTTGTCGAATCGGAAAAATATGGTTTATACTATGCTGCCGGTGCAGGAGCTGGACACAAGTTTACAAAATATGCCGGTATTTATCTTAGCGCCAAGGTTGTAAATACAAACTTCAAAGTTTTAGTAAACAGCGTAGAAAATCCAACTAATTACAATAATAATGCCATGGTACTTTCAGTGGGCTATTATTTTTAATTCGATAAACAAATAAGACTTGGAAAGGGTAACCAAAAAGAAAGCAACACCAAAACTATTCATAGCAGATCAAAGAATGCTGGAGTTAATGAAACACATTGTTTCAGTGAACTTAAAAGATGTCACTACCCAGCAGGACTTCTGCGAAGCAATCGGAATTTTAAAGGGAGGAATTGCGCCAATCAGAAAAGGAGAAAGACATTTTACCACGGCTCAGATTCTAAATGCATGCAGGTATTTCAATGTCGATGTGAACTGGCTCTTTGGATTTACTGAGAATATGTTCAGGAGCCAGGATAAAACGGCATTAGAATTGTTGAAAGAAGCGGTTATAGCAGTTGATACTGCCTATGGGCCGAAAACAAATACTAACGCACGTGCTTATAATAAAAAGAAGTAATCTTCAGCAAATAGGAAGGTATAAAAATCGCATAAAAAATATATAAACCGACGTAAACAATCAAAGACTAAAAAATTAACTATCAGTTACTTAGAAAAACAAAAACACATTTTTTCCTTTTGTGGTTCCGAAGGTCGTGGGTTCGAGACCCATTATCCTCCCCCAAAAAAGGGTTGTTTCGAAAGAAGCAATCCTTTTTTGCTTGAATAAAACCCCGCTAAAAATCCCATTCCATCCATTGCTTTATTAAAGCTACTCTGCCCTTTATAAAACGTTCATTAAAAAAAATGCTTGACCAGTCATCAAATTGTTCAAAATGAAACTGAAAGTAAAACATCCAAAACCCGAATCCGAATAATTTTATACTTTTTAATTCATCATCTGACAACGAACGAATAGCGCTGTAATGTGCTACAAAAACGGCGAAACATCTTTTAGCTTCTTCTACTGAAATTTTGTTGCTTACATTTTCCAGAAAATAATGAATAAAAAAAGAGGTGATATCGTTTATCAAATAACCTTTACCGGCAAAATCGAAATCGAAAAATGTGATGTTTTCAGCATTTTCAAAATGAAAGTTCTTAGGAAGAAAATCATAATGACAATAACCGTAGCCGAATTTATTTATATCCAGCTTAGACATTTCTTCTGCCACAAATGATACGGTATTATTCAGGTATTCATATTCAGCCTCCAGATTTCCAAATGCGGGCCTGATAACTTTTATTGGATCAAATAAAGTTGTCTGTACATTATATTCTTTGCGGTAAAATGGGAGTTCGACAGAGGAAGTAATGTTATGAATCTTTGCCATTTCCGTTCCAAGCAAAGCTAACTGTTCATCTGACAAATTATAAGCGACTTCACCTTTGGCATAAGCAAACAATACACCGTTACGGATGCCTTCAATAGCCTGAAAATGCTGAATTTGCTGACCTTCCAAATCTGTTATCGGATAAGCAACTTTTGCTCCATTTTCCTTTAATACATTCAGCAATGCGAGTTCTCCTTTAATCTCTTCTAAAGAACGGTGCGCATCTCTGTAAATCTTGAAGATGTATTTTGAAGTTTCGTTTTCAAGAATATAAGTATCGCTTACATTACGAATCAGCAAACGACAGGTGGTGTCGTTCAACCCATAAGCCTTCTGTAAAGCAATGTTCAAAGCCGATGCCGATAATGTGGAATATTGGGCAGGAAAAATTTCCATTGAGGTATAATTAAATTGCAATTAAATCACGGATAACAACCGAAGCAGCAGTAGCGCCAAAGGTTGCAGGCATATAAGAAACAGTACCATAAGCAGATTTCTTATAATTGGAGCCATCTGTCAGCATCAAAGAATTTTTATCTGTTTCTTCAGGCGAAAAAACCACTTTAATACCTTTATAAATACCTTCTTTCTTCAACATCTTACGCACCTGTTGTGCAAAAGGACAATTATAGCTTTTAGAAATGTCATCTACTTTTAATAACGTGGGATCAACTTTTCCTCCGGCACCCATCGAGCTTACAATCCTCAAACCTTTGTCGTAAGCAGCTTTCATAAAAGTGAGTTTGGGCGTTACGCTGTCAATAGCATCAATCACATAATCATAATTCCCCGATAATATTTCTGCAACGGCTTCAGGTTTTACAAAGTCCTTAATAACATGGAGTTTTAATTCGGGGTTAATAGCCTTTAATCTTTCTGCCATGATTTCCGCCTTGCTTTGGCCATGTGTTGTGGCAAGTGCGGGCAACTGGCGATTACGGTTGCTCGGGTCAACAATATCGCCATCTACTATGGTCATTTCCCCTACTCCGCTTCTGCAAATAAATTCCGCCGCAAAAGAACCGACACCACCTAAACCAACTACTAAAACGTGTGATGACATCAGCTTTTCAAGCTTTTGCCTGCCAATTAATAACTCTGTCCTCGACAACCATGCGGTATCTTCCATTATATATTAAATACGGTTTTGAAATTTTCCTGAACCTGCAAAATAATCGCATCTTCCGCAGTTTTCCGAATTCTGCCACCGGCTTTATAGATTTCCTTGATATCAACCATGCTGTCATCCGTTTCAAAAAAGATTTGCTTAACCGGCACTGCACTAAATACTGCATAAGCAGCAGCATGCTCTTTCAATAAATCTGCACCGAAAGACAGATAATAGCCTTGTTTCAATATATCTTCCGCCACCGATAACTTTTTATTGAACCCATGAAAAATGACCGGAACTTTTGCCTGCTTCAATAAGGAAAGAGTCTGAGGAAAGGCACGTACACAATGAATGATTAAGGGTTTATTGCATTCATTTGCCAGAAGAATTTGCATTCGAAATGTTTCCGCCTGTAATTCAAGTGAAACGCCACGCAACGCATCCAGGCCACATTCTCCTATTGCTATTATATTCGGCTGATTAATGGATTCTTTCAAGTCATTGAACTGAGACTCAAAATCCTGAATATACCAGGGATGAATACCAATGCTGTACTGCTTTTCAGGTAAAAGAGTCTGAAATGTATCGTATTTACTATAAATAGTCAATACATCGTTATCATGTTCGGTTCCATGTTTATGAATATCAATATAAGGCTGAAGAAGCATGATAACGACTTATGATTTCAGGCAAATCTATTCATTTCTCTTATAACTGACAGATTCAATTTTATTAAAAGAGTTAACCTTATTTAACGTTATTTGGGCTGCGCTTAACTTCCTGAATTGCTTGCTATACTATTTTTGCTTTGTTAGTTATAGTCAGGTTATCAACATAATCCCGGCTATTAAATTTTTTATTATTTTACGTAATGAATTTACGGTTAAGCAACCAATGATATAGATATTGAAACCTGCGTTACAACATAAAAAACTTAAAAGAATTGGCTTGTTAATGCTTGCAAGCGAATTTGTGTTGCTGTTATTCATCGGCGTATGGATATGGGGACAATATGAGTTGCAGGAAACCCACATGGACAAAGACTTACAGCTTGCGTTTGACAAAAGCTATGAAAAACTCACCAATAATATACTCGACATAAGGGTCGATTCAATTTTACACGACAATGCTGCAAAGAAACCTGTTGCCTTTCACATAAAAATGGATGGCAATTTAAATTCCAAAGATACTATTGCAGCATTCCGCATGCAGCCATCAGGTAATTTTACAAAAACAGTTATTATAAAAAGTCCGGCAGTACAAGGAATAAAAACCACACGCACTGACAGCTATTTCATCAAAAATTTCAATGAAGGTGCTGCTTTTTCCGATACAGGTGCGCCGGTGCCTCCCGATGTAAAGAAAATGCTGCGGGTGGTACTCAATCAATCATTAGGCAATATTATTGTAAAGACAAGGGTTGATTCGATACTTCTAAAGAAAGAATTCTTAAACTCGGTTCATAAAAATTATCAGGGACTTGATGCAAGATGGATTGAAGATTCTGCACACCATAAGTTCAAATACAGACCTGCAAATCTTGAAAAAGAAGCTCTGCAGGTTAACGGTTACAAACATTACTTGTTTATTGCAATTTTGCCGCAAATAGGTTTTACCATTTTTATATCAGGCCTTACAGGTATCGCGTTCTGGATGGCATACAGAAACATGAAAAGGCAATTAAGATTTGCTACGCAAAAAGATAGTTTCATCAGCAATATTTCACATGAATTGAAAACGCCGGTGGCCACGACCAAAGTGGCTTTGGAAGCTTTAAGTACTTATCATGCCATTGACGATCCGGAACGAACCAAAAGATATTTGAAAGTAGCCATGCTGGAGATGGACAGACTGGCAGCATTGATTAACCGCGTGCTGAATACTTTACAGACAGAAGACGGATTGCTGCATTTAGAATTAGAAAGCTTGAATCTTTTTGAGTTAATCAAAGAAGTGGCTGAAACTTTATCACCCATACTACAGGAAAATAAAATAGCATTTACATTAGAGGTAATGCAACATGACATTTTTGTCAAAGCAGACAGAGTGCATCTTACCGGCGTATTTTATAATCTTATAGACAATGCTGTTAAATATGGCTCCGGTATCGTGAAGATTTCTGTTGATGAAAAAGATGATTGGGTTACTGTAAACATTATGAACAACGGTAACCGTATAGATGCAGAATACAGGGATAAAGTATTTGAGAAATTTTTCAGGATTCCGCATGGCAATAGACACACTGTAAAAGGGCATGGATTAGGGCTTAGCTATGCGCAGTATATAGTAAGGGCGCATGGCGGAAATATAAACCTGGAGAGTAAGGTCGACGAAACCGTTTTTTCCGTAACACTTCCAAAATCATAACCCTTGTCCTATAAAGTATTATATATAGAAGACGAAGAGCACCTTGCTGGCATAGTAAAAGAAACTATGGAGCTAAAAGGTTATACGGTATTGCACCAAACACATGGCGTGAAAATACTGGACCTTATGAATAGTTTTGAGCCTGACATTTGCGTGCTTGATGTGATGCTTCCTTATCTCGACGGATTCAGCATCGGCAATAACATCAGGAAGATATATAAGGACATGCCCATTATTTTTCTTACGGCAAAAAGCCAGACTGCAGATGTTCTGGAAGGATTTGCATCCGGAGGAAACGATTATCTCAAAAAGCCATTCAGCATGGAAGAATTGATGGCGAGAATGGAAAACTTAATACAGCTGAGACAAGGTAAACACTCTGAAAATCATGCTCCTAAGGCTACGGGACAAAATTTCGTTTTGGGCAGTTTCGTATATAGTCCGCAAAAAATGGAGTTGCTCAACAGCGGACAGGTTATAAAACTGTCCAACCGTGAAGCTGAAATCATGAATATATTTTGCCTGCATCTCAATACTGCTATCGACCGCAGGGAATTGATGCAGATAGTATGGGGAGATGATTCTTATTTTATCAGCAGGAACCTGGATGTTTACATAAGAAGATTAAGGGACTATTTTGCAACAGGTAAAGGTGTTGAAATCATTACGCTAAAAGGCAAGGGCTATCATTTTAGTGTAGAAGGAACATAAGCACTTTGATAATAACAAGAGTGCAGGATCGGCACTGTTGTTATTATCAAGAGATGATATATTATGCCTGCGGTTCGGGTATGGATTCGGTAGCGGCATCATCCATAACAGGTTTCTTTTTCTTTGCGTAAGAATAGGTCATTGCAGCAATGAAAGCACTGTTCAGTGTCATTGTGGTAATGTTATTTATTTTGACATCTTCTGTTTTTTCATCCTTATATAATTCCCGGATGAAATCATTTACATCTTTTTCCAATGCAGACAATGTCGGCTGCGTAAATGTTTTGTAATGCGTTTTGTGAGACATCGGTATTTGATTTTGGTTGTATACACAAGATAAAAACTAATTTGAATTTATAGGAGCAAATGGCCGGAATAAATTAGCAATTGTATTTATAACTTACAAAACCGTTTTACATGCACTTTCAGCTACATAAAAAAGCCGATTCAAATGAACCGGCCTTTATACAGTTTTGTTTCAAAATCAATTTAACATCAATGCGCTTATATATTTAACCGGAGCACTGCCGTAACTCAGGAATTTTTCGTGAAAGACGCGCAGGTCAAACCGTTTGCCTTCTTTTGCTTTTATCTTTTCGCGTAAATCATAAATGGCTTTATATCCTGCAAAATAACTGGTAAGCTGAACGCTGGTAACGCTTACTCTTTTCCATTTGCCTTCGGCTTCGGCTTGTTGCTGAAATGCTTCTTGGGTCAATAAATTCATTGCCTGTTCTTTACTCATATCTCCTGCATGAACGCTGTAATCTAATATAGTATTGCAAACGGTTCTCAAATGCCATTTATACCACATCAGCCACATTTCAGGAGCATTATCGCCAAAACCGTTTTCGAGCATCATTTGCTCTGTGTAAACGGCCCAGCCTTCAACCATTGCACCATTACCAAATATAGCTTTGATAAGGCTTGGCGATCTATTGGCATACACCAGTTGCGTGTAATGGCCGGGAATAGCTTCGTGAATACAAAGTATCTGAAGTATGTATTGGTTATACTCTCTCAAATAACTTTCTGCTTTGTCGGCAGGCCAACCTTCAAGGGAACCAACATTGTAATAAGTCTTCCCTTCCTTGTCATAAGGTCCGGGCGCACTGATAGAAGCACCTGCAACACCTGCCATATAAGCCGGTTCTTTCCTTATTACCAATGGTTTGGTAGAATCAATGTACAATAAGTTTTTGGTTTTGATAAACTGTACCAATGTCGGAATTTCTTTCTCAATGGCTGATTGAAAATCTTCGGGCTTTACATGCACCATTGAAAGTGTATCAATCATTGCAGCAATCAATTGCAGGTTATCGGAAGGCATTGTTTTACTACCAAAATATTTCGGCCAAAGCTGCTTACTGATTTTAGCCATTTCACCATGAAGAAAATCTTTACGCTCCAAAGCCGCTTTATAAGTTTCTTCCGCTGTTAAATTCGATTGAATATCCAGCTCAAATTTCTTTGCATATAAATCTTTGCCCAGCCTGAAACTACGTGGCGTATAGCCTTTCATGGATTTAAGATAAGCAACATAACCTTTTATTGCATGAGCCGCATTCTTTGCAGCTAATAACATTTTGTATTTTTTTTCTTCTGAAAAATTACTTGCCTTAACTGAATCCACAAAATCACTTTCTATCACTGAAAGGCCGCCTTCATTTTGAGCAATACCTAATGATTTTAATTCATCTACAGGATTCTTAAGATTTGCTTTAGCCGCTTCATAATAAGCAGGCACTTGTTGCATACGTTTGTAAACATTTTCCAGGCGAATATCTGCAGGTTGATCGTTCGATGCAACCATAAATGCAATCAATCCTGTAATGTTATAGGCAGAAGGGTCCCACTCAAATTGCTTTAAAGTCTGAATACCCCATTGTTTTGACTCCAGGTAATTTTGAATCATCTTCATATCCGTAAGATGTGAAGGCGTAAGCATTGAAGTATCGAATGCTTTTAATGTTTCAAGATTGGAATTGACAAAAGCCAACCCTTCATTCCAATATGCATCATTCGGTATTTTCAAAACAGAGTCGTTCAGATGATAGCCTTGTTGGGTAGCCATTTCAGGCTCTTGTTTCCAAAGTTCCGTCAGAAATTTATTACTATAATCGTCAAAACTGATGTTCAGGCTGTCGTCATTTTTGGGTGTTGCAGCATGTTTTGCATTTTGAGTATTGTTACAGGATGCAAAGCTTATTAAAGCAAATGCTGCGATATAAAAACTGTTTTTCATCTGAAAATATTTTCTGTTAATTAATATTATTCACAAAAGAACGGATAAAACCATTTACCTGTGCAGCTTTTTCCCATTGGATAAAATGCCCGCATTGTGAAATAATCTCTACTTCAGCGTTTTTAAATTGTTTGGCTGCAGTATTTGCGACATTTTTGGTAGATGTAGGATGAATAAATTTATTAGGGATAAGGTTATCACGTTCACCAAACAAAATCAAAACAGGAATCTTTATTTCACCCAGCCTTTGATATACCGGTTCGTCCAGCATAGCGCCAATACAACCATCCAGCATATATCTGTAATGCCCTTTCTCCTGTAATTTCATCATGTTTACCAATTGTTGTGTAAACGAGGGTACATTATCGGGCATAATATAGAAGCTGTTCTGAATAGCCTTGCGCAAACTGCTTTCTTCATTGCTTACCATATCCACAAAATACATTGTATTGCGATACAAGCTTTTTTCCCAGTCATTAAATGTTTCAAAACCGGCAGGAGCGCACAACACCAGCCCTTTCAGGATCTGTGGGTGTAATAAAGAATAAGTGATGGCAATTTGTCCGCCCATGGAGTGTCCGACTAAAACTACATTCTTTAATTGCCTTGCTTCCATAAAATGATGAATAACTTCAGCAAAGAAATGCATGCTGTATGGATACTTTCCTGTTGCTGAAAGTCCGTTACCGGGTAAATCAATGGCAATGCAACGGTAATATTGTTTCAGGTAATCTATATTCTTTGCCCAACCCAACAAGGAATGGCCCAGGCCATGCACAAATAGTAAAGTTGTATCTCCTGTTCCTTCATCTACAAAAGCAATATCAACGGCGTCATTAATCAATTTTTGCCTGTGAACAGGATAAGGATAAACTACGGATTCAATCATTCAAATATTATTGGTGAAAAAAATGAGTTTTTTCAACTCGGAGGCGGCAAAGGTACAATAGTGAATCTGCAATCCACTATTATAAAATTTATGCTACTGTTTGTTGTTTATTTATTTTAACCGGATAAAAAACAAAATACCACAAGATAAAAGCCAGAGAACAGGCTAATATAGAGATGCTTAGCCATATAGGCATCTCAGTATGGCGGGTAACATAACCTTCAAAGGTTGCAGCCACAATCAATACCGGGATAAGTGATATTAAAATTTTAATACCTTCCTTGGCGCCGCGCTTAAATGAGATAAGCCGGCTATATGTACCGGGAAATAAAATGGAATTGCCCATAACCATGCCGGCCCCGCCGGCAAGAATAATAGCTGAAATTTCCAATGTACCATGAATAAAAACGACTAAAACAGATTTGGTGCCCAAATCATGCGCAAAAAACATCTGCTCGAACACACCCAGCATCAGTCCGTTATTGAACATAAACCACAAGGTACCTACTGAACAGGTAATGCCTAATGTAAAACACATCAAGGTTACCCTGATATTGTTCCATGCGATGCTTAGAAACATCACAAATTCATTTTCACTTTTATACACGCCGAAAGGATCGCCTTTGGCTATATTATCTTCCGTCATGTTTACATAACCATCTCCCAAAACGCTTCTCACAAATCTCGGATCCTGCCATGCAGAGAAAATACCGATAATCATAAAAGCAACAAAAAATAACAGCGCGAAGCGCAATACCTTTCTGTTACGATACAATATCAACGGCAATTCTGTTTTGAAAAAAGTGATAAAACGATGACTTTTCTCCTTTTTATTTTTATATATGGAAAGATATATTCCGGCGGCGATGCCATTGACATACTTAGTGATTTTGCTGAAAGGGTAATGCGTTTTTGCATAACCCAAATCATCTACCAGATAAGTAAACCGTTTTGCCATTTCATCAGGGTCATCTGTTGGTTCCTGATAACTATCCCAACGTTCTTTGTTTTGTTTTATAAATTGGCCTTCGCGCATTGCTTTAGTTGATAGTCGTTAATCGTTAGTTGATAGGTGAATATTTTCTTACTAACGACTATCGACTAATTATTTTAAACTTTTAATTAATCCATTTAATATTTTCAGTTCTTCATTGCATTTCTCTAAAATCTCATCTCTTTCTTCCTTGTTAATATATTTAATTCTGGCTGCTAAATGAGTCATTGATTTAACTTCTACACAAGAACCTTTGGAAATTTTAAGGAAATGGGCGAAAGATGCTTTACTTCCCCTTTCAAAACCTTCTGCAATATTATTAGAAATGGAAACAACGGCATCACAAATCTGATTTCTGAAACCATAATCTTTATTAATACTGAATAAGGTATAAATATCTACCGCCAAATCCTGTCCTTTTTGCCAGGCAATTAAATCTTCAAATTTTTGAATCATAGATGATGTTTTGTAAAGATGTTCAATACTTAACCACCTGCAAAAAGCGTGCCAGTTTTCAAAAAAGCACTCACCACCAATAAAACACTAACGACCATCGACTATCCACTAATGACTAATAAAATTAGCCTCATAATATTTGCCTTTTACCCAATAATCCAGAAAATCAGCATAATACTTACTTCCGGGATTCCCGCTTTGTCCGCCGGGATAAACGACATAAGCATGAATAGCTTTAGGGTTCATCTGGACTATCATTCTCCAGCTCGGCCCATGATTTTGCTTCATGGCATTAATGGTGTTACCCCAACCACCTGTTTTAAGATGATCATAACTAAAGGCCGGAAGCTTTGCCAGATGCGTAACGGAAGTGTTTTTTACTTTATACCATTCTGCCCCACCGTTTTTTTCCAAAACATCAAAACTATCTTTTGCCTGCTTATAACTCAACGTTACCATGTCTTTCAATGTTTCTACTTTATTGGCAGTTGTTACATCATCATAATATTTAGAAGTTGTATCATCAAGAATTAAAAACATCGTTCTTTCTGATGAAGGATATAGTTTATCCGGGAAATTTTGAAATTCGTCCTGCCAGATGTTTTGGTAGAGATTTGACCAGAAGATTTGGAAAAAAGTAGCATATTTCGAGTTTGCTAATAAATTTTCACCAGGTGGTTCTGGCTTTACAGATGGTTCACTTTGAGGAAATCTTATAATTGTCCTATTCTCATACATTGATCTATTCAAAAGTGCAAGTCTTAAAATAGAAAAAGTAGAATTCTGTAATTTCTGATTATAATCCAAATCACCTTCCTTTGGCATATTATCTTCATAAGGCAATTGAAAATAATATGGACTATATAAATTGTATGGAAAAGCTTTCAAAAATAAAGTAGTATCAACTTTTTTCGCATTAATACCATATGAAACAAAATGGTTTATTAATCCTTGATTTATCTCCCAACTCCTGAACTCCGTAAAATCACCGTTATAATAATAAGGATACGTCTCATCTGTAACATTTTGATTGGCGCTTGCAACATAGCCCTGTGGTGGATTATAGACATGCGGATTTTCGGCCATCGGAATGGTATCGCCCCAAAGCGTTGCACTTATATCGCCACGCATCACATACTTTCCCTGGTCTTTCCATTTGTTGATGAATCGGCCCTGTCCCCAGATAGCTACATTACCATGCCGGTCGGAAAAAGCAAAATTCTGAGCAGGGCACTCAAAATGCTGAATAGCATTTACCCAGGTATCATAATCGGTTGCACGATTGTATAAATAAACAGATAGCAGTTCATTGGTTCCTCTATGTGCCATCCAGGTCATTGCAAGCATTTTACCGCTGCCTGAAGGTTCCGGAAAAGTTTTATCGTACATCACAGGCCCATGAATAGTGAAACGGATTGTATCTACAAATGGCTCTTTCTTTCCCTTAATATAAATTTTTTCGTAGCGTTCATTGAAAGGGACTTCCTTACCATCAAAAACATATAGGCGTGAATCAGTTGATTTGATTTCGTAATAATCCTTTACGTCTCTGTAGTTGTTGGTAAATCCCCAACTGATGCTGTCATTAAAACCAATGATAATGCCGGGTGCACCGGGGATAGAAACCCCATAACAATTAATGCCCGGTGCCGTCAATTGTTGTTCATACCAAATGGAAGGAAGATTCAAACCCAGATGCGGGTCATTACAAAGTATGGCTGCACTGTCTGATGTCAGTTTACCACCAATAGCCCAGTTGTTAGAGCCGATGCCGGAAGATGGTTTTGAATTTTCATCCCAGTTGAAAGCGGTCGGATGCTCTTTTTGATTTTTCAGGTTTGCATTAGATGCTGCCGTATCAAAATGTGCAAACAAATCACCTTGAGGAACGGAAGGTATTCCGAGCGACGGTGCATTAAATGCAGTACCCGCAGGGATTACCGGCTGGTTCATTTTGATTTTATCAGGGAATAAATCGTCCAGCTCATTTGCAGGCATTGCATCCCTTAAATAGGTCATAGCTATATCATCAACATTTCCCGTTAAGTCATCGGCCATGTATTTCAATAACAAGGCACATTTAAGGTTTGTCCATGCTTCGGGAGCAAACCCCATCAATTTATATTCTAAAGGATAATCTTTGTATTGTAAATGCTGAATAAACAAATTAACGCCTTCGGTATAAGCATTCAACATTTCCCGAGTAAGCGGATTTGCTTCCATTGCTTTCAATGAATTTTCAGCGGCCCAGACCATGCCTTTTCTTCTTTGCTTCCTGTCAAAATCAAAAGCTTTATCTCCAATTACTTCACTTATCCTGCCAGCTGCAGCACGGGTCTGCATATCCATTTGCCACAGACGGTAATAAGCATGAATATAGCCTTGTGCCAGATACAAATCATGATTGTTTTGCGCAACAACATGAGGCACTAATCTTCCATCAAAATCAACCTTAATGCTTTTTGATATTTTATCAGGAAAATGAAACTCGCTTGCAACATCTTTTACCGGTTCTGCATTTCCCCAAAAGCCGTTGTAAGGATCGAGCAATTTGCCCAATGCAGGCAAACTACCTTTGGGTGCATTCAGGAACCAAATCCATAAGGCACTTAACGCTATAGCAACAAAGAGATTAACGAAACGCATAGCGTAAAGTTAATGATTAAACAGAGATTACAAAGGGGGATTTTGAACACAAAAGAAAATGGAAACAGCACAATAAACCTGCTATCTCCATTTTCTTTTACCTGTCAGATCCAAATCATCTTATCGCCATTACAGTCTTGTCGGAGCAGGAGCTTGCAACGTAAATCTGTAATTGTGTGAGGTTGTTTAACGCATAAACGTTCTCCATCCTGCTGAATTCCTGCTTGTCAATATCAAGGAATGCAAAACCATCGGGAATCTTATTGCTTGCTACAAGTTGAGCCTGGTTGTATTTTTTCACATTCACCTGTAGGTCCTGCAATAGCTCCAATACTTTTCCATAGCGGCCATCTCTGCCCAGATAGCTTAACGCATCCACTTTAAGTTCCGTTGGAATTGTATAATTATCAGGCTTAGGCAAAGAAGTCAGGTCCAGAATCGCATTCTTTAATTTATCGCTGCTTTGCAATACTGCCATAACTTCCGGCTCATCGCTGACATGTTGTTTTGCGTTGATCTTGTTCCAAATCATTTCACTTTGCGAATAGGCAATCCAATCATCTACTTGTCTGGAAGTCGGGCCATTAACATTCACCGATAAAAATGTTACAGCTGTAAACCCTATTAATAGAATAGATGTGAGGCTGGTGTTTAATCGTGTTTCCGGTTTTCTGTATCCGCTGAAAAAATAAAGCGGAATAAAAATGAAAAACGAAAAAGCTACCATAGTAATAACCAATAGACTCGCTCCCGGCCAGTGCTGTACTTTAAACAGAATAGACAGACAAAACATAATACCAAGAATAGTTCCAAATGCAACAACCAATTTTTCAAGCCCGGAATTTACCTCTTTAGCTTTGATGATAAACAACAAAGGCAGGAACAAGAGACTAAACACCGCTACAGCCAGAGTCAACAGAACAGCGGCTCCCGGCCAGTGCATAACTTTAAAAAAGGAGCCGAACAAAAAGGCAAATGTTGAAAATACACCGCCTGCAATCATTATTTTCTTCATCATAAAGTAATTTTTGAATGTTAATAATCGGATGGTTTCATCTTCTATCTCCTTTAGCTCTTTTGTATAAAATTGCTTTATGGCACGATGATAGAATTCCTCAAAGTCATCCTGTTCCTTGAGGTTATATTCAACGAGGCAGCAAATATGATCCAGGAGGTTTAACTGCAGGTCCTCCATTTGGATTCCATTACGTCTAATGTCATCCAGGATATAATTCACTTGCTTTTCGGTGATTTGATACATTAGGTTGTTTTCAATTTAAGGTCAAGCAAAAATTTCATGGTTTCCATAAATTCTGTCAATTCACTTATCTTCTCTTTGGTTTTTGTTTTTCCGCTTGGACTAAGGCTGTAATATTTCCTTACGCGTTTACCAATATATTCCGTTTCAGTGGTCAGCAAACCTTCCACCTCCAAAGCGTGTAATGTAGGGTACAAGGCTCCTTCCGATATCTGTATCCTGTCCATTGTAAGTTCTTTTACGCGTTGCGTAATTTCGTAACCATACATCTTTTTATTGTCTGAAAGCAGCTTTAATACTATAGTCTTAAGAGTTCCTTTAATTAATTCTGTAGAGAAGATCATGAGCTTATTTTTAATAACCTAAGACAAAGATACATCTGAATCAGATGCATTGTATAAAAATGATAAAATATTTTTTTAAACAAAAAAAATAGCACCAAAAGATGCTATTAAAATCACTACCGGGCAATAAGAATGTGCTTTATCATTTTCAGAACCCTGAAAATATTATTGCTCCTATTTCCTCCAATCTTTATATTTATTAATCAGCGCGTTGGTGGAGCTGTCATGTGTATCAATTTCCTTTTCGTTTTCCAATTCCGGCAATATGGCTTTTGCAAGTTGTTTACCTAATTCAACACCCCATTGGTCAAAGCTGTAAATATTCCAGATAATACCCTGTACAAAAATCTTGTGTTCGTATAAAGCAATTAAAGAACCCAGATTTTTCGGGGTTATTTTTTTCAACAGAAATGAATTGGTTGGTCTGTTGCCTTCAAATGTTCTGTAGGGAAGCACTTTTTTTATATCAGTTTCACTTACTCCGTCATCCATCATCTCTTTGCTTACTTGTTCCGCTGTTTTACCATTCATTAAAGCCTCCGTTTGCGCAAAGAAATTGGAGAGCAATATTGGATGATGTTGCCCTATCGGATTGTGGGATATGGCAGGCGCTATGAAATCGCAGGGTATCAATCTTGTTCCCTGGTGTATTAATTGATAAAATGCATGCTGGCCATTGGTACCGGGCTCTCCCCATATAACCGGCCCTGTATTATAAGTAACAGACGCACCGTTTCTGTCCATATGCTTACCGTTACTTTCCATATCGGCTTGTTGGAAATAAGCCGCAAAACGATGCATATATTGATCGTATGGAAAGATAGCATGTGTAGCGGCTCCATAAAATTGCATATACCAGAAACCAATCAAAGCCTGTAATACGGGTATATTTTTATCAAACGCCGTGTTCCTGAAATGAACATCGGTTTCATAAGCACCTTGCAATAACTGATCATAATTATCGTAACCAATGCCGAGGCAAATAGAAAGGCCGATAGCGCTCCAAAGCGAATAACGCCCTCCTACCCAATCCCAAAACACAAACATGTTGTTCGGGTCAATACCAAACTTGGTAACACCTTCTTTGTTGGTAGATAACGCGGCAAAATGTTTCGCAATGTCTGTTTCTTTTGCCCCGCTTTTAAGAAACCAGTTTCTTGCGGTATTAGCATTAGTCATTGTTTCCTGCGTCGTAAATGTTTTGGACGCAACCAGAAACAAAGTTGTTTCAGGATTCAATGGCTTCAATGTTTCTGCTATATGCGTTCCATCAATATTCGACACAAAATGTATATTCAAATGATTCCGGTAAGCCTTCAACGATTCATAAGCCATAACCGGGCCAAGATCGGAACCGCCGATGCCAATATTTACTACGTCGGTAATGTTCTTATTGGTATAACCTTTATGTTCGCCGTTAATAACTGCATTGCTAAAACTTTTCATTTTACCCTGCACAGCTTTAATTTCAGGCATTACATCTTTTCCGTCCAATAAAACAGGATTATTGCTTTTGTTTCTTAGTGCCGTATGCAATACTGCCCTGTCCTCTGTAGCATTTATCTTTTCGGCTGCAAACATGGCTTCAATTGCTTCTGCAACTTTACATTCTTTTGCAAGTGATAATAATAATGCTATCGTTTCATTATCAACATTGTTTTTAGCAAAGTCAAAGTAGATTTCATTAAAAACCACACCAAAATGTATTGCTCTGTCTGGGTCCGTTTCAAACAAGCTTTTAATGCTTCTTTCTTTATGAAATCCGAAATGCGCTTGCAGCTTTTTATATGCCGTTGTTGTGGTAAAATTTATGGCAGGGAACATGTATCAGTCTTTTAAAATGAAGATGTGAAATTAACGAATCCACATTTTAAAAACGCTGTAAAAATATTTTTCCACCATTAATCAATAAATTATTTCTATACCTAATCTCTTCGATCGTTGCCGATAAGTTATATCTTATTATATTTGACATAAATAACCATTTCAATGGTTAGACTTTACCAAACATTTAAGAATGAGCGTAACAATTCAAGAAAAAATCTTGGAGAAAGATGAACTTATTAAGTACAGGACAATAAGCCATTTTACCACAGATTTTGGTACCGAACCGAGGAGATTATCTGAAGAGAAATTTGCTTACATGATTATCTATGTCAAACAGGGCAATGGCAATTGCAGGATTGACACAGATGAAATTCCCTTAAGGCCGGGGTCCATACTTATGGTAAACCCTTTTGCCTTTCTTCAATTGAAAGACACACAATTGGTTCAGGGAGTTGTATTAATCTTCACCGAAGAATTTCTTTGCAGGACCCACCTTCAGGAACAACTGCTTTACAAAACTATTTACGGCCCTAATATGCGTTGCTTTTTCCAACTGGATAGCAATGAAACAGGGCTGAATTTCATACAGTCGCAAATAACTATGTTCGGCTGGGAATATAGGTTTGGTAAAGATGTCTTTCTTAAATTTGATTTGCTGCACAATATGTTGCTTGGTGTCATTCTTTATCTGCACAAGTTACAATTGGAAAGAGAAGGCCAGACTATGGATTTGGTGGAACCATTGGCTAAAAGCCAGGTTGTACAGTTCATTCAACTATTGAACGTATATTTCAAGAAAGAAAGTTCTTTGCAATTTTATGCAGATCAGATGAATGTGACCATGAAGCAATTGGTATTGATTTGCAAGAAAGGTGTAGGCTGGTCTCCAAAGGCTATCATGCAGGAAAAATTATTGAGAGAAGCCAAGAGGCTATTGCTTTTTGATGTAATGTCCATTAAGGAACTCAGCTATGATTTGGGCTTTTCTGAAACAACCAATTTTGTAAAATTTTTCCAGCAACATACCGGTATCTCTCCCAAAAATTTCAAGATCAATAATTGTGTTGCCGGACTGGAATATAAAGGTGGCGATGATGAGGATGGTGATTTATAAAAACAATTTTTATAATAAAAGAATGCCGGTACATAGTATCGGCATTCTTTTATTTAAATTACCTTAACATAAATCAAGATAATTTAAGCTATTCTATCACATTGAAAATGCACTTTTATCAACAATACGTGTACATACAATAAAGGATGATAAATTTAGTCATTTTTCACCATTATTAGTTGCGAATTCATGATTTTAAATCTCTGATTGGTGTGACATTTGCATATATCTGAACAGGGGAATTTAGATTATTTAAAGATACAGCGAAACCAGACATCAAAACCAAACCAAAATTACCCGCTTTCTTGCGGAAAAGTCTTACTAAATAGCGTTATTAAAAAAGAAAAGGAATTCAGAATTACAGAAGTTTTTGCGTTGTTTATTAGATTGGTTCAATTAGGTCCTATAGTTTATTCTATAGGATCTTTGCCATTATAGACGTTTCAGCCTCAAATCGTGTAAAAATATTTTTTAACAAAATACCAAAAGCTTACTGGGCATGCATAACACTATCTCAAGTCTGTTAATTGTAAAAAAAATACAGTTTGTGAAAAAAAATTATGCTTAAAATTAAATTATTCCATACCTTTGCGCCCGAAAGCGAAAAACTATTGATAATTTATTCAGGTTTTTGGAGGCGTTGAATTCTTGCTCGGGTTAATTGATAATAATGTAACAATGTAAATTAGAATTGCAACTTAATTTTGACATTGTAAAACAAATATTGAACACATTCTTTTAAATAAAATAAAAATGGCTACTCAAAACGGCAAAAACTTTGTGGAATCAGTACTTGATGCACAAAAAAACTTGGTTGAAAATATGGTTGAAAATACCAAAAAAGTAACCAACGGTAACAACTTTATCAATGAAGCAATTGATAAAAGCACCGAAACCTACAAAAAGTGGATGGAGCAACAAAAAAATGTGATGAGCGGTGTAAACCAAAAAGCTGAAACTGTTCAGGAGACTGCTAAAGAGAACATCAATAAAGTAAATGAGTTTAACCAAAACTGGTTGAACAATCAAATCAACTGGGTTAAACAAGCCTGGGAAATGAATCAGAACTTCATTAAAAATAATACACCAAACGCCGATAGTTTCAAAACTGCAGCTAACCCAATGGAAATGTTCAATACAATGAGCAACAATTGGAACAAAATGCAAAGCTGGATGAATCAGGCAAACGAAGCAACAAATTACGCTAACCAATGGATGGAAATGATGCAAAAATTTTCTCCTGCTAATGCTTCTGAAAATTTCAAACAAGCTACAGAAAATTATACCGGCCTTTTCAATCAATATTTTGAAATGTTGAACAATTCTTTCGCAGAAATGCAAAAGAATATGCAAAACGGTACTTCTAAAGATGTTTATGGTAATATGATGAATGCAGCTTCCAGCTTTGGTAAATTCAGCGAAATCTGGGCCCCATTCTTCAAGTCTATCCAGGACAAAAGTTTTAATGCTGATGCATTCAAAAAAACCTTCAATGCTGGTGCATATAAAGAAATGATGGATAAATTTTTCGGTTTTATGCCTGAAAATAGCCGTCAGTACATGCAACAAGCAACTGAATGGATGAATAACGGCACAAAAGGTTTTACTGATTTTGGTAAAAACGGTTTTGCCCAAGGTCGTGAATTCATGAACAATATGAACCCGTTTGCAGGTCAGAATGTTTTTGAAAACATGATGAACGGTTACCAACAACTGCAATCAACATTCCAGAATGCAGTTGCTCCCATTGCTAAAATGGTTACTCCAAACCAATTTACAAAAAGTGCTGCTCAATGGTCTGACATTGCTGACCGTATGGCAATCTTCAACATCAAGAATTCCGAGTTGCAATACATGATGTACCAACAAGGCAATAAGGTAATGGACAAATTAGTTGAAAACATTACCAACAAAGTTGAAAACGGTACTGAAATCAGCAGCATGACTGCATTGTATCAGGAGTGGTTGAACATCAGCGATAAAGTTTATGTTGAATTATTTGAAAGCGATGAATACAGCAAACTAATGGCTGAAGTAAGCGCTTTGCAAATGAAACTACGTAAAGAAATGGATCTTCAGGCTGAAAAAATGTTAGGTGGTTTGCCTGTAGCTACCCGCAGCGAAATGGACGAACTTTATAAAGTTATCTATGATTTGAAAAAAGAAGTACGTCAACTGGAAAAAATGATGGAAATCGATTCAACTGAAACTGTTGCGCCTGAAGCTACTGCTGCGAAGAAAACAACTGTTAAGAAATAATCGCGTCATCCGATTAAATATTTTAAAGAGTAAAAAAATCCCGGCTCAATGAGCCGGGATTTTTTTTATGTTAAAAGGAACCTTGAAAAATGCAATGCTTTTTAATTTGCAATAATCATCCCCCTCCCAATGACAGAAATGCCGTTCTGAAACGTATGCACTCTCTCCGATATTTCCGTGAAAGTCATTTTTGTTCAAAAATGAATGGAAATAAAATTCAATTACATATGAATTTGCTGGCTGATAGATTTTACTCCATGCATTACGTAAATAAAATTTTAAATGAAATGATTAAAGTCAACAAACAATAGTTATAAACCAGGGAATGTACTTTATTGTCGTGATTATGTTAATGCCATGTTGATTGTTATTTTTTTAACAATTAATTAAACAATTGGTAACGGCCATTCCTTTGAGTTGGCCATTATTTTGTTTTAAATAACATTTATTTAATCAAATTTTATACCAAAGCGTTGATGGTCAATAATAATAAATAATATTAACATTGTTTTTTAAAGTAATATAATTGTAGTTTAAATTGTTTTATTTAAAGTAAAAATAACCGCATAAATATGCGGTTATTTTTTTAATACAAATATGACGTTAAACATTACCCTGACAAATTTGTACTTTGACATGAAAAATAACTAAATATTTCGTACCCAGCGAAATTGATATCCAATTTAACCGGCCTTACACTGATTGAAAAACTGCGACGCACCGATAATACCAATAACCAAACATAGGGGAATGCCGAAAACCTTTCAAGAGTAGGCGAAATAACCGAATCTATGCCAAAATTAAATTTTACACATTTAAAAACCCGGATGCTTTCAGGTTCCTTATTATTGCTCGGTGCACTTTTGGGGCCAAATGAAAAAATTAATGCACAAATACTGATTAATGAAGATTTTAGTACTGCAAATGGTCTTGTACCTCCTTCCAATTGGCTTAACCAGGATGCAGGCGGTTCTGATGGACAACAAATCTGGACATTTAATAATCCTGGGGGAAGAAATATTACAGGAGGCACTCCCGGCTTCAGCGGGCAGTTTGCCATAATAGATTCTGATGACGAAGGTAATGGTAATACTCAAAACAGTAACCTCGTTACACCTGCCTTCAGTGCATCAAATACAACACAAAGTTATGTTTTGGAATTTGATGACAACTGGGAACAATGCTGTGGCGCTGTTGGACAAGTACAGGTTTTTAACGGAACTACATGGACTACCGTTTTTTCAGAGCCATCAACAGGCGACGGCGATGGCGATGAAGATCCGTCCGTACACAGGTCTATTAATATTACAGCAGGAACAGGTAATTCCGCTGCTGCAAAAGTAAGATTTCATTACGAGGGTGATTGGGATTACTGGTGGGCGATAGACAACGTAAAGATTACGGCTATTTCCTGTACAGCTCCTGCTGCAACCTTTACAGCTGCCCTTGATTGTGCTAACAGTCAATTTTCTGTAAGCGTTAACGTTACAAATATGGGTAGTGCAACCAGCTTGTCATTAAGCGATGGAACTACTACTTATGGCTCTCCGATTACAGCCACGGGAACTTATACTGCCGGCCCTTTTTCAAGTGGTACTACTCAGACTATCACATTGATTCACAATGCAAGTGCTTATTGTAATCTTGAATCGTCTCAAATATCTTATAACTGCAGCTTGCCAAACGACAATTGTGAATACGCTGCTTCGGTTACTCCTTCAACAACTTGTACTCCTACAAGCGGTAGTACTATTGGGGCTACCGTATCAAGTCCGTCTGTTGACCCGGGATGTATAGATGCAGAAGCAGGTAATGATGTCTGGTTTAGTTTTACTGCAACTACTGCTTTGGCAAGTGTCAAAGTATCTAATTTGCAACCTTCCAATAGTGATGCCATCATCGGAGAAGTGGGATTTTCCGTTTATGAAGCGAACTGCGCTGCTTTAGGTACCCCTCTTAACTGTGGTTATTCATACTATTTCGATACAGATATTAGCGATGATCCATTATTAGTGTCTGGCTTAACTGTAGGACAGGATTATTTAATCAGGGTTCATAGTGATTTTGCTGCAGATGTTGATTTTAACCAGGTTACCTCTGATTACAATTTTGATGTTTGCGTGCAGTCGGTAACTCCTGTGCCTAATGATTTAATCTGTGATGCTATAACATTAACTATTGACGGGCCGACTGACTGCCAAAATACGGCAACCGCTACTGCTAATAATGATCCGAGTGATATTAATAACTGCAGTACTCCCAACAATACGGTATGGTACAAATTTACGCCAGCTACAAACGGACCTGTATTGGTAAATATTAAAGATCCTGCTGCAGGAGATCCATTATATGCTTGGGTATTTATGTATAGCGTAACTGATCCATGTGGCTCGCCTGCATACACACAAATTCCTTTCAGCGCAAATACTTGTCAGGCTGGTTCTGATGGTGTAAACGGTTCATTAACGTCTTCACTTTCAGGCACCCTTACAGCCGGCCAGACCTATTACATTGTTCTTGATGGTAACAGTGGTGACGTAGGTGAGTATTGCATTTCTATTTCTTCACCGCCACCACCTCCTGGTTGTGTCACAAATATTTCCCCTACAAATGGTGAAACCAATATAATAGTTGACGCCGGAACTGATCCTTCCTTTAGCTGGAATGCTGAAAGCGGAGCCACTTCTTATGATGTTTATCTGGGAACAACCGCAGGAGGAGAAACCAACATCGGAAACGTAACAGGAACTTCCACAACAATAAGCGGCCTGACCATCGATACTACTTATTATTGGTATGTTGTTCCGGTTGGCCCTGGCGGACCGGCAACAGGATGCGTATCCAATGAATTCTCATTTACAACCTCTGCGGCAACACTACCTCCTAACTGTACTTATTTGAATTCACCGGATGACGGCAGCACCGTCGGTAATTTCCCTACATTAAATTGGGGCGCAGCTGACTACACTGAAAGCTATAACATATACCTGGACATGAATACAACACCGACAACTTTATATGGCACTACAACAACCCAAACTCAATACACAGGTTCCGCTGCATTGGCACCAGGTACTTATTACTGGTATGTGCAGCCTGTAAACTCAATAGGTGCAGCCACAGGTTGCGAATCATCCGTATATTCCTTTACGGTAGTTCCTTCTCCGACAAACGATGTGCCGACAGGTGCAACTGTAATAAATGTAGGCCAGCCATGTACAGGCAATTCCTTTACAAACGAATTTGCCAATCATAATCCCGGTGAACCATATCCAAACTGTCAGATTCAAAGTCAGGGAGAACACTCTGTTTGGTTTCAGTTTGTGGCTCCGACAAGCGGTGGTGTAAAAATATCTACCGATATCGGCACTTTGGGAACTTTGACCGACACTAAAATCGGACTATTCTCTGTAGGAGAAGCGAGCAACTATTCGACTTTTAACCTGATTGCATGTGACGATGATAATGGTGTGATTGATGACGGATATACTTCAACCATATTTACAACTGCTCTTACTGGTGGCCAGACATATTATGTTGAGGTTGACGGATATAGTAACAGTGACCAGGGAACTTTCTGCCTGGAAGTAACAGAAATAAATCCTACCATGTTATCAAGTACCGCTTCTTGTGCTGATTTACAAACACCTGTGGGCAATAATCCTGCTTACAATGGCTGGATCACATTATTGGATGAAGATGGGGCACTTGTAGCAAATGTGCGTAATACAGCAGGTGGTCAGGCAAATGAATACAGTGGTTCCTATAATGTTGACGGTAACGGGTTCGGAACACCGAGACAAGATGCAAACGGCAGATATTACCTGAGCAGAAATTACATGATCAGCAATCCCGGCATCAGCACACCTGTTGATGTAAGATTCTATTTCCATCCGGGTGAAATTGCGACTTTGGCAGGTGTTACATCTAATGCAACCAATCTTTCAAACCTGAATGTAACAAAGCAGGAAAGCAATACCTGTAACGCTAACTACGCAGATGGTAACGGAGCAACTTCTATTCTTTTGCAAAATTTAAACGGTTCTGTTAATGGCGTAAGCTGGATTCAGGTTTCAACCTCAAGTTTCTCCAATTTCTATTTAATGGGAGGCATTACACCGTTGGCTATCGATCTTAAATCTATAAGCGCAACCAATATCGGAAATGCCAATCAAGTAAACTGGATTACTGCTAAAGAAGAAACAGGCGATTATTTTGAACTGGAAAGAAGCAGCAACGGAAAAAATTTCAGTTTCCTTGCTAAGATAAATTCCAAAGGAAGACCTTCTGATTATACTTTCTACGATAATAATCCGTTTGAAAATGAAAATTACTATCGTTTAAAATTGATCAATAAAGATGGTAAATTCATTTATTCAAAAGTTGTCGAAGCAACAGTAAACGTAAAAGGAAGCTTTACTGTAGAAGCTTATCCTAATCCTGCTAAAAACAATGTAAACGTAAAAGTATTCGGCTCTCAGAATGGAGACATTACTTTGGCAGATATTGCAGGACGCGTTATTTATCAAAGTAAAGTAAAAGGCAATGAAATCAATATCGACTTGACAAAAGTCGCGAATGGTGTATATTTCCTTAAATACGTTGATAATAATCTGACCAAAACAATTAAATTAAACAAACAATAATTCTGTTAAAATGGAATTATAAAATGGGCTGCCTTCATTGGCAGCCCATTTTTATGTTTTAAATCTTTATATCTTTATATCATTACACTGTTTATATACAACAATCTGTATTTTTCGTTGTTCTGAAATTTATAAATATCAATGTATGAAAATAAAACTCAGTCTCACAGCTCCCGAATACGCGCCCCTTATAGTCAATTACGACGACTGGTTTCATGAAAACCATGCCTATTCGCTCGAATGGGGTTACCCCGTCCTTCCCGGCAAAGGTCAGTTCATCGCATTTAGCTTCATTGCCGATTTAATAAAAGAGCATATCGATATTATTAAGTTGCCTGCTCATTGGGAAATTGTAGATATTCACTGGAATCAGGAAAATAATACTGTCATTCCTACCCTGTTTGTTGTCGGTAAATAATTGCACATCTTTGCAGCTTTATAAGATTTATGGAATTAGACCTGAATGATGAAAACAATCGCCGCATGCGCGATGAACAGGATGAAAATGAAGATATCAAGGCAACAGTCAAGCTTGCACAATCTTTTATTGACAGCAATATCATGACCGAGAAAGAAGCGCTCAAATATTTCAATATCCCGAAAGCAATTTTTGATCGCTTCAGTCAATAAATATCAGGATCTTGCTAACCTCAGTATTAGCATAAAGATTTAACAAAACAAAAAAATAACTACGGATGTTTAAATGATAAGTACAGCAGTAATGCTGCTTATTATTTAAACATTTTCTTTTGTGTATCAGCAATGAATGCAAATAAAATCTCAACATTTTTTGATTTGAATGAACAATTGATTTCCTTGAACGTTACTATCCTAATCAAACTTAAAAACAACAATTATGAAAAAGAACACAATCTATGCTTTTGGCTTTATGGCACTCACAATCGGTGGTTTAACGGCTTGTAACAGCGGAACTCCCGAAAATGATTCAGTCGATTCAGCTCAGAAAGTGAACGAAGTCACACAAGACAACACTGCTCCTGCCGCATCTACAGAAGATGCAGACTTTGCAGTAATGGCTACTAATGCAGGCATGACCGAAATTGAAGCAAGCAAACTTGCTCTAAATACTTCTTCCAATGCAAACGTGAAAAAGTATGCCCAGATGATTATTGACGAACATACTGCAGCTGGTTCAAAATTAGGTGCCTTGGCTACTTCAAAAAATATATCTGTACCAACTGTATTGAGCACCGATAGCCAGGATAAAATCAATGACCTTGGTAAAAAAACAGGAAAAGACTTTGACAAAGCTTATATCGACATGATGGTAAGCGATCATAAAGATGCAGTTGATGCTTTCCAGAAAGAAAATACAAATACTACAGATGGTGATTTAAAAGCCTTTACAGCAGAAACAATTCCTGTGTTACAAAAACATTTGGATGATGCAAAAGCATGGCAGTCTAAAATGTAAATTATCGCTTGTTAATAATAACTTAGAGAGGGCTTCTGTTTGAAGCCCTCTCTTTAATTTACACCCAATCCATGAAAATATTATTGGTTTGTTATTGATGCCGGCCAATACAACTTATAGCCATATTGTGTTGTTATACAATTATTAAAGACAGTTTATGCTTTCAGATCAAAACATTGAAGAGCACTGCATTAATACAATAAGGCTTTTGGCAGCCGATGCAGTACAAAAAGCAAATTCAGGCCATCCAGGAATGCCCATGGGTGCTGCGCCCATGGCACACGTCTTATGGACCAGGTATATGAATTATAATCCGGAAAATCCCGACTGGCCTAACAGGGACAGATTCGTATTGTCTGCAGGACACGGATGCATGCTTCAATATAGTTTGCTACATCTTACAGGATATGACCTTTCATTAGATGATATAAAAAACTTCAGGCAATTGCATAGCAAAACACCCGGTCATCCCGAATATGGCCTGACACCCGGAGTGGAAGTTACCACCGGACCTTTGGGGCAGGGCTTTGCAAATGCAATAGGCATGGCCATAGCGCAAAAATATTTGAAAGCACATTACAACCGGCCTGAATTCCCAATCATCGATTACCATATTTATGCCATCTGCAGCGATGGCGACATGATGGAAGGAATTACTTCGGAAGCAGCTTCCATAGCAGGTCACCTTGAATTGGGCAACCTTATATACCTTTACGATGACAATCATATATCCATAGAAGGCAGCACAGACCTGGCTTTCAACGAGGATGTAGGTAAAAGATTTGAAGCCTATAACTGGCATGTGCAAATCGTAGAAAATGGCAACGACCTTGAAGCTATTTCCAATGCCATCAGAAATGCAAAAGTAGAGATTCAAAGACCTTCATTAATAAAAGTCCGTACCCAAATCGGTTATGGCAGTCCCAATAAAATAGATAAAGCAGATGCTCACGGTTCACCTCTTGGCGAAGACGAAGTAAAAAAAACAAAAACAAACCTGGGCTTCGATCCTGATAAATATTTTCAAATACCCAAGTCCGTAAAGGACTTTTACGAAAAAGTAAAAGAAGAAGGCATCCGGAAAGAAAAAGAATGGAACGTATTATATAAGAACTATCAAAAAGCATTTCCGGAGTTATCAAAAGAACTTGAACAACTGCGTGACGGAAAACCAAAACCCGACTGGCATAAAGCATTGCCCGATTTTAAAGACATTGAAAAGATTGCCACCAGAAAAGCTTCCGGTAAAGTACTCAACGCAATAGCTTCTTATTTTCCAGGATTAATAGGCGGTTCCGCAGATCTGGCTCCATCCACAGACACTCAGCTTAAAGCATTCAACGACTTTTCCCCCGAAGACAGATCCGGCCGTAATTTTCATTTCGGCGTAAGAGAACATTCGATGGGAGCTATCTTAAACGGAATGGCCCTCACCAACGGCATCATTCCTTACGGAGCTACCTTTCTTATTTTCTCCGAATACATGCGGCCGCCCATAAGGCTTGCTGCAATTATGAAGATTAAACCCATTTTCATTTTCACACATGACAGCATAGGTTTAGGAGAAGACGGAACAACACATCAACCCGTTGAACAACTATTATCATTAAGGTCAATCCCTAACCTGACACTTATAAGACCCGCTGATGCAAATGAAACAGTTGCGGCCTGGCAGGCTGCGTTGGAACATACAGGAGGCCCGGTAGCAATGGTATTGACCCGTCAGGATCTTCCCGTAATCAGCCAGTCAAAATACGCAAAAGCTTCCGGGCTCTTAAAAGGCGCTTACACATTATCTGAGGCTGCTCAAAAACCACAACTCATTTTGATCGGGACAGGCTCTGAAGTACATTTACTTTTAGAAGCACAAACCGTTTTATCAAAAGACGGAATAGACGCAAATGTTGTCAGCATGCCTTCATGGGAACTTTTCGACAAACAACCGGAAACTTATAAGGAAAAGATTTTGCCAAAAACAATAAGGAAAAGATTGGTTGTTGAAGCAGGCACATCCTTAGGCTGGCAAAAATATGCCACAGATGATGGTATAATAATCGGCATAGATACCTTTGGTTCATCCGCACCCGCCGATGCCCTTTTTAAGGAATATGGCTTTACAGTTGAAAACATAGTAAACAAAGCAAAAGAACTTTTATCCCGAAAATAGCGATCAATGGAAACAATACAAGCAGGCTTTGATTTTGGAATGATAGGCCTCGGTACAATGGGGCGTAATTTGCTGCTGAATATGTCTGAACACGGCATAAAAGGCGCAGGATATGACAAAGACACAACCAAGATTCCACTACTGGAACAAGAAGACGAAGATCATAACACAAAAGGATTTGATGATATCACAGCATTTATAAAAAGTATCAAACCGCCCCGTGCCATCATGATGCTTGTTCCTGCTGGAAAAATTGTGGACGATGTGCTGGAAGAGCTGATACCGCTACTGGATAAAGGCGACATTCTGATAGACGGTGGCAACTCCTTTTTTCAGGATACAAGACGCAGGGATATTTATCTGCAATCCAAAGGACTTCATTTTTTCGGAATGGGCATATCAGGAGGCGAAGAAGGCGCACGCTATGGCCCCAGCATGATGCCCGGAGGCGATAAAACCGCGTACGAAGTCATGAAACCAATACTCGAAGCCATAGCAGCCAAAGTAGATGGCGAAGCCTGCGTAACCTATATAGGACCCGAAGCATCCGGTCACTTTGTAAAAACAGTTCACAACGGCATTGAATATGGACTCATGCAACTCATTGCTGAAACATACGAATACCTTAAATATTTTCTCAAACTTGACAATGCTGCTATTGCCGCACTATTTGAGAAATGGAATAACGGCAGATTGCAATCCTTCCTTATCGAAATAACTTCTGAAATTTTCACCTATAAAGAGAAAGGCGAAAATCATATCCTCCTTGATGACATCAAAGATGAAGCAAAAGCAAAAGGCACCGGCAAATGGACGTCACAGATTGCTATGGATCTGGATGTACCTATACCTACAATAGATACTGCGGTTGCAATGCGCAACCTCAGCATATATAAATCCCTGAGAACCTTATTGGGAGATAAGTATAAGACTGAAACACATCCCGAAGAGGCAGTGGACATCGGCCATCAGACAAAGCTATTGGAAGATGCATTTTATTTTGCCATGATAAGCACTTATGCCCAGGGAATGCACCTGCTTTCAAAAGCCTCTGAAGCTTACAAATATGATTTGAATATTGCTGACATCGCAAGGATCTGGCGTGGCGGCTGTATCATCCGCTCTGAATTTCTGAACACTATTTATAAAGCCTATAGCAATGATAAAGAACTTGATCACCTGTTCATGAATAAAAATGTTGAAAGCGAGCTGAAAGAGACAGAAACAGGCATCAGGAGTATATTGCAAACTGCAATAGGCAATGGTTTGGGAATGCCCGCATTTGCAGCCTCGCTCGGCTATTTTGACAGTTTAAAAAAAGCATCTTCAGGCAGTAATCTTATTCAGGCTCAAAGAGATTTTTTCGGTGCGCATCAATATGAAAAGATAAATGTTTCCGGTACTTTCCATACACAATGGACCGGCATTAAATCTTCAAAATAATTTTTCTTCATTCAAAAAATCCGTGATGAATAATAACCTCAATCGCGAGCCGGTAATATTCGTTTTGTTTGGTGCCACCGGAGATTTAAGCCAGCGCAAACTCGCGCCTGCATTATATAATCTGTTTCTCGACAGCTGGCTTTCCGAAACCTTCTGCATAATAGGAACAGGCAGAACCAAAATGACGGACAAATCATTTGCCGCAACATTAAAAGACAGCGTCCGCAAATTTTCAAGAAGAAACAAAGTTGACACCAAAGAATGGACCTCCTTTGCACAACATATCACCTATGCAGTTGCTGATGTAAAGCAGATTTCATCTTATGAAAAAATAGGTAAGCAGATTAACGATTTAAAGCTAAAGTGGAAAAGCAAATCTGTACAAGTCATTTACTATCTCGCCGTCTCACCCGAATTATTTCCCGTTATAAGCCAGCAGCTCTACAAAGCCGGCCTGATGAAAGACACCTCACATACCCGCATTGTTTTGGAAAAACCATTTGGCCATGACTTTGAAAGCGCAAGGGAGTTAAATCAGCTTCTGGAAAAAATGTATGATGAAAAACAGATTTACCGCATTGATCATTACTTAGGCAAAGAAACCGTTCAGAACATCCTGGCATTCCGCTTTGCCAACAGCATTATAGAACCTTTATGGAACCGCGATTTCATTGAGCACGTACAGATATCAGTAACAGAACAATTAGGCGTGGAAAGCCGCGGGGCTTACTACGAACATGCAGGCGCATTAAAAGACATGATTCAGAATCATGTCTTGCAGCTGCTTTGCCTTGTGGCCATGGAGCCCCCTATCAGTTTCAATGCCGATGAAATAAGAGATAAAAAAGTAGCCGTACTCAATGCCATGAGGGCCTTTGAAAAAGAAGAAATAAGATTAAACACCGTACGGGGTCAATATGCTGAAGGCTGGGTACAGGGCGATGAAGTGCCCGGTTACAGACAGGAGCCCGATGTAGACAAAGACTCTAATACCGAAACCTTTGCAGCATTAAAATTCTATGTCGATAACTGGCGTTGGCAAGGCGTTCCTTTTTATGTGCGCAGCGGTAAAAGAATGCATCAGACATCTTCTGTTATATCCATTCAGTTTAAAGACGTACCCCATAAAGTATTTCCCGGCGAAACGATGGAAAGCTGGCAACAAAACCGGTTGGTAATAAGCATACAGCCCGAAATGAGTATCAGGCTGCAACTACAGGCCAAGCGCCCTGGTCTGGATATGATGCTGAATACCGTAGATATGGTATTTGACTACAATGGTGTTTATACCACACAAACTCCGGAAGCCTACGAAACCCTGTTACTCGATATTATGTCAGGCGATCAGACCTTGTTTATGAGAGGCGATCAGGTTGAAACCGCATGGGCCTTGCTGATGCCTGTCATTAATACATGGCAGGGCAGAAAAAGCATACATTTTCCCAATTATGCAGCCGATTCCTGGGGACCCGAAGAAGCAGAAGCTTTGATAGCAAGAGATGGTTTCCATTGGTTCACCCTTCCTTTAAAAGACAGCAAACAGGAATAAATATGATGCTGAGTATATCACCCACAAAAAAAGAAGCAATCCATTCCATAGCATTGCATATTGTCTCCCTTGCTAAAAAAAATATTGCAGAAAAGAATGCTTTCACATTAGTATTATCCGGTGGCCAGACGCCTGAAGAACTCTACAAGTTGCTTGCTGCCCCGCCATTCAATGAAGCCGTAAACTGGTCCAAAGTATTTTTCTTTTTTGGCGATGAACGCTTTGTTCCCCCTACAGACGAAGAAAGTAATTACAGAATGGCTGCAGCAACACTACTTACCCCTTTGCAAATCCCTCCCGAACAGATTTTCTTTATAGATACCGCTGTTGCAATAAATAAAGCTGCCGAACTTTATCAGCAAAAACTAAAAAGTTTCTTTGGCAACAGTGAAATGTCCTTTGACCTGATATTATTAGGGCTTGGCGAGAACCTGCACGTCGCCTCCCTGTTTCCCCATACCGCAATTCTACATGACACAGAACCCGCCGTAAAGGCTGTCAAAACAGATGATAAAAACGCATACAGGATAACAATGAACGCCCCCCTAATCAATAAAGCAAAGTGCATTTATTTTCTCGTTTCAGGTAAAAACAAAGCATCCGCCATCCGGCAGGCGCTTAAAGGCCCGATAGATACGGACGCATTTCCCGTACAGCTTATTAAAACCCCACGTGTACATTGGTTTATAGATAAAGATGCCGGTACTGGTTTATAATGCCCCGATGCTTTTTATGCTATTATTGCTTTAGTCGTTACTTTTGCCATTTGTAATAAACGATTGATACAATTGCACCAGCACCACATGCCCATCTTAGAAGTATCGGAAGTCGGAAGAAATATCGCGGAATCTTTTTCTCTTAAGCACATTTCATTTAAACTCCATTCAGGCCAAAAACTTGGCATTGCAGGTGCTACAGGTTCCGGCAAAAGTACTTTGCTTAAAATAATTGCAGGCTTGGATGATGCCGACGCAGGAGTTGTTTATTTTGATTCAAAAAAAGTAAAAGGACCAAAATACAGGCTCATTCCCGGGCAGCCCGGCATAGCTTATTTGTCGCAGCATTACGAATTACGCAACCATCAGAGAATGGAAGAAATTCTGTCCTATGCAAATACCATGACAGAAGAAAAAGCAATGCAATTGTTTGATCTGTGCAAAATAAGCCATCTGTTAAAACGCACAACCTTTCAGCTTTCAGGCGGAGAAAAACAAAGAATAGCTTTGGCAAGACTACTGTTGACTGCTCCGCGATTGCTTATATTAGACGAGCCCTTTTCCAATCTCGACTTGATTCATAAATCTATATTGAAAAACATACTCGAAGATATTGGCACCGAACTCGGTCTTACCTGTATAATAGCTTCTCATGACCCGCTCGATCTTTTATCATGGGCAGATAAAATGATTATTTTAAAAGAAGGCAGCTTATTACAGGAAGACAGCCCGATGGAAATTTACTTCAAACCCGTAGATGTCTATGCAGGTGCATTACTCGGAAAATATAATTTGCTCAATGAAGCAACAGCCCGCTTATTCGATGCTTCATTAACCCTAAACGGCAAAAATTTATTCGTAAGGCCCGAACAGTTTGCTGTTGCAACAAAAGGAAATAACGGAGTAGCCGGTATTATTGAAAAGATTGTTTTCTGGGGCAACTATCATGAATTAAAAATCCGTATTCATGAAAACATCATCAGCCTTATTACAACCTCCGGCGATTTTGAAGCCGGCCAAAAAATAGCAATACAATTAAAGGAAGAAAAGAATTATTGGACATTATAATAAATACCACAACAAACCCATTATCAGCATAGCTTTCATCCAATGAATTATTTTAAGGAATTACAGGATTTATTAAAGATAGAACAGGAAGAAGACAAGAATAGCTTCATAAAAATGAACGCTACCGCATCTGTTTCCGAAAGAAGAACAAATGGCATTACATGGTATCCATTAGCTATTAAAGGTGTGGAACCCGGTAAAGGCGATTACGTAACTGTTGAACTGGAGCGCACCACCCATCAGGATATTATACACCAGTTCAGGTCGGGAATGCCCGCTGCATTGTTTTCCAATCATAATGCAAAAGAAGACAGAGTTGAAGGAATTGTATCCCATGTATATGGCAATAAACTAAAACTTGCATTAAGAACGGAAGAATTGCCCGAATGGAGCCGTAATGGCAAGCTCGGTATAGATTTGCTGTTTGATGAAAACAGTTATGACGAAATGTTTATTGCACTTAAAGCAGCAGGAGATTTAAGTGACAACGACAAAGAAGGACATCTGGTTCAGACATTGATTGGCAACAAACACCCCACATTTAATAATGCAGTAACCACACCTGCTTCCTCAAAGCTTAATGCCTCTCAAAACAATGCAGTTCAGAAAATCATCGCTTCAAATGAATTGGCTATAGTGCACGGTCCTCCCGGAACAGGTAAAACAACCACCCTGGTAGCAGCCATAAAAGCCATTCTTCAAAAAGAAGAAAAACAAATACTGGTTGTTGCGCCCAGCAATGCAGCAGTTGATTTGTTAAGCGAAAAGCTGGCCGATGAAGGCCTGAAAGTAGTGCGCGCAGGCAATCCTGCCCGGGTAACCGAAAAGTTATTATCCCTAACCCTCGACGGAAAAACCGCCGAAGACACCCGTATGAAAGAAGTGAAACGCTTAAAAAAACAGGCGCAATCTTTCAGGGATATGGCACATAAATATAAACGCAACTTCGGGAAAGCAGAAAGGGAACAACGCAAAGCATTATTCGACGAGGCGCATAAAGTGATGAAAGAAGCGGAGAAGACAGAACAATATATAACCGAAGCATTGCTCAACGAAGCACAGGTTATTACAGCCACACTCGTTGGTTCCAATCATTATTCCATCAAAAACAGGAAATACCATACCGTTATTATTGACGAAGCCGGACAGGCCATTGAACCTGCTTGCTGGATTCCGGTTCTGAAAGCACAAAGATTAATAATGGCAGGTGATCACAATCAATTGCCACCTACCATAAAATCGCAGGAAGCCGCAAAAAAAGGATTGGAACATACCTTAATGGCTAAATGTGTGGAACTGTTTCCTGACGCGGTTGTTTTACTGGAAGAACAATACAGAATGCATGAACAGATTATGGGTTATTCCTCTGCTGTATTTTATAACAATGCATTGAAAGCGCACATCTCTGTCGCTCAGCATCTATTGTTCCCGGAAGATTTACCATTAACCTTTATAGACACCGCAGGAAGCGGCTTTGAAGAAAAACAGGAAGGTAGCAGCATCAGCAATCCGGAAGAAGCGGCCTTTCTGATAAAACATTTTACCCAATTTATTACTGGGCTGGAAACACATTATAATCAGGATAACTTCCCGACAATCGGTATTATATCACCATACAAGCAACAAGTATTATTGCTTCAGGAACTCATGCGGGAACATGAATTAATGCTTAAATACAGGCATAAAATTTCAGTAAATACCATTGACAGCTTTCAGGGACAGGAGCGTGACATAGTTTATATCAGCATGACAAGAAGCAATACAGATAACAATGTGGGCTTCCTTACAGATACACGGAGAATGAACGTTGCCATGACCCGCGCAAGAAAAAAGCTGATTGTTATCGGCGACAGTTCCACCCTGGCTTCCATTCCTTTTTATGAAGGTTTCATTGCTTATGCCGAAGCCCATAACGCATGGCAAAGCTGTTGGGAATTTTCAGATTTGTAAGCCTACTCAATATTATACTTCTGCATTTTGGCATAAAGCGTGCTCCTGTCAATGTTCAGGAGCTTTGCTGTTTTAGACTTATTATGTTTCGTTTCTTTGAGCGTTTGTAAAATCAATTCCCGTTCCTTGTTCTCCTGCAATACCTTTAAATCAGTTCCCTCCTTTGGCTGGGATTGTTCCATATCCAATAACATTTCCTCCGGAAGATCTTCTTTAACCGCCATATCCCCTTTAGCCAGCAATACCAATCGCTTCACAATATTCTTTAACTCCCTTATATTGCCCGGCCAGTCATACTTCCTGAAAATATCCAAAACCTCGGGCGACAACTGCCTTACATTTCTTTTCAGGATAGCATTCGACTCTCTGATGAAATAATCTATAAACAATATAATATCATTCCCCCGCTTTCTTAAAGGCGGTACAACCACTTTAAATTCATTTAAACGATGGTATAAGTCCTCGCGGAATTTGCCCTCGCTAATCCTGTTATTCAAATCTTCATTTGTCGCAACAATGACCCTTATGTCAAATTTAATTTCCTTGTTGCCGCCAACAGGAGTAATGACACGTTCCTGTAAAGCACGCAAAAGCTTTACCTGAACCTCATAACTAAGATTTCCTATTTCATCCAGGAACAATGTACCCCCGTTAGCATCTTCAAATTTACCCGTCTTATTTTGCAAAGCGCCCGTAAAGGCCCCCTTCATATGTCCGAAAAGCTCGCTGGCAGCCAGTTCCGTTGAAAGTGTGCCGCAATCTACGGCAATAAACGTTTTATCGCTCCTGTCACTCAATGTATGGATAAGCCTTGCCACATACTCCTTGCCCGTTCCGCTTTCACCATTGATAATAACCGACATATCCGTTGGAGCAATCAGCCTTATCTGTTCATGAAGCCGCTTTGACTCAGCGCTTTCACCCTCAACAAAATGAGGCGGTGCATTTACAGATACATCTGGCGTTACGACATCTTCCTTTTCAATAGCCTGCTCTATCAGCATCAGCAGCTCATCCTGGTTCACAGGCTTCGTAATATAATCGAAAGCCCCCGAATGCATGGCTTTTACCGCTGTCCTTACATCATTGAAACTCGTCATGATAATAGAAGGCGTCTTTATCCCTTTGTTATGTGCTGCATTCAATATATCAAGCCCTGTACCATCCGGCAGGCGATAATCCAACAAATGCAAAGCATATAATTTACTGTCCAAAACAGCGACAGCTTCTTTTATATTATAGCAAACATCAATTATATAACCTTTTCTGCTTAAAAAGCTTTCCAGAATTTTGGCAAACGTATGGTCATCATCTACTACAAGTATTGGGTGCATGGATTCGGTCATAATTAATTTGAAGCATCCAAAAATATAAAAAAAGGCTGTGGAAAATTCCACAGCCTTTGTAAAAGCATGCCAAAAAATTACTTGATAATTTGCCCCTCTTTATCAAGCTTTACGGTTTGCTTTTCTTCACCATTCACCAAATCAACTTTAAAATATTCAGTTTCTCCCTCTTTTACAACTGAAGCTGCAGATACAGTCCATTTTGCAAAAGCATCGGATGCAAGTGTTTTCTTTACTGTTTCCGGTAAATCGGCGGGTTTAATCGGAGTTTCGTCTGCTGTAGTAGCAGCAACAGCTGTTACTTCTTGTGTTGCAGATGGTTGAGCATTTACACTAACAAACGAAACAGATGCCAAAATCAAAGTGGCTAAAACGATTCTTTTCATAAAACGATATTTTTTAAGTAAGTAATACTATACTATATCGAAAAATCGTGCCAGAAAATAAATTTAAATGCAAAAAGCTCATTATCAACAAACTAAGAAAACACGTATCATTTTCAACCTGTTGGATTCTCCTGCAACCTGTTGGATTTTCCTACAAATAAATCCTACAATTTAAAGTAATTTACAATATATTAGACACTTTCGATGTGTTATTTTGCTGCTGACAAACGATATATGGACACATACTGACTCAACGATACTGTCCAAGCCATACAGAATGCTGTCCAAGCGATACATGACCCTGTAAGAATGGTACATGACCCTGCAGGAGCGATACATGGACATTTGTTATGTGTCGTACACCTCGAAGGTGTCCGACACATAACAACCTCAACGATACATAATACTATCCAGCGGTATATCATTGCGTTAAAAGATCGGCTGCTTGCTTTTCGCCATTATTGCCTTCAACTAAAAACACTTAATACTGTTATAAAGCTGAAAATTAACAGACAATCATAATCAAATAAAAAATATGGATTTATACGCAGGACTACCTTATTGGCTTATCAAAAATCCATTGTTTAATAGTGAGCATGCTTTAAAGGAAAATATAAATATCGATGTGGCAATAATCGGCTCAGGCATTACGGGCGCTTTGGTAGCGCACGAATTATGCAGTCACGGAATAGAATGTGCAGTGATTGACAAACGCCCGTTATGTACCGGAAGTTCTGCCGCAAGTACAGCACAATTACAATATGAAATTGACATTCCCTTATATCAGCTATTGAAAAAAATATCGGAACAAACTGCTGTAACCGCTTATCAGTCAAGCTTGCAATCTATTAAGGATATACAGGCAGTATTTCAGCAAACGAAACTGGATGCCGAATTTGAACGTAAGCCAACCTTATATTTAGCATCAGATAAAAAAGGGCTGAAAGAAATTGAGAAAGAATATAAAGTAAGGAAACAATACGACTTACCCGTTGAATTTCTTGACCATACTCTTTTGCAAAGCGAATACAGTATTGACAAACCCGGTGCTTTAAGAAATTACGAATCCGCACAAATGGATGCCTACAAATCTGCTATCCTGCTTTTGGATTATCATCGTAAACACAACGATCTCAAACTTTATCCATACACTCCGGTAACGAGTTATACACAAAACAGCAACGGATATGAGCTAAGTACAGAGCAAGGCCATACAATCCATTGCAAATACCTTGTAATAGCCGCCGGATATGAAGCGGGCAAATTCCTTCCGAAGAAAATAATGGATTTGCTCAGCACTTATGCATTAGTATCAGAACCAGTACCCAAGGAAGCCTTATGGAAAGATGAATGCCTTATCTGGGAAACAGCAAGACCTTACTTTTATATGAGGACAACAAGAGACAATAGAATCATGTTGGGCGGTGAAGACATTAAATTCAAAAATGAAAACTTACGGGACGCTTTACTGGACCGCAAAACAAACAACCTGATTTCAAATTTTGAAAAACTATTCCCTGATAAAAAAATCAAAGTTGACATGTCATGGTGTGGAACATTCAGTGCCACCAAAGATGGTTTGCCCTACATAGGAGAATACCCCGGAATGAAGCAGATGTATTTCGCCCTCGGCTATGGCGGAAACGGCATTACATTCAGCATGATAGCAGCACAAATAATCCGCAAAAAAATAAAAGGGCAAAGCGATAGCAGAGAAATGGTGTTTGGCTTTGACAGAAAGTGAGATCTGTTTAACTCACACAAAATCTATTCCCTTTTTTGAAGAAATATTTCCCATAACTGACATCATTTTATCAATGCAAAGCTGAAGTTTGTATTCATAAACATAAACTTATGTGCGAATTTCAATCTTTATATTACAGCGATGATGGCTATGTGGCACAATGCAAAGATTGTGGCTATTATCAGGTGGCATTCGGAAACACAATGCTTTCTTTAAGTACAAAGGATTATATCACACTTCGTAAAGTTGTTAAAAAGAAGTGTAATGATATTGATTATGCTTCTTTTGAAAATACACGGAACATAGTGATACCAACTCCTTCAGCAGGTTTGTTTATATTGCTTACAAAAGAAGAAGTCAACAGCTTTCACCGGATATTGGAAGCTGCCGACACCGAAGAAAAAGCACAACAATTGATGGCCCTGTTCCATCTGTAAAATATAAAGCCCGGGCAAACTGACAATCTTAATCACAACGCACAAACATGATTCAATTGTAAAATGGTTTGCACCGGCACCAATTCTAAAAAGACAATACCTGCAAATATTTTGCAGGTATTGTTTTTTATCCTTTCTTTTTAGGGGCAGATTTCTTTGGGGCCGACTTCTTCACTGCAGATTTTTTTGGAGCAGATTTTTTAGCAGCAGACTTTTTTGCGGGAGATTTTTTCGCTGCAGCTTTCTTTGGTACTTTGGCACCCGCATCTCTCGCCTCGGAAAGACCGATAGCTATAGCCTGCTTTTTGCTCGTAACCTTTTTACCGGAACCACTTTTTAATGTGCCTTCATGCATTTCGTGCATTGCCCTTTCTACTTTCTTGCCTGCTTTTTCTGAGTACTTTACCATGATATAAATTTATTGTTGTGAATAAATCTTTCTATCTAAACAATCAACCTATATTAAGGATGCATGAGCTGCGTTAATATTTTTCAAATAAAAAATATTGTTTAGTAAATTTGAAAGCATGTATACAGCCATCAATCAATACGTACTCAGATACGCTGCCTTCAGCAATGAGGAATTAGATCGTTTCAACGATTTGCTTTTGCTTCAGGAAATCCCGCGAAAAACAATGCTGTTAAAGGAAGGCGATGTTTGCCATTTTGAAAGTTTTGTAAACAAAGGCTGTATCCGTAACTATTATATCGATGAAAAAGGAGATGAAGTTACCTTACAGTTCGCCATAGAAAATTGGTGGGTAAGCGACATTACAAGTTTCCATGATCGTGTGCCAAGTCATATGTTTATTGAAACCTTGGAAGATGTAGAAGTATTGACCCTTACACTTGAAAACAAAGAAATATTATTAAAAGAGATCCCGAAATTTGAAAGAATATTTCGTTTAATGGTGCAAAAGAATCTTGCCAATCTGCAACAAAGATTATTCAAAACCATTGCAACAACCGCAACAGAAAAGTATCTGGATTTTCTGAAACGCTACCCTACTATTCCGCAACGCGTGGCACAGCATTATATAGCATCTTTTCTTGGTTTTACGCCGGAGTTTCTTAGTAAAGTAAGAGCCAGGCTTGCTAAACAATGAACCTGGCTCTTACCTGATTTTTTATTTTGCTTCCCAGCTATGAATATGTTGTTCTAATACATTCAGCGGCATACAACCATATTTAAGCACTTCGTCATGGAAGGCTGAAATATTGAAATGCTTACCCATTTTTTCGGTACATTCTTTACGCAAACGTGCAATAGTAATAGAACCGATTTTGTAACCCAAAGCTTGCCCCGGCCAGTTCATATATCTCTCAATTTCGATGGTCGCACCTTCTTCATTAATCTGTTCATTGTCCATCATATACTTAATAGCCTCTTCCCTTGTCATCTTTTTGGAATGCATACCTGCATCCACAACCAATCTGATAGCTCGGTGCATTTCTGCGCCAAGCGCACCCATGTGCTGATACGGATCTGTGTATAATCCAAGTTCTTTGCCAAGGCTTTCGCAATACAAAGCCCAGCCTTCTATATAAGCATTATAGCCAAATGAAAAGCGCCTGAAATCAGGTAAGCCCGTATCCTCCTGTTGCAATGAAATCTGGTAATGGTGACCCGGAATAGCTTCATGTAAAAACAGACTTTCCATTTGCTCTGCAACAACATTGTATTTTGCAGGATCTAAAATCAGGACGTAAAATATACCGGGACGGCTTCCGTCAGGACTTCCCGGATTATATTCCGATGATGCGCTCTTAGCCCTGAAAGCTTCTACCTGTCTTATTTCAAATGGAGTTTTAGGCGTATTCACAAACAACTTTTTAAGTTGCGGCTGCATCTTGTTATAAATATCGTGATAAGCATTCAGTATTTGTGAATCAGTGGTATATGGAGTAAATTTCTTTGCAGTATCGAGATAAGTGAAGAATGATTTTAAATCACCTTTAAATCCGGTATTATTTTTAACTGTCTCCATTTCACCTTTAATACGTGCAACCTCTGATAAGCCGAGATTATAAATTTCATCAGCAGTCATATCAGTTGATGTACCCTGATGCACACAGAAATTATAGAAATTCGCGCCATCAGGTAAATCCCATACGCCTGCTGTATTCCTTGCCTGCGGCAGATATTCATTCTTCAGATAATCGCCTACTTTTCTATAGGCAGGCATTACTACATCTGTAATAGTTGCAGTAAAATCCTTTTGAAGTCTTTGCTTATCTGCATCTGAAAAGTCCTTAGGGAAATTCTGGATAGGTTTGTAAAAAAGGGAAGTTGTAATATCACTTGCCTGCATGCTTTCCATTTGAGGAATCATCTTTGACACCAATGCTTTGGGCAATACCCAATGTGTGTTTACGCCCTTCTTAAAATAAACAATCACACTATCCATATAAGGGCCAAAAGCCTGCATACGCTTCATCCAATTATCATAATCCGCAACCGTTTTAAAAGGCTGGATGGAAGTACCACTGCCCATCTGAGCAAACAATAAATGAAATCCGCCTATCTGCCCCAAAGGCATGTAATTGCTATGAAATTTGAAAGATTCAAGGCTCTGATTTACATCATACACAAAGCAATCGTAATCGATTTGTTCTTCCGTACTTAATTCAGCACGATTAACTTTTTCAATCTCTTGTTTGTATTTATTGTAAAAAGCGGCAAGTTTATCACGGTAACTATCTGTAAAATCCGCGTATAGTTTATCGTTAAAACGATTATCTCCATTCGAAGTAGCTTCTATTGGAAAAAGGGCCAAACGCTCCTGGTAATAATTTTTAAATATTTCTTCCAAAGCAGGACTTGCCTTCCTTTCAGAAGTTGCCCCATTTTGATTACAGGCCGTAAAACCAAGTGATAAGCTTAACAATAACGGCAACATACTTTTTGCTTTGAACATTTTGGTCTGTTGAGATGTGAAGATTTAATGGAGACCAAATTTATAAATTTATTGGTATTATTATTTACTTTCTTCTTTGAATTCCAGTACGTTTATTCGATAGGTCAAAGTTTCGTGCACAAAAAAACCTTCAACTATTTAAGTTGAAGGTTTTGTAATAAATATGGCAGCTACCTACTCTCCCGGAGTTAACCAGTACCATCGGCCATGAGGGGCTTAACTTCTCTGTTCGGAATGGGAAGAGGTGAACACCCTCGGCAATAC
>NZ_VWSH01000005.1:0-2500 GCF_008629695.1 Taibaiella lutea
AGTTGAAGGTTTTGTAATAAATATGGCAGCTACCTACTCTCCCGGAGTTAACCAGTACCATCGGCCATGAGGGGCTTAACTTCTCTGTTCGGAATGGGAAGAGGTGAACACCCTCGGCAATACCACCATAAGGACTTGAGTCGTTAGTGGTTAGTTGTCTGTCTTTAGTAAATAAAACGTCCATTGCTGAACTATTCACTATTGACCATTCACTATTGACTGTAATAAGTTAACATATTGGGTCAGCTTGATTCTTTTACGTTTTGATATTTTTTGTAACACTTCTAAGTTCAGACCTGAGATTGGAGATTTGGGATTTGAGGTACCATGATTCTCATCATACTATTCTCATATCTCTTGTCTGTCATCCCACATCTAAAAATAAAGTTAAAGCGTACGTGCAATTAGTACTACTCGGCTATGACATTACTGCCTTTACACCTGTAGCCTATCAACGTCGTAGTCTTCGACGGCACTTAAAAGTAAATTCATCTTGAGGTAGGTTTCGCGCTTAGATGCTTTCAGCGCTTATCCTTTCTGTACATAGCTACTCTGCACTGCACCTGGCGGCACAACAGATACACCAGCGGTACATACAACCCGGTCCTCTCGTACTAAGGTCATGTCCTCGCAATTTACTAACGCCCACCACAGATAGAGACCAAACTGTCTTGCGACGTTCTGAACCCAGTTCACGTGCCACTTTAATGGGCGAACAGCCCAACCCTTGGGACCTTCTCCAGCCCCAGGATGTGACGAACCGACATCGAGGTGCCAAACCTCCCCGTCGATATGAGCTCTTGGGGGAGATCAGCCTGTTATCCCCGGAGTACCTTTTATCCTTTGAGCGACGACCCTTCCATACAGAATCGCCGGATCACTTTAGCCTGCTTTCGCACCTGCTCGACTAGTCAGTCTCACAGTCAAGCTCCCTTATACTAATACGCTCTACGTACGATTACCAACCGTACTGAGGGAACCTTTGCGAGCCTCCGTTACGCTTTGGGAGGCGACCACCCCAGTCAAACTACCCACCATGCAATGTCTCCCTGCTTTACAGGGATTAGACTCTAAGTAACAGAAGGTTGGTATTTCAACGGTGACTCCACGAATACTGGCGTACTCGCTTCAATGTCTCCCAACTATGCTACACATCTGTTACCCAAAATCAATGCAAAGTTGTAGTGAAGGTTCACGGGGTCTTTTCGTCCCGTGGCGGGTAACCGGCATCTTCACCGATACTACAATTTCACCGGGCTCGCGGAGGAGACAGTGTGCAACTCATTAGACCATTCGTGCAGGTCGGAACTTACCCGACAAGGAATTTCGCTACCTTAGGACCGTTATAGTTACGGCCGCCGTTTACTGGGGCTTCAGTCGTAAGCTTCACCTTGCGGCTGACAAACTTCCTTAACCTTCCAGCACCGGGCAGGTATCAGGCTCTATACTTCATCTTTCGATTTCGCAGGGCCCTGTGTTTTTGCTAAACAGTTGGTTGCACCATTTTACTGTGACCGTATCGCTACGGTACGCTTTATCCCGAAGTTACAGCGTTAATTTGCCTAGTTCCTTCTCCGCGGCTCACCCGAGCGCCTTAGAATACTCATCTCGACTACCTGTGTCGGTTTACGGTACGAGCACTGTCATACGAACCTTAGAAGTTTTTCTCGGCAGTCTGGTTACAGCAACTATCCACGCCACCGAAGCTTTGTGGTACTATCAGGTTTCATCAAAAGGTACGGATTTGCCTATACCCCTTATAACTACGCCCTTTAACGAACTATTCCGTCAGTTCGCGTGCTTTTCACTCCTGCGTTACTCCATCGAATATAACAGTGGTATGGGAATATTAACCCATTCTCCATCGACTTCCCCTTTCGGGTATGCCTAAGGTCCCGACTAACCCTGATCTGATTAACATTGATCAGGAACCCTTAGTCTTTCGGCGACAAGGTTTTTCACCTTGTTTATCGTTACTCATTCCTACATTTTCTTTTCCAAACGCTCCAACATGGCTCACGCCACACCTTCAACGCTGTTTGGAATGCTCTCCTACCGATTGTACTTGCGTACAATCCTATAGCTTCGGCACTATGTTTGATGCCCGATCATTTTCCGCGCCCGAACCCTCGACCAGTGAGCTGTTACGCACTCTTTAAATGAATGGCTGCTTCCAAGCCAACATCCTGGCTGTCTTAGGGTTTGAACATCGTTTAACCAACTTAACATAGATTTAGGGGCCTTAGCTGATAGTCTGGGTTGTTCCCCTCTCGGCCATGGACCTTAGCGCCCACAGCCTCACTGCCGCAGATATCAATTAGCATTCGGAGTTTGTCAGGATTTGGTAGGCGGTGAAGCCCCCTAGTCCAATCAGTAGCTCTACCTCTAATTGACTTCTATTATGCGACGCTGTTCCTAAAAACATTTCGGAGAGAACGAGCTATCTCTCAGTTTGATTGGCCTTTCACCCCTATCCACAGGTCATCGGATAGCTTTTCAA